>NZ_CP139558.1:2517435-5034870 GCF_034262375.1 Mucilaginibacter sabulilitoris
CAAAAACGGGGCCGGTGCTGGCAACTTTATCATCTTTAAGGTAACGGGCAGATACAATAACTCCAATAAAAATAACAGCCATCATCACTAAAAAATGACGAAAAGGCGCAATGCCATTGGCTATCATATAAGTACCTACACCCGCGCCAGTGAACCCCGCCAAACTCCACAAACCATGAAACGAGGCCAATATGGGTTTTTGATATAGTTCTTCGGCAGCTACAGCTTGTGTATTAACTGATATATTAACCGCGTTACTGCTAAAACCAAAACATACCAGGCAAATAATTAACTGAAAAGCATTCTGCGCCAGGCCTAAAGTTACCAGGGCCATAGAATATACCAGTAAGGCGCTTATCAATAGTTTCCGGCTACCTATTTTAGTAATTACCCAGCCCGAGAAGGGGAGCGAACACATTAAACCCACCGGCAGCGCAAACAGTACGGCGCCTAAAGCGGCATCAGAAAGGCCGAGTTCCTGTTGTACCGTGGCAATACGTGACGCCCAGCTTGAAAAGCTTAGCCCGGCCATGAAAAACATTGCCCCAACAGCAATGCGAAGCGCTTTTTTTGATATTGGAGCAGGTAAGACGGCAGTATCGATCATTGTAAATTTTACATCTAAGTGTACAAAGTACACTATCAATATGATCTTACAAAGATATAGCAATTAATTTACAGTTTAATGCGTTAAACGTTTTTTACATTAACGTGCATTACACGGTTGCAATTTGTAATTTGCTGATGGTCTTGTTATTGTATTAGCCACAATCACCATCGGGCGAACATGTGTCTCCTTCAATAATGGTTAATGAAGGTTTGTTATTTTCGAGTTGCCACTCGGAAAATGATTTTTCAATGGTTTCCAGGAAAACCGGGACTGCCTGCGCGCCCGATATGCCATATTTATTATTCAATACAAAAAACGGAACACCCCTTATGCCCAATTGCTGTGCCTCGTTGATGTCATTTTTTACATCATCAGCATAGGCATCGGTATCAAGCACTTGCTTTATTTCAGCGGCGTCGAGGCCAATGGCTGTTCCCAGCTTAATAAGTGTATCCTGGTCATCAATATTAAGTCCATTGGTAAAATATGCGTTAAACAGCGCCTCTTCGGCCTTATCGCCAAGGCCATGTTTTTTAGCCAGGTGACTGAAACGATGAGCGTTAAAACTATTGGCTACAACAGATTTGTCGAAATTATAGGTAAGACCAACCTCTGCGGCCATTTGGGTCACATGGTCGTTCATCTGTCGGGCATAATCCAGCGTCCAGCCTTTTGCTTCGGCCAGGTACTGGTTAATATTTATAGACGGATCGGTTTTCATGTACGGGTTTAGCTGAAAGCTTTTCCATTCAACCTCTATTTCACCCTGATGTCCTGATTGCTGAAGGGCAGCTTCAAACCGGCGTTTGCCAATGTAGCAGAAAGGGCACATCACATCCGACCATATTTCTATTTTCATGTTATCTCTTTTTATGATATCCACAAAACTAAAATACGCATCCCGCATCACCGTAAGGGGAAAGTAAAATTAAGATAGATAAGGTTATAAATATTTGCATGCCTGTTTATAAAATAATTGCTTTGCAAACATTTATTATCTTCCGCTATGAAAAGAATACCCCTGTATTGTTATTTATTATTGGCAACCATCGGTTACAGTTTTACCGCTGCTGCCCAGCAAAAAACAAAGCCGGTAAATACCAATGAAAATAATTTGTTCAGCGCTGGTTTGGCTTCGGCATTTATAGGAGGGCTGTATGATGCTTATTACCCATATAAGCAGCTGAAGCAGCATGGTAATTTTGGCTTGGGGGCACCGGCAAGGCTTGATGGCGAACTGCTGGTTTTTAATGGTCACCTATACCAAACCCAATCATCTGGTAAAACCACAGAAATTGCTGATACCGGTAAAACGCCCTATGCCGTAGTTTGCTTTTTTAGACCGGTTAGGGTATTTAAACATACAGGCACGCTAAACAAAGCTGCATTTTATAGCTATCTGGATAGTTTGCTCACTAACCAAAATGGTATTTATGCCATACATGTAAGCGGCAAATTTAAACTGGTTAAAGCCCGCGCTTTTCCGCCGGTTGAGAAACCTTATTTACCGCTGGCGTCGATGCTCGACAGGCAGCACTTTTTTGATCATGCAGATATGAATGGCGACCTGATTGGTTTCCGGATTCCTAAATTGATAGAGGGCCCTCATATTGCCGGTTATCATTTTCATTTTTTATCTGCCGATAAGGCTTTTGGAGGGCATGTGGTTGACCTCACAGCAGAAGACATAACCGTTGAGATAGACCCGCTTAGCAGCTTTACCTTTGACATACCGCAAACTCCCGAATTTGATCATTTTGATTTTGCGAAAGACAGAAAAGAAGAGATTAAAAGCGTAGAGAACGGGAAGAAACAATAACTGTCATTTACTTTTGTTGCAACAAAAGTAAAATCTCATCCTTCAATAACAGCAATAATTTTACTGATATCGCCGTCGTTCATAAGTTCATCTTCGGCTATATTGGGATAGTATTTGTTCAGGATTTTTTTGATAAGCAGGTAGCTTTCCAATGATTGGATGGGCGGATTGGCCAGTTCATTGATAATGGAACCAATCATTTTGAGTTTCTTGGCCTCATACTGGTTCAGCACAAAATCTGATGTCTTTTTTTTACGGTTCGCCGCAATCAATTCGTCAAGTTTCTTGATATCTTCAATCAAGTCCATCAGCTTTAATACTTCCACTTTTTTCATTGCGGCAAAATTAAACAATTATTTGTGCCGCTAAATAACATTCAGTTAATATGTGAAAATAAATAGAGTGGTTATGATGCTTATAGGTATGTTTTTGCTTATTAAATGATGATTTAAATAATTTGTACTTAACTGATTTTTAACAAAAAACACATTATCTTAGGTAAAATAAATATTAGTTATGAAAAGAAAGATTTTTACTACTACAATGCTGGTAGGTTGCTTTATGGTTTGTTTAGCAGCCATTGCTGATCTTAATGGCAAATGGTCCGGAAAATTAGTTATGGGCGATGGTACTGAATACCCCTTGTTGTACAATTTTAAGGTTGACGGCGATAAGTTAACCGGAACCGCATTAACTCCTGATGGTGATGTGGAAATTGCCGGCGGCAAAACTGACGGTACCACTTTTTCGTTCAGTGTAACAACCAGCGGGATGGATATACCGCATACCGGTAAATTTTATGGTGATTCTACCGGCATCGACCTGGAAATTAACGGTTCAAAAATACACTCGGTATTAAAAAGACCAGAAGAAAGTAAATGATTTTCACCGGGCATTATCCG
This sequence comes from Mucilaginibacter sabulilitoris, assembly GCF_034262375.1. NCBI lineage: Bacteria > Pseudomonadati > Bacteroidota > Sphingobacteriia > Sphingobacteriales > Sphingobacteriaceae > Mucilaginibacter > Mucilaginibacter sabulilitoris. Next base: position 2,520,767 of record NZ_CP139558.1, read on the forward strand.
GGGATTTTTTCAGATACAATAACTACAAAAAACCTTACCAGTTGGTAAGGTTTTTTTATTTGTAAAACTTTTTAACCAGGCATTTGTATCTCCTTAACGGCAAATGATTAAATGCTGCCCGCAATGCTCCCTGCCATGAAAAAGAAGATGTTTGCAATTGCTCCGTTCTTGTTGTTTTTTGTTGTTTGCTTTGCCCCCATTTCAGACATTAATGGCAAATGGACGGGTGTTTTAAATCTTCCCGATAGCAGTACTTTTCAGCTAAATTATACCTTTAAGGTTGATAGCGGTAAACTTACGGGCACCGCACACATGCCGCAGTGCGATGCAAATATTACCGATGGCATGATAAACGGAAATGACTTTTCGTTTAATGTGCCCGTACCCGATGGCAATGCCCCGCATACCGGTAAAATTTACCCCGATTCGATCAAATTGCATATTGTATATAAAGGCCAGCACCTGAGCGCCATACTTAAACGCGGTAACTAAACTTGTTTTTTACTTTAACGGTTGATTATTTAACAAGTGTGACTTACCTTTGCGGCAACATGCTGCAACGTATAACAGCCTATTTACTCATCTTTTCGCTGGTTACAGTTAATTTCTCGCGATTTTTTATTTACGCGGGTTTTGAACTGAACAAGAATTATATTGCTACCAAGCTTTGCGAAAACCGGAACAAGCCCTGGTTGCATTGCGATGGTAAATGTTATTTTTCGAAAAAGATAAAACAGGCAGAGGAGAAGCAGGCCAGCGATGAAAGGCAATCGCAAAAAAGCCTCTTTCAGGAGGTTTATGTTATCAGTTCAACTGATATTAAATTCCACTCCAGCCTGTTGCAAGTTATTGTAACCCCGTATGATTGTACCTTGCCGCCCAAACCTGCAGGTATGGTTTTCCACCCTCCGCAGTTAGGATAATTTCCACTTTGTTTTTCCCGGATTTTTTTGGATTGATGGCTTTGCTATGTCAAGTTGTATAGATATGTCATTGCGAGGAACGAAGCAATCTCACAGGGCGTTAGCAAGTGATGCAATTTACGCAGCTATCGTTCACAATGTAAAAGAGAGACTTGTCATCCTGAGCGTGTCGAAGGATTGCGCGCAGAGGCCCACATACCATGCTTCGACAAGCTCAGTATGACAGCCATAGGTATCGTCAAAATCCGAGAACACTGATGTCCTACACTGAAATTTTATACCGGGGCTTAGGTCCCTGATACACTATTCATGAAACAATATTTAATTCTATTTATATTTTTTTTATCACTTTCACCGCTGGTTTACGGCCAGGCTACCCTGCAGGGAACCATAACTGATGCCAATACGCACGAAGCATTAGTAGGTGCATCGGTTTGTAATGCAGACGCTGTTCATGGCGAAAAACTGGCCACGACCAACGCGAAGGGACGTTTTAGCCTTAACATACAAAATATAGCCAGGCTCAAATTTGCCATGGTTGGTTACAATGCACGTATTGTTGAGGTTGCTCAGCTAAAAGGGCAAAGCCTTGATATAGCACTGGAACCGTCCACTGTAGATCTCCAACCGGTTATTGTAACCGCCAGCAGGGAAGGGCAGGCCCGGCAGGATGCGCCCATCGCTATCAGTAAAATAAACTCCACCCAAATTAAGGATACCAAAGCTACGGCGCTCTACCAGTTATTAAATAAGGTGGCCGGTGTTTACATGGTTAACTTAGGCAATGAGCAGCATACCATGGCCATTCGCCAGCCAATTACATATAATGCGCTCTATTTATATATGGAAGATGGTTTGCCCATACGCCCTACGGGTATCTTTAACCATAACTCGCTGTATGAGATTAACATGTCGGGTGTTAAGGATATCGAGGTGATCAAAGGTCCGGCTTCGTCGCTGTACGGCAGTAACTCCATTGGCGGAGCGGTAAACTTTATTACGCAGGGCCCGCCGACAGGTTATGCAGGCAATTTATCTGTTCAGGGCGATAATTACCATTACCGCCGTGTTGATGCCGATGGTGGTTTCAGCCAGGGTAAGTTTGGCCTGTACGTGGGTGGATATATAGCGCGTCAGCGCGATAGCTGGCAGGATTATTCTGACTTTGACAAGTACTCGGGCAACTTTAAAACCACGTATGATTTTAGCCCTTCCACCCGTTTAACTACATCAGCGGCCTACAATTATCTCAATACGCAAACTCCGGGCAGCTTGGATAGCGCACACTTTTATAACCGCAGTTATGGTTCCAATTCGCGTTTTACTTATCGTAAGGTAAAAGCATTCAGGGCCAGTACCCGGCTCGATCATCAGTGGGACGATAAGAACAGTACCTTTGTAACCCTGTTCTTCAGGGATAACTCAACAGCGCAGCTGCCCAGCTACTATATTTCGGATGTAAGGGATAATACCGGCAAATATCTGAGCTCAAACGGGCAGGTTAATGACCAGAAGTTTCAGAGCTATGGTGTACTTGCACAGCACCGTACCGATTTTGATTTCCTGCATTCGCGCTTAATTGCGGGTGTTTATATGGATGACAGTCCCAGCTCATACTACGCCCAGTTTCTGAACATCGACAAAGATGTACAAAACAATTACTACACCGGCTTCACCAACACGGGCAGGTATATAGACGATTACCGCATTAAGCTTTTTAATACCGCGGCTTATCTGCAATACGAGATAAAACCGGTTGAAGCCCTGCGCATAGTAGGTGGTTTGCGTTATGATCGTGTACATTATGATTTTACCAATGGTTTACCTCCGGATCAAAGCAAGTACAAACAGCAGGAAACCAACAACTTTAATATACTGGCGCCTAAATTGGGTGTTACGTATAACCTTGGCAGCAACAAGGGTTTATATGCTAATTATAGTGTGGGCTTTCAACCACCTGAGACCGGTGACCTGTATAGTTCGCGTCAGTTAACCCCACTAAAACAGGCTACTTTCGATAATTACGAGGTAGGGGGTTGGTTTTCGGCGTTTGATAAAAAACTGTACTTTGAACTGAGTCTTTTTGATCTGGAAGGGCATAACGAGATCATTAACCAACTGCTGCCAGATAACACCACACAAAACCAAAACGCAGGTGCTACCCGTCACCGGGGTGTGGAGTATGCATTGACGCTGGCTCCCGTAAAGGAACTTACCTTTAGGTTTAGTGGTACAAATGCAAGGCACACCTACCTGAAATACAGCGAAGTAACTACCAATTACAGCACCGGTGCCAATACAGTAATCAGCTATAATGGCAACCGAATGAATAATGCGCCTGCCTGGATAGCCAATTCGGAGCTTACCTATAAGCCTGTATATTTGCCTGGTTTCAGGATAGCTACCGAGTGGCAGCATATAAATCAGTATTATACCAACCCTGCCAATACCAAAACTTATAGCGGTTATGATATTTACAACCTGCGTTTAGGTTATGATATTAAAAGCAGCGTACTCAAGGGAGCGGGCATTTGGTTTAATGTGCTCAATTTAACCAATAAGTTGTATGCCACAACAGTAACCAGTAACCAGTATGGCGATACTTACAACGCCGCGCCGCCGCGTACATACACTTTAGGCATCAGTTATTCATTTTCAAAATATTGATTATGGCACCATCAGCAGTAAAAAGTAAATTTTATAAATGGCACCGCATACTGGGGCTGATAGCGCTGGTACCGGTAATCTTCTGGACGCTGAGCGGCTTGTCGCACCCGTTTATGTCAAACTGGTTCAGGCCCCAGATTGCCCGGGAGGTGTTTAAACCCTTGTCGCAAAACCAAATGAAGCCCGCTTTATCTATTCAGCAGGTAATGGATAAGAATAACCTGCAGGAGCTGCGGAATTTTAATCTTGTCCATTTTACTAAGGGCACGTTTTACCAAGTATTAGGAAAGGATAGCACTTACAATTATTATTCGGCCACCGATGGAGTATTACTGCCAAACGGCGATGTACAATATGCAGAATACCTTGCCCGCTTTTTTACACAAGACTCTACATCTACCATGAAAAGTATTGTGCTGCAAACCAATTTCGATGGCGAGTATCAACCTATTAACCGGCTGCTGCCTGTTTGGAAGGTTTCTTTTAACCGCCCCGACGGAATGGATGTTTATATCGAAACAGGCCAGAGTCGCATGGGAACCTTTAACAATAACACCCGCAAAGCGTTTTTGTGGGTGTTTGAGCAGTTCCATACCTGGCAGTTTTTGGCCGATATAGCCGGCGATACTTTTCGTAACGCGTTTTTACTGGTGATTGTAAGTATTATGCTCTTTACCCTCCTAAGCGGATTAACCATATATGGTTTACTATGGAAAAAGTTCAAAACTATCAGGCAAAACCAAAAAGTAAAGGGAACAGAGGCTAATCGGGTTACGCATCGTTATCACCGACAGATAGGTATCATTGTTTCCTTTGTGATGTTCACATTTGTTATCAGTGGCGCGTTCCATTTGTTTGTGAAGCTGTATAATAATGAACCCTTTAAGGCAGATTACGGACAGGTGATTAACCGCAAACAGTTAGGTTTTTCAAACCTGGAACTACCCCTGGCCGATAGCACAATTAAAAAGACAGGAGTGGCGAGTTTTTACGATAATACCTATTACCAGGTGGTAGACAATAAAAGACAGGTGCTTTATTTTAATACCCTGACCGGCAAAGAGCAGGAACTTGGCGACGAAGATTACGCGCGTTTTTTAAGCACCTACTATCATACCACTGCGTCGGGTTTAAAAACCTTTAAAGGCAGGGTTAAGGTAGATGTAATTAAACAGTTTGATGAAGAATACGGATTTATCAATAAGCGCCTGCCGGTTGAACGGGTAGGCTACCCTAACGGCGACAACTGGTACATAGAAACAACTACCTCTAAACTGGCCACCAAAGTTGCCGGTATTGACAGGGCCGAGGGCCTGTCGTTTATTTTTCTGCACAAATATTTTGGCATGACCTGGGCCGGTAAAGACGTTCGGGATATAGTAAGTATGTTGGCCGCCTTAGGTGTGCTGGTTGTATCACTGTTTGGCTTTGCTTCCTTTATTAACAATAAATGACCATGAAAAAATCAATCATAATCTGGTGCCTGGCTGCTTTATCATTAGTTGCTGTAATAGCTTGCAATGGCGGGGGACACTCAACTGAAAAGCAGCAAAAGAAGGGTAAATATACCTGCACCATGCACCCCGGCGTAAGTGTCGATAAGCCCGGCGTTTGCCCCAAATGCGGCATGGAACTGGTAGAGCGGGATACTACGGAAGATAAGTAGCAATATCAAAAAATTCTGAAGCCTCACCCAACCCTCTCCAAAGGAGAGGGCTTTAAAAAAAGCTTTTAAAGTCTCCCCCTTTGGGGAGACTTAGAGGGGGCTCTCTCATTCCTTATATCCCTTAAGCCTACTTCTTCCGCATCAGCACAGTATGTGCCTTGCTGCCATTGGCCGCTATGTCAACACTGATAGAATCATCATATATTTTACCGGTATGTTCAATCTCCAGTTCCCCTAGGGTTACGGTAAATTTAAAGTCGGTACCGGTTATTTTACCATCGTCAATGGGCAGGTCGCCTTTAGGGGTTTTGGCTGTTCCGGTTAGTTTATCACCATCTACTTTAAAGTTATAAAGCAGTGGATATACTTCGCCCGAATCAGTTTTTAAAGTGCCGGTCCACATGCCAGAAAAATCGGCTACAGTGGCAAAGCTGGCTAAAAAGCAGCAAATTAACAGGGTAGTTGTTAAGAATTTCCTTTTCATGGATCTTGTTTTTCAATAATCAAAATTAAAGACCACATTAAAAGTAATCATGAACTACAGGTTAAGTTTTACTGGTTCATGATAAAACCATTGAATTATTACACAGGGATTTTATAGGCGCGTTTTACGGTTGTTAACTAACTATACACCACACGCAAGCAATTGATATTTTCTTAAATAAGAATAATTGTTAAGCATACATTTTATTTACGAATAATGTATCTTAGCTTCTCCGGTTCGCCCGGAAAACAAAACCGTTATACCTAAATAATTACCTGAATGAGAAAACTACTTGTACTGATAGTACTTGCCGCGTGTTTTTTAAACGCTTCGGCTCAAAACATTTCATTAACCACCGGGTGGAAGCTGGCCGTAGGTGATTCTACGCAATGGGCATCACCAACTTTTAACGATCAGCATTGGGCAGCCGTTAACGTGGCCCATAGCTGGGAGCAGGAAGGGCACCCCAATTATAATGGTTTTGGCTGGTACCGTATACATGTGGTTATCCCTTCATCACTAAAAGAAAAAGCATTCTTAAAGGACAGCTTGCGTATAAACCTGGGTAGTGTTGATGACAATGATGAGGTTTATTTGAACGGCAAGCTGATAGGCAAGTTCGGAGGCAAAACCGGCGATATTATGAAAGGAGCTTTTTATGGTCCGCGGAGCTACACTATTGCCGCAAATAATCCTGCTATCTTATGGGATAAAGAGAACGTTTTGGCTGTACGTATTTATGATACCGGCGGCGACGGCGGTATATATGGCACCAACTTTAGTATTGCCATGGCCGATGTGATGGACCATGTAAATGTTGATACCGAAGCCGATTTTAATTACGGCGAACGTAACAGCCTGAGCAAAGCCGTTAAACTGGTTACCACCAATCATTACGATTACAAAGGTAAACTGGCATTTAAAGTAACCGATCCCGAAACCAACACGGTTTTGTATGAAAAAACAAACGATGCCGCCTTTACCATTGGTAAACCGTTTACCTATACATTTGAAATAGCTCGTTTAGCAAGAAAATCATATACCATTAATTATACTTTCACCGACGAAAAATCGGGTAAGGTATTAACGCAAACCGAAACAACACCATACCTGCTTACACCATATCCTTCGGCTAAACCCAAAATAAACGGTGCCGAGGTTTTTGGCGTCCGTCCGGGTAACCCATTCCTGTATCTGATACCCGCGACCGGCCGCAAGCCGCTTACCTATAAAGCGGAAGGCTTGCCAGAAGGTTTAAAGCTGGATGCCTCAACAGGTATCATCACCGGAACGGTAGCACAAAAAGGTTCGTACCCGGTAACATTTACAGTGAGCAACAGGCTGGGCCGCAAAACTAAAGAGTTTACTATTGTTATCGGCGATAATATCGGCTTAACACCAGCACTTGGCTGGAACAGCTGGAACGCCTGGGGTTTAAGCGTTGATGATAAAAAAGTACGCACATCGGCCAAGGCTATGGCCGACAGATTAAGTGCACATGGCTGGGCTTATATCAATATAGATGATGGCTGGGAGGCCGAACAGCGCCAACCCGACGGAAAGATTGTTGCCAACAGTAAATTTCCGGATATGAAAGGGCTGAGCGATTATGTGCATAGTCTGGGTTTACGCATGGGCATTTACTCATCGCCGGGACCGCGTACCTGCGGCGGCTTTTTAGGGAGCTGGCAGCATGAAGATCAGGACGCGCAAACTTATGGCGACTGGGGAATTGATTATTTAAAATACGATTGGTGCGCCTATTCAGAAATCGACCCCAAACCAGATTTGGCAGGCCTCAAAAAACCTTACCAGGTAATGCGTACCTCACTTAATAAAATAAATCGTGATATTATGTACAGCCTTTGTCAATACGGCTGGGGTAACGTATGGGAGTGGGGCGCTGAAGTGGGCGGCAATAGCTGGCGTACTACCGGCGATATACAAGACACCTGGAGAAGCATGTCGTCAATTGGGTTTAACCAGGACAAGGCCGCACCGTTTTCGCAGCCCGGGCATTTTAACGATCCCGATATGCTGGTTGTAGGAAAAGTAGGATGGGGGCCGAGCCTGCATAATACCGGCCTTACTTATGATGAGCAATACACACATATCAGCTTATGGAGCCTGCTTTCGTCGCCATTACTTATTGGTTGCGATATGAGCCATTTGGATAGCTTTACTCTTAATTTGCTCACCAATGATGAGGTGCTGGCCATTGACCAGGACGCGTTGGGCAAAGGAGCAAATAAGTATGTTAAAAGCGACAACTACCAGATATGGGTAAAGGATTTGAAAGATGGCGGCAAAGCCATAGGGCTATTTAACCTGTCTGACAAATATCAAACCATCAGTCTTAATAAAAATGATCCTGTATTAAAGGATTATACTAAGTTCAGGGATGTATGGCAGCAGAAATATATTGTAACAACCGGTAAAACATTCAGCGCTAAAGTAGCGCCGCATGGTGTTATGCTGGTTAAGGTAAGTAAATAATATGTGCATGACAGATTGAAAATAGGCTATCACCCGTCGTAAGGCACGAGGAGAAATCTTATAAGCGCATACACTGCTTTTATAAGATTTCTCCCTTTGGTCGATGACAATTGAAAATAGTAAAACCAGTTTATTCTGGTGTTTCGTAGTAGTAAATGGGGGCAAATACGCCTTCGCTGGTGGTATAGTACCCTTTGCCATCGGGTGTAAACCCAATCGCTTCACCCTGTTTTTCTGCTTTGTAATGTAGCTCCTCCGGTTTTCTTACCATAGTTTCCCAGATGTGCTCATGAGGCTGGCGGTGCCAGTAGTAAACCTTTTCATAGCTCTTTAACAAAACCTGCTGCCCGTCTTTTGATATATCCCCGGCAGTTATCCATTTAAACGGACTGAACCCCGGGAAAAAGAGTTTTGCGCGTTTGGTGAGGGTGAGGGTATCATGCGCGGCTGATTTTAGCGGGGCGGTATACACATTTACGGTGTCGCCACGTTTTGTTACAATGTAAAAAAGCTTCTCAACCGGGTCAACCATCAATGTCTCTGCATCTTTTGCACCATCAGGGTACTTCAGGTTAATGGCAGTGGCGGTAACATTAGTTAAACTATCCGTTGCCCATGATTTTTTTTCAGGGATGCGGTAAATAGTAATATAGGGCCACACGTTATTGTTATCGCCAATATCGCCTATATAAACATAACTTTTGCCTCTAACAGGCCCTGGGCCTACTGCTATATCTTCGCAGTCGCGCACGCCTAAAGAACTATTCAGGCCGTTATAATAAATGGTAGTTTTTAATTTACCGTTGGGGGTTATCGCAAAAAAGCGGCTGGTATCGCCGCTGTCATTATGTACGTAATAAATATCAGGGTTGATGGATGATGCCGCTATTCCGGATGTTTCACCCATTTGTTTGCTGCTGAGCGTACCAGATTGCGTCGCTTTGTCAAATAGCCTGTGCTTGGCAAAGGCCCCCACAAAGATCAGGATGACTAACGGCACTATTAATTTTAATTTTTTTGATCTGCTCATTATTTGTTGCAAATAATAACGCAAATTAACCAAAATATTATGAAGATCGCATTAATTAAATGCGCCTAAGGGATAAACAATGAGGGAATTGATTAACTGAAAAGGTAAAATTGAGGGTTGTCGGCCACCAGTCTTCAGGCAGATTCAAACGCATGCAAAAGCGTATTATGCTGAAAGATCTCTGTTACCGACCTGTAATCGGCAAGATCAAGTTCCTGTACATATCTGCAATTGCAGGGATGGCCAGGAGCTATAAAAACCGGCATATCAAATCCCGATTGCTGATAATAAGGTGTTATAAATGCCTGAACGGGCAGGCTGTTTGCAACGGTGATAATATCAGGAGTTAATTTATTCAGCGGCTTTAGCAGCAACTTTATTTCGCAAACTTTAAAATCGTCGTAAAGCGGCAGCCAGCGGTTTACACCTTTGATACTAACTAATATGCCGTTTTGCTTAACTCCCATAAGGGTGCCAAAGGATATTTCATTATTTAAAAGGCTGTTGATCATTACCTGTTGCCCAATATAGCGGCTAAATATAATGAGCTGGTCTGCTGTGCTAATTAAATCCATATTGCTAAAAATATTAGCAATTATAATAAATTTTATATTGATTTTTATAAGTGTTGATTGATTTTTGAACAGGAAACATTGCCAATTAAAAGTCTTTTAAAAGGAAAGTCATCAAGTTTAAGTGATATAGTAACATTATCAAGGGAAATTTATTTTTAAAAAATATTTGCGTAACTCAGAAGTTACATTTACATTTGAGTAACTTAAAAGTTACCTATTATGGCAAAGATTATTAAACACCAATTTTCCTTCTCTCATCCGGTTGAAATGGTTTGGGAGTACCTCACGAAATCTGAACTGATGGAGCAATGGCTCATGAAAAATAATTTTCAACCCATCATCGGGTTTGACTTTCAATTTAGAACCGGGCCCATACCCAGCCTGGATTTCGATGGTATCTTTTACTGCAAAGTATTAGAGATAGTACCATTTAAAAAACTTTCCTACTCCTGGAGGAGCGGTCCCGGTGGGGGTGAAATTTCGCTTGATTCTGTAGTGATATGGAAATTGGAGCCGAAGGATAAAGGCACTGAGCTTTTCCTGGAGCATAGCGGTTTCGCCAAAAAAGAAAACCTGGATTTTTACAATGGTTTGCTCCAGGGCTGGGTGGAAAAGCTCGAAAATATTAATAAACTTTTAAACGCCAAACAACATGGCCATACCAACGCTTGATGTATTCCAAGTGATCGGGGATCCCAGCAGGAGAAAGATGCTGATGATGCTGTCGGCTAATAGTCTTACAATCAATAGCCTTGCAGCTAATTTCGATATGAGCCGACCTGCCGTATCAAAGCACATTAAGATATTGGAAACAGCCGGGTTTATTTCCATCCAGGATATGGGCCGGGAGCGATATTGCACGCTGAAAAAGGAAGGCTTCGAAGAACTGCAGGCCTGGCTCTCGTATTTTGATGAGTTCTGGGCATCGAAACTGAAAAAGTTAGAAACCTTATTAAATAACAAATTACCTAACTAAAAAAAACAAAAAAAATGACTACACCAGATTTTAACACTACATTTTCGGTAGATAACACCCCTAAAGAAGTATTTAATGCGGTGAATAATGTACGCGGGTGGTGGTCCGAAAGGATTGATGGCGGTACAGAGCAACTCAACGATGAGTTTACCTACCAGCGTTGGGAGCTTCATAAATGCACCATGAAATTAATAGAAGTAATACCCGACAAAAAAGTAGTTTGGCAGGTACTGGACAACTATTTCAGTTTCACGGAAGACAAAACAGAGTGGATAGGTACAAAGATCAGCTTTGATATTTCTGAAAAGGACGGAAAAACGCAGCTCCTTTTCACCCACTGGGGGCTGGTTCCGGCATATGAATGTTATGATGTTTGCTTTGATGCGTGGAGCAGCTATATTAAGGGTAGTTTGCAAAACCTTATCACTACAGGTAAAGGCGAACCTAATCCCAGGGTAGAATAAATAAAATACAGGTATAACATCCTTTAAAACAAAAAAACCGGATCACGATCCGGTTTTTTTGTTTTAAGCTTTCAAGGCCTTAACTTAATGGCCTTGCCTTTAAAAGAACCTCTTTATCCAATTTTTTTTATTTGACAATTGGTTCAAGCGCGGGTTTTAAAGAATCGGTTTTAACCAGATCTATATCGGGCTTTGATATATCAGTAAGCGCAACCCGCCCGCGGTCTTTACGCAGGATGCGGTTAAATAATGAAATTTCACGATCAAACAGGAAACGTAAAAATAGCTTGGTCCATGAGGTATGATAGTAAAGTGTATCATAATACTCGGGCGCTGTTTTCTTTATTTGTGGAAGTTTATTCCAGGGGATAGAAGGAAAATCATGATGCTCATTATGAAAGCCCACGTTAAAGGCTACTACGTTAAAATTGCCATAATAGCTGTATGTTTCCTGCTCCACACTGTGGGTGAGGTAATGTTCCTGAACCCAGCGGGCACCAAGCGGGTGCAGGCCAACCGAAAAAGAGAAACTTAACAGTAAAAACGCCACGGCCGGCCAACCCATAAAATACCATATAGCAGTTGTAAATACAGCTTGCAGTACAAAGTTGGTAACTATCCAGCCATCAATAGGGTGAATTTCTCTGAGCCTTGATAAGCGGAAAATTTGAAAAACAGGGAAAAACAGCAGCCAAAGCGCTTTGCCAAAAAACGAATTATTGATCAGTTTGGCTTCCCATTTGTTCGGTAAATCTGCGTCAAGTTCATGTACTCCCTGAAAAGAGTGGTGTTTGATATGATATTTTTCAAAGGATATGGCGCTTGGCAATATCTGCGGTAAATTGGCAAACATAGAAGCCCAGCGGTTGGCGTTACGATTTTTGAACAACAACTGGTGGGTACACTCATGTATCATTACAAACAAAGCATGATCGGCAAAGGCACCTAATAAGTAAGCTGCACCAAAAATCAGCCACCATGATTGGTCGCGCAGAAACCAGGCTAAAACTACCTGGAAAGCCACTAAACCTATAATTGCAAATATGGTATTGGGGTTTTTACCTATCAGCTTTCTGAGCTCGGGAAATTGCTTTAAGATTTTTTTAGTACGAATGCGATGAGGTTCAGACTCCTGGGAATAAACAAAATCAGTTTTCTTAGTCATATAAATTGTAAACGTTAAAGATAACAATAACGTGTTGAAAATATCATTTTTTAGTAAAAAATTATCATACAAAGCAAAAACTTCATAAACATTTCACGAATATTTTATATAAAAATGCTTATGGATACTTGAAAACCAATACCTTAAAATTGTTTGGGAGGGGTTTTCGGGTGCCTTGTTCAAACTGTGCCGAACTTAAATAAATTTTATGAGATTATAATTTTCCATCACTGAACTATGGGCAGCCTGGACTAATTTAGCAGCACAAGACAATAAATTTAAAAGTTGAGCTGAACCGAATAATTAAGCCAAAACAGATTTACTACAGAATAGGTAAGCAAATTAGCACGTTAATTGTACAATTATAGCATCAGTTATTAATTTAAAATCAGCGAAACTATGTGGTGGATATACGCCTTACTATCAGCACTTTTTGCTGCACTTACCGCAATATTTGCCAAAGTAGGCATAAAGGGGGTGGATACCGATCTGGCTACTGCTGTCCGTGCCGTGGTGATATTGATACTGGCCTGGGCCATTGTATTGTTTAAAGGTAATAACAACGGTATAAGTGGCTTAACCAAAACCAATTGGACATTCCTTATACTCTCGGGCTGTGCCACCGGGCTTTCATGGATATGCTATTTTAAAGCGCTGCAATTGGGGAAAGTGTCGCAGGTGGCACCGGTTGATAAATTGAGCGTGGCGATAGCTATAGTGTTGTCGGTTTTGTTTCTGGGAGAGCCACTTACCTTCAAAACCGCGTCGGGAGCCCTGCTCATTATCGCAGGTACTATAGTGCTTATATTTTAATATTATGGCAATCGTTATGCTAATTTATTAACCTTTTTGTAACAAATACACAACAATTCATAAAATTCAATATTTATCCAATCTTTCTTTTCAAATTCGCAGCTTAAAGCCCTGTTGAATCAATGAAAGCCATTTATATCCTGTTTCTGTTTACTTTTTTTACTGTATGCGTACAAGCTCAGGTTAATCCCGCCGCCAAGGGTAAAATAAGCGGTAAGGTTACTGATGCTGCTACCAAACAGCCTGTAGACTATGCAACAGTATCTGTCTATAAGCAAGGTAGTACATCGCCTTTTAATGGCATCAGTACCGATCCTAAGGGACGTTTTACAGTGGATAATATACCAGACGGAGAATATAAGGTTACGGCCGATTTTTTAGGTTATCAGCGTAGCATCATTGAGCATGTAATTGTTAAAAATGGCGCCAGCACAGTAATAGGTGAAATACTGCTGGCTCCTGTACCGCACCAGTTAAAAGGTGTAACTATAGTTGCTAAAACCCCAACTGTTGAAAACAGGATAGACAAAATGGTTTATAACCCTCAAAATGACCTGAGCGCGCAGGGTGGGGTGGCTATTGATATCTTAAAAAAAGTACCGCAGATAACCGTTGACATTGACGGCAATGTGGAACTGCAGGGTAATTCCAATATTCGGTTTTTAATAAACGGAAAGCCCTCCAGTATTTTTGGGGCCAGCCTTGCTGATGCACTTCAGAGCATACCGGCCAGTCAGATCAAGAGCATAGAAGTAATTACAAGTCCTGGGGCCAAGTATGATGCGGCCGGAACCGGTGGTATTGTGAACATTATTTTAAAGGATAGCCGGGTAGAGGGGGTAAACGGAAGTGTTAACCTATCGGCAGGTACCCGCCGTGAAAACGGCTCGTTTAACCTCAATGTGCGTAAGGGAAATTTTGGCGTAAACGCTTTTTTTAGCGGTAATGCCCAGCTTAACAGTAACTCGCCAAACACGCGTAACCGTACTTCAACAGATTCAGCGCATAATACCACAACCCTATTTCAACAGGGCAGCAGTAATTTTACCCGCAACGGGTATGAATCGGGCTTAAACCTTACCTGGAATATCAGCAAGCATGATGATCTTACCGGCTCTATCGGGTTTAATCATTTCGGTAATCATGGCAATGGCATTACCAACCAGGATCAAAGACAAGTAAACGCGCTCGGTGAGGAAATATCCGACTTTAAAAGCATCCGTAACTCAAGCAGTAAGTTTAACGGTACATCAACAGATGTAAGCTTAAATTATAAAAAGACATTTGAAAAAGAGGGGCAGGAGCTTAATGTGTTGTACACCGAAAGTTTTGGCCGCAATACTTTCAGCTCTTTTCAGCAGCAGGATTATTTAAACGCAGACATACCATCGTCAGGTATATCAAATAATAACCCCGGTAAAGACAGGGAAACCAATATTTCTGTCGATTATACTCACCCTGTAAGTAAAAGCTTTACCATTGAAACCGGCGCCAAGCTCGACTTTAATAACATTAACAACAATATTATAACCGACACTTTACAAGACGGCGTGTTTGTGCCTAATGCCAATCAAACTTATGGCTTTTCATATCACCGTAAAATATATGCCTATTATTTGTCGGCCACCACATCGGTGTTTAATAACTTTCTGGATATAAAGGCCGGTTTGAGGGATGAGTACACCACCACTAAAGCTGATTTTGAGGGTACAAACATCCCCAATTATAATATACTGGCGCCATCATTGGTTTTATCTCATAAGTTGGGAAACAGCCAGTCTATCAAAATAAGCTATACCCGGCGTGTGCAGCGCCCCGATTATGGCGACCTGAACCCCTTTTTAAATATCAGCGATCCGCATAACATCAATACCGGTAACCCTAACCTTAAGCCCGAGCTTGGCAATAATTTTGAACTCGGTTACAATAAATCATTTGATAAAGGAGCAAACATTAATATAGCCGCGTTTTACCGCCACAACACCAATGATATACAGCAGTTCACCACTTTTTATGATTCGCTTGTAGTAAATGGTGTTACTTATTCGCAGGTATCATTAAGCCAGCGGTATAACCTGGGATCACAAACACGCGAAGGCATTAACCTGTATGGTTCAGTACCTATTACGGACAAGTTGAGCGTACGCTCAAATATGTTCTTTTCTGCGCGTACCAGCAATAATCCGGGCAGCAAGAGCGTAACCGGTTTTTCTTACCGTATTAACATGAATGTGCAGTATAATTTTGGGCATGACCTGAGCGCCGAGTTTTTTGGTAACTACAGGTCATCGCAAAAAGACATTCAGGGAACCGACCCTAAATTTGTGTTCTACAACATTGCTATGCGTAAAATGATCCTGAATAAAAAATTCAGCTTTGGGCTTACGGCGTCAAATCCGTTTGCCAATTTTGTTGGCCAGCGTTCAACAACATTTGGCAGCAACTTTAACCAGGTAAACATCAGGCAGGTACCTATACGTTCATTTGGTATAAGCCTGAGCTACAAATTTGGCAAGCTCGACTTTAAGAAGGATGACAGAGATAACAGGGACAATAAAGACGACGATACGAATAACAGCCCCGATACACCTCCTTTAGAAAAACCTAAAGACAATGCAGGCAGCAATGGCGGCGGTAAAAGTAAATAATAAAAAAGCGATGCTGAAATAGTTCAGCATCGCTTTTTTATTTGGCAGATGATAAAATGGATTTATACTATTAACCGTTTTTTATCAGGATGCTTTCAATAATAAGCGTGGCATCTTCGCAGCTGTCTGTAGCGGTTTCCATCGCCATAAAAACATCGGTATATTTTATAAGCTGTATGGCATCGGTTTCATTGGCCAGCAGATCGGCAAAAGCTTCGTTATAAACGGTATCAGCCTGATACTCCAGTTTTTTGATGCTGCTGCAAAGCTCAAATATATGAGCCGAGTTACCCAGGTTGTTCATGGCATTGATGGCCTTTTGCAATTCGGTACTTGTTCGGAGTATGAGGCTTGCCAGGCTAATAATAGGTGGGGTTATCTGTGGCACATCGTACAGGTGTATTCTGCGCGAGGCCATGGCAATACTATCGGCAACATCATCAATGGCGGCAGCCAGGTCGCACATGTCCTTGCGCTGAAATGGAGATACCAGTTGTTTACCCGACTCTGAATAAACCTGGTGAGTAACCTCGTAACTCTTGATCTTTAATTTATCAATATGGGTAAAATTGTACTTTTGCTCAAAAATATCCTTAGAGTTTACGGCAGTATTTAACAGAGTTGCCATTTCAACAACATTGGCCGCAATCCTGTTAAACAAATCATAAAAAATTTTATTAGAGTTAGGGAGTATCGACATAGTTAAATCTTTATGATCCTGTTCTTTAAATATTGGTGTAATTAAAATACTGTATATTAGTTTCTTAACTTAATTAAACCATTGATTGTATCGCCGATAAATGTAGATATTAATTTGCTGTTAAAAGTCACGCTATTGTTAATGTAGTGTTAATTAAATATTATCAAATGGTTGGCTTATCTTTGCTGCATGTCTAAACACCATTTGCCTACTTATGCTATTGTTGAATTATTGATAAGGCTATCGCAATATAATTACCTCATTGGCGACTATAAAAACCATAGTATTTTTGATAAAGGTGTTATGGTTAAAACATCGGGAGGGAGCATTAATTTCCCTGCGAATATAATTATGAAGCAATTTGAAAATCCCGAGTCAATTACTGATAACGAACTTGCAGACATGGCATTGCTTTTTAAAGCATGCTAACCAGGTTCATCCCAGATATATTTCTCTTAAAATTCTGTGTAACATTTAAGTCTGGATAAAACAATATGCCCGTCCTTGTTATTATAGTTACACAAGCTCATTATACATGAAACCCGCTGATAGACATTATAAATTTATAAACAGTAAAACTGGTTATGTAATTTATTATCACTCCATAAGCAGTGAACGTTCTGCCGGGGAGATCAGGGCCGAATTGCAGGAAGTAAAAAACAAGGTAGCTATTCAAAATGGCATTTATTGCGAAACCATTTACTGGGAAGAGATCAGAGAAAATGCTGATCAGCAATAGTGCATACTTGCAAAAAAATAAAAAACCCCTGCCTTGCGGCAAGGGTTAAAAAAAACCACAACAATTGTTTAACCTTAAGGCTATGAAACCCTAAGGTCAATTCCTAACTGCAATGTGGCTTTCTTATAATATAACGCTTCTGTATATCAATTAGTTTCAATTGTCTGGAATATTTATTTTCTGATGTGTTAAATTCACTTTTATTTATCATGACAGTGGATAATCAAATAAATTTCATCTTATATTTATACAATAAAATATGAAAAATATGAGAAGAGTATTTCAACTAAAAGCAGCAATGCTTGTAGCAGTTGCGCTTTTAACAGCAACTTTTGCGCAAGCACAAAACAAAAAGCCGGCAAGCCCGCATGATAGCACAACTGCGGTGGTAGCAGGTTCAACCATTAAAATTAAATACGGCAGTCCTTACGTAAAGGGCCGTAAAGTATTAGGCGAACTGGTGCCTTTTGATAAGGTATGGCGTGCCGGTGCAGATTCGGCTACCAGCATTACTACCAGCAAAGCCATAAAGGTAGAAGGTAAACCGCTTCCGGCAGGTAGATATGCATTTTTTGTTATCCCGTCTGCAAGCGGCACATGGACACTTATTTTCGACAAAAATCCGAAGCAATGGGGCGCATATACCTACAAAGAAAGCAACGACCAGCTAAGGGTTACTGTTAAAGGAAAAACCGCTCCAAAACAGGAAAGCCTTACCTATGCTATCAATAAAACAGGTTTCAATTTAAGATGGGATACATTTGAAGTACCTGTTTCTATCAAGTAAAGATTTTTTAATTAACCTGATCGCATTAAAGCCCCCTGAATTGGGGGCTTTTTTTATAATGAAGAATCATTACTGCTATTAGCGGGAGTATTATTTTAACAAACAACTATTACTTCTATATTTACGCAACCAATGCGTTATAACCCCGCTACAAAAATTTTATTAAAACGAATAGCTGCCATATTATTATTAACACTGGCTGTTTTTATGCTGATGCAATGGGCAAATTACCCGTCATCTGTTGAGCGGTATTACTCCGGCGGTTTTTATATATTCATTTGCAGTGTATTTCATCCTGTTTTAAACTTATTTCCGTTTAGTATTGGCGATGTGTTATACATCGCGGTTATAGCTTATTTAATTTATAAGATGGTTGGGCTTTTTAAACTGCTTTTTAAAAAACAGTTTAAAATAATAGGGATGCAATTATTAGGACTGGTTATAGGCGTTGAGGTAGGCATATTAGCTTTTTATCTTTTCTGGGGTATGAATTATTTCAGGCCATCAGCTGCCGAACGATTAAATTTGAGAGATACCTCCTTTACCACTGCCGATCTGAGAGCCGTAACCAAACTGCTTATTGATAGTGCTAATATTACCAGGGCACGCGTTACTCATGCCGATATGGCCCAAACAAACAGTACTATTTATCAAACTGCCGTACAGGCTGTAAAATCGCTCTCAACAGATTCTGTTAGTTTTCGTTCGTATCATCCCGATATTAAGCCTTCGCTGCTAACATTTTTGCTCAACTATATTGGTACATCGGGATATTATAATCCTTTTACCTCCGAAGCGCAGATCAATTACCAGATGCCGGTTTTTAACCGGCCGTTTGTGGCCTGCCACGAAATGTCGCACCAGATGGGGTACGGAGCCGAGGATGAAGCTGATTTTGCTGGTTTTATAGTGGCGGTTAATTCTCGCGACAGGTTGCTGCGTTATTCGGCATACCACCTGGCAGTTAGCGAGTTTATGTACTCATTAGGCCGGCGCGATACTATAGCTTATAAAGAATTAAAAGCCGGCATTTCAAAAAATGTACGCCATGATTTTAAAATAGAGCACGACTACTGGCTATCATACCAGAACAAGCTGAGCGCCATAAGCAGCGTTTTTTATGATAATTTTTTGAAGGCCAACAACCAACCCGGTGGACTTGAAACATATAACCGCATGGTATTGCTGGTAATGGCCCTTGAACGGAAGTACTGGGTTAATTAGAGAACGCGTTATACAGAAGTTGAGTAGCAGCCAATAAACTAAAATAAAAAATGCGTTCCGTATCTCACCCCGGAACGCATTGCAATACCATCTCAAACGATATTGTATCAACTAAATCTCAGATATCATGCTTATGAGTACCCAAGCTCTTCTATATTTACCGATGAACAGCATCCGTAAACAAATTTTTTATCTTGTACCTGTATAGCTATATTGAGTTTAATCAGTCAACTCAAACTTCAATTATGAATAATTGAATAGGAACGCAGGTCTGTTATAAATATTATCTGATTAAGCGTCAAATTTACTGTTATTATTAAAATGCTATTTACTTTTCACATCCAAAAGGCCTGTTTAACAGGTAAAAATATTGTTACCGGGCGATAGTGCTAAGATTTTTTTCCGTTTAACGCCTCGCAATTGAAATATTTTTAATTACCCAACCTGTGAAAAAACTTTCACATGGCGGTAGTTAGGAATACCCCGGCCTTTTTATCGGAGAGTTAAAAATGTGATAGAAGTGGCGTTAAGACATGGTAAATACGGCCCCGGAATGGTTATTATGCCGGATGCTTTGCCCGTGGCATCAGGTTTGATTTACTTAATAAACAAAGTGTACTCATAGTATAAAATGAAAAAATATCTTCTGATCGCCTTGCTGGCTTTTTGTTGTGCCAATTTGTTTGGTCAAAGTATCACTATTAATGATCTTACCAACATATCCAATCTCCCAAATGACGAAGCGCATAACTATCTGGTATTAGGCAAAGGTTTCAAAAAGGAGTACCTGCAGGATGTAAACGGCAATACCCTGGAGTACCTGCACAAGATTGGCACCAATAAAAAAGAAGAAACCGTAATTATAGGCGTGGGCACCAAACTCAGCAATGGCAGTACACTGCGCACGGTTACCTATAAATCACAAACCACGCAGCATTTATTTAACTTAATAACCCAGGCAAAAAGCGCAGGGTTAAAAATGAATATCCAGGGAGCCGATGCCATCAATAACATTTACCTGTTTGACAATAACTTTTTTCATATCAGCATTTTTGTGAACCGCGATAATACATTTGGTTCGGTAGAAGTAAAACAAAAGGAGTTTTTAGGTTTTGATTAACCTATAGGCGATAATTGACCTGTACTTTCTCATTAAAATGCAGCAGGGCTTTATTATATTGCATAACCAATTTATAAAGCTTATGAAAACCATTAGCCGGAAAAAATTTCTGACTACTGCCGCGCTTGCCACTGCCGGCATTCCGTTTGGTCTGAACGCCATGGGTAAGGATACCACTAACCCACTAACGCTAAACGGTAGAGGAGTTAACAATTCTACTCCTGCCGAAAAAATTAAGGTTAGCATATTCTCCAAACACCTGCACTGGCTTAATTATACCGATATGGCCGCGTTGGCGGCCGAAATGGGCTTTGATGGGGTTGACCTTACCGTACGTCCGGATGGCCATGTGCTGCCTGAAAATGTTGCCATCGATTTACCCAAAGCGGTTGCAGCTGTTGACAAGGCCGGCTTAAAAGTGTACTCCATAGTAACCAATATTAAGCAACCCGATGAAAAACACACGGTGGATATTTTAAAAGCTGCATCGGCATTGGGTATAAAATATTACCGCACCGCCTGGTTCAATTATAACAATGCCATCAGTGTGCCCGAAAATTTGCAGGTTATCAGCAAACAACTATCGGGTTTGTCAGCCTTAAATAAGCAATACCATATTCATGGCGCATACCAAAACCATTCCGGTAATCTTTTCGGGGCATCCATATGGGATCTGTGGCTGGCACTGAAGGATCTTGATCCGGCTTTTATTGGCTGCCAGTACGATATAAGACATGCTACAACCGAAGGGGCGGATACCTGGGCTACCTCCATACAACCGCTGATACCTTATATTAAAACTACCAACGTCAAAGATTTTTATTGGGAGAAAAAAGATGGAAAATGGGAGGTAAAGAGCGTTCCGCTGGGCGGTGGAATGGTTGATTTTAAAAAGTATTTCGGAGTTATAAAGCAAAATAATATAGGAGGTCCGCTTAGTTTACATTGCGAATATGATGCCCTGGGTGGTGCGCAGGATGGCGCTAAGCAGATCTCCATCAGCAAGCAAGCGTTTACGGCTGTAGTTCAAAAAGATCTGGCTACCTTAAGAGGTTGGCTAAAAGATAACGGGTTGTGATTTTATATAATTTATTCCTTTCTAAAGCCGGTGTGTCATTGCTTCATACCTCACCCACACAATTATCTATTTTTTGATTGCAAAACAAACAATTTGCATTTATAACAAGTTTGTTACTATATTTAGTAAAAGTAATGCAGCCGCTTTTATCCCCAATAAAACCCCTGCGTACCTTAACCAATTAACCTTTAAAAAAAAGAAAGGAGAAAGTAATGAACTTAGTTCATAAAATTGAAAACTGGGGCGATACCCATCACCCTAAAATTCTTGATTTTGTGCGTATAGCACTTGGTGTATTTTTGCTGCTGAAAGGTGTAGCTTTTATGGAGAATACCTCATACCTTAAAAGCCTTATTGACAGTCAGGATGTAGTAGATCTCTCGCCTTTGGTATTAATGATCCTGGTGTATTATGTAACCTTTGCCCATATGGTAGGGGGGATACTGATAGCTTTAGGCATATTAACCCGGCTGGCATCTATTATTCAGATACCGATAGTTTTAGGAGCGGTATTTTTAACCGGTATTTTCCAGGAGCCCATTAATGCCATGGCCTGGCCATCTGTTACAGCGCTTATACTATTGGTGCTTTTTACTATTATAGGTTCGGGACCAATATCGCTGGATAAATATCTTTCAGAGTAAGGATTGTGAGTGAAACTCACAATCCTATGTTAATATCCTATAGCCTGCTCATCTATATAACACCATAACCAGCGTTCGCCGGGTTCGGCCGATATAACTACCGGGTGGTTGCTCGCCTCAAAATGTTTGGTCATGTGTGTATTGGGCGAACTATCACAGCAAAGTGTAACCCCGCAGGTTTGACACGTGCGCAGGTGCATCCACGAGGAATGTGTTTTTACACACTCCTCGCAAACGTATTCTCTTGGCTGTTTGATATTGGTAACGGCAGCTAAATGCCCGCATACTTCTTCTTCCGTCATGTTAAACTTCTGCTAAATATTTATGTACAAAACTAATGGCCATGGAGCCTTCGCCTACAGCAGATGCAACACGGTTCATGGCTCCTGCACGTACATCGCCAGCGGCAAATACGCCCGAGCAACTGGTTTCTAATAAAAACGGATCGCGTTTAAGCTTCCATATCTTACCGAAACCTTCGTAGCTGCGCAGCTCGCGCCCGGTTTCGATAAAGTCTTTATTGTTTTTTATAATATCAAG
Source organism: Mucilaginibacter sabulilitoris (assembly GCF_034262375.1). Taxonomy (NCBI): domain Bacteria; kingdom Pseudomonadati; phylum Bacteroidota; class Sphingobacteriia; order Sphingobacteriales; family Sphingobacteriaceae; genus Mucilaginibacter; species Mucilaginibacter sabulilitoris. The sequence continues at coordinate 2,543,506 of NZ_CP139558.1, forward strand.
CTTTATCCAGTCGGTGTAGGGTTTAGCACCAATAAAAATGTACAGAGCGTTAGCCACTTTTTTTTCCGTTTCCTTGGTTTTACAATTTAACAATGTAAGTTCCTCAAGGCAATTAGTACCACCAGCTTCAATTATTTCAGTATCGGGTACAACTTGAATATTAGGTGTATCTGCTATCTGGTTAATGAGGTAAGCAGACATGGTAGATACCAGGTTTTCTTTCCGGATAACAATATATACTTTTTTGGCAAATTTAGACAGGTGCATGGCAGCTTGCCCGGCAGAGTTGCCCCCGCCAATTACATATACCTCTTTACCGGTACAGGCTGTAGCCTCGGTAGTTGCAGCGCCGTAATAAATACCGGCACCGGTATAGTTTTCAACGCCCTTAACTTCCAGCTTGCGGTAGTCAACGCCGGTAGTTATGACCACGGTACGGCTAATAATTTCAGGGCCGTCATCCAGTATAATGGTTTTATAACCATCTTTTTGTTTGATGTCGCTTACCGATTGCGGCGATAAAAATTCGGCCCCTAAACGCATGGCCTGGCTAATGGCACGGCGGGTAAGATCGGCGCCGCTTAAACCTGCCGGGAAACCCAGGTAGTTTTCAATACGTGAACTGGTTCCTGCCTGCCCGCCTGGTGCTTTACGCTCAATGAGTAAAGTTTTTAAACCTTCTGACGCACCGTAAACGGCAGCGGCCAGCCCGGCAGGGCCAGCACCAATAATTACCACATCGTAAACATCGGTTAGCGGTTGCGGGCTTTTGTCAAGCTTTTCGGCTATGGCCCTTATGGTTGGTTTGGCAATATGGCTTCCATCTTCAAATATTACAAGTGGCAGGTCATCGGTTGTTAGTTTATTAAGCGCCAAAAGGCTTCCTGCATCAATGTTCTTTTCAATATCGAGCCAGCGGTAAGGGATCAGGTTACCAGCTAAATAATCCTTGATCACGTGCGACTGCGGATTAAATTGGTAGCCTACAAGCTTAATGCCCACAAATTCAGGCACATAATTATTTTGCCAGTCTGCAAGTAGGTCGTTTATTACCGGGAAAAGTTTTTCTTCTGGCGGATCCCAGGGCTTCATGAGGTAATAATCAAGCTGCACATCGTTAATTGCTTTTATGGCAGCTTCGGTATCCGAATAAGCGGTAAGCAATACACGTTTAGCATCGGGGTATATTTTTTTGGCTTTTTCTAAAAACTTAACCCCTTCCATTTCGGGCATACGCTGGTCGCACAGGAACAGGGCAATCACATCCGAGCTGTTTTTAAGTTCGGTAAGACTTTCAAGGGCCTCATTTGCTGATGTTGTACTCAATATTTTGTACTCTTTCCCATACTGCGATCTTAAATCGCGGCTTATGGACCGCAGTACTTGCGGGTCATCGTCAATGGAAAATATTATAGGGCGGCTCATAGGGGTGTTTTTCTAAAGGTAAAATTATTAATATTTTATCAAGTATCGAGTAGTTAGTATCACGTATCGGGATTTCCTGAGGGCTATTAATGCAACTTTAGAAGGCTGTCCTCATACCTGATACTCACTACTTGATACTCCTGCTATCCGTCAATCAGAAAACAAACGCTGAATACGGTGTGGCCCGGTTCTGATTTTACTTTGATAGAGCCCCGATGTTGCTTTACAATCCGTTGTACAACCTCAAGGCCCATGCCAGTACCCTTGCCCATTTCTTTTGTTGTAAAAAACGGATCAAATATCAGGCTTTGGATATCTGCCGGAACACCGGGACCGTCGTCTACTATAAAAACTTCCACAAACTCACGGTCGCGGCGGGTTTTAATAGTTAAGGTACCTTTGCCGTTAGCATCCATGGCATCAATAGCGTTATCAATAAGGTTGGTCCATACCTGATTAAGTTCGCCAATAAGGGCCTTTACTTCGGGCAGGGTCTCATCAAAGTCTTCAATAACGTTAATGTTTCCTTTCCTGATCTTGTAACCCAGCATAGTTAACGTGTTGCGTATGCCAATATGTATGTCGGCATATTGTTTATCCTGCGCGCGGTCCATGTGGGTAAAGGTTTTAACAGAGCTTACTAATTCGGCAATGCGCCTTGCTGATTCCTGTATATCACGAACCATTTTTTCGGTTATTAGCATGTCGCTTATCCAGTTTAATACATGGGTTAAGTTTTCGCCCGGTATAATTTCACTGAATTTTTCAAGGGTTTCAACAGTAAAGCTAAAATCAACAAAGCTTTCGGCAATATCATAACTGTTTTCTATTTCATGCTCCTCAAGCCACTCAATTATCTGGTCTTCGCGCTGCGTACGCTGTTTAAGGCTAAGCCGGGTTGAGTTTTTATCGTCAAGTATTTCAAACAGGAGCTTGGTAACATCGGTTATCTGCTGCGGCTCAATTTTCATGGTAAATATCGCTTTGATACTTTCAGGCTCCTGTTCAAGGTGCTTTTTAAGTGTAAGCGAATCGCGTACAATAGCCGATGCCGGGTTATTCAATTCATGGGCAAGCCCTGCCGAAAGTTTACCCAATGCCATCATTTTTTCGTTTTGCTGTTGATAAGCCGTAAAATCGCGAACGCGGGTGGTCATAATATTTACCAGGGCTTGTGTAAGCTCATAATGGTTGCGTATCATTTCGGGTATCAGCTCGGTATTAAAGCTGCGTATTTGCAAGTGACCGATGGCTTGTGCATACCCCTTTGAAATTTTGCCCCTTGAAAAGGGCAGGTAGCCGGTAATATTGCCCGGGCCAACAACTACAAATTCGCGCCTGAAACCGCTTTGCATCATAAAAAAACGCATGCTGCCCTCAACCATAATATGCGGACCGCTCATGGGCTCGCCGGGTTCCATCAGGAAGTCTCCATCTTCAAATACATTATCGATACTATTTTCTAACAGCCATTGCAGCTGATCTTCAGGTACATTATTAAAGGCTTCGAGCGATTGCAGCCAGGACGCGGTTATCTTTTGCATGTATTAAAGTTAGCTATGTTATTCAATAGTTTTTATGCGTATCAATGTGCCCGTATTAAACGGGTAAATTGTACATGCTAAAATACGCATGATTTTTAAATTGGATAAGTAAACAGGACATAAGTTACATTAACGCGTAAATCGTAGCCATTCTTTTCAAATTTATTTAATTTAATCAGTAACGTTTTATGGGTAATTGCGTCTGATAATTATACAGATACCTGTAAATGGTCACCAAAAAACAAACTGCAGGCAAAACTGGGCTGCCAATGGTATGCAATAACATGAATATAGCCATTGTTATTGATGCTGAAATTGCTATGCCCGTGAGCTGCGGTTTTTTCAATAACCAGCTGGATATCAACATAAAAAATAAAATATTAAAACAAAACGGGGGGATGCCCCGTTTACCGTTAATATATGTATTTAGCCAGGCTACAGGTTATATAGGGTTCAAAAAATGGCAATTATTTGACACCAGCCAATTTTGGAGGCATTATTTACCTCCCCCTTAAATTTAAATCACAAAAAAATTGCCGCGGAGAAAACGGTGAACCACCTCTGGTGGCGGCCCCGCAGAACCGCCACCGTTTTTGAAAGATAAAGCCCTAATGTATTAAGACCTTACCATCCCTGAGAAAGATGGTGAGAAAGATCAAACATGAGATTGATCTGGATTTAGTTGATGTTATTGATTTGGTCAATAACCGGGCGTTCCGGGGGTGAGATACCGGGACGCTTTCTTATTTAGTTGATATACGTAGATTTCACTATTTAAGTTTTATAAAAAATAGTTATTTCAGGTTAAGTGTGTATTGAACACTAAACAAATATAATTAATTGAAAACTAAATGCTCAATCGATTGCAAAAAAAATATCTTTTTATTTCTATCAGCTAAGGTGGGGTTATATGCTTAAAAATTATAGTTAATACCCGCTCTTAAACTGGTTAAATTTATAGAGTAGTTATTGATATTTTTTGCGTCGTTGTTCGCATTATCGGTAATGGAGGTTTTAAAAGCATACGATATTGAAATATCAAATTTCTTATTTATAACAAAGCCAGCTTTAACGGGGTAAGTTATCCAATAAGTGTTCAGGGAAAGATAATTGCTTGCAGATTCGCCCGTGAAATTATTATGAAAATCATTACCTGTGTTTTTTGAAAGATTAAACGCCAGGCCCATATCTAAATAAAATTTAAGTTCACTGGTATTGTAAATATTATACAGAATCTGCGGATAGAGTACTGCTATGTATTGGTCAAACTGGTAGTTGCTTTTAGGTTTTTCGGGTTGGTTATAATAAACATCAACTATGCTTTTATAGGCATTTTTTGTGAAAAGGAACTCAACTCTGAAAGCAAATTGCCTCACGTTTGCATTGGGATAAATATTTGCACCTACCGAAAGGGTTGGCCATACTGATGTTTTATTTGGTGCATTATAAAATGGGAAAGTACCTGTGAGTTTCAAGGAGTTAATGCTGACACCAGCACCAGCAAAAAACTCTATGGCACTACCCGTTCCATAATTCCTGGTATCGGCACTCATTTTGTTTATTTTTTCAGCTATCTTTTTTAGCTCAGGACCATTATACTGTGCTTTTTCAATGCTTAACTTAAGCTCATCAGAGGTGGGGTTATACTTTTGTGCTAACCCATATAACTGCGACACAAATACATTTTCGCTGTGCGTTTCAACACCGCGGTCTGGTGTATGATATATCCTGTAAATTAGTTCGTAGGGCTGGTTGTTTTGGCTTTCGGCAATAAAATACCGCGGCTTCAGATTGTCAACATATGAGTACAGCGTTACATTAGGACCTTTTTGTATTACTTTTAAAAATGTGGCATCTTGTTTATAACCGGTATCGCGCCCGGTAGAAAGTCTTGAAATATTGGTTTCATCTGTACTTATAGGGCCTATGTATTGATCGTAAGTTACATTTGTAGAACCGAAAGCTTTGATCTCCTTTGCAGTGTAATTCTTAACATCTGTTTCACTTTTGAAGTAAACGTTGCTCGGGTTATTTTCCCATTCCTTTAAATCAATAGAGCCTTTTAATGTATCTCCTTTGGATGTAACTATATAACCTGGTTTATAGTTGCTTTGTGCGTAAGAAAAAATAGGTAATAGTAATAGTGCAGCAAATAATAGTTTGTAAAAGTGTTTCATGAATACCGGTTTAGGTTTAATCGGGGGCAATATATTAAAAATATTATTATCCGAAATCATAATAGCAACAATTATTTTACAGAATCTGCTGTAGTTAAAAATGAGCTATTTTTACATTTTTTATATACATTTACCCCGTCAATTGTAAATTAAGTTGAATGAAACCGCTTTTATTAAAAGTTTCTTCGGGACCCGCGCATTCATTTAGTGTTAGGCACGATGTGTTGCCCGATATAAATAACAGGTGGCATTGCCATCCTGAGCTTGAGCTGATATACTTTAAAAAAGGCAGCGGAACCCAGTTTATTGGCGACAGCATTAAACAGTTTAAAGCAGGAGATATGGTGCTGGTAGGTTCAAACCTGCCGCATTACTGGCGTTTTGACGATGCTTATTTTCATCATGATGAAAATATAAAAGTTGAAATGATTGTAGTGCATTTTTGCGAAAACTTTTGGGGCGACCAGTTTTTACAACTCCCCGAAAACAAACTAATAAAAGTTTTACTGGAACGCTCCAAGCGAGGGTTGCAGATAAGCGGGAGCACCAAAGAGAAGATGGCGGCTTTACTTGCCGCCATGCTCAACACCGATGGCGCCGACAGGATTATTATGCTGCTTACCGCCCTCAATACCTTAGCCACCAGTAACCCGGTGAATTACTTAACATCAATTGGCTTTAAGTACGATCATAATGAATCTGAAAACGACAGGCTGAATAACATTTATGAATACTCGGTTCGTAACTTCCGGAAAAAAATATACCTGGATGAGATTGCTGAAATTGCCGGTGTAAGTTCCAATTCCTTTTGCCGGTATTTTAAATCAAAAACCCGTAAAACCTATTCGCAGTTTATTATCGAAATAAAAGTGGGTTATGCCTGCAAACTGTTAATTGAAAACAAGCTGAATATTAAGCAACTATGTTATGATAGCGGGTTTAATAATTTTTCTACTTTTCATAAACACTTTAAACAGGTAACGGGTAAAAGTCCGCTGATGTATCAAAAGGAATTTACCAAGAACTAAGCTGTAGGGAGAATAAACCCGACCACCCTCTCTTCACCTTCGGCGCAAAGAGGATGGTCGAGCGAAGCGACGACCGGGGGAGTCGATCCGAATTTGCCTTCATCTCTCAAATCACTTATTTTTAAGCGCTATGATCCATATCCAAATAAAGCCTTTGCAAAACATACCGCAAATTCGCGCAGAGCTAAGCGGGATGCTGATTGAGGTAGTGGCTAATGGAGGTTCGGTTGGTTTTATGCACCCCTTGTCATTAAGCGATGCCAATGCTTTTTGGGACAGCGCGCTGGCTGCGGCCTTCCGTAGTGAGCGGATAATTCTGGGCGCTTTTGATGGAGACAAACTTGTGGGTACAGTAACATTGCTGCTCAATCTTCCGCCCAACCAGCCGCACCGCGCCGAAATTGCTAAAATGATGACCCGCGTAAGCCATAGGGGCAGGGGCATTGCTAAAGCACTATTGCAAACGGCCGAAAGCTTGGCTATTGAACAGGGAAAAAACTTGCTGGTGTTGGATACCGCACAGGAAGAAGGTGCATCCGGATTGTATGAAAAACTTGGCTTTACTTTAACCGGCATAATTCCCGATTATGCGCTAAAGCCGCACGGAGGTTTAACAGCCACCATGATCTATTGGAAAAGGATAGGATGATAAATAAGGTAATTAATTGAACTTGTCATGCTGCAAAGTGAAGCATCTATATCTGCAATAAGCATATTGAAGAAAATCCTTCGTACCTACCCATGACATAATAATTTAAGCAGGCACAAGTTTCATATTTAATTCAAGGGCGAGTCTTTCTAATCGCCTTTGTTTCTGTTCTTTAAGAATGTTCTCATACGAGTGAAGGCCCTTCTCTACAAAGTCGGCGCCTTTTACGATTAAACGCCAGTATTGAGCAGCCAGTTTTCTGGCTGTAGCTTTAATAGCTATCGCGGGGCCTTTTCTACCCCTTAATCTTCTTGCAAATGAACCCCAGCCGATATACTTGCTGTTCAATAATCCATGGGCCATCTGTTTGAATATTTGCCCAACGGTCGGCTTACCCTTGCTTTTACTTTTGTTTTTCTTTCCTGAACGGTCATGCCCCGGCGATAAACCAAGCCAACTGGTGAAATGTTTTTCACTTGGCCATCGGCTAAGATCCGAACCTACCTCTGTGTATAACTGTAACCAGTTGTAATCTGTAATACCCGGGAGTTTGGTCGCGTCTTTACCATCAAATATTTTCAACAAGTGATCCCCCAGATTATCGATATTAGGTTTGTTGTGACGGATCGCTTTGCGTTTCCCGCCGCTTATTCCCGGCGGTAGGCTCTTGTCCCTGTTGATCCGCTGTAAAACACGATCAATCTGACTGTCGCATTCCTGTATCTGACCCTGATAAAAACCATAGCCCTTATAGGCCTGACCCAAGGCAAAAAGCCCCTGGGCTGTATAATGGCCCTGCAAGGCCTTCAATACTTCTTCTCCTTTATTCTCCCTGATCTTTTTATGGCACAGTGAAAACAACTTAGCAGGATCACGCTCACCCTGCAGTATCGCATCGATCAACGCCATGCCGCTTACTCCATGGACCTGGCTTAATACCTCCGGCAAACGGATATTCATTTCTATCAGTGCCTTCTGCATGTGTTGAACATGCATGGCCGCACTCCGAAGGTGATCCTCCCGAAGACGCTGATAACTACGCAATTCTTTGATATGCCCCTCTGAAACATAACAGCGGTTCAGTAAACCATAGCTATGCAACTGCTGTATCCACTGGCAATCCTTTACATCTGTTTTTCTGCCTGGTAACTGCCGTGTCTGCCGCCCGTCAACAAGCCACACATCTAATCCCGCATCCAAAAGAATATCATAAAGCACATACCAGTAAACTCCTGTCGCTTCCATGGCTACCGTACTTACTTTATGCTCCAATAAATAATGCTTAAGTGATTCCAGATCACTGGTGAAAGTTTCAAACGAACGAACCGGCTGACTTTCAAGCCCCACGAATAGCTTACGGGCGCCTATATCTATGCCCGCTGCATGAAAATGCATCTTTTCCATCCTTATATCCTTTTTTAAGAAGCCGTGCCCGAAGGAGTTTAAAGAAAAGACAGGCTACCCATCGGACAAATCACTCTTGTAAGGATCGTACCATACCTTCAGACTCTATACTTCAGAACCATACTCAGCAACAGGCAATAAGCACTATAACTTGATCTGACACACTGCACGGCTCAGCAAAGCTATGTCATTTCTCCTTCAGAGGCCAAGGATTTAATCACTCAGCATGACAATAAATTAAAATCAACCGTGTTATTTTAACTCGCTCTCCTCTGGAAATGGTCGGGGTGAGCTCCATGCCAAAAAAGCTTAACACTTTGACGATTTCAGAATAACTATTTTACGGCAAACTTTATTTCTTTGTACTACCAGTATAACCTGATTTGTAACATATTTATGGGCCACAGATATTGTTTAACACTTGACTTGGTTGATGACGAAACCTTAATTACCGAATACGAAAAATATCACGAGGCTATATGGCCCGAAATACAGGAAAGCATTGTAGGTTCGGGCGTTACCAACATGGAAATATACCGTTTTGGCGTGCGTTTGTGCATGATCATGGAAACCAATGATAGTTTCAGCTTTGAAAAAAAGGCCGCTGCTGATGCTACCAATAAAAAAGTGCAGGAGTGGGAAACCCTGATGTGGAAATACCAGCAGCCGGTAAAGGGCGCGCTTAAAGGCGAGAAGTGGGTTCTGATGGATAAAATATTTGCTTTGTAACCAATTACCAACTAAATAAAATTATGCTTAGAAGAACTCAATTACTATTAGCACTGGCGCTGTTGATCGTCTCACCGGTACTGGCTCAAAAAATGATAGGCAACGAAACCGATGCACAAAAAGAAAAACGTATGGAGTGGTGGAAAGACGACCGCTTTGGCATGTTCATTCACTGGGGATTGTATTCAGGCGCGGCGCGGCACGAGTGGGTAAAGCATAATGAAAAAATAGATAACGCGGGTTACCAGAAATATTTCGACCAGTTTAACCCCGATTTGTTCGATCCGCAAAAATGGGCAGCGCAAGCCAAGGCAGCGGGGATGAAGTACGCGGTATTAACCACCAAGCACCATGAAGGTTTTTGCCTGTTCGACTCTAAATATACCGATTACAAAGCGCCCAACACCCAAGCCAAACGTGATCTGGTGCGCGAGTATGTAAATGCTTTCCGTGCACAGGGCTTAAAAATTGGGTTTTATTATTCACTGCTCGACTGGCACCACCCTGATTATACCATCGATGAAATTCACCCGCAGTCGCCTAAAGATAAAAGCGATGCCTCTTATGCAGCATTGAACAAGAACCGCGATATGGCCAAGTACCGCCAGTACATGCGCGATCAGATCACCGAACTGTTAACCAAGTACGGTAAAATAGATATCCTTTGGCTTGATTTTTCATTTCCCCGTGCAGATGGTCATGGAAAAGGAAAGGACGAATGGGGTTCTGTTGAATTGCTAAAACTGATCAGGAAATTGCAGCCCGGTATCATTGTAGATAACCGTCTTAACCTGGAAGAATATAAAGACGGCGCTGATTTTGAAACCCCCGAGCAGGTAAGTACAAAGGAGTTGTTAAAATACCGGGGCAAAACCTGGGAAACTTGTCAGACGTTTTCAGGCTCATGGGGCTACTATCGCGACGAGAATACCTGGAAAACACACCGCCAGCTGCTCGATCTGTTAATTACATCAACAAGTAATGGCGGCAACCTGATACTAAATGTTGGACCAACGGCACGAGGTGAGTTTGACTACAGGGCAACCCGCGCGCTGGACAGCCTTAGCCATTGGATGCATGCTAACAGCACAGCCATTTATAACTGTACTTATGCACCCGATACTTACAAGGCACCGGATAGTTCAAAGCTTACTTATAACCAAACTACAAAGCGCTTATATGTACACCTGTATAATTACCCTAACACCGGCAAACTAATTTTACCCGGATACAATGGTAAAATTAGTTACGCGCAGTTTTTGAATGATCATTCAGAACTTTTGTATAAGCCATCGGCTTCAAATACCGAAGATCTGGTGCTAACGCTGCCGGCCAAAAAGCCCGATTACGAGATACCGGTAATTGAGCTAACACTTACAAATTAGCATAAAACGAATATAGATAATAAGGACTTATAAATAATGTCAGCACAAAAGGAAACGTTTTTAAGGATACACCCGCATGATAACGTGCTGGTAGCCCTTCAAGATTTGGAACAGGGAACAGTGATCAATTTTGAGGGTAATACTTTTACCCTGGTCGATCGCATAGCCGCCAAGCATAAATTCGCCATAAACGAATTAAAAACCGGGCAGGAGATATACATGTACGGGGTACTGGTAGGTAAAACAACCAGCACTATACCACGGGGCGGCCTGCTGAGCACACAAAATGTACACCATGCATCAGATGGTTTTCATTTAGGCGAACGTAAGCTCAACTGGCATCAGCCCGATACTGCAAACTTCGAAAGTAAAACATTCAATGGCTATCACCGGGCTGATGGGTCGGTAGGAACGGCAAATTACTGGATTGTAGTGCCGCTTGTATTTTGCGAAAACCGTAACATCAATGTGCTGAAAGAAGCCCTAGTTGATAAGCTTGGCTACAAAAAAGCTAAAAGTTACGAGGGCGATGTAGAGCAATTGGTAGAGCTCTACCAGGCGGGCAAATCGGTAGAAGAGATATTGAATGCCGATATCCAGGCTTCGGCAGAAAAGGCGGATTCAAAACGCCTATTTAAAAACATAGATGGTATTAAGTTTCTAAACCACAGCATGGGCTGTGGCGGAACCAAAGACGATTCTGACGCGCTTTGCGGTTTAATTGCTGGCTACATTACACACCCCAACGTAGCGGGGGCGACCGTATTAAGTTTAGGCTGCCAGCATGCGCAGGTGAGTATTTTACAGGCCGAGATTGCCAAACGTGACCCGTCTTTCAATAAACCTATGGTGGTGCTGGAACAGCAAAAGGTAGGCACCGAAAGCGAACTGCTAAAACAGGCCCTTAAACAAACCTTTGCAGGTCTGGTACAAGCCAACCAAAACCAGCGCCAGCCTGCACCTTTGTCAAAACTTTGCATTGGTATGGAGTGCGGTGGCTCTGACGGTTTTTCGGGTATTTCGGCAAACCCGGCTTTGGGGTATGTGTCTGACCTGTTGGTAACCATGGGTGGCTCAGTAATTCTGGCAGAGTTTCCGGAACTGTGCGGTGTAGAACAGGAACTGAGCGATCGTTGTATTGACGAGGAAACCGCTAATCGCTTTATGCATTTAATGACCACCTATAATGCCAAAGCTGAGGCCGATGGTTCCGGCTTTTACGCTAATCCATCACCTGGCAATATCAGGGATGGTTTAATTACAGATGCCATTAAATCGGCAGGCGCGGCAAAAAAGGGTGGTAACTCGCCTGTAGCTGCTGTATTGGATTATCCCGAAAAGGTAACCAAACCAGGCCTTAACCTGCTTTGCACACCCGGCAGCGATGTAGAAAGCACTACCGCCGAGGTAGGCTCCGGCGCTAACATAGTTTTGTTTACCACAGGTTTGGGTACGCCAACAGGTAATCCTATTACTCCGGTAGTAAAATTATCAACTAATACTGCTATGTTTGAGCGCATGCCCGACATTATCGATATCAATTGCGGTACCATTATAGAGGGCAGCGAAACAATTCAGCAGGCCGGTGAACGTATTTTGAATTATGTGATACAACTGGCCAGTGGCGAAGTTGAACCCAAAGCGGTAAAATTAGGCCAGGATGATTTTATACCCTGGAAGCGGGGGGTATCGTTATAAAAAAGAGTAACTGTAAAAACAGGGTGTCATGCTGAGCCTGTCGAAGCATGGTGGGCAATAACCTCTCCGCGCAAGTCTTCGACAAGCTCAGACTGACTACCCCTCTTTTAACAGTCAAGTATATAATTCCTCTTTCCGGCGCAGCCGGAGAGCGGGGTGTCAGGCGAAGCGATGACAAGGTGAGTCGATTTACCGAACGAAACGAAATAAATAGAAGCTAACATGTTTAAATTAACCAATAAGTCGGTAGTGATTACAGGCGGAGGCAGCGGGATAGGCAAGGCCATGTCTGTATTGTTCGCGCAGCAGGGCGCTACCGTAAATATCATCGAACTAAACGATAAAGCAGCGGCTGAAACTGTAAGTGAAATTGAAGCAGCCGGCGGCAAAGCGACAGGTTATGCCTGTGATGTAAGCAACCAGCAACAGGTTATTGATACTTTTAATAAGATAGGTAAAATTGATATCCTGATCAACAACGCGGGCATAGCCCACATTGGTAGGGCCGATAACACCAGCACCGAGGATTTTGAACGGGTGTTTAATGTGAACGTAAAAGGCGCTTATAACTGTCTCTTCGCGGTTATTCCAATATTTAAAACTAACGGCGGTGGGGTAATATTAAATACAGCATCCATTGCGGCAAGCGTTGGTATTACCGACAGGTTTGCCTACTCAACCAGCAAGGGCGCTATTCATGCCATGACACTTTCGGTGGCTCGCGATTACCTGCATGATAACATCAGGTGTAACAGCATTTCGCCGGCACGCATCCACACGCCGTTTGTTGATGGGTTTATTGCCAAAAACTATGCCGGTCAGGAAGCTGAGATATTTGATAAACTATCCAAAAGCCAGCCGATTGGCCGTATGGGTAAATCTGAAGAGGTAGCTGCCCTGGCGCTGTACCTATGCTCAGACGAAGCCGGGTTTATCACCGGCACTGATTACCCTATTGATGGCGGATTTATCACATTAAACAACTAAGTAAATTGTACGTTTTACGTTATAGGTTGTACGTTTAAATGATATAACTATACCAAAACAACAAAAACGTATTACGTACCACGTAAAACATATCACCTAAAAAACAACACTACGCAATATGAAACTTATACGATTTGGAGCTAACGGACAGGAAAAACCAGGAGTGGTCCTTAACGATAAAAAATATGATGTATCTGCCTTTGGCGAAGACTATACTGAACAGTTTTTTGAAACTGATGGCGTAGCACGCCTGGCAGCTTTTATTAAAGACAAACAACTGCCTGAAGTTGCTGATGACGTACGTTTAGGAAGCCCTATCGTTCGTCCTTCAAAAATTGTGTGCATCGGTTTAAACTATGCCGATCACGCTAAGGAAACCAATGCACCCCTGCCACCTGAGCCGGTAATATTTATGAAGGCCTCCACCGCAATTGTTGGCCCGAATGATAATATCGTAATCCCTAAAAATTCAGTTAAAACTGATTGGGAAGTGGAGCTGGCCGTAGTGATAGGCAAAAAAGCATCTTATGTTGATGAAGCTACCGCTATGGATTACGTAGCCGGCTATGTATTGCATAATGACGTGTCAGAGCGCGAATTTCAGCTGGAACGTAATGGTACCTGGGATAAGGGAAAAGGTTGTGATACTTTTGCTCCGCTTGGTCCGTTTTTGGCTACACCCGATGAAATTGCCGATCCACATAACCTGCGCTTGTGGCTTAAGGTAAACGGGCAACTTTTGCAGGATGGTACCACCGCCAACTTTATTTTTAACCTGCCGCATTTAATATCATATACCAGCCAGTTCATGACCTTGCTGCCCGGCGACATTATTTCTACAGGTACGCCTGCCGGTGTTGGTTTGGGTATGAAACCTCCATTTTATTTGAAACCGGGCGATGTGGTTGAATTGGGCATCGATGGTCTGGGCGAATCGAAACAAAACGTTGTAGCTTATGCCTAAAATTGATGCGCACCAGCATTTCTGGATATTTGATCCGGTTCGCGACAGCTGGATCAATGATGATATGCTGGCCATAAAACGTGACTTTTCGCCTGCCGACCTGTTACCTGTATTGCAGCAAAACGGCATCGATGGCTGCGTGTCTGTACAGGCCAGTCAGTCGGACGAGGAAACTTTGTTTTTACTGGAGCACGCCGCTCAAAACGCTTTTATTAAGGGAGTGGTAGGCTGGGTTGATCTTAAAGCCGATGATCTGGAAGCGCAGCTGGAGCAGTATAAACAATACAGCAAGCTTAAAGGGTTCAGGCATGTATTACAGTCGGAGCCTGATGATCAGTATATGCTGCAGCCACAGTTTAAAAAAGGCATAGCCAGTTTACAAAAATATGGTTATACCTATGATATACTGATCTATCCGCAACATTTGCCTTATGCCGAGGTATTGGTTGGGGCATTTCCCGATCAGAAATTTGTGGTCGATCATTTGGCAAAACCACACATTAAAGATCAGCAAATAAGCCAGTGGCAAAAAGATATGGAAACATTGGCCAAACATCCGAATGTATGTTGCAAAATATCGGGTATGCTTACCGAGGCCGACTGGAAGGCCTGGAAAAGAGACGACTTTACGCCTTATCTGGACGTGGTATTCAACGCCTTTGGTATTAACCGGGTAATGTTTGGGTCCGACTGGCCCGTATGTCTGGTGGCCGGAGGCTATGAAGGCACCATGCAGGTAGTGAATAATTACTGCTCAAAGTTATCGGCCACAGAACAGGAATTGTTTTGGGGTAATAATGCTACAATTTTTTATAATTTATAATTTGCAGTATCTCAATATGATAGCATTTGCTATCGTATTGAGATTTTTAATAAATTCTCGTATAACGCAAAAATTCAGGCTCCGCGTTAAAAAGATTTAGCCTATCCATACTTATCGGTTAGTTTTAACCGGAACCCGCTTTTGTTCCTCGTAGTTTGCATTACTTTTGAAACCCGCTGCCGGCACATCCCCTTCAGCTAACAGGCGGATTATTTATGATTCAGATCATAATATAAATAATAAATTAACGTCAATATAAATTATGGCACGTATTTAGCTACATCATTTATGATGGCTGTTTAGTAACATATGCCGGGTGTTAAAATGCTCTGTTTGTTACTGTTAATGCCTTCATTTAAATTTATCAAAAAAAGTCATGTATATTATTTTATTAGAAATTACCGCCCTGCTTGCTGTAATTCTTCTGCCTGTGTTAGTAGTAAAGAAAAAATTCAGGAAAAGATCAAAACCGGCTTATAAGATTGATACCAATACTGAATATGCCCGTTATGCGATAAACGAAGATGGGTTTCTGGAAGAAATTAATGTAAGCAACTTATCAAAACACAAACATTAGTATAGTGTGTTTTAAAAAGCCATTGCGTGAAAGGTCAGGCAATGGCTTTTGTGTTTTTATATTTTGTGTTTTTAAAAAGACCCCTCGTCGGCAGTTGGTCCGTAGCTCGGTGGGAGAGGGATATTAAGCAGGCGTAAATAAACTCCCATTTGTGCCCGGTGATGTACAGTTTGTGAATAAGCCATCCTGATGATTTCGGCTTTGGACGACACACTGATAACATGATCGCCGTTGCGTAAGGTCCATTCTTTTTTCAGCTCATCATCGTTGGTTTGCGCTAAATGCGATCTTCCCTTCTCTAACGTTTCTTCAAAATATTTCAGCAGCTCGGCAGTATTATCAATGGTTGTTCCTACATAAGGGTTACTGGCAAAATCAAGTTCACTGGTGGTAAGCGCCATGGCTACCCAGCCGGGCAATTCGGCAATATGATTGGCAAGTCGCTGCACGGTCATACTTTTTTCATGCGGCTGCCATTGGTATTTATCATTAGGGATACGCTCAAGCATTTTACGGGTGGTTTGAGCTTCCTGCTCCATTTCTTTTAATAACATTGGGATAATTGACATGACTTTATTGTTTAAGTGTTACTGTTTTTGTTTACAATTCAAAGAAACAAACAGCTGGTGACAGCCCTATGTCAGCAGGATTTTATAAATGGAAAAATAATAGAAAAGACTCACCCCGGCGTCGCTTCGCTTGCCGACCCTCTATACGCCTGCGGCGCAAAGAGGGTGCAGGGTTTTTATTTTATTTGTGTTGCATTGATTATTCAGTATTCATTCCTCTTTCCCCAACCCTCTTTGCGGCGAAGCCGTAGGAGGGTGATCCAGCGAAGCGCAGATCGGGTGAGTCGAAGGGCGTGCGTAGCGCCTCGCCCGTCATGCTTCGACAAGCTCCTGCATGACAGCCCGCGCTCAACATTATTTCTCCCGTCAGCAGATAAGCTTCGGGCGAAAGCAGGCAGAACATAGTGGTTGTCATCGTACCTCGCCGACAGTAAGTAAACCGATTTATTTTAACAACGGGCTATTTAACCTCATTACCATAACCTATATTAGTAGCAGTATAAGCCTGGTGTATTGCAACCGACAGATGGGGTTGCCACAACAAAACACAATAGATATATTACTTTTTCAATTATAAACCATAATATGAAAGGCCTCTTTCTTTACATCTTATTTGCTATACCAGCTATGTGCCTGGCGCAGACACCGGCTGTTGATAATTTAACATGCGAATACCTCTTCAACCCGGTTGGGATTGACCAGGTACAACCACGCCTGAGCTGGAAAATAAATAGCGCGCAAAGAAATACCCTGCAGCAGGCTTATCATATCAGGGTAGCCACAGATGCATCTTTTTCATCATCAAAAACGGTCTGGAACACCGGTAAGATCAGTTCAGATTCATCTATACTGATCACCTATCAGGGGGCACCGTTAAAATCGGCCACGCGTTATTACTGGCAGGTGAAAATCTGGGACAACCACGGCCACATATCAGCCTGGAGCAAAACCGCTTATTTTGAAACCGGGCTGCTTTCGCCTGCCGACTGGACTGCCAGCTGGATAGTTCCGCAGCAGGATTCGCTGCGTAAAATAGCCGCGCCTATGCTCCGCAAACAGTTCACCTTATCAAAAAAAATTGTATCGGCCAGGGCTTATGTTACTGCGCATGGCCTGTATGAATTGTACCTGAACGGTAAAAAGGTGGGCGACCAGGAACTTACCCCCGGCTGGACGGAGTATAAAAAACGCCTCCAATATCAGGTATATGATATAACTACTATGCTGCAACAGGGCGATAATGTGGTGGGTGCCATGATAGGCGATGGCTGGTTTCGCGGCACAACGGGTATTAATCAATGGGCTTTTTGGGGCAGAAAACTGGCTCTGTTATGCCAGCTGCAAATTACGTATGCGGATGGTACGGTACAGCATATTAACTCCGATGGATCATGGAAAGGGTTTAAAAGCAGCCCTGTAACGCTCAATGGTATTTATGACGGTGAAAATTATGACGCCCGCAAAGAAATACCCGGCTGGGATAGTAAGGGCTTTAATGATGCCGGTTGGGTACCGGTAGATACGGCTGTTTATGATAAAAAGATGCTGGTAGGGGTAGAGAGCGTTCCCGTTCATAAAATTCAGGAAATTAAACCCATTGGCATATTTAAAAGCCCTAAAGGGACACAGATTATTGATTTTGGGCAAAACCTTACCGGTTGGGTTCGTTTAAAGGTGAGCGGACCGGCGGGACAAACCATTAATATTCGCCACGCTGAGGTGCTTGATAAATTCGGTGAGTTTTATACGGCTAATCTGCGCAAGGCAACGGCAACTATCAATTATACGCTCAAGGGAGGCGGTGCCGAAGTGCATGAACCTCATTTTACCTTTTTTGGTTTCAGGTATATTGCGGTAACCGGTTTCCCAGGCGAAATTAAACCGGAGAATTTTACCGCCGTAGTGGTGCATTCTGCTATGCCGGTTACCGGAGAGTTTACCTGCTCCGATACCATGATCAATAAACTGCAGCACAATATCATGTGGGGACAGAAAGGCAATTTTGTTGATATCCCTACAGATTGCCCGCAGCGCGACGAGCGCCTGGGCTGGACAGGCGATGCACAAGTGTTTTCGCGCACGGCCGCATTTAACATGCAGGTTGCACCTTTTTTTGCCAAATGGATGAAGGATGTAGCAGCCGACCAGTATCCGAACGGCGGGATACCTTTTGTGGTGCCCGATAATTTGCTTACCAACCAGGCCACCTCAGCAGGCTGGGGCGATGTGTCTGTTATTGTTCCGTGGACCATGTACCAGGTGTATGCTGATAAACGCATTTTGCAAACCCAGTACCCAAGCATGAAAGCCTACGTTGACTATATTGTTAAAAAGTCGGGCAGCAGGTATATATGGCATGGGGGCAGCTTGTTTGGCGATTGGCTGTTTTACCGCCCGGGTATTTATGACTTTTCGGAGCCTAACGGTTATACCAGTCCCGATTTGATAGCTACCGCTTTTTATGCTTATTCGTCAAAACTGTTGAGCCAGGCGGCCGGTGTACTGGGTAATACTGCCGATGAAAAGAAATACGGCGATATATACGAGCACGTAAAAAAGGCGTTTATCCACAATTATATTACGCCAACCGGCCGTGTATTTGCCGACTCACAAACCGGCTATGTGCTGGCCCTGAAGTTTGGATTAATGCCCGACAGTTTGAAGGCCAAAGCCGCTGCTTATCTGGTTGATGACGTGCGCAGTCGTAACAATCACCTGTCTACAGGATTTTTAGGTACGCCATATTTGTGCCAGGTGCTGTCGCAAAATGGGCATAGTAATGTGGCTTATGATCTATTGCTGCAAAAAACATATCCATCGTGGTTATACCCTGTTAAAATGGGCGCCACAACCATTTGGGAACGCTGGGATGGTATAAAAACCGACAGTACTTTCCAGGATAAAACGATGAACTCCTTTAACCATTATTCATACGGAGCAGTAGGCGACTGGATGTACCAGCAAATGGCCGGCTTGCAGATGGATGCGCCAGGTTACAAGCACATCATCATAAAACCTGAACCGCACCGCAAGTTCAGCTTTGTAAAAGCAAGTTTAGAGAGTATGTACGGGCAGGTATTGTCGTCATGGGCAGCAAAAGATGGTACTATGCAGGTACATGTTAAAATACCACCCAACACGACCGCTGATGTGATCTTGCCGGAAACAGACGGCCAGGAAATAAAACAGGACGGCAAACCGGTTACCGGAACCGCCGAAGAAAACAACACCGCCATCAAGGTGGGCTCCGGCGAATACACGTTCAGTTATCATTGGGTACCTAAAAAGGAAGCAAAAAAAACAGATAAGCGTATGGCTTCAACTGATTAACGAGGAAGTTAATCTCCTTTGTGTTGTTAATACGAAATAGTCCAAAGTGCAGCAGAGCGGCGCATTCACTGCCTGTATATTAATTAGCAATAAATCAATATATTGTCGTGTTCGCACTTTCAAAAAACGAACACCTGACAAAGGCTTAACCTACCAGTTGTTCAAACAGCTTCGTTAGGGTTAATTCCGCATCGAGGCACAGGCCCGGGTGTACTTTGGAGGGCTGTACCACCGTACTGCGGGTAGCCGTAAGCCAGCGGAAACGGGAAGCCATGTCCAATCTGGCAATAGCACCCGCATGTTTATCGCCATTGCAGATGCGCTCAAACGAGCTGATGTTATCCTTCAGACAATCTATATCAAGTTCAGAGCAAAACGCAGCCATGCGAGCCACATCAAGCTTAAACCGGGCCTGTAAAAACGCTTGCTTAGGGCAGTACAGGATAACCCCTATGTTTATAAACTCCTCGCGCTCCACCCTCGGCACAACGCGGATCACGGCGTACTCAAATAAGTGCTGCTCTTGCATATTGTGCTTCTTTTACAAATATTTCAGACGCGGCTACGCGTGTGGTTAAAAAACGGGTGTAAACGTCGCGACGTTCTTCCGGCGTACCATTTTCCGAATCGTCAGTAAGCCAGTCATCCGGAATCAGGTCGACAATAGCGCGTATACGCTCATCGGTCAGTATGGAACAAAACTCGGCGTCAACCTCATCCAGCATAGTGGCCTGCGGCAATAGTACATGGTCCTTAACCTGTACAAACGGGCGTATGGCCTGCTCATCCCAATTATACCAGGAATGGTGAAAATACAGGGCTGCGCCGTGGTCAATAAGCCATAGTTCTTTGTGCCACATCAGCATGTTGGTATTGCGAGGAGTACGGTCAACATTGGTAAGCAGACAATCAAGCCACACTATCTGCGAGGCAAGTTTGGCATCAAGCGTATTCACCACCGCATCATAAGTTATAGCGCCTGAAAGATAGTGCAGCGCAAGGTTAAGTCCAACGCTAAACTTAAGCAGGTCTTGTATCTCCTCATCCGCCTCCGAACGGCCGAAAGCCGGGTCAAGATTGGCAAAAACCAGTTCGGGTACTTTTAAACCCAGCAGGCGGGCAATTTCACCGCCAATAAGTTCTGCAATAAGTGCTTTTACGCCCTGCCCGGCGCCCCTAAACTTAAGTACATATAAAAACTCATCATCACCCTCGGCAATAGCCGGCATAGAACCACCCTCGCGCAAAGGGGTTACATAGCGTATCACATTAATTGTTCTGAGTTGTGGTTCAGCGTAATTCATAATGGATATTAAAAGTTTAAACACCATCTCTGTTAACCGGGTAAGCCCGCAAGATAGGCGCCCTGAAAATTAGATCAAATTTCTGAGAAATTAGCAAGATTAATCCTAATCGTTATATTTCTGCCTTAATGGTAGTTTTACCCTGGCATATTTGCACAAACAAAAACAAGGAATTAATTTACGATATTGCAATCACTATAATCTTATTAACAGATTAATAGGTTCCCCTTATGCCATTGAAACCGAAAACACGGAAGCTTTTCTTATTGAGTATAATGGCTTGTGTTTTTTGGTTTACGGGATATGGGCAAACACTGCCGCTGGTTAACTATACCATACAAAATGGCCTACCCGAAGCTACTGTTTACGCTGCTTATACGGATGTTTCAGGGTATTTATGGGTTGGCACACAAGGCGGTGCTGCGGCGTTTGACGGCCGTCAGTTCAGGGTGTTTGATTCGCAACTGGGCCTGCCCGATAATCATGTTACAGCTATAACCGGAGATGGCAGCCGTGTATATTTTGGCCACCGCTCCGGGGCAATATCGTTTTATAGTAACAATAGCGTAAACCAATTCACGCATAAGGATTTTGTGAATAAGTCGGCCATTAATGCTATGTTATGGCAAAACCAATCCCTATATCTTGCCACTCAGGGCAACGGGCTTTTTTGCATTACCTTTTCAAATAAAGGGAATAGCGTTAAACATTTCACAACAAAACAGCACCTTGTTTCAGATACCATTAATAAGCTAATAGTCAAAACTACCGGCGAAATATGGATGGCTACTACAAAAGGCCTGTCTGTATTTAATACTTTTACTGAGCAGGTAACTGCGGCTCTGCCGGCGACGGTAAATCAAAATATCCTATCGGTTTATCAACAGCCAAACGGTGTGCTATGGTGCGGTACAGCTTCAGGGGCTTTGTATTTTGATCCGGACAAACCCAATGTTCCCGTTAAAAAAATAACGCTTTCGCAGGGTCTTGTTGATGATTATATCAACATGATCCGGGGCGACAAAAAGGGTAATATTTGGCTGGCTACCAATAACGGGGTAGCTAAAATTACCAACGATATAATTAAATGTTTTACCAGGGCCAACGGTCTGCTTAGCGAGCAAGTTTATGATATAGCCGAAGACAGGGAGCACAATATTTGGTTGGCGCAGGACGATGGCATATCCAGCTATAAGGAATCGCCTTTTGAACTTTATACCACACACGATGGCCTGGTATATAATGAAGTGTACTCGATTATTGAAGATGATAAGCACAATTACTGGGTGGGTACCTCGCAGGGGATAACCGTATTTAATCCTCAAACTACCCCGGCTAAACATATCATGACCTTTACCCAAAAGAATGGCTTGCCCGATGATTTTGTTTATAAGGTTTTTATGGACAGTCGCAAAAATATATGGATTGCCTGCACAAATAAGGGCGCGGTATGCTACCTGCCGGATAAAAAAAGATTTCTTGTGTTTGACAGGTCAAACGGTTTGGCAGGCAAGGAGGTAGTGAGTATTAATGAGGATAAAAGGGGCCGGATATGGCTGGCTACGCTTGATAGCGGCATAGCGGTTTATAATTATGATAAAAAACAAATGCAGAGTTATAAGAGCGGCCACGGTTTTGTAAGCAATTCGGTGTGGACTGTATATCGTGACCCGAAAGGAGAGATGTGGCTTGGCAGCAGGGATAAGGGCCTGATACATTTTGATACCCAGACAGATAAATTCACGATAGTACCAGGACAGGAAAAACTCACGAATCGTGATTTTGGTTCGATAAGCAGTGATAGTAAAGGTAATATATGGATAGCCAGCATTGGTGGCGGGATTTTTAAATATGATGGAAAAAGCTTTAAACAATATGGTATCAGGCAGGGTATAAGATCAAATAACCCATATTTTATATTTTGCGACCGGGCCGACCGCATATGGTTGGGGACTAATCAGGGTATAGACCTGTTTGATCCGGGCACCTTAACCACACGTAATTTTGGACGGAACGATGGTTTTATGGGTATTGAAACAAATCAGAACGCCATATACCAATCACGTAATAATGATTTGTGGATAGGTACGGTAAATGGGCTGATGCGTTACCGGTTTACAAATGCTGAAGAAAACATTATAGCGCCGATAGTATATATCACCAAAAAACACCTGCTTTTTGATGATCAGGATCTTCACCGGGATAGGCTTACCTATAAGGAAAATCATATAACGTTTGACTATCTGGGCATAAGCCTCAGTAATGCCGATAAAATACGCTATAGTTACCTCCTTGACGGGTTTGACGCTAAATGGTCGCCCTTGTCAACCGAATCGCGGGTTAGTTATGCAAACTTACCGCCAGGTAAATACGCCTTTATGGTTAAGGCAGGATATAAAGGGGGCAACTGGAGCGCACCGGTAAGCTATAGTTTTGTAATATCACCTCCTTTTTTTAAAACATGGTGGTTTATTGTGCTGGTTTGTGTGGCTGTTTATGGTATTGCATCTACATTATACCGTTACCGGGTAAACCAGTTATTAACGCTGGAGAAGATGCGCAACAAAATAGCAAGTGATCTGCACGATGATATTGGATCGGCGTTAAGCAGCATCTCTATTTTTAGCGAAGTAGCCGATCAGCAATTAAAACAAGAGTCGCCGCATGAACGTACAAGAGAGGTTATAGGCCATATATCATATCACTCCCGGGCCATGCTGGAAGCAATGGACGATATTGTTTGGGCAGTAAATCCTAAAAATGATCATTTTAATGATCTCGCAGTACGCATGCGCGAGTTTGCAATCCCTTTACTGGAAGCACGCAATATAACTTTTGATATCAATATCAATCCCGATATTCAGAATACCCGCATCCAGATGGAAGCCCGTAAAAATATATTCCTGGTTTTTAAAGAATGTATCAATAACATTATTAAGCATTCGCATTGTACGCACATGTGGGTATCTGTAAATAAGCTGAATAACCAGCTGGAGTTTGTGGTTATTGATAATGGCAGGGGCTTTGACCAAAACCAGAAAAATAATCGTAATGGTTTGGGTAATATGCAAAAGCGCGCAGCTGAAATGAAGGGGGTGTTACAAATTAACAGCCGGCCCGGCAATGGTACCATGATCAAGCTACTGGTTAATATTTAGTAGAATAATTGAAGCTATCAGTATTCTTAATGTTAATAAAAACTCCTCGGTTAATATATTTTAATTGTTATGATAACATAAATTTTACATTGTATAATTTTATCTGCATGTAAAAAAAGAGAACTTGGCTATAAAATTTCTCAAGAAAAATATCATCTGTAATTATGGAGTCCAGACGGGAGTTTATTAAAAAGTCATTATTATTATCGGGAGCTGCGGGGCTTTACACCATGCTCCCTGCATCGGTACAGCGCGCCTTCGCCATTGACCCAAAGGCAGGCAGCACCTTTTTAGATGCGGAGCATATTGTAATCCTGATGCAGGAAAACAGGTCATTTGACCATTGTTTTGGCACATTGCAAGGCGTGAGGGGCTTTAATGATCCGCGGGCGATAAACCTGCCAGATAAAAAACCAGTATGGATGCAAACCAATGCGGTAGGCGAAACTTATGCGCCATTCCGTTTAAATATTAAAGATTCAAAAGTTACCTGGATAGGTTCATTGCCACATTCGAGGGCGAGCCAGGTTGATGCATATAATAACGGTAAGTATGACCAGTGGCTGCAGGCAAAACCATCGGGCAATAAAAAGTACGCCGGTATGCCGCTTACTCTTGGTCACTATACCCGCGAAGATCTGCCCTTTCATTACGCCATGGCCGATGCCTTTACCGTTTGCGATCAAAGCTTTTGTTCGGCCATGACCAGTACAACGCCTAACAGGGCTTTTTTCTGGACAGGAAAAACCAGTTATGAGCTTGATGGCCTTACAAAAGTAAATATCCGCAATGACGACTTTGATCATGCAAAATTACCCTGGAAAACATTTCCGGAATTATTGGAAGACAATGACATTTTCTGGAAGTTTTACCAGAATGAACTGGATTGTGCCGGCGGGTTTAAAGGTGAAGAAAGATCATGGCTCTCCAATTTTGGCTGTAATAACTTAGAGTTCTATGCGGCATACAATGTTAAATTTACGCCCCGGTACATAGAAAGTCTGCATCATCAGCTAAATACACTTCCGGCTCAGATCAGCAGCCTGAAAGAATCAGCTTCATCAGGCGACGAAAAAGTGCAAGCGAGCATAAAAGCTAAGCAAGCTGTATTGGATAAGGCAAACTATGAACTGAAAAAGTACAGTAAGGAAGCATTTGATAAATTATCTCCAAGAGAAAAAAGTTTATACAATCGGGCTTTTGTAATTAATTCTGGCGATGCTGATTACCGGAGTGTTACTACGCTTAGTTATGACGATGGGGGGACAAAACGCGATGTAACAGTACCTAAAGGCGATGTACTGCACCAGTTTAGAGAAGATGTTAATACAGGCAAATTACCTGCGGTTTCATGGCTTGCGGGCCCTCAGAATTTTTCAGACCACCCAAGCGCCCCCTGGTATGGTGCATGGTACGTTTCTGAAATTTTGGATATATTGACCAAAAATCCCGAAGTATGGAAAAAAACTATTTTCATCAGCACCTATGATGAAAATGACGGCTATTTTGACCATGTTCGACCATTTTCCATCCCTGATGAAGAAATACCGGGAACCGGCAAAGTATCAAAAGGTATAACTACCGAAGTGGAACATGTAAGGTTGGCAAATGAACTTAAACAGGGAGTTCCTAAAAAGGCGGCACGTGAGGCGCCTATAGGACTTGGTTTCAGGGTGCCAACAGTTATTGCATCGCCATGGAGCAGAGGAGGGAAGGTTTGTTCTGAACTGTTTGACCACACCTCAACTATACAATTCCTCGAAACCTTCTTCAATCAAAAATTAAAGAAAAATATAAAGAACGAAAATATCAGCCAATGGCGACGGACGATATGTGGTGACCTTACCTCGGTATTTAGCCCTTTCGATGACAATAAACCAGACAAGATCGACTTCCTGAACCGCGATAATTTTGTGGAGACAATTTATAATGCGAAATTTAAAGAAGACCCTGCGGGTTTCAAACAGATATCAGATGCTGACGTAGCCAATTTTGCTAAAAACCCACTTGCAGGCGATATTGTTCCATTGCAGGAAAAGGGTATCCGCCCATCGTGCGCTTTACCTTATGAACTTTATTCACATGGGGCTTTAAGCGCCGATAAAAAGAGCTTTGAACTAAAACTTGAGGCAGGTAGTAAAGTTTTTGGCAGCCGCTCTGCAGGTTCACCTTTTACCGTTAGCGCGCCAGGTAAGTTTCATGATACAGCGGAGGAGAATAGTGCAGCCGACGTGTGTCGTAACTGGTCATTTGCAGTAGCTGTTGGCGATACGCTGACCTATAACTGGCCGGTTAAAGCTTTTGAAGGCGACAAATATCATTTGAAGGTGAATGGGCCAAATGGCTTTTACCGCGAATTTGCCGGTACCGCTAATGACCCGCTGTTGAACATCCATGCGGAGTACGAACGCGGGCAGGATGGGAAATTAACGGGAAATGTAGCGTTAAAAATTGCTAATTCCAGTCCGTCAAAAAGCTACGCTGTGACCATTAAAGATACGGGATATCATAAAAATGATGTTAAAAAGCAAATAAGTGCAGGCGGAACACAAATTATATCTCTTGATCTGAAACAGCATCATGGGTGGTATGATTTCAGCGTGAGCGTAGATGGTGCAGATCATTTTGAGCAGCGATATGCGGGCCGGGTTGAAACCGGAGCAGAAAGCTTTACAGACCCGCTTATGGGTGGAATTGTATAAATCCAATAACTGCAACGGTAAAACGGGGATGGCGCTCAAACGCTATCCCCGTTTTTACTTTAAGCTATTGATTGAAAAGTGTTTATTCTGGTCTCGCAAGCTTCAATTAAAACTTTTATATAAAAATATTGTAATCTATCTGTGTATTTAACCTTATGCAGATAGTATGACCCCAAACCAAAAACATCCAACCGAAAGCGAAACGCAAAAAGAACTCACATACATACAAAAGGTATGGCATACGGTTGCCATAGTAGCTTTATTGGTAGTAGTTATCCTGATAGCGCGCGTTGCCTTTAATGTGTTGTTGATGGTATTGGCTGGCATCCTGATATCCGTTTACTTTCATGGTTTTGGCGATTTGATACAGCGCCGGACAAAATGGCCACGGCGGACTTGTATGCTTATTTCTGTTGGTGGGTCCTTTGTAATACTGGGGGTTTTGTTTTGGTTTATGGGTACAAAAATATCAAACCAGATAGCTATATTGAGCGATACGCTCCCTCATACAATCAGCACCGCCAAACTCAAAATGTCCGAAACGCCTTTAGGCAAAAAAGCGCTTGAATATTTATCAGATGATAATTCTGACGAGTTATTTGCCACCGCCAGGAAGTTTTTTAGTACCAGTTTTGGCGTTCTGGGCGATTTGTATATTATCATGTTCCTGGCTATTTTTTTTACCACAAGCCCCAATTTATATAAAGACGGCATTATAAAATTGATTCCCGGCGATAAAAGGGAACTGGCCCATTGCGTTATTGACCGTATAAGTGTTACGCTCAAAGGATGGTTAAAAAGCATGATGCTCTCCATGGTGCTGGTATTTATTTTACTTACCGTTGGCTTAAGCATTATGAGCATACCTGTGGCGCTCGTACTGGCCTTATTTACGGGTTTGCTGAAACTCATTCCCAACTTTGGTTCGGCAGCTGCAATGGTGCCTGGTGTACTGCTGGCACTTACTATAAGCACAAATACGGCTATAATAGTGGCCCTTATTTATATTGTAACCCAAACCATTGTAAGCTATATCGTAACGCCGCTTATACAAAAGAAAATGATCGATCTGCCACCTGCCCTCACCATATTGGCACAGGTATTAATGGGTACCTTATCGGGTGTTTTGGGCGTTGTGTTGGCCGTACCACTATTGGCTATTATCATGATATTAGTTGATGAATTGTATGTGAAAAAGATTGATAAGGTAGTTTGAGAATGTGTAAAATTCTTTAATATCTTAGGGTAGCAGAAATAGTTTATCAATCAAATGGATCAAATAAAAGTTGGCGTAGGAGTTATCATATGGAACGATAACAAGGTATTGTTAGGCAAACGACTTGGGGCACACGGCCACGCCGAATGGTCATTCCCCGGCGGCCATGTAGAGTTTGGCGAAACACCTGAATACGCTGCCATACGCGAAGTTGAAGAAGAAACCGCCTTACTTGTGGGGAAATTAAATAAGTTTCATTTTACAAGTGATGTGTTTGATAGTGGCAGGCATTATATCACCTTGTTTTTTGTAGCCGAATCCTGGAGCGGAGAGGTAATAAATATGGAACCTGAAAAATGCGCAGAATGGAACTGGTTTACCCCTGAAAACTTACCCCAGCCATTGTTTAAACCTATTATAACTCTGTTAAAAGAGGTCAGGTTAGCAAAACGTTAAAATCTGTTTAACATACGTCAGTAAAGTGTAATGAATAAAACTTAATAGGCATATCGGGAAAATCCGATGTATATTTGCTTTATGAATCACCTGGAAATTTTTAAAGCGCTTTCTAATCCCACTCGTTTACAAATACTCAGCTGGCTTAAAACCCCCGAGAAGTATTTCCCTGATCAACTGGAGCCATTCTCCACAGGCATTTGTGTTGGCCAGATTCAAAGAAAGAGCGGTATGACACAATCTACCATTTCCGAAAATCTGTCGGTCATGCAGCGTGCAGGCTTAGTTACATCTATCCGTAAAGGTCAGTGGACATACTATAAACGTAACGAAGAAATATTTACAAAACTGAGTTTATCAGTAGCGTCTGAAATTTAATATAACACAACATGAGCGACACAATACAACAGCAGTCCGTAGCTGAGTTTTCACCGATAGAAAAGGTTCTTCATTTCTGGAACAACGTTTGGAGCCATCCTTATAATTTAAACCTGATTGATGAGTTGATGGTTGAGGATTTTATGATCACAACCGGAGGGGTAGAGATCAAAGGTCGTGAGCAGTTTAAGCAATGGGTAGCCGCGTTTCAGAGTACAGTACATGAAGGTAATTTAGAGAACCTGGACATTTTTGAAAGTAAGGATGGATCTAAGGTAGTATCAAGGTGGAGATTTACCGGCTTTCATAATGGAATGTTCGGATTAGAACCCAACCGTCAGCCTATAAACCTTACCGGGACTTCTATATGGGAAATTCGCGATGGTAAACTGGCGCATAACCGGGTGGAAAGAAGCGCCTGGGAAGTATATCAGGAACTGATAAAAGAAAATTTAAATAGATAATAATATCGGAATTTTACGATATATCGATATGGTGAAATGCAAATAAATTATATAAACATGAAATACAGAATATTAGGAAATACAAATGAAAAGCTGTCTGCAATAGGCTTGGGCTGTATGAGCATGAGTTCTGCTTATGGTACACCAGATGATAAAGAATCAATAGCTGCTTTAGAACTTGCTATTGATCTGGGAATCAATTTTTGGGATACTGCCGATGTGTATGGTAACGGAGTAAACGAGGAACTTTTGGCTCCGCTTTTAAAATCACAGCGTGATAAAATATTCATAGCTACTAAATTCGGCTTTAAATCAAACCCTGGAGAAAAGGGGATACAATTTGATGCGTCGCCGGCTTACATTAAAATAGCGGTTGAAAAAAGTTTAAAAAGATTAGGCGTAGATGAGATCGATCTCTATTACGCGCACCGTATTGACCCCAATGTACCGGTTGAAGAAACCGTTGGCGCTATGGCCGAACTGGTAAAAGAAGGTAAGGTGCGTTATCTTGGCCTTTCCGAGGCTTCGACTACATCAATAAAAAAAGCACACGCCGTGCACCCCATAAGCGCCCTGCAAAGTGAATACTCTGTACTTACCCGCGATGTGGAACAAAATGTTTTGCCGCTTACCAAAGAATTGGGCATTTCTTTTGTCCCGTTTAGTCCGCTGGCAAGAGGACTAATGACCAACACACTGGATGTAAGTACGCTTGCAGACGGTGATTTCCGGAAGGCGCTACCCCGTTACCAACAGGAATACCAGGACAATAATATCAGACTGGCACAAGGTTTCGCGGAAATTGCTGCGGGTAAAAATAGTACAGCGGCCCAGTTGGCATTAGCCTGGGTTTTGGCACAGGGTGATCATATTATCCCGATTCCCGGCACCAAGAAAAGAAAATACCTTGAACAAAATGCCGCTGCCGTTGATTTGGAACTAAATACATCAGATATGGCAGCAATTGAGGCCCTGCTGGCGAAATACCCTAATACCGGCCCCCGATATAATGATGATCTGAATAAGCTGGTAGATAAAGATTAAATGATAAAGAATTTTCCAATAATTAAGGCCACCCTTTCAAGGGTGGCCTTAATTATTGGTCATCTCAAATTCTGTGATTGAAGAGGCCTGAATACCTGAAATTACTACCTTTACCTAATGACATTTGCTTTTAAAGATCTGCCGGAAATTGATTTAACTAAATTAAACGCTATTGCCAAACAGGCTGGTGCTGAAATATTGACCGTCTATAACTTGTCATCCGAAAACATGAAGGTGACCCAGAAGGAAGATCAGTCGCCGCTTACGGTTGCAGATAGTTTGTCGCATGATGTTATTTTTAAAAGCCTGAGTGCCTTAACACCGCATATCCCCATCATTTCTGAAGAAGGGAAGGATATTCCTTACGGTACCCGTAAAAACTGGGAGTATTTCTGGTGCGTTGACCCATTGGATGGTACCAAAGAATTTATTAAGCACAATGGCGAGTTTACCGTCAACATCGCACTTATTTATAAAAATACGCCTGTCCTGGGTATCATATACGTCCCCGTTACCGGCGAATTATACTATGGAGGGATAAACATCGGAAGCTGGAAAGAAACTCCCGATGGCGTAATAAAACAATTACATGCCGAGGTAAATAGCGTTAACTGGACAGCCGTAGGCAGCCGGTCGCATGCCTCGCCAGAAGAAACAGCGATACTAAGCCAATACCCGGTAACGGAAACCATAACTGCCGGCAGCTCGCTCAAATTTTGTTTGATAGCCGAAGGTAAAGCCCACATTTATTATCGACATGGCCCAACCATGGAGTGGGATACCGCAGCAGGGCAAGCTATAGCAGTTTTTAGTGGCGCAACCATGACCACGCCTGATGGTGAATCTTTTATGTATAATAAAGTTTCCCTGCTCAACGGGGGCTTTTTGTGCAAGGTGAAATAATTTCACACATGCTATCGCCATTTAAGATTAACTGGTTTTTAAGTATTTGAGATTTTAACAAACGTTTGCGTAGTATTATTTATTAAGCAGGCGTGAGTTAATTGTTAATTTCAAGAAAACTTTTAACCAGACGACTATAAATGGATGGGGCAGCACCAGTTAGTATAACTTCATGTCAAACAACACAGGTAAACCTCAGATACCTGTTTTTTACCTTCCTTAAAATAGGGTGCGTAAGTTTTGGTGGTTATATGGCCCTGGTTGTACTGGTACAAAAAATCATGGTTGACAAGGATGAGGTTCTTGATAACGACGTAATATTAGATAGTGTTACCGTTGCAAGCCTGTTGCCTGGTCCTCTGGCCGTAAACATTGTGGCCTACATTGGTTATCACCTTAAAGGCAAAGCAGGCGCTTTAATTAGTATGCTGGGTGTTTTGTTGCCGGCCTGCACGCTCATGCTTTTATTATCATGGCTGTATTTTTCATATTCTTATAGAATAGAATGGGCGCTTATTATGCAGTATGTTGCGGCAACAGTGAGCGCCATCATACTCTCTGCAGGGCTGCAATTATTCAAAAAGGAAATCTCAAAAAACTATGTAAAGGCATTGTTGTGCGTATGTACCATAGTAATTGTTTCGTTGATAAATAGTTACCTCGTTACCATTTTGCTCATTCTGGTTGGAGCAATAGCCGGACTTTTTATAGGCGACGGTAAGCAAAAGGGCGTATCAAAGTTTAATATTTTTAAATCAAAGCTCAGATTTAACGTCAATACAACATCGGTATTAATTAGCCTGCTGTTAATTAACGAAGGCTTGTTTATAAGCGGGATATTTAAAAACCTGAATAATGTATTGTTAAAAATAGGTGTAGTTTTCTCCGGTATCAGTATTTCGTTATTTGGAGGTGGTTATGTGATGATACCCATTATGCAGTCCTTATTTGTGAATGAGCTGCATTGGCTTAGCGCACAGGAGTTTATTGACACCATTGCTTTTAGCCAGGCTACGCCGGGGCCAATTTTGGTAAGCTCTACCTTTATTGGTTATAAACTGGCAGGAGTTTTTGGAGCCATACTGGCAACAATAGCCATGTTCGCACCATCAGCTATTTTAATGATTGTGGTTTCTAAACTCTTTAAAAAGAACAAAAATCACGCTGTTGTTAAAGCTATGATAGGCGGAATTAAAGTGGTAGTGATAGGGCTTATTATATCCTCAGCATTCAAGATCCTGTTGCAGCAGCACATTACCTGGGTATTCGGCATCATAGCCGTGGTATCATTAATATTAAGCTTTAAATATAAAGTTAACCCGGTTTATTTAATCATAGCATCCATAACGCTTGGCGTAATCACAAAACTGTATTTAATATGAAAAATCCACAGGGCATTCAAATTATCGGTACACAACGGTCGGGCTCTAATTTATTACGAGTGATATTGGATCAGTCTGAAGCTATAGCGTCGCCGCACCCGCCGCATATACTGGTTACTTTTGTGCCTTTATTGAAGTTTTATGGCCCGTTGGATGATTATGCCTACAAAATATTGATAAATGATGTGGCTGACTACGTAGAAGCCAACCCCGTACCCTGGGATGGTGTCAGGATTAACAAAGACTGGATATTTGAAAACTCAAGGGTACACAGCATTTATGAAATAAACAGGTTAATTTATGAGCAGGCAGCTATAGCTAAGGGCGCAAAATATTGGTGCTGCAAAAGCATGGCAAACGTGCATTATGCCGATGACCTGGAAAGCTATAATCCCGGGTTAAAATACATTTACCTGTATCGTGATGGCAGGGATGTGGCCGTATCATTCAAAAAAGCTATCGTTGGCGAGAAGCATATTTACCACCTGGCCCAGCAGTGGGCATATGATCAGGCAGCTTGTATAAAATTAGCGGAACGCATAGGAGAGGAGCGTTTCTTCGCCCTTAATTATGAAACCCTGATAACACAACCCGAAATGCTAATCAGGAAGCTGTGTAAGTTTCTGGAAATTGATTACGACGATAACATGCTGAGTTTCTATAATTCAAACGAATCAAAAGCTACTGCCGCTGCCGGCGAAATGTGGCAGAACCTGGAAAAACCCATCATGAACAATAACAAGGGCAAGTTTCATAAGGAGCTAACTCCTGCCGAAATAGAAATATTTGAACTGGTTAGTTATGATGTTTTGCAAAAGCTTAATTATCCGGTGTTTACCTCGTTAACCAATACGCAATTTATCTCTCCCGATGCTATTGAAGCATATGGTTCCGATAACGAAATGCTTAAAAAACAAACACTGAACAACGCCCGGCAGTCTGATCTTGACCGCAGGGAATTACAGCTACAAATAGTGCGCGATATTAAAAGCAAAGTTTTAGAGAATACCGTTCTTTAAACGTCATTTTTTAATCTGTTATCAAACGTTTGCGTTAAGGTATGTCACTTTTAGCTATATAAAGCAGGTATCTTTCATTGTGGCTAAGGTGCCTTATTCAAACAATTAAGAGATAATGATAAAGTTTAAACAGATTAATTTTTGGCTTTTTACAATTGCCATGATGCCATTGCTGGCTGGTGCTCAACCAAAGCCAGCTTATAACGAACTTCAGGTATTTGACCATTCGTTTTTTACCTATAATGGTAACGACCTGCGAAGCGCAAACGGCGCCCCCGGGCCCAAATACTGGCAAAACAAAGCCAATTATCTTATACATGCCTCGCTGATTGAAAAAGACACTTTAATAAAAGGCGATGTTAGCATTGGCTATACCAATAACAGTCCCGACACACTTAATTATCTGTGGCTGCAGCTTGATCAAAACTTGTTCCGGGCAGATTCACGGGGTGCTGCCACCACGCCAGTTGGCGGCGATCGTTTTGATGTAAAGGGATATCATAAAGGCGGATACCAAATTGAATCGGTTTCGGTTACTTATATGGGTAAAAACTACCTGGTTAAACCTGTTATTAACGATACGCGCATGCAGGTTCGTTTGCCTTTTGCTATCAAACCTCATGGTGACCAGATTACAGTTAAGGTAAATTACAATTTTAACATACCTAACTATGGTGCAGATCGTATGGGGAAACTCTCTGTTAAAGATGGTATGATATACCAGCTGGCCCAATGGTACCCGCGTATGTGTGTTTATGATGATGTAAATGGCTGGGATACTTTACCTTATATCGGTACCGGTGAATTTTACTGTGAATATGGCAATTACGATTATTATATTACCGTACCTGCAGGTATGATAGTTGCAGCATCAGGCGATCTGCAAAACCCGCGGCAGGTTTTAACGGCTGTGCAAAATAAACGCCTCGCTATGGCTGCTCAGAGCGACAGCTCAGTAAACATTATAAAAGAGGCCGAAGTGGGCTTACCCGGCTCAAGACCCACTCAATCAGGTACATTAACCTGGCATTATAAAATGCGTAATACGCGCGATATATCCTGGTCGGCTTCACAGGCATTTATATGGGACGCGGCACGTGTTAACCTGCCATCGGGTAAAAAGGGAATGGCCAGCGCCGTATACCCGGTTGAAAGTAAGGGGAACGAGCGGTATGGTCGTGCTGCCCAGTACTTAAAACATAGTATTGAGTTTTATTCTAAAAATTATTTTGAATATCCCTGGCATTCGGCTTTTGTGGTTGCGGGCGTAGCATTGGGTATGGAATATCCTGGTATTGTGTTCTGTAGTTATAAAATAAAAGGCGATGACCTGTGGCATGATGTTACGCACGAAATGGGCCACAACTGGTTCCCGATGATTGTAGGCAGTAACGAAAGGCGCTTTATGTGGATGGATGAAGGCATGAACACTTTTATCAATGGTTATGCTTCCAACTGGTTTAACCACGGCGAATACGCCGATACCAGCAGCGCCGCCGTAAGGATGACCCGCAGCCTGCTGAAAGAAAGAGATCCATTGATGACCGCTCCCGAGGTAATGGTTGACGGAGGCCAGTATTACTATAAAACCGCACTGGCTTTAAATATACTGAGGAATGTTGTTTTGGGTGCAGACAGGTTTGACTATGCATTCAACATGTATATCAAACGATGGGCCTATAAACATCCTTTGCCTGCCGATTTTTTCCGTACTATGAATGACGCTGCCGGCGAAGATCTGAATTGGTTCTGGAAAGAATGGTTTTATACCACCTGGAAGCTTGACCAGGCGGTTACCGGTGTAAAATACGTAAAAAACGACCCGGCCGCAGGTGCATTTATCACCATTGAAAACTTAGGAGAAATGGCGCTGCCTGTTAGCGTAAAAATCACCGAGCAGAATGGAGCTACACAGCAAATAAAACTCCCGGTTGAGGTTTGGCAGCGCGGTGCAAAATGGACTTTTAAATGTAATTCTACATCCAAACTTACGGCTGTTATTATTGATCCTGACAGGCAACTGCCTGATATTGATCGTGGTAATAATGTCTTTAAAGTGTCTGAATAACAAGATGTTCTGCTAAATTTGAATTAAGGGCGTTTTCAGTGGACTTTAACGTGAATAAAAAAGGCTTACTCTCACAAAAAGGATTGGTTGTTTGGCTGTTCGGTTTATCCGGATCGGGTAAAACAACCATATCCTCATTGTTACAGGAAAAATTGCAGGAAGAGGGCTTTTTTGTCATGTCGCTTGATGGGGATGTGCTGCGGGCCGGTATTAACAGCGATCTTTCGTTTACAGAAATAGACCGTGAAGAAAACATCAGGCGGGCAGCCGAAATTGCGAAGATCATGCTGCAGAATGATATTGTTACCATTTGCTCCTTTATAACCCCGCTCAAAAAGCACAGGGCTCAGGCGGCAAATATTATTGGTGAATGTTACCTGGAAGTTTTTGTTGACTGCCCTATTAGTGTATGCGAGTCGAGAGATGTTAAAGGTTTGTATAAAAAAGCGCAATCCAGGCAAATAACAAATTTTACAGGTATCAGCTCAGGTTTTGAAGCTCCTGTTCATCCCCAGCTCACCATTCATACCGATATCGAATCACCGGAAGAAAGCATGGAAAAGGTTTACCGGTACATAATCTCTTTTATAAAGGCTTAAGTACCACTAAATTCACCCAGATTGTTTGTACTTACATCCAGGTGAATTACTTCATCAATTGCTCTATCTTCATCCCTCCAAAATCAAAAAAATTACACTGTTTTGTTAAAACAGGCAACTTTAGGCTTATAGTTTCAGAATTATAATCTCCCGAAGGCTTAAAGTCGCTCATTTGCACCCCCATCTCGCGAAAAAAGCATTGTGCTTTGCCGTTTATCAAACGTTTGCGTTGCTTAAGTTTTTGTAAAACAAACGTTTGCGTTGTGTTTGCTGGCCTGCAGTTTTGCTTTGCTTAAGCCTTATATCTAATTTCCAATATCCAAAATCATTATAAAACAAACCAAACTAATTGATTAATTAATACTAACACCAACAATGTATGATTAAAGTTTACACACAAACCGGTCCGGGTTTCAGCGGGCGTATTTTTTCAAAAGGAGGCAGGTTCTGCAACGCCTTTTTTAAAATAACATGCTGTTTCCTGCTGATACTATTACCCATATGGGCAAGTGCTCAAACGGTAATAAATGGTACCGTAAAAGATAGCAAAGGCGAAGCTGCCATTGGCGCTACGGTAACTGAAAAAGGAATTAAAAACAGTTCTGTTACCGATATAAACGGCAAGTTTAAGCTTACACTTAAAGGTAAGTCGGGTGTATTGGTGGTAACCTATGTAGGGTATAAAACCCAGGAGGTTGCCATCGGCGGCTCATCTGAAATAGCAATCATCTTACAGGAAGATTTGAATAAGCTGAATGAGGTAGTGGTAGTAGGTTATGGTTCTGTGAAAAAAAGCGACCTCACCGGTTCAGTAAGCTCGGTTAAAAGTGATGACCTGATATTGGGTGGTACTACTTCAAATCTGGGCCAGGCCATACAGGGTAAGGCGGCAGGTGTTCAGGTGCAGCAATCGAGTTTTGCACCGGGTGGAGCTATTTCTATTACGGTAAGGGGCGGTAACTCTATAAATACCAGCAATTCGCCCTTGTATGTTGTTGATGGCTTTATCACCGACAACGGCAACCTGATCAGTCCTAATGATATTGACGATATTCAAATATTAAAAGACGCATCGGCAACGGCTATATATGGTTCACGCGGCGCCAATGGTGTAATTTTGATCACCACTAAAAAAGGTAAGATCGGAAAGGTATCTATTGATGCGGATGTGTCAAACGGTACACAGTATTTAACTTATAAACCCAGTTTATTAACTGGTCCCCAGTACACGGCCATTCAAAACGCCACCGCTATCGAAGACGGTAACCCGCCTATTTTTCCGCCCAGTTTTCCGGTTACTAATACCAATTGGTTAAAAGTCGCCACACGTAACGCTACGGTTCAAAACAGGAGCCTAAGTATCAGCAGTGGTGATAAAAATTCAAAAATTTATGTATCTGGCAATTACATAAAACAAGTTGGTGTATTAAAAAACACAGATCTGCAAAGGTACAGTGCAAGGATAGGAGCCGAAAAAACGCTTAATGAGAATATTAAATTAAGCGCTAATTTTTACGGAGCAAGCACAAATCAAAACCAACAGTCGTATTCGGGCGATATTACAGCGCCTTTGTTTAGTCTCTTGACAGCGCTGCCTAATATTCCTGTTTATAACCCCGATGGTACTTACTATACTTACCAGGGCAAAAATAATGCGCTGGCCAATCTTGTGGAGCCAACCAATACCAGCGGTAACAAATTAATCAACGGAAATATAGCCTTGGATTATCAGATCATAAAAAACCTAACCTATCACCTGGGTGCTGGGAGTGAGTATAACCAAACTACCGCAGGCCAATACACGCCAACAACATTAGTAAATGGGGCCAAAAACGGAGGTTTAGCAAGCGAGCAAATGTACACCTCTTTCAGGTGGCTGGTTGAAAACTATTTTACCTACAAATTTGAACTCAAAGACCATGTCTTTACTTTACTGGTAGGTAATTCTAATCAAAAAGATGTTAATGAGTCATTAAACGCCGGTGCAAAAGGTTTTTCAACTGATGCTTTCTTGTTTTATAACTTAAATGCCGGTTCTACCGCATACGCCAGTAATGGTTATAGTGCATACAATAGTTTCAGGGAAGAAACTAAACTTACAGATTACTATGGAAGACTTAATTATTCCTATAAAGATAAAATTTTGGCAACATTTACTTTAAGGGATGATGCTTCATCTAAGTTTGGAGCTAACTTTCGTCATGGTATTTTCCCATCTGGCGCTATAGCATATAAGTTTACTGATGAGGATTTCATTAAAAACCTGAACACCTTTTCTAATTTAAAACTTAGGGTAAGTTATGGTGTAACGGGTAACGACCGTATTCCGAATAACCGATTCCAGACCATATTTGGTATTTATAGCACGGTGCTTAATGATGGTGGACCGCTTCAGGTAGGTATTGAACCTTCATTGCTGCCTAACCCTAACCTGAAATGGGAAAGCACCGCGCAGTTTGATGCAGGTTTGGATATGGGATTCGCCGATGGACGGATAAACGCGACTATTGATATATATAGAAAAAAAACCAACGACCTTTTGCTAAATGTTCCGGTTGGCCAATATTTTGGATTTAACACTCAATTGCTGAATATCGGTTCTGTTGAAAACAAGGGTATAGAATTATCAGTAAGTTCAAATAATATCAGAACAAAGAATTTTTCATGGAATACCAACTTTAACATAGCTTATAACAAACAAAAAACACTGAAATTAGCGGAGAACGTTCCGCAGATAATCACCAATACCGCCAACCCGAGTGGTGTTGTTTCTGGCCAGCCGTTTACAAAGCTGGTACCGGGTGTGGAACTTGGAGAACTTTATGGCTATGTTTACGAGGGTGTTCTAAAAACCGGCGAAACTTATGCCCCGCAGCCAAATTCAAAACCAGGCGATCCTAAATACAAGGATGTGAATGGTGATGGTAAAATTACCCCTGATGATCAAACTTATTTAGGTAATTCAAATCCGCATTATACTGCCGGTTTAGGAAATGATTTTCATTATAAAGGTTTTGACCTGAATATTTTTATCCAGGGAGCGTTTGGGTATTCTCTTTACAATATGAATAGACTGGTACTGGAATCAACAACCGGTGCCGATGCCTTGAACAGGTTTGTGGCCGGCAAAAATGAAAATACGGATATACCCCGCGAAGGTTATTTTTTAACTACTTACGGAAGCTATGTTAATTCAAGATTTGTAGAAAACGCATCGTTCGCTCGTTTAAAATCGGTTTCTCTGGGTTATAGTTTCCCTTCTTCCTTATTCCGTAATATGAAAATTCTTCAGGGGATAAGGATTTATGCTGAAGCTCAGAATTTGCTGACAGTTACCAGTTATAAAGGTACCGATCCGGAAGCTAACGTTCATGCTGCCGCTGTTGATGTAAAAACGCAAAATGTTGGTAGCATCAATAATCTGGCAGGTGGCCTCGATTTTGGTGGTTTCCCGGCTTTCAGGACCATAACATTCGGCATAAAAGCTTCTATTCATTAATAATAACATCCCTTTTTGGGGGGCAACATAAAATTTAAAAGAGATGAAAAAATATTATATCCTTTTGATGACTTTGGCGGTCGCTATACAGTTCTCCTGTAATAAGAACCTTGATACCAAGATTTCGAGCAGCCTTACCAGCAGTAATGCTTTTAAAACCAAGTCGGACGCTATTGCCGCTGTTAACGCTGTTTACGCGCGGTTAAAGGGCCCGGCTGTTGGCGACAACTTTGATTATTGGACAGTTAGGCACTTTGCCCTTACCGATCTTACTACCGATGTTGGCCATTGCAGCTATGGGGGTGACCCCGGCCAGCTTTCATTAGTGCAATGGAACTCAGCTAACGGATTACTTGCAGAAGACTGGAGACAGATTTACAAACTGATAGCCAACGCCAATAATGCCATATTAAATATTTCGCCTATGACTACTATCACGGCGGAGCAAAAAAATCAGTTTCTTTCTGAAATTAAATTTTTACGGGCTTTAGCTTATATGGATCTTACTGACGCATGGGGACCAGTGGTATTACTTACCGAAAAAGATCTTGCTAATCCTAACTATACCGAAAAGCAGCCTGTTACACCAGTTGAGCAAATCGACGCTTTATTAATAGCTGACCTTACAGCTGCCGCAAATACACTTCCGGTTGATTATAATAGCAATGCCATTTATTCAACCAATGATGTTGGTCGGGCTACTAAAGGTTCTGCGCTTACTTTACTGGCCAAACTTTACCTGCGCGAAAAGCAATGGCAAAAAGTGGTTGATTTAACCAAGCAGGTAATGGACTTGAATGTTTACCAGCTTTTCCCAACTTATTCAGGATTATTTGCCGAAAATAATAAATGGTGCTCTGAAAATATTTTCTCGGTATTGAGTGATGCCAACGTTAACGGTACAGAACTATTGAACCACTTCGGTCCCTTGCAACACCCGGTTTTAACCGACAGGTGGCAATATTACGCTGTAACGTGGGATTTTTATAATAGTTATGGCAATGAGGATGACCGTAAAAAAATGTTCTTCCCTTCATATAAAGGGGTTGATGACCTTATTCATCAGCAAGCACCTTCAATAGGGGCCACCCCTCCCGACGGTGTATTTTATATGCCCGATGTTGCTACCATGAAATATGCAGATCCTAATGGAGCCAATACTTATTATGACGGCCATAGTGTTGATATTTTACGTTATGCCGATGTACTGCTAAGTAGGGCCGAAGCGCTGAATGAATTAAGTGGCCCCTCTGCAGAGAGTATTTCCTTAATAAACCAGGTAAAAGCAAGATCTCATGCTAAGCAACTGGTGGCGGGAGCCTATTCGCAATCTACTCTGCGTGATGCGCTGTTACAGGAACGTGGTTGGGAGTTATATTATGAAGGGAAAAGAAGATCGGACCTGATCAGAATGGGTAAATATGCCGAAGTAGTGAACGCCTATCTGAAACGTACCGGCCAAACCCCAACTGTTCAAATGCCGCGCGATCAGTATTTCCCGTATCCTTTAAATCAGGTTACTATCAACCCTAACTTAAACAACGCTGGCAGACAACAGTAACAAAGCCTTTACACTAAGCAAAAGAATATACAGCGATTAAAGGTTGTATATTCTTTTATATTTAAAACAAATGGTACAAAACCCGCACAGTGTTGTAAATAGAAAGATGAGGTGTTTCTTAATATGTTTGGCCGTATTGGTTTTTACAGTTGTTTTTGCGAGCTGTAACAACAGCAACGCCATCAAAGAAATAAAGGTAGGTCTGCATAACAACAATGAGCTGAAAATTCAGGTTGATGTGCTTACCGCTTCACCGGCCGACGTTTATGCCGAATACTGGGAGGATGAAGGTGCCGATACTACTAAACAGGTTTCGCCGGTATCAAAAAACACCGACCGGCACAGGCTTGTGCTTTGTAATATCGCTCCCAAAACAAATTATGCTTATCATATCATCACGGTAACAAATGGGGTTAAAAATATCAGCAAAACCTATACTTTCAGTTCGTATGACCTGCCCATGTTTCTGCAGGATCAGTTTACAGCGAAAAGTGCTTCCGAAAAACATATACCTGCTGAGTTTAAGGATGGCTTAATGCTCATCAATAAACGTTATGCCCCAGGCGTGGCTTACCTGGTTGATTATAAGGGACGAATAAGATGGTATCACATGATTGATGACCTGGGTTTTAAGGTTATCAATTTCACTAAAGACCATACACTGCTCTCTATTTTGGGCCGCAATGATGAGCCTACCAGCTACGGCAGCGAAATACTGGAAATTAATCTTTTAGGCGATACGCTATTGCACTTAAAAAAGGGACAACGTGATTTTAAACAAACCATTCACCACGAAATTTTAAAGAACAAAGAGGGCAACCTGGTAACCCTTTTTGTTGATCAAAAAATCATGGATCTGACCGCCATTGGCGGCAGCAAGCAGGATACAGTAAATGGTGACGGTATCATGATAATGGATAACACAGGCAAACAGCTTTACAAATGGAGCGTGTTTGATGTAATGGATCCGCTAAAAGATCGTAACCTGCTCAAAACAAAAAAAGACTGGATGCATGCCAACAGCTTGAATTACGATAGGGATGGCAATTACCTGATGTCTTTCTACAACAATGGTCAGATCTGGAAGATTGATGCCCACACCGGCAAAGTGATTTACAAGTTTGGTAAGGGGGGAACCATAACCATGCCTGCCGAGTGCAACTTTACCCAGGCACATGCGGCCCACATTAATGCCAATGGCAATTTGATGTTTTTTGATAACGGAGTGGAGAAACACCAGTCGGGCGTATTTGCTATGAAGTTGGATGAACAGCGAAAAGCTTCAAAGATCGATCTGCATATTCAATTGCCTAAAGAAGTATTTAACGGCCGTATGGGTAGCGCTTACATGATCAATGATACAAGTGTGCTGGTATGCTGTTCAAAACGGCATATTATTGTTTTAACAGATCGTAAAGGTGTACTGCTATGGACTATGGAAACATCGGTACCCACTTACCGGGCGGGATTTATAACAAGTAAAGAACTTAGTCCTTATTTGAAACCATGAATAAACGGTATCAATATATAATCTGGTTTATAATGGCTTTCATCCTTGCAGATGTGACGCAACTCACCTCCTGCAATGAAGACCGGGCTGCAGTTTTAAAAACCACAGTAGCTAATGATAACCTGGTTACCGTTGATACCATGAAAATACCGCATGATAAACTTGGCGATGCCGTTCGGTACGGTCGTCAGTTAATGCTGTATACAGCTTACTATATTGGCCCCAATGGAATTAACGGACATTACACCGGCAATAAAATGAATTGTACCAATTGCCACCGTGATGCCGGTACCCGGCCTTACGCCTTTAATCTGGTAACGGTTTTTCGCAATTACCCGCAATACAGAGCTCGGGAGGGAAGGGTACTTTCACTCGCCGAAAGAATAAATAACTGTGTAATGCGCCCGAACTTGGGTAGACCGTTGCCGCTTGACGGCCGTGAGATGATCTCGATTATGGCCTACTTAAAATGGCTCAGCGATTCGGCCAATGTTAATAGTCAAACCAAAGGGTTAAAGAATATGGGAGTGGCTTTTCCTGATACTGCTGCCTCATCTGCCAATGGCGAACGTTTATATGCCATAAATTGCACACGGTGCCATGGCGCTAACGGTGAGGGACAAATGCGGTTTGATGAAGTAACGTATACTTATCCGCCATTGTGGGGAGCAAAAGCCTACCGCCAAGGCTCAAGCATGCATCGTATTGTTAAACTGGCGCAATGGCTGATAGCCAATATGCCCTATGATAAGGTAACTCATTACAAACCATACCTAAGCGATGCCGAAGCGCTTGATATAGCCGCTTTTATCAATGATGACAAAAAGCACCCCCGCCCGTCAAAAGGAATAACCGAAATACAATATCCTCATGCCGAAGAAAAGGCGATTGATTATGATAAAGGGCCTTTTATCGATTCTTTTTCTGAAACACAGCACAAATTTGGCCCATATAAACCAATAGCTCAATATTGGGAAAGTAAGGGCCTTAAACCAACCTATTAATTTATACCACTGAATAATGATTATGAAAAAACAACTCCTTGCTTTTGCCTTCCTGTTACCCGGTGTTGCAGCTTTTGCTCAAAAAATACCTTATACCAACTGTAAAAACTGCTGGGTTGTCGATTCATTAGGAAATCACAGGGTGGTTTTAACATTCAACGGTACAGGTAAAGCGGCCAAGGCTGTTATTCCCTGGCGAAGAAGGGATACCGACCCAGAGAATAAGCGGATCATTATTCAGGATGCTAAAACCAAACAAAAAATAACCAATATTAAACTCGGAACCATAAACCGCGAAAGCGGCGAACTGGTATTTGAACCAACATCGGGTAAAGGCACTTATTATGTGTATTACATGCCTTATAAAAATGAGGGCAGGTCCAACTACCCTAAAGGCGTGTATTTAAAACCGGAGAATTTGGCTTCAGAAACCTGGCTGAACGGATTGGGTGCAAATATCCCGGCGGCATCGGTAAAAGAGTTTCAGTCTATCGATGCTTTCAATAGCTTTTACCCGATGGAGGTCATTGCCACAAAAAGTGAAACCGATGCGCTAACCGGCAAACACAAAGGCGAAAAGTTCATGCTCTTCCCTGAAGACAGGCTGAATTCTATCCGCATGACCAAAGATCTGCCACAACGCTGGATAGAACGTGGTCCGCAAAATAAATACGCGGCAACAGCACAACGCGGTGAAAATTTCTCTTTTCAGCTGGGTGTATATGCCCTGCAAAATCTGGATGATATAAAGATTACTTTCAGCGATCTTAAAACCGCATCAGGCAAAACTATCCCGGCATCGGCCATTTTTTGTATCAATACCGGCGGCACGGCCTATGACGGATCGCCACTTAACAAAACGGTAAATGTGGCGGCCGGTGATATTCAGGCGTTGTGG
Organism: Mucilaginibacter sabulilitoris; assembly: GCF_034262375.1. Classification (NCBI taxonomy): domain Bacteria; kingdom Pseudomonadati; phylum Bacteroidota; class Sphingobacteriia; order Sphingobacteriales; family Sphingobacteriaceae; genus Mucilaginibacter; species Mucilaginibacter sabulilitoris. Next base: position 2,587,960 of record NZ_CP139558.1, read on the forward strand.
TGCGGTGTTGATGTGCCTGCAAATGCTGTTCCAGCTATCTATAATGGTAAGGCCTCTATCAGTATAAATGGTAAACCGGCCAAAGAAATTCAGCTGGCTATTACGGTAAATAAAACACTGGCTAAAAATGGCGGTGTTGATGAGCCCTGGAAAATGACCCGTCTCGGATGGCTCAACTCTACCATGGCACAAAAGAATACGGTAATAGCACCCTATACGCCACTACAGGTGAAAAACAATACTATTGATCTATTGGGCCGCAAAGTAGAGGTAAACGCGGATGGTTTCCCTAAACAGATCCAAACATTTTTTACGCCCGAAATGACGGAGGTAACCAGTGAACCTAACAACCTGTTAACCGAAGCCCTGCATTTCCATTTTATAAAGCCCGATGGTAAAAATATTAAGCTAAAAAGCCAGGGCCTGCAATTTACCAAACAGGAGCCCGGTACCGTTCAATGGAAAGCCATAAGCGCCAATGATTCCCTACTAATGGAGGTAAGCGCCTCGCTGGAATTTGATGGCTTTATGGCATATACTGTAAAGATAAAAGCACTGCAGGATATCAGCTTCAAAGACATTACCATGCACATCCCCTTTAAAAGGAATGTGGCAAAATACATGATGGGCCTGGGGCAAAAAGGGGGCTACCGCCCCGAGAATTTTGAATGGAAATGGGATGTAGCTCATAAAAACCAGGACGGCGCCTGGATAGGGAACGTAAATGCCGGTTTGCAATATTCCCTGCGCGACGAGAAATATGTGCGCCCGCTTAACACTAACTTTTATTTGCAAAAACCATTGATCCTGCCATCGTCATGGGGTAATGGCGACAAGGGCGGTATCAAGGTTATTGACGATGGCAAGGCAGTACTTGCCAACAATTACAGCGGCGAAAGAAAGCTAAGCAAAGGCGATGAACTGTATTATAATTTTACCCTGCTCATCACGCCGTTCCATACTATTAACACCGATTTTCAGTGGGCTACCCGGTTCTATCACTCCTACAGACCTATTGATACTATTAAAAAAGCCGGTGCAACGGTAATTAATATCCATCATGCAACGGCTATTAACCCCAATATCAACTATCCCTTCATCGCCTGGAAATCGATGAAAGCTTATGATGATTCGGCACATGCCGCGGGCCTAAAGGTTAAAATATACAATACCATACGTGAGCTGTCAAACCACGCTTATGAAACCTTTGCTTTGAGGAGTTTGGGTCACGAAATTTATTCGTCGGGCAAGGGTGGAGGTTTTAGCTGGTTGCAGGAGCATGTGGGCGACGATTATATTGCGGCCTGGTTTGTGCCTGAAATTAAGGATGCGGCCATTATTAATAGCGGCATGAACCGCTGGCACAACTATTATGTAGAAGGCATGAACTGGCTTACGCAGAACGTTGGTATCGACGGCATTTATCTGGACGATGTTGCGTTTGACCGGGTTACCATGAAACGTGTAAAACGGGTGCTGACCAAAGACGGCCATCCCGGTATTATCGATCTTCATTCGGCTAACCAATACAATAAGAGCGATGGTTTTAACAACAGCGCCAACCTGTACATGGAACACTTTCCGTACCTGAACCGTTTGTGGTTTGGTGAATATTTTGATTACGAAAAAAATAATCCCGATTTCTTCCTGACCGAAGTGAGTGGTGTCCCATTTGGCCTGATGGGCGAAATGCTTCAGGGCGGCGGTAACAAATGGCGCGGTATGGTTTACGGCATGACAAACCGTATGCCTTGGAGTGATGGCGCCGACCCGCGCCCGATTTGGAGAGCCTGGGACGATTTTGGCATGAAGGGCACCAAAATGATTGGCTATTGGGTTGATGACAACCCGGTAAAAACCGACCATGAAAAGGTACTGGCCACCGTTTATAAAAAAGATGGCGCAGCTATGGTTTCTATAGCCAGTTGGGAAGATACAGATACAGAGATCCAGCTAAAGATAGACTGGAAAAAATTGGGTATCGACCCTGCAAAGGCGACTATTACAGCGCCGGAGATCAGGACCTTTCAGCCAGCCAAAACGTTTGGGCTGAATGATAAAATCCCTGTTGAAAAAGCCAAGGGCTGGTTATTGATCATTAGATAAGTTTGATGATATGAGGAAAAAATGGCTGATATGTTTGGGGATATGCTTATCGGTATGGCATATTCAGGCACAAGAAAACGCGAGTTTTAAGGAGTATGACAAAATCATTACTACTTACCCGTTCTCTGACCCTAACCCTATACCGGCATTTACGAATATATATCCGTATTTCAGGTACGATGGTTTTACAGATAAGCCCATGCAAAAAAGCTGGAAGGTGGTGGAATTGCACAATGCTTACATCAGGCTAACCATATTGCCCGAAATAGGCGGCAAGATCTGGTCGGCCGAAGAGTTGTCGACTGGCAAACCTTTTATTTATGAAAACCATGTAGTAAAATTCAGGGATATTGCCATGCGCGGCCCGTGGACAAGCGGCGGTATTGAACCCAACTACGGTATCATTGGTCATACCCCAAATTCGGTTACGCCGGTTGATTATATCGTACGCAAAAATGACGACGGCAGCGTAAGCTGTGTTATCAGTGTGCTTGATCTGCTTACCCGAACCACCTGGACAATGGAGGTTAACCTGCCAAAGGATAAAGCGTATTTTACCACAAAATCAACGTGGTACAACTCCAGCAAGTTAGATGAACCCTATTACCACTGGATGAATACCGGCATAAAAACCAAAGGTAACTTGCAGTATATTTTCCCTGGTAACAGCTATTTAGGCCATCAGGGCGAACATGGCGACTGGCCCATCAATAAGCAAAACGGTAAGGACGTTTCTTTTTATAACAACAACAACTTTGACGGTTATAAATCATACCATGTATTTGGTAAATACACCGACTTTTTTGGCGCGTACTGGCATGATGATGATATGGGCATGGCCCGTTATTCGGGCCGTGATGATAAAGCGGGCAAGAAAATATGGATATGGGGATTATCAGACCAGGGTATGATCTGGGAGAAGTTGCTTACCGATACGGATGGGCAATACTCAGAAATTCAATCTGGCAGGCTATTCAACCAAACCTCACCCGAGAGTACATTTACTCCATTTAAACACAAAGGCTTTGCCCCGGGCGAGGCTGATGTATGGACGGAGTACTGGTACCCGGTATTAAAAACCAAAGGCTTTGTACAGGCCAACAATTATGGCGCGTTGAATGTACGGGCAGAAAACGGCTGGTTAAAAATAGCATTCAGCCCAGTACAGAAAATAACTGATAGCCTGATCGTCAAGCAAGGTACAACTGTTGTTTATAATAAAAAAATTGAACTATCTCCGCTGAAAACTTTTACCGATTCCATTAAAATGGATAAGAGCAGTGGCGATTTGACGGTTACATTGGGCGGCGACAAAATGGTATATGAGTCGAAGCCCGACGCCGGTAACCTGAGCCGGCCGCTTAATTCGCCTAAGGACTTTAACCGGAACACTGCCTATGGCTTGTACATCCAGGGTAAGGAACTGATGGATGAAAAGGCCTATCCGCAGGCCGAAGAAAAATTGCAGGCGGCCTTAAAACAGGATCATAACTTTTTACCTGCACTGGTAAAAATGGCCGAACTGATGTACCGTAACATGCGTTACACAGAAGCGTTGGAACTTGCCAAAAGGGCCTTAAGTTTGGATAGCTATGATGGCGGCGCTAATTACTATTACGGTATCATTAACGCGAAGCTTGGCCATGTGACCGACGCGAAAGATGGCTTTGATATAGCCGCGCTTTCTGTTGAATATAGGAGCGCGGCGTATAACGCTCTGGGCAGTTTGTATCTGCAGGAAAAAAATTATGATAAGGCGCTTGAATACGTTACCAAGGCTATTGACTACAATCGTTATGATCTTTCGGCTTTACAGGTGCAGGTGATAGCTTACCGTTATCAAAATAATCGTAAAGCTGCCGAGCAGGTGTTGAGTTCTATACAAGCTTTTAATCCGTTGGATGATTTTGCCCGGTTTGAAAAATATCTGTGGGATCCATCTACAGAAAATAAAACGGCGTTCACTTCATTAATTATCAACGAACAGCCTATTGAAAGCTACCTGGAACTTACCAATGCTTACTACAAAAACGGATGTCTGGACGAATGCCGGAAGATATTGGAGCTTTCGCCCCGGAACGCGCTGGTAAATTACTGGCAAGCCTGGTTACAGCATAAAGCCGGACAGCCATTTTCGCAAACGTTAAGTAAAGCCAATGATGCTACGCCGGAGTTTGTGTTCCCTTTCCGGTCGGATGATGAGCAGGTACTTAACTGGGCCATGCAACAAAGCAACAGCTGGAAACCAAAATACTACCTGGCCCTGTTGTATAAAGACAGGAACCGTATAGCCGAAAGTAAAAAGCTGTTTACCCAATGCGGTAACCAGCCCGATTTCGCGCCGTTTTACGCGGCCCGTGCCGCTATGCAAATGGGAGCTTCTGATCTCAACGATCTGAAAAGGGCGGTATCCCTTGATCCACAGGGATGGCGCTATACTAAACTCCTGGGCGAATATTACATAAGTCAGGGGCGATATCAGAATGCCTTAACCACGGTTGAACCATTTTACAAACAGCACCAGGAAAACTACATTATAGGCATGCTGTATGCAAAAACGCTACTGCTCAATAAACGCTATGACGAGTGTGCGAAGCTACTGTCAGGCATTAACATTCTGCCGTTTGAAGGTGCCACCATTGGCCGTGACCTGTACCGCGAGGCCAAGCTCATGCTGGCTATCGGGAAACTTGAAAAAGCAGACTATACAGGGGCATTAAGCTTTATTAACGATGCTAAACAATGGCCCCTTAATTTGGGTGTTGGTAAACCATATCCCGAAAATATTGACGAAAGACTGGAGAACTGGATGAGTTATCTCTGCCATACTAAACAGGGAAAAGCAAATGAAGCACAGGACTATTTAAAAAGAATTATCGCATTTACTCCGAAGACCGATAATACGGTAAAGAATTTTTTGCCTGCTAATAACCTGGTAACCGCATGGACCCTGACAAAACTGAAAAGCAAAGCTGCAGCTTCCGCATGGTTAAATGAACAGGTTAAGCAATATCCTGATGATCCGATTTTGCAATGGTGCAAGCAGGTATTTGAAAATAAGCAACCTACCGGAAGCAGCATTAACGATCCCGGTGTGCGTTTACTGAACAGATTAATGAGTTTAAAATAATTGATTAAAATCGCTTTCATCTGCATGAATACACGTATAAAAAAGGCTATTGGTAAAATATTTACTGCTTTGGCGATCTGTCTGCTTTTGCAGTTGAGCAGCCATGCAACGGTCATCCCGGCAGATTCTGTAATAACCGTACCGCTTGGAGGTAATGCCTGGGTAAGCAATGGGGCCAAAGCCCGTATTGATAGTGCGGGCCTGGTTAATTGGAGTGGTGCTGCGGATGTAATATCTGTTTATGTCAGGGCAGAATCGGAAGGTAGTTTAAATATTGATTTAAAATTATTTGTGCCGGATGGTTCGGCAAAAATTAAGGTAACCGCGGGTGAAACGGTTTTAACCAAAACAATATCTAATCACAAACCGGCCATCATCAATTTTGGGAAGGCAATCATCAAAGCGACAGGGTATGTACAGATAAAATTGCAGGGACTACAAAAAAGCGGTAAGGTTTACGCAAACGTGAGCGATCTGCTATTAAGCGGCAGCGCACTTGCAAAAGGCGCTGTATATGTGAAAGATAATCACGGTAATTATTTTCACTGGGGGCGAAGAGGGCCTTCGGTACACTTAAATTACAGACTACCGGTCGAGACTCAGGATAACGTAGAATGGTTTTACAACGAGGTTACTGTACCTGTAGGTAATGATGTAATTGGCTCTTATTTTATGGCCGATGGTTTTAACGCCGGGTATTTTGGTATGCAGGTAAATTCATCAACAGAACGCCGGGTGCTATTTTCTATCTGGAGCCCTTTTGAAACCGACGATCCGAAAAGCATTCCTGACAGCCTGAAAATTAATTTATTGAAAAAGGGCGAGGGTGTTCATGCGGGTGAATTTGGCGGCGAAGGTTCCGGTGGGCAAAGCTACATGGTTTACCCGTGGGTGGCAGGTAAAACCTACGCCTTCCTGGTACATGCCCAGGCCGATGTGGCATCAAAAACAACCATTTTAACCGCTTATTTTAAACCCGTTGATCAAAGTTCATGGCAATTGATAGCAAGTTTTAAACGTCCTAAATCGGGTCTCTATTTAAAGAACCTTTACTCTTTTCTGGAGAATTTTGAGCCCGATATGGGCAACGTGCAGCGTAAAGTGTTTTTTGGGAACGGCTGGGTTGCAGATACTACAGGCAAATGGTACCCGCTTACCAAAGCCTTGTTCACCGGTGATGCAACGGCCAATATCAACTATCGTAAAGACTATGGCGGCGGTGTAAAGGGCGATCAGTTCTTTCTGCGCAATTGTGGTTTCTTTAATGATTTTTCACTGCTTAAGGTTGAGCTTATGAGACAACAATCAGCTAATAAGCATCCTGAAATAAATTTTAATAAACTACCTTGATTAACATGAAAACATTAGAAATTAAGGAGTGGGGAACAATTGCCGGTCAGCAGGTTTTTCTGTACACGTTGTCAAACAAAAACGGAACACGTGTGGTGCTGTCAAATATCGGCGCGGCTATCCAGTCAGTTTTTGTGAAGGATAAAAACGGGAATTTTGTAGATGTGGTGCTGGGCTACGATACGATTGAAGGTTATGCTAACGACCCTTTTTACATAGGCACTGTTGTTGGCCGTTATGCCAACCGTATTGCAGGTGCAAAAGTCGATATTGATGGTACGATATGGCAGCTTACCGCAAAAGAAGGGGGCTTTCATCATCACGGTGGAAGAGAGGGATTTAACAAAAAGGTATGGACACCTATCGCTTTTGATAAAACGCAAGGGATAGGATTAATGTTTAGCCTTTTAAGCCCGGATGGAGATGAAGGTTTTCCCGGCAATTTGCAGGTAAAGGTTAAATATACCCTGAATGATGATGATCGGCTAATAGTGGAATACGAATGTCATACTGATAAAAGCACAGTGATTAATTTAACGCAGCATACTTATTTTAACCTGGCTGGTCACAATCAAGGTTCAATAACCGGACATTATCTTAAAGTTAATGCAGCGCAATATCTACCGGTAAACGATATGATTGTACCCAATGGCAATCTTGCAGATGTAATCGGTTCCCCGTTTGACTTTAGTGATCCAAAGCAAATAGGGCGTGATATTGACGCTGATGATGAACAAGTTGCTTTAGGATCAGGGTATGATCATTCCTGGGTATTAAAAAACAAGCGTTCTCCTGAACTACTGCTCGCTGCACAGGCAACCGAAAGTACCAGCGGACGTAAACTCACAGTATATACCACAGAACCGGCTTTACACATTTATACCGGTAATTTTTTAGATGGCTCGGTACAGGGAAAAGATGGATATCATTATCAGCGCCGGGATGGCTTCTGCCTCGAAACACAAAACTTCCCCGATTCGCCTAATAAACCGCATTTTCCAAGCGCTATATTAAAAGCCGGTGAACTATTTAGCAGCAAAACCATATTTGAATTTGGCCTCGTATAGCTATATTGAGCCAAATTGCTCCGGTAGGAGCTACCTGTTTGTAGTATAGCATTTCATTTTTTTTGCCTCATAGATGCTACCATCAGATGGTTGGGTTACATCTGCGGCGCAAATTCATTTTATCTGGTGTACTACAAACAGGTAGCTCCCAACGGAGCAATTGTAAGAGGTAACACAAATTTTTTATTTGGGTTGGCTTTGGGTATTGGATACAATTTGGTTGAATGTGTTTTCCGCAGCCAGGTATTTTTCAAGCAGTATAAACTGGTTTTGAGCCCTCACAAGATTATGTCCGGGATAAGTGGTATTGTAATATATATCGTTGTTTAAATAGTCTGTAAGGAAGCGTATGGCCTGCATATAGATCATTAGTTTGCCCGAATATACAAATAGGTTTCTTTCGCTCTCGGTCAGGTTAGTATTCATTTCAGAAAGGTAACCCTCAACTATTGCAGCGAAGAAATCTTCCCTGATCTCAATTTTTGAAAAATCCTGCTCTTCCTCGTTGGCGGGTGACAGATAGGTACGCATCATATCACCCACATCGCTAATATAATAGCCGGGCATTACGGTATCCAGGTCAATTACACAAAGGCCCTTGTGGTCTTCATCAAATAAAATATTGCTGATCTTAGTGTCGTGATGAACCACCCGCAGTGGAATAAGCCGGTCGTTCATAATGGCCTGGTGAACTTCGGCAATGTCCTGGTGCCTGAAAGCAGTTTCAACAGCCTCCTTTGCTTTATTTAACCTTTCGGTGCCGACTTTATTAACAACCCGTTTAAACTCTTCAAACCGGGCCGAAAGGTCATGAAACCCGGCGAGTGTATAGTTTAACCCTTCAACCTCAAAACCAGCCAGTAAATTGGTGAATTTGGAAAACTGGCGTGCAGCCTCAAAAGCTTCGTCACGTGTTTGCACAGTGTTTAAAGTGATAGAGTTTTTTACGTACGGAAACAAGCGGTAATATTCCCCGTCGGTGTGTTTAACCATGTAATCGCCGTTTGCAGCGGGCAGCGGTAATACAAATAAATAATCGGGGTAGTGCTTTGATAAATAACCGCCAACATTATTAATGTTTTCGGCTATATGTGGTGGGGTTTTAAAAACGTTTTTATTGATCTGCTGGAGAATAAATTCGTTATTGTTATCAATACCGGTTACTTTCCAGGTACGGTTAATCAGTCCTTCGCCAAATTTTTCAATATGATATTGTTGAGCTATAAGGTTAAAGGATGTTAAAATATCATTAAACATTTACTAAGTTTTTATAAGTTTTTTGTATGCTTATACCAAACCTAATTAATATAATGCTAAACTTTTCACGCAAACGTTTGCCTGTTTTTTTATTAATAATCCGTTAAGGTAACTTTAATACGAGATACCGGTGTTAAAGGTATAAAAACCGCGATTTTAGCCTCTGTTTCTTATTTTGTTTTCTACCAGTTGCGACTCTACCATCACATTATAATAAGCCTGAACTTCATCTGTCGATTGCACCTTGCGCGATAGCAGATCGAGCAAAATATCAGCCGCTTTTTGCCCCTGCAGATAAGGAAATTGTTCAACAGAGGCTACAGGGGCATAATCCATATAGTTGATAAGCGGCAAATTAGCATAGCTTACAAACTGCAGGTCTTTATCCAGATCAATTTTGAGGTTGCGGGCATGTTTTATGGCATAAAGCGAAACGTAATCATTAAAGGTAACTATAGCCGTAGGTCGGCGTTTATGCGCCAGGAGGTTGTCGAGCGCGGCCTGGGTTCCTTGCTCGGTTAAATTGCAGCTAACAATTAACGAGGGATCAAACTTCAGGCGGTTTTTAGTCATCGCCTTAATATAACCCTCTTTGCGTTCGCCGCTCGCGGCTAAAGTAGCCGGCCCATTGATCATGCCTATGCTACGGTGGCCTTTTTGCAACAGGTAGTTTACCGCTTCGGTACTACCGGTTTCCATGTTGCAGGCTACGTAATGTATGTTTTTAAGGGGTGGGATGCGGTCAAAAAATACAACGGGGATGTTGAACCGTTTCAACATATCAAAATGAGTGAAACCTGATGTAGTTTTTGCAACGGAGATGAGGAGGCCGTCGACCCTCGAATTTTTCATTTTTTCAACCAGCTGTATTTCCTTTTCCTCATCATCGTGCGACTGGGCTATCAGCACCGTGTAGTTCCTTTTATAAGCAATATCTTCAATAGCACTGATAGCTGCCGAAAAAAAAGCTTCGGACAACTCTGGAATAATAACACCAATGTTATAGGTTTTGCCTTTTTGAAAAGATATAGCATTTTGATTGGGTTCATAGCCCAGTTTGTCGGCCAGGGCCTGCACTTTTAGCTGGGTGGTAATGCCAATGGTAGGGTGCTTATGCAATGCCCTTGAAACTGTGGATACAGATACATTAAGAATTTTAGCTATTTCTTTAATCGTAGCGGGTTTTCCTGTCATTATCAGCTTTAGTAATTACTAAAAGTAATAAAATGCTTTTAAAGTGTCAATTTAAGTGCTGCTATTATAAAGCGGAGTGCAAGTGTTTAATATAACGCAAACGTTTGTTTTTTTAACACACAAGGAGGTTGATTATTTAAAGAAAAGTTAACATGGTTAACATAGACTTAGTTTACTTTTATTAAAAACCTATAAAACCATGAGCAAATTTGAAATTAAAACCAGAACCAATGGTGAATTCCAGTTTAACCTAAAGGCAGGTAACGGCGAAATTATTTTGTCAAGTGAAGGCTATTCCTCAAAAGCCGGCTGCGAAAATGGAATAGAATCTGTTAAAAAGAACTCTCCGGAGGATGAAAAATATGACAGACTCGAAGCTAAAAACGGGAAACACTATTTCAATCTGAAAGCGGGTAATGGCCAGATAATTGGAAGCAGTGAAATGTATGAGAGCAAATCTGGCCGCGAAGGTGGTATAGAATCAGTGAAGAAAAATGCGCCGGTAGCTACTATTAGCGATCTTACCGAATAAGTATTCCCGTTTTAGAAAATATACCTGAGCAGGGAATCCATAGTATCCGGAGTTAAAAACTCCGGATACTTAAGTTTTGATCAATTGAATGACAACCTGAACTCGACCGGAGATAGCTGGGTTTTTGTCTTAAACAGTTTACTGAATGACTGGGGATATTCAAATCCCAATTCATAAGCAATTTCGCTGACAGATAAACTGGTAGTAGATAATTTTTCTTTCGCTTTTTCTATCAGTTTTTCGTGGATGTGCTGCTGGGTATTTAAACCTGTCAGCGCTTTTAATAAACTACTCAAATAGTTTGGTGATAAATTTAATACTTCGGCAATGTATCCCACAGTGGGCAATCCTTTTTTTAATAAAGCATCACTATTGAAATATTCAGTAAGGATTTCTTCCAAACTATCCAGTATTTGATGATTACTTATTTTACGTGTGATAAATTGACGCTGGTAAAATCTTTCACCATATGTGAGCAGTAATTCAAGCTGGGCAATAATTACGTCCTGGCTAAATTTATCAATATTGGATCGAAGTTCCTGCGCCATGTTTTGCATAATACCGATCAGCAACACTTCTTCTTTATCCGAAAGATGCAGGGCCTCATGTACCGAATAGCTGAAATACTCATACTGCTTTATTTTTTTTACCAATGCGGTACCCCAAAGAAAATCGGGATGGACGAGTAACATCCGTCCCGTATGTTTTAATTCTTCATCGGTTTGTATTGAAAAAACCTGCCCCGGAGCTATGAAAAACATAATGCCCTCATCAAAATCATAGGCTTGCTGCCCATAGCCGAATTTTACTTTTTTATTGAAGTTTCTTTTAAGGGCGATAGAATAGAAATCAAATACAATGTTTATTGGCTCATCGCCTTTCAGGCGCCTGATTTTTTCGAAATTTATTATAGTTACAAGAGGATGTTCGGGTTTGGAAAGTCCCATCACCCTATGATAATCGCTAATTGTTTTAATGCGGAGTGGTTGCGTACTTGCCATAATCCAATTTAGCTATTTAGTTTAAAAAGCGGCGGCAAATTCCTTTGCAAAATCTTCTAACTTTATTTTACCCATATTTTCGGGCTTATTCAGATCGTAATCTTCATTCAATAAACCATGATGGCAGGCGCCGAACATTTCAACAAAACGAGCAGCAACCGGTGCAGGTACACCATTTGCTTCCATACCGTTTTGCATTTGCTCGTCGGTAATCGTTACCCATTTTAAATCGGGTTTGCCTATAGCCTTTCCTAAAACCCGAGCAATTTCATTACAGGTACGTTCGTCACTGGCCACATACTTTATTTTTTTACCAGTGGTATTAGCCTCTATTTCTTCAACAGACGCGGCGGCAATATCCTTTGGAGATACCAATACCACCCTGTCATCATCACCATAATTTGCACTGATAACGCCAGTAGTTTTTATCATATTTACATAAGCATATAAATTATAGTAAATAAAAGTGACGCGAAGATGGGTGATGGTTTCCAGCCCAGATAATCGGTTCAACGCATTTTCAATATGATGATGACCAACAATCAGGCCAGTACCTTTGTTTAACTGCGCACCATAACTGCTTACATAAACCACGCGTTTTACCCCCGATTGGTCAATGGCTTGTGCAAGGCAGTTCCCTAAGTTGATATGACGCGCCATAGGGTCGGGTACCGAATTTTTTGGCGGTATCATGGCATACACCACATCGGCCCCGGTAAAAGCAGATGTTAAAAAATCAACGTTTTCAATCAAACCTATGGCGGCGGCGGCACCAAGTGCTTCAATGTCTTTTTGTCTTTTAGGATTACTGCTGATAACTGTAACCGAATGTCCCTTTTGTACCAACGTTAATGTGAGTGGTTTTCCGATATTTCCTAAAGATCCTAATACTGTAATTTTCATTTTGCTGTATTTTTATACTTCAAAGTTCCGCTACAATAAAACAGGAGGCATAACCAAAACCGCTGTTGTTGTATCCAAAACCAAGGTGGTTCAAGGAAGCATAAAAAAGCGACATGCCAGGTGAATAGTTACTAATAAATATGAATGAAAAAAATGCTTGCTAAGCCAAGAACGATTGTCGCAAATCCAATAATTCGGGCAGTTATTTTAGGCCGGGGGAGAAGCTTTTCCGCAGTAATGATCATAGCAACGATGATCATTACCAGCGGATTCATGATTCCCAGGGCCAGTTGAATTGTCATTGGAACGGTGCAGCAAATGCAACAAGCTGCGCCTTGTCTGCAACCAAGCCGAAAACTTTTTTCATCTTGAAGAAATGAAATATCGCACCCTAATGACGAACGGCACCGGAGTAGTTGAGACATTTTCCAGGGTGTAAATTGCATTATACCTGCGAGGATCAACAGGAGGCCCAAAAGCAGGGGGATAGCACGGCTCAATAATTCTGACTGCATTGCAAAAGTTGCTAATGTTACCCCGATGGCATAAAGAGCAATACCAACTGCCAGCCAAACAGTAAAGTAACCGAATGCCATGTAACAAAGGGAAACCCAATTTCGTTGTGTTTTTAGAAACATCGGCAATGCAGAAGGCATCATCATGGATACCATCATGGCCAGCCACATGATCAGGAAACCCGCAACTGAGGCAAGCCAGGTCTGGTCGGGCATTCGCATCCACATCATCGACATCGTCCAACCGCCGGGCATTTCCATATCACAGCACATCGAGTTACAAAAATAAGCTGTTGCTAATACGCCAGAGAAGAACGTCAAAATACAAATCGCGATAAATGCAGTCGGCAATGTGAATTTGCCGCCAGGTAAGCTTTTACGTTGCAGTTGATGCGCCATATAACACCGCAGATGGTAAACTATTTAGTTGCCTGAGCATTCAATGGCAGCAGTCTTTTGAGTTGTCTTTGTCCTGGGATTCGCGGTTATACTCATCATGGCGTTTCCACCAGATGCCTGTCTCGTTCCGTCCATAGGGAGCCCGGTCGAGCCATTGATACATGCCCCATAGTCCGTCAAGCCCGCGTGCGTAGGTGGAATAGGTGTGGTAAACTATGCCATCATCCAGCACAAATGTGCTCATGCCTGGCCTTTCACGGTGGAAAGTAGCCACGTCTGTTCCGCACATTGCAGCAAAATTAGCCTCTGCGTCCTGGCCACCGCCTTCTTGGCCTGGTCGCCACTCAAACACCGATTCGCGCTGGTAGTTGTATTCAAATGTACCTTCCCGTTGTTGCTTCTCGGTCATGGCAACGCCAAAATCAAAGTTAAAGTCGCTGTCATATGAAGATGCCCACGGAAAACTCCAGCCCAGGCGGTGCTTGTACTCCTGTAGCTTTACGAGTGGAGCCCGAGACACAGCGCTGAGCATTACGTCGTGGTTAGCCAGGTGCACTGCAAAACCATCGAACCCGTCTGCAATTGCTGAGCAAGAAGGACATCCGGCCTTATAATCCGGTCCAAACATGAAGTGGTAAATGAGTAGTTGTGAACGTCCGCAAAAAAGATCTGCAAGTGATGCCTTTCCCGTGTCGGTCTCAAAAATATATTCTTTATCAACCCGAACCCACGGCAGTTGCTGGCGTAGCTGTGCTACCTTGTCGCTCTGTTTTGTAAGTTCCTTTTCGGCTTTTAACAGCTCAATTCGGTCTGCCAGCCATTCATTTTCTGAAACAAGCTTATGGCTTTTATTTTCTGCTGCTTCTTTATGTTTTTCCACAATCTCCTCCTTTATTTATTAAATTGTCAATATCTCTTTTTAAGAGATATTTCACTATTAACATATTAAGATTTAACTACTTACTGTTACAATATTTAATAACTGATAGCACGTGTTATTGTTTAACAGTTAGTTCAAAAAAAGAAAGGAAATCATCTGGTCTACTTAATAAAATTCAGAAATACGTAGACTCAACGCTGCTTAACGGGAATTTTATAAAGGCAATATCCACCCTTAGGCAAGGCAACTAAAATCTTACCGAAAAAAAATGAAAAGATATAGTAAATAGTATCCGTTAGGCTGGTTTTATACTATTTACTTTTCCAAGGTTACCACTTCGGTGTCAATCCGGGTCTTACCTTTCTTTACTTTACGCTCAGTTTTGGTCAATATTAATCTTTTGTCGCTGACCGACAGTACATAAGGCTGTTTGTTCTTTTCCGGCTTACCGATGAACAACTGGTTACTTTGAACGCGGAGCGGTAATTTTTCTGAGTGTTTACCAAAGCCCTGGGTAATTGTTACGGTTGTGGCAGTAAAGGTATAGGTCTTTTCCCTGGTTTTGTACATTTCTTTATCTAAACCTGTCACCGTTCCTGCGGTTGTTTTGGTTTCAACTTTTGAAAGGGCTTTCCAGGTACCGGTAATATCAGGAATAGCCTGTTGGCAAAAGGCAGCTCCGGGCAGTAATAACGCCACGCAAAATAGTATGAATTTCATGTTATAAATAGGTTGATGATATGAATGTACCGATGATAGACGAGATAAGCAAACCTTATTTCTTTTCAAATCTTCTAATTCAGATTATGATCGGTATTATTACCATATCTACTATAATGTAACCAGTGACCGAAGTCTCTGACCTCGGGTGTATCATGCCCATCATCTCAGGATTGAGCATGGAATTGTATGGTTAGGGAGCTTCAAATGTCCGCTCTCAGATTTAATGTTTATCTGTTATTATAAACAAAGTTGATCAAATCATTTTGCTGCGCAGTTGTTTGTACCGTGACCGGCCCACCGGCAGTAACCGGCCATCTGTCAGGTGAACAGCATATTTACCACCCGGTTCGATCATCAGTTTTTTTACTTGTTTCAGGCTAACGATATACGAGCGATGGATCCGGACAAACTCCCCGGACGGCAGGAGTTGTTCCAACGCGTCAAGGCTTTTGTTATGTAATTCCTGATTTCCGTCCTGCAGGTGAAGTTCGCTGTAAATACCGGCCCCTTTAATGTAGTTTAGTTGTAGAGCCTCTATCATTTTGATCACACCGCCTTTTCTGACAGCTAAGTATTTTAGCCCACTGTCTGATATTTTGCTTTTGGTGTTCAGCCGTCCGAAAGCCTGGAACAACCGGCCCTCGTCAAATGGCTTGGGCACAAAATCTAATACGCCATAAGAAAAAGCGGTAATAGCTTTGTCTGTATAAGCCGAAACAATAATGGTATGGAATGGCCGGGCTACCATTGCCTCCAGCACTTCAAACCCATCTTCACCATTCAGGTTCAAATCCAGCAACAGCACATCAACGGACGAATGCTCAATGAATGCCAGGCCTTTGGACAGTGTGTCACACACGGTCAGCGTTAGTTGTTGCTCAAAATATACCCTGGCCATGCGGGCCAGCCGTTTAGCTATCCGCGCCTCGTCCTCTATGATCAAAATCTTCATAAGTCAATGCGGATTATACTTCGCCAGCCTCCGGCAAAAGGTTCCGAAGTAAAGTTCCACCGGTCGCCGTAGCTTTCTTTTAAACGCGCTTCAATATAACGAAAGCCGTTGCCGCTTTTGCGCCCGCTTCTTACGCGGTTCTCTGCAAACACCTCAAAGGTATATTGCTTATGGGTATCCGCGTGCAAAAATGTAAGCAGGAAACGTATGCTGCTGCCATTGGATGGAATACCATGCGTAATGCCATTTTCCAGCAGGGTATGAATAATTGCCGGCGGTATCACTTCGTCATCCTGTATGCCCGCGTCTTCCCATATATACGTAACCTCCTTACGGAACTGCATAACAGACAAATGATGCCTGCAGAGGTTGATCTCCTGCCGGATAGGGATAAGCGAACGTTCGGCGATCTCGTTCATCACGTCAAATTCCTGCGAGAGCGCCTGGATGAACAGAACACCCTGCGCAGGCGATTCTTCCACCCAGTCCATAAGGGAGGTGAGGGTATTACGTAAAAAGTGTGGCTGAATATTTTTTTTGATAAGTTCCAGTTGCAGGCGAGAAGACAACAGTAACGATGCATGGTGCGCTTCCTCCAGTTGTTTTGCTCCGAGGGTTTGCAGGTAAAGGATGCAAAGCAGGATCAGCGTGAAAGCGATATACAAGCCGAAATCGTAAAACATATACTGGTTAATGACCATAGAGACTGCAAAGCCGCACAGTACCAATACGCTTCCCCGCTGTTTTTTGATCAAGGCGTATAGCAAGATCAATACCGATGCGATCCATAGCGCCAGACTGTACAAATGAGCTGTCAGGTCATAGTGGCCGTACTTAAGAATATATATAGATACCAAAGCAGCAAGCAATATGCCTATAAACGGCAGCTTGTGCGGTACATCAAAATGAACTGCGAAATACACAGGGATGAGAACGGCTATGGCAAAGGTTAGCCAGCCGACAATGATTAGGCGGGTATAAAACTGTGTATAGGGAATATCAATATAATATTTCAGGTATTCCATGGCCAGCAGGGTGAAGAATAGAAAGCAAATCTGTGCAAAGAGCAAGGTTGTACGTTGCTTGTGCCTGCTGTTGGCAAATAAAAACGTGTAGTAGATAGCGGCGATAAGAAAGGCACCTGCCATCAGGTTGACCAGGGATAGTTCAATAAGCGGCTGACGCAGCATTTTCAGATAGCTTTCCGGTTTGGCCATCACGTTGCGCTCGGTTTCCAGTAGGTATTTTTGGGTGCCCCTGATCATTACGTTATGTTTGCCGAGACCCGAAAGTTTATCTGGAATCTGGTAATAGCTTGTTTCCGTGCCCGGTACTTCAGGCTGCCCCGTAGTAGCCGGCACCCCATTCTGCCCAACCCTAATGCCATCCCAGTATACCACAAAGGCGCCAAAACTATGTACCTGCAAGCCCAGGGACGAACTGAATTTTTTTTCCAGCAGATCAATCTGCACGCTGGCAGTGAAAGCGGTATCTGGCTGGCTGATTACTGCATCCGATGCATCGTACCGGATATCCCGGTGGCAGGCGGCAAGAACAATAAGTTGCAGGAACAGGAAAATACGCCATTTTTGCATACGATAAAGGTAGGCAATCGCCTTTTACTTTTTAGTGCAGCAGGAAAGCCCCTGGTGCCATTCGCATGTTTTTTTGAGCCATACCCGCTGTCGCTCTTTAATCTTGTGGCATGAGAACGATCCTGATCCTTTTCCTTTTTATTTGGCTGAACGGGCCCGGTGCTAAAGCCCAGATCCTTAGCGGAACATTAGCCGACAGCAATACACATCACCCGGTTGCCTATGCCACAGTAAGCCTGCTGAATACGGAGGGCAAACCGGCTTTAGGCACTATGACCGATGAAAAAGGCAAATTCATACTAAAGCTAAATAAGGCAGGCGTTTTTGTGCTGAATTGCAGCTTTGTTGGATACCAGTTGCTTACCCGGAGTGTAACCCTTGCCGCAGGTGAAACCGATCTGGGCACCCTGTTGCTGATACCCCGCGCGCGCCAGCTAAGTGAAGTAACGGTTTCCGGTCAGCAGCTTGCATTGCGATTACAGCCTGATAAAAAAGTGTTTGAAGTAGGCAAGGATGTTCTTTCGCAAAACGGCTCTGTCAGCGATGCGCTGAACGGTATTCCCTCCGTTGCTGTCAGCCCGCAGGGCGAAGTTAGTTTACGAGGCAATACAGGTGTTACAGTATTGGTGAATGGGCGGCGTTCGGGGCTCACGCAGGGCAACGCTTTAGAGCAATTGCAAGCCGACCAGGTAGAGCGTATCGAAGTGATCACCAGCCCCTCGGCGCGTTATGATGCTTCGGGCAGTGCAGGTATTATTAATATTGTTCTGAAAAAAAATAAAAAGTCGGATTTAACGGACAGCTGAAGGTAGTAGCAGGGGTGCCCAATGATACCCGAATTAATCCCAGCCTGAACTACAAGTCGGATAAGTTTAACTTTTTTTCCACGCTGGGTATGCGCAAGTCGGATTACAAGGGAATCTATACCACCGACCAGGTTACCGGCACAAGCAGTTTAACGATGCGGCAGGACGAGAAAAGGCATGACGACGGAAAGATGCTCTACCTCGGTGCCGATTATTTTATTAACGATAAGCGTACCATGACCGCAGCTTATCTCTGGAACGGGACACATGATCACGACAAAACAATACTGAACTATGATTATCGCAGTATAGCCCCCGACAGCGCCCTGCAACGGAACGGCGAATCATGGGAACAGCGAAACTACAACCAATTGGAATATAATTATACCCAGCTGTTTTCCCTTGCCAAACAAAAATGGACGGTTGACCTTCAATACGATTGGTGGGACAGTAACAAGGACTGGGCCCTGGCTACCCAAAAGATTTATCCAGTATCTTTTGGCTATCCAAACATCCGTACGAATACCCGGGATGCAAACCGCGACCTGCTGGTACAATCGGATTGGGCGCAGCCCATGGGCAAAGAGGCCTTGCTTGAACTGGGTATTAAGACCGAGAACCGTCATGTGCAGTACGATTTCTTTGCCCAACAGCAGGCCGGAGACGATTATCTGATCTATAAAGGCCTCAATAACGGATTGGATTATAGCGAGCGCATCCAAAGCGGGTATGCTCAACTGGGCAGCAAAGTAGGAAAGCTCAGCTATCTTGGCGGGGTTCGCCTGGAAATCACCGGCATCCGGACATCCGGCCGGGACGGGCAATATCAAAACCGTAAAGACTATGTACGTCTGTTCCCGACACTGCACCTGGATTATTCTCTGAGCACAGTTTCAACATTGCAGGTACATTACAGCCGTCGCATCAGTCGCCCATCGCTCTACCAGCTTTCTCCTTACATGGAATTGACGGATCTTAACGCACAAAATACCGGCAACCCCGATCTGAACCCTGCCTATTCAAACCTCTATGAGTCCGGGTTCCTGTACAGGAGCGGCACGCTAACAATTAACCCGTCCCTATACGTTCAGGATTCTGAGGCCCCTATAACAGATTACACCTTTCGTAATTCAGAAGGTACGTTTATTACGCTTCCTGTTAATATAACCCGTGAGATCCGGCAAGGTTTTGAGCTGAATGTAATGTATAATCCGGCGAATGTACTGCAACTCAATGCTGATCTTAACTTGTATCACTTCCGGCAATCGGGGATTTATCGTGACTTTGATTTTGGTTTTTCCGGCGGTTCTTCCTCAGGAAGGTTCAGCGCACAATGGAAGCTGGGTAAAGCGCTGAGCGCCCAGGGACGGTATTATTACAACGGCCCTTCGGCAACCGCGCAGAGTCGAAACCGGGCAACGCAATGGGTTGACTTCGGTATCAGTAAAAACCTGCTTGCTGACCGGCTTTCTTTTATAGCCGATGTAACCAACATCTTTGATTCCCGCCGTTACCACACCACAACCACGGGGCCGGGGTATGTATTTTCTACCATGAGCCGCTTTAATGGTGCCCGTTACCGCTTGAGTATAGTTTATAAATTCAAGGGCAATTCCACAGTACGCGAAGCCAAAACCGGTAACCGGGATTGATAACATAACAGGCAATTTGTTTATAAATGCACTTAAGGAAACAGCAAAGCAATGTACCCTTTGTGCATAAATAATATTACATGAAATATTAATATTTGTGAGTGGGTAGAAAATAGGTTCACTACTAAATCAATTTTCTATCATATTCTCAGCTATTGGATTCTGATAGATCATTGTTTCAATACAATAATTGTTAAATAAACAATTATTGTATTGAAATTTTATGAGATATTTGTGTGTTTTTTACGCATTATATCTCATGAATTTTTTTAATATTTAATAAAAATTATAATTGTTGTTAGTACATTTATAGAATAAACCAAAACGCACTAAGGCAAATTAATGCGAGTGTATTGTTAAAACAATCATAGGTGAAAAATGCTTTTCGACCGGGTAGTAACAAAGTCCGGGACGCGATATTGGTATATGTAAGCCGTGGTTTTGAACCGAACTTATAAAGCCGGATGCGACAATAGCTTATAACACCTTTTAAAAAAGTGATACCGTTAAAATGAGAAAACAACTTATTTACTCCCTTAGTGCAATAGTATATGTATTGCTGGTACTAAGCTGGACTTCAGGTAGAGGTAACAATCAAAAAAAACAGCTCATATTTCCCGGAGATTCATCTTCTGGCAAGAAAGCTTTAACTGGAAAAGCCATTAGTCGGGATTTGTTTGGGGTATTTTTTGAAGACCTGAGTTATGCTGCTGATGGAGGTCTTTATGCCGAGTTGATACAAAATAGATCGTTTGAATACAGTCCGGCTGACAGGAAAGGCTGGAACCCGCTTACTGCCTGGGAGTACACCACTCAGGGATATGGCTATGGAACGATCTCGGTAGAAACAATATCACCGATATCCGTAAATAATCCGCATTATGTGGTGTTGAACGTGGAAGAAGAAGGCAAGGAAGGGGTGGGTTTAATCAATTCTGGTTTTGATGGTATTGTAGTGAAAGCCGGTGAGAAATATGATTTTTCAGTTTTTTTAAAGCAGCTTTCTAACAAATCGATTCCGGTTCAGGTTAAGCTGCAAGGTAAAAAAGGAGTAGTATATGGCGAGGTTACTTTTGCTGGCCAAACTAATAATTGGAAAAAATATACCGCGGCGATTAGTGTAAACCAAAGCGATGACAGCGCCCGCCTGGTGATTGTTGCCAAAGCTAAAGGAAAACTGGCCCTGGATATGGTATCGCTTTTTCCTCAAAAAACTTTCAGAAATAGAGCTAACGGACTTAGGCCTGATATTGCCCAGGCCATTGCCGATTTGAAACCTAAGTTTATGCGTTTTCCTGGAGGTTGCCTGGTCCATGGTGATGGACTTGGAAATATATATCGTTGGAAAAACACTATAGGACCGGTTGAGCAACGTATTGAGCAACGGAATATATGGAATTACCATCAGAGTGTAGGTTTGGGTTATTATGAATACTTCCAGTTTTGTGAAGATATCGGAGCTAAACCCGTACCTGTTTTAGCCGCAGCGGTAAGCTGTCAAAATTCGGGTGGTACATGGCGCATAGGCGGAACCGGACAAAGGGGGTTACCTTTGGAGGAGATGAAAGGGTATATTCAGGATATTTTGGATTTGGTTGAATACGCTAATGGGCCTGTTACATCGACATGGGGAGCCAAAAGGGCCGCGGCAGGACATCCAAAACCATTTAATCTGGAGTATTTGGGTATAGGAAATGAAGATAAGATAACACCCGAATTCAAGGAACGGTTTAAGATGATCTATGATGTTGTTAGAATCAAATATCCCCAAATTACATTGATAGGCACTGTTGGCCCTGCGCCTTCGGGTGATGATTATGAACGGGGTTGGAAATTTGCCAATCAATTGGCTGTGCCTGTAGTTGATGAGCATTATTATGAAAAACCCGAATGGTTTCTGCGCAATAATCTTCGCTATGATGCTTATGATCGTTCAAAATCAAAAGTTTACCTGGGGGAGTACGCTTCCCAGGGTAATAAATTGTTCAATGCGCTTGCAGAAGCGGTTTATATGACTGGTCTTGAACGTAATGGAGATGTAGTGAAAATGGCCTCTTACGCTCCGCTTATTGCACGCCAGAACCATACATCCTGGAATCCCAACCTGATCTATTTTTCTAATACAGCTGTAGCGCCAACTGTTAACTATTATGTGCAGCAGCTGTTTTCTACCAATCAGGGCGATCGTTATTATTCAAATATTGTTTCATTTCCCGATCAAAAAGGGAGCCGGGATTCAACACAGGCGGCATCCTTGGTGAAAGATAGCAAAACAGGTGATTTTATTCTCAAACTGGTGAATGCGGGTTCTGCAATTACACGGGCAAAGGTAAATCTAAATGGTTTAGGGTCGGTTAATCCTAAAGCAAACTATACCATTCTGACGGGTGCGCCGGGGGCAGAAAATACTTTCTCAAATCAGGATAATATTGTTCCCAAGACATCGAATTTTGAAGTAAAGAGATCTTTTCTCTATGATGTGCCACCCTATTCACTCATTATAATCAGAATGAAATCAAGGTGATCATGAAGTGTCTTGTTAGAGCATTAACCTAAGTTTGTATGTGTTAATTAAATATGAGTTATTCAGTAACAACTGGAAGATTTTATTCATTGTACCGCAACAACCTGTAGCGGCCAGTACGCTACTAATATATGGCCCAAAGGTGGTGGTGGCGATTATGGTCCAATCAGTGGAGGGTAAGACCAGTTAGGATTTGAAACATTAATCCATTCTTGTAGGAGCACAGCCAATGGCACTTATAAATTGATCAATCGCGCCGGTAAATGCCTGGATTCAGGAGGCGGAACTACCATGTGATTCTGGCCAGGTGGTCCAGTAAAGCATTGCGCCATGATATACCTGTCACTTTAATGAAAACTATATTTAACTAAACAAAAACGGCGTGAGTATATAACTCATCCGTTTTTGTTTAAACCATCCCCCCCATTTGACCCATTAAACCCCCTTGTGAGTTGTTGTTTTGCTCTACTTTCGACACACAGTTATAAGCGATTTTCCAAATATGTTTTGCACATATCATTAAATCAATTTAGTAATTATTAACCCCTTTATTTTTATAAGACAACGTCTTATTAAGATAATGAAATAATTGTAGGTGAAGAAACATTGCAAGGCATGAAGAAACGATAATAAATTATGAAAGACAATTATTTGAAAATCTGTTCTAATAGTATAAGGTTGGTTATAGCATTAATTTTTGTGATCCTGCTAAATGCAGCATTTCAGGCGGATGCACAAAGTAATGTGCGGATACTGTCCAATATAAATTATTGTGCTGCACAGGCCCAAAAAACATTAAACACCACTCCTGCAGGCAGTAATAATCTTCCCCGTAATATAGATAAAGGCAAAACAGACTGGCGTTATATAAATTATAAGGATTGGTGTAGTGGTTTCTGGCCCGGAATATTATGGTATTTATATGAAGGTACTCATGATCAAAAATGGAAAACAGCTGCAGATAAATTCACGCAGGAGTTAAAGCCGCTTTCGGAGCATAGCGGGTTTGATCATGACCTTGGTTTTATGGTATTTAACAGCTTTGGCAACGGTTACCGGTTAAATAAAAATCCGGGATATAAGCAGGTGTTGCTAAGATCGGCAGATTCATTGGCTACATTATTTAACCCGAAGGTGGGTACTATTTTATCATGGCCGGGAATGGTGAAAAAAATGAACTGGCCCCACAATACCATTATTGACAATATGATTAACCTGGAATTGTTATTCTGGGCTTCAAAAAATGGGGGCAGCCGGAATTTATATGATATAGCGGTTAAACATGCGGAAACTACCATGCATAATCATTTCAGACCTGATTATACTTCTTATCATGTAGTGGTGTATGATACGATCACCGGGAAAAAAATAAAAGGAGTGACCCATCAAGGTTATGCGGATAGCAGTATGTGGGCAAGGGGGCAATCATGGGCTATATATGGTTTTACCATGTGCTACCGCGAAACCCGGAAATCGGAATTTTTAGATTTTGCACAAAAAGTAGCCGACGTATATTTAAGCCGTTTACCTGCAGATCTGATACCTTACTGGGATTTTGATGATCCGGCTATACCAAATGCAACTAAAGATGCTTCGGCTGCATGTGTAACCGCTTCTGCATTGCTGGAATTATCAACTTTAATAAAGGATAAACCGAAGGCCCTGGTTTATCGGCAGAAGGCAGAAACCATGCTGCAAACGCTTTCTACCTTTGCATATCAAAGTCGTAATGTTAACAATGCTTTTTTGCTGCATTCTACCGGGCATTATCCTGCGGGAACGGAGATAGATGCATCAATTATTTATGCCGACTATTATTACCTGGAAGCTCTACTGCGTCTGCAGAAATTACAACAATTAAAAGTTTATAATCATCCTAAATCGCGTTAAATGAAGTATTTTCTATTGGTTATCGTTTCATTTATCGTTTTAGCTGCTAAAGGGCAAAACACGGTAAAAGGCTCTTCTATTAATTTACAGTCACCAGATCAAAACCTCACACTTAAATTTTATCAAAAATCATTTAGTGATCATAAAAGAATGATGTATTACGAAGTGAGTTATAAGGGTAAGGATGTAATAAAAGAATCGGCCCTGGGTATACAGATGGATAACCAGCTTTCAGAAAAGGCAATGGCCTTAAAAATAGATCAGCATAAAGACTGGTGTGAGAACCTGGAGATAAAGGGGATCAAAACAGTAACTCATGATACCATCTGGAAGCCGGTAAATGGCGAAAGCAGCCAAATAAGGGATCACTATAATGAAACAGATATCACATTGATAAAAGACGATAACCCGATATATGTGATGCATGTGCAGCTTCGGGTTTATAATGAAGGTGTGGCAATACGCTACTTCTTCCCGGAAAATGTAAAGGGAACCTATTATAATATAACCGCAGAAAATACAGAATTTAGCTTGCCCGCAGGCACACAAGCCTGGTTTGCCAACTGGGCGCAGGCACCTTATTATAAACTACCGTTAGTTAACTGGCCCGGAGAAAGCGAACGCCCCTTAACGTTAGAGTTGCCAAACGGTTTGTTTGCAACGCTCGCCGAAGCGCAAATGGTAGATTATGCCCGTACCAAATTTAAGTTAAGCACCACTAAGCTCAATACCATTATGACATCAACGTTTGGCGAAGCTCAACTGATATCGCCAGTATATACCCCCTGGCGGGTAATTATGGTGGCTGAAAAACCTGGTGATTTGATTGAGCATGATTATTTGATACTTAATCTGAATGAGCAAAGCAAAATACCCGGTAATACCGATTGGATAAAGCCAGGCAAAATTATACGTGTGATGACGCAAACCACTGCGGCGGCAAAAGCTAATATAGATTTTGCTGCCCGGCAAAACCTACAGTATATATTATTTGACTGGAAATGGTATGGACCGGCTTTCAGCTTTAATTCTGATGCCACAAAGGTTGCCATTCCTGATTTTGATTTACCAGGTATTATTCAATATGGTAAAGATAAAGGTATAGGGGTTTGGCTTTATGTTAACCAGCAGGCGCTGCTGGCTCAAAGCGACAGCCTGTTTTCGGTATATAGTAAATGGGGAGTAAAAGGAGTCAAGTTTGGTTTTGTACAGGTAGGGTCACACCGGTGGACTACCTGGGTAGAAAAGGCTATACAACAGGCAGCAGCCAGTCAGATGATGGTTAATATTCATGATGACTGGCGCCTTACCGGCGAACAGCGTACCTGGCCAAACCTGATGACGGCCGAAGGTATCCGCGGTAACGAAGAAATGCCGGATGCAACACACAATACTATTTTGCCCTTTACCCGGTACATAGCTGGCCCAGCTGATTATACGATTTGCTATTTCGATAGCAGGATAAAAACCACTCATGCCCATCAATTGGCCCTGGCTGCTATTTATTACAGCCCCATTCAAACCTTATTTTGGTACGATAGCCCATCGCAATACCATCAGGAGCCCGAACTGGCGTTCTGGAGCAAAATCCCCACCACCTGGGATGAAACAAGGGTGATACAGGGTAAGCCAGGCGAGTATATTACCACTGCGAGGCGGAAAGGAACAACATGGTTTGTAGGAAGCATCACTAATAATGAGGCAAGATCGCTTCAAGTGGCGCTTACATTTTTAGCACCGGGCAAAAGATATTCAGCTAAAATATATAGCGATGATCCTCAAATCGCTACAAGCACTCATGTGCATGTAACCAGCCGTATCGTCACTGATAAAACGGTTTTAATCACGCGTCTGCAGCCGTCGGGAGGTGAGGCTATATACCTGGAAGAAATTAAATAGGAATGCTCAACAATGGATTTTAAAGTAAAAGAGAATTTTGAGATGCCGATTAAAAATATATTTACTCCTTATATTTTAAGTGTTGACATCGGTGGTTCACATATAACTGCTGCGGTTTGTAATTATAAAACCAATACGATCATGGAACAAAGTCAGGTCAGGATTGACATCAATAGCCAGGGTTCCGCAGAAGATATTTTATTAGCCTGGAGTAATGTATTAAAGCAGGTGCGGGAAAAAACCAGCGTTCATATATCGGGTTTGTCCCTGGCTATACCGGGGCCTTTTGACTATGAAAATGGAATCTCCTATATCAAAGGCCTCAATAAATATGAATCCATTTATGGCGCTAACATTAAATACTACCTGGCTCATGCGCTGCAAATTCATCATAACCACATTAAATTCAGAAACGACGCGGAGGCAACTATAGCAGGTGAATGTATAGTGGGCGCAGGAAAGGAATATAGTAATGTAATTGGCGTTACCCTTGGAACAGGTTTTGGTTCAGCCCATTTTATAGATCGGGAAACCTGGGACTTAAATTTAGGCAGTTTGCCGTTTAAAGAAACTATTGCCGATGATTATTTATCAACAAGAGGATTGGTAAGACGATATTATGAACTATCTGGTAAAGTAATTGAAAATGTAAAGAAACTTGCTTCCATCGCTATTGATAAGGATCCGGTAGCTAAACAGGTATTTGAAGAATTCGCCGAAAACCTGAGCAATTTCCTGAAACCCCATATCCATAAGATATCTCCGGATTGTTTGATCTTATGCGGAAACATCGCGCTGGCTGCTGATCTTTTTTTACCATTCTTAAAGAATTGTTTAAATGAAATAAAAATAGAACTGGCACAGATGGGAGAGCATGCAGCACTCTTTGGAGCTGCTGATCTTTTCAAACCATTTGGTCAAACTATGGCTTCAGCAAAAAATAAAACCCGATGATCAATAAACCAGCATTTACCGAGAAGAAATTTATCGTGACCTTTGTTTTCGTCACCTCTCTTTTTTTAATGTGGGGATTGCTCCATTCCATGAGCGATGTGTTGAACAAACATTTCCAGAATGTATTGAGCGTTTCCAAATCGCAATCGGGACTGATACAGCTATCTGTTTTTGGCGCCTATTTTGTCATGAGTATCCCGGCCGGGTATTTCTTAAAAAAGTTTGGTTATAAACCAGGGGTTATTTTGGGCCTGATCCTTTTTGCTACCGGTACTTTTTTATTTGTGCCTGCGGCAAATGCGGCTTCGTTTAGCTTTTTTCGAATAGCATTGTTCATTCTGGGCTGCGGTATGGCTACGCTCGAAACCGTAGCACACCCTTTTGCAGCATCTTTAGGTGATCAGCGAACCAGTGATCAGCGTATCAACTTTTCGCAGTCATTTAATGCGGTAGGCACTATCATTGGCCCGGCGCTTGGCTCATATTTTCTGCTGCGTACCGCAGGTGAACACTCTACCGATCTGGCCTCTGTCAAATCGTTATATGTTGGCATTGGTTGTGTAATTGTATGCATAGCTGTCGCTTTTCTGTTTTTAAAAGTTCCGGTGTTAACAGATCCGCATGTTGCCCTATCAAAAACGGATGACGCCGATGCCATAAATGTAGATGTTGCACCAACAAAAAAACTATATGGGCATAAGCACTTTGTATGGGCAGTAGTGGCCCAGTTTTTTAACGTAGCAGCACAAGGAGGAACCTGGGCCTATTTTATTAATTATGGGCACGATGTGATGGGCTTTAGTAACGAAACTGCCGGTGGGTATATGAGCGTTTTTATGGCCATGATGGCTACGGGACGTTTTACAGGTACTTATCTCATGAGGTTTATAGCTCCTAATAAATTATTAGCCACATTTGCTTTAGGAAGCGTAGTTATGTGTGTTATTGTTGCCCAGAGCTGGGGATGGACGTCATATGCCGCCTTAATGATGATCAACTTTTTCTTCAGTATCATGTTCCCGACCATATTTAGTTTGGGTCTGAAAAATATGGGTGGACATACCCAACAGGCGTCTTCATTTATTTCTATGGGAGTAGTTGGCGGTGCATTCTTCCCGCTGCTGATGGGGCAAATAGCAAACCATGATGTGGCCAAAGCCTATTACCTGCCAATTGTTTGTTACGTGGTAATCTTTTTGTTTGGCGCTAAGTTTTATAAAGTGAAGCACTGATGCGGTTCCCATTTTACATATTAAGCTTAAGTCTGATTTTAAGTTGTCAGTTTGCCTGGGCGCAACAGGTCATTGTTAAACCTGTATATGATTTTTCCAGACTGGACATAAAAATTACCAGTTGGGTGGATAGCGGTTACTATAAAGGAGCATCTGTTATTGTAGTTAAAAACGGGCAGGTCATACATCAGAAATATTTTGGGAGTTTTACACCCGACGCAGTTGCTTATATTGCATCAGCCGGCAAGTGGCTGGCAGCGGCAACCATTGCGGCTGTAGTTGATGAAGGTAAACTTTCCTGGGATGATCAGGTGAACAAGTGGCTGCCCGAGTTTAAGGATGTCAAGGGCAAGGCGACATTGCGTCAATTATTGTCACATACGGCTGGTTATCCTGATTATCAGTCTGCAGGTAGTCATGTAGATAATTATCAAACACTAAAAGAATCAGTTGCTCATATTGTGGATTTACCAGCAGATACTTTACCGGGAACAAAATTTAAATATGGCGGTCTGGCTATGCAGGTAGCCGGTCGTATGGCCGAACTGGCAACCGGAAAAGATTGGGAAACCATATTTCAGGAAAAGATAGCCCAACCCTTAAAGATGAAATTAACTCATTTTACCCCGGTGAGCGATGTTGATGGGCAAAGCCCCATGCTGGGCGGTGGAGCGAGGACGGGATTACAGGATTATGCTAATTTCCTGAACATGATCAGTCATGATGGGATGTTTGAAGGGAAGTATATATTATCTGAAAAATCGATACAAGAAATGCAGGCCAATCAGGTTGGTGAAGCAAAAGTATCTCCGGGTGAATTTGTTGAAAAGGTACGCGCGACATTTCGCAGAGATATTTATGGTTTAGGTGAGTGGCGCGAGGAAGTGGACAACAAAGGAAATCCGGTGCTCATCAGCAGTCCAAGTTGGGCCGGTGCATACCCTTGGATAGATAAAAAATATCATGTTTATGGCTTTTTTCTGGCCCGTGTTGCAGAAATGAAAAACGGCTTTAATCCATTTTTATCCAGTCCGGTATTACCACTGCTGGTAAGAAATATACTGGAAACCTCCAGCCCGACCATAAGACATCAGCATAAACCTTAAAATGAGAAATGTAAAATATTTAGCGGTTATTACATCCGGGGGGGGGTAACTCTGTAAACTGTTTTAAAAATGACAAAGCAACACAAATTACAACACCGGGGTGGTGTATTGATTAATGAAATATAATATTGATGAACATAAAAACATTATTGCTGATAGGCACATTAAGCTTTTCAATTATCGCCTCAAATGCACAGGATATTAAAATTCCTGATCATATTGATCAGATGCATCCCCGTTTATTGACCAATGCTAAGACCGGCAAACAGGATTTAAAAGCATTGATTAATAAAGAAAGCTGGGCCAAAAGTACTTATGATGCGATTGAGAAAAATACAACCACCTATGTTATCCGTCATCAAACCGATAGTGCATGGATCGTGTCCAGATTACAGATGTACTGGAAGGAGCACTCTACCGATATATATATCAAAAATGGAGTCTATGCTTATGCAACGGGAAAAGCCCCGGTTCCAACAGTTCGTTTTACCGGTACAAGGGATGTTGCAACAGCCTATCTTACGCCAAAGCTGGAGGACGTTAAACCCTATATGGATGAGGAGGGTAAGATATACCTTCAAAACAAAACAGCGCCTGGCAAACCATGGGAATGGGTGGAGCAGTCAAAAACTGGTCGTATCATCGAATCTATCAATATCGGTATACTTAATAAAGCGAGGGATGCCGCAATGATCTATTGGTATACCGGCGATGAAAAGTATGGCAAATTCGCTTATGATATTTTCAATACTTATTTAACAGGTATGTATTACCGGAATGAACCGGTAGACCTGAATCACGGGCACGATCAAACACTGGTTGGCTTGTCTGCATTTGAAGTTATACATGAGGATGTGCTGGAACCGCTTACAGCCTGTTATGACTTTCTGTATGCGTATATTGACAAATACCATAACATCCGGAAAAGTATTTATGCCGATGCTTTTAAAAAATGGGCAGATATTATTATCAGAAATGGCGTCCCGTTTAACAATTGGGATTTAATAGAGGCACGCTTTGTATCAAATATCGCCCTGGTGCTGGATGACAATAAATTATATAAAGATGGCCACGGTTGCCAATACTATCTTGACCAGATATTGAATAAAACTCATACCCGCCAATGGGCATTAACAGATCTGCTGCGAAAAGGTTATGATCCTAATACAGCCATATGGTCTGAATGCCCTGGTTATTCGGTGAATGTTTTGGGAGATTTTACCGGTTTTGTTAATTTATTCGATAGAACCCTGAAAATAGATTTGCTGCCACAAATGCCGATTTTGCCTAAGGCGGTTTTAGCACAGGCTCAATACCTGTACCCCAATGGTTATAGCGTTGGTTTTGGCGATACGCATTATGGGCGTCTGCCTACCCGTGGCATGGAGGATATGATTCGTAACGCGCGGCTATATCACAAAACAGTACAGGAAGAAACATACACCCAGATGCTGAAAACGATACTGGGCATTGGGTATGAAAAGGGCCGGGGTGAGGTGAAATCTGCAGGTTTTAATTCATTATTTGGTAACCCTCCTTTAAAACTTTCGGAAAATGTAAAGCCAGGTAAAGTGAATGATTATTTAACGGCTACGTTCTGGTCGCCCAATGTAAGCTGGTTTGTACAGCGTAATGGGGTAGATGTAAAAAATGGATTAATGGTTTCCCAGGCGGGTTCATCCGGCAATCACGCACATGCCAATGGTATAGCTATGGAACTTTATGGTAAAGGTGTTATACTGGCACCTGAGGGTGGAATAGGTGGGAGTTATTTTCAAACCGATTATGCTGAGTATTACTCTCAGTTTCCGGCACATAATACTGTTGTGGTTGATGGCATTTCATCATATCCAACCATGAAGAGTAACCATTCGCTGCAATTAAAAGCCTGTTATCCCCAATCGGGTCGTTTAGATGGGTACTTTCCGGGTGTTACCTTTTCTGATGTTTATTTCCTGGAACCAGAAACCAATGCCGACCAGAACCGGTTGATGAGCATCATTCGTACCAGTGATACTTCCGGTTATTATGTAGATATTTTCCGTTCCAAAAAGAAGAGCGGCGGAGATAAGTACCACGATTATATTTATCATAACCTGGGCCAGCAGGTAATGCTTACCGATGCTTCAAATAAACTTTTAAAGTTAAAACCTACAGACAAGCTCACCTTTGCCAATCAGGAATTGATGGGTTATGATTATTGGTGGGATAAAATGTCTGTCAGATCAGATAATGATTTTAAGGCCAGGTTTGATCTTCAAATTCCCGGGAAACCTGAAATTATTATGAATATGTGGATGAAAGGTTATCCTGGACGGGAAATATTCAGCGTAAAAGCGCCGCCATCGCGTTCCTGGCGCAGTAATGAAATGATACCGGACAGTATAGCTAATATGCCCCTGCCAACTATCGTTGTACGTCAGGATGGCGAGGCCTGGAACCGGCCGTTCGCAGCCGTTTATGAACCAGCTAATGATATAAGCGGCAGTTCAGTAAATAATATCACTTCTTTTCAACCAGCGGGTAGTGATAGCACATTTGTAGGGATACAGGTACAAAGTAAAAATGGGTTCAATGATTACATCATAAGTGATGAAACAGATAAAACAACAACATATCGTGACCTGAAATTTAAGGGCTTATATGCAATAATCCGGGAAAATAATGGAAGACTTGACTATTTATTTTTAGGGAACGGGTATAAACTACAGAAAAGGGGGTATGGTTTAGAAGGTGATAATTCATCCTGTTCGGCGGCATTCTCAATCCAGTCGGGACAATTATTTTTCACTTCCAATCAAAAAATAAAACTCCAGGTCCCGGATGTTTATCCATCAAATCACTCGGTATCCCTTAAAATAAAGATTGATGGTATAACAAAGGTTATCGATGGAAACAGAAAAACAGTAGACGGAAACCCCGAAATTGAATTTAATATGCCAGAATCTCCAATAACATCAATTACCATTACAAGTAAATAGGCTGCAAATTGTTGATGAGTATTGACTTTTCTTACAGTATCAGATATTTGTATGTTCAAGCTAAACCGCAAGGTGAACTCGCGTCCCCCATCCCCCTTATTTGACCCCGCACACCCCCTTTTTTCCGTGGGTTGAAGTTTAATTTAGTCCAAATGATATTATCCGGTCGCTTATCTAAATCCAGGCGTAATGAAGAAAAGGAAAATCACCATTAATGACATTGCCAAAGAACTGAATATTTCTAAAACCTCCGTATCATTTGTTATCAACGGCAAAGCGCGCGAAAAAAATATAAGTATAAGCTTAGAGAAAAAAGTATTAGCCTACATTGATGAGATTGGCTATCGTCCCAATCATTTTGCACAGGGCTTACGTACCGGTAAAACAAAAATGATCGGGATGCTGGTGGAAGACATATCAGATCCCTTTTTTTCTGCCATTGCTCGCATGATGGAAGAAATAGCTTATAAAAAAGGCTACAAGATACTTTACAGCAGCACCGAAAATGATACGCAAAAAGCTAAAGATCTGATCGAGATGTATCGTATCCGCCATGTTGATGGTTATATCATTGCGCCTCCGCCGGGTATTGAATCGGAATTAAAGGAGTTGACAGATGATGGTTTTTTTGTACTGTTATTTGATAGAACATTGCCTGGATTGGAGATCAGCAGTGTGGTGGTTGACAATTTGGAAAGCAGTTATAAAGCGGTTAAACATTTAATTCATAATGGCTATAAAAATATAGCGATGATCACTTTGTTATCTGATCAAACCCAAATGCTTGACAGAAAATTGGGTTATATGCAAGCATTGGATGAAGTGGAAAAACCTTATTTGTTGAAAAAAATAGCTTATCATGATAAAAGAGAAAATTGTATCAAGGAAATTCAGGATTTCTTAATTGGCAATCAGGAAACCGACGCATTGTTTTTTGCTACCAATTACCTTGCTGAAAGTGGGTTGGAAACGTTAAGACTTTTAAAACGCCGCATCCCTGAAGATATAGGAATTGTAGTGTTTGATGACCATTATCTTTTTAAATTATTTACCCCATCTATTACTGTTATAGCTCAACCGATAAAGGAGATTGCAGAACAGGTAATTCATTTGATGTTAAAAAGTATTTCCGGACCCAAGGTTAAAAAAACAATTAAAACGGTGGTTATTCCCACATCACTTATGATCAGGGACTCTTCTTTATCTCAAACAAAAATAAGTAACAACTCCTGGATAAAAAGGCTGGTCAAAAATAAGTTCTGAGTGAAGAAATATCGAAAAAAAACACCTGCTGTTTTTCTTATAAAAGCTCCTTCAAGCTGATTTTTTCGAAGAAACAAGGTCAAATATCTATTATTCGATCATTCGGTGAAAAAGAGGATGTTTTTATTGATTTACCCCCGCTGTTTGACCCCGTACACCCCTTTTTATTTTTTTTCTACACTATACATTAGCTGCCGAATTATAAACAACTATAGATATCAGTACCTCTTGTACTGGTAATAAATCAATTTAGTAACCAATTTTTAATTTAAACTAATTTATGATGGAAAATTTTACTTTGCTATCAAGGTACAAAGCTTCGACGATTACCCTTTTTCTTTCCTTGCTGTTCTGCCTTAACTCTATGGCGCAGGACAAGACGGTAACAGGGAAGTTGATCGATGCCAAAACCCATGAAACTATTATCGGGGCAAGTATAAAAATCAAAGGAACCCAAGCGGGGACGGTGACCGATGTAACAGGTACTTTTAAGCTTAACGCTACACCCGGAGCAGTTTTGCAGATCAGTTATATTGGTTATCTGAGTAAGGAGGTAACAGTTGATCTGGACAAGCCTATGACTATTAGCTTAATGGCCAATAACAGTGATTTAAGTGAGGTAGTTGTAGTTGGTTATGGCACACAGAGAAAGGCTACACTCACGGGGGCGGTAGCTACTGTGTCATCTAAAGTTTTTGAAGACAGGGGGCCAATTAACAATCCGCTGTCGGCTTTACAGGGGCAGGTACCGGGAGTGGTTGTAACCCGTACTTCAGCACAGCCGGGAAGAGAAAACTGGAATTTTCAAATCAGGGGAGCAACATCTACTAACGGGCAGGATCCCTTGATCATATTAGACGGGGTAGCTTTGTCCAGTAATGCCGAATTAAATTCCATCAATCCAAATGATATTGACAATATCTCAGTTTTGAAAGATGCTTCTGCATCCATATATGGAGCCAGAGCGGCTTTTGGGGTGGTTCTTATTACCACTAAAAAAGCAAAGGCTGGTAAAATGGTAGTCCAATATGATGGCTCTGTTTCCAAAAAGATACTTGGTTTACAGCCTACGCTTATCAATGATAAACAATGGGGCGAAGGGCTAATGCAGGCATTAACGAATGATAATTATGGTGTGGCGCCCACCAGTTACCTATGGTACCAATTAGCAGCTCTGGCTGCTAATCCACCTGCTTCGGGTTATATTGATATTACCAAGCTACCTGGTTATGCCGGTTCCGCCAACGGCGTATTATACAATGGCGTGCCACTACCTTCTTTTGGAGATGTTAAGGATTTTACCTTTTTTGATACCAACCAGCAAAAGATTTTATGGCAGAATGCAACTTCGACCCAACATAACCTAAGTTTTTCTGGCAGGACCGAAAAGGAGGGCTATCGGGTATCATTGGGTTATTTAAATGATGGAAGTCAGCTGCGGTGGGGAACAAACGGGAACCAGCGATATAATTTGAGGTTTAATAATGATTATACCTTTAGTGATAAGGTTAAGCTGGAAACTAATATATCACTGGAAAGAAACAGCATACAACAACCATCCCTGTATAGTTATAATGGTTATAGTGCGCTTAGTGAATACGCGCAACCCGGTATGCCGGCCTTTACTTCACAAGGCCAGCCTTATGCCTGGGGAACTGTTTTTAGTGCAGCGGGGGCAGCCAGGGATGGAGGGGCTAATTTAGAGGTTAATACCAGGGCGTTGCTTAACAGTACACTCACCTATAATTTTGCCAAACACTTAACCTTTACCGGTGTAGCCGGTTATAACACCTGGTTTCAGGATAGCAGGATACAACAAAAACAGGTTCAGTATTATAATTATGCCGGTAATATCCTGGTGCAAACCTTACCGTCCTCTGGCGGAAATGATAATGTTAATAATACCTGGTATCAAAGGATGAATACAACCGAGCCTTTTTATAACCTGATTGGCAGGGTTGCGTACAATAATACCTTTAACAAAATACATGATGTAGGTTTAATGATCGGAAGCTCTTATGAAAGGGATGAATTTAACTCTTTTGTAACCAGGACTTATAACCTGAGCAACGATGCTATTCCTTCGTTGGGACTTGGTTTAAGTAATGGAACGGCTGGTTATGTAACCAATGGGGAAACTCAGAACCATTATGCATTGGGATCATATTTTGGCAGGGCAACTTACGCCTATAAAGGCAAATATTTATTAGAGGCCATAGGACGGTACGATGGGTCTTCTAAATTTATAGCAGACAACAGATGGAAATTTTTTGGTAGCGTACAAGGTGGCTGGCGAATCATTGACGAAGGTTTTATGAAAAACCAGAAGGTTGTTGATGAACTAAAATTGCGGGTTTCTTATGGAACAACTGGTAACCAGGGAGGGATAGGATTATATGACTATATCCAATCGTTAGCGGTTAATTCAACCGGAGCTTTGCTTGGATCAGGGCCAGCAACTACGGTAACCACATCAGGAAACCTGGTATCCTTAAACAGAACCTGGGAAACTGTAAAAAAGAAAAATATAGGCCTGGATTTTGGTTTCCTGCATAATCAATTAATGGGGAGTTTTGATATATATCGAAATGAAAATATTAATATGCTGCTGGGACAAACCTATCCTGGTGCTTTGGGAGCCGGTGCGCCTGCCTCTAATATCGGTGACTTGAAATCATGGGGCTATGAAGGTAGCCTTACCTGGAAATCAAAAATTGGAAGTGTTTCCTATAGTATTACCGGAACAATAACAGATAACCAGAACAAACTGGTTCACTATGGCGGAGCCAATGTACTGAGTGCCGGCTTTAATCCAACTGTAGAAGGATACCCGCTGAACTCTTATTTTGGATTAAAATACGATGGCCGCCTGCAAACCCAGGCACAGGTTGACGCCTACAATGCAAAATATGCGCCATCAGGCAGTACCAACAATATAAATTTGCCTGTTCCAAGTCCTTTAGCCAATCCCGCTGGTCAGGTTTCTGGTCTTCGGCCAGGTGATAACACTTTCAAAGATGTAAACGGCGATGGTAAATTAAGCATAGGTACAAGTACTACTGATCCTGGCGACCTGGTGTATCTGGGCAGCAACGATCCGAGATATAGTTTTGGTTTGAATTTGGGATTGCAGTGGAAAGGATTTGACTTTTACACCATTTTTCAGGGAGTTGCCAAAAGAACGATCTTCCGGTCAGGTAATATGCGGATTCCTTATAAGTCCATTTACCAGGGACAAAGTGATGAATACGTAGGTAATACATGGTCACCCGCTACTCCGGATGCTTATTATCCCAATTTACATTCGGCGCAGAATAATGGTATCAATACTTACAATTTCCAGATATCTTCCTGGTCGGTTGAGAATGGCGCCTACATACGTTTAAAGAACCTGGTAGTTGGGTATACGCTCCCCAAACAATGGCTTGAAAAGAGCGGGGCTATCAGGGGACTTCGGATTTACTTTTCAGGAAGTGACTTATGGGAGCTAACGAAAATTCATGACGGTTGGGACCCCGAAGTAACAAGAACAGTTAGTGGTAATGAGAGATTCCCTTTTTACCGGTATGTAACGCTTGGAGCTAATGTTACTTTCTAAATTTAATTATCAACGAAAATGAAAAAGAATAGCAAAAAAAATATATTGGTATTGATAGCGATACTCTTTACCGTATGCCAATATGGCTGTAATAAGTCCCTGAATTTAAAGCCTCTTGACCAGCTTAATGATCCGGCATTTTTTAAAACACCTACTGATTTTAAAACCTTCGCCAATCAGTATTATGGCTACCTCAAAAACTTTACAACATTGCTGGGCGTTACTGATGCCCCGCATTCCGATGGCCGTTCTGACTTAACTGGTGGCGGCGGGAGTTTTGGTGCAGGTACGAATAGCGTGCCGGCTACCGAAGCAGGTCAGGGTAATGCCGGTAACTGGACAACAGATTACGCCAGGATCAGGGCAACCAATTATCTGCTCACAAAAGCCACAGCCTATGCAGATCAGGCTGGTATTGCACAGTTTGTAGCTGAGGCAAAATTTTTCAGGGCCTATGTTTATTTTGATCTGTTACAACAATATGGAGGGGTGCCTATTGTAACAACGCTACTTGACCCCACATCGCCTGAATTATATGGAGCAAGGGCAACCAGAGACGCTGTAGCTGATTTAATTATAGCCGATCTTCAGGCTGCTATACCCAATTTGCCAGCATCTATAGCTGCAAATTCTGCCGATTATGGCAGGGTTACACAAATGGCGGCACAAGCCTTTTTGTCAAGGGTATGCCTTTATGAAGGTACCTGGCAAAAATTCAGGGGCGGAGATGCCACAAGATATAATGGGCTACTTGATAAAGCGGTCACCACAGCCAATGCTGTTATTGCCAGTAACCAGTATGCACTGTTTGGAACCCCGGCATCTAACGCTTTAGGAGGGAACAGTACCATCTTAGGTGATTCGGCCCAGAAGTACTTGTTTATTTTAGAGAATCCAAAATCTAACCCTGCCGGTGTTACAAAAGCTGCGAATCATGAATATGTATTGGCGGTAAGGTATGATGATGTTATAAAGGTAGCAGGGGTAAACATTAGCCGTTCTGCACGTAACGGCACCGGAGTAAACAGAAAGTTTGCCAACATGTTCTTATGTACTGATGGCTTGCCTATAGAGAAGTCGCCACTGTTTAAGGGATATCAAACGTACACTTCGGAGTACCAGAACCGGGATAGCCGGATGCGCTATACAATTAAAGTGCCTTATCAATACTACTGGTTTGGTTTGCTAAATGGCAGGGTTAACTGGACCAATGATGCTGCTGACCGGGCAACTGCTGAGCAGGTGGTAAGACCTGCTGGTTATGGAGGCCAAAAATGGATTTCAGAGCGCCCGGTAGCTGATAAGTTTGAGTCGGAAGATTATCCAGTGATCAGGTATGCCGAGGTATTGCTGAATTATGCAGAAGCAGTTTATGAACGTAATGGGACCATTAGTGATGCCGATTTAAATAAATCATTGAACCTGGTTCGTTTGCGTGTTAATAATAGCATGCCTCCATTAAGCAATAGTTTTGCAGGTATGAATGGCCTTGACATGAGAACGGAGATCAGGCGGGAACGTGCGATTGAGCTGTTTGACGAAGATTTCAGGTTTGATGATATCAAACGCTGGCATAGCGCTGCTATTGATCTGGTGAGCAATATAGGCGGTACAGCTTACGGAAATCTGGCCGAATTTGTTAGCCCATGGCCTCTGGGGATTAAATATACCGGTACGCAAGCCCAACTCGGACCAGATCCTATAAACCCTGCACCTACCAATCCCAAAGATGCTAATGGTTGCCTGATCACCGATCAGACGGCAAGGCAGTTTAGTGAGAAAAATTATCTTTATCCTATACCAGCGCAACAAATATCATTAAACCCCAAATTGGTACAAAACCCCGGCTGGTAACAGCAAGCAAAGCTATAATAGCTGCCTTTAGGTAGTTATTATAGCTTTTAAAGTGAATTCATAATAATACAATAACCATGTCTGATGGTTTATAGTTATCTTTTATCAACGGAGGTTATTGATGTTGTTACTCAATTTATTTATCTTTAAGCCAAACCCGTAATCAATAATCATTCCTGGTAGCTTAATTGAAATGTTAAAATTATTCAGGTTTATTTGCGTAACCAATTAAGTGTACTAAGAACAATCATTTTTGCAAAATGAAGTATAACAAACTGTTAATACTGTTTTTTTTTATTTTATATAATGCGAAGATAGCAAGGTGTCAGCCATTGTCTTACATTGGTATTGACCAGGGTTTATCCAATAATTCTGTTAGGTGTATTTACCAGGATCACAAAGGGTTTTTATGGTTCGGGACTTATGATGGCCTCAACAGATATGATGGGTACAGTTTTAAGATTTTCAGGAATAAATTTAAAGACACCGGCTCACTGATCAATAATTATATATTTTCAATAACCGAAGATGAGCAATCCAATATGTGGATAGGCACCCATGGAGGGGTATGCATATACAATAACCTTTCAGGTAAATTTTCAACGGTTAGTTATATACCCAGAGCGGGTGGCCAAAGCAAACAAATAAATGTTGGGGTTAGGGTTATTAAACCTGATCAAAAAGGCAACATGTTGTTGGGGACATTGGGTATCGGTCTGCTTTTTAAAGACAAATCGGCACAACCGGCTGTGGAGATCCCTATTAATAAAGGTAAGGAACAGCTATGGGATTATGATGTTCAGGCTATTAAACCGGATAATAAGGGAAGGATGTGGGTATTTATACCGCAAGTTGGACTTTGCAGGCTTAGCAATGACAGGCACAAATTAGTTATAGTCAGTTCATCAGTCCGGAATGCTTACTGTATTGAACCGGACCTTGAAGGTAATGTCTGGATCGGAACAGGTGAAGGCTTGTTTTTTTATCAGGATAAATCGGGGCTAATGACTAAAGTGCTTGATCAGGGTAAAGGAAAACTGACCTTTAGTAAAGTATCAGACATGGTATTGGATAATAAAGGACAGTTATGGATGACCATTAACGGCGGAGGAGTAAACATTTATAATACGTTAACACAGCGCGTTAATTATTTAAGAACGGATAATGGAATTAGTCCGCTTTCAAATGATGCTGCCTATACCATATATCAGGATAAAGATAACAGGTTTTGGATCGGTACTCTTAATGGAGGTGTTAATGTCATCGACCCACAGAAAGGACGGTTTAAAACCCTTAGTCATGACGCTGCAGATCAAAACTCCCTACCTAAAAAAGCAATATATGCACTTTATGAGGATATTAATGACGATTTGTGGATAGGCACTGAGGGGGCGGGTATCGCGATATGGAACCGTAAAACAAATGTTTTCAGTCAGCTTAAAAATGAAACGGAAAACATACGGTCGCTTAGTGACAATTTTGTAACCAATATCATTCGGGACGAGAAGAAAAACATCTGGGTTGGTACCTTTTTTAACGGGATAAACAGATATAACAGATCATCACGTACTTTTAAGCGTTATAAATGCATAAATCCGTTATCCAATACCGAGAACCGGGTTGTTTCTACGATGTGTGAGGATCAGGACAAACATATTTGGGTTGGGACATTAAAGGGGGATGGTATTAACGGCGCCCTTTACACTTTTGATGAAAAAGAAAACCGTTTTATCGCATTTGATACTAATCTTTCCGATCTGTGGAGCCTTACGCCCGATAATGAAGGAAGGCTTTGGGCAGGAACGCTTACCAAATTGGTTCAAATAGACAGGAATACCAAAAAACATCAATTTTTTGAGCTCGGATATTATTTACGCAACATTTATGAAGACCGCAGGCATAATTTCTGGATCGGGACAGAAGGAGGAGGATTGGTACTGTTTGATCGTGCAAAGTCTGCAATAATTGCGCGCTATACCACCGAAGATGGGTTATGTAATAATTCTGTGTTGAATATACTGGAAGATAAGGAGGGAGAGCTTTGGTTAAGCACATTTAATGGCTTGTCTAAGTTTAATCCGCGTACCAAAACCTTTAAAAATTATTATAAAAACGACGGACTGCAAAGTAATCAGTTTCATTACAATTCAAAAGCTGTTTTACATACCGGCGAACTGGTGTTTGGCGGCATAGATGGCGTCAATGTATTCTACCCTGAAAAAGTTACTGATATTAGCAGTACGCCAAAGCTGGTGTTGTCAGCAATAGCTGTCAATAATATTGAGTTAGAGAAAAATGCAGACTGGGTACGGAACATTTCTGCTGATGCCGTTAAAAAAATAGAAGTGCCTTATGATAAAGCTGTCTTCGCTTTTGATTTCACAGCATTAGAGTATACTGCGCCCGATAAAATTAAATATGCCTATTATATGGAAGGGTGGGACCGCGGCTGGACCTATTCCGAACATGTACGCTCTGCCAATTATACCCATTTGAACGAAGGAAACTACACTTTTAGAGTGAAGTGTACTAATGCCGAAGGTAGCTGGATGTCGGAACAAATTTCGTTGAATATACATGTGCTACCCCCCTGGTATCGGTCCTGGTGGGCTTATGGTTTGTACCTAATAGGTATCATAGGGGCAATTTATGGATATCTTTTTTATCAAAAAAAGCAAACTCAATTGCAATATGAAGTGAAATTTGTTAAGGAATTGAATGAAAAGAAAATTGCCTTTTTTACCAATATATCTCATGAACTGAGAACCCCGCTTACGCTCATAGTTAATCCGATCAAAGATTTATTGCATAACAACGGAACTAATATTGATTTAATAGATATCAGCGCGGTATACCGCAATTCACGCCGTTTGTTGAGTTTAGTTGACCAGTTGTTATTATTCAGAAGCTCTGAAAACGAAGTAGCTGACCTGAATCCGGTGTTACTAAACCTGAAAGACGTCTGTTATGAAGTTTTTCTTTGTTTTAATAATCAGGTAAAAGCTAAGAAAATTGATTACCAATTTCTTTGCAATGACTGTAATATTAAGATTAATGCAGATAGGGAGAAGCTCGAGATCGTGCTGTTTAATCTTTTATCGAATGCTATAAAGTATACACCAGAATATGGCTCAGTGAGCATCGAGGTTAATAATGGCGATGAATTTATTGAAATATTGGTAAAAGATACCGGTTACGGAATTCCTGAGAAAACAGGTGAAAAGTTATTTGAAAAATTTTACCGGCTGAATCAGGAAGCGGACAAAGTAAAGGAAAGCGGTTTTGGGGTCGGTCTTTTCCTGGCAAAAACATATTTAGAACTGCATCATGGTAAATTATCCTATACCAGTGTACTGGGAAAAGGGACAACATTCAAAATATCTTTACCTAAAATAGATGATCAAATATTAACTGATATTGATGGGGAGCCGGAAAACCAAAGTACAGTTACCTATCCGCTGTTACTGGAACTCATTACAGAGCCTCATGAAACGAGTGACAGCTACCTGATGACATCTGCCACACACATTGATGAAATTATGAATGATGTGGTCAATAAAAAGTCTATCATTTTGCTGATTGATGATGATATAGAAGTAAGGCGTTATATCAAACACTTATTACAGGATGAATTTATTATTCATGAGGCTGGGAATACAGAAGCCGGGTTTAAAACCGTTTTGGAATGTGAACCGGATATTATAGTTTGTGATGTGATCATGAATGGTGTAAATGGCGTTGAGTTTTGCTCAAAAATGAAAGAATCACCTTCATTTAGCCATATTCCTATTATATTATTAACGGGGAGTTCGTCGCCTGAAATCAAACTTAAAGGTATAGAATGCGGGGCAGATGATTATATTACTAAACCTTTTGAAAGCGACTTACTGATTGCCCGCATAAAAAGTATGTTGAAGGGCCGGAGTACGCTAAAAAATTATTTCTTTAATGAGATTACACTTAAAAATAACAGCTTAAAAATTCCAGTTGAATATAGCGAGTTTCTTGCTAAATGCATCCGGATTATTGAAAGCCATTTGGAAGATGAAAGCTTTTCTTTAAAAGCCTTTACCGATGAAATTGGTATGAGCAGGTCTAAATTATTCAGGAAGATCAAATCGATTTCAGGCTTGTCCAGTACAGAGTTTATCAGATATATCAGGTTGAGAAAGGGTGCTGAGTTAATGATCCAAACCGATTTACAGATCAAGGAGATCGCATTCAAGATTGGATTTCAGGATATCAAATACTTCAGGGAACAGTTTAATAGGCTTTTTGAAATGAACCCGTCTGACTTTATACGTAAATACAGAAAGACTTTTATCAACAAAGACAATTTAAACACCAGTATTTCCTATTCAAGAAATAAGCATTAGTGCGCCATACACAAAATAGCATTGTTTTATGCTATATACACCCCTTTGTTTGACCCCGTAACCACCCTCTTCCGGCTTTTTTTCAAAGCAATTTAGTACTTGAAGTATTCCGGAAGTATGGGGGTAACTATTATGAACTATTTGCCCAACCCTAAAGTGTGTGAGGTAAATAAACTTTTGTCGGAATTGCCAAAATTTATCTTTTATATAATCAACTAATGAAGAAAATCTTTCTGTTTGTTTTAATGATTTTTAATGTTTGCCTGTACGCTAACGCGGAACTGATTACGTACAAATCTCCGCAAGGTGTTGTTTTGAAT
This sequence comes from Mucilaginibacter sabulilitoris, assembly GCF_034262375.1. Classification (NCBI taxonomy): domain Bacteria; kingdom Pseudomonadati; phylum Bacteroidota; class Sphingobacteriia; order Sphingobacteriales; family Sphingobacteriaceae; genus Mucilaginibacter; species Mucilaginibacter sabulilitoris. The sequence continues at coordinate 2,632,019 of NZ_CP139558.1, forward strand.
AAAGATTTTAAGATCGCGGTAAAGGAGCCCGATCATCCAGAGCAATCTGTACCGGCTTATAATGCATCTGTGACAGAAGTGGTTGATGTCAGTAATAAAAGACAAAACACTTCTTTTGGTTATTTCGATTTTTCAGGTAAAGTTGAAGTAACTATTACCTTTCAAAACGCACCGATTCAGCACGTTAAAATAAGACCGTCTACTTATGGAATTATTCCGAGGATTGTAGGAAATACAATTGTTTTTTCCTTAAATGAGCCTCGTAATATTTCGATTGAAGTAAATCACGATATTTTTCATAACCTCCAATTGTTTACCAATCCTATTGCGACAGAAAAACCGTTAAAGGTCGATCCGAATGTTATTTATTACGGCCCCGGATTTCATCAAATTGGTATATTAAAAGTCCCCTCTAATAAAACAGTTTATATTGACGGCGGGGCAATTGTTCAGGGGCAATTACTGATCAGCAGGGTAGAGAATGTTCATGTCATAGGCCGTGGCATATTAACGCAGTTATCATTAATAAATTCAGCAGATGAACAGGTATCCAAAAAAGACCCCCGCCAACGTAATGACCAGATCACCATCGAGTATGCTAAGAATGTAGATATAAATGGACTTATAATATTACCTCATAAGTATAGCATACTTATAGGGCAATCATCGGGCGTAACGGTAAGTAATATTAAATCATTTAGTTCGGAAGGAAACGCCGACGGGATAGACGTCTTTTGTAGTTCCGATGTTCTTATTGACAAAGTATATATGCGCAATTCAGATGATTGTGTGGCTATATACGGGCACCGTTGGGAATACTATGGAAATACAAAAAATGTTACTGTTCAAAACTCAACCCTTTGGGCAGATATAGCCCACCCTGTGCTTATAGGTACCCATGGGGATACACTCCACCCGGACACGTTAGAGAAAATTAAATTTCTAAATGTTGATATACTTGATCAGCATGAAAACCAAATAGACTATCAGGGCTGTATGGCTTTAAACGCGGGTGACAGTAATTTATTGAGGGATATTACTTTTAACAACATCCGTGTTGATGATATCCGGAAAGGCCAGTTAGTGAATATACGTGTTATGTATAATCAAAAGTACAATACTTCCCCGGGCAGAGGAATTGAAAATATATATTTTAAAGATGTAACCTACCGTGGTGACAAAGCTTCGCTCTCAGTCATTGCGGGGTATGACGAAACGCGGAGTATTAAAAATGTACTTTTTGAGAACCTTAAGATTAATGGGAAGGTAATCGCAGATAATATGCCCGGTAAGCCTGGTTTTTATAAAACCGGCGATATGGCTAATATATGGGTAGGTGAACATGTTGAAGGCCTCAGGTTTATTCAAACTCCAGGGAATTCTGTTGATAGCCCCGGTTCAAAATGAAAAGGTATCACCTATATGTCGTCCTAAGCATCTCGCATATTTATTTATTATTCAATACTGTTGCTATTGCTCAAAATGCGGTATGGCAATGGTCGGTACCTATAAAAAGCGCTAAATACAATGATGGGAAAGCAAGGGCATTTTTGTGGATACCGCCTGATTGCAAAAAGGTAAAAGCATTTCTCTTTGCACAAAATAATATGGAAGAACAATCCATATTGGAGAATGAAAATTTCAGAAAGGAGATGGGTAAACTTGGTTTTGCTGAAGTTTGGGTAAGTCCCGCATATGATCCTTTATTTCATTTCGATCAGGGCGCGGGCGAAACTTTTAATAATATCATGCAAGAACTGGCTTCGGTATCTGGTTATTCTGAACTTGCTTATATTCCGTTTGTCGGTATGGGGCATTCTGCGGCGGCAAGTAGCCCCTATTATATGGCAGCGTGGAATCCTGAAAGGGCTTTGGCGGCGATCTCGGTAAGCGGACAATGGCCCTATTTCAGGCATGATTCTTTTGCTCCGGATATATGGGGAAATAAAAATGTTGATTATATCCCTTGCCTGGAAACTATGGGTGAATATGAGGCTGCCGACAGCTGGTCGGCAGAAGGATTAAAGGAAAGGCAAGACCATCCTTTGATGCCATTGAGCATGCTGGCTTGTCCGGCGGAGTTTCATTTTGCAAGTACTGACAGCAAGGCGGCTTATATTGCACTTTATTTAAAAAAAGCATCGCAATATCGAATGCCCAAAAGAGCTCCTGAAGGACAGGCGTTTAAATTAATACCAATTGACCCCACAAAAACGGGCTGGCTGATTGATAAATGGCGCTTTGATCAGATTCCTGTTGAAAAGCCTGCATCCGTTGATCAATATCAGGGAGATCGTACACAAGCTTTTTGGTATTTTGATAAGGAACTGGCCAATGCAACTATAGCTTACCAGGCCCGACATCGTAATCAAAAGCCACAACTGATTGGTTATGTGCAACAGGGAAAGTTATTGGAGCAGCATAATGTTCATCAGCAGTTTAACCTGAAGTTTGAACCAGAAGCCGACGGTATTACTTTTAAAGTGCATACTGCTTTCTATGATACGGTTCCAGATGGTAGTCCAAGACCCGCCGCATGGACTCATATGCCGGTTGGCTCATGTATTAGCCATACAAAATACAATTTGCCTATAACAGTTGATCGCATCACGGGGCCATTCATTAAGGTTAATGATTCCACATTCAGGGTGCATCCACAAAAAGGATTTTACGAATCTCCTCATAGTTATGAATTATGGTTTTCGGCCACTCATCCTGGTGACGATGAATATAAACCAGCAGTTCAGCAAGCCCTAATGTCTATACCACCCAGGAATACGCAAGGGAAAGAACAACATATTACTTTTTCGGCTATACCAAATCAGCAGACCAATAAAAAGGGAATAAAACTAAACGCTATTTCAGATGCCAGCGTTCCGGTTAGCTTTTATGTACTGGATGGGCCTGCTAAAATAGTAGATGAGCATGTAAACCTGACAGCCATACCGCCACGCAGCAAGTTTCCCGTGAAAGTAACGGTAGTAGCCTGGCAATACGGCAACAGTAATGAACCGAAGCTACAGACAGCAGAGCCTGTAGAACGTGTGTTCTGGATTCTAAAAATGCTACCGTAACCAGTTACGGTCTCACTACCGTAGCTATATTTATCGCTCATATTGCCGATTAAATAATAAGCGGCATATAGTTTTTCCTGATTCCCTTCTTGATGAAAGTGTTTAGTAACACTTTTGCGGCTGTAATTAATGTTTGGTTGCCTTAGATTAACCGCATCTTCATATTCTTATGCGCCTTTTATTATGAAGCAGAAAGAATCTGTATTTTAATTTTATATTAAATTATCGCTACATTCGCTTTATAAACCCATTATGTCCCCTAAATGGCTAATTGTTGATCAGGAATTAGTTGCACTTTTAAGAGAAGGCAATAAGGAAGCGTTTGCCGAAATTTATCGGCGTTACTGGACAGTAATGTATATGCACGCACTAAAAATGCTCAAAAGCGAAGATGATGCCCGCGATGTAGTGCAGGAAATATTCACCTCGTTATGGCTAAAAAGTCAATCTATAAATCCTGATGTTAATTTAGCCGGATACCTTTTTATCTCCACAAAAAACAGGGTGCTTGACCTGATAGCGCAAAAGCGGGTCCGGACGGACTATTTGGGTTCATTAGCAGCCTTTGCGGAAGCGCATAATAATGAGACATTAGCGGATATTGAGGAAAAAGAATTAATGCAAGCCCTGCAAAGGGAAATTGAGCAATTGCCAGCCAAAATGAGGCAGATATTTGAAATGCGTATTCATCAGCACTGTACTTATAAGGAAATTGCCGATGAGCTGAACCTATCCGACAAAACTGTCAAAAAACAAATCAGTAATGCAATTAAGATAATCCGGCCCAAGCTCCACCATCTCTCAACAATTGTTTTGATTTTATCAGGTTTATAAAATCCTTAATTTTTTTTAAAATTTTATCTACTACTTCCCCTCCCGGTAGCCGTTTACCTTAAATAACAGCTAATAAAACCATGACCCGGGAACAAGCACAGGAATTACTGACTAAATATCAACTTGGTAAATGCACATCTGAGGAGAAGATACTTTTGGATCGTTGGTATTTAAATGAAGCCGCTAAACAGCCGGTTCCAGATGCCCCACATGATCCTTTAAAAGAAGAGCAGCTGATCTGGAACAGGATACTACAGGAAATTCCTGCTGATCATAAGGTACGCTATTTAAAAAAATGGCATTCAATTGCTGCAGCCGCGGCAGTTCTCTTCTTCCTTTCTTTTGGTATCTATTTCTTATCAAAAAAAGCAGTAGTTACTAATAAATTAGTCAAAAATCAACCCTTAAAAAATGATATATCGCCGGGCGGAAATAAAGCGATTTTAACCCTTGCCAATGGCAGTCAAATTATTTTAACAGGAGCTAAAAACGGAACTATTGCACAACAAGGTTTAGTAGCTGTTGATAAAACAGCCGATGGCCAAATTGTTTATAACAATGGTCAGGGCTCATCTGGTTTGGGCGAGACTGCCGATAAAGTAGCCATGAACACCATGACCACCCCGCGCGGCGGCCAGTATTGGGTTGTACTGCCCGATGGTAGCAGGGTATTACTTAATGCAGCTTCCTCGTTAACCTATCCAACCTCATTTAGTGGGAATGAACGTAAAGTGGAGCTTACAGGCGAGGCTTATTTTGAGGTTGCGCACAACGCCGCAAAACCATTTAAAGTAAGCAGCAACGGACAAACCGTTGAGGTATTAGGAACACATTTTAATATCAATGCCTACAAAGATGAACCGGCAATTAAAACCACACTTTTAGAGGGTAAGGTTAAAGTAACTGCCAACGCCCTAAATAAAGCGCATTTTTTACAACCCGGTCAACAGAGCGTTTTCAATGCCCAGACCTTTGCTGTGAACCAGGTAGAAACCGATGGAGTAGTAGCATGGACTAACGGACAGTTTGTGTTTGAAGGTGATAATATACAGTACATTATGCGCACGGTATCAAGATGGTATGATGTTGATATAACCTATAATGGCACAGCTCCTGATGATATTTTTGGGGGCTCGGTTTCCCGGTTTAATAATATATCAGAAGTGTTAAAAATCTTACAGTTAACCGGAAAAGTTCATTTTAAAATTGAAGGAAGAAAAATTATAGTATCAAAATAAAACCAATTAGAGTTCATTCGCCAATTATAAACTTAAAAACCCAATGCTTATGAGGAAGACATTACCAACGTAGTACTAACCACAGAAAAAGGGTCTCAAAAAAAACGTGAAGATGTACCACCATCTTCACGCAAAAAGCTTGAGTTAACCCTTCCTGTCCGTCAGTCGACGGAGAGAAAAAATAATTATAGGTCAATAAAATCATGTTTAACCCAAACCATACAAAAGTATGAAAATATCTGCTTTTAATACAGGTATGCCAAAATTGTGGCTGCCTAAAAAGTTTTTATTAGTTATGAAAATAACTACGTTTTTTATTATAGTCGCCATTATGCAGGTCAGCGCCACGACCTATGCACAAAAGATAAATCTTTCTGAAAATAATGTGTCTTTAAAAAAGTTGTTTAAAGAGATCAAGAAACAGAGCGGTTATAATTTTTTGTATACTGAAGGTATGCTCAAAGACGCCAAACCCGTCAATATTCATGTAAATGACGGTACTATAGGGCAGGCACTCGACCAAGCTTTTTCAGATCAGCGGCTAACTTATACCATTACCAATAATACGGTAGTGATAAAAGAAAAGGATAAAATACAGGTTGTTACCATTGTTCCGATTACGGTGAGTGGTACGGTTACCGACGAAAAGGGAGAACCTATGCCTGGTGTTACGATAACGATCGAGGAAACAGGTAAATCAGTGTTTACTGATAATAGCGGACATTACAATATAACCGCTGATAGCAAACAAACATTACTGTTTTCTTTTATCGGCTATAAAAAAGGCAGAGTGCCTATCAATAATACCCAGCTTATCAATATAACCATGGAACCCTCATTAAAGGATCTGAGTGAGGTAGTTGTGGTAGGTTACGGTACGCAAAAAAAAGTAAATCTGACAGGGGCAATTGCGAGTGTTGGAAGCGAAAAATTAGATAGCCGCCCGATTGTAAATCTTGGTGATGGGCTAAACGGTCTTATTCCCAATTTGAATGTCAACGTCAATAACGGACAACCCGGAACCGGATCAAGCTTTAATATCAGAGGTTATACAACCATTGGCGCAAATTCGAGCTCAGCGCCATTGGTGCTGGTTGATGGAGTGCAGCGTGATCCTAACCTGATTGATCCGAATGATGTGGCAAACGTTACGGTGTTAAAGGATGCTGCATCAGCTGCTATTTACGGCGGCCGTGCGGCGTATGGAGTTATCCTGATCACCACCAAGAATGGTAAAAAAGGAGCAATGCAGGTAAGCTACTCGGGTTCATATACTACATCAAGACCCACCAAAATGCCATCTTATATTAACTCACAGGAATATATTGATATTTTTAACAGCGCACAAAGAACAGGAGCAAAAAGCGGCGGATATACCTCAAGTGAGCCATTTACAACGCAGGATTCAACCATGATCTCGGCCTATTTCAAAGATCCTGCTCATAACCCGTCGGCATACGTAGATCCGGGTAACCCGTTGCGGTACAGGTACGTAGGTAATACCGATTGGATCAAAGTACTTTACCCTGGTTGGGCCCCGCAACAGCAGCATTATCTGTCAGTTTCGGGTGGCGAGGGAAAAACAACCTACTCCGCCAACATGGGGTATTTTACACAGGATGGTTTAGAGAAAGTGGCCAATCAGGTGTACAAAAGATATACGCCAACCTTAAAGGTAAATTCAGATGTCACCAAATGGCTTACATTCAATTTGAATATGTCCATGACGCATACAGATAATAACCAAAGCGCTTACACAAATCAATCCAACCAGGGAGGCGCCTGGATTCCCACTGATCTTCGTCCGTTAATGCCGGTTTATAACCCGGATGGTCATTATTCAGGACAGGGGAATTACACCAACCCGGTAGCTGTAATCGCGCAGAACGGCAGGGACATTGAGTCGCAAAATGATTTCTGGACAACCGGTCGTGTTATTTTAAAACCTGTTGATCACTTGACCATAACGTCTGATTATACCTGGAACAGCTTTACCGCTTTTGACAGATTGCAGCTTATCCCATTTAATGAATATGGCGTTGATGGCGCTTTCCTGAACGTGTTTCCTCATACTAACCCGTCAAGAGTATCCGAATACAGGCATAATGATAACTATAATGCCTTTAATGCCTATACTACCTACGAAAATACATTTAATGCAAAACACTATTTTAAAGCACTGGCGGGTTATAATCAGGAATATTTTCACTATGTACTAAGCAATGCTACTGCCAGAAACCTCATAGACCCTACCTTACCGGCTATAGGAACCAATAACGACCCAAAACCCGTTGTAGGCGGAACAGAAACCCAATCGGCGCTGATCGGTTCCTTTTTTCGATTGAATTATATTTATGATAAAAGGTATTTATTAGAAGTGAACGGCAGATATGATGGTACTTCCCGTTTCCCGGCCGATCACCGCTATGCATTTTCACCATCGGTGTCAATGGGCTGGAACATTGCTGAAGAATCTTTTATGCAGGGATCTAAAAATATAATTAATGAGTTAAAATTAAGGGCTTCTTACGGGCAATTGCCAAATCAACAGATACAGATCCAATCGGGGAACATATCATCCGGAGCACAATATCCTTATATCGCTACACAGGGAGCCGGTACGGTAGATTATTTATTCAATAATCAGCCGGGCGTAACGGTTGGCACCCCCGGGCTAATAAGTAATAATCTTACCTGGGAAAAGGTACAAACCAAAAATATCGGGCTTGATTATGCCATGTTGAATGACAGGCTAAGTGGTAGTTTTGATTATTTTATAACCGACACTAAAAATATGCTGGTTAACGGACAGCCCTTACCAGCTGTTTTAGGAACCGGCGCCCCATTAAAGAATGCCGCCAACCTGCGTACCAAAGGCTGGGAATTAAGCGTAAGCTGGAAAGATCGCATGTTTAACAATCAGTTGTTTTATAATGTAACGCTTGGCCTGTCTGATGCTTCAAGCACTATCACCAAGTATGATCTTAATCCTAATCTTAGTATTGATGATGATACATATTATTCTGGGAAAAAAATAGGCAATATATGGGGATTTGTAACTGAAGGCTTTTATAAAACAGATGCGGAAGCGGCAAAGGTTGATAATTCGGCCATAGCAGGTTATACCTGGCTTGCCGGGGATATAAAATATGCCGACCTGAACCATGATGGAAAAATAAGCAGGGGCAGTAGCACACTTACCGATCCGGGTGACCAAAAAATCATTGGTAACAATACACCTCGGTACCGGTTTAGTTTTAATTTGAACCTGACTTACAAAAACTTTGATTTTACATCATTTATTCAGGGGGTATTAAAAGCCGATTTTGCACCAACTGATTATGTATTCTACGCATTTCAGGGGAATGAATGGAACCTGCCTTATAAGTACGCTACAGATTACTGGACGCCTCAAAACACCAATGCATATTTCGCGCGCCCCCGGTTTAATGGTTCCGGAAATCAACTGACACAAACAAAGTATTTGCAAAGTGCAGCTTATGCCAGGATCAAACAATTAACATTAGGCTATACACTTCCCAATCAACTGCTAAGCAAGTTAAGCATTAAAAAGCTAAGGGTGTATGTAACCGGTGCTAATCTTTTCACTATCACCTCCCTTTTTAAAGGGTATGATCCTGAAATTGCTACCAATGGCCAAATCAATGGTAACAATATTTTTCAAACATATCCTATAAACAAGTCAGTTTCTTTTGGCTTGCAGGCTACTTTATAAAAATATTAAAAAATATAATCATTAATAAAATGAAAACTAAACACATTATATACATGATATTTTTTGCATTGATAGCTTTTGCTTCATGCAAAAAGGATAGCTTTCTTAACCGCAGTCCGCTGAGCGATATCAGTCCGCAAAATTTCTTTAAAAACGAGAGCGACCTGCAGGTATATTGCAATCAGTATTATTCAGGTCCAAATTTGCCTGTACAAAACTTTGTGAACCAGGACGATGATTCTGATGATAAAGCCAATTTATCAATGAACTCTTTTTTGGCGGGCACTTATACCGTTCCAACAACAGGAGGTCAATGGGATTTTGGCTTTATACGTACTTGTAATTTTTTCCTGGCCAATTATTCAAGGGCAACTATAGGCGATGATATAAAAAATATATACGTTGGCGAAACACTGTTTTTCAGGGCAAATGATTTCTGGAAAAAGGTGAAAACTTTTGGTGATGTACCCTATGTAAACAAATATATTACCGATACCTCAAAAAGTGTTTTGTATGGTACCCGGATGCCGCACAAACAAGTAATGGACTCGGTACTGAAGGATCTTAACTTTGCTGTTGCGCACCTGCCGGTTGAAGCTGCCGACGGGCGCCTGAATAAATACTGTGCACTTGCCCTAAAAGCCCGTGTTTGTTTATGGGAAGGAACTTACCGCAAGTATTTTGGAGTAGGTGATGAGGCCACTTATTTACAACAGGCTACTGACGCGGCCGAGCAGATCATGAACTCAGGTCAGTTTGATATTTATAGCACCGGAAAACCGCAAACCGACTATTATAACCTGTTTATACAGGATGAGTTAAAAGGTAATCCCGAAGCTATTATGCCTATGCGGTACCTTACAACGGTATTAACAAATAATTTCGACAGGCAATTGGGCGAAGCAGGCGATGGTTACAGTAAGGACTTTGCACGGTCGTTCTTATGTACGGATGGGAAGCCAACCTCTCTTAGTCCATTATACAAAGGGGATAATACACCTGATGATGAAGCCACAAACCGCGACCCACGCTATAAACAACAGATAGCAACAAGAGGGTTCGACTTTTTGAATGGCGATCTTATAACGCTGCCACGTATCGGTACTTCGGTTACTTCAACTGGTTATCAGCCTATCAAAGGTCGTTCATCAAGTTTGGCTGCGTGGAATGCCAGTCAGTCAACATTTGATGTGTTTATTTTTAGGTATGCCGAAACATTGCTGATAGAAGCCGAAGCGAAAGCTGAATTGGGCCTATGCACCCAAACAGTATTAGATAACACTATCAATAAGCTGCGCGACAGGGTGGGTATGCCGCACATGGTCATTGCTACGCTGGTTAAGGACCCTAGATCTGATTTTCCTGCTTTGCCGGTATTGATAGATGAAATAAGGAGGGAAAGACGTATTGAATTAGGAGCTGAAGGTTTCCGTTTTGATGACCTGCACAGGTGGCACGCAGGTACACTCATCAACAATCCCGAAACAGTTTTAGGCATGAAACTTACACCGGCACTAAGGGCACAATATCCGGCGGATCAGGTGGGCAGTATAGTGGTTGATGCCAATAATTATATAAGGGTGTACCCAGGTTTTACACGTACCTGGAGCGATAAATTATACTTATATCCTTTACCTATACAGGAGCTAACGCTAAATCCCAATTTGAAACAAAACCCAGGCTGGTAATACCAACCGCTGGTTACGAGTAAAGTTAAATCTGTTTAACCCCAGCCTTACCCGTTTTAAGGTAAGGCTGGGGTTATTGAACAAGCCAATTGAAAAACTTTAACCTGATCGGAAAGCGAATCCAGCTTACATGAATGGATTTGTTAAGACCGGTGGCATCAGATCAATATTTACTTTCAAGAACCCCAATGGTTTATGTTATACCAGTACCCTCGTACAGATAATATAAACAAGCGCCATTCAATTATTAACATCATTTATTCCAATGGATTTTAAAAAAATACTGACGTTTTGTTTTGTTTTAATCGGCTTAAATAGAACTTATAGCCAAACGCCTGATTGGGAGAATGAACAGGTTTTTGGTATTAATAAAGAGGTTACACATGTAACTTACATTCCTTATGCCAGTGCGCGGCAGGCTTTAAGAAACATTCCCGAAGTATCGCCCTGGTATTTGAGCCTGGATGGACAATGGAAATTTAATTGGGTAAAACAGCCATCAGAACGGCCAATAAATTTTTATCAGCAGAGTTTTGATGATACTGCCTGGAAAACCATCCCGGTACCCTGTAATATGGAGATGCAAGGTTACGGAACGCCCATCTATACCAATATTACCTATCCGTTTAAAACAAACCCACCCAAAGTGATGAACCCTGCACCGGCCGATTGGACGGTAAGCAAAGAACCTAACCCGGTAGGATCATACCGACGCAATTTTGATATACCCGCCAATTGGGATGGGAGGCAGATATTTGTGCATTTTAACGGCGTACAAAGCGCCTTTTACATTTGGGTAAATGGGCAAAAAGTGGGTTACAGCCAAAACAGTATGAGCCCTGCCGAATTTGACATCACCAAATACGTAAAACCTGGTAAAAATCTGATCGCGGTTGAGGTGTATAAATACAGTGATGGCAGCTATCTCGAAGATCAGGATATGTTCCGCTTCAGCGGGATATTCAGGAGCGTATTTGTGTATGCTGTGCCAAAACTGCACCTCCGCGATTATTTTATGCTGTCGGATTTATCGGCGGATTTTACTTCGGCTAAATTTTCAGTAAAAGCGGCACTACACAACTACGGGAAAAAGGCTGCCGCGGGCAGCCTGGAGATGGCCATTTACCAACCCGATGGTACATTATTAAACGGATCGGCCTTTATTATGCAGGATATTGCCGCCATCAATGCCGGCGCCGAAAAAAGCTATCAATTGCAAGGCCGGATAAATAATCCTATGCTTTGGTCTGCCGAAGAGCCAAACCTGTATAAAGTAGTATTTACTCTTAAGAATAAAAGTGGGGCGATACAAGAAGTATTGTCATCGGATTTTGGTTTCCGTAAAGTGGAGATCAAGGATAGCCGCTTGTTTGTAAATGGTAAACCCATATTGCTTAAAGGCGTAAACCGGCACGAAGTACACCCCAAATATGGCAAAACCGTACCTATGGCTACCATGATCCGCGATATTGAATTGATGAAGCAATATAACATCAACACGGTACGTACCTGTCATTATCCGGACGATCCTGCATGGTACAAGCTTTGTGATGAATATGGTTTATATGTTATCGACGAAGCTAATCTCGAAACTCACGGAATGGGCGATGAGCTTACTAAAAACCCCAAATGGAAACCGGCTTATGTTGATCGTGAAGTACGCCTGGTAGAACGGGATAAAAATCATCCTTCTGTAATCATTTGGTCAATGGGGAATGAATCATGGGGAGGAGAGAATTTTGTTGCCGGCCGGGCAGCTATATTGGCACTTGACCGATCACGCCCCATTCATTACGAAGGTCAGAATGATCTGGCTGATATTGAATCGAGCATGTACCCTTCGATAAGCGATTTGACTAAGGAAGGGGAAAAAGAATCGCCCAAGCCCTTTTTTATGTGTGAATATGCTCATGCTATGGGCAATGCCATCGGCGATCTTAAAGAGTACTGGGATGCCATCGAATCGCACAAACGTTTAATAGGCGGCTGCATTTGGGAATGGGTAGACCAAGGGGTAAATAAAACCATCCCAGGGGATACATCTGGAAAAACCTTTTTTGCCTATGGCGGCGATTTTGATGATAAACCCACCGATAGTACCTTCAGTATCAAAGGGTTGATCACATCAGACAGGCAGATAAAACCCGAAATAGAAGAGGTAAAAAAGATATACCAGTATGTAAACATCAAAGCCGAAAACCTGTTGCAGGGCAAGGTGAGTATTACTAATAAATACGCCTTTATCAATTTAAATAAGTTTGACCTCACCTGGACATTGACCGAAGATGGCAAAGTGGTTCAAACAGGCACCCTGCCGGCTTTAAATCTTCCGGGAGGACAAACAGCGGTAATTGATATTCCGTATCAAAAGCCATCTCTGCTTGCAGGTGCGCAATATTGGCTAACCGTCTCTTTTAAGCTTCAGGAGGATAATTTATGGGCTAAGCAAGGGCATATAGTAGCATGGCAGCAAATGGCTATGCCTTTTGAACAGACGGTAGCTCCGGTAATCAATGCAGCTTCGCTGCCGGCCTTAATACTAACTAACAACGCTCAAAATTTAAACATTAAAGGCAAGGCCTTTGAATTAGCATTTGATAAGCAAACAGGAACGATATCTACCCTCACTTACGGTGATAAAACTATTATAAGTAAGGCTCAAAACGGCCCTGCGTTTAACCTCTATCGTGCCCGGATGGATAATGATCGCGCAAAGGAACGCGGCCCATATATTGAATGGATGAAAGCAGGCTATGACAGTTTGCGATATTCCCTGAAAAGTTTCGGATTAGATAAAACCGATGATAAGCGGGTGCAAATTACCACTGTTACCGATGCGGTAACGCGATCAGGGTTTAAGGTAACAACTACAATAACTTATACTGTTTATGGCAATGGGTTTATAAATGTAGAAGCGAAGTTTAACCCCGGTAAAAATGATCTGGATATTCCGCGCCTGGGTTTGCGGATGTTTTTAAATGAAGGTCTGGAACAGGTGGAGTGGTATGGCCGCGGCCCACATGAAAATTATTCGGACCGCAAAGAGTCGGCTGATTTTGGACAATATCAAAAGACGGTAACTGAAATGACAGAACCCTACGAACGGCCACAAGGGATGGGCAACCGCGAGGATGTACACTGGCTTAAGATAACTGATAATGAAAATACCGGTGTAGAGATAGTTGCCAATGGTAAGCTGAATTTTACCACACTGCACTACACAGATCAGGATTTAGCTAAAGCTGAACATTTATACCAGTTAAGACCACGTAAAGAAACCGTATTAAGCCTGGATTATAAACAGTTGGGCATAGGCAATGCCAGTTGTGGCCCTATATCACTGCCGCAATATTATATACCGGCCGACCCCGCAAACATTTCTTTTAGTATCAGGCCTTATACGCCAATTGAAGGCACTGCTGATGAATATGCGAGGAGTACAATAAAATGATAAAAACACATTTAATTCAATTTTCTTAATTATCAATCCATATGAAATTTAAACAAGTAATTACTGAAATAAAAAAAAGGTTTGGCTTAATTGCAATAGCCTGTATTTTAATACCTGCAGCAGTTAATGCACAAACAGCCCCGGCTCCTGTTGGCCCTGTACCCAATGCCAGGCAAATTGAATGGTATCATCGTGAGATCATCGCTTTCTTTCATTTCGGGATGAATACGTTTGCCAATGTTAACGAAGGCGACGGTACTGCAAGCCCTCAACTATTTAACCCTACAGCATTAAACTGTAACCAGTGGACGAGCGTACTTAAAGGTGCCGGAATTACGACGGCCATTTTTGTTGCCAAGCATGCTGATGGTTTTTGCAACTGGCCTACCGCACATACCAATTATTCAGTAAAAAATAGCCCCTGGAAAGGTGGTAAGGGTGATGTTGTAAGGGAATTTACCGATGCCTGTAAGGCCGCGGGGATAAAAGCGGCAATATATTTGGGCCCTCATGACAGGCACGATTCAAGATATGGAACACCCGATTATAGCGACTATTATGCAAATCAATTATCGGAACTACTACGAAACTATGGCCCTATATGGGAAATATGGTGGGATGGGGCAGGTGCAGATCAAATTACATCAACTTTTTATGATCGCTGGGCCGATACCGTACGCAAATTGCAACCCAACTGTGTTGTTTTTGGGACAAAAAACTCATACCGCTACGCCGACTGTCGCTGGATGGGCAATGAATCGGGCTTATCAGGAGATCCATGCTGGTCAACCATTAATCCGGTTTCTATCCGGGAGGAGGCAGCGCATATTACGCAACTAAACCACGGTGAAATTGATGGCTCGGCGTATGTACCCGCAGAGGTGGATGTATCCATTCGCCCAAGCTGGTTTTATCATGAAGAGGAAGATGCGCATGTTAAAAGCGTTGCTGCTTTATGGGACCTTTATTTCAACTCCGTTGGCCGCAACAGTGTGCTGTTATTAAATTTCCCGCCTGATAAACGAGGGCTGATCTCTGCCATTGATTCGGTAAGAGCCGATAGCTTGCACCGTTTAATCAATAGTACATTTAAAAACAACCTTGCAGCTGGCGCCGTTATCAAGTCGCTTCATCAGCGCGGCGGTAATTATAAACCGGGCAATATGGTTGATAATAGTGAGAGTACTTATTATGCTACAAGTGATAATGCAGCTACAGATACCATAACTTTCAGCCTTAGCAAAAAAAAGACATTTGATGTGCTGATGTTACAGGAGGTTATTGAATTAGGTCACCGTACAACAGGCTGGTCTGTGGATTATTCCTCTGACGGAAAAAACTGGACTCCTATTCCGGAGGCAACAGGGAAACAGTCCATAGGTTATAAATGGCTTATAAAATTTAAACCGGTAACAGCATCAAAAGTCAGGTTACGAATCACATCAGGCAAGGCATGTTTAGCAATCCATACTTTTGGTATTTATAAGCAGCCTTCCTTACTATGAAGTCTTTGTCAGCGCGAACATCCAATATTCGTTAATTAGTTCGTTTTTCAATCGAATTCTTTTCTCAATTTGAAAAAAAGAAAAAAACCTCTCTACATCGTTGTAAAGAGGTTTTTAAATAATTGCAGCAAAGTTCGGTATTACCTAACTTTTTCTGTACTCAGAGCGGGAATCGAACCCGCACTCCGTTTACGGGAACAGGATTTTAAGTCCTGCGTGTCTACCAGTTCCACCATCTGAGCCGGCGTTTGCCAATTTAAAAATAAAGCCCCTCTTTTTGAAGGAAGGGCTTTGAGCGAAAGACGAGATTCGAACTCGCGACCCCGACCTTGGCAAGGTCGTGCTCTACCAACTGAGCTACTTTCGCGTTGGGAGTGCAAATATAGGCAGAAAAGCATATTCTGCAAGCAGAAAAATTAATTCGTTCATAAGGACTATATAATTATCCCTTATTTAGACTGATTTAAAATAATATTGTTTAGAATCGTTTTAAATAATAATTTAGCGGCGAATTAACCCAACACACTATGATTAAAAAAATTACCTATTGTATAGCCTTGGTTTTTCTGTCAGCATCTGCAGTATTTGCACAAAACGGGAGCATTACAGGTTCCGTAAAAACAGCAGATGGGCAACCTGCCGAATTGGTTGGTATAAGCGTTAAAGGTACTGCTAAGGGGGCGCTTACCAACAAAGGCGGTAACTACCAGATTAAAAACATCACGCCCGGTTCATACACTATTGTAGCTTCCTTCATTGGGCTCGGCAAGCAGGAGCAATCAGTTGACGTGAAGCCTGGTGAAACCAAAACGGTAAATTTTGTGATGAAAGAAAACTCCGCGCAATTGCAGGAGGTTATCGTATCTACCAAAAAATCAAAAAAGATAAACACCTTTGTGGCCAAAATGCCACTTAAAAACCTGGAGAACCCACAGGTATACAACTCGGTATCTTCAGAAATAATAAAGCAGCAAGGGATTACCAGCTATGACGACGCATTGCGGAATGTTCCCGGAATTAACAGGACCTGGGAATCAACCGGCAGGGCAGGTGATGGCGGTTCTTATTTCGCGCTGCGTGGTTTTGATGCGCAGCCATCCCTCATTAATGGTTTACCCGGCTTAACCAGCGGTAACCTTGATCTGGCCGATGTAGAGGAGATACAGGTTATAAAAGGCCCATCAGCTACTTTGTTTGGCGCCAGCTTTTATGGTTACGGCGGTGTTATAAACACCATTACCAAAAAACCTTATTTTGATTTTGGCGGAGAGGTTGCCTATACCGTAGGCAGCTATGGCTTAAACAGGGTAACTGCCGATATTAACACGCCTTTAAGTAAAAAGCAAAAGATAGCATTACGGCTTAATACAGCCTATCAAACTGAAAATAGCTTTCAAAATGCAGGTTTTAAGAAGTCATTTTTCATAGCACCGGCTATAACTTACGAGGTTAACGATAAACTGTCATTCCAGGTTTTGGCGGAGGTGCTGAAAGAAAAACGGGCAGTTAACCCCATTTTCTTTCATTCCGACAGGGTGAATCCATTGCTTTATAAAAACGTTGAGGAGCTCAATCTTAATTACAGGGAGTCATTCATGAGTAATGACCTGCCAATCAAAAATCCAAGGTTTAATGTGCAGGCGCAAATGCTGTATAAAATGAGCAGTAAATGGAACTCCCAAACCGTATTTTCTGCGGGAACTGTAAAATCAGATGGATATTATACTTATATATGGGATGATGAATATGGCGACAACTATTTTAATCAGTATTTTCATAACGAGCAGCAAAGAACCCGTACCATTGATGTTCAACAAAATTTTAATGGCGATTTCCACATGGGAAAGCTTAGAAACCGTTTACTGGTGGGGCTTGATTATTTTAACCGTAACGTTGCTGATAACGGGTCTGGCTGGGCTTCCGTTCGCCACGTAACACCACAACAGGCAGAAGTGGAATATACGGATACTTCGGGCACAACACCTCCGATACATTTAACAAGATCGTTGGTTGATGATGCATTAGCCGCTACCGAGGGGACTAAAAGTAATATAAGCAATAGTATATATAGCGTTTACGTATCAGATGTTATCAATTTCACACCTGGCTTAATGGCCATGTTAAGTTTAAGAGGCGATCATTTTGTATCAAAAGGAGAAGTTAGCGATCCTACAGATGATTATCACCAAACCGCTTTTTCGCCAAAGCTTGGTCTGGTTTATCAGCCTGTGCTGGATAAGGTATCTATTTTTGCAAACTACATGAATGCCTTCGTCAACATTGCGCCATCGCAGGTATTTGATGACGAAAATAATTTTGTAGGCGTGCAGTCATTTAAACCCGAGCATGCCAACCAGTGGGAGTTTGGTGTGAAAAGCAATTTACTTTCTGATAAGCTAAACGTTACTGTATCTTATTATAACATTAAGGTAAGCGACAGGGTATATAGCACTCAAAATGGCAGCTCGGTTCAGGGTGGAGCTGTGCGGAGCAAAGGTTTTGAGATAGATGCCAATGCTAACCCAGCACCAGGCTTAAACCTGCTTGCCGGCTATAGCCACAACTCAAACAAGGTAGTTGAGGGTGATGCAACCGATTTTTATAATGAGCCGGGCCGTGCGCCGGGTGGCCAGGGTCCGCAGGACCAGGCAAACCTTTGGGCAACTTATAAGTTTGTGAAAGGTGATTTGAAGAACTTTGGTTTAGGGGTAGGAGGCAACTATGCTGGTAAATACCGGGTAATTGATAATAGCCTTACCGGTGTATTTGATTTGCCGAGCTACACCCTGCTCAACGCCAGCGTTTTTTATAATGCCGATAAATACCGGGTTACATTTAACTTAAACAATATCACCGATAAGCATTATTATATTGGTTATTGGTCGGTAAACCCGCAAAAGTTACGCAATTTTGCCCTGAGCTTTGCTTATAAATTTTAACAATAATACTGTACTAAACAAGAAAGCCATTCTGCATAGCGGAATGGCTTTCTTGTTTATGGGAACGTGCTGATATACAAGCCTCTTTGTAACTTCAAAAGCGAACGCCTATCGTTCGTTTTTGATACAATTTGAATCTATAAATTGATATTAAAATTTTGATAGTCAGTTTGTTATAAAATTGGCATTATATTGCTTATGTACTGTTAATTAAATTTTCAACCGCACATAACATATAGCTTTATGATCAGGAACTATATCAAAATTGCCTGGAGAAACCTCATTAAAAATAAGGCTTCTTCGTTAATAAATATTGGCGGGCTTGCCGCCGGAATGGCCGTTGCCATGCTGATTGGTTTATGGATATGGGACGAACTCTCGTTTGACAAGTATCACCAGAATTATGATCGCGTTGCCATGGTGATGCAGCACGAAACTTTTAATGGCTCGGTAAATACGGGGAATACCATTTCCCTGCCTCTTGATGCCGAGTTACGAAAGAGCTATGGCAGCGATTTTAAGCATATAGCCCTCTCGTCATGGGCGGAGAAACACATCTTAACCGTTGGTGAAAAAAATATAAGCTACAAGGGTAATTTTATGGGCGCCGAGGCACCTGAAATATTTTCGCTGAATATGCTGAAGGGGTCCCGCGGCGGTTTAAAGGGGCCTTCCGCATTACTCATCTCCCAATCGGTAGCTAAGGCATTGTTTGGTGACGCCGATCCCATAAACAAAATTGTGAAACTCGATAATAAGGCTTCCTTTAATATCTCGGGTGTTTATGAAGATTTGCCGGGCAATACCAGTTTGCATGAATTAGGTTTTATAGGTCCGTGGGATTATTACATTCACGCTCCGGGCAATGAAAGGTCATTGACCGACTGGGGAGATAATTCCCTGTTGATGTACGTGCAAATTGCCGACCATGCCAACATGTCTGCGCTCTCTCAAAAAATAAAGAATATAAAGCTTAACCATATGAGCCGTGAGGATATTAAATTTAAGCCGCTCATGTTTCTGCAACCCATGAGTAAGTGGCATTTATATTCGGAGTTTAAAAATGGTGTTAATACGGGGGGCGCTATTCAGTATGTTTGGCTGTTTGGTATTATAGGCATATTTGTTTTATTACTGGCCTGCATCAACTTTATGAATTTAAGTACCGCCCGCAGCGAAAAAAGAGCAAAGGAGGTTGGTATACGCAAGGCCGTTGGCTCATTAAGGGGGCAGCTGATCAGTCAGTTCTTTTGTGAGTCTTTGCTTATAGCTGTGCTGGCATTTGGGTTTTCTGTACTGCTGGTACAGCTTGCGCTGCCCTGGTTTAATCATATAGCTAGTAAGCAATTGGCTATTTTGTGGAATAACCCTTTATTCTGGATAATGAGCGTAGGATTTACCTTATTTACCGGGTTGATTGCCGGTAGCTACCCGGCTTTATACCTCTCATCATTTAACCCGGTTAAGGTACTGAAAGGAGCTTTTAAAGCAGGGCCGCTGGCTGCTATTCCGCGCAAGGTGCTGGTGGTAGTTCAGTTCACGGTATCAGTTGTTTTAATTATCGGTACCATCATTGTGTTTAAACAAATACAATTTGCACAAAACCGACCGGTAGGTTACAACCGCGACGGGCTGGTAAATATTGAAGTAACTAACGACGACCTGCACCAGCATTTTGACGCGTTTAGAACAGATTTGCTTAAATCAGGGGCTGTAACTGAGGTAACAGAGGCGTCGAGTCCCACAACTGGAGTATACAATAACAGGGGGGATGTAAACTGGAGGGGAAAAGACCCATCTATGAGCTCTTTTTTTGGCAACATCTATGTAACATCACAATATGGTCAAACAGTGGGCTGGCAGTTTACAGATGGCAGGGATTTTTCGGCAAATTTCCTTTCTGATTCCGCAGCTATAGTACTTAACCAGGCTGCCGTAAAATATATGGGCCTAAAAAACCCGGTTGGCGAAACCGTGACGATTGGTAAACGGAATATGGTGGTAATTGGTGTGGTAAAGGATATGGTGATGGAATCGCCTTATGAACCGGTTAAGCAAACTTTTTTCCGTATTGGCCAGGGACCGTTTGACGATATCATTATCAGGATTAATCCAAACGTGAGCGCTCATGAAGCGCTTAATAAAATAGCTGCTGTTTGTAAGACGTATTCGCCTGCTGTTCCGTTCGCCTATAAATTTGCCGACGATGAGTATGCCAAAAAGTTTGCTACAGAAGAACGTATTGGTAAACTTGCAAGCGGCTTTGCCACACTGGCTATCTTCATTAGCTGCCTGGGGCTGTTTGGTATGGCCTCCTTCATGGCCGAGCAACGCACCAAAGAGATTGGCGTACGTAAGGTGCTTGGTGCAACCGTGTTTGGATTATGGCGCTTAATGTCGCGTGACTTTGTGTTATTGGTAATTATTTCATTGTTTATAGCTATGCCGGTGGCATATTACTTTATGCGTGGCTGGTTACAGCATTATACTTACCGCGCCGAGCTTTCATGGTGGATATTTTCGGTAACGGCAGCAGGCGCTATCCTGATCACCTTACTTACGGTAAGTTATCAGAGTATAAAAGCGGCTTTAATAAACCCGGTAAAAAGCCTCAGGAGCGAGTAGGAGTAATATGTAAAGGGCGATAGTTTTAAACTACCGCCCTTTATGTTTTTAAGAAAGTTTGATATCTACCTTTTTTCCGGTTTTTACTGCTTGGTATATCGCGTCAATAATTTTCAAATCTTTTACAGCCTCTTCACCATCTACCGGTACAACTGGTTTCTTGTTATCAAATATGATACCCGCAAATTCATCCATTTGTACGGTTTGGTGGGTCGTAATAGGTTGAGTAAGTTCACCTTTATGTGTGCGACCTTGTATAGGGCCATAGCCTGTAGAAGGCTGTAATTCCGCAAAGCCTTTGTCACCGTCAAGGAAAAAACGGTCAAGGTTATTCATGTTATAGGTTGACAGGCACGATGCTACCGCACCACTCGGGAAGCCAAACTGGAACTGGATGGTTTCATCAACGCCTTCTTTAAATTTCTCATGATCGGTTTTAGTTTCCTGCGCGGTAACCCATATAGGCTCCTCGCCTGTCATATAACGCGAACCGTTGATGGCATAAATCCCAATATCCATCATAGCTCCACCGCCGGCCAGTTGTTTATTTAACCGCCATTGGGTAGGGTCGCCGATGGTAAAGCCGCATTGCCCCTGAAAAAACATGATCTTGCCAAACTCGCCGGCTTGCCTCATCCGGATAACCTCCAGTGTTTTGGGTTCAAAGTGCATGCGGTAGCCAACCAGCAGTTTTACACCTGCTTTTTTGCAGGCATCAACCATTTCCTGCCCCTGCTGGGCATTTACTGACATTGGTTTTTCGCTGATAGCGTGTTTGCCGGCTTTGGCTACGCGTATTACCTGGTCATGATGCAGGCCATTGGGGGTTATCACATATACCGCGTCAATATCCGGGTTGTTTTTAATGTTATCAAAGTTTTCATAATTGTAGCAGTTCTTCTCGGGGATGCCATATTTGCTTTGCCAGGCTTTAACCTTTGACGGTGTACCACTTATTACACCAACCAGCTTTGCTTTTGTACACGACTGCATGGCTTCTGCAACACGGGTTCCGTAGCTCCCAAGCCCCATAATAGCTACACGCAATACTTTGCCATCATAAGTTTTTTCGTTGTTGGTTGTGTTGTTTGCCCACCCTGCAAGTGGTGCCAGGTGCAGGGCCAGGGCCGACACACCTATTTTCTGTAAAAAGTCCCGACGTGAATTCATAAGTAAGTTTTTTGGTTTTGAATACAATTTACACATTTCTTCAGGAATGCTTAATTTCCGGTGATATTTTTTGTAATTCGCAACTCATGCATTAAACCGAAAACGAACGTCCCCTGTATCAAAACCGAACAATTAAATTGGGTTATTTGTTTATAAGTATTTGATTTTTAATTGTTTAAATATGTGGCATTTTCTTGGCTATTGTAGTGTTAAACACCTTTAATTCATTTAATCAGGCAACATTAAACTATAAAGGCATGTTAAAAACCTACTTTAAAATAGCGTACAGGAATTTAATAAAGCATAAGGCTTATTCCATCATTAATATATCGGGTTTAGCAATAGGCATGGCTGCCAGCATACTGATACTGCTTTGGGTGCAGAATGAATTAAGCTATGATAAATTTCACAAAAATGCCGGCCAGATTTACCGCGTTACCGCTGATGCCAGTGGTTTCAAAGCGGCAGTAAACCCGGCGGGTATGCCTGCAGGCCTGAAAGCATTAATGCCCGAAGTAAAAAACACAGTGAGGTTGAGCCACCAGTCTACCATTTTACTTGAGGCAGGTATCCGGAAATTTGAAGAGCGGAACGCGTTTTATGCCGATCCTTCATTTCTTCAGGTATTCTCCTTTCCTCTGGTTAAAGGCGACCGTTCTACAGCGTTAAATCGTGTAGACGGCATTCTGATTACGCAGAATATGGAAAAAAAATATTTCGGCGATGAAAACGCGATTGGTAAGGTGCTGCGTAAAGACAATGGCGATAATGTGGTGGTTACCGGTGTTATGGCCAATATCCCGTCAAACTCTCATCTTCAGTTTGATTTTATTTTACCAATGGCCGCCCTGGTTAAAACCAATAACGATTTAAAGACTGAAACCTGGGGTAATTTTAACTTTTATAGTTACTTGCTGTTAGATAAGAGCTTTATACCAACCCCGGCCGCCTTGTCAAAATTTGGCCGGCGGATGGATGACATATACAAGCCACATCAGCCTGGCTTTAAAATAGCTTTTCAACTGCAGCCGTTAACCAAAATTCACCTTGATCCCGTTTTACAGGTTGATCTGCCCGGGCACGGAAATTCGCAATATGTTACCATATTTTTTATAGTAGCTGTTTTAATATTGATAGTGGCCTGTATAAACTTTATGAATCTGGCTACGGCACGTTCTGCGCGGAGGGCCAGAGAAATTGGCCTGCGTAAGGTAGCGGGTGCTATACGCGGGCAGCTTATTATCCAGTTTCTGGGCGAATCGTTACTTATCTCTTTTTTCGCGTTACTGCTGGCGCTGGTGGTGGTATGGTTGTGCCTTCCGATGTTTAATCATCTGGCCGATAAAAAGCTTGCAATCGACTTTTTAGATGGCAGACTTTGGTTAAGCCTGCTGGGCATAGCGTTGTTAACCGGGCTCATCTCGGGCAGTTATCCGGCACTGTTTCTGTCGGGTTTTAACCCGGTTAAGGTGCTTAAGGGTAATATGAAATCAATGGGCGGTAATTTAATTTTCCGTAACGGGCTGGTGGTTACGCAATTTATTGTTTCCATACTGCTACTTGTTGGTACGGTTACCATTTACAACCAACTTAAGTTTATAAAAAACAGGAACCCCGGCTTTGTGAAAGACAACCTGCTGTATATGCCCATGACCGGCGATATGTGGGGTAAACAGCAGGCCTTGAAAACCGAACTCAAAGCAAATCCGCTTACCAGTAATTTTACAATTATTTCTGACCTACCCACCAACCTCATCAGCGGAACGATAAATATAAACTGGAAAGGAAAGGATCCGCGTTCGCAGGTGGTGATCCCGTCTATAGATGTGAATGAAGATTTTATCAAGGTTTTTCAAATAAAGGTACTGAAGGGGCGTGGGTTTTCAACTTCGTTCACGGCAGATTCAAATAACTTTGTTGTTAATGAAAAGATGCTTGCCGTTATGGGGATGGATGCCAATGCGGCCGTGGGCAAAGCACTGGAATTTCAGGGTAACAAAGGCACCATAATTGGTGTGGTAAAAGATTTTAACTTTAAACCAATACAGCAGGCTATTGAACCACTGGTTTTACGCTTTAACAAATACGGCGGAATTGTAATGGTGCGCACAAATCCGGGAAGTACCGAGCAAACCATTACGGCATTAGAGAAAATAAGCAAGCAACTCAATCCAGCCTATCCGTTTAAGTATGATTTTCTTGACCAGGATCTGGCTAATCTTTATAAAGGAGAGCAGCAAATGGGCAGTATCTTTAATTTATTCGCATGCCTGGCCATCTTTATTTCATGCCTTGGCTTATATGGCCTGTCGGCCTTTATGGCCGAGCAGCGCACCAAAGAGATTGGTGTACGCAAGGTATTAGGGGCCTCGATATTCAACGTTGTTTATTTATTATCGGCAGGTATCACCAGGTTAATAGTAATAGCCATAGTTATTGCTGTGCCGCTTTCATGGTATGCTGTTAACAGTTGGTTGAGTGGGTTCGCTTATCACATTGATGCAGGCTGGGTTGTTTTCCTGGTAGCATCCGTAGCGGCTCTGTTGATTGCCTGGATAACGGTTAGTTATGAATCACTCAAAGCAGCCATTGTTAACCCCATTAAAAGTCTGAGAACCGAATAGTATGATTTAATAATCCTTCAGAGTAGCCACTTTAATCAATTCACAAAAAGCCCTTACGTCAAAGCGTCAGGGCTTCTTTACGAGCAACTCGCACAAATTCTTCAAAATACCAAGTGTAACATTCCAATAAAAGTCAAGATGCTTGCGTATAACTTCGTCTGGGAAATTGCTTAGTGTTAACATAAGCTCGGTCTTACCTTCTGCTGATGATAACACAAACCGGATGGAGGTGTAATTGTTAGGTATATCGGGCAGGTTTGAAAGCGAACTTAAATAATTGTATTGAAAAACCTTTTCGGGTTCAAATTGCTGAATCGTACCCTTGTTTTCAAAGTTTATCCAGTGCAGGCTCCCGCGGAAAATTATCGGGTTTCCAACTTTCCAGTTTGTAATCACCTCCACTTCATCGTCGACTATCCAGCGCTTAATTAATTCGGGATTAGTCAAGGTATCCCATACTTTTGAAGCCGATGCATGAATGGTAACTGTTTTATTTATTTCGGTGTTATTTAAGTACTGCTCTGTCATTTTACCTTATTGTAATTACCGAATGGTAAAAATAAAAATTAGAGCAGGAAATAGTTTAAAAAACTGGATGAGTGTTCAGGTTTTAAAATGTCTGGTTTGGGATTCACTTAGTCTACTTGCCATATTTAGTGATAGAATAATGGCGGATGTAGGGGTAATTTTGATCAACAATAACAAACACTTAACAACTAAAGCAATGAAAAATAGACACATCCTAACCAGTAAAATCATAGCAGGCGCTTTTATCCTGTTATCAGCAACAAGCTTTGCCCAAACTGTTCCGGCTGCTAATGCTCAAACCGCTAATGTTCAGGACTCTAAAGCAATTCGTCCATTCCATGTTAATATTCCTGAAGCCGCATTAACCGACCTGCGCCAACGAATTTTGGCAACACGCTGGGCCGAAAAAGAAACAGTTACAGATCGATCTCAGGGAGCCCAATTGGAAAAAATACAGGCCCTGGTAAAATATTGGGGTAACGGTTATGACTGGCGCAAAGCAGAGGCTAAACTGAATGCATTACCCCAGTTTATAACTAATATTGATGGGCTCGACATTCACTTTATACATGTGCGCTCAAAAAATCCAAAGGCCCTGCCCATTATTATCACTCACGGCTGGCCGGGTTCCATATTTGAAATGCTGAAGATCATCGCACCGCTTACCAACCCCGAAGCTTACGGTGGCCGTGCCGAAGACGCTTTTGATGTGGTTATACCTTCAATGCCGGGCTACGGTTTTTCGGGTAAACCAACAACTACCGGCTGGAATGCCGACCATATCGCCCGTGCCTGGGATGTTTTAATGAAACGCTTGGGGTATAAAACCTATGTATCTCAAGGCGGGGACTGGGGTTCGGTAGTCGCCGACAAGATGGCCGCTCAAAAACCCGCCGGATTGTTAGGTATCCACGTTAACATGCCTGCAACTGTACCTCCAGATATTGCTAAATTATTGGCTAGCGGCAGCCCCGCACCTGCTGGTTTATCGGCTAAAGAGAGGGCCGCTTACGAATCGCTTAACAATTTATATACAAGGGGCGGTGGTTATGCCGGTATTATGGTAACCCGTCCGCAAACTATTGGCTATAGCCTGTCCGATTCGCCTGTGGGTTTAGCTTCATGGTATTATGATAAGTTTGCCGATTGGACCTACAGCGGCGGCGATCCTGAAAAGTCACTTACCAAAGATGAAATGCTTGATGATATTTCACTTTACTGGCTTACCAACACAGCTACATCAGGTGCACAACTTTATTGGGAGAACAATGCCAACAACTTTAACGCTGTAGATATTTCGATACCTGCCGCCATAACAGTTTTCCCTGGCGAAATATACCAGGCGCCTAAAACCTGGGCCGAAAAAAGCTACCACAACCTGATTTACTTTCATGAAGTAAATAAAGGAGGCCACTTTGCACAGTGGGAAGAACCTCAACTTTTTGCCGAAGAACTTAGAGCAGCGTTTAAATCATTACGCTAACCGGTAAAGGTTGATTGAACAAAAAAATGTTCGGACCGGTAAATGTCTGGTTCGGCATTAACATCGTCCACCTGGCATAGTTAGTGATTGCCCCGGGCCCGATTTAGGGGTAATTTTGATCAACAATAACAAACAACAAGTAAAACAATAATAATAAACTTTAAAAAAATGGAAACTAACACAATCGATAATTCACAAGTGAATACAATCAACGTAATCAAACAAACCAATATCAACGAGGTAGAAAAAGTATTATATACTGCCAATGTACATACTACCGGCGGCCGCGAAGGTGCAGCACAAAGCTCAGATGATCGCTTAAATATTAATCTTTCGTCTCCGGGTTCGTCACGTCCGGGTACCAATCCTGAGCAGTTGTTTGCTGCCGGCTGGTCAGCATGTTTCATTGGTGCAATGGGCATTGCAGCAGCCCAACTGAAATTAAGACTACCCGCCGACCTTGCAGTTGATGCAGAAGTAGATTTGGCCAACACTACCGACCAATATTTTCTTCAGGCTCGCTTAAATGTAAGTTTACCCGGTGTAGACAGGGAAGTAGCTAAGTCATTAATTGAAGCTGCACATCAAACTTGTCCATATTCAAAACTGACACATGGTAATATCAACGTTGCTATTAACCTGGTGTAAGTTTAAAACACTTTAACAGAAAAGACCTGCCCGAGATGAACGGGCAGGTCTTTTGTTTGATTAGATATTTATAAACAATTAAGCTCCTCTGCAAATATACAGAGGGGCTTGATTATAAAGTATACGGGGTTATTAAGCTCTTACATATTTACAGCGCTAACAACATTGATTTTTGACAGCGGAAAAAATTTACTGTAATTGTAAGGGGTATAGGTTGATTTACCAGTAAGGCTTCCTGATTCAGCAGGTGGCATGTACATGTTAAATGCTTTTACAAGTTTAACCGGTAAAATAGGATCTGTGATACTCCATTTTTCTCCATAAGGATTTAGTGGCACAACATCGGGCGAAGTTTTAAACGTCCCGGCCTGGCCGACGTGGGGCGAGGTCAAATGCCAGCCGGAGCGTATGTTTGCTTTTAGTGTCAACACTTGTTCTGTACAATTTAATTCGTTTGTGGCATTATAGCTGGTAACGGTTTGGGCATAGGCGCCAAGCGTGCAAAATGATGCTGCTGTAATTAAAAGTAATTTTTTCATGGTTGATCATTAAAAAATTAAACATTTAGCAATGATGAATTATCTCCATCGGTAATGTATCCGCTTTTCTTTTTCTTTTGTACAACGCTGGTCATTTCACAATCCTGTGGATTGGTTTCAAAGGGGGCCCTGGAGAGCAGGGTCATAAAGAATAATGATATAAAACCGATCATTAATCTCCCTGGGATATATTTTGCAAGCTTCATGTTTTTTCTGGGTTGGTTTATTCAAAACTATTACAGAAGTGCATGGTTAGCTAATTAAAAGTAGCCAAGATGGGCATAATTTGAGGTGAGCCAGACCATTCTTGCCGCGAGCTGTTTATATTTGGATATTGTTTACATAAATAATGCATCCGCTTACGCAACACATTCAAAAAATCACCTTAAACCGCGAAATAGGGGACGACGCTATTTTGCCTTTTTTTGAAACAAAAACATTTAAGAAAAAGGACATTTTACAGGAAGAAGACAAACGTTGTTTGTTATATTTTTTTGTGATAAGAGGCTGCCTGCGTTTATTCTTTACAGATCATAATGGTGCAGAACAAACGCTGCAATTTGCATTGGAAAACTGGTGGATGACAGATTTAAACGCTTTCCGGTCGGGGCATAACTCAGCGTATACCATACAGGCGCTGGAGACAACAGAGGTAATGGCTATTACTGCCCGAAACTATGAGGTGATCCTGGCGAGATTTCCGGTTATTGAAAGCTATTTCAGATTGGTGTACGAGCGGGCGTTTGCAGCGTCGTTGCTTCGCGTCCGCATGATTTCAAGAATGCCCAAGGATGAATTTTATGAACTTTTTAAATCCAAATACCCGGAGTTTATACAGCGGCTACCGCAAAAAGTGCTGGCCTCTTTTTTAGGTTTTACACCAGAGTATCTGAGCGAATTGCGGAAAAAACAAAGTAAAAGGAAAAATAATTCATGACCGATCAACTATATCACCATATTCAAAAACTTGTGCCTGGTTTTACCACAGAACAGGAAAAAATAGCGCCGTTTTTCCAAACAAAAACGGTAAAAAAGGAGGAATTGCTCCTGACCGAAAGGGAAATTTGCGACACCATTTACTTTGTTAATAAAGGTTGCCTATACCTGTTTTATGAAGATAATGAAGATAAGCAGGTGATACATTTTGCACTGGAAAATTGGTGGATAACCGACTATAAAACTTTTCCCGATGGAAATCCTGCCGTTTATTCTATTGCTGCAATGGAAGACTCGGAAATTACCTGTATGTCCCGGGAAAACTACGAAACACTTCTGTTGCAATTTCCCTTATTGGCATTGTATTTCAATAAAATTCATGAGCGGGCCTATGGTGCAGCCTTGTATAAACAAAAAACGTTTGCTACCGTATCAAAAAATGATTTCTATCGCTATTTCAGAAGTACTTACCCCGAATTGATCCAAAGAATTCCCGCTCCGATTTTTGCCTCATACATGGGTGTTTCGCTGAGAACTTTGAGGGGCTTTCAGCACGCATATATTTCTTAAACCAGCTTAAGTTTTTCCGGCACCAACCATGGCCATCTTTGTATTATACAATTAACCTTAAATAATATAAGCCATGAAAATAGTTGTTATCGGCGGTACCGGCCTCATAGGTAGCCAGGTAGTAAATCAATTACAAAAAACTGAACACGAGGTAATTGCAGCTTCACCCAATAATGGTGTCAATACGCTCACCGGCGAAGGTTTAGCTGAAGTATTGCAAGGCGCGCATGTAGTGGTAGATGTATCCAACTCACCTTCTTTTGAGGATGTTGCGGTCATGAACTTTTTCAAAACCGCTAACGAACACCTGTTGCCTGCAGAAAAAGCCGCAGGGGTACAGCATCACGTTGCTTTATCAGTAGTAGGTACTCAAAAACTACAGGACAGCGGTTACTTCCGTGCTAAACAAGTTCAGGAAGATATGATCAAGGCTTCGGGGATCCCTTATACCATAGTGCATGCCACACAGTTTTTTGAATTTGCGGGAGGTATTGTTCAAATGGGTATGGTCGATGGGAAAGTTATAGTACCCGCAGCCAACATTCAACCTATTGCGAGCAAAGATGTGGCGTCTTTTATGGCCGAAACAGCATTAGGAAAACCTGCTAATAAAATCCTGGAAATAGGCGGACCCGAAAAATTCGACATGTCGGCATGGGTGAACCAATACTTGCAGGCCACCCACAAAAATTACGAGGTATCAGCTGATGCCAATGCCCTATATTCGGGAGCACTAATTACTGCTGATACTTTAGCGCCAGAAAAAGCGGTTTCCCTGGGCGAAACACTTTACGCGGATTGGATTGCAATACCTGAAAATCAGCGATAGAACACATATAAATTCGCCAGTATGTCCGAAAGTCTTTGACTTCGGACATACTATGTCTATAGTTTCAGACCGCCGGGGAAAATAAGACCCTTGATAATCTACCTCTTAAAATGTCATAAGCATCACGTTATCATGTCGTAATTATACCCTGTTATGCTACATTTGAGCATGTATCTTTGGAATATCACTTTAATTTTAAAACACATCAGCATGAGGAAATTAAAATTACAAATGAATATTCTGCTTGGCGACAAATGGGATGATGAAATGACAAATTTCAGTATTGATAACCTTAAAAGAGTAGACTCCATTGTACTTGGACGAAAGACAGCTGAGGGCTTTATTCCGTATTGGGAAAAGGTAGCCGGGAACCATAACGACGACTTTTACAACATTGGAAGACCATTGCATGATATACCCAAAATTGTTTTCTCAAAGAAATTGAAGACCAGTAAGTGGGACAATTCAATCATCGCAAAAGGCGACATTACAGATGAGATAAAAACCTTGAAGAAGAAAAAAGGCAAAGATATGATTGTTTATGGCGGTGATTCGTTCGTATCATCGTTAATTCAACATGAATTAATTGATGAATTTTATCTGCTTATAAACCCTGTAGCTATTGGAGGTGGAAAAACCATTTTCAACCCCCTCAAAAATAATGTACAACTGAAGCTTAAGAAATGCAAGCCATTTCCTTGTGGGGTGGTTTTGCTGTATTACACAAGATAAAAAATAGAGAAATCCATTACAACAAGCATCCTGCTGCAATATGAGCAGAGGTTTAAAGCCGGGCATAACCAGGCTGCGGGAAGCTTAAGTTTATTTATTTTCATAATAAAATGTGTTATTTAATAAGGGTAAAATATTATATATTCAGGATAATATCTTATATAATTCCGCTTTATTAACCGCATATATTTGGTATATAAACCAATTTAACAACACAATTTATTATGAAAATGAAAAATTTAATGATGCCTTTGGTACTGATTTTATGTGCGTTAGTATGTGGAACTGTGCAGGCAAAAGATGCGGCTCAAAAACAGGGAGCAATTACGGCTTATTATTCCTTTGAGGATATTGCACCTACTAAGGCGACAAATTTTACTGATGTTCCCTGTAACCTTACCATGTCGCAAGATTGGCGTGATACCGACTGGATAATTACTTTTAGCCAGAATGGTCATGAGGTATATAGTTTTTCGACGCCTTATTATCACTCATGGGATAATATTGACGGTTATGAAAATTTAGGAAATGTGGCTGAAGGTACTTATGATATTACATTTACAACATCAGACAGCACCTATCCTTTTCATTATTTAGTACTTCCGGATGGAACTGACAAGGATTATGCTGATTGCTACGTGAATGGTGGGGGATATACATTTCATAATGTAACTATCACCGCTGCTACCGGTTGCGAATTAATGGCAACACCTGACCTGGAATAGATTTTTTACGTTTGATACAAAGTATAAGTCCACGGAGAGTTCATATCCCGCGGACTTTTTATTTGGACTTAGCCTATGGCCGGTGTTATCACCACACCATACAATGTACCTTCCCATGCAAACAGTCGCAAAGTGCCCCTCATATTGGCGTGATTGCCCCCGATATCCGTACCTTGTTGGTTTAACTTTGTTTATCATTAAACTAATGGGAAATAATAATGAAAAGTATCAACAATACCATCGCCGGGCTTGAACTGGCCCAAATTGGCTGGGTAGTCCCGGACATCCACGTCGCCGTAAAATTTCTGTCGAACGCCCTGAGCATCGCGGGCTTTCCGGAGCCGGAGCATTTCTGTGCACAGGATTTGAACATGACCTATTATAGCAAGGTTGTGGCAGGCGATTGCCTAACTACGCAAACCTATAACGGAGGTACCTTCATTGAGCTTATTCAGCCTCTTTCCGGCCAAAGCATCTTTCATGACTACCTTGCCAAATGTCCGGCAGGCGGCATACAGCATATAGCCTTCCGTTTGCCGGTTAGCGATTTCAATCAGGTCACCAACGATCTGCGCGAACAAGGTTATGCGGTCATGAGCGAAGTGGACCACCCGATTGCACGGATGGCTTTTTTTGATACCTACCAAACGCTGGGCGTAGCTACCGAAATTATGGGTATCACGCCAGAAGGTTGGGCCGCCATAGAACAAATGCAGAAGGGTAGGTGAGGTTAAAATGGTTCGAGTGCCAATGGCAAATCCCAAATTGTTGTAATAAGATGTAAATCAGAGAACCGGTTTTTTAAAAAATACCAGGTTTTAAAAGCAAAAGCTTCACAGAAAATGTGAGGCTTTTTTATTCAATCCTAAACCGAAAAAGTTGAAAAAAGAGTAAATTTATCAAAAGCAAAAGAAAAATCTAAATACTCACTTTAAAAACCAAAAATTATGAAACTTAAAAGTTTAGCAGTTGTACTGTACCTAATCATGGGCAGTCAATTGGCCAATGCACAGGTAAAAGTAGCCGATCTGGTAAAGGAATGGGAAAGGGCGAAGGCTTACACCAAAGAATATCTGGATGCAATGCCCGATAGTGGTTATGCTTTAAAGCCTACTCCCGAAATGCGGTCTTTTGCGGAGCAATTATTGCACCTGGCAGATGCCAATTATGGTTTCACTTCGGCAGTTACAGGCATGAAAAGCCCTTTTGGTCAGGGAGAATTGGAAAAGAGCAGCGATAAATCCAAAGCTAATGTGACCAAACTGGTGCTGGGCAGCTACGACTTTGTGATCGATAACATCAAAAAGATGACAGGTGCACAACTGAATGAAAACATCAAATTGTTTGGAAACTTCGAAATGTCTAAAAACACGGCGTTGGCTAAGGCTTTTGAACATCAGACACATCATAGAGGGCAAACCACTGTATATCTTAGGCTGGCAGGCGTCAAACCACCACAAGAAAAACTATTTTAGGAATAGCGCTACTGAGTTGAATAATGCTAAAGCCCTGATAATGTCATTTATCAGGGCTTTGTATTCATAGCAGGGATTAAACTGCTGTGCTTGCGTAATTCTATCACTTTTTTGAATGGATATAAGTTGAGCCCAGCCTATACCGGTAGGTATTTATTAAGTATTTTTCCACCTTTATATGATGTAGAGCTTTCTAATTTCAGGAGTTTTTTCTCCTTAAAAATGGAAAGCCCGTTCCCGATGGCAATCGGGTTGCTGAAAATATAATATTCATCAATAAGGTTCAGGCTTATCAGCGAACTCACAAAATTGGCCCCTCCATAAACCATAATATCCTTGCCTGGTTCTGCTTTAAGCGCCTGTATTGCTGTTGCCAGATCTCCGTTTTCTACTTCCAGATTCCTGCCTTTAATGGATGTTTGTGTGCGGCTGAAAGCGATCTTGTGCATATTTACCATTCGTTGCGCCAAAGGCTGTTCCGGGCTGTCGGGTTGGGTGTCAACTACATTTTCCCAGTAATCGATGAATTCCCGTGTCATCTTGCGTCCCAGTAAAATGGTATCACAGCTGTCAGCCAGCTCAATTACTTTCTGCATACCGGCTTCGTCCGGCACGCCGGAAGCCCACATCCAATCTAACTGGCCTTCCGGCCCTGCTACAAACCCATCAAGGGTCATTTGTACCTGTAATTTTAATTTTCTCATAGTAATTGTGTTTAAAAATTGATTATGTCTCTTTCTATCACAAATATCTGCAAACCATACATGTTATGGTGGGTATGATCACGACAAAACAAGAGGTGATTTGCGCAAAAAGAAAGCAGATGAGAGGTATCCGCAACGGGATCTTTCGTCATAAACGATCTAAGGCGTCAGTTTATAACTTTCGTTGATAACGGCTTCATTGACTGCTTTAACCCTTTCCATCTCCATTTTTTCAACGGCCCTGTCATAAGTAAGCACACCATTAACTTCATGTTCTACATCGGTTGTTTGCGTGTAGATAGCCACACTCAGGCCTTTGTACTTCATCAGCTGTTCCACTTCATCCAGTAAAAATACGTACCTGTCTGTTAACCTCATTTTGGTTGGTTCATAGTCGTAAGCATTATTTGCTACGGGCCACATATGGTCACGCACAAACAAGCCTACTCCGCCAAATTCGCCTAATGATGCTGCCCGGTGTTCGTCGGGTACTGAGGCGCCATAAGGGCCCACGTAAATATGGGTGTCTACATAATCTCCATTTCCGGGGTCGCCATAGGCTTTCTGATAACTCGGGTTATTGTTAAAACCAGAATTACCATTAACAAGTCTTGACGGATCGTACTGCTTCACCCAACTGGTAATATTCTTTACATCAAACGCCCCCCAGTTTTCATTAAAAGGCACCCAGGTGATTATAGATGGAGAATTGTAATGCTGATCAATAAGGGTTTTTAGCTCTTTTCTGAATTGGGTGCGTGTTTTGGTGGTATCTTCATTTTGGTACCATATTGCCGGCATGTCCTGCCAAACTAGTAATCCCAGTTTATCGGCCCAATAATAAAACCGCTGCGGCTCAGTTTTCATATGCTTTCTGATGAGGTTGTAGCCAGCATTTTTGGTAAACTGGATATCAAACTTGAGCGCCTCTTCTGTTGGGGCGGTTAGTATACCGTCTGGCCAATAGCCCTGGTCAAGCAGCCCGAGCTGCATCATAAACTTACCATTAATCAAAGGCCGGTTAACGCCATTAACCTTGCCTAATTTAATATCCCGCATACCGAAATAGCTTTTTACCTTATCGGTAATATTGCCATGAGCATCTTCCAGGCTGATGGTAAGGTCATATAAAAAAGGATCGTCAGGCGACCAAAGCTTTGGCGACTTAATGGGCAGGTAAAAATAAGTGCCGTTTGTTGATTGTGCCTGTGAAACCAGCTTGTTTCCATCAAGCGCTGCCGCAGTTACTTTTCCTTGACCTTTGGTGCTCACCTGTACTTTTAGCCTGTTGTTAGCCAGGTCGGGCAGCAAACGGATGTTCTCGATGTACGTTTTATTTACCGGTTCTAACCATACGGTTTGCCATATTCCGGAGCAGAAGGTATAATCTCCGCGCGGGCCATTTTTACCGGATGGCACACGGCCATCATTCAGATCATAAGCCGCAACTACCAGTGTGTTTTTCCCATTTTTTAAATAGGGTGTTATGTCAAAACTGAAGGCATCATAGCTGCCAGCATGGGTGCCCGCTTTATGTCCGTTCACAAATAATGTTGCACTGTGGGCCACAGCTTCAAAGTGGATAACTACCTGCTTGTTTTTCCAGGTGGCCGGGATTTCAAAACTGCGGCGGTACCACATATTGATCTCCTGTTTACGCTGAATGCCGGATAATACCGATTCCGGGCAATACGGAACACGTATTTGTTCGGCTTTATTATCAAAAGACACCGGTTCCGCCGGATCGAGTGCGTTGGTAACATTATTTCCTCCCCGGTAATCCCATTTACCATTCAGGCACATCCAATCGCTGCGTTGTAACTGCGGCCTTGGGTATTCCGGAAAAGGTACAGGGGCATCCATCGCCGCTTTTGTCCACGTTGTGGGCAGGGCAGGCGCCTGGGCAAATAGATAAGAACAATTAACGATGAGTAATAGTAGAAAGAGTGCAGGGTTAATCCGGCTTTTATTCATAATCATTGATTTATTAGGAGGAAGCCCAAACATATCAAAAATAAATTTATACATTCTACTGAACTGACACTATAAATAACATATAATCAGGTAGGTAGTATTCAGTCCACGGTTGATGTTATCACCGCACCTTATAATATACCCCGGCGCCGGAGTTGACCTGGGAACCGGACCAGGCTCGATTTTGTATGTAATTTAAAACAGGCTGATCATTAGGATTATAATTAAATAAAGGATAAATTTAGTTCAGCAAGTCTTTCTGCCAAAAGAAAAAGAATGTATCATAACATTGGCTGCCCGTTTCGTCCCTGACTTTGTCTTGTTCAGTTATTTCGTCAGCATTTTCCGGCAGCAGCCGCAATACCTTTGCTTTAGAAGTTGAGAAATCTTGAAAGTGGCCGTCTGGAATGAATATTTAAAGATGTTTTTGTCCAATAAATAACCCGTTGGTCACTTCCTGATTAATACACAAGGAAATAGAAACTATTAAAAAATCAAAGACAATGGAAAATCTCAATAAATCAGGCAGTTCAAAAACTGTAAAGGTTGCTGCCGTACAAATCAGCCCTGTATTGTACAGCCGGCAAGGAACTGTTGAAAAGGTTATCAATAGGATTAAAGAACTGGGTGCAAAAGGAGTAGAGTTTGCTACTTTCCCCGAAACAATTATACCTTATTATCCATATTTCTCTTTTATACAGGCACCGTATGCTATGGGAAAAGAGCATCAACGCTTAATGGACGAGGCAATTGTGGTTCCTTCGGCCGAGACCCAGGCTATTGGCGAAGCTGCCAGGCAGGCCGGCATGGTAGTTTCGATTGGTGTAAACGAACGCGACGGTGGATCAATATACAATACACAGCTGCTATTTGATGCTGATGGAACTTTGATTCAGCGCAGGCGCAAGCTTACACCTACCTACCATGAAAAAATGGTATGGGGACAGGGAGATGCATCAGGTTTGCGTGCCATAGATAGCAACGTGGGCCGTATCGGACAGTTGGCATGCTGGGAGCATTACAATCCGTTATTCCGTTATGCCCTGATCGCTGATGGAGAACAAATACACTCTGCGATGTATCCCGGATCTTTCTTAGGGCCATTACACAGTGAGCAGACAGAGATCAATGTCCGCCAACACGCCCTGGAGTCGGCATGTTTTGTGGTATGCGCTACGGGGTGGCTAACCCCGGAACAACAGGCACAAATTGCCAAAGATACCGGCGGCCCGATAGGCCCTATCTCTGGTGGTTGCTTTACTGCGATTATAGGACCAGATGGGCAGATTATCGGTGAGCCTTTAAAATCAGGAGAAGGTGAAGTAATTGCCGATCTGGATTTTGCATTGATTGATGCACGCAAGCGTTTGATGGATAGCAATGGTCATTATAGCCGCCCGGAATTGCTAAGTCTGAACATTGACCGCACCCCGGCAGTTCATGTACATGATCGTATGATTAGTAGTGAAATGATTGCTAATCAGGTTCAAAATATAGCTGAGTAAACAAATAATTCATAAAAAGAGGTGCGGTGAAAATGCCGCGCCTCAAGCTGATTGCCTTGCATTGGGACTTTGAAATCCTTATTGTTATTACCTGATAATTCTGTTAGTTTGTACCTTATTCTGACCAGGGCGAGTGCAAAATCAAATCGCAATAGTCTTTTCTTTCATATCCCGGAATCATACATGCGCAAATATCTGCATTGATACTTCCGTAGGTAGTATGTGGCTTATGTTTAAACCCGTCGAAAAATGTAGTTATCATATTTTTCTTTAATCCATTTCGCGGAAATTGGTTAACAATTTCCTCACGAACATTATTCGATAACTGGTCATAGCCCCGGCCAATGACATCCAATGCTGCTCCATAGTTGAGTAATGCTACCTCAGATTCTTTGTATTCGGCAATACCGGGTGATGTATGCAGGGCAATTGCATCCCAAACCAATTGCAGTGATTGCGGTGGAACGCCATGACCGCGCAAAAAATCACGGGCGGCATTTGCCCCATCAACTTCAAACCTTTTATCGTAGCTGCGGTAGTGCGCTGTTAGTCCTAAATCATGAAACATAGTGCTAACGTACAAGAGTTCCGGATTATATTTAATGCTGTTGTGCTTGCCATTTAGGGCCGCGAAAATATAAACCCGCAGTGTATGGTTGTACAAAAGTTCGCTGCCATGTTCCCGCAATAATTCTGTTGCCTGTTTTGCCATTGCACTGTCGGGTATTTTTATACCGGCTATAGTTTTACCTGCAATTATCATCGTATTGGTTTTTAATTAATTAAAAATATTTTTAGATAGCTACCGTTTGGGTTGATATAGCTACGCGATTTAGAAAGTTCATGTGGCAGATACAGATAATGATATCTGCTATTTCCTTTTGGGTAAAATGAGATTGGAGCTTTTGGTATGCATTGTCCGAAACACCATGATTAAAGATAAATGTAATTTCTTCGGCCACCTCCAAAACCGCGCGTTCGGTTTCAGTGAACAGGGGGCTCTCCTGCCAGGCGGATAAAGCAAATATGCGGCGGGAAGTTTCTCCGTTCTTTAAGGCATCCTGCGTGTGGTAATCGATGCAATAAGCACATTTGTTGATTTGTGAAACCCTGATCTTGATAATTTCTATTAATGTTTTAGGGATAGCAGATTCATATAAGCGTTTGTCTATTCCCGATATCAGATCCCAGTATAAAGGTTCTTCTGCCCATACATCAAGACGATGTTTGATTACTTTACTCATGATAGTTCATTTATATTTTACAAAGGTGAGAAACATAAATGCCTTTCTGCTTAAACTGGTTTAAGAAAGAAATTTCTTCTTCAATTCACTCAAATATTCAGGTGTAAACCCTAAGAAAGAAGCAAGCAAATATTGAGGGATACGCTGTGTAAAAGCCCCAAAATGCTTCAGGAAATGCAGGTATAATTCTTCTTTAGAAAATTCATAAAGATACCTTAGCCGCATCTGTGACGCTGCATATGCCCGCTGGAATACCAGGTGAAAATACGCGTTCATTTCCGGAATCTGTTTAAGCAGTTCGCGTTGGGCATCTGCGCTGATACATAGCACTTCGGTATCTTCTATGGCCCGGATAGAAAATTGTGCAGGGATGCTATCCTGGAAAGCCGTAAAATCCGAAGTCCACCAGTTTTCTAAGGCAAAGTCGAGCGTTTGTTCTGCCCCGTTTGCCCTCAGGTAAAATAATTGGACACAGCCTTTAACAATAAAGAATTTTTCAAAACACCGGTGCCCCTCAGTTAACAGCAGGTCTTTTTTATGGCATATTTTATGTTCCAGAAATGAGCCGATCAAATTTGTCTTGTCTGTATCAATTGAACAAATCTTTTCTATATGGGTTAGCAGTGGTTGTATCGCGTTAATCATAATAATCACGTTGTCAATTTCTTAAGTTTAATCAATCACTTTGTGGCCGGTATTATCTTTCACTCCGGCAAGCGTTCCATTTTATGATTGAGCTAAATATTTCCTGGTTAAAGGTAATAAGTGGTGTCGCGAAAATATAACACAGGTTGAATAAGTTTTAGGCCTTAATATTGCGGTTTTTATACCAGCCGGTCAATATTAGTGCACTTATCAGCACTATGCCTTGTAACACGAGACCTATGTGATCCGGGTTTTCCATGAACGTTTTTGCACCACCCTGCGGGTAAGAAATGGTCCATAATGCTGCTTTACTGCCTTTGAGTCCTGCCAGATTTTGCAAAATATTTAAAGCCAGGTGTATACCCGTTGGCATGGCAATACCGCCTGACCATAAAGCTGCAAGCCCGAATACAAAGGCCCAAACAAACGGCCCGTAAAAGGCAATTTGTATGTTCCATCCGTTTAAAATATGGTAAACCCCGAAACAAATGGCCACAATAAACTGGCTCACCCAGATACCGCATGCACTATTTAATTTTATCTGCGGATAAGTCCTGAAACCTATCTCTTCCATCAGCGCTAACGGTACCAACGCTGCATACAATGACAATGATTGTATACTAAACGTTTTGGGGCTATACCTGATTGACAGATGGGTACAGCTTAACAGTACAAACATTATGAACATAAATATTGCCGTACCTATCAACAAGCCATAAATAAATCTTAACGGTGTTTTTCGTTCCCATTTCAAGCCAATAGCTGCTATTATCGGTAGGTTTTCCTTTTTTTGAAAAAGCCATACAGACAATAATCCCGCAATTACCCCGATGGTGCCATAAATAAATTTAGAACGGAGAAAAGGAAAGGGCGAAAGATTTTGTAAAAACGAGCCTGCAACCAATAGTATGATAAACAGAGCTATAAAAAGCATACTTTTAATAATAGCTGCAGATGGATTTTCGGAGAGAGGTGTGATCGGTTTGTTCATGCAGCAAATATATTGGGGGAATATTTAAAAGGCGGCCGCCATTTCAAAATGTCGTGTTAATGGCGTATTATAGTGTCATAAATATCAGCTAATGGAACACAAAAATGTACAGGAACTTGCTCGTCTGGTCAGGCAACATCGTTTACAAAAAAAGTTTACGCAGCAAGAGCTTGCTGAATGTACAGGTATAAGCCTGAGGTCTATACAGCGTATTGAAAATGCCGAGGTA
This sequence comes from Mucilaginibacter sabulilitoris, assembly GCF_034262375.1. Lineage (NCBI taxonomy): Bacteria > Pseudomonadati > Bacteroidota > Sphingobacteriia > Sphingobacteriales > Sphingobacteriaceae > Mucilaginibacter > Mucilaginibacter sabulilitoris. The sequence goes on from NZ_CP139558.1 coordinate 2,672,660, forward strand.
TGGCCCCGCACATATACCCTAAAAACGCTGGCTACTCAACTTGGTTTTGAGTTAGATCAGAAGGAACCCATTAAACACATTGCCGCCCGTAAGTTAAACCAACATCAAAAACTGGTACTAACATTTGGTTTGGCTTTTTTACTAATACTGCTGGCCTGTGCTTTTGTATTCCAATCGCCTACCTTCCCCGAAACTCAGTTTGAGCTTTCACTATATGTTGCCGGGGTTATAGTTGTATATACGATTTTTATGCTGATTATTTGGCGATAAATCTTTCTCCGTTCCGTCGCTGCCCGTTACCCATGGAATTTACTAATAAAATTATATTTCATATATTTATATTACATCTTCCGCAGTATTCGTAATGTATTCATTTACAGAACTATGGGCTATGGACCTGATTCAACATATCGAATCTAAGATAAAATTAAACGCAGGAGAATGTGCGGTGATCAATGCTGCATTCAAAAAGGAATTTTATCCTAAAGGCACTAATCTTGTACAGCCTGATAACAGGTCGCCGAAAATTTATTTTGTAGAAGAAGGTTTGATCCGGTTATATTACATCAATCGGGACGGAAAGGATATTACGCATTTCTTCTTTGGCGAGAACAACTTTACCATGTCTGTAGAAAACGTTTATTTTAATAACCCCGACCCCTATGGCAGGGAGGTTCTGGAGGATTCAACCTTGCGGATAATTCATTATAAAGAATTTACTGATTTGTTTGATAAAATTACAGCGTTCAGAACCTTCTCTTTTCTGGTGACTATTGATATGTTAAAACGATTTTCAGACAGGCTTTTTTCACTGCAGTTCCAAACCGCCGAGCAGCGCTATAAAATTTTTACCGACAACTATCCCAATATCCTGTTAAGAGCGCCCCTCGGGCATATTGCATCTTATTTGGGTATCACGCAGCAAACGCTGAGCGTAATAAGGGGCAAAAAATAGTTTCCCAACAAATTTCATTTTTTAAGATAGATTAAAAACGCTCTCGAGGGTTGTTACGTGCTTTGTATTATCAAATTATCAGATTATGCAAGCATTTATTTCTATTCAGGATTTTGGTGTGCATCATGTGTTTTTCGCAGATGATTTAGGTGTTGCATCCATCTTCTATGGTTTAAAAAGCAGGTTGGCCGAGGTGAAATACCAGCATATCTCCCTGTTTTATTGTTCTCTAAATAAACAGCACCTTTTTAAAAAGGAGTTTAAAATACTGCAAAAACATTTTCCCGCTCAGTTATTCGTAAGCTACCATTCAAAGGGATCTGCGGGCCACTGTAATATTCGGCAAGAGGATATTGAGGCTATCCTGAATTCAAATACCATGCAGCAAATGCAATTTACGATTTCGGGTAACGAAGCTTTTGTCGAAAAAATTAAAGCATCACTGTCTTTCCTGGGCATCGAGAAAGTACAAATACAAGAACAATTTTTTACAGAATAATAAAATCAAAAAAAATGAAACGACCCATATTTTTCCCTGCACTTGTTGTCCTGTTTCTTGCCGTTAGCTGCAAGAACCGTACAACACCGGCATCTGGCAGTACTCCTGCTGCCATTGCTGTAAAAACTGAAGAAGTTAAACCGAAACCCATTAATGCCGAAGTAGCGGTAAGCGGTAACATAGAAGGCTATACCACCGTGAATTTAGGTTTTATGGTGGCCGGCAAAATCAATTATGAATTGGCCAGGGAAGGCGAAAATATTTCAAAAGGACAATTGATCGCGAGCCTTGAACCTACCAATTATGCTATTGCCAAAGAGCTGGCCGATGTGCAGCTCGGTTCTACAACCGATGAATTTAATCGCTTAAAAATATTGCATGCAGGAAAAAGCCTCAGCGAAGCCGACTTTTCAAAAATAAGCTTCTCCCTGCAACAAGCCAGGCTGCAACAGCAACTGCAGCAAAAAAACCTGAGCGATACCAGGCTATATTCTCCCATTAGCGGTGTACTGCTAAAAAAGCAAGCTGAAGAAGGAGAGATAGTGAGTGTGGGTATGCCTTTGTTCGTGGTATCTGATATCAGGAAGGTAAAAGTGCAGGCCTATGTTCCCGAAGCGGAATTGCATGAAGTGAAACTGGGGCAAATGGCAAATGTATACGTTGCTGCCCTGGGTAAAACATTTGCGGGTAAAGTAACAGAGGTTGGTTCTGCTGCGGATGCTACGTCCAGGGCATTCGGTATTAAAATCGAAGTGGAAAACCCAGGCTTGCTGATCCGTCCAGGCATGATCGCTGATGCACGGATTGCCGGCAGCAATAAAAAGCAGGCGATCTTGTTACCGGCCGAATGTATTCAGCAGGATATGGCCAACCAAAGCTATGTTTTTGTAGTTGACAGGGCCCAGAATAAGGCCTTTAAACGCAGAGTGAGCCTTGGAAGCATGTTTGAAAACCGGATCGAAATTGTATCTGGTCTTATCGGTACAGAAACCATTGTTATAAACGGCCAGAAAAAATTATCTGATGGCTCATTAATCTCAATCAATTAAATAATTACGACAATGAATATCATAAAAACATCGCTGAAGTACAAGCACGTCACATTGTCGGTATTGTTCCTGCTGTTTGCTGTGGGTATAGATTCTTTATTAAATATGCCGCGCAGGGAAGACCCCAAAATCACCATCAGACAAGGTTTGGTAGTAGCTTATTTTCCCGGTGCAAACTCTGTGCAGGTAGAAGACCAGGTTACCAAAAAACTGGAACAATATCTTTTCCAATATGAGGAGGTAGATAAGTCTAAAACCTATTCTACCACAAAGGATGGAGAAGTAGTGGTAAACGTGGAACTCACAGAACGGGTAAAGCAGCCTGATATATTCTGGAGCAAGCTTCGTCATCAGTTGCTTACTTCAAAACAGCTCGATTTGCCCGAAGGGGTAAAAGGGCCCGTTGTTAATTCCGATTTTGGAGATACCGAAGCCCTTGTCATTGCTTTAGAAAGCAATAACGCCAGCTACCAGGAGCTAAAACAGTATGCTCAAAAGCTGGAGGACTACCTGCGTACACTGCCCGCCGCTTCTAAAATAAAACGCATAGGGGAGCAGCAAGAAGAAATTGTGGTGTCTTCTACCTCTGAAAAATTGTCTCAGCACGGCGTTAATGCACAACAGGTTGTTCAATTATTGCAGTCACAAAACAGCATCAATGCAACCGGTGAGGTAAAAACAAATAGCAACAAAGCCCCTCTTTATACCAATGGCTATTACAGTACCGAAACAGACCTGGCCAACCAGGTATTGGGAACCTCGGCGTCGGGGTCGGTAGTGAAGTTGGGTGATGTGGCCACGTTGAAAAGAGATTATAAAGAACCCCAGAGTATCATTACGGTAAATGGCAACAAGGCAATGATGCTTTCTGTTCAGATGCAGGAAGGGAATAATATTGTAAAATTCGGTGAAGAAGTTAAGCGGAAAATAGAGGAAGCCAGAAAAGTAATTCCTTCAGATGTTAAAGTCACTACTATCGTTAATCAGCCGCAGGTGGTAGACGAAAATATTTCACACTTCATCAGGGAGTTTTTTTTGGCCATAATTTCAGTAATTATTGTAGTGGTTTTGTTGTTGCCCCTGCGCATTGCAGCTGTAGCCGCAATGGCCATCCCTATGACCGTGGCAGTGACCTTTGCGGTGATGCACGCCCTTGGCATTGAATTGCATCAGGTGTCTCTGGCAGCTTTGATCCTGGTGCTGGGGATGGTAGTTGACGATGCTATTGTTATCGCCGACAATTATGTAGAACTGCTGGATGAAGGTGTTGAACGATGGACCGCCGCGTGGCGCAGCGCCAATGATCTGGTAGTGCCGGTGCTGGCGGCTACTGTCACAATCATTGCCTCATTTATGCCGATGGTTTTAATAAGCGGTACTGTGGGCGAATTTATCTTCGCATTGCCTGTTACTGTCGCTGTTGCCCTGGCCTCTTCATTTTTTGTGGCGATGGTTTTGACACCCTTGCTTTGTTATACTTTTATCAAAAAAGGTCTGCACGAAAAAGCCGATCCTGCCAGGGACAAAGCAGATCATCAGTCTCCCGGGAAGCAAAAGAAATCCTTGCTCGACTACATGCAGAATGGATATAATGCCTTGTTGGATTGGTGCGTAAAACATCCATCAATTACTATTATCGGTAGCCTGATACCTATTGTCCTGGCGGGATTACTGTTTTCAGGCGGTATAAGGCAGCAGTTTTTTCCTGCGGCAGAAAGAAGCCAGTTTGTTGTAGAATTATGGATGCCAACGGGAACAAAGCTGGAAAAAACAAATGAAGCGATTTTAAGGGCTGAAACATTGATAAAGCATGATAAGCGGATCGTGTCTTACGCCACATTTACCGGCACCGCTTCGCCCAGGTTTTATTATAATTTCTCGCCGGAGTTTGCTACAAACAATTATGCACAAATACTGATAAACACCACGACAGAGGAAACTACGGAAGAACTTGCTGAAGAACTAAGCGCCAGGGTGGGAAAGCTGATACCCGAGGGCACAACTTATGTAAAGCTGATGCAGCAAGGCTCAGCGCTGAAGGCACCTGTTGAGATCAGGATTGTTGGAGAGGATATTGACCATCTAAAAACCATTGCCGAACAGGTAAGTGATATTGTGAAGCAAGCAAGGGGCAGCCGTTTTGTAAGAAACGATTTTGCCGAAGATTATTACGGCATCGGTATAAAGTTAAAAGAAGAAGCCAGTCGCCTGGGCTATACCACACGAAGCATTTCACAATCAGTATACACCGGTTTTAGCGGAGCAGCGATTTCTACTATATATGAGGGTAATGATGCTGTAAACATTGCGTTGAGGCTTGACGAAAAAAGCAGGCAAACAACCGGCGACTTGCAGAATACATATTTGAGATCGCCCGTTACCGGAGCAAATGTTCCGTTAAGGCAAATCGCAGATTTAGTTCCCCAATGGCAAAGCGGTCGTATTATGCATCGCAATGGGATAAGAACACTCACCGTACAAAGCGAAACCACCCATGATGTTCTCCCTTCAGAATTGTTGGCTGCTATACAGCCCGCAATAAGTAACCTGCAATTGCCAAGCGGGTACCACATTGAATATGGCGGAGAGGATTTCAATAAAAAGGAATCCTTGGGTCAGTTGATTACAGCATTGCTCGTTAGCCTGGTGCTTATATTTTTCATCCTGCTGTTTCAGTTCAGGGACCTTAAAGAAACGGCTATAGTAATGTTCAGTATTCCGTTAAGCCTGTTCGGCGCCATATTGGGGCTGTTTGTTACCGGGAACTATTTCAGCTTCACTGCTTTTATCGGGCTCATCGCGTTGTCGGGAATTGTAGTACGAAACGCGATCATCCTGGTTGACCATACCAACGAGCTCATTGAACATGGCCTTGATATTAAAACAGCGGCTGTCGAATCGGGGAAAAGGCGTCTGCGGCCAATCTTCCTTACGGCAATGGCAGCGGCGATTGGTGTATTGCCGATGATCATCTCGGGGTCGCCAATGTGGGCGCCGCTTGCAAGTGTGCTGGCATTTGGCGTGGTGTGGAGTATGGCAATGGCTCTGATATCTGTACCTGTACTGTACATAAAGTGGATTAAGTCAAAACCAGGTTCAATAGAAAAATCATTAAATTCTTAATCAAATGAAACTTACAATAAAATTCGTTTTACCGCTTATGGTATATTTCATGTGGTGCACCCTATCGCTAAAGGCGCAGGATGTGCCAACTTATTCCCTGGAGCAACTGACCGATTCTGCTTTACGGAATAATCATGCGCTTGTTACTAAAATGTGGCAGATAAAAGAGAAACAGGCAAAAATTGAAGAAGATAAAATTAAAAGGTACCCTTCAACAACTTTGAGCGGGAATTATCTGCATAGTTTTAGTTTAGGAGAATTGACCATCCCTGCAGGTTTAATCGGCCAATCAAGCCCCAGTACTGATAAGAGTTTCACGGTGGGCCAGAACAATAGCTCAGTGATAGGGATAATGGCTTATCAGCCCATTACACAACAGGCAAAAATAAAAACAGGTGTAGAAGTAGCTAAAACCGATGTGCTGTTGACAGAGAAAGACCGGCTTAAAATTACGCTGCAAATAAAACAGACAGTAGAACAACTTTACTATGGAATACTGATAACACAAAAGCGTTTGGAAGAAGCTGATGCTGCATTGGCATTAGCTAAATCAAAACTTCAGGATGTTGAAAATGCTTTGCGGGCCGGTAAAACGGTTACCGCTGATAAAGCGGGGTTGCAAGCCAACATTGCCGATGAGGAGCAAAATATACTAAAATTGAACATACAGGTACAGGATTACACCGGCGATTTAATCACCATTACCGGTATTATCGCAACCGATATAAAGTTAAAAGAAATTGAACCAGACATTCCTGCTATGCAAACTGTAGAGGAATACCAAAATGCCGCTAAAAATTCAAATGTTGATTTGCAAATAGCCAACCTGAATAAGTCAAAGGCTGTGTTGAGTATAAAGTCTTCCCGGCAAAGTAATATTCCCGAACTCGGATTGATTGGAGGGTACGCGCACCAATTCGGCAATGCATTACTACCGGTCAACAATACTTATGTTGGCCTCAGCCTGAAGTGGGACCTGCAAAGTATATTTTCAAATAAGCAAATAACCAGGCAAAGGCGATTTGGCTTAAAGCAGGCAGAAGAGAATTTTATCAACACAGAACTGCAGGTAAGTAACGATATTAAAAAAGCACACAGGAAAGTAAATCAGGCGCAGGCATTAGTTGCTGCTGCGCAAAAGGCTGTGAGTTACCGGCAGGAGGAATTAAAGATACAGGATGATAAGCAGGCTGCCGGTCTCAACAAATCGGCCGATTTGCTCAACACAAAGGCATTACTGGCTAAGGCCCGTGCTGATATGTATTCGGCACAGTTATCATACCGGATGGCTGTTTCAGATCTGAAAATTTTAGCAGGGCAGTGAAAATTCTGCTTGTTAACACGCTTACAAATGATTTTTTGCTGATAATATAATTAAGTGTTCGCTTTTATGAGTATTGTTATTTAATAGTTTATCACAAAATGGTATACAATTTCATTTACATATTTTGCTGTCAAATAAAGTGCTAAAGGTAAATGTTCCTTAGAAAATCCAAATATGTTAAATGTCTGATACATAGTTTGTGATGTTGATTTTAGGTTGCGTTCCTTTATATGTTTAGCAAGCAAAAATTCTTATTTTTAATATACTTTATCTGCGAGCAGTTTGAATTCACCATTTAAAACTATTCCTGTATGCCAATTTTCATGGACCGACATGATGTTTCCGAAACGGTTACAGCAGAGAACGTAGCACAGATACACCAGGAAGATTTAAAAATTCAGGGACAATTCTTGTGCAGGGGGCTAACTTATTGGTTTGACGACCAAAGAAAAACCGCATTTTGTTTAATAGAAGCGCCGGATGCCGATGCCATTAAAAAGATGCACGCGAAAGCGCACGGGGATGTGCCGCACATGGTTATAGAAGTAGATACGAGTGTGGTTGAATCATTTTTGGGCCGCATTGGAGATCCTGTTAAAGCCCAGAATACGACATTAAATATTATAAATGACCCTGCTTTCCGAATCATCATGATCATAGGTTTAGATGGGTTTCCGGCGCTTTCCAGGTCAGACCAGTTTAAATCATTGTTAAACTATTATCACAACGCGATTGTGGAGATATTAAAGTCATTTGAAGGGAGTGTTGTTAAACAGAATGAAAAGCATTTTTTGATTTCATTTAAATCGGTTACTTACGCTTTGCATGCTGCTCAAAAAATCCAATTATTACTTAAAGAAGATCCTGATAAAACAGTAAAGAAAATTAATCTGAAAATAGGATTGAGTTCGGGAGTACCGGTGTCTGAGAAAAACCTGATTTTTGAAGATGCCATTAAGTTAGCCGAACGAATGTGCAGGGTTGTTCAGGGAGAGATCATAGCATCCTCAGAAGTTAAAGAGCTATACAATAGTGAGAATGCCAAAGCCTTAGATGAAGGTAATATATATTGCCTCACAAAACAGGATGAAAGGTTTTTAACACTGTTAATGGAATATCTCGAACTAAAGTGGAATAATACCGATTTAAAAGTTGATGATTTTAGTAAACCGGTAGGGTGCAGCAAATCTCAGCTGTACCGCAAATTAATTTTACTTACAGGCAAATCGCCTAATACTTTTATTAGAGACTATAGATTGGATGAGGCTTTAGTATTATTAAATAAAAACACCTCGAATATTTCGGAAATAGCTTTTGAAACGGGTTTTAACAGTCCGTCATATTTCTCAAAATGCTTTCACAAAAAGTATAACTATCTGCCTTCCAGCTACTCAAACTGAACAATTGTTATAGATAAGTAGAGTTTAGATAATTCATTTGAACCAAAATTGCTACTAATTGAACTAAAATTTATAGTCCTGAATTTTGTTAGCACGTAGTTTTGAAGAAAAATAAGCCTGATAAAATTACTTAAAAGAACAACCGGTTAATTGCATGTGCCTGCAAGAATTTTTATTAGGGATAATTAACTCTTTTAAACATTAAATACAAAATTATGCCAGTTTTAGTTAAAGACTTAAGTCCGTCTGTTGTTGAAAAATTCAGCGGAGAATTTAAAGGTGAAGTTACGCTTCCTCAAAACCCTAATTATGATGAGGTACGTAAAGTGTACAACGGAATGATTAATAAACGTCCCGGGGTAATTGTTAAGTGCCGCAATGTTGACGATGTTGTAAAAGCAGTGAATTTTGCCAGGGAAAATAATCTTTTGGTAGCCGTTAGGGGAGGAGGGCATAATGGCGGTGGCTTGGGTTTAGTTGATGACGGTTTGGTTATTGACCTGTCGGGAATAAAGTTTGTACACGTTAACGCAACAGACAAGACCGTTCAAGTTGGAGGTGGAAACGTGTGGACAGAAGTTGATGCCGTTACCCACCAATATGGCCTGGCTGTGCCTGCCGGCATCATATCAACAACCGGAGTGGGCGGGTTAACGCTTGGCGGTGGAATTGGATATCTTGCCAGAAAACATGGCCTTACAATTGATAATTTGCTGGAGGCCGAAATGGTATTAGCAAATGGTGAAGTAGTTACTGTAAATGCCAGCCAAAATCCCGACCTGTTTTGGGCTATCCGCGGTGGCGGCGGCAATTTTGGGATAGTTGCTTCATTTAAATTCCAGGCCCATCCGGTTAAAAATGTTTTTGGAGGGCCAACCTTATGGCCGATAGAAAAAACAGAAGAAATTATGGAATGGTACCATAATTTTATTCATAATGCTCCCAACGAGCTCAACGGGTTTATTGCCACACTTACCATTCCCGGTCCGCCATTTCCGGAAGAACTTCATCTTAAGCAATTTTGCGGAATCATCTGGTGCTACTCAGGCGATTTAGAAAAAGCCGAAGAAGCGTTTAAACCGGTGCTTGCCATGAATCCAATATTTCAACATCTTGGCGAAATGCCTTATCCGGCAATTCAGCAAATGTTTGACGGTATGCTCCCTCCGGGTTTACAATGGTATTGGAGAGCTGATTTCTATAACGATATCAATGAACAGGCGAGAGCTAAGCATTTAGAATTTGGATCGGCCATACCGACCCCGCTTTCTCAAATGCACATGTACCCGCTTAGCGGAGCTGCCGCGCGTGTTGCTAATGACGCTACACCGTGGGCTTACAGAGATGCAAAGTATGCCGGGGTAATTGTAGGAGTTGATCCTGATCCGGCGAATGCAGATAAAATAACCGATTGGTGTAAAAACTATTGGGACGCCCTGCATCCTTTTTCTGCCGGCGGCGCTTACCTGAATTTCATCATGAACGAGGGGCAGGATCGCATTAAAGCAAGTTATAAGGGTAATTACGAACGTTTGACGAAAATTAAAGGTAAATATGATCCGGATAACTTTTTCAGGGTTAATCAAAATATTTTGCCGGCTGAGAGTAACTGATGTTAAACCTGTAAAAAGATTCCCTAAGCTTTTCGAACCCTACGTCACCTCTGCATCGCAAACCCATTTCTTATCTTATTGCGATGAATACCCGTTCAGATATCGATCCCTGTAAAAGGTATCGATATCTGATATTATAACCTCAATCAATTTTCTGCCGTTCAAAAAAGATGTGGTCTGTAACGATCACTCTTTTTGAACGTGTTGTACCTGATTTAAAAACCAAATTACACAAAATGAAAGCTATAAAGATGGCTTTGGTTTCAGTGATAATTTTACTGCAATTATCATGTTCCAAAGAAAAATCTGTCAATAATCCATTATCCAACCGGGTAATCAGATTTGAATTATATGCCAAAAAAGACAACTCAGATAATAACCATAACATTACATTCTCTTTATTCATCAAAAGTCATAAGAAAGTTCTTTTCGATTCTACGCTTGCTGTAATGAAAATAAAGGACATTCCTGATTCCACACAAAAGCTGGTTTTTGAAAAAAAAGTCCCGGATGATGATGGTTCTGAATTAGCTGCCGGCTTCCGGTATGTTATCGAAGGTGTGGGTAATTCTTCGCACCTGGATGTCTGCCGGGCAGGAGAGTCGTTCAAACTCATTGAATTTCCCTTTCAGTGAGCGGAAATTAATACGGATACTTTAAGGAATATCAAAAATTTAAAATCGTTTGCGATGCTTAATATTTATAATAAAAAGGTGAATGACCCTGGAGGTTATCGCCAATTTAAATACGGGAAAAGCTTAATAACGCTGTATAACTGCCCGTTAAAATCAAAGTTACAGGAAATTTGGAGCCAGCATAACTATATCATTTATGTGATGGAGGGACGCAAGATATGGCATACCGCCCACGGTAGCTATGAATTAAATAAAGATTCTTGTGTATTTGTAAGGAAAGGGGCTTCTATTATCGAGCAATTTTTTGATGCAACATTTTGCCTGGTGATGTTTTTTTTGCCAGACGACTTTATTTGTGATGTGCTAAAAACCAAAACAATTCCGCTTTATAAATCTGGCGAAAGGTATGAACCGGTTATGCCAATTTATACTGACACGCCGGTAAAAGCTTTCTTTCAATCTATGCTATTACTTTTTGAAAGTGGCCGCGAACCCGATCCATCACTTATAGAAGTTAAATTCAGGGAACTGGTTTTAACGCTCGCCGGCAACTCCCGTAACAGCGAATTGTTGTCGTTCTTTTGCTCGCTGCTTCATGAACCACAGGCGGTATCCCTGCAAAAACTGATGGAAAATAATTATCGCTTCAATTTAAAACTGGAGGAACTTGCCGAGTTAAGTAACAGGAGTCTGTCAACTTTTAAAAGGGATTTTAAAAAACAATTTAAAAGCACTCCCGGTAAGTGGTTAATTGAAAAACGGCTTAATCATGCCATGAACTTATTAACCAATACAGACAAAACCGTTAGCGAAGTTGCTTTTGAATGCGGATTTGAAAGTCTCTCTCATTTCAGTCGTGTGTTTCATGATCGTTTTGGAATAACTCCGCGGTGTCAGAAAAAGTGGTTATTGGCTTGTTGAACTTTTAAGTCAATTTTCTGGACTTTCAGGCAAAACTCGTTCTGTTACAGTATTATACATTTGTATTGTAATTATTAAAAATATTAAAAATCATGAAAATTCTAAGAACACTAACATTGAGCCTGGTTTTATTAACCGGTTCTGTTGCACTAAAAGCCGCACCTGTTAAAACTGACGAAAAATCACTCACCATTAAAGACGTAGTTAATACTTATGTACGGGCTATGGCTCATGGCCTTATCAGTGATTTTGAATCGACAGTTGATCAAAACGCTAAATTTATTCTGCTTAGAGGTAAAAACATGCTGAGCTATTCAAAGGCCGAAATGTTAACTTCATTACTGGAAACCCAGGGTTACGATCAAAACTGTGCAGTAGATACCTCGGTTGCAAGTAATGGCGAAGAACTGGTAGTCGCAAAAATTGATATGTATTATCAGGACTTAACGCGAACCAACTATGTAACCATGGTTAATACACCAGGCGGCTGGAAAATTACCGAAGTATATTCCGTATTCAAATGAGCAACCTTAAAATGAAGCCTGTGGCTACCCACAGGCTTCATTTAATTTATGAATAATAGAGCCTGTTTATACCCAATAAACAGCTAAACAATTACTTGAGTAATAGAAGTCCAGATCATCTTTCCCGTTTTATTCCGGGCCCATATTGTTCATGTTCATGTTCACAGTCCCGTGAACGCCGTGAACAAATGTGAACACTTGATAATCAATTACTTGAATATGTTCATTTGCTGACGCGCGCTACCCTAAGCGTCCTGTTTGAGGTTATTCGCTATGTATGCGTATCAGCTTTATTACAAATTGGCCGTAGTAAAATGTTTATTTTTATTTTGCCCTGGTTTAACTACCTCATGAAGCCAATTACATGAAAACACTTATGCCTGCATTTCCGAAATCAGCAAAACTAACCGTATTGCTATTATGTACTTTGCTGACCGCCGCGTTGCAGAAGGCCCAGGCCCAAAATAAGGACATGTGGATGCTTACCTACTTTCGTCAGCGTTATCCTACCCGTATTGAGATAGACGCCCAGGGGAAAACCGTTGAGGTGCCTTTACCTGATCCTATGCTTGTAGCGCAGTTGCATATTGCCCTATCAGCAGACGGCCGCCACTGGACGCCTTTAAACGATAACAAACCGATATGGGACCGGCACATGCGCGATCAGTTTATCCATAAGGGCCCTGATGGTCTTTGGCGATTGGTAGCAACAGGTGGGGGCAAAGACGCGCCCGACCGCAAAATGTTTGGCCCGAGCTGTATTTATGCTACATCTAAAGATCTTAGGCATTGGCAGTTTAAACGATATCTGCCCCTGATGAAAGATGTACGTGACGAATCTGGCGCATTGGTAAATAATATCTGGGCGCCCGAATATTTTTACGATGAGGCCACCAGGGAGTACACCCTCATCTGGTCGTCGACCTTTAAAAGCGAGGGCTGGCAGGAGAGCCGCCTGTGGTACTGCAAAACAAGCAATTGGAAAACCTTTACCCAGGCAAAAGTACTTTTCGCGCCTCCTTATTCCGTTATAGACGGCACATTGATAAAGCATAACGGAACCTATTACCTGTTTCACAAAGAAGAAGAATTTGGCGTAAAAACAGGCGAGCGCAGGGGCATCCGTGTTGCCACCTCAAAAAACCTGGAAGGGCCATACACCGTTTACCAGGGCCCGTTAAATGATGGACAAATTGCACCAACAATTACCGAGGGCCCCAGTGTTACGCCAGATCCTATAAAACCTGAGGGATGGTTGTTGTACTATGACTACCCCATGGCCGACAAATATGGCATTTCATCATCGCCCGATTTATTACACTGGACTATTGAGAATGACATAGCACTGCCGCCCGATGCCCGGCATGGCAGCCTGTCGCGGTTAACAGCCGCTGAAGCAAAAGCGCTGCAAAACGCGTTCCCCAATAGCAAATAGCTACAATAAAGTCAAACTATCTGAAACAAGCGATGGGTTGAAACCAAACACGCGAGCAGGACGCTTGTGTGTGTAACTGTTGGCTTGATCTATAACCATTTTGATGTATCGATTATTACCATAATAATAAGCGAGTAAAATAAGAATCGTCGCAAAATGCCCCTCAATTTGTCATGATTTCCCCTTGTGCGTGTATACCGTCTCTTTTACCTTTATACAAACATTAAACCAATAAATCAAAATGAGAAAGATCAGGATATTTGAACATATCTCGCTTGACGGCGTGATTGAACATGACGGAGATTACACCTATGGCGCATGGACAACACCCTATCGAAGCCCTGCCGGGGCGGCAATGCTTTTTGAGGCATACGGACCAAATTTTGACCTGCTGCTTGCCCGCCATACCTACGATATATTTAGTGGCTTTTGGCCTAATGCCGGAGATTTCCCAATGGCAAATGCTATAAATGCTGCAACTAAATATATCGCAACCCACCGGCCCGACAGCCTGGAATGGGGCCCGGTGCGGGATTTGGGTGAGGATATTATAGGGGCGATTCGCGATCTCAAGTCAACGGATGGTCCCGACCTGATCGTTGTAGGAAGTGCGACGCTAACGTCCGTGTTGCTGGACAAGGGACTGGCCGACGAGGTTGTGCTCATTACCTACCCGGTGTTGCTTGGCCGGGGTAAACGCTTATTGGCGGACAGTATTAACGCCCGGGAACTTGCTTTTGTTGACTCGAAGACTACTTCCACGGGTTTGCTCTTAAACACTTATAAGCACGTTGGGCCGCTGAAAAAATAATCTTTCGCCGAGATGTTGGCGGTTGAGCGAACCGCGGGTCTATTATTATCGATTTGCCCCGGCTGTCTGCCATCAAAAACAAAAGCCCTGATACCAACATGTATCAGGGCTTTTGTACTGTACCACCCGTAAAACTGCAAAGCTTTATCTCCGGTAAAACGGCGGGTAATGTTTTGTCGGAATTTACCCCCAAAGTTGTCGTTTTTACACAGTATCTAATCCTAAAGCGCTTCCCATCTTTGTATTGTCAATTAAATTCAAACTAAACTTAAATACTGTTATGAAAAATTTATTCAAAACACCTAATCCCCTTAAATCGATACTGCTAATTACAATCATTCTGTTTGCAGCATCCCGATCAAACGGACAACAAATCAAACCTTCCGATAGTGGCTACGCACCTGTTAACGGCATCAAAGTTTATTACGAGGTATATGGCGAGGGCAAGCCTATAGTTTTACTGCATGGTGCCTTTATGACAATTAATATGAACTGGGGCCAATTGATCCCTGAGCTGTCAAAAACCAGGAAGGTAATTGCCATTGAATTGCAGGGACACGGACATACGCAGTTTTCAGACAGAAAATTAGACCACGCTACTCTGGCAAGTGATGTGGCAGGCGTAATGGACTACCTGAAAATTGACAGCGCCGATGTAGCAGGCTATAGCTTCGGCGGCGCTGTGGCTTACAAGTTTGCTATACAATACCCTAAACGGGTAAGAAAATTAGTGATTATTTCTTCTACTTATAAAAGTACCGGCTGGATGCCCGAAATAAATAACGCGTTTAAAGGCATGAAGCCTGAATTATTTGCAAATAGCCCTATGAAAGCAGCATACGATGCGGTAGCACCTGATAAAACAAAATGGACAAAGTTCTTAGAACAGATGATTGCTTATGCTCAGACTCCATTTGACTTCGGTGACTCCAATATTTCGAAAATTTCTGCGCCTGTATTAATCATATCCGGTGATAATGACGGACTGGATAAAATTGAATTGATAAAAACATATAAATTATTAGGAGGCGCTGTTGCTGCTGATTTGGGAACAATGCCAAAATCGCAATTGGCCATAGTTCCTGCACAGAGCCATGTAAGCCTGATGAAGCAAACACCAACAATATTGGGCTATCTGGATAGTTTTTTAAAGTAAGAAGATTCTGATAGAGGCAAAGAATAAGGCGAAAAATGAAATGAACCTGATGATATCAATAACAGAAACCGGAGTTCAGGTAGCGTACCATTTAAAACTAAAACGATCAATAGCGGCTTTATGGAATAGCCGATAAGTCAGATTAATAAAAATATAATGCATAACTGCAATAGGCAAAGCCAAGTTCGCAGGCGATTTCACTTATTGTCATGTCGGCTGGGCACCGATACATTTTCTTTTTTATAATTTGCGCCAGTTTTAATTCATAGTCTGTATATCCAATTATATTAATGAACAATAATGAGCTGGCCACCAAGCCACACTACCTTATATTAGACGGTCTTCGCGGTGTCGCAGCCATAATCGTTGTAACATTTCACCTAACCGAGCCTTTAGCCACCGGTCATTTAGATATCCTCGTCAATCACGGTTACCTGGCAGTCGACCTTTTCTTTTTATTATCAGGTTTCGTGATCGGATATGCTTATGACGACCGCTGGCATAAAATGACCGTTGGCAGTTTTTTCAAACGCCGTATAGAACGTCTTCAACCAATGGTAGTTTTAGGGATGACCCTCGGCGCTATCGGGTTCTATTTTACGGATTCTACGCTATGGCCGCTCATTCACACTGTTCCTGTCTGGAAGATGCTGCTGGTGATGCTGATCGGTTATACTATCCTGCCCGTACCATTATCGCTTGATATACGTGGCTGGGAAGAGATGCACCCCCTGAACAGCGTGGGATGGTCATTGTTCTTTGAATACATTGCCAACATTCTTTATGCTATCTGGATCAGGAAATTCTCCAAAACAGCATTAACTATTTTAGTAATCGTTTCAGCAATCGCACTTGCACACCTGGCAATCACAAATGGAGACCTCAGTGGTGGCTGGACACTAAATGTGGAACAGGTACGCATTGGGCTAACCCGTACCATGTACCCTTTCTTTGCCGGTCTGTTACTTTCACGGGTAGCGAAGCCGACCCGAATTAAAAACGCCTTTTTATGGTGCAGCCTTTTAGTAGCTATCGTACTTTACATGCCACGTATTGGCGGCGCTGAGCATGTTTGGATGAATGGGATCTATGAATCTGTTTGCATTATCATCGTTTTCCCGCTAATAGTATACCTTGGCGCCAGTGGCGTGATGCAAACTCAAAGGGAGAACAGGATATGCAAATTTTTAGGTGATATATCCTATCCGCTTTACCTGGTACATTACCCGTTGGTCTATTTTTATGTTGCCTGGATTAGCAATCATAAAGGCGTAACAATTGTGCAGGCGTGGCCCTATGCATTACTCATTTTAACAGGTACGATCATTTTAGCCTACGCTGCATTGAAATGGTATGATGAGCCGGTTCGCAAATGGTTGCGGAAAAAGCTTGGGTAGGATCAAAACAAAGGCCCTGATACGGACATGTATCAGGGCTTTTGTACTGACAGTGGGAAATTAATTGAACACCTTAATTCAAAAAGTTTTTAAAGATTTTTTTAGTTCATTCACCAATTCAAAAGCGAACAGTAACCTGTCCGCTTTTGTTGCATAAAGTAATTTTATTTTTCATAATTTTATCATAATCAGTTTGTTTCTAATTTGGAATGATGATTGAAGCTGCTGACTTTACTTGCAACTCTATTTCCCTCATATCAATCCGTATGACCTTGTCTCGCTGGGAACCCTGTTCTCGGGGATGACGGTCGCGTTGCTTTTAGGATTAGCTAAAAAGCCCGGCCAGGCAGCTAACTTGTTTTTGGGATCGGCATTAGCGGTGATCATATTAAAGGCCAGCGGGCTTATACCGTTTTTTTTACCGGCACTGGGTCCGCTACTGTATTTTTATGTAAGACAGCTAACATCCCCCGACCGGCGATTCCGCTGGAAAGATATACTGCATTTTTCCTCCTTGCTTGCAGGATACTGGCTGCCGGTATGGCTGGTTTTAATTTCGGTCATCATCTATTTGTACTTATCGCATCGGCTGATAGAGGATTTCTACCAAAGATTGCGGCCGGTGCTGATGGACAGGCCGCGCTATGCGTTCCGCCGACTGGACAGCACGTTGCTGATGCTTGGCTTGTTTTGCACAGCATCGTTATTTAATGATATTTTTTATTTGGCTGTTGCCTTTGCACTGATTGCTGTGGCCGTGGAAGCGGTGCTGAAGCCTGATAACGATGTCCGACCGACCCTGCCAATAACGGACAGATCAGATGTAAGGGAGAAGGGCCGGAGACTAAAAGAAGCAGTTGCGGCAAATCGCTTATATGAGGATGCGGAACTGATATTGACCAGGCTGGCGGTGAAACTTGCGATCCACCCTCATGACCTGTCCCGGATCATAAACCTGGGGCTGGAAAAGAACTTCAGCGATTTTATTAATGAATTCCGTGTTCGTGAAGTTGCCTGGAAAATGCAGGATCCGGCCTACGAGCGGCTCACGCTGTTGGGCATCGCTTATGAGTCTGGGTTCAATTCTCAAAGAACTTTCAACCGGGTTTTCAAAGAGATGACCGGAAAAACGCCGGCTGAATACAAAAACAGCTTAAAAAAAGAGTTGCCAATTGATAAGTTGGCCACCCCGCCACGAATACGACCGCTAATATTGCGTCTGGAAAGCCCGCCAAACTGGGCCCGCGGAACATTAAAACGGAATTTTATGTTTAAGAATTATTTAAAGATCGCCTGGCGCAATACTATCGGTAACAAAGTTTACAGTGCCCTCAATATTACCGGACTCGCAGCAGGGATCTCTGTAACGTTACTGATCGCATTATGGGCCTGGCACGAATATTCCTATGACCGTTTTTTACCCAATTACACGCAGCTTTACCAGATCAAACTGAACTTTGACCAGAATGGCGATATCCAAACGCAAAGCGGCGGTTGTCTACCTATTGCCAACGCCTTGCGCAATAATTTTCCGGAAGTAAAATACGTTGCTGAGACAGGTTGGACATCAAGACACAGTCTGATAGTCGGGGGTAAAAAGCTGTACCAGCAGGGTATGATCGTAGGGAGTGACTTTTTAAAGATGTTTCAGTTTCATTTGCTTTCAGGCAATCCCGCTACTGTGCTGAATGAACCGTTTTCTATCATCCTTACCGAATCTACTGCTAAAGCCTTGTTTGGCAATGATGATCCGATTGGTAAAGTGGTGAGGATAGATAACGGGCATGACGTTAAAGTAGCCGGTTTAATGGAAGATATACCAGACAATTCCACGTTGCAGTTCAACTACTTGCTACCGTTTAGCTATTGGGAGCAGACGGAACCCTTTGTAAAAGAAGCCAGGACGGACTGGACACATTACCCCTTTGATCAGTACGTTGAATTGCAGCCGGGCGTAACCGAAGAACAATTTGCCCCTAAGATCAAAAACCTGCTCCACGGGCACGATCCCATCCATAAAGTCTCTATCGTTTTACAGCCGGTAAAAAACTGGCGCTTGTATTCGGAGTTTAAAAACGGAAAAGCAGCCGGGGGATTTATTGTTTATGTGCGAATGTTCTGTATCATCGGCGCATTGGTGCTGCTGATCGCCTGTATCAATTTCGTTAACCTCTTTACTGCTCGTTCCGAAAAAAAAGCAAAGGAAGTTGGGGTGCGGAAAGCGATAGGTTCGAACCGGGCGAACCTGATTTTCCAGTTCCTGACCGAATCTGTTTTGGTGACCTTTATCGCGGCATTGCTGGCTATTGGCATGATTCAGTTATCCTTGCCCGCTTTTAATACTCTTACAAGCAATTCGCTTAAGATTCCTTATGCCGAGCCACTGTTTTGGGTACTGCTACTTGTGTTTGTTTTATTTACCGGCATAGTGGCCGGCAGCCGGCCGGCTTTTTACCTCTCTTCGTTTAACCCGATTAAAGTTCTGCGCGGCACGCTCCAGATGGGCAAAGCAGCGGCGCTGCCACGTAAAATACTGGTCGTGATTCAATTTACCTGTTCCATTGCGCTAATTACCGGTACGGTCATTATTTATCAACAGATCAGCCATGTTAAAAGCAGGCCCGTCGGCTATGATACCGACCGCCTGGTAATGACTACCATCTCCGGTGACCTGAACCGCAATTATACCGCCCTTAAATATGCCTTATTGCAAAGTGGTTTTGTAAGCAGTGTTACCAGGTCATCCGGCCCGGTGACTGATTTCCAGGCCGGTTGCAGCTTGTTAAACTGGCCCGGGAAAAACGCCGGTGAAACGGTCGCGATGAATACTGCATCTGTTTCAGAAGACTATTTCAAAACGGTTGGTACTAAGA
Organism: Mucilaginibacter sabulilitoris; assembly: GCF_034262375.1. NCBI lineage: Bacteria > Pseudomonadati > Bacteroidota > Sphingobacteriia > Sphingobacteriales > Sphingobacteriaceae > Mucilaginibacter > Mucilaginibacter sabulilitoris. The sequence continues at coordinate 2,692,375 of NZ_CP139558.1, forward strand.
TGGAAGAAGGAAAGGAATTTGCCGGCACGCCCGCTGACACTCTCCATGTTATTCTCAACGAAGCAGCTGTAGCACTGCTTCGGCTAAAAGCCCCGGTCGGTCAAATGGTGACCACCGAATACTCAAAAGCGCCATTGCGGATCATTGGTGTGGTTCGGAACGCAATTATCGGCTCACCTTTTTCGGCCATTCACCCTGCCTTATTTGTTTACAATCCAAGTTGGGCCAGTACGGTGATTTACCGCCTTAAGCCTCATATAAACTTACACGATGCGGTAAGCAAACTCGCAATCATTTTTAACAAATTTAATCCTGCCTATCCATACGATTATCAATTCACCGATGCAGTTTATGACAGCAAATTCAAACAGCAGCAATTGGTTGGCAAACTCTCTGCTGTTTTCGCAGGCTTGACCATTCTGATCTCCTGTTTGGGCCTCTTCGGTCTGGCGGCCTATATGGCGGAACAACGCACAAAGGAGATCGGTATTCGTAAGGTTTTGGGTGCGTCTGTCAGCAATGTCTGGTTGTTATTATCCAAAGACTTTATTGTGCTCGTGATCATCGGTTGTGTCATTGCGTCACCCCTGGCTTTTTATTTTATGAATAGTTGGCTCCGGCAATATGATTACCGCATCACTATTGGACCATCGGTATTCATTTTATCTGCCTCAATAGCTATTGTCATCACTTTAATCACCATAAGTTTCCAGGCGATAAAAGCGGCCTTAGCCAATCCCGTAACGAGCCTTAGAAACGAATAATTTGGTTAACCTGCTAAAAGGAATTTAGGTCCTTAAGCGTAGGATCTGAAGATTTGAAATAATTGTGCTTTTAATCGCTTATAACAGCGTTTTAGGCGCAATGGTATGCATCTTATTTATTGTATCATATCTAATAGGTTAGTCTTTATTCCGGGGCTGGTAATCTTTCCAAAGCCACTCCAAAGCCTCTGGAAGCGTTTGCCGTTTTACATTATTATCGACATGTCCGGCATTGCGGGCGAAAATAAACTGGTATTGATAGTGTTTGGCGGCGAGTGCTTTGGCCATGTTTTCATTTGCAAGCACCCAGTCATGCATGCCATCGCGCATAACATTCGGATTAAAAAGGTCCCGATCGCCCACCTCCATCCATATCCTTAATGGTTTTGATTGGCTTGTCGGAATTATCTGTGCATGAAATCCCCAGGCACCCTGTGGCGTTTCGGGGTTGTAGGGCCATTGCTGGTTTATATAAGTCCCTGAATAGTTGAGTACACGGTGGTATAATTCTGGATGGTACCATGCCATGATCAGGGCGCATGATCCGCCCGAGCTGCCACCCATAGTAGCCCGACCCGCAGGGTCTTTAGTTAATTTCACCTGGCACTTTCTTTCTACAAATGGCAGTATTTCATTTTCAATAAATTCAGCATATAAACCGCTCATTGTGTCATATTCCAGGCCTCGCTCGCTGCCCTGGGCATCACCACCGCCGTTACCTATAGAGATAGCAATCATTGCCGGTACTTTGCCACCTGCAATCAGGTTATCCAATACCGTGAAAAGTAAGTTGTCTGGTCCGTCAGCACCAACTATAAATGGAGCTTTGGTGCCAGAGCGGTACTGCGTCGGAACGTATACTGCCACTTGACGGGTATAGGTGGCCGGGTGACTTGTAGTGACAATTAATTTAGCAGGATTTGCTGGGTCTGGCGTGCCAAATGTGTTTGGCTCCCGGGCTATTCCTGGATAAATTTTGCTGTCTTTCGAATCGATAGTAAAGCGGTAAACAGTTCCTTGAGGCACGCCAACCTGTACTACCGATTCTGGTGCAGGGTTATGTTTGGGCCCGATAATAAAATTCCCGTTAGAGGTGGGGGACGGGGTGGCGCCATCCGGTAATTCTGTGGCAACTACATAACCGGGTGTATGCGGATCGCGGGTTGGTATTTGAGCCATAGTTGGGTTTAAACTCCATAGCATATAAAACCAAATTGCAAAAAGGCTGGCGCGATTAATAATTTCAGTCCGTTTCATTTATTTAAATTTAAGAAAAGGTTGTTACGTCTGCGTTTTAAATTTAAGGCATATCAATACACCATCAAAATTTGATTTAAAGGAGAAATGTAGCTTGTAAGTATTTACACTCACTCAAAATAACGCTGCACAAATTATCCGGCGTTCACGGAGATTATATTTGACCAATCCAGCGATCCGATAATTCTCACCCTGCATTCCTCCATCTTTCTCTTATCTTTGCCCATAATTTCAATATTCCCATACTGTGATCAATGTAAATAACATTTCCGTTTCATTTGGCGGAACCACGCTCTTTAGCGATGTAACCTTCTCAATAAACGAGAATGACAAGATAGCCCTAATGGGTAAGAATGGTGCAGGCAAATCTACCATCCTCAAAATTATTGCCGACGTAACCAAACCTACTACGGGCAACGTAACCGGCCCTAAAGACGCGGTAATAGCTTATTTGCCGCAGCATTTGCTCACCGAAGATAAGGTTACCGTTTTCGAAGAAACCATGAAAGCTTTTGCTGAGGCAAACCAAATGGAAAAAGAGCTTGAGGAATTAAATGAACAGCTTAATATCCGTACCGATTACGAGAGTGATGATTACATGAAGCTAATTGAACGAGTATCGGAATTGAGTGAGAAAGTTTATACGGTAGAGGGCAATAATTATGACGCCGAGGTAGAGAAAGTGCTCAAAGGCCTGGGGTTTGAGCGCAAGGACTTTGGTCGTCAAACCTCGGAGTTTTCCGGCGGGTGGCGTATGCGTATTGAGTTAGCCAAAATATTGCTGAAAAAGCCAGATCTTATCTTGCTTGATGAGCCCACCAATCACATGGATATCGAGAGTATACAGTGGTTGGAAGACTTCCTGATCAATTCGGCAAAGGCGGTGATGGTAATCTCGCATGATCGTGCTTTTGTAGATAACATCACCAATCGGACTATTGAAGTTACCATGGGGCGGATATATGATTATAAAGCCAAATACAGTCATTATCTGCAATTACGTGCCGACCGCCGTGTGCACCAATTGAAAGCTTACGAGGAACAGCAGCGTTTCATCGCAGATAATCAGGAGTTTATAGATCGCTTCAGAGGAACTTACTCTAAAACCTTGCAGGTGCAATCGCGCGTAAAGATGCTGGAAAAGCTCGAAGTTATTGAGATCGACGAAGTGGATACTTCTGCCTTAAGATTGAAATTTCCACCTTCACCACGCTCTGGCCAATATCCGGTAATGGTAGAAGATTTGACCAAAACCTATGGTGACCATGTTGTGTTCAAAAATGCTTCTATGGTAATAGAGCGGGGAGAAAAAGTCGCCTTTGTAGGTAAAAATGGTGAAGGTAAATCGACCATGATCAAAGCTATCATGAACGAGATCGATTTCGAAGGAAGCTTAAAAGTTGGGCACAACGCCAAGATCGGGTACTTTGCACAGAATCAGGCTGCATTATTGGATGGGAACTTAACCGTATTTGAAACCATTGACCAGATTCCGCTAAGCGATGGTTCGGTAAAGATCAAAGATCTATTGGGCGCATTTATGTTTAGCGGCGATGACGTCACCAAAAAGGTTAAGGTGCTTTCCGGAGGAGAAAAAACTCGTCTGGCCATGATCAAGCTACTATTAGAACCTGTGAATTTGCTGATATTGGATGAGCCAACTAACCATTTGGATATGAAGACCAAAGATATTATCAAAGATGCGCTTAAAGATTTTGACGGCACTTTGATCCTCGTATCTCACGATCGGGATTTCTTAGATGGCTTAGCGAAAAAAGTATTTGAGTTTGGTAACAAGCGGGTACGCGAACACTTTGAAGATATCAAAGGATTTTTAGCCTACAAAAAAATGGATAGCTTAAAAGAGATTGAACAGAGCTAAAAAAGAGAGCTTTGCCGTTCTTAAACACCACTGTCCCTACCTTGTTCCGCTGATTTTTAAATGCTTAGCGGGACAAGGATGCTGCTGCATGAAACCGCCCCTTTTCTTAATCTGAGTTCGATATCTCAATTAATGAAACGAAGTATTTCTATTTAGATCTCCTATAACGCTGGCAAAGCGTAGAATCTTGCCAATACCCAAAACAACAAGATCCCTAAGTGGATATCGGACCGACAAAAAATACCACCGGTGGTATCTTAAATTGGGTTTTAGACTATATTTCAAAAAGGTATAACAAATATTTACGGAAAAATCGAATAGTTACTGGGAGTGGTGTAACGGATCAAGCAGAATAATTGTGGGGGAATAAAAAAAATATTTGTTTTGTATACAGATACCAAACACGATACAATTTGTCAACAGCATACGAAACACTTGTCCGCCTGATCTTGCCCGAGGGGCTTTTGGAATACTTTGAACTTACTGATGTCCGCTCCTCTGAAAGCGGCCAATTGAACATTTACCTTGAGGAAAAGAATCTTGCGCCCGCAGGCTATGACAAGCAACAACTGGAGTCAAAAGGTTTCTTACCGGAGACAGCTATCCAGGATTTTCCTATCCGGGGCCACAAAGTAGCTCTTTGCATTAAAAGACGCAGATGGGAAGTTAAAGCAAGTGGTGAGATCATCACAAGGGACTGGAACTTAGTTAGAAAAGGAGCGCGAATGACAACGGAATTCGGCACTTTTTTAAAAGGTATATTTGGATAATAATCCGATTAGCTGTCATTTGTTAGGGCGGCTATATACAGTTGATGGCAAACAGCTACAGCAGCAATACAAAGACTTTCTGAGCGATTTTCATAGCTGGGATCAAAAAGAACATGCAGATGAATGGATGCTGTTTGAACAAAATATCGGGCCATCGCTAAGCATAGATGAAACAGCATTGAGCAATGGCGAGCTCTATACCATTATCACCAATAAAGAAGCTAAAGGTGGCAAGAAAGCAATTGTAGCTATGCTAAGGGGCACACAAACGGAGCAGATCATAAAAGTTATCGAACGCATACCGCTACGTAAAAGGAACAAGGTGAAAGAAGTGACGATGGATATGGCGGCAAACATGATCAAAGCCATCCGCAGGTGTTTTAGCAATGCCAGTCGTGTGATCGACAGATTCCATGTACAAAAGTTAGCCTATGATGCCGTGCAGGAAGCTCGTATAAAATATCGTTGGGAAGCGCTGGATGCAGAAAGCAATGCTATTGAACAAGCCAGGCAAAACAAGCAATCTTATCAGCCCGAAATATTCAGCAATGGCGATACGTTAAAACAATTGCTTGCCAGAAGCCGCTACCTGTTGTTTAAACATGAGTCCAGGTGGACCATCTCACAAAAAGAAAGAGCCGGTCTGCTTTTTCCAAGATACCCGGAACTGCTCAAAGCGTATAAACTGGCCATCGGGCTGGGCAATATATTCACCATCTGCAAAAGCAAGCAGATCGCCTTTAAAAGATTGGCGCTGTGGTATAATCATGTTGAGGAATCTGGGATTGACGCCTTTAAAACCGTGGCAAGGTCCGTTCATCAACATTATGAATCTATCCTGAACTTCTTTGACAATAGAAGCACAAATGCCTCTGCCGAATCTTTTAATGCCAAGATCAAAGCTTTCAGAGCGACTTCCAGAGGCGTTAGAGACACTACTTTCTTCTTATTCAGACTCGCTAAAATCTATGCTTGACTTCTACTCCCCCCAACTTTTCGTCATGATCCGGTGTAACTATTTGATTAATATATTTTTATAGGAATAAAAAAAGGAAACAACGACCATGTGTTGTTTCCTTTTGTACTCAGAGCGGGAATCGAACCCGCACTCCGTTTACGGGAACAGGATTTTAAGTCCTGCGTGTCTACCAGTTCCACCATCTGAGCCGGCGTTTGCCAATTTAAAAATAAAGCCCTTCTTTTTGAAGGAAGGGCTTTGAGCGAAAGACGAGATTCGAACTCGCGACCCCGACCTTGGCAAGGTCGTGCTCTACCAACTGAGCTACTTTCGCGTTGGGAGTGCAAATATAGGCAGAAAAGCATATTCTGCAAGCAGAAATAATAAATTTTTTAATTTTTTTTATAAGTCGCTGTTTTTCAAAACATCAGCAATCAGGTCGGCCTCATATCCGCGGCCCATGGCATACTGCTGCAGTTTGTAACGGCGCTTCAGGGCATTTTTTTCACTCAGTGTGGCCGCCTTCTTCTCCAGTATCCTGGTCAGGGCGACTAAATAATCGTCGGCATCAATGGTTTGCAACGCTTTTTTAATCAGCACATCGGGTACCCGTTTAAATTTAAGTCCCTGTTTTATCTTGATCCGGCCCCAGGCTTTCTGGCTAAATTTACCTTTGGTATAAGCCTTTGCAAAGCGGTCTTCATTTAAAAAATTACCTTCAATCAGCTGGCTTATAATTTGTTCAACGGCATCGGGCCAAAGTCCCCATTCATATAGTTTATCGCGCACCTCCTGTTGCGAGCGTTCCTGGTAAGCACAATAATGCTCGGCCTTTGTCAGCGCAATCTTCGGGTCAGTTATTTTAATTGTTTTGGGTTGGTCCATTAAAGTCAAAATTCGTTAAAAATTCTTCTATTGTTAGATAATATAAGCAAATTCGTGCCATGCATAGCAATCAATACTCTGTAACCGAGGTAAAGCAAATTATAAACGCGGGTGGTAATATTGTAAAGGAATATACCATAAGCACCCTGTTAACTGATAGCCGCCGCATCAATAATGCGGCCGAGGGCCTGTTTTTTGCTTTAAGCGCGAGGCGTAACGGGCACGAGTTTGTTGCCGAGGCCTATGCAGCCGGTATCCGTAATTTTGTGGTGCAGCATGGCCCCGAATTTAATTTACCCGAAGCTAATTTTCTGTTGGTTGATAGTCCGTTGGCCGCCCTGCAGATTTTGGCCGCTTACCATCGCAGCCAGTTTAAGCTGCAGGTAATCGGCATCACGGGCAGCAACGGTAAAACCATAGTTAAAGAGTGGCTGTACCAACTGCTTGCTGCCGATAAAAATATTGTTCGTAACCCCAAGAGCTATAACTCGCAAATTGGTGTGCCGCTTTCGGTATGGCAGATCAACGGCCGTAACGACCTCGGTATTTTTGAAGCCGGTATATCTACCATAAACGAGATGGATAAGCTGCAGGCTATCATTAAACCGCAAATAGGAATCTTAACCCATATCGGTTCGGCCCACGACGAGGGCTTTACCAGCAGGAGAGAGAAGGTGCTGGAAAAATTGCAGCTGTTTAAAAACAGCAAGCAACTTATTTATCATTATGATGAGCTTTTAGATTACAAAAAAGATATACCTGTTAAGGAAACCTTTACCTGGAGCCGTAAGTTCAAGGTGGCCGATCTGTATGTTTTCAGTGAAACCGTGATCTCCAAAAAATATTACTTGCGGGCCTATTACCACAAAAAAGAGATCGAATGCCTTATCCCTTTTTCCGACCAGGCATCTATCGAAAACGCCATTACCTGCTGGGCTGCCATGCTGGCTTTGGGTTACAGTGCCGTTGAGGCTGACAAGCGTATTGAGCGCCTGGCCCCCGTTAGCATGCGCCTGGAATTAAAGAACGGTGTAAGCAATTGTTCTGTTATTGATGATTCCTACAACTCCGATCTGCAATCGCTGGAGATAGCGCTGAACTTTCTGGGACAGCAAAACCAGCATCAGAAAAAAACTCTGATCCTGTCAGATATATTACAATCGGGCCTGCAGCAGGATGTGTTGTACTGCCAGGTAGCCAACCTCATAGGTACACAGCGCATCGATAAATTTATTGGCGTTGGCGATGCGCTCATCAATAACCAAACGTGTTTTAACTTGCCCGAACAACATTTTTTTAAAGATACACCAGCCTTGCTGCAGCAATTAAAAACCATTGGCTTTAAGGACGAAACCATCCTCATCAAAGGATCGCGAAGCTTTGAGTTTGAGCGCATAAGCAATGCGTTAACCCAAAAGGCCCACGAAACCATCATGGAAATTAACCTGAACACTTTGCTGGGCAACCTTAACTTTTATCGGTCTAAATTAAAACCGGGTGTAAAGGTGATGGCTATGGTTAAGGCGTTCTCATACGGCAGCGGCACCTTTGAGGTGGCCAATATGCTGCAATACAATAAGGTTGATTACCTGGCGGTGGCCTATATTGACGAAGGTGTGGCCCTGCGCCAGGCGGGTATTAACCTGCCTATTATGGTGCTTAACCCCGAGGCATCGGCGTTTGATAAGCTTACCGAAAATAAACTGCAGCCGGTTATTTACAGCTTTGGCCTGCTTGATGATTTTGTTATTTACACGCAGGAGCGAGGTATTGTAAATTACCCGGTGCACCTTAAAATTGATACGGGCATGCACCGCCTGGGTTTCGAGAACCTGGATATTGAAACGCTTTGCGACATGCTGGAACAAAACAGGTATGTGCATATCCAGTCGGTATTTTCGCACCTGGTGGCGAGCGAGGCTCCGGAACATGATGAGTTTACCAAAAAGCAGATCAAGCGTTTTGAAAAGGCTTTTAAGGAGATAGAAAAAACGCTGGGTTATAAGGTGATCAAACACCTGTGCAATACGTCGGGTATTACCCGCTGGCCGTCGGCGCATTATGATATGGTACGCCTTGGCATCGGTTTGTATGGGGTCGATTCGGCTGTTCCGGCGTCGGATAACGCTTTGCAGCCCATAGCCAGCTTAAAAACAAGCGTGGCCCAGGTTAAAAAGATAGGAGCGGGCGATACCATCAGTTATGGCCGGAGCGGCAGTTTATTAAAGGATGGCAAAATAGCCACGGTACGCATAGGCTACGCCGACGGATATTTACGAGCCTTTGGCAAAGGGGTAGGTAAAATGCTGGTGAAGGGCACGCTGGTACCTACCGTGGGAAATATTACTATGGATATGTGCATGCTTGATGTAAGCGGTCTTGACGTAAACGAGGGCGATGAGGTGATTGTTTTTAACGATCAGCTGCGGATTGAGGAGTTGGCCAGGCAAATAGGCACCATCCCATATGAAATATTAACTAATGTTTCGCAAAGGGTGAAAAGAGTGTATTTTTATGAATAATGATAGACTTTAAGTATAAAGTAATTAGTATCAGGTATCAAGATTTTTAATGTTGATTTAAAAAAAATAAATTACTTGATACCAGCTACTTGATACTAAATTTGCATTTATGAACAGATTGGCCGGGGCGCTATTAAGGTATTTTGTAAAGGGACTATTGGTAGTAGTACCCATAGGTGCGGCATTTTTTTTAATTTACTGGGCGGTATCAACCATTGACAAGGCCCTGAACCTGAGCGATGTGCTTTGGGTCGATAAAAATGGTAAACACATGTATATCCCGGGGCTGGGTATTTTAAATGTGCTGGTGGTGATCATGGTAGCCGGAATACTGGTTACCAATGTAGTAACCGAACCCATTAAACGTTGGTTTAACCGCTGGCTTAATCGTTTGCCATTAATCAAGTTCCTGTATTCTTCTATCAAAGATCTTACAGAGGCTATTGTTGGCGACGAGAAAAAGTTTAATGAGCCCGTTATAGTAGAGGTGAACGAATTTGGGCTCAAGAAAATAGGTTTTATCGTTCAAAAAGATCTGACTGCTTTAAGCCTGCCCGGTGACGTAGCCGTGTACTTTCCTTATTCTTATTCCTTCGCGGGGCAGGTGGTGATCATATCGGCCGATAAAGTAAAGCCTATTGAAAAAAGCGCCGCCGACATGATGAAATTTGTAATTTCGGGCGGGGTAAGCGGTTTAGATCATAAAGGCTCAGATCATAAATGAGGTGTTTTTGTAAGCTCATCCTCACTCACCACGTGTTTCTTTATTAACGCTCCCTTTTTAAAACTCCTGATGGCTAAAAGCGCGCTGATCAGCATAAGCAATGCAGCCAGTATATAGGGTGCGCCGGGGAAATAGGTTGAGGTGTTTCTGTGTGTAAACAAGTGGAAAACCGAGCTCATGAGCAGGGGGCCAATAATAACAGCCATGCTGGTTAAACTTGTTAAGGAACCCTGCAGTTCGCCCTGTTCTTTTGGCGATACGGTACCAGTGATCAACCCCTGTAATGCCGGACCTGATATGCCACCCAGGCAATAAGGGATCATATATATGTACATGAGCCAGCCATGATTTGCGAAAGCAATGAGTGTGAGGCCAAGGGTATAAAAAAGTAAACCGGCGACAATATTTTTTTCCTGCCCGAATTTGGGTATGGTATAACGGATGAGTCCGCCTTGTATAGCCACCAGCACCACGCCTATAAATATGCCCAGTGTACCAATGCTGCTCAGCGTCCAGTTAAACTTTTCAATCAGGAAGAAGGATAAAACGTATTCCACCGCTTTTTGGGCTACGTAAACTAAAGAGAATGAAGCCACCAGGCCGGTAAGGGCAGGGTATTTCCCCAGATTACGCAAAGAGCTTATCGGGTTTGATTTTTTCCATTCAAACCTTCTCCGATTTTTTATAGGCAGCGATTCGGGGAGCACAAAATAACCGTAAGTGGCATTGACCAGAGCGAAGGCAGCTGCCGCCATAAAGGGGAGTTTCACATTTAAGTCGCCAAGATAAGCGCCTAAACCAATACCAATAATAAAGCCCAGACCCGAAGCCGCGCCCACCAACCCAAAGTTGGTAGCCCTGTTTTTCCCGGTGCTTACATCGGCAATGTATGCCGTAGCTGTGGAGTTGCTCGCCCCGGTAATACCTGCAATGGTGCGCCCTACAAAAAGCCAGCCTATGGTAGGGGCAAAGGCCATAAAAATATAATCAATACCAAAACCAAGTAGTGAGCTTAACAATACAGGCCTGCGGCCATAACGGTCGCTCAGGTTACCCAATACCGACGAAAACAGGAACTGCATGGAAGCGTAAGTAAAGGTTAAATAGCCGTTGTATTGCGTAGCGGTACTTACATCAACATTGCCCAAAGTTTCCAGCAGTTTGGGCATCACGGGTATAATAACGCCTAAACCCAGCACATCTATAAACAGCGTTACAAATATAAATCCCAGCGCCGCTGAGTGCTTTTTTTTAGGTTTGGCGGTCATTAATGATATAAAGGTTTAAACTGCGTAAAAGTTTTAGAAGGTATAGAATTGCTTTAACTCCTTTTAAAACTCCTCACCGCCAGTAATGCGCTCAGCAGCATTAATATACCGCCAATTACAAATGGAGCGCCTGGAAACTGAAAAGCGGCATCGGCCCGGGTAAAATGGTAAAAAGACCAGGTCATGAGCAGCGGGCCAAAAATGGAGCTCAGGCTCATTAAGCTGGTCAGGCCGCCCTGCAGTTCGCCTTGTTCATTGTCGGGCACGGAGGTGCTCATATAACCCTGCAAAGCCGGACCTGCAATGCCACCCAGACAATAAGGAACCAGGTACGCGAACATTTGCCAGCCTTTATCAGCAAAGGCAAATAAAAACAAACCTAAACTATAAATAAGCAGGCCAACCCAAATACTGCGCTGTTCGCCCAGTTTGGGGAGTATGAACCTGATGAGGCCGCCTTGTACCACCGCAACCAGTAAGCCTACCAGTCCCAGTGAATAGCCTATCATATCTTCGCTCCAGGCAAATTTTTTGATAGTATAAAACGTCCACACGCTTTGCACCGATTGTACGGCAAAATACACCAGGAATAAGGATACAGCCAAGCCTATAACCTCTTTATATTTACTCATTTGTACCAGCGAGCCTATAGGGTTTGCCCGTTTCCAGTCAAAATCCCTGCGCTTTTCTTTGGGTAACGACTCAGGCAAAATAAAATAGCCATATATGGCATTCAGGAAGGCAAGACCAGCAGCGGCCAGAAAAGGGTATTGTACATTGTACTTACCCAAAATGCCTCCAATTACAGGCCCTATGATAAAGCCCAGACCAAAGGCCACACCAACCAACCCAAAGTTGGCTGCCCGCTTTTCGGGCGCACTGATATCTGCAATATAGGCCGATGCAGTTGTAAAACTTGCCCCGGTAACCCCGGCTATAGTACGGCCAACAAACAGCCATGCTATTGAGGGGGCAAAGGCCAGAAAAGTATAATCAATACCAAAACCTAATAAGGAACATAGTAACACCGGGCGCCTGCCAAATTTATCGCTCAGGTTACCTATCAATGGCGAAAACACGAACTGCATACTGGCATATACCGCCGTAAGCCAGCCCGAATAGCTGGAGGCCTCGCTTACATCGCCATGTATCAGGTGTTCAATAAGTTTGGGAATAACCGGTATAATAATGGCCAGCCCCATTACGTCAATCAGTAAAGTAGCGAAGATAAAACCTAATGCTGCCTGTGGTTTTGATTTTTCGATTATGCTCATAAGCGCGAAATGATAATTTAGTACTTGATAGTGCTTTAATTAAAAGTTCGGCTTTAATACATATTTGTTATAGAAGCGGGTAATATGTTCAACGGCTTCCTCGGCGGTGTCAACAACGCGGTACAGGTTCAGGTCGTCTGGGTTAATGTTGTGCTGTTCGGAAAGCATTTTTTCTTCTACCCAGGCAAACAAACCTTTCCAGTATTCCACACCTACGAATATGATGGGGAAACGGGCAATTTTACCGGTTTGTATGAGGGTGATAGCTTCAAACGATTCGTCCATAGTACCAAAGCCTCCGGGCAGGATGATAAAGCCCTGCGAGTATTTCATGAACATTACCTTGCGGATAAAGAAATAATCAAACTCCATGATCTTATCCCTGTCGATATATTTATTATGGAATTGCTCAAAGGGCAGCTCAATGTTTAAACCAACGGATTTACCACCGGCTTCATAAGCGCCTTTATTGGCAGCTTCCATAATACCTGGTCCGCCGCCCGATATTACCCCGTAACCATGCTCGGTAAGCAGGCGGGCGGTATTTTCGGCCAGTTGGTAATATTTATTATCATTATGGGTACGTGCCGAACCGAATATGGATACACATGGACCTATTTTAGCCAGTTTTTCAAACCCGTCAACAAATTCGGCCATTATCTTGAATATCTGCCAGGAGTCGGTAACCTTAATTTCCTGCCAGTTTTTATTTTCAAATGCTTGTCTTATTTTTTCTTCGCCAGTCATATCTGTTATAAAATATAGTAAACTATAACGTTGCCACCTTTGTTTTTGATGTCGACGTTAGCCAAAGGCCCACAAATGTAATTAATCCGTTAACAATGATAAGTTCGTTGCTGAAAACATATCCGCCCAAAAATTTTGCCGATTCGGTACTTAGGAAGTAACATACCGCAGGCGATATCAGGCAAATAAAGGGCACCAGTTTGTCCCGTACCTGCCTGTTACTTACAAACAAACCGAAGGAGTATAAGCCCAGCAATGGTCCGTAAGTATAGGATGCTACTGCGAATATGGCGCTCACCACCGCATCGTTATTAATGGCATTGAATATTACAATGGTCAGGAACATGAGGCCCGAAAAGGCTACGTGTACGGTGTGCCTGATGCCCACCATTTTTTTGCTGTTGAGGTCGCCTTTTTTATTAAAGTTTAAAAAGTCGACACAAAAGGACGTAGTAAGCGCAGTAAGGGCCGAATCTGTAGTGGCAAAGGTGGCGGCCGTTAAGCCCAGCATAAATACCATGGCCGGTACTACACCCAGGTAATTAAGAGCAATGGTAGGGTACAGGTAATCGGTTTTATCAACATGGATGCCGTATTTGTTGGCATATATCCAAAGCAGGGCGCCTACGCTTAAAAAGAAGATATTGATAATCACAAACACCCCGGTAAAACTGAACATGTTTTTTTGAGCTTCCTTGATGTTTTTCAGGCTCAGGTTTTTTTGCATCAGGTCCTGGTCAAGGCCGGTCATGCCTACGGTGATAAATAATCCGCCTAAAAACGCTTTACTAAAGTGGAGTTTGCTGCTTACAAAATCGTTAAAGAAAAATATCTGTGAATAGCTGCTGTTCTTGATGGCATCGGCGGCTTCAAAAATGCTCATGTGCAGGCTCTGGCAAATAAAAAATATCGACAGAAATACCGATAATACCAGAAAAAAGGTCTGCAGGCTATCGGTTATGATAATGGTTTTTAAACCACCCTTAAATGTGTACGACCATATCAGTAGCAAACAGATCATCACTGTTACCGCAAAGGGTACGTGGTAGCTGTCGAATATAAATTTCTGCAACACAATAACCACCAGGTAAAGCCTGAACGCCGAGCCTATTACCCGGCTGATGAGGAAGATCCCTGCCGCGGTTTTGTAGCTCCAGGTGCCCAATGCACCTTCAATATAGCTGTAAATGGAGGTAAGCTTGAGCCGGTAATAAAGCGGCAATAGCACTGTAGCTATGATGATAAAACCCGCCGCATTGCCCAGTACAAACTGAAAGTAAGAAAATTCGTCGCCGGATGGTGCGCCAACCTTGCCCGGTACCGAAATAAAGGTTACGCCGCTCAGCGCCGTACCAATCATACCGAAGGCTACCAGGTACCATTTGGAGTTACGGTTAGCTACAAAAAAGGTATCGTTATCTGATGATTTTTTGGAGGTGAGCCATGATATGATGAGTAATACTAAAAAGTAACCAATGATAAAAGACAGTAATATTCCGGGCGACATATGTTTTATTTAATCCGGAAACCCGACGGTCGGGAAAGTTCCGGAAGTGTTAGTTTATACTTCATTCCGAAAGTCGGAAACTTTTTTTACAAAAGGTAATTATTGGCGTGGGTTTGTGTATTTTATTATTCGGCCAAGCAATAATATATGTTTTATACTACAGATAGCTTTTAAGCATAGGTTAATATTCAGGTTAATAAGCGGGTTAATGATTTTTTTATCGGTCTTAATCTCCATTTAAGTATTTAGCCGTCTTATCATTGTAATACAATAAACCTATAGTTAAACCTTAATACCTGAATTTATGAGCGTACAAAAATTTTTCGTTTTTGTTATTATGGGGTCGTGCATCGCTTTGTTAAGCTGCAGTAAAGCAAAATACACCCCGCCGGATACTGCCAATGCTGATGCCGTCAGTAAGGCACAGGCTGTATTACGAACCGCAACTCCATCCGACAATGACCTTGCCAATCTGGCTTATTCTTCGTTTAACGCAGCCTGCTTAAATCCAAACACTAATTTATATTATAACAATACCAACAAGGATGGTATAGCTGCCATCTGGACGCAGGCCATTTACTGGGATATGGCCATGGACGTTTATAACCGCACCAAAAAGGCATCGCAGCTTGCTTTTCTAAACGCCATGTACCAGGGCGGCTTTAACCAGTACGATGGCTATAACTGGAACAATACCACTACCTGGTTTATTTATGACGATATGATGTGGTGGATCATGGCCCTGGCCCGTGCCAACCAGCTTACCGGGAACGCTACTTATCTGCAAAAAGCCAAAGAAGGTTTCGACCATGTTTGGGCCGGCTCTTATGACCCTGCTGATGGTGGTATGTTTTGGGATTTTAACCACAGCGGTAAAAACTCGTGCATCAACTTCCCTACTGTTATAGCAGCCATGCGCTTGTATAAAGTAACAGGGGATAAAGCTTATTTAAACAAGGCACAATCTATTTACACATGGTCAAAAGCCAACCTTACGAATGCCGCTACCGGGCAGGTTTATGATAATAAGATAGGGAGTAATCCTCCGGGCGGCCAGGCTTATACCTACAATGCCGGTACGGCCATAGGGGCGGCCTACGCGCTTTATAAGCAATCAAAAAACAGCGCTTATCTGGAAGATGCAAAACGATATGCCGATTACGTAAAAAATAACTTATGCACCGACGGTATCTTGCCTGCCGAAGGCGACTTTAACGAGCAAGGCGTAATGAAAGCCATATTTGCCGATTACATGATGCAACTGATTAACGAGGGCGGACAAACCCAGTATTTAAGCTGGATCAAAGGCAATATCACTACCGGCTGGTTAAACCGCGACAGGGTCCGCAACCTTACTTATCGCAATTATGCCATAACCTGCCCTACAGGTTACATACAATCGTACGAGGCCAGCAGCCTGGTAACCTTTATGCAGCTGTATCCGGGGAAGGATTGCCTGTTCCCGGCCGGGGTAACTTTTTATGCCAATACCATGTATGGCGGCGCAAGTACAAAGCCTATACCTAAGGGGAGCTATACTTTAGCACAGTTGAAAAAATTTGGCTTTGCCGATGACTGGGCATCTTCGGCCAGCGTACCCGACGGTTGGAAGGTAACTATGTACAGCGAGGACAACTTTCAGGGTACCTCATGGCAGCTCAATGCCGATACACCGCATTTCCCCAATCTTTCGCCTACGGCTAATGATGTAGTATCGTCGGTTAAGATAGAATGATTTTTTGTAGAGTTAACAAGCCCCCGCTGCAGCGGGGGCTTGTTGGTTTTTCGGGGTTGGGATGCGGTGATACAACAATAGGTTTTCGGAAGAAAAAGGGTGTCATTTCGACAAGGTACGAGGAGAAATCCTATAGATATTGCAAATTCGTTTTGTGAGGCATATAAGATTTCTCTTTCGCACAACGCTCATACCCACCCATGCTCTCTCGATTTCTATGATTTAAGCAACTAATTTCTGATAATTTTTTTCGTAAGGTCTGTTTTGGTTGACGCAGGCGAAAAGGCGTAATATGAGTTTGTTCCTAACGGCATTAATGACACTCATTTTATTCTTTTTTTCCTGCAATACCTTTCGTTGGTAAAAGCGTTTTAGATCTTGGTTATGCTGTATAGCAACTATGGCTGCAAGATGTAGGAGCGTTTTTACTTTTTTGTTGGCCATATGCGATACCCTGGCCTTTTTAACAACCTTACCGGAGTTATCTGTAAAAGGTGCTACGCCTGAATAACAAGCGAACTTTTTAGGGTCGCTAATGTCCTTGAATTCGTTGGTAGTAACAATGACCTGAACGGCAGTTACTTTGCCAATGCCGCTTACTGAGGTTGCCAGTTTGAATATCCGGGTTAATTCTTTGTCCGCTTTAATAATTTCTTCTATAGCCCGCTCTGTCCTGGCTATGTCGCTTTCGATCGCCTTTAAGGAATGACTGCAGGCTTGTAGGTTCTGCTTGCTGGTTTTGCCGGGACTGAAAGACGCATGCTCTTTTAGTGGCACTTTCAATTGTTTTTTAACAGTTATCAACCGTAACCGGGTAGCTGCAAGATGGGCAAGTTGCTGCACAGCTTCGCGCTTAGGCTCCCATAAGCGCAGCCCTTCGCGCTCCTTATAAGCATACCAGGCGATACGCATGGCATCTACCTTGTCATTCTTGCCCCGGATATTCCCTAATGAGTTCTTGATCTGGGTAGCCGCTTCTAAGCAAATGTGTGCCTTCTTTTTATGCAGGCAAGCCAAAGCATGGTTGTTATAAATGCCGGTATGCTCCATGCAGAAAATAGCTTTGCTTAAGCTGAACCCAGGAAGTTTTCCCAACTCCTTGAGAAATGTATTGATTGCTGCCGGAGCGTTAGCAATTTCCTGGTGGAATAGAAACCGGCTGCCTTGCTGAACAGCAAAGTCCAATTCGTTTTTGGACACATCGATACCAATGAAAAATTCAAATTCCATATCTTTACCCTGTTTATGTTAGTAAACAGTTAACATGTTTTAAACTACATCAATTCCTTACTAATGAGCCTCGTAAACTCTAATTTCTATTTGATGCCACAGTTTAAAACAAGCGGTAAAGGAGTAAATCGAACGATAGGCCTACATGCCTGGAAATGACAATAATGCGCCTTTACCGCTGTTAACTTTATCCACAAAATCTAAGGTTATTAACAAAGAAAAAGAAGCAAAAAGAAAGCTTCAACAATAATAATAACCCTTATTATCTTGTTGAAGCTAATCTAAAGGAAATGACAAGATTTTTTCTTCCGAATATGTATGGTGAAAATGCTGACTATAAGATCAACTATTAAACATTTTAAGCATGTTTAAGCTGATTTAACTTTCTAAAAACCGCTGTGTGTAAAAATAAAATAGTCGCAGGTGCAAAAGCGGGGAACCAAACAAACGGAAATACGGTCACTTCCCGGAGGTTTCCATTGGCGCCGATAGTAACCGCAATCACAAGCAGATCAATAATGTCCATGATGCCGAAAATGTTCCAGGCGTAAACGGCCGGTTTGCTCCATGACTTTCCCTTTGAAACCATTTTTGCCACCGGGATTGCCAGAATCGCGGTAATGATATCTCCCAATCCGGCAAAAAAAGCAAATTTCGTGGGCAAAAGGTGATAGCAATAAAGCAAGATGAAAAACACACCGAGAATGCGGAATACATGCACGGCTATCAGCGATTCCAATGAAATTGACCTGAGTAAAGTTTTAAATAACCTGGTATTTCCAATAAAACCGAATAAGATGATGGTTAACGGCATACCAGCCCAAACCATCACTTTGGGCGGCAAAGAATTAACATCAAACGTTCCTTTCAAAGCAAACACGGAAACATAAATAAGATAGGCAAGGTAAAAAGCAACAATACCAATCTGGATGTTGGTTGATTTTCGAGCCGTCATACCGACGTTGAGCGCTGCCTGTTTTACCGGTTTGGTAATGAAAACTACGGAATAAAGAAAACTTGCAATAAATAGTACGATGGCCCAAATGGGCATGTGGGATATGTGATTTGTCATAATATGATGCTTAAATATGAAGACAAAGGAAAAAGATATACATCAGCTTACACTTAGCAAATGACAAGAAATGAAATGGCGGGTCGATAACGCCGATCATAGGCTAAATAAATTTATTATTACATGCTTCTGTAAGTTTTTAAGTATTTCCTCTACTTATATGGAAATCATTTAAATGTGAACAGATTTAAGATATTAATTATAGGAATCCAAATCGGCTATCGCCTGAGCAGTTTTGGTCAATCGTTGGTTAATACTAACAAAGTATTACATCAATACCTGAACATCCAACAGAAAAGTACTGATTTTAACTGTATAGTATTAATTACTAAAAATGAACGTACCATTTATAAAGAAGGGTTTTACGGAAAAAAAGTAAATATCCAATTTACTTTTAAGGTCGATCAGGAAAGGCGTGTGACCAGTCTGTTAGCAGATGGCAGGGGCCAAATTATTACCTTTATTAAAAAGTAGGCATGAATGAAGTACAGTTCTTAGCGCTTATAAAAGAGCACCAGGGTATCATTCACAAGATATGCCGACTATATCGTGAAAGCAATGAAGACCGTGAAGATTTGTTTCAGGAAATTACATTTCAACTTTGGCGGTCCCTGCCTGGTTTTAAGGGAGGCGCTAAAATAAGTACATGGATATATCGCATTTCGCTAAATACCGCGATAGCTACCTTCCGTAAAAAAAAGCCCCGTATTGAGTAGAGGGCACTGAAAAAGTAGTGCAATAAAACGTATTACGAAAAGCGATCAAGAGAAAAGGCAACTTTTACTTGGTCGCTTTTTTGTTCTGATTGCTTTGTGTGGGTGATTTAATGTGGATAATACGGGCCTATAGGAGTTTGGGGAGTGCAAAAAACGGCTAAATACCTCTTTTTATTGTTTTTTAGGCGATCAGTTTGATGATCCTTTTCAGATTGACAGTAAAGATGGCCAATGCGCCCTGCATCTGCATGTTTTCGATACCATAAGCTATCGCCCGGTCATAACCATGAACGTTTTTTAGTTCACTGTTTTTGGCTTCGATCTTATACCTGTGTTTGATGCTTTCCTTATATTGTGTCGTTTCCTGAAAAGCCATCTGTTGTTGGTGCAGGTCTGACTTTATGCTTACAGAATAGGTCTTGGTTTTTGCCCCAGGTTTGTAGCAACCCTCCCTAAATGGGCAGATTTTGCATTTTTCAACATCAAAGTAATACGTGTCTGTCTGATTTGTTCCAACGTTCTTTTTTCCCTGTCTTGATTTTCGTATGGACAAATGCCCTGCAGGGCAAACGAACATATCAGCGTCTTTGTTATAATCGAACTTATCTTCTTCTTTTCTAAACCCCTGGGTAATGGTTGGGTTTAGTTTGGCTACCACCTTAATATCCTGTCCGTTCATTAACGCAAGGTTCTCTTTTCCTGAATAAGCCGAATCGCCGATGATCCTTTCTACTTCAATGCCGTTGTTCTGACTGATCTCCAGAAGCTTGGGAAGTTCCGGCCCATCACCTTTTTCACCTGATGTTACTACCGCAGCGGTAATGATGCGTTCCTCTGTCATCGCCAGATGGGTCTTATAACCAAAGAATGAGCTATCAGCTGATTTATGGCCGGTTTTGGCATCCTTGTCTTTAGATACTATATAGTGCTCCTGAGTATCTGCTACTGTCTCTTTCAATAGATTCAGTTTTTCTTTTACCGCAGGTATCTGGCATAACGGTTGATCGGCTTCAATATACTTTTCCAATGCACTGCAATAAGCCAGTTCTTTTTCCAATTCGTCGGCTGTGTTCTTTTCGGGCATGCCTGCCTTCATATCTTCATCTATCGCATAAACAGCTTTGCGGAGTAACTTTGAACGTTCCCGTAATACTTCCAATGCTGAATACGGGTTGGATCTCGACAGGGAATGGGTAGCATCAACAATAATGGATTTTGAGCGGATGAGCCCTTTTTCAATAGCTATGGTCACCGTTTTACCAATAAGCAGGTTTAACAGATCATTATCCTTTAGCCGCAGCTTTCTGAACTTGGTCAATGAACTCGGATCGATCATTCCTTCTTCCGGTGACATATCCAGGAAATATTTGAACGACATATCATACTGCGAACGCTCAACAACATCTACATCTGAAACCGTATAGATCGTTTTCAACAACAGATACTTGAACATCCGTACAGGGCTTTCTGCTGCCCGGCCGTTAGTAATGCTGTATTTGCTGATCAGTTCATCATAGATAAAGGTAAAATCTACCAGGTCATTGATCTTCCGCAGAAGATTGTCTTTAGGAACGATCAGGTCATATAAGCCCGAAAACGCGCTAAAATGGATCTTTTGTTGTTGAACGAGCATTTTGTAGTGGCTTTCTTTTGACACTTCAAGATACAAAAAAAGGGGTTGAAAAACTAATTTTTCAACCCCGTTTTGCCTATTTAGACTTTTTCAGTGCCCTCATTGAGTACACACCTATTTTACCCGACTTGCCCGAAGAACAGCAAAGCGAAGCGCTGTCTTTACGGCAAGAACGCTTATTTATTGTGTTGAAACAGCTTGATGACAGCGAAAAGGCAATTATAGCGCTGTACCTGGAAGAATTAAACTACCAGCAAATTGCTGAAATAACAGGCATCAATGAAAATTACGTTGGTGTTAAACTTAACAGGATCAAAAATAAAATTCAAAAACTTTTAATTAAATAAATATGAAACTCGATGAATTGAAATACGCATGGGGTAAAATAGAAACTCCTGTTAAATCAACAGATGATATCAGGCTGATGTTATCTGAAAACCGGCATCCCGTTTTAAAGAAGATCAGAAAGCAGCTAACCATCGAAATGATTGGCTGGTCGGTTTTTTTTATATGTTATTATACCATGTTTGATGGCGATCAAAAACCAGTATGGATCAACCTAACATTGATAGTTTCGGTATTGCTGCCTTTAATTCATAACCTTATGGGTTATAGGTTTTCCAAGTATCTTGTGAATGGGAATACAATTAATGAATCATTAAAAAACTACCTCTCGAAAGTTAAAGTCTATGCTACTGTATCGATCATCTGCCGGTTTTTCTTCGCAACGGGGCTATTGGTATTTTTTACCTATGGATTAAGTTTTAATACAAAAAAATATATCTCGCTTGGGGTCATTATCTTAATATTTCTGATTCAACTATCAATATTATACCGGTTATGGGCCAAACGATTGAAAAAACTTGAAAATGCAGTAACAGTATTTAATTAAAAGAAACTAATATTTACCACGAAAAACTGATAGCCATTTCTAATGCGCCCGATTCAAAACGGGCCGGATTGGATATTGCAGTGATTTTTAAAAAGAAATTGAGAAATTAGTCAAGAAATCGATATTTGGCAGAAACACCCCGTTTTTTGTCGCGATTACCCTCATTATATTTAATATCAGCTCTTATTTTTGGGCTATATCATTTAAATAAAAAACCATTAAAATGAGAAGAGTAACATTCGGTATGAATATTAGCATAGATGGCTATTGTGATCACACCATTTTTAATCCCAGCAAGGAGCTTCACGATTATTTCACAGGAATGATGGACGATGTAGACCTGCTGTTTTTTGGCCGTGTCATGTATCAGCTCATGTTTCCCTATTGGGCAGATGTCGCAAAAAATCAATCCGGGACAGGATATGAAAATAGGTTTGCCGAAAAGCTTACTTCTATCGATAAGGTTGTTATTTCAAGATCATTAAGCAATGCAGAGGAGAATACGCGGATTATTCGCAGCAACCCTGCAGAAGAACTACGGAAGCTGAAACAACAGCCCGGAAAAAAAATTTCAGTAGACAGTGTAAGCATGCTTCCGGAATTAATTGAAGCAGGCCTTATCGATGAATTTCGTTTGGTTGTGCACCCGGTGATTGTGGGGAATGGAAGGAAATTGCTGGATGCCGGCAGCCTGCAGGAAAAATTGAATTTAACACTTACGGATACCATAATTTTCAAATCCGGTAGCGTGGCACATCATTACCTGAAACAGTGACGGAGAATTTGCTACGTACAAAATAAATGACCGTAAGTTGAACTATGTTTGGCTTACGGTTTTTTGTTACGTAGATTTTCCTGAATTATTCTCCGCTTGTTTAAAAAAGTTAAGAAGGCATGATTATATTTGAGGGTTTTGCAACATCTGAAAATCCTAAACCAACGTAATCAATGCGAAAAACATTAACATTAATTTTTATTGTAATAATTACAATTGGCTCAGTTTGTGCCCTGGTTCATTATCTTAAAATGGATGGTTTTGCGTTCGCCTGGGCGCTAAACTTCCTGTTGATGTTAGGTGTGCTTGCTTTTACGGAATCGCTAAAAAGCCAACTTACCTCTTCTTACTATAATGAAAAGGGATGGGAACGGAGAGGAAAAATATATGAACATGTTGGAATAAATTTTTTCAGAAAATTATTGGTTTGGATTGGTTGGGAAAAACTGAATAAAAAATCTGCACCGGTAGAAAAAAATACCAATGCTTTGATGAATTTAGGTTATCAAACAAAAAAAGCTGAATTAGGTCACGTAATTATCTTGTTTATAGTGCTGGGGTTTAATGTTTTCGTGGCATTTAAATTTGGAGTCCTCAAGTCTTTGTGGTTACTCATATTAAATGTCTTACTAAACCTGTATCCAATTTTCCTTCAACGATATAATCGTCCACGAATAGAAAGAGCTATCAATTTAAGTAAACGGAGATAGAAACGCCCGCACAACATCAGTTTGGTAATATTTAGCTCACAACCACAAGCGAAGGACACTTGTGGGAGCAGAGGTGATAACACGGGCTTATAGGCTTACAAGCTTATGCCGACTGAAGACATGTCGCAATTTACCCCTAAAAATGTCCCGGACGCCCCTGATCATCATTAGTGCAACCATTTATCTTTGAGTAAATTAAATGCATTAAAATGAAAACAGCTTATCGCCAGCTGGTTATAGCAATTAACCAGGCCTTTGAAAAAGGCGACGTGGAATTTTTAGCGGCTCATCTGAGTGAAGATGTACGCTGGCAGATTACCGGCAGTAAACCGATCATCGGCAAAACCGATTTCTTAAAATGCTGCAGCGAAGCGCCTTTTAAAGAGGGATCTGTTAAAATCACCGTCAGTAATATTTTGGTGGATGGCGATAAAGCTGCCGCCGAAGGCATCATCGAGGCCGAAACATTAATCGGTGACCCTTACCGGCAGTCGTTTTGCGATATCTATCATTTTGAGGATAGCCTGATCAAAACAATGAGTTCTTATTTAGATACTGCCTATGATCGGGAAACACTGTCAGGTGGCGCAATCTATAAAAACAATTAACGCTTATAATTTTTAGTATAATACACCAAAATCATTAACCTATGTTACGTATCAAACCGCACATCTGGTTCGCCCAGGACAAAGCCAAAGAAGCAGCCGAATTTTATTCGACCGTAATGCCTGATTCTACTGTTGATTACGCCGGCCATTTTCCTACGGGCGATGGCGAATGCGAAACTGTTGAATTTACAGTTGCCGGTCAGCCCTTCCTGGGTATCAGTGCCGGGCATCATATGGAAATTAACCCGTCCATTTCTTTTATGGTCCATTTTGATGCTGCCGAACGCATCGACGAAGCCTGGGGCAAGCTGATAGAGAACGGCAAAGTGATGATGCCGCTTGACCGCTACCCGTTCAGTGAACGTTATGGCTGGGTGGCTGATAAGTACGGTGTATCATGGCAGCTGATGCTCGCTAATCCTGATAACGGGGAAAGACCGGTCATTATGCCATCGATGCTATTTACACCACCAATGGCCGGTAAGGCCAACGAAGCCGTAGACTTTTATACTTCGGTTTTCAAAGACGGAAAGCGCGGAACTACGGCTACGCGCCAGGAAGATATGGGTCCTGATAAAACAGGTACGCTACTATATGGCGATTTTTATATTGACCAAACCTGGCTGGCGGCTATGGACAGCGCCCATCAGCACGGATTTAATTTTAACGATGCAATATCGCTGCTGGTCCCTTGTGAAACACAGGAAGAGATTGACTATTATTGGTCGGCACTTTCAGCTGATGGTAAGCCCGGACAATGCGGCTGGTTAAAAGATAAGTTTGGGGTATCATGGCAGGTGACCTCCACTATAGTGCCTGAGACACTGAAAAGTGGCAGCCCTGAACAGATCAGCCGGGTAACGCAAGCCTTTTTCCAAATGCAGAAAGTAGATGTGGCGGCTTTGCAGCAAGCCTATGACGGTCAATAAATTTTTCATTTCTGCCTGTGGTCGGCGTTATCACCGCACTTTATAGTTTTAATCAGGAAGCCCACGATGTCGCAAAGTCCCGCCTTGTGGTATCGTGGGCTTAGGTTTTTCTTAGCAAAGAAATAATAGAAATTAAATATAACATTGGCATATAACTACAAGCCGCAAACTACCCGTTGAAATGTCGCATCTGCACCCCGGTTGTTTTACCAATGCACGGTAACTTTGGTAAACAGTTTCTAACTAAAAAAACATAGATATGAACCCAAAAAAGATATGGTCGAATTTAACAGTAAGTGATTTGGACCGGACAACAAAATTTTATTCGGCACTTGGCTTTAAATTCAACGGCAGGTCTGACGACCTGACAAGCTTTTTGGTAGGCGAGCACAATTTTGTGATGCACTTCTTTTTAAAAGATAAGTTGAAAGCGAATGTGCCTATTGAAATTTCCGACGCACACATAGCAAACGAAGTTATCTTTACCCTTTCTGCTGCAACCAGGGATGAGGTGAACCAATGCGCCAAAGAAGTGGAAAGCGCCGGCGGGAAAATCATTTCAGGACCCAGAACGTTTGGAGATGGATATTATGATTTTGTATTTGCCGATCCCGACGGACATAAATTTAACGTATTTTATACTGTAGGTTAAACCCATTTATTCCTAATAAACTAATGAACCAGTGAACCAATAACCCAACTCCATTTATTGACTTTTATCAAACTTAAGCTCATCTGCATACCGGATATTTGGGGGAAAGGAGATTTAATTAATTGAAGGCTATTTTACTTTCGCTGTGTTTATTAATTTGTTATGGTGCCGTCAAGGCGCAATTGAAGCCGGCCCGCAAAGCCGGCTTTACCACACGTAATTTTGCAGACAGCAGCCGGAGTAACTGGCTCGGGAATGGTCCGCGGCCGCTACGGTCTGTAATCTGGTACCCGGCGGGCGATGGCGGAAGAGAGGAACTGATTAATGATGCGCAGCAGTTTGCAAACCCGGTAACTGCTTATCATGATGCGCCTATAGCCGGTATCAGCAAATATCCGCTCATTCTTATTTCGCATGGGGCGCAGGGCAATGCGATGCAAATGCGCTGGCTGGGATATTATCTGGCGTCAAGGGGGTTTATTGCCGTTGCGGTTAATCACAACGGTACGGCAGAGGAGGAGCGGAGGTCAAAAAACATAACCCTGACCGATTTTTGTATGTGGGAGCGGCCAAAAGATATTTCTGCGGTGTTAAATAAGTTACTTGCCGACCCGGTTTTTGCCTCGCGGATAGATACCGGTAGGATAGGTGTAGCGGGTTTCTCGCTGGGCGGCGCTACGGCCATTTGGGTAGCCGGCTCTATATTAAATATGGATGCGCTGGCCAAAAGCGATCCCAACCCGCCGCCCCAGTTCCAGGAAGCCATTAACAGGCTCACCGCACTATCCAAAACAGATCCTTTGATCATCAGCTCGTTCAGAAACTCGGCCGATTCTTTCAGGGATAAACGTATCAAGGCAGTTTTTGCGCTGGCTCCGGCTATTGGTCAGGGTTTTACGAAACAAAGCCTGCAAAGTATAAACGTCCCCGTGCAAATTACGGTTGGCGATGCCGACCTGATAGCTCCAAAAGAACTGAATGCGATGTATTATACCCAAAACATCCCGACGGCAAAAAAGCTGATCATCCTGCCCGGCGAGCGCGGCCATTATACCAAGCCGCCTGCTGGTAACGAGCGACCTGCCGAATTACAAGAAGTGAGCGAAATTGCTTACAAATTTTTCAAAGAGGTGCTAAAACTGCAGTAATTATTGCCGAAAACGCTATGAAATTTGTTAAAATGCACTTGATATTTACCGGGTTTTTAAAACTTCGTAAGTATTAATAGGGTATTTAAGTCATGCCGAATTTATTTCGGCACCCCACATGCCGGGGTATATCGCAAGCAGGTTACTTATGCTGATTCAACTTTCCGTACTATTCCTTAACTTCGTAGTATGAATTTTTCGTCCAAATTACTGGAAAACGCTGTAGCGGAATTTGCTAAACTTCCGGGAGTAGGACAAAAAACAGCCTTACGCCTGGTGCTGCACCTGCTTAACCAGGACAAGCAGGAGGTTGACCGTTTCAGCGCGTCCATCAGTAAGCTGCGTAACGAGATACAGTTTTGCAGTGTTTGCCATAATATTTCCGATCAGTCGGTTTGTGAAATATGCGCCTCACATAAACGCGATCGTAGCACTATTTGTGTGGTAGAAGATACCCGCGATGTAATGGCCATTGAAAATACTAGCCAGTACAATGGTGTGTACCATGTGCTCGGCGGCCTTATTTCGCCTATGGATGGTATCGGCCCGTCGGACTTACAAGTGGATACTTTAGTGGAACGACTGAAGGCAAATGAAACCAAAGAGATCATTTTTGCGCTCAGCGCTACTATGGAAGGGGATACCACACTGTTCTATCTTCACAAAAGAGTAAAAAATTTCAATATTACCATATCAACCATTGCCCGTGGCATAGCTTTTGGAGGTGAATTGGAGTACGTTGATGAGATCACCTTAGGGCGGTCAATCGCTACACGTGTTCCCTATGAAAACTCACTGACAAAGTAAAATGAAACTATCTGTCGTTATTATTAATTACAATACCTGTGATATGCTCAGGCTGGCGCTCAATTCTGTAGTAAGGGCCGCCCAGGATGTCATAAACGAGATTTTGGTAGTTGATAACGGATCGGCAGATAGGTCGCTGGCTATGCTTAAGGACGAGTTCCCGGCAGTAAAGGTAATAGCCAATGCCAAAAATGAAGGCATTGCCAAAGCATATAACCAGGCGCTGAAACAGGTTACCGGGGAGTATGTTTTAATGGTCAGTGCGGATACAATTACGGGCAAAAAAACCATTGAAAAAGCCCTGGAATTTATGGACATGCATACCGATGCCGGTGGCCTTGGCGTACGTATGATAACACCGGATGGACGTTTTCTGAAAGAATCAAAACATGGTTTTACACGGCCGTGGGCTATATTCTTTAAACTGACCGGGTTGGCCAAATATTTCTCTAAATCGCGCCTTACCGATATGCAGCGTAAGGATTGGGTAGAGGAGTTCCAGACATCCGAAACCGATGTGCTGAACGGCGCGTTTATGCTATACCGTAAAGAGGCGCTTGACCATGCAGGGCCGCTCGATGAGCGTTTTCATATCTATGGATACGACATCGACCTGTCGTACCGGGTGAGGCTTACCGGGTTTAAAAACTACTATTTCCCCAAAACATATATCATCAACTTCAACACCCGTGGCAATGCTAAATTTAGCTATACTTATATCAGGGAATTTTATGGCGCTATGATTATCTTCGCCACAAAATACTTATTTAAGGTGCCCGAAATAAAAATGGAGGGCATACCGCAGCTCTATCCTCCATCGTATGAAGTTAAATAACAAGATCATTATCATTACCGGAGCCTCCTCCGGCATTGGCAAATCATTGGCTATTGAGTGTGCCAAACGCGGCGCTTACGTTGTTTTAGCCGCCCGGCAGTATGTTACCCTTTGCGAGTTAGCCGAAAGTCTTGAAAAACAATATAACGTAAAAGCCCTTGCGGTGCAGTGCGATGTGGCTGTTGAGGAAGATTGCGCGCACCTGGTCAAACAAACACTTACTACTTTCGGGAAAATTCACGTGCTCATTAATAATGCCGGTATATCTATGCGGGCGCTGTTTAAAGATGTTGACCTGAAGGTGTTAAAAAACCTGATGGATGTTAACTTTTGGGGAACGGTATACTGCACCAAATACGCCCTGCCTGAAATTATTAAAACCAAAGGCAGTATTGTAGGGGTATCATCAATAGCAGGTTATAAAGGCCTGCCCGGTCGTACGGGTTATTCAGCGTCTAAATTCGCGATGAATGGTTTTCTGGATTCGTTGCGGGTAGAGAATTTGAAAACGGGCGTACATGTATTAACCGCCTGCCCGGGCTTCACGGCTTCAAACATACGCAACACAGCCCTCGCCAAAGACGGCAGCCAGCAGGGCGAAAGCTCCATGGAAGAGGATAAAATGATGACCAGTGAAGAGGTGGCTAATATTATACTGAATGGAGTAGAAAACCGCAGCCGCACGCTCATCATGACAAGCCAGGGTAAGCTTACCGTAACCCTAAACAAGTTTTTACCGGCTTTTCTGGATACAATGGTGTATAAGGTTTTCGCGAAGGAGAAGAACCCATTGTTGCGTTAACGGCTCAGTACATCAAAATCATTTATCTTGTCCAAATGCAATACAACCCGGCCGTCCTGGTCGCGATCAAATGTGGGTTTAAATTTGGCATCCCAAACCATATCCTTATAAGTATAAGTGGTGCGGGAATGTATGGTTTGCGAAAAGGTGTCGTCAAATATTCTTAACAATACCGAGAAAACCACTTGTGCTTTTTCAAAATCTTCCTGCGTAAATCCTTTGAGCGGACTGTCGTCATCAATGGGGTGTACAACTGTCCAGTTAATGGATAATATGCTTACCGCTTTACGTTCCAGCACCAGCGGGTAAAACTTACGCTCAGTTTTACCGTTCACTTCTTCATTATAAGAAAATAAAACCTCTATATGAAGGTCTATCAATACATTATGCCTTGCATTAGCGAGTCTGAACATTAAACCTCTTCTCTTTTCCCCATAAGGGGCAATCAGGATGTTTTCGCTGTATTTGATCTTGGCCGTGGGCTTTGAAAACCGCCCGTAAAGCAAACCTGTAGCTAAAGCGAAGGCCAGCAGGCCAATCATTGATTCCATGGCTGCCACACAATTAGCCGCCATACCCTGCGGACTGATATGCCCATAGCCAACTGTGGATATGGTTTGCGCCGAAAAAAAGAAGGCATCCATAAAATGATCAAAAAGGGTAGTGCCGCTTTTGCCGTCAAGGCTGTCTGTTCCCAGTGCAACATATATACAGGCAAAGGTGATGTTGGCTATCATATAACCACTTAAAACAACTATCCAGAACTTTGTCCAGCTCATGTTAATGAGCGTTTGATAGCTGTTCATCCGGTCAAAAAAGGGTAGTCCGGTACGCTTTACATTTATAGAACCATCTTTATTAATTACCGGTTGACTCTTTATAACGGGCTGATTGCCAAAACCAAGGTCGTCTTCGGGGTTAACTTTTCGGGTATTTAAGTTCATTTTGCGTTTAAGCGTTTCGGCTTTTGCGTAAATTTATCATTCTGTTTGCTTTTAGTAAAAACTATTTCCATATTTGTGGCACAAATGAAAATGATGACATTAAACAACAACTGGTGGTGGCTTAACGAGTAATCGTAAGGCAATTCCGTTTTTGTTTTTTAACATAAAATATTCAGAAGGGTTGCCATACGGTAACCCTTTTTTTATGCTGCGCCCCCCGGCCCCCTAAAGGGGGAGTAATTAACGGAGGGAGCAAATACAGTAAATAAAAAATAATAAACCAAAACTCCCCCTTTAGGGGGCTGGGGGGCATATGAAACAGATATTAAATCATCTTTTTGAGCACAAGACCTTTACCAGGGAGCAGTCAAAGAATATTTTGATCAACATTGCCCAGGGTAAGTACAACAACTCGCAAATGGCGGCATTCATGACGGCATACTGTATGCGCAGTATCACGGTTGATGAACTGGAAGGGTTCCGTGATGCCATGCTGGAGCTTTGTTTACCTATTGACCTGGAGACTGACGAACTGATTGACCTTTGTGGTACCGGTGGCGACGGAAAGGATACTTTTAATATATCGACCCTCGCATCATTTGTAGTGGCAGGTGCCGGTTATAAGGTGGCCAAGCATGGTAACTATGGCGTGTCATCGGGTTGCGGATCATCAAATGTGATGGAATATCTTGGCTACCAGTTCACCAACGATACCGATAAGTTGAAAAAAGGTATAGATGCTGCTAACATCTGCTTTTTACACGCACCCTTGTTTCACCCTGCCATGAAAACTGTAGCGCCTATACGCCGCGAACTGGCTGTAAAAACGTTTTTTAATATGCTGGGCCCGCTGGTTAATCCGGCGAAGCCAGGTAACCAGTTAGTTGGAGTGTTTAACCTGGAACTGGCACGGGTGTATGCCTACCTGTATCAAAAATCGACAACAAAATACACCATCGTGAATGCGTTGGAGGGCTATGACGAAATTTCGCTTACCTGCGATTTCAAAACCTTCTCGGCCGAAGGCGAAAAAATAAACACGGTTGAGGGGTTGGGATTTGAAAAATTAAATCCGGAGGCAATTGCCGGTGGCGATACCGTGGCTGCATCGGCAAAGATATTTTCTGATGTGTTGAATGGTCTGGGAACCTTTGCTCAGAACAATGTTGTGCTATCAAACGCGGCTTTGGCTATCAAAACTATCGGCCCGGAAAAAACCTTTGCCGATTGTTACTATGAGGCCGAGGAAGCCCTGCTGAATAAAAAAGCTTTGAATAGTTTTAACCTGTTATTACAGAACTAAACATGAAAATAAAAGTTTGTGGTTTAAAACACCCGGAAAACATACAAGCTGTGGCTGCCTTACAACCAGACTACATGGGCTTTATCTGTTATGGGAAGTCGCCACGCTATATTGATGTTTTGCACGCCGACGCATTGGCTTCAATACCGGCTTTCATCCATAAAACCGGGGTTTTTGTAAACGAAGATGCCGAAACTATTAATCTGCTGATTGATAAATACGGCTTTGATACCATACAATTACACGGTGATGAAAGCCCTGAATTTGGTAAGGCTTTCAGGAATAGGGTAACGGTGATTAAAGCTTTTGGGGTTGACAATGACTTTGACTTCGGAAAGCTTGATAATTATGTAAACAATGTAGACTATTTTATGTTCGATACCAAAACATCTGGATACGGTGGTTCTGGTAAAGTATTTGACTGGGACATTTTAAATAAATATACGCTTGGTATACCCTTTTTTTTGTCGGGTGGTATCAGTTTGGATAATATTAACGAGATAAAAAACATCACCCATCCACAGTTTTACGCGGTTGACCTGAACAGCCGTTTTGAAACTGAACCGGGTGTAAAAAATATAGAAAAATTGGAAACAGCATTTGATATCATCAAAAAACAAGACATTAAAAATGAAATACGGAGTTAATGAGCATGGCTACTATGGTGATTTCGGCGGCGCCTACATCCCCGAAATGCTGTATCCAAACGTTGAGGAATTAAGGCAGCAATACCTTACCATTATTAACGATGAGGATTTTAAAGCTGAATTTAATGATCTGCTGAAAAATTATGTAGGCAGACCTTCACCTTTGTATCATGCTAAAAGGTATTCGGAAAAATATGGCGCGAATATATTTTTCAAACGCGAAGACCTGAACCATACCGGTTCGCATAAAATTAATAATGCTATAGGTCAGATACTGCTGGCCAAACGACTTGGTAAAAAACGTATCATTGCCGAAACCGGTGCCGGGCAGCATGGTGTAGCCACTGCCACAGTTTGTGCCCTGATGGGTATTGAATGTGTGGTTTACATGGGCGAGGTAGATATGGCACGCCAGGCACCAAACGTATCGCGCATGAAGATGTTAGGCGCTACCGTAAGACCAGCATCTTCGGGTAGTAAAACGCTTAAGGATGCTACTAACGAGGCCCTGCGCGACTGGATAGCCAATCCGGTTGATACGCATTATATTATTGGATCAGTGGTTGGTCCATACCCATATCCCGATATGGTGGCCCGTTTCCAGTCGATAATTTCGGAAGAAACAAAAAAACAGCTGGTTGAACATACCGGCAAAGCATTACCGGAATATGTTTTAGCCTGTGTTGGCGGCGGCAGTAATGCCATGGGCATGTTCTATCATTTTTTGGATGATGAGGATGTTAAACTGGTGGCCATTGAGGCTGCGGGTAAAGGTGTGGATAGCGGTCATTCTGCAGCTACAACATTTTTGGGCCATGAGGGCGTATTGCACGGTAGTCGTACCATACTCATGCAAACACCGGATGGGCAGGTTGTTGAACCCTATTCCGTATCAGCAGGGTTAGATTACCCGGGTATTGGGCCCCAGCACGCACACCTGTACAAAATAAACAGGGCACAATATGTGAGCATTACCGACGATGAAGCTTTGCAGGCAGGTTTACTCTGCTCACAGATGGAGGGTATTATTCCGGCCATTGAATCGTCGCACGCGCTGGCGTATTTAGAGAAAATGAAGTTTAACCCAACAGATAATGTGGTGATCTGCCTTTCGGGCAGGGGCGACAAGGATCTGGATACGTATATCAAATATTTTAATTATTAGATCAGAATTTTCAGAAAAGGATTATCAGAATTTTAATAACAACTTAATGGATTCTGTAAATTCAAAAATCCTATAAATTCTGATTCAGACATCAACTATAAACTCAACATGAACCGCCTGAACCAGCTTTTCGCAGCAAAAAAAGATAACCTGTTATCTATATACTATACCGCGGGTTATCCTGCGTTAAACACCACGGTTAATATTGCCGAAGCTTTGGAAAAAGCGGGGGCAGACTTTCTTGAAATAGGTTTCCCATATTCAGATCCTGTGGCAGATGGGCCAACCATTCAGCACAGTTCTGAACAAGCACTGGAAAACGGCATGACGCTTAATAAGCTGTTTGAGGAATTAACAGAACTGCGTAAGCGCGTTACCATACCCATTTTATTGATGGGCTACGTTAACCCGATAGTGCAATACGGTGTTGAGCGTTTCTGTAAAAAAGCATCGGAGCTGGGTGTTGACGGTATTATTGTACCCGATTTGCCGATGTATGAATATGAGGCATTGTATTCGGCTCATTTTATCAATAACAACCTGAGCAATATATTTTTGGTAACCCCACAAACCTCGCCCGAGCGGATTCGCAAAATTGATGAGTTGAGCAACAGCTTTATTTACCTGCTATCATCGTCGTCTATAACCGGCGGTAACTTACAGCTTACACATAATATTGAAGATTATTACAAACGTGTTAAAGCCATGAACCTGAACAACCCGGCCATTATAGGATTTGGCATAGCGGATAATGCCACGTTTAAAAAGGCTTGTGAATATGCCAATGGCGCTATTGTAGGCAGCAAGTTTGTAAAGCTGTTGGGCGAGGAAAATTATATGGAAAAAATACCGGCGTTTGTTAAAGGAATAAGAGGCTAAGACCAATAAAAATTGTCATTCTGAGCGATAGCGAAGAATCTATCCTACTTTATGCAAAGTTTACTAATAGATCCTTCGTTCCTCAGGATGACAAAAGATCTAATAGTAAACTTACAGATACAATTCTAGCTCACCTTTGCCTTCGCGGATAATCTCAAAGTCGCCCGAAGTGCAATCAACTACGGTTGAGGCTATGTTATCCCCATAACCTCCGTCAATTACAATATCTACAAGGTCTTCATATTTCTCGTGTATCAATTCGGGATCCGTAGAATATTCTATGATATCATCATCATCCTTTATAGATGTAGAAAGAATGGGGTTACCCAGCACTTTTACAATTTCGCGGGCAATATCATTATCCGGCACCCTGATACCCACTGTTTTTTTATTGGAGCTAAGCAATTTAGGCACCATGTGACTGGCGTTAAATATAAAGGTAAACGGGCCTGGTAAAGCCTTTTTAAGCACTCTGAAGGTGGTATTGTCAATGGGTTTAATATAATCAGATATGTGGCTCAGATCGTAGCATATGAAGGAGAAATTAGCCTTTTCGGGTTTAATGTTCCTGATCTTGCAGATGGCCTCGATGGCTTTATGATTAGTAATATCACAGCCTAAACCGTAAACAGTATCTGTAGGATATATGATAAGGCCGCCTTTACGTAATACCTCAACCACCTGCTCAATTGCTTTTGGGTTGGGGTTTTCGGGATATATTTTAATGAGCATAATGTGTTATAACAAATATACCTATAAATTGGTTTAAAATGGGCTTAGCGGAAACGATGTTAAAAATATGTCATTGCTTCGAGCCTCGAAATGAAAAACGGTTAATCCAGACTTACGAAGTTTTTAAAACTTCGTAAGTCTTTATATTGAAAAGTTCCTGTTAATCCTCAAATCAGGAAAATCAAGGTTCAGACAAAAACAAAGGCCATTTGCATTAGCAAATGGCCTTTGTCATAAGTTTTAATATGTTAAAGTGTTTCAGTAATGCCGTGTTGTTATTGGTATAACAACAGCGGCATTTTAAATGTTAAAACACAGCAACAGTATTGAAACAATTAAGCTTGTTTAGTAAGTTGTATGTTAATCAACAATTTAATGTCTTCGCCAACTACAACTGATCCGGCTTCTGTTACACCATCCCAGGTTAAGCCAAATTCTTTACGGTTAACTTTGCCGGTTATTTCAAAACCTGCTTTAGTGTTTCCATAAAAATCGGCTGCTGAACCACCAAATTCTGCTTTAAGACTTACCGGTTTGGTTACATCTTTTATGGTCAAATCGCCTTTCAATTCGTATTCATCATCATCAGTTTTAGTTAATGAAGATGATTTAAAGCTGATTTTAGGATATTTTTCAGCGTCAAAAAATTCGGCTGATTTTAAGTGCTCATCGCGCTGGGTTTGGTTGGTATCGAGGCTATTGATATCAAGTGAAAAACTCACTTCTGCGTTATCGAAATCTTCGCCATCGCTTGTAATCTCGCCTTCAAAGCTTTTGAAAAAACCGCTTACTGTTGAGATAACTAAATGTTTTACTTTAAATTGTACTTCTGAATGCATTGGGTCAATTACCCATTTTGTTGCTGTTTCTGTTGCCATGATTTTGTTTAATTTATTTTGTTGAGTCAAAGATAATAACAAAATACATGTTTAAACATGTATTTTTATTTAATTACAATCTGCAGACAATGAAATACAAGTTTAACCATACAATTGCGCTATTGTTTAACTTTAAAAGTTATTTTTATATTAAATAATTATCTATGAAGAAGCTTTTCATCACCTCATTTGTTATCATTTTTGCCCTGCTCATTGCCTGGACAATGATTTGGAAACCCGCTGCATGGTCGTTCCTGATTATTGTACCTATATATGTTATTGGCTTTTATGACCTGGTTCAAAAAAAGCACAGCATAGTGCGCAACTACCCTGTATTTGGTCACCTGAGGTTTTTGATGGAAGAGCTTCGTCCTAAAATATATCAATACTTTATTGAGAGCGATACCAACGGAACGCCATTTAACCGGCAAAATCGCAGCGTGATATACCAGCGCGCCAAAAAGGTTGATGATACCCGGCCGTTTGGTACCGAGCTTGATGTTTATGAAGATGGGTACGAATGGCTTAACCACAGTATTGCCGCTATTGATCACCATAAGCTTGACCTCTCGCCCCGGGTAAAGGTAGGCGGTCCCGATTGTAAGCAGCCTTATATGGCCAGTGTTTACAATATATCGGCTATGAGCTTTGGCTCACTGAGTGAGAACGCTATACTGGCCTTAAATGGAGGCGCTAAGCTTGATAATTTTGCTCATAACACCGGCGAAGGTGGCCTGAGCGATTATCATTTAAAACCTGGTGGCGATATTATATGGCAAATAGGTACCGGATATTTCAGCTGTCGCAAGCCCGATGGTACCTTTGATGAAGAAGCTTTCGCCAAGCGCGCTGTTTTGCAGCAGGTAAAAATGATTGAGGTAAAACTGTCGCAGGGAGCAAAACCCGGGCACGGCGGTATTTTACCCGCGGCTAAGGTTACACCAGAAATTGCCCGCATCAGGCTGGTAGAGATGGGACATGATGTGGTATCGCCGCCGTATCATACCGCGTTTAATAATCCTATCGGAATGATGCAGTTTATTAAAAAACTGCGCGAATTGTCGGGTGGTAAACCTGTAGGTTTTAAGCTTTGCGTGGGTCACAAAAGTGAGTTTCTGGCAATATGTAAGGCAATGGTTAAAACTGGTATTTATCCCGATTTTATTACGGTGGATGGGGGCGAGGGCGGTACCGGTGCGGCGCCTTTAGAGTTCTCAAACTCGGTGGGTATGCCCTTGCGCGAGGCATTGGCTTTTATTTATGACGCGCTAACCGGCTTCGATATTAAAAGACACATTAAGCTTATTGCATCGGGCAAGGTGGCCACGGGTTTTGACCTGGTGAAGAATTTTGCTTTGGGGGCCGATATGTGCAACAGCGCACGCGGGATGATGTTTGCCCTTGGCTGCATACAGGCGCTGGAGTGTAACATGAATACCTGCCCAACAGGTGTGGCTACGCAGAATAAAGATCTGATGCGTGGTTTGGTGGTTGATGATAAAAAGGTTCGCGTGGCTAATTTTCATAACCAAACAGTAAGCAGCGCCATACAAATGATAGGAGCGGCAGGCTTAACCAAACCTTGCGACCTGCACCGCATGTTTATTTATCGCCGTATAAACCACAGTCAGATACAAACCTATGCCGAGCTGTTTCCCTATATACCTAAAGGTAGTTTGTTAAATACGCCCTATCCTTCAAGTTTTGAGCTGGATATGGCCATCAGTAATGAAGATAGCTTTATACCTGATTATAGCAATGTAACCAATATTGATTATAGTAACGTAAGCTCCTATATGAGCTGAAGGATATTTGTCTGAACCGGGATTAAACAGATTTTTTGCGATTAAGGGATTTTTTTAAAGTATCGTGGTAATCCTTTAATCCGAAAAATCATGGTTCAGACAAAACCATAGAACAAAAAAAGGGAAGCAAAAGCTTCCCCTTTTTAATATGATAAAATTAGCTAATTATAAAGCCAACACTTCTTTTACTCTGTCGGCAGCTTCTTTCAGCAATATTGCCGAGTAAACTTTTAAGCCTGAATTGTCTATAAGTTCCTTTGCTTCTTCGGCATTGGTACCTTGTAAACGCACAATGATAGGCACAGGGATGTTGCCAATTTCTGTGTAGGCATCAATAACACCCTGGGCAACACGATCGCAACGTACTATACCGCCAAAAATATTGATCAGGATAGCTTTAACGTTCGGGTCAGACAGGATGATGTTAAAACCAGCCTTAACAGTTTGCGCGTTGGCGGTACCGCCAACGTCAAGGAAGTTAGCAGGCTCGCCACCGGCAAGTTTAATAATATCCATGGTAGCCATAGCCAAACCGGCACCGTTAACCATACAACCTACGTTACCGTCAAGCTTTACATAGTTAAGATTTGATTTGCTTGCTTCAACCTCGGTAGGGTCTTCCTCGTCAGTATCACGCATAGCAGCATAATCCGGGTGACGGAACAGTGCGTTGTCGTCAAGGTTTACTTTGGCATCAACAGCTAAAATTTTGTTATCAGATGTTTTAAGTACCGGGTTAATTTCAAACTGCGATGAATCTGTAGCCTCGTAAGCTTTGTATAAAGCGGTAATGAATTTTACCATGTCTTTAAAAGCATCGCCGCTTACACCCAGGTTAAACGCAATTTTACGGGCCTGAAAACCTTGTAACCCAACTTTAGGGTCAATTTCTTCTTTAAATATCAATTCGGGAGTTGAGTGTGCAACCTCCTCTATATCCATACCGCCTTCAGTACTGTACATGATAATGTTACGACCTTTAGCACGGTCGAGCAATACGCTCATGTAAAACTCTTTTGTTTCGCTTTCGCCCGGATAGTAAACATCCTGTGCTACTAAAACTTTCTTTACCTTTTTACCTTCCGGACCGGTTTGGGGGGTAACCAGTTGCATGCCGATAATGTTACCGGTATGTTCCTTCACCTGGTCGATATTTTTGGCCAGCTTTACGCCGCCGCCTTTACCACGGCCACCGGCATGGATCTGTGCTTTTATTACTACCCAGCTTGATCCCAGGTCTTCTTTCAATTTATGGGCAGCTTCTACAGCCTGCTCAACAGTATCGGCAACAATGCCTTCCTGAACTCTAACGCCAAAGCTCTTTAATATGGCTTTGCCCTGATATTCGTGAATATTCATGTTTTTTGAAGAATTTGCGGTAAATCTACAATTTTGTTTCAAAGGTTAACACCCTAAATGGAGTTTATTTACCAGTATTATGATTATTAACGTTGTCTTTACAATAGGAAGAAGTATAAAGTAGCGAGTATCAAGTATCAGGACAAACCGCAACTGATTGTTAATTCTGCTAGTCAAAAATCTTGATACTTGATACTAACTACTCGATACTAAAAACTAACTTTGTAAAATGCTTAAAGCCAATTCCATTCATAAATCATACGGGCAGCTGCAAATATTAAAAGGCGTTGATCTGGAAGTAAAACAGGGCGAAATAGTAACCATAGTAGGCGCGTCCGGTGCAGGTAAAAGTTCCTTACTCAATATTTTAGGCACTTTAGACAGGCCCGATTCCGGACAATTGTTCATCAATAATATGGAGCTGAGCAAGCTTAGCAACAAGAGTCTGAGCGATTTTCGGAACCGTAAAATTGGCTTTATATTTCAGTTTCATCATTTGCTGGTGGAGTTTACCGCTGTTGAAAATGTTTGCATACCTGCCTTTATTGCCGGTACAGCACGCGCGGACGCCGAAAACAGGGCAAAGGAATTGCTTGATCTGTTGGGTTTAAAGGACAGGATGAGCCATAAACCTAATCAACTATCAGGAGGTGAGCAGCAGCGGGTAGCCGTGGCCCGCGCTTTGATTAATAACCCATCCTTAATATTTGCCGATGAGCCATCTGGTAATCTTGATTCCGTGAACGCATTGGAGCTTCATGAATTATTTATTAAGCTGAGGAAAGATTTTAACCAAACCTTTGTAATTGTTACCCATAATGAAGACCTTGCCAATCTTTCGGACCGCACCGTTTTAATGAAAGATGGTCTGATTGTTCAATAGTGATACTGTAAACGTGAATATACTGATAACTGCTGCCAACTCTGCGCCGGCTTACAAACAAAAAAATCTGCTGAACAGCGATACTGTTATTATGGGCGATTATATGGATCTGCCCGATTTTATGCTGAAACCCGGTAAGTTGATTCGCCTGCCCAATCCGGCATCGGTAAGTTACACGCATGAAATGCTAACTTTATGTTTAGATATGGGCATTGAAACCGTTTATGTTTTTCGTGAACAGGAAGCCGGGCTTTTATTAGAGTCCGAAACTTTGTTTAATGAATATAATATAAAAATCCTGACTAAGCTAAATGAACTATAAAGATATTGATAAGCGAAAAAGCGCTTTCATTTTTGAATTGGATGATGTGCTTTTCCCCAAAAAAGATTATTTGTACCAGGTTTATTACTTGTTTGCTAATTTATTGGAGTACACCGAATTAGTTGATGCTAAAGAAACAACCAAACTGATGACAGATACGTATGTATCTGAAGGGGAACAGTTTGTTTTTGACCGCGTAGCCGAAAAGTTTACTATAGCAGAAAAGTACAGGACAAATTTTGATAACCTGCTGATAACTGCCAAGCTGCCACTGAAATTGTTGCTATATCAAAATATGCTTACTTTATTGCAGGAAATTGTTGTTGACAGGAAAAAACTGTTTATTGTAACAAACGGCGATGTAGAGCAACAGGTAAATAAAATTAAGCAGATAGAATGGAACGGGCTTGAAAAATACCTGACCTGCTATTTTGCCGAAGAAACCACTCCTAAACCCGAACCTGACGTGATACACCTGTTAATGCAGGATCATGGTTTACAGCGAAGGGACATCATAATGATAGAGAATTCAGAAGTCGACAGGTTATGCGCTGAAACCGTTGGGATAGATTATACTAATCTCGATAAATTTTTGTAATGGAGTTGTAACATACTTAGTTATATAGCGTTAACTAATAA
Organism: Mucilaginibacter sabulilitoris; assembly: GCF_034262375.1. Taxonomy (NCBI): domain Bacteria; kingdom Pseudomonadati; phylum Bacteroidota; class Sphingobacteriia; order Sphingobacteriales; family Sphingobacteriaceae; genus Mucilaginibacter; species Mucilaginibacter sabulilitoris. The sequence continues at coordinate 2,733,033 of NZ_CP139558.1, forward strand.
ATTGATTTTATATGAGAAAATTATTTTACTTCATATTAATTATTTCTACAGGGGGTATATTCGCCTGTAAAAAAGATAAAGTGGATGGTAATAATAATCCACCGCCACCCACAAATCCATCAGATACAGCCTCTGCTAAATTTGAGCTTACGCAGGATTCTATTTACCTGTACGCTAAGGAAATATACTACTGGAATAATTCTTTACCCGATTACAGGGCCTTTAATCCACGGCAATACACCCTTGGCTCTACAGATTTGGATAAGTTTACCAGTGAAATAGATGCGTATACACAGTTATCAAAAAATCCTGCAAATCATAATCTTCCTTATGAGTATGATTTTTTTAATCCAGGCAGTTCAAAATATTCTTTTATTGATGACGGCGAGGTTGATGGAGAACTAAATGCTACCAGAGGTGATTTTGGCTTTAATTATTTTTATAACTCTTATACTGATTTAAGGGTAAGCTTAGTTTATCCAAATTCACCTGCCGCCACAGCCGGCCTAAAGCGCGGGGATGAGATTATCGCTATAAATAATAATGATAACATTTATATCACAAGCAATTTTGATGATCCTGCCAATGATCCGGGATATAAATTTGTTAGCAATGCTTTGAATCAGGGAAGTACAGTCACTTTGCAAATTCGTAATTCAGCCGGTACCAAAACAGTAAATCTTGATAGCAAAACTTATACAGTAAACCCTATTATTTACACCAATACTTATACCTTATCAAATAGCAGAGTAGCTGGTTATATGGTATTTAACAGCTTTATTAGTAACATACATTCCCAACTCGATGCCGTATTCAGCAATTTTGCGGCTAAGCATGTAACAGATTTGATTATAGATCTTCGTTATAACGGAGGAGGCGACGTAGAAACAAGTTCTTATTTATCGAATCTTATCGCACCTTCAAGTGCTAACGGAAGCGTTATGAACACTACTTATTGGACTGCCAATTTGCAAAATGACAATTATCCCTTGCTCAAAAAGAAGATTTCGAAGCCGGCCGGATGGTTTAAATCTACTAATTCCGCGCAAATAGAGCGATTTGCAAAAGCAGGTGCTGTTAATGTAACCCGGGTGTTTTTCCTGGTAACAGGCAATACTGCATCGGCCAGTGAGCTTACTATCAATAACTTAAAACCTAAAATGGATGTGCAGCTAATAGGTGATACTACTTATGGTAAACCAGTTGGGTTTTTATCAAAGCTTATTATTAACGGACATTATTTATACACACCAGAGTTTGAAACAAAAAATTCGGCACAGGAAGGCGGTTATTATGCAGGTATGCCACCAAAAGGAACTACGACAACAGGAGGTACATATAATGGTAAGCAAATTTATGAAGATATAGTTACCGATTTTGGAGATAAAAATGAAACCTTGCTGCATCAGGCTATTAAATATATAGAAACAAATGCATATCCTGCGAGTTCTAACCTCACGATTCAGAGTTTATCAACTACAAGGGGCAGGCCAATGACATTATATCAAAGAAGGGTATTGTCATCCAAAGTACAACCCAATCGTACTAATTCAATGTTTATTAACTTAAAATAATATTAATCTGCCAGTTCCCGCAGATCCACAGGGACAACGCGCGATATACCTTGCTCAACCATAGTCACTCCGTAAATTACATCGGTACTGGCTATGGTTCTTTTATTATGTGACACGATGATGAATTGCGAGTCTTTGGAAAAGGTGCGGATAATGTTATTAAACTTATCAATATTGGTATCATCAAGCGGCGCGTCAACCTCATCAAAAATACAGAACGGCGCAGGTTTAAGCAGGTAAAGCGAAAAGAGGATTGCTGTTGCGGTAAGCGTTTTTTCGCCGCCTGATAGCTGGTTTATAGATAAAGGGCGTTTACCTTTTGGCTTGGCAATAATATCAATATCCGATTCGAGCGGGTGCTGCGGATCAGTCAGTACGAGGTCGCATGAATCCTCCTCATTAAAAAGGGAACGGAATACCTTGATGAAGTTTTCACGTACCATAATAAAGGCAGTCATGAACTTTTCCTTCGCGGTATCGTCAATTTCCTGTATGGTTGCCAGTAAAGATGCTTTTGCTTCGCTCAGATCCTTTTTTTGCGCTTGTATAAAGGTATAACGCTCATTCATCTCGTTGTATGCCTCAACAGCCATTGGGTTAATGGCGCCAAAGTCGTCCAGTTGTCTTTTTAGCTTTTCGGCTTTCTCGCGCAGGTCATGCTCGTTTTCATCGGCAGGTGTTTCTGTTTCGGGCAGCTCTTCAATATCAATATTAAACTCAACCGAAAGTCGCTCTTTCAGCGCATTTAGTTCCAGCTTAAGGTTATTACGTTCTTCTCTTAATTCGTTCTCAATAACTTCGCTGTTATCTTTTTTCCGGCGCAGGGCGGTTGTTTCATTTTCGTTTTCGGTAATGATTCCGCGCCATTGATAATATTCCTGTTCGGCCTGTTGAGTTGCTTTTTCAAGCGCTTCTTTTTGCTCGTACATTTCCAGTAATCCCTCGTCGGAGTTATCGGCCTGTTTAAGGTTTTCCTGTATGGCTATTTTTACCTGTTCAAATTCAGCGCTGTTTTGTTTAATGCGGGCTTCCAGGCTTTCCTGCTGGGTATCGCGGTAGTCAAGATCTTTTACCAGACCTGACACTTTGTTTTGCTGCTGATGGAAGCGGATATTTTCCTGGTTGTAAGCGTTTGATTGTACAGAAACGTACTCATTCAACTCATTAAAGGCTGCCTGTTTCTCAACCAGCAGATCGTTTTGAATTTGTTTCTGAGTTTTAAGCTCGGCAAGCAAGGGTTGCAGGTTTTGCATTTCCTCGGCAATGGAGGCAATTTTGCGGGCAATATCTTCCTTGCGGTTAAGGCTGTTTTCAATAAACGTTTGATATTGTTCCTGTCGGGTTTTAACCGTGATCAGTTCGGTATTTAAGCGGTTCAGAATCTGCTGCTGTTCATTTAGCTCGGCTGCCTTGGTTGATGCCTTTAAAGCCGTAAGCTGGTTCTGTAACGCGTCTGACCGGGTTTTTAAGCCATTAACCTGATTTTCAATGTTCTTGATCTCTTTGGCCAAATTTTCGAGGTTCTTGGCACGACCAATCCTTTTGCCCTCAAACAAACCCACCGAACCGCCAGCCATGGTATGTTTTGATTTATTGAACTTGCCGCTTTTGCCAATCAAAACCACGCCATCTGGTAATGCGGCATTATTTATCTGATGGTCTTTATCATCATCAATCAGGTAAACATCTTTTAACAGGTGATTACAAAGGTTATTGTAGCGCTTATCAACTTCAATTACTTTTAGTGCAGATACCGCGCCCGCGTTTTCAAAAGCGGGATTAGCAGGCGATACTTCGGCATAATTGTCAAGGATAAAAAAATGCGCCCTTCCCCGTGAAGACGTGCTCAGTAGATTAATGGCCTTTATGGCCTCGTCATAGCTTTCAACCACATAGTGGTTCATGAGTGGTTCCAGGTAGTTTTCAATGGCTACACGGAATTCCTCACGGCAAAACAGTACGTCGCTGAATAAGGGGGCGTTTTTAGCCCAGTCGGTATTTTTTTTCAAAAAGCGAATCGACTCCGGAAAACCTTCCAGATTGTCGACCATGCTTTTGGTAAGGTTATATTCGTTTTGTTTGGCGTCGAGCTTACGGCTTTCTTTAATAATGGCATCCTTAACTTCTGTAAGCTCGGTATCGGTGGCAGTGATCTGTTCTTTGAGCTTATTCTCAGCTTCCAGCGATGATTGGTACTCATCATCAAGGGTTTCCTTTCGGGCTTGCAGCTCGGCAACTACCTGGTTAAAGTGCGAAAGCTCCACCTCTTTGTTGGTGGTATCCTCCATGTTGCGCTGGCTTTCCTGTTCCAACGCCTGTTGCTGTATCTGCAGTATATCAATATCCTTTTCGGCTTTGTAAGCCTGGTTTTGCAGACGGGTATTGATATTGGTTAGCTCATTCAGCTCGTTACGTGCCGATCCCTGTTGCTGCCTCAGTTCGTCAACCGCTTCTTTCAGATCGGTTACTTTGCTCTGGATAACCTGCAGGTTTTCATCTTCCGTGGCTTTCTCTTCCGAAAGACGCTTGATATTATACAGCACGTGGTTAAGCTGGTTTTTATCGCGATCAAGCTCTTCGCCCAGGCGTGCTTCCTTATCCTGTTGAAATTTGAGCTGTTCGTTCTTGATCTTTTTCTCACTTTCGTAAGCCCTGATCTTTGAAATAAATTCGTTAGTGGTTTTTTGCTGAACCGAAAGATTTTTCTCTTTGGTAATACTATCCAGTTTTTGCTGCTGCAGGGTAGCTTCTAAAGCATCAATTTGGGCTACAATGCCTCCTTTTTCTGCTTTTTGCTTTTGCTCCTGCTCCTCAATCTTCTTTAACGATTCGCTGAACGATACGATGCGGAACGAAGCCAGCATGATACTGAGCGTTTTGTATTGCTCCTTGATGCGGTAATAACGTTCGGTTTTTTTGGCCTGGTTCTCCAGCGTTTTCAGGTTCTTTTCTATCTCGAAAAGCAGGTCTTCCACGCGTTCCAAATCGGCCTCTGTATCTTTTAGCTTACTAAAAGTTTGTTTTTTACGGAGCTTATATTTGGATATGCCCGATGCCTCTTCAAATAAATTACGGCGCGAGCCTTCTTTATTGGTGATGATCTCATCTATCATCCGTAGCTCGATAATAGAGTAGGAGTCGGAACCAATACCTGTATCCAGGAAAAGATCGGTAATATCCTTCAATCGACATTGTACGTCGTTAAGACGGTATTCGCTTTCGCCGGTACGATAAAGCTTACGGGTTAGCGTTACCTGTGAATAATCAGTTGGCAGTACATTTTTGGTATTATCAAAAGTAAGGGAAACTTCAGCAAGGTTGGCCGATTTACGGCTTTTGGTCCCGTTGAAAATAACGTTGTCCATTTTCTCGGAGCGGAGCATACGGGTGCTCTGTTCGCCCAAAACCCACCGGATAGAGTCGACCACATTTGATTTTCCACAGCCATTTGGCCCTACAATAGCAGTTACACCCTCATTAAAATTAATGGTGATCTTATCTCCAAAACTCTTAAAGCCCTTGATTTCTAAGCGGGTAAGCTGCATTTATATTATTGTGTCCTTACAAAAATCGAACCTTCAAAGTAATCATAAAAAAATGATTTTATTAAACTTTTTTGGTGGGTAAATTTAAATGAGATAGAGGCTGAACATATCATAAAACAACTGTCATGCTGAGCGAAGCGAAGTATCTATTATTCGCTATCCTTATCAAAGAATAGATACTTCGCTTCGCTCAGTATGACAAAAAAAGTTGGTTACAGTGCCACGCTGATCTCTCCCTTTAAATAGGTGACGGCTTTACCGCTCATGAGCACCCGGTCGCCTTTGAGTTCGCACCAGAGTTCTCCCCGGCGGGCAGAGATCTGGTAGGCATGAAGACTGTTCTTGCCCAGTATTTTTGCCCAGTAGGGTATGAGGTTGCAGTGTGCCGAACCGGTAACCGGGTCTTCCGGGATGCCTGCTCCGGGGGCGAAGAAACGCGATACAAAATCTGAATTATCTCCACGGGCGGTTACAATTATGCCAACGGTATCCATCTTGGAGAGTGCAAAAAAATCTGGTGAAATATCCCTAACATCCTGCTCCGTTTCATAAACTAAAAAGTAATCCCTTGATCTTAAATAAGCCACCGGCTCTTTTTCGCCAAGAGCTTCTTTCAACCCCATTGGCGGTTCGATAGGAATAGGCGGCCTCGACGGGAAATCCATGGTGTATTTATCGCCATCTTTTTTTACAATAAGTGTTCCGGCCTTGACGGTTTCAAAATGGATGGCATCGCCCTCAAAGCCCAGTTCGGTAAATAATATATGTGCCGATGCCAGGGTGGCATGGCCGCAAAGGTCAATTTCATATTCGGGTGTAAACCAGCGTAATTTATAACCGTTGCCGGTTTTTACCAGAAAGGCAGTTTCAGCGAGGTTGTTTTCTATAGCTATCTTTTGCATAACCTCGTCAGGGAGCCATTCGGTAAGTGGGCAAATAGCGGCGGGGTTGCCCCCAAAAAGTTTATCTGTAAATGCGTCGGCCTGATATATGGGTATTGTCATAAGAAAGATGTACTTGATAAAGCTAAATTACTTTTTTATTATGTGAATATTAAATCATATTCATATAACGTATCGCGGATAATTATATTCGGTTTTAACTTCAATTTCATCAATATCAATCAAACAAAGTGAATTGTTGATTTAAGTTTTGTCCGTCATCTATTCTTATTTTATTGACCAACAGATGTGCCTGGCGGGTAGGTTCGGGTATGCGGTAACCCCTAATACAGTTTTTAATGATCTGTACACTTTGCTCCATGCTTACGCGGTGCCCCGGGGAGATGTAAATAGGATTGCAGTTTGGTTTACTGCGCAAGGCTATGCCTATAACCTCGCCCTTGTCATACATTGGGCTTTGATCGAAAAGATGGTTGCCGGGCTCATCATAACGGCCTGTAAGGCGACTTTTGGCGCTGCCGATAGACGGTGTGTTGGTAACAAGCCCAAAGTGGGTGGCGATGCCTGTACGGCGCTCATGGGCTATGCCCTGGCCATCCAACACCATTAGGTCTGGTTTTACTTCCAGCTTATTCCAGGCGTCAAGTAATGCTGGTACTTCACGAAAGGCAAGCAAGCCAGATATATAAGGAAATTTTGTTTTGGAGATGGCTGTTGCGGTACCTATTACTTTCAGTTCAGGATAGTTGAATAATACAATTCCTGCATATACTACCTCTGAGTATTTATTGAAAGATATATCGGCACCACCTACGGTTTGAATAGGTTTATCAAGTGGGGATAGATTGATCTGCCTGCGTAAGTCATGCTGGTAAGCAATAGCTTGTGCAGGTGTAAGATGCTCGTATTGGGACGGTTGCATGAGTATAAAACGCAAACTACCATTGATTGTTTACGATACGAAAAATAGCTATAAAAACAAAAAGCCATCGGATTACCAATGGCTTATATACATTATTGCGGGTTATAAAATTAACCTAAATACGATTTTAATATTTTGCTCCTTGAAGTGTGACGCAGGCGTTGCAGGGCCTTGTCTTTGATCTGGCGTACACGTTCACGGGTAAGGTTAAATTTCTCGCCAATCTCTTCTAATGAAAGCGGATGATTGGTGCCCAGGCCGAAGAATAATACAATAATTTCACGTTCGCGCTCGGTAAGCGTTGAAAGTGAACGTTTGATTTCTTCAGATAACGACTCGTTAATTAATATCGAATCGGTATTAGGTTCCTGGTTTTCGAGTACGTCGAGCAGGGTATTTTCTTCACCCTGTACAAACGGGGCATCCATAGATACATGGCGGCCGGAATTGCTTAAGGTGTCGGAGATCTTATCAACGGTGGTTTCCAGTATGTCGGCAAGTTCCTCGGGCGATGGTTCGCGCTCGTACTCCTGCTCCAACTTTGAAAACGCCTTGCTGATTTTGCTTAAAGAGCCTACCTGGTTTAAAGGTAAACGTACAATGCGCGATTGTTCGGCAATGGCCTGCAGAATAGACTGACGGATCCACCAAACGGCGTATGATATGAATTTAAAACCTTTGGTTTCGTCAAAACGCTTGGCAGCCTTAATTAAACCTAAGTTTCCTTCGTTAATTAAATCGCCGAGTGTTAAACCCTGGTTTTGATATTGTTTAGCTACAGATACAACAAAGCGCAGGTTGGTTTTGGTTAAACGTTCCAAAGCCGCCTGGTCACCTTCGCGTATTTTTTGGGCTAATATTACTTCTTCTTCAGCAGTTATCAGATCAACTTTACCAATCTCGTGAAGATATTTATCCAGCGACTGCGACTCGCGATTGGTAATGGATTGCGTTATTTTGAGTTGTCTCATTTATCTTAATAAACCTTCCGTATTTTCTATTGAATACAGAACGTGCAAAGTTATAAAATTGTTCTAAAAAAATACAATCAGATGGTGTATTTTAAAAAAAATTATGCTATATGGGTGTTTTATAAAGCCTTGATTTTTAGGTGTTAATAAAAGTCAGATAAAGAAAGTGTTATATTTTTGAATATTAATTGTTTTGATCGCTGAGCGGTATGGTTTTTGTGGAGTTCGTAAAACAACGCTTAAAACTCATTTAACTTAAATACATCTTTTACCCTGATTCCCTTTTCGGTTTGTTGTAATGTACAGCATTCATTTATAGGGTCATGTTCCAGGTAAAGGATATACTCTTTTTCTACGGCTTCGGTTAAAAATAGTTTCTTTTCTGACAGCGTTTTTAAAGGAAACATGTCATAAGCCATTACGTATGGAAGCGGCAGGTGCCCTACAGATGGCAGCAGATCGGCCATGTAAAGTATGTTTTTGTCCTTGTAGTTGATAAGCGGCAACATCATGGCGTCGGTATGCCCATATACAAACCTTACATGAAAGTTGTCGGTAAATTTCACCCCGTCTGTAGCCTCAATAAATTTTAATTGCCCGCTTTGTTGTATCGGTAATATGTTTTCCTTTAAAAAGGAAGCCTTTTCACGATCGTTAGGGTTTATTGCCCAGTCCCAGTGTTGGGGGTTGCTCCAGTAAACCGCGTTCTTAAAAGCGGGGATAAGCTTGTCGCCTTCCCTTGACACCGCACCGCCCACGTGGTCAAAATGCAAATGTGTTAAAAACACATCGGTAATATCATCACGATGAAAACCCAGGGCAGCTAAGGATTTATCGATAGTAGCATCTCCGTGCAAATAATAATAACTGAAAAACTTTTCATCCTGCTTATTACCAATGCCGGTGTCAATTAATATGAGGCGGTTACCGTCTTCCACCAACAGGCAGCGCATGGCCCAGGTACACATATTATTTTCATCGGCAGGGTTGGTTTTGTTCCAGATGGTTTTGGGTACTACACCAAACATGGCCCCGCCATCTAATTTAAAAAAACCGGTATCTATTGTATGGAGCTTCATGAGTAAGTCAAAATTCAAAATTCAAAAACTTTTCTGACGTAATATTAATGAAAAAAAGGAAAGGCCGATAGCTTTATAGAAATTCAAAAGTCACCCCCCCCCCCTTTCCGACGTAATTAACAAAAAAAGAAAAGGCCGGTAGTTTTAACCACCGGCCTTTTGAATTTAGACTTTTAATTTTGACTTAAATATGTATCACTTCGCCGTAAGCTGCAGCGGCTGCTTCCATTACAGCTTCGCTCATGGTTGGGTGAGGATGTACCGATTTGATGATCTCGTGACCGGTAGCTTCCAGCTTACGTGCGGTAACTACTTCGGCAATCATTTCGGTAACGTTATAACCCAGCATGTGAGCGCCCAGGAATTCGCCGTATTTGGCATCAAATATCACTTTTACAAAACCATCCTTAGCTCCGGCCGCGCTGGCTTTGCCCGATGCAGAGAACGGGAACTTACCAACTTTAATTTCATAACCGGCTTCTTTAGCCGCTTTTTCAGTATAACCAACAGAAGCAACTTCCGGAGAGCAATAAGTACAGCCTGGAATGTTGTTATAGTTTAAAGGTTCAGGGTTTTGACCAGCGATTTTTTCTACGCAGATAATACCCTCGGCTGATGCAACGTGTGCCAGGGCTTGTCCTTTAACAATATCGCCAATAGCATAAACACCTTCTACGTTAGTGCGGTAAAAATCATCAACCAGTACTTTGCCTTTGTCGGTTTTAACACCGTTTTCTTCAAGGCCAATACCTTCAATATTGGTTGATATACCTACGGCCGATAAAACGACCTCAGCTTCCAGTACTTCTACACCTGTTGCGGTTTTAACATTTACTTTGCAAAGATTGCCGCTGGTATCAACAGATTCAACGTTGGCGCTGGTCATGATATTGATGCCTTGTTTTTTAAGGATACGGTTTAGTCCTTTTGAAACTTCCTCATCCTCTAACGGAACAATATTGTCCAGGTATTCAACAACAGTAACTTTAGTGCCTATTGAATTGTAGAAATAGGCAAACTCAATACCTATGGCGCCCGAACCTACTACCACCATTGATTTAGGCTGCTGCGGCAATATCATTGCCTGACGATAACCGATAACCTTTTTATTGTCCTGCTTAAGGTTTGGTAACTCGCGTGAGCGACCGCCTGTAGCCAATATAATATGTTTAGCTGTAATATCTTTAGTTGAGCCATCGTTGCTTTTTACTTCAACAACACCTTTTGATTTCAATTTACCAAAGCCAACAATAACATCAATCTTGTTTTTTTTCATTAAAAACTGAACGCCTTTGCTCATGCCATCGGCTACACCGCGGCTTCTTTTTATCATAGCTTCAAAATTAACTTCGCCTGTACCGTTAATATTTACGCCATAATCGGCAGCATGGGTAATGTACTCAAATACCTGCGCGCTTTTTAGCAAAGCCTTGGTAGGGATACAGCCCCAGTTAAGGCAGATGCCTCCCAATGATTCTTTTTCAATAATGGCAGTTTTTAAACCGAGCTGGGAAGCACGGATAGCCGCTACATAACCACCCGGGCCTGATCCTATAACAATTAAATCGTAGTCCATATTTTTAATGATAATACTTTTATAATTTAAAATTTTGTTTAGTACGGATTAAAGCTAACACGTGTTGTTGCGCACATGGGTTAATTTTAATGGCCCAAAGCTAAGTAAAAGGGGCGAAACGAGAAAATGGAAACCTTAGCTTAAATACTCCCGGGGTTTATTATTTACAATAATATGCCATTGACTTAATTAAGCAATAGTTAATTATGAATAATATATAAAATCTACCTTTTTACTGTGTGTTTAAGTTGTTATTATTATAAAATGTTGAAAAGTATATAATAATTGTTAACATTAACTTAATATTGACAATCAGCCTATTAGTTATCTTTGCGGCTAATTAACATAAAGTATAATTAAAAAAGGCAATTTATGAGGAAGCATTTACTTCTTTTATTATTATTAACCGGTTTTACGTTCCTGATAAACAGGAACGCCGCTGCGCAGGGTGTTACCACCGCCAGCGTGAATGGTATCGTATCTGATACCAAAGGCGCTATCCCGGGCGCAACGGTAACCATTACACACATGCCTACCGGTACGGTGTACTCTACTGTAAGCCGTGCAGACGGTCGTTACAACATTCCTAACTTAAGGGTAGGTGGCCCTTATACCTTTAAAGTAAGTTTTGTAGGTTACAAAAATTTTGTTCAGGAAGGTATCACCCTTTCAATTGGTCAGGATCAAAAGATCAATTCCAAGCTTGAGGATAATACAACTTCTTTAAGTGAGGTTGTTGTTACCGGCTCACAGGGCAGGGTTATTAACTCATCGCGTACAGGTGCACGCGAAACAATTAACCGCCAGCAAATTGAAAATTTGCCTACTGTAAACCGTTCATTATCTGACTTTACTAAATTAACACCTTCAGCTAATGGATTAGCTTTTGGCGGTCGTAGCAGTAACTTCAATAACATTACTGTTGACGGAGCTTTATTTAACAATTCATTTGGTTTGTCAGGTACATTAGGTGGTCAAGCCTCATCTCAGCCAATTTCGTTAGACGCGATTGATCAGATTCAGGTTGATATTGCCCCTTATGACGTTCGTCAGGGTAACTTTACCGGTGCCGGTGTTAACACAGTAGTAAAATCAGGTACCAACGAGGTTAAAGGTACGGCTTACTATTATGGCCGTGGTGTAAGGTTAACAGGCTACCATCCAGGTACAACCAATTTGCCTATTACTCCATTTGATTATCATACCAATGGTGTTGCTGTAGGCGGCCCAATCATCAAAAATAAATTATTCTTATTCGTATCAGGTGAGCAGGAAAGAATCAGCCAACCGCCTGCAACTACTTATGTTGCCGGTGGTACAGGCGTAAGCGGCTCAAACGTATCAAGCGTACAAGCCAGTACACTGGATGCCATCAAAGCTAAATTAATTGCTTTGGGGTATAATCCAGGAGCTTATCAAGACTATGTTTATGAAACTTCAAGTGATAAAATTACGGTTAAGCTTGATTGGAATATTGACAAGAACAATACCTTAAGCGCCAAATACTTCTACTTAAAATCACGTAAGGATCAGCCTGCAAGTAACTCAGGTATAGGTAACGGTTCATTCCTTGATCCAACGGATCCACTTGGTAAAAAAACTATCTCTGTAGGTTATGGCACAACACGGGCTCCTGGTCCTAATACACTGCCTTTTTATGGTTCTGGTTATACCATTAATAACAACTTTAATATTGGCATAGTTGAGTTAAACACCCGTATCAGCAACTCTATGTCAAACAAACTTACTGTTGGCTATTCAGCCTTAAGAGATTTTCGTAATTTCTTAGGTAATGGTTCAGTGCCAATGGTTGATATCGGTAACGGTACATCGGATGACCAAGGTAACATTATCACTGCAGCAAGTGCAACAGCTACCAGCTTTGGTTCTGAGCTATATACTGCCGGTAACTTATTAAATACCAACATCTGGCAATTTGCTGATGATTTTACCATATACTCAGGTAAGCATGAATTTACCATTGGTACAAGTAACCAGATCCAAAGCTATGTTAATGGCTTTGCTCCTGATTACAACGGTTTGTACACTTATAACTCAGCCTCTGATTTTTTAAATGACAGGCCTGCAAATGGCTATACGTTACGTTATTCGGCTGTAGGTAACTCATTCCCTTTCGCCAAAATTAAGGCCTCTATATATAGCGTTTATGTGCAGGATAAATTTCATGTTACCGATAATTTCAGGTTAACATACGGTTTAAGGGCAGATTATGATGCTTTCCCTACTTCATTGGCTCCAAATGCCAATGCTGCTGCTTTAACTTTCCAGGGCGGTACTCATGTTGACGTGTCTAAATTGCCTAAAAACAGGGTACAACTTTCACCTCGTGTAGGCTTTAACTGGGATGTTAATGGCGATCAGTCAACACAGATACGAGGTGGTTCTGGTTTATTTACAGGTTCTGTACCCTTTGTATGGATATCTAACCAGGCTTCAAACAATGGTTTATTATTCGGAGCTTATACGATCAACTCAGATCCTAAAAAAGCACTGGCAGATCAAGATCCACGCCTGAAGTTTAATCCTAATCCAAATGCTAACCGTCCGGCAGCTGGTGCAGCAAGTACCTCCTACGAATTGGATGTTGCTGATCCGAACCTGAAATATCCAAAAATCTGGAGAACAAACCTGGCGATCGACCAGAGATTACCTGGTGGTATCATCGGTACTATCGAAGGCGCATACACCAAAGATATCCGTGCTATCTATCACCAGAATTTAGTTTTATCTGACGGTTTTACAACGCTTCCGGGTGTTGAAGGTCAGATACAGTATAACTCTAAAAACACTACTCCGGCACCGGCTGCATCAACAATTACGAACCCATCAATCAGTGGTTTATATTATATGAAAAATACCAGTAAAGGTTTTTCATACTTTATTACCGGTCAGTTACAAAAAAGCTTTACCAACGGTTTTGCTGCCAGCTTAGCTTATACTTATACCAAATCAAAAGATGTTAACGATGGCGGTTCAACAGCAGCAACCATTTGGAGTACCCGTTATGTTGCCGGTAACCCTAACGGCGATAATCTTTCGAACAGTTCTTACGTTCAGCCTAACCGTATAATTGCAACTGTTTCATATCGTAAACAATATGCTAAAAACCTGGCAACTACAGTAGGTTTGATATTTGAAGCTTCAAACAACGGTGCTATATCATACATCACCAGCGGCGACCCGAATAATGACGGTGCTACTAACGATTTGATGTATATTCCTAAGAATAAAGGAGATATTACATTGGTTGCAAATGATGCAAAAGATTTGCGTACACCAGATCAGTTATGGACTCAGTTGAATAACTTTATTAACCAGGATTCATACCTGAGCCAGCACAGAGGCCAATTTGCACAAAGAAATGGTGCTATATTGCCAACTTACAAACGCCTTGACTTACACTTTGCTCAGGACTTCTTTATCAAAACAGGTAAAGTGAAAAACACCTTAGAGGTTACTTTTGATGTGATCAACTTTACTAACCTGTTAAACCGTAACTGGGGCTTGTATCAGGTTTCATACAGCGGGTTTAACAATGGCGCAACTACTGTGTTAAAATATATAGGTAAAGGTGCTGATGGTAAAGCAACTTATTCATTCCCTTATCTTGATGCAAACAACTTGGTACCTGTTACGAATTCATACAAAACAGATATCAGCCAGTTTTCACGTTTCCAGGCTCAGATTGGTGTTAGATACATATTTAACTAAGATCGCCGCACAGGAAAATCATAAAACAACAAAAGCCCGGCAAATTGGCGAGGGCACTGAAAAAGTCCAATTAATATGTGAGGTAAAAAGGAGGGCTTAAAAAAATCAACTTGATACGTTGAGAATCGTTTATACGACTCGGCGATGAGACTTGTAGGCCTATAAGACAAGGAAAAGGGGTTGTTCGTGCTTATTGAACAACCCCTTCATTTTTGCCGGATTTTCCGGGACTTTTTCAGTGCCCTCCAAATTGGCCGGGCTTTTTGTTTATCTGAAAAAAAGAATTTTTATTAATATTCAAATACCCCAAATTCCGATTTAACGGTTACTCCTTTAGTTTCTGCTGCCTCAACACGGCCAATAATTTGCGCTTCAACACCAAAGCTTTGCGATATTTTAATCAGGTCGGCAGCTATTTCCTGGGGTACGTATAGTTCCATCCGGTGCCCCATGTTGAAAACTTTGTACATTTCCTGCCAGCTGGTTTTTGATTCTTCGTGTATCAGCTTAAACAGGGGAGGAGCCGAAAATAGGTTATCCTTTATAATGTGCAGGTTGTCAATAAAGTGCAATACCTTGGTTTGCGCGCCGCCGCTGCAATGTACCATGCCATGAATCTGGCTGCGATAGCCATCAAGTATGGCTTTAATAATAGGTGCATAAGTACGGGTTGCGCTTAAAACAAGCTTGCCTGCTGTTATGCTTTGACCATCACCAATATCAATCATATCAGTAAGGTTTTTACTTCCGCTGAATATCAGTTCATAGGGGATGGCAGCATCATAGCTTTCAGGATATTTTTCGGCTATGGTTTTGTTAAATACATCATGCCGGGCAGATGTTAATCCGTTCGAACCCATACCGCCGTTATATTCGTTTTCGTAACTGGCTTTGCCATAAGATGCCAAGCCAACTATAACATCGCCCGGCTGTATGCGGTGATTTGAGATTACATCATCACGTTTCATGCGGCAGGTAACTGTAGAATCTACAATGATGGTGCGCACCAGATCGCCTACATCAGCAGTTTCGCCACCGGTTGAATAGATGCCGATGCCGGCATCGCGCAATTCGCTTAGTATTTCTTCGGTTCCGTTAATAATAGCCGCTATAACTTCGCCAGGTATTAGGTTTTTATTACGGCCAATAGTTGATGACAGCAGGATATTATCAGTAGCGCCTACGCAAAGCAGATCATCAAGGTTCATGATAATGGCATCCTGCGCTATGCCTCGCCATACAGATATATCGCCTGTTTCTTTCCAGTAAGTATAAGCCAGTGACGATTTTGTACCGGCGCCATCGGCATGCATGATGTTGCAGTAGGTGTCATCGCTGGTTAAAATATCCGGAATAATTTTGCAAAAAGCCTTTGGGAAAATTCCTTTGTCGATATTTCTTATTGCATTGTGTACATCATCTTTTGAGGCAGATACGCCACGTTGATCATAACGTTGTGAAGAAATCATGGCGCAAAACTAACTATTTTAACACTAATTACACGAATTGTTGCGAATTACACGAATGTGTGAGATTGCGACATTGATCATAAAAAGAGAGCAGGCATTAACCGGCTCTCTTTAATAATTTGTGAAATTCGAAACAATTAGGTGCTATTCGTGAGAAATTATTTTACAAACAGTAGTTCCCTGAATTTTGGTAATGGCCAAAGGGTATCATCGACCAGTTGTTCCAACTTGTCAACATGGTAACGGATAGGTTGGAAGAATGATTTTACCTTTTCGTCATAATCAATCGCGCGCTGACGTATGTCATCAATGGCATTGGCCTTTTTACGCTCATCAACCATTTGTTCTACGTTGGTTTTTATAAAGTTAACGTGTTGGGCTATTTTATTAATAATATCGAGCTGCGCAGTATAAGTGCTGCCGTCAAGACCAATGTCTTTTAAACCCTTTACATTTTCAATCAATTTAGATTGGTAAGCTATGGCCGATGGTATAATCACGTTCATAACCAATTCGCCAATAACACGGGCTTCTATCTGTAGTTTCTTATAAAAGGCATCAAGCAAAATTTCATGACGGGCATGGGCCTCACGCGGGGTAAATATCCCTGTTTCTGCAAAAAGGATATCAGTTTTCTCAGATAGCATGGCATCCAGGGCCTTTGGAGTGGTTTTAACATTTGGTAAACCCCTTTCTTCTGCTTCTTTTTCCCAGGCTTCGCTGTAGCCATTGCCCTCAAAACGAATGTTTTTAGATTCCTTGATGTATTTTTTGATCACCATTAATATGGCTACATCCTTTTTCTCGCCTTTTTTTATCAGTTTATCAACGTCATATTTGAACTTTTTAAGCTGATCGGCCACGATGAGGTTTAGAACCGTCATGGGGCTTGCCGAATTTGCCGATGAACCAACAGCACGCAGCTCAAACTTGTTGCCGGTAAAGGCAAATGGCGAAGTGCGGTTACGATCGGTGTTATCCGGCAAAATTTGCGGAATTTTAGGAATACCCTGCCATAATAAATTGTCTTCTTTTATTTTTTTGCTGATCCTTGAGGTTTCAATTTCGTCAAGCACGTCATTTAACTGGCTGCCTAAAAATATAGAAATAATGGCAGGGGGAGCCTCATTGGCGCCTAAGCGGTGATCGTTGTTTACTGACGCGATAGAAGCCCTTAGTAAATCAGCGTGTTCATATACCGCTTTTATGGTGTTCACAAAAAAGGTAAGGAACATCAGGTTGTTTTTTGGAGTTTTACCCGGCGATAACAGGTTTTTACCCGTGTTGGTTATCAGTGACCAGTTATTGTGCTTGCCTGAGCCATTAATGCCGGCATATGGTTTTTCGTGCAGTAATACCTTAAAATTGTGCCTGCGGGCAACCCTGTCCATCAGGTCCATCAGCAACTGGTTATGATCAATGGCCAGGTTTATTTCTTCATAAATAGGGGCGCATTCAAATTGCGAAGGCGCAACTTCATTATGGCGTGTTTTCAGTGGAATACCTAACAACAGGGCTTCAGCTTCCATATCCTGCATGTAAGCATATACACGTTCTGGTATCGATCCAAAGTAATGATCTTCCAGTTGCTGGTTTTTGGCCGATATATGGCCGAAAAGTGTGCGGCCGGTAAGGTAGAGGTCAGGGCGGGCGTTAAACAGGGCAATATCTACCAAAAAATATTCCTGCTCAATACCTAATGACGCATTTACCTTTTCAATTCCCTTGTCAAAATAGTGGCAAACATCAACGGCAGCTTTATCCAAAACATTAAGCGCCTTTAACAAAGGAACCTTATAATCAAGCGCCTCTCCGGTATAGGAAACAAATACGGTTGGTATACATAAGGTACGCGCCATTAAAAATGCCGGCGAAGACGGATCCCACGCGGTATAGCCGCGGGCCTCAAAAGTATTGCGTATGCCGCCGCTCGGAAAGCTCGAAGCATCGGGTTCCTGCTGGGCTAAGGCATCGCCCGAAAAACGTTCAATGGCGCCTCCATCAGCTGTGGGTTCAAAAAATGCGTCGTGTTTTTCAGCTGTGGTACCGGTAAGCGGTTGAAACCAGTGTGTATAGTGCGTTGCCCCTTTGCCTAAAGCCCACGATTTCATGGCGGAGGCAATTTGCTCGGCCAGGTCGCGCGGAATTGGTTCGCCTTTTTCAATAGAATTGATAATACCCTGGTAAGCCTCAGTAGAGAGGTATTCCTTCATTTTCTTTTTATCGAAAACATTGGCGCCAAAGTAATCGGAAATTTTTGAAGAAGGGGCTTTCACCTCAGGGATGGTTCTGCTCTGAACGTCCTGCAGTGCTTTAAATCGGATGTTAGACATAAGATATGCGGTTTAAATAAAGGTCAACTTTCAAAAATAGAACTATCATTTAAAATATGCATAAAAATTAGCGGAAATAACGTGAAATAACTTATGCAGTAATATAAGGTATGGTAGCTCTGATCTGTTTTAAAGTGATTTGAGTGTTAAGGAGTGAAAATATGTAATTTTTTGCCACTGCTTTTAATTAAAGATGATATAGATCGCATTTTTTAGCCATAATTGATTGAATTTTATGAATAGTTGTTATTTATTTCAAGAATTATGCAATTTGTTTTTTGAAATCTCTAAATTTTTACTTTGATTTTAGTTTCTATTTACAATTTTCGTAAATATTGTAGATTTTTGTGTTGTTTTTTTATTAAAAATTTGTTATTGTTAAAATAACTACATAATTTCAGAAAATAATTTACAGAAACATCATAATTATTATATTTTTTATAAAAAACTTAATAATTCCCTGATTAAACTAAGTATTTTTGGTTTTTTTAGATGTTTTAAGGTGTTTTTGTTGATTTTTTGAGCTTTGCAATCAAACTAAATTTATATAATACAACAATCAAACTAAATTAAACTTTAAAAAACAATCAAAACAATGAAAGTAAGTT
This sequence comes from Mucilaginibacter sabulilitoris, assembly GCF_034262375.1. NCBI lineage: Bacteria > Pseudomonadati > Bacteroidota > Sphingobacteriia > Sphingobacteriales > Sphingobacteriaceae > Mucilaginibacter > Mucilaginibacter sabulilitoris. The sequence goes on from NZ_CP139558.1 coordinate 2,751,744, forward strand.
CAACAAAACACAACCTCCTGAGTGCAGTCCGGCAACTGTCACGTGAAAAATGGGCGCTGGGAGCTACCATTTTAACAGGAAAGATGATTGGTTTATTGCTGGTGCTTGTGGCAATGATGACTTTGCCAGGTATATTAGGTACTTCGGCCCACGCTGCTGAAACTTATACCGCCCATGAAACTGCAATGATCAATACCGTAAACACGGTTTGGACCCTCGTTGCTGCCTTTTTGGTATTTGGTATGCAGGCGGGTTTTGTTATGCTTGAAGCTGGCTTTGCCCGCAAACGCGAAACGGTAAACGTTTTAATGGAGTGTATTTTTGATACATGCCTTTGCGGGTTACTATTCTACGCCATAGGTTATGCCTTTATGTTTGGTAATGGCAATGGCTTTATTGGCTGGGGCGGACTTGGAGCTGATGGGAAAACCATCACAAACTGGTTCTTTTTACAAAACACCCCTGCCACTTATGGCGCAACAGGTATTCCGCTTTTGGCGCACTGGATATTTCAGTATGCATTTGCTGATACCTGCTCAACCATTGTTTCTGGTGCAATGATAGGTCGTACCAGTTTCCGCGGCGATATTTTATACAGTATAGGTATTACAGGATTTATTTACCCGATAATTGGTCACTGGGCATGGGGACCCGACGGTTTCCTTGCAACCATGGGTACATCAGGGATTTTTGCTCATTTAAGCGCACAGCCTTTCCGCGATTTTGCAGGTTCAACCGTGGTGCATACCATTGGTGGTGTTGCATCGTTGGCAGGTGCAATGGTGTTAGGCCCGCGGTTAGGCCGCATATTTGCCCGGGACGATAAACAAAAAGGCGGATTGCCTCCGGGTCATAACTTATTAGTAGCTGCAGTAGGTGGTTTTATATTATGGTTTGGATGGTATGGCTTTAACCCGGGTTCAACCCTGTCGGCAATGGATATGCAGGGTATTGGCCGCGTAGCTGCCAACACTACACTTGCAGCCTGCGCCGGTGGTTTTTCTGCCATGCTTGCAGCGCTTTGGTGGGGGCCAACAAAAGGTAAATTTGATTTGGCCTTTACCATAAATGGTTTCCTGGCAGGTTTGGTTGCTATCACTTGCCCATGTTACTGGGTAAGCCCGCTGGGTTCAATTTTACTTGGCGCGGTTGCAGGCCTAATCATATTTGCTGGTGTTTATGCTATTGAGTGGTTCCGTATTGACGATCCGGTTGGTGCAGTTTCTGTACACGGCTTAAACGGTATATGGGGTACCTTGTCATTAGGTTTATTTGCTTCAGGTCAGTTTGGTGCTACAGGCCCAACAGGTGCCGATAATTCAGCTCCGGTTACAGGTTTGTTTTATGGCGGGGGCTTTGATGTACTTAAGGCTCAATTTATCGGCAGCTTTGCTATTACAGCTTCGGTATTCATTGTGAGCTTCGCTATGATGTATATCATCAATAAATTACCTAATCCATGGAGACTGCGTATTGAAGAGCACGGCGAGGTTAGCCTGGGTGGTATCGACGTATTTGACCATGGTATTGAAGTTTACCCTGTTCAAGAAGAGGAAGTTAGCTTAAGCGGTCTTTTTGACAAAGGGGTTAAATCTACTTCTGAGGTTTAAGAATAAATAACCAGGGCTTTATAAAAACTGCCTGTAATACCTTGTGTGGTTGGTTAGTGGCTTTTTTGCAATGGCATAGCCAACTGCACAGGGATTTTTTATGCCGACAATAAATGATCCCAAATGTATTTAACTTTTTGTATTACAGGTTTTTACATATACCAAACCAAAAACAATTAACAAACTAAAGTTTAACAATTAAATCGTTATCATGAAAAAAGTAAGTTTACTCTTATGTTTATTTTCTATCGCGGCCTTTACAGTTAAGGCACAGGACTCTACAAAAACTGCGGCACCCGACCCGCCGTTGACCATCACGGGCTCGGTAGATGCCTATTATAAATATGACTTTTCCAAACATGCCAATATACCCACCAGCTTTGCAACCGATCATAATTCCATGTCAATAGGTATGGTTGACCTTGGACTGAAGAAAAAAGTAGGTAAAGCGGCATTTGTGGGTGAGCTTTCCTTTGGTCCGAGAGGTCAGGGGCAGTCTATCCCCAATGCAGGTGATAATGGCGATTCGTTCCATATCCAGAACTTATACATGTCATATGATGTAACCGATAAGTTTGTACTGACCGGTGGTTATATGTCAACCTTTATCGGTTATGAAGTAATCAGCCCGGTAGGCAACTTTAACTACTCTACCTCGTACCTGTTCACCAACGGTCCGTTCCAGAATGCAGGTTTCAAGGCCACCTATTCGTTCTCGGATAAAGTAAGTTTAATGGCCGGTATCTTTAACGACCAGTGGAATGCCTACAAAGCCAATACCGGAATGAATAACTTTGGCGCACAGCTGATGATCGCCCCGGTAAAAGGTTGGACAGCTTACCTGAACGTAATAACGGGCGGCACAGCAGGTACCGAGTTTGACCTGACCACGGCTTACCAGATCACCGATGCCTTTAAACTGGGCCTGAACGCAGCTGATTACAAAGCAACTAATGGCACCAAAGGCGGTTTCACCGGAGTGGCCTTGTATCCACAGCTGGCGGTATCGAAAGATGTGACTTTGGGTTTAAGAGGGGAGTATTTTAAAACCAAAGCGGGCGACTTTGCCCTGGCTGGTCCTGACCCGGGCGAGCATGTAACAGCGGTAACCTTTACAGCCAACATCAAGGCAGGGCCGTTATCGCTAATCCCGGAGTTCAGACTGGATAATAACTCTACCGAAGCCTTTACCAAAAGCTCGGGCGATCCTACAAAATCTGCCTCGCAATTTGTTATAGCAGCGGTTTACGCTTTCTGAAAAAAACAAAATAATGTATTTTTATTAAAAGCCGCTCCGAATAACCGGAGCGGCTTTTATCTTTATAGCGAAAACTGTTCCGAAAAAATGCTCCGGGACGGCTTCGTTACTTAAAACAAATTACACTGATGAAGAATATACTGATCGCTTTTATTTGTATCCTGTTTGCTAAAAATGCTGCCGCACAGAAAGATTCTCTGGCGATTGATGAAAATGATAAATATATCTATTATCAAACGGTTAGTGAGCCCAATTTAAATGCCGATACGTTATATAACCGGGCGCTTTACTTTTTTAAAACAGGTAATGCTAAAGATAAGCTGAAATTGACTACGGCCGACAAAGCTCAGGGTGTGCTGGCTGGTAACGGTGGCTTTCTGGTATCAAAAAAGTCGTTTGTAACTACGCATGAGGATGGGGAAATAACCTATACAATGCGCATCGAGGTAAAGGATGGCAAATACCGGTATTGGTTTACTGATTTTGTGTACGTGCCTTATCAGCGTAACCGTTATAATATTTATGAGCCAGTGCCGGGTATAACTATACCTTTAGAAAAGGCTGACGGCAAATTGGATAAACGTGATATAGCTGAATTTCAGAACCGGATACTGTTGAATAGTCGCAGGGTAGGCGGGGTTCTGCGTGCATACATGTTAAAAGTTTCGGCATTACCCAAGGCAGAAAAAAAGCTGAATAAAATATCAACTAAGGAGTGGTAGACCTCACCTAAATCCTCTCCAAAGGAGAGGGCTTTGCTTGTATGTGCTGTTTTTAGCTTCTTTCCTTTGGACGGGAATGGCCATGAAAAGACAGCTAAAAAAAAGAGGGCATTGTGTTGTATTTGAACGCTGGCAAAGACTCGCCCCGACATCGCTGTGCTGGGCGACCCTCCTATGTTTGTTATCAAATGATAAATTAGCTTAGCATAACAAAAGTGGAAGGAAATGAGAGCAGAGGACGACCCAAACAATCATAAGATATGTTCAGAGAGAGATACTGCCTCATTTCTTTTTATCCTTTAGAGTTTGAACAGAATGTAAGGAATATTGCATAGCGATATATCCAGGATATCCAACCAGGAGAGCAAACGAAGAAGGGTTATTCACTTTTGATATATTTAATTCAGGTGATGACAAGAATTTTAAAGCAAGTAGCCGGCATAGATGTGGCTCAAAACGAATTAGTAGTATCGTTAGGAAGAGTTGATGAATTTCTTTGTAAAGAAATTTATTCCTATAAGACATTTGCCAACAAGCCATCAGGTTTTGCTGCTCTACAGCTATGGATAAATAAGCATACGGACAATCAGGTATCTGTTCGTTATACTATGGAAGCCACCGGTGTTTACCATGAAAAATTGGCTTATTACTTATCGGATCAGGGTTTTGAGGTAAGTGTTGTATTGCCTAATAAGATCAGTAGTTACATGAAAACGCTGGAGATAAAAACGATCACAGATAAAACAGCATCGCAGGCTATATGTCAGTTCGGATTAGAACGATCACTTGATCTCTGGCAACAGCCAAAAAAGATATTCAGGGATCTGAAGCAGTTGACAAGAGAACGGGATCAGATCGTAGCCGACCGTACAATGGCTAAAAATCAATTGCATGCAGAACAGGCAGAGGCTTTCCCTAACGACAGAAGTATATACAGGGCGAATCAGCGGATCAAGCTACTCAATGAGCAGGAAAAAGAGATCAAACAAGAGCTGGCTGTATTTGTAAAAACAGATAAGGAACTACATAAAAAGATAGACTTGATTACTTCCATATCAGGAGTAGGAGATCTTACAGCGGTAATAGTATTAGCAGAAACCAATGGCTTTGAGTTGATCAGAAACAAAAAACAGTTGATAAGTTTTGCCGGGTTGGATGTTATCGGAAAAGATTCGGGTACATCAGTAAAAGGGAAACCCAGGATCTCAAAAAAAGGGAATCGGCATATTAGGAAAGCGATGCATATGCCTTCTTTAAACGCGATCAGAAATGATGAGCGCTTTAAAGCGATTTTCGTTAGACTGGTATCCAAACACGGCATTAAAATGAAAGCAGCAGTGGCTGTACAAAGAAAAATACTGGAAATGATTTATACGATCTGGACAACAGAAAAACCTTATGATAAAGAATATTTACAAAAAACAAATATAGCAACAGCTTAAAAGAGTTAGGGCGAATAAAACACGAAGTCATACCGCCCTAAGCAAGCTGACATAAAGCCGCCTTAAGTAAACAAAATTAAAAATTATTTGATAAGTAACACAGAATCTCTCTTCAGCTTCGCTGGAAAGAGGGTGAAAAAAAGTTTTATTTTTATTTGTCATCCATCCTGAGTGTAGCGAAGGGGCTATTAGTGAACTATGCATATTACAGAATAGATGCTTCACTATGTTCAGTATAACAAGTTTGTTTTTTTACCCTCGTTGTGCTACAGGCGTAGGAGGGTGATCCAGCGCAGCGCAGGCCGGGTGAGTCGTCAACAGCGTTCAAGCATGGTGGTACCCTCTCGCTTTTTTGACTTTATTATGCTGTCTTTTTATGAGCTATTACTCTTTGGAGAGAGTTGGGCTGAGGTCAAAAAAAAAGCCGCATTTTTTAAAAATGCGACTCTAGTTTTTTCTTGTTTTGGTTTGATATATATATATAGTGCTGATTAAAGTTCCTCGTCGTGCTGACTGATATCAAGCCCGGCAAGTTCCTCTTCTGGAGTTACACGCAGCTTGCTGATTATGTCGGTTACTTTTAATAAAACTAATGAGCCGAAAAAAGCGAAGGCTGAAACGCCTATTAAAGTTATCAGGTGAACAAAAAATAAATGCGTTTCGCCATAGTATAAACCATTGCCGGTAGTGTTGGCTGAGTTTACATTTTGGTGGGCAAATACGCCGGTTAATAACATACCAACCATACCGCCTACGCCATGACAAGGGAATACGTCAAGAGTATCATCAATGCTGGTTGATGTTCTCCAGATTACAACCAGGTTACTAACCACGGCAGCAACTATGCCTATTATTAATGAGTGGGGGATGGTTACAAAACCGGCTGCAGGTGTAATGGCAACAAGGCCAACAACCGCGCCAATACATGCGCCCATAACACCTGGTTTTTTACCGCGCAGTATGTCAAAAAACATCCATGACATGGCAGCGGCTGCCGAAGCGGTAGTTGTAGTAGCTAAAGCTGTGGCGGCTAAAGTGCCTGAGCCCAGGGCCGAACCTGCGTTAAAGCCGAACCAGCCGAACCATAATAAACCTGTGCCTAATAATACATAGCTTATACGGGCAGGAGCGTGTGCTTTATCATTACGTTGTTTTAAATATAACGCAGAGGCAAGGGCTGCCCAGCCTGCAGACATGTGTACAACTGTGCCACCCGCAAAATCAAGTACGCCTTTGCCAAAAAGGAAACCATCCGGGTGCCAGGTTGAATGCGCAAGCGGTGCATATATAAATATCATGAACAGGCAAAGGAATATTACATAGGAGTTAAAGCGGATACGCTCGGCAAATGCGCCGGTAATAAGGGCCGGGGTAATTACCGCGAATTTTAGCTGGAACATGGCAAACAACACCAATGGTATGGTTGGTGCCAGCTTCCAGGTGGCATTGCCTAATGTGCCTTTCATCATAAAGAAGGTGCGCGGATCGCCAATGAAGCCGCCGATAGAATCGCCGAAGGCAAGGCTAAATCCAAAAATAACCCATATTACAGTAATAACGCCCATGCAAACAAAGCTTTGTAACATGGTTGATAGTACATTCTTTTTACTAACCATACCGCCATAAAAAAAGGCAAGTCCTGGGGTCATGATCAGTACAAGTGCAGTACTTACCAATAGCCAGGCAGTGTCACCGGTATCAATTTTACTGTCTTTAACGGTTGTTAAGGTAACCGAAGGATATATAAGGGCAAGTACAATTACAATTATAAGTACGCCAAAGGGTATGAATTTTTTCATGTTTAGGATTTTAGGGAATAGTTAATAAGTTTATTAATGCTACCTGATACCCAATCAAAAATATCAGGCAGCATTAAAGAGATTAATAATATACCCGGCACCAATCAAAATGCCGGATGGTATTAAAAACTAAATTTTTTAAAAAACAATGAAATCCGGGCGCTTAATCAGAGCATCCGGAAGAAATTGTTTTTTATCCTACCAAAAAGCGTGAAACGGAAAAAGGATGAGTTTGCGAAAGCGTGACAGTTCACTTGTGCCGCGGCCGCAAATGAAATTCATATATTTAATTCCAGCGGAATAAAAATTAGGACAGTGGTAAAAATTGTGTATGGAATGCGCGCCACGGTGTTGTAGGATATTAATTACCGGGTTTGGTGCATTATTGATATTGTATTCGTAATTGAAGGGATTGTGTTGCGGATTTGTCGCCAGAAAGAACGTTTTTTTAACCGATTTGTGGCCTATATGGTATAATCCTCCTCTTCCGGACGCTGAAAATCCTGAAAAAAGAAAAATTATTAAGGATGTAAGTTTATAAATCCTGTTAACCATATCTAAAAGTAGTAAAAAAATAAAATAAATGGCATTTTTTTATAAATATTTTAACTTTTTATTGATTTATGTAATAAATGTACATGAAAATAAACTTTTGAATAGTGATTAGCATGATTTTAAATAAAAATTAAATGTTTTTGGCAAATTTTTTAATGATTTTAATTATTTGACCGATTTAAATAAAGGATGAAATTTTGATGAAATTTTATTTGGAAATAAAAATATCTTTTTACAAAATATTATATAAGTATAATCGTTATAATTGAAATTAAATTCTAAAATTATGCTTATCACCAAACTAAATTTGTACAATGCCGAGTGGCTCGACCTTGTATTTGATCATCGCAACAAAGAGTATGGCGCTTACGACTTAAGGCAGCACTATGGCCGTAACATGACCAAGGCCATGGCCCTTACTTTTACCGGCGTTGCCATTTTAGTAGCAGCCAGTATTATATTTAAGCCTAAACCGGCTGAACGGCTAAGGATAATTGAGGTCCCGTTAATGGACATAAAAACTATTAAACAGGAAAAACTCATCGAAAAACCCAAACCCGCGGAAGCAAAACCAGCCGCTCCACTTAAACCAGTGGTACCGGTGCAAACAGTTCAAAATTTACCCCCGGTTGTGGTTCCTAATGATCCGCCTATTGACCCGCACACTACTGCTGAATTACAAAACAGTGTTATAAGCAATGTAGACAGCAAAGGCGCGCCTGGAGGTACCAACGTTTTAGATGGAAAAGCGGATGGAGGAAATGGTAACACGGCGGCTCCGGAAGATAATGGTGTAAAGGAATTGGGCACATTGGAAGTTATGCCTGAGCCCGTTGGCGGTGCAGCGGCATGGGCTAAATTTTTGCAGAAAAATTTGCGGTTCCCGGCTGTTGCGCAGGAGCAAGGCGTTTCGGGAAAGGTTCTTTTAAGTTTTATTATTGAAAAAGATGGCTCATTATCAAATATAAAAATAGAACGCGGCGCGGGGTACGGATTTGATGAAGAGGCGCTGCGTGTACTCAAACTGGCCAAAGCCTGGAAACCTGGTATCCAGAATAATCAGCCGGTGCGCGTTAGGTATAATATACCTATTAACTTTCAATTATCTGAATAGAAAAAACAGAAGAAATGGGCTCGTGAAACGATTAGGGGGAAGTATGCATCGTTAAACGGCCGCATGGGCAAGCGATTATTTCGTTTGCCCTTTTTTGTTATAGGTGTTTTCGGAAAATAATTCCAAAAGCAGTCATTAATTTATTGTAGCATTCGTACAAGAAATCAATTATATTTAATGATGTATAGAAAATGAAGATTTTTAGTATCATCCTTATTTTATCTTGTCTGATGGCATATAAAGCTAATGCTCAGGATAGTATTGGAAATAACAAGCAGGAAAAAAAAGTTTTACAACTGATTAACTCCTTGCCGGAAATTATTTCTGGAAATGAAAAGAGATCGCCACAAAGGCTCATGCATGCTTATATAGAAGATATTCCGACCTCAAAAAATAGGTTTTATAAGGTATCGGTATGTGATAATTTTGCCGGCAGGTTATTTACCTATTACCGATTCAGGGTTTATCTACCTGACTATTCCATTTATTATGACGATTTCAACAATGGAAAACTGGTGCCATTGAAGTTATGGCATAAGCAGCCTTATGGCATTTACAGTAAATAACCTTACAATAGCCGATAGTATTCATTGTTCGAAGTATGCCGGTAGTTTGCAACTACATTTAAAATAAAGCAATCCTTTATCTTTTGTCCTTTCTCTTTCATCCCTTTCTCCTTTCGCCGTTTTTTCCTAATTTTGCGCATCCTTTCAAATAAAACAATAGTACATTGGAGCACCAGGAATTAACCACCGTTGAAACCGCCAAAGATTTAGGCTTATTACCCGAAGAATTTGAACGTATTAAAGAGATATTAGGGCGAGTTCCCAATTTTACCGAGCTTTCTATTTTCGCGGTAATGTGGAGCGAGCACTGTTCGTACAAAAACTCTATTACATGGCTAAAAACTTTGCCTAAAGATAGTCCGCGTATGCTGGCTAAGGCAGGTGAAGAAAATGCCGGCCTTGTTGATCTGGGCGATGGCATTGGCTGTGCTTTCAAGATTGAATCACATAATCACCCATCGGCGCTTGAACCTTACCAGGGCGCGGCCACAGGGGTGGGCGGTATCAACCGCGATATATTTACCATGGGCGCAAGACCCATCGCGCAGCTAAACTCACTGCGTTTTGGCGATCTTACCTTAGATAAAACTAAATGGCTTGTTAAAGGTGTGGTTAAAGGTATCAGCCATTACGGTAATGCCTTTGGTATCCCAACCGTAGGCGGCGAACTGTTTTTTGACGATTGTTATAATGTAAACCCACTGGTTAACGCCATGTCGGCAGGTATTGTTAAAGCGGGCGAAACCGTTTCGGCAACATCGTACGGTGTGGGTAACCCGGTATATATAGTAGGTTCTGCAACCGGTAAGGATGGTATCCACGGCGCGGCATTTGCATCAAAAGATATCACTGCCGATTCTGTAAACGATTTGCCGGCCGTACAGGTGGGTGATCCGTTCCAGGAAAAATTGTTGTTAGAGGCTACCTTAGAAGTTATTAAAACAGGTGCCGTAGTAGGTATGCAGGATATGGGCGCTGCCGGTATCATTTGCTCCAACTCCGAAATGAGTGCCAAAGGCGAGCACGGTATGCGCATCGACTTAGATAAAGTGCCCACCCGCCAGGATCATATGAAGCCTTACGAAATTTTGTTATCCGAATCTCAGGAGCGTATGCTTATTGTGGTTCACAAGGGTCGCGAAAAAGAAGTAGAAGCTGTTTTTGATAAATGGGATCTGAACTGCGCTATTATTGGTGAAGTAACCGATACCCAGCGTTTAGAATATTACATGCATGGCGAAAAAGTAGCCGATGTGCCTGCCGACGACCTTGTATTAGGTGGTGGCGCACCGGTTTATCAGCGTGAATACCGCGAGCCTGCTTACTTTGCCGAAAATCAGAAATTTAACATTGATGATGTTAAAGAACCTGAAAACCTGGTTGAAGTTGCCGAGCACCTGGCAGCACACCCCAACCTGGCTTCAAAACGTTGGGTAACCGACCAGTATGATAGCATGGTAGGTGTACAAACCATGACCGCAAACCTTGCTTGCGACGCTGCCGTGGTTGCCGTTAAAGATACCGACAAGGCTATCGTGCTAACTACCGACTGTAACTCACGCTATGTATATGCCGATCCTTATAAAGGTACAGCCATAGCCGTTGCCGAAGCAGCACGTAACATTACCTGTGCCGGCGGCGATCCTGTTGCCATTACCAATTGCTTAAACTTTGGTAACCCTTACATTCCTGAAGTTTACTGGCAGTTTGTAAGCGCTATTAAAGGTATGGGTGATGCCTGCCGTAAGTTTGAAACCCCTGTTACCGGTGGTAACGTGAGTTTCTACAATCAATCTGCCGATGGCGGTTCAGTTTTCCCTACACCAACTATTGGTATGCTGGGTGTTATGGATGACGTAAACAACATCATGACTGCCGATTTTAAACAACCTGGCGACCTGATTTACCTGATAGGCGAATCGGTTAATGATATTGCTTCGTCACAGTACCTGGCATCATGGCATAAAATTTTAAAGGCGCCTGCACCTTATTTTGATATAGATAAGGAGTATGGAGTGCAGCAGACTATAAAAGAACTGATTAAGCACCGTGTTATTGAGTCGGCACATGATGTGGCCGATGGTGGTTTGTATATCGCCTTACTGGAATCGTCAATGCCAAATGGTTTAGGTTTTGATATTGAAACCGATGATGCTATCCGTAAAGATGCCTTCCTTTTCGGTGAGGCCCAAAGTAGGGTGGTAGTAACCGTTGCCCCCGAAGAGCAGGAACGCTTTGTTGAGTTTATGGCTACCAGCAATGTTGAATTTAGCTTGCTGGGTACCGTTAACAATGGCTTCCTGAATGTTGACGAAGAACCGTTTGGTCATGTTACCGACCTTAAAATGGTTCACAGTAATGTGTTACATACAATTTTAGGCGAATAATGCTGAGGCTAAACCGGGTACATCACATAGCTATTATTTGTGCCGACTACCAAAAGTCGAAGCATTTTTATACTGATATACTGGGTTTAAAAATAGTACGCGAGGTTTATCGCGAACAGCGACAATCATACAAGCTTGATCTGGAAGTCGGCGACCTCTACCAGATCGAGCTTTTTTCATTTCCGGAGCCGCCTACTCGTCCATCACATCCCGAAGCAGCAGGTCTGCGCCATTTAGCCTTTGAGGTTGATAATATTGATGAAGCTGTGGCTCACCTGACGGCGGCTCGCGTTGTAACCGAACCCATTCGTGTAGATGAATGTACTGGCAAACGTTTCACCTTTTTTGCCGATCCGGATGGCTTGCCATTGGAGCTTTACGAAAAGTAAGCCCCTCTAAATCTCCCCTAAAGGGGAGACTTTAAAAAAAACATATCTTCGTGAGATGTTCCATTTTAAACAATTCAGCGTTGACCAAACCGGGTGTGCCATGAAAATCAATACCGACGGCGTGTTACTGGGGGCGCTTGCTGATTTTCAGGAACCATCATCCATCTTAGATATAGGTACGGGTACCGGAGTAATAGCCCTGATGCTGGCCCAGCGTTTTCTATCCGCACAAATTGACGCAGTAGAGATTGATAAAACCGCTGCCTCAACAGCAATGAAAAATTTCGAAAATTCACCTTTTGTCGGTCGCTTAACCTTATATCCATACGGGTTTGAAGATTTTTTTGCAGCTCATCCCGATAAAAAATACGACCTTATCGTTTCTAATCCGCCTTTTTACATCAACTCTTTGCAATCTCCCGGAGCGAAGAAAACTTTAGCTAAACACACAGATAAAGCTTTTTTTGATCAGTTGATGCATGATGTATCGGCTCATATTACTACTAATGGCGTTTGCTGGCTGATACTACCGACAGAAACTGCTGTACTGGTAAAGCAATCGGCCTTACAATATGGACTTTACCCAAAAAAAATCATTACACTACACTCTTTTAAAGCGGACGCACCTCATAGAGAAATATTGGCTTTGGGTTTTGATACTCAGCAAGCTGAAGAAGAGCAATTTGTGATCTATGATGCACCTAAGGTTTACGGCAAGGAATATCAGGAGGTATTGAAAGAATTTTTGACGATTTTTTGAGTATTATAAAAAAAAATAAACCATGTCATTGCGAGGAACGAAGCAATCTCATTAGGTAAGTCGACTGCTTGCATGATGAGATTGCCGCGCTACGCTCGCAATGACATTTTTTTTATGCGCCTGTTTCCTGACTCTTACCTCTTGTATCTATATTTACATCATGACCCGAATAGGCCTTTTATCTGATACCCACAGCTATCTTGACGATGCCGTTTTTAAGCATTTTGAAAATTGCGATGAAATATGGCATGCGGGCGATTTCGGAACTGTAGAACTGGCTGATAAACTGGCGGCATTTAAGCCGTTGAAAGGAGTTTACGGTAACATTGATGGAAAAGATGTAAGATTGGTTTATCCCGAAAACTTGCGTTTTAACTGCGAAGGAGTTGATGTATGGATGACGCACATAGGGGGCTATCCAGGTAAATATAGTCCGGCTGTAAAAAAGGAGATCTATTTGAATCCGCCAAAGCTGTTTATTTCAGGGCATTCGCATATATTAAAGGTAATGTCCGATAAGACCATCGGTTGCCTGCACCTTAATCCCGGAGCCGCCGGGCAGCAGGGGTGGCATAAAGTGCGCACCCTCATGCGTTTTAATATTGACGGCGATAAAATTCAGGACCTGCAGATTATTGAGCTGCAGGGGAGGTGGTGAAAAATCAAGGCTGTCATCCTGAGCTCGTCGAAGGATCGCGTGTACAGGCTTGCCAACCATGCTTCGACGAGCTCAGCATGACAGCCATCACATCAACCCCGTTTTCGCATTTTCTACCTCAAAAACAGAATCTATAAGAAGCGGTTTTTGTTTACCTGCAGCAACGGCCAGCTCATCACAACGCTCATTTTCTGGGTGACCGTTGTGACCGCGTACCCATGTAAATTTAATCTGGTGGTGTTTACTGATGTCAAGATAACGCAGCCAAAGGTCTTTGTTCTTTTTGCCGGCGAAACCTTTTTGCAGCCAGCCATTTAGCCAGCGTTTTTCAATGGCATCAATAACATATTTAGAATCGGAAAAGATCATGACCTGCTGGTTGGGCGTTTTTAAAGCCTCCAGTCCTTTAATTACCGCCAATAGCTCCATGCGGTTATTGGTGGTTTTGCGAAAACCTTCAGACAGTTCCTTATAGTGTTTGCCCGAACGCAATATCACCCCATAACCACCCGGTCCCGGATTACCGCTCGACGCCCCGTCTGTAAAAATCTCGATCATGATGCAAATATAGTAAGCCCCCCGGCCCCTAAAGGGGGAGTGAAAAAAAAATTTATACGACCTATAATTCAAAAGCTCTTAATATTAGAATAGGTTTTTTAAATCGCTTTTAATTGTGGTTTTACTTTGGCATAGAAGTTTCTATAACTATGATGTTGCCTGAAGTCAGAATCGCCAGGAAAGCCACAGCTTTCCATACAGATCCTCAAATAATCAATAAAAGTTGTTTCGTTAGGCTCGTTCAAAAATAGACTATCTAAACTATCGTTTTCGGTGATTTGTAAAGAGTAGGCGGGTCCTCCGCTAATGTTATCTTTATGCAAGTAGTCCGCCGCTAGTTCTAAAGCAGGTATTTCATCGGATTCGAGCAAATCACTGATGTATTCTTTCCAATCGTCAGTAGTCACATATTTTACTATGTCGTCAAGACTGTCAATTTGAATAGGATCAGACCCTTCCCAAATTAAGTTTGGTTGGCTATTATAATCCCATGCAAAGTTGCAAGTACCTACAATTTTATAAAATAGCTTTAATGAAAGAGGAATTTTACCAAGATCGGCCACTGCATTTTCAAGGTCAGCAATTAACTCATCATTATTGGGTAAAGGGAGTACCAATGGTCTATCGGAATTACAGATAAATTCTTTTTTAAATACATAATTAATATTCCTTAATTCCTTATAAATAATTTGAAGATTAAAAGCCACTCTGTTAAATGTTTCGGTAAGCGTCGCATTTACATCATCAAAGTGATTTAGGGTAAAAGCTTCTCCCTTTAAATCATAAATGTCCTGATATACAGAAGCCCCATCTTCTCCGCTTAAATAGCGCTCAACAAATTTCATAATAACTGAATATTAATATGATGCTATGTTAGCAAAAAATAACGGAATGATTTTACTAATAAATAATCAAAAGCTCCCCCTTTAGGGGGCCGGGGGGCTAAATCTTTTTGATTTTTAATCTCAATGAATTACCTATAACCACTACATCCGAGAACGCCATAGTGAAGGCACCTACCATTGGGTTTAAAAAGCCCAGGGCGGCAACGGGGATGGCTATAATATTGTAGGCAAAGGCCCAGAACAGGTTTTGCTTTATGGTAAGCAGCGTATGCTGGCTGATCTGCAAAAATTTAATAACCGAATGCAGATCGGTATTCAGGAGCACCACACTGGCCGATTGTATAGCCACGTGACTGGCATCGTTCATAGAAACGCCTACATCGGCTTTGGTTAGTGCAGGCGCATCGTTTATGCCGTCGCCTATCATAATGGTTTTGCCTTTTTGGTTATAAATGTCAATAACCTTTAACTTTTCGTCCGGCAGTTTTTCGGCATGCACGACCTTAATACCAATGGCAGCAGCGACCTTTAGGCAGCGGTCTTTTTTATCACCGCTTAGCAGAACGGGTTTAATACCCATTTCTTTAAGTTTGGCTATCAGTGCTTCGGTTTCAGGTTTTATCTCGTCGTCAATAGCTATTTGTGCCAGCAGCTTTTGGTTTTTATACAACGATAGGTTAAAGTGCGATTCATTGCCGGCTTTGGCTGTTCCCAGGAAATAATTATTACCGTCTACATCTTCAGCGCGCATGCCCAGTCCTTTTTCTTCACGGGCTGTTTTCAATATTATTTTTTGATTGGGCAATTTTTTTAATCCGTTTACCAGAGAACGGGCAATAGGATGGTTTGATCTTTCTTCAATAGCTAAAATAATACCCCTAACCAGTTTCACATCAACACCGGGCTCGGCCTTGATATCATTAATATTGAACTTGCCGGTGGTTAAGGTTCCTGTTTTATCAAATACCACATATTTGGTATTAGCCACCGCTTCAATAGTGTCGCCGCCTTTAATCAGGATACCGTTTTTAGCAGCACGCCCCAGGCCAACCATTACCGCTGTGGGTGTGGCCAGACCCATGGCACAGGGGCATGATATTACCATTACTGCTATAGCATTCATTAGCGCGTGCTGAATACCAGCCCCGCCGACATAGTAAGTGAGTATAAAAGTAAGCAGCGCTATGGTCAGTACCGCCGGAACAAATATGCCAGCCACTTTATCGCCCAGTTTTTGAATAGGGGGTTTGGCAGCCTGCGCTTTTTTCATGAGGTCGATAATTTGCGACAGGATAGTATTGGAACCTACTTTGGTGGCCAGCATGTGTATATTGCCGCTAAGTAGTATGGTGCCTCCTATAACTTTATCGTATTTTTCTTTTTCTACCGGTAAACTTTCGCCGGTGAGCATGGCTTCATCAACAGAGGCGCTGCCCGAAAGTATTTCGCCGTCAACAGGTATTTTGTCGCCCTGGTTAACCAGCAGGGTATCGCCGGGGCGTACCTCCTTAGTACTGATCACCTCTACACTGCCGTTGATAACCCGGTTTGCATTAACCTGCTGAAATTTGATCAGGTCTTTTACCGCCGAAGTGGTTTGGGTAACAGATCGTTTTTCGAATACATTGCCCAATAGCACCAGCGTAATAATGGTGGCGCAGGTTTCATAAAATTGATATTGCTCACCCAGGTTTTGAATAGTACCCACCAGGCTATATATAAATGCCGAAGTAGAGCCTATAAATATCAGCACATCCATATTTGGGGTACCACCTTTAACCGAACTCCAGGCACTTTTGCCAAAATGAAGGCAGCCCACCATAAACACAGGCAGGCATAATATTAACTGTATTATTGGCTGATGTAAAAAGCGCCAGGGTAATACCATGCCAAGCAGTAGCGGCGCGGTAAACAAGGTGCAGAAAATGAATTTGTTCTCTATTTTTTCGTAAAATGCGGGCGAATGCTGGGCAATATCATCAATAACCTTAAAACCCAGATTTTCTATTTCTTTTTTTATTTCCGGCAGTTTGGCGCTGTCGTCGGTTGAGAATTTTACTTCTTCGCTGGCAAAATCGACCAGGATATTATGTAAGCCTTTTTTTTCGAGGAGTTTATGTACAGATAGTGCGCAATTATTACAATGCATTCCTGTTACATTCAGTTCAATTAATTGCTCAGCCATAATTACAAATTTAGTGATTAATTAAAATCGTTCTAAATTAAACGGGTAAGCCGAATGTAATTTTAAAAAGAGTTTGCAAATCGGCATAAGATTTCTATTTTTGCACTCTCCAAACGGTAGATGTAGCTCAGTTGGTTAGAGCATCGGTTTGTGGTACCGAGGGTCGTGGGTTCGAGCCCCATCATTTACCCTTAAAGAGGTAGTCAGTTTTTGGTTACCTCTTTTTTATTCACTGTAACTTATTGTAAATTAACATTCTAACGGTATTTTTTGCCACCAAAAAGGCGGTTCGAAGTTTTTGACGTTTTTTTAAGAGTTTTCTTTAATTATAAAAAAAGCGAATATTGAAGCAATAAACGCCTGTTTGCTGGTTCGAATACTCCTTAAGGTCTTGGATCCATTTGTTGATCATCTTTATGTAGATTATATGTTTTAGCAATCAGATATAAAAAATCCAATATTTCTTTGGCTTGATCTTCATTTACTCGAATGTCATTCTGGTTTAAAATCCTAATTGCAGTATTAATAGAAATCTTTCTGGTGTAAAAAGCTTTGGAGTACTTTGTCGAAAATTCTTGCATTATTAAATATTTTGTAAATAATGGACGTATGGGCAGTGCTATCTTGCAGAGTTTGGATTGTAAATAATAATCTTAGACAATCCTGGATCAATTTGTAGGAAATTGAGGTTTCCAGTTAGTGGGTTTATCGATGTGGGTTGCAACTGGCTAATAATTTGCCGCTGTGATACTATATCTTGGTTTTTGTACGAGAATAAGATATCAGGGTTAAAGCACAGCCATTCTTTTTCTGAATCAATTTCATTTTTACTGATTTTTTGATTTAGTTCAATTAGCCTTTCATTTAAGAAATATGATTTTTCTTTTTGTTCTCTTTTTAAACTGTGGAAGTCTTCATAGTCTATCTTGTCCTCGACAAGCAATTTTCTCACCCGCAACATAAATGCTTCTTGTTTAGAGAACTCATTAAATAAAGCTTCTCGCTCTTTTAATAATTTTTTTCTTGCTGTAAAAATATTTTCGTCTTCCAAAATAAGTTTGAACAGTTCAAGAACCCCTGGTGCAACCTGAATATTTTTCAAATGCATCTCGTAATCTTTTTCCAATTCATCTGCTTTAAATCGAACTTTACATTTAGGGGAGTAACAATGGTAATAACGATATTTTGCATTTCTTCCTGTAGATATACTCCCCGTTAGCCTGCGAGCACAGTTTGGACAGGTTAAAAATCCGCGTAAAGGAAACAGGGGTTTCATACTCTGCTTTATACCTCGTTGTCTGCGCCTGCTAATTAATAGTGCCTGGACGGTCTCAAATAGCTCCTCTGAAATAAGAGGCTCATGAATCCCTTTTATTAATTGCATATCTTCACTCTTGCTGGCAGCTATGGTTATAAAACCACAGTAAATGGGATTTCGAAGTAACCGTCGAACGTTTTCTTTATATCTGAGGCCATTCAAACTAGCCATTTTTGCGACTTGATTAATGGTATAATTTCCTGTTGCAAATTGTTCGAATGACCATTTGACGTGATCCGCTTCGGGTTGTTTTGGCAAAATAAACTTCATACCATCGGGTGTAGCTACATTTTGATAACCAATAGGTGCCTTTCCGGCATACCTGCCCATTTTTTTTGCTCTTCTTAATCCATCCGAAGTGTTTTTGCCACGTCGGCTATTTTCAGCCTGCGGAATCGATAAATAGATAGCAAGTATTACTATAGCTTCAGGAACCTCAAAGTCAATTGGTTGATCGATGGCCATAGCTTGAATATTCAGATCCTTAAGTATTTCGATCATCTGATACGCGTATTGAATATTGCGACTGAAACGATCCCACTTAAGAAATAGAACATTACCTGGAGGGCTGTTCTTATTTTTCTTGATCGTTTTGATAAGCTTTTTCCATTCCGGGCGGTTAAAATCTTTTGCAGAGTGGTCTTCTCGAAAAACTCCGGATACCTGAATGTTATTTGTCGCGCAATATTCTAAAAGACGTTCTTCTTGTTCAATAAGAGAATAGCCTCGGCGCCTTTGTTCATCGGTACTTACTCGAACATAGATATAGGCTGATTTCATGGTAATGTAATAAGATGCTTTTTTAAGTTATATAATTTCAACTAGTGATTATAGATTTGATGTTTCATTAAAAAAAATTACGATACAATTCTGACGAATTTATACAGGTTGTATTTGTGCTTGTAAATAATAATGATTTCGTCATCATTTGCAATTCGAGAAGGATATATCTCTCTAATTATTGAGGGGCTACTTTACTTTATAAGTTAAGAAAAGAAGCAAAAGAAAGGTATATTCAATTCACCAATATTTTCATTATTTGAAGACGATGAGTGAAGAAACAACATTACCAATCAGGTGCCTTTACGATGAGATCACTAATTTCTTTGAAGCTAAAGAGCTTGCGGGGAAGTTAAACCAAGCTATTATGAGCAACCAGTTGAGCCGGGGCATTTTCATCGACCCGTATCCGGCGAAACTGGAAGCGCCATTTGCGGATTTTGATGACCGGGGAATTAAACTACAGGCTACTTACTTAGCGTACCTGTGGTGTCTATGTTATGTGATGATAGCCTTTCAACAAATGACTATCGACCAGGCTGAAGAAGAAATTATCAGTTTAAGTCGTTCACCGGAATGTCTACAGTTAAATGAAATGTTTGAATGGGCGATATCTTTGGCTGAAAGTTATTCGGATTGGCCTCAACATTTTCCAAACCCGGAACAACGAGGCCAAAGAATTGTACAAGCTAACGCCTTGTTTCTTTTTGCGGTGCGCTACCTCATGTACCATGAAGTAGGTCATTTGCTGTTACACAGTAATTCTGCCGCCTTCCTTTATGAAAAATATCGGCTGAAGCAATTTAGCAAGGATGACAGCAGGCGATTGACAAATATGGAGATACAGGCGGATGACTATGCCATTGATTTGCTTTTGGGTATTTCGGCCACCGAAGAGGCCCGATATATGAATATGATCGGTGCGGCTGTTGTACAGGTAGCAGGTTTGTTTACTCTGAAAGATGACGACATAAGGGGCGGCTATACACATCCGGATATTGATGTACGTTTAAAGCGGCTTGCCAAACGTGCGGTATTTGACCAGCAGGTGCATGAGCTATTTTTTGATGTGACCATTTCCATAGGCTGGCAGGTGTTCTTCCATCGTTTTCGTGTACCATTCCTGCCCGCAGATAAAGCCGCCTGGCGCTTAACGGATTTCAGTGACCTGTTCAAGCTCATCGATCAAAAAGTCTGTGAAAGGAAATCACACTATCACCAATCCGAACCGTTATTGTTTTTCAGAAAATAATAAGGTGCGAATCTTTTGCGTAATAATTTATGATATCTGGTAAATCCGTCTTTCATTATCCGCGGTTTCGTCACCAAGTATCAGCCGGTATTTTGGACGGAATGCGTCATTATTACTATTTTCAGCCGCCCGGCCTGCTTTTTTTTTCCAATCTCCCGATTGGATAAACCCGATGGTACCGCGACGTGAGTGCTCCCAATTCCTGTTCTGAGTAATGTCCCTGATATTATAATAAGTTAAATCGTAATTGAGGGAGAAGGAATTCATATTCATCAAGCCATTAATCATATCACAAACCTGTACATGTAATGGCTTTGCCGGGTGAGGGTGAAGGCTGTTAAACGTTGGCGCATTGAGCGGGTTCCCGGATAATCGCCTTTCTTCAAGTATGTTGAGAAATGGATTGGCTTCCGTAAAGGTTATGCCATATCGTTCCTGATGTACAATTTTCTTAAAGGCTTCATTTTGCGCTTCACGAGGTATATAATTGTAAAACAGATAGGCAGGAATTCCCCCTAAGTCTTTTGCATAATCGCAAAGCAAACTGATTTGCCTTGATGCGTTCACCGTATGCCAGAAATGTTCGTACCGATATTCTTTATTGGTTATTTTTGCCTGGCAGGGAAGCAACAAAAACCCATCCCCTGTATTGACAAATATCTCCATGTCATTCCCGTTCACATTTTCTTTTCTTGACTGGAATAATCTGATAGGGTGATTGTTAGCAGTTATGTCGCTTTCTATATTGTAAACCAACTGTTCAGTGATAGTCGTTTCGCTCATACGTTCAATCCTGGCCCGGTTAAACTTGATCATGTTCCAGGCCTTAACACTTTCGTTTAGGAGCAGGTCACATATGGCTTGTGTTTGGATTTCGGTCACGGTAATATATTGGTTGAGGTTATCAATAAATATGAAAAGATAAAAATAATATATTTTTAAACAGTACGTATCTTAGTGGAAATTAACCGAACCTATCCTTATGCCTGAGTTAACAGATTTTCAAAAACAATATTTAGAATCTTTACGCATAGAAGAAGCCGAACAATTAGCGGCTAACTCGGAAATTATAAACAAGTTTAAGGATCAGTTAGCGCAAAATGGCATATCCTTAACTGACGATAATTTTAAATACTATCAGACATCCGGTATCATAGCAAATTATCCGGGTATAATCAGTGTGTTAAACGATACATTAGTTAAAGACAAGGAAGGGTTATTACGTTATGATGTCCTTATCAATGAATTTCAAAGAAAGCCTTTTGCCGCAGGTTATTTGTACGCCGATGAATTTGCATTAATGGCGCATCATTATTTCAGACGGGGTTATCATCCGATCAATAGCTTTTCACCATGTTTTATTGAATTATTTTGGGGCCTAAAGGATAATCAGATTGAAAAATACATTGCGCTTGATTCCGACAGTGTTCGCGTGGATATCAATGGCCATGGAATGTTTGAACGCGATACCTGGTTTGGCGCAAATTTTGACAAAGAGATTGCCAGTATAGCGGATGATATCGTAAAGCTGCGCCCGCCATTGGATTTAAAGGCTTCATTAGTATCCTTCTTTTTTGCAAATGCTTATAGTCTGGATATTAAATGGGTGACAAAAGAGGGGATAAAGACTTTCCAGGCGGAGGAGTTTAAAACGGAAGAGGTAACCATAACCAAAGGTGGTGAAGAATATTTTCCGGCGAGGTATATCCACGCTGAATATGATTTAGAAAAAAAAGTTTTCAGGCATTTCGATGGGGCTATTCATTTTTATACGCTGGACGAATATATTGCCCGCAGGGATTCAGACTTTAATTACAACATGAAAAATGCTAATCAAATTAAAACAATTTCCCAGAAGTTGTTTAAGATGAATGGCATTGTACCTGTCGAAAAATGGATTGAGTTTACAAGTCACTTTTTTACGGGAAACCCTTTAATAATCGAATATTTTGAAGGAGAATATCCTCAGCACATCAAAGAAATGCTTGAAAAGGTTAAATATTTACATCAACATAATCGGAAAGATAGTTTACTGAGTTAACGATTTTGTTACATTATGATTTAAAGCAATGGACAATTTAGAATTTATTGCAAAAGCATTGAAAGATAAAGCGGGCCAATATGAACCAGATGTTTTTACAAGGCAAATAATTTCATATATTAATGGGATCACTTTACCGTGGAATACTTCTATCATGAAGGGATCATTTCACCCTTCAGGCAATTGTTTTATCTATTAAATCTAAACATTACTTCGCCGGTTCCCGCTAAATATCAAAAAGCTTTCGATCAGAATAAAGATTGGCCCGTTTTAGTCGGTATGTTGGCAGAAATGGAAACCATTCACATCAACATATGCTGCATTTTTTCATGTAGGCCCATTGCATTACGAGGAACAGTCAATAGAAAAAGTTACTGAGCTTTATAAAAACTTCGATGTTGAACTTGCAGCAAAATTCGGATGGAATGCGACTGACATACTTTTCTTATACGATAGGCTAAAACATAGGAAAATTATAAAAAAGCCAACAACGAATTGACGAGCAAAATATCTGATTGTTATTTATTTATCTTTGTGCCAGATCATACGGAGGTAACTCCAAACAAATAGATAGTTTAAAATTTCGAGATAAGTATTTATTTACCAAATCTACTAACAACAATGCTTTTCAAAATTGTTGTTTTTTTAGTTGCTTTAACACCGTTTATCATTGCGATAAGTGGTTTCATGAAACAGCTAAGGAAACTAATCAAACTGTTCCGTTAATGAGTTTTTGCGCTTAGGAAAATCTAGATCTAAATAGAGTGGAGGTCAACTTTCTTTCCTCCCTCTATTACCTTCATCTCAGCGGCTTACGGTATCAAACCCAAAGTGACACCGGTAGGATTCTTTAAAATCTCGTATCTTGTTCATTATTAATAAACCTTACCATGAATAAAAAAACATGGACAGATTGGCAAGTGAATAAACCATGTCCAAACTGCCATATTGGTCACCTTATTTCGGTTGATAACAAATTTGTACAGTCTGAAACCAGGGAATCTGCAATGCTTACAAATGATGAACCATCATATCCTTATACGGATTATGTATTTACCGAACATCTGAAATGCGATCAATGTAGTGAGATTGTAATGGCGATGGGATTTAAATTCGAGGATAACTATCCTAATCCAGATGGGGATCATAATATGTCTATTAATTACTCGGCCTTCATTCCTGCGCCTCATATCATAGAAATACCCAAATCATGTCCTGATGCCGTCAAAAAGATATTAATTCAATCTTTCGGGTTATACTGGATGGATGAAAACTCTTGCGCAAATAAAATCAGGGTTTCCATAGAAGCATTAATGGATGCATTGAAGGTCCGAAAAACAAAAATTACGCGTAGAGGTCGTGAGAATGTGATGCTACATAACCGCATTTTAGAGTATAAACTCAGAAATCCTGACGTTTCGCAGTACCTGCTTGCAATAAAGTGGATTGGCAATAGCGGTAGCCATTTATCTGACGTTTCCAAAGAGCATATACTTGATGCTTACAAGTTATTGGAATATGCGTTGGAATTAATATATAACGACAAGAAAAAGGATTTGACTAAAATGAGCAAAGCAATTAACAAGCGTAGGAAGCCGATTTAAAATCGACAGTTTACCTAAACCATCAAAAATGAAATCACTTAGACAATATCTACAAGAAGCGCTAGACCTAAAGGATAGCAACTTCAATCAAACTCAATATCAACGAAGACAAGAGCTTGCACTTATAACCGAGAATACGAAAGCGCAACGCTATGCTATACAAATCATTATGCAGTCAACCGAAATGTTATTGGTCGAGCATGAATTGTATAACAAATTCTCTAAAACCAATAATTTATGGCGCAGAGACCCGGAAGACTTGAATATACCAGTCCAAGGGCATTACCATATTGTTGCAAGCAAGTCAAAAAAAGAGATCTATGCTGTAAATATGGATGGTACTGCACACCACAGAAGAAACAAAGGTTATGAAGTGCCCAAAAAAGAAGCAGACGAATTGAGAAAATTTGGAGTTCAAATTCCCGCTAATCGCATCATCGAATGTGTGGATCTTGTAATAAACGAAGAATTGGAAAACCAAAGTGTTTCTTTCGTTATGGTAATTGAGGGGTAATGATAGAAAGCGCGTTTGTTTCCGTAATATGGAGGATAAAATCTACATTTGAAATTGTCAAATTAAGAAAATCTTGTTTGCCAAGCTTGCATTGAATTGTTATGTTGCTACCTAAAATAAATAGTTCATTTCTTTATTAAAATGAATAAAATTAACCTAAGACCTTATTTTCCTGCGCTGGCTTGGAATTTCGCTATACTTTCCGCCATATTGTTTTTTCGCATACCAGTTAGTTCATTGTTGGATACTTTAATGGTGAAGCCTTTATTTGCAAAGTTCGATAATAGTTTACTCACAAATCTATTGTTGATTATACTGTCTGTGTTGACTGGTGTATGGTTATGGCGCTCAGGTAGCCCTCGTTTTTTACTGTTGCTGAGTCTTTTTGTTTTAGCGCTATATGTTATTGAAGCTTCTAATCCTTATTGGCATTTTTATTCCCTCAGAATAATTCCCTTTTTACATCCTTTAGATATTGTAGCCGCAACTTTTATTCTGCCGGGGTTTAAGGTTTGCTTTCCGGTTACGCCTCTGGCGGCGGCGGTAGTTAATAACAATGGATTTGCGGAAGATTTACCTGTAGTTACTTTGGATGGTGATTTATTCCAGCGACGGATAGTGGCTAAGGAACTGGCCACCATGATCAATATCACACCTAACCAGAAATCATTTGCGATTGGCGTTCTCGGTAGCTATGGAAGTGGAAAAACCTCTTTTATCAATCTGATTAACTTACAACTTGATCAAGCTAAAACAGAAGTTATCTACTTTAACCCCTGGAGCGCCGAAACAGCCGCAAATATACAAAAGGATTTCTTTGACCTGTTGGCAGCTAAGCTGGCTGATCTCAATTCAAGGTTGCCGGGGTTGATTATTAAGTATTCCCGCAAACTTAGTAGGTTGGATAGTTCTACGGAAAAATTCGTCAAGCAACTTGGTTTCATCAGCAATTTGATTCAACAGGACAGCTACTTGGACGATTATGATCAAATAAACGCACTGTTATTATCCTGCGGTAAAAAAATTGTCGTGACTATAGATGACGTGGACAGATTGTATCCGAATGAGGTAATGGAAGTACTGCGGCTGATTCGTAATACCGCAAACTTTAGTAATATTTTTTACCTGGTTGCCTACGAAAGGAGTTATGTGGAAGAGAGTATCCGGACGTTGAATCGACATGCCCCAGGCAGTTATTTGGACAAGATCATTCAAATGGAAATTCCCTTGCCTAAAAGGGAAAATAATGATTTGATTGATATTATGTCGTTAGAATTGGAGAAAATTGTCACAGCTGAAGACATGATTTCCTTCAAAGAACAAGTCGTTAAACATGGATTTGAATCACAATATGATATGTCGTTTTCAAACGTATTGCGTAATTCAAGGGATGTTGTCAAATTCATTAATAACTTCAAGATAACTTATAAGCTATTGGGTAGAGAAACCCTATTTGATAATCTTTTTGTACTGGAACTGCTCAAGTTTAGATACCCGCTCATTTATGATAGATTATTTGAACGTACAGATGAGATTTTGTACGATACACCTGTTCGTTCAGCGCATGAGGAATATTATCAATTACGTACTTATAAAGAAGATAAAAATGATCTGTTGCATTTTGCCCGGACACTGCGTGCTGAACAAATGGATGAACAAGATGTCAAGTTAATTAGTTCATTACTGCGAAACCTGTTCTTTCGGTTTAATCGATCCAAAGCAGCAAGGAATGCGATCATTTATCCCAGCGCTTTCGGACGATATTTTCGTTATCGTATTTCATCTACCGAAATTTCAGAAAGACGTTTTAGGGAAGCGTTTTCAAACGGTCTTGAGGCGTTGAAGAATTTTATTAATGAGTGTGTTGATGCAAAATTAACTCATCAAATCTCGACAAGATTATTTCAGGAAAATGTCACTGACCGAGTGGGGTTTGAACTAAAAATAGCTGGTATATTTTACATCGGGCCTAAGTTTGTTGAGCAAAAAGGGGTTACAGGATTTAACTACCAGGCGCTAATTGAACTATTATATAATTACGATAATAGATTGTCAAATAAATATTATGGAAAAAGTAGTACTGCTTATATTCCATTTTTAAATGGGTTATTCGCTAATGCGCCATTCCCTTATTTGTTCCATAATAACTTTATTCATTGGGTAGTCGACGGTGAACAAAATATCGGTATTAATCACGGTGATTTGGTCAATTTTCAAGTAAGTTATTTTTGTGAATACGTTAATTTGAACGGATTGACACAAGACGGAATGTGGTTGTTTTGGGGGGTAAGAAAGAAGTTTAGAGTTCCCGAGCCGGGGCAGCGGAATGCATATAGAGAACGTTGGGAATTTGATCCGCTTATTGTACCCCACATTCTTGATTTTATTGCCAGGAAAGATCCCCTTTATTTTCTCAAAGGTAGTATTAACGCTGACATGGGTAATAAAAATACGGTAGCGATACATGAGCAATTTATACTTCTTTTCGGGAAACCTGAAGATTTAAGATTGCTGGTAGCCGGTCATACTCAAATTCAGAATAATGTTAAGGAGGATTATCTGGCCTTTTTTGATGCGTGTGCTTTGTCAAATTTTAAAAATTGGGTGGAGTATGATTTTAAAACTGAATTAAAACCAGAGCGTAGTGATTGGGACGATTATTAATTATTATATAGCGCTGCGCAAATAGGATGCGCATTAGTGAATTTTATTTGTAAAATAAATGGGCGCAACCAACAAAAATAAGGGCGATATGGAAGAGAAAACTAAATCTTACGATAGTATAAAAGAAATGTTTGAAGCGGGGCAGGCCATGCAAAGATTTCAAACAATACATAATGTTATTCGGGTTGATTATTTAGAACTCTTAAATATTGCCGAAGCAAATATTGAAGTTCAAGAGTCATTCAACGCACTTTACAGGGCATGTATTCGAAGCTTATTTAGCTTAATGGAGGCTGATATTTATAATTTAAATGTTTTAGACAGTTATGACGATTTCGATGATTATGATAAATTCATTAATAAATTAAAAAAAACCTATAAGCAGATTGCGGCGACTTGGGGTAAAGAAACAATACAGCAAAAATATTTCTCTTCAAAAATGAAAGATCTGCTAACGTTGAAAAAACTGCGTGATCAATTGGTTCATCCAAAAGAAATTTCACATATCCACGTAGCCACTACGGAAAGCTTTAATATGGTCAAAAAAGTATTTAAGGACTATGATGATTTTGTGAACGAAATGATGACAAACTTTTTTATCAGCGTGAAAATTCCGGTTAATTGGAACAGATGATAATAGTTAAACCACTTTAGTTAATTTTTGCCTTCTTGAATGACCATACCCGCACGCTCAGCCAGGTAATCGATGGCTTCGGGGAAGCTAAGTTTTTTTATCTCACGCACTAATGCAACAGCGTTGCCGCCTTTTTTACAGTTAAAACATTTCCAAGCTTTACCATTCGGCAAAATCGTAAAAGATGGTACACGTTCGCTGTGAAGCGGGCATAATCCCTTAAATCCCTTGCCGTTGCTTTCCAGCTCCGTAAACTCACCGGCCAAACCAATTAGGTCGGTCTTAAGTAATAGATTCTCTATAAATTTTTTAGGTATCATCTGGTTCAATATTGTTTTGTAACGAGGTCAGCGCCTAATTGTTAAACCAGCTGTGCGGTATGTTAAGGCTTAAACCACGATGACCTGCCCTGGTAATCATTGCTATCTTTGTAGTATTTTAATAAGCGACTTCTGAAATGGCCCAGTTCAAGCGAATGACATTAGTATTCGTTAATATAAAACTTCTTATACGTTGCCTTATCCTTTCGTTGAGCTAAATTGATAACGCCTGCTTCCTCTGGCTCAAATGCCTTATCAAAATCAATATATACATGTAAGAAACTGGCAAATTCTACAACTTTTTTATGCATGTCTTGTAATAATATGGCCGATTCATCAATATCTAGTCCCTTATTGGCTGTAGCCGCACTAGTAAAGCCTTGATAAGAAGTTATTAAATAGTCCGGTTGTGTTTCCAAATCCTTGATGTAAATATCAGCGTGATGTTTCAATGAGTTTGCTATACTTTTTACTTGTTTAACAGTGTTATCATTGTGAAATTCGTTGATCTTGTTAAGTAAGTTAATGACTTCAGTTTCATGCTTTTTGGGTTCTAATGCTTTGAGTAAACTTTCCCAACGACTGTCTTTCAGCACCCTTTTATATTTTGCTTGCGTGGTTAACTTATTGGGGTCAGTAAAATCAAATGCAAACCAAATAATTTGCAAGAAATAGTCATCACAGCTATTATACCAGAGAAATGAATTTTTTAAAAATTGACTTCTTATCCACAGCTGTCCTAAATACCCCGAACTCCAGGTAACCGGGCTCTTATGCAGCTTTTGATGAGCTTGAGTTAGTGCAAATCTTGCTGTGGTCAACAGACTATAAAGATGATTAAATTTATCTAAGGCTATTATGTAACCAAAATCCATCGACGAGCTAACCAA
Source organism: Mucilaginibacter sabulilitoris (assembly GCF_034262375.1). Classification (NCBI taxonomy): domain Bacteria; kingdom Pseudomonadati; phylum Bacteroidota; class Sphingobacteriia; order Sphingobacteriales; family Sphingobacteriaceae; genus Mucilaginibacter; species Mucilaginibacter sabulilitoris. The sequence goes on from NZ_CP139558.1 coordinate 2,780,609, forward strand.
AAAAGATGAATATTGCTTATGTAGTTGATCAGGTATTAAGATCGACCTACTAAATTGATTATTATCTTCAACAAGTTCTTTTAATGTATAGTCTTTTCCTTTATAAAATATCTTTAATAATTCTTCTCCTTGCATGGTTCCCCTTTTTGTAGCAATTTAAAGTTATTTATACCAAGTATTCTACTCAAATAACATCCGTAGTACTGATTATTCAAAATCAGTACTACGGATGAAATATTGCATGCATTTATTTACCATGAAATTGTCGAAATATTGCCTTTTCCCATCTCATTATAATCTTTCAATCTTTCAGGAAAATCGGCCAACCACTTCAAATCAGCAATAAACTTCGACGTAATTTGTACCGATAAGCACCCGAAATGTAATCACTTTCAAGAGTTTTCGCTAAAACCATCATCTCGATCGAAAATTTTCGAAAAACCACCTATTTCAATCAATTCGTCTACAAAATGGTGCGGATTCTGCACCGTTACCCACCCATTAATTTATGAGTAGTCTGAAAAGACTGCTCTTTTTTGTTTTATATCATTGGTTAATAGGTTGTTGTGATTTAAATATAGTGGTTCGATGTTGTGACTGAGAAAAAGAAAGAATCAGGCAAACGTTCGATTATCGCGAATTATACATCGTTTTTTTGGTTCAAGCCCCTTCACCCATTTTTATTGAGGGTGCGATTTTTTGATATTTTATTTACTTCACGGTGTTTTTTCACGAGGAGGGGCGAACAATTCATATTTAATTATTTTCCATATAGGGGGTGCTAAGTTTTTTACTGAGCTCAGGCAGGCATGAGTATTATATAGCAAATAGTTTTTGTTAACTACTTACTATTTGCGTTTCCTAGCTTGGAAAAGAGCTGTAGTACTCGTATCTCACTCACGTGAAGCGTCCACCAATCTTCTCTGATTACTTGTGGCGCTGTTTTAATTGAAATCGTATTAGTCTTTTCATCCTTGCCAATTACGATCCAATAAAAATCAGTGTCAACCTTGTCGCTCTCAAATATTACTTCGTCGCCGATGTAAATTTCATCCATTGTATAATTTCCGATTGGCATAACTTTTTTTTTGCCAAAAATAGTCAAAGTCTTATTAAACTTACATGCAATCAAGCCGTAAGTGTCCGGCTTATTGAATGATTTGTACAACGTATATTTGTCTATGAGTGAAACCGAACTTTTTGAAGCAATCCGCCGTGAAGATGTAGTGATTTTCGCGGGAGCAGGTTTTTCCCGTTATGCGGGCTACCCAACTGGAGGACAGTTAGGACAGTATTTATTTGATGCACTAACTGCTCAGGAACAAAAAAAAGTTAATGTTCATGCACCGCTCGACCATTTGGCAGAAGATATTGTTCGTTTAAAGCATGGCTCACGTGACCTATTAGACACAGTTCTTGATGGCGTGTTTACCAAACCACCTGTAAACTTGGCAGATCACGAATTGGTGGCGGCGATCCCTCACTTTAAAACCATTATTACCACGAATTATGACACCCTTTTTGAACAGGTTTACGGTAGCGATATATCTGTAATCTTTAGAGAATCTGATATATTAAAGTGGGGCGACAATAAACTAAATTTATTAAAGATACACGGCGACATTAGCGACAAAAGTTCGATTATCCTTACCCGTGAAGACTATTCTCTTTTTTACGGTAAAGATTACTCCTCGCCTTTTTGGGCTACAATCATAAAGGAAATTGCAACGAAAACAATCTTATTTTTAGGATATGGATATGAAGATCCCAATATATGGGCGATCTTCAAACACGTTTATGAACACCTGGGCGACCTTCGGAAACCAGCCTATTTTGTTGGCCCCGATCAAGATGAAGAAAAAATACATTTCTTAAATTCTAAGGGCATCCATTATCTTAATCATACCGGAGAAACATTTTTAAACGCTTTATTTAAAAATATTCAGGATAATATTTTCCGTGACATCGATGCGCAGTGGGTTAGCCCGGAAACGTTCAGAAAATTCACGAGCAACCATAAGGTTTCAGTTACGCTAAAAGATGCTGGTGGCAGTTTTAAGGTACAATCCATTCAAGGGAGTGATGGGAAAGAAATGCACGGCAACATGAAGTTTACTTTAGGTGCACAAAGTGATTTCCCGGAACGTTACAATGCCTTTTTTAACAAGGGGCAATTTCAGGAACTTACATTGGGGCAGGAGGAACTTTCAAGTTTCCGGATGGATGTCGAAGGCTTGAAGCTATTTGGCGATGGCGAACTTAGTGAAATATCAATAAAGAAAATGCCAAAAGAAATCCCATTTGATTTGGTTTTTGCTTCCCAGGGATTGGAGATAAGAAATCTCACCGCGCACATTTTTACTGGCAAAAAATCTATTAACATTAAGACTAAAATTCACACTCTAAATTTTGAATTGACGATTAATATGTCTAATCCGGCAGACATCGATGCAAAATGGTCGATGGAACACGATGCCATATATCGTAATGTCAATGAAGAAATCGAGGTGCACCAGTTTCTGAAAAATTTCTTTGAACAAAAAGAAGTAAGCATCTATCTAAACAAAGACACTAAAATAACGAAGGCTTGCCCGACATACAACGCAGCCCATATAAAGCAAGCGGAGAATTTTTTGATTTATTTCAACGCGCTTAAAGAAGTGGAAAGAGCGTTCGGCGTAAGATTTGCACATTTTTATGACATTGATAAGGAGTCGTCTGACGACCTTAATACGACATTGAAGGTTATTCGGGGCGAAAAGTTTGTCTTAGAAGATACCATTGAATTTTCGTTCGGTGAACTATCTTCGGAACTGCTCGGCAAGTTGGAAAATCTTAAGGACAGCAAACTTCCTTTGGAACTTTATATTAATAGTAACCGGCGAATGTTATTGCACGGACAATCTCTTGCTATCCCGGGGGAACATATACAGGTCCCTTTGCCAAGAGTAACCAATTTAGATGAGCTTAAACAGGGGACAACAAAGAAGTTAAAAATCAAAAGTGGCTCAGGCGAAATTCACCAGTTTTTAAGAATCGAACCTTTTGCTGAAGCTTTCTTAAATCAAAGTTAATTGCATATTTAACGCCTATCGGCAAATTACCTCACTGAAAGAAACACAACGACTTTCCCTGTCTGAAAAAAAATTAAACCCCACCTTTGATTAAAAGGGGAATCGAACCCACTTTATACAACTCGCGACATTCCTCTTTTTCAATTTCAAAGACACTATACTCGCAATTGAGAAAGAAGGATAGGTTTGACAACAGAACCGTGAGCATTACTTCTAACGCATCAACACCACCCGTACTTTAAGAAATTTTAGGTGGGATTGAAAATTAAAGAAAAAAGGTACGCTTTAGCTCGGAATAATAAAAGAACGAATGAATTTCAGCCGATGTGCAAAAAAATTAAGATCACCCTCCTGTGAAATTTCGCCTATTCATTTTCAAGAATTTTTGCAAACCCGCCTATTTGACCCTTATCGCTTATAATGCTTAATTAAAGTATTATGCGAACTATAAAGTCAAGCCTGCTTTTTGGGTGATCGATTTTTATAAAATTTACCACCACTTTTTTTATTTATAATTTTTGTGATTTGTTGTCAATCTGTTTATTAGCTATAGCTCTTTGAACTTAATAAAAATTGAAATAAAATCATCATCAAACAAATATTCTATTTGTTCAATATTGTCCCCTAATGGAATTGGCATTACTTTATTGTATTGATCAGATACACCTGCCTTAACTTCAAATCGCAAAATTTTGCCGTTTGTACCGTCTGCGATGGTAAACTCTCCCGTAACAGGAAATGGAAAACCTACGAGATGGAGAGGAGAAAATTCTTCGCATACATATTCAAGTTGCCAGTTATTCCAATGCCAAGCGCCCTTTATGCAATCAGAGTACCAACCAATTGGGAATCCGCCAATCCAGACGAATTTTTTTATTGTACTTCCATTTTCATTGAAGTCTTGGATGCAGCAATATCCAGCATGTGCATTGTCATTTGATTGGAAAACGTCTTTAACACTTGATGCTGCATATATTTGCCTTTTTAACTCAGTTGTAATTATCTCAACGAAACGTTTTGTGCTAATATGGAATTCGGCATCTGCCCAATCAGGACGAGCATGGGTTGGAACAACATCTGGAACATTCAAATTCGGATTTGTAGGCATCGCACTAAATACATTCACCTGAACTACAACGTCAGTTAAAACACCTTCAGGTAAGTCTATTGGGGCGCCATTGGACGACACGCCCTTAGCATAAGAAAAAAAATGCCCAGATAGAATACAATCCTCAGACGCTTCGAGATGGGTTATTAAGCAATAACTCTTGTGGTCCGTTTGCCATCTATTTTCCGAAGCTTTTGTTGGAAGAAATGGAAGGTTAATTTTTGCTGGGATTGTTGCTGATTTAATCTTTTTGGCAATCATATTTGTTAAAGCATTCTTGATGAGTATTGTATCATTGCCGTTAATCTTCAGAGACGACCAGATCTTTATGGGACGTGAAATCACAGGTGTCAATATCAAAGTATCATCATTTGGAGATTTCAGAGCCATTCGAACCAACAAATCCACTTTGATGAGTTGAGTAGGAATAATTCCACGATTGTCCGATAAATTTCCCTCAATATGTAATGCGATTACGTCTGTTTTCTCTTTTTTAATGCAGAAAATACCTTTCGATTCGTTTATAGATAATGAAGTTATAACAAACGATAAATTATTTTTATTAAGATCTTCACTTTCATCAAACGCACTTTGAACGGATTTTAATAATTTCTTTTGAAGGTAATTCCAAGAAAATTTTATTATAAGCCCTCTTAGTCTTTTTGCGATTAACTTATGGAGATCAGAAACTTCGGTTTCTATTGCCATCCAAGGCTTTAAAGCGCCAAAATAAGTTTGAACTGAGAAATCAAGTTCATCCGCGAGTTTATTGATTTCAGCAACATTCTCTCGTAAAGCAGTGACTTGTTGCTTGACCTTTTGGGATTCTGCCTCGATGCGGCGAGCAATGGAAATAGGTTCATCCGGCATTTCTCTAAATTTTAATTAATTAACATGGAAAGTCTAATTCCACTAATTGATTTGCTTCGTTACTGTTCCCTGCTTGAACTTGAATATCTCTAGTTCTCCCGTTACAGCTACACTCAAATGTGTAAGTATGTTGCCCTCCAAGGCAATCTACTGTAACAGTCTTTCCTCTGCAATGCGTCGTGATTCCGTTATAGGTTTTGGTTCCGCAATCACAAATTCCACCACTTAAGGCTTTATATTTAAGTGATGGCGAGAATATGGTTGGGTTGGTTTTATATAACTTTGAAAGAAAAGAATTATTCGAAGCACCAATAGTCTGCAACATATCTGCGAAATTTGTAGCGGAAGGTTTTGAAATGGTCATGTCTGCAATGATATAAAACATGGGAGATGCTTGATTTTCAGAGCTAAACTCATAAATGACCTCGTTCACGGTAATCGAAAATTTCAACAGTTTACAAAACTGGGGGATTAATTCTGCTCCAGGCGTTTGAGGCAAGGTAACAAAAGCTACATCCAAAGGGGTAGATAAACTAAAAGTTAGAAAATCTTGTGAACTTGAAATTTTGGCAAGAAATGGCTTCGGAAATCGGATCGAAATATCAAATGAACTTTGATTTATTGATGGTTTATATTGAAGTTCAACTTCTCTCCCAACATCATTTGTCATTTTTCCCTTGTTAATATTAAACTGTTTTCTACCCAACAACAGTCTTTGTGCTGGTAATCCAATCGGCAATAGGTCTGTAGTTTCAATTAACGTTTTTATTAAGTACGGTTTATTGACATTTAAATACTTCGAAATAAAATCCGCTCGAAACTTGTCTGCATTCTTTTTTAAATTTGCGGCCGCAAGTCTAATTATTGGAATGTCGCTCATAATGTTGGGGCTTTAGCTGTGAATACTAACTAATTCTTTTATTGCTTTCAAATTATCCAATATGGATTTAATGTCGTCAGGCCCACCAGTTTCAGAATTACATATATCCAAACTCTTTTGCAAGTCGGCAATTTTATTTTTAGTATCAGCGACATTTTTAAATAAAATACTGTTATCTTGAAGTCTGGAATAACATTCTGATGTAAGGGCATCAATATCATTTAACTTTTCCGTTAAAGAGTCGGAAGAAAAATCATCAAGGTTCTCAAAATTACCTATTTTTTCTGCATTGGCCTGGTGTTTGAAAAATGCTAACGCTGGGATAAAAAGGAGAGCTTTTTTAATAAAAGATCTTCTAAGTGTTTCCGAATATCTCATTTCATAAAAATTATTATTATACTTAAAATCTCGTAAATAATTAATTACTTACAGCAAATCAATTCTTAAGCCCCTGGTCTCCGTAGAAATTTTTTAAATTCAAAGAAGTACTTTATCAGTATTAAATTTTTATTGTAGCCCATCTACTCCGTTTCATACAAAGGCTTCAGAATATTTATTCTTTCCATAAGGAAAAATCAAATTATTAGGCATAGGAATATTAAGATATTAGAATATGTTCAAAATTAAAGTCCTAATTGTTAGCTATTTATATTGAAATATTTATTGAATTTAAAAAATATTTATTGAATACCAAATACATTAATTTGATTTTTCAATTTGTTGGGTAGATTATTTCGATCCGTTACTTGAAACATTTGCGCTCGAAATGCGTTCAGCCTAATTCACTTAAAATATTCTTAGATTTTCCGATTTCATCCAGTATAGTTTTAAGGTCGAAGTCTAGTTTGATCGCCACAAGGTTTTCGGACGAAAATTCATGTTTATACTATTATCGTTCTGTCGCGGTTCCGTTGATTGCAAATCTTCAAAAATTCTTCCATGGTAACATCGTCATGCGAATCTGCTACATTAGGTTGATAATATGACGCGAACGGCATTCTGATGTTTGTTGGAGGATAGGTAGCGTGCGTGTGGCCTGGTAACAATATTTGCATCATTAAATTACCTACATACAAGCAAAACAGATGCTGTGGAAAAACGGCTTAGTGACAACTGGCCGTTTCTGGAATAAACAAGCAAAGGACCAGGCCAAAATTATATCAATCGGGGCAATCACTACTTTCTTCAAGCCATTATACGCTGGATAATCTTTCATAGCCATAAGCAATTTAAAACCAGCATCATATTCACTAATGTTAATTTTGTTTACATCTCAGTCTTTCGACCCAAATCTACAGTGCTGCTGATTTATTTGCAGAATCACCTGATGATAGATATTTGCTCATCGACCCTAAGAATTTTCGAAAAATCGCCTATTTCAATCAATTCTTCCACAAAATGGTGCGGATTCTGCACCGTTATCCACCCATTTTCTAAAAGCCTTTTTACAGTAGTAAAAGGGCTTTTTTTATGCCATCAGGGCAGATTTTCGAAAAAGATGGAATTCGTCAGTTGCAAGCTGATGCCTTGTGTTAAACACGAAAAACTGCCCAACTTGACGAAAATGTTTTACAAATGTTTTACAATGGAATTCGTCAGTATGGGCTACAATCAAAGAAGTGGTTCTCAAACACCACAAAAAAGAAGACGGTACTTATAATATTAAGTATCGGTTGACTCACAATCGAAAAATAACTTACATCAACACCAACTATTTTGCCGGGGAAAAGCAGCTTAAGAAAGACCTTACTGTAAAAGACAGGTTTCTACTATCAGTCGTTTCCACAGATATCGCGAAGTACCGGATGAGAATGCTGGAGTTGGAAAGCGTATTGATATATTTGAATGTAAAGGAATTGGCAAATCGTTTAATTCAACCAGATGAAAATTTTGTTGTTGATATCGTCGCTTTTGCAAAACAATATGTAAGCGAACTATTGGAGCAGGGTAGGAAAGGGAGCTCCTATCCAATCTTGACGGTTACAAATAGTCTGTGTGATTATTTTGGAAGTCAAAAGGTTGAGATAGATCGAATAAATTCGATAATGTTGCCAGACTATGAAAGGTACCTGCGAAAAGAAAGAAAGTTCAAACGGAAGAATAAATTAGGCAAAGATGTTAATTACGTCAGCAAGGGACTTTCCCGACTCAGGCCTGCATAATCACATGCGTGACCTGAGGAATCTCTTCAATGCGGCAAGGAACAAGTTTAATGATGAGGACAGAGGCTTGATCAGGATTAAGCACTACCCATTTAAAAAATATAAAGTAATAGGAGCTCCGATGACTGTAAAAAGAGCATTAAGTGTCGAACAGATAATTAAAATCATTGAGTTTAAATGTAGTCCAGGTTCACGAACAGAATTGGCAAAGGAAATTTTTCTTTTATCATTTTATCTCTGTAGCATGAACGCTAAAGATATCTATGAGCTTAAAACCTGAGTAATGCCTATTACGAATTGAACTACTCTTCGGCGGTAAAGGCGATGCGTATTTTTAATCAAGCCTCTGACTTCCTCAAATCCTACTGTTTCCCTGAATAGCCTGTAAGCGATGTAACTGGCCGTTTTCTTTCAGGAAACGGATGAGTTCTGCTAACCAAACATAGCTGAAGTGCTCAAGGCAAAGCAATTCTTTCGGAGCAGTATCCGTAATTTCTTTTAGCGTCTTGTAGCCCATGGCAGCGCAGGACTTTTTGAACTCTTCGATGATATCCAATTTATCAATCGATTGGTCGAGTATCTCGGAATCGGGCGTCATTTAGTAAGCTAAGCAATTTGTGACTGATCATTTATGATCCATAAAGATATTTAAAATCACTCATATATGAGTATATGAAGGATAATTTTAATCCCAACTTCCGGAAAGTGTGATGTCCATATCTTCATTTTTGACATCCATTTCCAATGGGAAGATAATCTTATAATTGTCCATATTCATTTTTTGGCTGCTTAATAAACCTGTGGAATCGCCGTATAACAGTACCCGGCAAGTATTTTTATAAAGCGCCTGTTTCATGGCAGAAGTTACGCCGAGCGTAACGGGCAATGGCAAATTTGATGGATAGGCTGCAGATATGCCAATAATTCGTTGCGTATCTGCAGCATCAACGATCCTGACATAAATACGCTGTAACGGGAGGTCTTTTTTTGTATAAGCGTTTATCGTAATTGTTTTCAATTTGAAATTTTGGTCGTCTTTTCGGCAAGCAGTAATGCAAAGTGCGATGATCGCCGCCAAGGTTATATATTTCATCTGTTTATATGGTTAAGTAAATAAATATTATGCCGGTGCTAACCTGCGGGAACGCAGGTAAACTGCAGTCCGGTTCAGATAAGGGAATAGTGCGATGAGCAGTAAGGTTATAACGAGCATGATAGACATTAACTCATAATAATCCATCGCGAACCTGATCTGGATCTGCTGATTAACGGTGTTTACCAGTTGCTTGTTGGCGCCTTTAGCTGCTTGCTTTAGTGAAAGCCCCTTTGATAACAGGTGGTTACTGCGTACCAGCAACGTTTGTCGTGCAAATTGGTCGACCCTGGTCAGATGGTCCTGAAAAGCATTGTAATGACGGCCTTTTTCGTATAGTTCGCAAAAATTAAGGATTGCCGCATTTATGCAAAAGCCGACATATCCCATCGTAGAGCATATAGAAGTTGCTGACGGGCCGATTGCAACCGGAACAGCGGAGATAGCATATACGATGGTGGGAACCATGATCATTCCAACACCTAATCCCTGCATAAAAAGCGGAGCATAAAAATTATTTTCATCTGCCTCCGTAGCGAACAGAAAAAACATGATTGCATGAAAGATCAGCAATAACATAAAGCCGGGAAACCAGATAAACCTGATGTTCTTTTTTTGAAGGATCATCGCACAGGAGATGATGACCCCTGCCACCAGACCTGCAAGGTTGAAACTATTTATATAGCTGATATGAATAGGATCAAGCTTCAGCACGCCGGCAAAAAATGAGTTGGTGACATTAGCGGCGAAACGACAGATATAGAGAACAAATATGAGAAAGGCGGCGAACTTAAAATTTCGAAAACGAAATATTTTAAGATGGAGATAGGGATGTTTTAAACCTTTTTGACGTACAATATAGATCAGGGTACTTACTATGATAGCGACAGCGCTATAATAAATCCGGGGATCACCGATCCAGTAATATTCCTGCCCGTAAATCGTTATGTATCCCAGCAAAGTGAGCACAATACTCCAGAACACAAAGCTCTGCCAATCCAATTTATATAAGTGAAGACGCACGTTTAAGCGAACGTTGTTCATACACAGCATGATCAGGCACAGGCACGGCAGGTAGGAGAATAATGCCCCTTTATACACCAGATTGAAATTATAGGAGTCGATCAGATCGGCAGTCACCAGATTGGTGAAGGGAAGAATACAGATCAGCATTCCGAAGAATACGGAGAAACTAATCTCACGGGCCCTCTCGCTATGCAGGCGTGTAAACATCAGGGAAAGGGAAAGATTTACCGTACTGGAAAACAACATGCCCTGAAAAAACCGGATCGGAAACCATAGATAAAGATCATTGGTCAGGTAACAAACCAGCGTTGTGATCAGGGCCAGCATGGTAAATAGGATAAAATATTCTTTTGCCGCCAGAAAGTAAAAAAAACGCCGTTCCAAACTGTAGAAAGCAATATACCCGGCATAAAACAATGCTACGGAAAACTGTATGTCTGCCGGTTCACCTCCATAATAACCCGCCGCTGCATTAATATTTGCAAATGGCAAAAAAAACAGGACAAGAGTGGGCAGGATCAGCGAAAAGAGAATGATCTTAACAGCCCATCCCGGAACCCATCTTTTAAAAATCGGAATACCTCTATCCATGGCGGCGCTGATTTTTGGGTACATAAACGTTTACGTTCATCCCAACCTTGAGCATCGCCAGTTGTGTTTTTTGCGCATCTACCCTGATTCGTACCGGAACGCGCTGAACAATCTTCACATAATTACCGGTAGAGTTATCCGGTGGCAGTAAAGAAAAACTGGAACCAGTTGCCGGCGACAATGAAATGATGGTGCCTTTAAACTTCTGGTCGGGAAATGCATCGGCAACGAATTGTACGGTATCACCTATCCGCATGTTGGCAATCTGGGTTTCTTTATAATTGGCTACCACCCATTTATCAGTTTCGTTGTCAACTATATAAGCCAGCACTTCACCAACATTGATCATTTGGCCCACCTCTACCGTACGGCGCCCCATTCTGCCATCATAGGATGCCCGTATAACGGTATATTCTACATCAAGCATATTTCGGTCAAGCAAGGCTTTTAACCGTACGATCTCTGCCTTTAAAACAGTCATTTCGGCAGCAATGTCATTTATCTTTGATTCTGCCGCTCCATAATTTTCCCGGGCAGCCTGGTAGTCGCTGTTATTCACGTCCAGTGTTGCCTGCACATTTTCCAATTGTTGTTTAGTTGCAGACTCTTCCTTATAAAGGCGTGAATAACGGTCAAAATCAAGTTGCTGTTTCCAAAGCTTTGCTGCGCTGGCTTTAATTTGCGCTTTTGCCGAGCCCGCATTTTTTTGCATGGTATAAGTGTTGCTTTCTAAAACCCTTAGTTGTGCCTCGGCTTTTTGTATGGCCGCTTTGGTTTGTGCGACCTGTAACGTGTATTCCCTGTTATCGATAACCAACAACGTGTCGCCTTTTTTTACCGGTTGATTTTCTTCAAACTTTACGGCAACTATAAAGCCACCTGCGCGGGAAATAACCGGATTAACATATTCCTGTACCTGCGCGTCGTTGGTTTGCTCATACTTATAATAACCCCAAAGCGTAAATGCCGCCCAAATGGCTAAGGCTATCATAGTGACACCGGCTATCCAGCCGGTGATTTTGGTAATGATACGATCTGTTACGGTATATTTCTTTTTCATGTTTAAAGTACCCCGGTTATGTTCTGAAGTAAATAATATTTGTTTTGCGCCATAAGGCGTGCTGCAGCCAGTTCAAAGCGCGTTTGCAGTACCTGTACATCGGCATCAAGCAGATCGGTAATTAATGAGGTTTGGTTGAAGTAGGTATTTTTGATAATACGGGCATTTTCCTGGGCATGGGCCACATTCACTTCTGCCACATCAATTTGAACTAACGATTCTTTATACCGCAAATAGGCTGCTCTGACCCCTTGCCTTACCTTATCTTCGGTATCTTTGTGCGTAATTTCTTCTTTCTCCATCTCCAGCTTCGCTGCGCTCACTTTATGTGTATTTTGGTAAAGCTGCGAGAGGGGCATTGTTACTCTTATACCGGCAACACCAAGTGAATACCAGGCCGGATTATATGGAAAAAGAAATATCTGGGGATTGGCGTATGAAAAATCGCTGTATAAGCCCACTTTAGGTTTATAGTTAGCCTTAACCTGGTTTAGACGAACCTTGCTGACCTCTGTTTTCTTTTCAGAAATGTGGTAAGAAAAAGAGTGCTCCATGGCTTCAGAAAGATAGTTTTCATAGGATAGGCCCGGCTGATCAACCTGATCAGATTCCGTTGGGACGATCATGCGGTCGTCCGGTTCGCCCATTATAATATTGAGTTTTTGCGTAGCGATAAGAATATCATTTTCTATGGTTACCAGGGCCATCTTCCGCCTGGACAGATCGAGCTCAACACGCAGCACATCGCTTTTAAGCACCACGCCGTTTTTTTGCAGCGCCTTTATTTCAAGCAACTGCTTTTCCTGGTCGGCGATGTCCTTGATGATCAGTTTCCGGAATATCATCGTTTTCTGAAGATCAAGGTAAAGGGTGGCAGTTTTATACCTGATGGCAGAAATTGCATCATGATTTTGTATCACCGTTATCTGGTACAATAACTTATTTTCTTCAATTTTAAGGTTCAGTTTATTGCCATTATAAAGGTTCAGGTAAAAGTCGGCCCCGGCCTTGTACAATGTATGGATGATCTCATGTTCCTGGGTGTGCGCCGAGAAAAGACCATTCTCATAAATAGGCATATTGGTAGCTTTTTCAATACTTCCCAACAAGCCGATATCCGGCAATCTTTCCATTCTGGCGTCTTTGATCTCTTCATTAGCTATGGAACTCGTTTTTCGCGTAATTTCAATCTGCCTGCTGTTTTCCTCAGCTTTACGCCAGGCTTCTGTTAAGGTAAGGGGCGGGGTTTCTTTTAACTGGCTGTAGGCGTTATTAACCGCCAACAAGGCTACAAATGCTATGAGTATCTTACTATACATATTGGCGGCAAAATTATGTCTCCTGTAATTGACTCGTTTAGCATAAGTTGCCAATCTTTTCATCATTTCGGCCAATTTTAATTAATTTTGCAATGAGATGATATGTTAATGACAAAAATTGGACTTACAGCTTCCCTGCCTGAAATTGACAACAGGCCCGATTCGGTTTTCGTAATGCATGAAAGATCAGAGAAACTGATTCCCTTTCATAGGCATACCAAAGGGCAGTTGAGTTATGTGGAAGGAGGGTTAGCCTATATCACCACCGAAAACAAAACATATGTGGTGCCCGCGAGGCATTATTTTTGGATTCCGCAGGGTTTGGTTCACGAATTGCGGGTTGGGATTTTTGCCACGGCTTTAAGATCCCTTTATTTTTATTCGGCCGATGATCATGCTAATGAATTTTACAGTAAGCTTGGTATTTATCCGGCCAGCGAACTGCTGATCCAGATGATCAATTATACGGAGCGTTGGGATGAACGGCACCTCAGTAATGGGGATCATAATTTCGAGTTTCTGGTAGCCATGAAAAATATGCTGCCCACTTTGAATAAAAGATCGCTGCCAATTATGTTACCCAACACCGAACATGTATTAATGCAAAAGATCATGAAGTACATTCAGGATCATATTGGCCAAAAGTTAATTATAGCTGATATAAGTGAACATTTTGCGATGAGCGAACGTTCATTGTCACGCTTGTTCCAGGCACAACTGCATATTTCGTTTCTTCAATATGTTAAGACGCTTCGTATGATAACGGCTATAGAAATGATCGTTAAAACACAAAAACCTATTGCTGATATTGCTTTTGAGGTTGGATACGCTGCTGTCGCATCATTTAGCGATACGTTTTATGATTTTACTTCATCGCGCCCCTCTGATTTGAGAAGGCGCTAAGTGTTAAATTAATAGCGCATGGGAGCGGGGTTCTTCATTAAACACTACATAAGTAATCGTTTGTTTGCTTAAATCCAATTTGATTTCTATGCCTTTGATTTGGTTAAGACCTGATTCTTCGTCAACGCGCTGGTGGAAAAAGCTATTCATTTCCGTCGCTTTTTTTCCAGCTGCTTATTCTCACTCATTTCCATGAACAAGAAGTCATCAAGTATATCCATGGCATGTGGAGAGGAATATAACAGGAGGTTCAAGATATCCTGCATCTCATTGATTGTTCCGTTTTCCTTTAACATGGTTGGTAAGGGCTTGAACGTTTCCAACAGGGTTCCTTAGATCGTGAAACGCTCTTTGATAATGTTGCTTGGTTTCGTCCACGATTTCTGCCAATCTTAAAGTAATCTTTTGCAGTGTAATTACACCTGAAAAGTCCATGCCATAGTAGACAGGCAAATAATCATTATCGGTTTCTTGCGCTATATGTTCATTTGTTCGTATAGAAACTGAGTATGTTTTGCTTTTGGCCCCGGTTTGTAACCCCCATCCCTTAGCGGGCATACTTTGGATTTTTCAACATCAAAATAATAAACCATTGCCTGGTTGTACCGATGTGTCTTTTTACCCTGTACTCTTTTGTATAATGCCAGGTGCCTGCCGGACATACGGGCATATCCGCATTCTGCATCTTTATTTATATGATATAATTGAACTATCGTCGTGTCAATGCGCTCTGGCATGGACTGTCTGTTGGTAAGGATTTTTCTCTCTTTAAGATTATTTGCAGCGTATCATTATCGACAGGATAATTTTGTATAAAACAAAGGATAATTTATACAACTTATGGATTTCCCTATTAGCTAAGTTTGTAATGAGCCTGTTATCTGAATATTAACCATTAAAAATCTATATTGCTATTATAACCAATAATTGCCATCAATTAAAAACGGCTATTGTGTAATTGTAAATTGTTTTGAATTGACATATAGTCTGTTAGCTCATTTTGGTGAAAGGTGAATTTATTGTATCAGAAAACTTTACCTGAGTAATTTAGCTAACGTTCTTTTGCTGACAATAAATCACCACGTTCTAACAAGCGATTTTTGTTGTTGAGTTTTTTCTGGCGTATATCGAATATTATCATAATGGTGCGATAAATAGCTGTGGCTTTGCCATGCCTGTTCAACAATGCGCAATATTGACGGGCAACTTATTTGCAAAGGAATATCAGATGGAGACTAAACTAAAATTATCATAATTATAACATGACCGAAAACGCAAAAAAATTTATACCCGTAATGCTTACACCATTTACTGACAATGGTGTAATTGACTTTAATTTGCTTACCAAGCTTACAGAATTTTATCTCGCAGCCGGGGCGAAAGGTCTGTTTGCAAATTGTTTATCAAGTGAAATGTTTGAGTTATCAGATGAAGAACGGATTGCCATTACAGAACATGTTGTTAGGATTTCAAACGGAAAGGTACCTGTAGTAGCCACAGGAACCTTTGCCCGTACACTTCATGAACAAACAAATTTTATTAAACGAATATACAATACCGGCATTCAGAGTGTGATTTTGACTTCGGGGATATTGGTAAATGAAGATGAACCCGATCAGGTTTTGGAAGACAAATTTTATGACATCCTCAACGCTACTGATCGGATACCATTTGGACTTTATGAATGTCCGGTCCCTTATAAAAGATTAATTGCTCCGGAGTTGCTCAAAAAGTTTATGGTAACCAACCGGCTTAATTATTTTAAAGATACTTCGCTGGATATTGAGCAGGTTAAACAAAAAGCGGCAGTGGGTATAGGCTATGACTTTGGTTTGTACGATGCGTATATCGTTCACGCGGTTGAGTCATTAAAATCGGGTTCTGCAGGTTTGTCATGTATCCAGGGTAACTTTTTTCCGGAGCTTATTGTATGGCTTTGTGACAACTTTGATAACAATTCATTACAACAGCAAGTGCAACTTGTCCAAAACTTCCTCACAAATCATATGGACGTTATGCATGATATATACCCGACGGCAGCGAAATTGTATTTGAATTTTAGGGGACTTGATATCACCGGTTTTTCAAGGAGAAAAACAGGCGCGATAACCAACCAGCAGATGGCAAAACTGCAAAAACTTTATAAAGATTATGCTAATCTGGAAAGTGCGCTATCGCTCACCAGTGTATTGTAAAATATGATTAACCAACATAAAAGAACAGAAAGTTTCACCAAAATTAAATCTATGAGCGAAAAAATTACCTGATAACCAATTGAATCCTGCTTAATCAAAGCATTACCAATTACTTTGAATCAAGCCCCCAATTAATAAAAAAACGTAAACATTAATAATCATAAAACATGAAATTTTATTGTGATGGGAGAGGTACGCCCTTTCCAAAGGTATCTTATTACTCAATCCGGACGAAGCTTTTATGCTGCCTGCTTGTGCTTTTGTCGTTAAATTCAAACACTTTTGCCGTTGCGAACTCTTCTGTAACGGCACTTAGCAATTCTTTTGATGATATCAAAGTACATGGCGTAGTTACAGATTCAAAAGGTACTACTTTACCGGGTGTGAGCATCAAAATTAAAGGCACCAACAAAGGTACCATAACCGATATGAACGGTGCTTATTCCATAACTGCCCCTGCATCCGGCGTATTGGTCTTTACGTTTATCGGCTTTGCTTCGCAGGAATTAGCTGTTAAAGCCGAAAACACGGTAAACGTTAAGCTGCTGGAGGCAAGTAACTCATTAGATGCCGTAGTGGTGGTTGGCTACGGCACACAATCAAAAAGATTGGTGACCGGTGCAATTTCAAAGGTTGATTTAGCACAAACCAGGAGTTTACCAAACACCAATGTTACCGAAGCTTTAAGAGGTCGGGTTGCCGGTGTTCAGTTTACATCAAACGGACGCCCGGGGCAAAACGGATCTATCCTCATTCGCGGGCCACGGTCATTAAGCGGCGGTAATGATCCCCTGATTGTTGTTGACGGGATATTTTTTAATGGGAACTTAAGCGATATTAACCCTAATGACATCGAATCTATTGATGTTTTGAAAGATGCGAGTGCCGCTGCAATTTATGGTTCAAGGGCAGCCAATGGCGTAATCCTGGTTACATCAAAAAAGGGAACTTCAGACAAACCGGTAGTTACGCTTAATTCTTATTATGGAGTTTCGGAAATAGCCCGGACAATAAAATTATTATCGCCAGAGCGCTATATTGAAAAAACATTAGATTATTTAAAAGAATCCGGGCAAGCGGTTAAACCCGATATAGCTGATAACCTTACTTCTGTTGAAGCGGAAAACTACCGTGCGGGAAAAAGCCTCGATCCCTGGCAGGAAGCTACCCAGGATGCCAGCATTTCTTCGGTTGATCTGAGCGTCGCAGGCAAATCAGGAAAAACATCATTTTATAATTCGGCCTCTTATACCAATGAAAAAGGGCTGATGTATAATGACAATCAAAAGCGCATTACTCTCAGAAGCAATATTGAAAACCAGGTTAATGACTGGCTGAAAATCGGTATGACAGCAACGTTTGTCAACCGCGATTTGTCGGGCATAAGTGCCGATCTGAATAGCCTTTATTATAGCAGCCCTTACGGTAACTGGTTTTATCCAGACGGGCAGCCCACGCAGTTTTCTGTAACCACCGAAACCATTTCGGGTAATCCTTTACGGTCGTCAATATTAACCACCAATTCAGAGGTTTCCCAAAACCTGTTCAGCAATTTCTATGGTATTGTTAACATCCCTGCCATCAAGGGATTATCTTACCGGGTAAATTTTTCTCCAAATTACCGTTGGGATCATAATTACAACGCGGTACGGCAGGATATCCACGTGACCAATAATACCAAATCGGCAAGCAAGTTTAACCAGCAATCTTATGATTATGTGTTGGAAAACATTGTGACCTATAACAGGCGAATAAATGATGACCATTACTTTGATGTTACATTGCTTTACGGCCGTAACCGTAACCGTTTTGAAAATACTACCGCTACTGCATCGCAATTAAGTACAGATGCATTGGGATATAACAGCCTTACTTTTGGCGGCATACAAACTGTAGCCTCCGCAGCCCAGGATGTAAACGGTATTTCTTCCATGGCGCGTATCAATTATAATTACAAAGAGAAATATCTGGTAACCCTTACCGCCAGGCGTGATGGCAGTTCGGTATTTGCGAAGAATAATAAGTATGCTACGTTCCCTTCTGCCGCTATCGGGTGGATTGCATCTGAGGAAGGTTTTTTGAAGGATAGCAAAACAATCAGTTTGTTAAAATTCAAGCTGTCTTATGGTGCTGTAGGTAACCAGGCTATCAGCCCATATCAATCCATCAGTTTGTCCAATACAAACAACTATGTGTATGGCAATCCGGGAATTACTGCACTGGGCGTTTATCCGGCAAATATGGCTAATGACAATTTGAAATGGGAAACTACCTATACTTCCAATCTGGCCGTTGATTTTGGTTTGTTCAATAACCGCATAAACGGTACCGTTGAGGTTTATAACAGCGATACAAAAAACCTGCTGGTGCGCAGAATTATTCCGGTGATGACCGGTTACACTAGCGTTCAGGCTAATTTGGGTGCTACTAACAATAAAGGTATTGATATAGCCATTAATACCGTAAATGTTAAAAGCTCAAAATTTGAATGGCTGTCGAACTTCACGGTTTCCATGAACAAGAACAAGATTGTTCATTTGTACCGTTCAGATGTTAACGGCGATGGTAAGGAAGATGATGACCTGGCCAACAATTGGTTTATCGGGCATCCGATCACTTCTTATTTTGACTATGTTTTTAATGGCATTTACCAGCAGGGCGATGCTATACCCGCGAACTCCCAACCCGGTTTTGTGCGTTTAAAAGATTTAAACGGCGATGGGGTAATTAATGCCAGTGACCGCACGATTGTTGGTTCAGGCGGGCAGCCGAAGTTCAGGGGAGGTATAGGTAATACCTTTAACTATAGCGGTTTCAGCCTTTATGTATTTGTTAATGCCATGCTGGGCTGGACCTCTGATTTCATCCTGCTTGATCCGAACTCTACCCGTAGCGAAAACTCACCGGGCCGCGCCTTGAACCAGATTGATGCGGGCTGGTGGACTCCGGAAAACAAATCAGCCACCCGACCATCATTGGTTTATACCAATACCGCCGGGCACAATTATTATGTAAGCCGAAATTTTGCCAGGATCCAGGATGTTTCATTGAGCTACAATTTCCCCAAAAAAATAACCGACAGGTTAAAACTGGGTAGCTTAAGAGCCTACGTCAGCGGTAAAAACCTATACACATTTACCAATTACCCGGGCTCTGATCCTGAAATTATTACGGCCACCGGTACCGCCGCAAACATTAAAGCAAATATGTACCCGCTGGCCCGTACAATCTCCTTTGGTTTCAACGTGGGTTTTTAAATCAATTAAAAGTTTTTCAAAATAAAAAACATGAAAAAGATTACTATAACATTAGGTTGTTGCATGCTCCTGCTTGGCGCTGCCACCTCCTGTAAAAAATCTGTTCTGGATGAAAAAGCTATTGCTCAATTATCATCAGATGTGAATTTTAAAACGAAGGTGGGGTTTGATAACGCCATAACCGGACTGATTTTTGCTGCCCGTGATGAGTTTAACGGCGAAGATTTGGGCAGATGGTATGATATGGACTTAGGTACAGACATAGGGACTACCGGTCAGGAACAAACAACCAACTTCCGTAATTATACTACATTTCTTGTGCCTTCTTCGGCTGCTGCCAGCAGCTATTGGAACTGGGCTTATACCCAAATGATACTGCGGGCCAATACCATTATTGAATATGCCGAAAAACCGGAGTCGGCTGGCATTTTTGCAAATGATGCAGAAAAAAATTCCTACATAGCCGAAGCTAAATTTTTCAGGGCCTATACCTATAATACGCTCGCCAACTTATATGGCGGAGCTGTTATTGTTGATCGTACCTACCAGTCTCCGAAAACTGATTTTACGAGGTCTACCCGTCAGGCAACTTATGATTTTGCACGCGCTGATGCGGAGTTTGCGTCGCAGTGGTTACCAGTTACGGTTACTCCGGCCCGTGAAGGTCATATTGTAAAGGGCGCAGCAGATCATCTGTTAACAGAAATTTATCTCTCCTTACAGCAATATGATAAGGCCATTGAAAGTGCCTCTAAAGTAATTGATGGCGGTACGTATCATTTAATGACCAATCGTTTTGGCGTGAACGCTAATTTACCGGGAGATGTATATTCGGATCTGTTTATTGAAGGGAACCAGAACCGTAGTGCTGGCAATATGGAATCTATTTATGTTTGGGAATTTGAAAACCTGGTAACCGGCGGCGGCGGCTCTACCGGTAGAAACAATACCATCCGCGGATGGGTACCGGCTTTGTGGAATTTAAAAGACCCGGCCGGGGCCAGCGGTATGAGCATTGTTGATAGTTTAGGGCGCGGCGTAGCTTATGTGCGGCCAACCACTTATTTCCTGTATAATTTGTGGAAGGATAATGCCCAAAATGATATCAGGAATTCTAAATATAATATTCGCCGTACATTGTATTATAATAATCCGGCTTCTACTTATTTTGGCAAACCCGTCGAGCCGCGGACTACCCAGGAAGATACGATGCGTAATGTGTACCCATACCTGAGAAAGTTGGAGGGGAAACCATGGCAGGGGGATAATACCTCAGGAGGTACCGGTAAAGACTTTATCGTTTACAGACTGGCAGAAACCTACCTGCTCCGGGCCGAGGCTTATATGAAAAAGGGCGATAACACAAAAGCTGCGGCAGATATCAACGCGGTCAGGAACAGATCAAACGCCAAATCAATTTCTCCGTCTGATGTTACAATGGATTATATTTTAGATGAAAGAGCAAGGGAACTGATCACAGAGGAGAGAAGAAGGTTAACTTTGAGCCGGGTTGGAAAACTGGTGGAAAGAACTAAAAAGTATCAAACCAGGGCAGATGTGGTTTCCACCATTCAAAACTTTCATGAATTATATCCAATTCCGCAATCAGCAATTGATGCAAATTTTAGCGCTAAACTGGAGCAGAACCCTGGTTATTGAGTGTCGCGAGCAAATCAGAGGTTCGCAGAACCACTGATTGCGAGCTGTATAAAAGATGAGGGACGGCCCCTCGGTATCGGCTTACAGGAGCGGGTACCAAACCGCCGCTAAGCTGCTTTGGTTAAGTGCCTTGGTAGTGAGCGTTAGCGGAAAAGGCATCATTAAAGGTGTCAGGTAAGTGTTAAGAAGGTGAACGCAAGTGAACCACTGATGAGGCATCGAAAGGATTAGACGATGTCAAAACCGGGTAACAGTAGCGACCCAGGGACAAGCAAGGCGGGAACCTGTTTACTGGCTTTGCGGCATCCGGTGTATAAGTGGCACGAGCTTAACACAGGCTTTTGTATGGAACGCGAGAACCTGTCGCCATCATGTTAAGGGAAAACCTCAAGTCGGTGCACCGGCAAGAGGGAAAGTACCGATGGATGGCACGGGGGCGGAACATCCCGTATTAGTAATGAAGTTCCTGTAATGGGAATGGAGCGAAGGGGATGTATTAACAGGCTTTCTATATCCGGCGCAAAACTGAGCGATCAGGAGGTAGCAAAGGATGAAAGCAAAACACGCGGAGTCAAGGACAGACCCCGGTGTATTAGTTAATAAGAGCCGTGTGATGGGAGACTATCAAGCACGGTTCTATGAGGGACTTGGGGTGAAATTCCCCAGGTCTACTCGACAAGAATTAAAGTGAATATAGATATGCCGAGAAAAATAATAATGCTATTGCCTTTATGCATGCTTTTGGCGACCGCCACAGGTTTAAAGGCACAAGAGCAATGGAAGGTTGTGAAGCAGGAGCTGGTTTTTGATAACCCTCCGTTTAAACAATGCCATGCCTCTACCATTACCGAAATAAAAACAGGGGAGCTTTTGCTCGCCTGTTTTGGTGGTTCGCAGGAGGGTAAAAAGGATGTGAGTATATGGTTCACTAAACTGAACAAAGAAGACAAAGGTAAACCCGAAATTATAGCCGATGGTGTGCAGCATGATAGCGTCCGTTTTGCATCCTGGAATCCCGTACTGTTTAAAACAAAAAAAGGTAAGGTGTTTTTATTTTATAAAGTAGGCCCTAATCCGAGGGAGTGGTGGGGAATGTTCAAAACATCTGACGATGAAGGCAAAACCTGGTCGCAGGCAACCCGGCTTCCAGAAGGAATTTTAGGGCCGATAAAAAACAAGCCGATTCAGTTGGCCAACGGTACTATTTTGGCGCCTTCCAGTGTCGAAGAACAAGACGGCCGTTGGAAGGTTCATTTAGAAAAGTCGACCGATATGGGCAAAACATGGGAGTTTATCCCTGTTGATACCACATCGTTTGACGTTATTCAGCCCAGTATTTTGTCATATGGCAACAAAAAGTTGCAAATTTTATGCAGGAGCAGACAGGGTAATGTGATCCAGGCCTGGTCGGAAGATAATGGCGATACCTGGGGTAAGCTGTCTAAAACCGAATTATTGAACCCCAATTCCGGTACAGATGCAGTAACCCTGAAGGATGGCAAACAACTGATTGTTTACAATCCTGATGTGCCCGGTAAAGACTGGTTTAATGGAAGAGCAAAGCTGCGGGTAGCCTGTTCTGCGGATGGATTGATCTGGAAAGATATTGCTGTTTTGGAAAACGGAACCAAAGAAGAATACAGCTATCCGGCTATTATTCAAACAAAAGATGGTCTTATTCACATCACCTATACTTTCGACCGTAAAAACATCAAGCACGTGGTTTTACAGGAAGGGAAATAAACTATAAATTTTACGGAGAAAAAGGCCGCATCATGAATAAATGATGTGGCCTTTTACAGTTATTACCAGCTAATTCTGACAAGAAATATTTGTAGATACGTGCCATGGGCATTGGTTATATACCTGTTATAAGTAATCATATCACCTTTATTTGACCAGCTGACGCTACCTATTGCTTTCGAGGCATGGTCGTGAGAGGTAACTTGCTCCGACTTGCCGGTTGCTATATCAGTAATAAATACGTTGTTGTTTGAAAGAAAGGCGGCATACTTTCCATCCGGTGAAAAATTGAACGGCCCCTGAATGGGATTTTCAACGTAAGTTAACTGCTTTGTACTACCGCCATTTGGCGAAATGCCAAAAAGCTGCACAATACCGTGATGATCCTTATTTAAAAAGCCAATGACCATGCCATCGGGTGTGGTTCGCAGCCAATGGCGGGGGCCTTCTATACCGTTGGTGGTATAGGTAAGCCTGCGCTGAGTTATATCATGCGGAACCTGCGGTGGTGTATGGATGGTGCCTTGAATGCCGGATAAAGCGGATTTGGTAAAAACATCCGGTAAATCAATAACGAACAGTTCCGCTTTGCTTTTGCCGTTTAGGTCATAAACCTTACCCTGAAAGGCAATCGCTCTGTTCTGATGGGTTTGATCGGCCCTGGTATAGCCGTTTACCCCGATCCATCCTTCGTCAAAAGCAATATCAATTTCATCTGAACCCCATTGAGGGGATGGTGATAGGTTGGCCGCAATAAAACTGAACATTTTACCGCTATGATTTTCCATCGTATGATCATGATCAACTTTTACCTCATAGCCAGGGATCATAACACCTACCGTTCTTTTAAAGGGCTGTGTGGAAAGCTCTTCCATAACGTAATCATTATAGGTGAAACTTAACCACTGGCCATCTCCGCTCCATAAATGGGCATGTGTACCGCCGCGCAGCGCGCCTGGTGTAAACGGCTCGGTTATATGACGTGCGTCCAGAAAAATTGGCTCGTACGGCTTATTAATGTCTATAGCAACGGCAGTTCTTCTGTTAAATGCATAAGGCCTGGTTTGGTCAGCATTGCTGATACCATGAATAAAAACCACTGTATCGCAAACGGGCGAAAAACTTGCCGCACCAACCCCTGGGCCGAAGACTGACTGCTTTATTGTGCGGTAAATTTCTTTAACTGAACCAGATCGGGTGTTCACGATTTCAATACTCCCGGTACTGCCTATTTGAGTATCATCATTCCTGGTGTCATAAACCAGCCATTCGTCATTTGGCGAAAAGCATTGTGTATTATGTAAGCAGTGGCCGTAATTGCCGTTGGTTAATCGCTGTTCTGTAATTTGCATATATGGATCGTATGGCCTGAATTGCAACGGATTTGATGCTAAGATAATATACTTAAGCCGGCTTAACTGTAATTTTAGCCTTAATCCAGCTTATACACACACCAACCAAAAAAATAGAAAGTGTACCAATAACAATGATCATGTTTTTGTGGAAAGGGCTTTTAAGAAAAGCATATCGGTCTGGTATAATTGCCGGAAACGTCATCCATATGATAACCAATGCACCGATAACAGTTGCGGTAATGGCTTCGGTGTTTTTACTCGCTTTGGAGATCATACCCAACAAAAACAGCCCCAGCATACCACCCGCGAAAATACCCGACAATTCCCACCAGATGTCAAGTACGCTTTTCACACCGATCATGGCGAGTCCGGTTGCCATGCCAAGCAAGCCGAAAACCGTGGTGCCCATATATAAAACACGTATCCCTTGTTTTTCTGAACTCTTTTTATTGAAATATCTTTTGTAAATATCCTCCGAGAATACGGTGGCCGAGGAGTTCATGCTCGAACTGATGGTACTCATGGCTGCTGAGAGAATGGCCGAAATGATGAGCCCTAAAAGCCCTACCGGAATCTTTTTAACCATAAAATCGGGCATGATTTTATCCCCGTAATCTGATGGCTGCAGGGAAGCCGACATGGCGCTTATTTTACTTCCTGAACTGTGCGAAGGCAGTTTTTCAATAGCCGCGGTTAACTTGACCTGGGCCAGTAAATCAGGATGTGTTTGATAATAGGCAAACAGCGAAGTCCCTATTATAAAAAAGAGTAAGGATGCAGGAATGTAAATATAAACACAGAGCCAAACCGACTTTGATGCCTCTTTAACCGAAGTGGCCGTGTGGTACCGCTGTATATAATTTTGGTCCATTCCAAAATTATTCAGGTTGATGAAAAAGCCGTAAAACAAAACAACCCAAAAAGTAGACTCGGTGAGGTTGGGCGAGAAACTTCCCAGGCTTACCTTGTGTTGTGATAAACCTATATCTACAATTTTCCTGATACCACCGGGTATATCTTGTATGATAATATACAGGATGAGCAGCGCGCCAAATGTTTTGATAATGCCCTGAACAACCTCGGTCCATATAACGGCTTCAATACCCCCTAAAACTGTATAAATGATAATGCATATACCCATCACGATCATGATAGATGCCATGGAATAGCTGGTAAGGGCCTGTAAACTTATAGCGATACCGAAAAATACCGAACCCATACGGGCCAGCTGGGTAAGTAAAAAACACGATACGGCATAAGTTCTGGCCCATTTGCCAAACCGGTGTTCCAGGTGCGAATAGGCAGAGATAGAACCCGTGCCGCGATAAAACGGTATGAAATACTTGGTGGCAAACCAGGCAGCTATCGGCATGGAAATACTGAATACATAGGAATTCCAGTTACTGCCGAATGCCTTGCCGGGCACCCCTAAAAAGGTATTGCTGCTTAAAAATGTAGCGTAGATGGATAGCCCGATGGCCCATCCCGGAATTTTTCCGGATGCCTTCGTAAACTGAGCCGAACTTTTATTTTTTCTGGAAAAATAAAATCCCACGCCGATCATTGCGACTAGGTACAGTATAATGATCAAAATGTCTAAAGTATGTAAATTACTCACAAGGCTTTGATTGGTTTGGAGGCTGAGGTTTACTGGTACAAGGCAGCCGTGACAAACATATTTGTTTTAACAGAACATGAATTATTTATTCTTGGCCATGTATTATACAATATTATCCCAATCAAATAACTACAAGAAAATAGCAAGCTTGATTAAATGTTTTTCCGGTCAAGATATGTCCTTCTGTATTTATCGGGGGTGGTTTGTTTGATCCTGCCAAAGTAACGGTAGAAGTTTGCTAAATTCCCAAAACCACATTCAAAACATATCGCATGGATAGATAACTTATCCTCTATGAGTAATCTGCAGGCATTGCTTATCCTTATTTCCATTAAAAAATCATGGTAAGACTTGTTGGTAACCCTTTTGAAATAACGGCAAAATGAGGTGGCGCTCAGGTTGGCTACATTGGCGATTTCTTCCAACGGGAGGGCGTTTTTATAATTGGCTAATGTATAAGTGTAAATTTTATTAAGCCTGAATGATTCTGCAGCATTAGATTGATAAAAGGTATTGGACGATGCGATACTCACCAATTCATTGCTTTGGGAGAGTTCGTTAATGATAGCCAGCAATGCAATAATTCTGTCCATGCCTGATGAACTCACCGCTTCTTTCATTAAGTGAAGCACATGCTCTTTGGTTTGGCCTTTGATGTATAGTCCTTTTCTGGCATTTTCAAAAAGCTGGCGAAACGGCAATGCTTCCGGAATGGATAAAAATTCTTTCCCGATAAATTCAGGTAAAAACTGAATAACGATAGCTTCCGTTTTAATTTCCGGATCACTTTGGTAAAACTCCTCTTTACATCGCCAGGTATGGGGCAGGTTTTCACCTAACAATATCATTTCATTCTCATCGAAATTGCTCACATTGTCCCCAATAAATCTTACCCCTTTACCTTTTATAACATAATGAAGCTCCAGTTCGGGATGATAATGCCATAATTTTCCAAAATTTGGCTGTACACGAAGATTAGCACTGAAAGAACATTGCAGGTCATGTGCAACTTTATAAAAATGTGGTTTCAAAATTGTTAAATGCTTTTTTAAGTATCGTTATCATATGTTTAAAAAAAGAATAATAGTCCCCAATTTACAAAATTGTTCAATATGATGATGATGATAATAATATACATGTTTCAAATGATTTTCGCACATAACGCATTAAGTGCATAGTTGTGGACCATTGAAGGAATATAGTGGAAATGGATTTCAAGGAATATAAAAATCCTACATGGGCAGCTTTCGGGAATATTGAGAAGTTATAATCAATTTCATCCATTCGTCTACTTATATATCAGGTTCAGCAATGTTTTCCGGTAAAAAATAGCTAAAAGCCTCAATTTAAAAATCAACCGACTCAACCTGGGTTTTGTATTTGCCAGTAGACATTCCGGTAATCTTTTTAAAAATCTTGGAGAGTCCTCATTTCGTACCATCCATTCGATGCGATAATTTGACGGCACAAGGTTCCGGTAACCGTCAGTCATTTTTCCCGATTGCGAACCAAGCATCTCGGAATTTCCAAACGATCATTTATGATCCGCAGGTTAAAATTAGTAGATATTTGACTAATATTCTTGTTTGAGTTGTAGGTCGCAAGTAATATTAAGCTTAGTAATAATTATAAGAAGCGCAGGTTTTACAGGGTGAGTTTTTTATCCCGGCGGAAGTAACCAGTCGGTTATCATGCTTACATTTGCATTATAACAGGGAATTTATCTATGAAAAAAATAGGATTTTTATCATTCGGACATTGGTCTGATCATCCTGCTTATAACACGCGTACGGCAGGCGACACCCTACTTCAATCCATTGATCTGGCTGTTGCTGCGGAGGAACTGGGTTTGGATGGTGCCTATTTCCGGGTGCATCATTTTGCGCGTCAGTTGGGGTCTCCGTTTCCTTTATTATCTGCGATCGGTGCGAAGACCAGCAAAATAGAGATCGGAACCGGCGTTATCGATATGCGGTATGAGAACCCGCTGTACATGGTGGAGGATGCGGGGGCTGCTGATCTGATCTCGGGGGGCCGTTTGCAACTGGGGATCGGCCGGGGTTCGCCGGAACAGGTGATCAACGGCTGGCGGTATTTTGGTTATGAACCTGCTGAGGGAGAGACCAACGCAGATATGGGACGCCGGAAAGCTTTGGAATTTCTGGATAAGCTGGAAGGTGCCGGGTTTGCGCAGCCAAACCCTTACCCGATGTTCTCGAACCCGCCGGGCTTACTACGTTTGGAACCGCATTCGGAAGGGTTACGGGATCGGATCTGGTGGGGTGCGGGTTCTAATGCAACGGCGGTATGGGCGGCGGAACAGGGTATGTACCTGCAAAGTTCTACCTTAAAGTTTGACGAAAGTGGAGAGCCATTTCATATCCAGCAGGCTAAGCAGATCAGGCTGTATAAAGCGGCCTGGAAAAAAGCCGTGCATGAGCGGGAACCGAGGGTTTCGGTGAGCCGCTCTATTTTCGCGTTGGTCTCCGAGCAGGACAGGTATTACTTCGGACAACAGGTCAAGGGGGCGGATAGTTTCGGTTATATTGAAGCGGATAAACGGGCGGTCTTCGGCAGGAGTTATGCGGCAGAACCGGATCAGCTGATCGGGGAACTTGCCCTGGATGAAGCGATTCAGGAAGCAGATACTTTATTGCTGACCATCCCGAATACCTTGGGTGTTGATTACAATGTACATGTGCTGTCGGCTATTCTGGAACATATTGCTCCAGCACTGGGTTGGCGATAGCCAGGTTAAACCTGGATTGGGGAATACCTTTGTTAAATCTGACGCCGGTAGCAGTCCTGTAAACTGGTGTCGTCAGCCGCCGGGTTGCTTCTTTTTTCTTTTTCGTGGTAAAATATCTGCTTCGACTAACCCCTCCGGGCTTTCTTTTGCTTACTCACCATTCTGACTACGGATTATTGTTCATGATAAATGGTGTTAAGCGGCGCAGCGGCTTTTCTGGATATACCGGAT
Source organism: Mucilaginibacter sabulilitoris (assembly GCF_034262375.1). Taxonomy (NCBI): domain Bacteria; kingdom Pseudomonadati; phylum Bacteroidota; class Sphingobacteriia; order Sphingobacteriales; family Sphingobacteriaceae; genus Mucilaginibacter; species Mucilaginibacter sabulilitoris. The sequence continues at coordinate 2,809,502 of NZ_CP139558.1, forward strand.
TGGCTGCACTGTCGGTATAATATTCATACTTGCCATTTACTTTCACGCAAAAGACTTTTCCGATGGAGTTTGCCGTGAGTGTGTCATCTTTCATGATCTTCTCCGGCGGATCAATAAGCCGTGAAAGCGTAACAGATCATACAGCAAGTCCCGTCCCATCTTTATCTCGTGCTTTTCCATCTCCGGAATGAGCATGTGTAATAGTTTTCTGGTTCCCAGCATAGGAACAGCAGCACCGAACTCACCCACCAATGTCAACACAACCATATGTGCGATACTTGTCCTTGAAGCCTTATGATGAGCTAAATAGTAAGCCTGACGGCTTACACCAAACAGTGCACAAACAGTTACCAGGGGATATTCTGGCCGCTTTTGCCGCATTCTTAAGACTGTTTGGTACCACGCGGTGATGGCGCCGATCATAAGCTGCAATAGCTCTAAAGTTTTGCATCCGAAATCTGTTGCAAGATGTAACCTAATTCTTTGCTCAGATTGAACTTGTAGGTGCCAAGAACAAAATTGACTTGATTATTATTCTTACTATCTAAAATAGATGTAGCCAATGCGGGCTCTATGATATAGGCCGTTGACGCTTTGAATTCAGTCCAATAATCAAGTTTGATTGTCGGGCTGTAAGCATTTCAAGAAAATTAATGATCAAGCCATTAGTTTACATTTGATGGGTATTAAAGCTGTTGGCAGCGTTAACATAGGTGGCAGGATGCAGTTTTCTGAACATGAGGTAAGTAACACTAATAATGGTAAACGCTATGATGGCATCAATGGTAGCAGGGAAACCGAGCACCACAATTTTAGAGAAAAAGGCAAAGATGATATCAAAGAAGATGCCTGCAAATACCCATTCTTTTAATCTCAACAGTCTGTTGGGAGTTAACAGTACCGCTACACCCGAAAGTTTGGCGACGCCAAGAATATAAATAAAGTGCGGAGGGTAACCTAATTTTACCGTAATGTCCCAAACTACCGGGTTCCTGGTAAGTTCGTAAAAACCACTTGCACCAAACCATAATGAAATTAATGATGCCCCTGTCCAATAAATTGCTTTTGATGTTTTTGAGTTCATGATATTGTTTTTTTTGATTGATGACTCAAAAATGCATCGAAGGCGTAGAAAATCATTGTTGTTTTAAGCCAAGACGGACAAACTGGCAAGCAGACCGGACAATATTAGGTGTCGATATTATCTTCCGGGAGGGATTGTTCCCACAGATCATGGGCGGTACCCGGTTCAACCGGATAATCATCTACCGCATTCCGGAAGCTGGTGATCAATGGTTACGGAATGTCCAGGGATGAGGGCGCGATTATAACACCTGCCTCGGCTTAGCTATTTCTTCACTGCATAGCCCATATACAAAATATTCATATCGTTGCTTTCAACCAAAATGAAATTCTCTCCAAGTTCAGCAAAGGTCCATACTCCTTTTGCTCTTTTTCGCAAATAGTTTAACATTGTGGGTATTGAAACATTCGGAGATGAACCTCTGTGTTCTTTCCAGTCTAAATTGTTTTTGGCTAATAAGGTTTTTAACTCTTCGGGCTTAATAAACATATCCCAGTTGTGCAGGTTTGGAGGCATAAAAGCCCAGCGTTTCCATTCCTGCCAAATTTTAATGGCTACCAATTTGCTAACAAAAGTTCGATTTAGTGTATCGTAAAAGAATAATCCGTTAGGTTTTAGTACCCTTGATATTTCGGAAATTACTTTAGGCAAATCCATAACATGTTCCAGCACATCACAACACACCACACAATCGAAAGATTGATCGGGGTAAGGCAAATTTTCTGCAAAACCCTGGTCGTATTTTATGTTTAAGCCACTTTGTTTAGCATGATTTATGGCTGTATTCCTCGAGTTTTCAGAAGGTTCTATGCCTGTTGTTTTAAAGCCTAATTTGCATATTTCTTCGGTAAGTATACCTCCGCCTGAGCCAACTTCCAAAGCTGTCATCCCCTCCGGATTTATGGTTAGCCTGGTAAGTACTGTATTTAAATAGCCAACCCGACAAGGGTTAACGCTGGTTTTTAAAAGGTTCAGTACGGTGTCGGGTTTCCACCAGATATCGCCATCTGCATTGTAAAGATCGTTGTCTATTTTTTTATAAACTTCGGTTGAGATTTTTTCCATTTTAGTTTTGTTTATAGTTGATTGTCTATATTGATGATGCTAAACCCAGATCAGGCGGAAGCGTAATCCGAAATAAGCTGTTCTTACACGTATACCGTAAAATTAGATTTGTGGTTAAATCACTAAAAGAAAGGGCGGGCATGACAGGATTATTTGGTATATCTAATATACGAAATACTTAACTATCAGTGAAATAGACAATAAGTATTAAACTTGTGGATATAGGGGTTTTAAATCAGAATAGATGATCTACATTCCCCCCACTATCATAAGCTGAATGAGACCTGGTGTGATGGTATTTTCCGAATCGTTACAATGGGGTAACCGCCTGTTAACCTGTGGTAAATATCTTTGTGGCTATGAAAATATTTAAGGCCGTTGCGTTTATCATTTTAACAAGTTCAATATTTTGTACTACAAGCCACGCGCAAACCACTAGGGTTGATAGCTTGGTAAAGCAGTTACATCAGCCACTCGACAAGTATATCATGGTAACCGCTCATCGCGGCGATTGGCGCAATGCTCCCGAAAACTCTTTACTGGGGTTCAAATACGCTATAGCTATGGGGGTGGATATTATTGAACTGGATTTAAACAAAACGAAAGATGGGGTGATCGTCATCATGCACGATCAAACTATTAACCGCACAACGGACGGAAAAGGAAGCCCCGGCGATTATACCCTGGCCGAACTAAAGAAATTCCACCTGAAGAACGGTCTGGGGAGGGTTACTGTTAATACCATACCAACCCTTGAGGAAGTGATGCAATTAATAAAGGGTAAAGTTTTGGTAAATCTTGATAAGAGTTATCCTTACTATAACGAAGCTTATCAGATATTAAAAGCAACAGGCACATTAAAACAAGCCATTTTTAAAACAGCCGAAGATTACGAAACAGTAAGGAAGCAATATCCATCAATTATTGATAGTATTACATTCATGGCTGTGGTTGACCTGGATAAACCCGGGGCCAAACAGGTTATCGAAAATTATCAGCGCCATATTAAACCGGTAGCTTTTGAATTGAACTTCCGTACAGATACTTCGGCAATCCTAAAAAATAATAAATTTATTAACAAAAATGGCTCCCGTATCTGGATCAATTCGCTGTGGGCCAGTTTAAATGCCGGCCATGATGATGATACTGCTGTTGACCTCGGAAATACTGAAAATAGCTGGGACTGGATTATAGCGCATGGTGCAACCATCATACAAACAGACAGGCCACATGAAATGCTGCAATACCTCAGGAAAAAAGGACTGCACAAATAAAAAAGGTGAACAGGATGAAGCTTAGGCCCACACAATTCGGCCGGTAGAAGCTGACTTGTTAACCTGATCGGCCCAATACAGTATACATTTTACCCCGCTACTGCAAGCAGGGCGCTTGTGGTAGCGAAGGAAGCTTTTTGTTTGAAGAAATAATTGTCATTATCGATCGATAAAGCTTTTTCCTTTCTTCAGAATATTTTCTCCGCTATTATATATCGTAGTAGAATCTTCATTGTAAGCCCTGCTCTCAATATACAGTTTGTCCAACATTACTGTCGTTTTTTGTCTAATATGTATCGAAGTTGGATGTTCATGAAGATAATTCCACTCTCAAATCTCCGATGGAATATCATCGTTTTCTTTTTTAAATTCCAATAATTCGGTCCTTAAAGATTTACCTATTAATTTATTCGAAAGATTTTTATAATATACAATGTCTATAGAATTTGTAGATTTTAAAATAAAATTTATATTTGCAGCATAACACCCATACTGATGAATGCATTACATCCACATAAAGGATCAGATCTTCTTCTCATCATGTCGCGAATGCCGATACAGGCAAACGTCTGTTGTTGTTAAAACAACTTTCTTCATTTTATTTTCCGGGCAGGCACAAATAAGGTTAACCTTTATTTAACACCTGCAACTTAAAACAAACATAACACAATGAAATAATCTTTGATAAAAAAAACCGGCAAGGAAGCCTTGCCGGTTATACCGATGCAAAATCAGTGTCGTAACGCCAATCACTCAACTGATCTTCATCTCATTTACTAATGAATTTAATCATCAAATAAACTTTTTAAAGATATGGAATATTATATCCATGAAAAAAACACTACCCTAAAGTTTCTTAAAATACTCTTACTGTTTTTTTTGCCGCTAAGGCTATTTGGCCAAATAGCACCTCAACCAACTATTAACTCCAAACTGGATGGCGTAGTACTCGATTCGCTTACAAAACAACCCATTCCAGGAGCGGTTATCCGTATAAAAGGTACTACCAATACTGCCGCTGCAGATTTAAACGGGAAATTTCAGCTGGTTACCGGCCAGCGTTTCCCTTATACTCTTGCCATAAGCTATATAGGTTATAAAACAAAAGAGGTTATTGCCAATGGCAGCCCCATAACTATACGCCTAACCGAAACCGTAAACCAGCTTAATGACGTAGTGGTTGTTGGCTATGGAACCCAAAAACGTAGCGATATCACCGGTTCGGTAGCATCCATATCAAAAAATATCTTAAACCAGCCGGCCGCGTCATTTGATAACCTGTTGCAGGGCTCGGTATCAGGGGTTGCGGTAACACAAAACTCGGGTCAGCCGGGTAGTTCTGCAACTATCCGTATAAGGGGTGGCAATTCTATATCATTCGGTAACGCGCCGCTTTATGTAATTGACGGTTTTATTATTTATAATAATAACGATAATGTAAACATTGGTTCAAACGGGCCGAGCGTAAACGCGCTTTCAACCATAAATCCAAGCGATATTGAATCAATAGAGGTGCTGAAAGATGCGTCGGCAACAGCTATATATGGCTCTCGCGGGGCTAATGGCGTGGTTATTATTACTACCCGCCGTGGTAAAAAGGGCACCAACAACGTAAATTTTAACACCTACATTGGTCAGCAAAAAGTATCTAAAAAGCTCAATCTGTTAAATGGTTCACAGTGGGCATCATTAATAAACGATATAAACTTAAGTGATAACGTAGCCAAAACCTATACTGACGAGCAGATAGCCGCCTTTGGTGCCGGGTCCGATTGGCAAAGCGCTGCTTTGCGCAATGCGCCGCAGTATAACGGGGAGTTATCCATTTCTGGAGGAGATGAAAAATCGAGATATCTTATTTCGGGCAATTATTTCAAACAGGACGGTACATTGTTAAATACCGGTTTTGAACGTTACAGCGGCCGCGTAAATCTGGAGCGAAACATTAATGACAAATTTTTGGTATCGGCCAATATTTTTGCCAGCCGCTCAAAGCAAGACAAGCTTTACGGCAGCGGTTATAATAGCATTGGCTTTGGCGGAGCTTTTGCCAATTTGGTAAATACAAGTCCAATTGCTCCAATCCGCAACAGCGACGGCAGCTTTAACACCAGCAACCCCTTCAATGCCACGCCCACTAACCCCCTGCAGGACATTACATCTACCACTAATACCGCTTTTCTTACCCGCACTTTAGGTAACATCGCGGGCGAGTATAAGTTACTTAATGATTTGACGCTGAAAGTAACAGTAGGAGCCGACCTGTTGAACACTACCCAGAATTATTATGCCCCATCATACAGCGCTTCGCCTGCAGGAAGCACCAATGGCTATGCGGCACAGGGTTATGCATCTATAGGATCGGGTTATGCCAATAGTTGGCTTAATGAAAATACATTAACATTTAACCATACTTATGCGGACAAGCATTACTTAAACATACTGGCCGGTTATACCACACAATATGAAAAGGCGGCCTCTTCAGTTGCTATTGCACAAAAGTTTCCGAATGATCTTACTTCATTCAACAATCTTTCTTATGCAGGCGTAGCTAATTTACCCACATCTACGGGCCGTAGTTCATCACTTAATTCATATCTGGCCAGGGTAAATTACTCTTTCGATCATAAGTATAATGTTACTTTATCTGAGCGTATTGATGGCTCATCAAAATTAGGAGCCAACAATAAATGGGGATTTTTCCCATCGGTAGGTTTGTCATGGAACGTGAATAAGGAACACTTCCTGGTCAATAACAAAGCTGTAAGCAACCTGAAAGTAAGGTTAAGCGCCGGACAAACCGGTAACTCTGAAGTGCCTGCCTATAGTTCATTGGCTACACTGGCCCCAACAAACTATTATCTTAACAGTACACTGGTTACAGGTATAGCTCCTTTGCAGTTGGCCAATCCCGATCTGAAATGGGAAACCACTACCCAATATGATGCCGGCTTTGATCTCGGTCTGTTTGATAACCGGGTAAGCGTGGTATTTGACGCTTACTATAAAAAAACCACCGATCTGCTGCTTAATGTACCTCTGCCGCTATACACTGGTTACGCCAGTGCGCTGGAGAATGTAGGTAGTGTTCAAAATAAAGGTATTGAGCTGAGCTTAAATACAGAAAATATCAAAACTACGGGTTTCTCCTGGAAAACTAATATCGTTATAGCAGCTAACCGAAATAAGGTACTTAATCTGGGTTCTGGCGTAAGCAGCTATTTCCCGCTGGCGCCAACAGGTCGTCAGTCGCCGGTTATTGTAAAAATAGGGGAGCCGGTAGGTACATTCTGGGGATACAAGACCAATGGTTTGTTAACTCAGGCAGATTTAACCAACAAAGTTCCGCTGCTTACGGGCGTGCCACAGCAGGTTGGTGATACAAAATATGTAGATACTAATGGCGATGGTACCGTAACAACCGACGACAGGCATAGCTTGGGTAGTGCGCAACCCAAATTTACAGGGAGTGTCACCAATACCTTTAACTATGGCCGCTTTGATTTGTCGGTATACTTCCAGGGGTCTTATGGCAACAAAATTTTCAACCTCTTGCAGCAAACGCTGGAAAGGCCAACGCTGTCTCTTAACGCTTCTGCAACACTGCTTAACAGATGGAGCCCCAGTAATCCTAACGGGACAGTGCAACGGGCAACTAATGCTCCAGTGCCTCAGATAACGGACCGGTATGTGGAGAACGGATCATACCTGCGGCTGAAAAATGTGTCACTGGGTTACAACTTTAGCGGCGACCTGATCAAAAAGCTACATGCTAAGCAATTGCGGATTTATGTTTCGGCTCAAAACCTGGCCACCATTACCAAATACAGCGGTCTTGACCCCGAGGTAAACTTTTATGACAACGATAACACCAAGCAGGGTATTGATTATGGAAGCTATCCCGCCGTACGAACATTCCTTGCAGGTTTAAATGTCACATTTTAATGAACTGAACCATGAAAAATAACATACTAAATAATATTTTACTCATAGCAGCAGGTACCGCGATACTATTCACGTCCTGCAAAAAACTGAATGAAAACCCCGATTCGGTTATTGTGGCCGACCAGTTTTATAAAACGCAATCAGACGCGGTATCGGCAGTAAACGCTGCTTATAGTTCATTAAATAGTGACCCGGCCGGAGATTTTCCATTGTATGGCCGTCAACTAAACCTATTGGTAGAAAACGGCAGCGATAACCAGGTTTACAGCCCCAGCAATACCAACCCCGATGTACGGGCGCTGGGTACCACCACGTATATTTCGGCTAATAGCCGTGTGCAAAAAGTATGGCAGCAATTATATTATGGTATTAACAGGGCTAATATAGCCATTGACAAAATACCCACCATACAATTTGACACCATGCTACGCTCAAGACTTGTACGCGAAGCAAAGTTTTTACGTGGACTGCTTTATTTTGACCTGGTTAGGCTTTATGGAGCAATACCCCTGGTACTGCATGACCCTACTTCTATCAAACTGAATGAATTGCAAGTACCACGCACTTCTGTAGATAGTGTTTATGCACAGATTATAACCGATTTACAGGATGCCACCAACCTGCCCAAAACATACAGTGGTGCCGACAAGGGAAGAGCAACGGGCGGTGCTGCACATACACTGCTGGCCAAAGTATATGTAACCCGCCGCGAATGGGCTAAAGCACTTACCCAATTGCAAATAGTTATAAATGGCGGCTATGGCTATGCCCTGTTCCCCAACTATCGCGATGTTTTTCAAAAACCGACAAAAAATGGGGTAGAACATATTTTTTCGGCGCAGTTTGAGAGTAACCTGGGGGCTGTTAACAGTACCCAGAACCTGAGCCAGAGTTTTTCGTCATTTAACCCGGGTACGCTGCCTATAGATATTCCGGCCGACAGCAGTTTATATAAGCTGTTTACCGCTGCGGATACCCGTAGAGCCGTTACCTTTTATAGTGAAGTGTACAATGCGGCAACGGGTAAAACAGTTGTTTATAATAATGCTTATACTCCATACTTTAACAAGTTTGTTGATTACAGCTTATCGCCTTTAACCACACAAAGCCAAAGCGGCATCAATTATCCGATACTAAGGTATGCCGATGTATTGCTTTCATATGCCGAAGTGCTTAACGAAATAAACGGCCCCTCGGCCGAAGCTTATAATGCCATTAATGAAGTGCGCACCCGGGCACACGTTGATAATTTGTCGGCAGGTCTAAGCCAGTCCGCATTCCGGGATTCAGTTTTTCTGGAGCGGCGCAAAGAGTTTATACAGGAAGGCCATCGCTGGTTTGATCTGGTACGGCGCGGCAGTACTTACCTTGTTGATGCCCTGCATACATTGCCTGCAAAAGCTGCCGCCAGCGAAAAAAATAATTTGTATCCAATTCCATTGGTAGAAATTCAGCAAAACCCATTACTCACACAAAACCCCGGTTATTAATTAATCCAATCATTCATTAAAACAAAATACTATGACACTTTCAGATGTAAACATTTTAATCAAGAAGATACTGGTGGGCATTATTGTCACCATAGTACCCTTCGCAATTATTTTCGGTGGATTGTGGTTTACGCCCAAACTGCTGAGCAAGACAGATAAAACCAAACAACACATACAAATTAAACAATAAAGTTATGCAAATGGAAAGCGCAACCAGGCAAAGGATCGTTAAGAACGCGTTCCTGAGCCTATTCATTTTTTTACTGCCAATCCTAGCCATGTTTATCACTTTTTATTTTACGGGTGAACGGCCGTGGGAAAAGAAAAAATACGAGCAACAGAAAGAAATTAAAACATCATTAAACAAAAAAAATAACACAGAAAATGGAAGCAACGATTGATTTTTTTAAAAGAGTGATCGAAAACCTGAACGGATTCGGGTTTCCGTTCCTGGTATTTTTTATAGGCGTACTGGAGTTTTCTTTTGGCCTTTACAGAGGTAAGTGGCCCAAAATGAACGCTTTGTAGATATAGCCTGCTTTACGCTGCCCCGTTTGATCATTCGCCCTGCGGTAGCCTATTTTGGACTGAAGTTTTTGCCCCAGGTACTGCCGGCTTTTAAAGACGAGTTTTCATGGGTACCTTTTTGGTGGGGATGTGCCATTATAGCCGTGGCCGATGATCTTACACAATACTGGTATCACCGGTTGCACCATGAAATTCCCTGGTTATGGCGTTTTCACCGTACCCATCATTCCGCATCATATATGGGTATGGCAATGGCCAGCAGGCAAAACGCCATCTACACGCTGTTTTTTTCACAAACTTATTTGACCACTGCCCTGGTTTATTTGGGTTTGGGCATACCTGCGGTTGTTGTGCGGGGTATTAAGGGTACCATAACTACGCTGGCGCATTCGAGCATTCCGTGGGATAAGCCTTTTTACCAATATAAAGTATTGCACCCTATAGCCTGGGTGCTGGAGAGGTTAATTTCTACCCCTGCAACACATCATGCACATCATGCCGCAAGTACAGATGATGGTATTGGTTATTACAAAGGTAATTTTGGCAATATGTTTTTTTTATGGGATATTATATTCGGCACAGCACTTATTACACGTAAATATCCCAAAGCGTATGGTATATCACACTATGAAGGCGACCAATGGTATGCACAGTTGTTATGGCCGATATTTAAATCGAAGGTAGAGGGCAGCGAACTTGCCAAAGACGGGCCGGTAGTTAGAACGGATGATAAAACAAGCGCTGATACGGCATCTGTATTGATAAAAGAAAAAGTGGAGGCTGTTCCAAATTTAGTTGTTTAAGCTAAAACGTACGGATTCTGCACCCCGAGCCACCCAAAATCCTTTCATGAAAATGAGAGGATTTTTTTGTTTAAAGGGTGCTGTAATAACACCAGCCATAGATTAAATAGCCCATGAAATTTACGGCTAAGGTATAAATCAGTCCGCGGGCATTTATTTTCTCTTTAAAATGTTTTATTTTTAAATTAAAATCTGCAACCTGGATTGCCATGGTCTTTAATCTGTTAATAAAAAACAAGCATATTATACTGTATGCGGCGGTGCTGGCTGCGCTGCTGTTTTTATTGAAATGGCTCGAGCTGCATTTTATAATTATTGATTACGCCTTTGAAGTATACATAGGCGCAATTGCAGTTGTCTTTACGGCGCTCGGTATCTGGCTTGCTTTAAAACTTACAAAGCCCAAGGTACAAACCGTGGTGGTTGAAAAGGAGATTTATATCGGCAACACATCTGATTTTACTGTTAACCAATCTGAACTGGATAGACTTAACCTCAGCAGGCGCGAACTGGAGGTATTACAGTTAATGGCCGAAGGCTTAAGTAACCAGGAGATTTCGGCCCGCTTATTTGTATCGCTGAATACTATTAAAACCCATTCGTCAAAAGTATTTGAAAAAATGGAGGTTAAGCGCCGCACACAAGCTGTTGAAATGGCTAAACGCCTGTGTATTATTCCATAGTAACCTTCATACTTTAGTATTAAATAATACCCTGTTCTTCAAAATCACCCTAAAGTATGACCTGAGAAATTTTCCTATCGCTCAACTTTGTACTATCTGAACATTAAAGTAAATAATATGAAAAAGAATGTACTGGTTTTTGGATTGATTGCAGGGTTTATTGTCACGCTGTGGATGACGATCTCGATTGCTGTTTGTTACAATAGCTCCAGCTTTGAAGGCAACATGTGGATGGGTTACGGCTCTATGATTGTGGCTTTCTCTTTTGTTTTTGTAGGAATTAAAAATTTCAGGGATAAATACAACGGTGGTTTTATTACGTTTGGAAAGGCATTTAAAATAGGGTTGTATATAGCGCTCATTGCATCAACTATGTATGTGCTGGCATGGCTCATTGAATACTATTTATTTATTCCCGATTTTATGGATAAATATACGACCCATGTAATTACCCAAGCCAAAAACCATGGCGCAAGTATAGCCGAACTTAATGAGCAAAAAGCAAAAATGGCAACCTACACTGAAATGTATAAAAACCCGATCATGGTAATAGTGCTTACTTATTTAGAGATTTTACCTGTGGGTGTGATCATTGCTTTGATAGCCGCGCTGATATTAAAGAAAAAACCCGGAGTTGAACAGGCAACACCTGTAGGCCAATAATTATAGTAGGAAAAATGCTCATGAAAGCGTTAAAGATCATTATCACCTGCCAAAATATAAAATTTCCCGGCAGGTGATAATGTTTATAATATTATAGTGAACGGATCTTTAAACGTGTTTACAAATGCGCAAATCTCAATTTTTATCGTCAAAATAATCGGGAGGGTATATTTGCTGCCGATATTTTTCGGTAATTGCAGGAATCTGTGTTGGATCGGCGCCGCTGATCTCTTCAAACATCCTGTCCAGGCCTGCCGGTATTACAGTACACAGTAATCTGGCAGATTTACCTGTTATATTTTTAAAAGCGTGAACACCACCATCAAGCGGAATACGGATAAATGCACCCGTGTCCGCGTTAACTGGTCCGTTTTTCGTCATAAACTGAATTGTACCATCCGCCACATAAAAAATCTCCTCGATGTCCGGGTGTGCATGCGGTGCCGGGCCTCCACCGGGAGGTACATTCATTTCAATGATAGCATAACGACCTTCCGTTGCATCACCGCTGACCAGGATACGGTACTGACCACCAGCTATAGCAAGATTCTTACCTTCATCACTGCCCGTTATGGTAATAGGGTTTTCTATCATATTTTATCAACGATAATAATCTTGCATTGTTTGCGGTAGCATCTTAAATCATCGCGCCCATAGCCGCTTAACTCATTCAATCAATAGTTACAATGAGAAAAACGCAGGTGAAAAAGTATTATAGTGTACGGATCTTAATGTTTCTCCATTCGCTTGATCCCGGATGTTGCTGTAACGCAATTTTACCTTTTGCTACCTTGGCAAAGTCAGCAAACATTTTATTGTTGAATTTACTTCCGGCTACAAGCTTGTTCCATTCGTCACTGCCTATTTGACCTTCGTAAGTTTTTATACCATTAAGCCAGAAGGTAAGGTGGCCTTTGTTTTGTATCAGCTTAACCTGGTTCCACTCGCCAACAGGTTTTGGTTTAGAAACAGTAGCATCTCCAGACATGTCATATAAGCATCCCGCAAGGTGATTCTGCTTTTTGTTATCATCGGCATCTATGTTGTCCAATACCTGCATTTCCGGGCCGGTTAAATAGGTAGCCCCATATTTTGGGTCTTCCTGAATGTCGAAAATAATGCCGCTGTTTCCGCCTTTGGATATTTTCCATTCCAGGTTAAGTTCATAATTTTCGTACTCATCATTGGTTACTATATCACCGCCGCCGCTTTTGGGTTGAGTAGGATCAAAAACCAGAGCGCCGTCTTTCACCTGCCATTTTGAGCCTACGGTATCTCTAAGGTAAGTATGCCAGCCCTGGGTTGTTTTACCATCGAACAGTAATTTCCAGCCTTGTTTTTTTTCTTTTTTGGTTAACGTATTTGGCGTTTGCGCCATGCTTGCACTTGCTGATAATGCAAGCGCCGCAAAAATAATAAGTGTCTTTTTCATTAATTATGGATTTGGATGGTTGAAGGTAATGAATAGTGTATGGTTCTCTGCAAACGTATCATAATTACATTAAAACTGTTACAAAGTGTATAATATCATGATACTGCGTCTGTGGCAATTACACTCCAGTCGTCGTTGCCATGTCCTTTGGCAATCCAGTTGTCCATTACTGCCGCTATAGTGGGTATAAAGGAGAGTGTAACATCAGCTTCTTTTGCAGCAGCTGTCATCAAACCGGCGTCTTTCCGGGCCATATTTAATTCCCATGATGGCTGTTTGAAATCCCCGGTTGCTATCCTTTTAAGTCGTGCGGGCATACTTGCACCAGGGTTCCAGGAATCAAACAAAGCCAAAACATCATCAGACGAAATGCCCGAAGCCTTAGCAAATGCCAGCGTATCTGTTATGCCTGCAGTAAGCGTTAATAAAAAGAGGTTCCCGGTAAGTTTCATGCCTGCGGCTTTGCCTTCCTCCGGTCCCAGATTAATCACCTTTCCCGTCATTTTAGATAGTTCGGGTTCAACCTGTTTAATTACAGCCTGGTTACCGGAAACAAGCATATTACCTGAGCTCTCCAATGCATTTTGAGGGCCCATAAACACCGGCGCATGCAGGTAAGTATAGCCCTTGGCTTTCCATGCCGCGGTTCTTTCTACAGCCCCTTTAGCCGAAGTGGTAGTATGATCAATAATGACAGCGCCCGGCTCAAATCCGGAACTTGCCATAGCCAGCACTTCATCCACGGTATCATCATCTTTTAAAGTAACATGAATAATTGCAGCTCCTTTCACTGCTTCGGCTGCTTCATTAAACGCTTTGGCTCCATAGGTTTCCAGCGCTTTTGCTTTTTCGGCAGTGCGGTTCCATACCTGTACCTGGTCTCCTTTTTGGATCATGGCCCTGACAAAATTGGAGCCCAGCAGGCCCATCCCAAGAAATGCTTTCATTGCAGTAAATTTTTATGGTAAAGTTAAATACCGGGTTTATAATTGAACGAAGGTAATCGGGCTTTATTTCTTAGCAATACGGTATAATCTGCCGTTATCTGTCACGGCATACAACGCCCCGTCTTTACCAGTAGTAAGCGCTCGCCAGCGTTCGCCTTTGTCTTTCAGTAATCTTTCTTCACCTGTCACCTTATTGTTCCTGATCACAAGCCGAGCTATATGCGAGCCGCCAAGGCCGCCAACAAAAAGGTTGCCTTTCCATTCGGCAATTACATTACTGTTGTAAAACGTAATTCCGGAAGGTGAAATGCTCGGGTCCCAGTAATAAACAGGTTGTGTAATGCCAGACTTTTGCTGTATACCTTCGCCAACTTTTTCGCCGCTGTATTCAATGCCATAAGTAACCAATGGCCATCCATAGTTTTTACCGGGGCGAATAATATTGATCTCATCTCCACCACGCGGACCGAATTCTGCCTCCCATAATTCGCCGGTTTGAGGGTTCCACGCCATTCCTTCAGGGTTACGTAAACCGTAGGCATAAATTTCTGGCCGGGCCTTGGTTGTATGTGCAAATGGACCGTCCGCAACGGCTTTACCATCTTTGGTTATATGGATAACTTTTCCAAGCGAACAGTTGAGGTCTTGTGCTTTTACACGGATATCTTCCGCTCCGCGCTCGCCGGTACTTACGAACAGGTTACCCTGTTTGTCAAACAAAATGCGCGAACCATATTGAAGACTGCCCTTATAAGCAGGAGTGGCCCGGTAAATTACTGTGATGTTTTCAATTTTATTTTCACCGGCAGCTAATTTCCCTTTGGCAATAGCCAATAAAGAGCCGTCAGCTGTTTGTTCCGAATAATCCCAATAAACTATCCTGTTGGTTTTAAAATCGGGGTCGATGTTTACATCCAGCAAACCACCTTGTCCCTGCGCCAATACTGCCGGTAAACCGGTAATTTGCTTATCAGGTTTACCGTCGGCTTTTAGTATTAGCATAGTCCCCGCCTTTTGGGTGATCAGGAATCGGCCATCAGGCAATACGCAAATACCCCAGGGCTGTTGCAGCGTACTATTGATAACGGTAACAGACAACGGTGTTTTCGTTTTTACACCCGATGCTCTGGTTTGACCCGCAAAAGCAGGTTTATATTGGCTGTTAGGGCCCTTTGTTTCAACAGGAGCATTGGTAGTATCTTTAACCATGTTTCCCGCACCGGCCTGGCAGGCTGTAACGGCAGTTAAAAAGGTAAGAGCAGTAAGCAGGGTTTTATTTTGGATAGGTAACATGGCATATAATTTAATGATCCGAATATAGTATTAATGCCCCTCTTTAAAAAGCTTCATTCAAACCCAAAAAGAATCCTCTTGAACCATATTTACCCCAGGCGTAATCCAGGCATAAATTGGTACGCGTAGCCTTATTAAAGAGCACACGCAAACCGCCGCCGCCGCCCGGTTGCCATACCTGAAAAATGCCGGTGCCTAATTTATCATTGGCTGTTTGCAGGTTAAAAAAAGTAACCCCGCTCACAAACTTATTCCTTAATATCGGAAAGCGGTACTCTACTTCCGAGTAATTATATTGAGTACCCTTAAAGTAAGTTACGGTATATCCTCTGCCGCTCCGGAAACTTCCGTCCCTGCCGGTTCCGGGTAATTCCAGGTACGGAAGGGCGCCGCTTATTAAGTATGAGCCCCAGTTCCAAAACGCTATAACATGTTCGGGGTTCCGTTCAGACAGGCTAAAGTATTTCCTGAAATCGGTAGTAAATTGTACTGCGCCTTTTGTGCTTCCCATCCAGGTTTGGTTAACCCTGAAGCCCGCATCAGCATAAATACCCTTATATGCCCGGTTTTGATTATCGCGGGTGGTATATTGCACATTAAAAAGCAATCCGTTTGAGCTGTACCGGTCGCGGGCAAATCCGTACCGGTCGCTGTAAATATTGTAAGGGGTAAGGTCGGTAGTTGATTTTTGGTCTTCAATTTTTCTCCTGATGTCAAAAGATACCCCGGCGCCAACAAACAGGTTCTTTTGAACTTCCTTATACACTTTTTCTCTGAAGTTAAAATAAAGGGAATGCAGGGCACGCCCCTTTCGTTCGGGATTGCTCAGTATCTCATCGGCCTCACTGTCTGTTGCGCCACGACCTATGCCCAACCCAAAATCGGGTGTAACGGTTTTTGCGGCAACCAAACTGCCCTGAAAGTTCCACTTATTGCCATTGGTATACACGTTATGATTAACGTAAAAATAAATAATACCCTTGGTTGTAATGGAAGCAGATGTAGCTGCAACTGATAAAAGCGTATTCGGGTCAGTTCCCAATACTTTACCGGCTACGGCTTTAATCCCGATTTGCGATCCGATACTGGGGTTGGAGGCCACATTGGGTATTACAGTAATACCTGATGACTTTTTGCGTAACGAATCGGGCTTTTTGTGAGGATGAAAAATCAGGTTAAATAAATCGCCTACATCGAACTGCTTGTTCAGGGTATCAACTATAGGCTTTTTAGCTTTTGCAGCAACCTTATGTAAGGAGTCTGCTTTCAGGGAATCAACAGCAACAGGTTGAGTCTGGCCACAGGCATAATTATGCATGCCTGCAAGCAGGGGCAGTAGCAGGATTTTCCATAATGAATAAAACCTTCTGCCATTGGGGCTATGATTTACTTTCGGGGACAATGTACGTTTAAATTCCAATCTGTATTCGTTATAATATTATTTCAAAGGCAACAATTTAACCCTGAAGTTTCCGAAATGTTTTAATTTAAAGCGGTTTACAATGTCAGGAAATAAATTTAGAGGTGTTTAAATAAACTATTTAAACCAAAAGCTGTTGTGTGCTTATTAACCATCACTTAAATTTTAAACCATGAATGATACCATGTTTGCGCGGGAATTTGCCAAAGAACTGGAGTCCGAGTTACCTGCCACGCTAAAATGCCTGGAACGCATCCCTCCCGAATTATTTGGCTGGAAACCGCATGAAAAATCTATGGAACTGGGTTACCTGGCGTTGCTTTGCGCCGAAATTCCACAATGGATAATTCATATTATCAGGCAACCCGAAATTGATTTCGCCACGTACCAGCACAACACAGCTTCTAAAACACAGGATTTAGTTGACCATTTTAAAAACAATGTGGCCGGGGCTAAAGAAGCACTTTTAAATGTTAAAGAAGGTGCTTTGGCCGAAACTTTTTATTTGAAGGCCAACGGCCAGGAATTGCTAAAATCGTCTAAGAGGGAGCAGGTAGAAATGTGTATTAACCACATGGTACATCATCGTGGGCAACTTACGGTGTATATGCGGTTGAATGATATTGCTGTTCCGTCTATCTATGGACCTTCGGCAGATGATAAGAGTTTTATGAGTTAGCATTAGGTATTATAATAATTGGATCTATCAAAAAAATCAGCCTAATGCTTTATTTTGCTGAAGTTTTTGAACGCCTGAATTAATGAGCCAGTTTGACCCTTTTATAGCACATGTACAAAAAAAAATAGCTTTGTCTGATGAGGAGCTAACCGAACTTATTGCGGCATTTACGCCGGTTAAAAGATTAGGCAGACCAGAAGAAATAGCTGCAGCCGCGCTTTATCTGGCCTCAGTCGATTCGGCCTTTATGATTAGTGCCGAACTTTTGCTCGACGGCAGTATCCGGTCATTATAATTAATAACTCAATCTGGAATGACAGAGGTTACTCTGTTATTCCAGTTAATTTGGAGACAATACTATCAACATGACACTATGATAAAAGCGAACGCAGGCTGTTCGGTTTTGATACAATTACAGGTGGTGATTTATTGTAAATACTTAATAACCAATTTATTATAAACTGGCATTGGTATTGAACCTAATCTTTTAGTTAATCGCTTTTCAGCCTTAATTAATTGCAGCCATTATGATCAGGAATTACTTCAAAACCGCCGTCCGTACCCTTTTGAAAAACAAAGGCTTTACGGTATTAAATGTTTTAGGCTTATCTGTGGGCCTGGCAACCTGTTTACTCATTGTATTTTATGTGGTTGATGAATTAAGTTACGACCACTACAATACCAAAGCCGACCGGATATACCGTATAACGGAAGAGGTAAAACTGAACGGCCGCGAGGGCTCTTATGCCAGTACAGAAGCGCCGTTGCTCAACGCTTTAAAGGATTTTCCTGAAATAGAAAAATCAACAAGGTTAATGCCTACATCGGCCCTTTTTTGGTCGGCCCAGAAATATTCTGTAAAAAAAGGCAACGAAAATATACAGGAAAAGAAAATAGTTTTTGCCGAGTCGGGTTTGTTTGACGTTTTTACATTGCCTATGATTGACGGAAACCCGGCGACCTCCTTAAACGAACCACATTCAGTCGTAATTACCGAAAGTGCTGCCATGAAGTATTTTAAGAAGATAGATGTGGTAGGACAAACCTTAACATTTAATGATACCAGTACTTATAAGGTTACAGGCGTAATAAAAAATATCCCTTCACAATCGCATTTTAATTATGATTTCTTTCTGTCTTTTTCCTCCTTACCTGAAAGCCATGTTACCAGCTGGGGGTATAGTGGCATGCGTAACTATTTGCTACTGAAACCCGGCGCGAATATTAAAAAACTGGAGACTCAGATCCAGAAAATGTCAATTAAAAATTCCTATTCTCCATCGGCCTGGAACTCTGGCGATAATTATTTGAGGGTGGTCTTAAAACCATTGCTCGATATTCATTTACGGTCTGATAGTCAATATGAACTTAGTAAAAACGGCAATATTCAGTATGTATACATATTTTCAGTTATTGCCATATTTATATTGCTTATAGCTTGTGTTAATTTCATGAACCTTTCTACCGCGCGCTCATCAAACCGTGCCCGTGAGGTTGGGGTACGCAAGGTACTGGGTTCTGCCCGTAAAAACCTCATTGCCCAGTTTTTGATGGAGTCGACATTGGTGACATTCGTTTCAACCGTCATAGCGGTAGTTTTGGCCTGGGCGTTAATGCCTTTGTTTAATCAAATGTCGGGGAAGGAACTCATTTTTTCCCTGCAATCCATCTCCTGGTTAATGCCTTCATTATTAGTTATCATCCTGGTTGTTGGTTTCGTGGCTGGCTCATATCCGGCTTTTTACTTGTCGGCATTTCAACCTATCGAAGTATTAAAGGGTAAATTGTCAACTGGTTTTAAGAGCAGTTTTCTCCGGAGTTTCCTGGTTGTATTCCAGTTTTCTATTTCCATTTTTCTGATTATCGGAACAATTGTTATTTATAACCAGCTTAATTATATCCAAAATAAAAGCCTGGGTTTTGATCGTAACCAGGTGCTGATTATTAAAAATACTACTGCATTAGGTAAACAAGCCAACGTGTTAAAGCAGGAATTGAAACAATTGCCGGGTGTGGTAAACACTACTATGACATCATATCTGCCAACAGGCGATGACCGGAATATCACCGGCTTATTTCCTGATCGTGTTATTGATATTAAAAAGGATATGCTTGCAGAATTTTGGTCTGTTGACGAAGATTATATCAGCACCATGGGCATAAAAATGGTTGCCGGTCGCAACTTTTCCAAACAAATGGCAGCCGATACTGCGGCGATAATTGTTAATGAGGCTTTTGTTCATAAAATGGGAGTAAAGGATCCGCTTAACAAAACGGTTTACCGTGATACCTATGGCATACAACCATTTCTTATTGTAGGGGTAATGAAAGATTTTAATTTCTCATCGTTGCGCGATAAGATAACACCGGTTGTTTTAACGTACGCGCCCGATAATGGGGCTATCAGCGTACGCATACATACGGCCGACGTAAACGGTTTGATGGCGCAGATTGAGCAAAAATGGAAAAGCTTTTCGCCCAATCAGCAATTTGCCTATTCCTTTATGGACCAGGATTTTGATGCCACCTACCGGTCTGAGCAGCGAGTGGGACAAATATTTATTTCATTTAGTACCCTGGCCATTGTCATTGCCTGTTTGGGGTTGTTTGGTCTGGCCGCTTATGCCGCCGAGCAGCGTAATAAAGAGATTGGTATTCGTAAAGTTTTGGGCGCCAGTGTTTCGGCCATAGTGGGTATGTTATCCATGGATTTTATCAAGCTGGTGTTTATTTCTATACTCATAGCCTCACCACTTGCCTGGTATGCCATGCAAAAATGGCTGCAGGATTTTGCTTACCGGGTTAATATGCATTGGTGGACCTTGGCCACAGCCGGTTTGGTTGCCATATTTATAGCTTTCATAACCATCAGTTTTCAGTCGATAAAAGCAGCTTTATCAAATCCGGTAAAAAGTTTAAGGAGCGAATAAATAGTTGTAATCCAATCTGTAACTATTTATCTTTAAATAGCGTCTTTTATTAAAACAATCGGATTATGAAAAGAAAAGTCTTTATTCTATTGGCATCGGCTATTTGCATGGTGACCTTAAATACGTTTGCTCAAAGCGGCCAAAGCAGATCGGTATCGGGTTTTACCAGTATTGAATCTGGTGGCCCCTTTAATGTGCATATTAAGATCAACGGAACGGAAAGTGTTCGGCTCGATATAGATGATGATGTGGTTAACGATGTAAGAACCGAGGTTGTCAACGGCTCGCTGCAAATAGGCTTTAAGAACCGCTTTTCGTTTCACCGTAATATTAAAAGGGGCGATATTTATATCACTGCGAAATCTCTCAGCGCACTTTCAAACAGTGGTTCTGGTAATATGGAGCTTGATGGCGTTTTAAGTGGCAGCAGCGTTAAAGTGATACTAAGTGGATCAGGCAATATCAGGGCTGCGCTTAAATCAAGCGCACTGGAAACCAGGATCAGCGGATCTGGCGGGATAGACCTGAAAGGCAGCACCGGCGATACCGAAGTTAGAATATCCGGTTCGGGAGAAGTAAATGCTAAAGACCTAACCGCCGAGACGGTGACCGCGAGCGTAACCGGATCTGGTGGTGTTAACATCCGGGCCAATAAAACGGTTTCTGCACGTATCACGGGTTCCGGAGGTGTGTCATACTCGGGCAGCGCCACCATCGCCGAAACAAGATATACCGGCTCGGGTAGGGTTAATAAAGTGGACTAATGCATTATATTCAACCAATACACAAAAAAGCCTTCAGTACTTGAAGGCTTTTTTATTTTTCTGTCGGAGGTATTCATAAGCTCAACCCTCGTCAATCAGTGATCGTAACTGATAACCCGCGTAATTTTCCACTCGTTGTTTTTGTATTGCCACACGTGCAGAAATTTTAAAAGCCTTCCCGGCCTTAACCATTACAATTTTGTTTAATAATTGTAAGACCAATGATTACCAAAATCCAACATTAAGCTTTTAGGACATACGTAAAATTACGCATAAAATAAGGTGTTTTTACTAAACTGTAAATCAGTTAATTATGTATCTTTATTTTATATAATACAGGTTTTACCTCCTTATTAAATTATAAGCCTTATGATGTTATTATACAGCCGCCTTAAAGGTCACTGCCGTAAACTCCTATTGGCATCGGCCATAACCCTTACATTAAACAGTTGTTATACCACCAGGGTTGCTACACAGGCCCAACCCGGCTCCGAGGTTTCAAGCCGAACCGTTAACTCCTTTTTCTGGGGAATAATCCAAAGTCCTAAAAGGGTGAACACACCAATTTGCGATTCGCTGAATGTTAACGGGCTGGCCGAGGTAACAGTGCGGAATAATTTTGGTTATTCGCTTATCACAGTTATTACGCTGGGGATCTGGAGCCCAACCCGCGTAGAGTGGAAATGCGGCAAGCCTTGCCAAAAAGTAGGAACCCTATAAAATAAGCAGCAGATGAAAGTAATTAAAACAGGAGATAAGACCTGGGAAAACCGGCATGAAATATTTGTAGAGGATATTAATGACCTGTATGAGTTAGCCAATGAGGATAACCTGGATGCTATGGATGGGTATAACGACGCTACCAGCGGGCTGCAGCAAATTATAGCTGATGCCATAGCTGCCAATACACCGTTACGAGCGTTGGGTGCAGGCTGGTCATGGATGAGGATAGCAACCGTGAATAAGGGCATAATGCTTGATACCAAACCCCTTAATACCGTATTTGATATTACCGCTGCCAGTGTTTCGCCTGCATATTCGGGTGATCCGGCACACCTGATCTTTGCACAAAGTGGTAACGGTATATGGGAACTGAACAAACATTTAAGGCAAAAAGGTCAGTCATTAAAAACTTCGGGCGCCAGTAACGGCCAAACCATTGCCGGAGCTTTTAGTACAGGTACCCACGGTGCGGCGTTTGACTTTGGCGCCACGCAGGATTTTATTGTGGGTATTCATCTCATAGTAGGAACCAACAGGCATGTATGGCTCGAACGAAAATCGGTCCCGGTAGTTTCCCAAACCTTTATTGACCGGTTAAAAACAGAACTGATTCAGGACGATGATCTGTTTAATGCCGCACTTATTGGGTTTGGAAGCTTTGGTATTATTCATGGTGTAATGATTGAAACGGAAGACCTGTTTTTGCTGGAAACTTACCTGAGGAGAATGCCTTATGACGATTCGCTGAGGGCTATCATGAATACCCTTGATTTTAGCAATGCCAACCTGCCTTGTGGTAACGAACGTCCTTTCCATTTTTCGGTTTACCTTAATCCGTATGATATGGATAAGGGCGCGTATGTCACTACCATGTATAAACGTCCTTATGCCGATGGATACCAGCCACCGGTTGAAAATGTGAACGGAATTGGTCCGGGAGATGATGCGCCAACCTTTATTGGTGCGGTAACGGAGGCTGTACCCGCTTTGGTTCCGCTAATGGTTAACAAAGTGCTTGGGGCCAGTATAACGCCTTATGAAAAGCAGTTTGGTACCCTGGGAGAAATTTTTAATAATACCACGCTGCGTGGTAAGTTGTTAAGTGCGGCTGTGGGCATTCCTCTTGAGCAGGTTACCCGGGTGGCCGACCTGATGCTGGAGATAAATGACACCATCGGGCCGTTTACTGGCTTGTTTTCATTCAGGTTTGTGAAGCAAACTAAGGCGACGCTGGGCTTTACCCGCTTTGAGCACACCTGTGTAATGGAGCTGGATGGAGCTTTCTCTGATCGTACTTATGCTTATTACACTAAAGTTTGGCAAAAACTGGAGGATGAACAAATTCCTTTCACTTTTCATTGGGGTAAGGTAAATGAATTATCTCCCGAAAGATTAGCAAATATGTATGGTCCTGCAGTTGATTCGTGGATAGCGGCCCGCAACAAACTGCTCGATGCGGATAGTATGCGTGTTTTTACCAATCCAATTATACAACAATGGGGCTTAGACAAAGTGATCGTTTAAGAGCTACAAAAACGCATTTAACAATGGTGTTCTCGTATTGCCTGATGAGGTTGTGGATCGTAGCTGTGTTGAGTTTTGCAACCCTGTTAAGCCGGGCACAAACACCCGATCAGATCATCACTCAATTAAGAGAGGTAAACAATAAGGTTACCAGTGCACCTTGTAACAGCGGGGAAGGTATGCTCATATCAAACAAGGCGATGAATATTTTCTTATCAAACAAGATAAGTTCTTATCTTTCAGATGGTACCGATCTGTCACTATATAAAAATTATGTGAATCTGAACGCGTCCGAAGGCCGTCTTTCTATCAGTCATAATTTTCATCAGCCAGTTGATTCCGACGATTATGTAAGGGGCTTTATAGTTATCAGTGCAAGGGTAAATGTTGCCAATACATATGCCGCACGCTTCTCCAATAAATACTTTAATAACCAGCTGGGGTTTACGCTGCAAAAAACGTGGATGGGTAAGCCAGTTACCCGTTATAACTCATGCGGTACTCAGAAACAGGCTATGGATGCTAAGAGGGCCATACTATTACATAGTCTTGAAACAGAACTGAAAAGGAAAGCCGCAGATTATGAACTTGCGCTGGACGCTGTTAATCAAACAGAAATACCGGGACAGGATATCGGCACAGCCAAAAACACACTACGGCGTGACTTTTACGCAGCGCTTCGCGCAGAATACTTCCGGAAATTTTCAGAAGCTCAGTCAGACCTACTGGTAGAAACCGATAATTACAGCCTGATAACCGACAACTGGACAACATTTGGTGTTTATTTGTCGGTGATACCACAAAAGTTTCAGGTAAGTACCGAACCCAATACTACAATTACCCAGCGGCATAATTACCCGGCCGAAGTTTTTTTAAGTCATACCCGCTTTTTTGAAAGCCCAAAGGTTGGGCGAGTTTTTTTCACGCTAAGCGGTAAGGGCTTTATTAACAACGCTGTGCAAAGTGGCGCCCTTTACCAGGCAGATGTAAGCGGCCCAACGACTATTAATAACGAAACAGATGTGATAGCGGTTAATAAAGGCAATCGTTTTATTGGCAGTTACAGGAACTTTTTTACGCCGGTAGTGGCAGGTAAATTAGTATATATTCCGGGTAATTCGCATGTGGGCGTGAGCTTCCGAATGGAGAAAAATTTTGGCAGTTATCATGCGCTTAATTCCATAATAGGGGTACCCATTGTTTTGATTGACAGGAGAGGGGTACCGGCTATTAACTTTGAATGCCAGCTGTTACTTTCAGATATGGGCAATTCTACTATTACAAATCAGCTTCCCGGCAACAAAACATCCGTAGGATTAACCGTTGGCATCCCATTCAGCAAAATTGTTTATTAGGGGTTGATTTTATGGGATCAGCAACTTGTGAAAAGCGGTACTATCGCCTTTAAAAATATTAAAGTCAACCTTTTGACTAATGCCGTTTATGCGGGCCTTATCCGAGTGTTGCCAAAACTGCCAGTTGGTTTTACTACTTATATTTAATACGGGTTGATAATAATGGGCTATCCATAAGGTATAATCATCAAAATATCCCTGCAGATAGTCCTGGTAAAAGCTGATATTGGTATAAATAATAGGTTTTACCCCGGTTTTATTTTCTATATACGTAACAAAAGAGGATAACTGCTCGCGCATTTTGGCAGGCGAAGTTTTATAAAGCTGCTCCACATCAACCACCATGGGCAAATCGCCTTTTTCAACTTTTACGGTTTGCAAAAAGAACCGGGCCTGCCACAGGCCGCTTTTATGTGGCAAAAAAAAATGATATGCTCCGCAGATAATACCGGCCTTGGGTGCCTCGCGCCAATTACGTTGAAAGTAGGGGTCCATGCTTAAAACGCCCTCGGTAGCTTTTATAAAGGCAAAAGTGATATGCACCCCATCGTCATTCATAGCCTTTACCTTTTGCCAGTTTATCTTACCCTGATAGGACGAAACATCAATACCGTGAATAGTATAGCCCGATGGGATACGTACGTTAAAGTTTTTATATGTGCGGTATTTGGTATCCTGACCGATGTCTAAAATCCAGCGCCAGGTTGCGCTAAAGCTTCTTAACACATACCCATAATAAAAAGGCGAAAGCAGTATCAGCAATAAACCGGCAATAGCAATTCTCCAGTAAACAGCAGTGGTTTGCTCCTTTTTCTTTTGAGCTGCGGTTTTTCTTTTAGCGGGTGCTTTTGCTTTTTGCGGCACTTTATCTTTTTTAGCAGGTACAGGTGGTTTTTTAACAGGAGGCGGCACGGCACAAACTTACAAAATTGCAGGTATGCATCTGCAATTGGGGTTATAATATATTATGAGGATTGTTTTTAAAATGGGTTATTTTTAACTGAAACATCTGCGCCATTTTCCCTGCCCGCCACTTGGCTTCGTCCGCTTTGTCACCGGTAAATAAGTCATCAACAGTAGCAGAAAATAAGTTGAGCCAGGTATCAAAATGTTCAGCATCAACCGGTAGCTGTGCATGAGGTGGAAAAGGGGCGCCGTTATAGGTATACTCTTCCAGCAAAACGGTTTGCCAAAAACGGTACATTTTTTCCAGATGCGGAAGCCAATGCCCGCCTAAACGCTCATTAAAAATGGGAGCCAACAGGTGGTTAATAGCTACTTTATTGTAAAAAGTATCTACCAGCAACTTAATGTCGTCCAGAGTGGATATGTCTTGTTTATGGCCCATGTTTATCTTTTACAAAGTTGGGGCTTTTAAATGGTATTTATTTAATGACTGCGTAATTTTTAAGAATAGGGGGTGATATAAGGTTATCCTTAAAATGACATTCTGTTAATAATGATCTCCGTATATTTGTAAGGTAAACTTACAAGTTTACTTGATTATTTAACAATGGAAAAAGATATCCTATTGGCTTCAGAGCTCCGTACCGTAGTAACCAGACTAATTAAAAAATTGCGCAAACAGTCGTCAATGGCGAGTCAGTTATCGCTTACAGAACGGTCGACGGTAGCTTTGTTAGATCAGCATGGCGAATTGCTGCCCAATGAACTTGCCGCTATGGAGAAGATCACCACGCAAAGCATGTCGCAAATACTCAATAAGCTGTTATTGCTCGGGTTTATAAACCGGCGCATATCTGAAATTGATAAGCGCAAGGCCATCATCAGTCTGTCAGATGCCGGCCGGGCCGTGTTATACCAAGTGCGTAACGAGCGCGACGAGTGGCTGAATAAAGCATTGGACGCTACCTGCACAGCAGAAGAAAAAGTACTGCTTAAAAAAGCTATAGGACCTTTAACCAAATTAGTTGATTTTGATTGAACCCCGCCACAGGAGGGGAAGATAAGTAATGAATATAAACACATTTAATGCTTTTAAAAGCCGCAACTACCGGCTTTATTTTGCCGGGCAATCCGTATCGCTCATAGGAACCTGGATGCAGAAAACCGCTGTAAGCTGGGTGGTTTACTCGCTCACACACTCGCAGTTTATGCTGGGTGTTACTTTATTCGCCAGTTTGTTCCCTTCGTTTTTATTTTCTTTTGTAGGTGGCGTTGTTGCCGACAGGTATAATCGTTTCCGGTTATTGCTGGCTACCCAGGCGGCCTCAATGATACAAGCGGTATTACTTACCGCGCTGGTATTCTGGGGGCATTATGTGGTATGGGAAATCATTGCGCTGAGCGCCATTTTGGGTGTTATTAACGCTTTTGATGTACCGGCCAGGCAATCGTTGGTATATGAGATGGTGAATAGTAAAGCCGACCTGCCAAATGCCCTCGCGCTCAATTCATCAATGGTTAACCTATCGCGTCTTATCGGGCCCGGTATAGCAGGATTAGTACTCGAGAAATTTGGTGATACCGTGTGTTTCGGGGCCAATGCGTTAAGCTTTATAGCTGTAATAGGCTCATTGCTGATGATGAGGCTTCCAAAAACCGACTCTAAAAAACACGATAAAAACATCTTTTTCGAGTTAAAAGAAGGTTTTACCTATATCAGTAAAACGCCCTCTATTAAAGTTGTGCTGATTATGCTGGCCATGATCAGTTTAATGGTACTGCCTTTTAGTACGTTGATACCGGTATATGCCAAGGACATTTTTAAAGGGACTGCGTCAACCTTTGGGGTGATTGATAGCGTGATAGGTCTGGGTGCATTTTCGGGAGCTATATTCCTGGCCTCGCTAAAACCGGGGCGCAATCTGAAAAAAATACTGGCTATTAATACCCTGATTTTTGGCGGCGGACTGGTTCTTTTTTCGCACATGCCCAGCTACCCACTGGCGCTGGTATTTGCAGCCATTACCGGTTTCGGGATGATGTCGCAGATTACCATCAGTAATACACTCATTCAAACCACGGTTGCTCCGGAGATGCGCGGAAGAGTGATCAGCTTTTATGCCATGGCTTTTTTTGGAATGCAGCCACTTGGCGGTTTGCTGGTTGGGTCGGTTTCACAATGGATAGGAACTCCCGATACGGTGATGGCCGAAGGTGCGGTGGCTTTGTTGATAGGCTTACTGCATTTCCGGTTCCTGCGTAAACGCAAACTGAAAAAAGTAACAGCCCCAACTTTAGAACAACAGCCTATAAATACACTTGCTTAAGAAAAATAAAAAACTATGATAACTACATTAGATGAAAAAACAGCCCTTGTATTAATTGATCTGCAGAATATGGTAGTGCAGTTGCCATTAGCGCATCCGGTAGATGCGGTGATAGCAAACTCTGCTAAATTGCTGGCCGCTTTCCGCGCGGCTGAATTACCAGTAGTGATTGTAAATGTTAATCCGATAGGTTCTGCGGCGTCAAAAACGCGTAAGGATTCTAATAACAGGTCTTCGGGTGAAGCTTTACCAAAAGAAGCGCTCGAAATAACTCCGGAAATAAAAGTTGAGGACGGCGATATTTTTATAACCAAGCAAACCTGGGGCGCTTTTTACCAAACCCAATTGCATAATGAACTGCAGGAAAAAGGCATAACCGGCATAGTACTGGCCGGAATTGCAACCAGCATAGGCGTTGAGGGAACTGCCCGCTCGGCCAATGAGTTCGGTTATAATATCGCTTTTGCCAGCGATGCCATGACCGATTTGTTTCTCGACGCGCATACTAATAGCTTTAAATACATTTTCCCGCGTTTGGGAGAAGTTGGGACCACCGATGACATTATTGAAAAGTTAATGAAGTAATTTTGAAATAAAACGGCGTTGGTGTTACTTATAAATCACGGCGCCGTTTTAATGTTATATACTATTTTGTTGAGGCACCATTAGTATTTGGCGCAAGTTCAAAATGGAACAGGTCTTTCATGAAATTATAATTACCTCCCCAAGTTAGGCCCAGCTTAACCCCCATTTCTCCTAGTTTTTTAAGATCCTCGGTGTCATCCCAAACAATTTTACCATCACGGTATGGTACCAGGTCAAACGCAAGGCCTTTACTGTGCGAGCTATAAGCTCCTTTGAGCTTGGTAAGTCCGGCTTTATATAGCGAGTCTTGTAAAGCCGGCGACCTGTATCCTGAAGTAATTACCGTATTGATGCCCGCATCTTTTGCCTGGGCAATTAATTTTTTAGCTAATTGCGCCACCTCAGGCTGCAAACCAACCATCGCCTCATTGTTTTTAGTTATAATGTCAAACAAGGCTTTGTTTGCAGCATCCTGCACTTTTTTCGGAGCTTTTGTTGATTTACCGAGCGCTGTAACCGTGTTTATTATTTTTTCCTTATCTGTTTTGGATGCATTGGGACTTGTGGCCAGTGCTGCAATTTTATTGGTAGCTGAAACTCTTTGGGCTTCTGGAGCATCAGCCTTGAAAGCCAGCGCTATATAATTATTAATGATGCTTTCGCCCTTGTTTTCACTTTTTGAACCGGACTGGCTGTTTTTATAAGCTTGCAGGATTTCGCGGGCAGTCTTTTTTTCTGATGAATCTTTGCTTGATAGTTTTGAAGAAAGGCTAATTAATGTTTGCAGTTCGGTGGCCTGTTTCTGTGCCTGGGCCTGGCTTTCTTTTTCGCGACGATCATAAACCATAGTGTAAGTTAAGCCTACAATAGCAATGAGTACACTTGAAATAAAGGAAGATATAATTCCAAATTTGTCCCAGGCATCCTTGCCCGAATTGTCTTTTTCGAGCAGTTTATCTAATTTCTTTGAAATCGCATCAATCTGACTATCCGAGGTTTGATCTGGATCAGCGCCTTTTTTATTTTCAGATTTTCCGGTATCCATTTGTGATGTCAGCTATAGCATTGTAATTACTTCGCTTTCTCATAAAAATTCTCAACGGCTTCCAGCGATTGCTTTTGATATTGAAGAGGAGAGCATCCGGCAAATTCGTTAAATGAGCGTATAAAATGTGACTGGTCGGCGTATTCGTTTTCATAGGCCAGATCGGTAAGTTTATCATGCCTGCCAAACCGCAGTTCGTTTAACGATGCCTGGAAACGCGAGATGCGTGAAAACAACTTCGGCGAAACCCCCACATATTGCTTGAATTTGCGTTCAAAGCTCCGTTCGGAGAGTTGCAGCTCTGTTTGAAGATCCTTCATGGCAATACTACCCTTTGACTGTATAATACGTGTTATGGCAAATTGCATGGCTTTATCTTCGTGGCGGTTGTTCCGCATCAGCATAAAAAACAGGTAAGATGATAACAGTTCTATCTGCTCTGGTATGGTACCGGCATCGGCTATCTGTTCGGATAGTAAAAAGCCATCGCGTTTTGCCTCCTGGTCAAGGCAGGTACAGCCATCTGTCAGTTCTTCGGCATCGTAGCCAAATATGGTTTTAATGGCGTTGGGGTAAAAGCAGATACCAATGGTACTAAAAGCTCCGCCAAAATGAATTTCGGCATGTCGTGTGGCCTGGCCGTATAAAAAAATATGTGGTAATTTTTTTCCGTATTGGTACATGGCACCCTTTTCGGGCGATTGGAATATTAAACCCGGGGCCCCCTCGGCAATTGTACGGAATGACCGGGAAGGGATTTGCGTATCTCCGCTTTCCAGTGTCCAAAAGTATTGGATATAGTCTTTTAAATAATCGGGTGGCGGTATCTGACGGTATTCCATTTGGTATCCTCCTCCATGTTTTACTTTGGCAGCCATACAAATATAAAAAATATATCATATTATGTATCAGGTAATAACATCTTGGAGTAATGCAAAAAAGCGCCTTTCTGAGATTCAGAAAGGCGCTTTTTTGTCGCGGATGTTTTAGTTACAGCGTAGCCATATCAATCACAAACCTGTATCGTACGTCGCCTTTCAACATTCGTGCGTACGAAGCGGTAATATCTTTCATATCAATCATTTCTATATCAGAAACAATGTTGTGCTCGGCGCAAAAATCAAGCATTTCCTGAGTTTCAGGAATGCCTCCTATGCCTGAGCCTGCAACGCTTTTACGACCACCTAACAATGCAAATGGGTGAATAGAATATGGTTCTGACGGAACACCAACGCAAATATGAATACCATTTGTTCTTAATAACGACAGGTACAAATTCATATCATGCTCGGCAGAAACAGTATCAAGGATAAAATCAAATGAACCTTTAACGGCTTCAACCTGTGCCGGATCTGATGTTACCACAAAATGATGTGCGCCTAATTCTTTTGCGGCTGCTTCTTTTGATGCTGAGGTGCTTAAAACAGTTACTTCGGCACCAAAGGCTACTCCAAATTTTACGCCCATGTGGCCCAGACCACCCAGACCTAAAACGGCCAGTTTGTGCCCTTTGCCCACTTTCCAGTGACGTAATGGTGAGTAAGTGGTAATACCAGCGCAAAGCAATGGCGCGGTAGCGGCCAATGGTAATTTGTCTGAAATGTGCAGTACAAACTCTTCACGAACTACTATAGTGTTTGAGTAGCCGCCATAAGTTGGTACCCCGTCCTTACCACGGCCGTTATATGTTTGCACGTTACCTTCAAGGCAGTATTGCTCCAGTCCGTCTTTGCAGTTTTCGCAAACTTGGCATGAGTCTACCATACAACCTACACCGGCAAGCTCATCAACCTTAAATTTCTTAACATGGTCGCCTACCTTTATTACTTTACCTACTATCTCGTGACCCGGAACCATTGGGAATATTCCAGGGAACCAGTCATTTTTTATTTGGTGTAAGTCTGAGTGACAAACACCACAGTATAATATTTCCAGTTGAACATCATGCGGTCCAACTTCCCTGCGTTCAAAATCCCAGGGCGCTAAGTCTGTTTCAGCTGTTTGGGCTGCGTATCCTTTGGCTTGTATCATGTTTTTATTGGTTTTTGTTTTCGTTAAACAAATTTATAACGGACAGCTTAAAGAACAGCTAAACGTTTCAAAGCAAAAATTATACTTTTCAAAGAGTTTTACGCAAAGCCATTGGTGTGAGGCCTGTGTGTTTTTTAAAAAAGTTGTTAAAGTACGATGCATAATCAAATCCGAGGCTACTGGCTATTTCCGTCACACTCCAGTCAGTATGGCTTAATAGTGATTTTGCTTCGGCCAAAACCCTGTCGTTGATATGTGCTGTGGTCGATCTGCCGGTAACCTCGCGCACGGCGGCATTTAAATGATTTACGTGCACGGCTAACCTGTCGGCATAATCGCTGGCCTTTTTTAGCGCAAGGGTATACTGCGGCGAATCAACCGGAAATTGTTTTTCCAGCAAGCCTAAAAACAGCCTGGCTATACGCGACGCTGCTTTTTGAGGGGTAAAATAAGCCACGGCAGGCTGCATCTTAATAGCCTCATGTATCAGGAGGTTAAGGTGATTGCGGATAAGCTCATATTTATACACATATTCGCTATCGAGCTCCTGCTGCATGCGTATAAAAATGCTTTTGAGATAATTGGTTTGTGCCTCATCAAGCAAATAAACAGGGTCGCCGCCGGCTTTAAACAGGTTTGATTCTTCCAGACTTTCCATGCGGTTGCCGGCTTGCAAAAACTCGTTGGTAAATACGCAAAAATACCCTGACGACTGGTCAAAGTCGCCATCCCAGGAATAAGGAACCAGCGGATTGGTAAATACCAGCGCCGGCTTATTGATCTCGATTCCCCGGTTTGCATAAAGTAACTGGCTATTGCCATTTAATATTAAAGTGATCTTATAAAAATCGCGACGATTATAGGCGCTGAGGCTGCAATTATTTGAACGTGTTTCGGCTACCCTGAACTGAACGGGCTGTGTAGTTATATTTTCTAAATAATCATTGTTGATTTCGGCTATTTTTAACCCTTCCATGCTCAAAGTTAAACATTTCAAAGAAAAAAATGCTTAGATGTACAATGCCTCCCTGTTGCTGCTGCCAAGTGTTCGCTGCAATATGTTATTGGTTTTGTAATTCCCTTACTTCTGCATAGCCACCGAGCTCATAAATGGGGCAGGAGGCAGCAATTTGAGTGGCTTGGTCAAGGTCATCAGCCTTTAACAGCAGGAATCCACCAACAATTTCTTCTCCTACCTGGTGCATACCTTTGGTTATAACAGTACCGTCACCAGTAATTAAACGCCCCTCCAATGTTAATGAGTTTCCGCCGGCCAGATTACCTGCTGAACCCCATTTGTTTAGCCATGTGGTCCAGTTTTTACGATGGACACTTATTTCTTCCTCGGTATGATCATCTAACCTTCCGTCCGGCTCCCTGAACAACACAATGTAATTTTTCATGTTTATTTTTTTTTCTACAAGAATAAAACGAAATCGATATAAATACAATGGTTTATTAAATAATTGTATATTTGTTTATGCAACCATTAGTTGAATTAATTACCTCCTGGCAAGCGTATACCGAGCAATTTCCCGACGCCAGTGTTGAAGGTTTTTGTTATAGCTATCTGTTAAATGTTAAAAAACAAAGCCAGCATACCGATTTGCAGCTTGCCGCACAGTTGGGTAAAGCCAACAGTATATTTAAAACGTATTACAAACTTGTGCTGCGCCAAATGCCGGGTATTGAGCTGGACTGGTATTATTTTTTGGATATTATAGGAACGAAGCATGAACTCAGAAAAACCGATATTGTTAGTTTTACTTTGCTATTGGAGCCTACAACGGGTATTGATATTTTAAACAGGATGCTCAAAGCAGGTTTAATTAGCGAAAGGGTAGATCCTGCTGATAAAAGGGCACGTTTAATAAAGCTTACCACTCAGGGCAATGCTCTTTTGATACGCTTAAATTTACTATTTGGTCAGATTGCTACCCTGGTACTATCATCAGTTTATGCTGATGATAAAGCCGTTATTTCCCTGGCATTATCCAAGCTTGTTCATGAGCAAACCCCAATGGTAACAGCTAAGAGCGGTAAAGGGATTGAAAGCATAGAACAGGTTATAAAACAACTGTCAGAGAAATCAAGATAGCTAAAATCGCACCGGGTAAAAATTTTATAAATGACACTGTCCTGACTTTTTATCCAAATCAGTTAAAAGATTATTTTTCAAATCGCTTGCATTACTTGTATCATACCTGTTACATTTAGGGAAATTATAAACCAAATGCAGAAACACATCCTAATTGTTTATCTACTGGTAGCCTGCAGCGTGGCAGGTATCATGATTAAATCCTTTGTTAAAAACCGGTATTTTAAAAAAGGTTAGCATTTCTTTCCCTTAGGGTTTTCATAGTTCCCTAAGGGAAGAACAAACCAAGTGATTTGTTAATTATCCCCCCCCCCCAGATTTGGTTTTAAAGCAGTTGAGTTTGTGTCAGAATTAAAATAATCGGATGCTTAATGTTGTTTAAGTATTTATAATTTAATTGCACAGGACATCCAGGCGGTCACCCATCTTAAAATTTAACATCCATTTTATATTTCTAAACCTACGTCCCGCTAAAAAATCGTATTTTTGCGCGTCTTTTCATCATGTGACAGTTGCACAAACTACTAATAAAATCCCCGGGTGTATGGAAATCATTCACAACAAATATATAGGTACAAAACAAAAAGCTCTTGCCATTAACCTCGATCCTAAAATTTACGGTTCATTTGCTGAAATAGGCGCGGGACAGGATGTGGCGGCCAATTTTTTTAAAGCAGGAGCTTCATCGGGCACTATTGCCAAAACCATGTCGGCCTATGACATGACCTTTTCTGATGCTATTTATGGTGTACAACAGGTAAAGCGTTATGTAAGCGAGCAGCGGTTAATCTCAATGCTCGACCACGAGTACGGATTAATAATAGAGCGCCTGGCGGAACAACGCGGCGACACTTCAACCTTTTTTGCATTTTCGGGAACGTTCTCGGCGCTTAATTATCACAAAACAAACGAAGGTCACGGCTGGATGGGGGTACGCTTTCAGCTGGAACCTAATGGTGTATTCCATGATGTAGTGCTGCACGTAAAATTATTAGACAACGATAACAATCTGCAGCAGCAGGCTGTAGGGATACTGGGTGTTAATCTGATGTATGCCTGCTTTTATTATCATGAGGTACCAACGGTATTTTTACTTTCACTGATGGACAACCTGTCAAAAGACAGCATCCAGATTGATATGATCCGTTTTGAAGGCCCTCAGTTTAGCAAGGTAGATAACAGGCTGATGAGTTTGTACCTGGTAAAGTATGGCTTTTCAGATGCCGCGGTTTTTAGCCCGCAGGGGCAAAATCTGCAGCCTTCAGAGGTGTTGTACAAAAAACATATCGTGGTGATACGCGGGCGTTTCCGTCCGCTCATTAATGTGCATTTAGATATGCTCAATACCGGCGTAAAACAATTTATGCAGGAGCCCGATGTTGATAAAGAAAACGTTACAGTAATTACAGAGCTCACCCTGCAGGCCCTGAAAGAAAGAAACGGGGGTGAAAATGCCGAAATTGATGAAAAGGATTTTCTTGACCGGGTTGATATTCTGAGTTCGCTGGGGCAAACAGTACTGATATCCAATTTTCATGAATATTATAAGCTGGTAGCCTACCTGTCAAAAATCACCAAACTAAAATTAGGTGTAGTATTGGGTTATCCTAACCTGGAATATATTTTTTCTGAAGAACATTATAAAGATCTGGCAGGTGGTATCCTGGAGTCTTTTGCCACCTTGTTTAGCCGTAATGTAAAATTATTTATTTATCCAACGCAACGCGATGGGATAATTTGCAACAGCCTGCGGTTTTATCCGCCGCCACATCTTATAGATTTGTACCGTTACCTGATAGCTAATAACAAAATAGAGGATATAAGACATTATAACGAAAACAACCTTAATGTTGATACCGATAATGTGCTGCAGCTTATTAAGCAGGGCGCCAATGGATGGGAGGAATATGTACCACCAGAGGTTGCCACCATTATAAAGGAGAGACAACTGTTTGGGTATTACCATCGCGATAATACCGACAAAGAGACCATGAACATAACCGGCGAGGATCTGGAGATATTATAAATGAATCGATTCCCCACTCATTACTTCATTTTCGGCGGAAGAGGGATGGGGATGATGCTTATCCAAACCCCCTCTCTGCGCAAAGCGGGGAGAGGGGTGCCAGCGTAGCGCAGGCGGGGTGAGTCCACTATGCGCCTTGCAAAAATCTGCACATCCGCAATCTGCATATCATTCCCATTCCATATATTTGCTTTCAATAAAGTTCTTTACTTTTTTTCAGCAATGAGGTTTCCTGCCAGGTTTTTAGCAGGAATTAAAAAGGAACCGTGTGCAAATCACGGGCTGTCGCGCAACTGTAAGTAACACAAAAAGTTGTTGTCATTAATAAGGTCCATTATCCTAACCAAAACAGGATGAGAAGGACGACAACAATGTTACAAGCCAGGATACTTGCCCCAATGTATAAAAGACAATGCTTTCGCGTTTTGAAGCAGTAGTCAAAGAAAAAGGATAACCTGCCGGCTTTTATCAGCCTGTATGTTATTGCTTTTACCTTTTATTACCATTTCCCGAAAGCATACCGAAAACCGTAAGGAGCATTAATTCAATTTAATGTTTAACCAAAAAAGTTTTATGCGTATGCTCAAAAACAACCTCGGGTATCCTCGTGTAGGTGCCCTCCGTGAACTCAAAAAAGCCAGTGAACAGTACTGGGCAGGCCTAAGCAGCCGAGATGAACTGTTTGCCGTGGCCCGTAAACTCCGCGTGGGAAACTGGAAAACCCAGGCCGATGCTGGTATCGACCTCATTCCCTGTAACGATTTCAGTTTTTATGACCAGGTGCTCGATACCTCGTTAATGCTGGGTGTTATCCCCGAGCGTTATACGCCTGTATTAACCCAAAACAAAGCCAATACCGAGATCGATCTGTATTTTGCCATGGCACGGGGTTACCAGAAAGACGGGCTCGACATTACCGCGATGGAAATGACCAAGTGGTTTGATACCAACTATCATTACATTGTGCCCGAATTTGTACAAAACCAGCAATTTAGGCTGTTTTCTGAAAAGATCTTTGATGAATTTACGCTGGCGAAGCAGCATACGGGTACGACACCTAAACCGGTATTGATAGGCCCCGTATCATACCTGCTGCTGGGTAAAGAGAAGCAAGCGGGCTTTAACCGGATAAACCTGATTAAAAAAGTGGTGCCGGTTTATATTGAAGTATTAAAACGGCTTAAAGAATATGGTGCCGTTTGGGTTCAAATGGATGAACCCTTCCTGGCGCTTGACCTTACTTCTGAAGAAAAAGAAGCTTTTGTCTACGCTTATAAGGAAATCAGCAAGAGCTGCCCCGATTTAAAACTGCTGTTAACCACTTATTTCGAGAGCTTGCAGGATAATATAGCGTTGGCTGTAAACCTGCCGGTAAGCGCGCTGCATATTGACCTGGTACGGGCACCGAAACAATTAGATGAGGTGTTGACCTTGCTGCCCGAAAAACTCAGCCTGTCGTTAGGCGTTGTTGATGGCCGCAATATCTGGAAAAATGATTACATCAGGTCATTATCTCACCTAAAAAAAGCTATAGCTTTGCTTGGTGCCGGCAGGGTGATGATAGCGCCCAGTTGCTCTTTGCTGCATACACCGTTTGATCTTGACCTGGAAACCTCCATCAATCCCGAAATAAAAAACTGGATGGCTTTTGCCAAACAAAAATTGAACGAGGTTAATGAGCTTGCGCAAATTATTGAGGGTAATAACCAATTGCTGCAAAATAATTTGCAGGCTATATCGAGCCGTAACCTGTCAAAACTTATCCATAAACAGGACATAAAGCAACGTACGGCTGCTATTACCGATGCTGATGCTCAGCGTATCAGTACGTTTGGCGCGCGTCAAAAAATACAGCAGCAACGCTTTAAACTGCCCCTGTACCCTACAACTACCATAGGCTCGTTCCCTCAAACAAACGATATCCGCTCGCTCAGGGCACGGCTTAAAAAAGGTGAGCTTAGTGCAGATCAGTACGATGCTGAGATAGAAAAGGCCACCATTGATGCCATACGCTGGCAGGAGGAGATAGGCCTCGATGTGCTTGTACATGGCGAATTTGAGCGTAACGACATGGTTGAGTACTTTGGTGAGCGTTTGGATGGATTTTTATTTACCAAAAATGGCTGGGTACAAAGTTACGGCAGCCGCTGTGTTAAGCCGCCGATAATTTATGGTGATGTAAGCCGCCCCGCGGATATGACGGTTCGCTGGAGCAGTTTTGCACAGGCCAACACCGACAGGCTGATGAAAGGTATGCTCACCGGTCCGGTTACCATATTACAATGGTCATTTGTACGGGATGACCAACCGAGATCCGAAACTACCTACCAGATTGCCCTGGCCATCCGTGATGAGGTTGTTGCATTGGAAAAAGCCGGTATTAAAGTGATACAAATTGACGAGCCTGCCATACGCGAAGGTTTGCCGTTGCGTAAAAAAGATTGGCAGGCTTATTTACATTGGGCCGTGCGGGCCTTCAGGATTTCGGCCAGCGGCGTTAGGGACGAAACACAGATCCACACCCATATGTGCTACAGCGAGTTTAATGACATTATTGGCAACATTGCCGATATGGATGCCGATGTGATCACGATAGAAACCTCGCGCTCACAAATGGAGCTGCTGGCCGCGTTTTCGGATTTTAAATATCCAAATGAAATTGGTCCGGGAGTGTATGATATCCACTCGCCACGGGTACCTACGGTTGAGGAGATGGTGAGCCTGCTCGAGAAGGCGTCTGTTTTACTTCCGCCAGCCAATTTATGGGTTAACCCCGACTGTGGTTTAAAGACGCGCAAATGGCCCGAAACCCAAACCGCGTTGATAAATATGGTGCAGGCAGCAAAACAACTTCGTCAGTTAGTTGTAGAAACAACAGTTTCCTGACGGGTAAAACAGGCAATTTCCGTATAATTGCCTGTTTTTTGAAGAATTTAGTATTTATGAAGTTAAAGAGTAGCGCAGTTATAACGGGTGTTGGTGGTTATGTTCCGGATAATATCCTAAGTAACAGCGATTTAGGAAAAATGGTTGAAACTAACAGTGAATGGATAGTTTCAAGGACTGGAATTAAGGAAAGAAGAATTTTAACCGACAAATCGCTTGCTACCTCTGACATGGCTAACTGGGCCATAAAAAATTTGCTTGAAAATACTAAAGTTTCTCCAGACGAAATTGATTGCGTAATTATAGCTACCTCAACACCCGATCATTTGCTGTTATCAACCGCAAGTATTGTTTGTGATAAAGGTGGTTTAACCAACGCTTGGGCAACTGATGTTAACGCTGCCTGTAGTGGTTTTCTGTACGCGTTTACTATGGGTGCCAGTTTAATTGAAAGTGGCCGTTATAAAAAGGTTATTGTTGTTGGTGCTGACCAAAACAGCGCCATTATTAATTATAAAGACAGGAATACCTGTATCCTTTTTGGTGATGGGGCAGGAGCGGTATTAATTGAACCCACAACTGACGGTACCGGTTTAATTGACAGCGTTTTCAGGACCGAGGGTAAAGGCCGCGAGCATTTACTGGTGCCTGCAGGTGGTTCTAAAGTGCCTGCTACCGCAGAAAGTGTTGCCGCCAACAAGCACTATATTCACCAGGATGGCAGGGTAGTTTTTAAAGCCGCCATTAACGGTATGACAGATA
This sequence comes from Mucilaginibacter sabulilitoris, assembly GCF_034262375.1. Taxonomy (NCBI): domain Bacteria; kingdom Pseudomonadati; phylum Bacteroidota; class Sphingobacteriia; order Sphingobacteriales; family Sphingobacteriaceae; genus Mucilaginibacter; species Mucilaginibacter sabulilitoris. The sequence continues at coordinate 2,848,770 of NZ_CP139558.1, forward strand.
CCTGTAAAGCAATATTGGAGCGTAATGATCTTGCCATTAACGATATCAACTGGCTTATACCGCACCAGGCCAATTACCGGATCATACATGCGGTAGGCGATCATTTGGGTTTACCGGCCGAGAGGGTAAAGATCAATATCGATAGGTACGGAAATACAACTGCTGCAACCATACCACTTTGTCTTTGGGACTTTAAAGACGACTTTAAATACAACGATAATATGATACTAACCGCCTTTGGAGCCGGTTTTTCATGGGGCGCGACCCTGCTTAAATGGGGTAAGCTAAGAACTGCATAAGCAGTAATAAATACAGCCTTAATTTTTAACTGGCCTGTCACCCTGAGCTTGTCGAAGGGCGCGTGCAGAGGCCTTTGCACACCATGGTTCGACGGGCTCACCATGACAGGCCTTTTTTACAATATTAGTTTCATGACCACAGAAGAAAGAATACAAGCATCCGAAACGCGGATATTTAAAACCGTGTTCCCTAATAATACCAATCATTACGATACGTTGTTTGGCGGTTCGGCCATGGCCATGATGGACGAGGTGGCCTTTATCACTGCTACCCGTTTTACCCGCAAAAGAATGGTAACAGTATCGTCAGACAGGATCGACTTTAACCGCCCTATTCCTGCCGGAACCATTATCGAACTTATAGGTTCGGTATCGCACATTGGTAATACCAGTTTAAAAGTACTGGTTGAAATATACATTGAAGAAATGTACTCCTTTGTGCGCGAAAAAGCTATCACAGGTACATTTACCTTTGTAGCAATTGACGAGCACAAACATCCGGTAAGCGTTTTATAAACTGAAAGCCGAAGGCTTAAAGCGAAAAGCTTTATAAAACAAGAAAAGCGAGGTTAACCTCGCTTTTCTTGTTTTATCCTTTACTTCAATATAAAAGTAAGCCCAACATTGATGCTTCCCCGTGAATTACGCACAGCAGAGTATTCATTCATTTTAAATATATCGGTTATACCTCCCTGGTTATCGTACTCAAGCAATAGTTTTAGATTATCGGCCAACTTTATTTTGGTGCCAATTCCAAGTGCTAATCCAAGATCTAAATTGTGAAAGTAATCCTTCACCTTAACATTTACATCAGGTGCCTCGGCACCTGCCAAATAACCGGCATAAGGCCCAAAATTTAAATACCAATTACGTTTTCTACCAAAATGCCAGTTTGCCATAACAGGCAGGGTAATATAGTTTAAATTAAAGCTGGTAGGATAAGCGTCACTGTTTCTTTCGCTGAAAAAACCATCGCCCCAGCCCTTTTGGTCGAAAAGCAATTTGGTTTTCAAGCTCCAGCGGTTTGAAAAGTAAAAATCAGCCGCCGCGCCAACATTCCATCCGGTTCGGTATGATTGAAATCCAGGTACGCTTGATGAGTTGACGTAATTACTCACGGTTGCAACATTCCATCCGGTATTGAAACTAAGTTCAACATCGCCCTTTTTTTGCTGTGCGAATGTCATGGTAGAGGTACAAAGAACAATAATAATTGTGGTAAGAGTTTTATTCATATACGTGTGCGGTTTAGGTGGCAAAATAGTTATTGCAGGGCGAAGTTATAAAATATTGATTGGCTCTCGGCTTTAAACTTTAATGCAAGCCCTTGCGTTTAAGCAGCCCCCCCGTAGTATCATCAATACTTTGTTGTACGATAAACGCCTTTGGGTCGATACCCAGTATAGTTTGTTTAAGGGAGGGGATTTCCAGGCGGGTGGCCACGGTGAAAACAATATCGCGCGGGTCGTTGATGTGCCCGTCTTTACCGTAGCCGCTTTTGCCTTGGTAAATGGTAACGCCGCGGCCCAGGGTTTCGGTAATGGCCTTACGTATGGCCTCGCTGTGGGTTGAGATGACCGTAATGCCCGAATACTGTTCAATACCGTTCAAAATAAAATCGATCATTTTAGCGGCTGCCATATAGGTAAGTATAGAATACATGGCAGGCTCCACACCTAAAAAGAAAGCCGCCAGGCTAAAGATCAACACATTAAGAAGTAAAATAAAATCACTTACTTTTAATATCTGGGTTTTTTTGCTTACCAGTACCGCGGCAATTTCGGTACCATCAATTACGGCTCCGCCACGCATGGCCAAACCGCTGCCTGTGCCTATGAATACACCACCAAATATAGCCGTAAGCAGCTTGTCGTGCGTAACATCCGGAAATTTAATAATTACCAGTGTTACCGATAAAAGACCAATTGCTATTGTGCTTTTAATGGCAAACTGCAGGCCCAGTTTTTTATAACCCAGCCACAAAAATGGAACGTTGATCAGGAATATAAGTATTGAGATAGATGCATTGGTAATATCAGATATCAGCATGGATATTCCGGTTGCTCCGCCATCAATAAAATGGCTCGATAACAAAAAGCCTTTCAATCCAAATGCTGCAGATAATATGCCAAGCCCAATAGTAATCGCGTCTTTAATCCCTTTAATAACGTTCATCCCCAAATATAACAGATTAGGGCTAAAACGGGGAATAGTAAGTGGTTTTGTCGGGTTTTAAGTTTGGTTAGACGTTAAAAAGGGCTGTCAGTTTGAAAAGGCCGTCAGTCTGAGCTCCGTCGAAGACTCGAGCGCAGAGGCCATGCTCACCATGCTTCGACGAGCTCCGCCTGACATCTGCGCTCCTTCTCCTAGAAAAACATGTCATTCCGAACGAGGCGCGAGGAGAGATCTTGTACGTCGAGTAATTCAGTCGTACAAGATTTCTCGCTATCGCTCGAATGACAGGGAAAAGGCAAAGGCAGTAGTACCCTCCCGGTAGGAGGGAAAAAAATCCATCGTTCTTACTTCACCACTACCTGCGCGGTATTCCTGCTTATCTGCTCCATTAAAATGGTTTTTCCGACGGTTAGCTCCTTCAGTGCATTTTCAGGGTGATGCCTTACCGTGATGAGCGTAAGGCCGTTGTTGTATTTTACTTTAAAGTCCTGCTTTAGGCTGCTGAGCAGTTTTTCAAAGCGTTCTTTGTAAAAATCAAAACAAACAGAAAAACTCAGGGCCGATGTTTGCATTACGTTAACTTTTACCTGGTTTTGAGCAAACAGGCCAAAAATATCGCTCAGGTGATCTTCACTGATAAATGAATAATCTTTTGGCGTTACCGATAGCAGCACCTGGTTTTGTTTCAGGATAATTACCGGTTTTTCAAAACGGTTCACACCATCTTCCTTAATCACAGTTCCGGTGGCGCCGGGATCAGCAAAGGGTTTAACCAATAATGGTATATGGGCGTTTTGCAGCGGCTTGATGGTTTTGGGGTGAATAACACTTGCCCCGTAATAAGTCATCTCGATAGCTTCAGAGTACGACAATTCATCAAATTTTACGGTATCATTGAAAAATTTAGGATCGGCATTCAAAATACCCGGAACATCTTTCCAGGTAGTAACCGATTCGGCTCCTAAACAGGACGCAAATATAGAAGCCGTATAATCAGAACCCTCACGACCCAACGTAGTGGTAAAGTTTTCTGATGTGCCGCCCAAAAAGCCCTGCGTTACCACTGCACCTTTTTCAAGCAAGGGAGGGATGCCTTTACTGATGCTGTCGCGGGTTTTATCCCATTGTACAATGCCTTCACGATAGGTATTGTCGGTATGGATATAGCCACGCACATCAATCCACTGATTTTTTACGCCATCCTTATTTAAATACGCGCTGACAATGCGGGTTGACACCAACTCGCCGATGGACACCAGCTGGTCATAAATAAAATCATAATCATCATGCGGTTCGTCTTCAATCATCCAGTCAATCTCCACAAAGGTGTTGGCTATTTCGTCGAAAACAGGATGTTTGGGTTCAAACAACTCGTGCAGTATATCAAAATGGTATTGTTTTATACCATCGTAAATGAGGTGCATGTTGTCTGTCTGGTCAACATAGGAGCGGGTAAGGCTTTCCAGCGCGTTGGTGGTTTTACCCATGGCCGATACTATAATGAGCAGTTGATTGCCCGTATATTTTTTAACAACACTGGCCAGGTTAATGATACCACCGACATCTTTAACCGATGCGCCTCCGAATTTAAAAACAAGCATTTATTTAGTGTATTTGGCCACAACCGAATTTGGCCGCAGTAATGATTTTATAGGTGAATAGGGGATAACCAAAGTGGTGATACCAGCCGCGTAAGGCTTATTTTCGTACTGGTTATATATAAATTTTAGCCCTGTGGGTGTAATGGAAAAATTATCGTTAAGAGCGAATTTATTGTCTTTAAAAAAGTAGTTATTTGCCAATGAGGCTGTATCGCTCAGTTTTTCATCCTTCCTGAATATTTTTTCGGCAACAGCTTTCAGCTTGTCCTGATACCCGGCTATAAAAAGATCATCGAGGGTGAGTTCTTTATTGGCTTTGGTATCCCAGTTTATAAAACCAGTGAACGATCCGCCATGGGCGCCACCCTGGTAAGAGTAACCACCGACTTCAAGGGCGGCAAGGCTGGAATCCTGGAAGATGACCTTGGCATAGCTGTTCAGCGTAAAAAACATGTCCGAGCGTGCGTCGTTCTTTTTGAAATCAGCATAAGCCTGTAAAAATTTTTTGCTCATGAGCTCAATACTGCTGTCGGCTTTACCATCCATAGCAAACATGATGGTAAGCTTATGCTTAACCGAATCATTAAGTGTTTGTTGATTGGTAAAAACAGGGTATTTTATCTGCACCACGGTACAAGCGCTATCTGGTTTATTGCCGCAATCGGCAGCACGCTCATGCAAGGTTTTATAGGTATAAGTGAGCGTATCGAAAGTAGCGGTTTCGGCTTTTTTTTCGGGTACTCCCCATTGACATGATGTAAACGCAAAGCAAATGGCAATAAAACAGGTGATGCAGATGGTTTTCATAGGCTAATAATTTAATAGTTGTTCTTTTGATAACGAGGCATTAAGCCACCCGGCCTCAATGCTGGCTTCATATTTTCTATAGAAGTTTAAAGCGGGCTCGTTCCAGTCAAGCACCTGCCATACCATACCGCTGTAGCCGAGTTCTTTGGCTTCGGTAATAAGGATATTAAACAATAGTTTGCCAACACCTTTACCGCGGTATTCTTCTGTAACTATCAGGTCTTCGAGATACAAACGGCAGCCTTTCCAGGTAGAGTAACGAATGTAATAAACAGCGAAACCTACTATTATGCCATTAGCTTCAGCCACAAAGGCCTTCCATACCGGTTTGGTACCAAAGCCGGCATCTTCAAACTCCTGCAAGGTAACCGTAACCTCTTCGGGCGCTTTTTCATACAAGGCAAGTTCATGCACCAGTTCCATTAAACGCGGGCAATCGTCCTGGCGGGCAACTCTTATATGAAGCCCCCCGGCCCCCTGAAGGGGGAGTTTTTGATTGGTATGATTGATTGTATTATCCATTTCTTAAAGTAGTCAATTAAAATGCTTGATGAATGTTAATGGTGTAAATCCGAAATCGAACATCCGAAATCCCAAATCAGAATCAATTATTTTTCCAGTACTTAATGACCCGGCTGCCAAAAATAGTGCTTCCTACCCGTATCATGTTACTGCCCTGCTCAATGGCCAGCTTATAGTCTGACGACATACCCATTGACAGGGTATTAAAAGTTTCAATTTTTCTGAAATAACTTTGTTTTATACCGTCAAAAAAAGTTTTCAGCTCGTAGTATTCTTCTTTTATCTGTTTTTCGTTTTTGGTGTTGGTGGCAATGCCCATCAGTCCGCGTATGCGTACGTTTTTAAACATAGCAAACTCCTCAGAGCGGAGCAGCTCAATAGCTTCATCAAACCCCAGCCCAAACTTGGTTTCTTCATCGGCAATATAAATCTGCAGTAGGCAATCAATAACCCGGTCGGCTTTTTGGGCATATTTATTTATCTCATGCAGCAATTTCAGGCTGTCGACAGATTGTATCATGCTTACAAACGGGGCAATATATTTTACTTTGTTGGTTTGTAAGTGACCTATCAGGTGCCATTCTATATCTTTAGGCAATTGTTCATATTTCTCTACCATTTCCTGTACAAGGTTCTCGCCAAACTGGCGCTGCCCGGCGTTATAAGCCTCCTGCACATCGGTCGCGGGTTTTGTTTTTGACACCGCCAATAAAGTTACCCCTGGACCCGTTTCTATTTTTAAGCTTTTGATATTATCTGCAATGCTCATTTATACGTAAATTTGTCGTTGTAAAAAAGCCTCACCTAAATCCTCTCCTTTGGAGAGGATAGGGTGAGACAATTTTGCTTAATTATTCAGCCGCTAAATTACAGAATGCATAAATATTTAATCTTGTTTTTTTCAGTAACGCTTTTTTTATGTTCCTGTAAAAGTGAAGGAGTGCCAAACGGGGTTATTAAACCTAATGTTATGGCCGGCTTGCTTACCGAAATCCATCTTATAGACGGCCGTTTATATAACGGCATGCAAAACCCGGATACGCTGTACAAATATGGCATGGGTAATTACCTGGCCGCGTTTGAACAGTTCCATACTGATTCGGCCATATTTAAAAAAAGCCTGAATTATTATTCGACTCAGCCTGATAAGCTTTCAGTTATTTATGACCAGGTTGATGCCCGGATAAAGGCCCTTACAGATTCTGTTAACCTGGTACAGACAAAAATACGGCAGGCTCAGTTAAAAGTTGATTCGCTAAAGGCCGATTCGGTTAAGAAAGCACGACAAAAAATGTCAAAATCTGAGTTAAAGGCAGATTCGATAAAAACGGCTGCGCGCGTAAAATTACAGGCCCAGCGTACCGCCGATTCATTGAAAAAAGTACAGGAAAGCCTGAGAAAGCCTGTGCGGAAAATAGATTCGTTGAAAAAAGCAATGCGGCAAAAAAGAAAAGCCGTTCATATTGCCGATTCACTTAAAAAGTTAAAACAAAAACATCCTGATGCTTTACCCAAAAAATAGTGTTGATAAGCTGGGGTTTACCGAAGTAAAAGAATTAATAAAAGCGCATTGCCTGAGTGAAATGGGTCAGCAAATGGTTGACAAGATACAGGTGATGAGTAATTATGACCTGATATACAAATTTTTAAACCAGGCAAACGAGTTTAAAAATATACTGGTTAACGATGCCGCCTTACCCATTCATCACTTTTTCGATATTAAATCCCTGGCTAATAAGGCCCGTATTGAAGGCGTATTTTTAACCGAGGAAGAATTTTACCAGGTGCAAACTTCGCTGCAAACCGTGTTTGCCGTAATCGCTTACTTCAGCGAACGGGAGGGGCTATACCCTAACCTCGAGGCTTTGTTTGAACACCTGCCCATTGAAAAGGCCATTCTGAAAAAGATAGATGCTGTTATTGATGCTAAGGGAAAAATAAGACCCAACGCGTCGCGCGAGCTGAATGAAATAACCATGGGCATAGCCAAAGCCGAACAGGAGGCCCGTAAAAAAATTGACCAGATATTCAAAGCAGCAAGCGGCAATGGCTGGACGGCCGATGGCTCCCTCACCGTGCGCGACGGGCGCTTGTGTATCCCGCTGCTGGCCGAAAATAAGCGCAAGCTTAAAGGTTTTATACATGATGAATCGGCATCGGGCCAGACGGTTTACATAGAACCTGAGGAGGTGTTTACGCTCAATAACCGGGTGCGCGATCTGGAATTTGAGCGCCGCCGGGAGATAGTGAAAATACTGACTGCCCTTACAGACGAACTAAGGCCCTATACGCCGCTTATACTATCATATCATGGCCTGTTAACAAAGCTCGATTTTGTGCGGGCCAAGGCGCTGTTTGCTATCGATATTGAGGCCGAAATGCCGCAGGTGGTTAACGAGGCCCGTTTAAAATTGTTTAATGCCCGCCACCCGCTATTGTTCCTGAATTTTAAAACGGAGCAAAAAACAGTGGTGCCCCTTAACGTTCATATTGACGAGGGCACACGTATTATTGTAGTATCCGGACCGAATGCCGGCGGTAAATCGGTGTGTATGAAAACCGTTGGTTTGCTGCAAATGATGGTGCAGGCAGGTTTGCTGATACCTGCCGATGAGGCCAGCGTGGTAGGTGTGTTTAAACAGTTGTTTGTTGATATTGGTGATGACCAATCGATAGAAAGCGACCTGAGTACCTACAGTGCACACCTGAGCAAAATGAAAACTTTTGTGGAGGATGCCAACGGCAAAACGTTGGTGCTGATAGACGAGTTTGGTACAGGTACCGATCCGCAATTTGGCGGCCCGATAGCCGAGGCAGTGCTTGAATCGCTTAACCATAAAAAGGTGAGAGGAATGGTTACCACACACTACTCCAATCTTAAAATATTCGCCAGCAATACCGAGGGGATAGAGAACGCTTCCATGCTATTCAATAACGTGGAAATGAAGCCGCTTTATCAGTTGGAAATAGGTAAGCCCGGCAGCTCTTACGCTTTTGAAATAGCGCAAAAAATAGGCTTACCATCAAATGTGCTTAACCTCGCCAAAAATAAAATTAGCGAAGGCCAGAAAAAGGTAGATACCCTGCTGGTTGACCTGGAGCGCGAAAAACGGGAGATATTTGAAACCAAACAAAAGCTGGATAAACAGCAACGCCGCGTTAACGAGCTGCAAATCGAAAATGAAAAGCTGAAAAGCTATCTCGATGAAAACAAAAAAGTGCTCATCAGGGAAGCTAAAGAGCAAGCCAAGAATATTATCCTGAATGCCAATAAGCTGGTAGAGAACACTATATCTGAAATAAAAAGCAGCAATGCCGATAAAGAGATTACCCGTACCCTGCGCGAAAACCTGAATACGGAGCTTAAAAAGAACACGGTAAAGGTTGAGCCGGTAAAGACAAACCCGGCAGCTGATGAAGAACTGAAGCCTGGCGATTGGGTAAGGCTAACTGACTCTGAAACCACCGGCCAGGTTATTGAGCTGATTAAGGACAACGTAGTAATTGCCATTGGCGACCTGCGCACCGTGGCCAAAAAAAAAAGGGTAATAAAGGTTTCCAAATCGTCGGTGCCGAAGGATATCCGCAGAAACTTTAGTTCGCATACCAATGATATGGCCAGTTTTAGTCCGGAGATTGATGTGCGCGGTATGCGTACTGAGGATGCCCTGCACGCTATTGAAAAACTGTTTGACCGCGCCCTGATGATGGGTTTTAATAACCTCAAGATCATTCACGGTAAGGGCGATGGTATTTTACGCAAAATGATCAGGCAGTACCTCAAAAAATACGATCAGGTTGACCGTTTGGAAGATGAACATGCAGACAGGGGTGGCGACGGCATCACTTATGCATATTTGAAATAAGTTTTATAAATTTAAGCTGTAAACCTTTAAATTAAAATGCGCAAAACCTACTTTATCGTTCTGTTCCTGTTTTTGTCCGCGGGTGTAAGTAATTGCTTAGCCCAAAGCGTAGTACTCAAAAGTAAAGACAATCACATCCGTTACACGGGCCGTATTAACATGACCGACGAAGCGGCTGAGTTTTACTGGACGGGCTCATCGGCCAAAATTAACTTTAAGGGAACAGGTGCTTCTGTATTATTGCAGGACGAGCGCGGCGATAACTATTTTACCGTTATTGTTGATGATAAGGTGATCAATACTATTCACCTGGACAATACCAGGCGGGTTTATACCCTTGCCGAAGGATTGCCGGATGGTACACATAGTGTGGAGCTGTTTAAACGTACCGAATGGGAAATGGGTAAAACTACGTTTTACCAGTTTATATTAGCCAAGGATGCTTCTATTTTACCTCCGCCGGCAACTAAAAAACACCGGATTGAGTTTTTTGGCAACTCCATTACCTGTGGATACGCGGCAGAAGATACAACAGGTAAAGATCGTGGCACAGCTCCGTATGAAAATGGTTATTTAGCCTACGGCGCGATTACCGCCCGCCACTTTGATGCCGACTATGTATGTACCTCCAAAAGCGGCATTGGTATTTTAGTGAGCTGGTTCCCGCTGATCATGCCCGAAATGTATAACCGGCTCGACCCTACAGACCCGACCAGCTTATGGAACTTCTCGAGGTATACACCCGATCTGGTGATCATCAACCTCTTTCAGAATGATTCATGGATCGTGACCAAGCCTGATAACCCGCAGTTTAAGGAACGCTTTGGCACCAAAGCACCTGAGCCTGATCAGATCATTAGGGCTTATCGTGATTTTGTAAAGAGCATCCGCAAAAAATATCCTAAAGCACAGATCATTTGCGCATTAGGCAGCATGGATGCTACCAAACAAGGTTCGCCATGGCCGGGTTATATTGAAAAGGCAGTTGCCGGATTAAATGATAAGAGCATTTATACCCATTTTTTCCCGTATAAAAATACCAGCGGTCATCCCAGCGTTAAAGAGCAACAGGCCATGGCCGATGACCTGATCGGTTTTATTGATAAAACGGTGAAATGGTAGCAGAATGTAAAAACTTTCTGCTCATTGTTTGTTGTTTTTGTATTGCCTGCAACAATATGTATATTTGAATAAGATTTATAATAATCAGCGTCATGACAACTATAACCATTGATATACCAGACAATAAGGCTAAAGACCTGTCTGCTTATGCAACTAAGATAGGCGGACGTGTGGTTGATAAAAAAAGCGCTAAGACAGCCCGGCCGGCAAATACCGAAGAAGATGAGGTAACTCATGAAAGTTATTTTGGGGAAAACCTGAAACGGGTTATCAACGCGTTTAAAAAATAAATGACTCCAACTCCAAACGCTAAAACTAAAATAAAGGTACAAATAGGGGTCACCATTGTACTTGGTATATTCTCTCTTTATTTAATAGCTACAGAACCAGCTAATTCTGATAAAACCAAATGGGCCTTTGGCATCATCGGTATTATTATAGGGTATTGGTTAAAGTAATGTCTATAATAACAGATGTACGGCTATTCAAAGCCCGCACATCTGAAATCTCACATCGTTATTCACCAACCTTTTGCTGATCGGGCAGTTCATTAGGGCCGGGTATATTTGTCTGCTTCTTATCGCTGTCGCCATCATCGTCGGCTGTGCCTTCACGGTATGGTTGTTGAGGGTTTGGCCTTTTTTCTCCGTCATCATCATCATTTTCTTCTTTATCTCCCTCGGGGTGCTGATCTGATTGACCTGTATTATTGGTAGCATCCATTACCTGTCCGTAGTTTGATTGCCCGGCCTGGTTCGGGTCGGTAAAATTGCTGTTTTCCGGATGCTCTTGGGCCGGTTGGGTACGTCCGAAATAGGCATTATTATTACCTGCCATTTGCGATGGATTGGCCTTGTCATCACCGGATGGAGTAAGGTTATTTTGACCAAAGTTTTCACCACCCATAGGATGGCCTTCCATGCCGGGCGCGTCCTGTTTTTTCATGTCATCTTTTGATGTAGGGTAACCATGCTGCAGGTCTTCTTCTGTCAGGTTATCATCGTCGTCTACCCGGTAAGCGTTGGGTTTGTTATCATGTTGTTCCGGATCATGATCATCATTCTGGAACTCGTTATCTTGTTGCATTATCATAGGTTTTATGTATTTGATGTACTAATTATAATAGCTGATTTTTCTAATTGTTTTATTTATTAATTAGAAAGAAATAAAACTTGGGCTGAATGTATTTTGTATCATCACGGCTAAATCATCCTATAAATCTCTAAATTTGAAATAACCAATTATAAAATATGAATAAAGTAGTTAGTGATGCAGATGAGGCTATCCGCGATGTTCAGGATGGCATGACCTTGATGGTAGGCGGTTTTGGCTTGTGCGGTTTGCCCGAAAACTGTATAGCCGCACTTGTTAAAAAAGGGGTAAAACAGCTTACCTGTATATCAAACAATGCCGGAGTTGACGATTTTGGCATCGGCCTGATGCTAAAACAACGGCAAGTAAAAAAAATGATCTCCTCTTATGTAGGCGAGAACGCCGAATTTGAACGACAGCTGCTCAGTGGCGAGCTGGAGGTAGAGCTATTACCACAGGGTACGCTTGCCACGCGCTGCATGGCTGCGGGTTACGGAATGCCAGCCATATTTACCCCAGCCGGTGTAGGCACCGAGGTAGCCGAAGGTAAAGAAACCCGCAATTTTAATGGTAAGGAATACTTGATGGAGATGGCTTTCGACGCCGATTTTGCTATAGTAAAAGCCTGGAAAGGCGATACCATGGGTAACCTTGTGTACCGCTCAACGGCCCGTAATTTTAATCCTGTAATGGCCATGGCCGGTAAGGTGACAATTGTCGAGGTAGAGGAGCTGGTACAACCCGGCGAGCTCGACCCTGACCACATCCATACCCCGGGCATCTATGTACACCGTATTTTTCAGGGTAAGGATTATGAAAAACGGATTGAACAGCGGACCGTGAGGGCAAAGGAGTAAGGATTTTTTTCCTTTGTCATCCTGAGCGTAGCGAAGGATCTATTCGCCAACTTGCCTATCGAAGAGTAGATTCTTCGCTACGCTCAGAATGACAAATCGGTTTTATAACAAATTCTCAAATTAATAACATGCTCGACAAACAAGGAATAGCAAAGCGAATAGCTAAAGAAATAAAAGACGGTTACTACGTTAACCTGGGTATAGGTATCCCTACGCTGGTGGCCAATTACATACCCGAAACGATGGACGTAGTGCTGCAGTCGGAAAATGGGTTGCTGGGTATGGGGCCATTCCCGTTTGAGGGAGAGGAAGATCCGGATGTGATAAACGCGGGTAAGCAAACCATCACCATGCTCCCGGGCTCGGCTATATTTGATTCGGCTATGAGCTTTGGCATGATCAGGGCCAAAAAGGTTAACCTAACCATACTGGGCGCTATGGAAGTATCAGAAAACGGCGACATAGCCAACTGGAAAATTCCCGGTAAAATGGTAAAAGGCATGGGGGGCGCCATGGATCTGGTAGCATCGGCAGAAAATATTATTGTTGCCATGCAACAGGTAAACAAAGTCGGCGAATCAAAACTGTTGGCAAAGTGCAGTCTGCCTTTAACTGGCGTTCACTGTGTTAAAAAAATAGTGACCGAGCTGGGGGTTTATGATGTATTACCCGAAGGAGGCTTTAAACTACTGGAACGTGCTCCCGGTGTAAGTGTAGAGGAAATTAAAAATGCTACTGCGGGGAAATTGATTGTTGAGGGCGAAGTACCGGAGATTGTTATTTAAAGTTAACAAGAGTAACCGCGAAGCGAATGTTTTTGACCGGTTACTCTTGTTTAAACCATTATTTGGTTTTAGTGATCTTACGTACTACAAAATTATAGTAATTATAACTTTCAGGAATGTAAATAGCATTTTCGTGAATGCAAATGGCGGTTGTTTCACCATATTTAACTTTGGTGTACACACCGGTTGCATTACCTTCATTGGCATAAATATTAAGTGGTGTTTCTACGCCATTTGTGCCCCAGTGGCTTACTTTGCCACTACGGTAAAGTATAAATATACTTTCATAAGGCGAGGGGTTAAAGTTTCTGTCTCTTTTGGCTACGGCTATATCAAATATATAATCGTTAAGAAAGTTATTAGGAAGCCTGAATTTTGTGCTTACGGCCCCGCTTAGCGTTACCTTTCTTATTGTTCGCCCGGCGGGATCGACTTCATTGCCGTCAACCACCCATAAAACGCCATCTGCCGCCAGCTTTATATTGTATGGATTGGTAAAGTGAGCTTTGCTACCTACACCGTCGGCACTGCCAACAGCGGTTTGGCTTCCGGCTAATGGAGTACACACGCGGTCTGGCGTAATTTTAAGTACCTGGTGCAACTTCTCATCGGTTACATAAATAGTTCCATCATCGGCTAAAGCTAAATCGGTAGGATCCTGTAATTGCTGCCCGGTTAAGGTTATATAGCTAACCACGCCGCCTGGACTTATTTTAGCAAGACCGCGCGTATTATTATTAAGGCCTACTATGTAAATATCGCCATTTTTTGCAGCCTTTATTCCGTTTGCATTTAAAGCCGGTCCAAACTGGCTTACTACACCCTGTGGTGTGATTTTTCGTATATATGGGATTCCTGAAACATACAAATTGCCTTTGGAGTCGCTACAGATTTTGTATCCGCTTGTTATGGGCCTGGGATTAGCAGATGTGCGTGGCGTTAAAATTTTGTCAAATAATGAATCGGGAGGTGTAGCGGAGAGTACGCTAAGGTTGTTGCTAATTGTGCTTTCAGTTGAATCTGTTGCCGGCGAGGGTAGCGATTCTGTTTTTTTGCAACTCTGCAGTATTAATAAAATAAAAGCATACGCAAAAAATAAGGAATATTTACAGGATAAGTTTTTCATAAGTATCTGATAATTGGTTTGCTTATCAAAAGTACCTGTTAAATATTCCTTGAAAAGACGTTTATTAATTATGTATATTAAAGTGATTAATATTTAACAAAATGAGAAATAATATATTGCAGATTAATTAAAGATGTCCTCTAATAAATCAATTCGCCCACTTTAAACGGCTAAGTAATCCTGCTTCTTTAAAGCCGGCTTCAATTTCGGCCCGCGATTCGGTAAAATGTTCCCAGCCTTCAAAATGGAGCGGAATGATGGTTGCATTTTTAAAATGCCTGGCCAGTTCAACGCCTTCGGCAACGGTCATGGTGAGATGTGCGGGGCCAACGGCTTTTACTACGGCGGCACCTAAAAACGCAACTACAATTTGTATGTCAAACCGTTTGGAAACTTCTTCAACCCCTTCATACCAAACCGTATCGCCGGTTATGTAAACCCCGCCAGTGGTATCTCCTTTAAAGTTCAGCACAAAGCCGGTAACCGGGCCACGATCGCCACCAACCGGACCATGTCTGCAAGGGGTACCGGTAATGGTTAGTATGCGGTTATCTTTAGTTGGTATATCAATAGTTTGCCAATTATTAAGCCCAATGGCATTTCCGCCAAGGCGTTCAGCTCCTGCAGGGGTGGTTATAACCTGATCCGCCTCATTTAAACTGCTCCTGCCCGAATTATCAAGATTATCAAAATGATGATCATGGCTTAGCAATACAAAATCAATATGCGCCAGTTCACCGGCCTTAACAGCAGGGTCAGACAGTTTATGGAGTGTATAAATATTGGTTGGGTAAGCCGAACCTTTAGGGTCAAAGGTAGGATCTGTTAAAAAGCTTAGTCCTCCTACTTCAAACAGGGCGGTAGGACCGCCGATGTATTTTATTTTAATTTCATCTGCAATCATAACAACAAATCAGAATACTAATTTGAGCATTTGAAGATTTGAAAATGTCGCCACTGCGTAATCATTTTCAAATCTTCAAACCAACCAATTTTCAAATCCCGTTAAAATAATTTTGTTCTTAATCCGGCAGATATTTCTTCAGTTACACAAATAATATCCTGTGCCACGTGGCTGTTGTTCGTGATAATACGGTCGCACTCATCTTTATAGGGCAGCAAAAACTCTTTATAGGCTGGTACCACATGGTTTACCCATTTGTACATGGCATCATCGTGCGAATAGCCGCGCTCTATCAGGTCGCGCTTCAGGCGACGACCCATGGCAACTTCTTCGTCGGCTTCAATAAAAATTTTCATGTCCAGCATATCGGCAATATCCCTAAAATACAGGATGAACAGGCCTTCTACAATTAGAATAGGGGCCGGTTTTATTTCCAGCATCCTGGGTACTACATTAGGATTGTTAAAAGTATACTCGGGCTTAATAACGGTTTCATTATTAAAAAGCCTGCTGATATCCTGCTGAAAATGCTCATGGTCAATGGTGGATGGCAGATCAAAATTATACTCTTTATTTTCTTCTGGCGTCATCTTATGAGCCACGCGAAAATAATAGTCATCCTGCGATATCAGACACACTTCATCGGCAGTAAAATGCTCCAGGAAACTTTTCAGGAAAAAGGTTTTGCCAGATCCACTACCACCGGCAATTCCAATAATATAAGGTTTATTCATTTGGGCTACCGTAACTGATATTTACGTGGATACGTTTGTCTAAAGCACCTAATGCGTCGGCAGTGTTCTTGGTCATCACAATAAGCACATCCTTGGTGGCCTCGCTATCCGTAAAACGACCAACTACCTTTGCATAAGTGGTATGGTTATTCATGGGGTTAGTAATCTTGATAACGGTGCCGATGGGAGCGGTGCGGTGCAGTACCAGTTCCTTTTTAGGGTCAAGGCTGGTATCATCTATCCAGGTAGCTACACCCGTTTCATTCTTTTCGTATAAGCCGTATTTGTTGGCCTTCAATTTGTTACCGGCGCTATCAAGAGCGGCTACGGTTGAATCCTGCTGTTTTACCACATCTTGTTGCACTACAGGTCTTTCTTCGGGCGGCATACCTGCGCGAACTTTGATGATCTGGTTAGGCGCAAGGGTGTTTGATGTTAAGTTGTTCAATTTAACAATATCATCAACAGAAGTACCAAAACGTTTGGCTATTGAAAAAAGGGTTTCGCCCGCAGATACCTTGTACTGTTGTACATTATCTAAATTAAGTGGTTTTTGTGGTGTGGTATCTGTAGTAGTGGTTGTTTGCGCAGGAGCGGTTGCCGTTTGCTGAGCAGGGGCAGGTTGTTGTGCAACCTGTGGTACTTGCGGCTTGGTTTGCTGCTGTACGGCTGCCTGCTGAGGCTGTGGTTTTGTTTGCTGTTGTGTAACGGGTGGTTGTACCTGCGGTTTGTTAACAGCCGATTGAGGAGTTGTAGTTGTTTGCAAAATGGACGCCTCGGTAGGTACTTTAATAATACCGCCTATTTTAAGGGGAGCATTATTATTAAACTGCATAATGGCTTTAGGGCTTACATTATAGCGGCGGCCAATGGAGTAATAGTTATCTTTAGGGTCAAGCTTATGCAGGATCACTTTTTTACCGTCATGGTTTTCAACTCCAACGGAATCGATTACAGGATTTGCAAAAAGAGATATAGAAAGTGTAAGTAGGGGAGCGATCAATAAAAAAATCTTTAATTTCATAATAAATTATAATACAGTAACTTATAAGTTCAAAACTATTAACGTTGATCTGTCTTTTAAATAGATCAGTTTATTCTTATGTACTACAAACGCCTCCGGCTGCAATTTTTGTATATGGCTGTTCAACAAATCCTGGTAAACAATTGCGCCGTCGATGTTAATAATATATAAATGCTGTTTTAATTTTTGCTGAAAAAACGTGTGCAAAGATACAATTCTATAGTAATTGTGCTCCATATAATGTATCGTATTTCCATACGACTCGGTTTCTGTTAATTGCAAGTTGTGCAAAAAATGTGCAGGCATCATTTGCGGTACGCTTATGCCGTTATCCAAAGCTGTATCAAGCACAGGCTGATATGCCCTTAATATTTCCCCGGTTTTAACATCGGCCAGAAATAACTTTTTAGGCTGTATCTGAGCGTTATAAACAACCGGACCGTTGACAGACAGGTGATCAAAAGCCAGGGTGTAATTACTCCATATTGTTTTGCCCGATGTACCATCAATAGCAATAAGCCCTTTATGTACGGGGCCGGTTCCTGATAAATAATTGTGTACCAGCAGTACACCGTTATAAGCCGCCTCTACACCGGTAAGCCACCGCTCAGGAGTAGTAGCATCCCTGAAAAAAATTTGACCGTTATGAAGGTCTACGGCGCCAAATGCTACTTTTTTTTCTTCGCTGTTTCTTAATTCAACAAACAAAATGCCGCTTAAACTGTCAATTTCCATGCGCCATATTGGCCAGTCAAATTGTTCGTTAATAAAAGGTAGCAGCTTTGTCATAAAGTTTGCAAATATGGGTATTAAAATCAAAACTGCTTATATTTACCAAACATTGCAACTGAGCCGATGTTTAACAATAAAATCACTATTTACATATGAACGCTAAAGAAATAAGCCTGGAAGAAGGTAAAGTAAAACCCGTTGTTGACCATTTGAATGATCTGCTGGCCAACTATCACATTTACTATCAAAAAGTACGCGGCTGCCACTGGAACATTAAAGGGCAAAACTTTTTTACCCTGCATTTAAAGTTCGAAGAATTATATACCGCCGCGCTTACTACCATTGATGAGCTTGCCGAGCGTATACTTACTTTGGGCAAACCGCCATACAGCACTTTTAAAGACTATATTGAAACGTCTCAAATTAAGGAAATTCAAACCATTGGTTTAAAAGATACCAAAATGGTTAAAGCCATTATTGACGACCTGGCGATTTTAATTGCAAAAGAAAGAGAGATCATGGAGATTACTGCCAAAGCCGGTGACGATGGAAGTAACGATATGGTGAATGCCTTTATGCAGTTTAATGAAAAAAATACCTGGATGCTGCGTTCGTTTGTTAACGAAGACTAATTAACAGGTAAAATAATTTTGAGGAGCCGCTGATATATGTGTCAGCGGCTTTTTTTATGCCTTTTATTTAGGGGCAAATTAGCCAGCGCAATCGTTTGAGTAGAATAAACTGCCGAATACTTTTGATTTAAAAAAGATAGGTTGTAGAATTGCCTTACCAAAATATAAAAGCCTTGAAAGTAATACATAGCGTACATCCCGAAGATTTTAAAAGTTATCAGACAGCGAAAATCAGAGAGCGGTTTTTGATTGATCAGCTGGTGCAAACCGATAAGCTGAATTGCACTTATACCCATTATGACCGAATGATAGTAGGAGCGGCCCATCCTGTAACCAAGTCGGTTGAACTGGAAAACTATCCAAACCTGCGTGCCGATTATTTTTTGGAACGCCGCGAAATTGGTATTATTAACGTAGCCGGTGATGGCGAGGTTACTGCCGACGGAAAAACATTTCAGGTAAATAAGCTTGATTGCCTTTATATTGGCAAGGGTACAAAAAGTGTATCGTTTGCCAGCAAAAACAGCGCCCAGCCTGCGGTATTCTATATCCTTTCGGCGCCGGCCCATACGGTATATCCTACCACATTAATGACCAATGCCGATGCTGCTAAAGTGCACACCGGCTCAAATGAAACCGCCAACAAACGTACCATTAATAAATATATTCACCTGGAGGGTATAAAAAGCTGTCAGTTGGTTATGGGGCTTACTATACTGCACGAAGGCAGTGTATGGAATACCATGCCATCGCACGTGCATGACCGCCGTATGGAAGCCTATTTTTATTTTGATGTACCAGCGGGTCAAAAAATATTTCATTATATGGGCGAAGGTCAGGAAACACGCCATATCCTGATGGATAATTACGATGCGGTGGTATCGCCGCCGTGGAGTATCCACTCCGGCAGCGGAACAGCCAGCTACAGCTTTATCTGGGGAATGGCAGGCGAAAACCTCGACTATACCGATATGGACGCTATTGCCATACCCGATCTCAGATAAAAATCAATCTATCATCCTAAAAATATAAAACATTGGAAAATTCATTTTCATTAGCCGACAAAGTAATTGTAGTAACCGGCGGTACGGGCATACTGGGCAACGCCTTTGTAAATGCTATTGTTGAAGCCGGCGGCGCGGTAGGTATACTTGGCCGCAACCAGCAGGTTGCCGAAGAGCGTGCTGATGCTATTAATAAAAACGGCGGTAAAGCCATTGCCCTGGTTGCCGACGTACTTGACGAAGACGAGTTGATAGCTGCCAAAAATAAAATAGTTGATGCTTTTGGCAAAGTTGATGGCCTGGTGAATGGCGCCGGCGGCAATATGCCCGAAGGGGTTTTAGCACCCGAAGAGGATATTTTTAAAATGAACATAGCCGGTATGAAAAAGGTAATGGACCTAAACACCTGGGGAACCATTATACCAACCCAGGTATTTGGCGAGGCTATTGCTAAAACCGCAGGAGCGGGCAGTATCGTAAATATATCCTCTATGAACTCCAAGCGTGCCATTACCAAAGTATTGGGCTACAATATTGGTAAAGCTGCGGTTGATTGCTATAACCAGTGGTTCGCGGTGGAGCTGGCCAACCGTTACGGCGACAAGATCAGGATGAACGCCCTTGCACCTGGATTTTTCCTTACCGAGCAAAACCGTTACCTGCTTACCAAACCCGAAGGCGGTTATACCCCAAGGGGCGAACTGGTGATCAAGCAAACACCGTTTAAACGCTTCGGTCATGCCGATGAATTGAAGGGGGCACTCACCTGGTTGCTCAGTGATGCTTCGGCATTTGTAACCGGATCAATGATTTGCGTGGATGGCGGGTTTTCTATATTTGGCGGTGTATAATTTGTTAAAACGACTGAATTATTTGTTAAAATATCCAATTATGAAACTGAAATTAAGCATAATAACCTTGTTAATGGGCTCTGGATTGGCGGCCGGCGCCCAAACTGTTACCCTCGATTATTATTTTAACCACGAAGTACATAAAGATAAAACCGGTCAACTGAAACGCTTCCATTATATGTGGAACGAAACGAATAGTAACGGTTTCTCTATTTTTGGAGAGGCTTTTACAAAGCAAGGCGCAAAACTCGATACGCTGGGCGAAGCACCTACCGCTCAAAATTTAAATAATAATGCTATTTACATTATTGTCGATCCCGATAGTAAAAAAGAAAATCCAAACCCCAATTATATTCAGCCTAAAGATGCTGATGAGATTGCAGCATGGGTAAAAAAGGGCGGTGTGCTGTTAATGATGGCTAATGACAGCGCCAATGTAGAATTGCCGCATTTTAACACGCTGGCCAACAAGTTTGGCGTCAATTTTAATAACGAATTAACAAATCATGTTATTGACGATGCCCACTTTGAGGATGGCGGCGTAAAAACAGCCGGCAACGCCATATTTAAAACTGCCGGTAAAATATACATGAAAGATGTATGCTCCATAAGCGTAAGCGGCCCCGCAAAATCAGTTTTGAAAAACAAGGACAACGCCACTATTATAGCCAGCGCCAAATATGGCAAAGGTACAGTGGTAGCTGTGGGCGACCCATGGTTGTATAACGAATACACCAACGGCAGGCTTCCCGCTGCATTAGGCTTTGAAAACGATAAAGCTGCAAATGATGTAGCACAGTGGCTTTTAAAGCTGGTGCCACATAAATAATATAACCAATAACTGACACGTGACCATTGTTTTATAAGGCGAGAGGCAGTATATTTGCAGCCACTTTCCTGTGGTGTAATGGTAGCACTTCTGATTCTGGTTCAGACGATCGTGGTTCGAGCCCATGCAGGAAAACATTAAAGCCATTTATGCCGGTTCGACTCCGGCGCTGGGTACAATTTATGACAAGTAGCCAATTTTATTGGCTACTTTTTTTATGCGATAAATTTCAGCTGTTACTCAGAATATTTATATTTATAAATATGCAGTTGTTCAATCTCTTTAAAAAGAAAAACGAGGATCTATCTCAATTAAGCGTGGAAAAACAGTTGAGCTATTTAATTGATTATATACCTGATTTCTATAAAGATCAAAGACAATATTTAAATGCTACTGATTATCTTAAACAGGATGAATGGGCCTTGACACTTGAGAGCCTAATTGAATTGACAGTAGAAACAGACCATTATTTTTCGGAAGAGTATTGGCAAAGACTTGCTGATGCCGCTAATGCAATGAACTTATCGGAGTTGTCAAATTATTGTTTGAAACAAATTGGCCGTAATCAGAAAGACTTAAAATCAAAAACTCCGTTTGGGTGGACAACTATAAAGTTTGACGACAATCATTTTCAGCATTATATCTCAGAAAGAATCAAAGAAACCTGGGTTGCGGAGAGGCATCAAAGAGACAATGTTAATTCACTTCTAAAAAAAGAGAATGGAGTCTATTTAAAGATGAACGGTAGATCAGGCACTATATATGTGATTGACCAGGATAGATTAGCAGAGATAGATGTTGAAATAGGTATGGTTGGTTTACTTTTATATTTTAAAAATACTACACATTGGATATTGCCTTTAAAGCGGGGATTGACAATTGAGGAAAAGAAGGATATCAGGATATCAATTACTTCTTGGGCATCTAAAACAATAAACGCTGTCGAATTTGATGATTAATAAAATGCTTATCCTGAAGTTGGTTAATGCACGAAGCTCCAAGTTTGTACTTCAGCCCGCCTGAAGCAAAATCCATGTTACAAGTTGTCATTTCTTTTAGTTGCACTGGTGTCACAGTTAATTATATATTTCGTTTGTTGCTTTCCATCGCAATAAATTCTGGCAAGTAATTGGGAGTACAGCCTTTTGATACCATTTCACCTTTATAAAGACCCGTTTTCTCGCCAAGAGCGACACACCTATTTCTATACTGTTTTTCATAAACTCCAATCCAACCTGCGGTGAAATTCATCGCCCATTGAACCTCAGGCTCTTCTAAGGTAATACTGGTCTCAATTGCTGAAAGTAAGTCGGGCGTATTTTCTGAATGCGTATGTCCCATCCATCTCAATCTTGCTTGATAGTACCAATAAGTTCGTCTTTGAAGTGAAGAAGAGCTATTTTCCCAAGACTGGATCAGGACAATTGTCTTTTTATCCTTAGTGAGCTGATTGGCCATTAGCCAATCTATTAGCTGATTTCGCTCATCAAATGGATGACTCTGCATATCCTTATCAAGTTTATTAATCAAATCTTGGGAAAGAAGCTTATTATCAATAATCAAGATGGCTAATTGCCTGGGCAAAAAACTCCCGGTTGACCATAGTTCCATAGCCAATTCTTGATCCTTTTTGATATCCTTAGCAATTTTTCGTAAGTCCCCTAACTTAGTTTTAGCGTGGATTTGCGCCAAGATGTTTTCAGCTTTTATAGAGAGTTTCATATCAATCTTTATGTTATTGAAAATAAATAATTCTGACCTCAAATAATGATCCACTTACAATGTCCTTGTCTGTTCAGAGAAAAATTTCTTTTTGTTTGCGTAGACGTACATTTTTAAGTCTTGAACAAACTTGTGAAGAAAAATAATAATTGAGCAGTAATAAAACGTCTTGCTAAACTAATAATATCCCCACGGTCTATTATGATTGATTCGACAATAATCCGACCTTGACTTTTCAACTCACTCCATAGCTGCCTAAAACACGATTTTCTTTAAATCTGTTAGAAACTCATTTGGCAACACTTCTGTTGGGGGTACCAGAAATCTCTTTGAATTTCAGAAGGAATTTCTTGTTACAGACCATTCAATTTTATCCCTTTAAATATAAAATACATCTCGGTTTTGTGTAATAAACCCACAGGTTATATATTTGCATTACAATAACGCGCGAGCATTTACGTACGCTTTTTCCTATGGTGTAATGGTAGCACGTCAGATTCTGGCTCTGAAGATTGAGGTTCGAGCCCTTGTAGGAAAACCGGATATTTTTATCGATAAATCTAAAAAGTGGCGCTATACGTAGTGCCACTTTTTGCTTTAAGCTTCTATCACAATTTCTCCTTCATTTTGTGGCTCTTCAAATCCGTTGAGATAGGAGGTTAACAGTTCTTCTGTAATTTTGAATGAAGCATTGGCGTCAAATCGTTCGCTTCGCAACAGCAGCCTTTTTCGCAACTCATCCGGATGTACTTTTAAATAGATAAGTTTCCAGCTTCCGCCTGCATCTTCAATAAGCTTTTTATATAGCAATCTTTTTTCCCGCTGCCAAAAGCTAAAATCAATTACCACATTGCGTCTTTCTTTCAGAAGATGTAATAATTGCTCACGTAATTTAAGTTCGGCCGTTTGGCTTAGTTGTCCGTACATTTCAACCGGATAATCAATTCCGTAGCGGCCGTTGTTGGCCCATATTTCTTCATCAATAGAAAGCCTTATAAAACCTTTTTCCTCCAATTGCCGGGCAAATGTTGTTTTACCAGATCCTGTTATACCGCACATTAATACAACAAGCGGATTCGTATCATTTAGGAAATCTAAATTATTTACATCAAACATGGTCGTTATAAAATTTTGCTATTGTGTGTACTGGTTTCGACTATCAGGATATCTGTAAACTTAACGTGCTGATGATCGCATTTGTTCCTTAACCAGAGTTTTATCTTAATTATAGAGAGGGAGATGATTTATCTTCCCCTCTATAAAACGAATTGTTATTTATTGGGCTTCATCGCATAATCCATTGCTTTTTGAAATGTAGTTATCCATAAAGTTTTCTTATTTTCTTTAAGGTAATTCAGCAATTCCTGGTGCGCGGCTGATGAGGTTGTAATATAGTCGCCACCTACGCCGTGAAACATGATAACTCCCATACCGCCGCTTTGCTGAACGCTTTTTACAAAAGCAATGAGTTGGGTTGCTGGAGTATTATCTTCCAGTCCGAAAGAGGGGACTTGTAAAGGGTCTAAATGTTTAAAATCGGTTATGACCGAATTGATATCGCCACCAACGCGCGCATATTTAACCAGATCATATTTCCGGAGTGTATCTACATAATCTTTTGTGCCAACCGTTGTTTCGGCGCAGGGATAAGCATAAGTACGACTGTTCTTCCCGTCTACCGCGTACAGAAAATGGTTCATAACTTCAATTTCGCGAATAATGCTGTAAGGCGTGTATTTATCAGAAACCACCGGATTATCATCTGTACTAAGACAGGGATGAAATATGGTATGGTTAGCCAGTTCAAATCCCTTTTTACTGAGTTTGCGCCACTCGGAAATGGTTTGACTGTCAATATCGCCAGTCAGGAAAAAAGTTGCCGTTAAGTGGGCGGCTTTCAGCTGGGGTACAGCTATATTTAGCTGCGATTTAAGCGCATCATCATAGGTAAGCACGATAACAGCTTTTTTGTGGCCGGGCCATTGAACTTTTTCCTGGGCCTGTGCAGCCAAGTTTATGATTAAAAGAGAAAAAATAAGCTTTTTCATGAATGACATTGATTCTTCATATCGGTTTAATAATTGCCCGATCTGTTATTTCCATATACCTTTTATTGCCTCCGCGTTGGTTGTATCAGCAATCGGGAGATCGTACATGGCCTCTATAGTGTGCAGTACATTGTAATGATTAATGCGGTCGTCATATTTACCGGGCTTAATCATTTGCCCTATAAACATGGTTGGAATATGATTTACAGGTTTAAAATCATCTTCATCAAAGGTTACTATGAGCAAGCTGTTATGTGTTTTTGCCCATTTTGCATAAGCTTCCAGGTTTTCTTTTAACCATTGATCGCCCCTTCGTATGGCCGCGCTATCACCTGGCGCGCCGATGTTGTGCATGTCGTTGTCCATATCCGGAATGACAAATGCAACGGTTGGCAGCTTATGGAAATCTTTCGGGAACGATGTCATCGGCAGGCTTAAGGTTTCAGGTATATTATTTGTCCCATCGCCCTGCCAGTTTACCCAGGGTGCATGTTTCCTGGCATATAAGGATGCACCCGTTAAACTACTTTTTAAATATTCACAATCAAGGTAACCCACAGATGGCATGGTATGTGCGAAACCTTTAAAAGTAAACCCTTTACTAATAAGTGAAGCGGCCAGATTAGGTGTAGTATAGGGCGTTTCATTATCAAGGCATTTATCATCGGTTACCCCCTGGGTGCTCCCCGAAAATATGGCCAGGTAATTAGGTTGGCTGGGATGGGTAACGCCATGAGCATCTGTAAACAAAGCACCTTCCTTTGCTAATTGCGTTATAAACGGAGCATTAGGTGAATTGATCACTTCGTCATAACCATGGTTCTCTTCCATAACAATGATAATATGATCCGGGCGTGGTACTTTAGGGCTGCAGGAGGTCAGTATACTAATGAATGATAATATAGTAATTGCTAAATAATATGGTTTCATATAATTGAATTAAGTCTTTAAATACGATACCGCGCGTGAAGGCTCGTTTTAAATAAGTTTAAGAATTGGTTAAAAAAATATTGCTATGCTATTCAAATGATCATGATAATCATAATTGAATTTTAGATAACCGGAGGTAGTATTTATCCGGAGGAGAAATCTGGAAAATGGTATTACTCTTCGCATATCTCTTAACAGTTGTAAGTAAAAAGATAAATTTTGAGGATAAGAAAAGCAGTAAAAGTACCGGCAAAGGCATTATTGTTTTAGATGGGGAAACCGCCTTGATATGATCAGCTTCAGAAGAGTGATGCTCTTCTTTCTTTTTAATAAGTCGTTGCAGCAGCGAATTAACTTTAGTGGAATTAGTGGCGAAATCGGCCCGCATGGAGATCTGGTAAGCCGCATAAGGACGCAGCAAAACCATCAATACGGCAAATGTAAAAATAAGAACATTGACTAAATTTTTACCGGTCATGCGCCTGTGTTAAATTACTGTAACAACAAATTTAAATAAAAGTGAAATAATATCAGTAAACTTTATATAATTCTATCAGGTAAAATACGGAGTTGGCATGTCATCAATTTAAGTTGAAATTTATTGTAAGGATGTATTTCTTTTCCCGACAAAACAGGAAAAATATACACTATGAACTTTAAAAAAATCACCAATTGGTCTGCCGTGGCATTAGTGCCATTTGTTTTTGCGGCATGTAAAAAAAATAACGACAGTAATCCATCTAACGAAAGCCAGAAGGCGACCATCACTGTAGAAAATGTTTTAAACTCTAAACCACTGGTTGAATCCGGAACTTTTCAGGGAACAGGTTCTCCGGCGCTTATTTTACCGGGACAATCAACTACTGTTGAGTTTTCTGCTGCCAAAGGCGAGGCCATTACTTTCGCAACCATGTATGGCTGGTCGAACGATTTGTTTTTTGCGCCGGCTAATCCGGGGATACAGGTTTACGATGCCAAAGGAGCACCCATTGAAGGTGACGTATCTGACCAGGTAAAACTATGGGATAACGGAACACGCATTAACCAGGCGCCGGGCGCTTCGGTAAATCATCCCGGCGTTGCCGATAATAAGAATATTACCGAAGTGAACGGGACCGATGCCCAGGGTAATAAGTACTTATCCGCGTCAAAACTGGTGAAAGCGACTTTAAAGTATAAAGGCAACTCAGTGTTTATGTTAACGCTGCAAAATATTTCGGGCGGTACTGCGAACGAAACACCGCTTAGTCCGGGAGTTTGGGCTGTATCCTACATCGTTGGCGGAACTCTGCAAAACACAGCGCCATTATACACCAGCGGTAAGCCTACGGCGAATGGCCTTACCGGTATTGCCGAAGCGGGTGATAACACCCAGCTCAGCGCTTATGTAAAAACCATAACCGGTATTTTTACACCACTTTCGCCGGTATTAATTGTTGTGTACAACGGCGTGGATAACCCTATTTATAAAACCGGGGAAAACGACAGGATGCAGGGCTTAAGAGCAATTGCCCAGCAAGGGAATCCCGATACTTTAGCTGCATATTTAAAAGGAAAATCAGGAATTAAAGCAGTTTACACTGTTGCTGCAGCTACCACAAAAGTTTTACTTCCTACAATAGGAGGGCAGGCAGGTGGAAGCGTATCGCAAGAGATTTCTGTTTCGCCCGGCGACCGTTTGGCTATTGCAACCATGTACGGGTTCTCAAACGATTGGTTTTTTGCCACAGTTGGTAACGGTGTTGATGCTACTACAAAAGGCGATATCTCGTCAAGCATCCAGCTATATGATGATGGTACAGCTATTAATCAGTTTCCGGGCGCTGGTATTACTCAGTTTAACCTCGCAGGTACACCACTTAAAGAAAGCCTGCCTATTACAGCGGTGCCTAACCCCAATGCTTTCACTACTCTGCCGGCTATACCCGGTATAATCAAAGTAACTATTAAATAATTGATCCATTTAACAAAGGCATCTGTGTAAAAACAGATGCCTTTGTTAATTTTAAAAGGTTTGATTTTACGGTAATTGGTAAGCCCATTTAGTGTGATCCGTTCTGAACGGAACGGCCGGAAGCCCAGCTCCGTTAACGAGGTTTGGCTCTGCAATTTCATTCCATCCTAAACGCACTTGCTTAGGCTCAGTAACCTGTGGGCTCGAAACACTTACTTTGTCGCCTTCAATCTCTGCTTTGGCATCAACAAACTTTCCATCATTGCCTGCAATAGTGAGCCAGTTTACAGGTTGGCCATCGCTGGTTTTAAGACCTTTGGAGTGTGTGAATGTTAAGACAATTTTATCACCTTTTACTTGCATGCTTTTAAACCGTGGCCCGGTAAACTCCATGTTTTTATAGCCATATTTTTTTGATAATACCAATGCGGCCATCCGGCGGCCTACTTCCCATTTATAGGATGGGTGGATATCGTCCAGGTTATCTACCAAATCACTTACCGTTACTATTTCGGTATTGGGGATGGCAAGTGCGGCGGTTTGGGCTTCCCAAATCAATGGTAACGTTTCGGAGTTATGCGGAAGCTTGTCTTTACGGTGGGTATAATAATGAGGGGCCAGCATTACGTCATAAAAGGGGAGCTTATTATTGCCCCAGGCTTCGCGCCAGCTTTCAATAAGGGCTTGCATTTTGTCGGCATAACGAATGCTGTCTTCCGTAACCACATTTGATTCGCCCTGGTACCATAAAAAGCCTTTAAGTGCGTAAGGGGCTAATGGTTTTACCATGCTGTTATAAATTTTACCGGGTTCAACACCATTCATCAGCTTTGGGGTTTTAGTGGCTTCGTCTTTAAAAGCCGGCATTTTGAGGTAGGCTGATACAGGCGTCCATGGTTCAATTTGAGTGCCTCCCCATGATGTAAATAGGATACCAATAGGCACCTGTAATTTATTTTGTATGTTTTTAGCAAAAAAATAGCCCAGGGCCGAAAACTGCTCCAGCGCTTCACCTTTGCATTCCTGCCAGCCTGTAGTTACCACATCAGGGCCGCTAAGATCTCTTTTAACATTAAACAAACGTATCTGTGGGTTATTAACCGAAAGTTCCATCGCGGCGCTATCCGCCCCCCTTGCCGGTGGTGTTCTGGAATAGCCTTTCTTCATCGGGTATTCCATATTTGATTGGCCGGAACATAGCCATACTTCGCCAACCAGTATGTTATTCAACGTTATTGTTTGCCCGGCAGAAATAATAGTCATTTGTGCAGGTTCTGCAGATGCTTTTAAAGATGACAGGCTTATTTTCCAGTACCCATTTTCATCGGCTTTTGTGCTTTTTTCCTGACCTCCAAATTGTACCGATACCGTGGCTCCTTTACCCGCCCAGCCCCAGACAGGTACTGGCTGCTGTTGTTGCAGTACCATATTGCTGGTAATAACATTGGGTAGTTTTAACTGCGCGTTGGCATAAAACGTTATGAGTAACACAAACAGCGTACTCAGGCTAATTTTAACGTGACTAAACATAGGTTGTATTGGAATATGATAAACGGGTTTAAAGTATATTTAATTTTACGATTAAAAAAATGTTTGGAGCAATATGATAGCTGATTGTATGTAAAGATTTAACTGCTATTGCATAAGTTTATGCAGAATAAAAAAGCATTATCCGGTTTAAAGGATAATGCCTATATAGAGGTCAGTCAGACCATTTACTAAGCATATCACCAACAATATGCTTAATTTTTTTTGGCCCGCAGGCAGGCTATTTTATGTTTAATAGATTCCTTTAAAGTATAACACGATATTGTTAAATAAAGTAACAAATGATTTAAGGTTAGTGAAAAGCTTTAAATCAATGTGGTGAGCATTTGGCACCATATCTACCAATTCACGGGTTTCCTGCTGAAAAACCATTATAAAAAGTATAAGGAAGAAAATAGCTGTTTTAATAGGGAGTTCCAGAATAACTAAGGGCTTTTTTTTTCTTTTAGCAGGCATTATAATATTCGTGCTTGTTATCGCAAATGTAGACAGGTGAATTAATGTTGTCAATCCGTGAAAACACCGTATTTAAAGTTTAAACACCAATTGAAAATTAAAAGATAAATCCATCTCATTATCGGGACGGATTTTATCTATCTTCTTTGTAATCAGATTATAATGCTTTATTATAATTTGATTTTTACAAAATACACACGGTTATGGTCTACCGAATTGGTAGCTGGCAGTATTTTAGGATTGAAGCCTCCTTTACCATTATCCAGCACGCCGAAATCATCATCGTTTGAAATGGCCAGTATATTACCTGGTAACAATGCCAGTCCTTCAGCTTTATCATGCGGATAAACAGTTGGCAGGTCTTTCAAAAGATCAAGAACAAGGGTTTTGGATACAGGGGTAATGCCCGCCGTCTGCAAACCTGCATTGTCATTCAATTCTTCTACGGTTTTACCTCCGTATAGCTTACCAGTAGCACTATTAGCAGCGTCTGAGATATCTGTAGCTCCGTCGATGTTTATTTTAAATACCTTTTTAAAAGTCGCCGGATTTGTTGGCGCGCCGCCGTATAAGCCATCGCGTTCAATGGTTAAAAAGGTGGTACTGTTAACGGCCACAATATCGCTAACACCGGTAAGTGTTACATTGTCCATTACATAAGCATATTGCTTGGTTGCGCCCGACTGGATATCGAAAGTTAGTATGCGTAATATAGTTGAATTACTCGCCGCGGCTTTGGTTGGGTTTAACATAGGCGATTGCATCATGCCTATCAGTGTTTTTCCATCAGGTGTAATGGTGAGGCCTTCCATTCCGCGGTTTGGCTTGCGTTTGGCAAACACAAGTGGAATTTTACGGCCGCCTGTACCAGTACCAAATGGATTTATACGTTCAAGGGTTTTACCTGACGCATCAAAATGCACAATATGTGGTCCGTATTCGTCGCTGATCCAAAAGGAGCCATCGGCTGCCAAAACCATACCTTCCGAATCAATACCGTCAATACTTGGGGCTATTTGTTTGCCGCTCAAGTCAAAAGCGATTTCGCCTGTTGCACCTTCTCCGGCAGGGTTTGGCAGGCCATTTAACTTTTGGCCCGACGCGTTTTTTAACTCAATGGTTTGTTCCAGTACCAGCTTGCCGTCCTTTAACCTGAATTTACCTATTTCGGGAGTAAAATCGGCTTTGCCGAAAATGATGGCATCGGTAACGGCGCCCGCTGCGTTAGGACCACGGTCGGTTAACAGATAAAAAACGTTGGGGTCTTTATGGTCGGCTGCGATGGCAGAGCCAAAACCACCGTTATAAACTTTTACGCCATCGGGAGTGGTCATCAACAGTTTAGGATCAGCAGCTTCTGCCATATTCGGGTACTCGGCTACAACATTTACAGGATGATCTTTTTTACAGGCGCTAAGTGCAATGGCCGTAAACGCAAAGATTGTTAATAAAGGTTTTTTCATGGGATGTTTGGTTTTGTATAACTTTCACAAATTAAACCCCGGCTTGTAAAGGAAATGTTAACTTAAAAACAATTGATTAACGATTGTTTATATAGCGCTAACGATTAATTTTGAGGATGGACAAAAAGATGAATAAACTAACCTTATTGCTATTGGCCGTACTGCTATCAGGTTTTAGCGTTTATGCCCAGGATTCCCTGAAAAATAAAGCCGCTGTACAAACTTTAAAAGAAGATTTTAAAGACGACTGGGCAGCCTTGTCGCATTATGTAGAAGAAAACAAGCAATTAGGCGAACCAAAACCAGGTGAAAAACGGGTGGTGTTTTTAGGCAGTTCTATTTTTGAACGCTGGAAAGTCCTGGTTCCGGAATTTTTTAATGACAGGCCTTACCTTGACAGGGGTATCAGCGGTCAGATATCGCCCCAGCTTCTTATCCGTTTCAGGCAGGATGTAATTGATCTTAAACCTAAAGCAGTGGTTATTTTAGCGGGCAGCAACGATATTGCAGGTAATACCGGGCATGTAACCAATGAGCGGATCATGGACAATATTAAGTCGATGGTTGAACTGGCTAAACTGCACCAGATAAAAGTTATTTTATGCGCCTACCTGCCCGTATTTGATTATCCGTGGCGAAAAGGGTTGGAACCTGCCCCAAAGATCATCGCCCTGAATAAATTGATAAAAGCTTACTCCGCCGAAAATGACCTGACCCTTTTAGATTATTTTACTCCTTTGGTTGATGAACGCAACGGCCAGAAAGCCGAACTTACCATAGATGGTGTACACCCGAACGTGGCAGGTTATAAAATTATGGCAGCTGTCACCGAGCAAGCTATCAAAAAGACTCTTAAATAAATCCAGGGAGTATGATCAGGCAATCAGATTTAGCTCCATTACTTTTTTAATAAGGGCGGCGGTGTTATGTACTTCAAGCTTCTGCATGAGGTTGCGGCGGTGGGTTTCTACCGTTTGCGGGCTGATGAACAGGCGTTCGGCTATAACATTAGTGGTAATACCGTCGCTTACAAGCTCCAGGATCTCTTTTTCCCTCTTGGTAAGCCGGGGCGCATTTGTTGATGAGGTGCCCGGAGAAAAAAGTATTTTCTGAACTTCGCCATTAATGGTGCATTGCCCGTCGAGCACCTGGAATATAGCCGATACCAGATCCTGTTTCGATGTGTTTTTTAACAAATAGCCATTGGCGCCACTTTGCATCATTTCGGTAATTACACTTTTTTCGGTATGATTGCTCAGCGCAATGATCTTGATAGAACTGTCTATTTGCTTTATGGCCCGGCATACCTCAATGCCCGACATTTCAGGCAAACTGATATCCAGAAACACAACATCGGGACGGGCCGATTGCAGGTATTCAAGGGCATTTTCTCCGTTAAGGAAAGTGCCGGCAACCTGTATATTATCCAGATCCTGTAAAATACTGCAAAGGCCCTCGATCACTATAGAATGATCTTCGATAATAATCACCGATAATTCCTGTTCTGTATGCTGCATCAATTCAATAATTATCCTTTTCCCTGCTAAAAAATATGAAAATAGGTATTTACTATTCAAAATAGATGTTTATACGGCCCCGAAAATAAAAAATACCGAAAAACCTGTAGATAAAATTCCGGGTTTTTGAGTATTGTTTTAAGGCTCGATGAAATCCAATTTTACTTAAAAAACATCAATCACATGAAAGCAAATAGATTTTTGGGCCTGGTTGTTTTATTTTGTGTATTCATACTAACAGCCTGTAGTAAAAAAGACTCGCCCGGACCAGGTGGGGGTATTGGCCCTGGAGGGGCGACTAACCTTGGTGCGGGTACCATTTATTATGACTGGGCCGATGAGGGTACCCATTCTATCAATCTGCAAACCGGCGAAAGGGGCACCATCATGGCCGAAAACCTTGACCTCGATGGCTGGGATGTAAGTCCGGATAATAAATTGTTGCTGATATCAGAAGGTGATAACAATGATTACGATGCCGAGCAATATTCCATTACCAACGTTGCCAATGGTACCCTTGTTAACAGATTTAAGTGGAACAGCGGCTATGCAAATCCTACCTCGCCGCTTTTTTCGCCCGATGGATCAATGATAGCCGTGCCGCCTACTTATGATGACGGTATTTTTCTGCTCGATTTGCAGGGGCGGGTTCTGCATAGCCTCGCAACTTTTCAGGGTAAAAAAATAAATGGCGATATAGCATGGATGCCTGATAAAACGCTGGTATTTTCAGTGGGGAATAATTTATACCGTACCAATACCGCTTACACCAGTGCAACGCTGATTAAGCAAATGAATTTTAATACCTGGGGGAGTATCACCACAAGCCTTGATGGGACAAAAATTGCGTTTAGGGGCGGTAACCACATCTGGATGATGAATGCAGACGGCAGTGGCCAGGTGCAGGTTACGGAGAGCAGCGATAATGAGGGTGTGCCCGTTTTTTCGCCCGATAGGAAATACTTGTTAATTGGCCAGGACTATCATCAGTCTATAGCTCTTTCTTATGTATGGACGTTAAAGATCATACCTGCCGACGGGCAGAAATATAATGTAGATGATGGTGCTGATAAACGAGTGATAACTGTTATTACAAAAGGACAAACCACCCCGGAACATGGCGATGGTGTTATGCAATGGCGGTAAGATGTTTAAAAATAGAAAAGCGATAAAACAAGTTAGCATAGTCCTTAAAATGAATAAAATAACCCAATAATTTGAGTATAAGCCTTTCTATATTTGCGGTTTCATTGATTAAATTAAATGCCAGGATCCGTCTATATACAACAAGCCGAAAGTTTAGCAAATGCAATAGAAATAGCCATAGATGCCTTTAAAAAGTTTCCGTCCGAAAACTGGAATATGGGTCATGTGTGTCGCTTAATTGACACCTATTCGTCATGGGAAAAAACTGTTCTTAATTCGGGCCCACGGTATAAAAGCGTTGAAAGTTTAAGTTATACAAGCAACCGGGTATTTTCCTTTTTTCAGGAAAGTTCAGGCGATATTGTTAACTATTTCTGGCAGCAAATAAAGGAGAATAACCTGCCTTTTGAACGCGAAAATAAGCTCGATAAAATATTAAAAAGGCAAAAGATAAAAGATCAGGCTGAGTATGATTTTGTTACCGGTACAATGGTGCCGTTTCAGCTCGATGGAATTATCGAGGATGAAGAGGTGATGATATTGGGCCGGTTAATGCTGGCATACGAACAAGAACAGAGCGGCTTAACCACTGTTTAGGTTTTTCGATTGAATTTTTATCAAATATGTAATGCCTCACTATGATAAATAGTGGGGCATTATTGTTTAATTTAAATAATATCTGTTTTAAATGTTAATGATACAGTATATTAGTCGCGCTTAATTGAGTAAACCATTTATAGCCAAAACTTATCTGCCTGCCAGGTAATTTAATAACCTTCATAATCTATGAGAAAATTACTTTTTTTTACTGCCTTTTTGGGCCTTGCTTTGACCGCGTCAGCAAATGGTAGTGCCATTAAATTGCGCGACACCGTTGTTAGCGGCTCTGCCACAGTACCCTCTGAAATTGAAGACCCGCGTAATATTGGTATTAATAAAGAGCCCGCACACGCCTCTTTAATGCCGTATGCCAATTTACAGGAAGCGCTAAAGGCCAACAGGCGCGCCTCATCTTTTAGCCGCAGCCTAAACGGCATGTGGAAATTTAACTGGGTAGACTGGCCTCAGAAACGCCCAGCTGATTTTTATAAAACATCCTATGATGTATCTGGCTGGAAAGATATTAAAGTACCCTCTAACTGGCAGATAGAGGGCTATGGTACGCCATACTATAGTAATTATAACTATATTTTTAAGAAGGATTTTCCGAGGGTGATGAGCGAACCGCCCAAAAAGTTTACCGCTTATAAAGAGCGTAACCCGGTAGGCAGTTACAGGCGCGATTTTGACCTGCCGGCCAACTGGAATGGCCGCCGCATATTCATGACCTTTGATGGTGTTGACGCTGGCTTTTTTATATGGGTTAATGGCAAAAAGGTAGGCTACAGCGTAAACAGCCGTAATGCTGCCGAATTTGATATTACCAAATACGTACAACCTGGCAAAAATATGGTTGCTGTAGAAGTTTATCGCTTTACTACCGGCACCTATCTGGAAGATCAGGACATGTGGCGGTTAAGTGGTATCTTCCGTAATGTTACACTCTGGAGCGCCCCGCAGGAACACATCAGGGATTATTTTGTAAAAACTAATCTGGATAAACAATATAAGAATGCCGTAGTTGAGGTAAGTGCACAGGTGAAAAATTACAGCAGCAGCCCAATGGCCGCTAAGCAACTGGTTGCTACGTTGTATAATGGCAGTACCGTTGTAAAAGGAGCAACCGGCAATGTGCCAGCCTTAAAGCCGGGCGAAGAGGTTACAGTAAAACTAAACTTCCCGGTCAATAACCCGCAAAAGTGGACTGCCGAAACTCCTAAGCTGTACACTACGGTATTGAGTTTAAAGAACGGCGGTACCACATCCGAAACCATATCCTCACGTACAGGTTTCCGCACTATTGAAATCAAAGGACGCATATTTACCATCAATGGCCAGCGGGTAAAACTCAAAGGTGTTAACAGGCACGAGAACTGGCCCGAGGTTGGTCATGCCGTTACCGAAGACCAAATGGTTAGGGATATTGTACTGATCAAACAGGCCAATTGTAACCATGTGCGTACCTGTCACTACTCTGATGATCCGCGCTGGTATGAACTGTGCGATCAGTATGGTATTTACCTGGTAGCCGAGGCCAACCTGGAAAGCCATGGCGCCTGGGATGAATTTAATGAAGACCCCAGAATAAAAGATGCGATTATTGATCGTAATGTGGCCAACGTGCAGAACTTTAAAAACCATCCGTCGGTTATTATATGGTCGTTAGGGAACGAGTGCGGCAGCGGCGGCTCCAATTTCAGGGCGGCACTTGCTGAGGTGAAAAGACTTGATCCTACGCGTCCTACGCATTACCAGGGTTTTGGTGTGGGCGAAAAAAATCCGGCTGATATTGAAAGTGATATGTACACCGGACTGCAGCAGGTAGAAGAATATGCCAAGGGCGATAAACTGACCAAGCCGTTTTACCTGTGCGAGTATGCACATGCCATGTTTAACTCTATGGGATCTGTTGATGAATATAACGACCTGTTTGACAAATACCCAACGCTTTTGGGCGGCGCGATATGGGAATGGCAGGATCAGGGCATCTGGAACAGGCGCAATCCCGAACATCCGATCATAGCGTTCGGCGGTGGCTTTGGCGAATACCCAAACGATCATTACTTTATTCATAAAGGCGTGGTGTTTTCTGACAGATCGCTCAAGCCGCATTATCCTGAGCTGAAACATGCTTATCAGTGGATAGACGTTAAGGCGAAGGATCTGAAGAATGGCATAGTCACCATTAAAAACCGTTACCAGTTTATTAACCTTGATGGTTTTGCGGGTAAATGGGAGCTAAGCGAGAACGGTGTGGTAACAACAAAAGGGAATTTTGATATTGGTAAAGTGAACCCGGGTGAAGAAAAGGATATTAAAATTCCTTACAACATTATTAACCCGAAACTTAAAGCAGGCGTAGAGTATTTTATTCGCATTTCTTTTGTTTCTATAGCAGACAAAATGTGGGCTAAAAAAGGTTTTGAAGCTGCAAGCCAGCAACTGGAATTGCCCGTAATACCGGCCCCTGTAGTTGCCGACGTTGCTGCACAACAGGCGCTTGAACTCTTCAATGGCAGTAACGAAATACGGATTAAGGGAAAAGATTTTAAAATTGAATTTGATAAAAAGGCAGGCACCTTTACCAAACTGGAAAAGAATGGTGAAAACATACTGGAGGACGATGGCGGACCAAAACTGCATTTATGGCGCGCTCCACACCGCAATGATGATATGTGGGCCGATAAAGGCTGGGAAAAGACCGGTATAAAAGCCCTCACCTGGGTAGCCGATGGTATTACAGTGGCACAGCCGACGCCGGGTAAAGTGGTGATCAGCGCTAATCTTACCGGAACGGGTAAACAAGGTTTTACCGTGCATCATAAAGTTACCTATACCATATTGGGAAATGGGGTTATTAAAGCAGATAATGATGTATCATTCAGCGATGCAAATGTGGTACTGGCCCGTTTGGGTGTACGCCTGTTCCTGAAAAAGGAGCTTGATCAGTTTTCATACTTCGGCCGCGGACCAATGGAAAACTATGCTGACAGGAAGCGCGGCTTTGATGTTAGCGTTTACTCAAGCACCGTAAACCAGCAGGTAACACCTTACGAAAAACCAATGGAAAACGGCAACCATGAAGATATCCGATGGGCTAAACTAAGCGGAAAAAACGGGACATCACTAACGGTTAAACATGTTGGGGGCTTACTGCAGGTTTCGGCACAGCCACACAGCGATGAGGAAATGGAACCGGTTGAGTATAAAATTGATT
This sequence comes from Mucilaginibacter sabulilitoris, assembly GCF_034262375.1. Classification (NCBI taxonomy): domain Bacteria; kingdom Pseudomonadati; phylum Bacteroidota; class Sphingobacteriia; order Sphingobacteriales; family Sphingobacteriaceae; genus Mucilaginibacter; species Mucilaginibacter sabulilitoris. The sequence goes on from NZ_CP139558.1 coordinate 2,886,333, forward strand.
TACCAAAAAGTAAAGCTACTGTATTAACGGTAAGCGCGCATACGCTGGGCGTAGGTTCAAATTCTTGTGGCCCTAAACCGCAGCCGCAGTATACCGTATACAGTAAACCAGATTCATTTAGTTATGAGCTGCACTTATAAGCATTAGCTTTCCTGTTTAATAAAAAAGGCCTCCTTACTTCAAAATAAGGAGGCCTTTTTTTTATTGGGTGTTTTAATTAGGAGCGACTGTTGTTGTTTTATTAACATAGGGCCATGTACCCGGTGTAGGAACAGATACTCCTTTATTACTGCCGCGTACATTACCATCGGCGCCAAAGTAATATAACGGCCATCCCTTGTAAACCAATTGTGTTTTTCCAAATACAGTAATGGTTTGGAATTCGGCTTTATCAAGTATGGACGGTATATTTTGAACTGATGCTACCGTGTCTATAGGCCAAACTTTATTATTGCTAAAATCGGGAGCGGTAAATTTGTTGGTTTTTGATTTATCGTGACTAAAAGAATATAGGGTTTGTCCGCGATCATCAACTATGTATTGGGTTAATTCCTGGCCGGGTTTAAGCTGACTGGTATATTTCACACCATCGTTACCGGTAAGTTGATTATTGGCCAGCATAACGGTATAATCGGGTTTGGCTACAAACCAAACACTTTCAACGCCATCGCCGTTGGTATCACCAGCTTTTGTGTCATTTTTGAAATAATAGAGCGGCCAACCCTTATAGGTGGTTTGTTTTGCGCCGTCGGTCCGGGTAATAGTGCCAAAATCTTTAGGGTCAAGGCCATCATCTAAAGTAAGGGTTTCCTGGTAAAAAGTAGGCCATGCTACACTGCAATCGCCACTGCACCCGGAGTTTCCGCTGGCATCAATTGCAAAAAAGTAAAGTGTTTTTCCTTTTGAATCGGTCATGATATTACCAAACTTTCCATTGGCAGCCAGTTTAACAGCATTGCCCTGAGGAGGTGGGTTAGTGTTGTTATCCTTTTTTGAACATGACCAGCTGGCAAACATTACTGCAATGCCGACAATTGCGAGGGGTAGATTTTTTTTGATTTTCATTGGTGTTGTAAACTAATGGTTAATAATAGATTAGTATAACTCCAATACGTTGTGAAAATAGCCTTAGGTTGCCTGTCTCGAAAAATAATATCAAAAAATAAAATATAATTTCACTGTAAAATTCGCCGGTAGGTTTTGGTATGGTACTACTATCTGATACCTCCTTTTGTAATATGGGTAAGCGCATTTAAACAGGAAAGTTTATTAACTTCAACAGCGATATGGGCATTATCCTGAAAACCATCAGAGTAATGGTTCAGTTAAAAGGCAAATAATCCCGGCTAACCATTATTTAGCGCGGCATAGCGAAATAACTTATTATTTAAAGTTAAGCTATAGGGTATCAAATGATTTCCCGTAAACTTGCATATTTGCTTGTAACGAATACAGCAATTGATCGTCATATCATAATATGCAGCGCTACCAGCCCCAAACAGCAACTGATCATCAGCTATTAGAATTGATCCGAAAGGACCACCGGGGGGCGTTTACAGAACTATATAACAGGTACTGGGATAAGCTTTTTACGGTTGCCATGCACCGGCTCAACGACGAGCATGAGGCCGAAGAAGTAGTGCAGGAGGTGTTTTTAAGCCTCTGGCAGCGCCGCGCATCTGTACAGCTTACCCATAGTATTAATACCTATCTGTCCGTAGCGGTTAAATACCGCATCATTAATCACCTTGATAAACAATACCGTAAAAAGCAGCATATAGAACACCTTACCATAAGCTCACCGCTGGGCGAAGACAGCACCAACCGCTGGTTGTCAGAAAAAGAACTCAGGGCACAGCTGGAACAGAGCATAAGCCAGTTGCCCGAAAAATGCCGTATCGTGTTCCTGCTAAGCCGGGATGAACATAAGACCAATGCCCAGATAGCCGCCGAATTAAACATTGCTGAAAAAACGGTTGAGGCCCACATGACCAAAGCATTAAGTACCCTTCGGCAAAGCCTCAACTTATCCGTTCCGATTTTGATTTATCTTCTTGGTAAATAATTTACTTTTTTCGGGTATACCAAAAGCTTTTCTATAACATTTCACGATGACCAATTTTTACCAAATTGACGATAAACGAATTTTGGAGCTCATCAGGCATCCGGGATATTAGGTTCTACCAGTTTAACCAGTTTTTCCAACGATTCCTGCCAGCCCAGGTAACACATTTCGACAGGTATCATCGAAGGTATTCCCTCCTGCAGCACTTTTAATTCAGTACCTACAGAAGTTTTTTGAAGCCAGACAGAAGTAGTCATGACACCAGGTAGGTTTGGGTCATCAAATTTGTCGGTATATTTCAGGAACTCATTTGGCTTTATTTCCAAATATTCTCCGCCAAAGGAATGGCTGTTACCGGTTGTAAAATTGTGAAATGACATTTTATAAGTACCGCCTACCCGAACGTTCATGTCGTGTACGGTACAAAGAAAGCCATAAGGCGGCAACCAGGAAGCGATAGCCGTGGTTTCGGTAAAGGCGCGATATACCTTTTCAGGTGAAGCCTTAATAACTCTGTGCAATGAAACTTTGTTGTCTGACATAAAAATCATTTTTTTTGTTCCTACTCGTTTGGCTTTTCGTATCGCCCGTTTTTTGCAGGTGGTAGCTGCTCCACTGTTATTGATTAGTTGCTTTAACAAAGATGCAAGTAAAAACAACTATGGAACAGGGTTGTATACGACAATTTATGATCAATTTGCGACAGCTTGGCCTGGTTATTAGCGATCATAGTATTCCAACATTTTTTTGTGAGAAGATAACTTTACGGAATTATCACCAGTCTTTTTCCTGCCAGGTCATCCCGCTGCCAGGCCTCTGCAATAGCGCTCAGTGGCACCCGCTCAATATCCATATAAAATTTACCCTCCTTCATCCAGTTCCAAACATTGCTTATTTCATCGGCAAGCACTTCATTCGGGATTTTTCCAATACCCATTAATTCAAGACCGGAAGTACGCAAAGCCGATCCTGTAAGAGAGACAGAGGAGCCCGCTTTTTCGCCTATCTGGATATATCGGATCCTTCGTTTAGCAAAACCGGCTTCCCCGGGGATAAACGTATTCATTAATACTTCGGCCGGGTGTCCCCATAAAAAATCAATCACAACGTCATATCCATTCTCTCCTGCCGCTGCTGTAAATGCTTCGGCTAACTGATTATCTGGTTGTTGCAGGTTTATCACCTCATCAGCTCCCAATGTTGATAATAGTTTCAATGAATCTTCATTCCTTCCCGTTCCAACTACTTTACCGGCGCCGAGTAATTTGGCTACCTGTACAGCTATCCTGCCCGAAACTCCGGTAGCCCCATTTATTAAAACAGTTTCGCCCGGCTGCAATTTGGCCGAATATTTTAAAGGCAACAACGAGGTAAGTACTGATGGCGGAATAGCCGCCGCACTCGCCGCGTCAATGCCATCAGGAACAGGAAAAGTATAACCTGCAATTGTTTTTTCGGCAAAAGCACCGTATGGGCGCTTTATATCGCCAAAGCTTACAAGTCTGCCATCTTCCGTCATGCCAACTCCGTCGGTTCCTGCAATGGCCGGGAACTGCGGGAATAGTTTTTTACTTGAGTAATGAGTGCCGTTTACCGTTACCTTGTCAAAATTTTCGAGTACACTCGCTTTTACATCAATCAGGGTGCCGCCTTCACCTGCTGCAGGCTCCTGAAAATCTTTGTATTGGGGTATATCACCCAATTTGGTAATTACTGCTGCTTTCATTTCTGTTTTGTTTTAAGCAAATTTCTGCAGCAGGTGTAACAACAACGATAACAATTGTTAAGAAATGAAATCAGCGTATTTTTTCTTTAATCACCTTATTGCGGATACGGCTAAGCGAAACCGATGTAATACCCAAATACGATGCGATATAATGTTGCGGTATCCGCTGAATCAAATGCGGTTTCTCTTTTAGCAAATTAATATAGCGCTGTTGGGGCGTATCGCGTATAAAGGACAGAAACTCGCGCATGTAATAAAGCTGCCGCTCAAACATGGCGTCTATCATTGTTTTTAAAAAAGCTGCCTCATCTCCTAATTCCGTCATTATCAGGTCGAAATTTTTTTTACTGAGCACCTGAATAACTGACGGCTCAATGGCTTCAATAGTAAACATGCTGGGTATACCCTTCATGAAACTGTCGGCCGATGATATAACCTGATTTTCAAACGCAAATTGAAAGGTAACATCGCGGCCATTATTGTTAAACCATATCCGGAGGCAGCCTTTTTCAATAAAGAAGGACCGTTTTGATACCTGGCCTTCTTTTAAAAGTACGGTCTTGGCAGGTACTTCAATACGTTCATACAAACCGGCATAGGCATCCATACGGTTGGTAAGGTGAGGAGCTTTTTGCTTAAACTGATCAAACATGTGTAATGCTATATGGAGAAGTCAATGCGGTTGAAGTTACAAACTTTTAATACGATAGTTCGCTTTTAATGGCTTACCATTTTCACTTATGATAGCGTAAAGGGCTAAATAACTATCATAAATAAAATCTTAAATATTTCATTTCTTAGTTTCATGCTGCCTGATGTATTCGGCGGCGGCGCTGTTTTGGGGATTTAATTCGAGCGAATGTTTATAGTTTTTTATGGCATTTTCCTCGTCGCCCAGCTGGGCATAGGCATAAGCTTCACTATAATAGACCTTGAAACTTTCGGGATGAAGCATAGTATTCAGCTTAAATACTTCCAGAGCTTTTTGCTTCTCGCCTCTGCGCAGTAACTGGTATCCCCAAGAATTGATATCTTCTTCAGAATGGTAATAGGCAATATCTGCTTTCTTTTCATCATTTTCAGCTTTAAAGCTGTATTCGAAAGCACGTTTAAAAAGCCGGTTGCGCTCTTCATCGTTAACCAGTAACGCATATTCATTTACAATCGCCTCAACTGCTAAAGCAGGGTTATCCTCAAAAATGTAATGGCCTGTACCATAAGCAATCATGCCTTTTCTATTTGGGTTTGACTCCCCAAAATCCTGGTGACAGCGTTTCCAATCGCGAATATCGGTAGAGTCACTAAAAGGTGTTTTATCAGATACTATATCCAAAACAGGAATATTTAAAGGGAAAGGTGCTTTTCGCATCACTTCTATAGTATTTAAAAAATCCATTGATATATAATAATTACCAGGGTCTTTTTTAGATTTAACTTGCCTGTCAATAATGGCTTGAGTAGCCTTTACTCGTTTGTCGTTGTAAAAACACATGTGTGCAGCATCAAATAATACAGCTGCTTTTACTTTTTCCGGGTTTCTTGACGCATATAAAGTGGCGTAAAAGCCACCGAGCGAATGGGCGGCCAGCATAATGTTTCCTTCGTACCCCAACTTTTTCAATGCAATTTCTAAGCCCTTGATACCATTCAAAATTCCGTGTTTATTGGTGTCGATTTCACTTTTTCCGAAACCTGCCCTATCGTAGGTAATTAGTGTAGCGCCGGTAATCCCGGCAATTGGATTCAGTAGTTGGTTCCAAACCGTGCCATCGTTTCCACCGCCCGATTCAAATAGTATCGGCACACCCGCTCCCCTGATAATATGGAAATGTAGCCGATATCCCCCTGCGTCTATTAAAGTATCTACAGTGTTTTGTGCATCTGCATTTTTTTGTGAGCAAACCAGGATAGCAAATAAAGAGAACACAAAAATTGATTTCATTTTATGGATAATATAAATGGTTGTAATCCAATGTCCTAAAAATCATTCCAAAATCTTAAATGATTTTTTATCAACTGATTAAAGATTATTTATAAAAGGAATATTGTATCACAACCGAACAGTAATGTGCGGTTATAAAAGTACACTGAGCCACCATAAGTAAAAAGACGCATCCCGATGGAGAAGAAGATTTAAAGATACTGTAAATTTTTTTTCATTATCACTAAGGGTAAACCAGGCATTGGCTGACTATAGCTGTAAAGACACCAGAATTTAAATGGATAATAACAGCTTTAACCCCGAAGAACTTGCGCATACATGGCTTGCAGGCACCCTCTCGCCCCAGGAACAGGCGTGGTTTGAGCAATGGTATGCTGATTTTAATGACGAAGAGTTACTGCTATCCGAAAGTAAATATACCTCGGCGGATCAGATCAAGTCAACCATTTTAAATGCGCTTAACGCCCGGATAGATGAAGAGCCGAAAGCGCCGGTAAAAGTGGTTCATTTATGGCGCAGGATAGCTGTTGCCGCAGCTGTTGTATTTGCATTTGGTCTGGGTGCGTTTTACCATGTTCCGTTGCTAAACCTGGTTGATCCGGTAAAGCAGGTGCAACTGGTCACTGCTGCGGGCCAGCACCGGCAGATAAATCTGCCCGATGGTACACGCGTTTGGCTCAGTCCGTCTAGTACCATAAGCTATCCCGAAACATTCAGGGACAAGCAACGTAATATAAATATTGAAGGCGAGGCCTATTTTGAGGTGGTGCATGATAAGAGCCATCCATTCGTTATTCAATCGGGCGCGGTAAAAACAGTGGTTTTGGGCACCAGTTTTGATGTACGGGCCTATCCTAAAGCCGCCTCAGTGGAGGTTACTGTGGTAAGTGGCAAAGTAGGGGTGTCGGCAAATACGGTTAAGCAGCCCGAAATGGTTACCGCCAATCAACGTACCATATACCAAAAAGCCACGGCCCGTCTCATAACAGAAAATTATCCCGATGCGGTTAAATTCTTAAATCAGCGTAAAGGCATATTTGATTTTAAGGGAGCCTCATTACAGCAGGTTTGCAGTGAGTTGGAAACACAATATGGTATCCATATCAGTTTAGCGCCCGGATTAACAGCAAAGGCCTTTTATGGTCGACTGCAAACAACAGCTCCAGTAAACCACACGCTTGATAAGCTGTGCGCCGTAATGGAAACCCGCTGGGAAAAACATGGTGAAACTTACCTGTTGCACCTTTAAACAACATGATTTATTTACACCAACTACCAATAACAAAACAGCTATGAACTTTTAGCATCGCCCTGCACACCTATGAAAAAAAAGCCCGGTTCAGCGAAACAGAACCGGGCGAGTATTTAACGCTTTAGCCCGTCATTGCCTTCGAAAACTAATGACCGGTTATTATTAAACCCCTTAAAGTTATGAAAAAAAACGGACCGATAAGGTTCCCTAACCTGATTTACCCTTTAATGAAATTACACCAGTTACTAAGATTATTTTTTTGTATTTCGGCTTTAGTTACCGCAGGCAGTTTGGCTGCCCTGGCACAATCACCCCTTGATAAAACAGTTACTCTCAGTTTTAATGATGTACCCCTTAAACAGGCGTTTGATAAGCTAACAGCCGCCAGTGGGGTACGGTTTACCTATAACGAGGCCGTTGCGGCCAGTAAAGTTAAACTAACCATTAACGCGCAGGCGCAAAGCCTGAAACAGGTACTTGATGTGGCGCTTGCTAATTACCCCTATAACTATGCTCAACTGGACCAGGATATCCTGATACGCTATGATGCCGAAAAGCTAAAAAAGTCCGTCGCCGGCCCGGCGGCAAAACCGGCAGCAGGAAAACACACCATCAGCGGGACCGTTACATCCAAACAGTCTGGTGAAACCATGATCGGTGCGACTGTTCGTGTAGCCGACGGCAACCAGGGAACTGCGACCAATGGCTATGGTTTTTATTCACTTACCTTGCCGGCAGGTGATCATCAGTTAGTAATTAGCGCCATAGGTCAAAAAACAGCTGTTATACCTGTTTCGCTTACCCAGGATAAAAAACTGAATATTGCGCTCGAAGATAACGCGCAGGAATTGGAGACCGTGACCATAACCGCTACACAGAAAGGTGCACGTGATTTGAAAAGCCCCCAGATGGGTGTGGAACAGCTTAGCATTAAGGAGATCAACAACGTGCCGGTATTGCTTGGCGAACATGACGTAATTAAAACCATACAATTATTGCCCGGCATTAAATCTGCAGGTGAGGGAAGCGGCGGCTTTTATGTACGCGGCGGGGCAACCGATCAGAATTTGCTCATGCTTGACGAGGCTACGGTATATAACGCATCGCACCTGCTTGGTTTCTTTTCTACGTTTAACTCCGATGCTATCAAGAACGTAAGCGTTTATAAAGGCGATATGCCCGCACAATACGGCGGCAGGCTGTCGTCTGTAATAGATGTTAAAATGAACGATGGTAATAACCAGAAGTTTGGGGTAAGCGGCGGCGTGGGCGTTATAGCGGCCAGGCTTAATGTGGAAGGGCCTATTCAAAAGGGAAAATCATCATTCCTGATATCGGCACGCCGTACTTACGCCGATATGTTCCTGAAATTTGCCAAGGATACCACCATAAACCGCAGCAAGCTATATTTTTATGATTTGAATGCCAAGGCTAATTATGTTTTGGGCGACAGGGACCGCATTTATCTTTCCGGCTATTTTGGTAAGGATGTATTATCGGCCGATAATGTGGCCGGTATTAATTGGGGTAACACCACAGGCACGCTGCGATGGAACCACATTTTTAATAATCGTTTCTTCTCCAACACATCGCTTATTTACAGTAATTATGATTATGAGATTCACCTGAAACAGGATGTTAATAATTACAACATCACCTCGCGCATCAGGGACTGGAACCTGAAAGAGGATATGCAATATGAACTGGGCGACAATCATTCGCTGAGTTTTGGGATTAACAGCGTTTACCATACCATTAAACCCGGTGAAATATCGGCCACGGGGAACTCGGGTGTCGTATCGCAAAACCTGGAAACCCGCTTTGCCTGGGATAACGCCGCATACCTAAGCGATACCTGGAAAGCTACCGACCGCTTTAGTTTAACATATGGCGTACGTTTATCGGCCTTTAGCGTTATAGGGCCAGGTACTTATTATAATGTTGATGCCAACGGCGATATAACCGATTCCAAACGTTACAGTTCGGGGCAGGTGGTTAAAACTTATGTAAATCCAGAGCCGCGTGTGGCCGCAGCGTTTCAGCTGAATGATGTAAGCTCGGTTAAGGCATCTTACGCTCGCAACGCGCAAAACCTGCACCTCATCAGTAACTCAACCCCGGGTTCGCCTACAGATAAATGGGTAGCAAGTACCAACCTTATTAAACCCGAGTTGGCCGACCAGTTTTCGGTAGGATACTATCGCGACCTGAGCGAGCATAAATATGAGTTTACCGTTGAAACCTACTATAAATTGCTACAAAATCAGGTCGATTATCGTAATGGGGCCAATATTTTTACCAATCAGCCAATTGAAACCCAGTTGCTGTATGGCAAAGGCAGGGCTTACGGAGCTGAATTCTATATTAAGAAAAAAACCGGTCGTTTAACGGGTTGGGTTAGCTATACGCTCTCTAAATCAGAACGTCTTATTGATGGTATTAACGACAATCAATGGTATAATGCCCGGCAGGACAGGACACATGACCTGGCCGTGGTAGGTATATACAAACTGAATGAAAAGTGGACATTATCTGCCAATTTTGTTTTCTATACCGGTGATGCGGTTACTTACCCCAGCGGCAAGTACCAGGTTGATGGGGCTACTTACTACCTGTATTCAGACCGTAACGGATCGAGGATGCCAGCCTATCACAGGCTTGATCTTGGCGCTACCAAACAGCTAAAGAAAACCAAAAAGTTTAGCTCAGAGCTGAGTTTTAGTTTATATAACGCATACGGCAACCGCAATGCCTACCGCATATTTTTCAGAGATAACAAAGATGATCCGAACAGAACAGAGGCGGTAAAAACCACTTTATTTACGTTTGTACCCTCAATTACTTATAACTTTAAATTTTAATTACCATGCATATTACACGTTTTTCTGCCTTATTCATACTGCTGGCCGTGTTTAGCTCCTGCGAAAAGGCGATAGACCTGAAACTGGAGAACAGCGACCCCAAATACGTGATTGAAGGCACCGTTACCAACGAAGCCGGCGGCGCCAAAGTGCTGTTAAGCCAGTCGAAGAAATTTACCGACGACAATACCTTCATTGGCGTAAGTGGCGGCCAGGTTAGTGTGGAAGCTGACGGCACTGTTTATCAGTTTGAAGCTACCGGTACCGGTGTTTACCAAAACACGGCACTAACCGGCATCCCTGGCCATACCTATCACTTAAAGGTTAAGCTGAACGATAAAACGTTCACCTCTGCAAGCACCATGCCTCAACCGGTAAGTTTGGATAGTATTTATGTAGTGAATGATGAATTTGCAACCAATAAGGATGGCAGCAAAATGCGCCTTGCTACGGTTAAATATAAAGATCCTGCTGATATACAAAACTATTACAGGTTTGTACAATATATTGATAACAAAAAGGAGAAAACCGTTTTTGTTGATGAAGATGAATTTACCAACGGGCAAACTGTGAACAGCCGCCTCAACTATGATAATGATAATGAGGACCCCGCCCGCGAGATCAGGGCAGGTAAGCAGCTAATGGTAGAGATGCAGTGCATTGACGCGGCGGTTTATAAATACTTTTTCAGCCTTACTACCGGTGCCTCCGGCGATGGCAATAACGCGGCCCCCTCAAACCCGATGAGTAATATCTCCGGAGGTGGCCTGGGCTATTTTAGTGCCTATACCGTAACCCGTAAAACACTAACCGTTCCCCAAAATTGATCTGATTTTTCAGAATATGCAAAAAGCTCCTCAAAACAGGAGCTTTTTTTGTTAAAATGCATTAAAAATAACACTATTTGCGCGTTTTAATTCGATTTTTCGCACGGAACCGGTGCCCTGAAAGGTATAAGCCAGCCCAACAATGTTCATTTTTTTTGAAGGCATTACCGACTCATAGGCCAGCTTGTCATTAACGTAATATTGTATCTTGGAAGCAGTACTCCGGCAGGTAACCTTTACCCATTCTGACGATTCAATACCAAAACCCGAAAAATCCGTTTTCTTGCCCGATACCATGTTGTGCCCATCGAGTAAGTTAAGTTCTGATACGCAACCCTTCGCGGATAGGGGGATAGCTATAGGTACCTGATCTGTTATGAGCCCTACTTCCATAAACCGGCATGTGGCGGCGCCTTCATAATACCCGTTTTTAACCTCAACACTAAAAGAAAAATCGCTGAGTGGTACGGGTGTAAAATTACCCACATTATAAAACTCAACTATAGGTGGCTGAGGCTCAAGCTCTATGTTCTTTTTCAGGATGGCTGCTACCGGGAGCACCATGGCATCCTGCTTAATAAATTCACTCTTATTAAGGTAAACCGGAATGGGCTTATGCGCTATCATTCCCAGCCAGCCATTGGTGGCTATAATGAGGGGGAGTTCCTTAACTATTTGTTTATCAACTACTAATTTAGCATGGTATGAGCCGGGACGATAATAAACCGAGGTGTGTTGGTGCCGGTTTCGGTCAACCAGGGTACGCGTCATCGGGTCCCACGATTGTTGTATGTAAACCGAGTCGGTAGGTGAGGTTTTGGCATCATAACTAAAAACTACAGAATTTGGAATATCGCGCGTAACCGGCTTATAACTAAATGAATATGCCTTTCCATTAACCGGTGCGGGCTGCTTCCTGATGTACATCGCTATCAGGGTTGCAATAATAATAGCAATGATAACTATCAATATCGCATTTAAACCGCGATTTGTTTTTTCTTTTGAAGGGGCAGGTGATCCTATATTTTCATGGTTAGCAGGATGCACCGCTTGTTTGTGCTGCCGCGTAAATACCCGCCAGTTTTCAAAACCGGCAAATCCGGCCAGTGTATCAAGTGTAGTAGTACTGGGTAAATGGTTGTATTCTACCCGTCCCCAAATCCTGCGTAGGGTGCTTGCACTGAGTGAAACCTTTGTTTTTTTGAAGATGAGCAGGTTCAGGTTTTCAAAATCCTTGCTTTGCCATTCATTGGCATCGCCCCAGTCAAGTTGCTGCTCAATAATTTTCAATAATTGATTTATAGCAAAGGCATCCATGGAGGCTTTTTTTGAAGTTAAAGTTATAAAACAAGACGCATCTCTACAGCTTTTCGTGACATCAAAATAGATAATTTCTGTTAGTATATAATGTGCTGTTTTTCAGTATGATGCAACTTGAAAAAACTTGAATGATAAATGAATTGCTGCCATAAGCCAACAAATATAAGTTTGCTTCTGGCTGATCGCATATTCACCTCATCATAAACCATTTGTCTTATCCGAACCCAAATGAAAAAACTGATTTATCTATTCCTGATCCCATTATTAGGTTTAAGCGTAAACCTGAGCGCGCAAACAAGTTTATGGAACACTCCTGATGCTTATTTAAGTCAAAAGCCACCGGGAGATAAGCCGCAGATATTTGCACAAACATTACTTACCAAAGCCGATACATTTGCTTTTGACCGGGTTGCTTTTTCGGCTGACGGAAAAGAATTTTATTACCCTTCAAATAACACCTGGTTTGATAATAAAGCATCAAAGATCAGGTATTTTAAATATGAAGGAAAAAAATGGAATGGCCCGTTTGTGCTGAACGAAAAATATTACGCACCTACTTTTTCAATAGATGGTAACACACTGTATTTATTAGGCGGCGGTACGCCAGATACGTTGCACTCAAGGGTATGGCAGTCCAGACGAGAGGCAGACGGCTGGTCTGAACCATCTATATATCTACAGAAAGACTATGGCCTTTATGATTTTATGCCTACGCAAAGCGGTGTTAGTTATGTGGGCAGTAATGCTCACCAAGGTAACCGCCGGGACTTTAATACCTATGATATTTGCGAACTGCGGATGTCTGATAAAGACACCACTATCACAAGTCTTGGCCCGCCTGTGAATACCCCGGGTTTCGAAGGGGATTTTTATGTGTCGCCCGACGAATCATACATTATTGTAAGCGCGAAAGAAACTAAAGATTTTGAATGCGAGCTATATATCACTTTTCATAAGCCCGATAAAACCTGGACAAACCCCGTAAGCCTTGGCCCGCAAATAAATGACGGAGTGGCGCACCGATGGGGCGAATATGTTACCCCGGACGGTAAATACCTGTTTTATTCCAGAGGTACCAGTCCAAAGGATTGCCACATTTATTGGGTGCGGTTTGATAATCTGCTGGCGAAATTGAAACGAGAAAACTTAAACGGTAAATAAAAAATCATGAAGAAGATAGTTTTTATACTCACATTTTTGTTAACAGGGAATATATGGACGGTTTTTGGCCAGCAGCAGGCTTTTGACCTGAGCCGTATGTTAACCGAAAATAAATTGATCATATATCCCGGTAAACAGGTAACGCAGCTTAATAATGACAATAAACGGGGGGTAAGCTGTAACAGTATCGTTTGGCTCAAAGATGTCAATTTTAAACAGGGCACAATTGAGGTTGATCTGCGCGGTAAAGATGTATTCCTGAAAAGTTTTTTAGGTATTGCTTTTCATGGGATAGATACCAATACCTGTGATATACTTTATTTTCGTCCGTTTAACTTCCGACATGCAGATACCCTGCGCAGAAAATGGTCAGTTGCTTACATGAGCCTGCCCGATAATAATTATGCAGTACTGCGTAAAGAACACCCGCTGGTTTATGAAAATGCAGTAAATCCGGTACCCCGCCCCGATGAATGGTTTCACGCTACCCTTGTGCTTAAAGATAAAAGGTTAAGCGTTTATGTAAATCATTCGCCAAAACCTTCTCTGGAAGTTACCTTACTTAATGAACGAACCGATGGGCTGTTTGGGCTTTATGCCGATGGTCTTCCAGGAGATTTTGCTAACCTAACTATTACTACCGAACCATGAAAACAATATCAACAACAATAGCATTGCTTTTTTGCTTATCCTGCGCTTTTGGGCAACAAAATAAAGCTCCCGATAATGAAGCAGCGGAAAAGTTCAAAGCATATAACAGAACGGTCAGCATCACGAAAGATAATAATTCAATCGTGGTGAGTGTAAATGAAGCCGAAGGCCCCGGTATAGCATGGATTAACGGTTGGCAGTTTACCGAAGGTACAATTGAGTTTGATGTTAAAGGCAGAGACCTGCTTCAGCAAAGCTTTGTCGGGATAGCCTTTCATGGAGTTAATGATACGACCTATGAAGCGGTTTACTTCCGCCCGTTCAATTTTAAGACGACCGACCCGGTAAGAAAACTGCATGCGGTGCAATATATAGCCAACCCGCAGTTTGACTGGTTAAAGCTACGGACCGATTTTAACAACCAATATGAAAAACCGGTAAATCCGGTACCAAATCCCGATCAATGGTTTCATGCCCGGGTGGAGATAAAGGGGAACATGATAAGTGTATTTGTCAACCACAATCCGCTGCCTTCGCTTACGGTAAAACAAGTGGTTGATTTACAGGGGAATATGATTGGCTACTGGGCCGGTAACGGCTCAAACGGAAACTGGAAAAATTTAACAATCACCGCATTAAAAAAATAAGATCATGAAAACCTGGTTCGCATTATTACTATTGATGATAGCCGGCCGTTCGTTTGCTCAGCAAGCGACAGTAACACACAATTACACAAACATAAAGCCGGCTGAATGGATCATCCCTAAAACAGATACCTTAAGTTATGAATATGGCATCTATGCAAGTGCAAAAGCGCTCATTCTGAAAAGGAAATTTGGCAACTACAAATCGGCCAGCGTGGCTTACCCCAAAACACTCCATTTTAAAGACGGTATTATTGAGCTTGATATTGCCTCGCCTACAGGCAAGGCCGGTTATGTGGGTATGGCTTTCCGCATAGCAGATGCTCATCATTATGAAACGCTTTATTTCAGACCGGGTTCATCAGGTACTATTAACGCTATACAATATATGCCCAAAAAAAAGGCGGAGTTTAACTGGTGGGATTATGAAGCCGAAAAATACCAGGCCAAATCCTCACTGCCACTTACGGCATGGTTTCATGTAAAAGTTATAGTGAAAGGGCGCATGCTCACAGTGTTTGTAAATGATCAGCCCAAACCGGTAATGACTTATAGCACACTTGACCCCGATCTTAAAACCGGTTCAGTTGGTTTTTGGCTGGGGAACAGTGCATCTGGAGCCTACAAAAATCTGGTTGTAAAAACTTTTTAAACCTTAGTATCATGCTAAAAAACTTTTTCAAGACTGCCTGGCGTAATATGGTGCGCCATAAGGTACACACCATGATTAATGTAGCAGGCCTTGCCCTTGGCATAACTTGCTGTCTGTTTATTTTTTTATGGGTACAGGACGAAGAACGTATTGATAATTTTCATCCCAACGGGAAAAACCTTTATACCATTTATCAAACCACAACTGTTAATGGTAAGGTAAACGGCATTTATTTGTCGCCGTTAAAATTTGCGGATAATAAGCCGAACTTTTTAATGGAGGACATAAAAAACGCCATCCCCGAAATAAAATATGAAGCTTATTATGCTACAGGCTATGAACTCCCATGGGGCCATGCCGAAACATTTCAGGTAGGCGAAAAAATAGTGAAGCTTGAAGGCTCACGTGCCGGGAAGGACTTTTTTAAGATATTTAACTATCCCATTATTGCAGGTAGTGCCGAAACCGCCCTGCACGATATGAGCGGTATTGCGATATCACGAAAAATGGCAGCGATGTTTTTTAATAGCCCTGAACAGGCCATAGGTAAAAGCTTACGTTATGAAAATAAACTTAACTTTGTAGTGTCGGCGGTTTTTGAGGATGTACCCGCGCAAAGTTCCCTGAAATTTGATTTTTTACTGAATTGGGATGCGCAAAAAAGGTTACTCGAATGGTCATCCAATAGTTTTCAAACCTATATCGTGTTATCCCCAACGGCCGATCCGGAAAGAACGTCGGTCAAAATAAATCAGTACCTGCAGCCCCGTCTGGATAAAATACCTGGAGTACAAACGCAAATAGGGTTGCAGCGTTTTGGCGAGCAATACCTGCACGGCAATTTTGTAAACGGAAAACCCGAAGGGGGGCGAATTGAATATGTACGCATCTTCAGTGAAGCCGCCATTTTCATACTCATTATTGCATGTATTAATTTCATGAACCTGGCAACAGCACGCTCGGTTAAACGGGCAAAGGAAGTGGGGGTGCGCAAGGTGGTAGGATCTGGCAGGGGCAGTCTTATCGGTCAGTTTTTTGGCGAATCACTCATTTTTTCGTTCATGGCCATGCTGGTATCTGTTGTGTTGTTAGTTGTATTATTACCAGCGTTTGCACATTTTACCGGCAAGGACTTTAACTCGCCTTTTCTACAGATATCTTTCTGGCTTTCGCTGTTTGGCCTCACGCTGATTACTGGTTTTATTGCAGGCATTTATCCGGCACTTTACCTGTCATCGTTGCAACCGGTGCGTATTTTAAAGGGTGTGCTCCGTTTTACCCAGGGCGCTATATGGTTCAGAAAAGGGTTAACGGTTTTTCAGTTCGTACTTTCTATCGTGCTGCTTATAGCCACGCTGGTTATAACGCGACAAACCAATTATGTTCAAAGCGCCCATTTAGGCTACGATCGAGAAAATCTTATTTACGTACGTATTGAAGGTACGCTGATGAAAAAAGATAATTATCTTTTATTTAAAGACCAGGCGCTGAAAATACCTGGTGTTGCTATGGTCGACCGTAGTACCGAAGCTCCTCATGCTATGAACTTTGTAGTTGCCGATGATATCAACTGGCAAGGGAAGGAAAAGAACGCGAGTGTTGGCTTTAAGCCCGCATCTGTAGGGTTTGATTTTGTAAAAATAATGGCATTGAAATTAGCCTATGGCCGCGATTTTTCAGCAGCTATTGCTACCGATTCATCCGATGCTTTTATGGTAAATGAGGAAGCCGTAAAGCAAATGGATTTAACAAACCCGATAGGTAAGTGGGTATCTGCCTGGAAAAAGAAGGGCCATATTATTGCGGTGCTTAAAGATTATCATACTCAATCGCTGCATGAACCTATAAAGCCGGTGATAATAGACGTAAAGGAAGGTGAATATTTTGGTGTAATCCTCATTAAAACACAGGCCGGTAAAACAAAAGACGTTCTTGCGGGCCTTACCAAAATATATAAAGATATTAACCCTAACTATCCCTTCGCCTATCAGTTTGTTGACCAGGAGTATAAGAAGCTATATAGCAGCGAGCTTATCATCACCCAGCTTTCTATTGTATTCGCGGTAGTTGCCATCATTATATCTTGTTTGGGTTTACTGGGGCTTGTAATGTTTTCGGCAGAGCAACGGGTAAAAGAGTTTGGCGTGCGCAAGGTGCTGGGTGCATCATTACCTCAGTTAACTTCGCTGTTTGCTGCCGACTTTTTACAGTTGATAGGTATTGCTTTTTTAATAGCGGCACCCCTGGGTTGGTTTGCTATGATCAAATGGCTACAGGGTTTTGCATACCGTATTGACCTGTCATGGTGGATATTTGCCCTTGCTGGTATAATTTCGTTGTTTATTGCTGTGGCAACGTTAAGTTATCAGGCAGTTAAAACGGCCATGGCCAATCCGGTTAAAAGCTTACGTACTGAGTAACGGGTATGTTATTTTTTTAATGATTGCAAAATAAATGTTGAGCCGGTGCCTATAATGGCGCCGGCCGCAACATCTGTTGGATAATGTACACCCAGGTACATCCTCGAATAACTTACCGAGCCCGCCCATAAGTAAGCCGGCGCTATCACATACCATTTTGGATATGCCCTTGACAAAGCTGTTGCAGTGGCAAAGCTGCTGGAGGTATGCCCCGAAGGGAATGATGTACTGCCTGCCCTGTATACCGGTACAATATTAATATTCTGAATAAAGGGTCTTGGCCGTTTAACAATGTGCTTTATTAAAAAAGTGAGCCCGAAGGATAGGGCGGTGCTGCTGGCTACATAAAGCGAGTTTTGCCTCATTTCTTTATTGTTACTGATGATTCCCCCTGCCAGTAAACCCGCCGGAATACCAATGTCGCCATAAAGATGGGTGCGGCTTAAAAACAGGAAAACACCGGTTTGTTCGGGCGTGCGCTGCTGTTGCAGGTCAATCATGATTTTATCGTCAAGCTTTTGAAGTCCCGATTGTGCTGCTGATACAGAAGTATAAAATAATAGTATTAATGACGGCAGGCCAAAAAGATATATTTTTTTGATCGGATTCATAGCAGTGTAGGTTTGGTATTGTGCCTGTTTAAAACTATAACATAAACGTTATCAGGCAGATTTTATTCCGTCGTAAGAAACGGTTTACTATAATTTTATAAGGCGGTTTTAAATTTAATACTAAGGTAATATGCGTAACAAAAGTATGTAATAACTTTGAGCAGTTGATTAAAATACGAAAGTCCCCAAAGCGCTCGCCGCCGGGGACTTTCAACCTAAACCTTATCACAATGGGCAAACAGAGTGTTTACCCTTATAGATACCGCAAGTATATGAAAAAAAATGTTAGGCCAATAGGGCATTATAATCTTTTGCACTAAAATTGTGCTTAAAATGACACTTTTGTACACTTTATGCAGTTTTTTGCGCAACGATTTGTGGTGTATTTACTCCTTCTTTAGATTTTGCCATTAAATTTCTTCCTGCCAGTAATAATTCCTGGGTAATATTGCGGGTATAGGTTTTAATTTCCTGCTGAAACTCATTTACGGAGGCACCAGAGCGTATTTCTTCTAAACGCTTTTCCCAGTTGCCGGTAAGTTCTGCCTGGGCAATTTTCTGATCTTTTACCACATAATAAACTCCGAGCCCGGTTTGGGTAGGTACCAGGTTTTTTTTCTCACGGATAATATAATCTCTCTTGATCAGTGTTTCAATAATAGATGCACGGGTGGCTGGTGTGCCAAGGCCGCTGTCTTTCATAGCATAGCGCAATTCTTCATCCTCAATTTCCTTACCGGCGGTTTCCAGCGCTTTTAGTAGTGAGGCTTCATTATACAACGGTTTGGGTTTGGTTTGTTTTTCGAGCAGGCTTTTTTCTGGTATGGGCAAGCGTTCATCCTGCTGCACTTTAGGGAGGCTGGCGTTTTCTTCGTCCTTTTTTTCTTCATCGGGCTCATTCAGTACGGCACGCCACCCCGCCGAACTAATTACGGTACCGCTGGCGGTAAATATAGCGCCGGATTGCACCGTTATTTTGGTGATCTCCTTAATACACTCCTGGTGAAATGCTTCGAGCATGCGGGCAGCCACCAGATCATAAACAGCTTGCAGGTCATTCGATAGCTGGTGGGGCGTTTCGCCAGTAGGGAGTATGGCATGGTGGTCAGTTACCTTTTTAGCATTTACGCTGCGTTTGTTGAGCTTAGTGCCTGTAAGGAAAGTAGCCTGTTTTCCAAACTCGGGGTGTTCTTTAAATTTGTCAATAAGCGTGGGTACGGTGGCAAATACATCATCCCCAATATAGCGGCTGCCGGTACGCGGGTAGGTTACCAGCTTATTTTCATATAGAGTTTGCAAAAGGCCAAGAGTTTGGTCGGCGGTAAAGCCTTTACGTTTATTGGCCTCCTGTTGCAGGCTGCTAAGGTCATGGAGCAAAGGGGGCGGTTCCTTACGTGGTTTGGCCTCTACACTCAGAATGTGGCCGCCATTAGGGAAGCCCGAGGGAACATCCTCAACTTTGTCAACCACGGCCTGGGCTTCTTCTTTGGTTTTAAAACTATCTGCAGAAATGGCGCGGAACACCTGCCCGTCCTTATCAACCTGAATGCTTACCTGGTAATATAGTTGTGGTACAAAGTTTTTATTTTCAAGATAGCGCGAACAGATCATGGCCAGTGTTGGCGTTTGCACGCGGCCCAGCGATAACACCGCACGGGAGCCCGACGAAATGCTGAGCGCCTGTGTGGCGTTCATTCCCACCAGCCAATCAGATTGGGAGCGACAATGTGCCGAGTTAAACAGCGTATCATAATCGGTACCGGGTTTCAGGTTGCGGAAACCTTCTTTAATGGCCTCGTCAGTTTGTGAGGAAATCCAGAGCCGTTTAAAGGGCTTTTTGCATTTAAGGTAATAGTAAATGTAACGGAAAATAAGTTCGCCCTCGCGCCCAGCATCCGTAGCTACGATGATCTCGGTGGCTTCATCAAACAATGTTTTTATAGTATCAAGCTGTTTCTTTACCGACGGGTCTTCTACAATGCCATCTTTGGTTTTAACCTTGCGGATGCTAAGCTTGAACTTTGGCGGCAGCATGGGCAGGTTTTGTACATTCCATCCATAAAATCCGTATTCCTGCGGAGGGGCCAACTGCAGCAGATGACCAAACGCCCAGGTAAAAGTATAGCCTTTGCCCTCCATATAGCCGTCTTTTTTGGCAGTGGCGCCAAATACTTTGGCAATTTCCCTGGCTACGGATGGCTTTTCGGCGATAATAACTTTCATGGGCAGGATGTTCAAATTGAATATAAGGGGCGAAAGGTAGACAAACCCCGCCACCGCCGCAACGATTGTTGAAAAAAGTCAGCGTTCAGGTGATCTAAGTCCTTTTATTAAACAGGTTCCTTATTTGGTGGTTTGAGCACCCATTTTTGCGCCTAATTTTTCATATTCAATATCGTTAGGCTGCCATAATTCTATTTTGTTTCCTTCAATATCCATAATATGAACAAACTTGCCGTAATCCACGGTTTCCATAGTATCTAAAACGGCGACCCCTTCTTTTTTGAGTTGCACAATAAGCTCGGCTAAATTTTCAACCCGGTAATTGATCATAAAATCTTTACCGGAAGGTTCAAAGTAGGTGGTTTTTTCGGCAAAGGGACTCCATTGAGTAAAGCCTTTTTTCAGGGTATCGGCACCTTGTCGCCATTCAAACACTGCGCCGTACTGGTTTGTATGCAAACCCAGATGTGTTTGGTACCAGGCCCTCACTTTAGCAGGGTCTTTACATTTGAAAAAGATACCGCCAATTCCGGTTACCCTTTTGAGCCCGGCCGTTTGGCGTGTCGATGTAGTTAAAGCGGCTTTAAAGGCAAAGCCTGAGCCAAATGAGATAACAATGAGCAACAGGATGAAGATCAGTTTTTTCATGACAGGTTACATTTAAGTATTTGCACATGCTTTAATTAGTTTATGAAATTTAAGCATTATCGGGCGAAACAAAAAGATACTTAAGGAAAAATCGCCTTTCTGATAAGAGAAAGGCGATTTTATATTCAAGTTGGGGATAGGAATCTCCGGCAAATGCAGTTAACTATTCTTATTCGCTATCCTCATTCTTGATTCCTTTAAGCAGGGCGAAAATAGCCATAGCGTGGCCGTGACCCAGTTCAAAATCATCTTTAAGCCATTTTACAATATCGCCTGCTTTGGCTTTGAGCTCACCGTTTTGCGTAAAGCCTTTTTCTTCAGCCAGTTTTCTGAAATCTTCAGGACCTTTACCTGTTTTTGATTTGATAGTGTTTAAATATCCCTGGAATGACATTTTTGATATAATTTAAGGTTTATTAATCTGATAGTTATGTTATTAATGAGCCATGGTCAGGAAATCTTCAACCAAGGCGGCAAATATCTCTGGCATCTTGCTGTCCTTATCCGGAAAAAATGCTTCTCCAAAATATTCCCCGTGACCTCCCGGTAAAATAGCCAGTCGTCCATGTGGTAATACATGGGCCATTTGAGCGGTATGCTCAGGAGTTGGCAAATCTCTGTCGCCAATAACCACCAGTGTTGGTGCCTGGATAGATCTGATCTGGTCGTCTGTCCAGTCCTTAAATATCAACATACGCTGAACATCTTTATTAAACATGTTCATGAGCGCCGCTGGGTCGCTGTTTATTTTGGCATATTCATCTTTATAAATCTGTGGCATACTGCTGAATTGCGGATTTTTAAACCCTTCCCAAAAACCTGCCGGTACGGCATCTCTTTTATAAAAAGCCGAAGCAACAATGAGTTTATTTACCCTGTCGGGATGATCAATGCCCAGCTGCAGAGCGGTTTGTCCACCATTGCTGAAACCAAAAATATCTGCTTTAGGTATATTGAGTTGTTTTAACAGTTCGGCCACGTCATCGGCATCCTGCTTAAACGTTTCGGGCGCATCCCTATCGCCGGTGTGGCCGTGAGCCTGTAACTCAACGGCAATTACCTGATGTGTTTTGGCAAATATGGGCAACACTTTGCTAAAGCTGGTTTTAATAGTTGAACCGCCGCCGTGTATCAGTACCAGGGGTTTACCTGTACCATGAACTTCATAATACATTTTAATGCCATTTATCTGCGCATACTGGCCTTGCTCTTTTGTTTGGGCCTGTATGTTGCTTGCTGTCATCATTGCCATTATAATTAATGGAATTTGAGTGAGTGTGTTATTTACGTTTTTCATTGTAGTATTTTTTTAATGGATGATGAATCTATTATTGCTTATATTGATTTTGCATAATGTTTTCATGACCCTCATGTTTTATAATTCAAATTTACTGTCGCTCATTTAATTATTAAATGGGCATATCCGACATTTAACAGGGTACTTTGCGACAATAAAAGCAATAACCTGTTTTTGATATTATTTGGATATGCCGCTGCTCCAAATTGTTACGATGAAAAACTATCTGAATGTAAGTTTTTGGCATTTACGTTGCTGTTGGTGTAGCATTAACCGGGTTTACTACTATTTTTTCCTTTTGGTAACTGTGTAATGCATTTATAATTTTTGAAGGGCTGCGCCATTCAAAAACGTGAATAATCCAGAGCGTAACACGCATAATGCCGGTGGCATGGGCAAGTCCACCGGCAAGTTGCGTAATGGTTTTATCACGGGCGGCTATGCATTCGGTATAGGCAAGGTTTTGTTTCTTTTGCAGGTCTTCGGCAAAGCACCAGGCGCCGTCGCGGGCGTTGCTTATGCTGAATTGTATAAGAATAGAATAATTAGAGGCATGTAACCCCAATAACGAAAGCAATGGCGATACCCTGGTGATCTCATTGATCACCTCGTAGGTTAAAGCCGAGATAATGGTGTTTATGGAGTCAAAATCTTTTTGTACACCATCCATGTTCCCGTCAGATACTTCAGCCGCGGCTATACCCAAATCGAGGTTGATATGAGCGTTCATGCCCAGCAGTAATTGCTGTAAAACCAGGGGTGATGATTTTTCGGTCATTTCAAAAGCTATACGCCATGAATCGCTAAGCGGCTGCTTGTTTTTCCAGGCGCTCAGGGCATCCAGATAACGGTTGGCAAATACCACGTCAAATTTTTCCATGCGTGGCCCATTCTCAAATTGACCTTTGACAATACCATCGCGCACACTCGCGGTTACTTTATAATACAGCGATGCAAAGTAACCCATGCGGCTATTGGTTGCAATACTTTCCGTAATGATAGCTTGCAGCGAATTAATGATTTGATTAATAGTGGTTGCAGACATGTTTAAGGATTAAGGCTTAGATATTGCTATAAATTTAAATAAAATAACAACTCAAGTTGAAAGTATATAGGTGCTTTTTTCCTACCAACAACCAATTTAACTTACTAAGAACAAATTGAGCCGGCAATCGCCATTTTTAAATCTTATTTAACTGTATATCTGTCCTTTATGGTATTGGTCTAAAATTAAAAAACCATTCATTTCTTTATCGCAAATTGGAAGAAAAAGCGGGGTTATGTGCCTGAAAATTAGTTTTTTAATTACTTTGTTTTTGATATATGCATTCGGTGCACTTGGCCAAATGAATACCAAACAAAAGGTTATTAAACCTAAGCAAACAAACAACGATATAACAGTAGACGGTATATTAAACGAGCTTGAGTGGCAGGATGCAGATATGGCTGCAAACTTCATCCAAAATTATCCGTCAGATTCCTCTTTGTCGCATGGTAAAACAAAAGTTAAGGTTTTGTATAACGAAAAATACCTGTATATAGCCGCGGAGCTGTTAAATGCCGATAATGCGCAGGAAAAATATGTAGCTTCATCTCTTAAACGCGATTTTCCTTTACTGGAAAATGACGTATTTGGTTTAACTATTGACCCGTTTGGTGATCATATTAACGGTTATGGGTTTTATCTGAGTGCTTATGGGGTACAAAGGGAAGAGCAGGTTTTTAACGGATCAAAACAGGATGATACCTGGGACATCAAATGGTTTAGTGCCGTTCAGCATACCGCTATCGGGTGGACTTTGGAGATTGCCATCCCTTTTCGTTATCTGCGGTACAGTCAAAGTTTGGATAGTTGGAACGTTAATTTTTTGAGAAATGATGTGGTTAACAATGAAAGATCATCATGGGTGGCCATGCCTCGTAATTTTACATTCCCCAACCTGGCATATTCCGGAAAAATTAAATGGCCACAGATACCCAGGCAGGCTTTAAAAAATATTTCCCTTATACCCAGCCTTACTCTCAGTGCAAATCAAAATAAAAAAGAGAAAATACAATCAACTGTAAAACCATCGCTTGATGCTAAGGCCACCCTTAATTCATCCCTCAACCTCGACCTGACTGTTAATCCCGATTTTTCGCAGGCGGAGGTAGATGACGCGCAGGTTAACCTAAGCCGTTTTGAACTGTCGTACCCCGAAAAGCGTTTGTTCTTTATTGAAAACAGCGATCTTTTTTCACAGTTTGGTGTCGATAAATTGGGTACATCTCCGGTAAGACCTGTTTACTCGCGACGGATAGGTTTAAAATATAATGCCCGACTTGGCCAGTTTGAACCTGCCCGTGTTATTGCCGGCGCAAGGCTAAGCGGTAAGATCAGTAATGATCTGCGTATCGGTGTGATGTCGGTTCAAACCGCTTCGCAAAGCGCGAAAGATTCTACAGACAATACATCTCCCGGTCAAAGCTATAGCGTAGTAGCCTTGCAGCAAAAGGTTTTTTCGAGCTCCAATATTGGCGTTATTTTTACCAACAGGCAATCAACCGGGGCTGATAATACTACAGATAACACATTATCCGGAAAATATAACCGGCTTATTGGGGCTGAATATAACCTTACCTCAAGAAATGGTGAATGGACGGGCAAGCTGTTTGAACAGGTTATGTTTACCCCACAAAAAACAACATCATCACAAGGAGGATGGTTAAACTATAACACACGCCACACCATAAGCTGGGTTGGTTTTACCCGGGTAGGGAAAGATTTTAACCCTGATCTTGGATTTGTGCCCCGCGATAATTTTTCTAATGTTTATGGCGAACTAAGTTATATAGCCTATACCAAATCAAAGTCGTTACTTTTTTTGAGGCCCGTAATACATTACGAGTTGTATTTTGACCCTGCATATACGCTTACAGATCATTCATACATAGGCGGAACTGAAATTGCTCTCAACAATACAACGGATATTTACCTGCTGTTCCATAATAGCTATACGAGGTTGATGCAACCATTTAACCCGGCTTTGAATAATGGCAAAGTATTGCCCGCGGGCAGTGCTTATACTTATAACTTTTTTTCTTTTTACTACCTGTCAGATTTACGGAAGAACTTTGCCTGGGAATATTTTTTACGTTTTGGGAAATACTTTAACGGCACCTATACCGAACACAAGGGCTATTTTAATGTGAAAATACAGCCCTGGGGCATCGTTGGTATTAATTACGATATAAATATGGTTCGCCTGCCTGCTCCTTACTCCAACAACAACATTTACGCGGTGGGGCCCAAAGCTGATATATCTTTTAGCCGCAAACTTTATTTTAACGCCAACATACAGTATACCAGTGCGAACCGGAATTTGAACTTCTTTTTCAGGCTGCAATGGCGGTTCAGGCCGCTGTCTGACATTTATGTAGTTTACAGTAATAATCAAAGTACGCAGCCCTGGCAGCGCCAGAACCATAATTTAACCATGAAATTTATTTATTTCTGGTAATGATATTAAAGAGCCACCCGGATAACGTAAGATATTATCTGAGGTTTAGTTGATCAGCATTATTAATGTTGTTAGCGCCCCGGGGTGAGATACGGGGCGCATTTTTATTATGATTGCAGGAAAATTGTTTCAGGATGACAGGATGTTAAAGCGGTTGAGGGCTTTCATGGTTGTGTTTTTATAATTACGGCCAATAGGGATACTGAAATCATTGATCCTGACCGTGGCGGGGGTAAAGGTAGACACTTTTTCGAGCGCTATGATAAATGAACGGTGCACGCGAATAAATTTATTCTCCGGTAATTTTTGTTCCAGGTAACTGATCTTGTTATAGGTAATTATTTGTCCGGTTGTTATTTTAACCCTTACATAATCGCGCAGGCTTTCTATATAAATAATGTCTTTCAAATACACCTTTACCATTTCCCTTTCCTCGCGCAGGTAAATGTATGATTCATTAAACGAGTGCAAAAGCTGATAATCAGGTTCGGTAAAGGGAGCGTTCAGTTTTTGGCCCATTACCTTGCTTACCGCTTGCAGAAAACGCTCGAACGAAATAGGTTTCAGGAGATAATCAGTAACATCAAGATCAAATGCTTCAATGGCGTAATCGCGATAGGCCGTGGTTAAAATAATTTTCGGCCTGAACGTTAACGATTTCAACAGTTCAATACCAGTGATCTTGGGCATTTGAATGTCCAAAAAAAGCAGGTCTGCCTGGCGGTTTTGCAGATAGGGCAGGGCGTCCATCACATTGCGGCAGGTTTTTATCAGTTGCAGGCCCTCTACCTTTTCAATGTATTTCTGAAGCAGCTCAAGGGCCAGCGGTTCATCATCCAATACCAAACATTTCATAATCAAAAATTATTGGGCAGGTCTATCTTTAAAGTCACTAGGTAAGTTTCCGCATCAAAAATCTGCAGCTCGTAGCCGTCCCTGTAAATTAAATCTAATCGTTTTGTGGCATTTTGTAAGCCGATTCCGCCCTGGTGTGTTTCTTCAGTTCCGTTTTTCTCGCTTTTGCTGTTCTCTACTTTGATAATAAGTTTACCATCATTAACCAGTATATCAATATGTACCCAAACCATGCCTGTATCATTACAAAAACCATGTTTAAAGCTGTTCTCAATAAAAGGAAGTACCAGTAATGGGGCAATTATATAAGATTCTGTACCCGTGAAAATGTTTAATGATACGTCAAGGCGGTCGCCATACCTTATTTTTTCGAGCGTGATGTAATTCTCAATATAATCTATTTCCTTTTGAAGTGGTACAAAGGGTTTGTTGCTGTCGTAAAGCATATAGCTCATGAGCTGCGAAAGCTTGTGAACTATTTCGGGCGCTTTTGACGACTTTTTAATTGTTAAGGCATACAAATTATTAAGTGTGTTAAACAGAAAATGCGGGTGGATCTGCGCTTTGAGATATTTGAGTTCGGCTTCCAGTTTTTCATTTTTGTACTGTTGTTTTTCCTGCTGGCTTACATACCACTGCCTCATAAAATGCAAAGTGGCTACAATACCCACCACTGAATATATCCCGAATATTTCCATGATTATTTTGGGAGCATAAAGCAGGGGGCGGATCAGGCCTTCGGGGTAAAACTGTGCATAAATAAAATTATAACTAATAGAGCGTTGAAGCAGTCCAAATAGCACCACGGATATGAGCATATAAATGGTAAAACTTACAGGCTTTTTATAATCATTATAAAATTTAGCAAACAGGTAGAAGGTAAAATAGGTGGCCAGGATTTTTACAGGTAAAGATATACCGGCCGATATCATGCGCTTATAAGGCACGGCCTCTACATTTGACGAAATGGGCCCGTCATAAATATAATAGACAACCCAGAACAGCAAATGGGATAATATTTTTTTAACGGGGGTTATAGACTTGCCTGTGATAATTTTCATGCTTCTCTGCCTCAATTATTAAAATTAATTAAATAACTGTAACAGAAGAAGTAAAGCCTACCAATAACCAATATAACCTGCAAACGGCAGGATAATCATTACATCATTTCTTTAAATATATCTTCAAAAGTTTTATTCTTTTGTTTTTGAAACATACCGTCAAACCTTTCGTTTATGGGGGTGAGCAGCTCGATGCATAGCTGCTTATCCTCATCACTTAAACCATGCATCATCATTTTAGCAACCTTGAGCACCCTCTCTTTTGCAATTTTTATGGTTTCTTCGCCTTTTGGGGTTAGCCTGAGCCTTTTTACCCGTTTATCATCCGCATCTGGATATTCATCAACCAAGCCACGTTTTTTGAGCCTGATGAGCATATTGGTGCCGCTTGAAAGCTCAATAATGTTGTTATATATCGCTTCAGATTTTATAGGGTTAATCTGGTTAAAAATAGTAACCAGTATGCCAAATTCTTCTATCTGATCAAGCCCGGTATCCTCCAGCGCCTTGTTTGAGTATACCATGTGGTATTTGCCGATCCGCCGGAGCAAGATCATGAGTCGTCCGTTAATATCCGGAAGCAATTGCCATTCCTGGGCGGGCTGTTTTTCAGTCTTCTCGGATAACGAAAGCTGATGCCTGCAAAAATCGTCGATAGTCGCGTTGGGGTTTTGCTCTTCGTAATCGCCCCATAATTTAACCAGTTCTACAGTTTTGTTCAATTTAATTACTCCCTTTTGGTAGCAAATGTAAAAAAATGACAACAATATTTTGTATTTTACTTCCAAATGGTATAAATTTGTATTTAAAATACAACCAAAAGGTATTATATATTGACCGGAATATGCTTTGTGGATTGTAAGTTATTATTATTCAAACAATTGTAATAAATTTTATTAAGTATGAACACTACGTTTTTTTTGCAAAGTTTATTAACGCTGCATATTAGCGGCTTAATTTTAATGGCCGGGACCACTATTATTGATTATTCTACATTTAAAACCTTTTGGAAGTTAATTGATAGCGGGCAAGAGAAATCAGAAGGTTTGCTTGAGGCTACCTCTAAATTTTCAAAGCTGGCCGGAATAGGAGCGGCGTTATTAATATTTACCGGCTTTGGCATGATGGCCTTAACCCATGGTGTTTTTGGAGAACAATTATGGTTCAGGATAAAATTCGCACTGGTAATTATCTTAATTCTGAACAGCTTGCTTGTTGGCAGACGGCAGGGCCTGAAACTCCGCAAAATCGTTGAAACCGGGAGTGTCAATATAGCATTGCAAACCAGTGGATTAAGGGCTATACTTAACCGTTTTTACTTTATACAACTGGTTATCTTTTTCGTCGTCATTTTTTTAAGCGTTTTTAAATTCAATTAAAAAGCGCATCACAGTTACTTTAATAAAGATTGTAAAATGGAACTTGAACAAAAATCGGAGCCTTTCAGGCTGTTAATTATAGGAGCAAACGGAGGAATAGGCAAACAATGTGTAATAACGGCGTTAGAGGCCGGGCATTATGTAACCGCGGTACTGCGTACCCCGGCAAATTTAAGCATAATACATGATCACCTTGAAATTGTGCAGGGCGATATTATGCATCCGGATGCGCTTGAAAAACATATTCAAAACCAAGATGTCGTAATATCAGCAATCGGTACAAGGGGTGGTTTTTTTAGTGATAAGCCAACCACACTTTATTCACAGGGTAATATGAACATTTTACAGGGAATGGAAAAAGAAGGTGTAAAGCGAGCTTTTTTTATTTCCGCATCGGCCATTGAAATAAGTCCGGTGCTTCCTTGGTTTGTCAGGTTTGTTGAAAAATATATAGTGCAAAAACTGTTGAAGCACATGTATGCCGATTTAACGGAAATGGAAAAACAGGTAAGGAGAAGTAACGGTAGCTGGACCATCATTCGGCCACCGCAACTAACTGATGGGCCACAAACAGGCAATTACCGCATTGCGATAAACAGCTTTCTGAAAAACTGTTTAAAAGTTTCCAGGGCTGATGTAGCTCACTTTATCATTAATAATATACTTAATACAGATACTTATAAGGGTATTGTCGAAATTGGATATTAAAATATTATTTATTTAAAGTTATGTTTTCCTATGAAACCAACACAGCATCAAAGTTGCTTTAATAATTCATCTTTTTTAAGTTTATACTCGTCATCATCAAGCAGGCCCTCATCGCGCATTTCTTTCAACTCCTTTAGTTTTGATTTTACAGATGGCGTTCCGGAAGATGGCGGTTGGGCAGTGTTACTTAGATTGTATGCTGTTATGATACCTGCGCCTACTCCGCCCTGGTTACGTGCAGCATCACGCTTGGCTATCATTTTTTGTAGTTCTTCAAATGATACACCTGCCATTTGCGCGGCTTTTACATCAGCTTGAATGTTGGAAATACCCGCGATGCGAACATTAGTTTCTTCATCAAATGATGATCCTTCTATCCTGAAATCAAGCAGATTAAATCCAAAACTCTCAAACTCGCTCCTGGTTTTGACAGTGGCATCGGCTGCAATTTTTTCGAGATTACTGTCAACCTCGGCATAGGTAAATTTGGCATTTGCCAGGTAGTTGCTTATTGGTTGCGAAATGCGCGATAACAGTAATTCCTGCAAGTCATACGCATAATAGTTGGTACGGGCGGCAATAATGCTCGTAAAAAAGTTTTCCGGGTTAATAATATTTATCGAAAAATTACCGTAGGCCCGCAAATTTACGGGGAAGCCATAAACGGGGTCGGCATAGGTAATAGGTATGCGCGTACCCCAGCGTATATTAACTATATCAGCCGTACGGTAAAACCAAATCCCGGTTTTATGATCGCTTTCAAAAAAGTTTATAAATTTTTTCAGCGTGGTGATAAAGGGCTTGTTGTCTGTATCAATCTCGTAAATGCCCGATTCATTAAAAACGCCTTTAATAGTGCCTTCGTATGTGAAAATACAGCCTTGTCCGGGCTGTATAATAAGTTTTGAAGCATTTTTTATCTCATCTTTCCGCTTATCAAACTTGCGGAAAATTTCCCATTCCTGCGGATCAGACCATTGTATAATTGTCCGGAATTGGTTTCTGGTTGCATCGATAATACCCATGTTAAAAATCTATATCTGCGGATAGGTTTGATTGGTTATTTTTATACTCATCCTCAAAATGCCGTCTCCAGCCATCCTGTAATTGCTGAAAATAGGCGAGCTTTTTGGCATAATCAGGAGCCGTATAATCTAACAGATTATTCTGGTAGTTCATATAATGCATGTTTAGCGCGCCCCATTTGCCCAGGTCAATACCATAACCTTCAAGTACAGTAACAGGATCGACCCCATATTGTGCTGCGACCGACTGATGCCAGAATATTTTTTGATAAGTTTCGTAATCAGGTACCAACTGTAACAATTGCGCGGTATCGGCCGCAGGGCTTTCGGCCAAAGAGAAACGGCCTGCTTTAGGGTTGGCAAACAGTTCGCCGTATTTGGTAGCGTAAGCCATATCTTCGGTCATTAATTCGCCAAGGCGGCTGTTCCATTTGTCAATGGTTTCATCCCAAACAGGTTTTTCAAGCTGTAATATCTCTATAACCGTGCTTTCGGGCATACCTTGTGAAAGGTTTCCGCAAGCTGCTGCATATTCTTCAAATGTTACTCCGTTAATTGTTTCCATAGATAGTTAAGATTATTTAGATTGTTTTTTTATTTCAAGTTCAATATCGTGCTCCTTTGTAGATGCCGTATGGGGCATTAGTTTTATACGTTCGTCGAAATATTTTTCGTAATAAGTACGCTGTGCTTTTTTATAGATGCCGGCATCTTTATTTTCCGCGGCAATCATTTCCTTGTATTCATTAAGCGAATAAAGGGCTGCGATATTGTTTACTACATTCCAGCCAATTGCAGCATATTTGGTTTCGGGCTCAAATGTATTCACTGCGTTGCAATAGTTACAGGTTACGTATTGTGCCATAAAAAAATCCCTTTTTACTTGGAGGGGAGAGTTACACTGCGTACAAAAAAAATTACGGTTAATAAGTTGGATAGCATGGTCATAATACTTTAAGGATAGCTTACCTTCGGTAACAAAAAGCCAAAGTTGCATACGCTCATGCATGGATTCGGCCAGTTGATGCCCTTTGTATGATTCCTCTGCCCAATATATGCCATCGGCCCGCATAAGTGGTGCTACCTGTTGCTGCCAGGTATCACTGATTTTTTGGATGAGGTCGTTATATACCTGACTCTGTATGGCTTTTAAGGTTCGGAAAGCACCGTAGTAATCATAATCATTATCTTCCAGGCTATTGAGTACAGCATCTTCGCCATAAGTCAGCGATTCATTAAAGCGGGCATCAATTTTTGCAAGAAAAGCATCCCAGCGTACAACCAATTGTTCTTTCATAAAAATATTAACCGTTGTTATGGTTTATTTTGACCTCCAACTCCATAAACTTAAATCCGCAATATGCACAGGTACCAATATTGGTGTTAACAGGCCTGGGAGCACCGCAGTGCGGACATGTTACTGTGTTTACAGCCGACTGGGTTTTGAGATTATCCCATTTTTTGGCTGTTTGTTTTGAATTGTCGGCAATTTTTTTGAAAGGGTTACTCATCCTTTTGCTGTAATTTGTTTAGTGTATAGTAACAGTTTTAAAGGTAAAAAGTTCTGTTTGTTGTAACGGGAAAGTAAGATAAAGGTCCAATGTTAATTGGATCCATCAGTGAGCTTGTCTTGCTAAAGATGGAAATTGGCGAGGCTGGAATGGTATGTCCCGCTACCAGTGTTACACTGACTGCGATTTATCCAGAACAGTTACCTTTTTTGTTCGTTTGGAATACAGCAAACCCGAAACAACCAGAACAGATCCTGTTATTCCATATATGGTAACTTTCTCATTCAAAACTACAACGGCAATCAGATAACCGATAGCAGGGGTAAGGAAGAGCCATATCCCTGCCTTTATTGTATCCCGGTGTAGCAGATTTAACCATAAGGCATATGCCACTATTGAAACCGGGATAACGAGCCACATAAATGACAAATAAAAATTCTGGTCTGTATGGATAAAGTTGTTTCCGCCGTTGACAAGTACAATTGGGATAAATAAAAGCCCGCCAATTGTTATTTGCCACATATTAACAGCCATTTTTGGCAAAGCTATTTTACTCTTAGAAAAGTAGACGCTCCCTGACGATAGCGAGGTGATACCAATAATTAAAGCGATTAGACCCGTTAACGTACTATGACTATCGCGCAGATTAGGTATTGCAGCAATAATCAGCCCGGTTAGTGCTATAGCAATACCCACCCATTCAAAGGAAGTAAGCTTGCGTTTTAAAACCAATGCGGATAAAAGGATTAGTATTAATGGGTTAGTAGCTGTAGCAATGCTGATCAATCCGGCCGAAACAGTTTTAATGGCAATAAGGAAGCCAACCATATAAATGGCCACATTTAATAACCCCAACATAAATAGTTGTTTAAATTCTCTGACGGTTGGGAGTCTGCTTTCTTTTCGTTTAAATAGTAAGGCGTATAAATGCAGTAAAATAGCTACAGTAATAAAACGGATGCATGTGAGTAAAAACGGATCGACCGAATGGACAGCAAACTTTGTGGCTACGGTGGCTGATGCCCACAATATGCTAAATAACAATCCTTCCAGTATTTCCATTATAAATAATATAAATCAGGTATTTCCCGCGCCAAAAATAGTGATATGTGTTACCTGCAACTAATGTTTTCTTAAATATGAATGGAAAATGACCTGTAAGTTCAACAGCACGTATTTATTTCCATTTTTTAAGCCATTTGAATAATTAACATTTAATTTTATTTCATTAGGAAGTTTGAAAAATAAATACCTATAATTGTATTCGTGTACGTACACGAAATAAACCTGAGTTATTTTAACCCATATTTATGAAAGCACCAGCATCTAAAAATATTGTACCGCTGATGATCATTTGTATCGTGTTTTTTGTATTTGGGTTTGCTACCTGGATCAATGCCATATTGATACCTTATTTCAAGATAGCCTGTGAGCTCACAAATTTCCAGTCGTACCTTGTTACCTTCGCATTCTATATCTCATACCTCGTAATTTCAGTACCATCCTCGTTTTTACTGGAAAAGGTAGGGTTTAAAAAAGGCATGATGATAGGGTTTTGGATCATGGCTGCAGGGGCTTTCGTCTTTATTCCTGCGGCTATGACCAGGTCATATTCCCTATTCCTGATTGGTCTTTTTATTATTGGGATAGGATTGGCCATACTGCAAACCGCCGCTAATCCCTACGTAACTATATTAGGACCGGCGGACAGAGCCGCCCAGCGTATTAGTTTTATGGGTATCTGCAATAAAACCGCTGGTATTATTGCGCCGTTGTTGCTGGCGGCTGTGATTATAAAACCAAGTGATAGTCAATTATTTAAGGATATTCAATTGATGAGCGAAGTTCAAAAAGGCCACACTTTGGATATGCTGATCAGTCGAGTTATAGCTCCTTATTTAGTTGTGGGTTGCATACTAACCTTACTCGGTTTTTTAATAAGGTATTCGCCTCTGCCTGAGATTGATAAGTTGCAGAAGGAGGAAAATCCGGATGTAACCGGTCATACCAAGATATTTCACTTCCCTCACCTAATATTAGGGGCGGTTGCTATTTTCTTTCATGTTGGTTCTCAGGTTATTGCGATTGATACCATCATACCCTATGCTCAAAGTATGGGTATGTCAATAACATCGGCTAAGGTATTCCCTTCTTACACGCTCTTCGCCACTATATGTGGTTATTTGCTGGGTATCAGTCTGATACCATGGTGTATTTCTCAAAAAACTGCGCTTAGGATATGCGCTGTATTGGGACTTGTTTTATCAATACTGGTAATTGTAAGCCATTATTCGGTCAATATGCTTGGTTATCAGGTAGATATCTCATTGTGGTTTATCGTGTTTTTAGGTTTTGCTAATTCCATGATCTGGGCGGGGATATGGCCGCTGGCGCTCAATGGTTTAGGCAGATACCTGAAAATTGGTGCTTCGCTGTTAATTATGGGACTTTGTGGCAATGCTATCCTGCCGCTTTGCTATGGTTTTTTGGCCGACCATTATGATCTGCAAAAAGGTTATTTAGTGCTTTTGCCGTGTTATTTTTATATAGTTTTTTACGCATTTTATGGTTATAAGATCAAAAAATGGAATGTTTTAACATAAAATACCTTAAAAATGGATGCCTCAGGTTTAAAAATTATTAATGCAAAAATTATAACCCCAACCCGTATCATTAAGAACGGATGTTTATTAGCTCGCGATGGAAAGATCGTTGCTGTTGCCGAAGGTAATATAGACAGTGAGTCTGAAACGGTAATTGATGCCGGGGGAAAATTCCTATCGCCTGGGTTTATAGATATTCATGTGCATGGTGGGGGAGGGTATGACTTTATGGATAATACGGTTGATGCCTACTTGGAAATTGCCCGGTTGCATGCCAGTCACGGAACAACAGCTTTTACCCCTACAACCCTGAGCTGCGAACGGGAAGCCCTGTTCAAAACTTTAAGTTTATATGAGGAATCTGCACCATTAAACCTTGATGGGGCGCAGTTTTTAGGTATGCACATTGAAGGGCCGTATTTTGCCATGGAGCAGCGGGGGGCACAGGATCCCCGGTTTATCCGTTTGCCAGATCCGGAGGAGTACAAGGAGGTTTTGAGGCAATCATCTATTGTAAAAAGATGGAGCGCCGCGCCAGAGGTAAAGGGAGCGGTCGAATTTGGTCGGTATATTAAATCTAAAGGCGTATTACCTTCCATAGCGCATACCGACGCCATTTACGAAGAGGTATTGGAAGCTTATGAAAACGGCTATACCCACATTACCCATTTTTATTCCTGCATGTCGGGCGTATCGCGGCGTAATGCGTTCAGGTATGCTGGGGTTATTGAAAGTGGTTACCTGCTGGAGGACATGACCGTTGAAATTATTGCCGATGGAAGGCATTTGCCACCTGCTTTGCTCAAACTTGTTTACAAGATTAAAGGATCAGATAAAATAGCCCTGGTAACTGATGCTATGAGGGCTGCCGGTATGCCGCCCGGCGAAAGTGTGTTGGGTGATATGCGCAACGGTTTGAAGGTAATAGTAGAAGATAATGTGGCCAAACTGCCCGACAGAAGTGCCTTTGCTGGAAGTGTGGCCACCACCATTCAGCTGGTTAAAAATATGATTACCCTTGCCGACGTTCCTGTTGGCGACGCGGTAAAAATGATGACCATTACACCTGCTAAAATTATGGGAGCAGATGATAAAAAGGGCGCAATAGTAGTTGGCAAAGATGCCGACCTGGTGATTTTTGATCACGAGATTAACCTGCATACAACCATCATTGGCGGCAGGGTAGTGTATACCGTTTAGCCAATGAGATAAAAACTTATAATGCGATATCATCCATGTTAAAAGAAATAAAAAAAGAGAAACTCCGGGTGCTTGTTTTTGAAAACAGAACATCACTTGGCCAGGTAGCAGCTAAAATGGTGGCCAAAAAAATTAATCAACTGCTGCAAGCCAAACCGGTTATCAATATCATTTTTGCAGCGGCCCCGTCGCAAAATGAATTTTTAGATGCTTTGATCAATGAGCCGGATATTGAGTGGCAAAAAATAAATGCCTTTCACATGGATGAATATCTGGGCTTACCGCCCGCCGCGCCGGAGTTGTTCAGTAGCTTTCTCAAAAAAAAAATCTTTAGCCGTGTACCATTTGCATGGGTTAATTACATTAATGGGAGCCTGGTAGATTGCAAAGCCGAATGTGAACGTTACACGCAATTACTGCTGAGCAACCCGGCCGATATAGTGTGTATGGGGATTGGGGAAAATACGCATATCGCTTTTAATGACCCACATGTTGCAGACTTCAATGATCCTGAAACGGTAAAGTTGGTACAGCTTGATCTGGCATGCAGGCAGCAGCAGGTTAATGATGGTTGTTTTGATACCTTGAATGATGTTCCGGAATATGCGCTCACATTAACCATACCTGCTTTAATGAGCGCCTCGCATGTATTTTGTATGGTGCCCGGCGTCAACAAGGCACAGGCGGTAAAATATACCCTCGAGGAGCCTGTGTCTGAACATTACCCATCAACCATTTTAAAAACGCATGACCATGCTGTGCTATTTGTTGATACTGATAGTTTTAGTAAAATAGCAGCGTACAATTCATAACAAATTACATCCCATAATAAAGTAACAGCCCATGAACCGGTATAAGTACAAAAAGGGTGTCATGCTGTGCTCCGCCGAAGCATTGTGGTAAGGCCTCAGCGCTTAACCTCCTACAAGGGTCACACCTCTGCTTTTGACTTCTGCCTATTCACGGGCAAAACTCCTGCTTCGTTTTGCCTGCAGGAGCCAATTGTTATAACCTTTTACCCCCTTGCACTGTCAGAGCAGGAAATGGTTTTCTCTCTGCATTGAATCTTGCCTGATGGGAATCAAAGCTTCGAAAAATTAATCAGCGGGTACAAAAACTTAAGGAGTCCATATTTCCCTTAATACCAATGATTATATCGGCAAACGTCATTAGCGCTGTCAAAATCGTAGGAAAACACCTGTTTCCGACAAATCTGATTCTGAAAATTTAAAATTAACCACAAATAAATTTGGATAAATAGATTAACTCTCTATATTTGTTATCGTGTACGTACACGATAACAAAGTTAACGTACACGGTTGCTGATTGCATATTATCAAAGACGGGGTTTGATAATCCACGTTGTTGATAATTATGGTGCCAGGAACCATCCCAAACAGACTACCTGGAGTTGGGATCATAATCATCGGGAATGGGTGGGAGATGTGAATAGCTGACTTGCAATTTTTTCAATTCAATATAAACTCTTTGTACAACGCATTATTAAATAACCTATTTAAAAAACTCAGATTATGATTAAACAACGACCTCCAGGTGCATCTTCATTTCAAGAAACAAATAGGATGCACAATCCTATAAAATCCACTATAAATTGTTGTGGGTTTGTACGCCGTGTACTTATCCCGGCTGGTGCCAAAAAGCTATTGGCCCTGCCGATAGCGATGTTGCTGTTGTTTACAACAGCTGCAATGGCCCAAAACAAAACGGTTACCGGAAAAATAACCGACAATGCTACTAATGAACCCATAGTAGGCGCTTCTGTAAAGGTTAAAAACGAAACTAAAGGCGTAATTTCTGATGATAAGGGTATGTTCAAAATCGAGCTATCGGGAAATACCACACTTGAAATTACCAGTATCGGGTACAAGCCGGTTGAGGTTATGGCCAGTTCCGGGCAAATGATGCAAATCAAAATGATCCTCGTAAATAAGGCATTAACAGAAGTTGTTGTTGTTGGGTATGGTACCGCTAAACGCTCAGATGTAACCGGTTCTGTTTCATCCCTCCCGAAAGAAAGGCTTTCTCAATTGCCGGTGGGCGATGTATTGCAGGCCATGCAGGGAGCAGTAGCAGGTGTTAACATCTCTTCCGGAACGGCCGTACCGGGCGAATCCCCATCGGTGCTGGTGCGTGGAGTTAATACCATCAATGGTCAAACTTCGCCGCTTATTGTAATTGACGGTATCCCTTTTGAAAATGGTTCGTTAAGCGACATCAGCACCTCAGACGTGGCTTCTGTTGACGTTTTGAAAGATGTATCGGCAACGGCTATCTACGGTACACGGGGCGCCAACGGTGTTATACTCATCACCACCAAGCGCGGTAAAACAGGTAAGGCTGCCATCAATTTTAATACCTATGCCGGCTATGAGAATTTTGCGCACACCTATCAGCCTATGGGCCCCGCAGAGTATGTTCAAAAATATGCCGATTGGAAAGCACAGGCCGGGGTAACTAATGATTTTGCCGTGCCTAACCTGTATGAGCAGCAAAATTACAAAGCCGGTATCACTACTGATTGGCTTAAAGAAATTCAGCAGCAGGGTTTTATACAGGACCATACCCTGAGTGTTTCGGGGGGTAACGAGGATGTTAAGTATTATGTTTCGGGAGATTATTTTAGCCAGAAGGGGGTAATTAAAGGCTATCAGAACAAGCGTGCCAGCATCCGCTCAAATATAGATGCTAAAATAACCAATTACTTGAGCGCTGGGCTCAATCTTAACCTGGTTACCAATAACTCCGATGGCGGGAGGGCAAGTTTAAGAGGGGCTTCTGAAGTAAGCCCGTATGGCAGGCTCAGAAACCCTGACGGGACTTATGCCATTTTTCCGATGGAGGGCGAGGAGGCCATTCAAAGCCCTATGCTGGGTTTACTTAATGAACGTAACGACAGGCGGCAGAACATCATTGCCAACGTGTATGTTGAAATAAAACCCTTTAAGGATTTTAAATACCGGGTTAACGCGGGCTATACCTATACACCCACACTTTTTCAAAATTACCAGGGCAGGCTTGCCGGTGATATTGCCGGAGGTACAGCAACTGTAGATAATGGTGAAAGGAAAAGATGGATAGTTGAAAACATATTATCGTACGAGAAAAACTGGAGTAAAAACCATATTGATGTAACCGGTTTATACAGCGCCCAGGAAAATAAATTATCCTCATCGTCCATATTAGCAACCGGTTTTATTAATGATGCCTTAGTATTCAACAATCTGCAGGGAGCCAACACGGTTTCGGCATCGTCTGAAGCGATAAGCACGCAAATGGTATCGCAAATGCTGCGTTTTAATTACAATTACGACAGCAAATACCTCATTACCGCAACAGCAAGGCGCGATGGTTATTCGGCATTTGGTTCGGGCACCAATAAATATGGTTTGTTCCCGTCGGTAGCCCTGGGCTGGAATATCAGTAACGAAAGTTTTATGAGCAATGTAAGCTTTATCAACAACCTGAAATTGCGCGGTTCGTATGGCTTATCAGGTAACCAGTCGGCAGTCGACCCTACATCTACCATCTCTACATTTACTACCATTTCCATTCCGTCAAATGGTCGCCCCACTACAGGCGTAATAGCCGATGTATTGGGTAATAAAGATTTAAAATGGGAAAGCACCTACGGCAGTAACATAGGTATTGATTTTGCTATATTCAATAACCGTGTAAGCGGTACCATTGAAACATACAATACCCATACAAAAGATTTGGTGCTGTACCGCGCCCTGCCTACAGCCACAGGCTACTCGCAGGTGGTAACCAATATAGGCAAGGTGGCAAATAAAGGCCTCGAGGTATCGCTCAGGACCCAAAACATTGTGGGGACCAATTTTAAGTGGGAAACCAGCCTCAATTTTTCAACCAACAGCAATAAAATTGTTGATCTGTATGGCGATAAAAAAGATGACCGAGGCAACCGCTTTTTCATAGGCCATCCGGTTAACATTGTTTATGATTATAAGCTGCAGGGCGTATGGAAGGTTGGCGAAAATCCAGCGAACCAGGATCCAGACGCCAAACCCGGCGATTTAAAATTTGCCGATCTTGATGGCAGCGGAACCATTACCTCTGACGGAAAAGACCAGACCATCATCGGTCAGCAAATTCCAAAATGGACAGGTGGTATAACCAATACCTTTCATTACAAGAGTTTCCATCTTAATGTATTTATTCAAACCGTACAGGGTGTAACCAAAGACAATGACGCTATTGATTTTAAGGATTTTGGTGGAAGGCAGAACCTTCCCGCCGGCCTTGGCTACTGGACGGAAGCTAACCAAAGTAACGTTCGCCCCAAATTAACCTACGTGAATTACTTAAATTACGGATATCCGGAGGATGCAAGCTTTACCCGCATAAAGGATGTGACGTTGAGTTACACCATGCCAAAAAGCCTTACAGACAAGCTAAAACTTGGTGGCCTTACGGTTTACCTGAGTGGCAGAAACCTGGCCACCTTTACCAAATGGCATGGCTGGGACCCTGAAGTTGGGTATGCTACTACGGGCGATACGGAAGGCAACTATCCATTGGTGCGCACATTTATTTTGGGCGCTAATATTACACTTCGTTAATCATGATGCAGATGAAAACCTATAAGATATTTTTAGCAGTTATTGTAGCGGCAGTTTTTGTATTGCCGGCATGCAAAAAGTCCTTTTTGGACGAAAAGGTGTATTCGAAATTTACGCCCGAGGCTTTAAACGATTCGCTGGCATTTGAGGCCGGTATTGTCGGCCTGCAAAGCCAGTATTCATTATGGAACACCATGAATGAAGATAATAATGGCAACCAGGGATTTTTATGTGTTTGGCAAATGGGAACCGACGTTGCCTACAATAAAGCACCCGATGATCTTGACCCGGTATCAATTCCATACACCAATTATGAAAAACTAAACTCGGCCGATGGACCTTCGGCATTTGTGTGGAAATGGTCCTACAACATTATTAACAACGCCAATGTGGTAATTGCCAATATTGATAACCCGGCTATAAAGCTTAGCGCCGGTTTCAGGAATAAGATTAAAGGGCAAAGCATGTTCTACCGCGGGCTGGCTTATAATTACCTGGCAACGCTGTACGGCGGCGTACCATTGATCACCAAGCCACTGACCGCTCCCAAAACCGATTTTGTACGCGCGCCGGTAAAGGATGTTAATGACCTGATTATTGCCGATTTGAACTTTGCCAAGGTAAACGCTCCGTCTATTGATCAGCTGGTGGCGCAGTCGCTCCCCAATAAGTCGATGGCTTCGCAATTACTGGCAGAGGTATATTTGCGGGTAGGCGGCAAAAATGCTGAAGCAGAGGCTGAATGTAATACGATTATTAACAGCGGCGATTTTAGTCTGATCACCGAGCGGTACGGTATCAAGGCATCGCAACCCGGCGATCCGTTTGCAGACATGTTCATATTTGGCAATCAAAGAAGAAACCAGGGTAATAAAGAAGCTATATGGGTGGAAGAAACAGAGAACCCGGCATCGGTACCCAATGGGGCTGGGCCCGATCTGCAATCAAAATTCCCGGGATTCAGGTTTTTAGGCTCACAGCACCGCAGGGCCTGGGGCAGCCGGTATTATAACCAGGCAGGGATGTTGTTATGCGATAGCTTAGGGGGCAGGGGTATCAGCCGTATGGCTTTAACCTATTTTGTTTTAAACCTGTACGGCCCTAACGATATGCGTAATTCAAAATATAACCTGCGCCGTAAATATTATTATAATGATCCTTCTTCGGCCTTAAATGGCCAGTTAGTTAAACCAGGCCCGGGAATAGATACCAACCGCAATATTGTACCTAAAACCAATAAATGGGACCAGTTTGATCCGAACGACACCTTTGGCAGCAGTATGATCAAGGATTTTATTATCATGAGGCTTGGCGAAACCTATTTGCTAAAGGCCGAAGCGCAGTTTAAGCAAGGGAATACCACTGGTGCGGCCGCAAGCATTAATGTTTTGCGAACCAGAGCGCACGCTGCCCTTGTTACAGCAAGTAACATCACTATGGACTTTATCCTTGATGAAAGAGTGAGGGAACTTATTGCGGAAGAAAACCGGCGCATGACCTTAATGCGCACCGGTATGCTTTTGCAGCGTGTTGCAGGCAGGGGTCAGAAAGTTACAGGAATAGCATCAAGAAACCTGTTACTGCCAATTCCACAATCTGAAATAGATTTGAACAAAGATGCCAAGCTTGATCAAAACCCTGGTTATTGAGTGTCGCGAGCAAATCAGAGGTTCGCAGAACCACTGATTGCGAGCTGTATAAAAGATGAGGGACGGCCCCTCGGTATCGGCTTACAGGAGCGGGTACCAAACCGCCGCTAAGCTGCTTTGGTTAAGTGCCTTGGTAGTGAGCGTTAGCGGAAAAGGCATCATTAAAGGTGTCAGGTAAGTGTTAAGAAGGTGAACGCAAGTGAACCACTGATGAGGCATCGAAAGGATTAGACGATGTCAAAACCGGGTAACAGTAGCGACCCAGGGACAAGCAAGGCGGGAACCTGTTTACTGG
This sequence comes from Mucilaginibacter sabulilitoris, assembly GCF_034262375.1. Taxonomy (NCBI): domain Bacteria; kingdom Pseudomonadati; phylum Bacteroidota; class Sphingobacteriia; order Sphingobacteriales; family Sphingobacteriaceae; genus Mucilaginibacter; species Mucilaginibacter sabulilitoris. Next base: position 2,929,020 of record NZ_CP139558.1, read on the forward strand.
CTTTGCGGCATCCGGTGTATAAGTGGCACGAGCTTAACACAGGCTTTTGTATGGAACGCGAGAACCTGTCGCCATCATGTTAAGGGAAAACCTCAAGTCGGTGCACCGGCAAGAGGGAAAGTACCGATGGATGGCACGGGGGCGGAACATCCCGTATTAGTAATGAAGTTCCTGTAATGGGAATGGAGCGAAGGGGATGTATTAACAGGCTTTCTATATCCGGCGCAAAACTGAGCGATCAGGAGGTAGCAAAGGATGAAAGCAAAACACGCGGAGTCAAGGACAGACCCCGGTGTATTAGTTAATAAGAGCCGTGTGATGGGAGACTATCAAGCACGGTTCTATGAGGGACTTGGGGTGAAATTCCCCAGGTCTACTCGACAATAAGCTAGTGATGATTTATAGCCCTCGAAAGAGTAATAGCTCATGGAAAACACATAAGAGAAAAGTAAAAGTCTAAGCAGAGGGGTCACCCTGAGCTCCGTCGAAGGGTTGAGCGCAGAGGCCTACCCACTATGCTTCGACGAAGCTCAGCATGACACCCCTTTGCACTTCTGTTTATTTCATGGGCTATTACGCTCGAAACGGTACTATGAATTTTACTAACCAATATGCACATTGGTTTGTGTCGGGAATAATTAAATGGTATTATTGTTATTCGTGTACGCACACGAATAACAATAATTTTAAACCTGAAATTTACACCGCCTTTCATCCTGTACAAGGTAAAGGCAATATATATATATTGAATTTATGAAGATCTATCTGCAACGTACCGCAATGTTAGTCCTGATCATGATCGGATTAAGTTTTTCCGCGTTGGCCACCAATTTAAATGCGGATGACTCAGTTAAAATAAAGGGGTTTCACCTGGATATGCGTATCCAGGTAATGAAGCCGGCCGCGTTAAAAACGTTTGTAAAAAAATTAAGCAATGACGGTATCAACACTATCATCATGGAATGGGAGGGGAGTTATCCTTTTTTAAAAGAACCGCTGATTGCCAACAGGTACGCCTATACCCGGCAGGAGGTAAAAGACTTTATTGCTTATTGCAATTCGCTGCATGTACAGGTAATACCGCTGCAGCAAAGTTTTGGCCATGTGGAGTACATCCTGAGAAACGACAGATATGCCGCCCTGCGCGAAGATCAGAAAGATTTTAGCCAGGTGTGCCCCAGCGAACCCGAACTCAATAAAAAGCTGTTCACCGAGTTATATACCGATATGGTTGCAACCCATAACTCTCCATACATACACATAGGCGGCGATGAAACCTATTTGCTGGGCCATTGCGAGAAATGTAAAAAGAGGGCTGCCGAAATTGGTTTATCGCGCCTTTATTTTGATCATATTAAAATGCTGTGCGATATTGTGGTGAGCCTTGGTAAACGACCAATAGTATGGGCAGATATTGCATTGAAATACCCCGATTATATTAACCTGCTCCCCAAACAAACCATTTTTATCGACTGGAACTATGGCTGGGATGTGAACCATTTTGGAGATCATTCCAAGCTGCTTAAATCAGGCTATGAAATCTGGGGTTCACCCTCTATCAGGAGCCACCCCGACAATTATTTCATTACCGACTGGCAAAAGCATTTCAATAACATCAGGGATTTTATCCCTTTGTCCAGAAAATTAGGTTATAAAGGCATTGTCATGACGTCTTGGTCAACATCGGGTGTTTATTCTTCCCTGTTTGAATCAGAAGATGAACTGATTGATTTGTACGCCATACGCCACGTGTATCCCTTAAGCGGTTTCAATATTCTGGTCGACTATTACCTGAAAACCTTAAAAGGACAAAAGCTAACCAACAATCAGTTTATAGCTAATTATTGCAGTACACATAATGGTTTCAGTCCGCAGCAGGCCAAACAGTTTGAGCGTGCTTTATTTTCGGCGCCATACACTGTGATGCATGGAAAGGTAAAGTCGCCAACGCCGATGACCATAGCTCAATTGCTGGATACCGCAGCAAGTTCGCTTCAAACACTAAAATCATTGCAACCGGTAAAAGATGCCCGGGAGTTTAAGCATTACATTTTAATGGCTGATATTAGGGTTTATTACCTCACCTATATGAAAATAGAGGCCGAAGTAAATGCGCCTGATTTTTCTGCGGATAGTGCGCCTTTATATGTACTGCAGCTCAAAAAAATGTTAGCTGATGAGCAACGATTAAACGAGGAATTTACAGCCTTGAATAATGATTTTCTTTATCCATCAGCAATAGATGAGGAAAATCTGCTGAGGAGCCAAAAGGTGCATGTTTTATATAATCGTTTAGCTAAAATAAAATGAAGTTTCTGAGCATTCCCTTTGTTCCGGAGGAAAACTACGCGCACGAGAAATTACCCCAGCATGTTATCGGCCATGAACCATGGAACCTTGAACAAAACCTGTCATGCACGGCGGCGTTTTCCATTTCGCATTTTGATGAAGGGATCAACCTGAAATTTTCGGTAACGGAACCATTCCTCCGGGTAAAGAAAAGAAAGATCAACGGCGAAGTTCACCGGGATAATTGTGTTGAGTTTTTCATCGCGTTTGATCAGGAAAGCTATTACTACAATTTTGAGTTCAACTGCCTCGGGTCGGTAAAGGCGGCTTACGGAAAAAATCGGCTACACCGTAAATTTTTACCCGCAGAACTTTTAAAAGGTATTGAAAATAATATGGCCATTTGTATGGATAACCTGTCGGGCGGCAAGGCTATCAGATGGGAAATCTCGATTGTTTTGCCTGTAACGGTGTTTCATTACCATCATAAAAAAACGCTGAGCGGCGAGGAATGTTCCGTGAACTTTGCAAAGTGTGGCGATAGTTTGCCTAAGCCGCATTTTTTAAGCTGGGTTGAAATTTTATCTGATAAACCCGATTTTCACCAGCCGCAGTTTTTTGGCCGTGTCAAATTTGAATCAAACCCTGTTTTAACCTTAGCCTGATATGAAAAAGTACTTTTTTATTCTCCTTTTGCTTTTGTGCTCCAGTGTATTGAATGCTCAAAACCTGAAGTTAATACCTTATCCGAGCAACGTAAAAATGGCCGGAAGTAGGTTAGCAATGGCAAGAGGAAGCGGATTTTATACCGATAACCCACGATTTAAATACGCGGTAAATTATTTGAACGAAGAAATTGGCTCCCCCCATAAAACAGCGGCAAGGAAACAGAAAATTACTATCGCAATTACTCCCGGCTTATCCAAGCCGGGAGCTTATAGGTTAAGTACTGTCGGTAAGGTTATTTCCATAAAATCGTCTGATAGCGCTGGTGTGTTTAACGGGGTTATTACATTGCTTCAATTATACCAGTCCGCCAAAAAAGAGGGGGCAAATACCATGTTGCCGGGGTTAATTATAAATGATGAGCCGCGGTATCAATGGCGGGGATTTATGCTTGACGAATCACGTCATTTTTTTGGGAAAGAGGTTGTTAAGCAGCTCCTGAACTGGATGGCCTTTTACAAACTGAACCGCTTTCACTGGCATTTAACAGATGCACAGGGCTGGCGGCTGGCTATAGAAAAATACCCGCTGCTTGCTACGGTTGGCGGAATAGGGAATTTTACTGATTCTACGGCACAAGCCCGGTATTACACTCAAAACGACATCAGGGAGATTGTAAAGTATGCCAAACGGCGGAATATTGAGATTGTTCCAGAAATTGATATGCCGGGTCATGCTACCGGGGCTACGCACGCTTACCCCGAATTGTCCGGAGGCACAACGCCCCGTTATGAAAATTTTACGTTTAACCCGGCTAAGGAAGGTACTTACCAGTTTATGGGCAATGTTTTAAAGGAAGTAAAAGCATTGTTTCCAGACGGCAGGATCCATATAGGAGGTGATGAAGTTGCCCTCGGAATAAAAGCATGGGAAAGTAATCCCGATGTGCAGAAATTGATGACCGATAAAGGATTTACAGACTACCAACAAGCCGAGTTTTATTTTTTGAAAAGGATTGCCGATACTGTACAAAAGCTAAATTACAAGGTAATGTGCTGGGACGAGACGGTAGCCGCAGGTTTGCCAACCAGCAATGTCATCATCGATTGGTGGCGACAGAATAAACCAGAGGTTCTTACTGAGGCTATTAACAAAGGGTACAATATTATCCTTTGCCCCAGGCTACCTTTATATTTAGATTTTGTGCAGGACAGCACACACCGGTCGGGCCGGAAATGGGGGGGACTGTTTAACACTTATTTGGATATCTATCACTTCCCGGAGAATAGTCTTGCCGACAGCATTTGTAAAAAGACCAATATTATTGGCATACAGGCCAATCTATGGACCGAAACGGTAAGCTCAAAAAAGCGACTCGATTACTTATTATTTCCAAGGCTTGCTGCCGCGGCAGAGGCGGGCTGGTGTGCCAGTTCCGCCAAAAACGACGACATGTTTAATCAAAGGCTAAAGGCGCATTTATTGTATTACAAAAAGGCCGGAATTTATTATTATGATCCGTTCAATCCTAAAGAGCACGAGGAAGCTATAGATCAACAACCTAAACAGGAGGTTAAGGATTAAAATATTTTAGCTGTTATAAAACTGGTAGTTTTCTTTAGTGATAATATCAATGGGCATATAGGTTGATTTTTCAACTTCGCTTATCTTGAAAAGATGCTTGTAAAGCGCCATAATGCCAAGATATCCCTGTTCTTTAGGGCGCTGGCAAATCAGGAAGGTAATTTGGCCGTTAATTAGGTAATCAATGTTCTTTTTCAAAAAATCGTAGCCGATAAGCAAAATATCTGTCCTGTTACGTTTTTCAAGTATCTTGGCTATAATGTTTACCCTGGAGTTGGTTACAAAAATGGCTTTTATACCAGGCTCTGCCGATAAGGCAGAAAGTAATGTTTTCTCGACCGGGGCAAGTTTGGTTTCATTGGTATGCAGGGTGATTACCTCGTGTGGTTCCGGTGCATGATCAAAAAAGTTTTTAAACCCCTGTTCCTTCCGCAATAAATGGTGGTTGTTTTCCAGATCGGTAGATATGTTGACCGTTAAAATTTTATCCTGTTTTTGAATAGACAGACTAATAAGCTGGGCGGCAAGTTTTCCGCTTTGGTAAAGCTCAGGGCCTATATAAGTCAGGTTTTGCTGGTCGGGCAGGTCGGAGTTGATAAACGCAAGCGGCAAGCCCAGTTGCTGGATTTTTTTTGAGAGTGTTATAGATTCTTCCACAAATGACGGCGCCATGAGTACGGCATTAGGCTCATTTTTTAGCATTTCATCAGCCGACGCGTTGAAACTGTCTTTAGAATCAAGATCGTAAAAAAAGTATTTAACCGTTACACCAAATTGCTTTATTTCTGCCGCGGCTTGTTTTATACCATTTAAAGGATAACTCCAATAATCTGTTTCGTTAGAAACCGCAGGGATCAGGATAGCGAAATTTAGTATCTTCCTGGAAGCCAGGAGGCTTGCCATTTTATTGGGCTGAAAATTCAGCTCCTCAATAATCGCGTTTATTTTTTGCTTGGTATTTTCAGATACCCCTTTCCTGTTATGGATAACCCGGTCAACCGTACCAATTGAAACGTTTGCTCTCCGGGCAATTTCTTTAACACCTGTTAATTCGGTTTCTGTCTTCTTCATGTATATAGCAACCAAATATAGTACATTTTACTAATCATTTTTAATGGAACGAAGGGCTTGCCAAGGGTGTTTTAGGCAGATATTTACTTAGGCAGCTCATTAATAAAAATAATTAACGTGTACGTACACGAATTCTCGATTATTATTTCTATTTTGCAGTAAGTTTAGATCAGGGGGTGAATTAATTGCCGTTTAGGTAGTTACAAAACATAACAAACAGGTAATTCATTAAACACTTATATGGAACAAAATACCAAGATTGAAAAAAAGCGGCTTCTATCACTCGATTTTTTCAGAGGATTAACCATTGCAGTCATGATCCTGGTGAATACCCCCGGAGATGGCGACCATGTGTATGCACCATTAGAACATTCCAAATGGAATGGATGTACACCTACCGATCTGGTGTTCCCGTTTTTCTTATTTATGGTAGGCGTGTCTATTGTTTATGCCTTAGAAAGTAAAAAGGCATTGCAGGCAAACCATACCGGTATTATGTGGCATACCCTGCGCCGTATGCTCATTTTAATTGGCCTGGGTTTGTCTATATTTTTATTTTATCGTCCCGATTTTGCTCATCTCCGTTTCCCGGGCGTACTGCAGCGTATTGGTATTGTTTATTTTATAGCAACCCTGACGTATCTCAAAACAAGTGAACGCACACGTGATTGGTTAACGGTGATCATTTTAGTAAGCTATTATTTAATAATGTATTACATACCTGTACCGGACGGACACGCAGCTAATTTAACGCCGGAGTATAATCTTGCCGCCTGGGTTGATAGGGCCGTATTTTCAACAAACCACATGTACCGGTTTACCAAACAATGGGATCCGGTTGGCTTGCTGAGTACCTGGCCTGCCATTGCAACTGCTTTGTTTGGCATCAGGATAGGTACAATATTGAAAAACAATAACATACAGGTTAATGAAAAATGTGTAAAGCTGTTTTTAATTGGGATAGCAGCAATTGTTTTAGGATTGATCACCGATTTGTTTTTCCCTATCAATAAATCATTATGGACCAGCTCGTATGTGCTGTATACGGGCGGCATTTGCACAGTAGGATTAACGGCCGCTTTCTGGCTGATAGATGTAAAAGGATATAAGAAATACGCGTGGATAATGGTGGTGTTTGGCGTAAATGCTATCAGCGCCTATATCTTATCTGAGATTGTACCGGGACTGATCAATTTTTTAAAGATCCCGCATAACGGTCACCATATTATGGGGATGAAATATCTTTACCGGGCTGTTTTTCTACCGTTGGTCTCGCCCGTTAATGCGTCATTACTTGCTGCCTGTGTATTTGTAGCGCTTATATGGGGTATGATGTATATTTTGTACAAACGAAAAATTGTTATAAAAATATAGTTAATGGCGATTTGGATCCGGTCAATTCAGGATCATGAAACCAAAGCAGATTTAACCGGGCTTACCTTGCCAACTATAAATATGTACGACAGTGCGCCCAAAAAGGCAACTGAGCCAATAAAAAGTAATGCTGATTGAAAATCGCCGCCTTTGGCCAACAGACCTATAATCAGCGGAACGACAATTGATGATAAGCCGCCTATGAAATTAAAAACCCCGCCGGTTACACCAATTAAATTTTGAGGCGCCAGCGCCGAAACAAATACCCAGGTGATAGATGCCAAACCATTACCAAAAAAGGCAACCGACATACACAGGATAATGAGCGGGGTACTATCTACATAATTGGCCCCTACAATAGCTGTTGAAAGTAACAGGCCGGCAATAATTGGCGTTTTGCGCGCTATACCAAATGAGTACCCCTTTTTTATCAGATAATCTGAAAAAAAGCCCGCCAGCAATACTCCGGCAAACGCGGCCAGAAATGGTATGGATGTAAGGAACCCGCTTTTTAAAAAATTTAAGCCGCGGTATTTTACAAGGTAGGTAGGGAACCAGGTTAAAAAGAACCATAACGTTGAAGTTACCGCAAACTGACCGATGTAAACTCCCCACAATTTGCGGCTTGTAAATACTTGTTTAAAAGATGCCCATGTTAAGTCGGGTTTGGCTGCAGACACCTTTGCTGTTCCGTCTGCAATATAATCAAGTTCGGCCTGGTTCGCATCGGGGTGTTGTGATGAGTCGCGGTAAACAAAATACCATATCATGCCCCATATAATACCAACCGACCCGGTGATAATAAAAAGCCCGCGCCAGCCTAAATATTGCTGTACTATGGCCAGTAAAGGTGTTAAAAATGCCAGACCTATAAATTGCCCGCTGGTATAAAAACCAATAGCCGATGCCCGTTCATGATCCGGGAACCAGCCGGTAACAATGCGGTTATTGATAGGGTATGAGGGGGCCTCAAACACACCGATAGCTAAACGTAAACCAAATAACGCGGCAAAGCCTTTTATAAATCCCTGAAAAAGTGTAACCACCGACCATGAAATCAGCGTGATAGTGTATAACACGCGCGGTCCAAATCTGTCTATCAAAATACCACCGGGAATTTGTGATGCAACGTACGTCCACCCAAAGGCCGAAAATATGAGCCCCAGCTGAACGGTGTTTAAGTTCAGTTCAGAACTTAGTGCAGGAGCAGCTACGGCAATGTTGGTCCTGTCCATATAGTTGATAACAACATTAATGAACACGAACGCTAAAATCCGGAACCGTACGCGTGTTGGTTTATCAGGATAGTTGGCCTTGTACATTTATATTAAGGTTTTATGTGGGCTATGAGCATTACCATTCGGCCACACTTCCGTCTTCATGGCGCCAAAGCGGGTTAGCCCAGTCGTGTCCGATGGCTGCCATTTTTCGTACATGATCTTCATTTATTTCAATGCCCAAACCCGGTCCTTCGGGTATGTTTACAAAACCATTATCATATTTAAATACATCGCGGTTAACTATGTAATCCAGTATATCGCTGCCCTGGTTGTAATGTATGCCCAGGCTTTGTTCCTGTATAAAGGCATTATGACAGGTGGCGTCAACCTGCAGGCATGCAGCCAGCGCGATAGGACCCAGCGGGCAATGAGGGGCCGCGGCCACATCAAATGCCTCGGCCATTGACAAAATCTTTTTACACTCGGTGATCCCGCCGGCATGCGACAGATCGGGCTGAATGATATCTACATAACCATCTTTCAACAAATTTTTGAACTGCCATTTGCTAAACATGCGTTCACCGCAGGCAATGGGTATGGAGGTGTGCTGGGCTATCTCGCGCAATACTTCATTGTTTTCGGGGAGGGCAGGTTCTTCGATAAACATGGGGCGGTATGCTTCCAGTTCTTTTGCCAAAAATTTGGCCATGGGCTTGTGTACACGACCATGAAAATCAACCCCTATACCAATACTACCACCTACAGCCTCACGTATGGCCGCGATACGGGCCACCGACTGGTCAATTTTATCATACGAGTCAACATATTGCAACTCTTCAGTAGCATTCATTTTAACGGCGGAGAAACCAGCTTTAACCATTTCTTTAGCAGCCAGACCAACATCAGCGGGGCGGTCGCCGCCAATCCACGAGTAAACTTTCATTTTGTCATGGGCCTTGCCTCCCATGAGCTGATAAATTGGGGCATTATAATATTTGCCCTTTATATCCCAGAGGGCCTGGTCAATACCGGCAATGGCGCTCATTAGTATAGGGCCGCCACGATAAAAGCCACCACGGTACATTACGTTCCAGTGGTCTTCTATATGCATAGGGTCTTTACCTATGATATAGCTCATTAATTCTTCAACCGCAGTTTTAACGGTGGCAGCCTTACCTTCAATTACCGGTTCGCCCCAGCCTGTTATACCTTCATCCGTTTCAATTTTCAAGAATAACCAACGCGGTGGAACCTGAAACAGTTCAAAGCTTTTTATTTTCAATGCAGATGTGTTTATAAATGGTGAATACTGCCGGCAATTTAAAAATTACCTGTCAAATGCACAGCTTTCTGATGTAAGTTTATCAGATATTTTAAAGTAGAACCTTAATATTAGCGTAACTGAATTTTTAAAACACGGTGGTTTGATGTTACGTACATGGTTTTCTCATCGGCCGACAGACTGCAATTGGAAGCAACGTCATTCACTTTGATTTTACCGAGCAGTTTGCCGTTCCTGTTAAAAAACCATAAGCCTCCAGGTCCGGAGGTGAAGACATTGCCGGCCTTATCAATTTTTAAACCATCGGGCATGCCTTCGGCAGTTTTAGAAGCAGCTTTAGCGCTGTAAAATATCCTGCCGTTGGTGAACAGGCCATTTTTATCCAGATCATAAGCATACCAGTAAGGTTTTGCCGGATCTGAATTAGCTATCAGTACCGTTTTGCCGCCGGGGAAAAACGCTATGCCATTTGGGCGGGTAAGTGTATCGGTAAGTAAGGTTACCTTGCCGTTTTTTGAAATTTTATAAACGCCCTGGTACTTCGCTTCTTTTAATGGATCGTCCACATTTTTTTCGAGGCCATAGGGTGGATCGGTAAAGTAAATATCTCCGTTACTTAAAAAAGCAAGGTCGTTAGGGCTGTCAAACTTTTTGCCTTTATAGCCGGATGCTATTTTGATAAACTTTGCCTGGGGCTTTGTCAGGGGAGCATCCATTACAGATACCACCCTGTCGCCATCCTGACAGATAACCAATTGTCCCTTTATATTTAAGCCCAGTCCATTTGAGCCCAATTCGCCACCCCGTGGAACAGCGCCGGTATATCCAGATGGCTTGAGATAAACCTGCTTACCTTTTTCTTTTGTCCATTTATAGATCACGTTTTTTTTAACATCCGAAAAAAGGAGCATTTTGTTGCTTTCTATCCATAAGGGCCCTTCGCACCATTCAAACCCGGTGGCTATGATTTCGGCCTTCACGTTTTTACTTACTAAGTTATTGAATTGGGGATCAATTTGTTCGCGTACTATCAGCGGCTTGCTGCTTTGAGCAAAGCTTGCAGAAACACTGCCTAATAAGAAAACGATTATCCTGGTGAGCCGGGTTACCCGTAGTATCATAATATTATTGGTTTGATTGGTTTTTGAAAACCGAATTTAGCCAAATATTCAGATAAACAATTAATCCTTCCAGAACAAGGTGTTTGGGTGAAAATATCGCCATGAATGCCAGTATTCCTGATAAGCCTGTATTTTGTCGAGGCGTTTTCCTTTCAATGTCCCTGAGGTCGAAAGGCCATCCCAATCCCATGACGAAGCAGTTTCCTGGTCAACAAGCCTACCTGCTATATCCAGTTTAAAATGTAATTCTTTGCCATTTATGGAGCAGTTGAATACATGGTAAGTAAGGTTATCTTCTTCCATTGCCAGCAAAAGCCGTGTTTTATTGATGCTGTCAATCAATAAGCGTCTCTTATCTAGGCGCCTCCAGTCGTAAGCTTTGGGCTGGCCATTAACAATTAGGCCGACTACCCAGCTTTTTCTTATTAAGGTGTCTTTATTTATTAAAGTACTGTCCCTGTCAACTGCTTGCAAGCGATCATAATCTTTAAGGTCTTCATAATTGGTGGCATAATGTTTATCGGGCTGTAATATAAGCGAGGTAGGATGTTTTGCGAGCCAGGCACCCAAAGTTGATTGCTCATAAGGTAGCTCCTGAAGTTTCGATCCCGCTAACTGGCCAACTGCCGCATGGCCGGTGCTTTGATACCACCATGTTTTTGTGCTTTCGTCTTCAATAACAGCGTTATAATGTCTTGCCCCAACAAGTCTGAAATTTTGCTTCATCCCGTTGATAATCGGGCTATAAACGCGGCCTGTACGGCACATAGTACAATAGGTAACCAATACAGGTTTATTGCCCACTTCATCCTGTACTTTATGATGATAACCCAGGTAAACAACCGGGTAGGCCTTGGCAATGCCATTGTTAACCACACCGATTATCAGGAAGTTTTCGGGTACCTTATTATAAAAAGCATTAGCAAATTTTATGGTTTGAGGCTCCTCAAACATGCTTTCGGCCTTGAACATAAAATCGGTGAGGTACAAGCTGCCCAGGCACAATGCCAACACGGTACCCTTAGTAAGTTTCCCGGCGAATGAATTTTTTGAAAAATACTTTATCAGGTACCAAATTATCAAAACCCCACCTGCAGCACGCAACGGAAGAACAATTTTTTCAAGATAGTAGGATACGGTTATGGCATTCAGTTCCTGGCTGCCCGGAAATGGCATCAGTAGGTAAGCATGTACCAAACCCGGAACAATTAATAAAATAATACTTATCCAGAAAAGCAGCGATTTAGTAGGGGGTTTTATCATACTTCGTTCAAGGTTGCATAACGGTTTGGTGACGGCAAATAGCCACTTGCTTTCAAAATACCTGCCAGTCTGTTATAAAAAGCTGGTTCTGTCGGTGTTACACTTGCCAGTCCGTCAACATATTTATTATATAAGCAAAATAATGAGGCTATTAATACAGTATCATGTATTTCCAGATCGGTAGCTCCGGCCTCTCGTGCTTTACCAACCAGCTCAGCGCTAACCTGCCGGGCATCCGCTTGAACCTTGCGGGCAATTTCGAGCAGATGTTTCATCTTTTCGCTTACCGGGGCATGCTCCGGATCATTCTTTACTTTTTCAGCAGTTTCTTGTTCGCCTAAAAATGCATCGGCTGCGGCTGTATGCGCGGCGGTGCAAAACTTGCACTGGTTACCATGTGACACTACTGTAGCAATCAACTCCCGTTCCCCTTCTGTCAGGGTCGACTCGCCGCGCAGTAGTATTTGGGTAAGCTGCCTTATAGGCAAAGCGGTATCTTGTCGGTAATTTAGCAGACCGGTAATTCCGGGCAGGCTTTCGTCTAACGGTATATGGGGCATAACAGTTCTATATCTTTATTCCTTCGAAAAAGAATTGGTTTAATCCGGTAAAAAAATTAAATAGGCTTATAACAAAGCTAAATCTATTAAAATTTTTAAATGAAAGCAAAAAGATTTACTTATTGTAAAGATTTAAAGAGCTTAATTGTTAGATAATTAGCGTTTGTATATTAAAATTTAATATCTTTATTATGTGTATCTAAAGCTTAATTTGTATAGATCAATTCCCCTGTAAATCATTGAAAAAGCTGGTAGCCGCATTAATACTCTTTTTACACCTGTTTAATATCGGTGGGCAATTTGTATTACATGAATACCTGGTTTACAAAACAGACAAGCTTTTTAATGAGCAGATGAGCAAAGGTTTTTACAATGTTGAAGATTTGACGGAGATAGCTATACCCGTTAATTTGCCGGGTATTAGCAATTGGCAGCATTTTGAAAATATAACAGGTCAAATTCAGTTTGGGGAAAATAGTTATAACTATGTGAAAATGAAGCTCACCAGGAATGCCATGTACCTGATGTGTATCCCTAACTATAAAACTACCCGACTATCTTCAGAAAATATCCTAAATGCCAAAGGGATGAAAGATGTCCCTGTTCCGCAAAGAGATCATGTTCCCTATAGTAAAACTATCATACAGGATAGCATTGATTATTCATTTGTTCATTTTGAGTTTTATTGCCCGGTAAAAAATTTACCTCAAAATACAGAGCGTTCCTTTCAGCAATTAATTCATCCATATAAAGACATTCCAGAACAACCCCCTAAAGCTGTTTGTTAATTCACGTTTTGATTTTGCGGAAGCTGGTCTTGAGTTAGTAACTGCTTCATCGACACATCAAGTACAATAGTATTCACTTGTTACTTAAGGCCTGTGCTATTCAGCTAAGTCTGTCGGCACCTTTCGTTTAACGGAAATTAAAACACCTTTTAGTGAAATAAATCAATTATTGAATGCAGCTGTATCCGGGTTAAACTTTACGATCCGGGTACATTAAATTATATGTGATGATACGGATAAAAAATGCCTTAACATTTGTTTTATTAACGGGATTAACCATGTTGTCATCCCGCAGGTATTCGTCGCACGACGAAATGGTTAGTATCCTGGAAACGATAAAAAATAAAAACAATGATATTTCAAATCCTTTTAACCCCAATGTGCGAATTGACTTTTGCGATTCTGTGCTTAAAAAGGGAGTCACCAGTCAAAATGCATACCTTTTACCCTTAAAAGCATCACTCTTACTCAGAGCCGGCCAGGAAGAAGAATCGGTAAAAACCTACGAATATTTAATTAACCAAATGGATTTTATGTCGATAGATGATGTTTTGCCCAACGTTGGTATAGCATATATGCGCCTGGGCGAACGCAGCAATTGCATGCTTAATCATACAGGCTCTTCCTGCATTTTTCCAATAAAGGACGATGGGGTACATAAAATTAAAACGGGGTCAAGAAAAGCCATCGAAATTTATAAAACCATATTAAGTAGTCACCCCGATGATCTCGAATCAAGGTGGCTGCTCAATATCGCTTATATGACATTGGGTGAATATCCGCAAAAGGTGCCCAAAAAGTTACTTATTCCTCATTTAAATTCAGATACCGCCTATCGGGTAAAGCCTTTTCCCGACGTAGCCGGTGATTTAGGTCTGGATATACATGGACGTGCCGGCGGTGTTATAGTAGACGATTTTAACAATGATGGTTACCTGGATATCATTACATCTGGCTGGGATCTCAGCGACCCGATGCATTATTTTCAAAATAACAAGGATGGATCTTTTAGCAACGTTACTGCGAGCAGTGGTTTAAAAGGGATTAACGGCGGATTGAATATTCAGCAAACTGATTATAACAATGATGGTAACACCGATATTTTTGTTTTGAGAGGGGCTTGGCTTGGCAAAGGCTATGGAAACCAGCCAAGTTCATTGTTGCGAAATAATGGGGATGGTACTTTTACAGATGTCACCACAACCAGCGGCCTGCTGTTTTTTCATCCCACGCAGACAGCTACCTGGGCCGACTTTAATAATGATGGCTGGCTTGACGTATTTGTCGGTACAGAAAGTCCCATTGATATTAATGATGAAAATGCGTCAGTATGTGCATTATATATCAATAATCATGACGGAACCTTTACCAATACTTCAGTTGTATCTCATACTAACATTGTAGGGTTTGTAAAAGGCGTAACCTCTGCCGATTATGATAATGATGGTTGGCCGGATATTTTTATTTCAACCATGAACGGGAAAAAGTATTTGCTGAGGAACACAGGAAAATCCGGGCAGGGGGTTGACTTTGAAGATGTTACCGTGAAGGCGGGGCTCAATGCTAACAAAGAGCGATCATTTACAACCTGGTTTTATGATTATAACAACGATGGCTGGCAGGATATTATGGTTGCTGATTATCAGTTTGACCGTGCCTTAGGGTATTATAGTGCGGCTGAGGCTATAGGTTCGCCTGTACCTGGGGCCGGTAATATTTTTCTGTATAAAAATAACCAGGATGGTACATTTACAGATGTAACTAAAGAAGCAGGATTAAATAAGGTAGTTTACAGCATGGGCGGCAATTTTGGTGATATTGATAATGATGGGTATCCGGATATGTACTTTGGCACGGGCAACCCAGATTTTAAGTCATTAATACCCAACAAGCTATTCCGGAACATTGGCGGTAAAAAATTTGCTGATATCACCACGTCATCGCGTACCGGTAATTTGCAAAAAGGACATGGTGTGGCTTTCGCCGATCTGCGAAACACTGGCATGCAGGATATTTTTATAGAAATGGGAGGGGCCTATATCGGCGATTCCTATACCAGTTCGTTATACATGAACCCTGGTATAAGCAATAATAACTGGATAAGTTTAAAGTTAAACGGAGTTAAATCAAATAAAGCTGCTATAGGAAGCCATATTAAATTAACTTTTACCGAAAACGGTTTTAAAAGATGTGTTTATAAAGATGTAAACTCAGGTGGCAGCTTCGGATCGTCGCCTTTGCAACAGGAAATGGGCATAGGGCAGGCTAAGTTAATAGATGAGATTGAAATAAAATGGGCAGGCAGCAACGCTGTGCAGCGTTTTAAAAACGTAGTGCCAAATCAATTTCTGCATATTACCGAAGGGGATGATCAGTTTAAAGTTATTCCGTTAGCAAAATTAACTTTTAAAAGTAAACAAACAGCTCCCGTTTGTATGCCCATGACCGCTAAAATGAATTAAATATTATACAGGTAAAAAAACTAAGAATATTAACACTTTTATATTATAACAGAATAAGTTATCTTTAACTGAATCACAAAACCCAATAAACTATGAGAAATTTCTTATTAGCATGCTGTATGATCATTGGATTGACGACAGTAAGCCAGGCCCAGACTACCCCTGTTGTAAATAGTCCTGCCGAAAAAGCAAAAGGATTGCAAAAGCAATTAGGCCTAACAGATGCTCAAACAACAAAAATTGCGGCTATATATCAGGAATCGTCTCAAAAATTTGATAAAATTAAAGCAGACGCTCATGGCGACAACACGAAGATGCTGCCGGCCATAAAACCGCTTCGTACCACTACAATATCAAAAATAAAGGCTGTTTTAACCCCTCAACAGGCTGTAAAGTATGATAAGCTGGTAAAAGAATCAAAAAAAGCCGGAGGTAGCGGCTGGGGCGACGGTTGGAGCACTCCCAATTAAAATGAGCTAAACATAGCTACATAGTTAAAACAGAAAACCCGATTTAAAAGTCGGGTTTTCTGTTTTATTGAAAAAAATTTATCCTGCGCTCCTCCAAAGTTGTCACACTTTTTTAAAGCTGCGTCAAAGCATGCAAAAAGGAAAAACAATGACAACTCAATCATTTATCGGAAAAACTGCCTTAGTAATTGGCGGTACCAGCGGAATGGGAAAAGCAACAGCCCAGTTATTATTAATAAACGGTGCTAAAGTAATTATAGCCAGTAAATCGCAGGCGAGCGTTGATGCTGCGATAGGGGAATTAAAGGCATTCGGAAATGTAACCGGGCAACAGGTTAATTTAACTTCGCCGGAAAGCGTTAACGAATTTATAGTATTACTGGAAAAGGAAAACCGGATAGATTACCTGGTTAACTCTTCGGGCATTTTTGCACCCAAACCATTTTTAGAATCTACACCGGAAGATTACGACGCGTTTTTAAACATTAACCGAGGATTTTATTTTATTACCCAGGCCGTAGCAAAAAAAATGAAAGCCAATGGTGGCGGTGCGATTGTTAATGTTGGCTCATATTGGGCTAAGCAAGCTGTTAAAGGTACGCCGACCGCGGCCTACTCAATGGCAAAGGCAGCATTGCATTCATTTACTCAGCATGCCGCTATGGAATTATCTGATGACCATATACGTGTTAATGCCATTGCTCCGGGTGTAGTAGAAACAGGTGTTCTGGACGGAATTGCAGGCGCAAATGCCAAAGACGTATATAAAGGGTTAAACAGTATACATCCATTGGGCAGGAACGGACAGCCTGTGGACGTTGCCAACACCATTGTGTTTTTATTGTCTGATGAAGCCTCATGGGTAACTGGTGCCATCTGGGACATTGACGGCGGAATGGGTGCTGGCAGAAGCTAATTTTATTCTATAACTTTAGGATGGTAATAAGTTATTACCATCCTGCTCAAAAAACGATCCCAATGTATCCGTTTATTGAAAAGTACGACGAAAGCAAGGAGCAGCAATTGGTATTAGAAGCTTGCGAAGGTTCAATTACTGCTATGGAGAAGCTGATCAAGTTTCATCAGCGTTTTATTTACAATGTTGCTTTGAAACTTGTAAAGGATGCGGACGACGCGGCCGACCTTACACAGGAGATCCTTATTAAAATGGTGACCAAGCTGTCACAGTATCAACACAAGAGCAGTTTCAGAACATGGCTTTATCGTATGGTGATGAACCACTTTATCAGCAGTCGCCGGAAAAAGTCTGAAAAGCAGATCTATTACTTTGATGATTTGGGTGTTTATATTGATGAGGTACATAATGATGAGGATATGGACATGGAAGAACAGCTGGAGTATTCAGACTATATTACCAGCGTTCGCGACAATTGTATGTCGAGCATGTTGCTCTGCCTGGATAAACAGCAGCGGGTAATTTTTGTATTGGGCGGGGTATTTAACCTTAAATCTACCGTGGCGGCGCCATTGCTTGACATAACACCCGAAAACTTCCGCAAACAGCTCTCCAGGGCCAAGGCCGATCTGTTTCAGTTTATGGATAATAAATGCGGGTTAATGAACCCGGCAAACCCTTGCCGTTGCTATAAAAAAACAAAGGGTTTTATGAATGAAGGCAAGATTGATGTAAGTACCCATGTTTTTAAGCCAGAATATATCGAATCAATTAAATCGGTTTCGGAAACAAAAAACGAGGAGCTTGATGACTTGATGGAGCATAAGTATATGCAGTTTTTTACCGATCAGGTTTATGAAGATACCCGCGTTGGTGATAAGCTTATTGAAACCTTGCTATTTGATCCTGATATTAAAAAACTATTCCATCTGAATTAGCATTAATGCGGCGCCCTATTCACTCCAATGTATGGGCTTCTTCTGACTCCGTGTAATGGATTATCGCTTTAGGTTAATAATAATTTTTCAAAATAAATTTGCTAAATCGATTTATTTGATATTAATTTACTAAATCAATTTAGCTTAAATAAATAAACTTCTTTTTCAACCTAAATGCGAACCTATTATTATAGCTTTTTACTGTTGTGCGTTTTTATTTTACCCGCAGCAGCTCAAACAATTCAGCCTTTTAAACAGAGGGATAGGGTGGTGTTCACCGGGAACAGTATTACCGATGGCGGGCATTATCACTCTTATATATGGTTGTATTATATAACGCATTTTCCAAAGCGCAGGATAACCGTATTCAACGCCGGTATTGGTGGTGATGTAAGCCGGCAGATGCTGGAACGTTTTGACAGGGATGTATTTGCCAAAAAGCCCAGTGTTGTTACACTTACCTTCGGCATGAACGATACTGGTTATCAAAACCCTAAAGGGAACAAGGCAGATTCTACTTATGCCGCTAAAATAGCAGGATCATTAAAAAGTTTCAGACTGATAGAAGATAAGTTGAAACAACACCCGGAAATAAGAAAAATCATGATAGCGTCGCCACCCTATGATGAAACTGCTAAATTTAACAACACGCCGTTGATTGGCAAAAACACCGCGATGCTCAAAATAGCGGATGACCAGCAAAGCACCGCCATCAAAAATCATTGGGATTTTATTGATCTAAACCGGTCCATGACTGCTATTAATTTAAATCAGCAAAAAACTGATTCAGCTTTCACCATGGAAGGAGGCGATCGTATTCACCCCACCAATGATGGTCAAATGGTGATGGCCTACCTCTTCCTGAAAGCGCAAGGGTTGGCGGGCAAAAAGGTAGCTAACATAGTTATCAATGCAGATGTTAAAAAGGTTACCCTCACCGAAAACTGCGCGATTACTGCTCTGCAAATTAATAACGAGCATATTAAATTCAACTACCTTGCCAACTCACTGCCATATCCATTAGATACCGTTCCCAGTGGTTTTGGTCGCCCGGGCAAATCACAGGCACAGGCACTGAAGCTTATACCATTTACCGAGGAGTTTAACCAGGAGATAGTGCAGGTTAAAGGATTAAAACCAACAGCCCTATATACGCTGAAAATGGATAATCAATTAATAGAGACATGGAGTGGCGATGACTATGCTAAAGGCATCAACATGGCTTTGCTTAATAATACACCTCAATATCAGCAGGCAACGGCTCTTATGCACATTAACGAAGAGCGCTGGACAATAGAGCGCCGCCTGCGCGAGTATTATTGGATGCACTATTCTATTTTAAAACCAAAAGGGATGTTGTTTAATGATAGCCCCGCTACTTTAGATTCTCTGCAGAAATATGCCAAAAAGGATTTTTTTGTGGCGGTAACTTTACCTACCTATCAAAAAGCCCGCATCAAAAGCGTGCGTGATACCTGGCAAAAGGAAATAGATATGCTTACCAACGAACTCTACCGTATTAATAAACCAGTTAACCACGTCATTGAAATAGCGTTAGCCAAAAAGTAGCATGAAATTTAAATTTACCTTGATTGTTTTAATAACGGTGTGCTGGTTTGCGCTTAATGCATCAGCTCAAACCGCCTGGTATATAGATGGTTATCACGGAGGCGTATGGGGGCATTATCCCGACTGGAACACCCGCTTCATGGCTGATATGCTGAAAAAAAATCCCGACTGGAAGATCAATATCGAACTGGAGCCCGAAACCTGGGACAGGGTACAGGTGGTTGACCCTGCTGCGTATGCGGACTTTAAAGCCTTGTTTGCCGATCAAAGTCTGGCCGGTCGTATTGAATATGTTAACCCGGCTTATGCCCAAAGTTACAATTATAATATCTCTGGTGAGAGCATCATTAGGCAGTTTGGTTATGGTATAAAGAAAATCAGGGCACATTTTCCGGAAGCAGTGTTTACCTCCTATTCGTCAGAAGAACCCTGCTTTACCAGCGCCTTGCCACAAATATTAACCTCGTTTGGGTTTAAATATGCTTCGCTTAAAAATCCCAATACCTGTTTTGGCGGCTATACACGTGCACATGGCAGCGGATTGGTTAATTGGATCGGGCCGGATGGTACGGGTATTATTACATCGCCAAGGTATGCCGTTGAAAGGCTGTCCTCAAAATCAACCTGGCAAACGATTGCCTGGGATAATTCCGCCAACTACATCAAAGCTGCTTATGACAATAGCGTGAAACACCCTATTGGTATGACTTTACAGGACGCCGGCTGGAAGGGTGGCCCTTTTATTGGTAATGGCGAAAAGAATGGTATAAAAAGCACTTACACTACCTGGAGAAACTATTTTGCCAACGTTGCTAAAGATGATCCACACCCTGATTGGAAGGTATCGCAGGAAGATATGCTGGTAAACCTGGTTTGGGGATCGCAGGTTACACAACGTATAGCACAGCGCGTACGCGCTACCGAAAATAAGATCATCCAGAGCGAAAAGCTGGCTTCAATGGCAAAAGTATATGCAGGCAGCACCTATCCGCAAGCTGATTTTGACGCTGCTTGGCGAACACTTTTATTATCGCAGCATCACGATTGCTGGATAGTGCCCTACAACGGTAAGCCGGGAAACACCTGGGCCGATAAAGTTAACAACTGGACTACGTTTACCGATAACAAAAGTGATAGTATAATTCGGGCGGCGGGTACATTGTTAAGCAAAAACGATGAAGATTACATAACCGTTTATAATACAACGGGCATTAACCGTACAGAGGTAGTTTATACCAATCTTCCGTCAAAATTCAGTACAAAAAACATTGGTGTTTTTGATAGCGATGGCAGGCCGGTAGCCTCGCAATTAACTGCAGCTCATGATTCTACGCCAGCAAAAATTGCATTTAAGGCAGTAGCACCATCTATGGGATATGCTTTCTATCAGCTTAAGGAAGCTAACAAACCTGGAATATCAGGAGCTCATGTCAAATTACTTGCTAACGGCAATTATCAGTTGGATACTGATCTGTATAGCATTATTATAGATCCGGCTCATGGCGGTATTATTAAAAGCATTATAGCACGAAAGTTAGGTGATAAAGAGTTTGTAGATAAAAATAACGCACGAAGTTTTAACGAGCTGCGCGGAAACTTTTATAATGATGGCGGCTTTAAATCAACCAAAGATAATAGCGCAAAAGTGGACATTGTGGAGAATGGCCCCATCAGTGTAAAAGTAGCAATACGGGGAACCATCAACGGAACTAACTGCACCCAGTTTATAACCCTTAGCCAGGGCGAGCCGCGGATTGATATCCATCTTAACATCAATTGGAAAGAAAATGTCGGAATAGGAGAGGGTACTAAACCCGACACTTATAAATGGGAATTGCCTGCCAAGCCTTTTTATGACGACCGGAACAAGTTATTGACCATGTTCCCGCTTAACCTGAAACACCAGAAAGTTTATAAGAATGCTCCTTTTGATGTTACCGAGAGCAAGCTTGATAACACTTTTTATACCCGCTGGGACAGTATCAAAAATAACGTAATACATACCTGGGTTGATGTAACCGGCGATAACGAAAAGTATGGAATGGCTTTGCTTACCGATCATACAACCAGCTACGCGCACGGTAAAGATTTTCCTTTGGCATTGAATATTCAATATTCGGGCATGGGGTTATGGGGGAAGAATTATACCATTCAGGGCCCAACTGAAATTCATTACGCGCTGATACCGCATTCAGGTAAATGGGATAAAGCCGGAATATGGGCCGATGCTACCAAATGGAATGAGCCGCTGATAGTTAGCCAGGGACATCCGTCTGTTAAAAGTAACTCATTGATCAGTATCAACGACCCGGATATTGAGGTTACATCGGTGCAATTTGATCAGAACGATATGCTGATACGCTTATTTAATGCTGGAGTAACCCGGGAAATTACAACCGTGCTTAACTTTAATGCAGACACAGCTGAACTGGTTGAGCTTGAAGGCAGGGTTAAACAGGTTTTGCAAATCGACAAACAAAATAACGGTATGAATGCGCTCAAATTCAGCATTCCCAGGTTTGGAATACGAACCATCAGACTTATTAACGCGAGAAAATAATTATTGAACTAAATAAAGAATTGATTTTTATATATGATGAAGAAAGTTTTTTTAACAGTATTGAGCTTAGGCATTTTATTACATGCCAGCGCCCAAAAAATCGCCCCGTTCAAGGCCGGCGACAGGATAGCCTTTGTAGGTAACAGCATTACCGATGGAGGGCATTATCACTCGTACATCTGGCTGTATTATATGACGCATTTTCCCAACGCACGTATTACCTGTTTTAACGCAGGTATAGGTGGTGATGCCATTAACCAGATATATGACCGGTTTGATGACGATGTTTTTACCAAAAAACCTAATATTTTAACCCTTACCTGGGGTATGAACGATAGCGGCTATTTTGAATGGTACCGTGCAGATGCACAGGATTTTATGGATAAAAGAATTCAGGGCAGCTACAAATACTATGGTATGTTGGAAGAGAAACTAAATCAAAGACCCGACATTAAAAAGATTTTTATTTTAGGCTCGCCTTATGATATAACATCAAAATTTACAACAAAAAACATTTATCCGAAAAAGGATGTAGCATTTTCTAAAATTATTGATTTCCAGCAGGAGGCTGCAAAAAAGAATGGCTATGGTTATGTAGATTTTTATCACCCTATGGCGGCTATAAACGCGCGTGAACAGGTTAAAGACTCAACCTTTAGCTTAACGCCTAACGATAGGATACACCCCGATAATGACGGGCACTTGGTGATGGCTTACCTGTTTTTAAAAGCCCAGGATCTGGAAAACAAGCCGGTTGCCGAAGTTGACGTAAATGCGCAGAGCAAAAAAGTATTAAAGACAGTAAATTGCCGTATCACTAACATAACCGCCGGTGCCGATTCTTTAAGCTTTATGTATCTGGCCAATTCACTCCCTTATCCGTTAGATACTATTCCGCGTGGCTGGGGTAACCGCAAGAAACAGGCCGATGCGCTGAAGGTGGTTCCGTTTACAAAGGAATTTAACCAGGAAACTTTAAGGGTTAAGGCTTTAAAAGCGGGCGATTACAAAGTGCTTATCGATGGTGAGCAGATTGGCCACTGGTCGGCACAGCAATTAGCCGACGGGATAAATATGGCCGAAATTACAACCACTCCCCAATATCAGCAGGCCATCCAGATCAGGGAACTGAATGAAGAGCGCTGGGATATTGAGCGCCGCACAAGAATGTATGTTTGGATGCATTATGATTTTTTAAAGGGAAAAGGCCTGTTGCATAATGACAGCAACAACGCTATGGACACTGTAAAAAAATATGCGGTGAAAGACGTGTTTGTGAACGGCAACAAAGATAACTATACGCGTGCCCGTTATAAAAGCCTGCGGGATGCCTGGCAAAAGGAAATGGATGTATTAGTCAACCAGATCTACGCTATCAATAAACCGCAAAATCATCGCATAACCATTGTTGCATCAAAATAATACATCCCCGAATTATTGATATGAATACGTATAAAAAATCAGTTCTGTTGTTTATTATCTGTTTAATTGCTTTTATAAAAGCCAATGCGGCTGTCGTTGATACTGTAATAACTCATAGCACATCGATGCATAAGGATATTAAGACTGTAGTTATTAAACCGGCCGGGTACTCTACCGCAAAGAAATTTCCAGTACTGTACTTGCTGCATGGTTTCAGCGGCAACTATAGCGATTGGATTCTTAAAGTACCGGCCATTACCAAACTGGCCGACCAATACCAGGTTATTATTGTTTGTGCCGATGGAAATTTCGCCGGCTGGTATTACGACAGTCCGGTTAATAAGGATTGGCAATATGAAACTTACGTAGGCACCGAACTGGTTAATTATGTAGATAAACATTACTCTACCATAGCCAATAGGAGCGGCCGTGCCATTACCGGCTTAAGTATGGGAGGACATGGCGCTATGTACATTGCCTTTAAACATCAGGACACTTTCGGAGCGGTTGGCAGTATGAGCGGTGCCGTAGATATAAGGCCGTTTTCTGATGCCTTTGGAATAGAGCAGGTGCTGGGTAAATACAGCGAGCACCCCGAAATTTGGGAAAAAAACAGTGTGATCAATATGATATATCTCCTAAAACCAAATTCGCTGGCCATTACATTTGATTGTGGCTATGATGATTTTTTATACCAGGTTAATTTAGCTTTCCATAACGAACTTTTGATGCGTAAAATTCCGCATGATTTTACGGTAAGGCCCGGATCACATACCTGGGAATATTGGGGCAATTCTATAGTTTACCAAATGTTGTTTTTTAGCCGTTACTTTAATAAAATAAAGTAGGGGATAGTGT
Source organism: Mucilaginibacter sabulilitoris (assembly GCF_034262375.1). Taxonomy (NCBI): domain Bacteria; kingdom Pseudomonadati; phylum Bacteroidota; class Sphingobacteriia; order Sphingobacteriales; family Sphingobacteriaceae; genus Mucilaginibacter; species Mucilaginibacter sabulilitoris. Next base: position 2,953,433 of record NZ_CP139558.1, read on the forward strand.
TTTGAAGGCTTCTTTACCGGGCTTATAATATTAAGCCTGGTTTTTAAGCATTTTTTAAAATTTTGTATAGGTTTTATGCCAAAAAAATAAATTTAAAAAAAAGCTAAAAAAAATTTGCTAAATCGTTTTTATGATTTAAATTAGCAATCAGATTAACATCTGTTATAAACCAATAATATTTATATATATATTTTTTGAGCAAATCTGTTAAAAATTATGGAAATGCGCTAAATCGATTTTTCATTTTTTTGAAAATGACTTGTAGTGTTTTAATATGCTATGTAACTAAACCTATAATATGAAAAAAATTTACTCTCAGATTGTTACTTTTTGGGTATGCGGATTATTGCTTTTGGGGATTGCTTCCTGTAAAAAAGGAGGAGGGTTTCTTGCGCAAACTTCCACAACAGACTTAAACCAAACCTCCGTATTTGCCGATAGTGCGCGTACCGCCGGGTTTCTTGCAAACATATACTCAAACGTAGGTTTTAGCGCGAGCGCAACCAGGTTTGTTTATGATCCCCTGGGTAAAAAGGTTATTTGCGGAGGTCTGGATGCCGCATGTGATGAGTCGGAACCATCCCATGCTTTTTCAACAACAGCGTCAGCATTTGCAACAGGAACCGTTAATGCCGGTATTGTTGATGACGGCCCATATAAAACCTGCTATAGCAACATACGCTCGGTAAACCAGTTTTTAAAAAACCTTCCTTCGTCGCCCATAAAAGCACCCAATAAGGCGCTTATGGTAGCTGAAGCAAGATTTCTCAGGGCCTGGTATTACGCCATTTTATTAAAGCATTATGCTGGTGTACCCCTGGTTGGCGATAGCTTATTTACCTACGAAACACCTATAAATGTTAAACGCAGTACCTATGCACAATGTGTAGACTACATTACCTCTGAATGCGATGCAGCGGCACAGGTATTACCATTGGTACAAACCGGTGCCGACTATGGAAGAGCATCAAAAGGAGCCTGTTTGGCGTTAAAAGCAAGGGTTTTGCTTTATGCGGCAAGTCCGTTATTTAATGGCACAACACTGGTACAAGATGCAGGGGGCAATGCCGATCCAGCTTTGGTAGGCTATCCTGTTCATGATAATGGCCTGTGGAAAAAGGCCGAGGATGCCGCTGCTGTACTTGTAAAAAGTGTATATTCTTTAAATACCCTGCCTCCCAAAAATGTGGATGCATCGGCGCCCGGAGCCGGTTTTCAGGGGTTGTTTCCACAGCGCGAGAACAGCGAGTATATTTTTGAGTTTATGAGACCGGGTAATTCTGATCTTGAAAACCTGTTTCTGCCACCTTCAAGGAATGGAGCGAATGGTGCTTTTCCTTATCAGGGGCTGGTTGATGCATTCCCGATGAGTAATGGTAAGCTCATAACCGACCCAACATCCGGTTACAACTCGAATGATCCGTATGCAAACCGCGATCCACGCTTAAATTATAGCATTACTCATGACCAATCTATTATGCTGGTACGCCTGGGCAATGGTACTGTAGATGGCGTGGGGCCGGTAAACATATTTATAGGCAGCTATAACGGCAATGTTACCGGACAGGACGCGGTGAGGCAGGGAACACCCACCGGCTATTATTGCAATAAAATGCTCGACCCTGCAGCCACCTCATCATCGCTTCAGTTTAATACCTCACGTGTAATACCGTTGATGCGCTATGCCGAAGTTTTACTGAACTATGCTGAGGCTGCCAATGAATATGAAGGGCCTACGAACAATGTGTATGATGTAATAAATAGTATAAGGAAACGCGCGGGTCTGAATCCTTTTCAATTGCCGTCTGGGCTTAGCAAAGATGAAATGCGTAAATATATTCAAAACGAAAGGCGTATTGAGCTGGCTTATGAAGAGCATCGCTTCTGGGATGTGAGGCGGTGGAAAATTGCCGGCGAGACAGAAAATATCCAGGCGCAGGGAATGGAAGTAAGGCGTAACGGCACAAGTGTAACTTATAATAAGTTTAACGTCACCAAGCACAACTTCAGAGCGGCAATGTATTTATGGCCTTTCCCGCTTAGCGAAACCGGTAAATCTCCTTCGCTTGTGCAAAACCCCGGTTACTGAGTGTCGCGAGCAAATCAGAGGTTCGCAGAACCACTGATTGCGAGCTGTATAAAAGATGAGGGACGGCCCCTCGGTATCGGCTTACAGGAGCGGGTACCAAACCGCCGCTAAGCTGCTTTGGTTAAGTGCCTTGGTAGTGAGCGTTAGCGGAAAAGGCATCATTAAAGGTGTCAGGTAAGTGTTAAGAAGGTGAACGCAAGTGAACCACTGATGAGGCATCGAAAGGATTAGACGATGTCAAAACCGGGTAACAGTAGCGACCCAGGGACAAGCAAGGCGGGAACCTGTTTACTGGCTTTGCGGCATCCGGTGTATAAGTGGCACGAGCTTAACACAGGCTTTTGTATGGAACGCGAGAACCTGTCGCCATCATGTTAAGGGAAAACCTCAAGTCGGTGCACCGGCAAGAGGGAAAGTACCGATGGATGGCACGGGGGCGGAACATCCCGTATTAGTAATGAAGTTCCTGTAATGGGAATGGAGCGAAGGGGATGTATTAACAGGCTTTCTATATCCGGCGCAAAACTGAGCGATCAGGAGGTAGCAAAGGATGAAAGCAAAACACGCGGAGTCAAGGACAGACCCCGGTGTATTAGTTAATAAGAGCCGTGTGATGGGAGACTATCAAGCACGGTTCTATGAGGGACTTGGGGTGAAATTCCCCAGGTCTACTCGACAAATTTTAAACGTGTCATTTTTATTGGATAATATGAAAAAGATTTTTAAACAAAAACAGCGCTGCCTGCTCATCGCACTAATAGCATTAATATGGACATCCTGTAAGGTTGATAGAGTGTTACCTGTTAACGAATCTGTTAAAGATATATCAGGTAGCTGGAAAGTGCTTAAGGCCAGCCGCAATGGAACCGACCTAACCCCCTTAGTTGATTTTTCCCAGTTCAGGGTAAAGTTTGATGCCGAGGGCAATTATACCTTGGTTAACGACCTGCCATTTGTGGTTAACAAAAACGGGAAATTTAAGCTTGACGACCCTAATTACCCTTTTAAAATAGTTTTTACGGCTACCGGGGCACAACCGTTAACCACTGCTTTTAATTACCCGGTAGTTGGCGGCGCAAGGCAGCTTAACCTCACGTTTAGCCCGGGCTGCAGCCTCAATACCTACGTTTACACATTAGTGAAAGAATAACAGACCAATACATTAAACCCCATATAAATGAGAACACGTTTACATATTAAAGGAAAATATTTGTGGAGTTCGGGCGCGCTTGTTTTGCTGGCACTTGTGTTTACCTTTTGCCATACCAAAATAACCAGCGTTACCCAGCCGGCAACCGCTGTAGTTGGCGATGTTATCAATATCGACGTAGCTGTTGATATTTCTACCAACTATTTCGACAGTGATGTAAAAAACGGCAATGTTATGGTAGCAGTGCTGATGCCCAAGGGCTGGAAAGGTAAAGATAATATGACTGCCACCTATACCAGTTCAAAGGGTAACGGTAAAATGGTTTTTACCCCGGCAGGCGCTATCGCGGCCAACACAAGCGGTTTAACCTGGGCAGCCGCGCTAAAAAGCAAATTCCAAACCGCAGGCAACCTTATTGATGATGTGGAATGGGTTATTATGCAAACAGATGTACCGCTTAAATGGCAAAATGGCGATAAAATAATTGGCCATTGCAATATAAAATTAAAAGTTGCTGCCGACGATAATCCAACACTTGTTAAGATGGCTTACCTGGTGGCCAACTCTCTTGATGGTTTAAAAGACGATCCGAGTGTGGCAGATGGGGCTCCATACGGGCCTAATGCGGTGTATTACAACGAGTTTATAGGCGATTGTTTTTCGGTAACCGGCGGCACCGGCGATCTGGTTGACTTTTGCAACCCGCAGCTTACAATCATTGATCCGCCAAAATCATTAGATAACGATTTTATAACACTTACCTACAACAATACCGTTATCACAACGGCTTTAAATGGTCAGCCTGCCGTGTATCTGTGTGCAACTGCAGTTACCAGCGACGGCAAAACGATATCTGTTTGCGAACAAACGGATAAAACAAAATTGAGCCAAACAAGCAGTACCAGCGGTTTGTACCAGCTTACCTTTTGGCCCCGCAAATTTTTTGGTGTTACTGATGCACAAACCATTGTAAGCATGACTTATTATATCACCAATCAGGCCGGTAATATAAAGGTTGGATATGGCAACACTGCCGATCCTTTTACTTACAAGTTTAAATGTACATAACTATCGATAAAAACTTATAAGTATTTAAAATGCAGATTGTTATATCTATTTCTTTTAAATGAGAAGACTGATATAGTTGCTCATACTATGTTTATTCTGTTAACAAATTAAACCTGATTCTATGCTTTATTGCTACTCAAAGAAATGCCTAACGGGAATCATTTTATTGCTGCTGATGGCGGCAAAAATTAACCGTGTGGCTGCCCAGGATACAACCGCGGTTAAAGGTCCTGTACATCCTGGTTGGATTAGAGGCGTGGTACTCGACGAATATAGCCAGCCTTTAAAAGGGGCAACCATAATGGTTAAAGGCAAAACCGATATTTTTAAATCTGAAGCAGGAGGCAGGTTCGAGGTGAATGCACCAGCAGGCTCGGTACTTGTTTTTACCTATCCAGATCACCTGGTGAACGAGGTACGCGTTACAGCCGGTAAAAGCCTCGTTGTAAAGCTCGATGAATCATATCTTAAAATGCCAAAACGGCTTGATGTTTTGTATGGCACTGCCGATAGGACCAATGTGTTAGGTTCCATATCAACAATTTATACCAATCAGTTAACCACTACACCGGCGTCGTTATATGTATACGCTTTGCCGGGTCAGTTACCTGGTTTGTATACCCAGCAGGTTAGCGGCTTTACTTCTTTTAATTTAACCCCCCTGTCATCGGCAGCTGTTATTGGTAAAACGCTGGTAAACGAAACGTCAAATAATAACACAAGCTCCGATAACTCTGAATTTAACATAACAGTAAGGGGACAGTCGCCTATCACTGTAATTGATGGAGTACAACGTGAAATTTCTTCTCTCGATCCGGAAAGTATTGAATCGATATCTGTATTAAAAGATGGATTGTCTACCATTTTATTAGGTATTAACAGCTCAAAGCCGGTTGTATTGGTTACCACCAAAAGTGGCGAAGTTGGTAAGCCGCGCATTACTTTTACTGCTGCTACAGGTGTACAACAATCATTAGGTTTACCAAAGCCATTACCAGCCTATCAGTATGCCTTCCTGCTAAACGAAAACCTATTATCTGATGGTAAAGTAGCTTTATATAACGATGCTGATTTTGCTGCCTTTAAAAATCATACCGATCCGTACAGGCATCCTGATGTAAATTGGTTTAAAACTATTTTGAATGATTACTCGCCGATGAGCACCTATAAGCTTAATGTAAACGGCGGTACAAATGTGGCGCGTTATTCGGTATCGCTTGGTTACTTTAACCAGGGTGGTATTTTTAAAACGGCCGACGAGGTTCCTTACAATACTAATACCGATTTGAGCCGCTACATTATCAACTCAGATGTTGGTGTACAGGTTACTAAGAACTTAAATGTTGATCTGCAGTTGTTCGGCAGAATTCAAACCACCAATGAGCCGGGTGCCAGTTACACCAACATTTTATCAGATCTGTACAATACACCCAACTTTGCCTATCCTGTACGCAATCCTAACGGTTCTTTTGGAGGTAATACTGTTTATACCAATAACTTGCTTTCTAAAACAGAATACTCTGGTTATACACAAAATAAAGCCGACGATATACTGGCCAACCTGGATATTAACTATGATCTGAGCAGTGTAACCAAAGGTTTAACAGCCAAATTAAAGGGTAACTTATCTTATCAATCTATATCAGCATTAAACCGCAGCTTAACAAATGCTGTTTATAGCTTTAATGCAGATAGCAGTTACAGCGTATTCGGCGGCGCTTTGGCTCAAAACAATAGTTTCGCTACGGTTTATACCTCAAGGCAATCATACGGTCAGCTCTCTTTAAATTACGACAGGCAATTTGGTAAAAGCAACATAAGCGGTACCGTGCTTTACGATACCAAGTCATTAGTAACCAATTATGACCTTGCCGAAGTGGTTAACAATTTAGCGTTTAAGGCGGCTTACAATTATGATGGTAAATATTTCCTGGAGGCAGCTGTAAACAGAAGTGGTGATAACCGCTATGCGCCTGGCAGGCAATATGGAACTTTTTACGCTGCGGGTGCCGGATGGCAAATGGGGAATGAAGGATTTATTAAAGACAATATTTCGTGGATAAATTCATGGAAATGGCGTGGCACTTATGCAAGAACAGGCAACGGTAATATTGGTTCACAAGCCCAGTTGTATTACACGTACCTGCAAACCTACGGGACCAATGCAGCGGCGCAGGGCAGATTTTTCCCGGTAGGGACCAACTATACTACAAAATACTATTATTTTGATAATACTTTGGCCAATCCGCTTATAACCTGGGAGAGCGCTGATAAAATTGATTTTGGAACAGACATAGCCCTGCTAAAAAATCATGTGATGATAACTGCCGATTATTATCATGATAAGTATTTTAACCAGTTAGGTAACCGCGGCAATACCATTGCACTTTTAGGGATACCTTATACCCTTGAAAATATCCGGAAAACACTTTACCAGGGTGGTGAACTTGCTGTAACCTATAAAAACAACGTTAATAACTTCAACTACTTTGTTACCGGTAATATTAACCTGCAGAAATCCAAAATACTTTTCATGGATGAACTGGCAACTCCTTACCCCTGGAACAGGCGTACGGGTTTACCGGCAAACGGAACTTTTTATGGTTATACAGCGCTTGGTTTTTATCAAACACTACAGGATGCAACCACAAGCGCGCATATTGCTGGCTATACTCCACAACCAGGCGATATCAAGTATAAAGACCTTAACAATGATGGAGTAATAGACCAGTTTGATCAGTCAACCATAGGAGGTACCAAACCGCTTATTTTTTACGGCCTCAATTTCGGATTTAATTATAAGGGCTTTAGCCTCTCCGTTATTTTTCAAGGTGTAAAAAACAGACAGATTAATAGCCAGAACCCAGCGGTTGATCATTTTGGAATTGATGGTTTATTTACCTCGACCAACCAGGTGTTTGAAAACGCAACCGGCCGCTGGACACCGGAAACCGCCAATACCGCTACTTTACCAAGATTGGCGCAAAGTGCATTTAATAACAATTCCCAGTTTTCTACCTTCTGGCTTAAATCGGGTGATTACCTGCGTTTAAAAAATGCCGAGATAGGTTACACTATACCTCATGCCGTTACAAAACGACTGCGCTTGTCGGGCTTAAGGGTGTTTGTTAATGGTGAAAACCTGTTTACCGTAGCCGGCTTTAAGGGACTTGACCCTGAGGTAACACCTTATAACTATCCTATTCAACGTGTGCTTAATGCCGGTATTAGTATTAAACTCTAATTGGTAATTATTAAAGATGAAAAAAATGAAAAATCATATAAGCAAGATATTACTAATAATGATTGCATTTATCGCACTGATCTGCGGGTGCAAAAAATCTGAACAATTTCCTGTTGATAAGGTTACCAGTTACTATGTTTTTAACCCGTTAGATTCGGCCGGGACTTCGGCTCAGGGTTATCTGTACCAGATTTATGCTATCGTAAAAAACGGCCATAACAGGGTGAGTGGTGATTATCTCGACGCGGCTTCTGACGACGCGGTATCATCAAAATCAGGCACTATTCCGGTTACATTGATTTCAACCAACGGTGTTAATTCACTGAGTTTCCCGGCAAATGAGAATTTCTGGGAGGAATCGAATGCCACGGGAATCCCATCCAACAGCGGTACGCCGTCTTCTTATTGGGCCGGTATCCGTGCGGCTAATGAATTTATTACCAAAATAGGCGTGGTGCCGGTAAAAGGGCAATCGCCAACCGGGGTACCAACCAGGTACGTATGGCAAAGTGAAGCCCGGTTTTTACGGGCCTATTTTTATTTTGAACTCGTAAAACGCTATGGCGGCGTGCCATTGCTGGGCGATAAGGTATTTACCTTGAATGATAACGTATCCTTACCCCGCAGTTCATTTGCCGATTGCATTAAATACATTGTTAGTGAATGTAACGCTATAAAGGATAGCCTGTTAACCTACCCGCTGGTTACGCCAGACGCTGATAACTACCGGCCAACTAAAGGTGCTGCTATGGCTCTCAAGGCGCGTGCACTATTATACGCGGCCAGTCCGTTGTTTAATGGTGGTAATATCGATCCGGCAAACCCACTTACCGGTTATACCGATTTTCAGGCCGACCGCTGGGCACAGGCCGCAACTGCCGCGCTGGATGTGATTAACCTTGGCACTTATAAATTAGATGTCGATTATAAGGACATATTTTTAACTCAAAACAACAGCGAAAGGATTTGGATACGCCCCAACTCTATCAGTACAGATGTTGAAGGAACCAATGGCCCGGTGGGTTTTGCAGTTGGTGGTACGGGAAATACCAGCCCTACACAAGAGTTGGTTAACTCCTTTCCTATGCAAAATGGCCTGCCTATTACTGATCCGGCCTCAGGTTATAACCCATCAGATCCGTATGCCACATTTACTACTCCCGCCCGCGACCCGCGCCTTACCGCGAATATTTTTTATAACGGTTCCCCCTGGTTAAATACCACAGTACAAACATATGAGGGCGGCCAGAGTAAACCCAATGCCAATCTGCAGCAAACCCATACGGGATATTACATGCGCAAGTTTATGGGCTTGTCAGAAAAGAGCGCAACGTTGGTAACCCACTCAACAGATTGGGTGGTGTTAAGGTACGCCGAAATACTTTTGAGCTTTGCCGAAGCAAGGAACGAGGTGGAAGGTTCGCCGCAAGCTGATGTGTATAAGCAATTAACCGATATAAGGGCAAGGGCCGGTATTGACCCTGGAGCTTCTGGTAACTATGGTTTAAAGCCAAACATGACGAAAGAAGAAATGCGGGCGGTAATACAAAACGAATGGCGCATTGAGTTTGCGTTTGAAGAGCACCGCTTTTTTGATATCAGGCGCTGGAAGATTGCCGAAGGGGTAATGAACCAGCCGCGTACCGGGGTTTCCATAGTTAAGATAGGCCCCACTTTAACCTTTAACCCTATCACGGTTTTAAGTACCGCCTTTACAAAAAAGCAGTATTTATACCCGATTCCTTATAACGAAGTGGCTAAAAATCCAAATATGAAACAAAATCCGGGTTGGTAATAAACCTATCACTTTAACTAATTAAACAAACAGTTATGAGAAAAATAATACTTTTCTTTCTTGTTACCATTACCATGCTGCCGGTTTTATCATATGGGCAAAGCAAAATTGTAACAGGTATAGTAAGAGACAACGGCGGTATTTTGCCTGGAGCTACAGTAGCGGAAAAGGGAGTAGCCGGCAATGGTGCCATTACAGACAGTAAAGGTAAATTCAGGTTGGTGTTAAAAGGTACATCAAATATACTTATAGTAAAGTTTGTGGGCTACTCAACCATTGAATATATTGTTGGCGGCAAAACTGATAATATTGATATAACGCTCACATCAAACAGCCAGGGTTTGGATGAAATTGTGGTAATCGGTTATGGCAAAACAACGCGTATAACAAGTACAGGTGCTGTAAGCTCGGTTTCGGCTGCCGATATCCGGACGGTTCCTACTGCCAACGTTCAAAATGCGCTCAGTGGTAAATTACCTGGCTTTTTCTCGCAACAAGGCTCGGGGCAGCCAGGTAAGGATGCTTCTGACTTTTTTATCAGGGGCGTAAGCTCGCTAAATTCCGATGGTAATAAACCACTTATAATTGTAGATGATATTGAGTACACCTATGACCAGCTTCAACAAATAAATGTTAACGAAATTGAAACCATTTCCATATTAAAAGATGCCTCAACTACCGCTATTTATGGTATCAAAGGTGCAAACGGTGTATTGGTGGTAACCACCCGCAGGGGTAAAGCCGGAAAGCCGCAGGTGAATTTACGTACCGAAGGCGGCTTACAGTCGCCCACTAAAACGCCTCGTTTTCTTGACTCATACCACTCTGCATTATTGATTAACCAGGCCCAGGCCAATGATGGGTTGGCACAGGACTTTACACCCCAGGATCTTGAGTTATTTAAAAACGGAAGTGATCCTTACGGCCATCCGAATGTTGACTGGTACAACAAAATATTCTCTAAGTACACATATCAGGTAAATACCAACCTTGATATATCAGGCGGTACCGATCAGCTTAAATATTTTATCTCCGGCGGCGCGTTGGATCAGAACGGTTTAGTCCGTGATTTCCCAGATCCCAGGGGGCAGGTAGATAATAACTACAATTTCAAACGCTACAATTTTCGCTCAAACCTTGATTTGAAAGCCAATAAAACATTGAGCATGCGTTTAGATGTTACCACCCGTTTCTCCAATATCAACTCGCCGAATGAAAGCGCGGCAAGCGCCCTGTCAGAGATTTATGATTTTACAAAGGAAACACCTTTTACAGCTCCTTTCCTCAACCCCGACGGAAGCTATGCCTATGCTTATTCTAAATATAACACCAGCCAATTGCCAACATTAAACGCGCGTATTGCAACCGGCGGTTATCAAAATTCAAAAAGAACAGATTATAACGTATTGTTTAACATTACTCAAAAGCTTGATGCGATTACCGAAGGTTTATCATTAACAGGCAGGGTAGCATACGCAAGTACCGAACAATTTACAAGGGGCACAGGTAATTATGATGATATCCCGTCTTACCATTATGATCCGCTCGCAAACACATATACAAAAAATCCTAAGGGTGGTTACGTTTTTCCAAACCAGTATTACTCCGGTAATATTGATATTTATACAACCAACGTAAACACGCAGTTATTTGCAAATTATGACCGCTCATTTGGTAGCAAAAATCACGTTTCGGGTCTCGTTTTATTAACGCAATCATCTCAAACTTTTGATGCCAATGCGTTTTTAGATCCTAAACTGGTGGGGGTTCCTTCAAAGTTCAGGGGGATATCGGTTAAGGGAAGTTATGAATATGCGGGTAAATACTTAATAGATATTAACGCAGCTTATAATGGAACTGACAGGTTTGCTGCTAATCACCGGTATGGGTGGTTCCCGGCCGTGGGTATAGGGTACAACATGACCAAAGAGAAATTTTTTCATGATGCATTCCCTATATTCGGCTTATTTAAACTGCGCGGTTCATTCGGTTTAGTAGGTTCTGATGTGGCGCCGGGTAACAAGTATATATTCGCTCAGGATTATATAAAAGGAGGCGGTTACAATTTCGGATCATCGTTAACGCCAATAGATACCTATTACGAAGGCGCCTTGCCAAATGCCAGTGTAGTTTGGGAAAAACAACGGGAAGCTGATATTGGCCTTGATATAAACATGCTGAAAGACAACAGTCTTTCGCTAACTGTAGACTACTTTCATAACATCCGTTATGACCAGCTGATCACACCAAATAATATCCCGGAAATATTGGGTGTTGACCTGCCGGCAATAAATTTGGGTAAAACCCGAAATCAGGGTTTTGACGGACAGATTGGCTATCACAGTAATATTGGAAATGTACAGTTTGGCACCAACCTGGTTTTCTCCTACGCCAAAAATAAGGTCTTATTCAAAAGCGAGGCTGCGCCGGCATACCCGTGGCTGGCCAGAACAGGGCAGCCTATTAATCAGCCTTTTGGCTACCACAGTTTAGGCTATTACACCGCTGCCGATGTAGCAGCAATTAATGCTTACAAAAATGCTCACGGCAGCAATGCTGGTAATAAAGCAGTAGCGGTGCCAGATAATAACGAGGTCATACAACCCGGCGACCTGAAATATCAGGATTTAAATGGTGATGGTTTTATAAATATATTTGACCAAACGGCCATTGGTAATCCAAACCTTCCAAATACAACATTGGGGTTAAATTTGCAGGCAAGTTATAAGGGCTTTAGCATAAGCGTGTTGTTCCAGGGATCATTTAATTATAGCTTTATAGTGACCGGTACCGGTATTGAACCATTTCAAAGCCAGTTTCAGCCAATTCATGAACAGGCCTGGACACCGGCTAACGCAAATAACGCGCAGTTTCCGCGCTTAACAACCTCAGGGTCATCTGTTAACAGTCCTACCTTTTTCCCATCAGACTATTGGCTGATCAATGCACGGTATGTGCGTTTAAAAACTGTTGATATAGGTTACCAGTTCCCGTCTAAAATGTTGCCGCTGCACTTAAATAACGCGCGTGTTTATTTGAGCGCTTATAATTTATTCACCTGGAACAACTACAATAAATATCAGCAGGATCCCGAAATTACCAGCAATACAGCCGGCGATGCTTACATTAACCAGCGTGTGGTTAACGTAGGTTTACAATTGGGATTTTAGTAATTTTATCTAAGGTATTTCGGGTGGGGGATTTTTGCAGATACCTGACCCGAAATACTTTTTTATAGATTAGGGTATGTTTCCAACTTTGTCGAGCCTTTTTGAGTATCTGTTTCATATTCATATACCTGTTCCCATTCAAACCTTTGGTTTTTTTGTTGCCCTTGCTTTCTTATTTCCATATTATGTGTTCAGGGCCGAGTTTAAACGAAAGGAAGAAGACGGTCTTATTTCAGCATTTACAGAGGAAGAACTTATAGGAACCACAGCTTCATGGCCAGAGCTAATCGTAAATGGCCTGCTTGGGTTTTTATTAGGGTTTAAAGCAATAGGGGCAATAATTGAGTATAAGGTATTTGCCTCCTCTCCAATGACATTTATATTTTCGGGTAATGGTAGTTGGCTTTGCGGAATTATCTGCGCCGCCATATTTGTAGCCTGGATCTATATCGACAGAAAAAAAGATAAATTGCCGCAACCTATTATTCAACAAAAGCTGGTACATCCTTATCAGCTGTGTACCTATCTGGTATTTATGCTGGCTTTTTTTGGGTTTATTGGGGCTAAATTATTTAATACTGTGGAGTATCTGCAGGAGTTTTTCTATCAGCCTGTCAGCGTTTTATTTTCATCAAACGGTTTTTCTTTTTACGGCGGCCTCATTTTTGGCGCGCTCACTTACCTGTACATTGGTCAAAAAAAAGGGATGAAACTGATTACATTGGCCGATATCGGCTCGCCCGGTATGATGCTGGCTTATGGTATCGGCCGCATTGGCTGCCAGCTTGCTGGTGATGGCGATTGGGGAATAGTGAACAATAATGCAAAGCCTGGGGGGATACCCGCGTGGATGTGGTCTTTCAAATACCCGCATAACGCCATTGACGCAGGTATTCCAATACCGGGCTGCATTGGTAATTATTGCCACCAATTGAGCAAAGGGGTTTACCCAACGCCGTTTTATGAGGCTGCTATCTGCATACTGTTTTTTACCCTGATGTGGTTGTTTCGCAAAAAGATCACTACCCCGGGTGTGATGTTTTTTTTATACCTGGTACTTAACGGCGGCGAACGCTTTTTGATTGAACAGATCAGGATTAACCCGCGGTACAACATTTTGGGTATGCAGTTTACCCAAGCAGGTTTCATTGGTTTATTAATGCTGCTGGGCGGAGTAGCTGGCTTTATTTTACTGGCTATTAAACAAAAGAATAAATTGGGAACACTGCACACCGTAGCTTAAATTTGTTTGACCGATTATTGATTTAACCATAAACATGAAAAAAATTGTAGCTATCTGTATAGCGCTTGGTGTTACTGTTTTAAAACTTGCGGCACAAAGTGCTTCAACAGCGGTAAACCTTACCGATCTTAAATTTACCGTTGAGGCAGCGCCGGATTGGAATGCTTTATTAAAGCGCGACCAAGGCTGGTTTGGCGGCGATGGTATTTACACCATACCCCTCAACGGTGTAGAAAACAAACAGGCTAAAGCCAATGATAAAATCCTGTTTATCTTCAGCGATAGCATGATTGGTAAAATAGAAAACGGCAAAATGGCGCCGGGCTACAAAATGCTGCATAACTCGGTGGCGTGGCTTACAGGTAATCAACCTGCCGATGCACAAATGAAGTTTTATTGGGATACCGATAAAAAAAGCCAGCCCGAAACCGTTTTTATCCCGCACACAGCTCAAACCGATAGCAGCGACTATTATTGGTTGGGAGATGGTTTTGTAAACCAGGAAATGAATAATGCCATCTACATTTTTGGCTATCGTGTACGCAACGTAAGTACCGGCGCATTTGGTTTTAAGGAAGTTGGCAATACCCTTATAAAAATTCCTGTGGGAGCGCAACCTCCCTATCGTGACGTAAAGCAGATGGATACGCCGTTTTATCTCACTGATAAAAACGGCGATATCGGTTCTTTTGGCGCAGGTATCTATGTAAATACCAAAAAAGCGGGCGCAGTTAAGCCCGATGGCTACATTTATGTATACGGTGTGCGCGGCATGGCAAAAAATTTGATGGTAGCCCGTGTATTGCCAAAAGATTTTGAAAACTTTGCCAACTGGACATTTTACGACGGACAAAACTGGGTAAAAGATATGAACAAGATAGCTGATGTTACCAACAGCGTATCGAACGAGTTAAGTCTTACTGCCCTGCCCGATGGCCGCTATGCCCTGATTTTTCAGGTAGGAGGTATGTCTGCCAATGTAGGTATGCGCATAGGCGCTACTCCTTATGGTCCGTTTGGACCGGTAATAAAGGTATGGGATTGCCAACCCGATCTGGAGGAAAAAACTTACGTGGTTTATAACGCCAAAGCACATCCCAGCTTATCTGCCCCCGGCGAACTGCTCATTAGCTATAATATTAATTCGGTCGAGTTTATTAAAGATCTGGGTAAGAATCCCAACCTATACAGACCGAGGTTTATACGGATGAAAATTAGTAGCAAGTAGTTAGCGTATAAAGATAAATGGAAAATATACCGCTCAACTTGATATTTATTGTTAAAAATTATACATTAGCTAAATCAATTTAGCAATCTGAAAATTATGAGAAAATTTCTATTGTTTGCAAGCATGATCATGCTATGCAGTTTTCAAACTAAAAAGCTCGTTAAAGTGGTGTTTTTTGGCGATTCAATTACTGAATTTGCAGTACAGCCAAATGGTTTTATCACCCTGATACAGCAACGTCTTAAAGCCGAACAAAAAGATAAGGATTATGAGGTTGTTGGCGCTGGTATTGGCGGTAACAAAATTTATGATCTGTACCTGCGCTATGAGGACGATGTTTTAACTAAAAACCCAGATGTGGTGGTGGTATGGGTAGGGGTGAACGATGTATGGCACAAACGCCTGTTTGGTACCGGTACCGATTGGGATAAGTTTGGTCGTTTTTACAGCGCGTTGATTAAAAAAATGCAGGCAAAAAATATCAAAGTAATAATCTGTACACCGGCCAGTGTGGGTGAGAAAACCGATTATAGTAACGAATTGGATGGCGACCTCAACAAATACTCCAACATCATTCGTGACCTGGCTAAACAGCACAACTGCGATCTGGTAGACTTCAGGACTTTATGTCACGACTATAACGTTAAAAATAACTCTTCAAATAAAAGCGAAGGCATTTTAACCAAAGATGGTGTACATCTAAATGATGAGGGTAATAAATTTGTGGCCGACCTATTTTATAAAACCTTATTTAAATAAAATAAGGTTTTATAAGCTAAATCGATTTATTATTTATATTTGTATATCAATGCCTTTGTCAATTATAGGCGTAAACCACATTATAACACTAAATGAAAACACGGTTATTTACTTGCGTTGCTACGCTTTTATGGGTAAACTGCCTTTTTGCGCAGGACGAAAACCTGGTTAAATATGTAAATACCCGGCAGGGTACCAATACCAAATACGAGTTTAGCTATGGCAATACCTACCCGGCCACAGCATTGCCATTTGGCATGAATACCTGGACTGCCCAAACCGGCAAAAACGGCGATGGCTGGAAATATCAATACTTTGAGCATACTATCCGGGGTTTTCAGCAATCGCATCAATGCAGTTCGTGGGTAAATGATTATGCTGTATTTTCGTTTATGCCCGTTACCGGCAAGCTCGTGGTTAATGAAAATGCCCGTGCCGCGGCCTTTAAGCACGAGAACGAAATAGCGCAACCCAGTTATTATAAGGTAAAACTGGATAACCATATCACCACCGAAATGACCCCCACCGAGCGCGGCGCACATTTGCGGTTTAACTTTCCAAAAAAACAAGGCTCCTATTTGGTATTAGATGGTTACACCAAAATGAGTATGGTGAAGATCATTCCGCAAGAGCGTAAAATTATCGGGTGGGTAAACAATTGTCGCTGGGCGCCGCAAGGTTTTAAAAACTATTTTGTGATCACCTTTGATAAAGCTTTTGCTGATTATGGTATATGGGATAATAAAAAGGACCAGCTATCGCCCAAAAGTTTAATCGGCGAGGGGGACGGCATAGGTGCGTACCTAAAGTTTAAAGACGGCGAAACGGTGCAGGTTAAAGTGGCGTCAAGCTACATCAGCCCGGAACAGGCCGAAACCACCTTACAAAACGAACTGGGCAAATATCGCGGCTTTGATGATACCCGCAAAGCTGCCGATCAGGTTTGGAACACGCTGCTGGGCCGCATGAAAATTGAAGGCGCTACAGAAGATCAAAAAGCTACTTTTTATAGCTGCATGTACCACGCCAACTTGTTTTCGCACCAGTTTTTTGAGTATGGTAAAGATGGCAAGCCTTATTACTACAGCCCTTATGACGGTAAGGTGCATGATGGCTTTATGTATACCGATAATGGTTTCTGGGATACCTTCCGCGCTCAGTTTCCACTTAATACTATCATACACCCCAAAATGCAGGGACAGTATGTGCAGGCGCTGTTAGATGCACAGCAACAATGCGGCTGGCTGCCTGCCTGGTCGTTCCCGGCAGAAACGGGGGGGATGCTGGGTAACCACGCTATTTCACTGCTAACAGATGCCTGGGTTAAGGGAATCCGTACGTTTGATCCTAAACGGGCACTGGCGGCATATTATCATGAGGCTACCAATAAAGGTCCCTGGGGCAGCGCTAATGGTCGCCCGGGTTGGAAAGAATATTTTGCCGATGGTTATGTACCTTATTCGCCCCAAACTTTGGGCTCAACTGCATGGACGCTGGAATTTGCCTATGATGATTTCTGTGGCTATCAATTAGCTAAGCAAACCGGCAACGCCTACTATGAAAATGTTTTTGGCAGGCAAATGTATAACTATAAAAACCTGTTCGATCCCAAAACTCGCTTTATGCGCGCAAAGGATGCTAAAGGCAACTGGATAGAACCCTTTGACCCGATGGACTGGGGCGGACCTTATACCGAGGGCAATGCCTGGCACTGGACCTGGTCGGTATTTCAGGATGTACAGGGCCTAATAAACCTAATGGGAGGCGATAAAAACTTTACCAATAAGATAGACTCTGTTTTCACCGAGCCGGGTACTATAAAAGTTGGCGGTTATGGGCAGGTAATTCATGAGATGACCGAAATGGCAGCTTTTAAAATGGGTCAGTATGCCCAGGGTAATGAGCCTATTCATCACCTGCTATATATGTACAACTATGCCGGTCAGCCCTGGAAAGCCCAGCAGCACCTGCGCGAGGTAATGGATAAGATGTATAACGCCGGTGAAAACGGCTATCCCGGTGACGAGGATGAGGGTCAGATGTCGTCCTGGTATGTGCTGAGCGCTGCGGGTATTTACAGTGTTTGTCCCGGTACCGATGAATATGTGATAGGCAGTCCGGCATTTAAGAAAATGACCATCACTTTAGAGAATGGCAGAAAGTTTATCATTGAAGCCAATAACAACAGCAAACAAAATGTATACATTCAATCGGCAACGTTAAATGGCAAACCATATACCCACAATTTTATCAAGCACAGCGATATTATGGCCGGTGGTATTCTGCACTTTGAGATGGGTGATAAACCCAATCTTACCCGCGGCCTCGCTGCCGATGACAAACCTTTTTCGCTCTCAAAAAATATATCAAACTAAACCTTATCCTATAATGCCTTTAAATTTTTCGTCTGTTTTAAAAAGAACAGTTTTAATGATCTGTGTTGCTGCCTGCAGTAAGGCATCGGCACAGAATATTGTTTACCTGAATAATGCTAACCCCCAAACCAATTGGAAAGTAAAAGCCCAGGCCGAAGTGGGCGCCGATAGTGTCAATACTTATAAATCCGGTTATAATGTCAGCAACTGGGTTAAAGGCATAGTGCCCGGTACGGTTTTTAATGCGTACGTAGTAGCCGGACTGGAAAAGGACCCCAATTTTGGTGACAATATCTACAAAGTTGATAAAGCTAAATACGATCGCAACTTTTGGTATCGTACAGAATTTAATATCCCGGCCAGCTATACCAAAGAAAAAATATGGCTCAACTTTAAAGGTATTAACCGTAAGGCTGATATCTTTCTTAATGGCAAGCAAATAGGTACACTTAATGGCTTTATGCAACGCGGTAATTTTGACGTCACGGGTTTAGTTAGCAAAAGCAGCTCAAACGTTTTAGCAGTGTTGGTATATTGCCCGCACAATCCGCTGGTGAACTATGAAAGTCCTACCTATATACCTGCCGCCAGCTGGGATTGGATGCCTTATGTACCTGGGTTAAACTCCGGCATAACAGATAACGTTTACCTGAGCAATACAGGCAGCATTACCCTGCAGGATCCCTGGATCCGTACCGATTTGCCAACCAATGCAAGGGCCGATGTATCAATTTCAGTTGGCGTGAAAAATAGTACCTCTAAGTTTCAAACAGGTGTTTTAAGTGGCGTTATCCAACCGGGAAACATTGAATTTTCGCAAAAAGTATTTGTAGGAGGGAACAGCACTGCTGAGGTAAGGCTTGATAAGAAAAGATTTGAAGCCTTGGCTATCAATAGCCCTAAACTATGGTGGCCAAACGGATATGGCGAACCTAATTTATACACCTGCAAGCTAAGCCTTAAATTAGGCGATGAGGTTTCAGACAGCCAGACCATCAAATTCGGTATCAAGAAATACAGTTATGATACTGTTGGCAACGTGTTGCATGTGTTTGTGAACGGCACCCGCATCTTTTTAAAAGGCGGTAACTGGGGCATGGCCGAATATATGCTGCGCTGCCGAGGTAACGAGTACGATACCAAACTGAGGTTGCATAAAGAAATGAATTTCAATATTGTACGCAACTGGATAGGGTCGACCACGGATGACGAATTTTACGATGCCTGTGATAAGTACGGTATGATGATATGGGACGATTTCTGGCTTAACTCTATTCCAAACCTGCCCAACGATGTCAATAACTTTAATGTTAACGCGATAGAAAAAATAAAGCGTTTCCGCAACCATCCTGCTATAGCCATTTGGTGCGGGGATAATGAAGGCACGCCCATGCCTCCGCTTAACGGGTGGCTGGCAGAAGATATCAGCAACTATGATGGCGGCGACAGGCGTTATCAGCCTAACTCACACGCCGGCAGCTTAACCGGCAGCGGTCCGTGGACAAACTTCGACCCACGCTGGTACTTCAGCCGGTTCCCAAACGGGTTTGGCGGTACGCCAGGCTGGGGGCTGCGCAGTGAGATAGGCACAGCGGTATTTACCAATTACGATAGTTTTAAAAAGTTTATCCCTAAAGACAAACAATGGCCCCGCAATGAAATGTGGAACCTGCATTTTTTTGGTCCGTCGGCAGGTAATGCTGGTCCCGATAGGTATGATGAAGGGATAAACAAACGATACGGCACAGCAACAGGCATACAGGATTATTGCCGCAAGGCGCAGCTGCTCAACATAGAGACTAATAAGGCTATGTACGAGGGTTGGGAAGATAACATGTGGGAAGATGCCTCGGGTATCATGACCTGGATGAGCCAATCGGCCTACCCGTCACTGGTATGGCAAACCTATGATTATTACTATGACCTCACCGGTGCTTATTGGGGAGCTAAAAAAGCCTGCGAACCGTTGCACATTCAATGGAACCCGGTAAACAATTCGGTTAAAGTAATCAATACCACCGGTAGCAATGTGAACGAGTTAATGGCCGATGCGGAAGTTTATAACAGCAACGGTAAACCAGTACCTGGTTATCATCAAACCAAACAAATAGACGCCATTGCCAACGCCGCTGTAAACTGTTTTACCATTAATTTTAAAGAAGAGCATAGCAATTTAGCGCTGAATAAGCCAACGGTGGCATCATCTTCAGAGAATATGGAGGCTACTTTGGCTACCGATGGTAACAGTGGCAGCCGTTGGGCCAGCAGGCAAAACGATAACGAGTGGATTTATGTGGATCTGGGCAGCGAACAAATAGTGAACGGGGTAAAACTCAACTGGGAAGAAGCCTACGGGAAAGCATTCAGGATACAGGTATCAAATGATGCCAAACAGTGGCGCGATGTTTACGATACCGAAGACGGCCACACAGGTGTACAGCAACTCACTTTTGACGAAACCAAAGCCAGGTATGTAAAGATGCAGGGTATTCACCGCGGCTCGGGCTGGGGCTATTCGCTTTGGGATTTTGAAGTGTACGGCGGTGAGCCCCATAGTAATGGGTTAAGCGATGTTCATTTTATAAAACTAAAGCTCACAGATAAAACCGGTAGGTTGATATCCGACAACTTTTACTGGCGCGGCAACAAGCGCACCGATTTTACCGCGCTAAACAGTTTGCCAAAAGTAAACCTGAAAGTATCTTCAAAGGTAACTAAGGCCGATGGTAAATATTATATCAATGCCACCATCATAAACCCTGCTTCATCGCCGGCAGTTGCTTTTGCAATACGTGCGCAGGCGGTAAGGAAAAGTAATGGCGAGCAAATACTGCCTGCTATAATGAACGATAACTACTTTTCACTCATGAGGGGCGAATCAAAAAATATCAAAATTGAATTTGATGCCGATGTATCAGGTAATGACAGCGCAGTATTGCTGGTTCAACCCTACAACGATCCTATAAAGGCAGAATAAAGCTGGATAATGATCAAAAAATAAATCGATTTACTGCTGTGTGTTTCAAACATTTCAATTATTTTACGGCCACCAACTGAAAATATATTAAACCTGCTTTATGAGTACCAAACCCCAATTTACCGAACGCAAGTATCTTCTTGTATTAATATTTGTAACCTTCTTGTTTTTAATGTGGGGGATATCAATGACATTGGGCGACACACTGAATAAACATTTTCAAAACGTACTGCATATTTCAAAATCACGGTCGGCCTATGTGCAGTTGTCCATATTCGGGGCTTACTTTTTTATGGGAATTCCAGCCGGCTTGTTTATGAAAAAGTTTGGTTACAAGGCCGGCGTTTTAATGGGGTTAGTCTTTTATGCTATTGGCGCTTTCCTGTTCATACCTGCCGCCGATGCCGAGTCGTTCACGTTTTTCAGGATAGCTTTATTTATACTGGCATGTGGAATGGCCACGCTTGAAACCGTAGCACACCCGTTTGTAGCATCATTGGGCGATCAGCGGACCAGCGACCAACGAATTAATTTTGCGCAGGCCTTTAATGGGGTAGGCGGTATTATTGGTCCGGCAGTGGGCAGCTACTTTGTTTTAAAAGCCGGTCAGGAACATTCTAATGATTTGGTATCAGTAAAGCATTTGTATATTATCATAGGTTTTGTAGTGGCCGGGGTGGCGCTGTTATTTTCATTTGTAAAAGTACCCAAGCTTACGGATCCGCATGTTGTAGCCAATGATTCATACGCTGTGGCCGGTGCGGAGGACGCAGATAAGAGCTTATTTAAGCACAAACATTTTGTTTTTGCCGCCATTGCGCAGTTGTTTAATGTAGGTGCGCAGGGCGGTACCTGGGCTTTTTTTATAAATTATGGCCGCGAAATCATGCATTTAACAGATGAACACGCTGGCTATTACTTTTCGTTCAGTATGGTAATGATGATGATAGGAAGGTTTGCGGGCACAGCTTTGATGCGCTATATCAAGCCTTATAAACTGCTCTCTATTTTCGCAGCCTGTAACATTGTGATGTGTATTATTGTGGCGCAGGGCTTCGGCTGGCCGTCGTTTATAGCATTGCTGTTTATAAACTTCTTTTTCAGTATTATGTTCCCTACAATTTTTAGCCTCGGCTTAAAAGATATGGGGGCCAAAACGCAACAGGCTTCCTCATTCATTGTGATGGGTGTTGTAGGTGGCGGGTTATTTCCGCTGGCTATGGGCCTTATCGCCAATTACAATGTGGCCACATCTTATTATTTGCCCATAATATGTTACCTTGTTATATTTAGTTTTGGTTTTAGCTACCCCCGACTAAATAAAAGATCAGCATAAAAAATGACGACTATTTTTCCGAAAACAATTTAGGTTAATCGATTTACCAATAAAATAAATCGATTAACTTAATGTGTTATAAATACAATCAACTATATTGCCTTATAATAAACCATAATATAAACGGGGATGAAGAAGAAATTATCTATTGTTGATATCGCGAATGCTTTAAATGTATCAAAAACTACTATATCATTCATTTTAAATGGCCGTGCCCAGGAAAAACGCATCAGTGCCGAACTGGTAGAAACAGTAATGAAATATGTTGAAGAAGTAGGGTATAAGCCAAATTCGTTGGCCAAAAGTTTACGTACAGGTAAATCAAATACCATCGGATTAATGGTAGAAGATATCTCCAACCCCTTTTTTGCAAGTATCGCACGCTTAATTGAAGAAAGAGCTTATAAGAACGGCTATAAGATCATTTATTGCAGTACTGATAATGATACGCAAAAAACTAAGGAACTGATTGACATGTTTCGGGACAGGCATGTAGATGGTTACATTATATCTCCGCCCGAAGGTATTGAGGAAGATATTGAATCACTTACCAAAGATGGCATGCCGGTAGTGTTATTTGACAGGCACCTGCCCAATGTAGATACCGATTTTATTGAAATAGATAATCTTTTTAGTACTTATAACGCTACGAGGCACCTGATAGACCAGGGTTTTAAAAACGTTGCATTTGTTACCTTCGCCTCAAACCAAACCCAAATGATTGATAGGGTAAAAGGATATCAGAATGCCATTGAAGCCGCAGGCTTGCCGGTGTTGATTAAAGAGATATTATTTAATCAGAAAGAAGAACTTATCATGAATCCGTTGCGTGAATTTATGATACAAAATACCAACATTGATGCCATCCTTTTTGGTACCAACCACATTGGTACCTGCGGACTAAAGATAATGCAGGAAATGGGCAAGAATACGCCTACTGATATTGCTATAATTTCTTTTGATGATTATGAAGTGTTTGAGCTTTATTCGCCTCCTGTAACAGCCATAGCTCAACCAATTGATGAAATAGCCGATAATGTAATTAGTGTTTTGCTGGAGAAACTCGATTACCACTCAGCATCAACCAAGTTGAAGGGAGTTATTTTGAAAACCAACTTGAAAATCCGGAAATCTTCGATTAAGGCCTCTGCTTAAATGATGGAGTAGCCAAAACCAGGATAAATCATATTACAAAATATCTTTATAATAAATGTTTCCGCAGATCGCCAACTATTTGGTTTTTAATCAAGATGATCTATTAGCTAAAACGATTTATTTTTTTACTGTTAATTTATATCGTTACCGGACCTAATTATATACCACAATGAAACCCTTTCTTTTTCGCATTTTGATCGTCTTTGGCTTAGTGCCGATAAAATATGTCTGTGCGCAATCATCAGCTACCAATGCTGTTACTCCCAGTCAATGGAATGCACAGTGGATAGCCGTGCCTTTTGTCAACGGAAATAGTTACGGTGTTTTTTATTTTCGTAAAAGTATTGATCTCGCTACCAAACCCAAGAATTTTATTGTGCATGTATCAGCAGATAACCGTTATAAATTGTATGTCAATAGTAAGCTAATATCTTTAGGGCCAGCGCGTGGCGATACCTATTATTGGAATTACGAAACGGTGGATCTTGCGCCATACCTATCTGCAGGAAAAAACACTATAGCTGCACTTGTTTGGAATGAAGCCCAATACAGTCCCGCAGCGCAGATCAGTGTACGCACGGGGTTTGTTTTACAGGGTAATTCGCCTGCTGAGGAAATATTAAACACCAACAATAGCTGGAAGTGCATTCGTGATGTCGGGCATAAGCCTATTCCTGGTTATTTTTTTGCTGCCAGTAAAGGCGAAATGGTAGATATGAACCAGGCAATTAAAGGCGATTGGACGGCTGCAAATTTTGATGATAGCGCCTGGCTCGGCGCAGCTAAGGTAGCTGACGGGAAACTTAAAGGAACGGCCTGGGGTATAGATTGGGCGCTGGTGCCATCATCGCTGCCTCCAAGAGAAATGACCTATCAGCGCCTTGGTAAATTGCGCACGGCAACTGGTATGAGCGTTTCGCCGACGTTTCCAGAAAAAAAGACTGCATTCACTATCCCTGCAAACACTACAGTTTCTTTATTACTCGATCAAACTTTTGAAACAAACGCTTATGTAACATTAAATTTTAGCGGAGGTAAGGATGCAGGGATCTCACTTGGTTATGCCGAATCACTTTACGAAAAAGGCAGCAATGGTGTTCGCAAAGGTAACCGGAATGAAGTAGAAGGGAAGGAGTTTGTAGGGAGAATAGACAGCCTGATAGCCGATGGCAGTCAGGGACAATCATTTACAACGCTAAACTTTCGTACTTATCGTTATATCAAACTGTTTGTGCAAACAAAAAATGAGCCGCTGGTTATTGACGACCTGTATGGCACTTTTACGGGTTATCCTTTTAAACGGAGCTCGGTGATTAATACAGACAACGCCGAAATAAAGCAAATGCTGGATATTGGCTGGCGTACAGTAAGACTTAACGCCTGGGAAACCTACATGGACTGCCCGTATTATGAGCAACTGCAATACATTGGCGACACCCGCGTACAGGCTATCATATCATACTATAATACCAGTGATAACCGGTTGGCGCGTAATGCACTCAATCAGATTGACCATTCGCGCTTACCCGAAGGCATAACTGCCAGCTGTTACCCGTCAAAGGGTACTCAGGTTATATCACCGTTCTCGTTATGGTATATTGGAATGTTGCATGATTACTGGATGTATCGTGGCGATGATGACTTTATCAGAAATAAACTACTTGGAGAAAGAGGAGTGCTGGATTTTTTCAGCAAATACCAGCAGCCCGATGGCTCATTAAAAGACACCCCATACTGGGCGTTTGTTGACTGGGCCGGCAATTTGTGGGGCGAGGTAAAAGGAAAGGACGGTAGCGCAGCTATTTATGATCTTCAGCTCCTGTGGGCATACCAGTGGGCAGCAGAAATGGAGGCCAAAATTGGTCTGCAGGACTATGCCAAAATATATAATCAAAAAGCCGCACAGCTAAAGGCTACCATACAGCGGAAGTATTGGAATCCTGTTAAAAAACTATATGCCGATACCAAGGAAAAGAACGGTTTCTCACAGCATGTTAATTCGCTGGCCATACTTACCGGAGTGGTGAGTGATGCAGAAATGCCAACCGTAGCTAAGCAAATGCTTAGCGACACAAGTTTAACCCAATGCTCAGTTTACTTTAAATATTATTTGAATCAGGCGCTGGTAAAAGCAGGTTTGGGCAATGATTATATGAACTGGCTTGACAAATGGCGCGAGAACATAAAAATGGGACTAAGCACCTGGGCCGAGTATTCTGATGTCAACACTTCCCGTTCTGATTGCCATGCATGGGGTGCCAGTCCTAATATTGAGTTTTTCAGAACAGTTTTAGGTATCGATAGCTATGCACCTGGTTTTAGCAAAATAAAAGTAGAACCTCATTTAGGAACGTTAACCGCGATTAGTGGTGAAATACCTCATCCAAATGGTAAGGTGGCAGTTGGATATAAATTTGAGAAAGGCAGGTGGCAAATAGATATCAATTTGCCGCGGGCAACTGCAGGCATGCTGATTTGGAAAGCAAAACAATATCCTCTGAAAGCGGGAAATAATTCTTTTAAAATTTAATGGAAAGGGCAAAGAGCTTCTGATTTAAAGCTTGCGCGGATTAGTCCTACATGGTTCTCCTAACTGAAAATCAACTGATACAAATGCAGTCAAAGCAGAATAGTACTATTAAGTGGAGATTTGATATTAACCATATTGCCTGAGAATAGTAAATTAATTTAGTTGCATAACTTCAATTTACAGCTTAAGATACTTTTTTGAAAGTGCTATCTAACTTGATCGCTTCTTTTAAAAGCTTGATTATTGGATTTTCATCAATCTCCTCCAAGGTTTGGTAGATTTTGTAAAAAATTTGTTTGTTAGTTCCATGCGATAGAAAGTAATCGTGATCAATTAATTTGTGGCCATACCAAAAACCTAAAAGAACTCCTTTTTTGATACCTCCCCTCGGAACGGTTGAGGGCCAAATAATACATATAC
Source organism: Mucilaginibacter sabulilitoris (assembly GCF_034262375.1). Taxonomy (NCBI): domain Bacteria; kingdom Pseudomonadati; phylum Bacteroidota; class Sphingobacteriia; order Sphingobacteriales; family Sphingobacteriaceae; genus Mucilaginibacter; species Mucilaginibacter sabulilitoris. The sequence goes on from NZ_CP139558.1 coordinate 2,979,972, forward strand.
CTTTGTTGCCATAAAAAAATGGAACGTTATATGATATTTTCTCTTTGCAGTATTCAGGAAGAGTTTCATTAATTATCTGTCGCAGCACATCTACAATTACTCTTTCGTCTTCAGGAAGAAGGGTATACAGATCAACAAGGTTTCTAATTTTCATTGGAATTGGTAAATTACAAATCTCAGCAAAAAGACCTTATTTAATTCAAGTATTTTTACTAACGAACTTAAGTCTATTTTTACTTATCGTTTCCCTGGGTTTTATTCCTACCGTAATTATCATTCCGGTGTCAGATAAAAAACTAAATTTTTTTCATTGAACAGTGTTCAATACTTTTGACATGAATTAAATATTAACAAATGAAAAAAGTATTGATCACAGGTGCAAGCGGCGGCATCGGGCTGGAAACAGCCAGGCAACTTGCAGCCCAAGGTTACCGGTTAACACTGGTAGCCCGCAACGAGGACAAATTAAATAAGGCAGTAAAAAGTTTAGCTGGTGCAGGCCACGGCATTTTGGTTGCTGACCTGACCAATAAAGAAGATCTGCAAAAATTGGTAAGTCATTTAAAAACGGAAGAATACGATATCCTGATCAATAATGCAGGTGCAGGTATTTACGGCAAATTTATTGAGGTTCCATTATCAGATCAATTGGCTGGTATGCAGCTTAATATGGATGCTTTGGTGACCCTATCTTATGGCTTTTTACAAAATGCCAAATCGGGAGATGCTTTGGTAAATATAGGCTCCCTGCTTGCTCATTCTTCCCTGCCGGGCGGGGCTGTTTATGCAGCCACCAAGAGTTTTGTTGCCAATTTCTCAGAATCCTTGTGGTACGAGTTTAAGCAGAAAGGTATCTTTGTGATGGGTTTTAACCCCGGTGCTGCGGCTTCAGACTTTCATGCAAATGCAGGCGGACATGTCAATGATTTTCCCAAATTTGTGATGTCCTCCGTTGAGGATGTTGCTGGTGAGCTGGTTAAAGCACTGGAAAAGAGGCGGAAACCAAGAGTTGTGCAAGGTTGGAAGAACAGGTTCATGCTGTTTGGATTGAAGCTATTGAACCGGAAATCTGCTGTAAATATTATGGGACAGATCAGTCCCGGAATGCAAAACTAAACAGCGAAACTGATGGACGACTTGGCCGACAGGCCAGCACTCCTATATTTGTATTTTATATTATTTGAAATGAGCATAGCAGAACGAAAACTGGAAGAGAAACAGGAAATGCATAAACGCATCTTAAATGGTGCACGTAAGGTTTTCCTTGAAAAAGGCTATGAGCAAGCCAGCATGCGCAATATTGCCAATGAGATCAACTACAGCCCCGGCTCGCTTTATTTTTACTTCAAAGATAAAAGCGAGATTTTCCAGGAACTACATAAAGAAGGGTTTCAATTATTGCTTAATCAGTTCAAGGTTTTGGACAAAGTGGGCGACCCTTTTGAGCGTTTGAAAGCCATGGGCCGCATATTTATTCAATTTGCGCAGGAAAACAAAGATTATTATAACCTGATGTTTCTTGTTGAGGAACCGGCAAAATCGTCGGAAGAGGGTGGCTTTAAGATAGCACAGGAAGCCATAGATAGCCTGGCCACCGTGGTAAAAGACTGCCAGCAGAAAGGAAAGTTCAAAGACATGGATACAGAGGATCTCACCTTTATGATCCTTTCGGCCATGCATGGCATCTGTGCACTTTTCTGTAAAGACCGGACTGTAGGTTTTGTCGGCAAAACGAATGAAGAATTAATGGAAAGAGGCTACGAGTGTTTTGTTGCGCTGTTAGAAAAAAGTTAACCCTTTTTTTGATCTATTGTTGAACAGTGTTTAAATTTATAACAATGTATAAAAATGAAAACTAAAAGCAAAAAAATATGTGGTTTTATCCTGGTGGCGGCAGCCTTATTGGCAGCCCCATCAGTAAAAGCCCAGAGCAAACTGGATGACTACATCCGCGAGGGCCTCAGCTCCAGTCAGAGCATTAGACAACAAAATTTTGTGCTCGAAAAAAACATGTATGCCCTCAAGGAAGCGAAAAGCATGTTCGGGCCGAATGTAACTTTTTCAACCACCTACACGAAAGCCGATGGCGGGCGTACCATAGATTTTCCAACCGGCGACCTGTTTAACGGAGTTTATTCCACATTGAATAAATTGACCGGTAGCAATGCCTTTCCGCAGTTGGAAAACCAGCACATCCTGCTCAACCCGGATAATTTTTATGATGCCAAGTTCCGTACAACCTTGCCCATTTTGAATGCAGAGTTGATCTATAATAAGCGGATCAAGGTGCAGCAGGTGGATATGCAAAAAACAGAAGTACTGCTTTATAAACGCGAACTGGTAAAAGAGATCAAAACGGCCTACTACAATTATTCAAAAGCCGTTTATGCGACCGAAATCTATGAATCCTCGCTCAGGCTGGTGGAAGAAGGCCAAAGGATCAATACTAAGCTATTTGACAACAGTAAAGTAAACCGGACTGTGGTGCTAAGAAGTCAGAACGAAGTGTCCAGGATCAACGCTTCGCTCACTGGTGCAAAGAAAACTGCGGAATCGGCACACTACTATTTTAACTTCCTGATCAATCGCCCGCTAACAGACAGCATACTTTTAGATGATATTACCACGCTACCGGTCAGTGAACAAAGCCTGGGGAATAGCATCAACGGTAGGGAGGAATTAACCAAGCTCAAGATAGCAAAAGACATTAACGGTAACCTGACAGGGATGGCTAAATCCTATCTTATCCCCAAGCTGGGCACCTTTATTGACCTGGGCTCGCAGGCGTTCGACTGGAAGTTCAACAGCCAAAGCCGCTATTATTTATTTGGTATTTCCCTGGAATGGAACCTGTTCTCCTCCGGGAAAAACAATTACCGGGTAAAACAAACGATTGCCGACCGCGAGGCCTTAGCATCCCAAACCGACTACGTACAGCAGCAACTGCTTACCGAGCTTAAAGTCCGGCAGGCCGCCATGCAAAGCGCTATTGCGCAATATGAAGCTGCACAATCCCAGTTGAAAACCAGCCAGACCTACTATAATGATATGGTGAAGTTATACAAACAAGGAATGGCTATTTACATCGAACTGCTGGATGCCCAAAACCAGTGGATAGATGCGCAGCTTAACGCCAACATTGCCCTTTACGACACCTGGATCGCTTATACGGCTATCGAACGAGCTAACGCCAGTTTTACTATTCAATAAAAAAATCATGAAAAATCCCGATGTGTTCTTGAATACCTTAAAAAAATATACAATAATGAAAAACTTTCAATTGCTCAGCATCGTCATAGCAGCTATATTCCTGCTGACTTCCTGCAAACAAAAACACCAGGAACAAAACGCAATGGGTGAACCGGATATCATCCCCATTAAAACAGCTTCGGTTTCCGTTTTAGGAGTTCCCGACCACATAAGTGCTACCGGCCTGGTCAGCACCGAAGATGAAGCCAAATATGCTTTCAAGATAGGCGGCGTGATCAATCGCATCTTAGTGCAGGAAGGCCAGTTCTTCAAAAAAGGCCAATTGCTGGCTACGCTCAATTCAACTGAGATTTCAGCAGGGCTGGCACAGTCAAGCCTGGGCGTGGAAAAGGCACAGCGCGATTATAGCCGTGCCGTTAATCTTTACAAAGACAGCGTATATACCCTGGAGCAATTGCAAAACACCAAAACTGCATTGGACGTTGCGCAAAAGGCCCGGGAAGCGGTGGCCTTTAATGATCGCTATTCCAAAATATATGCTGCATCCGACGGCTTTGTTAGCAAGAAGTTAGCCAACGAAGGCGAAGTGATTTCCGAAGGGATGCCGGTGCTGCTCATCAACTCTACCGAGCAGCACAACAGTTATTCGCTAAAGGTTGGGGTAACAGATCGCGAATGGGCCATTATTAAGGCGGGACAAACAGCCAAAGTAACACTTGATGGATACACCGGTCAAAAGTTTGATGCCGTGGTATTTCGTAAGTCGCAGGCGGCGGATCGTGAACTTGGCTCTTTCCAGGTAGAACTGAAGCTGAAATTAAATGAAGTTAAACCTGCGGTCGGCATGTTTGGCAAAGCGGAAATAGCCACCCATCAGGATGAAAGCGTGATGGTGATCCCCTACAGTTCATTAGTAGAGGCCGACGGCAATAAGGGCTTCGTGTTTACCACCATCGGCACCAACAGGGTAAAACGAGTACCGGTTACCATCCTGAAGTTCGATAACGACAATGTTTATCTCCAAGATAAACTGGACGGTATAGACCAGATCGTTGTTTCCAACAGCGCCTACCTCAACGAACAGTCCATTATTAAAATCATCAAGTAAGCTACAGTTATGAAAATCACAAATTTCGCAGTTAAGAACTACCAGTTCACACTGATCATATTTTTGCTTGTCGCTGTAGTCGGCGTATTAACACTGTTTACCATGCCGCGGTCGGAAGATCCGACCACCCATCCGCCGCAATACCTGATCACTGTGATCTATCCGGGCACGAGTCCGAAAGATATGGAAGAGCAAGTGGTGAAACCAATAGAGAACAAAATTTACGGATTGGAGAACATCGAAAAAATCCTTACCACTGTGGAAGATGGTGTTGCGGTTATCCAGCCGAAATTTAAATATGGCGTAGATGTAGATAATAAGTACCAGGAAATATCCACGGAAATCAATGCTTTGAAAAACAGCGAGCTTCCCAAGGATATCTATATGATCAAAACAGAAAAAATATCCTCATCTGATGTAAAGGTACTGCAAGTGGCATTGGTTTCCGATAACGCTTCCGGTAAGTTATTAAGGGATGAAGCAGATATTTTGAAAACGCGCCTGGAGAAGATCACCAACCTGAAGGATGTCAAATATTTTGGAATGCAGGAGCAGGAGATCCGTATCGACGTGCAACTGGATAAACTGGCACAGTTAAAAATACCCCTCAATGTGGTCATAGGCAGTTTGCAAAGCGAGGCAGCCGATATCCCCGGTGGAAGCATCAACCTGGACAGCAAGATCTTCAATGTGAAAACCAGCGGTAAGTTCAAGACCGTTGAAGACGTTGCCAATACCGTTATCTATAATGCTAACGGCAAGATTATTTATCTGAAAGATGTAGCCGATGTGAGCTACAAGGATGGCATTACCGATCACATTACCCGCTTGAACGGGCACCGTTGTATATTGGTTACGGCAGGGATGAAAGACAATGTGAATATAGCCAGCGTGCAGCAGGAGTTTTTACCTGTACTGGAAGAATTTGGTAAAAGCCTGCCGGAGAACATCCGGCTTGTCAAAAACTTTGATCAGGCTAACATGGTTTCCGAACGTTTGGGCCACTTGGGGTTTGATTTTGGATTAGCCATCGTTTTAGTGATCATTACCTTGCTGCCATTAGGATTCAGGGCATCCCTTATCGTGATGATCTCTATACCACTTTCTTTGGCGCTGGGTCTCATTGCCATGAATTTATTGGGGTATTCCTTAAATCAGCTCAGTATCGTAGGGCTTGTGGTAGCCCTGGGACTGCTGGTGGATGACAGTATCGTGGTGGTAGAGAATATTGAGCGCTGGCTTCGTGAGGGGCATTCCCGGAAGGATGCTATCCTGAAAGGCACGCAACAAATCGGCATAGCAGTTATAGGCTGTACGGCTACATTGGTTATTGCCTTCCTGCCGCTTGCCTTTTTGCCCGATATGGCCGGTGAATTCATCCGCAGCCTGCCTATGGCTGTTATGACCAGCGTACTGGCATCTATGATCGTGGCCTTAACGCTTGTTCCCTTCCTGGGGAGCAGGATGCTCAAAACCCATACACATGGCGAGGGTAACTTCTTTTTAAAGCACCTGCAACGTTTTCTGACCAGGTCTTATGCCCGCGTGATGCCGCTTGCCTTAAAGTGGCCCAAAACCACTATCGGGATCTCATTAGCCTTAAGCGGACTTGCTTTTTTCCTGTTTACGCAAACCGGGTTTAAGCTTTTCCCAACTTCTGAAAAGCCGATGTTTTTGATCAATATCAAACTGCCCCTGCAGGCGGATATTCCCGAAAGCGACCGCGTAACTAGGCTGGTAGAAGGTGAACTGAAGAAGCACAAAGAGATTGTTTATTACACGTCTAACGTGGGAAAAGGCAATCCGCAGATCTATTACAACGTGCATCAGCAGGATGTAAAGCCTGATTTTGCCCAGGTATTCGTGCAACTGGACGAAGAGGCAAGTCCAAAATCTAAAACCGATCTGATCAAACAACTCAGAAAAAAATTCAACGATTTTCCCTATGCAAGGATTGAAGTAAAAGATTTTGAACAAGGCACCCCGATTGAAGCCAACATCGTGGTGAGGGTATTTGGCGAAGACCAGGACACCTTACGGAAGCTTTCCTTTAAGGTAGAGGAGATCCTGAAAAAAAATCCGGGCACGTTTTATATCAATAACGAGCTGAATACCTATAAATCGGATGTCAAAATAAAAATTGATAAAGAGAAGGCCCGCACCTTAGGGGTGCTTACCAGCGACGTAGATAAAGTGGTCAGGATGGCTGTGGCGGGACTAAACGTGGGTGACTATATCGACGACAGGGGCGATTCGCGGAATGTTGTGATCACCCTTCCCAGGAATAAGTTCTCTAACCTGGATGCCCTGAAGAACCTGTACGTAAATAACATACAGGGCACGCCGGTACTGGTTAACCAGATTGCCGCCATCTCGTTTGAAACATCGCCTACAGCGATCAACCATTTCAATAAATCGCGATTTGCAAAGGTTACTTCGCTAACTAAAGAACATGTTTTGGCCAACGATGTCCTGAAAGAGGTGGTTCCTGAACTGAATAAATTAAAAATGCCGCCGGGCTATTATTACAAGTTATCCGGAGAAGCGGAATCGGAAGGTGATGCATTAGGCGGCAACTTTCTGTCTGTGATCATCCTGAGCACCTTTCTTTTCGTCGGCGTGCTGCTGTTACAATTCAAAACCTTTAAAGGGATCATTATCGTGCTGTCGATCATACCCCTGGGCATATTGGGCGGAGTGGTGCTGTTACTCATGACCGGCAACCCGATGTCATTGGTATCTATCATTGGTTTCATAGGCTTATCAGGCATACAGGTTAAAAACTCATTGTTGTTGGTTGATTTTACCAACCACCTGCGTGTGGAGGGCCATAGCATAGATGAAGCAATTGCGATGGCGGGCGAAACCCGCTTTCTACCGGTGGTATTGACTTCCATCACGGCAATTTGCGGCTTACTTCCTATCGCGCTTAACCCGAATCCGCTGATAGCACCATTGGCTATCGTTTTGATAGGCGGGCTGATCAGTTCAACCATATTGTCGCGGATTGTTACTCCTGTGATGTATAAATTAATTCCGCCACATTTAGAAAGCGACGAGGAACAGGATAATATATAATGTCAAATAAAATATTATTATGATACAATACCTCAATAAATTGGAAGAAGAAAGGAGGCTATTGCTGGAACGGACGAAAGAGCTGACGGTGGATCAATACAATATTATTCCCCCTGGCTTTAACAACAACATTATCTGGAATATGGGCCATATTCTGGTAGTGAGTGAAAGCCTGCTTTATCAAGATTCTCCTTATCAGCGTCCGGTGTATGAATTTATGAAATATCGTTTTGAAAAGGGTTCGATACCTGATGAAATCGTAGGCGAAGATGACATTTTTATTATCAGGTACTCGCTACAGCAAACGGTTCAATTTTATAAAATGTGTACGGGAATGGAGAGATCTGGACGTCAAATCCCTTCAGTAAGTAACTCCTGTTTGACCATAATCAGTAATAAACGTATGCAATTCCTGCTTTTTCATGAGGACATGCATTACCGCAGGATTGCGAAGTTGATGGAGATAGTAAGGAAGTAATCCGCTTATAGCACAATTAGTGATTGTGTTAATTGATGGGCTAATCAGTTCTGCTATACGATAGAGAATTGTAACGTCCGTAATGTACAAATTGATTCCGCCTACAATTGAAAATATGTAACTAAAGTACCGCGTAAATAAATCAGGCATAAAAAAATGAAAATTCTTTCAATACTGCTTTCGCTCATCGTATTTAACCTTCATTTAATAAAATTTGATAAAATCATGAAACGTAAAATAACATTTAAACGAGATGAGCTGACTCTGACAGGCGATCTTTTTACTCCGGAAAATTTTGATAAAAAGGGACAATACAAGGCTATTATCGTTGAAGGTTCACTCACTTCGGTTAAAGAACAAATGCCCGAAACGTATGCTAAAAAATTTGCAAATGAAGGCTTTGTTGTCCTCGCCTTTGACTATAGCCACTATGGTGAAAGTGACGGAAAGCCCCGCCAATTGGAAGCACCTGATGACAAGTTAAAAGATTTACAAGCAGCAGTTTCTTATCTGACAAGTCTCAGTTACGTAAAATCTGTGGGCATGGTAGGCGTATGTACCTCTGCCGGAAATGCTGCTTATTTAGCGTCGTCAGACCCTCGTATCAAGGCAATGGCCACTGTTGCAGGTTATTTGCCTGATCCATCTTTGTTGGAGAGTTTGTCCGGCAAGGAGAAAATAGCAAGCAGGCGTGAAGCCGCCGCCATAGCTAAAAGCAAATTTGAAAAGACCGGCGAAGAAACTATCATGACAGCCTATAGTGAGACGGACAAATCTGCCGCTAATTTCAACCCTACTGAGGGTTTTTATGATTATTACCTGAACAAAACACGTGGTGGTGTTTCTCAATGGAAAAACGAGCTTGCCGTTATGTCCTGGGAAACCTTTCAAGACTTTGACCCGATTAGTAAAGCATCAGCGATTACAGTTCCAACGATGGTTGTACATTCAGACGGATGTGCCTTTCCTAGCCAGGCTAGAAAATTCTATTCCCAGCTACAGGGAGAGAAAGAGCTTGTATGGGCTGATGGAAATCATTTTGATTATTATGATCAGCCGGCACAGGTAAATAATGCTGTCAAAAGCATTAGCCGTTTTTTTAAAAAACATTTGTGGTAGGTCACAGAACATTGTTGCCATGATCTTAAATACAAATTGCAGTCTCTTGTAATAACTGCTCCGGTCGATTTTAACTCCCATCTGCGTCTTTTGATACACAGCGCTACTTTATGACCACGGATGGGAAAATCCTGAAAGGCTGTCTCCGGTAAAAAACCTTTCGACTCAAGTTGCTGCTTGTCATAACCTGCAGGCGCAAGGTTCTTTTCCTCAAGGTAAATGTTCAATTGTCCGCTCTCACAGGGGCGGACAGCAATAAGTTCAAAGTATTCCAAAAGCCCTTCGGGCAAGATCAGGCGGACAAGAGTTTCGTATGCTGTTGAAAAGCGTTCGTGTATTAGTATTCACCTGCAAAGCAAATACTTTTTATCTTATCCTACAATTATTGGATCAAGCAGAATAATTGTGGGGGAATAAAAAAAATATTTGTTTTGTATACAGATACCAAACACGATACAATTTGTCAACAGCATACGAAACACTTGTCCGCCTGATCTTGCCCGAGGGGCTTTTGGAATACTTTGAACTTACTGATGTCCGCTCCTCTGAAAGCGGCCAATTGAACATTTACCTTGAGGAAAAGAATCTTGCGCCCGCAGGCTATGACAAGCAACAACTGGAGTCAAAAGGTTTCTTACCGGAGACAGCTATCCAGGATTTTCCTATCCGGGGCCACAAAGTAGCTCTTTGCATTAAAAGACGCAGATGGGAAGTTAAAGCAAGTGGTGAGATCATCACAAGGGACTGGAACTTAGTTAGAAAAGGAGCGCGAATGACAACGGAATTCGGCACTTTTTTAAAAGGTATATTTGGATAATAATCCGATTAGCTGTCATTTGTTAGGGCGGCTATATACAGTTGATGGCAAACAGCTACAGCAGCAATACAAAGACTTTCTGAGCGATTTTCATAGCTGGGATCAAAAAGAACATGCAGATGAATGGATGCTGTTTGAACAAAATATCGGGCCATCGCTAAGCATAGATGAAACAGCATTGAGCAATGGCGAGCTCTATACCATTATCACCAATAAAGAAGCTAAAGGTGGCAAGAAAGCAATTGTAGCTATGCTAAGGGGCACACAAACGGAGCAGATCATAAAAGTTATCGAACGCATACCGCTACGTAAAAGGAACAAGGTGAAAGAAGTGACGATGGATATGGCGGCAAACATGATCAAAGCCATCCGCAGGTGTTTTAGCAATGCCAGTCGTGTGATCGACAGATTCCATGTACAAAAGTTAGCCTATGATGCCGTGCAGGAAGCTCGTATAAAATATCGTTGGGAAGCGCTGGATGCAGAAAGCAATGCTATTGAACAAGCCAGGCAAAACAAGCAATCTTATCAGCCCGAAATATTCAGCAATGGCGATACGTTAAAACAATTGCTTGCCAGAAGCCGCTACCTGTTGTTTAAACATGAGTCCAGGTGGACCATCTCACAAAAAGAAAGAGCCGGTCTGCTTTTTCCAAGATACCCGGAACTGCTCAAAGCGTATAAACTGGCCATCGGGCTGGGCAATATATTCACCATCTGCAAAAGCAAGCAGATCGCCTTTAAAAGATTGGCGCTGTGGTATAATCATGTTGAGGAATCTGGGATTGACGCCTTTAAAACCGTGGCAAGGTCCGTTCATCAACATTATGAATCTATCCTGAACTTCTTTGACAATAGAAGCACAAATGCCTCTGCCGAATCTTTTAATGCCAAGATCAAAGCTTTCAGAGCGACTTCCAGAGGCGTTAGAGACACTACTTTCTTCTTATTCAGACTCGCTAAAATCTATGCTTGACTTCTACTCCCCCCAACTTTTCGTCATGATCCCAATTATTCCCCTTGATCCAGTATTTGCTTTGCAGGCCCTGTTTTACCTATGTTGTACCTGTAAAGAAAAATGCCTTGTAAGTATTTGACTTACAAGGCATTATCTTCATTTTTCGTGATCCCGCTGGGACTCGAACCAGTAGAGATAAAGCTCTTATTATCAGTGACTTGCAAAGTCAAATTTTAGTTGTATACCGCGAAGTATACCGAATGTTTTAGTTCAATTTAATGCTGCTTAGAGGCATTAACACCCAAATATACGAATTAATTCCCGAACATAAGGTATTTTATTGAAGAAACCACCTATAAAAGCGGCGACCGTTTTGAGCATTGACCTCCCTTAAATCTTTCGAATGCACAATTTTTCATTAATTTTAGGGATGTTCAAAAAAGGTTAAATATGTACGCGGGTATTAATCAAAAGGCTACGCCAATCAGATATTTTTTCCTGATTCAACCAGAAAGGCAGGATCGGTTTCAACGAGCGGTACAGATAGCTTTTTCTGTGTGGGGTGGCGTGAATGCACCTGTTTTTTCTTACTATGGAGAGTTGCCGCCTGCATATCGGTACGAATTTCAGATTGACCTCCCTACACTGGACTATTACAGAAATACGATTGAGAATTTTGATCCTGATACCATTATATACGATGAAGATATTACCGAAGCGGCGGTAAGCGCGATTGCTGGTGAAAGAAAATGTATCAGCATAGAATCTTATTTATCCGAGCTGGATAATAATCGATTCGAGCAGGCAATATCATTCCTGGAGATTGGTGCTTATTTGAAAGAGAAAGAGTTCAAGTTTGTTCGACACGATGATCTTGTTCTGTCCCTGCCCATTTTTCCGGAAAATGAGCTGCTGCTTCGGACTTTCATGGGTGAACTGCCAGAGTTCGTCCGCTCCGAAATGAAAAAGATCTTCAATGATTCCGATGTATTGGAGGAACCCGAAGTTTTCTGGGAGGTACTTGATGAGTACCGCAAAAAGTTAAACATTGATATCATTCAGCTGAACAATTACCGTCTAAGTTCGTGGGTCAATAAACACTATAAAAGAGGCTCAGCCATTTATATTCTGCGGCCGAACCGTCTTCAGGATATTCAGAACTTTTGGAATTTACGTGCTGCGGGCTGGCAGGTTTTGCCGCTTCCTATCGGGCGAACCGAATTGCCGGTCTTAAAAACAATGGTTCAGGCATACACAGAATGGCAAGCCCGGCAGCACAATGGCGACCACGCGATGGTTACCCTTTTAATCGGCTTTGGGTTGACCAGGGAGGCCGTTGACACGGCATGGGGGCATGTGACTCCGGATACAAATGAAATTGGTAAAAAAGTAATGTACGTCTACCAGAGCTTGTTCCCAAGATACTGGTCCACTTACAGGATACAGGATGCGGACATGATCAAAAGCCATATCCCATTTTTCGAAACAGATTATAAGCATTACGAACCTAACGAAGGGCGCATTGAATTTCAACCTTTGGAAGTCCCCTTTACGTCAAAACGCAATCTGTACAGGGAATCTGCTTACAAAATTATTTTTGAGCTGTCTGCTTATGATGAGCAAAGTAGCTTTGCGGAAGTATTGGACGGTATCACCACCCGACAGTTAAGGAATCTTACAGGTGCCTTGGACTTCCGAACCTGGCGGCTATCCAACGCCGGTATTCATAGGTTAATACGAGATGCCGACGATAAAATCCATATCTCTCTTCCTGAATCATTACCATTTTTCAGGTTTTATTTTGCTAATAAGGGTTTCCAGTTAAAGGAAACGGCTAACAGCAAACTCGCAAAGGAAGTGCTGAAAAATATAGGCGGCTTAACTTACGGCAAGTTCTTATTACAAACCGGGCCGTTAAAGATCATTGAATTGTTTGAGGGGGGCAGGGAAATTACGTATCCGCAATTGGTTGCTGAAATCAAACAGCAACTTGGCTTGAAGAAGAAAGAAGAAATAAAAGAATTTATTGAACGCCTGCTGGAACACCGTATCGTGGAAATGGGCGGTATCGTTCAATGCGCTGTTTGTGAGCAGCACGGTTTCTACTTGCCGGTACATATACGGGAAGAAATCACTTGTCCGATTTGCCGAAACGAATTCCCGCTTCCAATGGCCGAACCCAATTCCATTGCGTGGGCATACAGGGGTATCGGGCCATTCACCCGCACTAACAAAGCTGACGGAGTCATGGCAGTTTTTGCCACGCTGGGATTTTTTCACCGGGAATTTGCAGACACCAGCGGAAAGTTGTCGTCTCTGTTTGGTTTTGAACTTGGCCGGAAAAATGAGCCAGCGCCTGCCAAAGAGGTTGACCTTGCCCTTTTGTTGCGAAACAAATATGATGATGACCGCTCCTCCGATCTGTTGTTTTGCGAATGTAAAACCTACAAGCGCTTTACAGAAAAAGATGCGGAACGTATGAAGCTTTTGGGCCAGCAATTCCCAAACTCGGTACTTGTATTTGCCACCCTGAATAATGAGCTGGACGAGGAAGAACGCGTCCTGATCGCCGGACTCGCAAAATATTTCCAGCAGGGCTACGGTGAACGCCCGGTTAACCCGGTGTTGATCCTAACCGGCAGCGAAGTATTGTCGGAAGATTTTGACCAGCTAGCCGCTTATGATCAGCAGCTGAAGCCCTATAACCGATATAATGACCTGCTTGGTTCGTTGTGCGAATTTTCGGTCGCACGCCACCTGACGATTGAAAACTGGTGGGAAATAAAAGACAGAAAATGGCGGGAAGGTATTTTCAGGCGTGGCATGATCCAAAACATCATCCTCGGCCTGAAGGAAAAGGCTTCCATCAAAGCCGGCGCAACAAAATAAAAAAATCAAAATAGCTGCGCAGACCGGCCACCCTTGATTTAAAATAAGTTGTATACACGAAAAGTACACGGATTAAAAATGAAATTTTTTTTCAGCCAGGAAAATCAGCGTTAGCTGAGAAAGAAAACTATTCATCATATAATGTGAAAAATATACGCTCGAGACTTATATCGTAATTCGTTTTAAGATAGGCCGCCAACTTTAACCTGATCATTCTTTGTTTTTTAAACTGTTCGAAATAATACTTAGTACGGTAAACCTTTAACCAGGCGGGTTCAAAAAGCTCGTAATTGAAGCCCGAAAGGTTGGTAAGCCAGTCATAATAATTGTTTGCTCCCCTAAGCACATCAAATTCACCATTGGAAAGGTCGAATCCTTTTTTGAAACACAAATTGATGAACATATCGGTATAGGTGGAACGGTTTTGATTTTGTCCGAATAGCCCACTCACACGAGGATCGGGAAATTTAGGAACGGCAAGCTGCTTAAACTGCTCATAAAAGTCACCTGCAAAAGGCAGGATGTCCATAATTGCTGCCATATAATAATCCTGTATTACAAATTGTTTTTGCAATGACTTTTCGATGGCAGCCTTTACTTTGCGTTGTTCTGTCGTACTCAGAAATTTATAATAGTAGGTGATTACATTCTCCCTGCTTTGCCGCTGTTGATCTTCCGGTTGGAATGTGTCCGCATATAATTGCTTAAATAGAGGCTTTGGCAGTGTAAACCGCACATTGAACTTTTCTATACAACCTGTAAGCAAATAGATGAGGTCTTCTGATCTTAGATCCGGTATAGTGACCGTCATTTCCAGTAATTTCGAGAAGAAAGCGGCTTCAATCTGTGCGGATTTTCGGTCTATTAAGTATTGCAAAGCAGTTATTCCGTCGAAACCTAAGTGCTGGTCCCCGTCAAGGAACTCGATTACCCACTTCATGATTTGATTGACGTCGGCATCTGATAATTTCAGTTGAGCAGCCAAGACCAGCGCATTATTCTGGTAGCGATGGTATTTACGCGTGAAGTCCTGGATACGTCCGTCAGAGTAATTCTTAAAATCCGCTGGTAGCTGTTGGTTTAGCGTGAATAAATTGCCGAGCATTTGAACGAATGAAGTGGAACCGTCCAATTGCTGATAGTCGATTTCTTTCAGGTGGTAAAAGGAGAATCGCTCCCTGAGCGTTTCGGGTTTGGCGTTAAATAAGAGGCGATGAATCAACCAATCATTGAAATGAATGAGCCTTCCCGGCTGTTCCGAATTCATCGCATAGGAAAGATACATGGCATCAACAAACAGGATCGTAACATCCTCAAATTCCAGAAACTCGTCGTAAATGATATAGTTTCCAAACAGAAAGGTATCCAGTTCCGCGTATATGCTGATCATGTCCCTCGCTTGCTGGTTGCTTTGCCTGCCCCCTGACAGTTGACTATAATAATGGTTCCTGATCTTGTGCGCTACGTTCAGACCTTCTTCCGCTGCATTGGTGAAGAATTTATTTTCAGTTATCCAATTTAGTAAAGCTTGATTTTCCGGATTTTTAAAACGTTCGACCGTTTGTTTAAGGTCGAGTTTTTTGATCTTTTCCAGTATGTCGGTGTGTTCATTACCTTCCCAATAATGTTCTTTTATAAATTTCTTAAGCTTCATCAGGTTGAACACGCAGATAACGGCCGAAATACCTGATTTCTCTTTTAAGGCATCCTCGTAAGCGTCCAGAAAGAATTTTGCAGCATCGAGCATGTTGCGCAACTGATAGCTGAGGTAGCCCATTTTCAGCTTTTCCCGGACATTGGATGCCGGTTCTTTTAATGCTGCGATTGCACCGGATATGTCAAAGCGGCGGTAACGGCACATACAGCAATCGCAAACTTTTGAATGTGTGGCCTTTAACGCTACCTCTTTCCTTCGCGTGCGGATGACGTAAATGTAATTCCCGAATAACTGCTCATAAACCGTCTGGAATTTAATGGCGGCATCGGTTACGCCGGAGACTTTAGCAGGATCATTGAATATTACCGTACCATCTTCTGCTACATCGCCAGCCTGGAATAGTTCGACTAATTCTTCATGGTCAGTTTCGAGGTTAAAAGTATGATAATAGCAAAAATAAGTAGCCTGTTTTTTCAGGGGGTAGTTTTTAATCAGCAGATCAACCGGGTAAAACCTCACTTCCTTAAATAAGATCTGAATTAAGTCATATACCTGGTCCAGTAAGTGCTTGCTGCGGTCAATCACGGGCTGGCCGCTATCTAAGACCGGGTGGCGCAAGAACTGCTGATGGCGGTATTGCTGAACCTGCGTCGACGATTTGAGGTCGGACATAAAGCGGGCAAAGTTGGTTACCGTCAATTGGTTACAGGGATCAATATAAAGCGTGATGGATTTTTTCCCTTCCTTTTCAGCAGCTGCTGCCAGGTCGTCCAATCCATCGTCCAGTTGAACCGAATGCCAAAAAATTGATTTGGAGTTATTTTCGACAACGATCAATAACAAGCCGATGTTGATCTGCCTGCGGTAATACCAAACATGGCGTACCTGTATCGGAAAACTAATGAAGCCTTTATTTGCGGTGCTTACCAACCTTTTTACTTTATTGTCAGTACCCTTATTCTGTGTCTTAAATATAAGCAATGAATCACCAGTCGGGCGGTCTTCTAATTCGTGCTCATAATCTATCCCCTTATCGTCCTGGTCTTCGCCGGGGCGGAACCGCCAATACAGATCAGGATTGCTGCGGCTGATCTCCGAAATCATCTCGCCAAAAATCCTGTTCCCGGTTCTTTGGGCTTCTTTCTTTTTATATTCCTCTGCCGAGGGGGTACCTTTTTTGCTTTTCATGAAATATTGTTATCATTTAATAGTTCGGCAAAAAGCTTTGCCTGGATGACTGCGACTAGATGAGGCTTTTCCTCTAAAGGAGCTGCCATTGATGCGATAGCCATCAGATATCCCGGATCATTCCCGCACACATATAATTCCGCCTGTAAAAAGGTCAGCAGGTCAATAGTAATCATCATTTTTGGCTGTATCTGGTTAAGACGCGAACCAGGCAAATGTTGCACACTATGGTTACTGCTTAAAGGCATGATCAGATGTTCCTTGAAAATATTACCTAAACCGCCATTTAATAAAATCAGCGGGTTATCGCCGATCAATGATTTGCCCTGACCGTTTGCCGACTGACTGATGTGCCAACTACCGGGGTCGAACTTCTCGGCTGCCCGTAGCATATCCATTAACGGGCGTCCCATTCGGTACGCTTCTATAAATGCGGGCTCATTTTTGATCTGTTGACTGACATCAGCTGGCGCTGCTGCCCCGGTGCTTTTATCGCAGATCTTTATCCTTAATTTTTCAAGATCACTGGATTTCACATATTCGGCATTTTCCGCATCGGTATTGGGGACGCGCCAATACAATAGTCCGGTGAACATACCCAACTGTATCATATCTTCCGTCGAGGGGTTCCGAAAACCATCGCCGGAAGTGAGCCTTTGATAAACGGTGGCGAAATTATCATCCACATACTGATAAAGGCCCTCAATGAAGTCCGTCGTATTGCCTTTAATGTCGAAGGTGTTCCGGCCGTATTCAAAGAATACCTGCTTAGTGCTTGCCGGGTTTTTCCAAAGCCGTTTTGTTTTGCGGTCATAAACGGCCAGCTTTCCATCACTATTGGCAAAGCCTTTAAGTATGAATTGGGGAATATAATGATGACGGTTAGATAAAGGCATGGCGAACGTGTAAATCATAAAGGTAATTATAATTTTAGTCAATATTTTAAAGCTGCCTGTCAGAACAGGCTAAGCTGTACCATTCCTACCAATGCCTTATCTATATCACGCAAAGTTGCCAGGATAACAGGCTGTTTATCATTCGTAGTGTCAAGTACTGCCTATCCTAGAAACCATTTTTGCTTTTAAGTCGCTTAGTGCAACTGCAAGGGCATCCATGCGATTTTTGAATTGTTTACCATAAACAGACAGCCCATAGCCGCCACCTGCTACTCCGTAGCTGTAGGATATGGCGTATGTCCAGACACCATTTGAACCTTTCCCTAATTTGATGTTGCTGTAATTACCGTAGCGGCAGGTATCACCAAAAGTCAGTTCTTCCTGATCTAAAAATGCGGGGCGTTGAAACCAGCCGTACCTATCAAAGGCAATCTCCATAAAACCGAATTGTAACCCCATGCGGTAAGCATGAACATTCATGGTGATCGCCCTAAATGAGTCGCCGAAACTGCGGAACCAATCTAATTGCTGTTGATCTTTCGCCTGAATGGCAGCGATCATTTCCTGAAAGATTTCGCTTTCATAATGGACCATGTGATTTTCCTTTATGTATGCGGTGATTTGATTTTTTGATTGAAGATTTAATACCAGGCTTTCCATAACATTACATTTTAGTTTTTTAATGCAAGGGTTATAAAAGCACGGTGCGCAGTTGTCAAGGGCCCGGCCTGCGCTGGGTTTCATAAACCCTTGACGGCGGCGCAGGGGGCTTTACCTTTGCGGTTAAGAAACTGAAATGGTTGGAAAGCCTATTAAACGAAAAATAAAGCCACCGTTTATGAAGGAAAAAAAAGCAAAGGCCAGCCAGCCGGTGGGCGCGTAAAATCGGCTGGTAAAGCGCAGCGATACGGACCGATTTGGGTCGCGGGTGGCTAACCGGCGGGCTGGCGTTTGCTGCGCGGCCTGCGGTTTGGTCGGTAAAAGCAGACCTGACCGCAGGTATGGCCGCATTAGCGATGGCAGTGGCATCCTTTTTTAGGAAAAAAAGATATAGCGGACAGCGCGGGCCGAAGGCAATGCCCGACAATAACGAAATAAGCGAATAAAGATGGAAATGTTATATTTACTCCTTATCAACGACCGTAATAACTTTATCCATTATGTATTTTAAATCTACAACTGTTTCGGGGCTATTTGACAGCACGCAAAGGCATTTTATTATCCCGGTTTACCAGCGCGCTTATTCATGGGAAACAGAACAGCTTGATGTTTTTCTGAACGACTTAAAGGAGCAAATCCAGGGCGGCAATAATTATTTCCTGGGCAATATTCTATTGGAGACAATAATTAAAGATGTGGAATATGAAGTGATCGACGGGCAGCAGCGGTTAACCACTTTAATGATCTTTTTCAGGGCCATGATCAGCGTTTTGGCAAGCCGTCAAAAGACGGAGGAAGTTGATATTGATCTTCAAATAAAGGCTTACATTTATTTAAAGGCAGGTGGAAATATCAAACTGCGGCCTGTTGAGTATGACAGGGCCTGTTTTGATGCAGTAATTATTGATGGTAAAAGCGGCTTCGAACCAGCCACACCATCACAGGTAAGGATAAAAAAGGCAAAAGGCCATTTTATAAAAGAACTGGTCAAACTGCCGACTGATACCTTGTTGAAACTTTTTGATAAACTGGAAAGAACGGATATCACAGCAATAGAATTGCAGAATAAAAAGGATTCTGCATTGATGTTTGAGCTTCAAAATAACCGGGGCAAGGACCTGACGAACATGGAAAGGTTAAAATCTTATTTTATGTACCAGATGTATGTTTACAGTCCCGAGGAAGAGACCAACATCAATATTGAATATGTTTCCAACGTTTTCAAAATGATCTACCTGATCATTAATGACCTGAACACCTTAACCGAGGATAATGTGCTAAACTACCATTGCCAGGCCTATGTAAAGGGTTACAGCTATCGTAAGATTGAAGACATCAAGGAAGTACTGCTTGCCTCAAAAGACAAGATCAAATGGATCAAAGACTTTATCAATGAACTGCATACCTCGTTTACCAATATCAAAAAGATGGAGCGATCAAACCTATCCTATCTGAAAGATCTCCGTAAGCTAACGATACCAGGGTTTGTTTATCCGTTTGTTATCAAGGGGTATAAATACCTGGGTAGCGATGAAGAATCGCTTAATCAACTTTACCACATACTTGAAATTGTTGTTTTCCGCTACCGGCTGATCAATTCACGGGCGGACCTCATCAGCAGGCTCAATGAGATTTTGGGTGCGTTTAAAGGCGACCTGGAAAAATTGAGGATGAACTTTAAAAATAAATTTAACGATGCCTGGTACTGGGGTGATTTCAGAATCAAGCAGTATCTTGACGGCTATATGTATAACAGCCGCGTTTTATCTTATCTGCTGTGGAAATACGAAAACTCCATTCAGAACCGAGGTTATCATATTGGCAGCGTCAAGATAACAGATGAGCAAATTGAACATATTTCGCCGCAGACACCTACCAACGGCGATGCGATAGAGAGCGGTTACGATACCAATGCAGACCGCAAATATGAGCAGCCATTTTTAGACGAATATTTGAATTGCCTGGGCAACCTGATGCTGATCTCGCCATCACATAATGCCTCTATTGGAAACGATCCCTTTTCAGATAAAGTAGAATCATATAACGACAACCCCTTATTAAAACAGCAGGCGGAGATAAAAACTTTTGTTGATCCTTCGACGCCTTTTAAGTGGGATATGGCCGCCATTGATCGTAGACATGTTCGCATTGTAGATGGTTTTGCGGTAAAAAAATGGGATTTTGACAGCATCAATATCGGAGAACCTGTGTTAAATTAAACAATGGAATGGAGCAGGCAACTGATAAAATCAAGCTGTCGGAACTGGATGGCCTTTATGGGAGTATTCGAAAAATCAGGGAAAATGTTTTTAAACATGTCCCTATCAGTCAGCTATTAGGATATAACATTACCAATATTGTTTATTATACGCTAAAGCAATTTAATTTTCGAAAGCCGATTCCCCGGGGCGATGTTCCAGCAATTGAAAAAGCCTGTGTTACCATTCTTACCAAGACCACCTATTATATTAAGGGGAAAATCGATCCTGAATTTGAAAGAGAGGGGCCGCCTTATGACCCTATTCAACATTACTTTAAAGAGATATTGGGGTTTAATAAACTTCCGGGGCGGGTATTTGATGAACTGGATGCCTTAGTCCGTGCTGACCTAAAAGAAGTTATGGCGCTTATTGAACGCTATGAGGCAGAGCCGGTCATCAAAACCTACCTGGAAACCGGAGAAAGAAGAAGTCAGCATGAGGGGAAAATCCGGCTGGACTTTTATGAGCGCTGCCTGGCGGAGCGCGACCGGATCGTTAAATACCTGACGAGTGATCTGGAATATCGTGCGCTTTTCAAAGCCACTGAACAAAGTGACCGGCTTTCGAACTCATTAATGATGTTTGATGGTTTCCGCGACAGGCCTTACCGTTGGAGCCAGCCATATCACCTGGAATATTTTGACTATAAAAAAATAAACACATGTCGGCACCGGCTGGACGAAGTTGTTATCCGAAAAATCCCGGCTTTGGAAAAACTATACCAAATCGGCAAAAAAACAACCTTTTACAGCGAACTGCAAAAGCTTTTTCCGATACCTTACCTGTTTGAACAGATATTTAATTTTTACATTCCCCGGAATCCGAAAGTTGCCGAACGCCTGCCTGTATTTAAAGAATTACGTTTGTTGTTTAAAGCAAGACGCTGGTACGGTTTTACTGCTTTGGCCTTAACACAGGTTGAAGGCGTATTTTCTGATATGACTGCCATTATCAATCCCGAAAAGCCATTGAGTTCCCTTTCAAATAAAGTACTTGCGGTGCGGCCCTATTACGAATATCATGAAAGGGTCTTTGATTACTTTGAGTATATACTTCCGCGGATCAGGAACCGTTTTCTTCATTCTGGCAGTATTGGAGACTGGGATTTTAAGATCATCGCTTATGACCTGATCTATGACCTGCACTATATCCTGCGGGTTTTCCTGGAATTGAAAGACAATCAGGTCAAATTAACCAATATGCTGAATGGCGACCTCGTAGATTCAATTTCCAGCCTCGGTGCATTTAACGATCTTTTTGAAATCTTAAAAGAACTGCGGGCAAGGCAAAAAAGCCATCCAAAAAACATGGAACTTAATGAGTTGATGATGCGTTGGGACGACTTTGAAAAAAACACACTGAAAGATTCGGGTACACTGGAATACTTTGCCGATCAGGTATTAACAACCCTAAATGAGCTAACGACTAAATTCTTTGAGACCGTCTATTTTAATACCGGCTGGACAGAAAAACAGATTGACCTGGCGGGCATGAAATCTAAAGAAGTGAAAGAGCAGCTACCGGAAATAAAGGCTGTACTGACAGAATATAGCTGGCATTTTCAGGAACAGGTTAAACAGATCATGGATATGTATGCGTTTTTAAAAGCTTATAAAACTTATTTACCCAGTTTTCCTGCTACTGCAGCTGCCAAACTTAACGAGTTGATTAAACAAGAGAAGGAAAATGAACATACGCCAAAAATGCACCAGATTGCACCCCTCTTTATTGCCAATGCGAAATAACACCTAATTCTATCCGGCAAATCTTAATTTAAAGTTTTATTAACCGCAGCAAATAATTAACGTCGTTATTGCAAAAAAGCAGGTTTTCCCATTGGATATAGATCAGATATTTATTTTCCGGAAGTGTTTATTGAGTTCCCTGACTACGGTATCGAAATCCGGCAGGTCTTTGATCTGGTTTGCCAAGGAACTATTCCAGCGCCCTTTAAAGGAATTGAGTTTAGATTGAACTTTTGCTACAAAATTAGCCGGATCGTGGCCCTTATTTTTGGCTTTTCGCTCAAATTCCTGCCAGACGGCTTTGATATCCAGCTTTTCATATTCAAAGAGATACCAAAGGTCATATAAGTCCCTGGGCTGTGTTCTGCCCATTAATGCGCACATCTTTTCGATGACCACTTCCTCCAGAGGATAACAAAGTATAGAGAAATCGTCACCATCCGAATAATCGATAAACACCGGTTTTTCCACGGGTTCAAATTCCAATATTTCTTTCCTGGTGATATCGACCTTGACCTGCTTGCTGCCTATGCTGCCTCCCAAAGGGCCGGTGTAAACAATATAAAAATTGATGCTGCCGCTTTCGTGTTCTGCGTCCGCTCCAAGTTGAAGGGTGATGTTCGCTTCTTCGGCGATGAAATCAAAAGCTTCCTCAAAGTCGCTGAACAACTGCTCATTCGTTAGGTCGTCATTCAGTAAAGTGAAGTCAAGATCTTCCGAAAACCGGTATTCCGGAAAGTAAACTTTTTTCAGCACGGTACCGCCTTTAAATACCAATATTTTTGATAGCCGCTCGTGACCGGCAATCCCGTATAGTATCCAAGTTAGAATATAATCCTTTTCAATCTGCGTATCACGGACGCCATATTTAAAAGCCCGTTTATGTATTTCAGCCGGTTTTATCATGTCAGTATTGCTCCTTTAATAGTTTCAGCATCCAGATTTTCCTTTATACTCCAGGTGCCTGAATATTTGCCTTCATTGGGAAGTTCAGTATCTAAGGAAACTACCGAGCTGGTTTTAATCTTTAGCAGTTCTTCGCGTATGGGATTTTGAATATCCAATATGTCATGAATATAGCCCAGACGTTTCAATACCGCCTGTGAATCGAACTGTATACAGTATTTGAGCAGCTTTTTATAATCCAGTTTGTTTTGAGCTGCGTGTAACGCCTTGGCGATCTCCACGATACCACCGCTGTATTCCAGTTTGAACAGGCAGTCTATAAATGTTTTTTCGAGGTCCGAACATAAAACTTTATGATAAGAATCGATCCAGGTTTTCTTAGCCCCGAAAAAATGTTTCTGGTTATGATAAATGAACTGAAAATCCACATTTTTAACCTTCATGGTTGATGGCCTTATTTGCTTGTTTACTACGATCATTTCATGGAGTGAAGGCTGGGTGATCAGGCCGTGAATTTGCAGGGCAGAATAATAACCTATGTAGTGGCTCGTATCCCCGCTGAGACACGAGGCCAGTAAGTGCCAGTTTGGAATAAACTGATCCGCATCCTGTTCATAAGGAATAATATAATACGTACCTTTCTTTACCCGCATCAATAATCCGCGTTTAGTCATATCACTAAGCAGCTCCCTTACGGAGGTAGCAGACCCATGCTGTAAAGCGGTCATTGCTTCATCGAAAGTAAAGCATTGCTTATCTTTTTCGATAAACTTTTTAAGCAATAATCCAGACCTGTAGGAAATGATTTTCATCGTTTTGTAGTTCTTACATCAGGTTGAGCCTGATTTTTTTACTACAAAACAAAAGAAAATTACTCAAACTTCAAAATTATTATTCGTTTCATAGTGTTTAAATCAGGTTTAACCTGATTATGTTACTATATAACATCGAAATGTGAAGAAATTCAAAGGTCAAACTTTGGCAAATTTTACCTTTTTTGCCAAGATTTGACTTTTTACAAATAGTTAGATTCTTCCTTTGCTCCATTTGTTCATCTATCTGTTTGATTTGTTCTTTGGACAGCTAAGCTTCATTTGCCCTTATGATCAAGCATTTGTCCAGCTTCTTCTCTAAAGTTGCCTTGTCTGCTGGTAAAGCACGGCAGCGAAGTCCGATAATCATCAGGGGAAATGATACCGATCTGTTTATAACATGAAGATACAGCGTTAGGCCGTTACCATTTCGCCAACGATTTCCGGTCTCTTAAAGCCGGTTTGCAATAGCTATATTATTAGCTATCTTTGCCATCGAATGAGATACATCGCTTTCATATTCAGCGTATACTTTATCCTGCTGGCCGTCCTGCCCTGCCAGGACAGGGAAGATATGATCGCGAATGTCATGCATGTCACCATTCAAAAAAGCCATGCGCCGAATGATGAGCGCGGCCAGGAAACCTGCCCGCCTTTTTGCACTTGTTCCTGCTGTTCCACGGCAAGACATCTTACGACAAAACAAAACATAACTGTATTTTCAAAAACAGTTACCCGTGATTATCCTGAGTTTGCAATTCCCGCTGTTCAGGAACAGCCGATCAATATCTGGCAACCGCCGCAAATAAGTTAATGCGATTTTTTTAGCTGTTTCCGCCTGCAATAAACTTTGCATGGCTTTTCCGTATTCGTATTAATTTTTACCATTATGTTTGATAAAATTATCGCGTTCTCTATCCGGAACAAGGTAACTATCGGGATCATGACACTGGTTTTAGTACTGGTGGGCGTTTACTCCGCGTACAACCTGCCGGTCGATGCGCAGCCCGATATTACCAATAACCAGGTACAGATCATTACACAAGCGCCCAGCCTGGGCGCTCAGGAAGTAGAGCAGTTTATTACTGCGCCCATCGAACTATCCATGGCCAATATCGCCGGGATTATTGAAAAACGTTCCATTTCCCGTTCCGGGATCTCTGTGATCACCATCGTCTTTAAAGACAACGTAGACATCTATTGGGCCAGGCAACAGGTCAATGCCCAGTTAAAAGAAGCAGAGAGCAGCATCCCGGCCGGCTTAGGCGAACCTGTACTGGCCCCGATTACCACAGGTTTGGGCGAGATCTATCAATATGTGCTTCATACCAAAAAAGGCTATGAAAACAAATACAGTGCTACCGACCTGCGCACCTTGCAGGACTGGCTGGTGCGCACCCAGTTAGCGGGCACTGTTGGGGTCGCCGAGGTCAGCGGCTGGGGCGGCTACGTCAAGCAATATGAGATCGCGTTGGACAATGACAAGCTGAATTCCTTGGGCATCACCATACCGCAGGTTTATGAAGCCCTGCAAAAGAACAACGAAAATACCGGCGGCTCCTATATCGAGCAGCAAAGCAATGCTTATTTTATCCGCGGCTTGGGACAAGTCCAAAACCTGGATGACATCCGCCGGATCGTCGTAAAGAACAGTAAAGGCTCGCCGATCCTGATCAGGGATATTGCGACCGTACAATTCGGCAGCGCCACCCGTTATGGCGCGGTCACCCGCAACGGTGAAGGTGAAGTGGTGGCCGGTGTCACCCTGATGCTGAAAGGCGAGAACTTCAGCCAGGTGATCCGGAACGTGAAAGAACGGATGGTACAGATCCAAAAGTCACTGCCGGAAGGGGTGGTGATCGAGCCTTTTATTGACCGGACTGAACTGGTTGGCCGGGCTATCGGGACAGTGGAACGTAACTTGTTAGAAGGTGCGCTTATCGTCGTATTTGTCCTGGTTTTGCTGTTGGGTAACCTGCGGGCAGGTTTAGTGGTCGCTTCGGTGATCCCTTTAGCGATGCTCTTCGCCTTTTCCATGATGCGGCTGTTTGGCGTATCCGGTAACCTGATGAGCTTAGGCGCGATAGATTTCGGCCTGATCGTGGACGGTGCGGTAATTATCGTGGAAAGCGTGGTGCATCATATCACGACCGGCAGTTACCGTCAGCAAGGGGTCGAAAAGCTCAGTGCCGGACAAATGGATGGGGAAGTCCGCGACAGTGCCAGCAAACTGATGAAATCAGCGGCATTCGGCCAGATCATTATCCTGATCGTTTACCTGCCCCTGTTGTCGCTGGTTGGCATTGAAGGCAAAATGTTTCGCCCGATGGCAGAAACGGTGGCTTTTGCGATCTTAGGCGCGTTTATCCTATCACTGACCTATGTACCCATGGCCAGCGCTTTGTTCCTCAGTAAAAAGACGCAGCACAAACCCAATATTTCAGACCGTATTATCGGCTTCCTGCAGCGGATCTATCAGCGGGCGTTGATCGTGGTGCTAAGAGCCAAAGTGTTAACGGTGGTTATTGTCTTCGTTTTCTTTGGTATCGCCATCTGGGCATTCAGCAAAATGGGCGGCGAGTTTATCCCTACCCTGGAGGAAGGCGACCTTACTGTTGAAATATCCATGATGCAGGGTACCTCGCTGACCGAGGTGGTCAAAACCTTTGGTAAAGCCGAAAAGGTGCTGAAAGACCAATTCCCCGAGATCAAACAGGTGGTGACCCGTATAGGCAGCTCGGAAATACCGACCGACCCGATGCCGATGGAGAAAGGCGATATGATGCTGGCCATGAAACCCAAGGAGGAATGGAAAAGCGCCAAAACACGCGAGGAAATGACGGAAAAAATGGAGGAAGCACTGGCGGTCATTCCCGGCATCAACGTCGAGATCTCCCAGCCCATGCAAATGCGCTTTAATGAACTGATGACCGGTATCCGGCAGGATGTGGCCATCAAGATCTATGGCGATGACCTGGATGTTCTGGCCACCCAAGCGAATAAAATTGCTAAACTCATCGCGCCGGTTAAAGGCGTCAGCGAACCTTATATCGAAAAAGTGAGCGGCCTGCCGCAGATACAGGTAGCTTATAACCGCGATAAAATGGCGCAATATGGCTTGAATATCAGCGATGTCAATATGATCCTGAAAACCGCTTTTGCCGGTAGTGTGGCGGGCGTGGTATTCGAGGGCGAAAAAAGGTTTGATATGGTGGTGCGGCTGAACCGGGACCTGCGGGAAAACATATCCGGTGTAGAAAATCTATTGGTACCGCTGCCTTCAGGCAACAAAGTGCCTCTAAGCCAGGTAGCAGACATCGCCTTTAAGGATGCACCGGCGCAGGTTTCGCGCGAAGATGGCAAGCGCCGCATCTATGTCGGCTTTAACGTGAAAGACCGGGACGTAGAAACCACCGTCAAAGAGATCCAGGCCAAACTTAATAGCAGCTTTAAACTGCCATCGGGCTATTATATAACGTATGGCGGGCAGTTTCAGAACTTACAGGCAGCCAAAGCGCGTTTGTCTGTCGCCGTTCCGGCGGCGCTGTTGTTCATCCTGATCTTATTATATGTGACCTTCCGTTCGGTCAAGGAGAGCCTGCTGATCTTTACCGCAGTGCCGCTGGCGTCGATGGGCGGCGTAGCGGCTTTACTGTTGCGCGGGATGCCTTTCAGCATTTCAGCGGGTGTCGGCTTTATCGCCCTGTTTGGTGTGGCCGTGCTCAATGGCATCGTTTTGATCGGTTACTTTAACCAGCTGAAAGAGGAAGGTATGGCCAATATCTACGACCGCGTGCTGGAGGGCACCAAAACCCGGTTGCGCCCCGTGCTGATGACCGCTTCGGTTGCCTCGTTGGGCTTTCTGCCGATGGCTTTGTCAACCAGTGCCGGGGCGGAAGTACAGAAACCACTGGCAACCGTGGTGATCGGTGGATTAATAACGGCAACGTTTCTAACGCTGTTTGTGCTGCCTTGTTTATACCTCCTGTTCAACCGCAAGGAAACGGTTAAAGTCAAAGTACCGAAAGCTTTATTGGTGTTTATATTAGTTGGAGGTGCGCTGTTATTCCAAACCAATCTATCACAAGCGCAAAGTAACCCGCCGCTGACGCTGGACAGTGCCATTGCCAAAGCTTTGCGCAATAATTTGCAGCTACGTTCTGCCGGATTATCGGTTGAACAAAGCCGCGCTTTACAAAAGTCAGGCACGGATATCCCCAAAACGGAGTTAATGCTTACGCAAGACCCGACGAGCGGCGGGAATATGGATAATGCCATCGGCGTCACGCAAAACATTGCCTGGCCAGGCTTATACAAGAATCAGCGCAAGTTGCTTAACCAGCAAACTATACTGGCTGAAAGAACGGGTCAGGTGACCCGAGCGGAGATCACCCGCCAGGTACGCAACGCTTACTATGCGTATTTGCTCAACCGGGAAACGCTGCGCATTTTGCATTACCAGGACAGCATTTACAGCGGTTTTGTGAAACGGGCCGAGGTCAGGTTAAAGACCGGGGAAACTTCTAACCTCGAACTATTCAGCGCCAAAAACAAATACCAGGAAGTACAGGCTTTGCAGCTCGGTGTGCAAGCTGATCTGAAAAGCAATGAACTGGCCTTGAAACAACTGCTGAATACGGGCGAACCGATCGTCGTCGCGGAAAGCGGGCTGCCCTTATGGTTGGCCGCACCTGTAGATTCGCTGAATACCGGCCGTAATGCGCAGGTCAATGCCGAGCTGCAGAATATCGAAGTGGCTAACGCTCGCATTGCGGTGGAAAAGTCCAAAGGGATGCCGGACCTGACCCTTGGCTATAACCAGCAACTGGTGATCTCCGGCTTTAACCCGGCGGGTATTGACCGGGGCTATTCGCCCGGTACCCGCATTGCGGGTATCCAGTTGGGCGTGGCCTTGCCGATCTTCAACGGGGCGAACCGCGCCAGGGTGAAAGCCGAAAAGCTGTCCGCACAGATCGCGCAAACCAACTATCAAAACGCCCAAAGCCAGGTGCGCCTGCAATACGACCAGGAAATGCAGCAATACCAAAAATACCGGCAGGCAGTAGATTATTATACCGCAGGCGGCTTGAAACAGGCAGACGAGCAATTACGTATCGCACAGGTTTCTTTTAACCTGGGCGAGATCGGTTATGTCGAATATATCCAAAACGTTTCAGCCGCTGTTCAGATCAAATTAGCCTATATCGAAGCGGTGAGCCATTTGAACCAGTCTGCTATTCAATTACAATTTTTAAGAGGAGAATAACATGAAAATATATATCACCACCTTATTACTTGCAGGCACACTGCTGGCTTCCTGTTCAGGTGAAAAGACTAAGGATACAGACAAAGACAGCAGCAAAACCGAACACAAAGAAAAAGAGAACGCGCTGGAATTAAGCGCGGAACAAATGAGGTCGGTCGGCATTGAAACCGGCCCTATCGAGCAAAAGAACTTGGATGCCGTAGTTAAAGCCAACGGACAGTTAGCCGTACCGCCGCAGAACAAAGCGGATGTCAGTATCCTCTCCGGCGGCATCATAGGTAACATCAATGTATTGGAAGGCCAGCAGGTGCGAAAAGGCCAGGTATTAGCTACCATCAGGAATCAGGATCTGCTGAAACTGCAACAGGATTATTTAGCGGCTAAAAACAATTTCACGTATGTGCAAGCCGAATACGACCGCCAGACGCAATTGAAAGCGGCGGGTGCCGGAACCGGCAAATCTTTTCAGGCGTCGGAGGCGACCTATAATGCAGAACGCTCCAAGCTTACGGCTTATGAAAGCCAGTTACAGCAATTCGGTATTTCGCCGGGCAGAATCACTAACGGCCATATCGTTAGCCAGTTCCCGGTGCTGTCGCCGATCAGCGGCACAGTTGGCACCATTACCGCGAATACCGGCGCTTTTGTGCAGCCGGGCACATCCATTATGGAAGTGGTGGATAATTCCAAAATCCATTGCGACCTGACCGTATTTGAGAAAGATCTGATGGCAGTAAAGGTCGGCCAAAAGGTGAACTTTCAGTTAACCAACCAGGATAACCAGGTCATCACGGGCGTGATCAACGGCGTCAATAAATCCTTTGAGAATGAAAGCAAGGGGGTGATCGTTCACGCGGTTATCAATAATAAAGCGCACCAAAACCTGATCCCCGGTATGTATGTCACCGCGCTGATCAGTACCGGCAACAAACTAACGTCTGCTGTACCTGTTGATGCAGTGATCCGTTCCGAAGGCAAGCAGTACATTTTTGTGACCACTACCCATAATAAAGACGGTAAAACTATCTTCACGAAAACGGAAGTTGCTACCGGTGTAACGGAGCTCGGCTATATTCAGATCACACCATTAAGCCAGTTGCCGCCCGATGTGCGGATAGCCACCAAAGGGGCGTTTTATTTACAGTCCAAAGCGGCTGGCAGTACCGACGAAGAATAAGCTATGAAAGAATTGGA
The DNA here is from genome assembly GCF_034262375.1 of Mucilaginibacter sabulilitoris. NCBI lineage: Bacteria > Pseudomonadati > Bacteroidota > Sphingobacteriia > Sphingobacteriales > Sphingobacteriaceae > Mucilaginibacter > Mucilaginibacter sabulilitoris. The sequence goes on from NZ_CP139558.1 coordinate 3,010,214, forward strand.
GCATCAATTACTGAAAAAACAGATCAATCCAACCGCATAGCGGTTGGTAGGACTTACCTGCTTAAATTTGAAGGAGTTAATTATGAAAGAAGAAAAATTTGAGGCTTTTGATGAGCAGTTAAAAGATCTGCGGCCCGAAGTAAAAGTAAAGGCATTGGAGCTGGCAGCGGGCTATCATAATGAAGGACTGGAGGCGGCCTTTGCTTTGAAAAAAGCTATTGCTGAGGCTGAACTCTGGTTTTTGGATTCAGAAGGATAAACGACTAATCAACACAAAATGAAAGAAGAAACAAACGGGCAGGCTGCTATAAATTTGCTTGGAGCAGATACTGCCCCTGGTGAAGACCGCGTTCATATTAATATTATAAAAGATGCCGACCGTGAACCCAAAAAAGATGATGAGGAAGACGACGGGGAAAGCCTCGATCTGAATAAGCCTGCCGAAGAGGCAGGCTGGCAAAGCCATTGGCCGCTGCTTACGGCGCTGGCCATATTGCTGGTCATGCTGACCCTGGAATTTGGATTTAAGTACCAGCCGGCTTTCCCGGTCAATCTGATCATATTCTCAGCAGCATTCCTGCTGGCCGGATATAACGTATTAGGTATGGCCTGGCGCAAAGCCAGACATTTTGATTTTTTTAACGAATTTTTTTTAATGAGCGTCGCCACACTGGGTGCTTTTAGTATCGGGTCATACAGCGAAGGTGTAGCGGTGATGGTGTTTTATTCCATTGGCGAATGGTTCCAGGATGCGGCAGTTAACAAAGCGAAGAAAAGCATCAAGGCACTGCTGGACATCAGGCCGGATAAAGTAACCGTTATCAGGAATGGTCAAACATCTGTCACTGACCCGAAGGAGGTCCAAATTAACGAGATCATTCAGGTAAAATCCGGCGAGAAGGTCGCGCTTGACGGGGAACTGTATTCAGATACCGCTACATTTAATACCGCCGCATTGACTGGAGAAAGCAAGCCGGACACCAAAAGAAAGGGCGAAAAGGTATTGGCCGGTATGATCAATCTGGATAAAGTATCGGAGGTTCAGGTCAAATCATTGTTTAAAGACAGCAAACTGAGCAAGATCCTGGAAATGGTACAAGATGCTACTGCCCGGAAGTCGCAAACACAGCTTTTTATCAGCCGTTTTGCCAAGATCTATACACCTATTGTCTTTGCTCTTGCCCTGCTCGTTTGTTTTGCGCCTTATTTTTTTACCGATCCGTATAACTTTCACCAGTGGTTTTATCGGGCATTGGTGTTTTTGGTCATCAGTTGCCCCTGTGCCCTGGTGGTATCAATTCCGTTGGGTTATTTCGGCGGCATAGGGCTGGCGTCCCGGAATGGCATCCTGTTTAAAGGCTCTAATTTTTTAGATGTGATGACGACCGTCAATATGGTTATCATGGATAAAACGGGCACATTGACCAAAGGCGTTTTTAATGTACAGGAAGTAATAACGGATGGTATTGATAAAAAAGAACTGGTGAGTATAGCCGCAACTATTGAAAGTAATTCTACGCATCCAATTGCCAAAGCGGTGGTTGCATACGCAGGAGATGCGTTGGGCGGATTAAAAGCAAAAGATGTCGAAGAAATATCTGGGCATGGATTAAAAGGCACAGTTGATGGTAAAGCTGTTTTGGCGGGGAATACCAAACTGCTTAAAAAATTCAATATCGCTTATCCGCAGGAAGTAGATCAGTTAGTTGATACCGTGGTCGTGATCGCGGTTAACAACAGATTTGCCGGGTACCTGACGATAGCTGACGAAATTAAAGAAGATGCTAAACAAGCTATTGACCGGATGCACAGTCTGAATATTCAAACCGTCATGCTTTCTGGTGATAAGCAGGCCGTAGTGGATCAGATGGCGAAAACATTAGGTATAGATAAAGCGTTCGGTAACCTGCTGCCTGAAGGGAAAGCGCAAAAAGTACAGGAATACAAAAACACGGGCAGCCGCATTGCCTTTGTAGGTGACGGCGTAAACGATGCGCCGGTAGTTGCGCTGGCTGATGCCGGTATAGCTATGGGCGGATTAGGCAGCGATGCTACCATTGAAACCGCAGATATTGTAATCCAAAACGACCAGCCTTCTAAAATTACGGCTGCGATCAGGATCGGAAAGATTACCAAACGAATTGTGTGGCAGAATATCATTATCGCAATGACGGTGAAAGTTATTGTCCTGCTTCTTGGCGCAGGCGGGGTAGCGAATTTATGGGAAGCCGTTATTGCTGATGTGGGTGTTGCCTTATTGGCGATCCTCAATGCGGTCAGGATACAAAAAATGAAACTGGAATAGTTCATGCACTTAAAAAGGTAAAACGATGTTAGCAGCAACAGATGATACAGCGTTATTAAGCTTATTTCAAAACAAGGCCACACGGGATCAGGGTTTTAAAGGTATATTGAATAAGTACGGTCAGCATATCTATTATTTTCTGCGGGGAATGGGTTTAGGGCATAATGATGCAGATGAATTATTGCAGGATGTCTTTATTCAACTTTGGAGAGTACCGGCTGGTGACGAACCTGGCAGTTCTGTAAAAAATTCCTTATATCACTTAGCTGTGACGAACTACCTGGCACTAAAAACAGAAGCACCTTTAAAAGGGTTGTCCATTGAACAATCGTTAATTATAGTTTTGAAGGAGCAGGAGCAGTTTGATTTTGCAGATATCGCACAAATTATATCGATTCCCGTTGAAGAGGTAAGGAGCTTGTTTAAAACGGGTATCAGCAAATTATCATAAATGCCTTACCATGATTGCTGTTGGCATGGCTGCTTCAGATGATGAAACCGGCCAGATAACATACAATAAAGCCGGGTTTAACCGGCTTTATTGTATGACAGGCAATTCTTATTTACAGGTACTTGTACATCCGCCTGATTCTTTACAGGTTTTGCTGCAATAATCCATGCAGGGTTTACTGCAACCCTTTGCACATTTGGAACAATGGTTCATTTTGCTGTTACAGCATGGGGTATTACGGGTATTAGCTGAAGTGAAAGTAAAAGAAGTAATGGAAAACAACATCACTATAGTGATGAAAATATAGCGTCTCATGATTCCTAAGTTTTAATATTTGATTAATAATAGGGCCAACGAATTGACCGACAAATACGGATCAATAATCAAACTTGCGGGGGATGCCAGCCGGAATCGGAATGATACAAGGAATCGCCCATTACGTAGGGAGCAACCGGTATTTGTTTGACATAACTGATCTTGGGCAGAACAAGAGTCGGCTGAACGATCAAAAAGCCACAAGTGCTGCAGGATGACATCATTCCGCATATTCCTTTATTGCAGCAATCTTCTGTGCCATGGCCGCAGGCACCCTGATGCGTCATTCCGGAACAGCAGTTTCCCCTTACGGGCTGATAGAGCCCTGAAAAAGAGGAAAGAAACAGCACACCTGCTGCCAGGAAAACAGCTATAGCTTTCATATATAAATATAACGTTTTTTCCCTTAAATAGTTTCCTGTTTACGTTTTATTTATACAGTTCCCTCATATCAAAATCCTGTAAAAATTTGACGGAATCCTGTAAGGCCATGAGCCCGGCGTGTTGGTAAATTTGTATGATAAAAAGAAGCAAAATGCAACCCAACATACAAATATTGACTTTCCCGGTTACCGGCATGAGCTGTGCTTCCTGCGCGGTCAGTGTAGAATCCATCCTAGGCGCACAAAAAGGCGTCGAGAAAGCCGAGATCAATTATGCCTCACAATTGGTTAAGGTGGCTTTTCATCCGGATGTAGTTCAGCCAGTTAACCTGCAGCAAGCCGTACAATCCATTGGTTATGACCTGATCGTTGACACCGAAAACGGGAAAGCCAGACAGGAAGCAGCGCAGCAAAATCAATATCAGGCATTAAAGAGAAAAATCACCTCGGCGGCAGTTTTAACTATCCCGGTAGTTTTGATCGGGATGGTATTTATGCATGTGCCCTACGCCAACTATATCATGTTGGCATTGACCGCGCCGGTATTATTTATCGCCGGGCAAAGTTTTTTTGCGGGTGCTTTTAAGCAAGCCAGACATGGTAAGGCCAATATGGATACGCTGGTAGCCCTAAGTACCGGCATTGCCTTCCTGTTCAGCGCCTTCAATACCATTGATCCGCAATTCTGGCTGAAGCAGGGTTTACAGCCGCATGTGTATTATGAAGCGGCTTCTGTGATCGTGGTTTTTATCCTGTTGGGTAAGCTGCTGGAGGAACGGGCAAAATCTAATACGTCTTCCGCCATCAAAAAACTGATCGGCCTGCAACCGAAAACGGTTGTCCGGATCACCCCGCAAGGAGAAATAGAAACGGCGATAGCCGATGTGCAGGCCGGGGACAGGTTACAGGTCCGTCCGGGAGAAAAAATCCCGGTAGATGGCGAGGTTTACGAGGGCCATTCCTATGTAGATGAAAGCATGATCAGCGGTGAACCCGTTGCCGTGGAGAAAACAACGGGGGCAAAAGTTTTCGCCGGAACCTTGAATCAAAAAGGAAGCTTTCGCTTTACGGCCGAAAAAGTGGGCGGAAACACCTTGCTGGCACAGATCATCCAACTGGTACAGGACGCACAAGGCTCCAAAGCGCCGGTGCAAAAACTGGTAGACAAGATCGCGGGTGTCTTCGTGCCTATCGTTATTTTGATCGCTTTATTAAGCCTGGGGGGCTGGCTGGTATTTGGCGGACAGCACGCTTTTACACAAGGTTTGCTGGCTTTGGTTACTGTTCTGGTCATTGCTTGCCCCTGCGCGCTGGGCCTGGCTACACCAACCGCCATTATGGTGGGTATTGGCAAAGGTGCAGAAAACGGCATCCTGATTAAAGATGCAGAGGCACTGGAATTAGGCCACCGGGTAAATGCTGTGGTACTGGATAAAACCGGAACGATAACCGAAGGAAAACCAATCGTTGCTAACTTGGTGTGGGCAAGCCATGTTAAAGACAACCAATATAAACTGCAAGCCGTCTTTTGCGCGATGGAACAACAATCGGAACATCCCCTGGCGGACGCCATAGTAACTTACTTAAAATCACCTGACATAAAACCTGCAAAAATTTCGTCCTTTAATAGCCTTACGGGCAAAGGTGTAGAAGCAGTATTTGAAGGTCGGCTATATATGGTCGGAAGCCATAAACTCATTGACGAAAAAAATATCGCTATTCCTGAAGACCTGAAAGAGCTAGTAGTTGCTTATTTAAACCAGGCAAAAACGGTTATCTATTTTGCAGATGACAGGCAGGTAATTGCTATAGCCGCTATTGCAGATCAGATCAAAGCAGGCTCAGCCAGCGCGGTTAAGGCTTTAAAGAAACAAGGCATCGAAGTATATATGCTCACAGGCGATAACGCGGAAACCGCGGCAGCGATTGCAAAACAGGCGGGTATCGATCATTTCGAGGCCGATACGCTGCCATCCGGTAAAGCTGATTTTATCAGGTCTTTACAGGCAAGCGGTAAAATTGTGGCCATGATTGGCGATGGTATCAATGACAGCCAGGCGCTGGCACAGGCCGATGTCAGTATTGCGATGGGTAAAGGCTCTGATATTGCGATGGACGTAGCCAAGATCACGCTGGTATCTTCCGACTTGCAGCAGGTGCCCAAAGCGTTAAGGTTGTCGAAATTAACGGTACGGGCCATCCGTCAAAACCTGTTCTGGGCATTTATTTATAACCTGATCGGTATTCCAATTGCTGCGGGTATCCTTTATCCGTTCAACGGCTTTTTGCTCAACCCGATGATCGCAGGGGCCGCAATGGCTTTAAGTTCGGTATCCGTAGTGAGCAACAGTTTAAGACTCAAATTTTCAAAACTTGATTTATAATTAATAATCCGATAAACATGGAAACTTTAAAATTCAAAACCAATATCAATTGCGGTGGTTGTATCGCTACAGTAACACCTGCTTTAGACGGGCTTAAAGACATTCAGCATTGGGAAGTGGATACTGCTAACCCCGATAAAATATTAACGGTAAAGGCCGATGCGAACTTAACGGCAGGCCAGATCATCGACACCTTGAAGCAAAAGGGTTATAAAGCTGAAAAAGTATAACGGCGGAATGCCTGTATATAATGTAACTTAGTAATCATGATACTACACATTAAAAATATGGTCTGCGACCGCTGCCTGATGATCGTCCGTCAGCAAATGGAAAGCCTTGGATTCGGGGTCAAGCAAATCTCTTTAGGGCATGTTGAAATCATGCCTGAGCCCGATGAGGAACAATTGCAGCTGATTACTTCGGCCTTGAAAGTTCCGGGCTTTGAGCTGATCAACAAGGAGGCGGACAAAACCGTGGAAGCGATCAAAAATATCGTCATCGAACTGGTTCATCACACAGACCAGTCAGAGCAGAAAACCTCTTACTCCGACCTGATCGCGAACCGGTTGGGAAAAGATTATACGTATCTGAGCCGGATGTTTTCCAATTCGCAGGACATGACCATTGAGCGTTTTATTATTGAGCAGAAAGTAGAAAAAATAAAAGAGTTGCTGGATTATGGTGAACTGAACCTCAATGAAATTGCTTATCGGATGGGTTACAGCAGCAGTGCCCATTTATCTACCCAATTTAAAAGCATAACCTGCCTAACGCCCAGCCAGTACCGGTCATCGGAACAGCAGCGGAAGCCTATTGATAAAATTTAACCGGGCTTTCATGAAACATAAACCTCAATCACATCAAATGGACATAGACAAAATGACTTCAGGGCACGGGACGATGGATCATACCAAGATGCAGCACGGCTCCGGACATTCGATGGATATGAGCGGGCCGGGCCATCACGCCATGATGATCGCTGATTTCAAAAAGCGGTTTTACGTGGTATTGGCGCTGACCGTTCCGGTCATGTTACTATCTATGCAAATCCAGCAATGGCTGCACCTGGCTATCAGCTTTGCCGGTTCGCCCTACCTGCTCTTTGCTCTGGCCTCTGTCGTATTTGTTTATGGCGGCTGGCCGTTTCTTACCGGCTGGCTGAGTGAAATGAAAGCTAAAAATCCCGGCATGATGACCCTGATCGGGTTTGCGGTTACGGTAGCCTACCTTTATAGTTCGGCTACCGTATTTGGTTTAAAGGGGATGGACTTCTTTTGGGAACTGGATACCCTGATCCTGATCATGCTCTTAGGGCATTGGATTGAAATGAAATCCGTTGCCGGGGCGTCAAAAGAACTGGAGCTATTGGTTCAGCTGATGCCCGATGAAGCGCACATGGTAATGCCGGATATGGTGCATGATGTCAAAACGGATACCCTGAAAGCAAACGATATTATCCTGGTCAAGCCCGGCGAAAAAGTGGCGGCCGACGGGATCATCCTGGAGGGTGAAAGTTATCTCAATGAAAGCATGCTGACGGGGGAATCCAAACCGGTACAAAAAGTCAAGGGCGACAAAGTAATTGCCGGATCTATCAACGGCAACGGCTCCTTTAAAGTAACGGTGTCCCATGCAGCCAAAGATTCTTATCTCTCCCAGGTAGTGAAACTGGTTGATGATGCGCAAAAATCCAAATCCAAAACCCAGTTGCTGGCTGACACGGCAGCCAAATGGTTAACCGTTATTGCTTTGCTTACCGGTATGACCGCCTTTTTATACTGGTATTTGACCGGGCAAACTTTGGCCTTCGCGATGGAAAGGATGGTTACCGTCATTGTTATTTGTTGCCCGCATGCGCTTGGGCTGGCTGTACCCCTGGTCGTTGCCAAATCCACTGCGTTATCGGCAAAACACGGTTTATTAATTAAGAACCGGACTGCTTTTGAGAACTCCCGGAAGATCACCACTATGGTATTTGATAAGACGGGCACACTTACCATAGGGAAGTTTGAAGTATCTAAAATTGTTTCCCTGCAAAAAGCCCTGAAAGAAAACGAGATCATTCGCCTGGCATCGGCATTGGAACAACAATCCGAACATCCGATTGCGACCGGTATCCTGCAAAAAGTTAAGGATTTAAAGATACCCGTTCCAAAGGCAGAAAACTTTAAGGCCATCTCCGGCCAGGGTATTGAAGCTACAGTTGAAGGTAAAAAGGTACTGGTTGTCAGTCCGGGCTATCTGAAAGAAAATAAGATTAGAACACCTGATGGTTTTACCGCGAATGTTACGGAAACGGTTGTGTTTTTAATTATTGACAAGGAACTGGCGGGATATATTGCGTTATCGGATGAGATACGGCCCGAATCAGCGGAAGCCATTACAACGCTGAAACAGGAAAATATCAAATCTGTCCTGCTAACGGGTGATAACAGTAAAGTAGCTGCAAGCGTCAGCAATACATTGGGTATGGATAGTTTTATTGCCGAAGTTTTGCCGCATCAGAAGTTAGAAAAGATCAAGGAACTGCAAAGCAAGGGCGGGTTTGTGGCCATGACAGGCGACGGCGTTAATGATGCCCCGGCATTGGCCCAGGCGGATATCGGCATCGCTGTTGGTTCAGGAAGCGATATAGCAGCCGAAACCGCTGGTATTGTTTTGGTGAACAGCAATCCCAAAGACATTGTGAGCCTGATCCTGTTTGGCAAAGCGACCTACCGGAAGATGGTGCAGAACCTGGCCTGGGCGACCTGTTATAACGTCATTGCTTTACCGCTGGCCGCCGGTGTGCTCTATAACCAGGGCATTGTATTGAGCCCGGCAGCAGGGGCCGTCTTAATGACGGTCAGCACGGTGGTTGTCGCGATCAATGCCAGTATGTTGAAGGTAAAAACTTAGTACAATAGGATATAAATTTTTATCGGAATTATATAAATGTTACCCGATGATTTGCCCTTACCTTAGCCTTATGTTAATTAAGCAGCCTTGCGTTGCAATATTTTACACAATAAGCGTTTTATAAGCACATGAAGTCTATCGCTGTTTTCCTCATCCTGAATGTATTGCTTTTATCCTCATTTACGGGTATGGCGAACATCTATCATGGAAAAGCAGCTTGCTGTATAGCGAAAATGTACAAGGATTGCTGTAAACATCAAAAGCAGAATCCTGATGACAATTGTGCAAAAGGTGCCTGTAATGCTATGGTGCCTTGCGGCACCTGTGGTTTTACGATTATTTCATCTGTTTCCCTTTCACCGGCAATCACTGATCTGAATGATCAGCCTGCCCATCCTTTTGCTATTGGTGAATTGTCGGATTACCAGGACAATGACTGGAACCCGCCGAAAGCTTAATAGTTAAACCCGAACCTGGTCGATCTCCGACCAGAAAGCCTTTTAATTATTAATCTTTAAATTCAAAATCATGAAAAAGTTTCTTTTCATCACCATGGTGATGCTATTATCTGTTATATCCATTACTTATGCCAATACCCCTTGCTGCAACAGCAAATTCACCTGTTCTAAATGCGCAAAGGGATGCGGGCCCAACTGCAAGGATTATTGCAGCAAGACCTGCAAGGCATCAGGGGAATGCAAGACTGTATGTAAGTTGTAAATAAAGAAGCCGCCCCTTCGTGGGGCGGCTCTCTTATCTTTAATTAAAGAAAATTTATTATTTTCGGTCAGTGAAACGTATCGCGCTCATATCATTAACAGCTATTTACCTGCTTTCCGCATTGGGAATCTCGGTGCGTAGTTTTTATTGCTGTGGTAAACTGGAATCTGCAAGCTTCTCTTTTAGCAGCGCGGAAAAGTCTTATTGCAAAATGGCAACGGGATTACCGGGTTGCTGCAAAACAAAAACGCAGCTCATCAAGGTAAAGGATCAGCATTTCGGTGCAAACGCACCGAATTTGGATGCCAATTTGTTCCACGTTCTTATCCCTGCAACGTTTACAGCAGACCTCAGCGCATATCATTCTAATTTTGAATGTACGGCTTTTAACAGCCATGCGCCACCCTACTGGCCTAAAGCACCTGTTTATATTCTTAACTGTACCTACAGAATCTGATCTGTATTCCCGTCCCTTTAGCCGTTACCGTGGTAACCGGCTCCTGTTTGTAATGCAATTAAATCATCTTAATTAATAATCAAGCATACGGCTTTGCCTTATGTTATCCATCCATTTTTAAAATTAAAAAATAATGAAAAAAGTAACCCTGATGGCTGCTGCCATCCTTTTCTCCGGTGCAACCCTATTTGCGGCAGGTCTGCCTGTCAAAGCTGTATCAGACACTACTAAAACAAAAAAGGTAAAGCCTGTCGCAAAACCTGAGAAAGTGCAGTATACCTGCGGTATGCACCCGGACGTATTGAGTGATAAACCTGGTAAATGCCCTAAATGCGGTATGGAACTGGTAAAAAAAGAACCGGCCAAAAAGAAAGCCGAATCCATGAAGATGTAATACATTTCAATACTCCGTCCGGAGAGTTATCCGGATGGAGTATTGATTAATACCATTAAGATGATCAACCAACTTATTACCCTGTCCTTAAAGAACAGGTATATCGTACTGCTGATAGCCGTTGCCCTTTTCGGATGGGGCGCTTATGCTGTGCGCGAAAATCCTATTGATGCCATTCCCGACCTGTCAGAGAACCAGGTTATCGTATTTACGGAATGGGAAGGGCGCAGCCCGCAGATCATGGAGGACCAGGTGACTTACCCGCTGGTGAGCAACCTGCAGGGCATCCCCAAAGTAAAGGCCGTCCGCGCCACCTCGATGTTTGGGATGAGCTTTGTCTATGTTGTTTTCCAGGACAATACAGATGTTTACTGGGCGCGGAGCCGTGTACTGGAACGGTTAAGTTACGCGCAGCGATTGCTGCCGGAAGGTATCACGCCGACCCTTGGGCCGGACGGAACCGGTGTGGGCCACATCCTATGGTACACGCTCGATGCCAAGGGTATTGACCTAGGTGAGCAAAGGGCCTTACAGGACTGGTATGTCAAGCTGGGGCTGCAAACCGTGCCGGGTGTAAGCGAAGTAGCTTCTTTCGGCGGCTTTGAAAAGCAATATCAGATCAATATTGATCCGCATAAGCTCAATTACTACAATATTCCCTTGTCCCAGGTACTCAAAGCGGTTAAAAGCAATAATAATGATGTGGGGGGACGTAAGTTTGAAATGAATGGTACGGGTTATATCGTCCGAGGCCTGGGTTATATTAAATCCCTGCAGGATGTAGAAAATATTACCATCGGAACCATCAAAACAGTACCGGTCAGGGTAAAAGATATTGCGACCGTTCAGATGGGAGGTGATCTGCGCCTGGGCATCTTTGACCAGAACGGCGAAGGAGAAGCGGTCGGCGGTATCGTCGTGATGCGCTATGGTGAAAACGCGGATAGGGTTATCCACGCCGTAAAAGATAAAATGGCCGATATACAAAAAGGTTTTCCGCCGGGCGTTAAATTTAAGATCGCCTATGACCGGAGTGAACTGATAGAAAGCGCTATCGGTTCGGTCAAACATACGCTGATCGAGGAAATGATTACGGTGTCAATCATTGTGATCCTGTTCTTATTGAGTTTAAAAAGTGCGCTCAGTATTATTATCCAGATCCCGATTACCATCGCGGCCAGCTTTATCCTGCTCAATGCCTTTGGAATATCCTCCAATATTATGTCCTTAACTGGTATCGCTTTGGCGATTGGAGTGATCGTCGATAACGGGATCGTGATGGTCGAAAACTCGCACCGGAATTTATCCGCTGCACAAGAAAAAGAAAAGTCATGATCACAGCAGAACGAATTAAAATCATAGAAGCATCCTGCAAGCAGGTTGGCCGTGGCGTGTTCTTTTCCACGCTGATCATCGTCGCTTCCTTTCTTCCTGTATTTCTATTGGAAGGACAGGAAGGTAAACTGTTTGGCCCATTGGCCTGGACCAAAACTTTTATCCTTGGAATTGATGCAATCCTCGCCGTTACGCTCGCCCCGGTACTGATCTCCTTTTTTCTGAAAGGTAAGCTGAGTTCAGATGACCGTAATCCGCTAAACCGTGGGCTTGAAAGGCTATACCGGCCTATACTCAACTGGTGCGTGACCTGGCGCAAAACGACCATCGGTATTAATATCATTGCGTTATTGATCAGTATACCCCTGTTATTAAGCTTAGGCAGTGAATTTATGCCGCCGCTTGATGAAGGCACGATCCTGTTTATGCCGGTTACCCAGCCGGACGTTTCCAATGCCGAAGCTAAACAGTTGCTGCAGGTGCAGGACAGGATCATTAAAAGCGTACCCGAGGTCGCAAATGTATTGGGCAAAGCCGGCCGCGCCAATACCGCTACGGATAATTCGCCCATCAGCATGACGGAAACGATTGTGCTGTTAAAGCCTAAAAGTGAATGGCGCGCGGGTATAAAAAAAGAAGATATTATCAACGAATTAAACGCCAAACTGCAGATACCCGGCGTGGTCAACGGCTGGACACAGCCCATTATTAACAGGATCAATATGCTCTCTACGGGCATTCGCACAGATGTGGGTTTAAAGGTATACGGGCAGAATCTGGATACGATCAATACACTCGCTAACCGGATGAAACAGGCTTTGCAGGGTATTAACGGGGTAAAGGATCTTTATGTTGACCCAATCACCGGCGGTAAATACCTGGATATCCAGGTCAACAAAGATGCTGTTGGAAGATATGGCCTAAGCGTGGATGATGTGAACGAAGTAGTAGAAAGCGCATTGGGCGGAATGAATATTACACCGACTATCGAAGGGCGCAGACGTTTCAGCGTGAATCTGCGCTTAGCCCAGGATTACCGCAGTAACCTGGATGAGATCAAGCGCACCCTGGTTCAAACGATGAATTATGGACCAATACCGCTGTCTTCCGTTGCAGATATTAAGATCAGCGACGGGCCAGCTATGATCCAGTCTGAAAATGCTTTATTGCGTGGAACGGTATTATTTAACGTTCGTGACCGTGACCTTGGAAGTACGGTAAAAGAAGCGCAGGACAGGCTGAACACGATGGTCAAAAGCTTGCCTAAAGGTTACTTTATTGAGTGGAGCGGCCAGTATGAGAACCTGATCCGGGCGGAACGAACCTTAAAACTCATTCTGCCGATTGTACTGGTCATCATTTTTGGCTGTCTGTATTTTGCATTCCACTCAATCCGGGAGGCATTTTTCAGCCTGATCAGCATTCCATTTGCACTGATCGGCGGGGCATACATGGTGTACTTCTTTGGGGTGCATTTATCCGTTGCAGTGGCAGTCGGCTTTATCGCCCTGTTTGGCATTGCCGTAGAAACGGGTATCGTGATGGTGATCTATCTCAATGATGCCATGCAGCAGCTGGTAGCTTTGAAAGGCAATTCCAAAGAAACGATCACGAGGGAAGATTTGAGGTTTTATGTGATGAACGGTGCAGTTAAACGCCTGCGCCCAAAACTGATGACGGTCTGTGTCGCCCTGTTTGGCCTGGTGCCGGTATTATGGTCCACTGGAACGGGCAGCGATGTGATGCTGCCCATCGTATTGCCGATGGTCGGCGGGGTATTAACTTCTTCCACCCATATTTTACTGGTTACCCCACTGATCTTTTTGATGGTTAAGGAATACGAACTCAAAAAACACGGCAAGCTCGAAGTGTTGGAGGTAAAGGAATAAGCTTATGAAAACGAAATATCAAATCATCTGTATGATGCTCGCTTGCTTTGCCGGTTTGACAGCAAAAGCACAGGTTCAGCTTTTGCCACTGGACAGTGTTCTCGCTCGTATTAATGCTAACCCATCGTTGCAGGCATACGATGCAAAGATCAGTGCGCAGGACGCGTACGCAAAAGGAGCTAAAAGTTTGGATGCGCCGAAGGTTAGTGCAGGCCAGTACCAAACCCCTTATCAAATCAACCCCAATACAGGTTCTTTTATGATCCAGGCGGAGCAGATGTTCACCAACCCGGCCAAACTGCGGGCCAAAGAAGATTATATGCGGGGGATGTCTAAAGTAACCGCCGAAGACAAGAACTATCTGAAAAATCAACTGATCGCCCAGGCCAAGCAATACTATTACGAACGGGTGGTGCTGGAAAAGAAACTGGCTTTATTGCAGCATACACAAAGCCTGCTGGAATATATGCTCAAGGATGCGAACATCCGGCTTACCTATGGCAAGGAAAAACTGCCCAGTATTTATAAGGCCAAAGCAGACTTGTATGAGCTGGATAATATACGGGAACAATTAAACAATGAGATCAGCCAGAAGAACATCATGCTCAATACGCTGATGAACCGGGATAAGCAAACCGTATTTACCGTTGATACCAATGTTGTGCTGAAAGATTATGAAACAGCCGTCACCGATACGGCAAGCCTTGCCAATACCCGCAGCGATATTAAAGGGATCAATCGGAATATTGATTTACAGCAATTAAACGCTAAAATGGAATACAGCAGGCGCAAGCCCGATTTCGGTATCCAGGCGGGGCATATGTTCAGCTATGGGGGAATGGCTAATCAGTATATTTTAATGGCTTCGGTAACTATACCTATCGTCCCCTGGGCTTCCAAAGAATACAAGGCCAACCTGAAAGGGATCCGGTATGAGGTTGCTGAACTGCAGCAAAAAAAGCTGGATATGCTGAACCAGGCCGAAGGGCAGATGGCCGGTTTAAGAACGGATATGGGCAGCAAAAAAAGACAGCTCAAAAACTACCATCAAAACATCATTCCTGCTTTGCAGAATACTTATAAAACATCCCTGCTGGCTTATGAGCAGAATACCGGCAATCTGCCATCGGTGTTGGACAGTATCAAAGCTTTGCAGTCGGCCCGGATGGATGCATTAGACCGTTTACAGGAACTTTTACAATTACAGGTAGCTTATGAAAAAGAGAATGAAACCCGTTAGGATCATATTGACCAGCCTCCTGTTAATAGTCATGGTCATCAGTGCCTGCTCCGATAAAAAGAAGAAATCCCCTATAACTGCTGCAACACAGGTAAAAAGCGATATCAAATATACCTGCCCGATGCACCCGCAGGTACTGGAAGATCATCCGGGCAATTGCCCGATCTGCGGTATGACCCTGGTCAAAAAATCAGGCCAGGCCAGCGAGGGGGCGGGCATCAGTCTGAACACGGTATTGCAGCCGGTTAATTCATCGGTAATTGCTGATATTAATGCCATTAGCCCTATAGAAAAGGCCGTTCCAACCCAAATCGTGGCTCAGGGATACCTTGATTTTGATACCCGCACATTTAATAACATTGCAGCCCGTTTTTCGGGACGCATCGAAAAGCTCTATATCAAATATGCTTTCCAGGAGATACATACCGGCCAGCGCATATTTGATATTTATAGTCCGGACATGGTTGCTGCCCAACAGGACTTAATTTATCTGACAAAGAATTCGGCACAGGAAACGGGTTTGATCAATGCAGCCAGACAAAAACTATTGTTACTGGGAATGACAACAGCTCAGGTGGAACAGGTCATCAAAAGCGGTAAATCTTTTTACAGTCTGCCAGTTTACAGTCCCTATGAAGGACACGTACATGATATGCCGCATGCTCAAATGGCAGGTGCAGCAAGTACAGAAGCTCCCGCTGATTTCGCTAATAATCTTCCCCTTTCCGTCAAAGAGGGAATGTATGTAGAAAAAGGGCAGAACATTTTTAACTTGGTCAATCCGCATCAGCTATGGGCGGTCGTTAAAATCGACCGCCCTGCCATTGCCGCCTTGAAATTAAACCAGACGGTAACGATAAACCTGCCGGATATGCCGGGCAGGACGATCAGGGGTAAAGTCGATTTCATAGAGCCTGTTTTACAGGATGGGGATAAAACCACAAGTATCCGGGTATATATTGACAATATGGATCATGCGCTGAAAGTAAACAGCCTGGTCAAAGCGACCATACAAAGCGGGGAAACAAAGGGTTTATGGATACCGAGGACAGCATTATTGAATTTGGGACGTACCCAGGTGGTGTGGCTAAAAAAAGGCGCATTATTTCAGGCTCATCAGGTAAATGCGGGAATTATAAACGGAAATGAAATACAAATTATAAAAGGCTTATCTGCTTCAGATAGCCTGGCTTCAGATGCTCAATATTTAGCAGACAGTGAAAGTTTTATTAAAACATCCGGCAATGAATAGAAGGAACAATCAACATATACGGCTGACAGCATTGCGGTTATTGGCTTTTACACTATTAATAACGGTGCTGTTCACCGCCTGTAAGCAAAAACCGCAGCAAGTGGCAAAGACGCAAAGCAAGGCTTATTACACTTGTTCCATGCACCCGCAGATACATGAGGATCATCCCGGCAATTGCCCGATTTGTGGAATGAAGCTAATCAAAGTGGAGCTTGCCGGGGACAATAACAGTACCGATATGAACATGATCACGTTAACTGCCTCGCAGATCCAGTTGGCAGGTATCCTGACAGACACGGTTCGGGAAGAAAATGTCGGGATGGAAAAGACATTGACCGGAACGGTAACGACCAATGAAAATACAACAGCCGAATTGAGTGCCCGGATCGCAGGCCGGATTCAGCAATTATTCGTTAAAACTACCGGAAAAAAAATATCGGTCGGTCAGCCTGTTTATTCCATTTATAGCGAGGACCTGCTCGAGGCAGAAAAAGAATACCTGTTGGCAAAACAGCAGCAAAGAGTGCTGCATAACCCGGATGTGGATTATCAGCAGCTGATCGGTGCTGCCGAAAACAAATTACAGCTTTGGGGTTTATCCCCGGCACAGATCAGAAGCCTGGCCGCTTCCGGAAAAGTATCAGCGACTACAACAGTTTTAAGCAAAATTAGTGGTACTGTTAGTGAAATAGGCGTTCAAGAGGGAGATTATGTAACCGAAGGGATGCCCATACTGAAAACACAAGCGTTAAACAGCTTATGGGTAGAAGCTCAATTGTATGCCGGTGAAGCGGGGGATTATAAGCTAAATGACCAGGTAAATATTTCATTTCCTGATCTGGGCGGACAGGTCATTACCGGTAAGGTTGAATTTATTAATCCTGAATTATCGGAATCCTCGAAAGTGGATCTGATCAGGATCAGTATTCCTAACCCGCAGGGCTTAATAAGACCCGGAATGCTGGCCTACATTTCTATCGCTACTGGCAAACAGCATTCAATAGCCGTGCCTACCGCTGCTATTTTAACAGATGGCAAGGGCAGCAAAGTATGGGTGAAAAATCCAAATGGCAGCTTTTCACCCAGGATGATTAAGACAGGGCCGGGAAACCCAAACTATGTGCCTATCCTTTCGGGTTTAAATAATGGTGATATTGTTGTAACGAGCGGCGCCTATTTATTGAATAGTGAAGCAATATTTAAGAATGGCGGAGATCAAAAAGATATGGGAAATATGAAAATGTAAAGATTTGATGCAATATGGATAAACCACACTCTGTTGGCGCCTCTCGGCCAATTTTGAAATGACCACTTTTAGTGCTTGCCTTCAAATCATCAGAGAAGGAAAACAAATTGGCCGAGAGGGGTCAATGCTTTTGGTCTTTCTACCTAGAAAGCAGTTTAAAATGAAACTGCTTTTGAAATTGTTTGATAAGTAGCTGAAACTGTCTGGCAGGTTTTCACCAAAGCAGTAAAATAAAGGGATGATCAAAGACCTGCATTACCTGACCGAAGGATTTGAACATCAACAGGAATTGAAAATGAGCACCGTCATTTCATTTTCGAAGCTACCCGGATCTATTGTGAATTAATCAGCGGTAAATTTAAAACAAGTTGAGTTGCACCATTCCAATTAAAGCTTTATCAATATCACGCAGGGTTGCCAGGACGACAGGCTGTTTATCGTTGGAGGTGTCTTTGCTGCCGATCTTTTTTGTCATCATGACTTTTAGTTCGTTTAGTGTATGACTGAGCGCATCCTGGCGGCTTTTGAATTGTTTACCATAAACGGACAGGCCGTAGCAACCACCTGCAACGCCGTAGCTGTAACTCATGCCGTAAGTCCAAACCTGATTCTCACCCCTGCCCAAATAGATCAGACTGTGGTTACCATAACGGCTGGTATCACCAAATGTTAATTCCTCCCTATCTAAAAATACAGGTCTTGTAAGCCAGTCGTATTTATCAAAGCTGATTTCGGTAAATCCGAATTCCAGGCCTTTACGATAAGCGTATACATTCATGGTGATTCCCCGGAAAGAATCACCAAAACTGCGGAACCAGTCTAGCTGAGTTTGATCCTTTGCTTCGATAGCTGCGATCATTTCCTGAAAGATACCTTTTTCATAAGAAACCATGTGGTTATCCGCGATGTAATCGATGATTTGATTTTTTGATTGAAGATTTAATACCAGGCTTTCCATAACATTACATTTTAGTTTTTTAATGCAAGGGTTTTATAAGCACGGTGTGCAGTTGTCAAGGGCCCTGCCGGTGCGGGGTTTCATAGACCCTTGACGGCGGCGCAAAGGGCTTTACCTTTGCGGTTAAAAAACTAAAATGGTTGGAAAGCCTGTTAAAACAGCAGATAAAAACAACCGATCAACAGGGGACTAAAGCAAGAGCCTGCCCGTTGGTGGGCGCGTAAAATCAGCTGGTAAAGCGCAGCGGTACGGACTGATTTGGGTGGCGCAGTGGCTAACCGGCGGGCGAGCGCTTCCTGTGTAGCCTGCGGTTGGGTCAGCGATAGCGGACCTGACCGGCAGGCATGGCCGCATTAGTGATGACAGCGACATCCTTTTTAGAAAAAAAGATACAGCGGACAGCGCGGGCCAAAGGCAAAGTCCGAAACATTAATTTTGAGTTTACGGAAACGCATGGCCTTCAAAAAAACGTAGTAGAATTTCAGGCGATTGTTTTCGTATTTTTTCTTCCAGTTCCGGCCCGCTCCATATCGTAACGGTGCCGAAACCTTTTGATAAACCGTAGGATTTGGTTTTTTGCCTTAGTCCATCAGTTACTTTACCACCACATACAATGGTCAAATGGCCAGGTACCGTTTCGTGTTGAGCCAATTTATCCATATCAGTAACAATTTTCGCAAAAGTCAGCTGTTGATAATTAGCGCATTGAAAGCAATGTGTGTCATTATCCTTTTCTGCCCAAATATCTTTCCCCTTGTCCTGCCCGGATTCTCCAATCCACTCGATTGATTTCCAGTCTCCGGTTTGCTGCAAAAAAGCAAAGACCAGGTGTTCAAAGCTGTTGCCACCAAGCAGGTGAAACTGTAATCGATGCACGGTAGCGGTTACGGCTGCGGAGGCAGCCTGTTTAGCATCCGGCTTAAATTTGATCCTTTTTAATAGGAATAATAAAGGCTTAGACGGAAATATTTCGTCAATCTCGAAAAACGCGGTTTTATCCAGCGTGACATAAATCTTCTTATTGGCGCGGTAATCGCTAAAGTAAGTGTAGGTTGTATCAATACTACAATGAAAGTTTTCCATTTTATCAATACGCCCGATCCATCCTTCCATCGTGTTTTCGTCCAACCTTCTTCTTAACCAGAAATAAGCATAAATAGAGTAACCCGGTGTGAATGGTATGCCATTTGCGGCATTACGCACATCAGTTTCAGTTACAAACCATAAATCAACGTTGCCGGGGGAATGATTATTCATCGGTTTAAAGATACGATTTGTAACCAAATCGGAGAGCTACCCTAAGTATAAGTGGGTTAATACAGCAAGGAAAAATTCCTTAATTTTACAATAACCAACATTTACGTCTATGGGATTTTTCTCGTTTATTAGCAAGTTGCTCGGGTTTGGACGGCGCTGGAGCGCCACGCCTGAACAATATTTGGCTATGGTGCAATACATGGCTAAAAAGAATAACCCGGAATACGGTAATGAGGAATTACTCCAATGGGGAGAGGTGATGCAAAAGGTGATGAAAGTCAACTTACAACCTTATTTGGATTTTAAAGACCTTGCGGAAAACGGTACACCCGATTACTCGATGGTGGAAAAGGTAGATGGCAAGGTAAAAGAGATCGAACGGCGGCGCGACCTGAAGCAAGCCATTTATGGTGTTGATGCCGATCTTGGGGACGATGATATCATGAAAAGCAATGAAGAAGGCGCAGTCTTCGCCCGAAAAATGGTGAAAGACTTATCGCAGCATGTTCAATTTTCGAGTGAGGAACAAAAAAAGTTGGATGAACTGTAGTCCTAACCGCAGTTGGTATTATGCCTGATTCTAAGGGAATCCCTGACCGGCATTTCGCACGTGAACCAGGGTTTTGTTAGGGAAATATCCGGGGGTAATCTGAAGCCAGGTATAAACAAGTATTACACAAGGTTTGTCTATCTTGCGTCGTGGAAACAGAAGAAAAAGAATGCTCAACAACCCTGCTTTAATCCAGATCACCAAAGATAACGGCCAAATGGAAACGGTCGATATCTTCCCGGTTTACCGGCAGGAAGGCGAATTGTAAGTAGCTACACAGGCTTTTCGTTTGTACGAGGGCTACCCTGCTGAAGAAAGCGAAGATATTGAAGAAAGACTGGAACGTTACCTCGAATACGTAGAATTGGAGGGTGAAGCCAATCCCGGCTTTTTGGGTGAACTGCATTTTCAGGGTATGACCGTCTACGAATGGATATATACAGGGCAGCGGCTGAGCGAGGCGGAAGTATTACAGGTGGTAGACCTGTTACAGGATAACCAGCCGGTCTTCGTGTCCGGCAATGATCCTGATACCGCGCTATCCTTTACCTATGACCGCTTCCATGAACGCAAATACATCCAGCTGATGGCTGATGAGGGCCGTTTCCTGGTATTTATTAATGGTGGCTTTTCCGCCGAGATCGAACTAATGGGAACCGAATGGGAAATTAGCGGCGGTGATATTTCAGACCATAGGCTGGAACGGGAGATCATGCGCCGGATCAGAGACTATACTGCGTAAACGGGGCTAACTTTTGTTTTTGAATAATTCCCCAATATCAAAATCAAGTTGCACCGCTGCTAAATTTTCGGTTGGGAATTCAAAATGCATACTATGATCATTTGACTTTTGTTCTGTTGATCGCAGATCCTCTACCTTACGTCCGCGAACAACCCCATCGTGAGGTTCTGCGGAGTTCAACTGGATATAGGGTGCGATGGCCATCCGGTAACCTTGAAGTGTAGTTCCGTGAAACTCACGGTGGCCGGGCAGCGCCAGCTGGAAAGCCAGATTGCCGACTGATAGGCAGAAAAGATGTTGAGGGAACCGCTCATCAGTTACACTTTCTAATTTTTTAAAGAGCTGGGCAAATGGCCTTGCAATAACTATATCGGTTTCGGTGAGCAGGGCGCGTTTAAAGCAGGTCAGTTCCGGGTAGTTTTCCATGTGTAGGAGGAACTTAAATCCGGCATTATAATCCGGCCGGTCTATTTCAGGCAATATACCCATAGCCATTTTTAGGAGTGCCTTATAGACATTTTCTGGCCGGAAAAGCTGAGTTTCCATTTTGATCGCAGCCTTGCCATTCTTAAGATCAATCTTTAAATCATCATGCCTGTCGCCTTTTTTCTCCAGCCAGATCAAATCGTTTTTCTTTTTGATCTTGATCTGGCCATTTGCGGATTCAAATCCGGGAGCGCTTGTCCCGGCGATCATGTGGTTAAAGACACGCGAGGTTCCGAGATAAGCGGCAAGATCATTTTCAAACAGCCGGAATTGCTGATTACAGGTATCACATTCGTCATGGGAATAGTACGTATTCTTCCCAAGCAGCTTTGAAATAAGATGAGTGTCCTGGCTGAAGGTCGTTTCAGCGCGGCTTTTCTTACAAAAACGACAGGCCATGGTTTCTTTCTTCAGCTTTCGTGATTCGCGCAAATTCCCTTCCAGTGTCCCCTGGTAGGCGTAAGGCTCATAAAATTCGCGAAACGTTTCTGCAAGCGTCCTGTCCTCTTTTCCGATATATACTGTGATTGTTTTCAATGTTCTTCTCTTTATGAAAGGTACATATTTCATTCAAGCAAAACCGTTATGAATCCATTTTGTCAGTAGTTTTACAAATGCTTAAAAGGATGCTGACACAGTTCGGGCAGGTAGCTTCGGTCAAGCTGTTGAACGGATAAGATAGGAAAAGAAAACGCGGGGATTTATAGAGATGCGGTTGAATGACCGGGAAAGAACCGCGATTGCGGCTTATAGCGAAAGGAAGTTTATGGGAAAGATCGCGCTGAAAACGGCGGAAGGAACAGCAAAAGAGCGGCGATGATTTTCAGCGCCAACGGCGGGGAATACCGAGATAATAACGGGGTGATCGACGAGAATAGGTGGTAGGAAATCAGCAATCAACGTTCAGGCTGCTGGCCCAGCAGCAGAGAGGCCTGTAGCTGCTTTAGTTCGAAGAACGCCGGGTTATTTCCTGGCCTTTCTGCGTATAGGTATCGATATTGACAAACTGCGTTTCCCCTGCGCTGCGTACCGCTTCACCATATAGCCCGGCCATCGGTTCGGCATACCAGGCGATATAATCAACCTCATAATGATCGGCGATGTCATTTATAAACCATCGGCTTATAGACTGTTTTGCCTGTCGTATATAGAAATTGTCAGCTGCAACAGGATGATCCTTGTTGTATAGGGGGACATTTTACAGTTCCATAACTGCAAAAAACACAGCAGTCACCGGCAAGTGGTTTTAAGTTTGTATGACACTTTTCACATTCATAAAAGTACTGGCAGGAATCTGTAGGCATTGTTTCTTCTTTATGGTGTCCGCAATTCGGGCAGGTAAGCACGGATTGTAATTGAATGTCCTTGAGCATGTTATTTGTTTGAGTTATTTAACGGAAGTAACCTGATAACCTATTTGTGTGATTTTGTTTTTCAGGCTGCCTGCCGACGTTTTTTTAGGATCGTAATTAACAGAAGTCTGCGCTTTTTCAAAAGAAGTAGACACTTTAACTACGCCAGGAACTTTGGATAGCACTCCATCGATATGTTTGGTACAATCTGCACAACCCATTCCCCTGACAGTAAGTTGTACCCATTTCAAATTATTTTGTTGAATTGTAATTGCAGAAGATTGTTTAGGAGCGCAATATAATACAGATGAGTAATAAGGGAAGGTTATCAATATCGCGGATAGCACGGTAACGATCAGTAAAAGCTTTTTTGATTGCCAAAAGGAAGTGGCCCTTACCTCACAACAATCATTAGTTTGTGTTTTTTTGTTCAGCCGCTGATACCAAGTAAATGCGAATACGAGTATTGTAAAACTAATTAGGTAGGGTCTTGCCGGTTCAATCCATGAAAAAGATGAAGCCATCCCGCTAACTCCGCCTAATAGAGCCACAACCGGTGTAATGCAGCATAGTGATGCAGTTAACGCAGCAAGTAAACCTGGTATCCAACTTTTATTGGCATTGGTGGTGATCATATTGATTCAGTTGTTAAAGGGGTTTGCAATAGGTTAAACAAAGGCAGCAATAGACTTGTATCACAAAGTGAGTAGAAGATTGTCTGCCCGCTCTTGCGTGACTTGATAATATTTCCATCCTTAAGTTTGCGAAGATGCTGAGAGATTGCAGGGATGGTCATACCTAATATATCACTTAGGTCACATGGGCAAAGTTCATTTTCCTGTTGTAAAAGGAAAAGTATTTTTAGCCGAACCTCATTCCCTGATAACGATATGACGTGAGCAAGTTCGGTAAAAACAGGCTGTTTTAGTTGAAGTAATTCTTTGCAATTATTAATCTGCGTTGTATCGGCAAAAATTCGGCTACACGTACTCATACTTTTAAATGAAAGTACAAATGTATGTATTTAAGCAATTACTTAAATAAGATTGTGCCTTTTTTATTTAAGGTATAATCTTATTTTAAGATGGTTTATTTTTAGAGGAACCTTATCACAAAACCGGCAAGGATGCCGGTCAATAATGTGCAAAAATACAAAAATGTCTTAAAAGCGGTGCTGGCGGTTCGTGCGCATAAACTCGCTGAATTGGCGCTCCATATCGCGGCGCTCATCATGTTTTTTCATACGGCGGAATACTCCCCACAGGAACAGCACCCAAATGCCGAAACCTACAGCATACAACAGCAAAGGGGTTTTGGAATACAGAGCGCCCATAAACGCGCCGGTGGAAATAAAACAGGTAAATACCAGATAAACAAACGTTTTCATTACAGTAAATGATCGGATTTTCTTGCTAAGCAACCTCGGGCAAATTGGTTAAAATACCCTCATGTTTTATACCTAAAGATACTAAATTTAATGGTTATTGGAAAGAATTTTAACAATAAAGTTTAATTGATCTCATAAATTTTATTGTTCAGCCGGGCTTGCTGCACATAGCCCCGCAGGGTATCCACCAGGTCGGATGCCGGTATGCCGCGCAGCCAGATGACGGGATTTTCAGGGTCGGTACTTTTCAGCGTGAGGTTCATCAGGCCGCAGACCTGCAATAAAAAGGGCTGCGTTAAAATGTAATCCTTCACTCTGTATAACTCTACCTGGTCGGTGCGTTTAAAGAAGATGCCGCGCCTTATGCGGATAATCTCCGGCGTGATGGTATAACAAACACTGCGGATAAACCAAAAGCGGTACAGGCCGAACGCGGCAGACAGTAAACTGATCCAGACCAGCCCCGGCCAATAGCGCCAGGCCAGTAACAAAAAGCCCAGGCTGCACAACATAAATGCCAGCACATGCACAAAGGCAAACACCGCTGCAGGCCGGATCGTGATCACCTGCGGCTCATCAACAATAAAGGATTCCATAAAAAATTAAGATTAAATCAGGTTAAAGCCCGGCTTCCGCCTTCAGCTCATCAAAAAAAGTAGGATATACTTTGGGTTTATCAGTGGCCACGCCAAACCGGACACCAGCTACCCGTTCAAAAGCCGCCAGGCTGAATTGTTCCCGCCTGAAAACAAAATGCCGGTTACGGAAATAAATTATAAGCTGATCGCGCTGGCCCAAATAAACCGACAACGGCCAGCCCTTTATTGCAGCCGCCAGCTTTAAGTCGGCTATCCTTCCCAGCAGATCCCGCCCAAACAAGAGCCGGACTTGTTTATTCGCGAAATTGGTCCCGATCCATAAAAGTTGCGCGTCGCTTATACCAGCCCCCAATGCCACAAACAACAAATTTTCGGTTTGCGGAAAGGCAGGCAGCTTTTTATTCAGCCAGGAAACAGCGTCAAGTGCCGAAGCGGACAGGATAACCAGGCGGACTTGTGAAAAAGCTAAATTACCCGCAAACCAAAACCCATCCGTTACGGGCACCTTATGAAAAGCAAAACCAAAATGTTCCGCCGCTTCACCATAAGCAAAGACCAGGTTTCCCAAAGCGTCAGAGGTATAAAAAGGCCGGAAGAAACGCTGTACTTCCGACCGGATGCCCAAACGGGTCAGGTAAGGGTGCATCAGCGGCTGATCGTTTCGGAAATTTCTTCATCGGTATCATTTTCCGGCTTTACTGCCGGTGCGACCTGTTTCGCTTCTGCTTCGGAGAGCTGCGCAAATGCTTTATGAAAGTTCCTGCCCGGTTCTTTATGCTGCGGCTTGTTAAACAAAGCATTCAAACCTTTAAACAACACGTAAGAAACACCTCCGTCGATCAGCACTGAAGCGATCAGGGCCAAACGGTCAGCGCGGATGGCCTGCTTGTCTTTAGCGGAATACTGGATGGTCGTACCGTCTTCGGTCTCGACTTCCTTACCCTTGCGGTAATTTTCCTTTTGCTTCTTCGTCAGCGGTATGCCGTTGATCTCTTCCGGCGGCTCAACTTTGCCGGTGTCTACGACAATAAACTCATTGGTTTCCTTATCAAATTCCACCAATACCTCACGTTTAGCCCCACCGTCTTCTGTAATGGTTTTGACCACGTTCACCGCATCGCCTTTTTCGAGGCTCTCTATCTCGGTATCCGTCAGGTATTCCGGCCCTTCAGCGTATTTATATATCGGATGTGCTAAAAGTTCAACCCCACCGTCTTCATTACGCCTTAAGGAAAGCTTCGCATCCAATGCCGGAATATGCAGGCCCTGCTGTTCGAGGTTTTCCAGGCGCAGCATATCTGTCCGGCGACCATTAAGCAAAGCCGCCAGGTCATCATCATCGATATGCAGTACATTCCAATTGGCTAGTCCTAATTGTTGAAGTTGCTCCATTGGGAGTTCCTCCCTTTTAAATTGTTGTCTTTGCATAACTTTTAGCGTTCTATCCGGTATTGTTCATCCAGGAATTGTTCAACGGCCTCTGTTTCATGATAAGCAGCTTCTTCGGCAGAAACATCCCTGCTGGCGGTAATCTCCTGCGAGGTATTTCGGGCGTCCAGCAATAAGCCGAACAGTTCATCTTTCGCGCTCATTTTAAATTTACGCTCGCTGCCTAAATCCTGCATCTGGTAAACATTGTTCTTCTGCGCCTTAATCACTTTGAATTCGGTGCCGTTGTGGGGTATGACTTCGCCTTCGGTGAGTTTGGTTGGATCGATCTTTGCCACATCGACCCCGGATTCGGCTGTCTTTCCGGCTTCGTTCCCATGTTCTTCCTGCGCGCTTTGGTCAGCTTCCTGTTTTTCTTCGATCTGCTGTTCAAACCCGAGGATATGATCCGCGATCTTTTGCGCGTCCGATGCGGCTTTAAATAATTCGGAAGGCTCATCCTTCATTATCTGTGCCCAGGAACTGACAAAGCCCTCGTGGTAATTCAGTTCATAGGGCAGGTTCAGTTCTTTGCTTAACAGCAAAGAGGCCAGGTTCGTCCGCAATTCCTCCCGGATCATCACAAATTCACCCGCCTCGCCTACAAGCGGACGGTTCAGCCGGTTCTCTGCTGCTGTCCAATGGGCCAGTTGGTGCAGCGCTTCGGCATAATACTGTTCCGGGCTGGCAAATTGTTCCATCTCCGGGATAATGATCGCATCTAACTGGCGGTCATAGAACATATCCTCGCCGCCATTTTCGATCACAGCTTTACTGTTATCCAGTATCGCCTGCGCACGTTCAGCGGGTGAAAGAATGTTTGGCTCTTTTTCCCATTTTTCGAGCTTGCGCATCTGCTCACCATTAAAGAGCCAGGCATCAACCTGTTTCGGTTCGTCCAGTTTGATGCGCTCGGTACGTTGCTTGCCGTTCTCTTTTAAAACGGGCTGACCTTCGTTGTCCACCATTTTCTGGTATTCATAATTGGACATAAACTGGATCAGTGTTCCGGTGCTGCCCTTGACCACCGCCGTATGGTTTCGGTTGGCCTGATTAGAGGTGCCCCAGCGCGGGTCGTCCCGCTTCTGCATTAGCAAAATTAAAGCCGATGGCCCGGCATAGCGGTGGCCGCTTTCGATGTTGAACGGCAATGCCGAGTTTAAACTGTTGTTTGGCCGTTGAAAGATGGAAGTTCCGGCTTTCAGGTCCGCGATCATTTTTCCTGTGATCTGTTCGGATAGGGGTTTAAACGGTGTACTCATGGTTTTTCCTTATTTATTTGTTAATTGATTATTCATTAGGCCCCGCAGAAAAAGCAGCGGGTTGACAGGAACCTGTCTGTAGCTGGCGCTGAAATGCAGATGTTCTCCCGTTACGCGGCCGGATGAACCGGTGATCCCCAGCGGCGTGCCGGAATTAACCGAATCTCCCGCCAGGACAAAGACCTGGGATAAATGACCATATAGCAGGGTAAAGTCACGGCTTGCGAGGCGGATATATACACCTGTCACACGGTCATAGCCGGTAAAAGCAATACGGCCGGGCATCACCGCGAAAACAGTATCATGCCTTGCGCGGAGATCAATGCCTGAATGAAAACAGAACCGCCCGGTGACAGGATGAACCCTGTAACCGTAGCCCGATGTCAATACCAGGTACCGCAGCGGCAAAGCCAGCAGGCAGCAGCAAAATAATTTCATTACCGTTCGTATTGGTTAAAAATGTCGCGGGAAATTTGGTCTTTTAAGATTTCGACGCACATGGGTTGAATGGCAGGGTGGTCACGGGCAGTCTGCATGGCTTTGATCTTTTCAGTCACATCACCATAGCGCACCAGCAACTCCACCTGCTGTAATGCCTTGAACTCACTTGACATTTTATTATGCAGCATGTTCACCAGGTTATCCTGCATATGATCCGAAGGCAGGAAAGTAAACAAGGCATCTGCGGAAAAAAGCCCGGTCTTATCTCTAAAATCTACATAGATATTATCAAGGGCGATGTCGGCTTCGCAGATCACACCGACCTGGTTGCGCTTTCCCAAAGGATCAGCTAACAACTCAGGATGGACAAATACCACCACGCCCCGCAGCTTGTCGTTTGCGCCGGATATTTTAAAGAAATCTAAATCATTCATGTCATTCAGCGGCTTACGCTATAATCCTGCTTCAATCCCAGTTCTTCTTCGAGTGAAGCCATGCTATATTCCAGAACTACCGGGTTATCACGGGAAATTTCAATCGCCTGCCTGTGATCCTTTGTCAGGTTTGAATTGGCGAGCATCCCCACCTTTAGCAGGTCTTTAAAATCCTGCGTATTCATTTTCAGGTGATCACGCAAAGTGTCAAAATGAATACTGCCGGGTTTTTTCAAGACCAGCAATGCATCGGCAGAAAATAATGCCTGCCCCTCGCTGCCAAAGCTGACGACGACGTTGTCGTTTTCGATCTCCGCTGAGGCAATGATTCCGATCTGGTTCTTTTTTTCGGCGGGATCGGTCAATAATTGGGGGTGTACCAGCACTAAGGTGCCGGACAGTTCGTCATGTTTGTTCATGGTAAAATGTTTTAAAAATGATCAGCGTTTTTATTTCGGTTGGGCGATCTGTTTCATACTGCCTTTGGGCAGCACCTGTACCTGCGGGATCGGTTTGCGGAAGGATTCGACAATGGTGTCGACCTCGCTGTTAATGCGCATAAAGTTTTCGCGCAGGATTTCTTCCTTGCGCCCCGCGAAATCATAATACACTGGCAGCTCGCGGTAGCCCGCTTCTTCTGCGCTTAATTCCGCGGCACTCAGGTTCACTTTGCAATTGATGGCTGAGGTTTCAAACTTTCCCGTATAAACCTCCTGTACATCGGCAGCGATCAGGCCGACCATCTCGCCTGTATTGAGCGAAGCCATTTTACCCGCAGGGATCAATGGCTCTAATTTTTCCTGTAACGATGTTGAGGTTTTATTACGGTCGATGGACAGGCTTTCACCGATCTGTTTATTCTTGCCAAACAGTCTTTCCAGCCAATCTAATGTTTCCTTGTTTCTGACGGAACCGGCCAGCACATTGCCTACGACTGCGGTTATCGTAGCAGCGGTATCTTTCCCGTAATGCTGATTGAACTGCGGCAGCTCCTGTAAACCCATCAATATGGCGACCTTATTACTCCTGGCCACTGCCAAAAGGTTTTCGATCTTGTAAGTATATAATGTCGGAATCTCGTCAATGATCAAAGCCGAGGGCAGATTGCCTTTGCTGTTGATCAGCTTGGTCAGACGGTTCATCACCACCGAATAACAGGCCGAGTTGATGTTTTGCGTATTGGGGTCGTTCGCCAGCACCACGATACCGGGCGTGGCCTTGTCCGATATCTTCAAATTGAAATCATCTCCCGAAAAGACCCAAAAGGTCTCTTTCGTGGCTAAGCGGCTGATAAATATCTTCAGGGTACCGATCTGCCCTTCCAATTGCGGAAAGGCTTTAGTGACGTAAGCGCTTTTGAAAGGTGATAATAATGAAACCAGTTCCGGCTCAGAAAAAAGCGTATTAAAAATATCCTCGTAGGAATGGTTCAAAAAGGACAACACATGCGGAAAGCTGGAATATTTGCCCCCCGCATGTTTGGAAAAAAAATAAATGCAAGCTGCTAAGAAGTTAATAGCCGATTGGGTGAAGAACTGGTCGCTGCCGCCCGATTTATCCCCCTTTTTCATCGCTTCCACTAACCCCTCGGCACCCTCGGAAGCATCAGCCAGTGAACGCAGGTAATCGGCCCGCCAGGGATTGGTACGGCGGCTGCGCTCCACATCGTTTAAGTTAATCACATGAAAATCATAGCCCTTGCACTTACCCTGCTGCTTGGCTAACAGGTAGTGGTAATAAGCGATCTTTCCGAGATCGGGATACTTATAATCGTAGACTACTGTACAAAATCCTTTACCGATCATCTGCCGGATGAAGGGGTTGACGATGCCAAAGGACTTGCCTGACCCCGGCGTACCGATCAGGATCGTGCCCCGAAAGGGATTGACGATATTGATCCAGCCCGAACGTACTTTGTTCTTGTAATAAAACTGCATGGGGATATTCACCGAATAAGGCGTAACCACCGGCTTGACTGGCTGCATAAAGCTTTCGCCCTCTACATTCCAGATATCCTTGCCCAAGCCGGAGCGGATCATCTTGGAAACATTATCCATCGAAACGCTGACGAGGATAGCCCCAAACAGCGAACAAAGCATATAACCTAAGTTCCACCAGGTGGTATAAACAAAGGCTAAGGAACCGGCACGGCCATATAAAAATGCCCCGCCAAAGAACAGAAGCAGCCCCAAAGCCAGAGGGTAAAGGATATGCAGTTTGGGATCAAGCTCCTGTTTCTTTTTGGCTAAGGTACCTATGCTGACCAGGCAGATCAGCAGCAGTGTTGCCAGCTTGCTGTACAGTAAATTACTGTAAATAAGCACATGGCTCAGTTTTTCTACCGGCCCATAAAAAAAGCCCCAGAATGGGGCTTTCAGATAAACAAATATAGCGGCCTCGAGTGCTATGGACACATAAATGAGGCATTGCATAAAGCCATGCAACTTGTGTTGCTCGTGGGTTTCTTCCATAAAATTGATTTTTAATGGCAGTCAGGAGGGCTAACGCCGTTCCTCCATAAGTGATTTGTTTTTTAATGGTTGGAGGGCTGCCTGCGGCGGTCTTCCATAATAAAACAATAGAAATCAAAGATTAAAGCGTTCAATTGAGGCAATTGTATCATGGATCGCCCCGCCATGGCTGAACAGAGCAATCCGTTCCAAAGAAAATTTTCTTCCGGCACCCATTACGATGGAATGGTAGCCAAATGTGATGACGATGCCACCCAGGGACAGGCAGCGGGGTATTTCGTCTTTCAGTTGCCGGAACGGGCTGCAAATATTGCCCTTGTACAGCTCCATACTTTTCCTGATCGCATAGGGTGGGTCAAGCAAAACGGTATTAAATGGTTCTCCAGACCAGTTGCTTAACAATTTCAGCGCATCCAGATGATAATGTGCAGCCATTTCCGGGTCAAGGTCGTTCCTGACCTCATCCACACCGAGCAAGGTCGGACCTGCAAACAAATTGAGCACCCGGCCCTCGCAGTGCTTTTCCACCCATTTTCTGACCGGCTTAACGGAAAAGGTATAGCGATGCAGCGGACAGCGGTAATGTTCAAACTGCACCATAAGTAAATAAATCAAAATGTAATTATCGCGTTAAATCTTCTGCTGAATAATCGATGCCCAAAAGGTGTGCACGGCGGATCATCAGCAAGTTTTCAGAATGATCAAGGGAAACAATGGTTGCCTTTTCTTCGGTTTGCTCTTCGGCCCGTTCTTCTTCAGGCGCAGTTTGCTTTTGGCTTGCCTTGATCTTAGCAGCAATTTCCTGTTCCAGCCTGCGCAGTTCAACCCGCAGTTCAACCAGTTCCTGTTCTTTTTCAAAGGTCTTCTGGCTGAGTTCTGTTAAGGTCGGAATCTCCGTAAGCAGTTCGTTCTGCTCTTTTTCATATTTTTCCCGCAAGCCGGTAACTTTATCAATCGCATTCAGGAAATAACGGGCAGCCATTTTGGGGTTATCGATGTTGGGGTTCCCGCCGTTGGTCTGATATTTGATGCCGCCCGGCCCTTCAGCAAACAGGTGGTTTTGCATACGATATTTGAATAAACCCTGGTCTTCATACCCCTCGCGCTGCTGGCGGATATAGAGGTCAAAGCCATATAAAGTGCCGATCTTTTTTTCTTCCAATTCACCTTTGCCCGGCTGCCAGCCCCTGTACTGTGCGATAATCTTATTGCCCAATGCTTCCGCATCCGCCGATGGAAAATCCGTCAATTGAATGGGATTCAATTTATTGCCCTCCTTGTTATGCTTCAATTGCGAAGTATACAGGGCTTCGTCCCGGAGCAGGCCCTCCATCGTGCCTTTGATCTCACTTAATCTTTTTTCGGCAGCTTCCAGGCTGTAGCGGTTACGGGCGACCTCGCGGAAGTGGGCCGATTTCCAGCCTTCTAACTGTGCGACTTTCTTTTCAACCTTTGCCTTTTCCAACAGGGTGGTGTCGCCCGAAAGGATGGCGATATATTCGGAAAAGTTCATACCGCTTTTTTCATCCAAAGCGCCTTCATCAAGTGTCCGTACATTCAGCTCACAGTTTTTCATCTGCGAGATAAAGGTCTGCTTGTTCTTTAACAGGTTGAACTTGTAAGCGTCCAGCGATTGTTCGACTCCATAAATAAAGTTAAACACCTTGTTGTCATAAAACTTTTTCGCCAGCCAGTTACCCTGCCTGGCACCGCGGCCGTCGCGCTGTTCCAGATCGCTTGGACGCCACGGTGTGTCAAAATGATGCATTGCTAATACCCTTGCCTGGACATTCAACCCTGTGCCCGCCTTGTCGGTACTACCCAACAAAAGCCGGATTTCACCGGCGTTCATTTTACGGAACAGTTCCGGCTTTTGCCGGTCTGTCCAGTCGTGAATATAGGTGATCTCATGTGCCGGGATGTCAAAATCGCGAACCAGTTTATCTTTTAATGCATCATAGATATTGAATACTCCAGGCTTCGGTGTGCCAATGTCGCTGAACACAATTTGCGTTCCCTTGTGCTGGTTGCTAAGGTTGTAAATTTCGGCGACCTTACGCGCGCATACGTTGACCTTGTTATCCGGGTGGTCGTCATAATCCGGGTCGATGAGCCGCATATCCGCCGACATTTTCTTGGCGTAATTGGTGGCGATCAGCATCCGGGCATTATCTTCCTCTGCAGTCAGGCGCGGACGGCCTAACAGGGTCGCGTCGCCCGTTTCGGCAAACTGCATTAGCTTTTTGATAAAGTCCTGCTGGTCGGGTGTCGGGTGAATGTTTACTAATGTTTCCGAAAGCTCAGGCTTATCCAGGTTGATGTGTTTGGCTGTCTTATAATCGGTGATCTCGTTATAAAAAAGCGCCAGTTCGGGTACCTTGATGAAATGACGGAAGCGTTCCTTCGCAGTAATCTGGTTAGTGACAGAAAACTCAAAGTCCGTTGTCTTCTTGGCAAATACTGCTGCCCAGGCATCAAAGTTGCTGATGCTTTGCCGTTCAAGTTCGTTTGGCCGCAGGTATTTGAAGATCAAATACATCTCCGTTAAGCTATTCGAGATCGGTGTGCCGGATAAAAAGGTCACGCATAGATCGGCATTAAACTTTTGCTGTAAGGTGCGTACTGCAAACAACATGTTGAGCGCCTTCATGCTGCCGTCCTGGTTACCCAAACCGGCTACGCGGTTGTGCCGGGTGGTAAACGTCAGGTTCTTGAACTTATGCGATTCGTCCACAAAAAGGTGGTCAATATTCATTTCGAGAAAATCGATACCGGAATCCTTTTTATTTTCGAGCGTATATAATATATCCTCTAATTTGGCTTCGAGGTTCTTTTTGCGTAGTTCCAGCCCTTTAAGGATCGAGCGCGAAACTTCACCGCCTAAAGATTTGAGCGTATCCAGGTCTGCCTGGATGTTATCCAGTTCAGCTTCAAGTATCTGTTGCTGCACTTCGGGTGATTGCGGTATCTTGCCGAACTGATCGTGCGTCAGGATGATACAGTCCCAATTGTTGTTCTTGATCTGGTGAAAAAGCGTTTGCCTTTTCACCGGCGTAAAATCATTTTCACCCGGTGCCAGTATTTTCGCATGCGGATAAGCCTTCCGATATGTATCGCTGATCTGCCCGACATTGGCCTTGAGTGCCAGGATCATGGGTTTTTGGACGATGCCCAACCGTTTCATTTCCTGTGCGGCAACGATCATGGTCAGGGTTTTACCGAGACCCACTTCATGATCGATCAAAGCGCCCCGGTTCTGAATGATCCGCCATGCGGCATTACGCTGCGAACTATACAAATCCTCGATGCCCAGTGCCTTGCGGTCAAGGCCTGGAAAAGCCAGATGGCTGCCGTCGTACTCGCGCAGGACATAGCAGTTAAAAGTCGTATTGTACAGGGCCTCAATGGCATTTTTCTCGCTGCCTGGCAATTCGCGCAGCCATTCCTCAAAGCGGCTGCGGATCGATTCGATCTTCTGGTGCCCCAGTTGGATAGCTTCGTTATCCGGCAACCTGACTGCCGTATCGCCCGTGCCAACCTTGTAGCTGAAATAAGGGCTTGTGTTTTCCAGCGCATGTTCCAAAAGGGCCGCGCCCTTCATTTTAATACCGGACTTCGGCATAATGGCAAATTCCTCGTCCGTTTTGGCGTTGCCGTTTTTATAAGTAACCTTAAAACTATCAGCCGATGAGAAATATTCGATATGGGTGTCCAGCCCAAAAAGGTCGCTGGCAAACTGCTGGTAATAGTTCACCGGCATCCAGCGTTCCCCCAGGTTAAAGTCCAGCAGCTCAAAAGGTATCTTTTCCGGCTGTACCCGCCTGATCGCCGCCAGGCTTCGCGCGATCTGCAAATCATCCGGATTAACTTCAGCAACCTGTTCGGCAAGTGATAGCTTTTGAACTACATTTCCTGAAAGGTAGCTATCGTTCGTTTCCCAGGTGCGGTTAACCGGGTTCATCAGGATTTTGCCATCCAGCTGGCGGATGATCGCATATTCATCCAGCCCGGTCATGGTACTCATATAACCGAGGTCAACAATACCCTTGTCATTCAAGCTCCGCGCCAATGCTTCGGCCGGATCATCGGTATGCAGGCCTTCCTGCTGTGAAAACACCGGGCCGAAGAAGATGTCAGATTTTGTCCAGGCCTCATTTTCCCGCCTTTCCAATGACGATAGCACCACGAACCCCAAAGCGGCATCCTGTAAAATGCGGTTACGGTTGCTGCCTTTGTTCAGGTCGCCAAATTTTCCAGTAAAGTTTTCATAATCCCGGTTGAGCAAAATCCGCAAATGAGGCTGAACCTGCAAAGCTTCTGCTTCCTTGGCAAACAGTTCCATGTAACTGTCCCGCAGCGCGATGTACTGCCTGAAAAACGACAGATCATTTTGACTATCGAAAGGTTTGAAGTCAGCCTGACCGTTTTCGATCAGCCCGGTCAAACCCGCCTTGCCTTCATGGATCACCAAAGTATCCCGCTTATAAAAGGGCTTTATACTAGTAAATGGGACCGGGCGGTCAGGCATTAATTCAAAGACAGATTCCAAACTGCGGTCGCCTTCATAGCGGTAATCATGCCCGAACTGTTTCAGCTTCGCTGACAAGGCCTTTAATTCATAGGTCAGCGTATTGCCGCTGACCCACTTACTGGAAAAGCTTAATTCCTGAACGTTGCTGAATAATTTATACAGATAGCGGCCGGATTGTTTGGCCTGCGCCGTAATGAGCACAATACTGTCATGATCTGGCCTCGCGGTCGTGCGAATGGTGCTGATCTGTCTGCCGGTTGCAGGCTCAACAAAGGCTTTATCCAGATCGGATAAATAGCCTTGCGCCTGGTCGTTATTAAGGGTCGGTGCGTCAAACAGGCCCAATTGACCCTGGCCGGAAATAGCTGAAGCCTGTACTTCGGGCTGTGGCAGAAAAGTAAAAAACCGCGCGATCGGCACGGTTTTACTTTCAGTTTTGCTGGCCGATCGTTCACCGGCCAGCCGCTGTTGTAAGGCTTTCCAGCGATCCAGGTCAAAATTGGCGGCTAAGCCTTTCGCGACCTGCTTCCTTAGCGGCTGCCGGATGTCTTCGAGCGGGCCTTTCTGCCAAATCCGTTGGCTGGGTTTGCCGTACTGGTTCTTTCCCTCGCCGATAGTATCGGCCAAAAACAACTCAGGGTGCCGTTCAATGTAGGCATTGATCGAAAATTTACCGTAGCTGTTTTCTTGTTCGACCGTTTCGATCAGCAGCAATTCGGCTGAAGTAAAAGCCTCTTTGTGATCGTTCTTCTGAACCAATAGCAAATGGCTCGGGGCTTCGGTATTGGCCGTGTCTTTCATCAGGTTATCCGGCAGAACCGACAGACTGATAAAATCCGCCGAAGTGAATACATGCTTGCGCCCCAGGGTATTGGAGGCCGTATTCAGAAAAGCATCCGTTACTAAAAAAGCCAGCAAACCGCCATCACCTAATTTATCCAGGCCCTTAGCAAAAAAATAGTCATGAATCTTGCTGGTTACCGCGCTGCCCTGGTAGGCCGGGTCGAATACCCTGAAATTACCAAAGGGGATATTGCTGGTTATCAAATCATATTTGCCTTTTTCGTCCGGGGCGGTTTCCTCAAAGCCGCGAACCTGAACAATACTATCTACCGGTAAGCTCATCATCAGCGCCATCAATACCTTGCCGGTCAGCTCATCCTTTTCCACCGCGTTGAACTCCTGCAAGTCCGGGAAGGCCTTAACAGCTTCGGTAACAAAGATACCCGCACCAGCGCTCGGCTCATAAAGGCGTTGGGGCAAGATGCCTTGATCCTTCATTGCAGCGTATAACGCGCCTGGCACCAGGTCGGGCGTATAAAATGCGGTGGAGATGCTGCTTTTCATCGCATCTATCGCCGACTTATAATCGGCAGGCGACAATTTTTCCTGTAACAATTCATACAATTGAACCACCATCGGATGCAGGCGAAGGTCATTGGCGGAAGCATTTTGCTGTACCCATTCTTCGACAGGACCGGCACCGAACAGAATGGCCTTCAAACCGCCGAACCCGGCATAATTTTTAAAAATTTCTACCTGTTCATCGGTGTAACTATCCTGCTCCGAAAAGGCAATGGTCAGCGCGGCGATATTGCCTGCCAGTTTTTTTGAACTGTTAAAAGCCATGATTTTCTTCTCCTTCCAGGTATTCGGCAATGGTGCCGGTTATGGCATATCGCAGCAGGCGGCTGTCCTCACTTTCGGGGAACCCAAACTCATCGAACAAAAATTTGCAGGCTGCCAGTAAATTCAGCAGCTCGTATACAAGGATGCCGCTGATATGAAAAGCCAGGTGCGTTTGCTCGAACTCATCCTCGAAGATTTCCTGCAAATAATCATAGCGTTCGCGTTCGTCCGGTTCCAGTAATTTTAAAGGGTTCATCAGATGGGGATGGTATCCGCATCGAGCACGTCCTGGTAAGTAATATTCAATGTGATCACCCGTCCCGAAAGCTGTTTTTCGCTTAATTCGATATGCAGGACTTTATTGCCGGGGAAGGTCATTTTTTTCAGGATGATGATGTTGCGGTAGGTCTTTTGAAAAAGCGGGTTGGTAAAAAGGATAAATTCGGGCTTGAGTTCTACCGACTGGATATTGGTCGCTTTGGTGATCTTTTTATCGTCAATATGAAACCGCAGATCGGCGATGTCATAAGTCAGGTTGGTACTGTTGCGGTAGCCAATGTCAATAAACACATAATCTCCGGCGGTATAGATATGGTGCAGTTCCGCCTTCAGACCAAAAGCCTTTGTTTTTTCAATCGCTTTTCCGGGCCGTTTACAAAAGAGGTTGAGCGAAAGCTGCCTGAGCTGGTTTTGCGAAAGCCCGATACCCGAAATATCGAGGGGCCGCGTATCGGCCGGGTCAATGGTGATCTCCGTTCGCGAATCCCTTGCCGTGATCGAATCTGCGCGGATAACATGGTATTGGGTGATAAATTTTTCACCGGCAATTGTGATCACCGCATCCGCCAGGTTGACAGAATCCTTCAGCCGGATGCGCAGTACATTTTTAAGCGGGAGGTCGCCAATAACCGACTTCGCCGAGATATCGACGTACTGGATCGGTTCCGGTGAAATGAACTGCACCGATACATTTTCGGGCAGGTAGACAATCGGCAAAGCGTTCTTTTTAATGCCTTCCGCGAACGGTGTTAATTGGGCATAGCTGCGCAGGCTTGCGGTAATGACGGCAAGGAAAAAAAGTAGTTTTTTCATTATTAATAGTGTTGCTGCGCTTTTTCGAGCGCTTCGTTATCGATTAAATAGAGGTAAGAATTGTATTTGATCTTCGCCTTATCCTTACGGATCAACCCGGCAATGGCAGATGAGGTGGACTCAAACATTTTGCTGGCGGTGCTCATAGCGAACTGGCTGGCAAGGGAACCGGTGCCGCTGCCATCAACGGTCACACCCTGAACCGTATTGGTGCCAAGGTCTTTGGTGAAATCGCGGAACGCCGATTCAGGCACATACAGCCCGGAAAGCCCGTCGAGGTCGTACACCTGCAACTTGACCGGCAGGATTTTGTTCTCATACAAAATGGATTTAACGGTCAGCTCAACCCGCTGGCCGGAAAAGCCGGTAATCAGCGCATAAAGGTAAGTGCCTTTGGCAATCCGGTAATTCCCGGCATCGATGTCATCTAAAAGCCGCAGGCGGATACGTGAACCGGCATAACCCGTCAAATTCTCATCAATCACCACTTTAATAAAGTCCGGGTGCTTTTCAGGCAGCACGGTATTAAATTCCGTTGACGGCGCATCCGCCAGCTTCACGGCTAATATGGGTTCGGCGGCTTTTTGTGCGGCAACTTTCGCCAATGCGTCGGACTTCTGCCGTTCGGCTTTCACTGCCGGATCATTGGCCTTGTTCATGCTGTCGAGGTAAGCCATCTGCTGCCGGAACGTTGCCATCGGGTCTTTAACCGCCGATTCGCTGGTGCCACTGTTGATTCCTGCATTATGCCTGTTCTTTAAACCATTTAATGCATTAATCATGGCCTGGTCGTCGTTGGCAGGATCATGGTTTTTTCGTTGTGGGTCAACCGGTGAGGATTGGCCATATCTGGCCTTCATTGCTTCATTGATAGAATCCAGCATTTTCTTTTCCTTGTCTGAATAGTTGCTTTGAAAGGCAGGGTTGCTGGTTTTCTCGGAGGGCAAAGGATTTACGGCAGTTGTGCCGTCGCCTTCTTTATAGGTGTTACGATAAGCATCCAGCTTATCTTCCAATTGTTTCTTTTGTACATCGCCAGAAACCTGGCCAACTGAAGTATTGATCCCGTTCACGGGCTTGTCTTCGGTCTTTTTGGTGGCAAATCCGCTATGGAAAACAAAAAAGAAAAGGCAAAGAAAAGGCAGCAGGATCAGCGGCAGGATGTATTTGGGTTGCTTTAAATTGATTTGCATAATGCTAATGGGGTAAAGTAAGACGGATATGCTGCAAACTGTCGAGATCGCGCACCAGGGTAATACTGTCGGATTTATTCAAAACCGTTTTTGCGGTAATACTGTCTACCTGCCGCCTTAAGCGGATAGTCTGACCGAGTGCAGCGCCTGCGGCCAGGATACGGTCAAAACCGCCGTTTAAAACGGCGCTTTGCGGCCTGGTGTTTGTTTTTTCGGGCGGCACCATTTTCGGGTGCAGCCATATGGCCAGTACCGCCGAAACGAGCAATAACGCGGTCATCAATCCAAACAGGAAGCGAGGATATTTGGCGGCCAAAACTTGACTGAACCTGCTGCCTTTATCCGTGTAGGCCGAAAACTCCTTTTTCAATTCCCTGTACAGCGTATCCCTGGGATCGCGGTTAGAATGTATTTTTCTGAACATTTTCGAGGTCTTTATTTTCGAGCGTTTTCCAGTTCATAATGAGCACACCGTGCGGATTATTGTCGCTCCGGGGAATATCCTTCAGGTAGCCCTCGGTTATCAGCGAACGGATTACCGTAGAACTGCGGCGGTCGATCTTCAGCTTGCCGTAGTAGCGGAAATAGCGTTTGGTCATGTCAAGCGAAATGGAATCCGTTTGCAGGGTAATGACAGAACTGGAGGACAGTACCGAGTTGAAAAAACCGTTCTCCTTCAGGTTGTTCACCTGGTCGGCACCAGATTCATCGACGAGGTACATCGCTTTTTTTAACTGGTATTCGATATACTTGTCATCCGGGGTCAGCGAAAAGAACAGGGCATGAAACAGGTCAATGTCGGCCCTGTACTCTGCAGGCCGGTTAACCTGCATATCGGTTTGATTAGCCTGCTGGGGAATACCATTGCTCAGGATGTAAATACTTTTGCGCGCATCCGAAACCTGCCGGTAGGCATACGAGCAGCAGATAGCCGACAAAATGATGGAGGTCAGAAAGCTGCCCATAGCCACCCAGGTCGCCAGCCGTATTTTGGCTTCGATATTTTTAACGATCATAAAATTGGGGTAAGAGGTTAGATGAAACTGCCGACGATGCGGGTGGCACCGGCCATTGTGCTGGCACCCCGGCCAAAATTGGAAGCGGCTGAGCTTATACCCGAAGTGGATATGATCCACGTAGAAATGCTGGGCACTGTAAACATACAGATCGCGCCGATCACAAATACGATAATGACCGTACCAAATGACAGGATACCGTTACCAGCAAATACCGCCAGTTTCGCCATATCCGCAGGCGCCCCGGTTTTACCCACGAGTTCCTGGTACTTGCTGATCTCTGAGGTCAGCGCGTATTGTTCCATCAGGCCGCAGAGGTACATGATCAGGTAAGCGATACCCGAATACAAATTGACCGAAACAAACCGTGCGACCCAGGTCGAAAAACTATCACGGAAAGCTGGCAGAATGCTCACCGCTACTGAGAACGGCCCCAGTATGATCAATATCGACGAATAGATAATCTGGATCATAAATATAATGTACGTCGCGATGCGCAGAATCCATATTCCCAATAACTCCAAAAGCTGGGTAAACAGCAATTGCATCCCCACCGTAAGCCTGTTCTTGAGTTCCAGGAGGGGCGATACCACATCGGCGATACCTTGTTTTACCGTGCTCGTCACGGTATTCCAGGCCTGCCCGTACCAGGTATCGCTTTCCTTTTCGGCAACATCGGCCTGTGCCTGGAAAGTATATAAGGAATTGGCGACTTGCAGCATTAAGTTTGCCCGTGTGAACCGCAGGCCGTCCACATCGCTTTGCACGCTGTCAAACATTTGCTCGGTCTGCTGCGCTACCAGGTCTGTCGGAAACGCCACCATTTTCACGAATCCGCCCCACCAGATAATGATCATGGCCAAACCGAATGGCCGTAACAGCGGCATGATTTCCATGCGCTTGTCGCCCACCATCATTTCATAGCTTTTGATGGCAAAAAATATGATCATAAATATAGCGGCCAATGCCTGCGCGTCGCCGATGAACATACTAAAATGGTTCCAGATCGAGCCCTTCAGCCCTTTTAAAAACACCATGACACCGCTTTCATAGACCGCGTCACCTTGCAGGTATTGCAGCGACTTGCGGCTAATGGCGGTATCAACGGTCGCGGTTTGGGCAAAGCCTGCCGTTCCCCATAAGGAAAATAGCAGGACCAAATAAAAGAGTCTTTTTCGCATACATTTAATATTTAGCATTCGTCAAAATCTTGTTGGCGATCTGCACATCACTATTCGGCGTCCAGTTAGGAATAGCCACCGTACCTTTTTGCAAGGCATGCTGGTGCGCGGCCATATCCAAAGTCATCTGCGAGGTGGAGGTACGGATCGCCCAGACAGAGGACAGGTTTTTATACTCATTCAGCATCCGGTAATAAGCCATGATGCGCGAACCGCGATCCATGTCAGCCGAACGCGCCCCGTTCAGCCTTTCCTTTAGTTTATCCAGTTCCTCCGTGTACCAGCTATAAAGCCCCTCGGAAACCAGTTTACCACTGACCTGCGGCGAAAGTCCCCCTAAAATAGAAACAGGCGTATAGTTTAGCAGCGGGTTGAATTGCTGCTTATAATACAGCAACCATAAGGGGTCGGTATCCGACAACAGCCCTGACTGCGAGGCGATTTGTGAAAGTGCCGTATTGCGGGCCGTATCTGATTGCAGCTTATAACGGTTATCAATACCATTCATGGTCGCTACCAAACCCAGCCGTTGTGTTTGCTGTCCACTGGCGCTCAAAGGCCGGATGTCTGTTTTATGGTAGTTCGGATCAAACAAACCCCAGACCAGCCAGTAATAAGGATTGAGGCTCAGGAAACCAGCCTTTGGATAAAACTTATTCTGATCCCATTGCTGGAAGACCATGCGCTGGCTTTGGTTATCGACCGCATCATCCTTAATGATGGATTGGGCCTCAGCGGCAAGGAGGCTAAAGCATAAAGTGAAAAACATTAGTATTTTTTTCATGATAAAAATTTTTTTCGATGGTATTCAGCTATCTGCAGATAGCTCATGGTTTTCATTGGTTTAAATATTTAGCGTTGGTAATAATTTGCTGCACGAAGTACTTGTCCTTATTGATAAAGTCCTGCCAAGGGTTAACGGAGGAAATGATGCCGCGCTGTTTGGCCCAATACATCGCACGCCACGCGCCGTAGGCCAGACCGTCTAATATCTGTAAACTAGTCGTGACCTTTTTTAGTAGCTGGTCACGCCCGTAATAATCGGCTAATATATTATCGCCGGATTTCAGTACATAAGCCGATACTTCGCTGACCAGCGCTACTGACCGCACTTTCATTTCATTCGCGATATTGGTCGCAAACAAGAATAAATAGGGGTCGGATTTGCCCAATGCCAGAGCCTGGTTCAGGTAACTGATCATATCGGCGGTAATTGTTGCCATGTACTTGACTTCCAAACCATCCTTTAGAGCAGAGTTCACATTGGACAAACCATTATAGATAATAGTTTGCGCCAGCACGACTGAACCTACATTGGTATTCAGATCTTCGATATTATTATTGATCTTGCCCAAATACTGGTTGTGGGTTTCCTCTGCGCTGCTGCGCACTGCCTGGTTAGCTTCAACGGAGGCAAAGTATTTCGGATCGAAAACGTATTGCTGCGCATGGGCTGAAAGCTTAAAGCAAAAAGCTAAAAGCAATATATAAAAGTGCTTTTTCATTGTTTGAGATACTTCGCATTTTGAATAATGCTTTCAGCTACGTTTTTATCCTGGTCGATATAATTCTGAAAGGGATTGATGGAACGAAGCAAAGAATTCAGGTTGGAATAAGTCAGCGTATTAACGAGGTTG
Source organism: Mucilaginibacter sabulilitoris (assembly GCF_034262375.1). Classification (NCBI taxonomy): domain Bacteria; kingdom Pseudomonadati; phylum Bacteroidota; class Sphingobacteriia; order Sphingobacteriales; family Sphingobacteriaceae; genus Mucilaginibacter; species Mucilaginibacter sabulilitoris. Next base: position 3,053,129 of record NZ_CP139558.1, read on the forward strand.
CCGGAAAGCTCCTGTATCTCGGAGAGCTGCATCAGTACATAATCAAATAATAGTTTCCTGTCCGATGCTTTCATTTGGTTCACATCCCCAATGGATAAGGTCAGGCCGGTCACATAGCCGATCAGCGCCTGCGCTTTTTCGACAAATTCGATTTCAGTCTGGTAACCTAAAAAAGCAATCGCCGGGTTCTTTGCGACCAGACTAATAATCTGCGCCTGGTAGCTGACAATCTGTCTGACCTCGGGTGTTGCATGAATTCCGATGTCGGCAATATTGATAGCTGTTCCCAATGTATTGTACCTGTTTTGCAAGGTGCGGTACATATTCTTCATTTTGGTGAGCAGGGTCAGGTTGGCCTGTTCATTAGCTGTTACGGCAGCCTGGTTATTGCGGGCATCGACCTGTTTCGTATGCTCAGACTTGGACTGATCGATTAATTGATGAATACCGGCGATGTCGAGGGTGCTTTGCTGGGAGAAAGCGGAGAACTGAAAGCCAAAAGCACAAAGCAGGAAAAAGGTTAGTTTCTTCATTGCTTCAGGTATTTGGCATTGTTCAATACATCGTTGGCGATCTGCACATCCATGTTCTTCCATTCTTCCCAAGGGTTGAGCGATGCCCAAATGCCGCGCATTTTGGCCCAATACATCGCGCGGCCCATGCCGTAGGCGATACCTCGCAGGATCTGCATTTCAGATTCGATATGGTTTAGAAGCTTCCCGCGTTCCCCCGCATCCATTAAATTATTTCCACCCTTGAGCACAAAGGCGCTGACGTCGGCAGATAAAGTCACGGCCCGCGTTTCAAATTCCCGCGCTCCTTCCTCGGCAAAGAGTAAGAGTACCGGGTCAGACTTGGCGATGATTATCGCCTGGCCCACATCATTCACAATATCCGTCCCGCAACTGGCGATTTCCTTTATAGATGTCAGGTTATTGATCACCGAACCTACCTGACTCAGGCCGGTGTAAATCTTGTTTTGCAGGTCGTTGACAATGACCAGCTGCCCGGTAACCGCCAACTGGCCTTTTTGGATCAGGCTTAAATTATTATTAGTCGTATTTAACTGGCCGTTGATTACTGCGCTATTGACTGCAATGGCAGCCGAAGTAGCCGGGTCAACGACGAGCTCCTGCGCAAAAGCTGCCTTAAAAATTAATAAGGGCAGGAGCATAAGGAAAAGCATTATCGTTTTCATGGTTATCGTATAAAATAGGTTGACCGTTTTTGTTGATGTGGCTGACAAATTGCGCCAGCGTTAATTTGCTGTTATGGAAGTCATCCACAAAAAGATCGAGCGCGCGCTGGTAACCACCGAAATGTTCGATGTATACCTCCAGCGCCGATTTTTCGGGTTTCTCGGTGGAGAAAGTCAAATACTGGTGCAGGCTGACCTCTACACCATAAACTTCACCAACCGCACCCCTGCGGATATATACTTCTTTGAAGCGTCCGCGACCTTCGGTATTCTCCAACTGGTTAATAGAGAATATCTTTTTGCGCTCCGTTTCATTGATCGATAAGAGCGAGGCGATAGCACCGTAATTATCTTTGAACTTGGTTTGATCAAGCAGGCATACCGTATCTGAATTATTGATGATACTGTCTTTCACCACGGCGTTGCCGATAATATCTCCTAATTCCTGGGTCACGACTATGGCCTCACCCCAAAACTTTCTGACCGTTTTATAGAGGTATAAAAGGTACGAAGCCATCAATGGGCTTGCTATCGCTTTCCACGCTTCCTCCACCACAAGGGCCTTACGACGTGATGAACGAAAGCGCATCTTCTGAATGAATACGTCCATGATCGCCAGCGTCACTATTGGAAAGAGGACGCGATTTTCCTTTACGGCATCAATTTCATAGACTATGAAGCGTTCGGTAAACAGCGAAGAATCGGTCGCTTCGTTCAGGATCTGCGCGAATTCACCACCTCTATAGAACTTTTTGAGTACATAGCGGAACTCATCCACATCGAAAGGAATACTTTCTTCCCGTTTGATTTCCGGGATTTTCCAAAGCGCGAATTCATAAAAGCTATTGAAGTTTAACTGATCAATATGCGGCTTGCCTTCGGCTTTCAGTCGTCGCAATTGCTCTTCCTTAACAGCCTGGTGAAACTTTTCATCATAGGCTGCCCGGAACGGATTGGCTTCGTTTGGTGTCAGCGTGTCGCCGGAATGAGTCAGTGCATCGATCAATGCCTGATCATCCCGTGGCAGTTCTCCGGCAAGGTCATTATCCAAAACTTCAATTTCAAATTCCGCAAGGGGTGTAAAGCCGCTGCCGCCCTTCATTTCCTCTAATATCTTTTTGCGAATGGCGAACTGGTCCTTTTTGGAGATCGGCGGCAATTCACCCTGCTCAAAATATTGCAGGTAATATGCATTGATCACATTACTGATGACGTCGCGTTCAACCTGACTGAAAATCCCGTCGGCACCTTTCCAAAGCAGGCCTGCCAGCGTGATCAGGAAGTCCTTTTTCTCGATGTTGAATTCTTCCATGGTAATCTGGAAGGGGTTCATCGTGATCGGCTTTTTATCGGTATAAGTGATATATTTTCCCTTGTAATAGGCGCATAAGCCGGAATAGGAATGGCCGGTGTCCACAATGACCATATCCATATTGAACAACATATATTGCTCAATCAGGCTATTCATAAAGAAGGATTTACCCGAACCGCTTGGCCCCAAGACGAATTTATTGCGGTTGTTGATGCGGTTTGTGCGCATCGGCAGATCGGCTACGTCAATGCCTACCGGTACGCCCTGCCGATCCGTAAAGCGTACCAAAAAATCGGAGGGCTCGTCGAGCGGCATCGACTCTTTCAGAAAGAAACAAACAGCCGCATCACAGGTGGTCAGGAACCAGTCGTAATCTTTAAGTTCCACGGCATTCCCCGGCAAAGCGGACCGGTACAGCTCCAATTGGTTGTACCCGTTCTTGCTTGCCACGATGCCTAAGCTAAAAAGTGCGCTTTCAATAAAATTGGCAGCTTTCTGTATTTTATCCTGCTGTGCGGCAAGGACAATATTAAAATGGCAATTGACCAATAACTGGTTTTCCCGTGCGACATCGTTTAAGAGCAAGTCAATATCCTCGACACACAACGTATTGGCCGGGTCGGGAATACCGGAATGCCGTTTCTTTTTCAGTTCCAGTTTTTTCAGCGTCATAAACTGGCTGGGAATATCGATGACCTGGTTGAAGACAATTACCTCGAAATCGGGCACCCGGAACAAAAAGGAAAGGAAATCTATGGGAAAGCCGCGCAGCGTTTCCTTATCATTCATCTCAATGTGGGTGGAAACAGTGGAAGGTAAATCGACATTGTCGATATTTATCAGCGGGATATTACGAATGGCCCGGTCGCCCATTTTGATCTCGTTATCGTTCGGCGCGAAGTTGTTCAGCACGATATGTTCCGGCCTAAAATCCATCGCAAGGAACTGCATGATAAGCTGATTAAGCTGCTGTTCGGCCAGGATCATAGGTGCCGTCTTTGCGGCAACCAGGATGTCCATGACCTTATCCATTTGCTGACTGAAATCGCGCAGTGCCTTTTTATCAAAGACGTAAAAAGCCCCCTTGCGTACCTGTTTGGTCAGGGTGATGTAGGTACTAACCGAGATATAATCACGCCCTACGAAATGTTCATTGTATTTCTGCTGCAAATACTCGCCACCGTTTTTGAGCGGGTATTTTTCTTTGCTGATCACATCAGATTTTTGCAGCAAATAGCCATCACCCATAATTTTGACCACGTTGATCATCAGCGCATGAAATTCGTCGTAAGCTGCTGAGGCGGCTGAGTAGCGGGTAACCGGGTTAGTGATCTTAATCACCACTGAACATTCGCCGCCTGCGCCAACCAGAATATCGGTGCCGTTATAATGATCGATACCGATGTAGGGAATATTAAAGACTTGTTTTCCTGCCATAACGGGAGAGATTTTTGAAGTTGACCTGGTGAATGAAAATGCCCGTCGGGCGGGCTTTGATATGGAGTCCCTGTTTCTGTTTAGCGGCGATAAAAAAAAGCCCGCCTGCGACGGCAGCGATCAGGACGATCAGGCCAAGCCACATATTGACCAGGGCCATCGTCAATGCGCCCAATACGAGGCCGGCCAAGAGCGAGGCGACGCCCCAATAGATGTACTTGCCTTTAAAACCGCGGTACACAAGGGGTCTTTGCAGCCCCTTGTACACCTGGAATTGCCTGGCCATCAGGTTAAACCAAAGAAGGCTTTGATCACGACTGCGGAAACCACGAGAAACACGCAGCTGCCTCCCCAGCCCATTAATTCTTTATTAATATCCTGATCCCCCGAATTCCACTTGGAATACACGCGGATTGCGCCGACAATGCCGACGATGCCGCCAATCACCAGCGTGACGTTGGTAACCGGGGCGACATAAGTTTTAAGGGAGGATGTTGCGGAGTTTAATCCGGTAACACCATTCTGGGCAAAGGCGGATGCTGTGCCCATCGCAAGGGCCACGGCTGTGGCCCACGTTTTTTTGAGTTTGTTCATATAGGGGTATTAAAAATTGAATGAAATAAAAAAGGCGGCCCCCGAATGACCAGGGCACCGCCGGGGTTATGGAGGGGTATTAAAGAACTTACAAGCCAAACACGCCGCGCAGGAAGGCACCTGCCAGTACCATAAAAAAGGCGGCAAAGAACCAGGCAGCTACCTGCTCGTCGATGCGTGGGTGCCCCATCTGCCAGTTATGGTAAATGCGGACCGCACCGATAATGCCGAACACGGCTGCCAGCACCAGTGAACAGTCCATCGCGGAAAAGAAGGTCGACTGTAAATTTTGCTGAGCCTGCTGCATTTCCGAAATGCCAGGTTGGGCGCTTGCACTCAATGCCAGCAGGCAACAGCAAAAAATCAATAAGCATGCTTTCATATTAAAAGCTTACGGAACGTGTATAGATGATAGCTTCCTGTTTGGCCAGGCGAAAGAGGTCGGTGATCGGCACCCCACCGGAGCCGAGCACTTCATTTTTGTTTGTGGATTTAGCTGGCTGTACAGCTTGAGTCGCCGGCTGAACCGGCGTAACCTGTTCGGAAAAGGTCAGTTCGTGCGGATTTCCGCTAATAGCGCCCTGCCGTTTACTGCGCGCGAGGTCTGCCAGGATAACGATCAGATAATAAAGGCCGTAGCCGCCAGCCAGCCAGAGTAGAAAATGTGTCCAGTTCATGTTTTGAGTTGCTTTAAGAATTGGTCGATAGCCAGCCGCAGTTCCGGGTGTCGTTTTAAGAGTTCGCAGATGGCAAAGGCCATTACCTTGGTAATATCAATGCCAGTGGCCAGCTTAAGCTGGTTCAAGATCACCACTGTATATTCGTCGAGCCGGATGTGCACAAGGCTGTGGTGATCGCTGTTATCATAGGCCCTGATTTGATCCAATATCTCATTGAAGGCCGGGTCGCGCTGCTGGCGATGGATTTTTGGGTTCATAGCTCGAAGTTGGCTAAGTGTGCTTTAATTAGTGATTTGAGTTCGGGGTTCTGATCGAACAACTGCCTTATGGAAAAGCAGATCAGGCGTGTCACCTCTATGCCGGTGGCGATCTTCAGGTGATGGATCATCTGCGCAGTTTGCGCATCCACGCGGGCATGGATCAGTGTCTTGTTGGCGCTGACATCAAGATCACGCATCAACGAAACAATCTCAGGAATATCCGGCGGCTTGGCTGATCGGGGTTTAATCACCTTTACGGGTTTTTCGGGTATATCCGGTTTGGCCATTTTACTCCTTAACTGGTCGGCCAGCGTTTTGATCTCGCTCATAAATAGGGCTGAATAAAGTCTTTAAAAACCCGGTCGAATACCGGCAGCAAAAGCGCCTGCACGTTCACAGGCGTCTGAAAAGTATTGGTACGCTGGAAATCGATCCGGTCGGCAATCGCTTCGGTCACATGCCCTAACTGGTTTAGCTGTTCATTCACATCCGCCTTGATCTCGTACTTGACATTGGCCTTGATGCGGTTGGGAACGAATAATAAATGCACTTCCGGGTTGATCTTCTTTAGTACCAAAGCAAATGGTATCGTGGATTCAAAGCTGAACTCATCATAAGCAAAGGGGCAGATCGCAACCTGTGCTGCTTTAAATACACCGATCAAACCGTCGTCATCCAGCTTACCCGGAAGATCAATCAATACAATATCCTTCGGGTTGTCCCTGATGGTGTCTGCCATCATCGGAAAGTCGGCTAATCCAAAGGCCAATACTTCATACGGCTCGGCATTTTCCAGTATTTTCGCTTTCTCGAATTTTTGGGAAATCGACTGTTGGTAGTCCATGTCCAGCACGGTGACTTTGCATTTTTTGGTTTGCGTCAGGTAATTGGCCAGCAAAAGCGTGAGCGTGCTCTTTCCGGCACCGCCCTTCTGGTTCCCGATGATAATGACCATAAGAATTTGTTTAAGTGGTTTTTTGTGTAGCGATTGCGTTATTAAGGTCCTCAGGAAATCACTGCGCTAAGTCAGCGGAGATTGGTTCTTGCTTTTTTCTTTCGGCGGCGTTTCATCCCTAACACTGCATCATCATCAACGTCTGAAGCCAGATTGATACCGGGTATTGCCGGATGATTCCGTTGTAGATGTTCGCTGCCAAAGTGATTCGCCATTGCTTGCTGCTGGTTTTCGTTGAGCAATTCCGAAGTATTGATAAAAATCCCGCCTGCCGGATCATGCAGGGTAAAGCCATTTTCGTCTTTAATGATGACCAAACCCTGGTGCTGTAACCCCTGTGTCAGATCAGGGTAATTGTACATAGCCGCTTTCAATAATGACGCATAATAGTTCAGCTGATTCCCGTTGTTTTCGTACCGAACGCGTGGGTTTTCTTTTGCAGCGCTTTCTGAAACACGTATGGCTAATAATTCCTTTAAAGGCATGATCTCACCGCCCTTAAAAACATTTTTACCGGAATGATCGATCACGGAATAGCCATAAGGCAGTTTGTCGCCGGAAGCGTGAAATATCAGTTCAACGCCGAATTTGACTTTCATTATAGCAGCGAATTCGGACTGGTAGCCCTTGCGGCCTTTTTCTAAGGCGGTATTATGGACAGCTGCATATTTATGAAACCAGGCTTTTAACTGTATTTTGCGCTGCTGGTCGGCATCCTTAGTTAATCTGTCGATTATTAAAATCGACCCGATGGTTTCCTGTAACTTACCGAATTTGATCACCTCGTACAGCCGATCTCGCTCCCGCAAAATATAGCCCTTGCTTTCCAGGATCATGCGGAATTGTGCCTCTGTAGCAAACCGGAAGGCCAACGCATTTTCAATATCGCTTTTAGCGCTATGCCTGGCATCAATACCCAATACGCGGTTCAGCGTTTCCACCGCTCTGATCTTCTCAAATCGGTCGCTGATCTTTTTACCGGTATGGTCGATGCGCGCGGTCACCAAATGGATGTGGTTATTAGCGGTATCCTTATGAAAGATGATCAGGTAGGGTTGCTTTTCATAACCCATTTGCGCGAGCCATTCCTCGGCGATAGCGGTCAGTTGGTATTTGTCATAAGTGCGGCCTTCGGCTGAAATGACCACATGGAACTGCGGCCTTTTGACATGCTTATTCGTAGCCGATACCATTGCCAGATGGTTTTTATAATCCTCCGGCCGCACATTCATCAGACCCTGCAAAGCACCAAAGTTCGCAACCTTCATCAACTCGCCCTTATTGGTATCAACCTTATCGGTATTATAGCTAACGGCTGGAAAGCCATCCGCAGGCGGCAGAATATGAACGATCATAATTTGTTCTTTGTGAACTTGCGCATTCAGAACTTGTTCAGGAAGGACAAATTCAATGTGAACAAGTAGAGTAAAAACAAATTCAAACAGAACAAGTGCGGTGCGAACGAATTCGCTCCGAACAAATTCGATTTGAACCAGTTCGCTACAAACAAGTTCGCACTGAACTAAGCGCCGGTTATCCGAAAGACTTTACGCAGGCTGGTATTCAACGCCTGCTGATTTTTGAGGTATTGCTCAAATAAAACATTGAACCTCTCAATCACGACCGGCGATAACATCCCACGCTTTTTAAGAATGTTCGCATATTTTGCCAACTGGTTAATGTTATTGCCGCAGCGTCCCATCTCGGAGCCCACCTGATCCAGTAATACGATCAGTTCTTTTGCATTTACGACTAGTAAACCGGCATTACTTAACAGCCGCTGCCTGACGAGCTCTGTTTTCGTCAGGCCCAGTGTTTTCTCCAGTTCGCAAATGATCTGATATTCATCTTCGGTAAAGCGGGTATCAATCTTTTTGATCCTTTTACCGGCCAGCATTTGCCGCCTGCCCTTTGTCCTGCCTCTGCCATTCATAAGAGTAAACGAGTTGCGAGTTTACGATACTCCCTGGTCTTCGCGGAGGTACGGAGCGAAGTCCAGGGCAAGATTGCGACTGGCTGGCAAAAAACGAGCGGAGCGGTTTTTTGTCTGACAGGAGCACATCTTGCAAGGGGAAAAACCAAAAAGGAACTTGTTCGCTTTTCAGCGGTTGAGCTGATAATTGGTTTGTTCTGCTACGATCAGGTCGTTGTAGTCATTATAATTTGCATAGATGTCGCTACGGTCGGAGGCCCAGGGAATTTCAGCGGTAAATTGAGATGTGGCATTACGCCCCGAGGGATCGTTGTCGAAATATAAATTGACTTCCCTGAAGTTCTGCGCTTTTTCGATGCCTGCCTGAAGAAGGGAGAGCGAATTCAGTACGAGCACAGTGTCCGGTGCGAACTTGTTCTCTGTGAGCCAGCTTAAATAGTTGAAAAATCCTTCAAATACGGCCAGCCGCTTTTCAGAATTGGGAATAAAGCTGATCGCTTTGTGCCCAAGGCATCCTTTGAAATTCACATTGCGGATCTCCCAGGCTCCCTGTTCGTTTTGCCAGCCAGCCGCGAAGAACTTGCTCCGCTTTTCGGCGTCATCTTCTACATAATAGTAAATTTCCTTGAGGCGGCCTTCTGCGACACTACTGATGCCCCGGCTTTTTAAATATTGCAGGATGGCGGCATTGTTGCCAAGCTCCTTGATGTCGAGTATTTTGTAATGGGGTTCCTTTTCAGCCAAAGGTTGCCTTTTATAATTTCGTGCAGTGCCTGAAGCCGGGATCAGACCGCCGCAGGTCTGAACTATTTTTTCCAATACTTCGGGAAAAGACGCGCCTTTCCAATATTGCAAGGCAAAATCTATAATGTTGCCGCCTTTTCCTTCGCCGAAATCGAACCAGGTGCCCTGTTTGTCATTCACGGAGAAGGAGGGTACAGTATCCGAATCGCGCAGCATACTTAAATAGAGCTGTTCATTGCGTACACGCTTGACCGGCTCATATCCCAGGTGCGTTAACAGGTCAATAAGGGAATAATTTTCTTTGATCTCTCTGGCCGTCAGGTGTTGATTTTCCATAATTAAGGGCATAAAAAAAGGGGCACGAGGCCCCTTCAAATTAACTATATATGTTGTTCGGAACTACTCACGTCGTATTCTACAATACGGCCTCCCGGCTGCCAATGCGCGTTCGCTTTGTTGATACTATCTCAGCTTCGCAAAATTTCCATTTCTTAGGTGGATAATGCTTCGTTCCCCGATGTCAAAGACCGTAGAATCAGGAGAACTTGTTCTTGCCTGATCGACGGTACAAAGGTTCGGAGAGGACAGATTTTTACCGGGCTCCTTAAAGGGTTGGACCCTAAGATATTTTATAATTTATTGATTATAAATTGTTTGTATAAGCTATTCCTGGTTGGCGCTTTTCCTCATTGTAAGAATAGAGAAATCAGCCTCATGCCGGAACTTGACAGAAGAGCAGCGTTACTGAAATATATTGCGATTGATGATCGTCAAGTGTTCAAAATGAAAACGCAGAAAGTTGTTACAATTGCCTGGAACTAATGCAAGATGGATAAAGTCGATATTGCCGAGATATTAAATTATGTCGACGCCGATCATCGATAACAGATATTTATATTGTAAAAGGACTGGAGCATCGTTGATACGGTGCGAGGTGCTATACATTTTGGATTTTGTTTATTATATATTTTGCCAGGAAAATGAGAAAACGATAATGACAAATTCTGGCAAAAAACTGACGATGCATTGATGTCTTGCTGTGTCTTTGAATTAACTTTAAAGAAAATTTATGGGTGGGTAAAAATAGCCTAAGTTGCTGCCGCGACCGGTATTCTTTCGACTGGTAGTCCGGTTTTGCCCTCTGCGATTATGGCGCTTTGCGCCATAATCATATTGCCTGCCATAAAGTTTTAGCGTTTTTGTCGGTTTCCCGGCCTTGCACTTTTTAAGTGCGATAAAGAACGTTCAGGCCTCGTAAAGATAAGCGATAGTTTTTCATTTGCAAGGGCGTGTGTGTGGTTGGTTTTCCGGTCGGGGTTGGCCGGGTTGGTGGTGGATCATCTGTTACAGCGAAGGTAGCCTCCGAAGCCAGTGCAGTAAAGGGACTTTCGCGGCATAAACCCGCAGGCATTACCCGCAAGGCCTTTTATTCCAAGTTCCCTTGACTGCCCCGTCTTCTTCCGCTTTTGGTTGCTTAACAGAAGATCACCTGAACCCCTGATAATCAGGAAAGCTTAAGCGGGTGGAACTTTTTAAGCGCATCTTTCAGGTCCTCCAGGTTATTCGTTTTATAACGTTCGGTGCTGCTGATGTAGCGGTGGCCCGCCATGTATTGAACGGTCCGCAGGTTCTTTTCTTTCAGCCATTCCGTTATCACGCTTTGTCTGACCTGCATCCCATGCTTATACTTCGGGTTGATCTTGCGCAAAGCATAGTTCAGGTGTAAAAGGCTGTTTTTGATATCATCAAGGCTATTCATACTGATAAAAAGACGATGGATGTCTTCTGCAGCCTTGTAACTGTCGGGCTTTCTGCCTGGACGCTCGGCCATGCGTTCAGCCAATATGTTAGGGCGGATCACTAACAGGTATTCCTGCAAGTCCAATATCTGATGAGGTTCGAGGCTAAGCAAGCGGCTGTTCAGCCTGCCTGTTTGTGGAACGTGTATTTTGCCTTCCCGAAGCTTCAGGTGTTCGGCCCGCAGGGTTTGCAGTTCGTCCCTGGTCAATGCCTGGTAGACCATTAGGCCGATCATCACTTTATTGCGGTGAGTACGTTCATCGGTTATGGCATAGCTTTCATAAAGCGCATCCAGTTCGGGTTTGGTTAGCAGGTCATGGGGAACATGCCGGATCGTACCTTTCAGGATAATACCCGCCGCCGGGTTATGCGCAGCTTGTCCGGCCTGCGCAAGCCATGTGAAGTAATACCTGATCGCCAGCATCACCCGGTTGATGAGCCGTATGCTATAGCCGTTCTGTTTAAGTTGATCTGCAAACTCCAATACATCGGCATGGCTTACCTGCGTAACTGCCAGGCTTGCTTCTTCCACCCATTCCAGGAAGATGCCCGCATAGTTGCTGTTTTGCCGGATATAGTTTTTGGCGTATTGCTCCTGCTGTAAATAGGTTTGGTAACTATTTAATGCCGCCTGTACAGCTGGGGCAAACTTATATTTGATCATGTTTAAGGTGGGTATAGATCTGCGTGGTTTCCATGCTGCTGTGCCCTAAAAAGCGCTGGATCTGTTCTAAGGCCATACCGGAATGCAGCAGGTGGCTGGCAATGCTGTGGCGCAGCGTATGCAGCCCTGCGGGTTTCTTTATCCTGGCTATCGCCTTTAGCTTTTGCAGCCGTTCGTAAGCCATGTGCCCGCTTAACCGCGTGCCGTTAACGTTCAATAACAAGGCATTCTCTTTTTTATCAAGCGCCAATAGCGGTCGGCCATACAGCATATAGTTTTCCAGATCGGCTTTAGCAGCTCCTGCCAGTGGGACATACCGCTCTTTATAGCCCTTGCCTTTGCGCACATATACCAGTTCCTTATCTAACAGGATATCTTTAACATTGACATTCATACCCTCGTTTTTACGCAGGCCACAGCCGTAATACAAGGCAAGTATAGCCTTATCCCGCATACCCAGCGTATCATCTTTTGTGGCTTCGTATAAACTGCTGATCTCTGCCAGGCTAAGAACGCATTTCACGTTGGAGCTTTTACCTTTGATGCGCAGCTTTACCGTAAAGCTTTCCTGCCCGCTTTCTGTAAGGTAGCGGCTGAACTTGCGGATCACCTGCAAGTGCTTGCGGATATAGTTCAGGCTGATCGCTCCGGCTGCCGTTTTGCTTGGCCGCTCGTGCAGGTGTTCCATGTATCTTTTTAAGTGCTCCTGCTGTATATCATGAGGGCGGTGGCAGTTATTTTCTTGCAGCCAGATCAGGAACTCGGTCAAGATTTTAGGCATATCGCGCGGGCTGCTCGGTTCAAAGTTGAGGATGCGCAGCCATTGGGTAAAGCCTGCCTGCAGGCGGATATAGAGCGGATTATATAGTGTCCCTCGCATTTTCCGTTAGTCGTGGGTTACTGCATCCTTTGCGCTGATCTGCTGCATTTTATGTAACCCATTAAGGCTTTGGGTCACTGGTGGGATACGGGTTACTAACCGGATGTTTTCCAGGATCGATTTAACCATGCTTTGCGCGTCATTGGCTAAGTTCTCCAGGTCGTTCCAGCTTTGTATTTTATACTCAAAGCCCTTGTAGCGGTTGCCACGAGCGATTTTGATATAGCCCATGCGTTCCAGTTCATACAGGTACCGGCCTAAGCTGCTCGGGCTTAGCCGCATGGCCGACCGGACTTCCTTGCTGTAAAAGGTGTCGGTATCCTGTTCTTTGAGGTAGGTTTTTAACCTTTCAAAGAAAGATCGGCAGGCATCGTTCAGCTCGTCGCTCTTTTTTAGCAGGGTGGTTTCCAGTAAGCTGAAAGCGGCCTGTATATCTTCGATGGTCGTTTCAATGTACTGTTCTCCTGTGTCCTCGTCCGTTTTCAGTTCCCTTTGATACTGGTGATAATAGGTAATGGTTTCGGTGAATAACAAAAGCAACAACATGGTACGGCGCGGCTTAAAGACAGCTTCCGGCAATTGCAGGTATGGGGCATAAGGGTTTTTAACTGTGACTGGTTTTAACATGCGCTGCACGTTCTTCAATTGCTCCCTTACTTTCTTTTCTGCTAACTGGTCGATTAGCCCGGCGCTTATTTTACGCTGGTAATCCATGATCTTCATATCCTGTTCGGCGCTGCCGTCCATATACAGCAATATGCATCGGTTGGCGTTGTCTTCGTACATCTGCTCCCTTGTAGTGCAACCGCTGATGCAAACAGGCCCTTCCACATGCAGGGTGATGGTTTTCGGGTTGCCCTTACTGTCTTTGAGGGTTACCGTTTTGGATATTCTGCGCTTGCTTTGCAGTTCCCTGATCGGGTACAGCACGTCTTCTGCGCCATCCATATCTTCGAGCAACAGCAATTTGTATTTCAGTTCATCTTTGCCGAAGTAATAAAAGGCGTTTACGCTTAGCGTGGTGATTTCCAGCTTATCTTCTTCGGGGATCAGTTCGCCTACTTTTTCCTGCAACCAAGTCTTGCCGGTGCCGCTTGCGCCCAGGCATAGCAGGTGCAATGGCGTTTCACGGGTACGGGAGGTGTAGATCAGGTAAGCGATCAGGGCATTGGTTTCTTCGCCAACAATACCGCTTTGGCCGATGGCCTGCTTCGTCCGTTCCAGCAGATTAGGGCTTTTCAGGTAAGCCATGGCAGTTTTGCGCTCGGCTTCGGTTAGCAGTTTCTTTTCCGGCTGCTTGGGCTTCATGGCCTCTAAACGCTCTGCCCGGTATTGCTCTAAGGCGGTAGTTAGTCCGGTTATGGCCGTACTGATCTCACGGGTGCCGATGTCTAAGGCATCTGCTGATTTCTCGATCAGCTGCTCGGCCTGGATGCTGTTGTACAGGTCTAAGCTATGGCGAAAGACGTTTTGCTTATCATCGGTACACACCAGCTTCAGGGTTACCTTCAGCCGGTCAAAACCGGTTAGTTTAATGCCGCCCAATACCGTGATGTGCAATTTGCCATCAAGATAAAGCAGCAGCTCCGGATTATCTGTGATAAGTTTAGCCGTTTTTTGCATCGCAGATTAATGAGCATTTTTATTTTATAGGATGCAAATATATTTTATGAAACTATAATATACAATGTTTTAAGTTTTTTTTGAACTGTTTAAAGTTAATATTGATTTTCAATCATGCTTTTTAGATACACCAAAGGATTTTATTGTACTGTTTAAGGTGTGTATATTTGAGTACTGTTAAGAACGATATGAGCACATTTGGCAAACGATTAAGAGAATGCAGGGAAGCAAAAAAGCTTTCTCAGCAAGACTTGGCTAAGCTCATGAAGACCGTACATACCGTTATCGGCAAGTATGAACTCGATAAGATGAAGCCATCAATTGAAGTAGCAAGCAGATTGGCTAAAGTGCTTGACACAACCGTCGCCCACCTTATCGGAGAAGTTGATACTACCAACGTACTGAAAGACCCTGCGATGCTGAAACGATTAAATGATCTAAACGAACTTTCCGACCCGGATAAGGACGGTATTTTATATGCGCTCGATGGGCTGTTACGTGATGCAAAAGCTCGTAAAGCTTACGGTCGTTAAAAGCAAAAAGCCCCTTTCGGGGCTTTCTTTGATGTTTTAGTGAACTAATTCCCTTTTGTTTCAAAAGACACCAATTTCCAGATTCCTTTTCCACAATCATATTCAAACACTGCTTCCGAGCCACCACCATTACGGAAGCTATAGTTGTGTTTTTTGTACGTGATATAAAAATCAATAATAGTAATCTTTAACTTGTTTGTATTCAACGCAGTAAGTACTTTCCAAGCGTAGATACCATTCGAAAGAACTTTTCTATTTCGGTCATCATAAACGCTCATCGCTTTAAACTTACTGGACGATGGCAAGTAATCTAATGGCAGATTCTGTTCATTTAACAAATACAAGTTCTCAAGGTAATATGTATTAGTTTGATTTTTAGTGGCTTGCTTATATTGATTATACTTGATATTTATTGCTGAATCAATCATTGCCTTATATTCATCTTTACTTGTTTGTGCATGAACTGCCAAAGTGATGACTAATGCAATTATTACAAAAAGTGCTTTTTTCATGTTTATTGCTTAGGTGTTACGAAATATTTTTGAGGGATGGTCGCCATAACACCGGTATTGTTATAGATATAAACGGTTCCATTCCCCCTTGAAAATACATAATTAACTTTACTTCCGCTGTTCCCAACATCTCCCCCCACATTCGACGGCGCATGCAAGAATGAGCCCGAAGTAGTCGTACCACCTAATGTCGTGCCTCCAAAAGGACTGCTACCCGTTGATGACACTGTTTTCGTTCCGCTTGGATGTGAGTGAAAAGTTGACTGAAAGTCAAAACTGGCAATATCAATATGAGCATTAGGGTTAACCGTTGGGTCTGAAACAGGTCCGGGCGGCGATTGGCTTACGGTACCATCAGTCTTGATAACACCACCATACTCCCTGTTGTTCGCATCGGCAGTACCACCGTTACCGTTATCCTGATTCACCACATCAACCATTCCTTGCCGGGTAGATGCCTTTCCCTCAATTTCGACACTGTTTTTATAAGCGATGTCATTAGCCTCAAAAGCGGAAGTATTTCCATTATTGTCTTTAATAAACTTCTCGGTCGCTTTCTTATCATCCTTTGATATACCAGCGGACGGCGCGCCACTATCGAATTTTTTATCAGTAGTCTTGATCACATATACCTTTCCGTCATCCTTACCGTCGCTACCTACTTTTTTTCCATTCTCATCAAGGAAATCCCCAGGGATCATGCCATCCTTATCGATAAATCTTAATGGATTGTTATAAGAATAAGCGTATGTTGACCACCTTCGGGAAACTTCTGCCATTGGATCGACACTCGTAAACCTCCCAATTACCGGATCATAAAACCGCGCGCCATAATCGCAGAGGGCAAATCCGGACTACCAGTCGAAAGAATACCGGTCGCGGCAGCAACCAGGGCTATTTTTAGTAATGCATCCGGAATAACTATTAGTTAAAAAAACAATCTCTTTTACGCTCATAAAATTCTCTCTTTCAAGTGGCAAAAAGTTTACTGAAATTCTAAAACCAGCATTTTATTGAGCAATAATAATCAAATAATTGATCTACCACGAATTTCTGTCACGGTACCGTAAATAGAACGTATTGTAATCGATATTAATTTTATCACAAGTGATAAAATTATAAATTGGAAGTCTTTTTAAACCATCTTAACACTACTAATATGAAAACAAACATTAATTTCCAAAAAGCAAGCTTTAAAGACTTTGAAAACATACCCGACTTAAATGCATTCGAACGGGCCCAGGTATTCCATGAATTCACTAATTACATGGAGGAAAACGGACAAATGAATTTCCGATTCATGACCAGCAAAAACGGTTGCGGCCCGGAAATGTGGGTTACCTCCCCATTTAATAAGATTCCCAAAAAATGTGTAAGCCTGGTATCCAATGACTATCTGAACTTTACCCAACACCCAGCCGTAAAGTTAGCAGCAATTCAGGGGATCGAAAAATATGGAACTGGTGCCGGTGCATCCCCTCTGATTGGCGGGCATCACGATTACCATGAAATGCTGCAAACAAAAATTGCCTCTTTTTTTGGCAGAACGCCAGATTCGGCATTGGTATTCACAACCGGATACACAGCGAATAGCGCTGCGTTATTGGCAATTCTCAAAAAAGAGGATGTGGCAATTTTAGATATGGCAGTCCATGCAAGTGTTTATGAAGGATGTAAAGAAACCAATCTGAAAATGTTCCTTCACAACGATCTTGATTCGCTTGAACGAATCTTGAAAGAGTCTCAAGATAAATTCCGCACTAAGCTGGTGGTAATAGACGGCGTTTATTCTCAGGACGGCGATATCGCTAAAATGAAGGAAATACTCGAATTGACAAAGAAATACGGTGGATTCCTAATGGTTGATGATGCTCACGGGATAGGTGTCATTGGTGAAAATGGCCGGGGGGCAATTGAACTATTTAATTTACTGGATAAAGTGGACATTATATCAGGGACTTTAAGCAAGGCATTTGGGCATATTGGAGGTTTTGTTGTGTCAAATCGTGAGATGATAAACTTTTTAAAATTTCAATCAAGGCAGCAGGTATTTTCATCTACATCGACTCCCGCAGCAGCAGGTCTGCTAAAGGCCATTGATCTCATTGACGAAGAACCTGAATGGAGAACGAAGCTTTCCGAAAATATAAGGTATTTTAAAAAGGGACTTACAGATTTGGGGTTGAACATTGGTAACACCGAATCGGCAATAATCCCCGTAAAAATTGGTGATGCTCATAAAACAGGTGATGCAGGTCGACTACTACTGGAAGCAGGCATATATGCTAACACCATTGTTTATCCTGGCGTAGCAAGAAAAAATGCCCGAATAAGAACAAGCTTGATGGCAACACACACTCGTGAACATTTAGATAAAGCTCTTAATGCGTTTGAATATGTTAATCAAAAGTTGCATATTTCCAGTATTTAAATACTCGGCATGGCAAAGAAAACCTACAATGGGGCAAAGAACAGTAAAGAACGTTCCATGCAAAAGCTGATTGAAGCAGTTGGCTGTATCATAAGAACGAAAGGTTATACAGGCTTAAATGCCTTAAATATTGCAAAGGTTGCTGGACTCAACAGGTCATTGATTAATCTGTATTTCGGAAGTTTGGATAACCTGGTAGAAGCTTATGTGCGTAAAAAAGATTATTGGGTTGAGGCCTCCGGAAATGCTGGTGAATTAATGGCAGAAAATAAAACCCAGGACACGCGAAAAATATTGGAAACCCTCCTCATTAATCAGCTTGACTATTTTTCAAAAGAGGATGAAATGCAAAAAATCGTACTTTGGCAAATAAGTGAGCGAAGCAAAATAATGTTTGAAATTGCCGAAGAACGTGAAAAATTAGGTGAGGCGTTTTTTGATATGGCCGATCCGTACTTTGCAAATACAGACGTTGATTTACGGGCGGTCGCTGGTTTGTTGGTGGGTGGCATTTATTATATGGTTTTACATGCCAAATCAAATGACAGCCTTTTTTGCCAAATTGATGTTAATTCTGAGGATGGATTAAATAGGATGAAAAAAGCAATTAGCGAAATCTTAACTGATACATACCAAAGGGCAGAAAAATCAAAACAACATTCTTAATTGATCTAATTATGAAAATAATTGAATTATTTAATCAAATCAATTTAGGCAGAGAGGAAATTGATAAAATATCCAACGAAATTGAGGTTCACAATTCGAAACATACTGGAAAAAAGATTGCCAAATTAAGTTCTGAGGCAAATATTGATACAATAAATATACTGCAAATGCCCTTTATTGGCAGGGCGATAGGAATTGCAAATGGTACCAATTATTTGGATAATGGCAACCTCTATCCATTGTCAATCGATGAAAATGCTATGCGATATGCGATGGAAAATTTGGATAGATTTTTTAGGCGTAGGAAAGATAAAAGTATTAGGTAGTTATCCTTTGCTTTTATTAAGAAGTATTTCAACCTTATCACGCTCACTTCTAAGTAAGCTTTCATAGAGTTCTATTACCTTTTCAATCGGATTGTTAATTTGGGTGCAATCTCGAGGATTTATCCAGGCATTACCTGCAGTACTGCTATCGTGAAAATTGATGCTATAGAGGATTGAGTCATCATTAAAGTTTTTTAAACCGGCCGTGGTAACGCCCAAAACGTTAGCTATTTCCTCAACGCGACTATCATCTACCGACTCACTTTGTTCAATTTTGGAAACAGCTTGCTTTGTTATCTTCAAAGAATTCGCAACATATTCTTGAGTAAGACCACGTAGTTCCCGTACCCCGCGAATTTTTCTTCCAATGTGTGGTTTCTTTTCTTGAATTTCTTGTTCCATATATCAGGCCGGTTATTAGTGGTTATTTATCTTTGATTTTTTAAAAGTTCGTTTTTCTCCCTTTCACTGTTTAACAACCTTTCATAGAGTTCGGCTATTTTTTCAATAGGATTAAAAACAAAATTATTGGTTGCATTATCCTTAATCTCTGTGTTATAGAAATTGTATTGATTATTAATATGATAGGTTAAATTTTCCTCGTCAAAATTTTTAATAGTTTCCGGCGTAACGCCTAAAATTTCTGCAATTTGATTTAGAAGACTGTCTTCAATTTCATCCTGTTGCTCAATCTTAGAAACCTGTGGTTGCGATATACCCAACTTATTAGCAAGGAACTCTTGTTTGATTCCTCTGAAAACACGGATACGTTCAACTTTCTGTCCCATCGATAAGGGCTTTTTCGCAAATGTTTGATCTTCCATTAAGTAAGATTAGGCTTTAAAGTTATAAAAATCAACCAACATATAATAATAGTCAACCGATTAATTTTCTCACTGGTGATAAAATTGACCACCTTCGGTTAACTAAAAATATGCGCAATATAATCAATAGCCAGCACCAACAAGCAAGACTTTTTACAGACTTACTGCATCTTAATGTTGACATGATTATTTACTCAGGGATTTTAACGCCGGTTTTTTTCATAACGGCTAATGGGCAGCTGGCGTATGGCTTTGTGCAACACAAAGCCATTTCTTATCCCTTACAAAATCCCATAAAAAACATTATCTGCTACCCGGAATGAATACAGGGAAACGGCAGCCCAAGATCAGTTTTTAGTTAATTCGCGTTTGCCGGCTGCCGTTAATTTTTTGTTTTAGTCGCTCATCTCAATAATTGCCTTACTTCATGAAAAAATTAACGATTAACCTCGTAATGGCTGTCTTTTGCCCAAAATGGCCTTTACTGAAACCAAAAATACCTGGGGCGCTCATTTTGATATTCGGACTTTTGATTGTCCAACCAAGCTATTCCCAACAACTCAAAATTCGTTCAATATCCGGAAGAGTATACTCAGCTGATGACCATACACCGCTCCCCGGAGCAACGGTTGTGGATAGCAAAACAGCTAAACTAACTGTGACCGATGCTAACGGAAGATTCAAAATATCGAGTACCGATACCAGCGGCATTCTAAAGATTTCCTTTATAGGGTACAAATCTGTACAAGTCGGATTTGGGAATTCTAACCTAAACGATTTGACCATTTACATGATCTCCGATGCTTCAGTCCTCAAAGAGGTCATCGTTTCAACCGGCTTTCAAAAATTGCCTAAAGAAAGAGCGACAGGATCATTTGTACAAATTGACAGCGCTTTAATAAACCGGCGTGTAAGTACAGATATTTTAAGCAGACTTGAGGGCGTTGTACCAGGCTTGCTTTTTAACAGGAACTCAGTCAGTTCAGCAAACGGGTCAACCGATATTGGTATTCGCGGGCATAGTACGCTCTTCTCAAATGACCAGCCGCTGATCGTTTTGGATAATTTCCCCTACGATGGGGATTTGAATAATATCAATCCTAATGATGTAGCCAGCATAACAGTATTAAAGGATGCCGCTGCCGCGTCAATTTGGGGCGTCCGCTCCGGAAACGGGGTGATTGTGGTTACCAGCAAGAAAGGGAAAATGAACCAAAAGCTGGCTGTCGAATTCAATTCCAATTTAACCATTGGTCAGAAGCCAAATTTGTTTTATGACCCCAACTTTCTTAATGCCAATGATTTCATCAACATAGAACAAACGCTTTTTTCAAGTGGGTTTTACAACAGCGCACTGAGTTCAGGCTACCAGGTTGTTTCGCCCGTTGTTCAAATCCTGGCGAACCAGCGCGCAGGAACGATTTCCGCAGCAGACGCGACCGCTCAAATTAATGGATTAAGGGGGATCGATATCCGGGATCAGCTTCAACAATACTTTTACCGAGCATCGGCTGACCAGCAATACAACCTGAATTTTCGCGGCGGCGGCACGAACAGCGATTATTTCCTTTCGCTGGGGTATGATAATGATTTAAGTAACCAAGTGGGCAATTGGAATGACCGCATCACTATTAACAGCAGTTATAACTTTTACCCGATTAAAAATTTACAGCTATCTGCTGGACTCTTTTACACCAAAACCGATAGCAAGGAAAATAGCCCATTAATGGGTATAAAAAGTATTAATGGTAAAAGTCAGGTGTATCCTTATGCCCAGATTGTTGATGCCAGCGGAAATGCGTTGCCGATTGTACATGGCTATGCCCAAAGCTTTATTAACAGCCTCGCAAATGCAGCCTATCTTGACTGGAATTACCGGCCATTGGATGAGCTACATAGTGCAGATAACAGTTCCGGATCATTTGATAACCGGATCAATCTCGGATTAAAATATACGCTGCCTGCCGGATTGAGCGCCGAACTAAAATATGTTTTTGAGAACACGGAATCATCATACAATAATTATTATAGTCAGGACACCTATTACGCCAGAAACCTGATTAACCAGTTCACACAGAAGAATCCCGACGGTTCATTATCCTACCCCATACCTGTTGGCGGCGTATTACAGCAATCCAATGCTTCGCTTAACTCCCAGCATTTGCGCGGGCAGTTGAATTACTCCAAAGATTGGAACCAAAAAAGCTTTTTTACAGCAATCATCGGTTCCGAATGGAGTTCCACTGTGAATAAATTGAATGATCCGACAACTGCATACGGTTATAATAAAAACACCGCAGCTAATTATTCCAACATAGATTACCTCTCTTATTATAGCCTGTATCCGCGAGGAACAGGGTCGATGCAAATCCCGAACGGTCAAGGCTTTTCTCAGACCACGGATAATTTCATTTCTTATTTTTCAAATGCAGCTTATACGTATGATAAAAAATATACTTTATCAATTAGCGGGCGAATAGATAAATCCAACCTGTTTGGCGTTAACACCAATCAGAAGGCGATACCACTATATTCAGCAGGGCTTTCGTGGGATATCGGCAAGGAGAATTTTTATAGGGTATCATGGCTTCCCGATGCCAAATTCAGGCTGACTTTTGGATACAACGGCAATATCAATAGAACCGCGACAGCAGTCACCACTTTGAAGGAATTAAGCAACGCCTATTATACCGGTACTCCCTATAATATCATCGCCAATCCCGGAAATCCCAATTTGCAATGGGAAAAGGACCGGATAATAAATTTGGGCTTTGACTTTGGCTCGAAAAACCATGTGGTAAACGGGACGATTGAGTTTTACTTCAAACAAGGTGACAATCTATTTGGAAGTACCTCATTGCCTCCATCCACCGGATTCAGTTCATTTTTTGGAAATACCGCAAGCACGACCGGGCATGGTACGGACATTACCATCAATACACGGAATATTTACCATACTAATTTCAAATGGCTGACTACATTTTTGTATAGTTATGCTTTTGATAAGGTAACGAAGTATGGCGTCCAGTCAACACTTACATCATACCTGACACAAGGTGATGGCAATACCGGTGTAATTACACCATTGATCGGCGCACCGCTGTTTGCCATTTCCAGCTTTAAATCAGGGCCACTGACCCATAACACCGGCGATCCGCAGGGTTACCTCAATGGACAATTGAGCACAGATTATTCCAACATCATCAAGAATACATCCATTGGCGATCTGCTGTACAACGGCCCTTCAAGACCTACATCCTTCGGATCGCTCCGAAACAGCTTCATTTACGATGGCTGGTCACTTTCCTTTAACATGGTTTATAAGCTTGGATACGTTTTCAGGCGATCATCAATACAATATGGCGCGCTGTTCAACAACTGGCTGGGCAATAAGGATTTTACGAAACGCTGGCAAAAGCCAGGTGATGAACTGAATACCTCAGTACCTTCTATGGTACTACCACTGGTCAATGACAACCGCGACTTCTTTTATACTTTTTCTCAATCGTTGGTTGACAATGGCGGCCATATCAGGCTTCAGGATATCGCGCTGAGTTATGATCTCACAAAATCGCTTTGGAGGAACTCTCCATTTATCAATTTGAGCATTTATGGGTACGTAAATAACGTGGGTATTCTATGGAGAGCAAATCACGACGGCCTCGATCCGGATGTGTATTCCCTTGCAGGTGGCGGCATGACCAGCCTGCCTCTGCCGCGAACCTATTCAATTGGTCTCAAAACGAATTTTAAATAACCGGAAAGATGAAAACTCGAAATCAATTTTATTTATTGTCCCTTTTGGTTATTGGCGCAGCAATATTGTCCGGCTGTAAAAAGCAGGACGACCTATTAAATACAAAGCCCAACCAGGCGTTAAATGTTCCAACTACATTGAGCGATCTGCAATTGCTGATCAATAATCAAAACGTTTTTAACCGGAACTATCCATCGCTCGGGCTGGTATCGACTGACGATTATTTTGTTGACCCAGGCTTGTGGGCTGGCAGTTTCACAGCAAGCAAAAATGCCTATATATGGGCAAGAGAGCTGTATGCAGCCAACTCAAACGTCGCCGACTGGAACTTTCCCTACCAGGCAGTATATTATGCCAACACCATATTAAATGTCCTGCCATCAATAAAGACGTCGGGCAACCAACAGACACAATATAATACGATAAAGGGATCAGCCTTATTTCATAGGGCAATATCGTTTTATAACCTGGTGCAAGCTTTCGCTATGCCTTATGATTCAGTAACGGCTATTAAGGACTTAGGAATACCGCTGCCCTTAACGCCCGATCTAAACTTTAAGGCCCCCCGGTCAACCGAAAGTCAATGTTATGACCAGATAATAAATGATCTCATTGCGGCAGTTCCCTTATTGCCTGATCAGCCTACGGTTAAAACGATGCCATCAAAGGCGGCGGCCTTTGGTCTTTTGTCACGCATCTACCTGGTCATGGGCAATTATTCCAAATCACTTCAATATTCGACCAGTTGCCTCGGATTATACAGCCAGCTTCAGGACTTTAACAAACTCAACCCCTCAGCTTTCCCGGTATATCCAAATTTTTCACCGGAAGAAATATTTCATGCCAGCATGAACGGTTATGACGAAAACGGTTTTCAGGCCCAGGTTGACAGTAATGTTTACAAATCTTTTAATGATCCGAATGATTTGCGTCTGGCTATATTTTTTTACAACAATGGTGGTGAGATTGAATTCAACAGCCAGTTTGATTACAATAATGCACTTTCAGCACCCATTGCCACAAATGAAATCTTGTTGACAAAAGCAGAATGCGAGGCCAGACTCAATAATGTAGCAGGTGCCATGACCGATCTGAATGCTCTTTTGGTAACCCGGTGGGTTACCGGCACCTATCTTAATTTATCGGCAAGCTCAGCCGACGATGCGCTGCTTCAGATATTAAAAGAACGGCGAAAGGAATTACTATTTACGGGGCTTCGTTGGAGCGACTTAAGGAGGTTAAATAAAGATTCGCGATTTGCGATCACCTTGTACAGAAATATTAATGGAACGATTTATTCACTGCCACCCAATGATCCGCGGTACGCGCTTCCGATACCTGATAATGAAATCAATTTAAATCCCATCCCACAGAACCCACGCTGAAGTAAAGTTAACACGGATTATTATGAAAACGATAACATTGATTTGCCTGCTCATGACGAGCACTGCGATGGCTTTTTGCCAGCGGCAAAGGACAATTTTAACAGGTGATTTTCCGCACCTTAAGAACGGGGACACTGTAAGTTTATTGGTTTACAAGTTTGGGGAATTCCCTTTCAATGCCAAAGAATTACGCAATTCATATTCATCAGCCGTGTCAGATCATCATTTCACTATTAACGTTTCCTTACAAGACAATGGGCCCTATGAATGTCGTTTGATCATCCCGAAACTACGGATAACGCCCAATATATTTATCGTTGAAAAAGGCGACTCGCTTCACGTAACCGGCACAGACATTTCCTTAAATGATGTTACTGGTAAAGGAGCGCTAAAAACTAATGTGTTGCGACAAATGGATGGGATTTGGAATTCGTTGGCTCAGGAAGCTGCAACGAAAAGCCGGCATTTATCGGTTGCATCCGGATTTGAGTTAGTTATTGAAAATTCACAAAAAGCCATAACCCTTTGCAGAAACTATGTAATTAAGCAAAGGAAACTCAATCCTGTAGATCGGAACTTATTAATGGCTTATGCCCAAAACCCCATTTGGGACATTTATGACGTTATTTATTTTGGTGATTACAATTCTAAGCAAAAAGACACCATCCGGAAACAATTAAATGATGTATGGCTCCCTTTCAGAAATAAAAATTTAAAGTCGTCTGATCTAAAATCCATGATTCATGATTACCGTTATGCACAAAACATGATCAAGGACTATTCATTGCGCCAAATAGCTGAAAAACATGATTTTGGCGCATTGAGTGACAACACGGACCTTTGGAAAAAATATCAGTATTTCAAAAAACGCTATACTGGCCTCGTAAGAGAAAAATTGATCGCAGCGTTAATGTTATCCGCACCCAAGTCGAATGATATTGCCATTTGTTACGATGATGCAAAAAAGTTCCTCACCCAAAAGAACTTCAAAACCGCTCTTGATTTGTATTGCCAGTCACTTCCTGGTACTCCAGCTTACAATTTTACACTGCTCGACTCAAACAAAACTGCTCACCATTTGGCAGATTTTAAGGGTAAAGTGCTAATACTTGATTTTTGGTTTACTGGCTGTGGTAATTGCCGGGAACTTACTCCCAAATTAAGAACAGTTGAGGAGCAATTCAAAAATGATCCCAGGGTACTGTTTGTCAGCATAAGTTCAGATAAAAACTTTGAACTTTGGAAGAGCAGTTTGCGCGGAGGCCTTTACACGACGTCCCCGTCAGAATTTAATCTTTATACCGGAGGAAATGGTATGTCTGACCCCTTATATAAAAAAACCAATACCTATAGTGCCCCGACGTTAAAGTTAATTGATGCAAGGGGAAACTGGTGTGAAAACCCAATAGATTGCCGCTTCGACGATGGAAAAGACCTGATTGCAAAGGTCAAAAAAGCGTTAGGTGATTAAGCTGTATTAATTATATTTGAAATAAACATTCCCCTTAATTTATAACGCCCTCTGCCAAAGTGCAAAGGGCGTTATTGCTTTTCGGCCTACCTGTAAACCTGGTTGGTCACAGTTTGATTTGCTGGCATTTGCCCGTTGGTGGGTGGAGTTGCGGTCACAATTGTACAGGCAACATTCTGAACCGTCGACTGACAGCTTTTGTGTGCAGGCGGCGTGGTTTGCCAGATAAAGCTGCTTCCCGACTGTACAGCGTAATAAGTAGTTAAGTTTTTCTTACCTGCATGGTTAAATGCAAATGCGCTGCCAATACTGCCTACTGCAGCCAGTGCCATAAAGGCCATTTTTACACGTTTCATAATGGTATTTATTTAAGTTAAAAATTACCGGTTTTAAAACTCAGGACCAGCTTTAACCTGATTTCGCGCGTGAAATATTTTTTATTTACTGTGAACTTCTAATCTGATAGCTTTTATTAGGCTGATTTTCAACCGTAATTTTTAAAGCAATAATGGCAATGGCAATAAAAAACAGGTTGAACAATAAATGCTGAGGCCAGCTCATCAGCCTGATAATTCCGCCGCAGGTGCACGGCACCATTGGAAATAGGTGCAATAAGATCGCAACGATGTATAAAGTAAATGCCGTCATTAGCCCGACTGTTGCTTTCAGGCCAGTGACCTTGGTCTTGTCTATTGCAAGTAAAATAGCGACTATGATTTCCATTGGCGGTAAAACGAAAACCAGGGCATCGCTAAACCATGAAGGGAATGGCTGGTTGTGCATGGCTCTTTGATAGCCCGCGAAATCAACGTATTTACTAAAACTGGCATAAAGGAGCATCATGAAAATGAGTGCAACCATAATATCTGCAATGAATTCCTTTTTCATGTGAGTCTAATCAAATGGATAATAATGGGAACCCTATTTTATCGGGATTATTGAATCTGAGCAAAAAATGAAGTATACCTGAGTTACCGGTCATAAAGCCCGCCGTCGGTAAATTATCACTGCCTTCCAGCCAATACGGGCTACCATCATTTTGCACCTTTGCGCAGTGGCAAATGAAAGAAGCGATGTGTGTGGCCCTATCCAGCCATTGCGTGTCTTTAAACACCCGGTATGCGTCCAGGTATATTTCCCCCAAACCAGCCAGACCCGTAGATTGACATAGATAGTTGCTTTCAATATGATATGGGTGGCTCAACAATGCGGATACCGCTGCATCCTTGTAGTTGTCATCCTTCAAATGTTCAAATGCCTTAATAAACAGCCAGGCAATACCGCTGAACCCAAACGACATCCAGGGATCAACCGATGGATTTTTTGAGTTAACAGGCCAGACGTGCTGTCCGTTTATTATGCGGCGTTGGTTCAATAGCCAATTCAGGCCTTTTAATGCAGAGCACTTAGCGCTTTCACTATAAGATTTTAGGCCATATTCTAATAGGAAGTAAGTTATTCCTGCGATGCCATAGAAAAGTCCTGAATGTTTCACGCCCTTTTTAGATCCGCTATCCTTTTTAATTAACCATGAGCCATCTTTATTTTGATCAGCAATTAGTCGGTTCGCAATCTCGTCTGCTTTTTTGTTAAATGCCGGGAATTCTAATATTTCGGCACAGACCATTGATGCAAGGCCCTGACCGGCAATACCATCTCCAAGATTCAGCATTTCGTTATTTAAGTCAAGCAGTCGGGCGATAAAATCAAAATTGTTGATATTCTTTTCAACGATGCCATAACGGATGAGCGACGCATAACTGACACAAAATCCTGCTGCACCATTCAACAGACCTGGATCAATATTAATGGTACTTTGTTCGAAATAGCCTATTGCCTTATTTAGGTTTTGGTAAAATATTTCCCGCCCTTTATCCAAATCATAACATTGCTGATCCGCAAGCCCCAGGCAATAAGCTATACCACTGGTTCCGGAATGGAATCCCGGATACCAGGAGTAGCTTTTATATTCATTTGCAATTACCCGGTCTGCAGTTTCTGTTTGCGCATACCAGAGATCATCCTTTCCCAATAACGGATATTTGTAGTATTCGTCCATTGCATTGCTTAGGATAGCTCTGACGGATGCCTTATCCAATTCATTTTCAATTTTCCCTGGCAATAGGTTATTTTCGGTAAGTACTATGGAATAATATACCTCCAGACTGTGCTTAATGGATTCAAGCGAGGGCCTGTTGTCCGGATTTGTTTCCAAACAGGAGCAGATCAAGGCAGCTATTCGCTGATTACCAATATGAAAAATGAAGTCTTGGTAGAATTTCTCATCGCGATTTGTGCCGAACTTGGTCGGTGATAGGCCGGTAAATGAGCGGATAAGCAGCCCGCCGATGCCATAGATGTCATCTGCAATACATGGCACTGCCAGGCGGCTTTGAGCCGGGGACATGTATCCCGGTGTGCCGAGCGTAAAAGCAGGATCAGGTTGCCCTGTATTTAGATCATAACATAGTTCAATGTCGATAGCATACAAAGTGCCACTATCGGAAACCATAAAATTTACGGGACTTAGATCACGATGAACGAATCCGTTACTATGGAATGCGCCAATGATTTCCAGCGTTTTTAGCAGGTAGTTTAAAATTGATATTTTGTTTTCTTTCCGGAGAGCAAACCAAGTAGTTCCTTCCTGTAGGATGTTAAAAATATCATATAGCGAAACGCCGTCAATAAACTCCGTAACAAGGTAGGTGTCTGAACCATCATGAAATAAATCTAAGGCTTTAGGTAAAGGAATATGTGGTGCAAGTTGCTGTTGGGTAGTAAACTGCCATTCCAGCCTGTCTTTGATGGTTCTTCCTACGTCATCAAAACATTGGTTTATCTTTCCTTGCTTTACTAAACACCACTGAATATCAAACCACCTTTTAAAGTATAGGCCTCGGTAAACATTCCCCTTAACATCTCCTTTTAACAGGTTTGCTAAAAAATATTTTTTACGCAGCCATTTTCTATTATACTGCTGAGGTTCAGGATTTATTTTGCCGAAAGGCCATTGGCCAGCTTCTTTCGACTTGGATACGCCTGGATTTTTTTCTGGTATAAATTCACTATAAACGCAACCGCCGACCAGCTTGGCAGTCGGTATGGCAGGCCCCTGAAATTGGTTGGTGATCTGTATCAATTGTTTGGCTACTTCAACCAATTTATTTCCGTCGGCTACCCAAAGGGTAATTATCTTACCAATCTCTTCCTGACCCAATGCGCCATAAAGGATCATGCTATGAACTGCGCTATTCTCAGGAATCATAAATGAAATACCAGGAGCGTCTATTGCAGGTAAGATTGATTCCAGTAACGGTTTCATCTGCTGCCTTACAACAGATATGTATAACAGCCAACCCGGATAATTGAATTCTTCTCCAACATGTAGGTACGGACTCTTATCGCCGTAGGCTATTCCGTAACCATTCAATATTGACCTATAATCAAAAGGCATTATATTGCCAGGCAAAGTTTCCATTTCCACACCAGCAGCAATTTCAGGTACAACTCCTGGATTCTCTTTTAGATGGCTGTTCATAAGCAGGACATTTAACAAGGTTAAAGCTACTGCTCATGCGTATTTAAGATGTATGAAATACCGTATCAAATATTTTTAATACCGTATAAAATATTTAGAGGCCGATCAACGAGTTAGTTGCTAAAAATCAATAAATTTATCATCTGTGATAAATTTGATTCAAAAAGCGCAAACCAGTAAAATTAAAAATCACAGGTCTAATCGAAGTTGACATGCATTTCTTTTTAAAGTGGATTAAGTATTGATTTTTGTAAGAAATCTCAATCGGTCAGTTGAGGTAAATCAATAAGCCAAGCCCTTGTGGAGGCGGCTGAATGTTTCTTTAGTAACGTTCAAATAGGATGCGATTAGATAATGAGGTACACGTTTCAGGATGAAGTTTTCGTGTGTTGCTAAAAAATTGTAGCGGTCTTTTGCTGCCGGGATTCGTAACAGTTTTTCCCGGTACCTGCCTTCAGTATGGCTTTCCAATATCAGCGATATGGCTAATCCCATCATCTCGGGGCTGTTTTCCATGATCTTCTGAATGTGTTTGATTGGAATTGCCAATACCGTCGTCTTTGCGATGGCACTGATATATTCCTCGCTTGCCTGCTGATTAAATACGTTTTGCGGGATAATCAGATCGCCTTCCTGTTTAAACCATGTGGTCATCCGTTCGGCTTCTCCTTCAATAGCACCTCTTACGATACCCGACTGTATAAAATAGATGGCCGCCGCATAATTACCTGGCGACAAAAACGTTTCCTGCGCTTCAAACCTGTTTACCCTGATGCCGTCTGTTAACGAACTGGAGAGCTTTAGCGATAAGGGTTTGAAACGGTTCAGGCGCTGTATAAATGCGGCAGAATCGATCATTTTTTTATAGTTTTTTTTAACAAATAAGCAAAATACCACTGTTCGGGTCAAGTGGCTTGGGGTGGCTACAAAAAAGCCATCCTAACGCAAAAGGCAGATTTTACATTATTTTAAAAATTGCGTCTCTCAATTTTATCACAAGTGATAAAATTAAACTGTAACTTTGCCTAATGGTTAAAATCGATCATACAGCCTTTTTTTGATCCAAAATGAACTGATACCTTTATTTACCAGGAAAACATTATGGCCGCATCTCTCTCAAAACTCAAAGGATTTGTTCAGACTTATTCGGGTTACAATTTTGAGAATGTAACCGCAGCAGAATTCGAAGATCTGAAGGTCTTCGTAACGGATGCGCTGAACACTATTCGCTGGGAAATCGAAACCGAGTTTGAATCCAGTTTGGATGAACGTTCAAAAACTTTGTACATCACGAGCATACAGTCACAGCTGGCTTACCTTGCCTCCGGTGTTAAAGGGTTTTCATCAGAAGATATGCAGGATCATGCCATATCGCCAGTCATGGAATGGTTTATCGACGAAATACACAAGCTGCTTGAACATATCAAAACCTATTTCTCCGCTCATTTTGATGTCAGTTCTGATTTGCCATCGGGATTTGCACATGGCTATAGGATGAGGCACAAACACTTCTTTGAGCAAATCGAGGCTAAGGTATCCCGTTTTGAATTTAGTATGGAACTAAAATCCCTGATAGGGAATTTTATAGAATCAAGCGGCAGCTCAGAAAAGTTTGCGTTAAGAACATGGCTTCAGTTAGATTATTTGATTCTTGCGCTTGGCGTTATTTCAAATTTCTTTGATGACCCACCCACAGCTGACTTGGACCTTGAATTATTAAAACTTTTTATCGGTATAGGCTTTAACAGTATCCAGGTATATGCCTTCTTTATCAAGTACATTGAAAGGATTACTATGGGCGAGGCATCGTTCCAGGAGCAGCAGGAGCAATTATTATATTTACTAAAGGTGTTTCGTCAGGTAAGACAGGAAGCAGTACCGTCCTTTGATCCAAAAGTGCAGCCGCTGAAACTGTCGGTTATTGAAAGTCTTGAGGCTGAGATCGCTTACCTTGAACAAAAAGAAAAGCTGTATTTGCAGAATTTTAAAAGTACCAATCCGGATTCTCCATCGAAATTTTATTTCACCGTGGCTGTTACATTGGCTGAACTGATGTTTTTCTTCAGGGTGATGCTGGAAGTAAAGATGATATTCACCAAGTTCAATTCATACCTCTATGAATTTATTTCAAACCATATCAGGACTGAAAGAGCGGAGAATATCTCTAAAAAGAGTATGCGAAATCACTTTAACAATAAACCTTTCCCGGATCGCGTGGTACAAAATGTAAAAGGCTGGCTGGAGAAAATGATCCATCATATCAACCTCTACTATGATATCTAATTGGCTTTAGTGGCCGGTATTATGAAGGTCTTTCCAATAAATGAATCAGATCGTGCTTTGTCAACAGTCTGACGACTTCATTAAATCTGATATAGTCGAAACCGTCCGTCTCCCTTAATCCCTGCCATCCCTTTTTTACCAGATCATGAAGATTGCTTATATGCATGCTTTGCAGGTTTTCAATACAGTCTGTGCTTAGCTCTAACTGATTTACGGGGATTAATAGCATTTCTTCCATTCCTGTACTTATAAAAAAATTAGCGTGGGTCACCAGTCTTCTGTTACAGGAGGTACGGCTAAGAACCTTCACACAGGGTAAACCAATGCCCACGCATTACGTGGACGATCAGTCTATTACCCCCTTGTGTGTTTATTGAATTTAGCCGATTCCCTGTAACAAGGTTAATAGTGTCGTTATATGTCGTTTTTCTGTCTCTCTTTATTTCATTCTTTATTCTATGACCCAAAGTTAAACATTCCCTCTGTAGTATTTCAACCGCTACAAATCCAAAAAAAGCAAAAATGTGAAACAATTAGGTGACACGTGAATATCCCCCGATTCAAGTACACGTTAATGAAAACCTTTTTCATGGCACTTTTTTCTGTAATCTTAGCCACTTTACATCCAAGGTCTTTTACCTCAAGTTTGTCGCATGTTTTAAAAAATGGTGTTAAAAAATAATTTGAAGTTATGATAATCGAAGAAGCAAAAGCACGCTTAGTGCAACTTGACGAAGACCTGGAATTATTTGATGAAATGGGAATTCCAGCAGGTCAGAGATTGAATGGTAAGCTCAACAGTATCAGGCAGGCAATTGCTGACCTCAAAGCATTGTTAAATCAGAAGCCCTTTTCTTCAACAGATGAGGAAATCGAATTCTTTAAACATGTAAAGCCTCAGTTCATCGCGCGGCATTTATTTGCTATGGATGTTTTTACCATCGAAGCAGGCAAACCGGTTGATACAGCCGAAGTGGTTAAAAGTTATTTTGAACAGGAATTAAAATATATCCGGAAATATTATGACCAGAATAAATTTATGCATCAGTATTACGTGCTTGACGGTACCGAATTGGATGGTTTGTTATTTGTCCGCAATGTTCAGCCGCCAAGCTCGCTGATCCCCGACGTGCAGGGCTTTGATCCTCAATTTTCTACCGCAGGCGATTATATTTTTGCAAGGTTTATAACCAACGAGCGGATACAGGACTTTTTAACGGATCGCTTGTATAGCCCGCAAGAAGCAGAAGCCTTATCCGGCATATCGAAGAGGAGAGTGACGTTAAAGTGGACGGGCGAAGCTATTAACCTGGCGGAAATGGCTTATGGAATCTGGCTGACTGGTCAGGTCAATAATGGCAACGCTGGAATTAGTGAAATTATGGGCTGGCTGGAGATAAACTTTCAGGTAACCATAGGGCGACCATTCAGGAGGTGGCAATCTATCTCCGGCAGGAAGCGAGTAAGCCACGTGAAATATATTGACCAGATGAAAGCCGCCATATTAAAACGTTTGGATGATGAGAACGCGTAAATAAAAGCCGGACTACCGGCTTTTATTTTTTAGTTTTTTTAGCCGTACCGTCCATGAGTTGCATAATGTCCTCATAATTGTAATAAATGATGTGCCCGATCCGCGTGAATTTTAAAGTGCCGTTTGCACGTAAAGTGTGTAAGGTTCCGCCTGATATCTTCAGCATGTTTTTTACCTGGTAACTTTTCAAATATTTCTGCGGTTCTTCGGTTCGTTTGGTTAAAAGCAATTTGAGATCCTGCAACATCGATTGCCGGAATTGTTCCAAATCGTCCTTTGTTATTAGCTCTACTGTCATGTGTTTTTAAATTAAATGAGGGCAAACCTATCTAAACGATTTGACCGTTATGGTGTCCTTTTGGGGTCGTGCCCTCATTTTTTTAGGCGGTTGCTGCTAGTTTCAGCGTACCATTAACTTCAAATAGTTTATCATGCAGTACTTTCATATTGTTGCTGATTTTCCTTTTGGTCATCTTAGCATAGATTTGGGTTGTTCGGATATCCTTATGACCCAGCATCTTGCTTACTGTTTCTATGGGCACGTCATTTTCTAAAGTAATTGTAGTCGCGAAGGTATGGCGGGCAGTGTGGGTGGTCAATAATTTGTTGATGTCGCAAATATCTGCCAGTTCCTTCAGATAAGAATTAAACCGCTGGTTGCTATTGACCGGCAACAATTTATTTTCGTTGACGCAGTAGGGGTGGCGTTTATATTTTTCGATGATCTCCAATGCAATGGGTAATAGGGGTACGGTTTCCTCCGTGCCTGACTTGGCCCGGTCTTTTGTGATCCACACGCCGCCATCGACACCAGTAAAGATATTTTCCGGTTCAAGCGCATACACTGTTTCAAAAGCATAGCCGGTAAAGCAGCAGAAAATATATACATCCCGGACTTCTGCAATCCGCTGGCAGCTGATCTTCTTACTGTACATTTTGATAATCTCGTCCATCTCCAGGTAGTCGCGATCCGGATCTTTGTATGTGCATTTAAAGTTATTGATGGCGCTTTGAGGGATCATGCCTTCGTTTACGGCCTTCGCCATTACTTGTTTTAAAGTTTTGACGTATTTCATGGACGTGTTTTCGTCAATATCCTCCATCAATAGATAATGATAAAAACCTGATGCGAAAGAATATTGGATTTGGTCAAGGTTAATGTCTGTGGCTTTGAACTTCTTTTTCAGGTAGGCTTCCACCTTTCGCTGTAAGCGCTCATAACGCCCCAGTGTTCCTTTTGTTCCCTTGCCTTTGCTTACCTTTTCTGCGAACTCGTCGTTATGCACTTTAAATGCCTGCAACAATGTTGGTTTAGGCTCTGGTTTGAACAGGTAGGTGTCTTTCAGCATCTTAGCGGTGACATCTTCATGTTCTTCACAAAGCAGGTTATAGCACTTTTCCAGCTCCCTGGTTGTATAAGTGATATAGGTGTTTATTGTTGCAGCGTCTTTACATGCTTTAATGGCGAACCCGGTTTCTTCATTCCAGTATTCTGCCCTGATTTTCTTGCCGGATGAGAACTGATCCCTTAATCCATTGAGGGTGATCCGTACATAGATGGGAACCATCCCATCTGAGGTTTGTTTAGCTTTCCAAAGCCAGAACAAGATTGAAAGTTCCTGATTTACTTTCATTTAGCCAGTATTTGAGGTTAAACCATGGCCCCACCACAACCCCAAACTGAACTAATGGCATAATTCGGTATACTAAATTCGGTTTTTTTGACAGTATACCGAATAGTATACCGAACGGCTTAAATCGTTTTGACCCTGACTGAATAAAAAAGTGCCTTAGAAGCCATTTAAAACGAGAAAAGCCATTCTTTTGAATGGCTTTATCTCTCCTTAAATCGGATTTTGTGATCCCGCTGGGATTCGAACCCAGGACCCCAACATTAAAAGTGTTATGCTCTACCAGCTGAGCTACGGAATCAAACTTTTAACTTTTTCGGTTTTGTTACCGTTTCCGTTTAAAGTGGTGCAAATATAGAAGTATTTGAAATAGGGTGCAAGCCTTTTTTGAATTAATTTTAAAGTATTTTTTAAGGTATTCATTGCCAATATACTATATTTTAAAAATTGCAATTTTGCCATCATTGCCTGCAAGCAAAACCAGTTTTCCGACCTTTGACTTACGGCAAACATTAAAACTTGTACCATCAATTTGCTTCCATGTTTTACCTCTATCCATAGTTAGATTGCTGCCGGAGGTGCCGGTTGAAAGAAATATATTATCATCAATGTGTTCTACACATGATTGAAATCCTCCAGGACTTTTAAGAGGGACAGTAAATTTCATATATGGATGAATAGTATACAATGCAGTAGTAGAATCAGTTTTAGTATCTATTGCATAATCGCCACCAACTATTATTCTTGTATTTTTTTCTATCGCTAAAGAAAAGGCGCCTTTGCTACTTTTACCATGAGGAATTGGTAAATCAGCATATTTCCATTTATTGTCATTCGGAGATAAAATAATCATCCTGCTACTTCTGCCACCTGAAACTATATATATTGTTCCATCTTTGCTTAATCGTAAACACGTTCCACTTGCTGCGAACGCAGCCTCACCAGGTAAAGCATTTGGAGCGTTTTTCATTTCTGTCCATGTTTCACCACCATTTTTAGTTTCCAATAACATGAACTTGTTGTTTATAGGATCTCCAAGAATATATCCGTGTCGGTCGTCCATAAAATCCATTGCATCAAAAAAATAAGCTGAATCGATTTTAATATACTTCTCCTGCCAGCTCTTACCTCCATCAACTGTTTTTAGTACTAACGCAGGAGTACCAGAACTCATGATCACAGCCTCTTTATCTGAAAATGCTTCTACATCTCTGAATTCTGATTTTTCATGGCCTTTTACCTGTTGCCACTCCCATGTTTTTCCGGCATTATGAGTTATTGCTATATAGCCATTACTGCCGCTTATCCATGCGGTTTTATCATTTACAACTGATAATCCTCTGATACTTGTTGATTTATTCTGCTGTAAAAGTATTATAGCTTGCGCATTTGTGATTGTCGGACTAAATGAAAAAATGAATAAGATGCTGAAAATGAGTTGACAATTGTTTTTCATTAGAATATGGGATAATTATACTGTTTATCGAAATTAATTTTAAATAAGTCAAGTATCAACAAGTATTCAAGTTTTGAATTATTTAATTACAATTTGACGGATTGACGGAAACAATTATATTTGCACGCTTATTACTTAAGTGGTGTTGGTATTTATATTTAAGAATTATTAGAAGCATTGATTCTTGATTTAAAGAAAACATTAAGAGTAAGCCCGGATGGCGAAATTGGTAAACGTTGCGGTCTCAGAAGCCGTTGAGAATTGTCTCTTGAGAGTTCGAGTCTCTCTTCGGGCACGCCGGATGTGAAGAAAAGGGTCATAAGTCAATTATTGACTTATGACCCTACTTTTGTAAGTAAAAAGCCCAGGTGGCGAAATTGGTAGACGCACCATCTTGAGGGGGTGGCACTCGTAAGGGTGTGGCAGTTCGAATCTGCTCCTGGGCACTTCAAAATTCTGTTTAGTTATTGGTTTTAAACTTCTGTTCATAATACCATTGCGATAAGTATACACCATCACTCCAGCTTAATTTACCATCTGCTGCCAATTGAGCAATTAGTATAGATAATTGATGAAGAATCCCTCCTTTTATATTCTCATCCATCGCTTTTATTGTTTCGATTGCTGCTTTTGCTATAGCATCGGGCTGAGTAACGTTTAAAGTGTTTTCAACCAGTTTTAATTCACATAATAAGATAGGGAGAGATTTTAAGTTTCTCCTTCATTATATCATCTAAGTCGCCGAGAATTAACATAGTCAGAAGGTCTGCTGCCGATGAATCAACAAAAGTTTTAATATTTTCGGTAATTAAAATGCCAATATGTAAAGCGACTTTGATTTCATTTGGCAGTCCAGCAAAAACATTTTCGATTTTATGCCATATTCTTTTTAAAAATGTTCTCAAACTCATGATTTCTTATTGTCTTTAAGTTTGTTTACCTCCTGCTGTAATATGGCTACCCGAGCCGTTATTAAATTCAAATATCCGGTCGGTTTTATTATAGGCTTTTATCATGTTTTGGAGCGCCGGCAAATTAGAATAAATGGTTAACGCGTCGCGCAGGGCTCCTGCCTTAAGGTTGGGAATATCCTGTGCAACCACAGTAATTACAAGTTTAGCGGTTTGGCAAGCCAGGCAATACAGTACCTGTTCAATGGCATAAGTTTTGCCCGAACTGGTGCCTCCCTGATTGACAACCACATGCGCTGCAGACATATAGTTTTGCCAAAAAAGGATGGAGCCACCAATGCCATTGAAAGGCGGGGCGTTGATATCGGTCATCATTATTATTATGAAATTTGTGACTCTAAATGAAGCCAGTTTATAAATTAACTATCAGCAGGTCTGCCTCAGATATAAGAGAAAGACCGAAGGCGAGTATTTATGATATAAATGCCATTTGGCATTTAAGAATACAAATATACTAAAATTGTTAGTTTTGTAAAGAATAAATTTATTATTTTGAGTTGCCATAATAATTAATACGAACCTTAAGCGGGGAGGGGGACAACTTAAGTAATATGGTTTAAAATGTAACCTCTTTTTCGCTGCCTGCGGGGAGCGGGTCGCTATTTACAATTTCAACTTTCAGTGTATTATCGGTTTTATCACTTGGTTTGCTTGTTGTCGGTTTATCGTTCCATCCCATGGTTTTAAGCGCAAATATAACTCCCGTTGGGGTTTGATAAAACCGAGCTTCGTAAGCCGCTTCTATGCGCAGGCGGGCCCTTTTTAGTATATTGGCGTGTTTCCCCGACTCTTCATAGGCTTCAAATTCCTGTTTGCTGGCAAAGCAGGAACAGTGCCATCCCCGCGATGGTTGCGGGCTCGCCATCCAATATTTTTTGTTCGCTTGCGATCTTTGCTTTTGTTTTAGCTGTTTTTTGTTCGGTAGGGTACTTGCCTTCAATATACAGAAAATACCTGTTGATATGTTTGGTCAGCACCGAAGCCGACTTCAAATAATATTGCTGAGCTTTCATTATGATTTAAATGACAATTGGAATAATTAGATCAAATATAGAGAATATATTTAATTATTGCTAATTTTTTTGGTAAAATATTTTTAATGAGTAATGCCATGTCTGGAGAATCCCTGATGACCGATAATTACAGTGTTTTGAAATAGGGGTATAGATTTATATAAAATAAGGGAGAATTATTTTCTATTTAAATAGAAAATAATTACATTTGTGTATGGATAAAGAAATTAAAAGCCATGGGTTAAGCAGTGCTAAGCGTGCTGCTTCCCGCCCTTATGTAATGCCCGAAACCGAAGCTATGCTAATGGCAAATGATCTTTTAATGCCTTATGAAACCTATTTTAAATCGCCACTGGCTAAGCTGGGTGCAATAAAGAAGGGATTGAGCTCTGATGCCATTACCGATTTACTGCGGGTTACCGGCGCCACACAAATTGATATAGCCAGGTGGCTTGATATTACCGAGCCAACCCTGCGTAAACACATACAGGGTTCACGAGAATTAAATCGTGGCCTAAGCGAACACATTATACAGCTTTTTGAGCTTTTTGATAAAGGGATTGATACTTTTGGCTCTCTTGATGAATTTAAAAGCTGGCTTAAGCATTATAACCCCGGTATTGATGCTATTCCTTTTGATTTGCTTGATACGCTTACCGGTATAAGCATTGTATTAAATCAACTTATCCGTATTGATTACGGTGTATTAGCTTAATTTGTTGTGAATGATGCGTTTTGAGTGACGGGTTTGAAATTTGCAAACTTATCACTTTTAATATTACTTACAACTCAATACCCATTACCGATTTGAATGTTTACCGAATAAGTCAAACCAAATATGCCCATGATCGGAAAGGATCAGGAATTGACGGGCGGTGGAATTCGATGGGGCAATATATAATTTACACAGGTGGTTCACTCGCGCTTTCTTGCCTTGAGAAACTGGCACATACTCCCGGTACGTCATTATATAGCGGCGATTTCTCAGTTGCTATAATAACTATACCAGATTCACTGCCTGTTTTTGAAATTACTACCACGCGGCTGGCAAAACTTAATGCCAACTGGTACAAGGTGATCAATTATCCCATAACCCAGCTTTTGGGCGATACCTGGCTGCGAAAAATGGAAACCGCCGTTTTAAAAGTACCCTCGGCTATTATAGATATGGAATATAATTATTTGCTTAACCAGGCCCATCCCGATTATGAAAAAATAAAGATTAGCAGTGTAAGTAAATTTACTTTTGATCCACGGTTAAAGGCCCGGTAACAGCATCACAAAAAACAGATCGATTATTAATTGGTTATTGATTGCAATTAATAACTCTTTGGTTATTTTAGCAATATTATAATGCGCATAAAAAAAATATTTGTTTTAGGTTTTGCTTTCACAGCTTTATTACTTAGTAATACAAAACTTTATGCGCAGGATAAACGATATATTCCGTTAGGGCATGCCAAGTTCAAAGATACGCTTGTAGTGGCCCATCCCGATACTACTTTTGAGAAAGACTTGTTTGATGTAATAAAGTCGGTATTTGATAAAAATTATAAGGAAAGCAAGGCCGATTCCATAACTACAAAACCGGTAATATCTATTGTGCCGGCGGTAGGGTACACTTTACAAACTGATTTGGCCGGAACTTTATCAGGTAACGTGGTTTTTCGAACGGCGCCGAACACACGCATATCCACCATTACTGCTAATCCGGCTTATACACAAAAAAAACAGGTGATTATTCCGTTACAGTCAAATATATGGACAAAAGATAACCAATATGATTTTATCGGCGATTTCAGGTTTTATAAGTACCCTCAAAGCAGTTTTGGTTTAGGCAGTAATTCCGACAGAGCCAATGAAAATCCGCTTGATTATAGTTTTTTCCGATTTTATGAAACCGTATTAAGACATATAACGGGTAATTTCTACGCCGGTTTGGGCTATATTTTTGATGACCGCTGGAACATGTCTGAAAAAGGGCAGGCGAATGGCGAAATTTCTGATTTTAAAAAGTATGGGCCGGTAAAGAAATCCATCTCTACAGGTATAACATTCAGCGCACTGTTTGATAGCAGGGACAATTCCATAAACGCGTCGCGAGGATTTTATACTTCGTTGCAGTACCGGGATAATTATACCTTTTTGGGTAGTACAACTGCCTGGCGCTCCCTGATTATTGATATACGCAAGTATTATAAATTCCCTGAACATTCAGATAATGTGCTGGCCTTTTGGTCGTACAACTGGTTAATACTCAATGGCCGGCCGGCCTATCTTGATTTGCCGGCAACAGGTCACGATCCGGGTAATACAACAGGCAGGGGATATATACAAGGCCGGTTCCGTGGCGCGCAGATGGTATATTTGGAAAGCGAGTACCGTTTTAAGATAACCCGTAACGGATTGTTGGGTGGTGTGGCATTTATAAACGCCCAGTCTTTTTCGGCTGCACCAGGTACACGGTTGCAAAATATTCAACCGGCTTTTGGTCCTGGCTTGCGTATAAAGCTTAACAAGGTATCAAAAACCAATATAGCTATTGATTACGGCTTTGGCCGCGAAGGTTCAAGAGGGCTGTTCATAAATGTTGGCGAAGTTTTTTAAACGATAATTTTATCTTAATTGTATTGTCGAAACACTGTACTCAATTATTAAGAGACCGAATTAATTTTAAGAGTAACACCTTGATTACTACAATTATTGGGCAATTGTAAAAAAGTGTTAAATATTTATTAATTTCCATGTGAGAGAAATTTTTTTAATTATTTATTATTAGCTTTAGCCATGTAATTGCCTATGAACAGTATTCGGTTTACTAAGTGGCTCATTTCCTTTGTTTTACTCTTCTCGGTAATGATATCATCATGCCAAAAAGATGAGAATGTAAAGGATATGGATGTTGTTAAACAAACAGCTATTACCGATAGTGTGTCTACACTGAGCATTATCAATACCCCGGGCAATTTTTTAGCTGGCAAAGGCACTCTGAAAGTTACTATAGAAGATTCTACCTATACTTTTGATGCAGCTACAGATTCGGTAGCATTTATCAATGTGAATAATGGCGACAATAAATATTTTGGAATTACAGCCATTAATAAAGCACACACTATGAGCTTTGGTATCAGCTCAATAGGCTTTGCATCATCTGATACTGAAAATAAAGTGGCTGGTAGTCAGTTCCTTTTTCATATGGATGATAAAAAGCCTGTACTTCAATACACATTAAGCAAATACACCGACCAAGACGATTCTGGCAAAATAAGCCTTGAGAAGTATAACGATGAAAACCTGATCGCTAAAGGTACTTTTACTACTTTTTTAGCTAAGGACGATAAGGTTAATTCACCATTTTATCCTGTTGAGGGTAGTTTTGAACTACAACTCAAATAACGTATTTGGTTTTATCCATAAGGGATCCTGATTTTTTAATAATCTTAGTTAGTCTGTACTGCGTAATTTTAAGGTAAAAAAGACTACTGTGTTCATCATTTGCCAAGGCATCCGCCAAAATGCGCTCATTTTTTTGTACCTTTATGCAAATTTTAAAGACATTGATGAAAGTATTTATTGCAGGGCTTCCTTTAGAAGTAGATGAGGCTGAATTAACAGCAGTTTTTGGTGATTTTGGGCCGGTTAAGTCGCTTAGAATTATTAAAGACCGCGAAACAAAAGAGAGTAAGGGTTTTGGGTTTGTGGAGATGGTTAATGATGACGAAGCGAAAGAAGCGATAAGGTGTATGAACGGAGCGAGTTATTATGGCCGTAGAATTACCGTTAACGTGGCCGAAGACAAAGGTCCAGGCTTTAACGGCGGCGGTAAAGGTGGTTTTAGACGTAACTAATAAATTAAAAAAATTATTCTTTTTTGAATATATAAGCCGGCTTTTGCCCGGCTTTTTTTGTGGTGTTATTTCTGTAAAGATTTAATGATTTAAACCATAAAGTTAATAGGCTTGCATTATACCGGAATTGTCTGTATTAAACATATTTAATAAATAATCAAGTCTTGAATTAAGTTCGTTTAGGGGAATTTCGCCATTGTTAAATGCCGTGGTGAGCCGATCAAGTTCCTGGGCGATATTTGGCATTTCTGTCCCTTCAATATGGTTGAATTTGTTAAGTTGGTGATTTTCCAAGGCGTTAATTTTGTATTCAGCAGTAGTGAGCTGGTACAGCTGTTGTACGTCATTGGTGTATAAGTGATCGCTAACTTTATCTTCCTGTTGCTTATTAAATGCAACTAAAAGTATGGCTACAATAATAGTAGCGATTATAAACATCATAATAGGTTCCATCATCTTAGTTATTATAATTTAGGGTTGCCTTAACACCGGGGGATGGTGTTTTTGGCGGTTTATTAAAATAAATATATAAGTATTATATTATATACGTAAGCATAGTGTTGATAAAATGGACAAATGTTGATAAATATTTAGTTTTGATACATTAAGCCGTAATGCAGTAACCTATTCGCAGCTTTTTTAGGTTTGCTGTATGTTAAATCATATTTTAAAACCTATAATATATGCAGTTAATTAATAAGCAGAATCTTAATGTTTAAAGCCTTTTTTCATAGCAGTAAAATCTTAAACCCTGCCTGAATCCAAGGTTAATTTCTCCCGCATAAATGTATCCCAGTTTTGGAAATAATTTTTGAGTAGCTTCATTGTTTGTATTGGTGTCAATACGCAGCGTTTTTATGTTTCGGTTCCGGGCTTCTTGTTCGGCTTGTTGTAGTAATGCCTTTGCTATGCCG
The DNA here is from genome assembly GCF_034262375.1 of Mucilaginibacter sabulilitoris. Taxonomy (NCBI): domain Bacteria; kingdom Pseudomonadati; phylum Bacteroidota; class Sphingobacteriia; order Sphingobacteriales; family Sphingobacteriaceae; genus Mucilaginibacter; species Mucilaginibacter sabulilitoris. The sequence continues at coordinate 3,096,305 of NZ_CP139558.1, forward strand.
AGGCCTCTATATTGAGGACTTACGGCAAGGCGATGAGTGACTATTGCAATTTCGGTAAGATCCCAGCCTACCTGCGCATATTCGATTTCCTGGTCGGTTGTAATGGCGCTGATGCCTGCAATGTGCCCCTCTACTTCGGCAACCCAAAGCTGGCCCTTGTTGATGTCATCGGTAAAAACAACTGCATTTGGGTAATTACTGTCCCACTGTAAATTGCCGGATGCTATCATAGCCGGCACAACCTCAGCAATGAGTAGCATAATCTGCGGAACATCTGTTAGGGTAGCTTGTTTGATGAGCATCATATAAATTGGAAACCCAAATGAAAAAAAAGCGGAGTTTTATGCTATTGTATTTTACAAGTATGTCTTTATTTCTTGCGATAAGCTGTTGATCAGGGTATTAATTCGTATGTTAAAGGCGAGTATGTTGATTTCAAGTCAAGTGTTTTTGATTCGCTTAGACACTTTATATGGCCTCATCTTTAATTGTACTATGATTACCCATATCATTAAAAGCAGGAGAGAATAAAATGCAATATTCTGCAGCATATTTCCAACGCTGAAATAGTCGCTTATAAAATGTAGTGCTTTAACCAGCATGCTATTTTAATGGGGTAAAGTATACAAATATACATAATAAACTGTTTTACAAACATTTGTGTATTAAATAATAAATATTGGTGTGTTTTAATGAAATAGTCCATATTATACAAGTTGTGTTACCTTGTAAAAAGGCCAACTTATCGTCTGATTAATAGTTAAGGGCGATAAATTAATGATTATGCTTCTTGTGGATGTCTTTTACAAGGCATAATTTTTTGATGTCGACAATCTTAATAATAAAAGGAGCGTATTTAAGCCGACTGCCAATCATTTCGGTGGTATTATCAGAGTGGGCAACTACTTCGTCGGCATTGTCGCCTGCCAGCAGCCGTTTGTACATGCGATATTCACCCCATTCTATGTAGTATACTTCGCCGGGCAGTATTTTTTTATCATGTATTACTTTAAGAGCCACCCAGCAGCCGTTTTCGAGATAAGGGTACATAGAATGCCCCCAAACAGGCAATGCAAAATCACAATCCTCAATTCCCGGAAAGTTCATACGGCCAACCGGCATAGAATCATTAATATCATTATATACTTCTACGCCAGAGGCAGTAGCTGAAATTTCATACATCGGAATACCAGCTTCTGCTTTATTTGTTGTAGTATTTTCTTGATTTATGCTTGTATTTTTGCCATCAATTAGATCGCTGTATTTTTCTTTAAATATTCTAAGTTTTTCCGGATCGATGTTTTGTCTGCTCTTTATAATTTCGGTAATTGAGCTTGGCGAATTAAAACCTAGTACCTCTGCCAGTTGTGCATTTCCGGTAAAGGCTTTTCCCTTCAGTTGATTGTAAAGTATAATAAATTCCAGTGTCTCGGGACGAATGATCTTGATTTTATTTGATTTCGGGGCTTCATTCATGATGAAATTTATTTAAAGTTTATTCTTGATTGCAATAAAGATATTTCTGTGTGCTTGTCTTGTTGATTTTACTAAAATAGCACTTATTTTGATAAGATCAAACTTTTTTAATACAGAATATAAAGAATATGTATTACAGAAATAAGCTAAATCATGTACATAGCTTACTCCGCTTTAAACGCACAACAATCTGCAAATGACGCTGATGATCATAACAGCAATACAATCCTGGCAAATCATGAACCGCTGCTGCGTTACCAGGCCTATCAGGCAACAGTTAGAAAGTATAGTAAAGAAATTGAAGCGATACAGAAATATCTGCCTGACTGGATGTCGGCTTTCAGATAGCACATGCTAAACACCTTAGTAGTAAACAAGGCTTACAACACTTAAAAATCAAATACAATGATAAAAATTGCACAAAAATTAAAAGATCAATTATGGTGGCTCATCATTTCTGTAGATTATGATTACAGCCGCATAGCCATTGCCGACCATGACCTTACTGATGAAACACTTACCCTTTGGCTGGAAGACAAGCATGATTTCAAAAACTCACTTGATGAATGCCTGCAGCTTGATATTAAAGCGCGGGAGTTTGCCAAAATAATAAAAGCGGAAAATTTTAACAGTTATGAGGGTAGTAAAATGCATCCTACCAAAAACTTCGTATATAAAGCCCGTATTGAAATAAATGCGCCTTTAAAGTGGTACCAGGAAGATGCCGTGGTAATTGAGCAGCAGTGGGCGAGGGAGGCAGTTTTAAAAACTATCCTTGCGCAACTGGTAGAAACGGAAGCTGCGTGTACTTATGAATAAGTTCTTTTTGTCGCTTGATGGTATGTCAAATGGCATATTATTCATTTATTTATCTTCAAGAAATCTGTGTCATTGTAAGCAATAAAGCAATGACACAGAGGCTTTTCAATAATTTAGTATTGTTATTTCACTTTTACCTGCTGCTTTTCTGGTTGTTCAATCTCAACAAGTTCCTCCACCTCGCTAACAGCCTCAGCAGGTTGGCTGGCATAGTTAAGCTTGCGGAAACGCCATTGTGCAAAAGCCGGTTCCTGGAAACGATTAATCAGTTTAAAAAATTTGGGAAAGTTATGTACCTCATCCAGCAATATACCGGGTACAATGCCATTGTTATCCAATATCTCGCGAATGGTATATTCCTTATCTTTAGTAATCCATATTTCGAAATCCCTTTTTATCTCTTCACTTTTTTCCGGATCTATCCTGTCATCAATGCAAATTACCTTGTCTCCTGGTTTCATAATAGTAAACGCTATAAGGGTTAAAAGCCGTAATACTTTACAAAGTACCGCTTTTTATACCGGAATTTAAAAATCATCCTCGTGAAATATTTTCTGATAATTGACCGGTATAGCATTATTAATTGTAAAACTTTAAAATGCAACAACATAGGTTATCTCTGATAATGTTGATTGATTCTGAAAAATTTAAAACCCTGGCGCAACTTCGGTGTTAAAAATGTCGTAATAACATATATACAAAACATTAGCAGCAGTCATGGATTATTTTTACTTGTTTTTAGCTATGGGATTGATAGTAGTATATCTGATTTTAAGATTTGATGAGCAGCAGCGTCGTAAGGTAAGTACTATGTTAAAACAAACCAGTGACGTGCAGCCGTTATTAATGATGCAAAGTTTAGGTCTTAAGCTGAATAGAATAAATGAAGCTTTGAAGAGTGCCCCGGAAGGAGACGAGATACAGAATAAGCTGAGTAGAATAACCACCGAGTACAATTCCGGCCATATTAACATGCAAACCTATAACAAGCAACTAAATGACTTATTGCAAATGGTAGAAGCAAGATGATCTTTTAAAAAGGAAATAAATATTTGCCAAATAAACAAATTGTTTATTATTGCAGTCATATATGTCTGACGAAGCTATAATAAAACGGTTAAAGGTAATTGTAAAGGAATACGGCGGTCAGCTGGGCCTTGCAGGGGCTATTGGCGTAGACCAGGGTTTCATCAGTAAAGTGATCAATCAGAAGCAGGATATTAGTTATTATTTAATCCGCAAACTCTGTTTCCAGCTTAAATATTCGCCTGAATGGCTCATTTTAGGAACAGGCGAGAAAAAAATAGATAAACCGGAATCGGCCAAATTGATTACTGAGATTCAAATGATGCGTACCGAAGTAGATATTTTGCACGCCCGTATGCGTGCCTACGAAATTGAGATCAAAGAGCTGCGCGATCAATTACATCTGGATAAAAAAGCCGGATAAGTTTTATTTACAATAACGGTCCGCCACCATAGGAGCGTTTTTTGATCCCAGTTCAATAGCCTTAGCAAAATCGGTACAAGCGCCATTTTTTTCATTTAGGGCTATTTTTGCAAGCCCGCGTTGCAGGTAGGCATCAGCGTATTTAGGGTTTAAATTCATGGCCGTGTTGCAATCACTAAGCGCATCCGCCGCATCATTAATGCTTGTTTTTAAAGCTGCCAAATCGGTATAAATATATACGCCTTCACCAAATTTAAGCGCGTTATCAAAATCATCAGTAGCTCCCTGTTCGTCGCCAAGCTTGGTTTTGGCAAAACTGCTGTGGGCATAAGCCCTGGCATTATTAGCGTTTATGTAAACTGCATTATGAAAATCATCGGCTGCTCCGGCATAATCTTTAAGCGCCAGTTTTACATCGCCCCTAAATAAAAAGGTTTCATCGTTAGAGAAAATAGAAACCGCCTTATCCAGGTCAGACATAGCGGCTTTATAATTTTTTAATCTTGCCTGAATGTGTCCGCGGTTTTGATAAAGTACCGCCGAGGTGTCAGATGCGGAATCAACTTTAATAGCCGCGTTAAAATCAGCGAGGGCTCCGGCGTTGTCTTCAAAGCCAGCTTTGCTTAAGCCACGTTTTAATAGCAGAGCTATATTTTTAGGGTCTTTGGAAATACCGGTATCATAATCGGCCATAGCTCCTTTGTTATCGCCCGTTGCCGCTTTTGCCTCACCTCTGAAAAGATAGAAGTTTGAATTTGCAGGGTCTAACGCAATGGCGCTAGTAAACAGTTGCACCCCTTTGCCGGTATATTTAAAAAAGTTAGAAACTTTTCCCAAACGCAAGTAAGCATCCTGGCGTTGCGGTGAGAGCTCTATCAGTTTTTCAAAGTCCTTCACCGCGCCGGCCGGGTCATTTATTTTATCTTTTTCGATTCCCCGGTTTAAATAAGCATAAGTGTAATGCGGATTTACCTGGATAGCTGTTGTATAGTCACGAATTGCTGCTTGCCTGTTGCCAAGGTTACGGTAAGCATCACCACGTACAAGGTAGGCTTCATCATTTTTATTATTAATATTAATGGCCAGTGTCAAATCGGCTATTACGCCTGCGGTATCTTTTAGCGCCATTTTCGCTTTACTTCGACTGATATAAGCCTTCAGACTCTTTGGGCTTAGCATTATAGCTGTGTCGGCATCAAGTTTGGCGCCCTGGCTATCATTCAATTCCAGTTTAACAGATGACCGGTTTTGATATGTTTCCGGATTTTTGGAGTCAAGCGCTATGGAGCGGTTCAGATCGTCTATTGCTCCAGTATAATCTTTCAGGTTGCTCTTTACAAGGCCTCGGTACAAATACAAATCGGCCTTTGCCGGAAGTTGGGCAATAGCCTTATTAAAATACTCAAGTGCCCCCTTACTGTCGCCTATTTTATTTTCAGCGTTGGCCAAATAAAAAAACAGGTTTTTTAGGTTAGGGTTTATTGCAGCAGCTTTTTTATAATCGTCAACGGCTCCTTTAAAATCGTTAAGGTTACCGCGGGTGTTCCCCCTGTAAAAATAAGCTTCTGCATTTTGTGGATCTAATGATAACGCGGTAGTGTAATCGGCCAAAGCTCCATGATCATCATTCAGGCTCCCTTTTGAACCGGCACGATATCTGTATAATTCACTCTCTTGAGGGTTAAGCTTAATTGCCGCATTGTAGTCGCTGATAGCCGCTGTAAAATCGCCCTTATTGTTTTGTGCCAACCCTCTGAATTCATATAACTCTGCATCTTTTGGAGTAAATTTTAAGGCAGTGGTAAAATCGACAATAGCGCCGGCATAATCTTCAATATTTGATTTTGCATTACCGCGGTATTGGTACATCTTAACATTTTGGGGTTCAAGCGCAATGGCTTTGTTAAAATCCTCAATGGCATTATGATAGTCACTTATGTTACTCTCAGCGTTCGCTTTATAATAATAAGCTGTGGCAAAATTAGGCTTTAGGCTTATTGTTTTGGCGTAATCGGCAATGGCTGCCTTGTTATCCTTAAGATTTCCATACGCATTTGCGCGGTAAAAATAAGCTTCACTACTTTTATCATCAAGCAGTATGGCCTGTGTGAAATCTTGTATGGCACCTTTATAATCTTTTGTATTGGACTTTGCATTCCCATTTTGAATATAAGTGCTTGCTGTTTGGGCAAATGTAGATAGGGGTAAAAAAATCAGGAATAAGAATTTTTTCATTTACAAATAACAGTTTACAAATTTCAGTAAAAGCATCAACAGGGTGTATAACAAAGGCTATACCGAAAATAAAAGTGATGCAATTTAGCTGAAAAACCAGTTTAAAGTTAAAGAAATGAAAAATTTGGGGCATAAAAACCCCAGGAGTATCCGGTTTAGATAAAAAATAGAACAGGTGTAATTTTCAACCTATAAGCGAAACTGTTTTAAGAAAAAGATGCCTCATTGGTTTCATTAGCATGGGCTTGATTGCGTTTTTTACCATAAGTAATGACGGCTGTGCAAATAAGGATGCAAAAAATCAGTGAAATTTCGATCGCTACATGAATCAGGGGAATGTGACCCTGGTTTTTTGAAAGTAGAATTCCTGCATCCGGCAAAAGCAGCCCAAAAAGTGGGAAACAAAAAAACATTCTTAATATTATTAATTTCTCCATAATTACTAACATTTAGTATGATAATGCTAAGGTACGCATTATATAATTACTATTTAAACAAAATAAATAAAATTTATCATAGTACAAATTGTATACAAAATTGTTTGCTGTTGGAACGAATATGTGAAATTTAAAAATAAATTTTTAAATGAATGAACATTCATTTATATTTGTATTGTAATGCGACCAAGAGACGAAAATAAAGAGTTATTAATACGCCAAAAGGCTATGGAAATTATAGTTAAGCATGGTCTTGACGGGTTTAGTATTAGTAAACTGGCTAAAGCAGCCAATGTATCACCGGCTACAATTTATATTTACTATAAAGATAAAGATGACTTGATCACCAAACTTTGCCTGGAAGTGGCTTGGCAGATGATAAATTGCAGTTTAAAAGATTTTTCGCCTGAAATGGATTTTGATATTGGTTTAAGAATACAATGGCAAAACCGGATGCAGTATTTTATAAATTTCCCAACCGAAATGGAATTTATTGAAATTATGCGATATACTAATTATTACGAAGAGGTAAGCAGGGCACTTACTACCAATTTTGGATCTGTGCTGGGACCATTTATGGAAAACTCCATTCAAAAAAAACAACTTATTTCCCTGCCGTTTGAGGTATACTGGTCTGTAGCATTTGCACCTTTATACCAGTTAATAAAATATCATTACCAGGGGAGCAGCCATGTAAACAGTACTTTTAAGCTTGATGATAAAATGATGATGCAAACACTGGAGCTTGTTTTAAAAGCACTGAAACCATAAAAAAATTTAACTGAATAATTAAACGAACATTCATTTATTGTAATCCAAGATGAAACTTAACCATATTAATCTGCCTGTAACCGATGTGATTGGCAGCATCAATTTTTTTGAACAATACTTTAACTTTAAATGTACAGATGTGAAAGGTGATAATGTACTTGCTGTTTTAGAGGGAAAGGACGGTTTTACACTAGTATTGATGGCTAATGATTTCAACAAGAATGGGAATATTACTTATCCGGATGCCTTTCATATCGGTTTTTTTGTTGATAGTCAGGAAGAAGTAACAAGTATCTATAACCGCCTTGTTGAAGGTGGCGTTGCAACAGAGCACCCACCTGGTAAAATGAGGGGCAGTTACGGCTTCTACTTTAATGCACCCGGCAATATACTTACTGAGGTTACTTGTCAGTCATAACTTTTTTTTAAATAAAATCAAAATATAAAAATCATTTCAATATGACGCAAACATCATCCTATAAAGAACCTCACCACGTAATGCTATTTTTTGAAGAGAAAGAAAGTAATAGTATTGAACAGCCTTGTATAAAGGAGCGTATTAATTATTATGAAAATCTTAAAAACAAAGGAAAAGTATTAATGAGCGGCAATTTTTGGAATCAGGCCCGTAATTTTATTATCCTATATGTATCATCTGATACCGAACTGGAGCAAATTATTGATAATGATCCGGCTATACTTCACAATATAGTTGAATTAGTTAGGGCGATGCCTTTTTAGTTTAGTATTATCTTAATAAATGCTAGCATGCTTTAAAACTGTATGACAAGTTTTCTGGACTCGGAATTTTAGGTTTCGACGAGACGGTCGTTGTATGTCATGGATTTAATATTTCCGAATATGCTATTAAATTAATCTATCAGAAATATTGTTTTACTTTTTAAGAAAATAAATTTGCTTGGTATTCCTAAAAGGTGTAATTTGTGCTTGTCAAATTGTTAGATATGGAAGAATTAGCAATTTTTAGGATATTTTCGAGTTTTCCTTTGTTTGGCTTGCTGTTACCCGATCTTTCGTCGTTATTTATTTATCCGCCAAGAGGGATTTCCGGTGCCCACATATATGTTGAGGGCTTTTTATTGTTAGGCGTAGTTATTTGCACGGCAGGTATATGGCGTTCACAAAGAAAAATAAAAAGCACCAATAGTATTCAGATAACACATGGGAGCTAATGCTATTTTTTCCGACTACTAGGTATATAAATCGCTTTAAGCATCATTCAAACCAATTATAAATCTATAATATTTAATACCCCTACGCCTGGTTTGTTAACCGGGATTTTTCTATCTGTAATTTTTATATTAGCTTCAAGTAAAGTTAAAAATATCAGTATGTTATAATATTTTCATGTGTAGCGTGGAATTAAGGTTTTTTTATATTTTTACTGCTAATGAACCTTAATCAATTTAACTCTTTCAAAACGGGCCATAATGCCTGCTTTTTCAAAACATTATCTTATTTAAAAACTGTATTTGCATTTGTTTTGATGCTGCTGTGCATGTTTGGTACAGCAAAGGCACAGCGCCGGTCACATGCCGCGCTAACTTATGGTGGTGGTGGTTCAGGCGACTCGGGGTATGGAATTATGTTTGGGGTGGGTTATGATGCGCCGCTTGGAGTTCTTAAAGATGCCTACAAATCTACCTTAGCCTATAATTTGGGTTTAACACGAGCTGTAAATAATTTCACATTCAGCGTAAGTTTGGGTTATCATTCGTATAAGCCGAGAGAAATTGATCTGAGCTTTTTAAACGATGAAAATACTGATAACAACTCGGTATCGGTTGCGCTCAGTAGCTTGGTTTTTAGTAATTATAAAATATACTCCGCGTATTTTGGGGCTGTCTATAATGTTGATGTAGCTGAAGGCGTAAAGGTTTATGGCGGGGCTAATTTGGGCTTTTATCAGGCACATTATGTTGTTATTGACCCTGAACTTGTTATTGATGAAAATACAGACGCTGGTGATATCGAAGCAAATTTAATAAAGCAGCGTGATCTTGACTTTTATGTTGCGCCGCGCCTTGGATTAACTTTTGCGCTGAATGAGAATATTGATTTAAGCCTGGAGACAAAATACAATTTTTTTGCACCAACTGGCCACTCTCAAGGGAGCGGAGCAGGTACATTTTTTACCTCGGCCACAGGATTGGCGGCTTTAACATTTAAATTTTAAAAGGCAATTACTACCTCGCGTTAGTTTTTATTTGAAAGGCTGTTCAAAAAAATCATTCACTTTTTTATTAAACTCATCGCTGTGCTCAATCAGGGTGCCGTGTCCGGAATTTGGAACAATCCATAAGTGTGCTTTTGGGATGTTTTGGGAAATGAGCACGGTATGTTGCGTAGGAATTAGATCATGATCACCTCCTATAATCAGCGCCGGGCATTTAATGGTTTTTAATTCCGAAAGCTTGATGTTAGGCTGAAACCAGTCGAGCAAAAAAACTTTCCAATCATTTTTTTCTTTTGCGGTTTTAAATATGGTATTCTTTTTAGCATTATAGTCCTGCTGTTCCTGTTTCCAGTATGAAGGGATTATACCGGTAGAATCGGGCCATAAATTAGCGCCGGTTGAGGCCAATTTAATTACTTTATCGGGATGCCGCATAGCTAATTCGAGCGCGTTGATGCCGCCATCACTCCAGCCAATAACATAGGCCGAATCAATATGCATAGTATCAAGCAGGGCGGCAAAATCATCGGCCATCATTTCAAAACTTAACGAGTCGCGATTATCCCGCGATTTGCCGTGTGCCCGGCTATCTACGGCAATAACTTTATATTTTTGTGCAAAATAGGGTATGTTGGCAGCAAAAGCATTCATGCTGCCACCGTTACCATGTATAAGTAAAAGTGGTTTACCCTTACCATAAACTTCGGTATATAATTTTATGCCACGTATGTTGTAATATTTGCCGGCTGCCGGATTATTGCCATAGGGTAATTGGTTTTTATCGCGGCATCCTATATTCACGAATTCGATGCATATAAATAAAACGAAGAGTGTTTTTTGAAATGACATAACGGATATATAAATTAATGTTAAATATATAGTATAGGGCGCAAAAAACAATAACCAGCTTTATAACAACCTGAATGTGAAAGTACCATGTTTATAAAACTTATGTTAACACGCTAACTAATATTACCTTTGCAATATTAATTTTAACACATTAAACCTTATAAGTAAAACAATATCCTATGTGGTATACTTTAAATAGAAATGTTTTGCCACCTGTACCAACATATTTTTCATGCCAGCAATTTGCCTTAAGAGTAATTATATAACTACCATTATTTTTTTTATAGTATGTATGTTTAGCGCTACTGTGTGCTTGGGGCAACAGGATGCAGCGGCTAAACCCAGTACCAGCAGGTTTAAATTTAAAACCGTGATTATTGATGCAGGACACGGCGGTAAAGATCCGGGCGCTCACGGTGCCTATTCAAAAGAAAAAAACATAGCGCTTGGTATAGCTAAAAAATTGCGTGACCTGGTTAACGATGAAATGGGCGATGTCAGGGTGATCATGACCCGAAGCACCGATGTTTTTGTGGAACTGCATAAACGTGCAGATATAGCCAATAATAACCAGGGTAACCTGTTTATATCCATACATTGTAATTCAACACCCCAGCGCCGAAGTACCGAGCACGGTCCTCTGCTGTTGGTATATGGTTTTCACCGAAGCCAGGAACAGCGCGAAGCTTTGCGGGAGAACGCCTCTATCTATATAGAAAAAGATTATAAGGATAAATATAATGGTTATGGCAGCGATGCGGTTGTAAATACTATTGTACTTAACGCGTTTCAGCAAAAATACCGTAAGCAAAGTATTCAGTTTGGCGATCTGGTGGATAAAGAATTTAAAAAAACAGATGGCCGCCGAACTCATGGGGTAAAAGAACAGGGTGTGTTAGTACTGGCGCAAAGTGGTATGCCTGCCGTACTGGTTGAAACAGGTTTTATTAATAATCCGGGTGATGAAAAATACCTGAACTCCAGTTCGGGCCAGAATGAAATTGCCCGGTCGATATTGAGGTCTCTAAAACAGTATCGCAATAACCTGGAGGGGAGATAAGGGCATTCGAAAGGACAATATACAATATTACCAAGGGAAGCATATAAAAAACATTCAAAAGTAAAGCCTGACATTAATGTCAGGCTTTACGGTAATTTATATTGAATAGATAATTGCCTAAATGGTTATTGTTTTACCTTAACAAATTTTAATGTACTACTCCCTGTAACTGTAAGCGTATCAGCAGTCGGGTTTATTTTATAGGGTACTTTATCAAAAAAAGTTTCATCAATAGGAGTACCGCTGCTGTTTGGATCTATAGAATTTAATTTCTCATTTAATTTCAAATATAACACAACCCCATTGGTATTATATACCCCTTTATAAAGTGTACTGGTAGGGGTGGTAGAACCAGGAGTATCGTAAACATCAACTTTTAAAGTAGAGAATATACCATCGTAAAACGCAACAGTTTCTACACTATCTCCAAGCGCGGGGCGCGGTATGGTCCTTTTCCAGGCGCCGATTAAGTTTTCATCATCTTTTGGCTGGTCTAACTCACCTTTTTTGGTACAAGATTGTATCGCCGCAATTAAACCTAAGGAAATAAACAACATTGCTGCTTTTGCATAATAATTTTTGATGAACATAGTAGAGTTTTAAGTTACAAATTGTATTTTTTATTAATAACGCAAACTTAACACTGCAGCGTACAAATAGTTTTATATAAACTTGATTTTTTATTGCGGCTTTGTTCAAAATATACAGTCCTATTAAGTAAAAAAAAAGAATCTTAGCAGGCAAACCTGCTGTAAATAGTTCTCGATGCTATTGTTGAAAAATAGCCCGCTTAAAATATATTTATTGTGGTTATTTGTTTAGCTTAGCTATAAAATTTGTTACTTGTGGAACCTTTTACCGTAACCATTGATGAAGTGAATTACCAGGTAAGCCTTCATTCTGCATTTCCTAAATTGTTTGATGTTTTTAATCAGCATATTAATTATATCATTGGTAAAACCGATGCGGGTAATTGGGTTTATATTAAACATGAGCCTGTATCTGCATTTATTCCGATTGAACAAATTGGTGAAGCTATTGATGAACATATAGCTGAATATTAACAGTTTATTTGTCCTGTATTCCCCCTGTTGCCCTAAAGCCTACTAAAACAGTCGATATTTGTCATGAGATTCTAATAAATAAATGTTTAAACATTTATATTGGAAAAGATATATACTTTTGACTCATAAACAAAGAAATTTAAAAAAATTAAACACAATGAAAAAGATCTTTATCCTGTTGGCATCTGCATTTTTTTACACGGCAGCATCTGCACAAACTACCTGGACTGTTGACAAAGCGCACTCAAACGTTAAATTTACTGCAACTCACTTAATGGTATCTGACGTTGATGGCATTTTTAAAAATTATGATGCTACCATTACTTCATCAAAACCTGATTTTAGTGATGCTAAATTCCAGATCTCTATACAGACTGCTTCTGTAACTACTGATAACGACCAACGTGACAAACATATTTCAAGCCCCGACTTCTTTGAAGTGGCAAAATACCCAACGCTTACCTTTACAAGCACAGGTATCACCAAAACTTCTGATAAACACTATAAACTTGCTGGTAACCTTACTTTACACGGTGTAACCAAACCGGTTACTTTTGATTTATGGTACCGCGGTACAATAGTTAATCCAATGAGTAAGGCAGATGATGCAGGCTTTCAGTTAACAGGTACTATTAACCGTTCTGATTTTGCATTTGGTCCTTCAATCCCGAATGCGGTAGTTAGCGACGAAATTGCTATTAAAGCTAACGGCGAATTTGGTAAAGCAAAATAATTCAAATAATATATATTAACACAAACGGCGTGCTCATGCAAATGAGTGCGCCGTTTGCTTTTACTGTACTTTGTATTGCCTGATGCGCCCGGCAAAATCCTTATCTTTGATCTGCATAACTATTTTTTTGTAATATTTATATATGGCTACAGAAGTTAAGTGCCCCAGTTGTGGTTTTGGTTTTCCGATAGAGGAGGTGATGGCTGAGGAGTATAAGAAAGAGCTCCGCATTAAAATGCAGGATTATACCCGCCAAAAGGAAGAGGAATACCGAAAAAAGGATGAGGAATTTTTATCAAAGGAACGGCAGCAAAAGGAAGCTTTTGAACAACGGTTAACCGATGAGAAAAAGCAATTGCAGCTGGCGATGGAGCAAAATCTGCGCAAATCTATAAGTCAGGATTATGAAAACCAGCTGCAGCTGCTTCAAACTTCAGCCCAAGAGAATGAAGAAAAGCTCAAATTGTCGCGACAAAAAGAACTGGAATTTTTACAGCGCGAAAAACAACTGAAGCAAAAAGAAGAAGAGATGGAACTCGCCCTGCAGCGTAAATTGCAGGAGCAGCGTAACGAGCTAAGCGAGCAAATCCGCAAACAAGAGGCCGAACGTCACAGCATAAAAGATACAGAATACCAGCTAAAGGTAAAAGAACTTGAAAAGCAGCTTGACGACCAGAAAAAGCTGGCCGATGAGATGAAACGCAAGGCCGAACAAGGCTCCATGCAATTGCAGGGCGAAGCACAGGAGCTGATATTGGAAGAGCTGTTACGCAATTATTTTCCTTTTGACGTAATAAGTGAAGTAGGGAAAGGTGTGCGTGGCGCCGACTGTGTACAAACCGTGCGTAACCAGTTTGGGCAGGAGTGCGGCCGTATCATATATGAAAGCAAACGTACCAACACTTTTGGCACCGACTGGATAGAGAAGCTTAAGAAGGATATGCGTAGCATTGGTGTTGATGTGGCAGTGATAGTTACCCAATGCTATCCTAAAGGCATGGATTGTTTTGGCGAAAAAGATGGTGTTTGGATCTGTAGTTTTGATGAGGTAAAAGCGGTATCATATATCCTACGCGATGGAGTTATCAAGCTGTCAAATCAGGCCCGTTCACAAGATAACAAGGGCGATAAAATGCACCTGCTATATGATTACTTAACCAGTAGCGAGTTCTCCGAACAATGGAAGGCCATTCGAGAGGGATATATGAGCATGCGCCTCTCTATACAAAAAGAGCGCGATGCCATGGAAAAGATGTGGAAATCGCGCGAAAAGCAATTGGATAAAGTACTATTAAACGCTGCCCATATTAAAGGCAGTGTTGAAGGTATTGCCGGTAGCGATTCGATACAGTTAAACTTAACCGACGATGAGGACGCCTTGCTGTTGGAGTAATTGTAAAAATTAAGATATAATTAATAAGTAAAGGCCGGTCAGCGTATGACCGGCCTTTTGTATTTGGAAATTTTACTACCTTAACATCCTGAACCTCTGCCATCCGGTAGATTTCAATTTATATATAAGCCCATTCATTTACACTGTTTTACGAGCTATGAAAAAGATAAATCTGCTTTATTTATGCCTGTTTTTATTGGTTGCAGGTACAAACTCGGTTTGGGCCCAACAAACTTCAGATAAACTTCCCCGGTTAATGATAAGACTTGATGATATAGGGATGAACCATTCTGTAAACATGGCCGCTCAGAAAGTAGCCGAAACAGGTATGCCGGTTTCTGTTTCGCTGCAGTTTGCCTGTCCCTGGTATCAGGAGGCGGTGGAGATACTCAAAAAATATCCTAACGTAAGTGTAGGAGTGCACTTAACGCTTACATCCGAGTGGAAAAACTATCGCTGGGGCCCAGTACTGGGGCGCACCGCAGTACCGAGCCTTGTTGATAAAGATGGCTACTTCCCACAATCAACCAGGGCATTTGCCAAAAGTGGGTATAAAATGGATGAAATTGAAAAGGAATTATCAGCACAAATTGAACGGGCGATGGCTTCCGGCTTAAAAATAAGCTATATAGATCCGCACATGGGTATTGCCCTGTCAACCCCGGAATTGCGTGCACTTACCGAAAAACTGGCACACAAATACAAACTGGGCATATCCATACTAAGCAAGGTTAATTACTTTGGTGAGACTTATAAGGAAATGTGGGGAGAACCCATCGCTACCAAAAAAGCAGCGTTTTTAGATTATCTGAACAACAAGCTCGATCCTAAACGGCCCAACCTTATGGTTTTGCACACCGCTACTCCGAGTCCCGAAATGGATGTTTTGGTTGATATGAACAGCAACATGATGAACTCAAAAGAGGGTAAACCTTTAACTAGTATTCACAGGCAAACCGAACTCAATGCACTGCTGTCGCCAGAATTTAAAAATATGATTGGCAGAAAGTTTAAATTGATTAATTATGATCAATTACTGGCTACGAAAGATGTAAGTGTACTTAAAGCCTTAGATAATTAACGGTTATTTTTTGAGGTAGCCACAATTACAATACCGCCAATAAGTAATATGCCGCCTAAATACGGTGGCCAATTTACGGTTTTTTGCCTGTCGGCTGATATTTGGATTGGGCCCGCATCTACAATCTTTTCTTTTTTGGTATAGGTGAAACCCGTCCATATAAGCATTATGGCTCCTATAATTATGAGTACTATTCCTATAGTTTTGTTCATAAGCTGTGGTTTTAAACTGTGTATATATAAGAATAGCTATTACATTAATTTGTTTGCCTGTAAGGTTAAATTATCATGACAGATACTTTTTTTGATAGTAAACTTTTTTATAGATTAGGTACTTGATTCATGGCAATGTACCCGCTGCCTGATGAAAGCTGATTAATAAATTACCTGCTTTAGAATGACTGATGATTTGATACTGGAAACCATATCGGTTACCAAAAACTTTTTTGGGGATAAGTCTTCCGGTGTTAATAACATAACCATATTTATACCTAAAGGAAAAATAACCGCTATAGTTGGCGAAAGTGGCAGCGGCAAAACCACCTTGCTCAATTTACTTTATGGCAACCTGCAGCCCGATCACGGCGAAGTGTTTTTTAAAGAAGAGCAAGTTTTAAGCAGAGATAGAGGATTGCAGCAGGCCCACAAGGTAATGCGTATGATAACGCAAAATGGCAGCGATATGGATCAGCATTTATCTGTTTGGGATAGCGTGAGCGCCGGTTTGCCCGATGAAGATAAAAGCCTTGCTATACAGAAAGTAACAGAGGCTTTGCACATGTTGCATATTTATCAACTTAAGGATCAATATTTCGCTAAACTTAGTGGTGGCGAAAAGCAACGCGTAACCATTGCTAAGGCACTTATTAGCCGGCCCGAAGTGCTGTTGCTTGATGAACCTTTTAACCAGGTAGATGCAACTTACCGCGAGGGGTTGCAGCATGATATCAGGGATATTGTGCAGGAATGGGGCGTTACCGTGGTACTGGTATCGCATGATCCGGCTGAGATACTGTCGATGGCCGATGAACTGATTGTGCTGAAAGAAGGGGAAATAGTAGAAAATGGCAGCCCCGAGGAACTTTACCATTCACCGAAATTGTTATACACTTCGCAAATACTGGCCAGCTGTAGCCAGCTCACATTTGCCCAGGCTAAAATTTGTAGTATAAAAAGCAGACGTGGGGTAGTTGTTATATATGCCGAACACATAAAAATTAGTGTTTTAGGCAGCAAATGGGTTGTGAAAAAAGTTTTGTTCAAAGGTTTTTATGAAGAGCTGATTATTGAGCGCGAAGAGGTTACCTTGCGTGTAATAAATTATAAAAGAGGTAAATACCCAAAAGGAAGTACAATCGGTATCAGGATTAGTAAATATTTTGAATTTGGGAAGTGGGAGAATTGAAACCAATTAGCTCCACCCAACCCTCCCCGGAAGGGAGGGCTTAAAACTAAAAGTCTCCCCTACCGGGGGAGATTTAGAGGGGGCCTCCTCGAAATCTTGCATTTTTTTAGCCTTTTACTTCGCCGCGGCCAGTTCTATTTTTGCTTGCTTTTCTTTTCGGTATTTGCTTAGATTAATCAACAACACACTGCCTAATATAATAACCAAGCCGCTTACTTGTAAAAGTGTGATATTTTCATTTGCGAATAATACACCCAGTATAACAGCTATAACCGGGTTTACGTACGCATAAGTACTCACCTGTGTTGCAGGACGTACCTGCAAGAGCCATACGTAAGCGCTAAAGGCTGCTATTGAACCAAAAACTATTAAGTACAATAGGGCGTACCAGCTGTGAGCCGGAATGTTTTGCCATTGTAGGTTTTGTACCTCATGGTGAAGAAAACTCGACGGTAAAAATATTAAACCGGCAGCCAGCATTTGCCAGGCTGTGTTTACCGAGGCAGAACCCGTTGTATTATGATATTTAGAATATAAAGACCCTGACGCCCATGACATTGCTCCCACAAGCAGCATTATCATCCCCGGTAGTTTGGTATTGGTTGTGGTATCAAACAGGCCATCTAACTGTTCGCTGAATAATAATATCACACCTGCAAACCCTACAAGCAAGCCAATAATGGTTGAGGTGCTTTTAAAATTTACGCTCCAGTTTTGCTTGTCGAACAATACAAACCATATAGGGGCCGATGATACCATGATGGCCACCATAGCGCTTGGAAGCGTTTGCTCAACCCAAATCACAGCACCATTACCTATCACCAGCAGTAAAAAACCAGTAACAACAGCATGCATGACGTTACGTTTAATAAAGATCTTTTCGCCTTTAATTATACACCAGATTAATAACAAAACACCTGCTGAGAAAAAGCGGAGTGCTCCCAGTAACAGTGGTGGAAACCCATCGACTGCCATTTTTATAAAAAAATAAGTTGAGCCCCAAACAATATAAACTATTGCAAAAGCTATAATAACCAATAGGGGAGATGCGGATTTTTGTGATACAGAAGCCATGGTAATATTTATTTTTCGGGTATAACCAATTGTTGTTGTTCTTTCACGGTTTCAAGCACAATGGTGGTACGTGTGCTTAAAATGTTGGGTATTTTGCTAAACTGGGTACGCATAATATGCATTAGCGATGCCGAGTCGTAAGTGCGTACTTTAACCAGGTAACAATCATCGCCTGCTACATGGTGTACTTCCTGTACTTCGGGTATTTTGGCTAACTCGAGCGTGGCATTGCTACTGCCTGGTCCATCAGATGCTTTCATGAATATAAAAGCCAGCAGTTTTTGCTGTAATGCTATAGGATTGACCCGAGCTGTATATTGCATGATAACATTTTTTTGTTCCAGCTTTTTCACCCGTTCCAATATACCAGACGGCGCCATCCCCAGCTCGCGCGCAAGGTCGGCGTTTGATATGCGGGCATTGCCCTGCATTAAGCGTAAAATGTGCAGGTCTGTTTTGTCTAAAAATATTTCTGTTTCGCCAATCATTCTGTAATATTATGTATTTATTGAATTAAATTCAATGAATATTAATAAAAATGAATTTAATTCAACAAAACTATCATGATAGTGTTTAAACATCAGTTGTATAACTGGAGGGGTATAGAGAGTTAGAGAACAAAAATGTTATCGAGAATGCTGATAAATAGCTATCCTAAATAACATGAATTAATTAAGTACGCTGTATGTTATCATGAATTTTGGGCAGGATAGGATCTTCTGTTTAGTGTTGTTTTTTAAGTTCCCAAACCCCATTAAAAAACAAACACCCATCAAAAAATATTGACAGGTGCAAGCAGATAAGGTATGGGTTTTCTTAAATTATTTTGTAGCCAAAAGGTTTAGTAATTTGTCGTATTTGGTTTCATCAAAAGCAGTTTTAACATATTTATAACCGTTTTTGGTCGTAGCGGTAAGTAGTTTGGCTTTATTACCTTCTTCATCTACAATGTAGGCTGTACCATTGTCATTTATCCAATCAAAAAGGACGTCTCTCGTAGTAATTCCGCGATTTTGTGTATGGTCATCAATCCATACTAACGAGTTGATGGCCAGGTACGGGTTATCATACTCACCATTGGTTCTGTTTACACCAGTTATTTGTATGGGCATGTTAATAGTTTCAGGGTTTTAAAGCCCTAAACTCAGAATTATATGTCAATCGGTCAATCCGTGAAAACACTGTATTTTTAAATGTTCAAACACCGTGTTTTCACGGGTTGGGCAATAGGTTTTGATATATGATTTATAGAGGCTTCCGACCGGGCTATATTTATATTTTGATGATCTTATTTTTATTGTCCTGCTTGTTTGGGCCGCCAGGCTTAGGTATATGTTTTATAATAGATATCAGCGTACCAGCTATTACACCGGTTGCCTTTATTCCAAAATGCACAAACGGTTTCATTACTTCCCACACATTGCTGTTCTGATGCTGTGCGTTTACATTGCTTTTTCCTATTTTCTTTATTTGAGAAGATGCCATAACCTTAGTTTTTAAGCTTATACGCATAAAAACCCTGCCATAATCAAATAAGATACAGCCAGCGCCACTGAATTATGGTTTTAAAACCAATATAGTAAGAGGATTATAACTGTTTTGAAGGAAATGGCCGATAAGTTTAAGCAGCTTTTTTCCTTAATTCAATTACGGTAACCTCGGGCCATATACCTAATCTGCCCGAAAAAGCCAGGAACCCAAAACCACGGTTTACGTACAGATACCTGTTTTTTTCGTTAGCCAGACCGGCCCAGTCAAGGTAGCGGTATTTTACCGGGCTCCATTTAAAGCCGGGTATTTCGATCCCGAATTGTGCGCCATGTGTGTGCCCCGAAAGCGTAAGGTGAATAGTTGTGGCATTGTAGCGTACCTGTTCTTCCCAATGGGTAGGATCATGTGAAAGCAGCACTTTAAAGGCATCCTTAGGTACACCCTGAAGTGCTTTGTTCAAATCACCTACTTGTATAAAGCCGCGCCCCCAGTTTTGTATACCAATCAGCGATATTTTTTGTCCGCCTTTTTCAATAGTTACGTTTTCATCAAGCAGCAACCGGTACCCTAATGTAGCATGATATTGTTTTAATTTTTCAAGATTGGCAGCTTTCTCTTGTTCACTGTTCCATTGTATGTAATCGCCATAATCATGATTGCCTAATATGGAGAATTGCCCATAAGGTGCTTTGATCTCACTAAACCTATCCATATAAGGCTCAATTTCTGAGGCTACGTTGTTTACCAGGTCGCCGGTGAAAACAAATAGGTCGCTTTTTTGAGCTTTTGCCATATCAATGCCCCTCTGCATGGCTTCGGTATTATCAAAGCTGCCCGAGTGTATATCTGATAACTGGGTGATGGTAAAGCCATCAAAGGCATCGGGCAGATCATCAAAATAAATAGTTTTACGATGCAGTTTGTAATCATATTTGCCCTTAAACATGGCATAAAACATTGATGTAAAAGGAACGGCCGCTACCAGTACGGCAATTTCGCTGATGAATTTACGGCGGCCCGGAAATGCCGGTTGGCTTCTGTTACCGCTGGCTAAGTTAAACAGTCCAACAAAAAAGCGTCCCAGGTCGCCAAGAGATAAAATAATAACAAAAAAGAGTTTGGTAATAAAAAAGGTAAGGAACAGGCTTAATACCCATTCGTGAAAAGGGCGCATACCGCTTGCCGTACTAAAGCTGCCAAAGCCTATCAGAAACAATGCGATAACACCAACAGATATAAATAAATAGCCAAACAGCATTACATTGCGCCACAGGTGCGATTGCCAGTCGGCGCTTAAAGTTTTCAATCCCGAAAAAATATACCAGTCTAATAATAAACTGATTGCCGATATAATTAAGAATACCCTGAAAAAGCCACTGTTGTGCATGTAATTACATATTAGCCTGCAATTTATAAAAGGAAAGGTAATTAAAGGGTAAAATTTGAGTATCAAAAGTCATCAACATAAATCCTTATTTTAGTTGTCAATTATAACCGCCATGAAATTATACTACCTTTTAATTGCCACGAGCCTTTTAATTGCTAAAGCCAATGCACAACAGCACAAGGCCGATACCGTGTTTTTTGAAGATTTTAATGAACCATCTCTCGATAGGAGTATGTGGAATGTAGAAGTTACTGGAAATACCGTTAATGATGAACAACAGGCGTATGTTGATTCGGCCAGTACTATATATATGGTAAAGGGCGATGATGCCGAGGGTGCTGAAAATGGCGCGTTAGTACTAAAAGCGATATATAAACCAGGGTTTACCAGCAAGGAACAGAAGAAATATGATTTTATATCGGGCAGAATAAACACCCGGCATAAAATGGAGTTTACCTACGGTACGGCTTCGGCACGTATGAAAATGACTGCAGGTGCTGGTTTATGGCCTGCATTTTGGGCATTGGGTAATGGTAAATGGCCCGATTGCGGCGAAATTGATGTGATGGAAACGGTAGGCGACTCGAGCTGGACAAGCCATGCCCTGCATGGTCCGAATTATTTTGGTGATACTCCACTTGCTTACAGAGTTCATTTTCCCGGAGGAACTGATGTTACCCAATGGCATATTTACTCGGTTGACTGGAGCCCTAAAAGTTTGATTTTTAAAATAGACGGTAAAACAACTTACACGGTAACCAAAGCCATGGTTGAAAAGTATGGTCGCTGGGCTTTTGATAATAAAAAATTCATCATTCTTAACTTTGCATTAGGGGGCGGTTATCCCGGTGGTTATAATAAAATTACCAAACCTTACTTTGGGATATCAGAAAGTACGGCAAACAAAATAAAGACAGGGCAGGCCAAAGTATTGGTTGACTGGGTTCTGGTTACCAAAAGCAATTAAGCAGTATGGTCTGTTAAAATTTGTTAAAGAAGTGTAACAAGTAAACAGGGGTAATAATACCTGCTGCAGGTATTACGTTAAATGTTTATAAAATGCAAAAAATGCAAAAATGTAATCAAAGAGTAAGCTGAATTTTACTTTTTTAAAACATTGCTGTAATAGCAATTGCATATTTTTGAATTATCAACTTTAAACATCTACTACTATGGCAATATTAACAATTCAAATACCCGACAGCGAAGTACATACTCTATCAAGCATAATTGAACAGGTAGCAGGCATTGTAATAAAGGTTAACGCAGACGAAGACATACATACTAATGAATGCCTGCAAAAAGAAGATTTCTTTATTAAAAATAAATTGGCTTCATCCGTGCACAGGGATCACTTGTGGAATGATTGAGCATAAATAATTAAGTTTTTAACTGTTAATATACCATAAACAAGCAAAGCCCTGCCTTTAAGCAGGGCTTTGCTTGTTTATGCCCTTCCGGATAAACGTTAGTTTCTATAGATTACACGTTCGTGAATAATCACCCTGTCGTCATGGCGGCGATGTCTTTTTCTTTCACGATATTCTGCCGAACAACTGGTGAGGCCGAAGATGGCAAGTATAAGTAATGCAACAGCACGTGATAGCGGAGTTTTCATATTGGTATATTGATAGATGCTTCAATAAAAGCAACAACCATTGTACCAACCGTGCTGAATACTAGTAATAATAGCAGGAATGTTACTTAGAGTAATTGCTTTTTGCAGTCATAGACCGTGATATGGCCACAAATAATAAGCCCAGGATTAAAAACGCACCAAGTATAAATAGCGAGTTTACGATCACCTGGCTGTAACCGAGTTTATCGGCATTAATAAAAGGATAGGGGTACCAATGGTTTACAGTCCCCCGGATAATGGTGTATAAAAAATAAAAAAACGGATACCACAACCAGTTTAATGTTTGCGTCCATTTCAATTTTTCCTTTGGTATAAAAAATAGCCAGTAAGCAACAAATAATATAGGGTTAATAAGGTGCATTAATTTATCAGCTACAAGGGCTAACCCGGTGAGGTGTACCAGGCCAAGCAGTACAGTATTAGAAACCAGACATACAATAGTAATATAAAGGGCTATACCTGCAATAACATATCCACGTGTAAAAAAAGCAAGTGTTGAAGGTTTTAATAACAAAGCCCCCATTGCTAAGCCCGCCAGCAGGTTAACCTGAATGGTGAAAAAGCTAAGTATCATTACAAGTGTGCCGGCTATGCTGCGCCCCTGGTTTAAGGAGGCAGGTATGGAAATGCAGAACTGTGCAATTAAACTAAACCAAATTAATAATACCGATAAGATTAAAATAAGCTGTGATAGTTTGGTTGAACTATTTACCGACTTGCCCTGCTGCATAAGTATTTTTTCTTATAAAAATAAGAATAACACTTATTAAATGAATAGAATGCTTTGGCTAAAAGCCACTTTTATGTTGTAAATTTCATTTACAGGTAACAACATTAAGATTTTATTCGTAAAAAATAATTTATGAATAGTTGTTTAGCGATACCCAAAACAATTTATTGCAAGTTTTGTAAAATTTGTGGAGCTCGCCCTGTAATCCAGGCAGATGCAGCTGGATTTTATATAGTTAAATGCCCTAATGATAATGGCCATTACCAAACCAGGCCAGGACTGATAGATATAGATGACTGGAACAGAAATAACACAGTTCATTTTATATCCGGACGTGATGTAAATACCCATATATCATACTGAGTATTCTCCTCTGATCCTCATTAATGATTCAGACAGACTTATATCTTTTAAAGATAAAATAACAGGAACTGATATTAATATTTCAGTTCCTGGCAACGGATCCCTGCTTTTTGTAAAAGTGTTTCAATGTATTGCGGCGACAAGCCAGTAGCCACTATACGCAATATGTTATCACAATCGTCCAGATCAAAGTTCCATTGGGCAATTGCCGGAACTTTGGTTAGCAGGGTACGTACCCTGCTAACCTGTCGCGGTTCCTTAACGCTTGTTGAAAATACCAGCACATCCATAATAGGCAGATTTTATATTTTATTGATCTTTATTTTCTTGTTCAGGTTCGTTCTTAAAATCGTTCCACTGACGGCCAAATCTGCCAAAGTCTGGGCCACGGCCTTCCCAGTTGCACATGCGGTCCCGCATTTTTGCTTTGAATTTTTCCTGTTCTTCGGGGCTCATATTCCTAAAGCGTTGTTCCATATGCCTGCGCATCCAGGGCGCGCCGCCACCCCATCCATGGCGCCCGCCTTTACCAAAGCCAAACAATATTTTGCATAAAACAAATATGCCCATGGCCTGCCAGAAGGTAATAACGCCCACATGTAAAATATCCGGCAGCAAATTATTCCACAGCTGCATCACTATAAAACTTACAAGCGACAATATGGCCGCCACGGCTAAGGGGATGAATATGAACCTGTATGGCCTTTCATAAAATACTTTTTTCATTTTCTTAATTTTTTAATCCCTGCTAAATAGGGTACTTCTTAATATTCTGTTATTTCTTTATACAATTGTTGTAATCTTTGACGCAGATGTAATACCGCGTATCTTTTGCGCGATACCAGTGTTTGAATCTTTTCTCCCGTGGTATCCGCTATTTCCTGGAAAGACAGATCATCCAGTTCATGCCATATAAACACGTCCTTTTGCTCACAGGGCAACTCATCAAGCGCCATAAATAATTGGTCCCAAAAAAGGTTGCGTAAATATTCGGTTTCGGGAGTGCTGGTTTCGGTAAATAATATGGCCTTCAAATCAACCGTGTCATCCTCATCTTCTCCGCCTGTAAGCATATCGTCAAGCAAAGTTTCTGTCTTTTTTTTATGCTTGTCGGTTATTTTATTGCGAGCTACCTTATAAAGCCAGGCGCTTGTTTGTTCAATGGGCTCCGAATTGATCACCGTACTAAACTGGTACCAGACATCCTGCAGTATGTCTTCGGCATCAGCATCGCTTTTCACCCTCCGGCGGATAAAACCCAGCAGGCTTTTACCATACGCTTTTATTGTATGTATGATATGGCTGTTTTTATCGTCGGACATTAGTGCGGTTGTCAATTTTTTTCTCCTTTAAAGATATAGACGATTAAGCATTGAAAACATTTTAAATTATTTTAAGAAAATAAAACAGACTAAAGGCATGACCGCTGCGTTAACCGATTGTTTAAATTGCAAATTGTACTTACTTTCAGCCCCGAATGAATAAGTCCCTCTTCGTTAATAAAACCTTGCAAAAGCTGCTGTTGCCGGCGTTGCTGGTGGCTGCCACTATAGCCAGGGCTCAGGAGTTTGGGGGCAATCCCCCGTCAATAAAATGGAAGCAGGTAAATACCCCGGCCGCACGGATCATTTTCCCCGCAGGGATGGATTCGGCAGGGGTAAGGGTGGCTAACATCGTGGGGCAAATGAACGGGCTTGTTAAACCAACCATCGGCTTTAAGCAAAAGCAGGTAAGCATCGTTTTGCAAAATCAAACCACTATTGCCAACGGGTATGTGGGTTTGGCCCCCTTCAGGAGTGAATTTTTTTTAACACCAGAGCAAAATAGCTTTGATATAGGCAGTTTACCCTGGCCGCAGCAACTGGCCATTCACGAGTTCAGGCATGTGCAGCAGTATAATAATTTTAATGTAGGTTTGTCGCATGTGCTGCATATTTTGTTTGGCGAGGGCGGGCAGGCGCTAGGTAATGATCTGTCGGTACCCGATTGGTTTTTTGAGGGGGATGCAGTGTTTAACGAAACCCATGTAAGTGAACAGGGCCGGGGCCGCCTTCCTTTTTTTTTTAACGGATATAGGGCATTATGGGTAGGCGAAAGGAATTACAGCTACATGAAACTGCGTAATGGTTCGTATGTAGATTACACGCCTAATCATTATCCGCTGGGTTATATGCTGGTAGCTTACGGCCGCCAGCAGTATGGCGATAATTTCTGGAAAAACGTAACCCATGATGCAGCGGCTTTTAAAGGGGGCTTTTATCCCTTTCAAAGGGCGGTGAAAAAATACGCGAGTACCGATTTTAAAACATTCACCAATAACAGTCTCGATCATTTTAAGGAGCAGTTTAGCGGTACAGACGCCAACACTAAGCCAAACCCAGACGCATCCCGGCATTTTGATGCCGACAGGGAATATCCGGCCTATATTAATGATAGTACGCTCATTTACATGAAAACGACGTACAATCATATACCTGCCTTCGTTATAAAAACAGGAGGTAAGGAAAGGTGTATCAGCACCCGTTCGTCCTCGCTCGATAATTATTTTAATTACCATGATGGTAAGGTGGTTTACGCCAGTTACCGGCCAGACGTACGCTGGGGATACCGTAATTATAGTGAGCTCATGCTGCTTGATGTAGCAACTGGCAAAGAGCATCGTATTACCCAAAAAACTAAATACTTTTCGCCGGCCTTTAGTGCCGATGGTAAGCGCATTGTGGTAGCGCAGGTAGCAACGTCAGGTGCGAGCGAACTGCATATATTGAATGCTGATGGCGGGCTGATCAGTGCACTGCCCAATCCAAACAAGTTATTTTATACTTATCCCCGCTTTTACGGAGATGGTAAACTAGTAGCCGCCGTAAGGGATCCGGAAGGTAAAATGAGCCTGGCAATGATCGATATTGCAACCGGAACCCCGAAGTATTTAATGCCATTTAGTTTCAGGCCTATAGGTTTTGTAGCCATAAAGAAGGATGCCGTTTATTACACCCAAACCGAAGATGTTAATGATAGGCTATTTGTGCTGAAGCTTGATAACAACCGCACTTATGAATTGCTGCCAACAGGGAGCGATACAGGTATAGGTCATTATCAGCCGGCTGTAAGCGAGGATAAACTGGCCTGGGTTGGCTTTACCGCTTTTGGTTATCAAATAAATGAGGTAAACAGAAAGGACCTGAAATGGATAGACGCGGGCAGCAACTATGTACATTACCTGCCAGATATGGGCATTACGGCGCTTAAACGCGATTCGTCGGCCAATATGCTGACCAGGGTGGTTGATAAGCCATTGCCGGTGGTCCCCTACTCCAAAGCGCATGGGCTGTTCAATTTTCACAGTATTATACCCGATATCAGCGACCCTAATTATTCCTTCGCCATAACCGGCGAAAACGTTCTGAACACTCTTCAGTCACAGTTGTCATTTGATTACAACCGCAACGAAGGTTATAAGCAGTTTGGCTTTGAGGCCGTGTACGGGGCATTGTTCCCTTATATATCCGGCGGCGTTGATTATACGCTTGATCGCCGACAGTTTTATAAAGGCAGTTATGTGTACTGGAACGAAACATCCATCCATGGCGGTTTACAAGTGCCCCTTAATTTTAGCGCAGGCAAGCATTCAACCGGCCTTACTTTTGGCAGCGACCTGTATTTTAACCAGACCAGCTTTCAGCAAAATAATGCACAGCGGTTTGCCGACAGGAGCTATGCTTATTTAAATAACTACCTGTCATTTAGCAACCAAACCCAAATAGCAAAACAAAACATATACCCACGGTTGGCGCAAAGCATCAGTGTTAATTATAAATCGGCGGTAACCGGAGCAGCGGCAACGCAATTGCTGGTATCGGGTACATTCTATTTTCCTGGATTGGTTAGCAATCATAGCCTTGTAATTAATGTGGCCCACCAGCAAAAGGGCAAGGACAATGTAATCGGGTTTTCCAATAATTTTCCGTTCAGTAAGGGATATACTGCCGAAAGCCTGGACGAGATGAATAAAGTGGGCATTAACTATCATTTTCCGTTTGCTTATCCCGATGCAGGCCTTGGCAACATTGTCTATCTGCTGCGTTTAAGGGGAGCTTTATTTTTTGACTATACCCGCGCAACAGCCGATAGCTTTTTTACCAATGGCAGCAGCTTTAAGCAAAATTTCAGGTCGACGGGGGCGACGGTGTATTTTGATACCAAATTTTTTAACCAGAACAGCGTATCCTTTGGTATACGGTACAGCCGCTTGCTTGATAACGACTTTTTTGGAGGCACCGGCCGTAACCGGATAGAGCTGGTATTGCCTGTTACGTTTTTTTAGGAGCCAATTAAAGCCCTGTCATGCTGAGTTTGTCGAAGCATGGTGTTGGGGCCTCTGCACGCAATCCTTCGACGAAGCTCAGGATGACAGCCCTATGCATTCTTGCAGGTGTTCGTTTTTTGAAAGTACGAACACAGCCAACGCCGCCGAACAGGTGCGAATACGACAAGTGAACCCCCTCTAAGTCTCCCCTGGAAGGGCAGGCTTTAAAATTCTTAGCTATTAGCCAGCCTCACCAGTTCACGTACCCTGTCAACATTGGTAACGTCAATGCTGTATTCATCGCCGGGTACGGTGCTCATTAAGATGTGATCATTTTGGTATTCCATTTTACTTTTTACGTTGCCGCGTGCTGATGAATGGACTTCGGTTACACCTGTAAAATGCACCAGGTCGGCTATGTTGGCTTCGCTCACGCCGCTGCCTGGCATAATGCTGATGCGGCCCGCCGCTTGTTCAACCAGGTGGTTAATGACGGTTGCTCCTTCCATGGCAGTGCTTTTGCCGCCAGAAGTAAGTACACGCTCGCAGCCCATTTCAATAATATCTTCAAGGGCTTGCAACTGGTCGGCGCACATATCAAACGCCCGGTGAAAGGTAACACCAAGTCCCCATTGTTTGGCAAGCCTTACCATCTCCAAACAGCGTTCTTTGTCAATAGTGCCGTTGGCGTTCAGCATACCTATTACTACACCATCGCAACCGGCCTCGATGCAATACCTGATATCGGCCAACATAATTTGGTACTCGACGTCGGTGTATAAAAAATCGCCTTCACGGGGGCGTATAAGTATATATAGTTTAATATGGAGTAGCTTGCGGGCAAGCAATATTTGCCCGGCAGATGGGGTAGTACCGCCTTCTTTTAAATTTTCACAAAGTTCAACCCGTGCAGCTCCGCCTTCCTGGGCTGCCAGTGCCGAGATAAGAGAGTTGGCGCAAACTTCAAGAGAAACAGATGAGGTCATGATTTTTAAAATGATTATAGTATAATTAACAGCCCGTTATTTATAAAAACTTTTTCCCTTGATTAACAGATCCTGTTGCTGCGCATTGCAAACCGCGAACGAGAAACCTGTTTGTATAGCATAAGCACCATATTCGCCTTTTTTGTTAATGGCCAAAAAGCCTACCTGTATCTGTTTAGCTGTTTCGGGTTTCTTTTTAATAATGCGGTGCACGGCCTCCTTGCAGGCATCTTCGGGCGATAAGCCCTGGCGCATCAGTTCAACCACCAGAAAACTGCCCACATTACGGATCACTTCTTCGCCTACACCGGTTGATGTAGCGCCGCCAACTTCATTATCAACATATAAGCCCGCGCCAATAATGGGGCTATCGCCAACACGGCCATGCAGTTTAAATGCCATACCGCTGGTTGTACATCCTCCAGATATATTGCCTTTGGCATCAATAGCCAGCATGCCAATGGTATCATGGTTATATTTGTCGCCTGGCTTTTTACCATTTTCAATATTCATTACCGGGCTGTATTTGGCTGTTTTAAGCCATTCTTTCCATATTTTTTCAGATTCGGGCGTCAGCAACTTTTCTTTCTTCATGCCTTGTTCTACCGCAAACTGGGTAGCGCCATCGCCAACCAGCATTACGTGAGGAGTTTTTTCCATCACCAGGCGGGCTACCGATATAGGATGCGCGATGTTCTCCATAGCTGCCACGGAGCCGCAATTGCCCAATTCGTCCATAATACACGAATCAAGGGTTACATGCCCATCGCGGTCGGGCAGGCCAGTGCGGCCAACGGTATGATTGGTAATATCTTCGGCCTCGGGTATTCGGGCCCCGGCCTCAATGGCATCAAGCGCCCGCCCCCCGGTTGAGAGGACTTTCCAGGCACCTTTATTGGCTATAATACCAAAGTCCCAGGTTGATATTACAATGGGTAAACTGGCATCGGGTGCCGCGGAAATAGTGTTTGCGATAGCTGAGCGAGATAAGGCTGCCAAGGAAGCCCCGGCGGCTGATATTTTAAGGAACTTACGACGGTTGTACATACCGCTAAGATAAAAAAAACAGCTAAAAAACGGTTGATGTAGTTGGGTTGATATTTGGAAAGCCTCACCCAACCCTCTCCAAAGGAGAGGGCTTAAAAAAAGTATTTTAATGTCTCCCTCAAGGGAAGATTTAGAGGAGGCTTTTTGCTTCATACCTGCAATGACGCGTTTTATTTGTTTTTTATTCCTAAACCCTCTTTGCGCCGCAGGTGCAGAGGGTGACCAAGCGTAGCGACGGTCGGGTGAGTCTGTACGCAAGCAGAGCTTCATAACCTTTCCAAAGGAGAAGGCTCTAAAACATTATTTGGGGGAGGTTTAGAGGGGCTTACTCAAAATCCTGCAGGCAATTAAAACAGTGCCACGCTTTGGTATTATAAAATGGAAAAACAGCCGACAGGAACGACGAGAATTTACCCGGATCGGCCGGACCTATATTGGTTGATGAACAGTAGGGACAAATGATCACGTTGTTCGATTCTTTGTCTATTTCTACATGGTCCTGATCATGCAGATCGCCTTCGGCGGCAAGTATTTCGCGGCATTTTTCAAGGTCGCGCTCAAATACTTTGAGTTTAACGCCCCCAACAGCATGGTTATATAAAGGGTTAACGGCAATCATATTTTCATCAGCAATAAAGCAGGGTATGCCATTATCCTCCAGTTTGGTGCGCATGATGTGTGCCAGCATAACATCGTAATAAGTTTCGAGTGTTACGATCTTCTCATTGGTTTCGTTGGCCATAGCGATAAATGAAATATTTAACCAAAGGTAGCTTGTTTTTTGCTTAATTTGATGTATGAACCGTATTGACCGTATTTCGGCTATTTTAATACAGCTGCAATCGCGCAGGGTAGTTAAAGCTTCTGACATTGCCGAACGCTTTAATATCAGTCTGCGTACGGTTTACCGAGATGTAAAAACACTGGAAGAGGCCGGCATCCCGCTCATGGGCGAGGCCGGTGTGGGTTATTCCATTATGGATGGTTACCGTTTGCCACCCGTAATGTTTACCCGCGAGGAAGCCACAGCCTTTTTAACCGCCGAAAAGTTTGTTGAAAAACTAACCGATTCAACAACCATGAAGCACCACCAGTCGGCCATGTATAAGGTACGGGCCATATTAAAAACGGCCGAAAAGGATGCTCTTGAAAACCTTGACGGCAGCATTGAAGTTTTAAAAAGCCATAGCCAGAAACGGGCCACCGGCAATACCGATCACATCCAGAGCATACTGGATAGTATTGTACAAAAGAGGCTTTTATGCCTCGATTACTTTGCCGGACACAGCCAGGAGTTTACCAAAAGGGATGTAGAACCGGTTGGTATTTTTTACCTCGACAGCTTTTGGCACTTGATTGCCTTTTGCAGGCTGCGCAATGATTACCGCGACTTTAGGATCGACCGTATCCGTAAGCTGGTAATTGCCGATACTACCTATAACATCGACAAACATCCCACTTTAAAAGCCTACATAGCTCAAACCGCTAAAGAGAAACAGCTGGAAACCGTTGTTATAAAAGTTGACAAGGAGATAGCTTGCTACCTTGACCATCAGAAATATTACAGCGGTTTTGTATCTGAAAAATCGGTAGGCAATAAAATTGAAATGACCTTTTTAACCACCTCCTTAGAGGGATTTTCGCGCTGGTTCATGATGTTTGGAGATCGTGCCGAGATCGTAAACCCCGACAGTTTGCGGGAGCAGGTAGGTGTAATTGCAAAAGCCATTACCGAAAGAAATAATTAATCCCCCTTTTTTCCTGCTGACATAGGGCTGTCAATACCCGTTATTTACTTTGTTGAACAATAGCAGGCTACATGTTGTTATACTAACGTGGCCTGTTCTTAACAACTAAGTATCATGAAATACTGGATAACTGTAGCTTCAAAAGATCATATTGCCCGCGGTGTTGCCGGTGGCTTTATGCAGGCAAACCATGGCAAACAGGCGGCCCTGAAACGTATGCATACCGGCGACTGGGTGCTGTTTTATTCGCCCAAACAAACTATGAATGGCACCGAGCCCTGCCAGGCGTTTACTGCCATTGGGCAGGTGGCCGATGAGGAGATTTACCAGCACAAAATGAGCGACGATTTTATACCCTGGCGGCGCAATATCGGCTTCTATCAAAACACAGAAACTCCCGTTGCTCCGCTGGTTGATAAACTTGATTTTATTACCAATAAAAAGAGCTGGGGATACCCTTTTAGGTTTGGGTTTCTGGAGATACCGGAGCATGATTTTGAGCGGATAAAAGCAAAAATGATCACGGGAAAACTAATCACTTTAAACAAATAAAAACTACATTATGGAAAAGCTGACATTAAACACAGAACTGAAATTTAAGGTCCCCGCATCAAAAGTTTGGCAAGGACTTACCGATCCGGAAATGGTAAAAGCCTACTTTTTTGGCACCAATTTAAAATCGACCTGGAGGGTAGGGGAGCCTATAGTATTCAGCGGCGAATGGGATGGCAAAAAGTATGAAGACCATGGCAAGATACTGGAAATTGATCCGGGTAAATTTTTAAAGTACACTTACTGGAGCAGCATGGGCGGTACCGAAGACAAACCAGAAAACTATGCCAATATTACCTATGCCCTTACCGAAAATAATGGCGAAACAACCCTGCACATTACCCAAGACAATATCAAAAATGAGGAAGCCAAACAACATTCAGAGCAAAACTGGCATGGTGTTTTTGATGGTTTGCGAAAAATGATTGAGTAATAATTTAATTGTATTAATTATTTATATAAACTTTATAATAAATTGGTATAAAATAATTTATAATTTGATATAACAAATAGTAATAGCTTAAATTATGGATAAAGTTGATATAAAAGGGTTCTTTTTGTTGGGAATATCAGTACGTACCACGAATGCTAACGGGCAGTCGGCAAAGGATATTGGCGAGTTGTGGGGCCGGTTTATGGAAAATGATATCATGCAGCAGATAACAAACAGGATAAACGATGAGGTGTATTGTGTTTATACTGATTACGAAAGCGACCAGGGCGGTTTTTATACTACCGTCTTGGGCTGTAGGGTAAAAAATCTTGATAACATACCTGTGGGTTTGATTGGGCGTATTGTTACGCCCGGAGGTTATTTAAAGTACACGGCAAAGGGCAGGCTCCCGGATTGTGTAGCCGAAACCTGGCAGCATATATGGAATAGCACTATCGATAGAAAATACACGGCCGATTTTGACCTGTACGGCGCCAAAGCTCAGGACCCCGAAGATGCCGAAGTAGAAGTTTATGTGGGGGTGAAGTAGTTGCCAGATTTGATTTGTCATCCTGAACGTAGTGAAGGATCTATTCTGCAATATGTATCGTTGCTAATAGATCCTTCGTTCCTCAGGATGACAGGTTTTTTTATGGGATTTTATCTACAGAAAATTCTGTATTTGAAAGAAATAAATTTTATTAACGGTTAAAATTCAAACGTTTACCAGATTTACCTTCAATAAAACTTCCATTACTATAAACGATGTTTCCTGATATCAGTGTGTGTGTAATTTGAGCGCGAAAGGTGGTGCCTTCAAATGGGCTCCAGCCGCAGTGGTACAAAATATTGCCCTTGTTTACGTTCCAGGGTTTGTTCAAATTCACCAGTACAAGATCGGCCCAGTAACCTTCACGGATGAAGCCACGCCTGTCAATCTGGAAACAGGTAGCCACGTTATGTGCCATCTTTTCGGCTATTTGTTCAAGCGTTATTTTACCATGATGATGCAGCTCCAGCATGGCGGGTAAAGCATGCTGAACCAGTGGTCCGCCCGATGGCGCCTGCAGGTAGGGTTGCTCTTTTTCTTGAAGGGTGTGCGGGGCATGGTCGGTAGCAATTACGTCGATATGACCATCGAGCACACCCTGTAAAATGGCGTCGCGGTCGGCCGCGGTTTTAACCGCGGGGTTCCATTTTATAGAGTTGCCTTTGGTCTCGTAATCGGCATCGCTAAACCAAAGGTGGTGCACACAGGCCTCGGCAGTAATGCGTTTATCTTTTAACGGTTTTACGTTGTCAAACAAGCCCACTTCCTTAGCGGTTGAAATGTGCAGGATGTGCAGGCGGGTATTATGTCTTTTGGCCAGCTCCACCGCCAGCGACGACGACAAGTAACAGGCCTCCTCGCTCCTGATCTTGGGGTGCATCATTACGGGTATATTTTGTCCCATCAGTTGCTTGTAATGGTTAAGGTTACTTTGGATGGTTGCCTCATCTTCGCAATGTACGGCTATGAGCATGGGCGACTGCGCGAAAAGGTTATCGAGTGTACGCGGATTATCAACCAGCATGTTCCCTGTTGACGATCCCATGAACACCTTAACCCCGCAAACATTGGCCGCATCGGTACGCAACACCTCGTCAAGATTATCGTTTGATGCGCCCATAAAAAACGAGTAGTTGGCCAGCGAGTTGCGCGACGCTATCTCATATTTATCTTCAAGCAGTTTTTGCGTTAAGGTATTGGGTACGGTATTGGGCATTTCCATAAAGGTGGTTATACCCCCGGCCACGGCCGCGCGCGATTCCGAATGGATATTCGCTTTGTGTGTTAGTCCCGGTTCGCGAAAGTGAACCTGGTCGTCAATGCAGCCGGGCAGCAGGTGCAGGCCTTCTGCATTGATCACCTCGTCGGCAGTTACATCAATATTTGCATCAATACGTTCAATAAAACCATCTTTTACCAGGATGTCAGCAACATATTGCCTGTTTTCGTTAACTACGGTTGCGGATTTAATGAGTATTGATGCCATATAGATATTTCGGATTTGAGAATTTAATTACGACAAATTTAACAATAAACGCCAAAGTGGGTTCTTTAGCTTTGATTGTTGATATGGGAGCCTGCAAATTCATGTTTTATTCATGAAATATTTATTGTGATTGTTTTCAGATCATGATGTAGCCGACTCACCCGATCTGCGCTTCGCTGGATCACCCTCTACACCTGCGGTGCAAAGAGGGATTTGAAATGCATAGGGATAAAAAACTCCTCAACCCTCTTTGCGGCGAAGCCGGAGAGAGATTCTGTGTTACTTATCAAATAATTTTTAATTTTGTTTACTTAAGGCGGCTTTATGTCAGCTTGCTTAGGGCGGTATGACTTCGTGTTTTATTCGCCCTAACTCTTTTAAGCTGTTGCTATATTTGTTTTTTGTAAATATTCTTTATCATAAGGTTTTTCTGTTGTCCAGATCGTATAAATCATTTCCAGTATTTTTCTTTGTACAGCCACTGCTGCTTTCATTTTAATGCCGTGTTTGGATACCAGTCTAACGAAAATCGCTTTAAAGCGCTCATCATTTCTGATCGCGTTTAAAGAAGGCATATGCATCGCTTTCCTAATATGCCGATTCCCTTTTTTTGAGATCCTGGGTTTCCCTTTTACTGATGTACCCGAATCTTTTCCGATAACATCCAACCCGGCAAAACTTATCAACTGTTTTTTGTTTCTGATCAACTCAAAGCCATTGGTTTCTGCTAATACTATTACCGCTGTAAGATCTCCTACTCCTGATATGGAAGTAATCAAGTCTATCTTTTTATGTAGTTCCTTATCTGTTTTTACAAATACAGCCAGCTCTTGTTTGATCTCTTTTTCCTGCTCATTGAGTAGCTTGATCCGCTGATTCGCCCTGTATATACTTCTGTCGTTAGGGAAAGCCTCTGCCTGTTCTGCATGCAATTGATTTTTAGCCATTGTACGGTCGGCTACGATCTGATCCCGTTCTCTTGTCAACTGCTTCAGATCCCTGAATATCTTTTTTGGCTGTTGCCAGAGATCAAGTGATCGTTCTAATCCGAACTGACATATAGCCTGCGATGCTGTTTTATCTGTGATCGTTTTTATCTCCAGCGTTTTCATGTAACTACTGATCTTATTAGGCAATACAACACTTACCTCAAAACCCTGATCCGATAAGTAATAAGCCAATTTTTCATGGTAAACACCGGTGGCTTCCATAGTATAACGAACAGATACCTGATTGTCCGTATGCTTATTTATCCATAGCTGTAGAGCAGCAAAACCTGATGGCTTGTTGGCAAATGTCTTATAGGAATAAATTTCTTTACAAAGAAATTCATCAACTCTTCCTAACGATACTACTAATTCGTTTTGAGCCACATCTATGCCGGCTACTTGCTTTAAAATTCTTGTCATCACCTGAATTAAATATATCAAAAGTGAATAACCCTTCTTCGTTTGCTCTCCTGGTTGGATATCCTGGATATATCGCTATGCAATATTCCTTACATTCTGTTCAAACTCTAAAGGATAAAAAGAAATGAGGCAGTATCTCTCTCTGAACATATCTTATGATTGTTTGGGTCGTCCTCTGCTCTCATTTCCTTCCACTTTTGTTATGCTAAGCTAATTTATCATTTGATAACAAACATAGGAGGGTCGCCCAGCGAAGCGCAGGCGGGGTGAGTCGGCAGGTTCACAATTCTCAAACCCATCTCTTTCAACAAAAAGCCTATCTTTGCGGCATGGCAGTAACTTTTGATGAATTTAACTTTAACCGGCAAATATTGAACGCGATAGCCGATGCCGGTTATACCGAAGCTACGCCTATACAGCAAAAAGCCATCCCCCCGATATTGAACGGGCAGGATGTAATGGGTATAGCGCAAACCGGCACCGGTAAAACGGCCGCCTATGTGCTGCCCATAATCATGAAGCTAAAATATGCCCAGGGAGATAACCCGCGTGCTTTGATCATTTCGCCAACGCGCGAACTGGCCATGCAAATTGAAGAGAACGTAAAAATATTTGCCGCAAATACCGATCTGCGGGTGGTGGTACTTTATGGTGGCCTGGGTCCTAAAACGCAAATTGAACAGATCAATCAAGGGGTTGATATTATTGTGGCCACCCCCGGCCGCTTTATGGATATTTACCTGGCAGGCCACATCGTTACCAAAACGCTGCAGGTATTGGTGTTAGACGAGGCAGATAAAATGATGGATATGGGCTTTATGCCCCAGATAAACCGCATACTGGAAGTGGTACCCGTTAAACGGCAAAACTTGCTATTTTCGGCCACCATGAGCGACAAGATACATGAGCTGTCGAACAATTTCCTGGAGTACCCAACGGTTATTGAGGTAACACCGCAGGCTACACCGGCGCAAACGGTAAACCAGCATTTGTACCATGTGCCCAACAATAAAACCAAAATAAACCTGCTCAAGAAACTGCTCGATCAGGAAGGCGATATCACCAAGCTTATTGTATTTTGTAAAACCCGTGTAGCGGCCGAGGATGTATTCAAGTTTTTGCAGCGCAAGTTTGGGGAAAATGAAGTGCGGGTGCTGCATGCCAACAAGGGGCAAAATACGCGCATCAACTCTATCAATTCTTTTAAGAATGATGAGGTGAAAATTCTGGTGGCAACCGACGTGGCCTCACGCGGTATTGATGTGAGCGATGTGAGCCACGTGATAAACTTTGATGTACCGGTTGTGATTGAGGATTATGTGCACCGTATTGGTCGCACAGGCAGGGCGCTGCAATCGGGCGAAGCTATCACCTTTTGCGGGCCGGCTGAGGAGTATTATCTGAAAAAGATCGAAAAGCTCATCAAGCAAAGCATCCCGGTTTCGGCCATTCCGGATGATGTATTTATAGAGGAAACCGGTTACGACGAACGGCAGGAGCAAAACAAAGAGATCGACATGCAAAAGCGCAAAGAAGATCCCGAGTTTAAGGGCGCTTTTCACGAAAAGAAAACTCTCAATCAGCGCAAAAAATTTGATGCTGCCAAAGAAAAAGCCCGGTATGGTAAGGCTGGCAAACCAGGTTCAAAAAGTAAATCACCCAGAAAAAAACGTTAGGCAGGCAAATAAATAATAAATGCGCAGATGCATATTTTAGATGTGCAAATAAAGCACACTAATTCAATAAATAACTAATTCAACAATTAAGCATACATGAAACTCCGTATTACCCCTTTAAATTTTGCCACTACTTTTTTTATTGTGGTAGCAGCTTATATTTGGATATATGGCGCTAAAATTGCCGGCCGGCCGCTCGAAAACTGGAGCGGTACCATAGGGTGGATATTCTTGCTGTTCGCTGCCGTGGTGTTTTTTCTTGACCTGATATTCCGTAATTTTTTTGCCGAACTCAAAAAATTGTGGATAATAGAGCTGTGCTTTATCGCCCTGGTGGTTATTATATTTTTAATGGTTAAATAAAGTTTTACTTGTACTTACTAAAGAGAAAAACCTTATAGTTAAAAATTACAAAAGTATTATAAGCCGGTCGTTTAAAAATAGCATACTTGCGGCCTGAAAAAATGATTATCATATAAAAAGAATATTACTAAATGAAAACTGCCGAAATAAAGCTGACCATCAGCCTTGACGATAATAACGTGCCGGAAAACATCATGTGGGAATCAACCGATTCGCAAAACAAGGAGGCACTGCCAGTAAAATCAATGATGCTGGCCCTTTGGGATCAGAGCTACAAAAATACCCTGCGTATTGACCTCTGGACTAAAGATATGCCGGTTGACGAAATGAAACGCTTTTTTTATGAAACCCTGCAAACCATGGGCGATAGCTTTTTGCGTGCTACCGGCGAAAAGAATATTGTAGAAGACCTGCGTGACTACTGCGCCCACTTTGCCGATAAAATGGAGATAAAACAATAAGTTGGTGAGCAGTGAGTAGTTAATGGTGAGTAGTTAATTTAAATACACCATTTACCACTCACCATTCACTACTCACTATAAAACCTAAACATGCGTATCAGTTCTATTTTATCATTTGTGGGTTTTGTGCTGCTTTTTGCAGGTACATATTGCCCATTACTGCGCCCTTTTCACATTGTAAGCTGGAATGTTTATCAGCTTAACCAGCCCTATGGTTTGGTAATGCTGCTGGCAGCCATAATAGGTATAGCGGCCTCATTTTTAAATCAGCCTAAAATTATCCGTGCAACTGCCTGGGTGTCGGCAGCGCTGGTGATTATGTTGTTTATTGCAGCGCTGTTAAAAATTCATTTTGCCTTTAGTTTTATCCCATTCCATAAATTTGAAGCCTTTTTGGCCAAACAAATTAAATTTAAATGGGGATGGTATGTGTTGCTGGCAGGAGCTTTATTTGCAGTTGCGGGTGCTTTAAGCATCAGAAAGCCGACAGTAAAAATACCGGAAACGAATAGCTAATAAACTATTCCTGAAATGTTTATTAACCTTTTTACATAGTAAAAAGGTTTTTTTTAAACATATTTGTAGCCTATAAATAACGCGTCTACATGTTAAAGTTTTCTTTCCGCCGGCAGGTATTAGCGGGCTTTGTTATATCCATTATACTTGTTTTGGTGGTTGGGGTATTAGCTTACACCAGCATCAGGCAGTTAGAAGATGATACCGATTGGGTTGATCATACACAAAAGGTTATTAAATCGTCAAATAATTTATTACAGCATCTTATTGATGCTGAAACGGGTATGCGTGGTTATGGCGCTACCGGTAATAAAACATTTCTTACTCCGTATAATGATGCCTTACCCCGTATCAGCGTTGATCTTCAATCGCTCCGTGATCTTACTAAGGATAATCTGCAGCAACAAAAAAGGATAGACTCATTGACCCTCATTGTTGCCGATCAGCGCAACTTGCTGAAATTAAATATTGATACCCGCGAGAGCAAGGGCCTTGAGTATATGGTTCAGAACGGGATGTTCCTGAATGGTAAACGAAATATGGATCAGATCAGGATGCATGTTACTCATATTATTGATTCAGAAAACAATGTTCTCGCAATACGCAAAGACAGTTCACAAAAGGCATCTGACCTGGCCATTATTATTATTATCGGGGGCTCGCTTATTTTCCTGTTCATTATCATGCTACTGTTCTTCTATATACAAAGCACTTTTGATAAACAGAAATTAATTGAGGACGAAATTAAGATAGCCAATATTGAGCTGGGTAAAGTGCTTGCGGAAAATGAAGCTAAAAATTGGCTGCTCACAGGCACCGGTTTGCTTAACGAAAAAATGCAGGGGCAACAGAGCGAAAAGGAGCTCTCCGGCAATATACTGGCGGAGGTTTGTACCTATACCAAAGCCGCTGCGGGTACCTTA
The DNA here is from genome assembly GCF_034262375.1 of Mucilaginibacter sabulilitoris. Classification (NCBI taxonomy): domain Bacteria; kingdom Pseudomonadati; phylum Bacteroidota; class Sphingobacteriia; order Sphingobacteriales; family Sphingobacteriaceae; genus Mucilaginibacter; species Mucilaginibacter sabulilitoris. The sequence goes on from NZ_CP139558.1 coordinate 3,136,414, forward strand.
TACCTGTATAATGAAACACATCAGCGCCTGGAGCTATATGCGTCGTACGCTTTTCATAATCCCGATTTAATTAAAAAAACGGTTCAATTATCCGAAGGTTGGTTAGGGCAGGTTGCCCGGGATGAAAAAGCGGCTGTAGTTAAAGGTAAACTGAATGAGCGGTTCGCGCTTGAATCGTCTGTTGTAAAAGAAGCCTTAACCGAAAGCTTTATCATTCCTTTCTTTTTTGATAAAAAACTAAAGGGAGTAATGGAAATTGCTTATGCCAATGAGCTGCCGCCGGAAAGCCAGGATTATATCCTGGCAGTAGCTAATGATATAGGCATATCTGTTAATACGGCACAGGCGCGCACTATTATGCACGACCTGTTTGAGGAAACCCAGCAACAGGCCGAAGAACTGGAAGCACAGCAGGAAGAAATGCGCGTTACCAACGAAGAACTGATGAACAAAACAGAAATGTTGCAGGCATCAGAAGAAGAGTTGCGCGTACAGCAGGAAGAGCTGCGTACCATCAATGCCGAATTGGAAGAAAAAGCCAGTTTGCTGGAAGAAAAGAACCAGGCCATTGAGCAGGCCCGCGCGGCTATTAATCTTAAGGTTGATGAGCTGGAAACTACAGGCAAATATAAATCCGAGTTTTTGGCCAACATGAGCCATGAGCTGCGTACCCCGCTAAACAGTATCCTGGTGCTGGCCCGCATACTAAAAGATAATAAACCGGCAAACCTTTCAGAAGACCAGATAAAATATGCCAGCGTAATTTTTAATGCAGGTAACGATCTGCTTACGCTCATTAATGATATCCTTGACCTTTCTAAAATTGAATCGGGTAAACTCGATATGCAAAACGAAAACATCAAGGTATCCGAAATTTTGAGCGACATGGAGATGCTTTTTGCCGAGGTTGCCGGTAATAAAAGAATCAATTACACTACCAGTACGGCGAAAAACCTACCCAAAACCATATTTACCGATAAGGTGCGTGTTGAACAGGTTATTAAAAACCTGCTATCCAACGCCTTTAAGTTCACCTCCGAAAATGGTTCTATATCTATAAATGCCAAACCAGGCGAAAAAGAGAATACTATTAGTTTTGCCATAAAAGATTCGGGCATTGGCATACCTGCCGAAAAGCAGCTTCTCATATTTGAGGCATTTCAGCAGGCTGATGGTTCAACCAGTCGCAAATATGGCGGCACAGGTTTGGGTTTATCAATAAGCCGTGAATTGGCCACCCTGCTTGGTGGTAGCATAAGCCTGAGCAGCGAACAGGGTGTAGGCAGTGAGTTTGTGTTAACCATACCTTTTGAAGCCAAAGAGGTGGTACTGCTTGAAGACGAGATATTGCCAACCACCCAAACCCTTGCAGCAGAAAACACATTTTTAAAACCTGCAACCGTGCGCGGCGACCGTGATCCGCTGGTTGTAATTGTTGAAGATGATAAGAACTTTGCCAACATACTTCAGGATTATGCCCGCGAACATGGCTATAAATCGGTAATGGTACATGAAGGCACCAACGCTGTTGAAGCTGTAAAAGAAAATATGCCCGATGCCGTGATACTGGATATCATGCTGCCCGGTAAAGATGGCTGGCAAATTTTGAAAGAGCTGAAAAATGATGAAGAAACTATGCACATACCGGTGCACCTCATGTCGGCAGGTGAGGCGGCTGCTAACCGTGTTCGCCGCGAGGGAGCCATCAGTTTCCTTAAAAAGCCGATAAATACCGAAACGCTGGATAAGCTTTTTACCGATATCATGCTGCAAAGCGGTACCCGCTTTAAACAAATATTATTGGTTGAGGATCATAGGGCGCAAAGCCAGGCTTTAAAAGATATGATGCAGGGGCAGGATATTACTGTTGACCAGGCATTTGATGGGGAATCGGCTTTCAGGATGCTTCATGAAAATGAATACCAGTGTGTAATACTTGACCTTAATCTGCCAGATATATCAGGGCTTGACTTGTTAGACAAAATAAAGGAGGTTGATCGTTTTGCTTCGTTACCGGTAATTGTAAATACTGCCATGGAGCTCGACAAAACATCGGTTAACAGGCTCATGCAATATGCAAATGCCATGGTGGTAAAAACCAATAAATCTGCCGACAGGCTTATTGATGAGGTAAACCTGTTCCTGAATAAGATCAGCGAATCATCGGCTAACCTGCATGACCAGTCGCCGTCATTTACCAAAGCAAAAATGCCGACCAAGGGTAAAGAGGCCCTGAAAGGTAAAAAAGTGCTTATTGTTGATGATGATATGCGCAATATTTTTGCGCTCAGCAGCGCGCTGCAAAGCTATGACCTTGTTGTTGAAATAGCCAATGATGGCGAAGAAGCAATAGCCAAACTGGAGGAGATCCCTCATATTAACATTGTGCTGATGGATATCATGATGCCTAAAATGGATGGTTACGAAGCCACAAGGTATATACGTAAACAAAGCAAATGGGCTAAATTACCTGTAATAGCATTGACCGCGAAGGCAATGAAAGACGACCGTGAAAAATGTATTGCAGCCGGCGCCAATGATTATATAACCAAGCCGGTTGATATGGACAGGCTTATTTCATTGATGCAATTGTGGCTTGAAAGTTAGTATGAACGATACTTCAGTTATAACGGCCCCTCAAATAACTGAACTTATTGACCTGGTAAAAAGGGTACATGGGTTTGATTTTTCGGGTTATACCAAGGCTTCGTTAAAAAGGCGGATTATCAGGATAATGCAGCTTAAAAAACTGGAGTTTTATGATCTGAAACATATTTTGGTTAATGATCAGCATTTCTTCCAGGATTTTTTAGAAGAAATTACGGTAAACGTTACCGAGATGTTTCGTGATCCGTCTTTTTATAAGGCGTTAAATCTGCAGGTAATACCTTATCTGTCAACCTATCAGCATGCCAAAATATGGTGCGCCGGCTGTTCAACGGGCGAGGAGGTTTATTCGCTGGCTATATTACTGCGCGATGCAGGGCTTGGCAAAAAATCATTTATATACGGTACCGATATTAATACTGAGGTTCTTAAGGAGGCACGCAAAGGTATATACAGCCTTCGTAACATAAAAAATTATGCCGAAAACTATCAGTTCACAGGGTTAAAAGGCTCCATATCTGATAATTTTACAATTTTGTACGATGCCGCATCTGTACATAATGAGTTGAAACAGAATACCTTATTTTCGGTGCATAACCTGGTGTCTGACGATGTTTTTAACGAGTTTCAGCTTATAAGCTGCCGCAACGTTTTTATTTATTTTGAAACCGCGTTACAGGAACGTATACTGGAACTGTTTTATAAGAGCTTATGCCCGCTTGGTTATTTATGCCTGGGCAGTAAAGAAACCATACGGTCAGACTTTTTTAAGAAAAAGTTTAAGGTGATCAATCAGAAGGAAAATATTTATCAAAAAATTGGGGCCTGATAAAAATTTACTGGAGCGCTGGCGCACTACCGAAATCCTGCTGTTAGGCGGGTCGGCAGGGTCGTTTAAACTGTTGTTCCAGATAGTTAAATTATTACCGGCCAGTTTAAATAAGGTGGTGATCATAGTTATACACCGTAAGCGGAACTTTTTTAGCGAGATTGAGAAACTTTTTGCCGAAAATAGCAGTATACCCCTGCACGAAATTGAGGATAAGGACGTGCTGAAAAAGAATACCATATATATAGCGCCTGCAAATTATCATACGCTCATTGAAAAGGAAGGATATTTTAGTCTTGATGTATCGGAGGCTGTTTGGTATTCAAAACCATCAATTGATGTGACCTTTGAAAGTGCGGCCGAAATTTATGATAAACGCTGCATGGCAGTTTTATTGTCGGGAGCAAACCAGGATGGTGCTGAGGGGATGCTTAAGTTAAGGAATAGCGGCGCGGTTACCATAGCCCAGCATCCGGATGATGCAGAAATGGACGAGATGCCGGCTGCAGCTATTAACATAGGTGCCGCAACCTATATTTTGCGAACAGAAGAGATATTTGAACTTTTACAAATACAATGATTCACCGTACATTAATATAATGAATAAATGAACCCCGTTAATATTCTTATTGTTGATGATAAAGAAGAAAATATTATAGCACTTGAAGCGCTGTTAAAACGCGATGATATTCGCATGTTTTCTACAACATCACCAAATGAAGCCCTTAAAATAGCCTGGGAAACGCCTATGGCCATTGCTTTGGTTGATGTTCAAATGCCCGGAATAGATGGCTTTGAACTTGTTGAAATGCTTAAATCAAATCCACGCACGAAGGATATCATGGTGATATTTGTAACTGCTATATCAAAAGAAACCAAGTATGCTGTAAAGGGGCTTGGTACCGGCGCAGTTGATTATTTATATAAACCGCTTGATCCATATATCACATCGGCCAAGGTTGATTCATTTGTACACCTGGCCCGCACCCAGGCCGAAATTAAATTAAAGAACGAAGAGCTCCAGAATTTTGCCATTGTGGTAAAAAACTCGGCCGATATTATTTGCTCCGTTGATGCACAAAATCTTCGTATCAACAACATCAACCCAGCGGTTGAAACCATAATGGGCTTTAAAGCAGCCGAACTGCTGGGTAAAAGTATTGTAGACCTTTCAATTGAAGCACAGCAGCAATTGTTCCGCAAAAAGCTTGGCGAGATCATTAAAGACAACCTTAGCTTTTCGGTTTTCGAACTTCAGTTTATAACTTTTGATAAACGTGTTATTTGGGTGGAGTGCCGCGCATCGTATCATAATAAAACCATTTTTATAAACATCAGCGATATTTCCCCTCAAAAAAGTTACCAGGAGCAGCTTATCAAATCAAAGGAGAATGCGGAATACAGCAAAAAAGTAAAAGAAACCTTTTTAGCTAATATGAGTCATGAGTTACGCACACCGGTTAATGGTATTATAGGCATTACCAACCTGCTGCTTCGTACCAACCTGAACGAACAGCAAAAAGGTATGCTCGATTTACTCGAAACATCATCCAAATCATTACTTGGGGTAATAAATGATGTGCTCGATATTTCAAAAATTGAAGCCGGTAAATTTAACATTGTACGTGCGCCAAACAATATACGAGAGCTGGTTAAATCGGTATTTGACCTGCTTAAGTTCAGGGCCGATGAAGGCAATATTGAGTTTCTGCTCGAAATTGACAGCGAGGTACCTGATAACCTCATGGTTGATTCGCTTAGGTTAAACCAGATACTGATGAACCTTTTGAGCAATGCCATTAAATTTACCGAAAGGGGTTATGTAAAGCTCAGGGTATCTGTATTGCAAAAACACAATGATAAGGTTAAGCTCAAATACAGCGTTGAGGATTCGGGCATAGGCGTACCGGTTGACCGGCTGAATAAAATATTTGAATCATTTGAGCAGGCCGAAGAGGATACCGTGAGCAAATATGGCGGTACCGGCCTTGGTTTAACCATTGTTAAAAAACTGGCCGAGCTGAAAGGCGGCGAACTGGAAGTGACCAGCCAATTAGGTAAGGGAAGTATTTTTAATTTTATAAACTGGCATACTATAGCTGCTAAACCGGTAGAAAGAGTAACCAATAAGCCGGATAAGACACTTACCCCTTTTAATAATATAAGCGTATTGGTTGCCGAAGATAACATGGTGAACCAGTTTATGCTTTCGAAAATATTAAAAGACTGGAACGTGAATGTGGAGATGGTTGATAATGGCCGCAAAGCGATTGAAAAGCTGAGTGCGAAAAACTATGACCTGATACTGATGGATACGCACATGCCCGAAATGAACGGATATGAGGCAGCCAGAATTATACGTGTTGAATTTGCCGAACCCAAGAGAAGCATACCTATAATCTCGCTTTCTGCTTCGTCATTTGATCATGAGCAGGAAGAAGCGTTGTCGGCAGGTATGAATGATGTACTTGCCAAACCATTTCAGCCTTACCAGCTGCACGAAAAAATGAGCCGTTTATTGAAAGTAGAGGCATAGCGGTTAAAATTGCAGTTTGGTTTGGCCAATGCCCATAACACGGGCCTCGTGCTCCAATAGCCATTGCTTGCGCCAAAGGCCGCCGGCATATCCGGTTAAACTGCCATTGGAGCCAATAACCCGGTGGCAAGGTACTACTATCCACAAATTGTTTTTGCCATTTGCGGCGGCTATGGCCCTTATGGCCAACGGATCGTTCATTTTGTTTGATTGCTGCCCATAGCTGATGGTGTTGCCGTAATTGATCTGCAATAGTTGGTTCCACACTTTTTGCTGAAAAGAGGTGCCGGGTTGTTTAATAGGCAGATCAAACACTTTTCTTGTTCCTGCAAAGTATTCATCTAACTGATCTATTGCCGACTGAAGCAATGCGGTAGGGGCAGGCGTAACCTCACGCTCCTCATCCAGCGCAGATATAGCTGAAATAAAGCCATCATCTTCGGTTATGCGGGTTATACCAAGCGGGGTGCGGCAGTATGCTACAGGCATTTTGTTTTAGTTTTTACAGGTTGACAATATAAATGGTGACCTGGTTATATAATTAATCCAAAATTAAAGCAATAGCGGCAATCAAACAAATGAACAATTGAAGCAGTGAACTAATTACTACATTTGCAGGTATGAAGCTCGTTAATGAAACCTGGCACCTGTTTAAAAAGGAAGTTTTGCTGGAATGGCGCTCTAAATATGCTTTTAATGGTGTTTTGTTATATGTGGTATCAACCGTGTTTGTTTGCTACATATCGTTCAATTTAACAGCGGGTTTCAGCGGTAGCAGTGGGTATGCGGTGGTGTGGAATGTTTTGTTCTGGATCATTATGCTGTTTGCCTCAGTTAACGCCATTGCCAAAAGCTTTATGCAGGAGAGCAGGAACCGCCTGCTTTATTATTATTCTATAGCAAGCCCGCAGGCTATTATACTGTCAAAAACCCTTTATAATATACTGCTCATGTCGTTGTTAAGTGTGCTGGCGCTGGTAGTATATATGGTATTCTTCACCAATACACTTGGCGACCCTCTTTTTTACTTTTTAATAGTATTACTGGGCAGTTTAAGCTTTTCAACCGTGTTCACCATGATATCGGCCATAGCTTCAAAGGCCGGCAACAATGGTACGCTGATGGCTATATTAAGTTTCCCGGTTATTATACCGGTAATACTGGTACTTATACGTCTGAGCAAAAATGCTATGGACGGTATAGACCGGAGCCTGAGCCTGGGCGACATAGGTGTTTTATGTGCCATAAACGCCATTGTAATTACCACCGCGCTTCTGCTTTTCCCTTTTTTGTGGAGGGATTAAGCTACCTGTTAAGCATCTTTGAACTCGTTGTCAATATAATTTGTATTCTCCCCTTGTTACTTTGTAAAAATATTAACGTACTAAATAAATATCTTCACAATTCATTAAGCGTTCATAAAAAATGTGTTTTTTAGTAACTTGAAAAAAAATTGTATTCCTGATTGATGCGGCTTTACTGGATCATTGTCATTTTTATTTTATGCCCGTTTATTACGCTGGCTCAAAACACTTCTATTACCGGTAAAGTGGTAAATGCCAATGGCAAAAATCCTGTAGCTAAGGCCAGTGTGTTTTTAAGCAACGCTACTTACGGAACCGCAACGGCCGAAGATGGCTCATTTACGCTGGCGGGAGTTAAGCCCGGCCAATACGAACTGGTTGTTACTACGGTTGGCTATGAGGATTATTCGCAAATCATACAGGTGGGCCGCGACCCGGTAAAGCTGAACATTGAACTAACGCAAAAAGTATTGATGCTGCGCGAAGTGGTGATCAGCAGCGCGGCCGACTGGAAAAAGAACTATGAACTGTTCCGCCGCGATTTTATTGGCACTACCGAAAACTCCAAGCTTTGTCGGGTTGTAAACCCGCATATCCTCAACCTTATTTATCATCGCAATAAACAACAGCTGGAGGCATCTGGCGATGAGTTTCTGGTGGTAGAGAACCGGGCGTTGGGTTACCGTACTAAGTTTTTACTGAAGAGTTTTTTGAGTGATGCTATCGAACACACGATTCAATACTCGGGCAAGGCGCTTTTTGAAGAGCTGCCTGGTTCGGCCGAACAAAAGAAGGTTTGGAAGCAAAAGCGTGAAGAAGCATACTATGGCTCGCCCCAACATTTCTACCGGTCGTTGTATAAAGATAAGTTAAAGGAAGAAGGTTTTGAGGCGCATGATTTTACCCGACTGCCTAACCGCGAACGCCCTGACGAAGCATTGATCCTTCAAAAAATTAAAAGGTACAGGGATATTACGCCCAACCGCGATTCGCTGATCAACTGGTACAAAATATCAAACCTTACCAAGTGGAACAGGGAGAACCTGGTGCGCATACCCTATCAATCATTCGAGATATTGCGTAAAACACCGCAACAAGGCATATTTGCGCTTACCTGCCCGCACTTTTTGTATGTAGTATACACTAAAAAAGAAGAGATGACGGAGTTTAAGGATGTTTACCGTCCGCTTGATATGGGCAATTTTGAAACCAGTATTGTTACCTTATTCCAAGGCTATATTTTGTTTGATATGAATGGTATTGTGGTTTCAAACCCAAGTCCACAGTATGAGGGCACTTGGTCAAAAGCCAAGCTGGCCGATCTGCTGCCAGTTGATTACGAGCCGGGTGACTGAATTTTTGTTCATTAGTTCACATGTTCATTGGTCTTGTCTGGTTTTTATTGCGAACCAGCGAACTAAAACAAATGAATCAGTAAGCTAATAATTCACTACATTTGTCGCATCAATCAATATGAAATTTATTTATCAAACATGGTGGAAGGTCATAGCCGTTTTATTGGTGTTATCCACCTTTTACACAGGGTTGTTATTTAAGGCCCCCCGGCTGCCCATCATTCACGAAACTATACGTAACCTGTACTTTCATGTGCCCATGTGGATGGGAATGTTAACGGTGTTTGTGGTATCGGTATATTTCAGCATTAAATATTTACGTCATGGCAGGGAAGAAGATGACCTGGCATCGGTTGAATGTGTGAATACAGGTTTGCTGTTTTATTCGCTTGGGCTTTTAACCGGTATGCTGTGGGCAAAATACACCTGGGGCGAGTTTTGGAGCGGCGACCCTAAACAAAACAGCGCGGCTATAGCTTTTCTGTTGTACTGCGCTTACCTGGTGCTGCGTAACTCCATTGACGAGGAGCAAAAGAGAGCTAAAATATCGGCCATTTATAACATTTTCGCCTTCCCGGTAATGGTTGTGCTGATATTTGTTTTACCGCGGCTCACCGACTCATTGCACCCCGGTAGCGGCGGTAATCCCGCATTTGGAAAATATGACCTTGATAACGGTATGAAGATCGCTTTTTATCCGGCAATGCTGGGTTGGAGCTTTATTGCGCTATGGATAGCTACTATCCGTTACCGCATACGTTTAATTGAAAATAAAAGGAACGCTATAAATTAATATGAAAAAAATAATCTTTTTATTGTTTTTACTGGTGTGCTGTACTGCGGTTTTTGCTCAGCCTACCCAGCAGGTTGAAATGGCTGATACCATGCGCAGCTCGGGCAAAATATACGTAGTGATAGCTACCATTTGTATTATTTTCGCGGGCCTGGCCTTTTACCTGTTTTCTATCGATAGAAGATTAAAAAAAATCGAAAAGGAAAAGTAGTCTAAAAAATTTATCTATGTTGTTTAAACATAGATTTCGTGTTGTTGTTAAGATGTGTATAGCGCACACTAACTATAAAATATTTGCAATATTGATAAAAATAACGTCAAATTTGCGTACTTTTTTAAGAGTTTAATATTTATACAACAATTATGGCTACGAATATTTTAGTTGCTGACCAGGATACACACTTCTTTGGCGACGTATGTAAAAACTTTGATTACGCTGCACAATTTACCAAACATGACGCCGGTTTATTAGACCAGATTAAGTCATGTAACAGCGTTTACCGTTTCCGTTTCCCTATTCGCAAGGGCAACAGTTTTGAGGTAATTGACGCCTGGCGCGTTGAGCACTCTCACCACCAATCACCAACCAAAGGCGGTATCCGCTATAGCGAAATGGTAAATGAGGATGAGGTAATGGCGCTGGCCGCCCTCATGACCTACAAATGCGCCATTGTTAACGTACCTTTCGGGGGCGCTAAAGGTGGTATCAAAATCAACCCCAAAAACTATACTGTAGGCGAGCTGGAAAACATTACCCGCCGTTACACAGTAGAGCTGATCAAGAAGAACTTTATTGGTCCAAGCATCGATGTACCTGCACCTGATTATGGATCGGGCGAGCGTGAAATGAGCTGGATTGCCGATACTTATGCTACCATGAACCCGGGACAACTGGATGCCATGGGCGCGGTAACCGGTAAACCCATTGCCCTGCATGGTATAGCCGGCCGTCGTGAAGCTACTGGTCGTGGTGTGGCCATTGCCGTCCGCGAGTGCGTAAGCGTGGGCGAGGACATGCAGAAACTGGGTTTGCTGCCAGGTTTAGCGGGTAAACGCGTAATAGTACAGGGCCTGGGTAACGTGGGCTATTATTCGGCTAAGTTTTTAGCTGAATTTGGGGCCGTAATAGTTGGCCTTTGTGAGTTTGAAGGCGCCATATACAATGAAGACGGACTTGATGTTGAAGCCGTTTTTCAGCACCGTAAAGCAAGCGGATCTATTTTAGGTTATGCCGGTGCACAGCAGGAGTTCACCAATACTATGGAAGGCCTGGAGCAGCCATGTGATATCCTTGTACCTGCAGCTTTAGAAAACCAGATCACTGAGTATAATATCCGTAATATACAGGCTAAAATTATAGCCGAGGGTGCTAATGGTCCGACCTCGCCGGAGGCCGAGGCCATTTTTTACGCCAATGGCGGTATCATCATCCCCGATATGTATGCCAATGCAGGCGGTGTAACCGTATCATACTTTGAGTGGCTTAAAAACCTGAGCCATGTGGCATTCGGTCGTATGAACCGCAGGTTTGAAGAAAACTCTAACCTTAACCTGGTAAACATGGTTGAGGGTATTACCGGTGTGGCATTAACACCTATACAACGCTCCACCATTATTAAAGGTGCATCTGAGCTCGAACTGGTAAACTCCGGACTGGAAGATACCATGATCCGCTCGTACCATGAGCTCAGGGAGATTTATAAGAACAACGAGAAGATTGATACCCTACGCAGCGCAGCCATGGTAGGCGCTATCAACAAAATAGCCGTATCGTATCAGAACTTAGGTATCTGGCCGTAAATAGAAATTAGTAAGCTACATGTAGAAATTAGCAAAATACATGTCATTGCGAGGAACGACGCAATCGCGAACTATGCAGGGGCGATCTGCACGGAGAGATTGCCACGCGGGGCGGGTTTAACCCGCCCCGCTTTGTTTTATGATTACCGTATTCGCGCGTCATTGCGAGGAACGAAGCAATCGCGTACTATGCAGGTTTGCTCGATATGGGTGAGATTGCCACGCTATCGCTCGCAATGACAAAACTTTAATCCGAAATTCGAATTTACTTGTGCTTCTTTTTCTCCCGTTTATAAATACCTTTTCCGGGTAGCAAAGTGTTGTTGTCTACTTTGGGTTTGGCAGGAGCATCTCCATTGTGCTGATACGCTGATGGTACCCACTCCGGTCTGATTATCTTCTCGTTGCTCATTAGTAATCCGTTTAAATAAATATAAGAATTAAAAAGATGGGGCTGTCATGCTGAGCTTGTTGAAGGGCGAGCAGAGGCCGGTCCACCATGCTTCGACAAGCTCAGCATGACACCCATAAGCGTTTTGTATCTACTAAGAATGATTCTAAATAGCACTTATGTCTTGTAATAAACGTTATTAGCTCAACGTTTTGTATTTTTGCATACTATTTTATAATATATAAGCCGCAGAATGAAGAAAAGTGCAATTTTTGGTCTTGTTGTTATAGCTATAGCTATAGCGGTTATCATTAGTGTTTATTCAAATTCCAGCACTTATGGTACTTTTGGCGACGCTCAAAAAACTAAAAGTGAACTGCATATAGTTGGTCATCTGAACAAATCAAAAGAGTTGTTTTATGATGCCACCAAGGATGCTAATTATTTTTCATTTTACATGAAGGATAATAATGGAGATGAGCGCAAGGTTATATTTACCGGTACCAAACCCGAAGATTTTGAACGCTCTGAGCAATTGGTGCTTACAGGCACAATGGTAGGCCAGGAATTTCATGCCTCCAAAATCCTGATGAAATGCCCTTCGAAATACACCCAGGACAAATTAGAAGTTACAGAAGCCAAGGCCAAACAACAGGCCAGTATATAAATCATTTTGATGGATACAGTTTTTAAAGGTGAACACCTTTTACCGGGGCAAATAGGTCAGTTTTTTATTGTTCTTTCTTTTGGAGCCGCCCTGTTATCATTCATAAGTTATTATTTCGCGACAACCGACGATAAAGGCAAGGCCGATAGTTCATGGCAACGATTTGGCCGAATAGGCTTTTATATCAATTCCATTTCCATATTGGGCATGGGAACATGCCTGTTCTATGTAATTTATAATCACTATTTTGAGTATCATTATGCCTGGGCGTACACCTCGCGCTCTTTGCCTGTTTACTATATAGTATCGGGTTTCTGGAACGGACAGGAGGGAGGCTTCCTGCTATGGTCGTTTTGGCAGGCTGTATTAGGAAATATACTGATTTGGAGGGCCAAATCATGGGAACGCCCGGTAATGACAGTTGTAGCCTTCTCACAAGTGGCGCTGGCAACCATGGTACTTGGTGTGGAAATTTTAGGTCAACGGATAGGCAGCTCGCCTTTCTTGCTACTAAGAAATGCGCTTGAAGCTCCTATTTTTTCAAACCCGGATTATCTTGGGTTTATAAAAGACGGGCAAGGCATGAACCCATCCCTGCAAAACTATTGGATGATCATTCACCCACCAACACTTTTCCTGGGTTTCGCGTCGATGGTGGTACCTTTTGCTTATGCTATAGCGGGGCTGTGGCAAAAACGTTACAAAGAATGGATAGCTGCGGCTATACCTTATGCTTTGTTTGCGTGTATGATATTGGGTACAGGTGTTATCATGGGGGCCTTCTGGGCATATGAGTCGCTGAATTTTGGCGGTTTCTGGGCCTGGGACCCGGTAGAGAATGCTTCTATCTTCCCTTGGATTACGATGGTGGCTGCAGTGCACGTACTTGTAGTGTATAAAAATACCGGTCATTCTTATTTTACAGCTACTTTTTTGGTGCTTATCAGCTTTGTGCTGGTATGGTACTCTTCGTTCCTGTCACGCAGTGGCATTTTGGGCGATACTTCGGTTCACTCTTTTACAGATAATGGCATGTTCTGGCAATTGGTAATAGGCGTACTGGTATTCCTGATCCTATCGGTAGTATTGCTCGTAGCCAGGTGGAAGGAACTTCCCATTACAAAAAAAGACGAAGAAACCTACTCACGCGAGTTTTGGATGTTTGTAGGCGCTATATTTTTAGGCCTGTCATGCTTTCACCTGGTAGTAGTAACATCGGTACCGGTTTGGAACGCTATGTTCGGCACCAAGATAGCACCACCTTCTGATGTTGTTAAACATTATAATGTTATACAATCATCATTTGCATTTATAATAACGCTGCTTACCGGCATTGCTCAATTTTTAAAGTATAAAAAAACAGATGTTACCCGCTTTTTTATAACAACGGGTATTTATCTTCTTTTCGCCATGTTGGTAACCGCACTAATTGTTTATGCTACAGGTATTTCCAAACTAAACTTTGTATTTATACTGGTTATGTGGGGATCAGTGTACTCGGTTATTGCGAATGGTAAAATACTGACCGACGCATTTAAAGGTAAATTTAAACTGGCCGGCTCGGCCGTAGCGCACATTGGTTTTGGTTTTTTATTGATAGGCGCTTTAATTGCGGCAGGCACCAGTAGGGTTATTTCTATTAATAATACCGGCGAAGGTTTTTCGCCTGAGTTTGCCAAAGAACAAAACCCGCGCGAAAATATATTGGTATACCAGAATGAGCCAGTGAAAATGGGTGATTATATGGTAACCTATACCGGCGATTCTATTTCGTCGCCCAATCATTTTTTTAAGGTTGATTATAAACAAATAGGCTCTGATGGTAAAGTAGAGAACGAGTTTGTGCTTAAACCTAAAGCATTGATCAGCCGCGGACAGATGTCGGCTTCGCCTGATACCAAGCATTATTTGTTTCATGATATGTACACGCATATCACCATGTTTTATCCTGCACCGCTTGCTGATGGCGCCGACGCAAATGCTGCGGAAGGCCATGACGAAGCTAATGATGATAAGAACTACGATGCACCTGTAAGCCATGAGGTTGCCCCCGGCGATACCATCAGGTACCGCGACGGCTATATTTTATTAAAAGCCCTGAACAAAGAAGCCAAGGTGCAGAACATTCCGCTTACTGATAGCGATGTGGCTATCGGTGCTAAGCTCGAAATTGTATCGCACGGTAAAAAATATGAGGCTACTCCGGTTTACATGATAAAAAGCGGTAACGTGTTTGATTTTGCCCGCAAAGTTGAAGATGCCGGCTTAAAACTACGTTTCAGCAAGGTGATACCCGAGAACAAGAAGGTAGAGATCATGGTTTACCAGCAGCCTGAAAGTAAAAAGAAATTTATTGTGATGAAGGCTATCCAATTCCCTTATATCAATTTCTTCTGGGCAGGAACCATCATTATGGTAGTGGGTTTTGTGCTATCTATAAGCCGCAGAAAAAAGGAGCTGAAAACAGTTTAACTTAATACGCAATTGTGTAGCATCGTGGAGTTTATCATATTTATCCACGCGTCATTGCGAGGTACGAAGCAATCTATTCTATGGAGCATGCGATAGGAAATGTTATTATATATACCTTCAGCATTTTTTTTGGGTTAATACTTAGTCGCTACCTGTATTTAAAGGTAAAAAGAAAAGGCCTTTTTAAGACATTTAATAAGAATGTAGCTATCATTTTAAATGCACTTATTGCTATAGTCGGCTTTGTGATGGGTTTTATTATAATAGTAATAATATACACCATTTTGTACATCATCAAGGGTGGTCAATTTTGAGGCGGCGTGGTCTAACTCATATAATAGTCTCCTCTTTGAGCAACAGTGTATTGATCGGTAAATGTGCAATTATCAAACCATGATTTGTGCAGTTTTTCTAACCGTTGCAGTGCACCTAAGTTAACCGGCTTTAATAGGGTTAGTTTTACTATGCTTGAGTGTATCACTTTTATCGGTAATTTCAATCGATTTTGCATGACAACTCAAGTTTATTATTAGGAATAAGCAAGATAATATTTTGAATTTCATTTGATCAAGATAAGCAGCTATCAATATTTATTTCCAGCTCAGGTCAATTGTTCCGTGTTTTATGCCTGCGTCAATAAAGCATTTTTTTATCATACCAAACTTTTGCGTGCAATTGTCCCCAATAGTTAACCTTCCATATTTTGATCTGTATTCTTCACACTCAAAACATATTTCTAAATAATCTATCACCCTTCCTTTTTTATTGAGAAATACAAAAGCATTGCGTGGGTTATAACAGGAACTTCCTGGATCTGCGGTATTAGCTAAAATTTTCTTGTAAACCGCATTGTACATAATATTTGTCAAACGGATGATTTGATCCTGGTTTAGTGTTTTAACCTCATATAAGGTTGAATAATCTAAACTATCATTAATAATAGTAAAACCTTTATATAACTGTTGTTCTCTATAAGACATGGTGTCTTGTGGTTTTGGACGATCAATAATTATTTCGGGATTTGGTGGGGCACCTCCGTTAAAGGATACTGCCAAAATTTTAACTGCTTTTGAAAAAGGATATTTCTTTAGTCTTTGAGCAACGGTGTACTGATTAGTAAATGTGCAATTATCAAACCACGGTTTATAACCTTTGATAGATTCACGAAGATATGAAACATGGGGTGATATGTGCTTTACAACACGTTTTGGCTTATGCGCTTTAACGGTATCTGTACCAATAGCAAAGCACTCGGTACTTGTCCAGCAGCCTAAAAGGATTATAAAAAATAAGGAGTATAGAAGTTTAGGTTTCATTAACCTAATATCACAAATAATTATTTACCCTTCTTTCAAAAACGATAATATTTTGGTGTTCACCGTATCTGGTTTTTCAACGGATGGCAAGTGGGCCGCATCGGCAACCGGGAAAAAGTCGACTTTTAATACGCTGCGTATCGAATCACTAAAACGGATAGGTACGGTTTGGTCTTTTTTACCCCAGATTAGTAATACGGGCTTGTTAGCATTGTTAAGGCAGGTGTTGCTTTCTCGTCCATTTTGATCATAGTCATATAGCGTTGAAACAAGAGCATTCCTAAAACCCTGATACCGCATTTGCGGCAAATAACGTTTTACCCATTCCGGATGTTTTTGTGGGTAAAGGAAATCATCAAGCTGACCGGAGGCGCGCTCATTAGAGTTAACTGCCTCATTATACAGTGTAAAATATTTAGGTGCAACCGGTTTTTCGTTTTCGTATCCCGGGTCAATAAGTATAACTTTGTTTATAACATCGGGATGTGCACATGCAAAGTTTGTTATAACTTCGCCGCCGAACGAAATGCCGGCTAAATTAACATGCCCCTGCAGTTTCAGGTTGTTTATAGGCTCCAGTAACTGGGTGTTATATAGTTCTTTATCATACGCAACATCTGGCCTGTCTGAGTAACCCCTGCCATACATATCATACCGGAGCACCTTGTAGCCATTTTTAACCAGGAACTCATAAGTGCCATCCCATATATAATATGGAACGCTGAACCCGTGAACAAGTATTACCACTTCGCCATTTTCAGGCCCTTCCAGCTGATAATGGGTAATGCCTTTACTAAGTTTAATAAAGCTACCCTGAATACTTTTACGCTCGGCAGTTGTTAAGGCTTTTTTCTCTTTATTATTATATTCATAAAAGCCATATAATATTAAAGCAGAAGCACCGGCCAGGAATATTATAATTATTATGCTTACTTTAAGTATTTTCATAGCGTATTAGATGATGCTGACTAAAATACAGAAATATTTATACTACGCTTGTTTGATGAATACTTTAATTGAAAAAAATGTATGCGCGTAACAATAATCGGCTCAGGTAACGTAGCCACCCATTTTTCGGCAGCATTAAAAAACGCAGGTCATCGTATAATGCAGGTTTATAGTCCCAATTTTCAGAATGCATCTCTGCTGGCTTACCATGTAGGGGCAGAGGCCACGAGTGACTTGCAGGATATTACACCTGAAACCGACATTTTTATTATTTCGGTTAAAGACGATGCCATAGCTGAAATGGCCGAAGCCCTGGCTAAATATCAAAAGCTAATAGTGCATACCTCTGGCGCTACCAGCCTTGACGCAGTGCGGGCCTTTACAGACTATGCCGGGGTTTTATATCCGCTGCAAACCTTCAGCAAAAGCAAAGAGGTTGATTTTTTTACGGTTCCACTATGTGTAGAGGGGGCGGATGAAAGTATAACTGCCCGTTTAAAGGAACTGGCCGCTACCATTAGTAACAATGTTTATAGCGTTACTTCGGCCGATCGTAAAATACTGCATTTGGCGGCGGTATTTGCCTGTAATTTCCCCAATTATTTATACGGCGTGGCGCAGCAGCTACTGGCGGCCCATAACATGAAGTTTGATATGCTTAAACCTTTGATACTGGAAACTGCTCAAAAGGTACAGCAGCAATACCCTGCCAATGTGCAAACTGGTCCGGCGGTACGTAATGACCAGCTTACTATGAATGCACATTTGCAATTACTTAACCATCAGCCACAATTGCAGGAGATATATTACTTATTAAGTCAGGGTATTATCAAAAACAATAATGAAGGGCACGGGGACAAGTAATTTTGTTACTTTTGCTTAAATGAACATTTATAAAGTAAAGATAAATTTCGAGGAAAAAGGGCATGAAACCGTTGAATTGCCCATAGCCGAAGGAGAATCTGTATTGGATGTATGCCTGGAAAATGGCATTGAACTACAGCACAATTGCGGTGGCGTTTGCGGATGCAGTACCTGCCATGTATATGTAAACAAGGGGATGGACAACATCCAGGAAATATCTGATAAAGAAGAAGATTTTATAGACAGGGCTGTAAATCCACGTATAAATTCACGGTTGGGTTGCCAGTGTGTGATTGTTGACGGTGATATAGAGGTTACCTTGCCAGATCAATCACAGTTCCTGGGACATTAACTAAGGTTTTACGTTTAACGTGATACGTAAAGGAATAAATAGCTAAACAAGAACCGTACAACGTAAAACTTACTGCGTACAACTATACAAACATGACAGACAATAAATTTGCCTTACCAATTCACTGGAAAGATTATGAAGATATCGCTATTGAACTTTATGAAAAGTTTGGTGACGATTTTGATGAATCAAAAATATACCGTATCCGTTTCACCGAACTGTTGGAGTGGGTATTATCATTACCTAACTTTGAGGGTACAAGAGCGGAGTCAAACGAAGGCCACCTGGAGCAAATTCAATCGGCCTGGGTTTATGAGTGGCGCGATAATCAATAGTTGGCAGTAGCCAGTTAGCAGTTTTCGGCAGGCGCTTTGTATTTAAACCGGCTGATCCCAATAACTCACTAATTCATTAATTCAATAATTAGCTCGGTGGAATCATTTCTACATAAATTAAAAGATATTACCACATTTATATTTGATGTGGACGGCGTACTGACAGATGGTTCTGTTTTTGTAACAGATGCCGGTGAGCAAAGCCGTGCGTTTAATATTAAAGATGGTTATGCACTACAGCTGGCGGTTAAATGCGGTTATAATGTATGTGCCATATCGGGCAGCCGTTCAAAAAGCGCCATATACCGTTTAAATAGTCTGGGTGTTAAAGACGTTTACATGGGCACGCATACCAAATCACAGCGTTTTAAGATATACCTGGAAGAGAAGGCCATTATTGCTACCAACGTGTTATACATGGGCGATGATATACCCGACCTCGAAGTGATGAAGCTGGCTGGTCTGCCTGTTTGCCCGGCCGATGCGGTTGAAGAAATAAAAGCGGTAAGCGCCTATGTTTCGCCATACGGTGGTGGCAAAGGCTGCGCGCGCGATATTATTGAAAAAGTGCTTAAAGTTCAGGATAAGTGGATGAGTAAGCAGGCTTATAGCTGGTAGGCTGTTTAAGTCAAAATTCAAAAGTTAAAATTCAAAATCATCCCGCATGAATAACGTTCCTAAAATCATTCTTGCATCAAAATCGCCGCGACGGCAGGATTTGCTCAGGCTTATGGATATGGAGTTTGAGGTTATGCTCAAAGATGTGGATGAATCATACCCTGATGGCCTAACACCGCAGGAGGTAGCTGTATATATTGCCCGAAAAAAAGCCGAAGCATTTGATGGTACACTAAACGGTGAGGTTGTGCTCACTGCCGATACCATTGTTTGTGTTGATGGCCTCATATTAGGTAAACCCGAAACACCCGATCATGCTGTAGAAATGCTGCAAACATTATCGGGTAAGGTACACCAGGTTATTACCGGCGTTTGCTTGCTGTATAAAGGCCGTTATAATAACTTTTTTGATGTGTCTGAGGTGTTTTTTCGCAAGCTGAGCGATCAGGAAATAAAAAGTTATGTGGCTGAATATGAGCCTCTTGATAAGGCTGGTTCTTATGGTATACAGGAACGTATAGGCCTGATAGGTATTGAACGGATAAATGGCTCTTATACCAACGTAGTAGGCCTCCCGACAGAAAAGTTATATGCTCAATTAATTAATTTAAATAAATAATATTTAAATTAAACCTTTCTGTATTATAAAGTCTAATGCTTAAATATAAGGGAGTGAATATATCATGAAAAGAGCTATTTATACAGGGCTGGTAGTTATGCTGGTTTCAGCCCTGTCTGCTTGCAGCAGCTATAATTATTACACCGCAGCCCGAAACAAAACAGATCTTTCTTCTTACCGCACATTTGCCTGGTTACCACCCGAAACAAGTAACAGGGCTGGTGGAGTTGTGAAGAAAGAAATTGCGGATGAAAGGGTGAAGGAAACAGCGATTTCCGCTTTGCAAAAAAAAGGACTTAGGTTACAGGAAAACAATCCCGATCTGTTAGTAAGTTATTCTACCGTTACCGGCAGGGGCATGAAAACAGAATTTTATCCCGCTTACTATGGCGGCTTCGGTTGGGGCGGCTGGGGCTGGGGTTGGGGATACCGTCCGTTCTGGGGCGGCTACTATGGTGGCTGGGGATATCCCTACGGCGGCTTCGGTGGCGGAGGCTATGCCCGGGTTCCGTATAAAGAAGGCACCATTATTATTGATATCATAGACCGCAACACCCGCAAGTTAGTATGGCGCGGATTTGGCGTAGGCGAATTGCACAACCCAAAAAGAACGCTTGATGAATTACCAAAAGTGGTTGATGGTGTATTAAAACAACTGGAGTTGAACCAGGTAAATCAAA
The DNA here is from genome assembly GCF_034262375.1 of Mucilaginibacter sabulilitoris. NCBI lineage: Bacteria > Pseudomonadati > Bacteroidota > Sphingobacteriia > Sphingobacteriales > Sphingobacteriaceae > Mucilaginibacter > Mucilaginibacter sabulilitoris. Next base: position 3,156,900 of record NZ_CP139558.1, read on the forward strand.
TGCAAATCAGGAAAGCATAAGTTATTTAATATCGAAGCATTATATAATCCCTTTTGGCCTAAGCCTGAAGGGATTTTTGTTTGCGGTGTAAATGAATAGCGGTAAATATAACAGCAATAACCACCAGCACAATTACCCAGGTATCGAGCGGGCAACCATCGGGTCCGCCGTCATTCCCATCACACAACCCGTCACCGGGATCGGCAAAACAATTTGTTGATAGTAGTAAAAGGCATATACCCAGTAAAAACCTGTACTTATTTTTTACGAAGGTTTTAATTGTCATTTGTTATTGTTTAAAAAATTTCGTGCTTCCAATCCGTTTCCCTGTGGCTTCGTCGGTAGCTTCAACAATATAAAGCCCTTTGAGCAGGTTGCCAACATCCTGTTGAACCGAATCTGTATTGCTGGCCGTTATAGTTTTTACCAAACTTCCGGTTGCGCTGATAATACTTACTGATATTCGGTCGCTATATGTTTTACCAAAGTTAATATTAATATTTTGGGTAGCATTACTTGGGTAAACGATAAATTTAGGAATAAGGTTACTTAAAAAGTTAAAAACTAAGTTTTTTGAAATATCAGTTTTTCCGGTAACCAGATTTTGCTTTAGGCGATAAACAAGCTGTCCGTTTCCAGGGGCCTCGTCAACAATGGTGTACTTGCCCGCACCTGTAGATTGCAGGCTATCAATGGCGGTAAATGATTTACCGCCATCGCTGCTTTTTTCAATCATGAACCGGGTAAAATTGCTTTCGTTATCGGTTCTCCAGTTAAGCTGAAGGCCGGTAGTAACTTTAGCTCCGGTAAAATCCAATAATTTATACTCGTGTCCAGGTGCAATACCAATGCTTAAGTAGAAACGGTCATGTGCATAACTGGCCTTATTTGTAGTTACATTGAAGCTATATTGCGGGTTATGTACCACATCTAAAGAATCGTTAGTGAATTTGTCTTTTAAAAAGATGGTGTAACGCTCGTCGATGTTTTTCTTGTTAGGGGCTGTAAGTTTATATACCCCATAATTTGAGAAAGTAACAACAAGATTTATTTGTTTTAATTTCTCCAGATCGGATGTGTAATTTATAAAGCAGCCCACTGAATCGGCAGATTGCGAGTAAAAGAAATCTCCCTGTCCTGATGACGATATATAAGGTGCGTCTTCACCGATTTTGAATGTGCTGCCCGAGTTTTTATCAAAGTTAATATCGGTTGTATTCAGTATAAGTGAATCTTTCATTAGTTCCATCCTTAACCAAGGCATAGGAACGGGAGTTGTTTCTGATGGTGTAGCTGCAGCTAATGTACCCACTGCATTATTTTCATGTGGGTTAACTGCTAAAGTGGTCCGTGCTGAGCGTGGATTTGGAACAACATTAAATATAGGTTTTGTGGAGGGGCGGGCTAAATAAGCTGAATAAGCAACTTTCATGGTCTCAGTAAAGGTAATTGGTGTGGCTGCCGCCGTTTGGACGAAAAAACCTTGTCCTGATAATGCATATCTACTTGAGCCGGCTTGTGCTGTATCTGCAAGGGCGTCATAAACAGCAAATCTTGTTGATGAACTATTTGTTCCGGTATTAGCATCTTTTATCAGCATATAAAAGAACTTGTATCTATTTGAATTACCACTATAAACAAGTTTCAGATCAATAACCGACGCATAAGGGTTACCTATCATATTAAAACCTTTTTTAGAGCTAATGGTACTATTAAAAGATAAATTGGTGCCACCCGCCAGGGTTGAATAATAAGTTGGGATGGGTGAGTTTGAAAAATTAATGATTTTAGGACTAAAGGAACCATTAGTGCCCCCACCTTTAAACACAGCTCCAAAAAAATTAAGAGTAGCATCATTGGATGCCGGAAAAGGTGGACTAAAAGGGTTTGATACGCTCCTATCACCCCTGAAATAAAATAAGAATCCGTTACCAATGGGCACTGTTTCGCTCATAGTTGCAAATGGCTTATACTCATTGTTAATTACGGAGTTGGGGTTTTGGGTAAGAGGAGAGTTTTCATCATAAATAAATACAGAAGGGCTATTGCCGGTTTGGGGCGCGTTATCAAAATCATATCCTGTAGCCGATCCGTTTGGCCCAGTTATCCAGGTATTTACTTTAAGTGGTTTTAAATCATAAGTACTGGCTGAAGCATTGGCTAAAGGCGACGAAAGCAGCATATACCTACGTAAATTGCCTCTTACGAAGCGCTGCACATTAATATTACCGGTAATAGTACCATTGGTCATATCGGCTATACTGGCATCTCCAGCTAAAGTAGACTTTAAAGTTAACGCGGTAGTTGAAGAGGTGCTCCCGACAGCAAGCGTGGATGAGCTGTTAACGTTTAATGTGTATAGGGGAGCAACCGTAAATTTATTTCCCGATGCCATGCTTTTAGTACCGCCACCCGTAAAAGTTACATTGTAAAAATTAGTACCCGTGGCAGTAGCGTCAGTTAAAGCTTGTGTAGTGCCATCAAAGGTAATGGTAGGTGTAGCGTTGGGTGTGAAAGTACCTGTGTTTGTGTAATTTTTTGATATAGATAATGCGCCTATACCCATAGTCATTGTTCCGGAATTGCTAAGGCTGCCATTTATATCTATTGTTCCGGCACCACCTGTGACTGTTGCGGGTGAATTATTTGTCCAGGTGGCAGCCGTTGAACCTGTTGCACCTACCTTGGTAGCGGTATTGGTTGCATTGGAAAATGACACGTTTGAATTTGTAGTAAATGTGGAGTCAATATTTAAATAGCTGGTATTAGCAGGGGTTTGAACCTTACCAATGACGGCTGTACCAGTGCCTTGTATGATAAGATTGTCATAAATAGGATCAGTGGCAGCATTTGAGTTTACAACACCCCCGCCAGGGCCAAAACCCAGTTTAGAGGTTGTATAAATCAATGGGCTCGCTCCCCTATAAATTACCGTTGCTTTACCGCCGGGATTACGATCTCCGTAAAAATTAACAGATGCGTTAGGTGTTGGAATGGTATCTACGGCTGCTGAGCTATTAAGAATTAGTGTAGGATTTGTGAGAATGTTGGCTGAAGGATTTGTTTGAGATCTACGTGCATTAACAGTGAAATAGGTGGCATTTCCTGCGGTAATAGCTGAATTATCAATAAAGGTAATTTTATTCCCTATTGTCATAGTACCATTTTCCAACCTAAATCCCACTCCTGTTCCGACGTTAACATTGAGATTAAGTTTAACATCGGTTTTGACGCTAAGAGCTTTAATAAGTGAAATCAATATGGAAATCTTATTACTGCCTGATGAATTAGCAGCAGCACCCATCTGTATGTTATTGCACGAGATGGTACCTGAACCCATTAAAACATTAAAAATACTACCACCGCTGGTATTTACACTTTGGGTGATGTCCCCCGTTACAACTAATTTGCCTGTGTTTACTGTTAATACAGTTCCGGTTATGTCATATCCCGTTATGGCAGTTGTTGAAGAATATTGAATTGTTCCGAAAATTATTGATCCAACAACCAGGCTGTCAGTGCTTGCAACAGTTAAGCTTGGTTGAGTTGTATAGACTGAGCCCGCTACTCCAAATCTAACAATATCATCCGTTGCATCCCTTCCGGGATAATCCGAACTTTGGGTAACTCCACCTACTGCCCAATTTGAAGGAGTTATCCAGTTATTGCCGGTAGGAGTGCTGGTGCCTCCCTTCCAATCAAAAGTTGTAGCAAAAGCCCTGCTCTGCATAACAATTAAGCATATAACAAGCAGGCTGGTTTTTAATAAACGTGTTCGCAAATTCAGGAGTAACAAGGTGTTATCAATTAGTACTTTATGATAACGTTTATACGGATTGATTTTCTTTTAAGTTGCTTTTTTTTACCACGAGGATATGTTGGAAAAATGAACAAAAAGAATGCTGATGAACTCCTATTTTGGTTTTTTGATACTTTTTCATTGTAAATATCATACTATTAGCTAATTACAATTGGCAATGTATTATTGATGATACCAGAAGTGGGGAATTATTTTCTGTACCGGGAAAATATTGGCAATGAATTTGACGGTGATGTCAAATTAGTGATCGTCAATATTTTATTGTTTAAAAAACTTGGCGCTGCCGATGCGCTTACCGGTAGCTTCATCAATAGCATCAACAATATACATTCCTTTAATGAGGTTGCCTACATTTTGCTGTACAACATCGGTATTGCTGGTGGTGAGGGTTTTTACCACGCTTCCGACTGCGTTTATAATATTGATCTTTATATTGTTGCTGTACATTTTCCCGAGCCTGATATGGATGTCCTGCACGGTATTGCTCGGATATACCATAAACGATAGCAGCTCAGTACTGGCTGAAAAATCAAAGGTTAAGCTTTTAGATATTTGTGTATCACCACTTACTAAAACCTGTACCAGCCGGTAAGTGATCTGTCCGGTACCCGGGGCCGGATCGGTGAAGGTATAACTACCCGCGCCTGTAGATAGCAGACTGTCGATAGTTATGTATGATTTACCGCCATTGGTGCTTTTTTCAACCAGGAACCGGGTAAAAGTGCTTTCGTTATCGGTTTTCCAGGTAAGCTGTATACCGGCGGCAACCTTAGTTCCGCTAAATCCCAATAGTTTGTACTCATGTCCCGGCGCAATGCCAATACTTAAGTAAAAACGGTCATGTGCATAGCTGGCCGCGTTTTTATCTACATTAAAGGCATATTCGGAGTTATGCACCACGTCTAAAGAATCATTGGTGTATTTATCTTTTAAAAAGATGGTATAACGCTCGTCGATATTGGCTTTGGATGGGGCCGTAATCTTGTATAAACCGTAGTTGGAAAATTCCACACTCAGGTTTACACGCTTTAATTTTTCGAGCGTCGACATATAATTTACAAAGCAACCTATAGAATCGGTGGTGAAAGAGTAAAGCAAATCGCCCTGGCCCGATGACAAAAGATAAGGGGCATCCTCGCCTGGCCGAAAAGTATTATTGGCCTCATTAACAAAATTAATATCAGTAGTATTAAGTATAGATGTGTCTTTATTTAATTCTAAGCGCAATGATGGAATGGGAGGAACGCTGGCTGGTGTATTATCTGCTGTAGTCGAAGCTTCGTTCAGACTGGTTTGGCGGGGGCTTGATGCTAATTTTATGCTGGTTATATTGTTGAGGTTTTTGACGTTGAATACCGGTAATGTAGGGCTTGATCCGGTATATGACGAATAAGACACCTTCATAGTTTCATTAAAAACAATAGGATATGCCCCGGGTGCAGCTACAAAAAAGCCCTGACCAGATAAAGCATAACGGTTTGCCCCTGGCTGAATGGAGCCTGTTGACGCATCATAAACAGCAAATTTAGTTGAGTAACTATTGGGTCCGGTGCTGCCCCCCTTTACCAGCATGTAATAAAATTTATAGGCATAGCTCGAATTGATGGCCACATTAACCGAATAAACTTTTTGAAGATCAATCACCGATGCATAAGGGTTACCGAGCAGGTTAAGTCCCCGTTTTACAATGGGTGTTGCAGCGTTAAAGGATAAAGTGCCTGTTCCGGCTATCGACGTGTAGGTTGCTGGAGGCGTTGACGGGAAGTTAATAATATTGGCGGTAAACTGACCTGTAGTACCAGCAGGAGCGCCGGTGCCCTTAAAAACAGTCCCGAAAAAGTTAAGCGTGGTATTATCTGGCGCTGGGAAGGGGCGGATAAACGGGTTTACAATGCTCCGGCTGCCCCTGAAATAATACATCAAACCGTTTGCCAGCGGTACCGACTCATTTATGGTCGCAAAAGGCTTATATTCATTTCCGTTGGTGGAGTTTACATCTTGCGTTATGGGCGCGTTTTCGTCATAAACAAAAGCGGATGGACTATTTCCTGTAGCCGGAGCATCGTCAAAACCATTTCCTGCACCCGAAGGACCGGTTATAAACGTGGTAGCTTTAAGCGGTACCAAGCTATAAGTAGTTGCCGATGCATTATTAACAGGGGATGAAAGCAACATATATCTCCTTATTACGCCCGTAACATAACGCTGCACATTGATACTGCCTATTATGCTGCCAGTTGACATATTAGCTATACTCGCATCCCCAGCCGCGGTAGAAAGCATTGTTAATGCAGTTGTGCGGGCTGTACCATCGCTTGTAACACCCAATACAGCCTGTGCTGTAACGGTTAAAGTACTTTTGGGAGACACCGAAAAATTACCCCCGGTATTATAATTCATGGTTTTTGTTGATGCGCCGGTAAAAGTTACATTATTGAATTTGGTGCCCACAGTTGTAAAATCTCTAAGCGTTTGGTTAGCAGTGCCATTGAATATAGTAGTGCCGGTACTTTGCGTATAAATACCTCCAGTATTGTTGGTGTAATTTGTAGCTATCGATAAATCTGCTATACCCAAATTAAGCGTGCCCCCTGAGTTGTTGATTACCGAACCTGTAATGGTAATTTTACCGGAACCCTGATTTACAGTACATGAATTTGTCCAGTTACCCCCAACGGTAACAATTGGATTATTACTCGTGAGGTCAACTATGCCGCCGCTGCTTATCCAGTTCTTATCTACAGTGAGCGTACCTGCATTTACTTTTTTTGTAACACGGTTGCTCATGGTTAAATAATTGTACGTGGCCGGGTTGTTGTCAAGAATAGGGTCTGTTGATGCATAAACTGTTTGTGTTGTGCCGGCAGTGTTATCGTCATCGTTATACTCCACCGTACATGTGCCCGTACCGGTGCTTTTGTAAAAATCCAAAGAGTTTGCCAGGCTTGATTGGTCAATTGGTGCCGGACCCCCAAGTTTTAATGTCGCATTTCCTGATGATGGCTCGACATAAAATTTAACTGTGGCCTTTGAATTATTTAAGATGCCACCACTTGTATTTGTAGTTAGAATTTTTCCGCCAATTGAAGTTGTGCCACCCCTTAAAGAAAAAGTCGCATCAATTTCGCCCAGAATAAGACCTATGATTACTAAATTAATACCGAATGTAGTTCCATTGACAGATACGTTTTTAGCGATGTTTAAATTGGTAATTGTTGATGCAAATGTTAAAACGTTGGTTGTTGCGGTTAATATGTTATTTAAAAATATACCCTGATCGCCAATTTTTAAGTTGCCTAAACAATCAACCCTTCCACCTCCGGAAAGTATAACGGTGTAACTGCTAAGTAATGCCGGGGATTGATAAATATCTCCTGATACTGTCAGCGTCCCATCTACCGCAAAATTAATTACACTTGATAATAGCGAGGGTATTAAAGCCCCGAATGTGATGGAGGCACATGTTGCTGTAGTATTTACGAGAACAGCCGGTGGGTTGCTGAATGATAAAAGCCCAATATTAACAGGGTCACCAGATTGGGGTGGGGTTGATGGGGTAGTTGGGAGTCCTAATGCTCCGAGAACCTGCCAGTTTAAAATATTGTTCCAATCAGTTTTACTGCCCGTTGCGGCATTGCCAATCCAGTCATAAGTGGTTGCATTCACTACCCCCGCCTGCAGGCAAAACATCATCACAACCAATACCGAATAACGTAATAAGACTTTCATAAAACACACGTGTAAAACCGTTGAAATTCTTATGAGCTATTAAACTAATAAGTAATTTACGGCTTATTACGTGCGTTTTTTAATAAGGATGATGGGTTTGAATCAATGAATGAAATGAACGGAAAAATAGAAGCAGAACGAAATATATTATCTTGTTTGATAAAATTAAAATTAACTATAAAGAAAATTTAGGATTTAAAGAAAGACGGCTGATACCAGGTATATGGTACAGTTAGTTAACTACTTTTCCTTTATCTAAACGCAGCATCCTGTTAACACTGTTGGGTATTTCATGCTGGTAATGGGTTACATAAATAAGGGTCACGTTACTAAGGTTGCAAATGGTATCTACCAGGTTTTTAAAGTGCAGTTGCTGGTGATCATCCATGCCCTGGCAGGGTTCGTCAAAAATAAGCAGGGCGGGGTTTTTTATAAGCGCCCTTGCCAGCAGACATAAACGCTGGGCGCTTGCAGGTATATTTTTTAGTAGTACCCGGGCATATTTATCAATTTCAAGTGCCTTCATCCATCGCAGTGCAATTTCGGCCCGGTCTTTATTGCTTGGTCTGAACAAACCGAGCGTATCATAATAACCAGATTCAATTACCTGCAGGCAGCTGTTATCAGTAGGAAAATACTGGTGCAGCTCGGGCGACACAAAACCTATCTTCTTTTTTATATCCCAGATACTTTCGCCGGTACCCCTTTTTTTATCAAATAAAATAATGTTGTTGGCATAAGCCTGGGGGTTATCGCCATTAATTAAACTAAGCAGGGTTGATTTTCCCGCTCCATTATGCCCAAGCAACGCCCATCTTTGTCCGGTTTTTATATCCCAGTTCACATCCTCCAATATAACTTTGTCGCCATATTTAATGTGTACCTTATCCATTTTTACTATCCAGTTATAAGCAACCGGATTTTTATCAATGTTTAATAAACTGCTCAACTCGCTTGTGTCTATGCTGTCGGTATTATCGGCTTCAAAACGAGCAGGATTAAATTCAGCTTTGCTGGCTTCGTGAACTATTGCACCATTTTTTAATACCGCGATATGGCTTATAGCTCCCGGAATTTCATGTACAGAAGTTGCCATGATCAAGCTGATACCCGATGCGGTGATCTGTTCAATAATTCCGTTAAACTCTTCCCTTGTTTTTACATCCAAACCGGTTAACGGGTTATCCAATAACAGCAGCACCGGGTTTTTGAGCAGTGCGGCGGCCAGCATTAAGCGTTTAGTTTCGCCGTTTGATAGCTTTATTAATTGCTTATCACGTAAGCTATGCAGATTGAGTAGTGTAAGGGCTTTGTCAAGCGTCCAGGAGGTGCCGGGGCGCATGATGCTTTTGATAGATAATAAATAATCATCAACAGTTAAAGCATCCTCAGAGTCTGAAGAATTATAACGCTGCTGGTAATAAAAATCGGTAGTGTTAGAAAGGTTTCTGAAATGATGCCTCGGTTCAACAAGGGCTATCAGCTTATTATTAAGATTAACACCGTTGCTGTTTGCCTGAGAATTTGCAAGTTCCTCTCCGAAATAGTAGGTAATTGTACCGCCTGTTATGTTAAAGCGGCCGGCTATGGTTTGAAGCAGGGCGCTTTTTCCAGATCCGCTTTCGCCAATCAATGCCCAGTTTTCGCCCTTGTTTATTTTAAACGTAAGATCCTTGAACAGGGTGTTGGTCAAAAATCTTACAGTTGCATTATTAATTGAGAAAAGTGTATTAAACATAGCTTATCAGTAGCCGGTAAAAGTACTTATCTGCCCTAAAAGCTTCTACTAATTTTTGTAAAATTTTGAAGGGAATAGTACGTACCCTGAAAAGTTAAGCCGTCTTTTTAAGCGTTTGGTTATGACTCAAATTAGCGTTATTCTTATTTAACCGATTCCAGGCCTTGATATTAACAACCTCGTCTTTTACAAGATTTTTACAGCCTTTATTTGGGCAAGTCACAATCCAATATTTTCTTTGTTGCTCAATATGCGGCCGCGCGCCACATTTAATGCAATTTTCGCAATGAATGTTTGGTTGTATTTCTATAATCATATTGTCTGGTGTGTTGTATTGTAAAATAGGCAATGCAAAAGTAGTTATTTTTATTTAGTAACATGCAGGTTTAGTAAAAACCTGCACTATAAGTATGTAAACTTTAACTTAATGTAATATAAACGATTTGTTAAATAAATAATTTTAAGCTCAACAGTAAATGTTATTATTTCATCAATTGTCCTGTTTTTTAATCAGCTGATGTTTTGACCGAATTATTCTTATTAGGTTTAATTTAAAAATTGTTAAACTTACTTTGAAAATTCATCATGGTCTAATTATGCAAGCATAAATCATTCCAATATTTCAATAAGACGTATAATTTTTCTTTTTTTTTCACCATCATAACAAAGCGCATAATTGTATTTTAAAAGAGGTCTGATTATTGTATCATCTTTATCATCTGCTAAAAAATAACATTATGAAAAACGCGCATTTATTATTGATGGTTATGGCTATGGCCATGTTTACTATGAGTAGCTGCTCTGTAATTGAAGGTATATTTAAGGCCGGAGCCGTTGTTGGTATTATATCGGTTATTGTTGTAATACTGGTTATCATTTGGCTGATTTCCCTATTTCGGGGTAAATAACATTTAATAGGAATAATGCTAAATTATATTAAAAGTTAAACATTTTAACTAATCGTGTGTTTATCTAAAAAAATCTATAGTTATGGAAAACACACAAGCAACCACCGAAGTTTTAAATGATCTGGTACAGATTAACAACGATCGTATTGAAGGCTATCAACGGGCTTTGAAAGATTTAAAAGATAATGAGGCCGATCTTAAATCTCTTTTTACAACATTAATTGGCGATAGTCACCGCTATAAATTGGAGCTGGGGACAGAAATTGCGGCATTAGGGAAGGACATTGAAACAGGAACAACAACCAGCGGTAAAATACACCGTACCTGGCTTGATGTAAAGGCAGCTTTCACCGCGCATGATACTCATGATATATTAGAAGAATGCGAGTTTGGCGAGGATGCAATACTTAAGGCTTACAAGCAAGCCCTGGAAGAAGAATACCTGCCTGCCTATTTACGGCAGCTGATTACAAGGCAGCAAGATGAACTGCTTGATGCCCATGATGAAATAAAAGCGCTTCGTGACGGAGTTCAGTAAAATCAAGACATCAATAAAAAAGGAGCTATCTTACAGGAGGGCACTGAAAAAGTAGCTTAATAAGCTGAAGTATTTGAAGCGAGCAAGAGAAAAGGCAACTTTTACTTGGTCGCTTTTTTATTTTAGGGGATGGGGTGATTTGTTAGGGCTGATATGAGCCGATTAAAGGTGCAATTGATGACAAAGCAGCCGCTTTAACTTGGCACTTAGCTTATCAGCTTGATGATTCTCTTAAGATTTACTGTAAAGATGGTCAACGCACCCTGCATCTGCATATTTTCGATACCGTAAGCTATTGCCCGGTCATAACCATGAACGTTTTTTAGCTCACTGTTCTTCGCTTCGACCTTATATCTGTGTTTGATACTTTCTTTATACTCTGCCGTTTCCTGGAATGCCATCTGCTGCAGGTGCATGTCTGATTTAATGCTGACCGAATAGGTTTTAGCCTTCGCGCCGGGCTTATAGCAATGCTCTCTTAATGGGCATATCTTACATTTTTCAACATCAAAGTAATAGGTGTCTACCTGATTCTCGCCGATATTCTTTTTCCCGCCGCGTGCTTTTCGGATAGCCAGATGCCCTGCCGGGCAGACGAACATGCCTGCATCCTTATTATAGTCAAATCTGTCCTCATCCTTTCTGAAACCCTGAGTGATGGAAGGGTTTAGTTTGGCTACAATCTTTATCTCTTGAGCGCTCGTCAGTTCAAGATTGTCTTTTCCTGAATAAGCTGAATCCCCGATAATCTTTTCTACGTTGATCCCATTGTTTTGGCTGATTTCTAAAAGTTTGGGAAGCTCCGGACCATCACCTTTTTCACCCGATGTGATTACGGCAGCGGTAATGATGCGTTCCTCTGTCATCGCCAAATGGGTCTTATAACCAAAGAATGAGCTATCAGCTGATTTATGGCCGGTTTTGGCATCCTTATCTTTAGATACTATATAGTGCTCCTGAGTATCTGCTACTGTCTCTTTCAATAGATTCAGTTTTTCTTTTACCGCAGGTATCTGGCATAACGGTTGATCGGCTTCAATATACTTTTCCAATGCACTGCAATAAGCCAGTTCTTTTTCCAATTCGTCGGCTGTGTTCTTTTCGGGCATGCCTGCCTTCATATCTTCATCTATCGCATAAACAGCTTTGCGGAGTAACTTTGAACGTTCCCGCAATACTTCCAATGCTGAATACGGGTTGGATCTCGACAGGGAATGGGTAGCATCAACAATAATGGATTTTGAGCGGATGAGCCCTTTTTCAATAGCTATGGTCACCGTTTTACCAATAAGCAGGTTTAACAGATCATTATCCTTTAGCCGCAGCTTTCTGAACTTGGTCAATGAACTCGGATCGATAATTCCTTCTTCCGGTGACATATCCAGGAAATATTTGAACGACATATCATACTGCGAACGCTCAACAACATCTACATCTGAAACCGTATAGATCGTTTTTAACAACAGATATTTGAACATCCGCACGGGACTTTCCGCTGTCCTGCCATTCGTCATGCAATATTTGCTGACCAGTTCTTCATAGATAAATGTAAAATCTATCAGGTCGTTGATCTTCCGAAGAAGATTGTCTTTAGGAACGATCAGGTCATAAAGACCTGAAAACGCGCTAAACTGTATCTGTTGTTGTTGGGCAAGCATCCTGGTGGCTTTCTTTCGACGATTTAAGATACAAAAAAAGGAGTAGAAAACCCTCGTCTTCTACTCCTTTTGTCCATTTGGACTTTTTCAGTGCCCTCTCTTACAGTAGCTCCTTTTTTATTGATCTTGTTTCTGGTTTTTAATTTTCGGGCGATATGTTTACCGCGTCTGTTTGCCAGCTGCTTTTATCAGACCAGTCGCCACCTATATAATGCATATTAACTATCCAGTCAGATTTAACCATTTTTCCTGAAATATTTAAAGCTTTTACAACAGATTGTATCTGGTAATTATTTTTAGCAGTATCGATAGCTTGTTTAAAGGTATGATTGGGGAACACAGCGGTTGAGGGTTGTTTCAGGTGGTCTTTTACAAAAACCTTCGCTATATTAAAAGCTTCCTGTGCGGTGGGTTTGCGGTTAAGATGTACCGTACTGTTTTTGCTGATGCCAAAAATCACAATAACAAAAATGATGATAAAAGCGATAGTAAAAAGTGTTACCGTTTTAATACGCGGGTGACGGTGCCAGCCTAAACTTTTGCGCTCGGAATCATTCAATAACCTCCATTCTGAATATTTCATATTATATTGCCTATCAACATTAAGCAATATTGCAGTAAATTGTTTTGGTGTTAAATAATATCAAAAAAAAGCGTCCCGGTTTTTCCGGGACGCTTTTTTACTAATAAAAGCAAGATTACTTTTTAGCAGTGTCAGCAGCAGCTGAATCAGTTTTAGCTGAATCAGTAGCAGCACCCATTTTAGAAGCTGTATCCATTTTAGTTGAATCCATAGAAGCTGAGTCCATTTTAGCTGAATCGGTAGCTGAAGATGAACCAGAACCTTTACAAGCAGCAAATGAAGTAGCGATAGCTAAAGCAACTAAGCCTAATTTGAATGAATTTTTCATGATTAATTTTTAATAAGTGATTTAATAGTTTTCTTATTAATACTATAAACAACAAAAGGTAACCCATAATTTTTAAAAAAATTACAGGTTACCTTTTGTAAATTACTGAATTGCTAAAAATGTAGTAGAAATTTACATCCCTACCACGTTTTTATTATGCGAAGCAATTATTTTTTGGTTGAATCAGCTTTAGTAGAATCAACAGCAGCAGCACCAGCTTTAGCGGTAGAATCAACAGCAGTAGCTGAATCAGCTTTAGCAGAATCAACAGCAACAGTTGAATCAGCTTTAGTTGAATCAGCAGCTGAACCAGAACCAGAACCTTTACAAGCTGCAAATGAAGTAGCGATAGCTAAAGCAACTAAACCAAGTTTGAAAGAATTTTTCATTTTGTGAGTTTTTAATTTAAATGTTTGTGATCGTTTTCATGTCTTAATACAGTTTACATTAAAAGGTAACCCATGAAAATAAAAAAAAATAAATTTCCATAGATTTTGTAGTTTTTATGGCGATAAGGAATGTTTTTTGAAGCTGAATTTTTATTGCAGATTTGCCGCCTTATTAAAAATAAGAGGTTACCTTGCCCGGCCTGGTTGTATTAAAAGAACTAATTAATAATTATACTGTATAATTGTTATAGCAACAGATAATGCAAGGCTGGCACCGGTAATTTATTTTAGATAAATTATTTTTTTATTAATGGGTTACAATTTCGCATAAATAGTATTAAGAGTGAATAAAGAGTTAAAAGCTTCGGCACCAACAGATAGCGAGATAGTTCTTGGTATACTTAATAATTCGGAAACCGTACTTAAAAAATTGTACGTTACTTATTTTCCGATGATATTACAGTTAATTATCAACAACAACGGAGATGAGGATGATGCCAAGGATATTTATCAGGAGGCAATAATAGTTCTTTACAATAAGATCAAATCGGGGCAGTTTGAATTAAGCAGTAAGCTTAAAACTTACATTTATTCGGTTTGCCGGAGGCTTTGGCTCAAAAGGCTTAGCCATATGCACAGATATGGAGGTGATATAAGGGATTTTGAAGAATACCTGCCTGTTGACGATGAGATTGATAACCATAATGACCGGGATATACAGTTTAATAAAATGGAAAACGCGCTCCAGTTATTAGGAGAACCCTGCAAAACCATTATGGAAGATTTTTATATACATAACAGATCAATGCAGGATATCTGCGAACGTTTTGGCTATACGAATGCCGATAATGCCAAAACACAAAAATATAAGTGCCTGCAAAGGCTGAAAAAATTGTTTTTTCAGCAAAAATAAGGAGTGAAAAGAGATGAGCGATAACCAACTTACGGAATTAATTGAACGGTACCTCAATGATGACATGAGTCATGATGAGCGTATTGAGTTTGAATTGCTCCGCAAAAACGATGCTGCGGTTGACAGCCGGGTAACCGAGCACAAGCAGTTTATTGGTTTGCTGAAGCAATATGGCGAGCGTTTGGAACTGGAGAAACGCCTGAATGCCATTCATGATGAAATTGATGTGCATGCACTGAAAGAAGAGGTGACCATCCATCCAGTATGGATTGTGCGTATGTGGCGCCATCATCACTCAAAAATATCGGTTGCTGCGTCAATTGCCATATTTGCTATTTTGAGTACGCTGTTTTTTACGGGTAAGCTTAATAATCACGATTCACGCTTTGTACAATTAAGCCAAAAGGTAGATCAGCTTCAGAGTTCAAACGATCAGCTTAAACATACCATAAACACAAGCCTTAAGAACAGTAAACCTGTTAAACCGGTTAAACCTAAGGTTGTCAATCCGGGTAATTTCAGAGGTACAGGCTTCGCTTTATCATCAAACGGCTATATAGCAACCAATTACCATGTAGTTACCGGTGCCGATTCAGTTTATGTGCAAAATGCCAGCGGTGAATCGTTCCATGCCAAGGTGATCTATACAGAACCTCAGTATGATATTGCCATATTGCAGATCAACGATCCGTCGTTTAAAAACTTAGGCGCTGTGCCATATAACTTTAAAAAATCAGGCAGCGATCTGGGCGAAAATGTGTACACGTTTGGTTATCCGAGCGGGCAGGAAGTTTTCGGCCCAGGTTCATTAACAGCAGCTACCGGTTATCATGGCGATACGCTGAATTACCAGGTATCTATCCCGGTTGATTATGGTAACAGCGGCGGCCCGTTGCTTGATGATAAAGGTAACCTGATTGGTGTTATCCGTGGTTTACAAACCCAGGTTGCTGGTACCGCGTTTGCGGTGAAATCGGCTTATTTATTAAAAGCGATACAAAACATCCCGTCCGATTCGTTAAGTAAATCGTTAACCTTAAATAACAAAAATACACTGGCCGGCTTAAGCCGTACCCAGCAGCTAAAAAAACTTAAAAACTATGTTTTCATGGTTAAAGTTTATAACCAATAATTTGCCCAACCAATAAAAATTAATAATTGAAAAAGGAGATACCGGAAGGTGTCTCTTTTTTGTTTTAGGGAAATTCGGGTTTGATGGCCTGTCAGTCTGAGCTTGTCGAAGACTCGTGCGAAGAAGCCTTTGCCCACCATGCTTCGACGGAACTCAACATGACACCCTGGCTTTTGATTCTCAGGAGAAAATAGGGATTGGCTTTCTACCTATCTACCTCTCCCAAAACAAAATCGATAGAGCCAACAATAGCTATCAGGTCGGCAATGAGTACGCCTTTTGATATTTCTGGTAATACAGATAAATTGTTAAAACTTGGTCCGCGTGATTTTACACGGGTAGGTATCTCTGATTTCCCATCGGCCATAAAATAAAAACCCAGCTCGCCTTTAGCGCCTTCACAGCGTACATAATAATCTTGTGCCTTAGGTATGGTTTTGCGGGGCATTTTAGCACGCGGATCAAAATCGGGTGTGCGTTTTAGCTCGTTTTGCAGGCGGTCAAGGCATTGCTCAACTATACGTAATGACTGTTCTATTTCATCAACCCGTACCTTGTACCGGTCCCAGCAGTCGCCTACGGTGCCCATGAGGCCTTTACCAACAGGTATCTCAAAATCAAGCTCGGGATAAGCCGAATAATTGTCTATACGTCTCAAATCCCACTTTAAACCCGAAGCACGCAGCATTGGGCCTGAGCAGCCATAGTTTATGGCCACATCAAGCGGTAGCACGCCTACGTTTGCCGTGCGCGATATAAATACCTGATTATCGGTTAGCAGTTGGTTAAGCTCCACCATTTTTGGTTTAAAGTATTCCACAAAATCACGGCAACGTTCTTCAAAACCCACGGGCAGATCATAAAACAAACCGCCAACCCAAATATAATTATACAGCATGCGTGAACCCGAAGCCCACTCCAGCATGCCCATAATATGTTCCCTGTCTCTAAAACACCATAAAAAAGGGGTAAACGCGCCTATATCAATACCGTAGGTGCCAATGGCTATCAAGTGCGATGCGATCCGGTTAAGTTCACAAACCAACACGCGGATGTATTCAACCCGTTTGGGGATATCTTTGTCAATGCCCATCATACGTTCAACACCCATTACAAAAGCGTGGCTGTTGTTCATAGAGGCAAGGTAGTCAAGCCTGTCAGTAAACGGAATGGTTTGCTGGTAGGTTAACGATTCGGCGTGTTTTTCAAAACAACGGTGCAGGTAGCCAATATGCGGAATAACTTCTTTTACTATTTCGCCATCGGTTATAAGCTCCAAACGCAAAACACCATGTGTTGAAGGATGCTGAGGGCCCATATTGAGCACCATATCCTCTACACTGGCATCAGCTATCTTTTTGTTGTAATTAAGGAGCGCTTCTTCGTATTTAGTGTTAGTGACTACCAATGTTGTTTGCTATTTTGTAAACTTCAAAAATCAACATTTTTTTGGTTTTATCGGGCCAAATTGATGTGAAATCTATAAAAATTGTAGTGCTTACAGGAGATAGAGGGCTCACCCAGCAATATACTATATCCAGCTTTGCTCGCAAAAAACATGTCATTGCGAGCGCAACGTGGCAATCGCATACGTTACAGCGTAACTTGTACAATTTGCGATTGCTTCGTCGTTCTTCCTCGCAATGACATGTTGATTTTTCCTCCCTCTTTTCGCCAAAGGCGAAGAGAGGGGAGGCGAGCGCAGCCATGTCGGGGTGAGTATACCTGCTATTTACCTTTTAAAGCCTCGCTGATTTTGGATGTTTGGGTCGCTACCGCTGCATATGCGTACATGGCGACGGCTTTTAGTTTGCTGTCGCGCTTTTTAAACGTCCATACATCCTTCATAAACTCTTTATGGTTTTTACTGTTCAGCGTATCAAAAGCTACAGATATGGTAGGCGTTAGCGAATAGGCCGTATGCCAGGTGCCAAAGGGAATAAACAGGGTTTCGCCGGGGCCTACTACAAAGTTGATAGGAGTGGCTTCTTTAAACAAAGGGTGTTTATTGTAATCGGGTTCAAATACGTTTACCTCCGAGCGCCATGGATCATCAGGACGAGGATAAAGTAAATGTTCTTGTCCGCGTGGGAACACGGTAAAGCGTTTTTTGCCATAAAGCTGGGTAATCCAGGCATTAAGGTGGTAATAATCAATATGCATGTATGGAAACCTACCGCCCGGGCCGCCAACAAACATTTCGGTGGCGCCACCCCATTTGCCCAAACTAAACAT
The DNA here is from genome assembly GCF_034262375.1 of Mucilaginibacter sabulilitoris. Taxonomy (NCBI): domain Bacteria; kingdom Pseudomonadati; phylum Bacteroidota; class Sphingobacteriia; order Sphingobacteriales; family Sphingobacteriaceae; genus Mucilaginibacter; species Mucilaginibacter sabulilitoris. Next base: position 3,174,871 of record NZ_CP139558.1, read on the forward strand.
TTTATTTTTCAGCCAGTTTGGCGACGCATAGTTCAGATCCAATGGGTCTAACAGCGGCATCAACTCGGGTATAGTGGCCGGGATATCGAATATTATAGGGTATACAGCCGGTTTCTCTTCGGTACTGGCCTCAACCATATCCATTGCCTGTTTAATAGTCAATATTTGGCCGCGTACGTCGGTTTTCCTGTCGGGGTAGTTTTCCCTGAACCAATCGGGGCTAAACAAGCCATTAGCTTTCCAAACTTTGGCAGCATTGGTAAAAACCAGCGGAATGCCGGGTTTATAATGCTCCTCCATAAACTCTTCGTAAGTGATGTTGTCTCTGCGGATGATATCCATGTTTAATAATAGGGGCTTAATAAGGTTAACATTATATGGTTGTTAACCTGGTGATAACAAAATAATAAAGGTTTAAATTGGTGCTGGTTTTCTTTTACCGTTTTACGCAAAAAACTAAACGAAGGTTGTAAAACAAAGTGTAGATTGGAGAAGAATTGATGTGTTGTAAGTAAGTTAGCAGAATGGTGTCAAAAAATAAGTAACCAGGTTGTAAGTATATCATATGTTAACTAATTGGTTTGTTAGTGTTTGTGTAATATTAATTGATTTGTGGTTTATTAAATTATTGTATTATTTAATTATTTATTCTTTTTTTTTGGTTATTTAAATATTTTTTAATGTATTATTGTGAAATCATTAACCTTAAAAATACCATGAAAAAAACACTAATTTTTAGTTTGGCTTTCGCCGGACTCCTGAGCGTTTCGTTGTTTTCCTGCAAAAAAGACAACAATATCGCAAACAAAGACACTGCTGATTTAAGCAAAGCACAGGTTACCAATGCCAATGGCAGACTGGTGTTTAAAGACAGTCAGGCTCTTAATCAAACAATAAATGAATTAATGAACAAGGATCCCGAAAGCCTTGTTAAATGGGAAAAAAGTCTTAATTTTAATTCGCTTAGAAGCGACTCTACAGCAGCTTCAAGCTTTGAGAGTTTTGGGTTTCCGGATTTTTATACCTCAATAATTAATAATAAAGGCGAGTATATGATAGGTGATACTATTGTATATTTTAATAATGGCTACAAACACCTCATAGCTAATAAGGATGAAGCATTACTGGCAAAAATTAAAAGTAATCCAAGCCTAAGTACTTTAAAATTTAAGGCTGGTAATCAGGTTATTTATAAATCTGCCGTAGAGGGATCGCTTTCAACCCAAAGTGTAGGCTTGGCTAATGGACAAATAGATGCCCGGTATCAATATCAATTTTTAAGAAACGGTGATAACAATAGCAAACGTAAGTTAGTGTTTGAAATTCAAAATTATGTTGAGGGAAATCCCTTTGCCTATATTTGCTATGTACATACCAGAATAAAGCAAGAATATTTAGGAGGTAATAAACCTAATAATTGGCTACCAGCAGGCGAACCAACAGAGAAAAAAATTACAGGGCTAAGCTTTGATGTATCTTTTATTAATACGGGTAACGGCACTACAACCCATGTTACAGGAGCAAATATCAATGCATCTCAAACCGATGGCAATAACCTTGACCGTGTTTTATGTACATTCCAGGCTTCGCAGTCAACCATTACTGCTTCAGTTAGAGGAACCTATTATGCCCGCGTTTTACCACCATATAACTCGGATGGCAAAAGTACCTACACTGTAAACGCTGTATGGTAATCAGCTTTAAGTGATCAAAAAAAAAGGCTTTTTAGTAAAAAAAAGCCTTTTTTGTTTAAAAGTACTACCCCAGAAATGATGATCAGGAAATATGATCTATTTGCCCCGTGCAGTAAAAGTATTTTTGAAGCACCATTAAGGATATCAGCCCCTCCTGTTTTTTATTGAGGAATTGTTTTACAAACTGATTCGCATTGTTAACTATGTCCAACGCCTCCGCATCATGGTCAATGTAATAACATAGTTTTTCTTCCAGGTCTGAGTAATCGTCTTTAATTAGTATATAATGATAATCAGGAATCAGCAACCCTTCCATAAACCATGTTTCATATTTGGGTTTGGGCATTACCGCTATGGAATTGGATGACATGATCCATTTTAAGTTAGTAGCCACATCATTGCCTTCTAAACTTAATATGAATTTATAGCCTAAATGTTCGGTTATCGAAATTTTGGGTTTAAACCATGCTGTATTTCCTCCGGTTTTATTAACCTGACCTAAATCGCACAGCTGGCTATTAAAGTATTTTTCCATAAAGGTAATCCGGTGCGGCTGGCTCATTGTTCCCCGGCCTATGAGCATGTTTTTTTTGTCGGCAAACTTTTTATCGTCATTTATAAAAACAAAATGCCGCTTTTTATCCAGCTTTAATAATACAGCATTGGCATTGTCGCCGGTAATGGGGCGGCTTTTTTGTATCGATGGAACATCCGGATTGTAAGTTACATCGCCAAAAAGAAAGTTTGCTTTGAGGTGTTTTTTAAAATAACGGGTAAATTCAAAAGTATCAAAATTGTAGGCTTTAGGACTTTTAAATATTTGCATGTTTTGCAGTTCAATGGCATTAGGGCCAACTGAAGTGAATTTTTCGAGCCTGTTATAATAATTTACCCGGTTTATTACATCAGTCTTGTTGTAATTGTTTATAGCTGATAGTTTTTTATTGAGCAAACTTTGATAAAATACGGACGGAATAATTTGCCTTAAAATGTTTTTTGCATAATAAGGGATTTTGCTTCTTTTAATTTCCGAACTTATTTTTTTAAAAGCCATAATTACATTGTTTATAGAATGATCATAAATTCTGCGCAATAACAAATCCACTTGCCCAGGCCCATTGAAAATTATAACCGCCCAGCCAACCGGTAACATCTACACACTCACCACCAAAAAATAAGCCGTGGACCTTTTTGCTTTCCAGGGTTTTAGATGATAGTTCATCAGTTGATACCCCGCCGCGCATTACTTCGGCCTTATCATATCCCTTATCACCGGCGGGTTTTACCTTAAACTCGTGGATCAGGCTGCTGATGTTTTCTATATCGGTTTTAGTAAGCGATGCCAAGTTCTTTTCTACCGGCAGCTTATCGCTCAGCGCTTCGGCAAATTTGCGGGTATAGAGGTTGGCCAGGTATGCCAGCAGCATTTTTTTGCCATTAACTTCCTTTTCGTGCTGTATAAGTTCAGCTATGTTTTGGTTGGGTAAAAGGTCGATATTGATGTATTCACCGGGTTTCCAATAGGAAGAGATCTGTAATATGGCCGGGCCGCTTAATCCCCAATGGGTAAACAGTATGTTTTCTTCAAAGCTGGTGTGATCGTTCCAAACCCGGCAAAAAATGCTGTTGCCGCTTAATTGCTCATACCAGGGCTGATCTTTCCCGGTAATGGTAAGCGGCACCAGGGCAGGAGCGGTATCGGTAATTTTGAGGTCGAATTTGCGGGCTGTTCTCAATCCAAAATCGGTAGCTCCCATTTTAGGGATAGGTAAACCGCCGGCGGCTACCACCACACGGGGAGCGCTTATATACTCCTGCCGCCCGTTAACTTCGGCCCTGACGGTAAATCCATCTTCGGTTTTTTCTATCATCTTAACCTCTGCATCGCACCAGATTTCCTGGTCGAGATCGGCACATAGGTTAGTGAAAACTTCTACCACGTCCTTTGCTTTATCGCTAACAGGAAAAAGCTGACCGAGGGTTTTTTCCTTCCCCACAATGCCATAGGTTTCAAAAAAACTGATGGTATCGTCAACCGTCCATTGTGAAAAGGCCGATTTAGAGAAGTGCGGATTTTGCGAAATAAATTGCTGATCGGTAGCATACAAATTGGTGTAGTTGCACCTGCCGCCGCCGCTTATCAGAATCTTGGCGCCTACACGATCATTTTTTTCGAGCACGAGGGTGCGTTTACCCAGAAAGCCTGCCTGCACAGCGCACATGAGCCCGCAGGCCCCGCCGCCAATTATTATTGCATCAAAATGGGTTTGTTTTGTTAAATTTGTAGTCATGACCGATGTTTCGCAAATATCAGAATTTGGAAAGATACTTATCTTTCTGATTACAGGAATAATAATGGTATGCGTTATATTTTTTGTTAACCGCCTGTTTGCCCCAAATAACCCCAATCCGGAGAAACTGACCTCGTACGAATGCGGTGAAGAGCCAACCGGCAATGCCTGGCTGCCGTTTAATTCGCGGTTTTATGTAATAGCGCTTATATTTTTACTGTTTGATGTAGAAATGGTGTTCATTTTTCCGTGGGCAACGGTATTTGGCAGTCATGAAATTATAGCACAGGATGCGCGCTGGGGCTGGTTTTCATTGGCCGAAATGTTTGTTTTTTTAGGCATCCTGATATTGGGCCTGGTTTATGTTTGGGCCAAGGGCGACCTGGAATGGATAAAGGCCAAGCCTGTAACACCCACCATTGATGTAAGCATCCCCGCATCAATTTATGAGAAACTGAACCTGGAACAAAGTACATACGCTGTTAAAGCATTTAGTTTAACTAATCAGGAGCCAGAAGCTATAGCAGTAGCCGAAGCGCCTGAACCTGCTCAGACGGTTAGAAAGCCTATGTTTAAACCAACTTTTAAAAAGCCTGCAAATGAGTAGTGATATAACAAGCGAAAGCGGTGGTGTAGTAGTTACCAAATTGGACGACCTGCTCAACTGGGCACGTTTATCATCATTATGGCCTTTGAGTTTTGGCATAGCCTGCTGCGCTATCGAAATGATGGGTTCCATGGCATCTACCTATGACCTTGACCGGTTTGGTGTTTTCCCGCGCCCCTCTGCGCGCCAGGCCGATGTTATTATTATTGCGGGCACCGTTACCTTTAAAATGGCCGAACGCATCAAACGTCTATACGAACAAATGCCCGAGCCAAAATATGTAATATCTATGGGTTCATGCTCCAACTGCGGCGGCCCGTACTGGCAGCATGGCTACCACGTAGTAAAAGGGGTTGACCGTGTAATTCCTGTTGATGTGTACGTACAAGGCTGCCCGCCCCGCCCCGAAGCCCTTATAGGCTCCATACTTGAACTGCAAAAGAAAATTGAGCAGGAACATCTGGTGAGAGGGTAAGGACATTTCTTCCTGCCAATGTTGGTGTTGTCACCCTATGTGTCCAAAAAAATCAAGATACATTTCAAATGTCTATTTTGGCTAAAGCTAACGGCAATGATCAATAAAGATATTTTAAATGATTTCGTTTATTGCAGTCCCATTTATGGGACAGATAGCCCACATTCATTTATAACATTTTATCGTATTATTCCATTGCATGAGCAACGCTTCAGATTTTAATAATATCATTGATCAATTTTTGGTAAGGCGACTGATCAATTCGCAGTTTCCGCAGTGGACCGATCTGGAAATAAGCCCTGTAGAACCGGGGGGATGGGATAACCGAACCTTTCGGCTTGGCAAACACATGACGGCGCGTTTACCAAGCGCTGCAGGTTACGCAGCACAAGTTGAAAAAGAACAATACTGGCTACCTAAGCTCGCGTCGCATTTAACGCTCCCAATTCCCACACCGCTGGCTGTCGGGAAACCAGGATTCGGCTATCCATGGCATTGGTCAGTTTATAGCTGGATAAACGGGGAGACCGCTGCCATTGAACGCATAGCTGATTTATCAGAATTTGCGGCTGACCTTGCCGGGTTTTTAAACGAGCTATATCAAATTGATGTGGAGGATGGTTTAGCGCCGGGTACGCACAATTTTTTTCGCGGCGGTTCGGTAAGTGTTTACGACGCCGAAACGAGGCAGGCGATTGCTCACTTACAAGGTAAAATTGATACTGCTGCAGCTATTGCAATTTGGGAAGAGGCGTTAAATGCTACCTGGACCGGAAGACCAGTTTGGATGCATGGAGATATTAGCTGGGGTAATTTGTTGGTGAATAATGGTAAATTAAGCGCTGTTATTGATTTTGGAAGCTCGGCAGTAGGCGATCCGGCCTGTGATTTGGCTATTGCCTGGACGCTGTTTAAGGGAGAAAGCCGGGCGGTTTTTCGCAGTAAATTAAATCTTGATAAAGCCACCTGGGCCCGGGGCCGTGGCTGGACGATATGGAAAGCCCTGATCGTAATGGCAGGCCTTTCAGGTACAAATCCTTTAGAAGTAGAAAATTCCAGACGGGTACTGGAAGAAGTGATTGCAGATTATCAGCAATCTGCTTGATTTATCCAGCTTACACTAACAATGGCTTCCGGTTTTAGTGTGTAAATTGTATCCCGACAGAACCCGTTGTTTATCAGTCATATTTTATAAATTTACTTTATAAAATATCTTTCATGAAAACCTTCTGCCTTAATTTTATCGCATTTATCTGGTTATGCCTTGGCGCTTGTCATGCACAAACTGCTAATCCCAAACAAGATATTTTCCCAAAAGGAACCACGTTTATCAGCAATATACCTTATGCAAGCGATACATTAAAAAAGCACCTGCTGGATATTTACCTGCCGCCGGTTGTTAAAAGCAGCTATCCACTCATTATATGGGTGCATGGTGGCGCCTGGATGCTGAACGACAAGTACGCCGATATGGGTTATATGACCCAAACCCTGAAAAAGTTTATGGATAAGGGCTATGCCGTAGCATCTATCGACTACCGGCATAGTACTACCGCGTCTTTCCCGGCGCAGATACAGGATTGCAACCAGGCTGTGGAGTTTTTATATCAGCATGCCATCAAATACAAGCTCGATCGTGATAAAATAGCGCTCATCGGTTTTTCCGCAGGCGGGCATTTGGCATCGTTACTGGCATTATCCAATAATAATAACATTAAGGAGTTTTACTATGACGGCAAAAAGCCAGGTTTTAAAATACGGCTGGTACTTGATTTTTATGGCCCTTCAGATTTTCTTTCCCTTAAAGGCAGCGAAGTAAATGATCCCAAAAGTCCTATAAACTTGTTGCTGGGAGCATGGGTATTTGACCGGCCCGATCTGGCTAAAATAGCCAGCCCGGTTACTTACATTGATAAAAATGATCCGCCGTTTTTAATAGTTCAGGGCGAAAAAGACGAATCTGTGAACCCCACACAGTCAATATCGTTAAGTCTGCACCTTAAACTGGCCGGTGTAAAAAACGACCTGATCATAGTGCCCAACGCGCCGCACTATGGCGTTATGTTTGATGCTGAAAATATCAGGGAGAAAATAGCTCAATATCTGGATGAGTTTATGAAGTAAATAGGGGAAGGGTATATCAGTGTAATACTTTTCTTTCTTCTACTATCTTTTTCAGCAAGGCTTGTAATACTACAGCGTTCCAGTCGTTGGCAAAACTGCGGCTTTTGTTTTGGCTTTTGTTATTGCTGTTGTATATCATGAAATAGCTCTGGTAACTGCTGATGCCTATGGCGTTCCACTGTAAAATGTTTTGCGGTTCCCAGCCAATACCATTAACATGAAACCGGATACCACACAAGTCAAACGTTTGCCGGATATTATACAACTCGTAATAGTAATTGTAAACGTTAACGAAATAATTTCGCCAAAGCTGCTGAATAATATCTGTCCAGAGTTTACTGTATAGCTTTTTACGGATATTGTAATAACTCGTGAGCTTTATACTGATAATTTTTTGCTGCTCGTTTTGAATTTCAATAAAATACTGCCGGCCTATGGTAAACGCGTACCCGTTAATCCAGTTAACACCATAGCGGAAACCGGTAATATTTTCGGCCGCGATAAAATCTGGAGGCATAAAGCTTAATGGTTTTTCAATAACGAGGCTTTCGGTTTTAAACGTAAGTATTTTGCTTGTTTTTTTACTAAGCAAGGCAGGAATTTCAATAAGGCAGGTATCGTTATTCATCAGCATAAAAATAGGCATCTTAACTTATAGTTTATTTATATGCACAAAATATTTACATATTAAAAAAGTGGCCGTTTTTATAAAAAAACTAACTTTAGATCCTGAAAATTACATCTGATGCAAAAAAAAGCACCTCGTAAAAGCAACGCCCTGCTCGCTATCCTTTGGATTGGTTTGCTCTGTGGCACGCTTGATGGCCTTGCCGCCATGTTGTTAAACTATAAAATTAGTCCGGCTATTATTTTTAAGTTTATAGCAAGCGGGGTATTCGGGCAGGCTGCCTTTAAAGGCGGAACCGAAATGATTGTAGCCGGGGTGGTGTTTCATTACCTTATTGCCATTTTATTTACAAATGCCTTTTATCTGTTGTATCCTTTTTTTAAAAAACTATTTAAAAACCCGTATCTGATAGCTGTTATTTACGGACTTGCCACCTGGATTATCATGAACCTGATGGTTGTGCCCGTTAGTAAAATAGGCTTCCATACCATTAAGATACAAGGTATTTTAACGGGTATGCTTGTTTTGATTATCTGTATAGGGCTACCTGTTGCCCTTAATGCCGACAGGCATTACAAAGCCGGTAAATTTGATATTCCGGATAGGTAAGGATATAAAAAAAGAGCCCGGTAATTTTCATACCAGGGTCCTTTTGGATTTAAAATTAAACAAACATACGATTAACTATTGGGGCATCAACACCCCGTTAAGGCCGTGTACAACGCCATTGGTGGCCATGAGGTCAAACGCTATAACCAGGGCAGCGTTGCCTTTGGCGTCGGTAATCTGCAAATTGCTCTTATCGTTAACAGATAGGGTTAATGATTCGCCGTCAATAGTTTTTAACACCGCTTTTCCCTTACCGGCACCAAGGGCTTTTATAATATCGGCCTTGGTATATTTACCTGCTACCACATGATACTTTAATACCTTAGCCAGTTTGGCATGATCTTTCATCAACTCGTCCATAGTTGGTTTGGGCACTTTGCTAAAAGCCACATCATTAGGGGCAAATATGGTAAATGGACCAGCAGCTTTTAAGGTAGTTTCCAGGTCGGCATTTTTTATAGCTAATGCAAATGGTGCATAATCTGTTGATGATGAAAGTACGCCCACTACATCGCCCGAAGCAGCAGAAGGTGCGGCAGGAGTTGCGGGTGCGGCATTAGTTGTATCTTTTTTGGTTGTGTCTTGCTGTTGAGTTTGGGCAATCGCTTTGTTCGATAAAATCCCCGTCGCTAATGATACGATTGCAATTAAAACTGACTTTTTCATGTTCATCTTTCTTTTTGTTTTAGTTAGTAATAAAATGTAATGAGTAGCAGTTTATCTCATGAATTTTCCTTTTAAATTATTTATAGTTGTCGATTGATGCAGTGTTATAACCTATAATTACATAAAATAGTTTTTAATTAATTAAAATTGGTTTGTAAATAACTGCAAACCAGTTAGGTATGGAGTGGCAGAGCAATATAAAGGAGGGTTTACTACACTAAGTTTACAGTTAAAACCGATTTGATGAGACCTTTAATTTAGAGAATTATCCTTCATTTCCCCAACTCGTAAAGCAAGCAGACCAAATGCAAAGGTTAGACTGACAAATATAAGTTGGTATAGGAACAGGAAAAACAAAGTAGTACGAGTTAGCATTGATGAGGAAGACGATTTGATCACGTGAAATACATCATCCCTTCCCCATTCTTTAATCAGGTTGGCTTTACTTCCAATGTCTGCCAGGCCTTGTTTTAGTTCTCCCCGTGGCCATAGCGGGAAAAATAACGGGCTTGAGCCGGCAACTTCGACCACATATTCGCTAAAAAGGTACAGATAGAGAAACATGGTAAAAGCGAATACCAGGATAGAACCAATGGTTAAGCTATTGATAGCTTTTATACTGAATGACTTAAACATGTTCTGATTAAAATGTAATAGCATCAGTGTAAAAATCCCGAACGATTCAATGGTAGCAAAGAACATCACTTTGGAGCAGTTTGGCGGTACCCCAATATTGGTTGCCAAAACCGCTAAACCCGGAATAATGGCGAATACTCCGGCAGCAGCCTGTAAAGATGTTTTTAACCTATTCATTTTTAAAAATCAACACTCACCTTTTGTATAGGTTCCAGTTCAAGGGGTTTTGTATAATGCGTACGGATTAGGTATTTATCGCCCAATTTAAAAATAACGGTGTACACAGTTTCATCTATGCCAACGCTGGTGTTTGTTTTATCGCTATCTACAAGAAAAGCCTCAATTAATACATTATTCTTTTGCCAGTTAGAGTTTTGTATCCTGTTAAGCCACACACGGCGGGGTATCAAATAAACTTCGGCTTTAACCGGGTTTGATACCAGCTGTAATTGTATTCCCCGGGCAGTTACCCCATCGTAGCTTACAATAGTAGCTGAAGACCAATTTTCACGATCACTTTCAGGTCCGCCCCACATAGCAGCTGCGTTACAGGTGAACATAGGGTGTAATTTGTAAATATTCAGGGGGATCCGCACTTTTACCAGAAAGCCCAGTGAGTCATTATCCAAAGGTATTAATGCAGGTGATGTCCAGTCAATATTATCCGTTTTATATTTTAATTTAAAAGCCTTTGGATTGCGCCAGCCCGGCACATTTGTAATTGGTACAGATAGATGTTTTATATGTAAAAATGTAAGCACCGTTGAGTCGCTATTATTTAATGGTTTACCGGCGGCGGCTACAGAATCGGCGTGCTGCTGAGCAGCGCATGTGAAAAATAAGTTTAAAAGAAATACTGCAATTAAACCTGTTTTTTTGAGAACCCGGGGCGATTTCATAATTATAGGTTTAGAAGTTGATAATGTAATCTAAATTAATAAAAATGAGGTATTTATCAAAGGAATGACTGATGTATAATCGCACAAAAAAGGCCCTCGACTTAATCACAGGCTTTTCGTTACAGCTGAAATTTAGGGGGTTATTTATTGCCCCTGCGCCAGGGTATAGCCTATCTTTCCGTCAAAGTTCATCAGGAATTCTACCGAACAAACTTTTACCCGTTCAGAAAAATCGGCCGCTATGTGCAGTAGCTCTTTTTGGGTAATTTCCCTGCCTGCCTTTTTTTCAAAACGAACGCGGTATTCGTTCACCAGTTCGGTATAAATAGAACCGGTGGGCCAAATCTGTGTGCCGCGGTTTGATATCATGACCAGCTCAAAATTATCGGTAAGTACGGTTTTGGCAATTTCGGCCAGTTCATTGGGCTGTATTTTTGACTCCACAAAAACGTCGACACCAATCATTTCTTCCTTTATATTGCTGGTAACGGTGAGCTTATTTTTCAATGGCTGCACGTGGCTGGCTTTATTTTCAAAATTGGTGTTGGAGAACACTCCGCCGCTGGCCGGTACCTTACCCAGGTTGGCAATAATGGCTTCGGTAAATTCGGTAGTGTTTGAAGCGGGAATTGATCTATCGCCGAAATCGCCGGTATGCACACCCTGTTCCAGTGTGTATAACAACGCGTTTTCAATATCAGCTGCGTTTTTTGAAAAACCCAGAAAGCGCAGCATTGAAATACCCGAAAGTAACAGGGCCGTTGGGTTGGCAATACCTTTGCCCGCAATGTCAGGCGCCGTGCCATGCACAGCTTCAAATATGGATATATTATCGCCAATATTGGCCGATGGCGCAAAACCCAGGCCGCCGACTAATCCGGCGCACAGGTCAGACACAATATCGCCCTGCAGGTTGGTTAACACAATAGCCTCAAATGTTTGCGGGCGTGTTACCAACTTCATACACAGGTCGTCGACGATAATGTCAGATGCTTCAATATCAGGATATTCCGGGGCTACTTTCTGAAAGGTCTCGAGGAACAGGCCATCGGTAAGTTTCATGATATTGGCTTTGTGGCCGCAGGTCAGTTTTTTTAGGCCCTTGCGACGCGCCATTTCAAACGCATAACGGATCACCTGCTCTGAGCCGGGGCGGGTAATGATCCTGCGGCCAACTGCTACATCATAAGTAAGCAGGTGCTCAATACCTCCGTAAGTATCTTCAATATTTTCACGAATAATAGTTAGGTTAATAGGAATGCCCGCCTTAGAGAAAACGGTATCAACACCGTTTAGTGTTCGGAAATCGCGTTGGTTGGCATAAGTGTTCCATACTTTGCGGGCGGTTACATTTATACTTTTAACGCCCTTACCTTTAGGTGTTTCCATGGGACCCTTAAACAGCAGGCCTAAAGTTTCGATGGTTTCCTTGGCCTTTGCCGTCATCCCGGTTGAATGGCCTGCATCAAAATACGATTTTCCCATCTCCACAAATTCATATTCTAATTGTACATCATTGGCTTCAAAAATTTTAAGCACGGCCTGCATTATCTCCGGTCCGATCCCATCTCCGTTGGCAACTGCTATTTTGGTTTTCATAGATAGTTTATTAAGTAAAAACGTTGTAAATTTAGCCGTTTTGGGCTTGTTCGCCTTGTTTTACCCGAGTGTCAATCAATTTGTGACATTAGGATTAAGGCTTTTTAAGGTTCGATACGTTTCTTTGCAGCTACAACAACCCGGCCAAAAGCCAATCTTTTAATTTAGCACCATACTATGAAGGAACGTACAAAACAACTTTTTAAAGGCTTTCTGTTTTCACTTCTTATTTCGGTGGCTGCGGCTTGTATTTACTTTGCGGTTACCCAAAAAGGTGTTGATTACAGCCAGGCTTTATCCCCAATTATGGAGGGCGTTTTTCTCCTGAATATTATGGTATTCATCATGACGTTACCGTCGCTGTTCCTGGTTAATCCCGCTTACTGGAATAACTTGCCGGTAAGGTTGCTATTATATTTTTCCGGGCCGATAGTTTTTATCATTACGGCTTCGTTCCTTAAAATAGAACCTTCATATAAAGTGGTTTATCTGCTCACCGGTGTTATTTTCCTATTGGTTCATACTGTATTTTACTATTTAATGGTAAAAAGGAGGGCTTAAGCAGTCTATGTTTAAGCATTTCATGGCTTTTTCAAAGATTTCAGGTAAACTTGCATCAGCAACATGAAAGCATTTTACGGAGATTTGAAATTAGGTATCCTGGGCGGCGGTCAGTTAGGTCGTATGCTGATACAACAGGCTATAAACTATAACGTTACAGTAAAAATTCTTGACCCCGACCGCGAGGCGCCTTGCCGCAAACTATGCGATGAGTTTACTGTGGGCTCACTGGGCGATTATGAAACCGTTTACAATTTTGGTAAAAATGTCGACCTACTTACCATTGAAATTGAGAAGGTAAATGTTGATGCGCTTGAGCAACTGGAGAAGGAGGGGGTGCTGGTATATCCACAATCGCGCATTATCAGGCTGATACAGGATAAAGGACTTCAGAAGCAATTTTTTAAGGAAAACGATATCCCTACTGCCGATTTCCAGATCATATCATCACCGCAGCAATTGCAGCAAAGCTATATTCCGTTCCCTTATATTCAAAAACTGCGTAAAGACGGTTATGATGGCAAAGGGGTTTACAAGGTAGCCGACGAAAGTTATCTGCCCGGCGCGTTTAAAGAACCCAGCCTGATTGAAAAATGGATAGATTTTGAAAAGGAAATAGCGGTAATTGTGGCCCGCAATGAAAAAGGCGATGTAAGCACATTCCCATTGGTGGAAATGGAGTTTAACCCGGAAGCCAACCTGGTTGAGTTTTTAATATCACCATCAACACTATCATTTGAAATACAACAAAAAGCCGAGCAGATTGCCAAAAAAATAGCCGAAAGCCTCAAAATAGTTGGCTTGCTGGCGGTCGAAATGTTTTTAGATAAACATGGCAAAATACTGGTTAATGAACTTGCCCCACGTCCGCACAACAGCGGGCACCAAACCATTGAAGGTAATGTGGTTTCGCAGTTTGAACAGCATTTAAGGGCTATATTTAATCAGCCCTTAGGCGATACAGCCTGCCTCAACAACGCCATTATGGTAAATGTTTTAGGCGAGGCTGGTTATGAAGGCCCGGCCATTTACCAGGGTATTGAAAAAGTATTGAATGTGCCGGGAGTATATGTGCATTTATATGGGAAAGCCCTTACTAAGCCGTTCCGCAAAATGGGCCATGTTACTATTGTAGATGTTGACAGGGAAAAAGCCATTGAAAAGGCTCGGTTTGTGCAGAAAACACTAAAGGTGATTAGTTGATTGGGAAGTGGCGTGTCACCCTAAGCTTGTCGAAGGATCGCGCGAAGAGGCCCGCCCACAATGCTTCGACAAGCTCAGCATGATAGCCTTTTGATTGATATCGAATAACAAAGTTAAAACAGCATGTCAATGCGAGGTACGAAGCAATCCCCACGATGACATTCAATAGGCATAGATATCAATAATTGTCTTGAGGAAGGAGATTGCTTCGTACCTCGAAATGACATAGTTGAGATAATAATCCTCGCAGTAATGACGATTTTAAATAAAATAAAAAAATGAGCCAGCCAAAAGTAGCCATAATAATGGGCAGCAAATCGGACCTGAACGTGATGCAGGATGCTGCTGACGTGTTAAAAGAATTAGGTGTGGAGTATGAGATCACAGTGGTATCGGCACACCGCACACCCGATCGTATGTTTAGCTATGCACGTGCCGCTGCCGATCGTGGTATTAAGGTAATTATAGCCGGTGCAGGCGGTGCAGCGCATTTGCCGGGCATGGTGGCTTCGCTAACCCATTTGCCGGTGATAGGGGTGCCGGTAAAGTCAAGCAATTCTATTGATGGCTGGGATTCTATCCTTTCTATATTGCAAATGCCAAATGGTATCCCGGTTGCTACCGTGGCTCTAAATGCCGCTAAAAACGCGGGTATATTGGCCGCTCAGATACTATCCACTGCGGATGAATACCTGGTTCAAAACCTTATCAACTTTAAAGAAGACCTTAAAAAGAAGGTAGAGGACTCTGCAAAGGAAATGGAGGGGTAGTAAATGTTTTAGGTTATACGTGTTACGTTGTACGTTTTTATAGCTCTGTTCTTTTGAACGTACAACGTAATACGTCCTACGTAAAACCTCATCAAATTGCTAACTTAATTCAACGCCGGATTCTCCGGGAAATTGGCAATGTGGGCATAGCGCTGGCCGAGACCTATCACTACTTCTCGCCATAGGTTTTGTTCGTCGCCGCTGAATAATGTTTCGGCTTTAAAGTTATCGGCAACAATCCAGCTGTCTTGTTGTATTTCTTCGTCGAGTTGCTGGGGAGTCCATCCGGAGTAACCAGCAAAAAATTTTATTTCGTTTTCGGTTACCTGGTAGTTAGATACCAGTTCCTTAGCCTGTTCAAAATCCCCGCCCCAAAATATGCCATGGGTAATTTCAATACCGCCCTCTATTTTATCGGGGCAGCAGTGTATAAAGTGCAGCGTGTTTTTAGCCACTGGTCCGCCATCGTAAACCGGCATCTCGGAGTAGGATACATCAGGCAGTACATCGCCCAGCATAAATTCACTGTGGTGGTTTAATATAAAACCCATAGCACCCTCGGCAGAATACTCCGTTAGTATGATAACCGATCTTTTAAAGTTCGGATCCATCATAAAAGGTTCCGAAATGAGTAAACGCCCCGCGGCAGCCGAAATTTGACTAAGCATAAGGTCAGTATTTAAATAGTGTAACAAGCATAGTAAAAATATGTTCAATTATTAAATTGAAATATATACAATATGTACGGTTTAATTAATTTGTAAGTTTGCATGAAATGAATCAGCAGGAAATACAAGATTTAAGGCAGGATTATACTGCCGCTACGTTGTCCGAAAAAGACACTAAAGCAAGCCCGGTAAGCCAGTTCGAACAATGGTTTAACGAAGCTTTAGCCGCAAAATTGCACGAACCCAATGCCATGACGCTGGCTACGGCCACGCCAAACGGCAAGCCATCGGCCCGAATAGTGCTGTTAAAAGGCTTTAATGAGCATGGTTTTATATTCTATACCAACTACTTAAGCCGCAAGGGCAAGGAGATTACCAAAAATCCGCAGGGTGCCTTAACTTTTTTTTGGGGAGAACTGGAACGCCAGGTACGTATTGAGGGCACTATTGAAAAACTGAGCAAGGAAGATTCTGAAAAATACTTCCACTCGCGCCCCAAAGGTAGCCAGATAGGAGCGGTGGTATCACCGCAGAGTCAGGAAATTGATGGTCGTGAAACACTGGAGAAAAAATGGAGCGAACTGGAAACCGAATACGAAGGTAAGGAAGTTCCGAAACCATCATTTTGGGGCGGCTATATCTTAAACCCTCAAATGGTTGAGTTTTGGCAGGGACGCTCAAGCCGCTTGCACGACCGCATTTTGTATAAAAAAGTTGATAAAAAAAGCTGGAAGAAAGTACGTTTAGCGCCATGATGTTTAACGATATTAAGCTGTTACTCACCCAAAAATTTGGTGAAGCCGTAATTACTGGTGAAGAAAAAGACGGGCTGCAGTCCGCCCTGATCATCAACCCGGATGATATTGCGGCAGTATGCCTCGAGCTGCGCAATAACCCTGAAACCTATTTCGATTTCCTGTCGAGCCTGAGCGGGGTGCATTACAATGATGATACCAACCGCTACGGCGTGGTTTATCACCTGGCATCCATTCCGTACAAAACACAGCTTACCCTTAAGGTGAGCAAACCGCATGATCGTGAAAGTAACGATTTGCCGGAATTTAAAAGTGTAACCAGCGTTTACCGTACTGCCGACTGGCATGAACGTGAGGCCTATGACCTGCTGGGAATATTTTTTGAAGGCCACCCCGATCTGCGCCGTATCCTGTTACCTGATGATTGGGAAGGTTTCCCATTGCGCAAGGATTACAAGAACGCGGAGTATTATAAGGGTATTAAGATAGATTAGAGCCCCCTAACCCCCTAAAGGGGGAACCAAAGTATAGATGATTTTAATTATCCTAATCAAAAGCTCCCCCTTTAGGGGGCTGGGGGGCTCTTAGTCACTTTCTCATTAAAATAAGCTATCAGTTTTTCAATGTTTTTCAGGCTGTATTGGTGGGCGTGTATCTTTTCAACCACGTCGGGTTCATCGCCCATAATGTCGGTCATGATATCTTCAAAATTTTCATTCGTAAGTTGCTTCATTTCGGCCGTATTCACGCCATAATAATAAACGGTTTTTCCGCCGCCGTTGCGACCGCGACCGCCGCCTAAGGATATGCCTACGCCGCCACCGAAACCGCCGCCGTAGCCCCCGCTGCCATAACCAACCCCAACACCCGGCGAAATGCCAAAGCCACTGCCACCACCGCCTTTGCCTCCCTGGGCTACATATAGTTTGGTGGGTTCGTCCAGTGCCACTTTTACAAAGTCGGTTTCTTCTTTGCCCCATGATTCATTCTGAGGAGCATGTGCGACCACAAAGCTGTCTTTCCCGGCAACAAATGAGCGCAAATCGCTGGCGCTTAACTTATATGGATTTGTTTTTTTGTTCTCTTTAAATTCAATAAATCCTTCGTCTTTTATTGGCCCTTTTCCTGACGGGTTAACTCTTATTAAGCCGGTTTCGCGGTTACCCTTAACATCGGTAAAATTACCCGGCTGCCATTTCTGGGCCTGGACCGATGTACAGCGCAGCATAACTAATATGATAATTGCAATTGAACGCATAATGTTTAAAATACAATAAACGAAAATTTTGAATATTTAATATTACTAACGCATACTTGTTACAAGTATGATGATCTGAAACCGGTAACGCATAAAATACATAACAATAGTAACAAAATTGTACGCATAAGATTTAGATTTGAACATCTAAAATAGGAATTTATAATTACCATGCAATTAACTGTCGATTTACGCAGCGATACCGTAACCAAACCCACACCGGGAATGCTGGAGGCCATGTGGAGCGCCAAAGTTGGAGACGATGTTTTAGGAGAAGATGAAACCGTTAACGAACTGGAACAGAAGGCTGCCGCTATTTTTGGAATGGAGGCAGGGTTGTTCTGTCCGTCGGGCACCATGACCAATCAGATAGCTATTAAATGTTTTACCCAGCCTCTTGACGAACTCATTGCAGATCAAACCGCACATGTTTACCGTTACGAGGGCGGGGGTATTGCTTTTAATTCGGCGGTATCAACGCGCTTGCTTGAAGGTTATCGGGGTATTATTACCGCCGAAATGATTGAACCGGAAATAAATGCCGAGAACATCCACTATCCGCACACCAGCCTGGTGGTGCTCGAAAATACGGTAAATAAAGGCGGGGGTAGTTGCTATACCCTGAGGGACATCGAACCTATTGCTGCACTATGTAAAAAGCGTGGACTAAAGCTGCATTTAGACGGTGCACGCATATTTAACGCCCTGACCTATACCGGCGATAAGGCAGTTGACTATGGTAAATATTTTAACGGTATATCTGTTTGTTTATCAAAAGGTTTGGGTGCACCTGTGGGGTCGATTTTACTGGCTGATGCCGAAACTATAAAATATGCGCGCCGTATTCGTAAAGTAATGGGTGGAGGATGGCGCCAAGCCGGTTTTTTGGCCGCGGCTGGTATATACGCCTTAGACCATCATGTAGAACGCCTGAAAATTGACCACGCGCACGCCCGCATTTTAGGCGAAGAGCTGGGTAAACTGCCATGGGTAAGCAATGTAATGTCGGTAGAAACCAATATTGTACTGTTTGATACGGTTGAGCCAGCCAGCGCTGTACTAAATAAACTGGCCGCGCATGGCATTAAAGCCGGCGACACTGCCAAACATCGCATCCGTTTTGTAACCCACCTTGATGTTCATGCCGAGCAGATAGAATACCTGGTGAAGGTGCTTAAAGAAATGTGAAAACAAAGGCCCCGCGTTATTAACGAGGGCACTGAAAAAGTCTATTAGACAAACGGGGTAGAAAATTTAGTTTTTCTACCCCGTTTTTTGTATTTTAAAGTGTCGAAAGAAAGACACTAAAGATGCTTAACCAACAACAACAGATACAGTTTAGCGCGTTTTCAGGTCTTTATGACCTGATCGTTCCTAAAGACAATCTTCTTCGGAAGATCAATGACCTGGTAGATTTTACATTTATCTATGATGAACTGATCAGCAAATACAGCATTACTAACGGCCGGGCAGCAGAAAGCCCCGTGCGGATGTTCAAATATCTGTTGTTAAAAACGATCTATACGGTTTCAGATGTAGATGTTGTTGAGCGTTCGCAGTATGATATGTCGTTCAAATATTTCCTGGATATGTCACCGGAAGAAGGAATGATCGATCCGAGTTCATTGACCAAGTTCAGAAAGCTGCGGCTAAAGGATAATGATCTGTTAAACCTGCTTATTGGTAAAACGGTGACCATAGCTATTGAAAAAGGGCTCATCCGCTCAAAATCCATTATTGTTGATGCTACCCATTCCCTGTCGAGATCCAACCCGTATTCAGCATTGGAAGTATTGCGGGAACGTTCAAAGTTACTCCGCAAAGCT
Organism: Mucilaginibacter sabulilitoris; assembly: GCF_034262375.1. Classification (NCBI taxonomy): domain Bacteria; kingdom Pseudomonadati; phylum Bacteroidota; class Sphingobacteriia; order Sphingobacteriales; family Sphingobacteriaceae; genus Mucilaginibacter; species Mucilaginibacter sabulilitoris. The sequence goes on from NZ_CP139558.1 coordinate 3,194,140, forward strand.
GTTTATGCGATAGATGAAGATATGAAGGCAGGCATGCCCGAAAAGAACACAGCCGACGAATTGGAAAAAGAACTGGCTTATTGCAGTGCATTGGAAAAGTATATTGAAGCCGATCAACCGTTATGCCAGATACCTGCGGTAAAAGAAAAACTGAATCTATTGAAAGAGACAGTAGCAGATACTCAGGAGCACTATATAGTATCTAAAGACAAGGATGCCAAAACCGGCCATAAATCAGCTGATAGTTCCTTCTTTGGTTATAAGACGCATTTGGCGATGACGGAGGAACGGATTATTACCGCTGCGGTGGTCACTTCGGGAGAAAAAGGTGATGGTCCGGAGCTTCCCCAACTTTTGGAAATCAGTCAAAAAAATGGTATCGAAGTCGAAGCAATCATTGGTGATACGGCTTATTCCGGGAAAGATAATCTTAAGATAGCAACTGAACAGGACATCAAGATCGTAGCCAAACTTACACCGGCGATTTCTCAAGGAACCAGAAAAGAAGAAGACAAGTTTGATTATAACAAAGATGCAGGTATGTTCGTATGTCCGGCGGGACATTTGGCTATCCGCAAAGCCAGGGAGGGGAAGAAAAATGTCGGAAAAAATCAATCTTACCTTTACTTTTTTGACGTTGAAAAATGTAAGATATGTCCATTAAAAGACGGCTGTTACAAACCCGGGGCTAAGACCAAAACCTATTCAGTAACTATAAAGTCAACCACACATCAGGAGCAACAGGCTTTCCAGGAAACAGAATACTTTAAAGAAAAGGCTAAAAACCGATATAAGATCGAAGCTAAAAACAGCGAGTTGAAAAATGTCCATGGGTATGATCGGGCAATAGCCTATGGAATCGAAAATATGCAGATGCAGGGTGCATTAGCGATCTTCACTGTCAACCTGAAAAGGATCATCAAATTGATCGGCTAAGCTACAGCCAAAACGGCTGGTTGGTCGCCCTCGCAACTCTGATAAGCCCGCTATCAACTATGACAAATAACCCACCAAAATGATTAAGCAAAAAAAGCGACCAAGTAAAAGTTGCCTTTCTCTTGATCGCTTTATGTACTCAGTATTATTGAGCTACTTTTTCAGTGCCCTCTTATGAACACACGGGGCTTTTGTTTTTTGAGTAACTGGATTTATAGCATTATTTATTTGGTCACCGGGACGTTCAGGGTAATGGCAAGATCATCCGGCGTGCCATTCTTGGTGATGTTAAAGTCTTTCGGTATTACTCTAAAGTCGCCTTTAAAAACTCCCTCATTGCCTTTATCGTCAAAGGTAAAATGAATAGTAACCGGTTTGGTAACACCTTTCAAGGTTAATTTGCCATTGGCATCGTACCCATTAGCTGTTTTAGTTACCCCTGTTGATGTAAAACTGATAGTGGGATAATTGTCGGCATCCAAAGCATCCTTGGCATGGCTGGTTTTAATAAAAAAGCCGGTACTAAGTGTATTAACATCAATTGATGCCGAAATTTTAGATTCTTCGGGATGGGCCTTGTCAAACTGTATGTTGGCCTTCAGGCCCGTAAACTCTCCATGGATTCTTCCATTTGCAAATTTTATTTCATAGGGCTCCTTTACTTTCCAAGTGGTTACAGCAATAAAAGCCGAAAAGCTGACAAATAATACGATCAGCATTGGATACATAATTTTTTTCATAGAAATATTTTTAGTGATATGATACATAAGCCGTCGGTTAACAGATGGTCTTGTAAAAAATACGAACGGTTTATGTAAGAGGTTGCCTGCGATAAAAATATAGTAAGTGCCCAACGCAAGGATCCCTTTTTTTGCTAAAAAAGTTTACTGGCAGGCAACCTATTTGTAAATGAGGCAGTAATGAGTATATAAACGTTTTTACAAAAAATCATATAAATGAAAAATCTATCGAAACTATTGGCTGCAGCATTCACAATCGCAGTTTTGTTTTTTACAACAAATGCGCAGGCCCAAACCACTCCGGCTAAATCTTTTCTGTTAAGTTTAGGTATTGAAACTGGTATCCCTACAGGTGTTGCGCGCATAGGTGCCAATTTTAACCTTGGTGGAACCGCCCGGTTGCAATATGGTATAACCAACGATTTGGCACTTACCTTTACGGCCGGTGGTTATCATTATTTCACAAAAAAAATACCTGGGCAAGATAAAAGATACTCAAGCTATGGTGAATTACCTATAAAGGCTGGTTTAAAAGAATTTTTTCTGCCAAACATTTATGTTGGTGGTGAAGCAGGCATTGCTTTTGAAAAATTAGAGGATGGCTGGGGACCGCATCGCCTGGTGTTGTCGCCAAATTTAGGTTATGCCAATAAAAACTGGGACTTTGGTCTTCATTATGATCATTTTACACATAAAGAAGATCACTTTGGCATATTCGCGTTGCGGGTAGCTTACGGCTTCGGTTTGTAATCTGCGTTTTTGTACTCTTATGTTTGTTGCTGCAAACAGTTTTGGGTAGTATATCGTGTGTTTATGGGGCTGCCATTGTTTGATGATATCAGCAATGGCAGTTTTTGTATGTTAAAACTTAATGCCGGTCACCTTGTTGTATCAACAAATATGAACCGTCTTCTTAAAAAGCTCGAAAAAATTGGTCGTGACCCCAAGATCACCGCGAAGGCAGTTGGCCTCCGCTACGTATCTGATTCATCGCCGGGATATACCCGGAAAAAATCGGGCAAGGGCTGGAGCTTTTATGATGCCGATGGTAAGCTGGTAAAAGATAAGGAGCAGATATCCCGCTTCAACAAGTTGGTGATTCCGCCGGCCTATACCAACGTATGGATATCGCCGTATGAAAATGGCCACCTGCAGTTTACGGGTACCGATGCCGCCGGGCGCAAACAATACCGGTACCATGCCGGCTGGAACCAAATCCGTAATCAAAGTAAATATCATCGCCTGCAAACTTTTGCATCCTATTTACCCGCTATACGGGAACAGGTAGATAAAGACCTGGCCCGCCGTAATCTTGACCACGACAAGGTAGTGGCTCTGGTGGTACGTTTAATGGAACTTACCGGTATCAGGGTAGGGAATGAGGAATATAAAAAACTTTATGGATCTTTCGGACTTACCACCCTGCAAAACCGGCATATAAAAATTGAAGGTTCAAATATGCGCTTTGAATTTAAAGGGAAAAAAGGTGTTTTTCATAAGGTAACACTACAGAGTAAAAAACTGGCAAGGCTGATAAAGCAATGCCGGGATATTCCGGGAAAAGAACTTTTTCAGTATTATAATGAAGCCGGTGAGCGGTGCAGTATAGGGTCGGGCGATATTAATGATTACCTTAAAAATATAACTGGCGAAGATTTTACTGCCAAAGATTTCCGCACATGGGCGGGCAGTGTGAGTGCCCTGTATGCTTTTAAGGATGCCGGCGAATTTGCCACCGTAACCGAGTGCCATAAAAAAATTGTCGGTGTGCTTGATGAGGTAGCCATTAACCTGGGTAACACCCGCACAGTTTGCAAAAAATATTATGTGCACCCTTCGGTAATAAAAAGCTACGAGGAAGGCACCATATTTAAATACATCAGCCACCTTGATGAAGACAATGATGTAAAAGCAGCAGAACTTAACAAAGCCGAAAAAGCACTGTTAAACCTGCTTGAAACAGAAAAACTGGCCGAGGCCAGTTAAATACTGTATATGGAAGCTGTGCGGGCGGTTAAAGAGAATTAATACTTATTACTTTTTAGTAGTAATGAGTATAACTCCATCTTTTCCCTTATCTCCGTATTTTTTGGTGATACTGCTGCCTTTTAATACGCTCATATTATCAATTTTATCGGGATTCAGCTTCTTTAAATCAGCGGATGATGATTCATTACCATCGATAATGATTAAAGGATTAGTGTTTTTACCAGTTGTAATAACACCATTATTTATGGAAATACCTGTTGCCGGTGTAATGGATAGAGCAGAAGTAGGGACAATACGCAGATCCTTAACAATCACATGTGATTTAGTAGAGATGCCTGCTACTTTGCTTTTTACCGCCGGAATACTTGCAACAGATACGTTGGAAATTGTTATCGTGGAATCTGCCGATACGCGAGTACGAGGCTGGGCGTAAGAGACTCTATAATGAATATTCGAAACAGAATCAACAGTCAATGTTAGCGGAACAGCCTCGTTAACGGTAACTGAACTGCTGCTACTGGCATTTGTATGGATGTGTTGATCGGTAGTAATATTCGCATATTTATCGCTCTTTTTTGATTGATCTATTTTTTTCTTAAGCGCCGCCCCTTCGGGTGAATTTTTTGTAATAACAATGGATACTTTATTGTTTAGTGCAGGTTTAACATCAACAAAGGGAGTTGCATCCTCTGCAGATAAAACATATATTGATGTAATATCATCAGGATCTACCGATTTTATGTTTCCTTTTTTGCCGTTAATGTAGGTTTCTACAGGCACATCATTTATTAGCACTTTTTTTGTCGTAATTTTAGTAGTATCGGGCTTTGACGCTACCCGAAGAGATGCTGCAGCTTTGTGGGTAATTTTTTGATGTTTAACAGCGGTTACCGGCCTGGCATCAGGTTTTTTGTCGGGATTGAAATCGATGATCTTTGTCAGTGGTAAAGCAGCTGCAACCAGCTTTATCCTGACAGGTTTGGCAAAATCAGCTTTTGATATACTGAATACGAACAGCAGGGTAATTACCGCAGGTACCAGGAAAGCGTAACGGGTAAGGTTTAGTTTCGAAGATCGTTTGGCGTTCATCATGATAATGCGTTTTTTAATGGTTGATATATTAAAGTGGTTTACTATACCAGGTTGCTGGTTATTAAAGCTTACCGAAACCAGGCTGTATTGATATTTTTTACTGTCAATACCCTTATTCAGTATCTTGCGGTCGGTTATAAATTCAATGTTTTCGCGAATGGCCTTTTTCATGAGCCAGATACCGGGATTAAACCAATAAAGGATGCTGCTCAGCTCGGCCAGTAATATATCGGCAGTATGCCACTCGTTTACGTGTACCTGTTCATGCAGCAATATGGCTTCGAGGTCGGCTGGGGCATGTTTTGCCGGATTTACAAAAATGCTTTGCCAAAACGAAAATGGGGCAGCGTCTTTATCTATGATCCTTACTTCGTGATCATTAATCATGGCCGGTTTTGAACTTTTGTAGAGCTTGTAAAGGGAAAATAGCTGAACAGCCAACCTTATGGCCAATATATATGCACCCAACCAGAAAATAACTTCGGCCCAATGCCAGTAATCAGGTTCATTAAGCGGTATTAGTAGGCTATTGGCCGATACCTGCCAGTTTATGGCTACTTGTTGTACAGGCCGGGCCAGTTCTTCGTGCCGCTGCAAAAATGACGAAAGATTTATCAGCGGATAGATACTGGCAAACAATATAGCCGTGAGCAGGTAAATGCGGTTTAAGGTATAAAAAGTAAGACGTCTAAGTACCAGGTAATAGCCTGCGCAAAACAGTAGCAAGGCAATATTTACTTTGAGTAAAAAAACAAACAGTACTGGCATGGCTTTAAAATTTATTGTTTCTCAATCAGTTTTATGATCTCCTGCAGATCGCTCGCACTTATCTTTTTTTCGTTGGCAAAAAAAGTAACCAGGTCTTTATAAGAGTTTTGAAAATAATCGCTTACAAAGCCGTTCATAAACCGCTTTTTATATTCTTCTTCCTGTATAGTTGGTGCATAACGCAATGAGTTGCCCATTTTTTCGCTTGCTAAAAAAGCTTTGCGTTCAAGGTTTTTAACGGTTGATGCCAGCGTGGTATATGGGGGTTTAGGTTCTTCCAGCTGGTCCAAAAAATCCTTAATAAAACCCGGGCCGTATTGCCAAACTGCCTGCATGGCTTCTTCTTCCTGTTTAGATAGTTTTTCCATTGTTTTACGATTGTTTCGTAAAACTACGAACTTTTCGTAATTATCCAAATTTATTTTCATTTTTTTAGAAGAATGGAAAAATCAGCTCCGCAATTCGTTTGATAAGACCGTTTTGGGACATTGGCTTATCAATCAAAAAATTTACGCGTAACGGATGCTGGAGAGGCGAAAACAATAGTACCTTGCATAATCAAAAAAAAGCTCACTGAGGGTTTATGGCTTTAAAAACAACCATTATCACCGGGGCAACCTCCGGAATAGGACAGGAAACCGCGTTGGCGCTTGCAAAGCAGGGGCACGCGCTTTATTTACTGGTGCGCAACACGCCTAAAGGCGAACGCCTAAAACAGGAAATTACCGATAAAACGGGTAACAAGGAGATTTTTGTAGTAAGATGTGATCTGACCGATTTGGAAAGCGTTCGCGAAGCGGCAGATGAGCTTACCCAAAAACTATTTGCTATAAATACCCTTATTAATAATGCGGGCGGCATTTTTGAAGAGCGTGAGCTAAACAAGAATGGTTTTGAAATGACCCTGGTTACCAACCATCTGGGGCATTTTTTACTAACCACCAGCCTGATGCCTTTATTACAAAAAGGGCAGGCACGTATTATTAATGTAAGTTCAGAAGCGCATAAACAGGCAAAACCCCAGTTTGATGACCTTCAGTGGGAGCAATCATACAGCGCTATGAAAGCTTATGGTATGAGCAAGCTCTTTAATATTTATTTTGCTCAATCACTTGCCGAAAAATATGCAGCTAATGGCATCCTTGCTTTCTCCTTGCATCCAGGCGTAGTTAAAACAGGTTTTGGGGCAAATCTTAAAGGATTTGGGAGAATATTGCTATTGGTTGCACGTCCATTTATGATAACTCCCGAACAGGGTGCCGAAACTTCTGTGTTCCTGGCTACGTCACCGCGGCTTGATCAATACAATGGCGCTTATTTCAAAAAGAAAAAGAAAGCAGCAACTTCGGCTATTGCAACTGATACCGAATCGCGCAATAAACTCTGGGCCATCAGCGAAAAACTGCTCTCAAGATACCTGGTTTGGCCTGATGTGAAATAACCAGCCTCGTTGCTGTAGTAAAATCATGAAATAAAAGATTATCGTAAATTCCGGGTTACAAAGAGCCCTCGCTTGTATCTGAAAAATTACCTCATCAGTTAAGACAAAAGTTGTAACATTAAAAGTTATTGGTTATTTTAGATGACTTAAACATGACAATCATGCCTTTAAACAAAAAAATTGTAGTTACAATTGGCTTATTATCTGTAGTGGTACTTGGTGCCATGACTTCTATGACCCCTAAAAAGGTTCAGGATGAAGGTTTCAAGAATTTGAAAGTATTACCTAAAAATATCTCAAACGATAATCTTCACAAGGTGATGGAAGAGTGGGAACACTCCTTGGGCGTACACTGCAACTTTTGCCACGTGCGAAACGAGGAGACAAAAAAGATGGATTGGGCAAACGATACCAAACCGGAAAAGGCAATGGCCCGCGATATGTATAAGATGATGAATAAGATCAACCAGAAATATTTTCACGCCAAAAAAGATTCATTGGGTATGATCATGCCTGCCGGTGTAAATTGCAATACCTGTCATCGCGGTACTGCTCACCCGGAGGTAATTGTACCTGGAGATCAAGGCCCTGGCGGTATGCCTCCGGGTGGCCAGCCAGCTCCTGAAAAAAAGGGGTAATTGAAAAAACGGAAACACCTCTGACTTGAAGTTAGGGGTGTTTTAATTTACAATAGTTATGACTACTGGTATAATCAACATCAGAAATGCGAATGAAGATGACCTTTTGGCCATATTGCACATTTATAATGATGCTATACTAAATACTACGGCAGTTTATAGCGAACTCCCGCATACTATTGAAATGCGACAGGCCTGGTTTGCGGATAAGCTTAACAATGGCTTCCCGGTGCTGGTTGCCGAATCTGCTGGTAAAGTAACCGGTTTTTGCACTTATGGGCACTTTAGGGCATGGCCATGCTATCGTTATACTGTAGAGCACTCTGTATATGTTGATCCTTTGTTTAGAGGACAGGGGATTGGTAAACTTTTACTCAGGCCGCTTATAAACAAAGCACAGCAAAATGGTTTACATGCTATGATAGCCGGTATTGACAGTGGAAACCAGGTAAGTTACCATTTGCATCAATCACTCGGTTTCAGGCAAGTGGCTCATTTTAAGGAGGTGGGGTTTAAATTTGATCGCTGGCTTGATCTGCTGTTTATGGAACTATTATTTGATAAATAAAATTATATTGTTAATTATTTATTAATACGATATTTATTTATTTCCAGAGTTGAAAATTCATTATTTTAACTTATCTTTAATGGTTTCTTAGCTGAATTCCTGCCTGATAAGAAATATAGAATATAAGAATACTGTTCTTTTACTGATCAAAGTTATATAAATATCCCCCCTAATTCGTTTAACTATGACTGCCGACCTTGAAGAAAAGCCTATTATCGCTGTACTTAATCAAAGACAGGTAACCCCTCACCGTTCTCCTTATTGCCGCAAATGTGGAAATCAAAATATTAACCGCATACCCAGAGGACGCTTTGTAAAAATGTTTTTGTTTTGGCTGCCACTCAAAAAATACATTTGTTACCGCTGCCATCATAAAACGTATAGATGGGGAAGCAGGCACTAAACCTGAATACACTTTTTCCTAAATATCTTTTCGGGCTAATAAAAATAAAACCGTACAAAGCGCAAATCTTTTACATTTGTTAAATGCAAAAGATACTGATTGCCAACCGCGGTGAAATAGCTTTAAGGGTAATGCGTTCAGCGCGCGAAATGGGTATAAAAACCGTTGCCGTATATTCTGATGCGGATAGGAACGCGCTGCATGTGCGTTATGCAGATGAGGCGGTTTATATAGGTGCGGCCCCATCAAACCAATCATACCTTAATGGCGAAAAAATTATTGCGGCCTGCATCCAGACGGGAGCAACCGCTATTCATCCGGGATATGGTTTTTTGAGCGAAAACGCAGCTTTTGCCCGGCAGGTGAAAGATGCAGGTTTGGTACTTATAGGCCCATCGCCGGAGGCTATGGAGGTAATGGGTAACAAGCTATCGGCCAAAGCGGCGGCCCTGAAATATAACATCCCTATGGTTCCCGGAACTGAGGAGGCTATTACCGATGTTGCCGAGGCAAAGAAACGCGCGATTGAAGTAGGTTTTCCTATACTCATCAAGGCTGCAGCAGGCGGCGGGGGCAAGGGCATGCGTATAGTTGAAGGCGACGCTGATTTTGAAGAACAAATGGCGCTTGCCGTATCAGAGGCAACATCGGCTTTTGGCGACGGATCTGTTTTTATTGAGCGGTACGTATCCTCACCGCGGCATATCGAAATACAGGTATTGGGTGATACGCATGGTAACATTGTGCATCTTTTTGAGCGCGATTGCTCTGTACAACGCCGCCACCAAAAGGTAATTGAAGAGGCACCCTCTAAAGTGCTTACGCTGCAAATCAGAGAGCAAATGGGCAAATGCGCGGTTGATGTGGCACGCTCTGTAAATTATACCGGCGCCGGTACGGTGGAGTTTATTATGGATGATGCCCTTAATTTTTATTTCCTAGAAATGAATACCCGCCTGCAGGTAGAACATCCGGTAACGGAACTTATAACCGGTATAGACCTGGTAAAGGAGCAGATACGCATTGCCCGGGGCGAGGCCATCAGCTTTAAGCAGGAAGACCTGGAAATACGTGGTCACGCCATTGAACTAAGAGTATATGCCGAAGATCCGGCCAATAACTTTTTACCAGATATTGGCACGCTGCAAACCTATGTTACACCCAAAGGGGCCGGCGTACGGGTTGATGATGGTTTTGAGCAGGGTATGGAAATACCTATTTACTATGACCCTATGATAGCCAAACTGATAACTTATGGTGAAAATCGTACTGAAGCTATTGAGCGTATGCTGCGTGCTATTGACGAGTATCAGATAACGGGTATAACTACAACATTGGGTTTTGGCAAATTTGTAATGCAGCATGAAGCTTTTACATCGGGTAATTTTGATACACATTTTGTAAAAAAATATTTTACGCCCGATGTGCTTGACTCCGATAATAAGGAAGAAGCTGAAATTGCGGCCATTATTATGGAACAATTACTTAGTGAGCAAAAGGCAGTAATAACTTCAACCCCAACCGCCGAAATAAGCAGCTGGGTAAAAAACCGGAGCGGGTTACAGTAAAAAAATATTGGGGCCGCTATTAAAGCAGTTCTGTCAATTCGCTGAAATTGTTTACGGTGGCTATCATGCCTTCAGGTACATCGCCAAAGCCATAGCTTGCAAAAATGAATGGCACGCCGGCCTGTTTGGCAGCGGTATAATCGCCCATGGTATCGCCCACATAAACCGGGGCCTTAAGCTCATGATCATTAACAATATCTCTGATGTTATCAGCTTTAGGGTTCCCCTTTGTACCAAAGCACTGATGGCCTAAAAAGTAAGGGTGCATATCGTTCAGATCTAAGAATACTTCAATATAGCCGCTTTGGCAATTACTCACAATGTATAGCTTATATTTTGTGCCGAGATATTTTAAGGTTTCTTCGAGCTGGGGATATAATTCACCGCCCCTGGTGTGTAATATTTCCAGCTCGCTTATGCCGCAAAGGGTTTGCACTTCTTTACGTTGTGCGTTATCAAGTGTTGGGAAAAGCTTATCAAAAATAGCATCATAGGTCATGCCGGTGATTGACCTAACGCGGTCTACAGTCATTTCTTCATCGATATAATCAACCTTGGCAACTGCGGCCTGCCAGGCCAGCGCCACGTTGGCTGTACTGTCCCAGAGGGTGCCGTCAAGATCAAAAATTATACTGTCGAATTTGTGGTGTAGTGAAGTATCCATAGCGCCGGCAAAAATAGTAAAAAACTCATTATTGATCTTACATCAATCGCCTATTGCTGAAAAGTTGAGTTTATAGAATGCCAAACCAATGTAAAATAATCAGTCCTTTAAATACTTAGAGTGCTTATTGATTAAATTTGATTATAACGAACAAGAAAGAGATAGCTATTGAAAACGAACCGCCCGCCCAAAAATACCATCAGTAATCAAGTAACTTTAAAGGAGCGTTTTGACGCGCTGCGCAATTTGCCCGCCTTTTTTAAATTGGTTTGGCAAACCAGCCGCTGGATGACAATTGTTAACGCCGTATTGCGCATAACCCGTTCGGCCATGCCGCTGGGTTTGCTGTATGTGGGTAAACTAATCATTGATCAGGTGGTCACCATAAGCCATGCCCCGGTTAAGGACATGACTTACCTTTGGGAGCTGGTGGGCCTGGAATTTGCCCTGGCCATATTAACTGATACACTTAGTCGTGCCGTTACCCTGATGGATAGCCTGCTTGGCGATTTGTTCAGCAACCATACTTCGGTAAAAATAATGGAGCATGCGGCAACGCTTGATCTTGACCAGTTTGAGGATTCGGTATTTTATGATAAGCTCGAGCGCGCCCGCCAGCAAACTGTAGGGCGCACCATACTATTGTCGCAGGTAATGAGCCAGGTGCAGGATCTGATTACGATGGGTTTTCTGGCCGTTGGCCTTATGACCTTTAATCCCTGGCTTATTGTACTGCTGCTTATTGCCATTATTCCGGCTTTTTTAGGAGAGTCGTACTTTAACGATCAGAGTTACGCTCTAACCCGCGGGCAAACGCCCGAACGCCGTGAACTTGATTATATACGTTACCTGGGTGCCAGCGATGAAACCGCCAAAGAAGTAAAAATATTTGATCTTTCGGGTTTTATTATTGACCGCTTCAGGTACCTGTCAAATAAATTTTATAGCGATAACAAGGTGCTGGCCATCCGTCGCTCTTTGTGGGGGACTTTTTTTGCTGTACTTGGCAGTTTGGGTTATTATGTGGCTTATGTGGTTATCATCATCAGAACGGTGAACGGAAGTGTAACTATTGGTGAGCTGGCTTTTCTGGCCGGTTCATTCAGGCAACTGCGTACGCTGCTCGAAGGTATTTTAACGCGTTTTACTGCAGTATCACAGGGCGCCATTTATTTGCGCGACTTCTTTGAGTTTTTCGACATAGTACCTAAAATAAAACAGGCCGCAAACGCGCTGCCATTTCCCAAAAACATACAACAAGGTTTTGCCTTTGAAAATGTAGGTTTCAGGTATGTTAATGCTGATAAATGGGCCAACCGCCATTTAAATTTTACGCTTTATCCCGGTGAAAAGCTGGCATTGGTAGGTGAAAATGGCGCGGGCAAAACCACGCTGGTAAAATTACTCGCCCGTTTATATGACCCCACTGAAGGTCGGATATTGCTTGATGGCATCGACCTGCGCCAGTATGATCTGGCCGACCTGCGCCTTAATGTTGGTATTATTTTTCAGGACTATCTGCGATATCAGATGACCTTTGCGCAAAATATTGCAGTAGGTAAAATAAGTGAGCAGGATAACCGGTCATTAATAGAGAACTCAGCTCGGCAAAGTCTGGCCGATGTGCTGGCTGCAAAACTTCCGGGTGCTTATGACCAACAATTGGGCAAGCGATTTGCCGACGGGGTTGAACTATCTGGCGGCGAATGGCAAAAGGTGGCCCTGGCGCGAGCTTATATGCGCGATGCCCAGTTACTGATACTCGACGAACCAACTTCGGCTCTTGATGCCCGGGCCGAATACAATGTTTTTGAACGTTTTGCCGAATTAACAAAGGGTAAATCAGCTGTGCTGATATCGCATAGGTTTAGTACCGTGCGTATGGCCGACAGGATACTGGTGCTGGAGAAGGGCGAATTGGTTGAAATAGGAAGCCACGAGGAGCTGCTGCTTAAAGGCGGCCGCTACGCCGAATTGTTTGACCTGCAGGCAGCCGGATACAGATAATTTTATTGACTCAAACCTTATCTGTTGTGCCTGTATTAATCATTAGTTAATAGCCGAATAATTGCCGATTACGAGAAAGTAATCATAACATTGGTTAATTTATTAGAATATTCTAAAAATGCGTAAAACTACGTATGTAAATCGGTGTAAACCCCTACTGTTTTTAACATGGTAAAGGTTAACTTTGAATTAATGTTTGATGAGTAACCCATCCACACATTACTTTAATGCCGCTATCATGAAACTTTTTTATCACTTTTTAGTCTTTGTTTTTGTATCACTTTTGTTAATAGCCTGTGCCAATATATTTACTTCAGACAGGAACGTGAAAACCATGAACAATGAACCTCAGGGTTTAAAGCATGAACATAACAATAAACGGGATGGTTCGGTAAAAAATCAAGTAAAGAATGACCCCTATATTATAACCAGCTTTAATTATAAAAACCTGCTAAAAGGAAAAAGATGGACCGATAATCAATGTGAAGATAACGGTAATTTCTATTTGAAAAATATACAGATGGTTATTCGTGAGTTTAGTCACTATAAACGATATTGATAAAATGAGTTTTAGTTAGTTTAATTTAGTTAGGGAACAGTTGGCAAACAGTCATTGCAGCAATGGAATGACTGTTTTGTTGTTTAATGAGAGAGTATAACCCCTACTATAAATACCATAAAAAAAATGCCCATAGCTGTTAAACTATGGACACCACTCATCATCATCATCATTAAAAAAATTACTGCGGTTTGTCCTGGCTCATTTCTGGATGGTAGTGCAAGCCAGGCGTAAGCCAGTGCAACAATACAACACGCGAATACCTGAAGTTGAAAGGCGATAATATAAAAGCAAAACTTAATATGACAGTCACATACAACCATGGATTTCTGCTGCCGGTTAAAACACTTATGGCAACTGCTAATGTTACCATTTCAGCTACATTTAAGGCATAACTCACAAACATAGCTACATAAAAATAGCCGGGCTCTCTTTCATATACCAAACCGCAATGGGAGCAGGAGATATTCATTTTTTGCCCTTTGAAACCGTACATACTGTTGGCAAACATATCGCCGCGTCGGCAACGGGGGCATTTAGCGTGCACAATGGCAGGCCAGGCGGCCAATTTGTATTTATTATTTTCCATGATCTTGAGTTATTTTTTTTCTGAATTCTTCGGGGGTAATGTCTTCCATTTTTTTAAAAAACTTGGTAAAATAAGAGTTGTCGCTAAAGTTTAATTTCAGGGAGATTTCGCTGATGCTCAGTTTGGGATTGGTGAGCATCCGCTTAGCTTCCAATAGTATCCTGTTACGGATAAGCTCGCCAGCAGAAATGCCCATAATATCTTTACAAACCGCGTTGAGGTGATTTGGGGTTATATATAACAGTGTGGCATAATCTTTAGGTAGTTTAATGTCGGAATAATGATGTTCAATTAAGTTTTTAAAGCTTTTAAGCAGGGTTTGATTATAGGATGAATTATTACCTGTTGCAGGGTTTATGCTCATCCGGTTTACCAGTATAAATATTTGAAGCATCAGCAACCTTACCATATCGACGGCAGACGTTGCAGATAATGCAGCTTCGGTCAGTATAGCTTCAAATAAGGGTTTTACAGCCGCAAAGGTTTCTTGCGGTAAATTAATCACCGTATCGGCCAGGTTGCCGCTAAAAAATGAGAAATTATCCAGGTAACCATGCTGCAGCAGAAATGACTGTATAAACGACGCCGAAAAGTTAATGATATAGCCATCGGTAAAACCATCAAAGGCCCAGGAATGTACCTGGCCGGGCACCATAAAATAAATTTGCCCGGGTTTAACCTCAAAACTTTCAAAATCAATAGTGTGAGCCCCACTTCCGGCTGTAAAAAGCACCATATGATAAAAGGAATGCCTGTGCGTAGCGAAAAGATTTTTATGTGTTTCGAGATATGGTGCAAAACGGCTTATGAGTATGTCATCCTGATTGATGTCAGATAATGAGCAGATATCATATAGTGGTATGTTTTGTATCATGGAACAAATTTACATACCAAACTACCATATATAATGGTACTATTTTTATTTTGAATGGTACTATTCAATGATAATTGAATAGTACCATAAATTCAGGAAGGTTACACTTGATGCCCTGTATTTATTCGTAAGCACTTGCGGCATTTAGCGCCTCAATAGTTTCATTACTCAGCTTCAGGGTTGCTGCCTGAGTAAGTTCATGAAGCTGGGACAAGCTGGTGGCGCTTACTATAGGCGCGGTTATTCCGGGCCGGGCAATTAGCCAGGCTAAGGCAACAGCTGAGGGATTGCTGTTACATTGCGCGGCAATTTCATCTAAAGCTTTCAAAATGCGGAAACCTCTTTCGGTAAGGTAGTTTTTAACCATACCCGCCCGGTTACTACCTTCCAAATCGGCTGCCGACCGGTATTTACCACTTAAAAAACCGCTCGCTAATGAAAAATAGCTGATAACACCAATATTTTGCTCTTTTATAAATGGTTCAAAAGTGGTTTCGTATTTTTCCCGGTCAAATAAATTGTATTCGGGCTGCAGCACCTGGTAAGCAGGAAGGCTTTTTTCGCGGCTGGCTTTAAGCGATTCATGTAATCTTTCTACCGAAAAATTGGAAGCGCCTATGGTCCTTACCTTGCCATCTTTAATCAGTTGATCATAAGCTTTAAGTGTTTCCTCAACAGGAGTGGAGGCATCATCATAATGCGATTGGTAAAGGTCGATGTAATCAGTTTGCAGTCGCGTTAATGAATCTTCGGCCGCTTTAATAATGTAATCTTTTTTAAGCCCCTTTTTACCAGGACCTAATTCGGCACCTACTTTAGTGGCAATAATCACTTTATCGCGCTTACCGCTTTGCTTAAGCCATTTACCTATTTCCGTTTCTGATTCGCCGCCAGTATTACCCGGTACCCAGGCCGAATAAGCATCGGCAGTATCAACGGTATTAAAGCCTGAATCTAAAAATGCGTCGAGCAAAAGAGCATTATCGTTGCCTTTAACGGTCCACCCAAACACATTACCGCCAAATACTAAGGGTGCAGTTTTTATGCCCGAGTTACCCAATTCACGTTTTTCCATAGTCATAAAAATATAAGTTGATAATAAAAGCCATGGCAACAGTTAATTGTTTGTCAGTATTATGAAATATTAGGTAATAAGAATGTTATGATAGCGTGCGTGTTTATATAATATATACGAAAAGGTATTAAATAACCATTTGGTTATTCAAATGGTGTTATACGCATATTTTTAAGGTGCTATACGCATATTTTTATTTTATAACCATAGTGACATTTGATAAAAAAATATCACAATGAAAAATAAATTTTTGGTGGTTTGTATAATGAGTCTATTTTCAGCCACAACCCTGTTTGCTTATACCGGTCCAAAAGCCGATGCCGATTATACTACTGTAATCCGCGATTTTATTGATAGCCACATGAACTCCAATTATAAAAAACTGAATAAGATTTTGGATGAAAATTCAAGTGTGAAAATACCCCGTGGCGAAAAGGTAATTCAGCAAAACAAATCAAGTATTATTGATGCGCTGAAAAACGTATCGGGCACACAGCAAAATTGCCAGTCGAATTACGAGGTAATTGCTAAAAGCGATGCTTTGGTAATTGCCCGGGTTGATTTTACCTATCAGGATAACATACAGCATAATTACCTTATAGTTGAAAAAAACGATAATAAGGAGTGGAAAATCACACAGGTTTGCAAAATGTTTGATGACATTGAAAATCCGGGTAATGGTGCTCCGGTAACGGCCAAAACCAAGCTTAGTGACTGATCTTATAATATAAACTCACCGGGCTTTTTTAGTTAAAATGGTTTCGATGATACTTAATCACCCCAAAAGGGTGATTTTTTTTATTTTATTTAGCTTTATTTTGAATTTAAATTGCGGTAATACTGCAAACTATTTAAACTGTATTTAATTGAACAGGAATTTTTTATACCGGATGATTGTGCTTGGGTGGATGGCCTGGCTTTGTTTGATGCAGGTTCACCCGGTTTTTGCCCAAAAATATACGTTTGCACATTATGATATTGAGGATGGACTGATACAATCGCAGGTGAATAAGTTTGGGATGGATAAAGATCACCGCTTATGGATAGCCACATTTGGCGGCGCCTGCCGTTTTGATGGGAAGGATTTTACAGGCTATTCCAGGCAAAACGGTTTGCCTAATAATTATGTAAGCACCGTTTTTTCTGACAAGGAAGGGCGTACCTGGTTTGGTACCATTAATGGGCTGGGTATGCTTTATAATGGAAAAATTAAAAATTATAGTTCGGCAGATGCTTCAAAAAATAATGTGGTTACCAATATAGCCCAGGATGGGGCAGGAAATATCTGGGTGGTGATACGTTTTAGCTTGTTTAAAATTGTGGGCGATAAAATGCAGCCGGCATTACTTGATGACAGTGTTAGGGTAACTACCATAGCGGTAGACAATACCGGAAAACTTTATGCAGCCCTATATAAGAAGGGTATATATTGTTTAACCGGCAATAAGTGGTCATGCTCAACTCCCTTTAATGCGCAATATGAACATATTGTAGTAAAAAAGATATTGTTCGACAAATTTGATAAACACAAAGTATACCTTTTAGCCAAGAACGGACTTTATTACATTAGCGGTAACCAATTAATGCCTTATGCTCCTAAACAAATGGCAACAGTAAAAGGACAGTTGCTCTGTTTGGCACAGGATGCTTACCGTGATTTATGGATTGGTACCGATAATGGCGCGTACTGCATTGATAATGATGATTATGAAATAATTCACTACAATTCGTCTAACGGGCTTACTGATAACTCCATAGCCGATATATATAACGATGCTGATAATAACTTATGGCTGGGTAGTTTGGGTAACGGCGTGTATCGCTGCGAGGGGAATAAATATGTAACCTTTGACGGTTCGCAGGGTATGCCCGATTCAAAAATAGTAATGGGGCTTACCAAAGATTGGAACGGTGATATTTTATTGGGTGCCGATGGGGGTGGGTTAATACGGTACGATGGCAAAAAACTAACCGACATTGCTACCCCGGTAACGCCAAAATATTTAAAAGGGATACAATGCCTGTACACCGATAAAAATAAAACCACCTGGATAGCAACCAGCATGGCCGGGTTATGGCAATATGATCAAAAAGGTTTCAGGTTAATAAAAGGAAGTGAGGATATAGGCTTTAATGGCATTACCGCCGATAGCAGTGGCGTAATATGGTTAGCTACATCAGCCGGTGCATGTTATTACGAAAAAGGGACTTTGAAACAATTGAGCGGAATTTCAGAATTTGCATCGTCATTGGTAGTAAGCGGTCGCGATTCGGTGTTCATAGGTACGCAAAATGGAATTGTACTATCGGTAAATAAAAAGGTAGTAAACACGTTTAGTCAAAATTCATTTAAAAACTCCGCTATTCTGGCTATGATCAGGTACAGGGGCTTGATGCTGATTGGCACTGATGATCGTGGTTTGTTTGTCTGGGATATGAAAAACGGGCATGTGAAAAATTATACAACCCATGATGGCCTTAAAGCCAATGCCATATACAGCCTGCTGACCGATGAACAGGGTAAACTTTGGATAGGCACGGGTAAAGGAGTAAACAGGATGCAGTTTGATGCCAATAACCAACGGTTTACAGTTATTGATAATACGGGTTCAAAAGAACCTATATTTGAAACTAATCAAAATGCCATTCTTTACAAAGATCACCAGGTTTGGGTAGGTACCACCAAATCAGTAATGGTTTATAATACACGGGTAAAAATGCAGCCATCACCACCGCCGCATATACTTATTGAAAATGTAAAACTAATGCCACAGATAGGCAGTAATACCGACACTAATTACACCTACTTAACCAATAAGGCACGGTTAAATTATAACCAAAACCATTTGGCAATTTCTTTTATGGGTATTTATTTAAAAAATCCAGATGGCGTGTCATACCGTTATAAGCTTGTTGGTTTGGACAGTAGTTTCTGTGCGCCGGTAAAAAACAATATTGTGGAGTACCCGTCGCTGCCTCCGGGTAAATATACCTTTAAAGTTAAGGCTATAAGCCCCGATGGTAAGCTATCAGCCGGAACGGCCAGTTTTAGCTTTGAAATTGTTCCGCCATTTTATAAAACCCTTACCTTTCAAATATCAGCGGTTTTATTTTTTGTTTTAATAGGGTTTGGGCTGCAGAATGTATGGCACCATAACAAAATACAACGGCAGCAGGTTATTGAGGCCATGAAACAGGAGGAGAAAATAAAGATAAGGCAGCAAACAGCTGAAGATTTTCACGACGATCTTGGTAATAAACTCACCCGTATATCCATACTTTCCGAAATTCTGAACGCAAAGATTGATCAGAGTAAATCCGATCAGCGTGGTCTTGTTGAGCAGATTAAGCAAAATGCCGCTGCGCTTTACAATGGCACTAAAGACATTTTATGGGCTCTTGACCCCAAAAGCGATAACTTATACGAAACATTGATGCATATTAAAGAAATTGGCGCCGAACTTTTTCAGGATATGCCTGCCGAGTTTGAGTTTGAAGGTATTGATGAAAGCTTACAGCAGATTAAGTTGCCTATGGAATATAGCCGCAATATTACGATGATATTTAAGGAATCGTTAAATAATGTACTTAAACATTCTGAAGCCAGCCATGTTGCATTGCAATGGACATATTCTGATAAAAATGAGGTGAGCGTGCGCTTAACTGACGATGGCAAGGGCTTTACTTGTGAAACCATTACAAAAGGCCACGGTATGCATAATATAAAAGCAAGGGCTAAACGTATAAATGCCGAGTTGCTTATTGTTTCACGAGAGGGAAAGGGTACATCTGTTGAATTGAAGTTCAGAAAAAATGCTGCGGCCTAATTAAAAATTATTATGGAACGTAATATAAAAATAACCATTATTGAGGATGACGAAACCATTAGAAACGGTTACGCCTACTTAATTGGCGCTACAGAAGGGTACGAAGTGGTAAGTACATATTGCTCTTATGACGAGGCTGCCAAAAAAATTGCTATCGACCGTCCGGAGGTTATATTGTTGGATATCGAACTTCCCGGTACCAATGGGGTTGATGCCATTCCCAAATTAAAAAAGCTGCTGCCGCAATGCTTTATACTGATATTAACAGTTTATGAATCAGAGAAATTAATATTCAATGCACTGGCCAACGGCGCATCGGGTTATTTAACCAAAAACGCACCATCGGCCAAGATAGTTGAATCAATTAAGGAGGTAAAAGAGGGTGGGGGCCCAATGAGCATCAATATTGCCAAGCTGGTGATCCGTTCGTTTCAAAAAAACCAGGAGTCGCCCCTGTCAAAGCGCGAAACGCAGATACTTGAACTCATAGGAGATGGTAAAAGCCGCAGTCAAATTGCCAAGGATTTGTTCATAGATCTGGAAACCGTACGCAGTCATATCAAAAATATATATGTTAAATTGGATGTGAACTCCCGGGCCGACGCTATAAAAATGGCCAAGCAGAACAAGCTGATCTGAACAAAGTGCTGTTGTTGATACCTATTTGTATTGTTTGTATATTTATGTCATATAATTGGGTAACAATGTAATATACGGATTACAATTCGCCATATGGATTTTAAGCATTTTCTCCCATCGCCTGTTTTAAGCGCATATGTAAAGCACTATTATATCTTTGAATCAGATTCAGATACTGAATTTGAAGATACCGTATTTCCGAGCGGAGATATGGAAGCCATTTTCAATCTTGGCGAGGGTATATGGGAGTCGGCAGTTGGAGACGAATACTTGAAAACACCCAAAATAGAACTATGGGGCCAGATCACAAAACCCCTGCCTATAAAATCAAAGGGCAGGCATACCATGCTGGGTATTAAATTTTTCACCCATTCGGCGGCATATTTTTTCAATGATGAGATTGGGGTATTTAATGACCATATTTTTGATCTGGGTGATATTTTAGGCAGCCCGGTAAAAACATTACATGCCCAACTTTTAGAAACAAAAGATCAACTCAAAAGAATAGAGCTGGTTGAGTTTTTTTTGTTAAAAAGGTTAACAGGTAACCAAAAAAAATCATTCAAGGTTGATAAGGTGGCGAACATTTTAACAAGCATAAAGAAAAACCCGGCAGAAAATAACCTGGGGAATATTGCAACAAAACATGGTATTACACCTCGCTATCTGCATAAATTAATCTATCAGCATACAGGTCTTTCTCCAACATCATTTAATAAAATAAACCGTTTTCAGTTTAGCCTTAAGCTTATTGCTAAAAATGAAATGCCTTTAACCTCTGTTGCTTACAGCAGCGGTTATTTTGATCAATCGCACTTTATAAGAGATTTTAAATCATTTACCGGGGTTACTCCATCTGCTTATCTGGAAAACATAACACCCGTTAACCAGCTATTGATGCAATAATTATAAAACTGTTCCGGTTTGTACAATTCTAAAGTTTTTTGCTGCAGTACTTTTGTTTTAATTAATTATTAAACAAATAAATTTTTATTGTATGAACGCTTTTGAAACATTTGCACAGCTACACCAAAATTCAACCCCATTTTTAATAGGTAATATATGGGATGTAAATAGCGCAAAGCTATTTGAGGCCAGTGGTTATAAAGCTATTGCTACATCCAGTCAGGCGTTAGCAAATTCGTTTGGTTATGATGATGGCGAAAAATTACCGTTTGAAATCCTGCTCCAGTTAGCTAAAAGAGTAGTTGAGGTGGTTCAGATCCCTTTTTCTGTTGATATAGAAGGTGGGTATAGCCGCACAATTGAGGGCATTACCGCCAATATAAGCAAACTGCATGATGCCGGTGTGGTTGGCATAAACCTGGAAGATACCCTTCCCGGCGCTCCGCGCCAATTGCAATCTGTTAATGAGTTTGAAAAAATACTATCTGCGGTAGCTGATTACATTAGCCAAAACAATCTGCAGCTGTTTTTAAATGTCAGAACCGATGGGTTTTTGCTTGGTATGCCAACTGCGCTTAATGAAACACTCGTCCGGATTAAAAGTTACGAAAGCTCAGGGGCTAACGGTGTTTTTGTACCCTGCATTACTAGCAAGGATGATATTAAACAGGTGGTGGAAGCTACTAAGCTTCCTGTTAACGTAATGTGTATGCCAAATCTGCCCGATTTTGCAGAGTTGGGTGAGCTGGGTGTGAAGAGAATAAGTATGGGTAGTTTTCTATTTAGTAAAGTTTATGACAGCGCACGGCAACTTTTAAAGAGTATTGATGAGGATAATAATTTCTCATCGATTTTATAAGGCGCTACTTACTTTATTATCATAAAACGATAGAATAATAAATCACCCTATTTGGGGGATACATACCCTTGCGGGTTAAGTTATCTTTGATATGTACAACAGTTTTAACTGACCGGCTGCTGTAACTCACTCAAAAAGATCAACCCAAGGGTATTGTATTGATTTTCTACAAGAAATTTTTTAGAGTTATTGCAACATGAAACTGAAATATATCCCTGTTTTTGCAGAGGACGCCGAAGCGCAAATAGATTTTTATACGCAGAAACTGGGCTTTAATACTGCTAACAACAGTTGTTTTATAGAAGGAGAGGAGTGTACCGTATTGCAGGCCGATAATCTGGATGTAGCACTTGTTGTGGCAGGTAAAAACAATAATAATGCTTTTAAAAGCTGTATTATATTAAATACTGAAGATTGTTTAAAGGACTATCATTTATATAAAACAGCGGGTGTGTTTTTTTACGCAACCCCACGGTACCTGCCTAATGGTCTTGCAGCAGAATTTTTGGACCCTGGAGGCAACCGGTTTATTTTATTAGAAGAAAGAAATTATAACTTAGAAGAAAGGAATTATACCGAAATCTAAACTTTATATGATGGATTATTCAAAAACATTGCGGAATAATAACAAAATATACAGCCGCACCAGCAGCCAAAAGCAAAATCAGCAGTATAATTCTGATTTTAGCCTGAGATTTGTTTTTTCTGGAAACGAACGTTATGATATCGGCAAACGACATTTATCTATATACCCCGATTCCTTTTTGATATTGAACAAGGGTACACAATACTCAACCGATACCGATTCAGATATCCCTGTACAATCATTCAGCATTAATTTTGATCAGCAATTTTTAGAAGATTTTAAAGAATACTGGGCATTTAGTGATAACAGATTGCTAAACAAAGGCAACTATAAACTAAAACATGATCAGGAATTTGATGAAACCATTTATCCGTTTAGCGGCGATATCATGTATAATGTATATCACCTTAAACAACATCTGGATAGCGGAATGAATGATGAATTGTTGATAAATGAATATTTACATCACTGCCTTATCAACTATTTCAGTATTTATAACGAAGAGATATTAAAGAAAGCCGAAAAGCTCCATTTTTTAAATACAAGCACAAAAATTGAAATTTTGCGAAGACTTAACCTGGCTAAGGAATATCTGTATAGTAATTATAACCAGAACATAAGTCTTGATGATCTTGCTGAGCATTCATGCCTTTCGGTTAATCACCTTTTGCGAACATTTAAACAGGCATTTAATTTAACACCGCATCAATTTTTAATACAGTTGCGTTTAAAAAGGGCTCAGTTACTATTAAAAAGTACATCTTATCCAATCAACGAAGTAGTAAACCTTATTGGTTTTGAATGCCCGAGCTCTTTTATCAGGCTATTTAAAACGCATTATAATATTACTCCTTTAAAATACAGACAAACCGCCTGAAAGATTGTTATTTTTCTTGTTTCTTCGAGGTTAATAATAGTATAATAATAAACTGCCTTAAATGTGGCTCTAATTATATGCGAAAATTATCAAAATGGTGATTCTCGCATATCCCTCAATATTTCCAAGTGTTATTATTGTGTTTTCAGAAATGATATAAGTATATTTGCTTATATAATAATTAACTATTAAACACATATGTATGACAAAAGCACCCGCTTAATCTATACCCATTTTTAAAATTTTGCCTGGCATGAACTAAATGTACTTGTTAGTAGGGCATTTTCCCAGTTGACACTCCCCTTCAATTGGCATTCATCAAATCATATTAAAAGAGCTTTGATTTACTAAGTTATCAATTCGAAGAGCTAAAAAAGTAATTCATTTTTTAAAATATTCAGCTACTCATTTGTTCTTTATAATCAGTTAATAGTTAAGGAAAGTTTTTTCCAGGAGTGGAGGAGACTTTTCGCTTAGCAGTGTTAAATTTTAAAAAGCGCTATAAACCCTCAAATTTTATAAATATGAAAAAATAAATAATGCAACCAGACACTTAGCTTCCTTAGTTATTTAGTCTTTAATAAGAGCTAAAACGTAAAAAAATAAAAAAGAATATTCTAATAATAAATTAAAAAAGCATGAAGCACAAATTACTTAAAATTTTCATGGTTTGCTTTTTCTGCACGGCTTCAATGGCCTTCGCGCAAAATAAAACCATAACAGGTACTGTTACTTCAAAGGATGATGGTTTGCCAATTCCCGGAGTAACGGTAAAAATTAAAGGTTCCAATCTGGGAGCCCAAACCAGTAATGATGGTAAATATTCCATAGCCGCGGGCGATGGTACAACACTGGTATTCTCATTTATTGGGTATGCTCAACAAGAGGTAGTTGTTACCAAAAACATTATCAACGTTATACTAGTAACAGATAGTAAGCAATTAGGCGAAATTGTAGTTACCGGCTTAGGTATCAACAAAGCGAAAAAAACTTTGGGATACGCGCAAACTACTGTGAAAAATGAAGACATCAACCGTTCGGCTTCTATCAATGCACTTGGCGGTTTACAGGGAAAAATTGCCGGTGTTAACATTTCAAACGTATCTGGTACTTCCGGCGGTTCAACCAAAATTATTTTACGTGGTTATACGTCACTAAGCGGATCAAACGCTCCGTTATATGTAATTGATGGTGTGCCTTTGAATAACGCACGTGCTGGCTCAGATGATAACTTTGACTTTGGTAACAACGCCAATGACATCGACCCTAACTCTATTGACAATATATCGTTCCTGAAAGGATCTGCCGCATCTGCCATATACGGTTCACGTGGTTCAAACGGTGTTGTGGTAATTACTACCAAAAAAGGTAAAGCCGGAGCGCCTGTTGTTAGCTTTTCGTCAGCAGCTACAGTAACAGATGTTGCTTTTGTTTACAAACCACAGAGTGAATTTGGACAAGGTTGGGATGGTCACTTTGTATTGGGCGAAAACGGAAACTGGGGTCCTAAATATAATGGTTTAACACAGCCATGGGGCGCTGTTGTTGACAATACACAGTTGATCAGGCCTTTTTCATTTATTGAAAGTAACGTAAGAGATGCTTTTGATCGCGGGTTAGAGTTAAACAACAATATCTCTATTGCCGGTGGTACTGATGCTTCTACCTATTTAATATCATATAACAACATTCACTCAAACGGTGTTTTACCCGGCCCGGCCGATAAATTTAACAGGAACAATTTCTCTTTTAGGGGAACTACTACCTACAAAAAATTCTCTGCTGACGTATCTATGAATTATGTATCTAAGGTTGGAAACTTTGTTGCAACAGGCCAGGGCCCAACCGGTATAGGTACAACATTTTATGAAAATATTTTACAAATCCCCGGTAATATTCCAATCAAGGATCTAAGGGATTATAAAAATAAATATTTTAACGTAGATAATTACTATACTCCATTTGCCGAAAACCCTTTTTGGAACTTAAACGAAAATGGCAGCCGTAGCAAAAGCGACCGTTTTTACGGCAACATCAACTTAAATTATAAAGCTACTGACTGGTTGACCATTAATTTCCAGCAGGGTGCCGATGTAACTAACGCTGGTGCCAAAATATGGTATAACTCAAACTACCCTCTTCCTGGTAGCTGGGTTGGCGGTGCCAACACCGAAGGCGCTGTAAGAAAACCAGATGTTGGTAGCGTTGAAGAAGATAACAACCAAAACTTTGAGTACGATACCAAATTACAGGCGCTGTTTAATAAAAAATTCAGTTCTGATTTTGATATCAATGGTTTGATTGGTGCTAACTACAATGATCGTGGTTCAAGAGAGCATATTTCAACTATCGAAGGTTTAGCCGTACCGGGCTTTTTTAACTTATCAAACAGCTCTAATAAACCAACTGCTACAGAAACAGAATTGCATCAGCGTTTAATAGGCTTTTATGGACAGGCAACATTAGGTTTCAGAGATTATTTATATTTAACTGTAACAGGCCGTAATGATATTACATCAACGCTGGCAACAGGTAACAATAGCTATTTTTATCCTGGAGCAAACGTAGCTTACGTATTGTCACAAGCGCTTGGTTTTACCAACAAAACAGTAAGTTATGTTAAGTTAAGAGGTAGCTACGGTGAAACAGGTAGTGATACAGACCCCTACCAGATATATAACACTTTGAGGCAGACTAATTCGCCTTTGGGTTTTGGTAATCTATTATTTCCATTTAATGGGGTAGCGGGTTTCAGTATCAACAACACCTTATTTACTACAGGGTTAAAGCCTGAACGTGTAAAAGATTATGAGCTTGGTGGTGAGTTCAGATTTTTAGATGACCGTATTGGGTTAGATTTTACTTATTACCACAAGATACGTAAAGACCAGATTCTAAATGTGCCGATTGCACCTTCAACAGGTTATTCAAGTCAATTAATAAACTTTGGTGAAGTTGCCGAACATGGTTATGAGGTAGCGTTTAATGCAACTCCTGTGAAAACCTCATGGGTTAAATGGGATTTTAACTATACCTTTTCACGCAACAGAAGTATTGTAAAATCGCTTCCTCCGGGATTAGACAAAGTTATACTGCAAACAGACGGTTATGGTGGCCAGTTTGTTGCAATTGCTGGTCAGCCGCTTGGCTTATTACAGGCACCTGTTCCTGCTTATGATCCTCAGGGCCATATTATTGTTGACAGTCAGGGTTATCCTGTTGCAGCTCCTGAAAATGGCACCTATGGTAACTTCCAGCATGATTTTGTGATGGGCTTTAACAACACCATCCGCGTAAAGGACTTTGCTTTAGGCTTTACTTTAGAGTGGGATAAAGGCGGTAAATTTTATTCCGGAACAGCCGATTTGTTTAACTTTGTTGGTGCAGATCCTAAAACTACTTACAATGACCGTAATCCGTTCATCGTTCCAAACTCTGTTCAAAGGGTTTTGGATGCCGGAGGTAATGTAATTGGTTACACAGAAAACACCACACAAATAACCGAAGCTAACAACGACGATTACTATTATACAACATCAAACAAAGCGTTAGCGTGGTCAAGAGACATATTAGACAGAAGCTTTGTTAAATTAAGGGAGGTAACTTTGACCTATAGCCTGCCCAAAACGTTCCTCAGAAAACTGGGAGCATCAAATGCTACAGTGGGCGTATTTGGTAAAAACTTAATTACCTGGCTTCCTTCAGGTAATCATGTTGTGGATCCGGAAGTATCTAACTACGGAACTGATCTGGCGAGTGAGTACGGAGAGTTCAGAACAGCTCCACCATTAAGGTATTATGGTGCTTCACTAAAAGTTACATTTTAATTATTTGCATCATGAAAAATAGAAATATAAAAATTAAATCAATATTCTTTGTACTGGCTGCCACGTCGTTGTCATTTGGCTGCAGTAAAATAAATGATATAAACAGAAGCCCAAACAACCCGCCTATTGAACTGGCCACAGCTCAGGTTTTATTTCCGTCGGGAGTGATGTCGACAGCGGGCCAGGTAGGGGGCGAACTGGATATTATTGGTGGTATATGGTCACAGTACTGGACACAGTCGCCCATTGCCAACCAGTTTAAAACCATTGATTCATACAACCTGCAAAGACAGGATTTTAATGGCGGCTATAACGAATTATTTGCCGGTGCACTGGCCGATTACCAGTTAGCCATTACTAAAGCAAAAGATGCCAAACTGTACAATTTTTATTTAATGAGTACAGTGATGAAAGCGTATACTTATGAAGTGCTTGTTGATTTGTATGATCAGGTGCCATATACTGAAGCTTTCCAGGGCGCTGCTAAGTTAAACCCTAAATTTGATGATGGGTTTACCATTTACAAAGGTTTGATAGCTGAAATAAACGCCGCTTTGGCAACGGATTATAAAGGTGCCCCATTTGTAGGAAACGATGCGAAAGCCGACTTTTTGTTCGGGGGAAATATGGACAATTGGCGACAGTTTGCCAATACGCTGAAGTTAAAAATGTATTTGCGTATGGTAAACACACATGCTGCCGATGCAGAAGCAGGTATTAGAGCGTTGTATGCAGCTAATGCCGATTTCTTAACTATTGACGCGGGGGTTAACTTGTTTATCGATGCTACAGATCAAAGAAACCCTATTTATGCATATACTGTGTTTAATTTAGGTGGAAATGATTTGCGCGCAAGTAAGACGCTGTCAAGCTGGTTAATTGAAAACAATGATCCGCGTGCAGTAGTGTATTTTGGAACAGCCAACCCAATTTCTGTTGACCAGGGTAACTATACTGCTCCTCAATCTGCGCAGCCAACTTATTATTCAGCAACTGCGCCAGCATTTAAAGCAACCGACCCAGTTTATTTTCTTACAGCGGCAGAATCACATTTCTTACAGGCCGAAGCCGGTGCACGTTATGGTGTTACCGCTGCAGGTACAGCATTTAACGCAGGTGTGAAGGCTGCTTTTGACCAATATGATTTAACTGCGCCGGCAACTGCTGCATATACTTATCCTAATGGTACGCTTCAAGCTAATTTGAAAGCCATTATTTATCAAAAATGGGCCTCATTTCCTAACTCACACGCATTGGAAGGTTTCTTTGATCAGCAGCGTACAGGTTATCCGGAGCTTTCTACTGTATATTCTCTTGACGCAAATTATATCCCTGGTCAATGGGTGTATTCAAAAAATGGTGTAACAGGTGGCCGGCTTCCTAAGCGTTTGGTTTTCCCAGACTCAGAACGCAGCAGAAACTCAAGCACACCAGCCGAAGTTCCAATTACTACGCCAGTATGGTGGGGGCAGCCAAATAAATAAATTTTAATTAGATAAGAATATGAAAAGATATATAAATTATTTGGCCATCATAACAATATCGAGCATATTGTTAACAGCCTGCAATAAAGATAATTTTAATTATAAAACAGGATATGTTGGTAGTTCAAAAATTACAAACTATGCTGTGTTTACGTTAAAAGGCGCTACGACAGTGAGTGGTGTAAACTATACCACTGTTGCCAAAGGGGGTACGTATACAGAGCCAGGAGTAGAGGCTAAAGCCGGCTCAGCAACCTTAAAGGTTACAACCAAAGGCACGGTAAACACCAATACACCCGGCATATACGTTATCACCTACAGCGCAACAAACGACGATGGATTTGATGCAACAGCTCAAAGGTTTGTGGTAGTATACTCAACAGACGCATCAGCTGCTGCGAATAATTTTGCCGGCAACTACGCCAGAAATACCAATGGCTCGGTAGCAGTTTGGACAAAGCTTGCTCCCGGTACCTATGCGGTAAATAACCCTGGTGGTGCACCTGGTACAAACCTTACCGTAGTCGTGTTTAACAATACAGGTAACAGCGTGTTTATTCCTGAACAAGTATCAAACGATGGCTCTGTAACCAGCTCAGACGGTGAAACAAGCACTCCGGGTGCCGGTGGCACGTTAGCCCAGTACACCATGGTGATAGTTAACCCCGGATACGGAACAGCTCCAAGAACGTTTATAAAACAATAACTTATCAGAAAAATGAAAAAATTAAATACCATATTATATGCACTGATACTATTGTTTGTAGTAACTGCATTTACGTCCTGCCAAAAGGATGAAAAAATAGGAGGTACCCAGGTTCAATCTCTTGCGGGAGAATTTTGGATAAAGCTGGATGGTGGCAAAGGTGATTTTGGGAATGATTATTACACCATTTTTACTTACAATACTGCATCAAACAGAGCTGATAGCTTATGGTTTGATGACGGATACGATGCCTCAACAGGTGTGCCTTTCTGGCAAATTAAAGGTAAACTGCATGCTGATGTACCTAATCTTACCTTTTCAGGTAAAGATGTTGCCAATCAGTACTACGAAAGTACATTTACCGTTAGAAATGCTAAAATTATCCCTAAAGCGGCAACGGCTCCTGGTACCAAGCTAAAAACAGATTCAATTTATTTTGAAATATCATTTAGCGATGATGCTGATCCTTCAGTGTTTCATAAAGCCGGAGGCTACGCCAGAACCCGCTTTGATGCAGATGATCATTATTAATAGTTAATAATCAAAATGTACTTAACCCGGATCATGTAAAATGATCCGGGTTTTTTTATGTGATATAATATTATACAGGTTTTTAACAATAGACTAATTATAAACACCTATATTATGGGTGATTTTCACATATCCCATTTTTGATTTACGTATTATGTTTGTAAGAACCAGATAGTTTCGTTAAGATATTTGGTCAGTTAATAGTTAATTAAAAAAGTCAGTAACGCGAGGTCACTGACTTTTTTTGTGTAATACTATCAGGATCAACGTGTTTAAAAGCATCAGTAGGAGAGGGCTTGCGTTTATCTTAATAGGTGAAAATCACTTTTTTGATTTTTTTTGTAACGTTCTGCTGGTTTAGTCCGTCATAGATAAACATATATCTTTATCATGAAAATATTTACTTTATTGGCGGTAACCGGTGGGCTTTTTCTTAGTTCACTTTGCATAGACGGCAAAAACGTGAGACATGTATCAAATGCTTGTGTAAAAAGCTATGCCAGGCACTGCGTAAAAAAATGCTGTAACAATACCAAAAAAACAAAAATTGCTAACGCAAATATCAGCGCCAAAGCAGGTCATGTCCGTAGTTAGCCAACGTTGCATCATTGCAATATATTATCGGTAATTTTTGCTATATCGTAGCTTATTTTATTGATAAAACCCAGTTGCTCTTTCAGCAAATTATCCTCTGCTAATAATTCAGGCTTTTCAATATTGATAGCGGCAACAGGTTTGCCTATATTAAATTCAATGCCCGGCCCGGCAAGTTTTTTATTACTTTCGTTTAAAACAGATATGCTTTTTTTAACCAGTTTAAGCGCTTCGGCGTGAGGCTGTAATGTTTCTTTTTTAACCAGGCCCGATGCTATATTGGCTATGTACGATGATAAGATATGGTTAAGTACAACAAACTTATGCACATCTTTTACTTTGCGTTGCTTGCTTTTGGGTTCGGATGTCATGCGTTCAAATGCGGCCGATAAATTGGCCGATTTTACATATACTTCCTTACGGGCCAGTTTATACATGGTGGTGCCTGTTACTTTACCCGAAAGACTTTCGGCAATAGTGATCAGGTAATTAATATTGGCAACTATTACATCGCGCAGCGTCTCCTGAATTTGCTCAAACTCCCAGGTTGGGAATATAATATAGCTGGCAATAAACGCAATAGACGAGCCTATAAGTGTATCTATTATACGCTCCTGCGCTATGTTTAACAATCCTACTCCTAAAAACTTAAACAGGATAAGTACAAATGGCGTAGTGAAAATTACACTTACCACATAGTTTAGCCTTTGAAAGCTATATGCCCCAATCATAAATATCATCAGGAAAATAAATTGAACGGTAACATTGGGTATAAAACTTAGTATAAGTATACCAATGGTACCGCCCCCTATAGTACCAATAAGGCGCTGGTAATTGCGTTGTTTTGAAAGGCTGAAACCTGGTTTCAGGATCACAATAATAGTTAA
Source organism: Mucilaginibacter sabulilitoris (assembly GCF_034262375.1). Taxonomy (NCBI): domain Bacteria; kingdom Pseudomonadati; phylum Bacteroidota; class Sphingobacteriia; order Sphingobacteriales; family Sphingobacteriaceae; genus Mucilaginibacter; species Mucilaginibacter sabulilitoris. Next base: position 3,225,774 of record NZ_CP139558.1, read on the forward strand.
CAATACCCAATAACTATGATGGCCCTGTGCTATTGTTTTAGCCGTGATAAAACCTACTAAACAAACCAATGCTACCCTTAATGCGTGTTTAAACACGCCCGATTCAAATGTTAAGTTGTCAAAGAAAATATGCGGCGTGTAGTCCTGGTGCGTTACAAACTGTGAATATTCAATATCGCCCCGCACCTCGGTTGATTTAGAAGCGGTTTTAGAGTTGTAATAAACATATATATTATTAATGCTTTCGCTTAGCGCACGCAGGTTAATGAGTATTTTTTTTAATACCAGGGTGCTTGTTTCCTGATTGTTTTTGCCAATGTCATCAATTTTTAACTTTAGTTTTTCAAGCTCAATATTAAAATCTTTCAGGTGTTTGTGCTTTGTGTTGGATAGTATGAGATAAGCGATATCATCAAGTTCATCGGCCATGTGGTGCAGTATGCGGGCAATTTCATTCAGTATGCCGGTGTCTTTAAATTTTTCACGTATATAACCATAGTCATAATGTGTGGCCATGATCTGTTCAAACATATCAACCAGATCAACAAACGTGAGTACCAGCAGCCTGCTGGCCGCGGTTGATTCCCTTACCAGCAACCTGCTTTTAAACAACAGTTCGCGCACTGCGTCCTGGTGCTGGCTCACCTGTATCTGCCGGGATACCAGTTTCCGGTAATTTTCGTCAATGTCGGTATCTATCAAATAAAAATCGGCCTTGATACGCAAAAATTTGGCAATATCGGCTACGTTTTCGCCCAGCGCCTGCTGCGCCGCTCGGTAAGGCCTTATGCCAAAAAACACAATACTGAACAGCATATACCATATACCACCTGCTAAAATAATAGCGCTATAGCCAAGTACGCCGCTGGCAGGTAATGCCTTGTCCATCATAAATATCATAATGAGTAGCGAACAGGTACCCACCGATGCCGCCCGGTTACCATAAACGGTGAACATGGAAAAAAGGAATGAGAACAGTGTGATTTCCAGCCCCAGGGTGAAAATATTAAGCCGGGCAAAGCCTGTAATAGCCGCCACCAGGAAAAGGCATAAATTACCAATTGCCATGGAGTTACGCTTGTGGCTTACCGGGCCGGGGCTGTCAATAACACAAATACAAAGCGCCCCCAATGATAAGGTAAGGCCTAGGTCAAACTGGTTAAACTCTAACAACACCAACGATGGCAGTAGTATCCCCGCTGATATGCGCAAGCCGTCAGAAAAATACTGGCTGTAAAAAAAGCTTTTTATTTCCCTGGTATTAATATTCATCAAAATAGTTTTATTTCCTGGTTGAGGCGATGTAAAAATAATCAAAGGCAAGTTATTAAAATCTTTCTGCCTGCCTTTGCTGAATTTTTTTAATAACACTTTGAACAGAAATTTAGAGGTAAATTTACAATAATTAAATTTTTGTTGCTTTTTTTAGTAAATTTGGTATCAATATCATAATACTTTTATTAAATTAATTGCTTATAGCTGAAATTTAATTTTAGATAATTAAATTCACCCCCGGTTTTGTGCAGTAGCCAGTACCACTTAGTTTCACCCAATTATTTTAAACTATGTCGTTAACCTTAAAACTCAGTCAAAGAGAAACAATCTTTAATAACGAGGTTGTAACCAGGTTTGAGTTATATAATAGTTTATTTCAAACATTACCCTTTTACCAGGTAAAGGATACCGGTATTTTACTTCCGTTTTTTAGTTCACACTGCGAAAAAGGTGCTATAAAGCAGGCATCGCCTACTGATATCATTGAAACTTTTTTTAAAAAGTACGTACCCGATATCGATCATCGTGAACAAATAAACCGCATGTTCAGGTTTATACAATATATTGAACGCCAGGTGGTTTTGTTTGATGCTATTGAAGATTCGTCTTTTAATAAATTGGGTAAGTTTGATGATTCAGGTACGTTGCAAAGCATGCTGCAGCAAGCTGCCATAAGCGATGAAACCCGCAATAAGATTAGCGAAAAGTTGAAGGATTTTTCGTTAAGACTGGTGCTTACCGCGCACCCAACACAGTTTTACCCGGGTACAGTGCTCGGCATCATGACCGATTTAATTGAGGCAGTAAAGGTTAATGATATTCCAAGCATTGATGAGTTGCTGCAACAATTGGGTAAAACGCCGTTCTTTAATAAAACATCGCCCACACCGGTTGACGAAGCCGTTAGCCTGTCGTGGTTCCTTGAAAATATATTTTATCATGCGGTATCGGGTATCCAGTCAAAACTGGAAGAGGAGTTTGATATTGATGTAACTAACCAGGTATTGGAGCTGGGCTTTTGGCCGGGCGGCGATAGGGATGGTAACCCCAACGTAACCACACAAATTACAAAGGATGTTGCCAGCTTTTTAAGGCAGCGCCTGTTTAGGTGTTATTACCGCGATTTTAGGGTGCTCAAACGTCGTATCACCTTCAGAGGGGTTGAAAAGGCAATGGACAAACTTGAAAAATTGCTGTATAAAAATGCCAACGAGCACCCCGATACTAAGAATTTGCAGGGCGAGTTGCTGGGTTTGCTGCAATCTATCAAACAAACCATTATAACAGACCACGACAGTTTGTTTGTTGACATAGTTGAAAACCTGATCCAGAAGGTACGTTTATTTGGTTGTTATTTCGCTACGCTTGATATAAGACAGGACAGCCGTGTACTGCGCAGTGTGTTTGATTATTGCTTAAAGAATATTAAAACCGACACAGTTAAAGGTTATAAAGATTTAGAAGAAGAAGAAAAGCTAAAACAGATCAGTTTTAACGAAGCTGATTTTCATTGCCCGGATGAAGCTGATGACATGACCCGAGATACCCTGAACACCATCAGGCTGATGCAGGAAATTCAGCGCAGCAATGGCGAAAAGGCATGTCAGCGCTTTATCATCAGCAACTGTCAGCAAGCCTCTGATATATTACAGCTTATTGATTTGTTTTTATGGAGCGGATGGAAAAAAGACAGCCTGAGTGTTGATTTTATGCCGCTGTTTGAAACCGTGAACGATTTGGCCCGCGCCGGAGAGATCATGGAGCAACTGTACACACATCCGTATTATGCCGAGCATTTAAAAAAACGCGGTAACAGGCAAACCATTATGCTCGGTTTTTCTGACAGTACCAAAGATGGTGGTTACCTGATGGCCAACTGGTCTATATATAAAGCCAAGGTCGAACTCACCAGCATGGCCCGTAAATATGGCATAAGCCTGGCGTTTTTTGATGGCCGCGGAGGCCCGCCTGCACGTGGTGGCGGTAAAACCCACCGCTTTTACGCGTCAATGGGTAACGAGATTGCTAATGAGCACATACAGCTTACCATACAGGGACAAACCGTAAGCTCACAATATGGATCGGTAGAAACCGCAAGGTTTAATATGGAGCAATTGATTAATGCTGGTATTATATCGGCTTTACACCCTAACCATAACGACCTGCTTGATACCCGTCATAAGGACCTGATATCGCAAATGGCCACCGAAAGTCATAAGTTATTTATGGCGCTGCGTGAGCATCCTTTATTTGTAGATTATCTGGAGAAATTTAGTCCGCTTAAATTATTGTCGCGCATCAATATCAGTAGCCGGCCAACCAAAAGAAATGCCGGAGCGCCTTTAAAGCTCGAGGATTTGCGTGCTATTAGTTTTGTAACTTCCTGGAGCCAACTGAAGCAAAATATCCCCGGATTTTATGGAGTGGGTACTTCCTTGAAAAAGATGAAAGACGCTGGTAACTGGCTCGAAATAAAAGAATTGTACAGAACATCTGGGTTCTTTAAAACCATGCTGGATAATTGTGCCATGTCTATGTCTAAGTCAGATTTCAGGGTAACTGCTTATCTGGGAAAAGATGAAAAATTTGGCAAGTTCTGGAAAATGCTTAAAGACGAATACGAGCTTACCCGTGAAATGCTGCTTGACCTAACCGGAAGCACCGTACTGATGGAAGAATACCCGGTTGAACGTCGTTCTATAGCCATACGCGAAAAAATTGTATTACCGCTGGTGATCATACAGCATTATGCCTTACAATGCTTAAATAACAGCAAGGACAGCGAACTTACTGAAGTATACCATAAGCTGGTGATCAGAACCGTTTACGGTATTGTAAACGCCGGCCGAAACCTGGCATAAGGTTATGTTATTTCTTATCAGACTTACGAAGTTTTAAAACTTCGTAAGTTTCCTATAAAAAAAGGCCTGTCATCCTGAGCCTGTCGAAGGATCGTTCGGAAAGGGCTGTCCGCTATGCTTTGACAGCCTTAGCGTGACAACCTTAGATCTTATACAAAAAAAAATAGATATGTCATTGCGGGGCACGAAGCAATGACATGTGTTTTATCTTACTTATCCGTCGGATTCTTCTTTTTGTTCTGTAGCATCGTAACCATCTTAGCTAAACGATCCTGGCGGGTTTTTTCCTGTTTGGCGGTTAGTATCCATAACACATACTCCTTTTTATGGCTGTAGGCCAGTTGCCGAAACCAGTCGAGTACACCCGGATACTTTTCAAGTTCAGCTTTAACATAATCGGGTAGGGTTACTATTTTATTATCTACATCAATAAAAGCGCTGTACTCATTGGTCCGGATTACATCTTTGCGGCCTTCCGAAACTTTAGTTTGATCAATAGAGCGAAAACGGAGGGCTGTCCATACCTCGTTTACAGCAGCAGCTGCGACCGGGCGAAGCCCGTAACTGCCGGGAGCGTCCCAACTGCTCATCATTTCCAGATCGGAGGGGATACCCGAATTTTTTTTCGGATAAATGATCCAGAAAACTGTATCATCCTTTAATAAAGGGGCAATGATTTGAAGACTGGTAGCCAATTCGGTACTGTTGGTGACAAATAGTTGTATGCCATTAAAGTTCCCCTCGGTATTAAATACTACCTCAGCACCATTGGGCAAAGGGTTTAAGCTATCCGGATATCCGGCTGGTGAATTATAAATTAACCAGCGGGAATTTGGTTTTATTTGCAGTTTTTTGGCAAGAGCATTCATGGTTTACAGCAAGGGATTAGCTAATTTAATAATAATTAGCAAAAAACTGCGTCATGCTGAACACAGTGAAGCATCTGTTTTTAAAAGGAAGGTTTACGAAATAGATTCTTCGTTCCTCAGAATGACAAGGCTGTTTAACCTACATTGTCATTTTGGCGAAAAAATCCCAGAGCACAATCCCTGCAGATACTACAATATTAAAAGAATGCTTGGTGCCAAACTGGGGTATTTCGATACAGCCATCAATGTTCTGCATTACTTCGTCACTTACGCCATTTACTTCGTTGCCGAATATCAGGGCATACTTTTCGTTTTCGGCAGGGGTAAACTCGTTAAGCATTGTGCTGTTTTCGGCCTGTTCGACGGCTATGATGCGATAACCATCATTACGTAATTGTTCAACGGCCTGTAAAGGTGTTTCGTAATAAGTCCAGCTGACGGATTGGGTGGCGCCAAGGGCAGTTTTCTCAATTTCGCGATGAGGAGGCTGGGCGGTTATACCGCAAAGACAGATCTGTTCAACAGCGAAACCATCTGATGTACGGAAGATAGAACCGATGTTGTGCATGCTGCGCACATTATCAAGTACTACAGCTACCGGCAGCTTATCCTGTGTTTTAAATTCATCAACCGAGGCCCGGTTCAGCTCATCTAACTTTAGTTTACGCATCTTTTTTGTCCATGGTCCATGGACAACAGACCATGGACTTTATTGCGCAAAAGTATTAAAAAGCGTTTAATTAACGGCTACGCTCAGTAAGCCTACGCCGTTGCCTATTAAAGAGCTGTATACCGATGGTTCATAACCTATCTTTTGGGTGTAATAATCGCTTACAGCCTGGCTGTAAGCGTCAAATGAGTCGCGTTTAACCAGTGCTATGGCACAACCGCCAAAGCCTGCACCGGTCATGCGGGCGCCGGCAACATTAGGGTCGGTTTTGCTGTATTCGGCTATCGTGTCGAGCTCAATACCACTTACCTCGTACTGATCGCGCAGGGAGTTGTGAGAAGCATACATCAGTTTGCCAAATTCGGTAAGGTCATTATTAGCCAATGCCGCGGCAGCCAGTTTTACACGGTCGTTTTCTTCAATAACGTGTTTGGCGCGCTTTAACACCACCGCATCGGTAATCAGGTGCTCATGCTTTTTAAAGATATCGGCATCAATATCGCACAGGTAGTTGATTTTAAGTTCGGTTTGTAAAGCTGCCAACGCCTGCGCACATTCCTGCACACGTTCGTTATATTTTGATTCGGCCAGTTTACGGGGTTTGTTGGTATTGATGATAGCCAGCACATAATCGCCCAGGTTGCTATCAACTGCCTGGTAATCCAGTGTGTCGCAATTAAGCATCAGGGCTTTGTTCTTTTCGCCAAAGGCAACTGCAAACTGGTCCATAATGCCGCAGTTTACGCCAATAAAATTATTCTCAACAGATTTTGCAAGTTTTACCAGGTCAAGCTTGCTGTAACCGGCGTTAAAAATATCATTCAGCGCGTAAGCAGTAACAACTTCTATAGAAGCAGATGACGACAGACCAGAACCGATAGGTATATCACCATAAAAAAGCATGTCTAAGCCCTTCAGCTCGTGGCCATCCCTTGTAAAATGCTCAATTACACCAATAGGGAAGTTAAACCAGTTATCGCCTTCTTTTTCATAATGCTGCTGCACAGGAACATCCTGCTTTTCAGAAAAATTAAGGCTCCTGAAACGGAACACACCATCTTCATTTGGCGATGTTAGCAAATAGGTGCCAAAAGTAATGGCGCATGGCATAACCAATCCGCCGTTGTAATCAATATGTTCGCCAATGAGGTTTACGCGCCCGGGTGAAAAATAAGCGTTGTCGGCCTCTTTGTTATAAAGCTTGTTAAATTCCTGGTGTAAGGTATTCTTCATTATTACAGGTTTGTTATATGGGAAACAAATATTGTAAAAATTGTCATATTTACAGTTATAAAATTAATTTTTATTCAAAAAAATTTAATAATTCTATTTTTTTAGCTGTTTTTGCTGGTGTTTTCAATCAAATGGCTTTAAAAACCGTAATTTGAAACAGAACGGTTTTTTGCCTGTTGCTTTAATACAACATAATTATTTATAAAATGAAACAATACCTGGTTACCGGCTACGACTACACAGACCCAGATGCACTGCAACGCCGCATGAATGTTCGCCCGCATCATTTAGATAGCAGTAAAGCCTTAAAAGAAAGCGGGAATTATGTAACAGGGGGCGCTATCCTGAACGACGAAGGTAATATGATTGGCTCGGTAATGATCATGCAGTTTGAAACCGAAGAAGAACTGGAGGCGTGGAAACAAAATGAACCGTACATTACCCAAAAAATATGGGAATCGGTTGATGTGAAGCCGTTTAGAGTGGCGCCTGTTTAGTTACAGCAGTCCGGGCCTCGGTGAGCAGTGCGGCTATAAATTGAGTTTTATGGTTTGAATAAGCAATTAATGTATCTATTCTCTGTGCAATCGCTTCTTCCTTAATTTGGGCGTATTTTTTGGCTGCCTCCGGCTGGCTTAGAAGATAGTCTCTTAAAAGGATATTGTTACGCCAAAGCTCACTGTCACTCAACATAATGTGTACGTTGAAAGCCTGTGCTCTGCGCTTTCTGAAATATTCCCTGCCAGGTACCCCGGCTTCTCCAAGATATTCATAACCCAGAGCTATTAAACCGGATTTGATTTCAGGCAATGATTTCCATGAGGTTGGGCCAAGCATAATATCGACAACAGGTTTCGCACTTAACCCTATAACCGCAGTACTGCCAATGTGCTCCAGTTTGAATTTAACCGGCGAAAGCACATTATGAATTTCGAAAGCCTCCTCCTTAAATAATTCCGGCCACTGCGGATTATAATCGCTAACGGTGATTTTTTCATCAATGATACCCGGTGTAGTCATTTACCTATAGTTTTAAACAAGTTCAATCCATTTGTTCAGCTGCCAGTAACCCGAGGCATCTTTTGCATAAAAAGCCGTATAACTCTTACCCTGCATGGTAAAATCAAACGACAGCTCTTTTACCGAACTGTCGCTGGGTAAAAAGTTGGGTAAAATGCTATCGGCCACCAGTGCTATCGATTCATCGAGCAGGTTGCGGTTTTCCTGCGCTTTTTGTGCCATAAGGGCGGTATGGTTTGCATAATCGGCATAGGTGGAAAACTCATAGCCATTATCATTTAGCTTACGGGCGGAGTTAAAAGCATCTTCGGCAACCTGGTCCTTATAGGCCTCCATGGCATTTAACAAATCACCGGCAGATATTTCGGGCATACCGTCTCGTCCTGTGGTATAAAAGCTGTTCAGTATTTCTTCTTTACTTTTCATGTTTTGCTGTTGATGCAAGCAGTGCAAAAATAAAAGGATGCCATAACATCATGGCATCCTTTTATTTTATTTAACTGTCCTGGTGATTATTGCCCGCCGTTCAGCGCTTCCAGCTCTGTTAAATCATTTTCGGTTAATGAGATGTTCGCGGTTTTCATATTCTCTTCCAGGTGTTCAACGCTTGATGTGCCCGGTATCAATAAAATATTGGACGAATGGTGCAGCAGCCAGCTTAAAGCTATCTGTTGAATGGTAGCCTCATATTTATCGGCCACGCGTTGAAGTATCTGCTCACCCTGTACATTGCCGCCACCCAGCGGGTACCACGGAATAAACGCAATATTATGCTCCCGTGTGTAAGTCAGTTCTTCTTCCCACTTCCGATTGTCAACACTGTACATATTTTGTACCGATACCACCTCAAAAAACTCCTGCGCCTTTTTTATATCGGCTACACTAACCTCAGATAAACCTATGTGTTTGATCTTACCTTCCTGTTGCGCTTTTTGTAAAAATTCAAATGATTTTTCAGCAGGTACATTAGGGTCGATGCGGTGCAGCTGATACAGGTCGATATGATCCTGTTTCAGGCGTTTTAGGCTGCCTTCAAGCGCTTGCTGTAAATGAGCGGGTGAGGCATCAATAGTCCATACGTTGGGGCCGCTACGAAGAAAGCCGCCCTTTGTGGCAATGAGCAGGTTGGCAGGGTAGGGTGCAAGTGCTTCCGCAATTAACTCTTCAGACACATTAGGGCCATAACTATCGGCTGTATCAATAAAGTTAACGCCCAGTTCAACCGCTCGTTTTAATACGCGTATACATTCGTCCTTATCTTTTGGCGGTCCCCAGATACCCTGACCTGTGATACGCATGGCGCCATAACCTAAACGATTTATGGTATACTCGCCACCGAGGGTGAAAGTTTTTTCAAATGTGTTTGCCATGATGATAGTTGTTATTAAAATTGTAACTCAAATATGGCCGCATTGTTTACACTTGTATAAGCAAATTGTAATATTGATAAGCTAATGCCAATCATATTTATCTCCAGGCACCGATAATAGTACCCATCAGCGTTAAGGAAACAAGGCTGTAGCCTCCGTTTATAAATATCAGCCGCCAGCTTTTAATCTCAAATAAACCTTGTATGGCTATAGCGCCAAATGTCCAGATACCGGCCAGGAAACCCGCCATGGCTCCCCATGTAATGTCGGTTTTAGAATCGGCCAGGAAAAAACCCAGGTTAATGGCCATAATAACAGAAAATATAAACGAAAAACCAAATGTGCGGGCCTTGCTCGATGCCTTTAATTCGTCGGCATTAAGTTTATTATCAGCCATCCACGCTTTTGCAAAAAGGGCAGGGGAATACCAGATACCGCCAACTAAAAATGCGGATAGACCAGCCACAATAACGGCCAGCCAATTGATTTGTGAAGGATCCATGATGATAAGTTTATGTGTATAATAAAAATAAGAAAATAAATCCTTATTTAATTACAACACTACTTCACCTGGAAATGTATCACCTGCCGGCCTAAATTACCTTCGCCATCCAGGCCTTCAATAATGGCCCGGTATGAGCCGCGAGCATCACTGTTAAAGAAGTTGAAGGATGCCGTGCCCGTTTTATCGGTTACGATTTTAGGGTTCCAGTAAATGGTATTACGCAAATCGGCGCCAAGCGCACCGCTTTTGTTTACATCATACTTTGGCATATAAAACTCTTTGGCTTTATTATAGCCCTGTATGCCAAAGGTAACCACGTTTTGTTTAGGTATAAGCGCCTGCAATTGGGCAAGTGTTATTTTTTCCTTTTTTACTACCCTTTTATTGATGACTAAAACACCATTTGTTTGGTTCATACGGTTAATGCCGCTCACACCATCGGTTAAAAATATCTCAACAGATGCTACTTCCGGCCCTGTAATGGTTGATAAAAAGTTAACATCCACCGGCATGCTGCCAACGTAAATCTGTACCGGCACTTTTTTACCGGCATTATAATCGCGGGTAATGTAAAAGTTATTGTCAACGTAAGTTAAGCCAAACGCCATGGTGCTTAAACAATTTACCAATAGCGGACAATCCTTTAACTGGTCGCCGGATATTTCATGATCTGCCTGTGCCGGCAGCCCCGAGAATGTACCGAAATCATTATGGCTTGGTTTTTTCTCAAATTTGGTTGACTTAATTACTACCTCTTTCAGCACGCGGGAGTTTTGATATTGTTTGCGGGCGTTATCAAGATAGGGGCGCATAGCGCTGTCTACGTTTACAATTTCATCGGGGGTATTAGGATTTTTAGTTAATTTCTGATACAGTTCACCGTTAACATTTATGACCAGGTTTTTGCTGTTTACGTTATTACGGGCACTCAGGGTAATTTTTGAGGTGTCCATCACCGTTACATTAGAGAACTTGAAGTTACCGGAAAGGTCGGTTATGGTTTCGGCCGAATAGTTACGGTCTGGTATCAGCAAACGTATGTTGGCTTTGCCCACGGGCAGGCCGGTAGTTGTTCTTAATATACCGGATACTTCAATACCTTGTTCCGGCATTATGTAAACAGGCGGGTTTTTATCGGCGAGTATATCCTCGTAAGAGAAACGGCGATACCCTTGGGTAAGCATCAATATATCCAGGTTATCGAGCTTTTCCTGGTCGGGCTTGTTAAAATAATAGTTGGGTTTTTCTATATATCCCTTCAAATCAGATGTTAGCAGCAGGTAACTCAATATGGTTGTTTCCGAGTCTTCATTGGTAGGTACACTTGTATCATCCAGTACGGCTACGGAAAAACTCCCTACAACCGGGGCAGCATTGTTTTTTGCTGAAACAGACATTCTTACGTTTTGCCGGGTAGTGTATGATGGCTTATCGGTTTTTAAACCCAGGTTTAACTGATCATTATGCTGTATAAATACCACACGCTCACATAAGGCATAGCCGCCCGATGAGAACAGCGTGAGCTGTACAATGCCGGTTGGGAATTTACTTTTGGGTATATTGGCAGTATAACTAAGGTTCTGCATTACGGTTTGCGCCGCGTAGTAAACCACACCGCCGCTTTGCGCTACCAGGTAGAAGCTTTTATTTTGCTTGCGCTGTAAAAACAGTTCATTGGCCGATATTTTAACCGTGAGGTTATCGGCATCGGGACTAAATGCTGATAAGTTTATACCCATGGCCTGTACGCGCGGCAGTTTATAAGTAGCCGTTGAGCCGTCGGGAAAAGTTACGTTGGCGGTATAGGCTTTACCGGTTTCGGGGGTTAAGGCAAATATACCCATCCCTAAGTGCGAGGTTGTAATGTTGGCCATAGCGGTACCCTGATCGTCGGTAATGGTGCCTTTAATATCAACCCCTAAACCTTTGGAGTTGATGGCCTTAAACGCAATTTTTGAGCGGATGCCGTTGGTTAACTGCCCGCTTTCGGGGAAAAACTGAACGTCATAGGCTGTTACCGCACCCTTTAACGAAAAGGAATTGGTAACCGTTTTCCGTTCGCCCATATCAATGGCTGTTACCAATGATCCGGTGGTTATGGTGGATGCCTCGTTTTCCGGAATATCAACCAGTAAGTGGCCTTTTTCGTCGGTACGGCCTGCACCTTTACTTACCGGGTCGCCGTTACGCATTAACTGCCAGCTTACCCTTCGGTTGGCATAAGGGGTATTCGACGGATCTTTATACAATATATCGGCATCAACCTTTACGGCTCCGGTTTTTTTAGATGAGCTTTTGTAAGTTATAAAAGTATTTACCTGGTTATCAATGGCATTTCCTATATTAATGGTATGATCGTAAAAGTAATCGGCATCAAAATTTCGCATCCAGTTGGTATATGCCCTGATGCGGTAAGGGCCCTGCTTATATGTATCTCCGGTCAGGATAATGTTGCCATTGGCAGCGCCGTTTTTTACAGGTAACCGCAGGTTTTCCATTACAGAATCCTGGCCGTTTATTACATCGACATAAACCACCCCGCTTAATCCCGACGGCTGGTGTTTTTCAACCGTTACATAGGCTTTAAACCAAATAGTATCGCCAACGGCATAATAAGGCTTATCCATGTGCAGGTAAACCTTTTCAATAGGATAACTGCTTTGAAATTTGGCAGTTTTTTGAATAAGTGTAGTTAAGGGGATGCTATCCTGCTGTGCCAAAGCGGCTAAACTGAAAGAAAGCAACAGGGAAATTACGAGTAAAAATTTTCTTGATATCATTAATATAATATAAAGCAGCTAAAGGGGCTAATATAAACATTTAGGGTTGTTGCATACCGAAGCCGCAAATGTTTTAACACTTTTTTACAAACCATATAAATTTGAAGAAGCTTAAAACAGCGACGGTTATGTACCACCAGGCAAACAAAAATATTGCTTTTTGCTTATCAAACGGAAAGTTATAATCAATATGTTGTAAGGGAAACATAATAACATGATTGTTACTTTTTGGAAAACGTTGGTCGTATATATTTTGCTTCTAAAAGCGCATTTCATGAGTTGGATAAAATATACGCCACCTGCCGCTTTTACGTTCAATAAACATTAACTTTAATTATGCAATTAACGCCATCACCGTATCTTTTCCATATAGTAAAGCACTATTTGATATTGGAGAATAAACATGATGCCCCATCTAAATACCGGCTATTCTCCGATGGCAATCCCGGGATAGTTTTTTATTTTAATACACCGTTAATGCAGTACACTGATCAGCATCTGTACGCACATCCATCCAGTTTTGTATACGGGCAGTTAACTCAGTATAAAGACCTTGTTTCTGTTGGGAAATTAGGGATGCTAGTAGTGGTGCTACAGCCCTACGCTATTTACGCGTTATCGCGCGTTGCAGCCTATGAATTAAATGATGACATCGCTAATTTAAGCGATGTTTTTGGTGCTGTAGCTACTGATCTGGAAGATCAGGTTTTAGGCGCTGCAAGTACCCAGGATAGGATAAATCATATCGAAAGCTTTCTGCTCAAAAAACTTAGTATAGTATCTTATACTGAAGGTATATTTAGCAATGCCTTAAAGCTGATCAATGATTATAAAGGGAATATCTCCGTTGCCGGTTTGTTGAATATTTTGCCGGTAACAGAGCGTCAGCTGGAACGAAAGTTCAAACAATTTATTGGTGTAGGACCAAAACGCTTTGCCGATACGGTTAAATTACAGCATTTTTTGAAGCTACTGCAAAAACAATCTCCCTGCAATAATATTGCTGATACCGTTTACGAGGGTGGTTACTATGACCAGGCCCATCTGAATAACTATTTTCGAAAAAATACGGGCATTACCCCATCGCAATATAAAGCCAACAGCAATCCGCTCGCCATTAATTTTATATCGGTCCCGGCGGTTTTATAATTGTCGGTTTTTTACAAGGACAACACTTTTTAGGCAGCTATGTTTGTTAAACATTAAAATTTGATACATGAAAAACCTGAAAATAGCAACCGCTCAATTTGAAAACAAAAGCGGCGACAAAGCCTATAACCTGTCGGTAATTAAAGACCTATCTGCAAAAGCGGCACAGCAGGGGGCAGATGTGATAGCCTTTCATGAATGCTCAATTACCGGTTATACTTTTGCCCGGCATTTAGATAAACAACAAATGCTTGATGTAGCGGAGCTTATTCCTGATGGGCCAAGCATACGGGAGCTTACCACTTATGCCCGTGAATTTGACATTGCTATATTAGCCGGATTGTTTGAGAAAGATGCTGATGATAATCTTTTCAAGGCCTATGTATGCGTTGATAAAAGCGGACTGGTTGCCAAACACCGCAAGCTTCATCCTTTTATAAACCCGCACCTAACGCCGGGCAATAGCTATACCATATTTGACCTGAAGGGCTGGAAATGCGGTGTCCTGATATGTTATGATAATAACGTTATTGAAAATGTACGGGCAACTAAATTGCTGGGCGCCGATATTATTTTTATGCCGCACGTAACAATGTGTACGCCATCAACCCGGCCGGGTGCCGGTTTTGTTGATGCACGGCTATGGCTGAATAAAGAGGCCAACAGAGAGTTGCTGCGTTCGGAATTTGATGGGCTTAAAGGCCGTAGCTGGCTCATGAAATGGCTGCCTGCCCGTGCCTATGACAATGCCATATATGCAGTGTTTTCAAACCCGATTGGCATGGACGATGATCAGCTGAAAAATGGCTGCTCCATGATTGTTGATCCGTATGGTGATGTGATAGCTGAATGCAGGTCACTGGACAATGAGATAGTTATTGCCGAAGTAAGTGAGGATAAATTATCACTGGCCGGCGGGTACCGTTATATTAAGGCCCGTAAACCTGAACTGTATGCCGATATTATTGGCAAGCCGCACGAAAGTGAGCAAAAGGTGGTATGGTTAAATAAATAACCCGCGCTTAGTCAGCCTTGTGTAAAAACGCGTGTATAGTAATATCTTTGAGTGCGTTTTTGACGTAAGTACTGATATGCGAAAATTAATCATTGCACTATTGTTCCTGCTACCTTTTGTGGTAACCGGTTGCAAGCAAAAAACCGAAGCCCAGGAAGCCCCAAAAGCTAAGCACAACTATAATAAATTAACGCCTGAACAAGAAGCTGTTATCGTAAATAAAGATACAGAGATGCCTTTTACAGGTAAGTATCTGAAAGATATGGGCAAGGGTGTTTACGTTTGCGCGCGCTGTAATGCGCCGTTATACAACTCCGGCAGTAAATTCGACTCTCACTGCGGCTGGCCCAGTTTTGACGATGAGATCAAAGGCGCCGTTAAACGCGTTCCCGACCCGGATGGTATGCGTACCGAAATTGAATGCGCCCATTGCGGCGGTCATTTGGGCCACGTGTTTTTAGGCGAGGGCTTGACCCCGAAAGATACCCGGCATTGTGTAAACTCTTTATCGTTAAAGTTTGTGCCACAGGCCGATGTTAAAAACATTAAAGTACTTCAATAAATTATCAATCAGTTTTAAGTCAATAATATGTATCGTAATAAAATTTTTCTGTTCTTTTTTGTGGTGTTATTTAGCCCGGCCGCTTTTGCGCAAAAGCAGGCTGCTTTGCCCGCAGGTACGCAAACCGCTACTTTTGGCATGGGATGTTTCTGGTGTTCAGAAGCTATTTTTACCCGGTTAAGGGGCGTAACAAAAGTAGAATCGGGGTTCTCTGGCGGCACAGTGAAAAACCCAACCTATGAGCAGGTTTGTACCGGCGAAACCGGTCACGCCGAAGTAGTGCAGGTTTATTTCGATCCTAAACAGATCAGCTATGCCGACCTGCTGGAAGTGTTCTGGAAAATGCACGATCCAACCACCTTAAACAGACAAGGGGAGGATGAAGGCACTCAATACCGTTCGGTAATATTTTATCGTGACGACGCGCAAAAAGCCGAAGCCGAAAAATATAAGGCAGCACTGAACAGTGCCAAAGCTTACCCTAACCCGATAGTTACCCAAATTGTACCGTTTAAGGCCTTTTACAAAGCCGAAGATTACCACCAGAATTATTTTGCCCTTAATGGCAGCAAACCATACTGCCGCCTGGTAATATTGCCCAAAGTACAAAAGCTGGAAGAGGTTTTTAAAGGCAAACTAAAAAGCAACTAAGCCCGGATACTTGCTGAAGCAGCCACCGTTTTAATGCCGTTATCAATTTGTTAAAACCTAAACATGAAGTTTAGGTTTATTTATTAAGGTAATAATTAAAACAGATGGTTATGTTAAGTACATATTATAAAATATGGGTTGATGCCATTGTACTGGAAAAAGGCAAAAAAGGCGAGCAGGGAAACTGGAAAGCATTTACCCTAATTCCGATGTCGCTGCTGCAGGGCGTTAACCTGTTGACGCTTATTTTTGTGATCAGGATGTTTACCCATCAACAAGTGCCGGTAGTGTTGAGCTTTGATATATTCAGGGAAAGGGTCTTCAATACTTTTTTTGCCGGCGCGCTTACATTTTTTATCCCCTTTGTGATACTCAACTACCTGCTGGTGTTTTACAACCAGCGTTATAAGTATCTCATGAAAACCTATACCGGCAGTAATGGTAAATTATACCGCAACTACTTTTTTATAACTGTTGGCGTAATTGTGGTTCCCCTGGTTTTGAAACTGATATTCTAAAAGTAGTTTCTGTAAAATAAAGCTGAAGTTAATGATTTGTTATTTCTAAATACCGATATGGTATTTGGTATAAAAATAGTCTTAATTTGTTTTTTAATATGGTTTAATTGCTTATACTTGTGATGTGTGAAACCTAATAACAAAAAAATAAACTTAAATCCACATATCACCAATGAATCAGGAAATAAAACAAGCCTATCCGAAAGCTTACGAGGCTATTGATAAAGCCACCATCGAATCGGGGTTTACTATGGCCTCAGATGCCTTAACATGTTCATTACTGAAAACGCTTGCTGCCTCAAAACCCAATGCACGATTTTTGGAGTTAGGCACAGGTACCGGCTTATCTACCTCATGGATACTTGAAGGAATGGATGCTGCATCAACACTGGTTTCTATAGATAATGATGCCCAATTTCTGGCCATCGCACAGCAATTTTTAGGAGATGATAAGCGGCTGGAGTTAGTTTGTACCGATGGTGACGACTGGTTTGGACAAAATAAACACCTTAAGTTTGATTATATTTTCGCTGATACCTGGCATGGCAAATACTTACTGCTCGACGAAGCTATAACCATGCTTAACCCGGGTGGGCTATATATTATAGACGATATGCTACCCCAGCCCAACTGGCCCGATGGTCACCATGAAAAAGCCCTGAAGCTGGTAGAAGTTCTGGAACAACGGACCGACCTGGTGCTCACCAAACAATGCTGGGCAACCGGAATTGTTATAGCGGTGAAAAAGGTGGTGTAAATTATTGCGGCGGTGTAATCATCCTATATCAAAGAAGTTAAATAACCAAAAACTGAAACGTTTAAGTTTTCCTGTGCAGGGTTGGCAATAAAAATAAAGGATAATAAAAAACCAAACCTGCTGAAATTCATTCAACAGGTGGAGAATGCAAAGTTAATTATACAGCTTATGCACTTTGGGGCAAGGCAAGCAGATGATCGGGTTCCGATTCGTCATTAACTGTTTTAACATATTTATTGCCTTCGGGACAAACTGCTGGGATGAGGCTGGTCTTTTTACCGTATTGATCAATAATATAAGCTTCACCATCACCGTCTTTTATCCAGTCGTAAAGTTTATCCCGCTCAGTTATTCCCTTAACGTTGATGCGCTCATTTACCCACTCCAGCGAATCTATCGCTACGTAGGGATTTTGATGAAGGCCCGCATCGGTTTTTATGCAAAGTATTCGAACTGACATTGTTTATGTGTTTTAATTAATAGGTCCATAAAATTAAAACAAATAAAAAAACGAGAAAATAGGTGTTTTCACCCATTTGTTATTGCGTAAAATTACACACAAAGGTTGTGAAGCTAAGGGGCTGAAACTTGAAGAAAAGCTTAAAAGCTACGAAAAGTTTAAAAATTGGCGCCGGATGGGCAAGAGGAAAAGATACAATAAATATACCCTGGTTTACGCAAGAACTTAAACCAGGGCATTATAATTTACCAGCCAGTGCCTTTTTTGGCATTACCGTTTTTAATATGCTCTTCGGCTGTTGCTTTTCCCATGATGGCTGCCATTTTATTGCCAGCGCTATCTTTACCTGTTGCAATATACCTGCCCGATTTTACGTCGATAACCGGATCAATCATTGGTACGTTTTTAGTTTTTGTTTTTACTGAATACGCGGTAATACCGCTTCCTTTTTCTGTTGCCATGATAAGTTCTTTTGTTTTTAATTGTTAACCCCATTTAAACCGAATTGTTTTCGGCCTTAGCTATAATTGGTATTTATGCTGTAAACATGCATTAAAATTTTTTAATTCAAAATACCCAAGGTAAATATTTTGTTAACACATTTAATTTTTTGTTAACAACGTATATACTGCGGTATCGGCAAAAGCACCGTTATGAAAATGGTCTTCTTTAAAGTATGCCTCGCGCACAAAGTTGTTTTTTTCGAGTAATTTTATGGAAGCGGCATTGCCTGGGCTTACATTGGCTTGTATGGAGTGCAGGTTCATAACCCCGAAACCATATTGTATAACCGTTTTTATGGCTTCCTGCATAAGACCGCTACCCTGAAATGCGGGGTTCAACAGGTAGCCAATCTCAGCTCGGTAGTTTTCTTTTTCTATCCTCCAAAAGCCTATGCTGCCAATAAATTCATTGCTGTTTTTAAGGCTGATGCACCAGGTGATGCCGTTGTTGCTGTTTAACAGATCGTTAATAACTTTTATCAGGTCAAGGGCATCATTTGTGGTTTTTGCCAGCGGACGGGCTATATATTGCATTATTTGAGCATTGCTGCGCACTTCAAAAAAGGCAGGCACATCGGTGTATTCAAATTTTCGCAGTACCAAACGCTCGGTAGTTAAAACAGGAAAGGGATTAAAATTTAATTCAAGCATTAGTTGGCAGATGATAGGGTTACCGGTCTTTTTTTCATGAGACTTGTATTAAACTTTACAATCAATTTAAACAGATGATTATATTCGTTGAGCGGGAGCGTGGCGCTGATGTCGTAAATATCATGGTATGCTTTTATACCGCCCAGCGTGTAAATAAAAAAAGCGGGCACTCCCTTTTCGGTGAAATAATAATGGTCGCTGTTGGCGGCTTTTCCCCTCGGGTTCACCTTTATGAGGTAATTATTTTCACTGTTGATTTGTTTTAGCGCGGCAAATTCATGTGGATAAATAGTTGCGTTTACTACAGTAATACCTTCAATTCCGGTACCGTTCAGGTCTAAATTAATCAGGAAACGGATATTTTTCAGGGGGATGAGCGGGTTACCGGTAAAATATTTAGAACCTAACAGGCCGGCTTCTTCGCCCGAAAAGCAAATGAAGGCCATACTGAATGGTTGCGGGTGCGCTGCGTAATACTTAGCCAGGCTCAGCAGTTGTGTTACCCCGCTGGCGTTATCATTAGCTCCCGGGAAGTATATACTGCTGCCCATACCACCCAAATGGTCATAATGAGCGGTAATTACAATAACCGAATCAGGTTTGGCAGTTCCCTTTACTATGCCGCAAATGTTGGCGGTTTTAAAATCGGGGATCAACTGGTTCTCTATATCGGTGTAGATGCTGTTAAACGGCTGCTTTACTGCTTTTTTATCCAGTTGTATCAGTGTATAATCAAGCGCCTTGCTTTCAACCGACCAGGTGAGCTTGTCTTCCAGAGAAAGCACAACGCGGTTTTGCCTGTCAACAAAGTGGGTGCTATCCATCTGTTCCAGTTTTCCTGCTCCGGTTACCCCTTTACTGTCCGGACTCACAATGTAATCTTTTCCAGGTACCAGTTCCGCGCCGTTTATAATCACCTTCATTTTACCCGGAAATGTGTTTACGGGGTAGCTAAATTCCTGCAGGTAATTTTTCCCATCCATGGGTTTTACACCATAAGCCTTAAACTGTGCCGATAAAAAAGCGGCTGCCTTATGCACACCATCATTGGTATAACCACGGCCCCAAAAGTAGGGCGATGTAAGGGTATCAACCATTTTGCGGGCAAACAGGCTGTCCTGCGCCAGCAAACAATTGGTTGTTAGCAACAATGCAATGGTAAGTTTAAATTTCATTTATGAGGGAAATAAATAGGGTTATATAAAGCTGTCTGCCTCGCGGTAGGCTTTAATGAGTGCCAGCTCACCTTCTTTGCCTTCGCCTGCAGTACCGTGTTCCATCCCCATAACACCTTTATAACCTTTATTATAAATGTGTTTAAATATGTTTTTATAATTCATTTCGCCGGTACCCGGCTCTTTACGGCCCGGGTTATCGCCAATCTGGTAATAGCCAATCTCATCGTAAACCCAATCAAGGGTTGTTATAATATTGCCCTGGTTGCGCTGTACATGGTACATATCATACAAAATTTTGCATGATGGGCTACCCACCGCCTTGCAAATGGCATAAGCCTGGTCGGGTGTGCGTAAAAACAGGTTAGGGTTGTCGCTCAACGGCTCCATTACAATGATAAGGCCGTGCGGCTCAACAATAGCGGTGCCTTTTTTCATGGCCTCAATAACATTGCCTGTTTGTATACCTATGGGCAGGTTGCGCACAAAATCGCCGGGTACAACGGTAACCAGTTTACTGTTGATGCGCTTGGCAACTTCTACGGCTTCCTTACAGCTGGCAATAAATTTATCCAGGTACTCGGCCTTGCCCGACGCCAGCATATTGGTATCATTACCTAAACCGGGCTGCACAAAAACACCCATAACCATACCCAGTTTGGCCAGTGTATCGCCAATTTTCTTTTGCTGTTCAACAGGGCGGCCAGCCATACCATTATCTTCAATGGCGCGGAAGCCATTATCATAAGCAAACTTTATCTGGTCAATAAAATCGGCGCCGGCATGGCTTTTAAACATGCCATCGTGTATGCCATAATTTAAATGGAAAGGTTTGGTGCTGTCGGTTGCAGTAGTATTAGCTGCTTTTAAAACACCTGTTGTAAGTAATGATGCACCTGCAAGCACCGAGCTTTGCACAAAGTTTCTGCGTTTCATATAGGCTATTGATTTTTGAGGAAGCAAGATAAGGCAAATTCAATTAAAAATTCAAAAGTCAAAAATGGACATTTGGATGAGGGTATAGTGGTGGCCCCGATAAGATATTTGGAAAAAATATCGTATATTTGTGCTACAAACGGAAAATTTATTGCTATTTCCCATATAGCCACCTTGTTAACCGGTCCTTGTTGATCAGGGTTCATTTTATCCCCGCTGATACCGTTGCTGCCCGGAAATTAATTGATGATCCTCTTCATGTATAATCACTGCCTTATCAGGCTCCGTTGATTGGTTTTTTATAGGTTGAGCCCGCGGGAAAGGCATATTGTTTAACTAAAATTTTTTAATAAACATGGCTAAATCGCAAGCAACCTTCATGAAAAAACAACTGGAAAAAAATAAACAAAAAAAGAAAGAAGATAAAGAACAACGCAAACTGGAACGGCAGCAAAACAGCACAGGCGGCGACCTGGAAAGCATGATGGCTTATGTTAATGAATTTGGCGAAATAGTTTCAACTCCTCCCGAAAAGAAAGCTTAGCTTTCAATTTACAATTTATGTAGTGTAACAGACGAGTGTTTACACTACATAAAAGTGTATTTTCATACCTTGTTAAAGGGTCAGAAATCCTGAATTACTTTTCCTTTCCTGCTTGAAATAACAGCTTCATTAAATAACTTTACTGTAACAAACATTTATTTGTATGAAACCAGTTTATATTTTAGTAGCAGGCTTGTTCGCATTATCAGCAAGTTTACTTATCGGATTTTATTTTCCGGCTATATCGGATACTGCAAAGGGTTTTTTAATGGGTATGAGCATAGGTATACTGGTAGTAGGCTTAATTAAATTACCGCATGCCCGCTCATCTGCAGAAAAAACGGTTTGAAAGATATCGAGTACATATTTATTTAATTTTGGAGGTATTGAACCTTTTACCATTTAAATTGTCATAACCAATATTGATTGATAAATGGCCATGAAAATAAAACTATATGCCCTGCTTTTGTCAGGAGCGCTTTTTGCCTCGTGCGCAGGCAATCGCAGTAATAGCAATACTGATACCTTAAGTAAAAAAGATACAGCGCAGGCCAACGCAGCCGATGCACCCCCTGTAAATATGCAATATTGCTTTTACCATACCGATGGCACACAGGCTCAGGATACCACTATGGTTAATATGCTTATAAATGGTGATAAGGTAACCGGTAAAATGAGCTGGATACCCAAAGAAAAGGATGCGCGCAAGGGCGATATTACAGGTATACTTAAAGGTAATGCCATAAAAGCAGTATGGACTTTTATGCAGGAAGGGGCTAAAGATACGGTAAGCGTTGAGTTTCAATTAAGGGGTAACGCACTTGCGCAAAAGCCTTATCAGTATGATGCCAAAACAGGCAGGCAGCAAACCAACACCAATGCAGATTACAGCGTGATTTATAGTATGAAAAATTGTACTAATTAACGTTGATTTGTTACATTAGCTTCAGCATACTATAAACCATAAGCCTCTTATATTAATATGATGAAAAAAAGAGAAACCAGTATATTGTACCTCGTATTAGGCCTTTACACCCTCATGATTAGCTGGTATTATAACCACTCGGTAATATTGCTGCTTATCCACTATATATTCTGGCCCGTTTACCTAGTGTACGAGTTATTAATTGGTCACCTTGCCAACGGCATGTGGAAAACCATTCCGCTGTCGTACTTTAACTGATATTACCTTTTAATAAAAAACACCCGACTATTTAAGAGGGCACTGAAAAAGTAGCTTAATAAGCTGAAGTATTTGAAGCGAGCAATAGAAAAGGCAACTTTTACTTGGTCGCTTTTTTATTTTAGGGGATGGGGTGATTTGTTAGGGCTGATATGAGCCGAAGGTGCAATTGATGACAAAGCAGCCGCTTTAACTTGGCACTTAGCTTATCAGCTTGATGATTCTCTTAAGATTTACTGTAAAGATGGCCAACGCACCCTGCATCTGCATATTTTCGATACCGTAAGCTATTGCCCGGTCATAACCATGAACGTTTTTTAGCTCACTGTTCTTCGCTTCGACCTTATATCTGTGTTTGATACTTTCTTTATACTCTGCCGTTTCCTGGAATGCCATCTGCTGCAGGTGCATGTCTGATTTAATGCTGACCGAATAGGTTTTAGCCTTCGCGCCGGGCTTATAGCAATGCTCTCTTAATGGGCATATCTTACATTTTTCAACATCAAAGTAATAGGTGTCTACCTGATTCTCGCCGATATTCTTTTTCCCGCCGCGTGCTTTTCGGATAGCCAGATGCCCTGCCGGGCAGACGAACATGCCTGCATCCTTATTATAGTCAAATCTGTCCTCATCCTTTCTGAAACCCTGAGTGATGGAAGGGTTTAGTTTGGCTACAATCTTTATCTCTTGAGTGCTCGTCAGTTCAAGATTGTCTTTTCCTGAATAAGCTGAATCGCCGATAATCTTTTCTACGTTGATCCCATTGTTTTGGCTGATTTCTAAAAGTTTGGGAAGCTCCGGACCATCACCTTTTTCACCCGATGTGATTACCGCAGCGGTAATGATGCGTTCCTCTGTCATCGCCAAATGGGTCTTATAACCAAAGAATGAGCTATCAGCTGATTTATGGCCGGTTTTGGCATCCTTGTCTTTAGATTTAGATACTATATAGTGCCCCTGAGTATCTGCTACTGTCTCTTTCAATAGATTCAGTTTTTCTTTTACCGCAGGTATCTGGCATAACGGTTGATCGGCTTCAATATACTTTTCCAATGCACTGCAATAAGCCAGTTCTTTTTCCAATTCGTCGGCTGTGTTCTTTTCGGGCATGCCTGCCTTCATATCTTCATCTATCGCATAAACAGCTTTGCGGAGTAACTTTGAACGTTCCCGCAATACTTCCAATGCTGAATACGGGTTGGATCTCGACAGGGAATGGGTAGCATCAACAATAATGGATTTTGAGCGGATGAGCCCTTTTTCAATAGCTATGGTCACCGTTTTACCAATAAGCAGGTTTAACAGATCATTATCCTTTAGCCGCAGCTTTCTGAACTTGGTCAATGAACTCGGATCGATAGTTCCTTCTTCCGGTGACATATCCAGGAAATATTTGAAAGACATATCATACTGCGAACGCTCAACAACATCTACATCTGAAACCGTATAGATCGTTTTCAACAACAGATACTTGAACATCCGTACAGGGCTTTCCGCTGCCCGGCCGTTAGTAATGCTGTATTTGCTGATCAGTTCATCATAGATAAATGTAAAATCTACCAGGTCATTGATCTTCCGAAGAAGATTGTCTTTAGGAACGATCAGGTCATAAAGACCTGAAAACGCGCTAAACTGTATCTGTTGTTGTTGGTTAAGCATCTTTAGTGTCTTTCTTTCGACACTTTAAAATACAAAAAACGGGGTAGAAAACCCTCGTCTTCTACTCCTTTTGTCCATTTGGACTTTTTCAGTGCCCTCCTATTTAACCGGGTGTTTTTTTATGAGTTTACGTAACTCCGTTTAAACCTTTTCAACCACAACAGCGGTACCATAGGCCAGTACCTCGGTTATGCCCTGCATTACCTCGTTGGCATCATAACGCATGTTAATAATGGCGTTGGCGCCCAATGCCTGCGCGTGTTGTATTAAAAGCTGGTATGCCTCTTCGCGGGCATTTTCGCAAAGCTCTACGTAAATAGATAGCCTGCCACCAAAAAGCGATTGAAAACCACCTGCTATATTGCCCAGGGCGCTGCGGCTGCGTACGGTAATTCCGCGTACAACGCCTAAATGTTTAATCACATGATAGCCCTCTAATGAGGTGCTGGTTGTAATAAGTGAAGTATCCATCTGTTTTTAATTATTGGTATGATGTTTTATTTGTGTTTATAGTATAATTAGATGTTTTATTGGCCATGTAATTACACGCAATGCCTCATTTATTTCAAAGTACTTCAAAATTATTTTGTCATCCTGAGGAACGAAGGATCTATTTGGCACTTGCTTGCTGATGAATAGATGCTTCACTGTTCAGCATGGTACTTGTTTTCTTACCTGTACTTACAAAGATATGAGCTTTGTACGTTGGTTTTTACCTTGAATGAAGTATTTGCCTCTACCTCAAACGATTGGCCGGCTGTAAATGTTTGCCAGTTCTGCTCTCCAGGTAGCAAAGCTTCCATCTGGCCCTCAATAATGGTCATGGTTTCGTGGCTTGAGGTGCCAAATTCATATTCGCCTTTTTCAATAACGCCAATGGTTGATCGGCCTTCGGCTGTAGTATAGGCAAGTGATTTAACAGCTCCTTCAAAGTATTCGTTTACATTAATCATTGTTTTATAATTTTAGGGCCTAATATGCTCAAATAAAATCATTTGTTTAATAAATACAGCGCACATATTACATATGTCAAAAAAAGCATAATGTTAAAATATGTGAAAAAAGTAACTTTGGTTGTAATTATTACTTCTTAAAGAGCGTTATTTGCATAAAATTTATATATGAAGAAAACTCAACTAATTATGCTGCTGCTTTTAACAGCTATAGGTTTCCAAAGCTGTAAAAAAGACGCAACTACTTCTGCTTCTACCACTTCTGATAAAATTCTGTCTGCTAATATTAATGGTAACGCCTGGAATCCTGATACCGTGCGCGCCGCCATTACCTATAACGATGCTGCCAAAACTAAAGCTTTTACTGTGGTTGGTACTGCCAATCAACAACAGGTGAGGATCAATATAACCCTGCCAAACAGCACCAATGACAATGATTTCCCTTTAGCTACTTATAAAGTTGATGCAACCACCAGGGTGGTATTAAATTATGACGAATATAAACAACTTCCTGATGGCTCATATGATTATGTGCCCGTTGGCACGGTTGAGGCCGGTTCAGGTTCGGTTATTATAACCGCTATTGATAAAGACAAAAAACTGATAACCGGTACCTATTCGTTCTCTACCAGGCACATTGATAAAGATGAAGAGGGCAATATTATATCAATAACAACAGTGAATGTGTTACTGGGTACCTTTACCAATTTGCCCTATTCATTTGTAGCTAATTAACGGGCTTATTTTAGCTGCCGGTATACATATATAAAGTTAAAACGAAAAAGCCCTGCTGTAATTAATTACAGCAGGGCTTTTTATGTTAAAACCTAAATCCTGTTTACTGACCGGGAGGGGTAGGTGTTGGCGATGGACTTGGACTCGGGCTTGGTGTTGGACTCGGACTCGGACTTGGTGTTGGCGTAGGAGTCGGGCTTGGATTCGGGTTAGGATTTGGTGACGGTGTAGGGCTTGGACTTGGCATAGGGGTAGGTGTTGGCGTAGGAGTAGGCGACGGATTTGTTGGGTCTGTTGGTGTTGGCGTAGGCACCGGTGCCGGTTCCGGAGTTTTCGGCGCTTTTTTCTTCTTCTTTGTCGTATCCGTTTGCAGGACCGTTTTTTTAATATTCAAACCGCTAGCTTGCTGGTCATCTGCTTTATGAGTGCCTGCAAAAACAATTGAACCGGCAAATGTCAATGCAATTGCTGCAGCTGTTATTCTTAAATTTTTCATGATGTTTTTTCTTTAGATGTTTTAAAATTTAATTATAATGATAACATGGTGTAGTTGTAATAGTTTTGATTAATTGAAACTATGGGGTGTATAATGTTGATAACGAGTTATTTGTTAAGCAAGTAATGCCGGTCTGAAAAAAGGCTGAATGTAGGGCGTCCGCCCCTTGATATCTGAGTTGAATCGCTGTCCAACTGTCCTTTTATCTTCTTTCAATTCAAACAAATAAGGTGCTAATGCACTTTGGTTTTATGACATGGCATCATCAAATAAATCCATCTACAGCGCACTGGCGGCAAACCTGCTTATTGCTGTTACCAAATTTATAGCCGGTTTTATAAGCAATAGCGCCGCCATGATTGCCGAAGGAGTGCATTCGGTAGTGGATACGGCAAACCAGCTGCTCCTGTTGCTTGGCCTGCACCGGAGCAAAAAGAAGCCCGACGCCCGGCATCCTTTTGGTTATGGCAAAGAGCTGTATTTTTATTCGTTTATCGTATCTATACTTATTTTTGGTTTGGGTGGCGGTGTTTCTGTTTACCAGGGCATTGCACATATTATACATCCTGATGTACCGGGCAACCCCACCTGGAGCTATGTGGTATTATGCTCGTCGGTGGTGTTTGAGGGTACTTCATTAGTAATAGCGACAAAGGAATTTAACAAACTCCGCGGCGACCAAACCTGGTGGCAGGCTATTACTAACAGTAAAGACCCATCAACCTTTCTGGTATTGTTTGAAGATGGGGCTGCGGTAATAGGTTTATTTATTGTGATGATCTGTTTGTTTATAGGGCACAGGTATCACCTTGATTATCTGGATGGTGTTGCCTCCCTGCTGGTTGGGCTGTTGCTTATAGGCGTATCCATCATACTGGCGCGCGAAAGCCGCAGTTTGCTCATGGGCGAGGGTATAAGCAAACAAACCAAAGCCCGGATAACCGAAATTGTAGAGCAGGACGCCGACGTGCAAAAGCTGATGCATATTCTTTCAACCTATCAGTCGCCAAGCGAAATTTTGCTGATGCTGATCATCGCTTTTGAGCAGAATAGGGACACACAACAAATCAACGATGCCATTTCACGTATACGTAACGGGGTAAAGGATGAATATAGCCTGATCCATTTTGTAATCATTCAGCCTGATATTTACATGGATAAGATAGACCCCAATGTGCAGACCTATATTTAATTTTTATATTTAGGCACAAAACTACCTCATGATAAAAACTGAACTTCAAAAAATGCTCGATGGTGAACTTTATGACGCGAGCGACGCCGAACTTACCGCAGGCCGGTCAAACGCGCGAAAGTTGTTTATGGAGTATAACGCCTTAGATTACGACGATAAGGACGGCAAGAAAGCTATTTTAAAACAATTGCTGGGCAGTTTTGAAAATAACATCGATATACAATCGCCATTTTACTGCGATTACGGGTTTAATATTTTTGCCGGCGATAACCTGTTCCTGAACTTTAATTGTATTATACTGGATTGCGCCCGGGTAACTTTTGGTGACAACGTATTTCTGGCGCCGAATGTACAGATCTATACTGCCTATCACCCCGTGTTAGCTGCTGAACGCATTAAGGGGCCCGAATATGCGGCGCCTATTACCATTGGCAGTAATGTATGGCTTGGAGGCGGGGTAATTGTATGCCCTGGAGTAACCATAGGCGATAATACCACCATTGGCGCAGGCAGCGTGGTAACTAAGAGCATACCTGCCAATGTGGTTGCAGCAGGTAACCCCTGCCGCGTAATAAGAGAGTTGTAGATGGAGGATGATTAATCAGCGGGTTGCTTATTAACCTTGCTAACCCATTTTACAGCCTTATCCAGTTCCGTAAGCGGGAAACCTTTTGATTTGCCTGGAATAGCGAAATTCACCGCATCAGTAAACCATTCAACTCCTTTTTGGTCGGATACGATGGCTATCCGGTTCCAGTCGGTAAAGTGTTTTAGCCCGGCTTTAATGTCTTCATACCAGGCACCGGCCGTAAAATTCTGTACGCCGGTTTCAAGCACCAGCAAATAATTGATTTCGCCTTGTTTTTTGGCCAGATCATCAAGGCGTGGTATTACTACTTTGTCCAGATCGGTTTTGGTGACTTCACCAGAGGCATGTATACCAACTACATGTTGCGGTAAATTATTTATAATTCTTAACATAATCTTTGTTTTTCCTTATGGTTACAAATATTATTCCATTGTTAAAAATGTGAGTTTTTTATAATGAATAAAATGTAACGAGTTTATGACACAGGCGTAGCCGGCGTTAATGGGACACTTTGTTTAACACCCTGTTTCAGCATTTTGAGTTCGGCTACAATAATAAAGCTTACAATCACTAAGAAGCCCCATGAACTTATTTTTTGATAATCTACCATGGTCCAGCCGTGGTGCTGGTAGGCATATTTCCATGCGCCAAGACGCGTAGCTATGTTTTCTGCCAGCCATATAAAAAAACCTATGAGCATAAAT
Source organism: Mucilaginibacter sabulilitoris (assembly GCF_034262375.1). NCBI lineage: Bacteria > Pseudomonadati > Bacteroidota > Sphingobacteriia > Sphingobacteriales > Sphingobacteriaceae > Mucilaginibacter > Mucilaginibacter sabulilitoris. The sequence goes on from NZ_CP139558.1 coordinate 3,254,789, forward strand.
GATAATACAGTGGGCATACGATAGGCACTGCCATCTAAATGAAACACCACTACCGACCGCCTGAAAAAATATAGGATAAGCAAGCCTATCACGTACCGCACATCATAAATAAATTTATTGCTGAAAAAGTTAAGGTAAATGAGTACGCCTATTACGCGCGCCGTATTGTGGTGCGGCCAATGCAATATTTGTATATCAAGCCGTCGCCATGCCTGGCACAGGTAGCTGGCCACACTGGCGTACATAAAACCGCTGTACAGCGGTACACCGAAAATCTTAGTATAAGCAAATTCCGGATAGGCCCATGAGCCATAATGTACCTTAAAAAGCTCCATTGCTAAACCCAGCAGGTGAAATATACATATTACCAGCACCTCGTCCTTGGTTTCAATTTTGGTATAATACATGGCTGCCTGTATGGTAAGGCAGGTCAGCAGCATAAAATCATACCGGGGAATAATATCTTTAAACAAGTGCGATACGGCCAGCATGGTAAAAACCAACACCGGGAACAAGCACGATAAAGCCTCCTGGCTAACAAAAATAAAGAAGTGACGGATGCCAGTTTTCACAGTTTTCAGGATTGTATGTATAAATGGTCAAGGTTTTTTATTTGTGATTTATAGGCTACCGGCAGCAGTCCGTCGCGCAGAAACTTTTCCAGCCTGATGAGCCTGAATAATTTATAAACCCATAAAACCGGCAGCAGCCAGGGCACCCGGCCTAAGCTCAGGTGTTTGCGTACCAGGGGCGATATAACCAGCAACTGCGCCTGCTTTAATATCTGGTAACGGACAGGACCCAGATGTTTGCGGTATTGTTTGTAAAGATCGGCGGTTAGCGCACTGTTCACCAGGTTTTGCTGCAAGTGTTCATTACGCGCGTGCAGGTATGCGGTATAGCTGGCCGGTAAATCATGAAGCTGCATCCGCGTGCCCACCCGCTTAAAAACTGCAAAAACCTGAGCTTTTTCCATATCAGTAAGCGGGCGCTCCAGCAGTTCATAAGAGCGTACGGAAAGATCGATAAGCAGGAACAGCACATCGCGATAGGCCCAGTCTGGTATCTGCATGCCGCGGCTGGCCTCAACACCTTTATGAATGGCTGTAATTTTATCAATGGATTGCAATGCCGCTTCCCGTTCCGAAAAAATGATCTGCCTTGAATAGGCCACAGTAGAGAACAGGCGACCCAGCGGATCGGCAGGGAGCCGCCCTGTAAAATAGAGCCAGTCGGCCGCTTTATTTAAAGCAAATTCGGCACCGGCACCTGCAAAAATAAACAGGATATTATCTGCCTTGCCCCATATTTTACGTACAATCGAATCTTCAGCAACGAAATACTCCATAGTTATATAACTTGTATTGAGGCACATTTGGTTTTGTACCTTAATCTTATTTTTTCAACAATTATTACCAGTGCAATACCCAAAGTATAGCAAAACATATCCATCCATGAAAAAGCGCTTCCAAGTACCATCAAAGCTGTTGCAGAATGCTGCAGGTGAAGCAGCGCCACTAAGTGAAAATATTGCGAAACCTCAACAGCATAAGCGAACAGCAGCACAAGAGCTGCGGCTTTGATCACCGGGGCATTCCAAAAACTTTTAACCATACAGTAAATCAGTATCACCACCAGGAAATCGCCGCCGTAAGGCCTGATTAGATTGTCGTGGGCATACTTGCCTATACATACTTCAATAAGCAATAGCAGCAGGGCGGAAATGAAATAATTATAAAATTTCATACATTAAAAGTACTTTGTTATGCAAAGTAAATAATAAAAAATAGGATTTACAAATTCATTTCTGCAACATAAGGCAACAAGGGGAGTATTTTAGGTATATAATAGCACGGACTCCCAAGTTTGAGAGCCCGTTACTATAAACAATAAACACATCAATAATAGGAGGGAGAGTTTAATTAAGGCTCAAGTTATTATTCACGTCCTTTATTAAAATTTCTACTCTGCGGTTTTTTTGCCTGCCCTCGCGGGTTTTATTGGTAGCAATAGGTACAGTGCTGCCCAGCGGGGTAGTTATTATTTTTTGTTCCTGCACGCCCAGTTTCATGAGGTAATCCCTTGCGCTGTCGGCCCGTTTTTGCGATAGTTTCCAGTTGCCAACATAAGTGCCGATAGAATCTGCATGGCCGCGAAGTATCACGGCATATTTTCCTTCAATCAATACTTTCGCAAGCTGGTTTAACTGCTCATCATATTTTGCATCAAGGTTGGCCTTAGCAAAGGCAAATTGCAGGTTTTTAGTCATCGCAGATATTGACATCTTACGATCGGAGCGGTGCGCACTTTTAGGAGCCGGGACAAGGGGTGTGGTAAACGCGTATAGGTTAACCGTCAACAATAATAAAATAATTGAGGTTGATGTGATGATTTTTGCTTTCATGAGTGAATAGATTAAGTGAATAAGCTGTATCGGTATAATACTACCTGTTGCACTTTGTTTGGCAGGATAAAGCGGTTATACACTTAATTGTGAAATAGTGCACACAAATTGAGTAATATAATATTCCTTAAGGTTGTAATTAATTGTTTTTGTGATTTTAGAACAAGCTGATAAATTAATCGGATAAACCGGAGAAATAATAAAACCGTAATACTGACAGTAAATAATTTGGTTTTTTGTATCGGTTTTGTTACTTTAGGTGTTCCACAAACCTAATAATGAATACTATTACTTACAGATGCAGCAAAGCGTTATGGCTTGTTGGTATTGTTATACCATTTGCCCTGACATTTATTTGCATTGCCAGCCTTGATAGCTACAACTGGCCCAGTTTATTGCCGGTAATCACTATTCTTTCGGCGGTGGTGGTTTATTATTGCAGGCAATGCTTCACTTATGATTTAAAAGATAAGGCCGCCTTGCTGCTCGATGACGAAAAGCTGATTTATTATATTGACAATACCGTAATTTACTGGAAAGACGTAATTGACATTAGCTACGGCAAGGTATGCGGTCAGGGCTTATCTATATTTTTTACCATAAACAAAGAGGGTATTCGCGAAAAGCGCGTTTGTGTGTCAACCGATCTGGTTGCGGGTTGCGACAGGGCTATATATAATGACATCATAGCCCGGTATGTGAAAATGAGGCGTAAAGCTTTTCCGGCTGTGTAGATTTAGAGGGGGATAAAGTATCAGATTAATTCGTTTGGTATTTATACTCTATTCCTAACCTTTGGCCGGGGTAATATCTTAGGTTCAAAATGCTTTCGCCCGGTGATGGTCACTTTCTTTTTTGCTTCTGCTAATTGTATTTTTAGAAGTTTATCCTGTGGCCTTTGAATTTGGAAGTACCACAGCAATAAACCCGGGAAAAATAGTAGAAGCCCCGCATGCGCTAAAAGCTCAAAAGTTCGCTCTTGCAACTCGAGTTTGCTTGAATAGAACTCATATTCGTTTATAACTTTTTCATTCTTTTCCCAAAGTACACTATTGATTCTTGAACAAAATTCTTTAAAATTCTGAAGATAGGGCATTGTAACTCCTATAGGGTAAATCGCGTGTATAGTTGTATCTGTTTCTTGTTTGTAAATTTTAGCGGCTTTCCGATCATCCAAAATAAATGGATATTGATTTACAAGATCATTCAAATCCTGTATAATCATTTGTTGTGTTAATAGATTAGCTTTTGTTTTAGATTCCAAATCAGCTGTATAACCTTTCATTACATCACTATCTACCGATAGCTGAAAATTACTATCATCTTTAACTTTCTCTAATGAATCAACTTGATAAATAACCTGGTGTTTATCATATTCATCTAATTGCCTATCTCTGTAATAAAAAGAGAATACAATTAACAGTAAACCAAACATAAACGCAAATTTATAGAGGCTATCGGTGGGTATTGGTAGATTGAACATAGGGGTAAGGTTTTGATTTGTAGTTAAATATAAAAAGTAAAGGCATCACTAAGGATGCCTTTACATATATCGTATACTATTTACCGCAATAAAGTTTGTGTTATTATTGATTACCCCAGCTCGATGAGCCCAAAGCTATAAGGCCCACAATGGCAACAACAGCTACTGATATTCCACCTATTAATAAAACAGAATGCCCGGTTGTGCGGCGGTGCAGAGTTTTGTTATAAGCCAGTTGCCTGAAGGTTTTTACATAAGTAGAATCTTTAAGGAAGGTGGTATCACTTACATTTAACGGAGTAGGTTTAAAATAATCGGAAGTAGCCGGAAAATGATGGGCCTTGAATTTTTTAAAGTTGCTGCCGTCAAGTTTAAAATTTTTGGCATCGGTGCTGGCGCTTTCCACCATAGCCGAATCGCGCGAGATAGTTTGCGCGCCCGATACGGATGCGGCCAGGATTATAAAAAATGTAAATAATAATATTCTCATACCATTACGGAGTTAAAGAGATAAGCTGGCATATATTAAACTAATATTCAGGTAGAAATTACCGGTATGTCCTGGTAATATTGCGGAGCAAGGTTTTGTATAGTTAGTGGTTGCTGAGGTGGATAATAATGACCAAATACGGAAATACAAAATATGGTGTTAGGGGCGCAATTAATAAAAAAATAGAAACCATCATTACCGGTTATAGCATATGAAGCATCAATCCAGCTTTGACCATTCCACACCATCAGGTCAACCCTTACACCCCCAAGCGGGTAATAAACGCCATTAATATTTCTTACCAGTTGCCCGCGTAAATTTGTACCAAATGCGGTATGTGCTATAAAAACGAACGCCAGTGTGAAAACTAATGCTAAACGTTTCATGATAAAATGGTTAGGGGTTTGTAACAGCGGGTGGCATTATGTTATTCGCCATTTTAAAGTGTCGAACTCCGGTGTCCCGAACGCTTTTTAAAGATGCATAATCATTAGTGTGTGCTTTATAAAACTTTTTAGTTATAGTAATTGTCCTGTTTTTGAGATTTCGACAGTTTTTATCAATAATAAAATTGCAGGTACCAAAACCATTTCTGAGCACCAAAGTACCCGCAACCTGACCTTCTGATTGCTGCAGCACATCGTTGTCAATATAAAAGCTGAGCGTTTGCGTTTGATAATCAAAGCGCATGGGCCTTGGCGACGACATGATAGAATCTTGCTTAATATATTTTTCATAATCAAGTGTGCTGATAGCTGAGGTATCATTCATCAGTTGAACTTTGAAGTAAACCTTCCAGGGTAAATTAACCCGCTCATTCTGCATTTGCTGATAGGCATCTATCGAAGTAAAAACAGTGTCTATTTTAGGATATAAAGCGGCGAACAGGATGATGAATGTAGCAGTTGCACCGGTAGCATTGATGTTAAACCCGGCAAAATTACCTTTGCCCAATATTTTATCTTGCGGGGCAATTTTATATAACAAATAGGCAGGTAAAACCGGGCCTAAAATAAAGAAACCAAGAGTTAATGTCTTATACAATAAGTTATAGTCGAAATTTTCCATGACTATTTAACTATTTGATTTTCAGAAATCTTAAATAAATATAATAAATATATCTATTTAAACTAATGATTAATTTAGAATTAATTATTGTGCATTACTATCTACAATAACGGACATAAGTGTAAAGTACTTTTACACTTAACACGCTGTTTTTAATGGCTTATTTGCATTTGTGTATCCGGGGCGCCTTATATTGTTTGGCATTCGCGTCACTTTACAAATAAACATTAATACCCGGTGCAAGTGATTGTCGATGATCAGTACTGCACGTGTTTGGAGGGCGGCTTGTCGTGTTTGCATCCATTCGGTGGAGTCCGCGACTGTTCGCAGGTGTTCCCGATGTTCGCATTTCTAAAAAACGAAAACCCCCGCACCCCACCACTCGCACCCCGCTCCACACCCCCATAATCCACAATATTCAACTTTTCCACAATTCCGTAAAAAAGCGGTCAATGCATTAACTTAGCCGATTAATAAAAGGATAACCGTTGGCTAAAGATACTACCAAAGAAACCCCCTTAATGCAGCAATACAATGCCATAAAGGCTAAGTACCCTGGTGCTTTGCTGCTATTCCGCGTGGGCGATTTTTACGAAACCTTTGGCGAGGATGCCGTTAAAGCGTCGGGCATACTGGGCATTGTGCTCACCCGCCGGGCCAATGGCGCCGCCACCCATATTGAGCTGGCCGGCTTCCCGCACCATTCGCTCGAAACTTATTTGCCCAAACTGGTACGGGCCGGGCAGCGTGTAGCCATCTGCGACCAGCTCGAAGACCCAAAGACTACCAAAACCATTGTAAAGCGCGGCGTTACCGAACTGGTTACCCCCGGCGTGGCTACCAATGATAACATACTGCACCAAAAGAGTAATAACTACCTGGCCTCGCTCCATTTTGAGAAGAACACTATAGGCATTGCCCTTATTGATATTTCAACCGGCGAGTTCCACACCGCGCAAGGCAACAGCGACTATATTGACAAGCTGCTGCAAAGTTTTTCGCCCAGCGAGGTGATATACCCCAAAAGCCGCTCGCGCGATTTTAAGGATACCTACGGCGACAGCTTTTACACCTACGCGCTCGATGAATGGCCCTACAGCGGCGATTATGCCAATGAAACGCTACTCAAGCACTTTGGTGTAAAATCGCTCAAAGGGTTTGGGATTGATAAGCTTAACCTCGGTATAATAGCTGCAGGTGTGGCTATCCATTACCTGAATGAAACGGAACACCGCAACCTGCAGCATATATCATCCATCAGCCGTATTGAGGAAGACCGTTATTTGTGGATAGACAGGTTCAGCATCCGCAACCTCGAACTGGTAGGCTCGGCCAACGAGAACGCCAAAACCCTGGTTGATGTGCTTGACCATACCTGTTCGCCCATGGGAGCCCGCCTGCTGCGCCGCTGGATAGTGATGCCTCTGAAAGAGATAAAACCCATCAACGACCGACTTGGGGTGGTTGAATACCTCATAGCTCAGGAAGAGCTGCGTGAAAACCTGCAGCAATACATTCGCCAGATAGGCGACCTGGAGAGGCTCATTTCAAAAATAGGTTTACAACGGGCCAACCCGCGCGAAGTGTGCCAGCTTAAAAAGGCGCTGATTGCCATCGGCGAAATTAAAAAAATAGCCGAAACCTCCCCAAGCCAGCCGCTAAGGGCCATAGGCGAGCAGCTAAACCCCTGCACACTCATCTGCGAGAAAATAGAAAAGGAACTGCACCCTGAGCCCCCGGTAATGATAGTAAAAGGCTCGGTAATGAACGAGGGTATTAATGAGGAACTGGACAGGCTGCGCAAGATCGCTTTCGGTGGTAAGGGCTATTTGCTCGAGATCCAGAAACGCGAAGCCGAGGCAACGGGTATCCCATCGCTTAAAGTATCGTTTAACAATGTGTTTGGCTACTACCTGGAAGTTACGCATAGCCACCGCGATAAGGTGCCTACCGAATGGATCCGCAAGCAAACGCTGGTAAATGCGGAGCGATACATTACCCCCGAACTCAAAGAATATGAAGAGCAGATATTAGGTGCAGAAGAAAAGATACTGGCGCTGGAAACCCGCCTGTACAACGAATTGCTTTATGCCCTTGCCGAATATATTAAGCCTATACAGCTTAATGCCCAGCTTATAGCCCGTTTGGATGTGCTGCTTAACTTCGCTACCATCTCCATTAAAAACTACTACGTAAAGCCGGAGATGAGCGAAAGCAAACAGCTGGATATTAAAGGCGGCCGCCATCCGGTGATTGAGAAAAACCTGCCGCTTGGCGAAACCTATATCACCAACGACGTTTACCTGGATTCGGAAACACAGCAAATCATCATTATTACCGGCCCTAACATGGCAGGTAAATCGGCCCTGTTGAGACAAACCGGTCTGATTGTTCTTATGGCGCAAATGGGCTGCTTCGTACCGGCTAAATCTGCTTCGATAGGTTTGGTTGATAAGATATTTACCCGGGTGGGTGCATCGGATAACCTGTCATCGGGCGAATCAACCTTTATGGTGGAGATGAATGAAACCGCCAGTATCCTGAATAACCTGTCGGACAGGAGCCTGATCCTGCTTGACGAGATTGGCCGGGGTACCTCAACTTACGATGGTATTTCCATTGCCTGGTCCATTGCGGAGTATTTGCATAACCACCCGGCCGCCAAAGCCAAAACGCTTTTTGCCACACACTATCATGAACTCAACGAATTGAGCAACAGCTTTAATCGCATCAAAAACTTTAATGTTTCGGTAAAAGAGGTTGGCCACCAGATCATTTTCCTGCGCAAGCTGATACCCGGCGGCAGTGAGCATAGCTTTGGTATCCACGTGGCTAAACTTGCCGGTATGCCGCCAAAAGTGCTTACACGCGCCAACGAAATATTGAAGAAACTGGAAAACGAGCGTACCGGTGGGGAGCATATTAAGGAAAGCATCCGTAAAGTGCAAAAACAGGCTGTGCAGATGCAAATGTTTTCTATAGATGACCCTGTACTGGTGAAAATCCGCGATACCCTGAACAATCTTGACGTAAATACGCTAACCCCTGTTGAGGCCCTGATGAAGCTGGATGAGATACAGCGGGTTATAAAGAGTTAGATTAGATGTGCAGATATAAAACAAAGAGCCGGGTAATAGACGAGGGCACTGAAAAAGTCCCGGAAAATCCGGCAAAAATGAAGGGGTTGTTCAATAAGCACGAACAACCCCTTTTCCTTGTCTTATAGGCCTACAAGTCTCATCGCCGAGTCGTATAAACGATTCTCAACGTATCAAATTGATTTTTTTAAGCCCTCCTTTTTACCTCACATATTAATTGGACTTTTTCAGTGCCCTCGTAATAGACCCGGCTCTTTGTTTTATTCAACTTTCAGTTTGCCTTCAATAGAATCATCAAGCGTTTTACCTATAGCGGCGCCTGCTAATTGTTTTATGAATGCTATGGCATTGCCGTGTTTGTTATCCCAATAATAACCTTCAGTTGGTTCAACTTTTATAACAGATATACGCGGATCGTCCTTACCTTCTGTAAACCAGACTTTTAGTATGGGCTCCCAAAGTTCGTCGATCTTCTGTTTATCATCGCTAACGGTGGCTATACCATAAATGTTTAGAAAATCAGAATGTGCCGATCCCTGGAATAACAGGTGCACCATTGGGTCGGTTGATAGGTCGCTGTTCTTGTGGCTGTCTTTAGCGCTCAAAAACCATAAGTTTCCTTCATCGTCTACCTTTTGCACGGACATAGGGCGTACGGAGGCAGGGATACCTGTTTTAATATTGCTCAGGAAAAAACAGCTTTTGGCGCTGTTTACTAATTCTTTGATCTTTGAAATGGCCTCGGGGCCGCCTAAATCTTTAAAATTATCTTCGGGTTGTTGTTGATTAATACTGTCCATTTTTATAATGTTTTAATAGGTGATTGTTAAATTAGATAACCCATCAAAACATGAATTGTGTGACTTTTTTTAACTTTAAAGATAATTATTTACCAAATTAAGGAGCAAACACCACCATTCTATCAGGATAACGCATGGCATAGGTAGAAACAATATTTTTGATATAGTCATTGCCCGGATAAGGGGTCAGGTAATTCTTGAGCTGCTGGATATTATCAGCATCAAAATAATGAGATACATATCCCATTCCATAAAACTGACCTTTTTCTACGAGTATACAGCTATGTTCATCGCCGGTACGGCCCTCATCGCGGATGGCATAGGTAGGCAAGGCCTGTTTAAGCTCGTCAATAGCGTTATTTACTTTGCGGTTGTAATCATCAACCGGCTCTATGCCTTCGCACGCGCATGACACGCCCAATGCCCCTGCACAGGGATTATTATTTTTTTGTATAAAACACAGTTTGGGGCAAAGGCTAAAAGTTTCAATTAACTTATTGAGCAGGTTGTAACCCTCTAAAAGGGAATGGCAGGTATATATAGGGTCGCTGTATTTGCGGTGCTTATCAACGGCAAGGCGCAGGTAGCCACGCTGGTCTTCAAAAGCGTAAAGGCAATAAGCGTTTTCGAAACGCTTTAACGACCGGTTATACTTTGGCCAAAGACGTTTAATTTCAATAGCTTCCAGTACAAAGGCAATAAGCTCGGTGCCGCAAATCTGGTAGCTTACCTGGTGAATATTGCGTAAAAATTCCTGCCGCTGTAAGCCAGGATTGTTGCCTGTAAAATGGCTGCTTACCCGTTTTTTCAGATTTTTGGCCTTGCCTACATATATCACTTTACCTTTCTGATCATGAAAATAATATACACCGGGAGTGTATGGCAATTGGTCCACATCCTTTTTTGGTAAATTAGGGGGCAGTAATTGTTCCTTTGAATTTTGTTTTAAGGCATTTTTAATATGCCCGTCGCTATCACTGTTGAGCAGCAGGGTAAATAGTTCCGCTGTTGCCTCGGCATCGCCTGCGGCCCGGTGACGGCTTTCATTATCAATACCTAAATGCCGGCATAAGCGCCCAAGACTGTAAGACGGTAAGCCGGGTAAAATTTTTCGACCCAAACGTACGGTACATAGTTTATTACTTTGCAGATCGTAGCCGGCAGCAGCCAGGTGATAGCGTACAAACGAATAGTCGAAATTTACGTTATGGGCTACAAATATTTTACCGTGAATGAGGTGATAAACATCGGCAGCAACATCCTCAAACGGCGGCGCCTGCTGCACCATTTCGTTGGTAATGCCGGTTAACGCGCTAATATAAATCGGGATCTCCCTGTGTGGATTTACCAGCGACTGGAAACGTTTTACCACTTTTTTGCCATCATGTATGCATATGGCAATTTCTGTTATGCCATTAGCGCTGGCATGTCCCCCGGTAGTCTCAATATCAACAATTGCATACATATTTCAAATGTAATACAAGTTTGCTAAATATTTTAGTGTTTTTTGGATTTTTTGGTGCGGAGTGCGGGGAGAGCGGAGTGTGAGTTAAAACTAAGAGTAGGCCTGTCATCCTGAGCTCGTCGAAGGATCGCACTTAGAGGCCACCCACCATGCTTCGACGGTGCTAAGCATGACAGCCAATGAAAAGACAAAGCCCGGAATATTATAGTGCCTGTTGCACAAGAAAGCATGAGGGCTAAAGTTAACGGGCAAATGACCAAAAGGTTGTTTGCCCGTTTCTGTTGAAGGGGAGCAGAGTCGCTATAAAGGCATTTGTAGTTCTGTGAAATCGAGTTATAAGATTATAAAACGGATTATCAAGACTCCCCGATGGTTTTGTTTTGCTATTTTTATTTGGCGAGGGCTTTAGCTTCAGTAGTTTTTTGAGGTTATAAGCAACGGCAGCCATAATCATACACTTGTTTGCCATCGCAATACCCTTTGTATTTACTTTTTTCATTCCGGTGAAATTGACCAGGGTACCTAATACCGGCTCGACGGTACCTTGCCTTACTTTCCGCATCTTCCGGCCTTTGCTGCTTTGTACACGCTGCTGCATCTGCCTGTATATATCCTTAATGGCAGACTCTCTGATGACCTTTGTACCTGTAGATGGATTGGTGCAGCTATCTTTGAGAGGACAAGTCGCGCAATCGCTAACCGAAGTTTTATAAAGCTTATGCAGGCCATTGCCTTTGGCTCTGAAATGTCGGAAGGTAAGGTATTTTCCCTGTGAACAGATATACCGGTCATGCTCTTTATCATAGGTGAACCCTTCCCTGTCATCTTTGTAGCCTGAGCGGTTGGGTATATACCCTTCGATCTGATGTTCGATCAACGCTAAGAGCCCCGGCTCACTGCTATAGCCTGAATCCGCCAGGACTTCATGCACTGTCAATCCATTCTCTTTAAGGGTGTTTACCGTCTGCGTTAATATCTCGGGGAGACATTGCCCATCGCCTTTATCGGCATGGAATGCTTGTATGTGGGTAATTACGTGATTTGAGGTATCCACACTCACCTGGCTTAGGTAATTTAAGGCCAATACTTTGCCCGGCTTGTAAGATATGCGGGCATCAGTGTCGGATGGGCTTACCCTGGCTTGATTTACCGGCTTGGGTTTTTGTTTGGCAGAAGCCTGGCTGGCTGAAAGATGATCAGGCAGGTGAATGATATTATCCGAAGATAGCTTTTCAGTGTGTGCATCCAACTCCTTGCCATAGCCTGCAGCATCATCCAATATCTGACGTTCGACCACACTGGACAGGGCGGCATTGGCTTTCACCAGCACACTATCTACAGCCTGTCGCCGACCAGCGACCAAACCGTTATCGATACATTGTTTCAGTACCGTTTTGAAAATGGCAGTAAACGTTTCCTCCCCGTAAAGTTGGCGTGTCCGGCTCAGGGTGGAATGCCATGGTAGTTCTTCATCCAGGTCATAGCCGATAAAATAAAGAATATCCATGCGCATCCGTGATGTGATGATAATACGTCGGTCGCTATTCATGTTTTCCAGATAACCCACCAGCATCAGTTTAAAGAACACGACAGGGTCAATGCTCTTTTGGCCTTCGTTGCCATAATACTTCGCGGTCGAATCATAAAGGAAAGAGAGATCAAGTATGCTTCTTAACCGCCTGTAGAAATTGTCAGCCGGAACGTAATCGGAAAGCTGAAATCGGATGAATAGCTTCTCCTGGTAATCTTTTTTGCCTTGCATGCCTTTAATATACAAAACAAATAGCTGATTAACAAATACTTATAAGAAAAAAACACAATTGCCAAATTAGCAATTGTGTTTTTTGAAAGACCGCTGTTAGTTGTGCAACAGGCACTATTATATTCCGGGCTTTGTCTTTTATCTTAAAGTCTTTCGTCTCAAAGTCCTAAAGTCCAATAGTCTAAGGTCCAACAAAAACTATTTCTTCTTAGCAGCTTGTGCCTGTTGCTGACGCATCATTTCTTCCATGCGTGCTCCAAAACCTGACTTTTTCTTTTTCGGATCATCAGGTTTCTTTTTGTTTTCCTGTATCTGGGCATGTATCTTTTTATCATCAACCATGAATTTAATCAGGTATTGCTGTAAGAAGGTAAGCATGTTAGCCAGGAAGTAATAGTAGTTCAAACCTGATGGATAGCTGTTCAATGTAGCCAGGAATATGATAGGAGTAATGTAGCCAATATATTTCATCTGGCCGGTAGCACCCGAAATCTGGTTATTGAAATAAGTATATATCAATGTTGATATAGTCATCAGCAAACACATTAAACTGATGTGATCACCAATTAAAGGAATGTTCGGGAAAGTAACTACCGCGTCATAGGTCGACAGGTCATGCATCCACAAAAAGCTTTCACCGCGCAACTCAAATAAGCTTGGGAAAAAACGGAAGAACGCGATCACGATAGGCATTTGAATGAGCAATGGTAAACAACCACCTAACGGGTTTACGCCGGCTTTTTTGTAAAGCTTTAAATATTCCTGTTGTAACAGGGTAGGATTATCCTCACCAACTTTAGTTTTAATTTCATCCATTTCCGGCTTTAGCACACGCATTTTGGCCATTGACAGATATGATTTGTAGGTAAGTGGCGATAACACCAGCTTAAGCACTATAGTTAATGCTAAAATGATAAGTCCGTAATTCCAGTTAAACTGTTTCAGGAAGTTAAATACCGGTAATACAGCAAACTGGTTTATATATTTTAATGGTCCCCAGCCCAGGTCTACCAGCTTTTGCAGATCATTACCCTGAGCTTTTAAAGTAGAATAGCGGTTTGGTCCAAAATAAAATTCTAATGGTACCGTGCCGTCAGTAGCACGCGCAATGGTCAGGTCTGCTTTCATTTGCTTAACATCGGCCGAATCGGTAACATCAGTACTTACAGCTAAGTTTGATTTGCTGATGCCGCCTTTGGAGATCAGTACGTTAGAAAAGAAGTGCTGCTTAAAGGCAACCCATACCATTTTTTTATCACTGATCTCTTTTTGGTCATCTTTAGATACGCTCAGATAATCATCGTGATTTTCGGTATTATAATAATATACTGTTGAGTACTGACGCTCTTGTTTAATATCTTTTTCCTGTTTGTGCAGGCTGGCTGCCCAGTTTAGGTTAACAGAACTACTGTTATTGATAACGCCATCAAGCCCGGTAGGTTTAATGGTAAGGCCCAGTTTATAGCCGGTACCTTTTAAGCTATACACATAATCAATATACTGGGTAGCGCTGTAGCTTAAACGCAACGTAACTGAGGCCGAATCATTTTCGGCAACTTTAAGTTCGGGTGCGGTTGATGTAAAGTAATACTCATCGGTATTGATCTTTTTTTCGCCGGCAGAAAAAACTAAACCAAAATGAGTTTGAGGGCCGCTAAAAAGTACCAGCGGTTTTTTATCAAAAGTTTTAAAGTTTTTCAGTTCAACCGAAGCAACTTTACCACCACGTGTGCTTAGTTTTACAATCAGGTCCTTATTCTCCAGTGTTACCAGCTTCTCGCTGCCTATTGAGGCTGCACCAAAAGGGCTTCTTAAAGTGGCCGAATCTGCTACTGTCGGTTTACCGTTAGCGGTATCAGCTTTTGCTGCAGCAGGTGTACTTGCTTTGGCCAGACCAGCCTTTTTCAAAGAGTCCTGTTGCTGTACCAGGCGTTCTTTTTTAAGTTCGGCGTCAGATGGCTTCAGGAAGTAAATTGAGCCAGCTATAATAGCCATAATCAGGAATAATCCTGTAAATGTATTTTTATCCATTATCTATTGTATCCAATGATCAGTTGTTGATCATCACTGTTAAATTTTCGTCTTTATTTCTCAGGTCTATCCCGCCTTCGTATACCGATTTTAAATTAGTAAGATAAAAAGCCCAGCCATTGGAGCAACCTAACCTTACGTGTTTTTTTGAGTTATCGTCAGTAGGAATATTGTGCTGTTTTAATTCAACTATTGTATATCCGTTCTGCTCGGTTAAATTAACATCAACCAGGCATTCTCCTTCAAAAGTAAATTGTATCAAATCCTTACCATTTGCCTCTTTAATAAAACCGGGCATAAAATCAGGAAACAAATACCAGTACCATTTATAAGAACATCCTTTACTAACCTGATGGTTAGATGCCAGAAGTTCATTTTTGTTAGTGTAAAACTCAGCTTTTTCTAAAAACCACCTTTCTATATCAGCAGAACGGGTCCAGGCATTATAAATACCTGCCAGATCTGCTTTAACAGCAATCCGTTTTGTAAACGCGGTCCAGTCGAAATCCTTCATTCTTCTTAGCCAAATTCTTATTCGCTATACTTATTTCTTGCGGGCATAAGCCAGCGAAGCGGCGACAAAGTTAATAAAAAGTGGATGCGGATTTGCAACTGTTGATTTTAATTCGGGATGAAATTGCGCTCCCACAAAAAACGGATGGTTTTTTAATTCCACAATCTCTACCAGATTGTTTTCCGGATTAATGCCTGATGGTACCAGACCGGCTGTTTCGTATTGTTTCAGGTAATCGTTATTAAACTCATAACGGTGCCTGTGGCGCTCAGAAATGTGGGTTTTTCCGTATATAACTGCGGCTTTGCTGCCTTTTTTAAGGTCGCAGGGATAAGCACCCAAACGCATGGTTCCGCCTTTGTTGGTAATGTTCTTTTGATCTTCCATCATACCAATTACCGGGTATAGGGTATCAGGGTTCATTTCGGTACTGTTGGCATTATTAAGGCCTAAAACATTGCGGCCAAATTCAACAACAGCACATTGCATACCTAAACAGATGCCGAAAAACGGAATATTATTTTCGCGCACATAGCGTATAGCCTGTATTTTGCCCTCAAAACCACGCTCGCCAAAGCCCGGCGCCACCAGTACACCATGCAAACCTTTCAGGCGTTCAACGGCGTTTTCGGGTGTTAAAGTTTCTGACGGGATATATTCAACCCTTACCTTGCACTCCATTTTGGCACCCGCATGTATAAAAGCTTCAGAGATAGACTTATAAGCATCAGGCAGTTCCACGTATTTACCAACCAGCGCAATACGTACATCGGCAGTTGGATTTTTTAAACGGCCCAGGAAATCTTTCCAGTTTTCCAGGTCGGGTTCCAGCTTATGCGATAGCTTCAGTTTGGTAAGTACCGTTTTGTCTAACTGCTCTTTTAACATCAGCAAAGGCACATCATAAATGGTTGATGCATCAATCGATTCAATAACCGCGTTGATGTTTACGTTACAGAACAAGGCTATTTTTTTACGGATATCATTGGTGAGGTGATGCTCGGTACGGCAAACCAGGATATCGGGCTGTATACCATACTCCAGCAGCATTTTTACAGAGTGCTGGGTAGGTTTGGTCTTTAATTCGCCGGCTGCAGCCAGGAAAGGAACCAATGTAAGATGAATAACGATAGAATTTCCGGAGCCAATTTCCCATCTGAACTGGCGTACAGCCTCAATATAAGGGAGCGATTCAATGTCGCCTACTGTGCCGCCCAATTCGGTGATCACAATATCATATTCGCCGCTTTCGCCCAGTATACGGAAGTTGCGTTTTATTTCGTCGGTTATATGCGGTACCACCTGTACGGTTTTACCTAAAAAGGCGCCTTCGCGTTCTTTATTGATCACATTCTGATAAATGCGACCTGTAGTAATATTATTTGCTTTTGATGTAGGGGTATTTAAAAAACGTTCGTAATGGCCAAGGTCAAGATCTGTTTCGGCACCATCTTCGGTAACATAGCATTCTCCGTGTTCATAGGGGTTCAATGTTCCCGGATCGATGTTGATATAGGGATCAAACTTTTGGATAGTGACACGATAACCGCGCGATTGAAGGAGTTTAGCTAAAGAAGCAGAGATAATACCTTTTCCTAACGACGAGGTAACGCCGCCCGTAACAAAAATATATTTAGTCATGATTTTTTTTAAAAGGGCCCGGTTTTATGCCGAAACCAATTGTTTGTGTACGGGATACAAAAGTAAGAAAAATTTTAGGAGTTTGACTGATGAAATTACAATTGTTGAAAAGGATTTGAGCATTAAAAGGTAACTTATTTTCTGTTAACGTGTAAGGCAATAAAAACGCAAAGGCAATAAGCTATCTCTTGAAAGATTATACGATTAGCAATGACCGTCCGTGTACCGTATTTTGTTTTGATGCTGTAAATGCAAATAATTGATTATCAGGGGTTCATAAATGTTCATGATGTTCATACATCTGTGAACGTGAACATTGAAGGTTCCCTGGTCCTTTCCCGCTTCAGCGCTATAAATGACGAGTTTCTTTTAAAAATTCAATCTTCCGAACACTTAGGATAATAATACTGACAATTGATTGAGATGAGATGTTAAATGCTTTAAATCAATTAGTTAAATTCTGTTAAAAGTTGTTAAGTAATGTTAATGTGCATGGAGGTTTAGCAATTTCGCCCGAAATTGTAGCACAATTACATATGACTAAACTTTACAACCTTATTTACCATGAGCTATAATAAAATCAATAACCTGTTAGGCTGGCTATGCCTGTTGATAGCCTTTGGCACCTATGTTTTAACCCTGGAACCATCTGTTAGTTTTTGGGATTGCGGCGAGTTTATTTCCTGCGCTTACCGGCTGCAGGTCTCGCACCAGCCGGGTTACCCTATGTTTGCCATGCTGGGTAAACTCTTTTCGCTTTTATCCCTGGGCGATAATACTAAAGTGCCTTATTTTACGAATTTGGGCTCGGCCCTGGCCAGCGGTGCAACGGTAATGTTTTTGTTCTGGACAATTACCGCGCTGGCCAAAAAAATACTCCTTACCAGAGACGAAACACCAACTACACCCCAGCTGATATCCATCATGGGAGCCGGACTGGTGGGAGCACTGGCGTTTGCCTATACCGATACTTTTTGGTTTTCGGCAGTGGAAACCATCGTATTCGCCCTATCGTCTTTATGCACAGCAGTAGTATTCTGGGCCATTTTAAAATGGGACGCCCATGCCGATGAACCGGGTGCGGATAAATGGATAGTGCTTATTGCCTACATCATGGGGCTTTCCATTGGCATACACCTGTTAAACCTGCTCACTATTCCGGCTATTACTATGGTTTATTATTTGCGCCGGTATAAAAAACCTTCATGGAAAAGCGGTCTTTTGGCTTTTACGATCAGTATTGTTATACTGGGTTTGGTTCAGTATGGCATCAGGGAGTACACCATAAAAATAGCTGCCTATTTCGACTTGTTTTTTGTAAATACACTGGGGCTTGGTTTTTGGAGTGGTGCCATAAGCTTTTTTCTGCTTATTGTGGCGTTACTGGTAGCAGGCATCATTTACAGCATCCGCAACAAAAAGCCTGCGTTGAACCTGGCGCTGGTGTGTTTAGCATTTATATATTTTGGTTATGGCTCGTTTGCTTATATACCTATTCGCGCTTCGGCAAATACCGATCTCAACAACTCGCATCCCGATAACGCATTTACGCTTAATGGTTACCTCAACCGTGTGCAATACGGCGATAACCCTTTACTATATGGTCCTTATTTTGATGCCAAAGTTATTGATCAGAGCGAAGGCACTGCCATGTACCGCAAAGGCCGGAACCGTTATGAAGTAGCCGGTAAAAAGCCAAATTATGTATTTGACCATAACAGCATAATGCCTCGTATGCACAGTACCGAAGGGGATCAGGATTATACTCAAAATGTGCAGTTCTACAAACAATGGCTACAACTGGCCGATGGGCAAAGGCCAACCTTTGCCGATAACATGAGATGGATGCTGAGCTGGCAGATGTACCAGATGTATTGGCGCTATTTTATGTGGAACTTTGTTGGCCGCTATAATGATTTGGACGGGCAAACCAGCACTGTAGCTATTGATGGTAATTGGACATCGGGTTTATTTGATGGCGGTAAGCATTTACCAAAATCGTTAACCAGTTCAAATTTATACACTCCCTTATACGCACTGCCATTGATTGTTGGTCTAATGGGCATGTTTTATCATTTTAAACAAAAGAAAGGTGATGCTATAATAATTGCCCTGCTTTGGTTTTTTACCGGACTGGCTATTGTTTTATATGTTAACCAGATAAACATACAACCCCGTGAGCGCGATTACTCTTATGTAGGTTCTTTTTATGCCTTTGCTATTTGGATAGGGTTGGGCGTGCTGGCAATTAACGATTTTGTTCGGCGCAAAGTGAATGCCCGGGGGGCAGCGCTGGCATCGGTTGGTGTGTGTTTGCTGGCAGCACCTGTTTTACTGGCCAGGCAGGAATGGGGCGGGCATGATCGCTCAACCAAAACCATTGCGCATGATATGGCTTATAATTTCCTGATATCGTGCCCCAAAAACGCTATCCTGTTTACCTATGGCGATAATGATACCTACTCGCTGTGGTATGACCAGGAGGTAGAAGGTGTAAGGCCTGATGTGCGGATAGTATGCAATAGTTTATTTGGCATGGATTGGTACATAAGGCAAATGCAGCGGCCAATGAACCAATCGGCTCCTTTGCCTGTTACCATGTCCTTTGATAAATACAAACAGGGTACTCGCGATGTAGTTGCTTATAGCGACGCTAAAATATCCGGTTATGTTGATGTAAAAGATGTGTTTGATTTTATAACCTCTGATGACAGCCGAACCAAGGTGCAATACCAAAATGGCGAAACCATGAACTATTTACCTACCAGAAACTTTAAAATGGCCATCAATCCCGACGAAATAGTGAAAAATGGAGTAATCAGTCCCGGTCAAAAAAACATGTTGACCAAAAGCATGGAATGGAAATACGATGCCAATTATATGTTTAAAGACGATTTGGCTTTGACGGATATCATAGCGCATAATAACTGGAAACGACCAATTTGCTTTAGTATCGGATTTAGTCCGGATAATATGAGGGGATTACAGCCCTATTGCTACAAAGAAGGGTTTGTTTATCACCTGATACCGTTTAAGGCCGATACCTCATTGCAAAATCAGCTGAGCAAGGTAAATAGCCTGGTTATGTATAATAACGTGATGAACAAATTTAAATTCGGAAATTTTAAACATGCCAAATATTTAGACCCAGTTTCAAGAACCGAGTTTTATCCGTTTATGGAGACCACTTTCCATGATTTGGCCCAGGGACTTATCAAAGATGGCCATAATGATCTGGCTTTAAACACCCTGCATAAGTTTGACCGGGAAATGCCGGATATTAATCCCAATATTGATTCGGCACATCGCAAACTGCTTTTGGCGCAGGTAGCCTATAAGTTGAACGATAAAGAGCTGGCTAACCGTTATGTAAAAGGCATTGATCATTACCTTACCGGTCAGTTGGCATATAACTATGCTTTGTTGCAAAATAAGCCCGAGGCCCTGAACACGGGTGAGGTACAATACCAGCTTTATGTATTGAATGGTTTGGTTGATACTACTAAAAATTACCAGGAAACAGCCCTGCATAACCGGTTTCAAGCTCAATTGGATGATTATGGGAACAAGTTTGCGGCTTTATTGAACAGAGAGTAAGGACAATACTTATAATACTATGTCATTGCGAGCGCAGCGTGGCAATCGCTTATATACAGACAGGCCTGTTGGTTTGCGATTGCTTCGTCGTTCCTCCTCGCAATGACATGGTTTTATTTATTGTTGCACGCCTAAAACATCGTATTCAATTTCTGCAGATCTTCAGGCACATCAACGGCGTAGGTTTCCAGGTTGGTTTCGGCAACTTTTATGCGGTAACCGTTTTCAATCCAGCGCAACTGCTCAAGGCTTTCGGCCTTCTCTAACAATGATACCGGGAGTTTTGTAATTTGCTGCAACACATCGGCCCTGTAGCCGTAGATGCCGATATGTTTAAAAAACGTATGAAATTCCAGCCAGTTCTCAGGCTCCTGTCCGCGGATATGCGGTAGGGTAGAGCGCGAAAAATAAACCGCTTCAGAAAGTTTATTGACAACCACTTTAGGTGAGTTGCTGTTAAAAAGCTCTTCAGCTGTTTTAATCCGTTTTATGAGTGTGGCTAACTGAGTGTCAGCATCATTGAAACAGGCTGTTAACTTAGTGATCTGCTGCGGATCGATAAAAGGTTCATCGCCCTGTATGTTAATAATTACATCATATTCAGGATGCAGCCGTGCCACTTCGGCACAACGATCGGTACCGCTTTGGTGGGTATCGGCCGTCATTACGGCTATGCCGCCAAAGGCTTGGGTATGATTAAATATGCGGTCATCATCGGTAGCTACAATTACTTCACTTAAACTGTTGCACTTTTTTGCCTGCTCGTAAACCCGCTGAATCATGCTTTTGCCCGCAATATCAACCAAAGGCTTGCCCGGAAACCGGGAAGATGCGTAACGGGCGGGTATGATACCAAGGATTTTCATTTTTAAGTTGTACGTTTTAGGTTGTAAGTTATACGTGTGCCTAGTAGAACAATTAATGATTTGTTTTTAATATGTGAATGTACCCAAAACATAAAACGTGTAACGTCCCACGTAAAACCTCTTTAAAACAACCCGTTAATTTCCCGTTCAATTAGGTTTACTATTGTAGCCATATCTTCGGTATTGTTTGCAAAATCAAGATTATCTTTATCGAGTATAAGCAACTTGCCCAGCTTGTAGTTCTTTATCCATTTATCATATTTTTCGTTCAGTTTGGAAAGATAATCTAAACGAATCCCGATCTCATATTCCCGGCCCCGGCGCTGTATGTTGTTAACCAGTGTAGGCACCGACGCTTTGAGGTAAACTAACAGATCAGGTGGTTTTATAAATTCGGTTATATTATCAAATATAGATTGATAATTTTCGTAATCACGGGTAGTCATGAGGCCCATATCGTGCAGGTTTTCGGCAAAAATATAGGCATCTTCATAAATGGTACGGTCCTGCAAAATATTGCGACCACTTTTTTGTATATCGACAATCTGGCGGTAGCGGGTGTTCAGGAAATAAATTTGCAGGTTAAAGCTCCAGCGTTTCATATCGCTGTAAAAGTCTTCCAGATAAGGGTTATTATCAACAGCCTCAAACACTGGGTCCCATCCGTAATTTTTGGCCAGCATTTCGGTAAGTGTGGTTTTACCGGCTCCTATGTTTCCTACAATAGCTATGTGCATGTATTTGTTAGTTGTTGATAGTTTGATGATAAGTGGTTGATAGCTTTAACGAAAAATGCCAATTAAAGTTTAACCAATACTTATGTGCAAGCACTAAAAATACATTTTGAACAATAAACTACCAACAAACTATCAATTAAAATTTCTTAAAGCCGATGATTTCCCGCACTTCTCTGATGGTTTTTGAGGCACTTTCCCTGGCTTTGTCTGCTCCTTGCTGGGCTACCTTTCTTAAGTATTCAGCATCGCCGGCAATGGCATTAATACAATCGCGGATAGGGGCGGTAGCGTTGATCATGTCTTCGGCCAGCTGTTTTTTTAAATCGCCGTAACGGATTGTGCAGCTATTATATAGGTTATCAAAATGAACTAAAGTATCAGGGGTAGAAACCACTTTCATCAGGTCAAACAGGTTTTGAATCTCTGATGGTTTTTCCTGATTTTCTGCAGTAGGGCCGCTGTCAGTTACAGCGCGCATTACTTTCTTGCGGATGGCTTCAGGAGTATCGCTCAGGAAAATAGCATTGCCTTCACCCTCCGATTTGCCCATTTTTCCTTTACCATCAAGCCCCGGAATTTTTACGAGGTTATTACTGAAGTTAAACGCGTAAGGCTCCGGGAAATATTCGTGATTGTAAAGTCTGTTAAAACGATTTCCAAAAGTACGTGACATCTCCAGGTGTTGTTCCTGATCTTTACCAACTGGCACCTTGGTAGCCCGATGAATAAGGATATCGGCAGCCATTAAAACCGGGTAGGTAAGCAGTCCGGCGTTTACATTATCAGGTTGGGCGCGTACTTTGTCTTTAAACGATGTACTGCGTTCCAGTTCGCCCATGTAGGCGTTCATGTTCAGGTACAGGTACAGCTCGGTTACTTCGGGTACATCACTTTGTATATATATGGTAGCCGTATCCGGATTGATACCGGCGGCCAAATATTCTACCAAAACCTGCTTTACGTTACCGTGCAGATTGGCAGGAGTGGGGTGTGTAGTTAACGAATGCAGATCGGCAATGAAAAAGAAGCAATTGTATTCATTTTGCATCTTTATAAAGTTTTGCAATGCCCCGTAATAATTTCCTAAGTGTAAATTTCCGGTTGAACGGATGCCACTAACAACAGTTTCCATAGGTTGCGAAAGTAAGTAATTTTTCTATTTCTGGTAAGGATGAAAATCATATTGAGAATCAGGGATTACAATATGATGAGCAGAAAATCCAGGCGGTGCCGACAGTTAGTAACAGTTTAGCTTGCGCTTAAGCGAGGAATTTTTCTAATTTTGGTCGCCATGAAATTAGCATTGAAAAGAATACACACTTATTTTTACCAGTATAGTGTTGGCTTCTTTTTTATATTATTTTGGCCGGTATTATATCTGCTCAAAAAAAGGCCCTGGCTATATAAGTACATTAACAAAATAAGGCAGTTTATTGCCCTGATAAGCTCAGCAATATCCGGCATTTTTTACAGGGCGACATTTGAACAGCCCATCGATTGGAGCAGAACCTATGTAATATGTCCAAACCATACCTCAAATCTTGATGTATCGGCCATTAGTACCAACTTGCGCAACAACCATTGCTTTATGGGCAAGGCCGAGCTGCTTGATCATTTTGTACTCAGGTATTTTTTTACCACTATTGATATTACCGTTAACCGCGAAAGTAAAATGTCGTCATTCCGGGCGTTTAAACTGGCGTCTGAAAAGTTGAAGGACGGGGTAAGTGTAGTAATATTTCCGGAAGCTACTATTCCCGATGCTTATCCGCCGGTTTTGCACTCGTTTAAGAATGGCCCTTTCAGGCTCGCTATTGAAATGAAGGTGCCTATAATACCCGTAACATCGATGGATACCTGGAAAGTGCTTTGGGATACCGGAAAGGAATTTGGCAGCAGACCCGGAATTTGTGATATATTTGTACATAAACCCATTGAAACGGCACATTTGACCTTAGACGATGCGGACGCGTTACGCGATGAGGTTTATGCCATTATTAAAAAGAAATTGCCACAAGCATGACTATAGATAAAGAAACAGTTGAAAAAGTTGCCCACCTGGCCCGTTTGGAGCTTAACGAAACGGAAAAAGAGGAAATGATAAAGGACATGAGCAAGATACTTGACTTTATGGCCAAGCTTAATGAATTGGATACATCGGGAGTTGAACCGCTGGTTTACATGAGCGACGACGTAAATGTGTTACGTGAGGATGAGGTAAAGCAACGCGTTACTCATGAAGAAGCATTAGAAAACGCGCCCAAGCATGATGAAAATTACTTCCTGGTGGCTAAAGTGATTGAAAAATAAGCTGAAGGCTAAAATGAATGCAGTAGTAACCTGAATTTTTAATCTATCTTGTAACAATCGTACCTAAACCTTAGTCCAAACAAAAAACATATATGGAGCCGGTAAATACTGCTAAACCACTAATAACTATAAATGATATCGGGCGCAAGTACGTAATAGGCTCCGAAGTAATTCATGCGCTTAAATCGGTTTCGTTATCTATCAACAAGGGTGAGTTTGTAGCGTTAATGGGCCCATCCGGTTCGGGCAAGTCAACCCTGATGAATATTTTAGGCTGCCTGGATACCCCGTCAAAGGGTGAATATATATTGAACGGCATCAATGTAAGCCACATGTCTGATAATGAACTTGCCGAAGTACGTAACTCCGAAATTGGTTTCGTTTTCCAGACATTTAACTTGCTGCCGCGTAATACCGCCCTTGATAATGTAGCCTTGCCCTTAATTTACGCGGGCATCAATAAAGAAAAACGTATGCAACGGGCAACCAATGCCCTTAAAAATGTAGGTCTTGGTAACCGTATTGATCATAAACCTAATGAACTATCTGGCGGACAAAGACAGCGCGTAGCCGTAGCCCGTGCGCTCATCAATGATCCATCAATTATTTTGGCTGATGAGCCTACTGGTAACCTGGATACCAAAACATCAATTGAAATAATGGGACTGATTGAGGATATACATGCCAAAGGCAATACCATTATATTAGTAACCCACGAAGAAGATATAGCCAAACACGCCCACCGCATTGTACGTATGCGCGATGGTCTGATTGAGAATGATTACCTCAATACCGAGATCCAAACTGTAAACCGCAGAACAGAAGAGGTGTAAGAGATACAAACCTATAAACGCAGGATATCCGATGATTTGCAAATACATTTTTTACAATGAAACGCTACATCCTCCTTATTCTGACTATTATAGCTACCGGGCAGTTGTTTGCTCAAACAGCTAATATAATTGAGCCAGATCCGGTTACATCACCCATTCATAAATCCAATTTAGGTAAGGTGGTTTTTATAGGCGATACTATTGCCCTGGAAAAACTAAGGCAAACCGATTTACTGAGGAGTTTTGAAGCAAGCCCCAGAAATAACATATATATGCGGCTTTTTTTGGCCAATTCCCTCACTAATTATCAACACACATTAAATCCTGCTTTAAGTGTTGAGC
Source organism: Mucilaginibacter sabulilitoris (assembly GCF_034262375.1). Taxonomy (NCBI): domain Bacteria; kingdom Pseudomonadati; phylum Bacteroidota; class Sphingobacteriia; order Sphingobacteriales; family Sphingobacteriaceae; genus Mucilaginibacter; species Mucilaginibacter sabulilitoris. The sequence goes on from NZ_CP139558.1 coordinate 3,280,230, forward strand.
AATTGAACAAGGGAAATTTTCAGTTTACTTTTTATGTAGACGGCAAGAAAACATATCAGGAGAATTTGAACAAGGGCGCTAATTTACCTGCAGTTAAAAATACTAAACTAACTATTGGGGTTCCGTTAATTAGTAACCGCGAAGAAGATTCGTGGGGGCGTTTTCTCTGGAACCGTTTTATGAACCACGGAGGAGAGGATGCATTAACAATAGGAACACATTTGTTGAAAATTGAAGTGCGCCCTTATATAGACATTTCGGCTTTAAAGGTTGGCGATTTGATAGCAGAGGGCGAACTTAAATTTATTGTGCCAACGCTTAATCAAAAGGATGTGGCATTACAGCCTATCAGGCCCAATAGTGGCTGGCCGGTATCAACAGATGTATTCGATAAAAAGAAGATCATGGAGATGAATGGCATGATAGCTCAAAATAGGTTAAAAGATATCACAAGCGTTATTGTTATTAAAAACGGCAAGCTGCTTATTGAAGAATATTTTAATGGCAGCACGCGCGATTCGCTTCACGACCCTCGTTCTGTATCCAAAAGTTTTACATCGGCATTAATGGGTATGGCTATTCGTGACGGATATATTAAAAATGAAGATCAAACGCTTCATGATTTTTATGATTTAAAACAGTACAAAAATTATTCATCAAAAAAAGATAGTATTTCTTTAAAAAGTTTGTTTACCATGAGCTCTGTGTTTGATGCAGATGATAATGACGATAGCTCTCCCGGCAACGAAAATAACATGTACCCTACAGGAAATTGGGTAAAGTTTGCTCTTGACCTGCGTGTAGATAGCACCAAAACAGCCGGCAGGCAGTGGCGTTATTTTACAGCCGGTGTTAATGTTTTAGGTGATATATTAAATAAAACAGTTCCGGGTGGATTGGAAAAATATGCCGACGAAAAATTATTTAAACCTTTAAATATTAAGAATTATAAATGGGTATATACCCCACAACATGTGGTATTTACTGGTGGTGGCTTACAAATGTGCTCGTTAGATTATGCCAAATTTGGTCAACTTTACAAAAACATGGGCCTGTGGAACGGCAAACAGATTGTCCCGCAAAGCTGGGTAAAGCAATCTTTTAGCAAACAGCTTACATTGCCCGAGGATGTGGTTGGAAAGGGTTACTATGGCTACCTGTTCTGGAACAAGACTTATACTGTAAATAATAAACCTTACGAAACTTATTACTGTACCGGCAACGGAGGCAATAAGATATTCGTTTTTACAAATGAGCCTTTGGTGGTTATTGTTATGGCTACGGCCTATAACACCCCGTATGCACATCCACAGGTTGACAAAATGATGGAACGTTACATTTTGCCGGCGGTGTTACAACAGTAATTTATTCACTATATCTATACGGCTCCATTTTACCGCATGAGCAGGCGCAATTAGCATCGGTAATACCCATTTTCTTTAAAAAGAACTGATAAAAGCCAATACGGTCGTTCATGTTGTACATGTTGTCGCCTTTATTACATTCCACTTCGCCATTTACGATGTTAATGGTCATACCGAAACCAGGGGTGCGGCCTTTAGCCTTATCAACAGCATTAGGCTGCCACTTACCGGTCATTACATCATGGGCCGATGGTTTGTGGCTTTCAGGCGTCATCCAAAAATAAATGGCGGCTTTAAAGGCTACTACCGGATCAGTTTCTACGAGGTCGGGGTTGTTTAACAATATCTTCGGGTCACCGAATATACAGTTGGACGCCAGTCCGTAATTGCCATTGTAGCTTAGCTGCATTGGGCCGCGGCCATAGTATTTTTTACCGGCAACAGGTGGGTACTCGTCACTTTCGGCTATATAGGTTAAGGCGGTGTTGCTTTCGTGTATCAGCATTAGTCCATCGGTATAGGTGGCATTTACCCCATGACGGGTTTCATGCGCTATGTGGGCGAAAAATGCTGCTAACTCCTTTTTATTAAGCGTGGCATCAAACTGGGTGCAAAAGTTACCATAGTCAACAGAAAAGGTGCTGTCGGGTTTCTTCTTGGCCCATTCCTCGTTCCAGTCCACATCCTGCCGTACAACTGCCGATTTACCCGTTTTTTTATCGGTACGTATATATTGATAAACAGATAGAGCCCGCCTGGTTACTTTTATCTTTACCTGACCCAGTTCATCGGCTGCTTTTACAAAGGCGGTGTAAGAGTAAAATTTGTCGCGTTGGGGAAAAAGATCATTAAATTGCTGCTCACTGATAAGGCTAGATATGGAGACCGCTTTTTGCGGAGCAGGAGCCTTAGCAGCTTGCTTTGAACTGCTATTGTTGCTGTTGCCGCAGCTAAAGGCCGAAATTACCAGGGCCGAAAATACTACTGCGATTAACTTAGATGATGATATGATCGATCTCATAATTCTTGACTTTGAATGAAAGGACATATTTCCCCTTTATAAATATTGTAAACAACAATAACGTTATAAGCTATATTGAGTTTTCAAATATCTCAATAAATATTTCCCCGTATTACATCTCATTGTGGGAAAATTTGCTTTAAATCGTTTTTTAAATATTTATTTTCAATAAAATCAAGCAGCTCTTCCAAGGTTTGGTTTTCGCCGGCATAAATGTCAATATCGCATTTTAAAGCAAAGTCGAGCAAATTATTCTGATCCAGATTAAATCTTTTTTTCTTTAGTATCTTCTCAGAAATTTTCCCCAGGTAAAACTCAATCAGATTTGCCTCGTCTGATTGTTTTTTAAATCGTATACTTTTAGTATTAATATTAGTGAGAATAACCGCGGTAGTTTCTTTTTCGATATGGATACGTGATAAGTTTATTCTGAGGTCACGGAGGGTTTTATCCCATAAAAGTTGATCGCTGCTGCTTAGTTTTTTATCCAGATCAGGTATCCCTAAAAGCCACATCTTTAATCGTTGATGGCCTATTGGCAGCATTATGCTGTGCAAGGTTACTTTATTTATATGCTTAATAGCATCAATTTCACTTAAAACTAACTTTGCGTTCGCCGGTAACTGCACAGGTTTACCGTTATTATAAACTACCAACGCAAGAGGATTACCCGAAATCAGGTTATTGTATATGTATTGATCTCTCAACTTTGCGGCGGTTGAGGCATCTGCATAGCAGGATGCTATATTTTTACCACTTTCAAATAGAGAAACGGGCGGTAAATTTTTGTTCTTGAAATTTACTTTTAACTGCGATAGGTCTTTTATTGCGTTTTCCAGATTAAAACTATTGCCATTTAATTCATCATAGTATTCCCTATGTTCCAGGCCTATTTCTAATTTATTCATAAACAGACCATCGGAAAAAAATCTGCGATAAATTGGTTTGGTGTTATTTGATAGCTTACCGAATTGTATAACGCCCGTTGCATCGCAAAATTTATCCTCGCTGCCCCAATATTCACTACCGCCATTTAAGCGGTCTTTAATGCAACCAAAATTCCTGATAAAGGGGATTTTTTCTTCGAGTTTCACAATAGGCCATGATGGTTTTTTTAGCTTGTTTGTTTCCGGTAAAACAGGCCTCAGATCAACAATCGGAAATGTGATGGAATAGTGCATGGATTTGTTGAAATTAAGCTTTTACTTACATGGTGCTATTAATTTAATTGGAATACATAAAAATAATAATTTATTAACAAACATATCTGCTAATTTTATATAGCCCATATCACCATTGTAAATGAAAAGTAAGAACCTCTGGATTTTGGTTTCAATAGTTATAGTTGTTTTGATGGCAACTAAAGCTATTTACTGCCTTTACCTGGTTGCAGGTACAAAGCAGGATGATGTAAAATTAGAATTGATAAAGATATTAGCAGAAGGGGTAATTTTAGGAATATTGGGATTTTGGCTTAAATACCTTATTGACGAGGCTACTAAAAACCGGGAGCGGCTAAGACAGGAAGCTGATGCAAGAGCGCGGTCTGAAAGGGAGAAGAAAAAGAAGCTTTTGAAAATCATGATAAATTTGAGAAATGCATGTAAAAAAATGATTAAAGCAGTTGACGATGATAACAGCGTTAAGGCGGAGGAGATGATTACCATTAGCGATGACACTCCATACCCTGAATTATTGGATGACTGGAAAATGCACGACTTTGATGATGATATTGATAAAGCAACTGCGTTATATGATGCACTTTATAAACGATTAAAGGAAAATAACAGCAGAATAGACGATGCAAAGAAAAGTTTAATAAAACAGGAAGTAAAAAAATGGAATGACTACTATGAAGCGAAAATAAGGGCGCTAAACACAAATAATAACAATTACTATTCGGTATCATGGGTACAAGAATAAAGGCGTTCAAAAAATAAGAGCCTGGCATAAAAGCCAAACTCTTATATAGCAGTGAATTACAGCTCGTTAAAGCTATAAAAATTGCATTCCTTAAAACTCCAAATAAGTAACTAAGGATGCACAATACTTTCCAAAATAACTCTCGTCCGCTTCACTTGAATACGTTTAAAATTATTTTACTGAAAGAATAATTAAAAATAATGAATTTCAATGACAAACAAAAGCGTGTGGTTTTTTGATTTGATATAGTATTTGACGGTATTTAAAAGAAAGCATTAGCGGATTTTCTATATTTAAAAAAACAAATTTTGCTCATAATCTAAATGAAAATATATACTAAAACGGGTGATAAAGGGTTTACATCATTGATAGGAGGTACCCGCGTGCCTAAGCACCATTTGCGTATTGAAAGCTACGGCACTGTTGATGAACTTAATTCTTATATTGGTCTTATCCGGGATCAGGATATAGCAGGCCACGATAAGGAGATGTTGAAGCAGATTCAGGACAGATTGTTTACTATTGGCTCCTCACTGGCGTCAGACCCCGAGAAGTCAAAAATGATCATACCTGACCTGCATATCGCTGATGTGGAATTGCTGGAACAGGAAATAGATGCCATGAATGGGCAATTGCCTGAATTACGTCATTTTATTTTACCGGGCGGAAATAATATCATTTCGTTTTGCCATATTGCAAGATGTATTTGCCGTAGGGCCGAAAGGATTACCGTTCACCTGTCGGAAGAAAGTACCGTTGACGAAAAAGTGAATGTTTATCTGAACAGATTGAGCGATTACCTGTTCACTTTGGCACGTAAAATTGGAAACGAGCGTAAAATACCTGAAAACCAATGGATACCGCGCATTTGAAAAATTTGAAAAAAAATATTGATATTCCAATTGAAAATATTATACTTTTGCGAAAAAGTTAATTTACTGAAATAAATATAAATAGAGAAACATGTATTGGACACTTGAACTGGCATCTCACCTTGAAGATGCGCCCTGGCCCGCAACAAAAGACGAATTAATTGATTATGCTATTCGTTCAGGAGCTCCTGTAGAGGTTATTGAAAACCTGCAGGCGTTGGAAGACGATGGTGAACCATATGAGAATATCGAAGAAATATGGCCGGACTATCCAACAAAAGACGATTTCTTTTTCAACGAAGACGAATATTAGCAACATAAAAAAAGCCCTTTAACTGAGGGCTTTTTTTATGGCATAACATTTTGGAATGATTTTAGTAATAAGCTTAAAACATTTATCACTTAAATTATATCAAAATGAGAGGCTTATTGTACATTATCGCTGTAATCCTGGTAATAGGATGGCTATTCGGAGCATTTATTCACCCATTTGGTGGTGGCTTAATTCACATACTCTTAGTTATAGCTATTATAGCTGTGCTATTGGGAGTAATCCGAAGGGCATAATCAATCAGATCCTGGGGAGTTAAACTTTAAAACAAATCAATATGAGAGGTTTATTATATATTATCGCCGTTATTCTGGTAATCGGGTGGGTATTTGGATTTTTTGTTAGCCACCTTGGCGGGCTTATTCACATTTTATTAGTTATAGCCGTTATAGCTGTACTCTTAGGAATTATCAGAAGAGCATAAAATCTCTGCCCCGGATTATGAAATTTAAATAGAAACCACTGGTCTTCAGGCCTGTGGTTTTTTATTTAAAAATAGTTCGGCAATGATTAAATCTTCAGGAAAGGTGATCTTTATGTTTTGATGATTACCTTCGATAAGGTGTATTTCAAAACCATATTGTTCCATCACGCTGGCATCGTCTGTAAATTTATCGCTATAAGGTTGTTCATAAGCCTTTTTTAGCAAATCGGCCCTGAAGGTTTGCGGTGTTTGTATCAGGTATATCTGGTCTCTTGATAAACTTACCGATTTACCATTAACTAACTGCCTTACTGAATCGCGGCTTTTAACCGCCGTAACAGCATTGCCATGTTTTTCGGCATACTGATACGATGTTTCGATGATCTGCTTACTGGTAAGCGGGCGTACAGCATCATGGACAGCTATCAGCGAATCTTTGTCAGGTATTTGATCAATTCCGTTTTTTACAGAATGAAAACGTGTTTCGCCGCCTGCTACCAGCAAATGTGGGGTAGTAAATGAGTGAACATCACAAAGTTGCTGCCAGTACGCATGATAGGTCAGCGGTAAAACCAGTACAATAGTCGGAGTTACCCATGATTGTTCAAAAGCCCTGATGGTATGCATCAGCACTGGTAATCCATTAAGTAGCAAAAACTGCTTGGGAACAGCCGATTGCATCCTTGTGCCCGAACCTCCTGCAACTATTACAGCATAGTTTTTTTTAGATGTGAGATGTGAGATATGAGATGTGAGAGGAGAAGACATAGTGCTAATTTTTTTCAAATCTAAAGCAAAAAAAATGAGATATAAGAAAAGTCTCATATCTCAAATCTAATGTCTCAAATCTAAAATTAGATGATCAGCATGGCATCGCCATAGCTGTAAAAACGATATTTTTCTTTTACCGCCACTTCATAAGCATTCATCACATTTTCATAACCGCCAAACGCACAGATCATCATCAACAAGGTTGATTCAGGAGTGTGGAAGTTGGTAATCATGGTGTTAGCGATGCTGAAATCGTACGGAGGGAATATGAATTTGCTTGTCCAGTCGTTAGCCGCTTTAAGTGTTTTGCCTGCAGAAACTGCAGATTCAATAGCGCGCATAGAAGTTGTGCCCACAGCGCAAATGCGTTTTTTACGCTCAATGCCCCGGTTTACAATATCAGCCTGTTTTTGCTCAATAATAAACTGTTCAGAATCCATTTTGTGTTTGGTCAAGTCCTCAACCTCAACCGGGCGGAAGGTGCCTAAACCAACATGCAGGGTAACCTCTGCAAACTCAATGCCTTTTAATTCAAGGCGTTTCATGAGCTCACGGCTAAAATGCAAACCAGCAGTAGGAGCTGCAACTGCACCTTCGTGCTTGGCAAAAATAGTTTGGTAACGTTCTTTATCTTCGGCGGTGGCTTTACGTTTAATGTATTTTGGCAGCGGTGTTTCGCCCAGTATCTCCACATTTCTGCGAAACTCTTCTTCGGTGCCGTCAAATAAAAAGCGGATGGTACGGCCACGTGAGGTAGTATTGTCAACAACTTCTGCAATTAAAAGATCGTCGTCTCCAAAGTACAGCTTATTACCTACGCGTATTTTACGTGCAGGGTCAACCAACACATCCCATAAACGCAGTTCTTTGTTTAATTCGCGCAGCAAAAATACTTCAATAGTTGCGCCGGTTTTTTCTTTATTTCCATATAAACGTGCAGGAAATACTTTGGTATTATTCAGGATCATGACATCCTGGTCGTCAAAATAATCCAGCACGTCTTTAAATATTTTATGCTCAATTTTGCCAGAATCCTTGTGTAAAACCATTAAACGAGCCTCGTCGCGAGTTGCTGATGGGTTATGTGCTACTAATGATTCGGGTAAATTGAATTTAAATTGAGATAATTTCATGTTTGTATTTATGAATTTTCAGGGCGCAAATGTATTAATTTTTTTTGTTAATTTCACCGATTTTTTTATGCACTGCATATTTTGATATGCATTTAGTTTAATCAAAAAATAATGTAACTTAACAGTTGTTACATCGTCTAAAAAACTAATGAGTTGATCATTATTGCTACAGTTAAAAAGGACAATAGATTGATTAACCATTGAGATCAAAATAAGTTGTATGCTATTTTTAAAACTTTTCAGAGAAAGCTTTCTGTTTGCTTATGATGCGCTAAGACAAAACAAACTGCGAACCATGCTTTCATTGCTTGGAGTAACAATTGGCATATTTACTATTATAGCTGTTTTTTCGGCAGTTGATACGTTGCGTAACAACTTGCAGAACAGTGTAAATAAGTTAGGTAACAACAGTGTTTATATCCAAAAATGGCCGTGGGTGGGCGGCAGCGATTTTCCCTGGTGGAAATACCTGCAAAGACCGGTACCAAAGTTAAAGGATTTTAACGAGCTTACACGCCGCAGTCAAACTGCCGAAGCATTGTCATACGAAATATTTATCGACAACCGCACTATTAAGTATCAAAGTAACACCATTGACGGGGCTCAGGTGGATGCAGCATCAAAAGACCATGATAAAACCTGGAACTTTGACTTTGCCTATGGCAGATATTTTACTGAAATGGAATCGAAAACAGGGGCGCCTGTAACCAATATCGGGTATGATATTGCGCAAAGCCTGTTCCCGGGTGGCGATGCCGTAGGCAAACAGATCAAAGTAATGGGCCGCTACGTTACTATAGTGGGTGTTTTTTCAAAACAAGGTAAGGATATGCTGGGTATATCAACCGATAAAGAGGTTTTATTGCCACTTAATTTTGCCCATAATCTTATTGACATACAAAACGAAAAATATGGTCCTCAAATAGTTGTGCGCGGCAGGGTGGGTGTACCGGTTGATGATGTGGAAAGTGAATTGCAGGGACTCATGCGCTCTATCAGGAGCTTAAGACCTGGGCAGGAAGATAATTTTTCACTAAACAGAACAACCATGCTCACTAATGAGCTCGACAGGCTATTCGGTATCATTAATATCGCGGGTGCAATTATAGGTGGTTTCTCTATCCTGGTAGGGGGCTTTGGTATTGCTAATATTATGTTTGTATCAGTAAAAGAGCGCACCAATATCATAGGCATCCAAAAATCACTCGGGGCCAAAAATTATTTTATACTGCTGCAATTTTTAATTGAATCAATAATACTTTGTTTATTGGGTGGATTAATAGGCTTATTACTTGTTTACTTCTTAACTTTTGGGGTTAAGGCTGTTTTTGATATACAAGTGGTACTCGATTTAAAAAATATTATAGTTGGTATTGGTACTTCTGTTACAATAGGTGTAATTTCGGGCATTATACCGGCGTATTTTGCTTCAAGACTCGACCCTGTTGAGGCTATACGCACAAACTAAGCTCAACAATGAAGGTCATCAACAACGTAATTCTTTTTAGTCTCCTTATCGCCGTAACGGCGTGTAACCAAACCGCCAAACCAGTAAAAGATGAAGTAGTAAAAATAGATAGCAATAAAGCAGTAGTAGCCCAGGTGGTTGATACCGCCAATACTGCTGAGGTATTTAACGCTTACATTGGTTTAAAAAATCAGTTTTTAAGATCGGACGTTGATAGCATTAAAAACACGGCTTTGGGGCTGGAAAGTAAACTTGCAGGCATTAAAGGCTGTACCGAAACTGCCACGCTTGCCCATCAGATAGCAACATCAACTGATATCAAAGTACAAAGAAATACTTTTTTGATTTTAAGTAAAGATATTGTTACGCTTGTTAAAGGCTCAAAATTTAAATCAGCCCCAATCTATGTTGATTATTGCCCCATGGCCGATAATGGCAAGGGTGGCTACTGGCTCTCAGTAAATAAATCCATCGAAAATCCGTATTTTCCAGAGCATATGAAGGAGTGCGGCCAAGTTAAAGAGCAGATAAATTAAGCTTTATTATTCGATTTGTGCAAACATTTTGATCGGCTTTGCGGTTAATGTGTTTTTTACACAATAATTGATAAGTGTAATTAGCAAAACTGCGTTAATTTAATAGATTTGCACATAAAATTTACAAACTGTAAATGATCTGAGGGTTATTACTACACAGATTTAATTACATTTGTTGCAGATACAAATATTTTCTATGTCGGAAACAGCACAACTAAAAATTGGTGATAAAACATTTGACCTCCCGGTAATAGAGGGCACTGAAGGTGAAAAAGCAATTGATATTTCTAAGCTCCGGGATCAGAGCGGTTTTGTAACTCTTGATATCGGCTACAAAAACACAGGAGCAACAAAAAGTGCAATTACCTTTTTAGATGGCGAAAAAGGCATATTAAAATATCGCGGTTACACCATAGAACAACTGGCCGAAAATGCCAGCTTTATTGAAGTAGCCTATCTGCTTATAAATGGCGAATTACCTACCGAAAAGCAGCTTGCTGATTTTCAGTATGAGATAAGCCGGCATACCCTGGTTCATGAGGATATGAAGAAGTTTTTTGACGGGTTTCCGTCAAAATCGCACCCAATGGGGCAGCTTTCATCATTGGTAGGAGCCTTAGCGGCATTTAATCCTGAATCACTAAAATCAGGTCTTACTACCGAGGAAGTAAATTTGGAGATTAAAAAGCTGTTGGCCAAAATGAGTACTGTGGTATCATGGATCTACAAAAAATCGTTAGGGCACCCGGTAGTTTATCCGCAAAATAAATATGATTATGTGACCAACTTCCTGTACATGACCTTTGCAGAACGTACAGAGGATTATAAAGTTGATAAGGTTATAGTTGACGTAATGAACAAATTGCTGATACTCCATGCCGATCATGAGCAAAATTGCTCAACATCAACCGTTCGTATCGTTGGTTCATCTGATGCTAACTTGTATGCTTCAATTTCGGCTGGAATATCAGCCCTTTGGGGGCCGTTACATGGCGGTGCAAACCAGGCGGTAATTGAAATGCTGGAGAAAATCAAGAATGATGGTGGTGATACAGACAAATGGATAGCGAAAGCAAAAGATAAAAATGATCCATTCCGTCTGATGGGATTTGGTCATCGGGTATATAAAAACTTTGATCCAAGGGCCAAGATTATCAAGAAGGCCTGCGATGATATATTAGAGAAGCTGGGTATTAACGATGAAGTGCTGGAAATAGCTAAAAAGCTGGAAGAAGTAGCATTAAAAGATCCATATTTTGTAGAGCGGAAGTTATATCCGAATGTTGATTTTTACTCTGGTATTATTTACAGGGCTTTAGGTTTCCCTACCGAAATGTTTACCGTACTGTTTGCCCTGGGCCGTTTACCGGGATGGATAGCACAGTGGAAAGAAATGAAAGAGAACAAGGAGCCTATCGGCCGCCCTCGTCAGATATATACTGGTGACACTACTAAGGAGTATATAGATATAAAGAAAAGATAACGTTGAGGCTATAAGCCTTTATAATAATCTGTAACCAATGAAATAGCGATGATTTTATCATCGCTATTTTTTTTACCTCTCCATTCACCTTATATCATTTATATTTGACCTCGCCACATGACCATAGAGGAAATATTAAAACAGTACTGGAACCATGATAGCTTTCGGCCTATGCAGGCCGAGATCATCAAGTCTGTTTTATTAGGGCATGATACTTTAGCGCTTTTGCCAACCGGTGGTGGTAAATCAGTTTGTTTCCAGGTACCTGCATTGGCCAAAGAGGGGATATGCATTGTCATATCGCCCCTCATAGCGCTAATGAAAGACCAGGTAGAAAACTTAAAGGCGAAGGGCATCAATGCGGTAGCCATAGTATCTGGCATGGGGGTACGTGAAATTGACCTTGCACTTGACAACTGTATTTACGGAACCGTTAAGTTTTTATACCTGTCGCCCGAGCGCTTACTTTCTGAACTGGTGCGCGAGCGCATCAAATACATGAAGGTAAACCTCATTGCGGTTGACGAGGCGCATTGTATATCACAATGGGGGTACGATTTCAGGCCCCCGTACCTGCACATTGCCGATCTGCGCGAGCTGCACCCTGATGTGCCTGTGCTGGCGCTTACCGCGACGGCCACATCAGAGGTTAAAGAAGATATCCAACAAAAGCTGCGGTTTAAGTCGCCGGTTATCTATCAGCAAAGTTTTGAGCGCCGTAACATCAGCTATGTAGTGCAGGATGCGGAGAATAAATACCGTAAAATGCTCGATATAGCAAATGGGGTTAAAGGCAGCGGTATTATATATGTACGCAGCCGTAAAGACGCGGCAGAGATAGCCAAATACTATAATGATAATGGTATTAAGGCCGATTATTATCACGCCGGCCTTTCGATGGATCAGCGAGCCGAGAAACAGGAAAGCTGGAAAAATAACCGCACCCGGGTAATGGTAGCCACCAATGCCTTTGGAATGGGTATTGATAAGCCTGATGTTCGTTTCGTAATACATAAGGACATGCCCGAAAGTCTGGAAGCTTATTACCAGGAGGCGGGCCGTGGCGGGCGGGACGAGCACAAGGCATACGCTATCCTATTGTATACTCACGCCGACAGATTAAAACAGAAAAAAATGTTTCTGCTCAATTTTCCGTCGGTTGAGGAGATCAAACATGTTTACCATTGTTTGGCTAATTATTACCAATTAGCCTATGGTGCCGGCGAAGGCTTAAGCTTTGATCTTGACCTTGGCGACTTTTGCAGCCGCTTTAAGTTGGATGCTATAAAAACACTCAACGCCCTCAAGTTTTTGGAGAAGGATGAATACTTGTCATTTAACGAAAGCGTGTCTTTGCCATCCCGTTTCCGGTTTGAGGTAGTGAACGAGGTATTGTATAATTTTCAGATACAAAATGCAGGCTGGGATCCGTTTATCAAAACACTGCTGCGCTCGTATGGCGGCTCGTTTGAAAACTATGTACGCTTAAAAGAGTACGACCTGGCTAAACGTACCAACCTCAACGTTCAGCAGGTAATTGACGGCCTGATGCAGTTGCAAGGCTTTGGCCTGATCAGCTATATGAAGCAAACCGACCAACCACAGGTTACCTATTTAAAACCAAGGCAGCAAGCCAACCGGCTTTTTATTAACCGGAAATACATTGAGGAACGTAAGGAAACTTACCGCCAAAAGATGGAAGCGGTATTTGCTTATGCTGTGCATAAAAAATGCCGCAGCCAAATGCTGTTGGCTTATTTTGATGAACCTAACGCCCGCAAATGTGGCGTTTGCGATGTTTGCCTGGAAGAAAAAAGGAAAAAAAATGTCGACGAGATATTTGATAACATTACCCATGAAATTGTGCAGCTGCTTACTATATCAACTCCAGATATTGATGCATTAATCACCACCATTAACATAGGCACCGAAAAAGAAAAGATGGAAACCCTTCGTCTGCTGCTTGATGCCGGCAAAATTAAAACCGACGGCGAAAAGTATTATTTAGCATAAGCTTGCTGTTTCGTTACCTCCCGGACAAGATCCGGTACTGTCTTTTCTTTGTAATCCTCTGAATCTGATAATTGGGGTTAAAATTTCTTTCCGTTTTTACCGAAACAATCCTTTCGTTTACCGACAAAAACCCGGCGTATAACTATTAGAGGCTGCTTTGCTGTAACGTTTTAAAATTGGGGGCGTCATATCTGTGTATTTAAAATAACAATAATTAATCAACTGACAATCAAAATATTAATATCATGAAAACTAACTTAATAGCCATCTTTACAGTAGTAGTTACCGTACTTGGCATCGCAAATTCAACTCAAGCCGCTGTTAATAACAACAACAATGCAGGCGTAGTTTTAACCGACATTTCTAAAATCAATAAAATTGAGATTTACGGCAATGTTAAAGTATATGTATCAAACGGCGACGCCGATCAGGTAAAGGTTTATAACCGTTATTATTCAGAAAGCGCATTGGTTCAATCACGCAACGGTGTATTACGTATCTCATCATACAAAGCCGAAAAACTGGAAGTTTGGGTAACAGCAAAAGAACTGAACGCTATAACTGCTTATGATAATGCCGAAGTTAAATCATTTGGAAATCTTTCGGCCATTGAGCTTGATGTGAAATTATACAATAACGCATCTGCCGATTTAAAATTGGATGCTTTTAGCGCAGCCGTTACCATGAACGACAAAACCCGTGCTAACCTGAGTGGTAATGTAAGTGAATATAGCTTAAACCGCAGTGTTGCTTCAAGTGTAAACAGAACCCATTTGGTTGTCGATCATTCAACCGAAGTAACAAATGGTATAAAAGCAAAAGCCAGCGAATATGCATTTTTATAACAGTAACCCATCATATAATGAAAGCCACCTGGAAGCCGGGTGGCTTTTTATTGAATCATCATTGTAATGTCCTTCTTCCGCTCTTCTGGGAATACTTTCAGGTCCTTAACTTTTCCATCCCTTAATGTTGCCTCAACAGTTGTATTATACGGTGCATGGAGCTTAAAATGCACATCCCAATCCTTTGGCCATGAAGGGAAGAGGTAGATCTTTTTATCATCAACCTGCAGCAGCATTTCCTGCAGACCAATCATGCCAGAACCGCCCCAGTTGTGGTCGGGTGTCCAGTCAAAACCTGGCCCCCAAAAAGCAGGAAAACGCCTGCCAGAGTCTTTAAGTTTAAATGTAGTGAGTTCAGCCGCTTCTTTTGTTAAACCTAAGCGGGCTGCAAATATATTATCCTGCTTCCATCCAATACCGCTTCTGAATTTAATTGCAAGGGTATCGAGCTTCCAGGTATTTAGCGGGATATCAATTCCGGGTTTGCCAACACCAAATATGCCCCAGGGGAACACCGGATAAAACTGCGGACTTTCTACATTGCTTACACGCTCCCATGATTTAGCAGGGGTAAATACCTTGTGCCCATCGGTTTCACCAAAACTAAGCGGAGGGATACGCTTTAATAACCCCTGCAGTTTTAACCGCTCGGTGTTATTCAGATAATTATCTGGCAGCGCCAGCAAACGTTGAGTTATAGTTTGTAATGCCGCTATAGTGGAGTTTGAATTATAGGTCATTTTAAAGGTTTCGGTTGACGAGCCCGGGTATAAAACCAAATGACCGTTACCATCAAGCGCTTTGCTGCTGCGTAAGCGCGACAGGTATTGGTAGTGTTCGTCAAAAAATGTCAAACAACTTTCTATAAAAGGGATATACTGGTGAATGTCTTTGCCGGCATAATGCTCTGTTTCCAGCATCATCAGGCAAAACTCAAATACGGTGTCCCAGGTATACTCCAGCCATGTGTTATATTCTACGCCTTTATCAAAACTGACCGGACGTTTCCATGCATACTCAGCGCTGTTAGGCAGACCGAAATTTTCGACTTGCTCGGTAAAGCAGGCGCCCTGATGCCCCCAGTAGACCTGACTGCGCAATTCGGCATTGTGCAAAGAACGGAGGTAAAAGTCAAACTGCGGTTTCATTAAATCAAAATCACCGCTTTTAAGCATAGGGAAATATACCAGTCGCTGGTTTTGCGCTGTCATCAGCCCGCCGCCCCAATTACGAAAATCGGGAGTATAATCGGTTTTAGGGTTTACAAAAACAGGGTCATAAGTAAATAGACCACCGTTGAATTTGGTGGGATATTGCCCGTAAGCATTACAGCCCAGCATATACCTGAACAATTGATAGTTTTTACCGGTTTGATATGCGGCAGTATCAGCAGCGGGTTTATTGGTGTTGATAAAGACAAAACTCTTGTCCCAATATTGTTTCCACCAGTCAGCGGTTTTTTGCCATGCGGTTTTTTGATTGACGCGGGCATCTTGTATAACTTTATTAAGCCCGTTTTGCCATTGATCAGCAGACGCAGCCTGTTCTGTATTTAAATAAATATCGATATCCTGATTACGGACAGGTTTTATGCTTTGAAGTTTCCATCCTTCAAAATCAGTATTAATGTACTTACCCTTATAGGTACCTGCAGGTTTTAAGTTCGCACCACGCATTAATCCGCCGAAGGTGAGGTTCTTGAGCGGATTGAAAATTTGCTGCTTTACTGCATCCATTCCCTGCTGTTTTACGGTTACATCAAATATGGTAGAATCGAGGTTGTGATGATAAAACAGCACCCCATCATTATTAAAGGCTATCTCATCTTTTAATGTTTTAACCTGGCCCTGCGGTGAAAATTTCCATGAGCCCTGGTTATTCTCGGTACCTTTTACTGATCTGTCCTGATAGCGCCAACTTTCAAAAGCAGCTTCGGTTTTTATTGCTTTATTGCTTTTGATGCTGAGGTGTATCACCGGCCGGTAAACATCAACCCAAAGCTTAATTTGGGCCGATATACCACTGCTTTTACCATCAATGAACACGGTGCCGTTATGGAGCGTTAATTCCTGTTTAAACTCGCCGCCATCAAAGGGATTAGGGGATAGCTTAACTCTTATCCGGCCCAGTTTAAGCATCGCGTTATTCTCATCAAACGTGCCGCTTCGGGCTATATAGAAAAGCAATTCACCATGCTCCACCCATACATTCAGGCCAATATCGCCGCCGCCGCATGGCATAGATTCGCTCGAATTTTTGCTCTGGCTTGTCCAGGTTGGGTTGTACCGGTCAATATCGGTTTGCGCCAGTGCAGTAATGGCATTGTATAGAAGGAGGCTCAGCAGCAGCGTTTTTTTCATATTACCAATCGTCGGTTCTGAACGAAGAAGCAGGTAGTCCGTTGGTGCCAAACAAATCGCCCACTATAAAATCCCTGAAAGCATACCGAACAGCCACCGGCTCCTTAACCAATGGTGAAGATACAACAATAGTACTACCTGATATGGCAGCCTGCGCGGGGTGGAACATCTTGTCTTTACCTGCAATTTCAAAGCACTCCATTGGCTTATTGAATGAGGTAAGACCATTTTCGGCATGATCAAACCTGATGATGGCTCTTTGCCCCTCTATGTTTATACTTTTAAATATTGGGCTGGCATAATCAAAGCCCTTAACGCCGTAGGTTTGTGCGAGAGCAATATAGGCAAGCCTGGAACCCACAGGTTCTTTACGCGGGGGGTGTATGGTAGCTTGCTCGCCAATATCAAGCAGTACCGCCATGCCGCTATTGGGAATTACACTTAATGATTTACGCTGAGCATCCCGAAGGTAAGCCGAATTGTATTTGCCGCCAGAATTGTAGGGAGGGAGCTGTGCATAATCGTAAGGCGCAATCTGTACATAGTAAAAAGGAAAATCACCCTGGCCCCATAGCGCACGCCAGCGTTTTACCATGGCCGGGAATAGTTTTTCATACTGGTCCGGACGTTCATAGTTTGATTCGCCCTGATAATATATGCAGCCTTTTATACCATAACCAATAACCGGGTTAAACATGCCATTAAACAGGGTTGTAGGCGTACGCGAGACCGCTTTAATTGAATCTGTTTTGGCAGGGATTTTTATCTCGGGAAAATCTTTTAAACCTTCGGCGTCCATCCAGGCCTCGGCACTTGAGCCGCCATAACAATCACTTATAAGACCAACAGGCACGTGCAACATCTCATTCAACAACCTGCCAAAATAATAACCCGTTGCACTAAAATTTGCCACAAACTCTGGCGATGCTGCATGCCACACAGAAGGCTTACTGTTTTCCTGTGCGGTAGTTACTGATGAGCGCGGAACTGTATAAACATGAATGTTGCTGCTGGCCGATTTAAGTATGGCATCAACCGAACCTATTATAGGTTGACTTTTATAACCTTTCATCGGTATTTCCATGTTTGATTGCCCGGTGCAGAGCCAAACTTCGCCTATCAATACATTATGCAGATTGATGGTTGAGTCGCCCTTTATAGTTATGGTGTATGGTCCGCCATATACAGGGGTAGCTACTTTTGTCATCCATTTTCCGGTAGCGCCAGCCTTCACGTTATAGCTTTTTTTGTTCCAGGATGTGGTTATAGTAATGCTTCTACCAGCTTTGGCCCAGCCCCATATCGGTGCCTGGCTCTGTTGCTGCAATACCATATTGTCTGTAAATAACGACGCTAATTTTTGGGCCTTTACTGTGATATTAAAAAAAAGAGTGCAGATGAGTAATGGGAGAAGTTTAATTTTCATTGGTATTATTTATTCAATTTATTGGCGCGTTTGGCTTCGAGCCATCCACTGAAAAGAAGATTTTTATTAAGCTCGGGTTTAGGGAAAAACAGGCTCGCAACGTAACCTACAATGATCACTACTAAATGGCTGTAAACACCCAGCATATATTTGTGCTGATTAAAGTTGTATTTTCCCAAATCGAGTAAAATATGTTTCTCATTTCCTAAGCCAATTTTTGTGGAGGTCAAAAAAGCATAGGCTGTAAAAATGATACAAGCGGTAATGCCGATGTTAAGTCCCTGACGATTAGCCCTGCTGCTGAATAAGCCCAAAAGAAATATGCCTGCTATACCGCCCGAAAATATGGCATATAAGGTAAATACAATACCTAATGCTCCCTCATCACCAGCCAGCAGATAAAGCGTAGCAATCATTATAGCCCCGATACCAGCAAATACAACAATCCATCGCCCAGCCTTTAAATATTCTTCATCGGTTCTGTTAGGTCTGAATTTTTTATAATAATCCTCTACACCAATCGCCGAAAGGCAGTTCAAATCGGCACCAAGGCTTGATATAGCTGCCGATATCAACGCCGCCAGAATTAGTCCTACTACACCGGTTGGCAGTTTACTCATAATAAAATAGGGAAAAACTGCATCAGCCTTAATGCCGGCAGGTAAAGGGTTTTGCTGGTAAAATGCAAACAGTGCTGTACCAATAAACATAAACAAAGCCCATAATGGAACGGTTAAAGCCACACCCAATATAGAAGCCCTGATAGCCGCCTTATCCGTTTTAGCGGTAAGATAGCGCTGTACCATGGTTTGATCTGTGCCGTATTTTTGAATAGCGTAAAACACACCATTAATGGCCATGACAATAAAGGTGAGTTTTTTAAAATCCCAGGTATAGGGGCCGAAATTATTTTTATGATTGATGGACGCAATATGCCAAAGCTCCGGGAACCCTCCCTTAATAGAGAAAATAAGGATAAAGAATGATACGATACCGCCACCGATGAGCAGGAAACCTTGCACTACATCGGCCCAGATCACGGCTTCGATACCACCAATTAATGTAATTACAATAATTACAAAACCAATAACCCAAATAATGGCGAATGTATTAGTATTGGTCATGTTTGCCAGTGCCAGCGCCAATAAAAAGAATACCGTGCCCATTTTTGAAAAGTGGGTTAGTACAAAACTGATGGAACTATAAAAGCGGGCGAATGTGCCGAACCGTTTTTCAAAATATTCATACGTACTTACGCCAATTACTTCGCGGTAAAGCGGAACGATAAACCATACCATTAAAAGCAATATTATGGGCACCATTAAGCCTTGTACAAGCAATATCCAGTTTGATGAAAAGCCCTCGCCAGGGTATGCCAGGAAGGTTACACTACTAATGAGTGTTGCCATAAGCGACATACCAATCGCCCAGGCAGGAATAGAACCGCGGGAAACGAAATATTTTTTGGTTGAGTTTTGACCTTTTGAAAATCTAAGACCGATAGTTAGAGAAATAGCCAGGGCTATTGCAATAATGATATAATCTGCCAGGTGCAGAGTTTCATGTTTCATAATTAGCTATAAGTTGTAGTTTCCCAAACAGGAGCTGGCCACTCATAACTGCCGGGTTTTAAAGTTACACATAATTGGTTATTGCCGGCTATACCCATGCGGATAACACCTGGACTTAACTGTTTTATTGGATACAGTTTTGAAATATTTAGCTCTGATAATATGGCCCATGCAGTTGCTCCGCCTTCAATTAGCAGCTCATGTAATGGCGCTTGCTGGTTTATATGGTTTACAATTGCACCCATTTTGCGGGTAAGCTGTACCGGATCGATATATATTCCTTTTGTAATATCGGGATGGATGGCTATAATAGTATTGCGGTGTTTTTTTAAGCTTTGAACAACAGAACCGGTAAAGGATTCATATAAATGTTGCGGCATATTATCGTTGCCGAGAAGTTCTATCGGGAGATAGACTACCGGAACATTGTTAATTAGCGTATCTTCAATAGGATATCTGCCCTGATGAAATGTACTGCCAAATACAAATAAACGCGATGCTGATTCCTGTGTGAATGTTGGAGTAGCTGCGGTATCTTTTTCGCGGATCAGATATTTGAGCAGCCTGTTGAATAAACCCGATGCGCCTGCGATAATGGTATTATTATCAGCTTGTTCGATCCAATATTCCAGATCACGTACGCCGGCAGCCTCACCTACGATTATACCGGCATCCGGAATTTTTTCATTTATTTTAAATAATGGCAAATTTTCATCGGCCCGAAGCATTGTTCGAACGTTTGATGAGGTAGCTGGGAAATCCGGATCAACCGAATAGTTACTTAGGTGTACTGGAATGTTTTTATAATAGTAAGTGCCATTAACAACTCTTTTGCCATGTTCGGGGTTACCCGGGATGATCAATGCCCTTTTTAAGCCGGATGCTTCCAGATGGCTGCTAACCTCATCTAAAACATGGCCGCGTAATGCAGAATCGATCTTCTTGTATAACAAGTGGGGCTTAAGCGCCATAACCTGACGGGTAAGCTCATGAACTTTTGTTTTTGCTTCGGTTGCTTTTAGCGAACGAGTATCCGTAGCGATGATCAGTAAATCGGCATTACAATTGATTTCAACAGTGGTATTCACCTCTGTTTTTAGATGGTAATCCAATCCTATACCCGCCAGTTCGGCAGCCCCTGTAAGATCATCTGCAATTACGGCTATCATGCATTTTGATTTAACCTCGCTTTGCTCAACTGTACGGCCGATTCAATGGCCAGTATCATGGCATCGCTGCTGGCTACACCTTTCCCCGCTATTTCAAATGCAGTACCATGATCAACCGATGTGCGGATAATGGGTAGCCCCATAGTAATATTAACTCCCTTTACACTGTCCATTTGTTGTTTTTGTGCATTCCACTTAAAACCGGTAAGTTTAAAGGGTATATGTCCTTGGTCATGATACATGGCCACTATACCACCGTAATAACCGGTTGACGCTTTTGAAAACAGGGTGTCGGCGGGTACCGGGCCTTCCACCTGATAACCAGCTTCCCGTGCCTCTTGAACGGCTGGTAATATTTCCAGATCATCTTCTGTTCCAAATAATCCAGAATCCCCCGCATGTGGATTTAATCCGGCCACCCCAATTTTGAGATTGGTTTCACCCAGCTGTATCAAGCCATTGTGTAATAACTCAATTACCTGAATGATCCTTTCTTTTTTTACCAGATCACATGCCTGACGTAAGGAAACATGGGTTGATACATGAATAACTTTCATGTTTTCTTCAACCAGCAGCATGGCATATTTTTTAGTGTTGGTAAAATGAGCGTATATTTCAGTATGTCCGGCAAAATGGTGACCAGCCTCATTTACCGATTTTTTATTGATGGGGCCGGTAACAGTGGCGTCAACCTCACCTGCAAGTGCAAGTTCAATTACCTTTTTTACCGCTTCAAAAGAAGCATTGCCAGCCATTGCCGAAATTTCGCCAAAGCGTAGCTGGCCCATATCTACATTTTGCAGGTCAAATACATCTGGTTCACCATAAATGAATTTTGCATCACTGATGCTTTTAATGACATTGATTTTGGCATTGGTATCCAACCTTTTAATGATGTCATTAAAAACAGAGGCATCGCCAATAATTACCGGGTTACAAATTTCAAATATGCGTTCGGTTAACAAGGCTTTTATGGCTATTTCTGGCCCTATACTGGCCGGATCGCCCATGGTAATTCCTATAACTGGTTTGTCGCTAATCATTGATATATAGGTAAATTAAGGTTTTCCTGAGTGATGATACTTTGCAGGGCTTGCTGCAATTCTACTGCATCGGCCGGTAATACTTTTTGAAGCGGAGGCATCATGTATGACCTACACAGGCCCGCGCTTTCCATTAATGATTTTAATGCAGCCAATGAGCCACCTAACAAACGTTTGCTTTGATAAAGATCGCCCAGGATGTTTGAATGTCTTTGTAAAGACAAAGCAGCAGGTTCATCATTACTTTCGGCGGCTACCAGCATTTTATAATAAATATCAGGGAATAAATTACCTGTACTTGGCACGAGTCCGTCACCACCTGCAAACAGCGAATGTGCAGATTGTGCTCCCCATCCTAAAAAATGGCTGAAATCAGATCTGGTGGCCCATAGGTCGAGTGATTGTTTTAACCGCTCATGGTTACGTTCAGAATCTTTTGTCCCTACAATATTATCGTGAAAACTCAACTCATTTAATAAGGGTAAATGTATAGAAGTGTGAGTTGTTGCCGGTATGTTATAAATAATTAAAGGCAAAGGAATTTTATCGGCCAGCGTTTCAAAGTAGTCCTTTATTTCCTGGTCGGTTAGGGTAAAGTATGCAGGTAGATGGGCAACAACTACGTCAACCCCTTCATCAGCACAATGTTTGGCCAGTGTTATTGAATCGGCCACGCAGTTTGATGATATACCTGCATAAAGCATTTTGTTTGGTTGCTTAAGTTTTGAAGCCAGTTTAATAAAATCAAGTTTTACATCACTGGGCAATGATGATGCTTCGCCCGTGGTGCCCAATATAAACGGAACGCCGCCGTAATTAAAAATGTTATCAAAAATTTTCTCAACAGCTTCGTGATCCAGCTTGTAGTTTTCGGTTAAAGGGGTAATTGCAGGCACCACCAGGCCATTATATTTCTTTTTTACTTTCATTTTATTTCAATAAGCTGCCTCATAAATATTGATAGCATCATCAAATCCTATCGGACGGGGATTATTTTTTAATAGTCTGGTAATTTTCATGGCATCTGCGGCCATTACAGGTATAGTATCCTTATTCACACCTGCCTCACTTAATCTTGATGGTATGCCGCATTGTTCAATCAGTTCCTTAATTTTAGCTACTCCGGCGTTCGCTGTTTCGGTATCAGTTTTACCACTGTTACAGCCCAAAGCACGGGCTACGTCTGCATAACGTGCCGGTGCGGCAGGTATATTAAACTCCATTACATAAGGCAGCAACAGCGCATTTGAAAGGCCATGCGCAATATGGAACATGCTGCCTAAAGGATAGGATAGGGCATGTACCCCTGCAGTGTTTACA
Organism: Mucilaginibacter sabulilitoris; assembly: GCF_034262375.1. Lineage (NCBI taxonomy): Bacteria > Pseudomonadati > Bacteroidota > Sphingobacteriia > Sphingobacteriales > Sphingobacteriaceae > Mucilaginibacter > Mucilaginibacter sabulilitoris. The sequence goes on from NZ_CP139558.1 coordinate 3,303,303, forward strand.
GGCCCAAGGCAAAATCCTCCCAACATGCTCCCGATGGCCAATGGTGTGCGTATGCTTTCGTCGCCCCCGGTTTTAACTGCCTTTACCAAATTGGCTGCAATAAGCCGCATGCCCTCATAAGCGTACATATCAATAAAAGGATGCGCAAATAAATTGGTGTAAGCCTCAAGGCAATGCGTAAGTGCATCAAGCCCGGTTGCCGCGGTAATATCAGGTGGCAGGTTAAAAGTTAATGAAGGGTCAAGGATCACGGTATCCGGAACAAGGTAAGGGCTTATAATGCCTTTCTTCTGATTGTCGGCATTGTCAATCAGGATAGCGTTCGGGGATACCTCACTACCTGTGCCGGCAGTGGTTGGCACACAAATTAATTTGATACTACGTTTTTTGAGCAGACCAATGCCTGTTATATCGTTTAATGTTTGATCATTATCAAGCTGGGCCGCCAATAGCTTAGCTACATCCAATACACTGCCCCCGCCAATACCTATAACCACATCAACCGGTGCATTGGTTACTGAATTTATCAAACCCGCGAAGTCTTGAAATGATGGCTCCTGTACAATTGATGTGTTTACCTGAACATTTATGTTCTGGTCTTTAAGTTGTTGTATAAGCGGGTCGAGTTTTGTCAAAAGAACAGTTATAGTAACAATCAGCACATTAGCATATCCTGCTGCAGTTACTTCATCTGCCAGTTTCATAAGTGAATCTTTGCCAATAATTATTTGTGCGGGAAACCTGATAGTAATATCCCGGTAGGCATTATCTGTTCGTATCATATATATTTATATATGGAGTATTTTGAGTCCACTTTACCATGAAATAAATAAAGGTTGGTCAATTGGTTGATATGAACAAAGATGTGCAAAGGCACACCTCATTTTTACTTAGGTGTTATCAAGTTATTGTACGATATTATCTAAAAGTAACTTTTATTGTGGTGTTGTTAATACCTAATATATTTAAACTTTAAGTATAAATATACTCCTTTAACGTAAACAGACTTTACGTGTAATACTCAAAACAACGAGACAGTTCATGATAGTTGATCAACGTATCACAACTACTTTGGCAAAAAGGGATTAAGATAGGATCGGGCAATAATTGCCTGTTTTTAGAAAGATTGTATTTGTCGATCGGGCTTTATTTTTTATTCCTGAAATTGAGCTTCCATCTTTTATAAACTACTTAGTTTCTGGCTAAGATCCGATTAATAACCTGATAAATATTTATATGAAAGTAGTTAAAACATTAGGACAATTTATTATAGAGAAGTTAAGTTGTTTTCAGGTATCTGCGAATTAATAAAATAACGCAAAATATGCCTGCTGCCGAAATAATGGAACTTACTGTTATAGCATTTACTATGGCTTTAGTACCTCCATTGGCCATTGCGCCAAATACAGCCACTCCCATTGCACCAGCTGCTTGCCGGGTAGTGTTTAAAACTGCCGAGGCGGTACCCGAGCGTGTTTTAGTTACTGTCGCCAATATGCTGGTCGTCATGGCCGGAACCGCGAGGCCCATGCCCATGGGTATGGTAATAAAAGGAATAAATAATTGCCAGTATGGTGTGCCTGCATGTGCTATCAGTAGCCCGGCAAAGCCTATAGTGCCTATGGTTAACCCTGCTAAAATAGGTATTCGTGTGCCATACTTTGCCATGAGCTTGCCGCTAATGAGGTTTGAAATGATAAAACCTGCGGTTAGTGGTAAAAAAGCCATACCAGCGGTAAGTGATGAATAATGCAAAACATCCTGCAAGTACAAACTTAAAACAAATACGGTTCCGTAATAGGTTCCATTCAGCACAATACCCATTAATATCAATACATTGAAATTTGATGATTTAAACAAGTCAAGTGGAAGTATGGGTGATATCGCTTTCTTTTCTATGGTCAGGAACAACGCAAACATTAACGCGCTAAAAATGAGTCCGCCATATATGAATGGGTTTTTATATCCTAAATGGTGCAGCTCAATGATAGCTGCTATAAGTGCGGTTAGCGCCAGCATCCAGGTTAACTGGCCTGGGATATCGAAACCTTTATTAGGATGCTTTTCGCTTTCCTTTAGCTTTATACTTAATAACATACCTGCTAAACAAAGCGGGATGTTTACAAAAAATATCATCCGCCAGTTACTGATGTGCATAAGCAAGCCTCCAAGAATAGGTCCGGCGGCTATGGATACCCCGCCGGCGGCTGTCCATAATGCAACAGCTCTGCTTCGCTCGTCTTTATTATGAGCAAAACTTTGGTTTAAAATGGATAGTGAACTTGGTATCATGGCCGCAGCTCCTATGCCCTGCAATACACGAAACCCTATTAAGCTAAAAGGCCCCCATGCCAGGCCACACCCAGTTGAGGCTATACCAAACAACAATAATCCAAACTGAAAAAGACGTTTTGATCCCAGCAGGTCGCTCATACCTCCGGCCGACAGCATTAATACTGCAAAGGCAATGGTGTAAGCATCAACTATCCATTGTAGCTCACTTACATCGGCAGAAAATGACCTGGATATTTGTGGCAGGGCAATGTTAACAATAGATACATCAAGTTGCGATACTACAAAAGCCAGGCTTGTGGTGCCGACTATAAAAATAAAAGGAAGTGTAGTTTTGTTGCCTGCATGCGTAGCCTGATTCTTCATGTCATCAAAAGTATCATTATGTGGCTTAGTAAATGTCAAGTTAATCTAAAAAGAACCTCGTTATCATAAAGATAAATTAAGTTATAGTACACCTTTTGCATCAAAAATAATACAGAAATACTGGGGTAAATAACCAGATAACTGGCCCTGAATTTTGCTTAAAAGGCTGGTTTTAGTATCTTTAAGGCACTTCTGGTATTTTATAAACTCACTGATAATTAATTGGTTACTTGTTTTGTTTTATCACGGAAAACTCCGGGGTATCTTGTTTTATAACCGGAGTGAAGATGAATAATATTAATGAAAGATATAACCAAAGTACAGCAACCCTCATTTAAAGAAGCATTAAAATTCTGGTTCAAATTAGGATGGATAAGTTTTGGCGGAACGGCCGGACATATTGCCATTATGCATGATTATCTGGTTGATAAAAAGAAATGGATCAGTAACAGCCGCTTTCTTCACGCGCTAAGCCATTGCATGATTCTACCCGGTCCGGAGGCACAGCAACTGGCTATTTATATTGGATGGCAATTACATGGAAAAAGGGGCGGGCTTGTCGCTGGTATCTTGTTTGTGCTTCCTTCTATGTTTATTTTATTGGGCCTTAGTATCATTTATGTATTGTTTGGGAACCTGCCATTTATCTCGGCCATGTTCAACGGGTTAAAGCCGGCTGTAATTGCGCTTATTATCATCGCCTTATTTAAAATAGCGCAAAAAGCTTTACGTGGGCCATTGCATTTTATGGTTGCCGCAATCGCTTTCGCCTGTATGTTCTTTTTTAATGTGTCGTTGCTTTTGATTATGGGGTGTACCATCGTTTTGGCGTTCTTTATCAGATACCTGAAACCATCTTTATTTCATAACAAAAAAACAGAAGAGACAATTGACCAGGAGGATGGCTATTATATTAACAAATACTCTACAAAACCCCAAAACAGCTCTAAAATTAAGCCTTTAATAAAACTGGTTGCTACAGCATTATTTTTATGGCTGATCCCTTTTGTACTATTTAATTTATTTACTGATGATTTTCATTTTTGGGATAGCCTGGCATTGTTTTTTACCAAAACGGCCTTTGTTACTATAGGTGGTTCATATACAGTAATACCCTACGTTGCACAGTTTAGTGTTTTAAAATTGAACTGGCTCACTAACTTACAAATGACAGATGGCTTCGCCCTGGCCGAAACTACTCCAGGCCCTTTGATTATCGTGCTTGCATTTGTGGGTTTTATGGCCGGCTATAATCATTTCAGCGGCTCATTACTTATGGGAACGATTGGTCTTTTGGCCAGCACTTTTTATACTTTTTTGCCATGCTTCCTATTTGTTTTCGCAGGTGCGCCCATTGTTGAAAAAACACAGGGTAATCCTGTTGTAGAGGGCATTCTTGGATTAATTACCGCTGTTGTTGTGGGCGCCATCCTGAACCTTACAATTTTTCTTGGCGAAAATGTCATATTTCCGGGAGGAATAGAGATAAAGAACCTCGACATTGTTTCGCTCGGATGGGTGATAGTATCGCTTATACTCATAAAAAAATTCAGGATGAATGTAATTTACCTTGTTATTTTGAGCATACTGTTTGGCCTTGCCCATTACCTTATGGGAATGTTTTGGGATGACATTTCTAATTATGTAAGACCGGAGATGTAAATATTTTAATGTTTAATTTTTATAAAACCCTCTGAATAGTATATTTAGCTTACATAAATCAAAGGCCGCCATTATTTGCCTTTATAAACCACGTAAAGCGAATGACAGACATAAAAAGAAGGGTATTTATTAAAAGCACGCTATTGGTAGGTGTCAGTACCGTTTTAACTCCACAGCTTATACAAGCAACGGAAAACACAGACATTAAAAGTAAGTCCTCTAAAATGCCCTTATCCGCAGGCGCTAAAAAGGTTATAATTGCAGGTGCAGGCATTACAGGTTTGTGTTGTGCTTATGAGTTAATGAAGGCAGGTCATGACGTAGTTGTGCTGGAGGCCAGCGGAAGATATGGTGGGCATGTGTTTACTGGTCGAGATGGTTTGTCAGATGGTTTGTATGCTGATTTTGGTGCCGATCATATCACTAAACCGGGTTACGAACGCTTTTTTGAATATGCTGACGAGTTTAAACTAAAGGTGATCCCATATCCGCATGCGGAAGGTTCTGAAGCTGCCCCCGATAGTCATTCACAAAAAATGATAGCGGGTAAGTTTTATACGCCTGATATGCTTAAAGACCCAGCGGTGCTTGCTAAGTTCGGGTTTAACGAAAAAGAAATAAAGTTCTTATCACAAAACCCCATGTATGCGCTGCGTGATTTCTACTTAAAGCCATACCTGGGTAAGTTTACCGATCCGTACCAGCCGTTTGGGGTGGGCTATGATGATTATGATAATATCCCAATCGCAGAGATATATAAAAAAGAAGGGGCTTCGCCGGGAGCCCTGCGGTTTTTGGGTGGCAGTACCACCAATGCCTTATATGTGCTCTGGCGGTCCGCAATCATGAATTTCAGAGGTATTCCATCATCAGAGGGCGATACTTATCACCTTAAAGAGGGTAACGAGCAGTTACCCATAGCTTTTGCCAAGCGTTTGGGTGCGCGCGTAAAGTTAAATCACCCGGTTACTGCCATTAAGCATGATGCTACTGGCGTAACCGTTTCCTGTAAGCCCTATGGTACTGATAAAATTGAGGAAATACGGGCCGATGTACTTGTAAACTGTATCACACTGCCCATATTTAAAAATATTCCGGTAAGCCCTCCATTATCGCCGGCTAAACAGTATGTGGTTAACCGCATGGGGTATTCATCACATCCTTTTTGTGTTTTTGAGGCCAGTACCAAATTTTGGCTCGATGATGGTTTTAAAAGTATCAATATGGAGTTTGAGCATCCTGATATATCATCCATTTGGGAAGAAACCAATGAGGTAGATACCAGCCGTGTTATTTTAAAGGCGTTTTGCCCCGGCGGGGTTTCACCAGAGCGTGTTTTAGCTGCTTTTCGCGCGGTTTACCCGGGCAAACATGATACGATTGAACAGGCGTTAATTTTTGACTGGACGAAAGATAAATTTGCTCCCGCCTGCGAAATGCAGCCATTCCCGATAGGTACCATGCATAAGTTCTGGCCACAAATTATGATGCCGGAGGGCCGCATATATTTTGCCGGAACTTATGCCGATAATATGAGCCGCGGCATGGAATCTTGTATCCGCTCGGCACAACGGGTGGCGCAGGAAATCGATAAGCTTTAACACTTTTCTGAGATACTAACGTTATCTGTTAAAGAAGGTTACTACTGATAATGTGTACGGATATGTTAAAGCCTGTTCAGATAAGTCATTACTTTCCGGTATCGGCTACGCAGGTTTTTGACGCCTGGTTAAATCCAGAGGTGATTAAATTATGGATGTTTAAAAGTCCCACAAACCGAATTGTAAGTGTAAAAATTGAACGTTGGGTTGGCGGCAGTTTCTCTGTTTTGGAGTTGAGCGGAGATGAGGAAATTGATCATTATGGCGAATACAAAGAAATAACAGGCCTCCGGCATCTGGGCTTTTCATTAGAGGTTCCGAAGCATTTTCCAGGAGTTACTCATGTTGATATACATTTTGAACCCGAAGCTGATGGATGCAAACTCACATTAACCCAAACGGGCGTTCCCGCCAAAATAACAGAAGGGCCCTGGACCGAAATGCTCAATAATTTAGAAGCCCTGCTTATGCAGAAAAGTCAATAATCTTTGAGGTTTGTGTTTACACTAATTACCTTTCACGGCACCTGGTTTATATGCGGGACCTGGAATTTTAGCCCCATTATGCCTATCATGATCAGGGAAATAAAAAAAGCTTCTGTCCAGGTAACCGTCTTGTTAAAAATGGCCATTTCGGCAATTTTTATGAAAACAAGTGTGGCTGCTGTCCATATCGCGTAGGCAGTAGCTGTTGATAATTCTTTGATAGACAGGGAGAAAAAATAAACATTCCCTACACCAAAAATAATATAACCAAGCAACGGGGCAAGCAAAGGGAAACTAATATCAACCCGGTAAAAATTATGCCACGTGAGAAGTTTCAGATCATTAAGTTTAAAATACTTAACTGAAAATGTCCATGCGGTTTCAAATACCGCTGCTATGATGATATATATCCAGGCCAAAGTTTACAGGGTTATTGCAAAATTTCTTCTTGCTGATGAGGTGTTAATGTTGTTTTTAATATTTCGGGTTGATGAGTAATATTTACTTGTGAATTATCCTTTTTCCAAAACTTAAACAGGGCCGAAAGCAGGGCAGGCCTTAAATTGTAGTAACGCTTAAACCATTTGTATTTTAATAGTTTGTTTTCATCAAAGCGCTTTACCGAAAAAGCATGCTGCAAAAAGTAATCTTTAGGATATTCGTAACCAAGTCCCCAGTTTTCGGGCTTATCACCGGGGGGATGACCGGGGTCATAGGCCGAACCAAACAGGTGGTCCCAAACGGCAAATTTGGTGGCAAAGTTAGCATGGAAAACTTCCTGGTAGTTGGCATGATGCCATAAATGCAATTCGGGTGTGTTTATGATATACTTTAACTTACCCAGCTTTACATTGACATTGGCATGTATAAACATACCGAACATGGCATCGAGCATGGCCTTAATGGGCACTACGGCCGGATCGGCGCCAAGCAAAATGATAGGTGCAAATTCAATCGTTTGATTGATAATGATCTCTACAATGTGTGAGCGCGAACCGGATAAAAAATCCACTTCCTTGCCCGAATGGTGTGCCTCATGGATACGCCAGAATACTTTATTGCTATGCTGAAACCGGTGGAATAAATAAATGTACAGATCGTGCGTAACAAGGAAAAACAGCACTTGTACGGCTATTGGCCAGTCTTTTACAAATTGAATAGCCGACCAGTTAAAATTGTGTTGAACAGGTGCTATCAGGTAATCAAATATCAGGATCTTTAAAAAGTAACTTTGAATAAGGGTGTACCAAACCAAGTCAATCCAGAAACCTTCCCTGAAAAACGACAGGCCTTTTCGATAGGGCGATAAACGCTCCCAGGTAATGATCAATATTATCCACAGAGCGAGTATCGTGGTAGTAACAGTAAGCAATTTATCCTGTGACATAGTATTGATAATTTGTATTAAATATCATGTAGTTAGTATCAGTACTTTGTTCTCTTTTAATAGTCGTAATACTTGATACTAACTACTTGATACCTCATTTATATAGCTGTCCACCCGCCATCAACCACCAGGTTGGCTCCGGTCATATAGGCCGATGCATCACTTGCCAGGAATATTAAAGCTCCCTGGTATTCATTGGCTTTCGCCATGCGCCCCAGTGGGGTTTTAAAAGAGTAATTTTGTATAAAAAATTCGCTCTGATTATTCTCAACTCCACCCGGCGAAAGTGTATTAACCCTAACTCCTTTGCTACCCCAGTAAGCGGCTAAAAAGCGTGTGAAATTTACGACGGCTCCTTTGGTTACCGGGTAAGCTGCCGATTTATAAAAATCCTGTTCACCAAGTGCGTTTTTATAGATGGATTGGTCAGGACCCACCATGCCATAAGTTGATGCGACGTTGATGATGCTGCCCGAACGTTGTTCGGCCATTACGCTTCCAAAAACTTGCGAACATAAAAACACGCCAGTTATGTTTACATTAAGCGACTGCTGAAACGATTCGAGCGGATAGTTTTCAAAGGCTGACAGTTCCTTTGCTAACGCTGGATTTTCGAACATATCGTTAATGGCGGCATTATTTACCAAAATATCGATACTCCCGTAGCGGGTTAAAATCTTGTCACAGGCTACTTCAATCGCATGTTTACTGGTCACATCAATTTTTAAACCGCCATGACTTTCGCCTAAACTTGCCGCAAATGCTTCAGCTTTTTTTTCATCCATATCGGCAACTACTACATTGGCGCCTGCCATAACCAGGGCTTCACAATGCTTTTTACCAATTAAACCCAGAGCGCCAGTAACAATAGCTGTTTTGCCCTTTAAAGAAAATAATTCCATATACTTATAAAGCAGCAGCTTTTGGCTTTATGTTATAATTGCTCACTTTACGAAACACAGCTTCCAGTACTTCACCTTTTAAATAGCTTTTGATATCGCCGCTTAAAATGGCTTCTTTTACAATTGGCAATACATCCCGGTAAGCTAAAAGCGTATAATCAATGTCCTCGGTAGTATGACTGTAGCACATATTGTGAAAACCGGCCCAAAGTACGCCGCGCTTTATCATTTCCTGCTGCATCAGTGTCTTTAGTTCGAGGGCATTGCCAGCCTCAGGGGTGAAAGTTACCATGCTGCGGCAATTGTAACCAATGCAACGTGTGTACTGATTCATTCCCATTGATATGGCCAATTGATTATAACCATCTTTTAAAAGCGCCCCGTTTTGATCAAGGTACTGTGGCACATTTTTATCACGAAGCTCGTTGATAGTTGTTACGCAGGCTGCTAATGATAATGCCTCGCCGCCAAATGTGGTATAGCTAAATACTTCTGAATTGAGTAGTTCCATTACATCAGCGCGACCGGTGAGCAGGGCTATGGGCATGCCATTGGCACACGCTTTTGAGAAAACGGCCAGATCGGCCTTTACATTAAAATATTCCTGTGCCCCGCCCAAAGCAATGCGAAATCCAGTCCACATTTCATCAAAAATCAGTAATGTGCCATTTTCGCGGCATACTTCGGCTAATTGTTCTAAAAAGCCCGGTTTAGGAGCCTCAAATATAAAAGGTTCCAGGATCAGCACGGCAACTGTTTCATCAAGCGCTGCTTTTATTGACTCGATATCGTTATACTCAAAAGTATAGGTAAGTTCCTGTATGGCTTCGGGGATGCCGGCGTTGCGACTGGTTATACCTATATACCAATCGTGCCAGCCATGATAACCGCAGCAAAATACCTTGTCGCGGCCGGTAAACGCACGGGCAAGACGAATAGCTGCCGAGCAAACATCTGCGCCTGTTTTGGCTATTTTAACTGCCTCGGCGTTTGGAATTACCTGCTGTACCAACTCTGATAATTCTACCTCAAGCGGATGCATTAATGAAAAAGTAATACCATCATTTAATTGCCTGCGGATTGCCTCGTCAACAGCAGGATAGGCATAGCCCAAAGAAACAGGTCCTATGGCGGCGTTAAAATCTATATATTCATTCCCGTCGGCATCCCAAACATGTGATCCTTTACCTTTTACCAGGTATTTGGGAGACACTCCTTTACTGAACTGGCCGGGACCTTTGGCCAAAGTTTGAGTAACCGGTTTTTGTACTTTTAAAGCCCGTTCAAATAATTTGTCAGACTCGGTTATATCGGGATAGTTATTGGTAAGTTGTATTTTATTAGCCATGGTTCACATTAATTATTCTGAAAATGCGTGTGTTAAAACAGATGGTTGCAGGTGCATGGTTTGATAGCCTAATATTCTTTCGGCTATTTGTTTTCCGGTAAAGCCTGTATGTTGCAATACATCGGGCAGTAATGCCGGTTTAAACCATTTTTCATTCAAAGCAATAGGCAGCACTTTTGCTGTTAATTGATGCTTTAGTAACACTTCGGCAACTATAGTATATAACCCACCCGTTAAAAAATGATCTTCAAGTGTAACTATCAGATTACTGGTGGCAACTGTTTTCAGAATAACCTCTTCATCAACAGGTTTAAGGCTGCGCATATTAACCAGTCCTACCGAAAAACCTTCACTTTTTAATATATCCACAGCTATAAGGGCCTGCTCGAACATTAAGCCGTATGTAAGAATAGTTACATTACTGCCGGTACATATTACTTCTGCTTTTCCCAATTCAAAAGGTTCATGCTCGTAACCGGTTTTGCGGGTATTAATGCGTATATAAGCCGGGTTGGGCGATTGCCATATCTGCGGGAGCATTTTTACAAGATCATCTTCATCGGCCGGGGCAAACACGGTTACATTAGGTATTCCGCGCATAATAGAAATATCTTCAATAGCCTGGTGGGTAGGGCCATTAGCATCCGATAAAAAGCCGGGTATAAAACCACTGAGTTTAACCGGTAAATTGGCAATACCCAAGTCGGTACGCACAAATTCAAACGACCGCATAGTTAAAAATGCGGCAAGTGCATGCACAACAGGTATACGGTTGCGCAATGCCAAACCAGCCGCTGCACCAATCATGGTTTGTTCGGTAATACCGGTATCAATAAAACGTTTACCCAAAACAGCGGGCAGATTACGCACCAATGCGCGGTTCTCGGCAGTCATCACTATTACCTGTTCATCGTTCAGGGCTGTTGCGGTTAATAATTCTTCGTAAGTCATGGGGTTATCTGACAATTAAAGTTTCTGATGTTAATGATGTAGTATGTGTGCCGTGCAGCTCAAGCAGTAGCTCATCAATTTCGCCGGCTGAAAAATTGCAGAACCAGCGATCTGCCCGTTCTTCTATACTTGGCAATCCTTTGCCACGAACGGTATCGGCAATAACTACATTTAGCTTGCCTTTTTGAAATGGATATGATTTGAAAGCTTTATCAAGTTCAGCAAAATCGTGTCCGTTAACGCGTTTAACGGCGGCTCCGAATGATTCGAACTTTTGCGCAAGCGGTTCGAGGGGTATAAGATCTTCGGTACGCATATTGGCCTGGAAATGATTACGGTCTATCACAAAGATCAGGTTGTCCAGACCATAAGCATTGGCTACCAGCACAGATTCCCAACAAGAACCTTCGTTAAGTTCGCCGTCGCCCATAATGCATATCACTTTATTGCTGCTGCCGCAGATCTTCAGATCCATGGCAACGCCTAATGCCACCGAGGGTAAATGACCTAATGAACCCGAGTGAAATTCAATTCCGGGAATGTTGGTATTCGGGTGCCAATAGATATAATCGTCCAATGAAAGGTGCTTTTCAAGTCTTTCCTTTTGAATAAAACCGAGTTCAGCTAACGTTCCATACAAAGCAGGTACATCGTGGCCCTTTGAAAGGAATAGATAATCGCGGTTGGGATCGTTTAAATTGAACGGAGTAACATTCAGAAATTCGGTATACAGGTAAACAACCAAATCAACCGCTGAAAGAGACGCGCCGGTGAAACAGCCACCTGCTGTTGACATGCGAACAATATGCTCCCTTACTTTAAGGGCTATAGCTTCGGTTTCGTGGTATTGGGGGTTTTTACTTTCCACAAATTTATGTTTTTATGAGTCTAACAGAAATCCGGAAATTTCTCTGGTTTGTCCGGGATTTATGGTTTTTAATTCATTTAAATGATGGCGGTACCAGTTAACGCCCGCATATTCGGCATTGATCTGATAGATATCCGGCTTTCGGTTGAGTAACTTAAGGACGTCAATACAAGAGAAGCTTTTATTTTGATAATAGAGTTCTTCAAAAACTGCTTTTATAAAATGATAATCTTCCAGATAGTCGATGGTGAAACGGTGTGACATGGAATAATCCAGACCGGTTTCCCAGGTTACATTACCAATGCTGAATAGTTGTGGGTTTTCCCATATATGCGGGGTAGTATGTTCCAGCTCCATGCTTTTGGTAGCGTTTTTCCAGGTTTGCCTTAAACAATCCATGGTCATAATCTCCACATCGTTGCCGTCTGGATATGTTGCCGGATGCAGGTTGCTTACATAATCATACATACCCTTATGCTTAAAGTAATACTTAAGCACATCGTCTATAATACGCGGATCTATTAAAGGGCAATCGGACGGGATTTTTAATACAATATCAGCGTCATGTAACAGCGCAGCCTGATAATGGCGGTCAAGCAGATTATATTGGTCGCCCCTGTAATAGGGAATATTCAACATATCAGCTTCGTTTACAATGATGTCATCATCAGCACTAACTGTAGTAGCTATAACTATAGTTGCCTTATGCTGTATCATTTGCAGCCGCTCTATCATTAAAGCCAGGAGGCTTTTATCCACTACGGGTAACATTACTTTACCAGGTAAACGGCTCGATGCCATACGCGCCTGAACAATGATCAACACTTTATCTGCCATTTATATATGTATTAATAGTTTATCAATAATTCGTCGTTTAAAATTTGTGATATATGGTTGTTTAGTGCATTTTGAGGGTTAAAATGCTGTTTAGCTCCTGTATGGTTGATATATTCCCTACATATTTGTGCTATATTTTCGGCCGAACTACCTCCATTTTGTATGGGGGCAAGTTTGTGTAACTGCTCGAGATTAAACCAGGAATGTACTTTTTTACCCAGCGCTATACCCGTGTATACTACGGTAGAGTATTGGGTTATTAATTCGCAGCAATTGGCAATCATGTGCTGGGTGTTCCCTGTACTAAATATTAAAGCGCCTGCTGGGGCATATTTGCGAATTTCCCGCTCGGCCCTTGCCACGTTTTCGTTAGGGTGAAGCTTAAAAAGCATTTGCCTGCCGTTGGCTATTTGTGTGGCTTTTTTGATGAAAGCTGGTCTGTTTTCCACGCGATAGGTTTCGCGCATATCTGTAGTGGCTACCATTACATAATCTCGATATGGGAAATCATTGTCTAAAAACTGACTCAGGTTGTCGTAATTAGGCATGCCGGTTACTACTGTTTTAATTTTATCGGCCCCTCTTTCAATGAAATATTCCTGGTAGCCGGAAGATGCAACACAATAAACATCGCATACGTTTGATGACCCGTTTAAGGAGGTGTTACCGCAGAGAAAGGGTGGGAGTTTTAGTTTTTTTACAATTTTACTAAGCAAAGTATATTTATCAACCATGCCTTCCTGCACCCATATGGTTTTGAATTTTTGTAAACGCACAGGCACAACTATATCTGAGCAAAAAACCACAAGATCATAGTTGTTTAATTTTGCTCCAAAATCAATTTGCAGATTATGCCGCCGGAGATATTTTTCAGCGCTTGCCCTGAACTGTCCTGACAGTACTGTTCCTTTTAGTAACGAACTGTGATTTATAAGGAGGTTGAATAGTCGGTTGTCTGTAAATAGTTGGCTAAACCAGCAATCGAACTCTGGCAGTTCGTTCGCTATCTGATGCATTTGTGATGTTTGGTTTATAGAACCGGTGATAAACAGTATTTTCTGCATTTATAATCTGGTCACTAATTGTTTAACAAGCAAATATTCTCTTCAAGGCCTTGTATGCAGCGTTTTTAATACGGAGTAAAATATTAATACAAATACCTCCACATTTATAACTTATTATAATAAATTAAATGTATGGCAGCTACTTTTAAATAGTGCTAAGTTTAGGTTATGATATAATTAATTGTATACTAAAATAGTATTAATTTAGTGTTTAGGAATGATACAGAATTTGTAACTACTTTACATTAGCAGAAAATGCTATACGGCTGGTAAGGAAGCTTTTAAGTTCGGGAAGTTTATCGGTATTAATCAGGTCAACACCACAATCAAGTAATTCGTTCCAAACAACCGGATTTTCGGGCGAAGCCCATAATCTTACTTTTTTCCCATATCGGTGAGCCATATTTACATAATTACGCAAGCGCTGTTTTTGCAGAACAGGAAACGTTCCATTACCGTCCCAGTTTACTAACCTGGAGTATTTACAGCTCGCGGTGCGATAAATATTTTCTGATGAAGTATCCTGCTGAACCTTCATTAAGTCTTCATCAATAAACGCAAGTCGGTTTTGCTGCTTTTTTAAAATTTCAAATGGTTTATTACCGGTGATAACTATAGTAATTTGCCGCTGTATAAATGTGCCGTTTTCATATCCGGAAAGTATAGACTTGTATTTTTCAAGTACCGCCGACAATGCTTCATAGGTTTTATTTGCATTTGATTTAATATCAATCATGAGCGTGAGCGGGTACACCAACCGACCTGCGTGTCCTTCAGTGCCGTTAATACATGCGGCTAAAGGGTCGAGATAAAGGCGCTCAAGTGTTCGGTGCCGTTTGAAAATGGGAAACAAATGGGCTACTATCAATTTGCTTCCCCTTAAATAAATATCTGCTTCAATATGGGTATAGCCATTATCCAACGCATCATACAGTGGTCGTTTATGCCAATAATCATTATGAGCAAAAGCGTTAACGAGCGGTACATTTTGAGAGTAGGAGTTAAAGGTAATAAATACCAGAAGAGCAGATAACAATAATTTCAGGTGCTTTGGGCAAAAGCTTGCTGCTTGCATCATTAATTGTTTTTGTTGCACCAAGTTACCAGTTGAATATGTGTAAGGTGTTAGCTTATGGTTAATTTATTTTTTATTGATGTTAATGTTCTGTAAAATAAAAAGGGATTGCTCATTACAAGCAATCCCCTTTTTTTAAAAGGTTGATTTGATTATTAATAACCTGGGTTTTGAACCAGGTTAGGGTTGGTTTTTATTTCGGTAGATGGAATAGGGTACAACCTTCTGGTTGGGTCTGTATTCATTTTCAGATCGTCCGTTTTCCCACCAGCCACTGGTAGTGGATATTCTTTTTCAAACTGCCCGAAACGGATCAGATCGTTACGGCGCCATGCTTCCCATGAAAGTTCACGCGCACGTTCATCCAACAGCCCATTCAAATCAATTGATGAGGCAGTAGCGGCATGTGCACGTGCACGCAGTTTGTTTACCAATGTTAAAGGGGTTTGTGTTTCGCCATTTATGATAGTTGATGTGGCTCCGCGTAACAAGGCTTCGGCTTTCATCAGGTAAACATCGGCTAAACGGAATACCGGTACATCGTTACTATTTAAGCGGGTTGCCTGGATGATGTTAACATCAGGGTAGTATTTGATCGATCTTACACCTTCAGATTGTGAAGTAAGCACATCGTTACCCAAATCCATCGGCTTTAATCCGCTAAGGGTTAAGGTAGGTATGATGTTAATTTGTGTATTTGCCGGAACCCCCGGAGTTGCTGCAGGATAGTAAATTGGTTGGTTGGTAAAACCACCGTTACCATCAGGGTAAAATTGCGGACCGGCCAGCCATGTTTTAGTACGGTCGTCACCAGGGATATTAAAGCGGTTATAAAACTCAGGAGTAGTACTCATCGCAATACTTAAACCCACATTAAAACCATAGGCCTGTACCAGGTAATAAAAGAAACCGAAACGCGTAAACTGGTTACCTGGTATTTGCTGATCATAAGGAACAGCAAATATGGTTTCATTGATGGCCGGGCCATTAGTTGGCAAAAATATGTCCCTGTATTTAGTATCCAGGAAATAGTTGGTGTTTGCCTGTACGCTATCGCACATGGTTACCGTTTCCTGGTAGCGGGTAGTTCCGGTATATACGCCCGAGTTCAGGTACATTTTTGCTAATAAGGCAAATACCATTCCTTTGGTAGGGCGACCGTATTGTGATACGTTTGTTGCCGCATTACTGCTTTTTGCCGGCAACAATGGTAAAACAGCTTTTAACTCACTTTCAATAAAGGCATATACTTTAGCACGTGGTTGTGTTGCTGGTTGTACGGTTACCGGGAAATCGGTAATGATAGGTACGTTGCCATACAGGTCCATCATAAAGTAAAGGTATAGAGCACGCATAGCTTTAACCTCGGCTATTGATGTTTGTTTTTTTGTATCAGATGATGATGAACTATTGATAACACTGATAATACGGTTACAAGTGTTGATACCACCAAAACCCCATTGCCATACACCTATTACGTTAGGGTGGTCAAATGTCCAGGTATGGTAGTGCAATTGCCTGTACTGGCCACCGTCGTCAAAGTTACCATCACGGGCCGGTAAAATAGCTTCGTCTGTCGACATATCCTGCATGCGCCAGTAAGGTACCGCATAGCTTGATGAAAGGTTGGAGTAAATAGTACCCAGTAATGCGGTATAATCGGCATCAGTTACCGGGAAATTTGATTTTACGTATTGCGACTCAACAGGTACATCTAATTTTGTACAAGAAAATGTGCCTACCGTCACAATTATCGCGGCACATAATATGAATATCTTTTTCATTTTTGTTTGTTTAACTGTTATTAAAATGATGCGGTTAGACCTAAACTGAAGGTGCGTGTTTTAGGATAAAAATTCCTGTTATCGATACCCGGAGTTAAACCGCCCATATCAATTTCCGGATCAACGCCACGGTATTTGGTAATGATGAAAATGTTATTACCTGAAGCATAAAAGCGCAGGCTCTTAAACGCCTGAATGTGCGGCTTAATGGTATAACCAATGGTGGCGTTATCCAACCGCAGGTACGAGCCACTTTCCAGGAAACGATCCGAGATCAGGTAAGCATTGATATCTTTAAACGATTCGCCTAAAGTAAATCTCGGTATATTTTGCAGTTTGGAGTCGGCGGGGTTATTTAAACCGGCAAGTGTTGCATTTAATATTTTGTTGCCATATACACCACGAACTAAAAAGTTAAGGTCGAAGTTTTTGTAGAAGAAACTGTTGCTCCAGCCGTAAACAAGTTTGGGCTGCGCATCGTATTTAATAAACTGATCGGTAGTAAGTGGTTGTGCGGCAGTTGTTGATCCGTCGGCTTTTTCATAAGTACTAACACCGTTGGCATTTTTGCCCAGGTAGTGCCACAGATCAAAAGTACCAAGAGCATAACCTGGCTGAATGATCTGGCTGTAGTTGCCCGACTGACCTTTACCACCTAACTGTGCAGTTTGAATGTATGGAAGAACCAGGCCACCCTGTGATAAACTTTGTACCACGTTTTTATTATGTGAAAAGTTTAACGAGGTGCGCCAGGTAAAAGCACCCGATTTTACAGGTACGGCATTTAATACAACTTCAATACCGCTATTTTTCATTTGACCCACGTTTGCGGTTAAAAGCGGATAAAAATATTGAGTAGTTGATACCTGGAGGGTAGTGATTAAGTCAGAGGTTTTTTTGATATAATAATCAACAGAACCGGTAATACGATTGTTGAGTATACCAAAATCCAAACCAATGTTGGTTGTAGCGGTACTTTCCCATTTCAGATTTCGGTTTTCGTTACGTACGGGGCCTATAGGGTTAACTATATTACCATTATTTAAAAATTTACCACCACCCGGAGGCACGCCATAAATGAGCTGAGCGGTAAAGGCATCAAACCCGGCGCTATTACCCGAAACACCATAACCGGCTCTTAACTTTAAATCGCTGATAACCGGAACAGATTTCATGAAATCTTCGCTGGTGATCTTCCAGCCGGCAGAAGCAGCAGGAAAATAGCCATGACGAACGTCTAAACCGAAACCCGAAGATCCGTCTTCCCTTAATGAGGCCTGCAGTAAATACTTGTCGGCAAATTGATATTGTGCACGGGCATAAAAAGATACCAGCCTTAAAGTAGAAATATAGGTTGGCGGGGTAGTCCCATTTATATTGTAACTTGGATTAAAAATAATCTGCGAAAGCTGGGTAGGATTGGAGAATGCTAAATAATTATAAGTTAAAGCATCATTTGAAAATCCCTGGGTTTGTACCCCGAATCCATCACCGTTACGGTCCTGCTGATAAGAGTAACCGCCTAACAATTTAAGGGAATGCCGACCAAAAATGCGATCGTAATTAAAATAGGCTTCAACTACGTTACTGGTATTGGTATAAGCGCTGCGCGCAGCTACACCACCTGCGTTAACGTATATGCCAGACTGACTGGTAGAATAGGTATTAACGTTGTTTTGTTCCTTTTGGGTTGACCCTGATATGGTAAATTTTAAACCGTTTATGATATCTACTGCGGCAAAACCATTGATCAGGGTTTTGTTGTTCTCTGTTTTGGTAAAGTTATTGTCAATTAACGATAGAGGGTTCAATGGCCCGCTGCCTGTACGGGTGTAGTTTTCTTTATAAGTACCATCAGGGTTAAAAGGGGCCACGGTTGGCAAATAGAACAAAATGCCCGACAATACCTGGCTCTGGAATATATCGTTGTTTTTGGTGGCGCTGTTGGTAAGCGTGATACCTAATTTTAAACGATCATTAAAAAAGCGCTGGTTGATATAGCCTTTGTAAATAGTACGCTCCAGGCTGGTGTTTTTCAATATACCGTTGTTTTTTAAATAATTTACGCTTGCGCCGTACTCTGAATTGGTACCGGCTCCACCATAAGAAAGGTTATGGTTTTGGGAATAACCGGTTCTTTCGGCTAGCTTTTGCCAGTTGGTATTTGAGCCGTCGTCATCGGCTGCGCTTAGCTTAGGTACACCATTATCGGTTAAATACTTACGCAGTTCATCACCGGTAAGTACATCAATATTTTTTGATACATTTTGAACAGCGCCGTATGCACTATATGTTAACCTGGTTTGACCTGCTTTGGCTTTACGGGTTGTAACAATGATTACACCATTTGCAGCACGTGAACCGTATATAGCTGTTGATGATGCATCTTTTAATACATCAATACTTTCAATATCGGCTGGTGCCAATAAATCGATAGAAGCACCCGGTACCCCATCAATTACATAAAATGGCTGGGTAGCACCATCGCGCAAAGTTGATGGCCCCCTTAAAATAGTTGAAGGTTGTTTGTTCGGGTCACCGCTTTTTGTAATGTTTAAGCCGGCTACCTTACCTTGTAATAACTCTGAAGGGGTAGTTAGTACACCCGCGTTAAAATCTTCGGCTTTTACTGAGGTTATGGCACCCGTAACATCCTTACGGCTTGAGGTTCCGTAACCGATAACTACTACGTCCTTTAATTGTTTGGTATCGGTTACCAGGGTAACATTAATTGCTGGCTTGCCATCAACAATTACTTCTTTAGGTACCGAGCCTAAAAATGTGAATTTTAAAACATCATCAGCACCGGTAACCGTAACGGTGTAACCACCATTGCCATTAGTAGTAGTTGATTTACCTGAACTTTTAACAGTTACCACCACACCAGGTAACGGTATGTTAGTTTCGTCGGTTACGGTTCCTTTTACAATCCTGCTGGTTTGTGAGAATGCTGATAACGCGGTAAGTAATACAGCGCAAGCTATTAATAAGCTTTGCCTGTACAAATAATGGGTTTTCTTAAAAAAACTATGGTAAATTTTTTTCATAAAGGGGTTAAATAAATTATGAACTTAATTGAATTCGGAAAGCGCATTTTTTCCGCTGCAAAGGAATGACGCTTATGTTATCAAATCGTCAAGTAAACATTAGGGTTTTTTGAGGTTATTATTTGTAATGCAGTTGGTTAGTTGATTTTTATTTTTTCATAACTATTTGATTTTGTTTGTATTATGTAATATTTCTTATAGGAGTAAACAGCAAAATTCTATTATCATTAATTGAAAATTAACAGGTGTTAAAAATTTAGTATTAGAATGGTTTGGCAGAGAGTAGATGAAATTAACGTAATGGTATATCACGGAGAATTCATGATTTCTCTATGCTATATACGGAACACGGATGATCATGAATTAAACTAAGTACCTGTGATTTTTAGATCAATAATTAAGAATGGAATTTGTAAATTTTATTTAAATAGTTGATTATTTGGGTATTGAAGCCATTGACGTTAAGCCAATCAATACAGCCATTACTAAAAACTAAAATTTAAAAAATTCGATAAAATAATTAGGTTATACATTTTTTAGTTATATATACATAACTAAAAAATGGTAAATAAAATTAAGTTTAATTAGCATTGTTTAAAATACGTGGGGGTTACTTAAACGTTTTCTGTTTAAAAATAGTTAAGTATTATATATGATGTGCGTGATATTTTTAAATGAATACGCTCGATTTAGGTTAAAAAATTATAATATATATGTTAAATTTAGCCCTGGTGTTATTTTAATGCTAAAAAATAGGCGCTAAAAATCCTCAACAATTCCTGTAAATGCTCTTATTTATTTATGTTATATCAGAAATAAACTGCTGAACTATTTATAAAGATTCCTGCTTTGAAAATATTTCGGGACTAAGGCCACATTCACGCAAGATTTTGGCATTGTTAGAGGCCAGCTGTTTATAAAACGCAGGATCTGAGTTTACAATAGCTGGATTGTTCAGCAATAAGTTTATCGTGAATATTTTTGAAAATTTGTTTCCTGATTTATCAGAGGTTTGATTTAAATATTTTAAAGAGCCGGGAATGGTGCTATACTCGTTACTAAGTATTGCCTTTTTTATTTTAAGGCTGTAAAACGCAAGTTTCATGTATGGTGTAAATGAATTTTCTCTCGTTTTAAACAGATCAGAGATATTGTCATGGATAGCTTTAAGCTCTTTTACTTTATCCAGGAAAAAAAGTGAATTGGCAGTTAATATTTTAGAGAAAAAATTATATCCTGTAATTTCTGCCTGATCTTTGCCTTGCATTTTTTGTAACGCATTTAAGTATCGTAGCATTTTTCTTGGTTGTTGGCATATTAAAAGCGTATATCCTGCCAATAAATAAATCAGCTCATTCGTTTCTGAATAAGTTATGCTCCTATCTTGTTTAGGCGGATTGAAGTAAAATCGGGTAATATTTATAAAGAAATCCTTTTTTATAACACTATACTTGAAAAAATAATATATAGCAGTAAGGCAATCTAATGGGTTTATTGCAAATTTACGGTAGTCCTCGGCACTAAAGCCGTTAAGCTTTGCCAGATAACTTTCTAAAGAATTCATGTCTAACTGAAGGGCCGCAGTAATTGCCAAACCTGTATAGATAAGTATCTTTTTGTAATTTGGCAATTCGAATTTTAATAAGGTCTGCAATGTTTTCCTGTAATCAGTACTTATAAATTCTATCCCAAGAAAATAATAGAATAAACCATCACCACAGTCCTGTTTAAAGTAACCGGCTATTTCTGCATTAGTGTTTTGTGAAGAATAGGCTTTATTTAGCAGGTCACCTAAAAAAAGTATAAGGTCTGATTTCTCTTTAAGATTAAGATCAAGATTTGAAAGAAGTGAGAAATTATCCTGTTGCCCATTCTTAACGGCATGCATAATACTCCACTTGATTATGGGAAGTTTGAGATCATTGTTGGAAAAGAATTGATTAATGGTTTTAATTAAATTACTGTCAAATAGTTTGTTATTGTCGTGTAATAATTTATTGGCTATGGCCAACTCTAAAAAATTGCCGTTGCCAAATTGAACATAAGTGTTAAACTGTGAATCGTTGCTTGAGTTTGTTTCTTTTAAAAAACCAATGCTTAATAATTCTTTGTAAGCTTGATTATATTGATTAAACAGACTATTTACCTTTAATTTATCCACATCGTATTCCCGTTTCTTAAAGTCCATGTTTTCAACAAGGCCTTTAAGTAATAAGGTTTTCTCTGTAGCATGGTGCCCCTTATAAACTTTAGTAAATATAAAATTGGAGATAAGGTCATAGATACAGGTATGGTCGATGTTATTAAGTGAAAAATTGTCTTTGTATTGTTTATAATAAAATTGAAAATAGAGCGGATGATTAAAGCTGGCTGCTACATCAGCAGTTATCTGATTTTGCATCTCCGGATTTATTTTCAAACAAAGGTCTTTTATTTCGTGCAAATTAAAGGGAGGGACATTATTGTTTCCCTGCTGGTCAAAAACTGAGCCGGTAAACCATTTCGGGTGTTCATAATCCAGAATATGCCGGTTATTTATCCAGGTGGCCGTGCGCATAGTTAAAATCATTTTAAACCAGCTGTATGATTGATAAAATGAAAAGATATCCATTAACTGGTCAAGCAAAAGCTGAAACCAGCTGTTTTTAAACATATGCTCATCCAGGCCATCAATAATCAGGTAAAAATTACCTTCCTTGCGTTTATTAATATCTAATAACGATATAATATCTTCTTCCAGGGTATAGCCCAATAAAGCCAGTAACCAATCATTAAAATCTTTGCCGCTTATTAAAACATTCATTAAAGCATTGCTGCTAAAAAACAAAACTATATCGTTGTTTCCTGTAGTAATATTTGCCGCCAGTTTCTCATCTATCCAATGACACAATGCTATTGTTTTTCCATAACTTGGAGGAGCGGTTAAAATGGTTGCTGCATAATCGCCATTTAAAAATTCTTCAAAGTATTTGTCAAGAAAATCTCTTTTTATGGTTTGATTAAATGGAACCCCCGACTTGTTTTTTAATGCCTGTAATGTAAAGTTTGTAATTTTCGCAGCCTGGTGACCCAAAGAATCCCAATCAATATTTTCATGATTAGCTTTCAACGCTTTTTTGTCCTGTTTTTCACAAAAGTCTTCCCAGCCCTTATATCCACAATAATTTGATAACACATCTATTGTAAACAAAGATGGTTTAAACTTGCTCATAGCAAAGCCATAGATTCGTTTCAAGGTAGTTTCACTTACAGTATGGCTTGTTTTATCAGAAATCTGCGCGGAAAGAATTTTGCAATCGCTGGCCTCAATATGTGTAAGGTGGGAGCTTGCTAAAACATATGATTTTAATAATTCAAATAGCTGAGAAGAAAAGGCTGTCATGTTATTAAAAAATATAAGGTAGGTGTGTGATGATCATTATAATAATCATCACATCTACCTGCAATCTGATTTATAAGTTTTAGTTAATCCGTAGGTTAATTAATAAGTTCATGAAAGTATGTAATTTTATAACCGAACTTTTTATCCATTCGTCAATGAATGAAATGAATGTTTACACATCTTGTTCAGTGGGGGCTGAACCTAAGTATCGGGGTCATTTTGTTTAAATGTTATGGAAAGGAACTAGAAACGGAGTGGCCATTAATTATGGCTAGTAATGGTTAATAGAGCACTAAATCGGTAACGATGATTATTTAGTTTACCTTTCTTCTATTATAGCAGACAACAAATAGATACTGCGCAAATGAGTACATGAAAAATGCCCATTACCAACAGGTCTGACTGTTCATCGGTTAATATATTTCCCGATGTTTTAACATTTAGTTTTCTTAATTTAAAGATGCCATATATCCCAGTTATTGTAGCCAAAATAACAGCCACTAAAACAATTTTATCATTTAAAATACTATTTACCATCTTCTCTTTTGTTTAGCTTAAAATCTATTAAGTATAATATATATATAATACTGATATATAGTGTCTGTTTATTTTGTTTATTATTATGATTTTGTTCAGGTTGTTCATTGTGTCTGTTTTGCTATTGAACGGCCCTTTTAAGCTTAACTTTCCCATTGTTAAACCCGTATTACTTCTCGACTTGATACGTATATCTGCATCAATAATTCACATAATAAATAACGATAGACCATTAAAAATATATTGCATTCATATTAAAAATAAAATGGATAACACAGACATTTTAGCCGAGAAACTTGACTTTACCTACAAAAAAGAAGAAGGGCCCAGTGATGTGAGGGGGTTAATAGCATTATGCCTTACATATTGGTATATTTTTGCATTAAGCATTGTTGCCTGTTTATTAGCCGGATTTATTTATATACAATACTATCCTAATCAATGGAGCATTGTAAGTAAAGTTATTGTTGAGGATGATCAGGGCACTCCGGAGAAAGCCCTGACCAATGGTTTAAATGCCGACCTCGCTTCACTTTTTGATGTAAAAAGTAATGCCGATAATGAGGTTAAGATTTTAAAATCAACCAGTCTTTTAAACAAGGTTGTAGATAAGCTAAAGCTCAATATCCATGTGTATGATAATAATGGATGGGCAAGTTTTGAAATATATGAGAATAAGCCTTTTGCTGTAAATGTAATTTATAATAAAAAGGATATTAAGCTGGTGAAGTATGAAATGAAAATACTTAACGACAATACCTTTCAGTTGCAAAGCAGCAAAAATAATATTGATGTTACCGGCACATTTGATAAACCTGTTAAACTTGATCAATACACAGTTACTTTAACCAAAACAGCAAAATTTAAACCATCTGGCGATTATAAACTTAAGATACAATCTGTAAAACAGGCTCAGAAAGATTTGGCCGAGAACTTAAATGCCGGATTGGATGATAAGCAGGCAACCGTTATTAACCTGCAGCTAAGCCATGAAAATCCGCATCAGGGGGAATTGATTCTGCAAACTTTAATGCAAATGTACCTTCAGAACAACCTATCGAACAAAATTCGGAAGGCGGATAGCACAATGAAGTTTATTGATACGCGCCTGGTTGTGGTTGGTGCCGAACTTAATCGAGTTGAAAAAAATCTGGAACAATATAAGGTCCAAAATAAAATATCTGACATAAACGCCCAATCAAAAGCCCTTGTTGAAGGCGCTAATCAATATCAGAGTAAACTTAATGATAACTCAGTTCAACTGGCTGTGGTGGACGATTTGTACAAATATGTTAGTGATGCCAACAATCCGCAAGTGGTTCCCAGTTCTTTAATAACCAAAGATGTTGCATTTGGATCAGCAATCAATGCATATAATGAAATGCTTTTACGTAAAGAGCAGTTAAAATTAAATCTTACGGAAAATAGTACTATCATTCAAAATCTTAATGAGCAAATTGAGCTGGCGCGTAAAACATTAATGGCCAGTATCAAAAGCTTTCGCAACAGTTTACAGGTTTCGCAATCAACGTTCCAGCGACAAAACTCATTTATACAAGGCAAAATTTCGGATGCCCCTGTTAAAGAAAGGATCTATTTAGATTATTCGAGGCAACAGAGCTTAAAGCAAGATCTTTACTTGTTTCTACTTCAAAAGCGCGAAGAAACAGCTATTTCACAAACGGCAACTATTTCGAGCGTACGTATATTGGACAACGCTGAAAGCGACGAAAAGCCCTATGCGCCCAAACAATCGCTTATCTATCTTATAGCTTTGTTTGCTGGTGTGTTTTTACCGGCTACCGGATTAAGTATCAAGGAGATGCTTAATATTCGCATTAACAGCAAATCGGATATTGAAAAACACACGAGCGTGCCACTGCTTGGTGAAATAAGCAGGAATAATAATAAAAATAAATTGTTGATTTACAATGATTTCCGGTCAATAGTGTCTGAGGAGATCAGAGCGGTACGTACCAACCTGAAGTATGTAACAGATAAAGGGAAGTCAAATGTGATCCTGTTCACTTCGAGCATGAGTGGCGAGGGGAAGTCATTTATTTCCTTAAACCTGGGTAACTCTATCGCTATGTCGGGTAAAAAAGTAGTGCTGCTTGAGCTCGACTTGCGTAAGCCACGACTATTAAAAAATATTGGGGTTGAAAACGACTATGGCTTTACCAATTATGTGATCTCTAATGACGAGGATTGTATTGACCATTTGATAAAACCCTCAACTTTTAACGAAAACTTCTTCTTCATATCATCGGGTCCGATACCACCAAACCCCACTGAATTATTAATGAGCGACAGATTGAAAATATTGATAGATGATCTGCGGGCAAAATTTGATTATGTAATAATTGACAGCGCGCCGGTAGGTTTAGTATCCGACGCCCTGATCATTGAGGAGTTTGTAGATATAACCTGCTATGTAGTAAGGCAAAACTACACCTATAAATCACAATTGGGTATAGTAAATGATCTGCATAAATCGAAAAAGGCAAAGCATCTTTATCTGATTGTAAATGATATTGAACTTAAAAAGAACGGTATTACGGGTTATGGACACGGTTACGGAAATTATGGCTATGGTTATGAAGGCATCGAAGATAAGGCTAATGCTTTAACATCTATTTTCAACAAAGCGAAATAAGTCCTGAATAAAATTTTGTTTATGTTACAGGTTATACAAAGCAATCTTCAGAGGTATTTTACCAAAGGGCATGAGCGGTCATTAAAAGCCAAGAAAAATATAATACAATCGGTTATATTAAAGGGAGGCAGTGTGATCATTTCTTTTTTATTAATTCCCCTTACTATTCGCTATATAAACCCAACGCAATACGGTATCTGGTTAACGTTGAGCTCAATCATAACCTGGGCAGGTCTTTTTGATATGGGGTTGGGAAACGGGCTCAGAAATAAGCTTGCTGCAATGATCACATTGGACGATGTTTCGGCAGCAAGAAGTTACGTTAGCTCTACCTACGCGCTGCTACTTATTATTTCTACAGTAATGTTTACTGTGTTTTTCATTGTTAACCCATATATTAACTGGCAGCAAATCTTAAACGCACATAACACCGAAGCTAATTATTTAAGCCTGGTGGTATTGGTTGTGTTCGGCTTCTTTTGTTTTCAGTTTGTAATACAGCTAATTAATAATGTATTAACAGCTAACCAGGCACCCGCCAAAACAGCTTTGTTAAATCTTATCGGACAGCTTCTGTCGCTGATAGTTGTTTTGTTTTTAATAAGATATAAACAGGGAGCTTTAATGGATGTGGTAATTATTATTGCCGGTTTACCCTTAATAGCACTATTAGCTGGCAGTATTTGGTATTACAATGGTATGTATAAAATGCAGGCTCCGGCTTTTAGATTCGTGAATTTCAGACACGCCAAAGAATTGCTCGGAATAGGCGGTGGGTTTTTTATTATCCAGATAAACGCGCTTGTGCTTTATGAAACCGATAATATTGTAATTACGCAAATATTTGGTCCAAAGGAAGTAACCACTTTTAATGTGGCGTATAAGCTGTTCTCCATTATCCTGATGTTTTTTGTTATTGTGATAACCCCTTTTTGGAGCGCTTTTACCGAAGCTTATACCAAAAATGATTATGACTGGATAAAAAGCACCCTTGCCAAAATAAATAAACTTTGGATAGCGCTAAGTTTTTGTACAGTGTGCCTGTTGGTGCTTTCTCCGTGGCTGTATGATTTATGGCTGGGTAAAAGTATTGCTGTGCCCGTAAGCCTTTCAATAGCCATGTGTTTGTATACCATAACCATTATATGGCAAGCCATACACGTTCAGTTTTTAAACGGTGTAGGTAAAATAAAACTTCAGTTATATCTGGGAATAATTGGTTCAATTGTAAATGTCCCCCTGTCGGTTTTTTTGGGGCGAAAAGTAGGAGTGGCCGGGGTAACGCTTTCAAACGTGATTTTATTTATCGTGATGGGAATTGTGTTTTCTATCCAAACCAAAAAACTAATTAGCAAAACAGCTACGGGCATTTTTAATGCCTGATTAAGCGGTTGTGAAAGTATTATAAAAGTGATCTATGTATTTTATCAGGAAGCTATACAGATTATTACGCGTTGTTTACTACAAAATGGCTCGTATATATTCATGGATCATCACTTGTTTTAAATTTTATTTAAACGGGGTGAAATTCCATGCCGATTTTATAGGCTTTGGCATTCCTATACTGGATATTAATATGCAGGGGAGTTTTACAATAGGTAAAAGATTTAGGTTCAACAGCGGTAAATATCACGCTATGGGCGGCAGGCAACAGCAATGCTATTTTGTAGCAGCCAAAGGCGGCCAGCTAATTATAGGCGATAATGTGGGTGTTACCTCCATAGCCCTAATATGCCATAATAAAATCAGCATTGGTAATAATGTCAAGATCGGTATCAACACGGTTATCTATGATACTGATTTTCATTCGCTTGATGCCCGGATGCGAAACAGCTATCCCGAAAGACTGGATGGGGTAAAATCAAAACCGGTTATTATACATGATGGGGCTTTTATAGGGGGGCACACCACTATTTTGAAAGGGGTAACCATAGGCAAAAACGCTATAGTTGGAGCAGGTTCGGTTGTTTTTGAAAGTATCCCTGACGAACAGGTTTGGGCTGGCAATCCGGCCAGGTATATACGTGATAATTATGTTTATGAAACAGCTTAAATAAGAAGTATTTATGATTAACCGCATATACCCACTTTTACTTCTTGTGTTAATACTGGCTTCATTTTTTCATGTGCAGGCCATTGTGTTGGTTATCACACTGGTAATTATTTTTATGCCCCTAAAGAACCATTTAGCAGCTATCAAAGCAGCGCGTGTTTTTGCTGCGCTAATGCTGCCTGCAATATGTGGGTTAATTGTGGGGTATCGGAATGATAATTATCTCATCTTAAAAGATCTTTATTACTTCACCATACCGGTGTTATTTATATTGTCGGGTATGGTTTTGGCCTGCAGGTTAAACATCGGGTCGTTTTTAAAAACATTGGTTTATGCAGGTCTCATCACCTCTGTGATGGTTACCGCTATATCGGTATCATATATCGGATTCAGCGCTCTGCTTGATCCATATTCGGCGCATTATGCCATGGGAATTGTTGGCGCCCCCGGTCCGCCAATGGGCTTAGCTTGTTTATTATTTACCTGGAAGTTTAACATTAGACTTTTTAGGCCTCACTGGTTTAAGCTGTTTATGGTAGTAAATACATTTGGCATATATATGTGTGCCTCCCGTACTTATTTTATTATTATGGTGTGTTTTATGCTGTTGCTGGTTGCTGATAAGGTTAAAAGAATATGGATAATACCAACTGTGTTTTTTGCAGTGATGCTGATAGCGTTAATTCCTTCTGATATTTTTCAGGCTACCTCGTCCGAAACATTTATGAGCAAATTGCTTGGTTCATTTAACGAATTAAAAATGGGTGACTATAATACCGAGCAGGATATTAACATGAAGTACCGTGGGTATGAATCGTTTATGGCGCTTAAAGGCTATATGGAAGGAGATACCCAGGACTGGATATTTGGCGGGTTAGCTAAAACCGTTGACCTGAAAACTTTTGTGCGCTTAGGGGAGGATACTGATTTTCAATTTATCCCGGTTTTGCATAACGGTTGGTTGTACTTGCTGGTAAAAATGGGTATAGCTGGCGTACTGATTTACATTATTGTGTTTTTTAATTTAATAATTATTCAATGGAAAAAGTATGCCGATACTAAAGCCAAGCCCGCGATAAGATTGTTTGCCGCGCTAAGTATCGGTTCCATTTTTAGCCTGTTGCTAACCAATTATATAGTAACCGCGCTGTTTAATGTGGAGATGTGTATCATCATGATTACGCTGGGATACAGTTACCTTAATTTTCAGGCATTGGTTTTTAAACAGCAAGCACTTGAAAAACAGCAAGCACAGAAATATGAATTAGCTTATTGATAATATGAAAACCTATTTAAACGGCCCGAAAGTAACCATTATTACAGTGGTATATAATGCAGAGGCAACTATTGAAGATACCATTTTAAGTGTTATTAATCAAACTTATACCAATCTGGAATATATTATTGTTGATGGCAGGTCAACCGATGGCACAATCAAAATTATTAACCGGTATCTGGAAAGGATTAGCCGATTTGTAAGTGAGCCCGATAAGGGTATAGCCGATGGTTTTAACAAAGGTATTGCTATGGCAACAGGCGATTGGATAGGGATGATCAATGCCGACGACTGGTATACGCTTAATGCTGTAGAGCTAATGATGAATAACTGCTCTGCAAAAGATGATGTATGTTGCGGTAACATTATGCTGGTAGGGAAAAACGGGTTTGTACAAGGAAAAAAAAGCAAAATTAGCTGGCTAAACTTCGGAATGTACATTATGCATCCAACCTGTTTTATAAAAAAAGAGGTTTATCAAAAAGTGGGTATGTACGATACTTCCCTAAAAATAGCAATGGATTTTGATATGTTCCTGAGGATAAAATACAATGGGTTTAAGATTAAATATTTTGATGAAACTGTGGCCTATATGCGGGCAGATGGCGTAAGCAGCGATACGGTAAAAATGCACCGTGAAGAGCTTGCTGTAATGCGGAGGCATTTGAGAGGCATGAGCTACATCAGTTCATGGCTTTTTAATTATTTAAACCGCCTCCGCTGGAAATATTTTTATAAAGACCCCCTAAGAACACAGCTAAACTAAAATCCAGAAAGCTAAATACCCCCTGTCATGAAAAAAAAGATACTCATATCTGCTTACGCTATATCTCCTTTCAGGGGATCAGAGTATGGTGCGGCCTGGAATACTATAATACATTTGGCAAGTCAGCATGATCTTTGGGTGCTTTATGGCATGTCTGATAATTTCATGGGCGATACCCAAACCATGAAAAAATATATCATGAATAGCCCTGTTCCAAATGTTGAATTTATAGAAGTAAAACCAGGTGGCTTGGCAAGGGCAATTACTTTGTTAGATAAGGCCGGGTTTGGTTGGTTTTTTTATTTTGCGTATTACCTGTGGCAAAGGAGAGCCCTTAAAGCAGCGCGCGAGATCTTAAAAATAGTTGATATTGACGTAGTACACCAGTTAGGGCCAATAGGCTTCAGAGAGCCGGGATTTTTATGGCGACTGAACAAACCCATGGTTTGGGGACCAATAGGAGGGATGAACGTTATAAATCAGGAGTTGCTTGATGGAAAACCCTTTTTGACCCGTGTGAAATTTTCAATCAAAAACAGCATCAACCGTTTTCAGCTTAGTTATTCAAAACGGATAAAAAAGGCATTTTCCAGGGCTGATATTCTTATTGCGGCCACATCAGCAGGAAAGCAAACTATATCGGAAAAATTTGGTGCAAAAAGTTATTATTTACCAGAGCAGGGCACTGTAACCCATCCTTTTCTCGACGAAACAAAATTTGATCATATTAAACAGCAAGTTCATTTGGTTTGGTCCGGAAGTCTTATTGAGCGTAAGAATTTTGCTTTATGTCTTGATGCACTTAGTCGTGTTGAACGCAATAATTGGATACTTCATGTAGTGGGTAGTGGTCCTTTAAAAAAGAAGTTGCAGGCAAAGGCTGCTGCTTTACAGCTTATGGATCGTATCAAATGGCATGGTCATTTACCCCGTACGGAGGCTGTTCGTATCATGTCTGGTGCTCACCTGCATATAATCAGCAGTATAGCAGAGGATAATCCTGCTGTTATTTTTGAAGCTTTAACTTATGGGATACCTACCCTAACAATTGATCATTGCGGTATGCGCGATGTGATCTGCAATAAATGCGGTTTCAAAATAAAGCCGGATATGCACAACATAATGGTAGATGAAATGAGTCATGTATTAAATGATCTGCTAAGTGATCCGCATCTGTTGGTTGAGCTGGCCCAAACCACATTGTTATGCGCTGATAATCATAGTTGGGATAAAAGATTGTCAAAGTTGAGCGAGATGTATGACGATGCAGCCCTTGTATATTCCGGGCGATTTAAATCACCATCTACACAAACAACTTTATTTGCCTGACATGAAAGCCAACGGTCGTCATAAAAAAATAAAGTTGGGAATTGATGCCAAATGGTTTTTCAAGGGGCCGCCAAGTGGTAACATGGTGGTGAAAAACCTGGTGAACGAGATGATAAACGATCAAAACGAGCATTTTGAACTTTACCTCTTTCTAACCCATGACTGTAAAAAGCAGGCGCTTAGTCATTTTCCTTCAGGTGTAAAGCTTATTTTTTTACCGGGAGTTCCGAATCTTCTGTCAAACATGCTAATCGTACCATTTATTGCAAGGCTGTATGGTTTAGAGGTGGTGCTTTTTCAAAATTTCAGCGGTTTATGGCCGCATAGTTTACGCAAAATAGTATACATACATGATGTTTTGTTTTTGGACTATCCGCAGTATTACTCCGGTTCGGAACTTATGTATTTTAAAGAGATGAAACGCCTTGCTGCAAAGGCAGACATGATTATTACCATATCAAATTCAGAAAAACAGCGATTAGTAAAAAATAATGTAGCGGATGAAAACAGAATAGCGGTTGTTTATCACGGAATAAACCACCATTTTAAAACATTAGCCCAATACCCGGCTGAAAGTATCACCGCCTTTGTGCATAAATACAATCTTCCGCAGGGGTATTTGTTGTATGTGGGCAGGGTAAATGTCCGTAAAAACATTACCCGTTTGGTAAGCGCTCTTAATATGCTCGATGATAAGGCCATTAAGTTGGTAATTGCCGGCGAATTGGGTAACGATGCGGACATGCTGAAACAACATATCAATGCTGAAAATCTTTCGCACCGGATAATATTTACAGGGCATATTCCCGAAAATGACTTGTATTTAATTTACGCGAATGCTACGGTTTTTTGCTTCCCATCTTATGCCGAAGGGTTTGGTTTGCCACCACTAGAGGCTATGAAATGCGGAGTACCCGTTATCGTATCGCAGCGTACCGCGATGCCCGAGATTTGCGGAGATGCGGCTGTTTATATTGACCCCGATAATGCAGAGGATATTGCAGAGAAAATAACTTTTTTATTAAATGATGTAAATCTGTATGATAAGAAAGTAACTGACGGGATTAAGCATGCCAAAAAGTTTTCATGGCAAATATCAGCAAACGGAATACTAAAATTAATTGGTGATGCATACATTAATTGAAAAGGTAATACGGAAGCTCAAAAACAACCCCGATTACAAGTTCGAAAATAATTATAGCTTCAGGGAACTGTCGGTTATTTTGTGGGACAGGGGGACGCAATTATCAAGAGGTGCCTGGAAAAGATTGTTTTTTAAAAAATCAAGTGGGTTGGTATTTATTGGCTCGCATGTGGTTATTAATCATGCTTACCTGCTTACCGCGGGTGAAAACCTGATCATCGAAGATAATGTTTATATCAATGCCTTATCATCAGAAGGAATTACGATAAAAAATAATGTATCTGTTGCGCGCAACTGTACAATTATTTGTACCGGAGTTATAGCGCAAAAAGGTAAAGGTATTATTATAGGTAATAATAGCGGCATTAATGCGGGCACTTATCTTGGCGGACAGGGA
Organism: Mucilaginibacter sabulilitoris; assembly: GCF_034262375.1. Taxonomy (NCBI): domain Bacteria; kingdom Pseudomonadati; phylum Bacteroidota; class Sphingobacteriia; order Sphingobacteriales; family Sphingobacteriaceae; genus Mucilaginibacter; species Mucilaginibacter sabulilitoris. Next base: position 3,336,512 of record NZ_CP139558.1, read on the forward strand.
GGGATTGAAATTGGCGACAATGTGATTATAGGACCTGGAGTAAAGATATTTTCTGAGAACCATAATTTCTCTGATTTTAATATTAACATCAAGGATCAAGGAGTAACCCGAAACGGAGTTTTTATTAATGATAATTGCTGGATAGGAGCCGGTGTAACCATACTGGCAGGTGTAACTATTGGGGAGGGTTGTGTAATTGCAGCGGGCAGCATCATTACAAAGACTGTAGCGCCGCACTCCATAGTTGCCGGTGTGCCCGGCCGAGTATTAAAAAAACGCGGAGAATTACTTAGTCAGGAAGTACCGGTTTAAACAAATACTTTTTAAAATACATAGCAAACTATATGATCAACAACGGCTTTACTAAGTTTAAAGGTTCTTTGCTTTATATTATATGCGGAATGATTGGCTGGCTGCCCTTTCATACATTGCGTATTTTATTGCTCCGGATGTTAAAAGCTGATATAAACTGGCGTGTTGGCCTGTACAGAGGGTTTGAGATCAGAAGACCCCGGAAACTGAAAATAGGCAGGGGTACAATTATTGGCCACAATGCTTTACTTGATGCCCGCATGGGTTTAATTATTGGAGATAATGTAAACATTAGTAATGAGGTGATGATATGGACACTTCATCATGATTACAACGATGCCAACTTTTCGCAAACCGGGCAGCAGGTAATCATTGAAGATTACGTTTGGGTATGCTCGCGCGCTGTCATATTACCTGGCGTTACTATTGGTAAAGGTGCGGTGGTTGCCGCTGGTGCAGTAGTTACCCGTAATGTAATGCCATATACAGTAGTAGGCGGGGTGCCCGCTAAACAGATAGCTAAACGCAACGAAAATCTTACTTATGATCTGAGCAATGCGATTTTACCAATTATTTAATACCACCACTTAATATCTGTTTTTAATACCCGCATAGGGTTTCCACCGAAAATAGAATTTTCACCGCTCAGTTTCTTGGTAACCATGGAATTTGCAGCAACAACACTGCCCGATGGTATGACGGCCCCTTTTAAAATGGTGCATTTGCAAGCTATCCAAACATTATCGCCAATAATTATTTCTTTTGGGTGATTAAACACCTCGCCGGTTTCGTCGGCAATGTGGTGGAAATCGGTATCCATAACCAGCGATTCCCATGATATGCCGCTATGATTGCCAATTTTAATTTTTTTGGCAGCAATAATGGCGCATTCTGTGCTCATATTAAAATCATCGCCAAAAATAAGTTGTGCTTTTTCGGCAACGTTAATTTTACAGCCGTGCATAATGAAAGCTCTGCCGTTAAAAACTACATCTCCGTAAACTTCCCATACAGCTCTTGATCGCTTGAAATCCGAAATCCCAATAGCGCCATAACCAATCTGCACCAACGCGGTTCTGATAGGAGCATTGATAATTACCCTGCCCTTTGTTTTGTGTAAAAAAACATTGTTTGATATCAGTACCGGGAATTTGATGGCTGTTTTAAAAGGAAAATACCTGAAGTTAAAAATAATGGTTTTAAGATTTATCCGCCTCAGGAATTTGAATGCTTTAATCATTATTTGAAGTTATTATTTATTGTTTTAATACATATAAGTATAATGATTTTTTTTGAAAAAATATTATACTTTTTATTTATGTGGTTTACCGCTGTGTTTATTTTGTTCATTGTTGTTTTGTACATCCTGTTTATTCACATGGCTTAAAAACACAGCTTTTGGCTATCCTTATGCGTATAATTATACATGGTTTGATCAAAAGGTATCTACCTGATGCTCCGGCCTGTAAATACTGATTAATTGTTAATAAAGTATTAAAATATATATTATTATGCGTATATCTATCATTGGAACAAGGGGTATTCCGAACCATTACGGCGGCTTTGAGCAGTGTGCCGAATATTTAGCCGCCGGCTTAGTGAAGAGAGGTTATGAGGTGGTTGTTTACAACTCTCACAACCATCCATATCAGGAAAAAACCTGGAACGCCGTTGAAATATGCCATTGCTATGATCCGGAATACAAACTTGGGACAATAGGCCAGTTTTTGTACGATTATAATTGTATAAAAGATTTAAAGAAAAAGAAGTTTGATGTTATACTACAGTTAGGATATACCAGCAGTTCTGTATGGGGGTGGCTTTTACCCAGAAATACAGTTGTTACCACCAATATGGATGGCCTGGAATGGTCAAGATCAAAATATTCAAAACCGGTTCAGGCATTTTTAAGATTTGCCGAGAAGCTTGCCGTTAGGTATAGCGATTATTTGATAGCAGATTCTATAGAAATCCAAAAATATCTTGAAAAAAAATACAACAAAAAATCAACCTATATACCTTATGGCGCCGAAATATTTCAACGGCCAGATCCCGCTATACTTGATGAGTTCAAGCTTGAAATTCATCAGTATGATATGTTGATAGCCCGGATGGAACCTGAAAATAGCATAGAAACTATTTTGGATGGTGTTGTTAAAGCTGATACCGGTCGCAAATTTCTGGTTATAGGCAACACCGATAATGACTACGGTACTTACCTAAGAGCCAAGTTTGATTATTTTGATAATATCAGATTTTGTGGGGGGATTTATAATATGGATAAACTCAACAATTTGAGGTATTACTCTAACTTATACTTCCATGGTCATACTGTTGGAGGTACCAATCCATCTTTACTTGAGGCAATGGCATCTAATAGCCTGATATGCTCAAACGATAACAAATTTAACCGGGCTATTCTCGAAAACGATGCCTTGTATTTTTCTGACGCTGATGACGTTACGTATCATTTACTAACCGGTAACAAAAGTGAATCACGGTATCAGCATTTCATGGATAACAATAAGCAGAAAATAACAGAATTCTACACCCGAGATACGATCATTAATGCTTATGCAGATCATTTTGAATCTATTTTGTCTGAAAACGTAAAGTCTTATCAACCCAAAGTGCATGGAACTGAGGTGTCATTCCTTTTAGAAAATTCATAAATTATATGCGTATAAATAGATTACTCAATTTACTGTTGATTTTACCGGTAAGCGTACTTATCATGTTTTTAGGTTCCTGTTCATACAAGCAAAACCAAGCCTATTTTGAAAATAATTCCGGAGGACAGCAAGCTCCCGTTAAAGCCGACGATTATAAACCAACTGAATATAAAATTAAAACAGGTGATATATTACAGGTAAGGAACCTTCAAAGTATTAAACTGATTACTGATGATGCTACCGCGGCGGCTACTGCCGATCAGGCACCCTCCGGAAGTGGATCGCGAGCGTTAGACTACCAGGTTGAAAGCGATGGGACTATAGCATTGCCCGTAATTGGTCGTGTAGCTGTTGCCGGTTTATCAAGACTCGAAACATCAAAGAAATTGGATGATATCTACCGTCAAAACGTACTCAAAAACCCAATTATAGAGGTTAAGGTAATCAATTTAAAAGTTACCCTGATGGGTGAGGTAAAAAAGCCGGGTAATTATTCCTTGTTAAAAGATGAAACCACCTTAATGGAAATGCTTGGCGAGGCAGGCGGACTTACAGAAAAGGGGAACGAGAAAAAAGTTAAAATTTTAAGGGGGGGAGGATTACAAAGCAAACAAATAATTGAGGTCGATTTGGACGATGTTGCAGCTTTATCCAATCCGTCAACTATTCTTCAGAACCAGGATATTATTTATGTGGAACAAAACAGGCGCGCAATACGTAATGAGAAATTACAGAATATTACAACTATTGCCCAACCGGCTTTGCTTTTGCTGAACACCGCTTTAATTATACTGACATTGAGAAAATAACAAACCAAACATCAGATCACTATTTGTACTAAACCTCACCAGAAAAAATCCCCGGAATATGTTTACCCGGGGATTTCTGTTTATTGCATGTTTTTTTAATGACAGTCGATAATTTATTTTAGCTCGGCTGTCTGTTTCTTTTTCGTTTCGAGGTTGGGTAAAAATGCAGTCAGGATACCAATGAGAGGTAAATACGCGCATACCTGAAAAACATAATTAATGCTGGTACTGTCGGCCAGTTTACCCAAAATTGCAGATCCTAACCCACCCATGCCAAAAGCGAAGCCAAAAAATAAGCCGGCTATCATACCAACTTTTCCGGGCATAAGTTCCTGCGCGTAAACCAATATGGCCGAGAATGCAGAAGAGATGATCATGCCAATAATTACCGACAAAATAGTTGTCCAGAACAAATCGGTGTACGGTAGCAGCATGGTAAATGGCGCTGCTCCTAGTATAGATATCCAAATGATGTATTTGCGGCCAAATTTATCGCCCAACGGCCCTCCGGCCATCGTACCGGCGGCTACCGCGGCCAAAAATATGAACAAGTATATTTGTGAGCTTTGTACACTCATGTGAAATTTATCTATCAGGAAAAAGGTATAATATCCTGTCATACTTGCCAGGTAAAAGAACTTGGAAAAAATAAGTATCAGGAGCACTATTAATGAAACTGTAACCCGTTTTGACGACAAGTTATGATGACTTACGACATGTGCTTTAACCACTTTTGCCTTACTTACTGTCGTTTTTTTATACCATTTACCTATGTAAATTAATATAATAATTGCCAGTAACGCTGCCAAAGAAAACCACATGATTCCCCCTTGCCCAAAAGGGACAATAATTAATGCGGCCAGCAGCGGGCCTAAAGCGCTGCCCGCGTTACCGCCAAGCTGGAATATGGATTGAGCAAGCCCCCGTTTACCGCCCGAAGCCAAATGTGCTACCCGCGATGACTCCGGATGAAATATAGATGAGCCGATACCAACAAGACTTACGGCTAATAAAAGCCAGTAAAAACTGGACGCAAAAGCCAGGCATATTAATCCGGATAAGGTAAATCCCATCCCTACAGATAGCGAATAAGCCTTTGGTTTTTTATCGGTATACATGCCCACAAATGGCTGTAAAAGCGAGGCTGAAAGCTGATAGGTTAAGGTAATTAGTCCTATATCGCTGAAAGTTAAATGAAATTTAGTTTTAACAAGCGGATAAATAGAAGGTATAAGCGATTGCAGCATGTCATTCAGTAAATGCGACAGGCTGATGGTAAAAAGTATGGAGTAAACCGTCTTTTCTGCTATTTTTTTTGTTTGTTCAAGCGGTTGAGCTACGGATTCATTCGTCATATCATCTGATGATTAAAGGTAAAAAATTAATAATTAATAATTTGCGTTATGCAGTTCCAGGCTTTTTTGCCATCTCTGACTTTAATGCTTTTATAAAGCTCGTTATGTAAATCGGCAGTTTCCCTGAATATTTCCAGGGCATCTCTTTGTTGTAAAGCTGCCATTTCAGGATATATTTTTAAAAACCAGCCTTTGAGCTGTAGAGAAAATGATTGATACAAGTCAGCCAGGATAGGGTTGCCTGCAGCTTCAGCAATACTCATATGAAAATCTATGTCGGCTTGTATGCAATCCTCAAGCGGTCCGGTTTGGGCCAGTGCGTTGCGTTTATCAAGCACTGCTTTTATTTTTTTGATATCTTCTGCTGTATGATTGGCTGCAGCTTTTTCGGCAATTTTCATCTCCAGTAACTTACGCACCTCATCAAGATCAGAGGCTTCAGCTCGTTTTAAGCGTTGAATAAAGGGTTCTGTAATGCCGGCATGAGCTTCTATAAAAGTACCAACACCCTGCTGTACCCTTAATAAGCCCGAATTTGCCAGGATACGGATAGCCTCGCGTATAGATGATCGCCCTACACCAAATTGTTTCATCAGCTCGGGCTCTGTAGGGAGTTGTTCGTTCACCTTATAAGTGTTGGAAGTTATAGCTGCACGTAATTGCTCAGCTACTTCTTCGGCAAGTGATTTTTTATTGATAGTCATATTCATCATATCATCTGATGACTAAGTTATGCGTTATTTTTTAAATGAAAAAATAAATATTAAAAAATGACAAATAATGTGTGGGTTGACAATGCAGGTTGCATTGAATAATTGCTAATTTTAAAGGCCTTAGATCTCCCAATTTGATTACACACATTAGTGCACAATATTTATAAATTTGTCGGCCGATAAATCATAACTTCCCGGTTTAAACTATTTGAAACAAAACATAGCCCATATTAATAAAAAATGAAAAAAGTAATTCTGGTAACCGGAGCTTCATCTGGTTTAGGTTTGGCTACAGCCAAGGCGCTCTCGGCTCAGGGACATACGGTTTATGGAACCAGCAGGGATGTAAAACGTATTCAGGGTGTTGAATTTAATCCTTTGGAAATGGATGTAACCGACGATGCTTCGGTAAGTGCGGCTGTCGCAAAAATTATAAAAACCGAAGGACGTATAGATGTATTGGTGAATAACGCCGGTAATGGAATCACCGGGCCATTATATGCTATGCCAGTTGATGCCGCTAAAAAACAATTTGAAGTAAACTTTTTTGGAGTAGTGCGTGTATGCAGCGCGGTTTTACCCGGCATGATTGAAAAGAAACAAGGTTTAGTAATCAATATAGGTTCGCTGGCCGGTTTGTTTGGTTTGCCTTACCAGGGTTTATATAGCGCTTCAAAGTTTGCTATTGAAGGATATTCGCAAAGCTTGCGTATGGAGTTGCAAAATACGGGTGTTAAAGTATCTGTAATTAATCCCGGCGATTTTAAAACTGATTTTACAGGCAGTCGCGAAAAGCTGCCCTTTACCTTGCCAAACGGGCAACTGAAAAAAGAATTTGAAGCTGCTGTTGCCAGCATGGAAAAAGACGAGAGCATTGGCGGCGATCCTGCCAAAGTAGCCCAACAGGTTTGTAAAATTGTGGGTAAATCAAAACCCGCTCATAATTACCTGGTAGGAGCATTAGGTCAAACTATTGTACCTACGCTTAAAGCCATATTACCGGGCTCTATTTTTGTAAAATTGATGAATGATCATTACGGAATAAAATAATACAACCTTCCTGATCAACTATTCACTTATCAATGATGCAAGAAAAGAATAATAAAAAAACCATTTGGGCCTGGGCTATGTTTGATTGGGCCAACCAGTCGTACAATATGGTGATCACTTCCACCATATTTCCGGCTTATTATGTAGGTATAACCCAGGATAAAAACCCTGGAGGTATGGTGAACTTTTTTGGACATAGGTATGTAAATACGGTGCTGTCAAATTATGTACTGGGTGCTTCATACCTGCTAATTGTAATATTGCTGCCCATACTCACCTCTATTGCAGATTATAAAGGCCAAAAAAAACTTTATTTACAAATGTTTACCTGGCTGGGCAGCCTGGCTTGTTTCGGTCTGTTCTTTTTCCAGATGAAAACCTTTGAATTCGGGATGATCTGTTTCGGACTGGCGTCTGTAGGCTATTGCGGCGGTTTTGTGTTTTATAACTCTTATCTACCCCAGATAGCAACTGTAGATAAGCAGGATGCCGTAAGCGCTAAAGGCTTTATATATGGCTTTGCCGGTAGCATTGTAGTGCAGGTATTATGCTTTGTGTTTGTGCTGGGGCATAAATGGTTGGGCATCACCGAAGAAAAATCGGCACAAATCTCATTTCTTATTGTTGCTTTATGGTGGATAGGATTTTCATTGATTCCGTTTTATCTGTTGCCCAAAGGCGTTCCAAATGCCGGGTCGCATCAGTATAATGTATTTACCGGCGGATTTAAGGAACTGGCTAAGGTTTGGAAAAAGGTGGGGCAACTACCGTTATTAAAACGTTTTTTACCGGCATTCTTTTTTTACTCGGTAGGGGTGCAAACTATAATGCTGGTAGCGGCAAATTTTGCAGCTAAAGAATTAAAAATGCCTGATGATGACCTGATTACCATTATTCTTATTATACAGGTAGTAGCCATTATAGGAGCCGCTATTACAGCCAAAGCATCCGAAAAGTTTGGAAATGTAAAGGCATTGTCGGTAGTGGTAGCCATCTGGTGTTTGATATGTGCCGGAGTATATTTTATTGCAAATGCAAATGAGTTCTATGTGGCTGCCGGTATTGTTGGTTTGGTAATGGGCGGTGTGCAATCACTATCGCGCTCAACCTTTTCAAAATTTATCCCTCCAAATATTCCTGACACAGCCTCGTATTTTAGTTTTTATGATGTTACCGAAAAATTATCAATAGTAGTAGGCCTGTTCACTTTTGGTTTTGTGGAAGCAACAACTGGCGAAATGCGCGACTCGGCTCTGGTACTCGACGGTTTTTTTGTGCTGGGATTCTTCCTGTTATTATCTTTATTGTTTTTCCAAGCCAAGCTCGATACACAAGAAGCTGTGGCGGCATAGTTGCCTGAATCATGGTTCAGACAAAATTTACATTTAGAGATTGAAAAGACATACCATCCGTCAAAACTAAGTACATTTGCGGCTTGTTAAGTTTATATCATGGCTAAAGTTTCTATCAACCTGGCAACAGGTTCTATACAAAAGGAAGATATTATTGTAGGTATCGATCTGGGTACTACCAATTCGTTAGTGGCGTTTATTAATCCAGAGAAAAATCCTCATGTGATAAATGATACGGGTAAAGGTGTTTTAGTACCCTCTGTGGTACATTTTGGCCCAACAGATGATGTTTTTGTAGGTAACGAAGCTAAAGAATTTTTGATTACCGACCCTCAAAATACCGTTTTTTCGGTTAAGCGCCTGCTTGGCCGCAGTTATCACGATATTGAAAACTATAAGGATTTCTTTTCTTACAAAGTTATTGATGATGATACCGAAAGCCTGGTAAAAATTAAGGTAGGTGATAAGTTTTATACCCCCATTGAGCTATCGGCGCTGATATTAAAAGAGCTTAAAGCGCGCGCCGAACACGCGCTTAAAACCCCGGTGAACCGCGCTGTAATCACGGTACCTGCTTATTTTAATGATTCGCAGCGCCAGGCTACCCGCGATGCGGGTAAATTGGCCGGTTTGGATGTTTTACGCATAGTGAACGAGCCTACTGCAGCAAGTTTGGCTTATGGAATAGGGCTTAACCCCGAAGAAACAAAAACTATTGCCGTGTACGATTTGGGCGGCGGTACATTTGATGTATCTATACTGCAAATACAAAATGGCATTTTTGAGGTGTTGGCAACCAACGGCAATACCTTTTTAGGCGGCGATGATTTTGACCGCATTATAGTTGACTACTGGATAGAAAAAAATCAGCTGAATAAAGCCAATATTATAGCAAATACCGAATTGGCCCAGCAACTGCGCCTTAAAGCAGAGGAGGCCAAAAAAGCATTTGCTCATCAAAGTTTGTTCAACGAAAAGATAGGGGAGATTTGGTGTACGCTTGATCGCAATACTTTTGAAGAACTGATACTACCCAAAGTACAGCAGACTATTACCTGTTGTCAAAACGCGCTGAAAGATTCTAAATTGAGCATTACAGACATTGATGAAGTAGTGATGGTAGGAGGTTCCACACGGACAGCGTTGGTTAAAAAAATGGTAGCTGAATTTTTCGGTCGTCCAGTGCATGATGACCTGAACCCGGATGAAGTGGTTGCGTTGGGCGCGGCAATCCAGGCTGATATTTTGGCCGGCAATCGTAAAGATATTTTACTGCTTGATGTTACTCCGCTTTCATTGGGTATTGAAACTATGGGCGGGTTGATGGATGTGATTATCCCCCGAAACTCCAAAGTTCCTACCAAGGGCGGTAGGCAATATACTACCTCTATTGACGGACAGGTAAATATGAAAATTGCCGTTTACCAGGGCGAACGTGACCTGATTAAGGAAAACCGCAAGCTGGCTGAATTTAACCTCAAAGGCATTCCATCAATGCCGGCCGGTTTTCCAAAAGTAGACATTAACTTTTTATTGAATGCCGATGGTATATTAACCATACAGGCTATTGAGCTGCGCTCGGGCGTTAAGCAGGAAATAGAGGTAAAACCTACTTATGGGATTACCGATGAACAGGTGGAGCAGATGCTGATGGACAGTATTACCCATGCCAAGGATGATGTAAACCAGCGTATGCTGATCGAAGCGCGCACCGAAGGAGAGCAAATGGTGTACACCGTGGAACGCTTTTTGCAAAAGAACGGCAAATACGTTTCGGTTGAAGAAACCTCAAGCACCATGAAACACCTTGCTGCATTAAAAGAGGCGCTGGTTTCTGGGGACAAAGACCTGATATTGAAACGTATTGATGAGATAAATGAGTACACCAGGCCATTTGCCGAGCGCCTGATGGATCAAGCTATCAGTACCGCCATGAAGGGGAAGAGTATTGAATAATATACATAGTAATAAAGTTTATAAATTGAAGAAACTAACACGGGTATTTGGATTGTTAACAGGTATAGCTGTTTGTTTAACTGGTTCATTTAATAAGCTTTATGCAAATACAGCTCACGACCGAATAGGCAGGGACACCGTTTTAAAAAACATTACGACGTTAGATACCCTCCAATACGATTCGCTTGCCAAGCGCCTGGCCAATGGCGATAAAACCGGAAAATGGCCGGTTAAAAAAGCACCATATCCGCTGCCGGGCGCTGTTTTGCCATTTAACCGTATTGTAGCTTACTATGGTAATATGTATTCGAAAAATATGGGTGTTTTGGGACAGTATGCACCAAAAGAAATGCTGGCCAAGCTAAAAGGTGAAGTGAAGGTTTGGGAAGCTGCAGATACGCTTACACCTGTTATTCCCGCACTGCACTACATTTGTGTAACTGCTCAAGCCGATGCGGGCCGCAATGGCTTGCACAACCTGCGGATGCCTTTTAGTCAGATAGACAAAGTGCTTGATATGGCTAAAGAAATTAATGCACTGGTATTTTTAGATATACAGGTTGGCTTTAGTACCGTACAAACCGAACTGCCATTGCTGGAAAAATATATGCGTATGCCTAATGTTCATTTAGGTATCGATCCTGAATTTTCCATGAAAGAGGGGAGTGTCCCAGGCAAACGTATAGGTACTTTTGATGCTAATGACATCAATTATGTAACAGGTTATTTGGGCGACCTTGTAAAAAAATATAATTTGCCACCTAAAATGTTTGTGATACATCGTTTCACCAAACGCATGGTAACCAATTATAAAGATATTAAGTTGCGCAGGGAAGTTCAAGTAGTAATGGATATGGATGGCTGGGGAGGCCCCGAACTTAAAAAAGGAACTTATAAATATTTTATAGCTGATGAGCCCGTGCAGTTTACCGGTTTTAAGCTTTTCTATAAAAACGATATTAAGAACGTTCCACACAAAATGCTCACTCCAAAAGAGGTGCTTAACTTAAAACCAAGCCCAATTTATATCCAGTATCAGTAATTAATTATTTGACAGGTAGGAATAAATTATTGGTTTATAGAAAATATAGATATAAAAAAGCTCCGTCATTTTAAAACGACGGAGCTTTTTGGTTTATGGATGCTTATTGCATGCTTACCTGTACCGTGGCCCTTGTTTCGTCATAAAACAAGTTCAACGCTTTTGCTTTAGCGCCGGCAGGTATGCGGTAAGTAATTGCTTCTGATTCTTTTGTAGATTCGGGCTCAGAAGAAAAATAGCTTCCGCTGGATTGTGATATTGAAGTATTGTTATCCAATACCAATCTGAAATCGTTAGGGGCGATACCTATGGTGTTGCCGCCAATTTTGTTTTTGTTGGTTAAACTAACCTTAAAAGTAAGCTCAATACCTTGCGATTTTCCATCAGGATCGCTCAGATCAGTTGCACTTACAGGAACTACCTTAAGTGCGGCTTCTTTTTGTTTACCAAGTATGGCGGTGTCTGGTGTAAATGTTACTGTGTAAGTTTTTGGTGCATTGCCCTGTTCTGCTGGTGGGGTTGCCGTAGTAGGCGATGCTGATTGGGTAGCTGCAGGTTTGCTGGTGTCTGCACTTTCAGATGAGTTATTGGCCGATTTTGATTTACATGAAAATAACGCCACTGATAAGGTAATAGCGGCTAATAAGGTGATTTTTTTCATAAGGTTTGTTTAAGTAAATAATAGCTAAGATAATTTATTTATAGATTTTTCGCCAATATAAGCTAGTTATTTTAATATTAAATGACTGGTTGGTAATAGTTTGTGTATATGTAGTTTGCTATTAGCCGTTGCGACATAATCATATAGCTGGAAGCTTGCCAAAAAAAAAGCTCCCCATTGCCGGAGGGCACTGAAAAAGTAGCTTAATAAGCTGAAGTATTTGAAGCGAGCAATAGAAAAGGCAACTTTTACTTGGTCGCTTTTTTATTTTAGGGGATGGGGTGATTTGTTAGGGCTGATATGAGCCGAAGGTGCAATTGATGACAAAGCAGCCGCTTTAACTTGGCACTTAGCTTATCAGCTTGATGATTCTCTTAAGATTTACTGTAAAGATGGCCAACGCACCCTGCATCTGCATATTTTCGATACCGTAAGCTATTGCCCGGTCATAACCATGAACGTTTTTTAGCTCACTGTTCTTCGCTTCGACCTTATATCTGTGTTTGATACTTTCTTTATACTCTGCCGTTTCCTGGAATGCCATCTGCTGCAGGTGCATGTCTGATTTAATGCTGACCGAATAGGTTTTAGCCTTCGCGCCGGGCTTATAGCAATGCTCTCTTAATGGGCATATCTTACATTTTTCAACATCAAAGTAATAGGTGTCTACCTGATTCTCGCCGATATTCTTTTTCCCGCCGCGTGCTTTTCGGATAGCCAGATGCCCTGCCGGGCAGACGAACATGCCTGCATCCTTATTATAGTCAAATCTGTCCTCATCCTTTCTGAAACCCTGAGTGATGGAAGGGTTTAGTTTGGCTACAATCTTTATCTCTTGAGTGCTCATCAGTTCAAGATTGTCTTTTCCTGAATAAGCTGAATCGCCGATGATCCTTTCTACTTCAATGCCGTTGTTCTGACTGATCTCCAGAAGCTTGGGAAGTTCCGGCCCATCACCTTTTTCACCTGATGTTACTACCGCAGCGGTAATGATGCGTTCCTCTGTCATCGCCAGATGGGTCTTATAACCAAAGAATGAGCTATCAGCTGATTTATGGCCGGTTTTGGCATCCTTGTCTTTAGATACTATATAGTGCTCCTGAGTATCTGCTACTGTCTCTTTCAATAGATTCAGTTTTTCTTTTACCGCAGGTATCTGGCATAACGGTTGATCGGCTTCAATATACTTTTCCAATGCACTGCAATAAGCCAGTTCTTTTTCCAATTCGTCGGCTGTGTTCTTTTCGGGCATGCCTGCCTTCATATCTTCATCTATCGCATAAACAGCTTTGCGGAGTAACTTTGAACGTTCCCGTAATACTTCCAATGCTGAATACGGGTTGGATCTCGACAGGGAATGGGTAGCATCAACAATAATGGATTTTGAGCGGATGAGCCCTTTTTCAATAGCTATGGTCACCGTTTTACCAATAAGCAGGTTTAACAGATCATTATCCTTTAGCCGCAGCTTTCTGAACTTGGTCAATGAACTCGGATCGATCATTCCTTCTTCCGGTGACATATCCAGGAAATATTTGAACGACATATCATACTGCGAACGCTCAACAACATCTACATCTGAAACCGTATAGATCGTTTTCAACAACAGATACTTGAACATCCGTACAGGGCTTTCTGCTGCCCGGCCGTTAGTAATGCTGTATTTGCTGATCAGTTCATCATAGATAAATGTAAAATCTATCAGGTCGTTGATCTTCCGCAGAAGATTGTCTTTAGGAACGATCAGGTCATATAAGCCCGAAAACGCGCTAAAATGGATCTTTTGTTGTTGAACGAGCATCTTGTAGTGGCTTTCTTTTGACGATTTAAGATACAAAAAAAAGAGTAGAAAACCCTCGTCTTCTACTCCTTCTGTCCATTTGGACTTTTTCAGTGCCCTCCATTGCCGGGGAGCTTTTTTTAGAAAGAGTTTGTATTTTAACCTTTAAGTGCTTCCTGCTCTTTCAATGCCTGAATGTTATTATTGTCGCTAAAACTGTCAGTTTGCTTGGCAAAATCTTCCAGAATGCTGGTAATGTTGTCCAAATTATCTGATACACGTTGGTGCATGTCGGGTAAATCCTTTTCCAGCCTTTTATCACCAAGTTCAATATTATCTACTTCTATCTTAGTAAGCTTAGTAATAATAGCCTGCTGACTATTTCTCAGATCTTCCAGTTCATGGACAATTTTTTCCATCAGTCCAAACTTCTTTAACTTATCCATAGTGTCGAATTTTTTAATGTATAGTGTATTCATTTAACCTTAAAAAATAAAAATTGTTTAGAATTTGGATAATAAGAGAATAACTAATATTTTAGTTTTAACTAAATAATTAGTTATATGAAAGCTATCGTATTATCCATTTTGCTGATCGTTTGTTTATCGATAAATATCAAAGCGCAACAATTAACTACAGCAGCTGACTCCTTGTTGCTTGATTATTACCAGAACCAGCGCTTTGCCGAAGCGGCTGATTATCTGAAAAAAGCATATCCCGAACCGGTGAGTAATATCCGCGTGTTGGGTAAACTGGCTTACACATCGCAAATGGCCGGACGGCTTCCAGATGCGGAGGGCTACTATCAGCGTATATATGATACCGACTCGACTAATACCACGGCCTTATTTAGTCTGGCTGGTATCAACCTGCGCCGCGGTAATAATACCAGGGCCGAAGTTTATTATAAAATAATCGCCAAAAAAGACAGTACTAATTTTTTGGTGTATAAGCAGTTGGGCAAAATTGCCGGCGATAAAAGCGATTTTGGAAGCATGATCTATTATTTGCAGAAAGCCAATAAAATTAATCCGGCCGAGCCTGATGTAGCCTCTGATTTGAGCGACCTGTATGTCAACCTGAAACAATATCCTGCGGCCGAAAAAGCATTGAATGGCGCCATTGCCCAGGACCCTGACAATATGATTTTATTACAAAGTCTGCTTAAACTGGTTTCATCACAAGATAAGTTTGAAGAAACTAAAAGTACATGTTTAAAATTGATGAATCTGGGTAACCATTCGGGTTATGTATTAACCAAGCTTGGTGTGGCTTATTATAATCTCAAAAATTACGCCTGTAGTGTAGAAACCTTTGCTGATATTCCGGGTATAGAGCAATCAGAAACCAGTTTTTACGTATCAGCCCTGGCATATAAGGCGCTTAAAGACCAACCTAAAGCTATACTAAACCTTGATAATGCCATTAAAGCAGGTATTTCATCCAACATCAGTGATTATTATGCGGAAATGGCTGATAGCTACGAAGTGCGTAAAAAATATCAAAAAGCTGTTTGGGCATATCAAAAGGCCTTACAATTTTCAGAAAAGCCCATACTGTACTATCTGCTGGCTTCGGTTTACGATACCAACCTGAAAAACAAGAAGCTTGCTTTAAAGTACTATAAAAAGTACACAGCCAGCAGGCCGCCCGAAAAGCAGCAAAAATATGTAGCCTATTCCAAATCGAGGCTTGATGCGCTGGCGCGTTAGCGCTGCATTAAGCGGGCTACGTATTTGCCAATAATATCAAATTCAAGATTGACTACGGAACCTTCACGCACATTATGCAGATTGGTATGCTCGAAGGTGTAGGGGATAATAGCTACCGAAAAACTGTTTGCTTTGGAATTAACCACAGTTAAGCTTATGCCATTTACACAAATAGAACCTTTTTCTACAGTGACATTACCTGTAGCGGCGTCATACTCAAAAGTATATTCCCAACTGCCATCAAGCTCTTTAAACGCGGTGCAAACGGCGGTTTGGTCAACATGGCCCTGAACGATGTGGCCGTCGAGCCGAGCGTTCATTTGCATACAGCGTTCAAGATTTACAGGTTCACCAACTTTTAAATGGCCCAGGCTGCTCTTATTCAGGGTTTCTTCAATAGCGGTAACCACATGCAGGCCGTCGGCCAGAGCTACTACTGTCAGGCAAACCCCGTTATGGGCTACCGATTGATCGATCTTTAATTCGTGCGAAATAGCAGATTCAACAGTGATGTGCAAATTACCCTGCTCTTGCTGCAGATCCGTTACCTTACCTAAAGTTTCAATAATACCTGTAAACATAATGTGTTAAGCGCCGGGAAGGCGTATTTTTTATTGGGATCAAAGCTAAAGATATTACAGGTGTTTTTTGTCAGGATAAAATGAAAAAAACAGCGGGAATATTACAGTTTTAACAAAAAATAGTTAATAATTTACTTGAAATTGGTAAATAAATCAACCCTTTTATTTCGTAAATCTTTGCCGCCTTCAATAACCGATTTCAGATTGGCTAAATAAAATGTCCAGCCAATCTGGCATTGTACATAAAGGTTTTTTTCGGGATCATTTTCTATCGGTATATTTTCCTGGGTTAGCTCAACTATAGTTACACCATATTTATTCTGGATGTCGACGGTAACTATGCTATCGCCCGAGAAGGTGAATTTAACCAGGTCGGCGCCATTGTTTTCCAACACTTGCCCGTACTCTACGGTTTCATCGGTATAGCCATGCCAATACCACGAATAGGTGTCTTCTTTTTTTATAAATTCCTGGGGCTCACGCCGCCTTCCGGCTATGGTGCAGAACTCGGCTTTACGTAAAAACCAGGTTTCGAGGCCCGCCTGGGTTGCCCATGCTTCGTAAACGCTGCGAACATCGGCATCAAGATTCGCGGTAAGTTTAAATTTTGTCCACCTGTCGTCGGTCATGTTATAAAAGTATTAGGTTGTCATAAAATTAGCAATAATACATTGCTCTTTTATTAACTTGCTTTTAAATATTAACTTATGCCTAAGCAAAGTGCAGGAATATTATTATACCGCAAAAAGGAGGCTCGAATGCAAATCTTCCTTGTACATCCGGGCGGGCCGTTTTTTAAGAATAAGGACGATGGTAGCTGGTCTATCCCCAAAGGTGAATTTATAGAGGGCGACGACCCGCTGGCTGCCGCTAAACGCGAGTTTGAAGAAGAGACTGGGGAAACTATAGCCGGTGAATTTATCCCTCTGAACCCCATCAGGCAAAAAGGCGGAAAAACGGTACAGGCCTGGGCTGTAGAGGGCGATATTGATCATGCCAGTATTAAAAGCAACCATTTTGAAATAGAATGGCCGCCACGCTCGGGTAAACAACAGTCGTTCCCGGAAATTGACAGGGCTGATTGGTTTGATATTGACATAGCTAAGGTGAAAATAAACTCAGCTCAAGCCGGGTTTATAGAGGAATTGGTTGGGCTATAAACCGAGATCTGCATGTTAGTTTTTGTAAAACTAATTTCACCTTTTACCGTTCTGCTTTTACCTTTAGGGGCAATTATATAACTTAGTAAAATGAAGTTTCTTAAATATTTACCTGTTGCGTTTTTACTTATCTCTATAGTATCCTGCAAACCCAAACCAAAATCTGTTTCGGTGCCGGTAGTTGGTTTTGTGGATGCTTTTGAGGATGCCACCATAGCGCAGGCCCGTACAGGGTTTGCCGATGCCTTAAAAAAGGAAGGCTTTAGTGAAGACAAAAAAACGGTGCAGATAGAATACCGTAACGCGCAGGGCAATATTCCAACGCTTACCCAAATAGTTAACTACTTTGTATCAGAAAAGGTTGATCTGTTGGCTACCAGCACTACGCTGGCAACCGTAACCGCTCTGCAAAACACCAAAACTATCCCGGTTTTTGCCATGGTATCGCCAGTGCCGGAGCGAATGAAAGTTGTTGACGCGCATGGTAAAGCGCCTGCCAATCTTTTCGGTGCGCTTGAGGATCTTAACTACATTGACACTTCATTTGCTATCATTCCCAAATTGCTGAAACCTAAGGGTGCAAAACTGGTAATTGGCATGATCTATAACCAGTCCGAACCGCAATCAACAGATGCGCTTAACCGCATTAAGGAATTGGCTGCAAAACAAAATGTAACTATTGTGGCCCTGCCGCTTAATACATCTGCCGAGGCCCAATTGGTTACGCAATCATTATTAAGCAAAAACATCGACGCTTTTTTTGCCAATCCGGATAACACGGTTTTCGCGTCGTTTGAAACCATACTCAAAAGTTGCAATCAAAAAAATATTCCCATATTCACCAGCGAAGCCGGTTTGGTTCAGCGTGGCGCGGTAGCGGCTTTCGGTGCAGATATTTATCAGTGGGGATACCAGGCAGGGGAGCAGGCGGCATATTTTCTGAAAAACCATAAAACCGATGGTCTGGCACCAGAAATGGTAAAGATCAGAAAGAGGGTATATAACCCAGCAGCAGCTAAAAAGTATAACATTGTTATTCCGTCAGATTTCGAGGCTGTTAAATAAATGGATTTTTACCTTACCGCATTATTACAGGGACTTTGTTTTTCGGCGCTTGCGTTGGGTATTTATATCTCTATGAAGATATTTAACATACCCGATATAACTACCGATGGAAGCTACACCCTTGGTGGCGCGGTTACCGGAGTAATGCTCACCCAACACCAGTCGCCTTATATAATTTTACCTGCGGTAATTATTGCAGGTGGGGTAGCCGGAGCATTAACCGGGCTAATTCATACCAAGCTAAAAATAAACGCCCTGCTGGCCGGCATTTTGGTCATGTACGGGCTTTATTCTGTAAACTTAACCATACTGGGACGCTCCAATTTACCACTTATCAACGTGCCATCATTGTTTTCGTTATTGGACTTGGTTACTGATCCTAATCAGAACACCTTTTGGATACTGGCAGTATTTGTTATCGTGATCACCTTTTTAATAGGTTATTTACTCAAAACAGATTTTGGGATAGCCATGCGGGCAACAGGTAACAGCGAATCCATGATCAGGGCCCTGGGGGTAAATACCGATAGAATGAAAATTACCGGACTGGCGCTGGCAAATGCCCTTACCGCGCTTAGCGGGTATTTGATTGTACAGTTTCAGGGTTTTGCCGATATCAGCATGGGCATAGGCATTGTGATAGTAGGGTTGGGTTCGGTTATCATTGCCGAAACGCTTATCAATTGGTTCAAAATAACAAGTGTATGGCTTAGTTTGGTATTGGTGTTGGTTGGTGCTGTGGTATTTCAATTGGTTTTGGCCTTTACGTTAGCTATCGGAGTTGATGCCAATCTGCTTAAAATAGTTACCGCTGGTTTTGTATTGTTAATAGTTGGTTTACCACGTCTATCATTATTAAAAGCATCATGATAGCTATTAACGATATTCATAAAGCTTTTAATAAAGGTAAGGCTAACCAGGTAAACGCGGTTAACGGTATCAGCCTCAAAATTACGGATGGTGAATTTCTGGTGATTGTGGGTTCCAATGGTTCGGGCAAAACCACCTTGCTTAACCTGGTGGCTGGAAGTGTGTTGCCGGATGCAGGCAGTATCAACATTGACAATAACAATGTAAGTAAACTAGCCGATTACAGGCGCAGCCAGTGGATAGCCCGTGTTTTCCAGAGCCCCATGAGCGGTACTGCATCTGACCTGAGTATTCTGGATAATTTCAGGCTGGCGGCTATTCGTACCAAACATAAGGGCCTCTCAATAGGTATCAATGATGCTTTTAAGCAAGAGGTAAAAGGGAAGATAGCAACGCTCGGTATGGGCCTCGAAAATAAGATCGATCAGCCAATGGGCACGCTTTCCGGCGGGCAGCGACAGGCATTAACCTTGCTGATGAGCGTGATGGACAGTTGCAAGGTATTATTGCTTGATGAACCTACAGCCGCGCTCGACCCCCGGTCGGCCGATGTAGTGATGCGTACTGCCGATAAACTGATAGCTGATTTTAAACTGACTGCCATATTGATCACCCATAACCTGAAAGATGCCTTTAACTACGGAACACGCGTTATACAAATGAGCGAAGGGCTGGTACTAAGAGATCTGAACAACAAACAAAAGTCAGATTTAAAGCAAAATGATCTTTTTGATTGGTTTGCCTGAAAAATGGCAAAGAAATTGTATGGTGAATGGTACTATGAAGAACAATAATTTTGAAGCCATACTCGATGCTTACCAGTTAGTAAGCGGAGCCAAGATAAAAGGGAAAAAACAAGACGAAATATTTGAACTAGGTACTTATGATGCTATTAAAAGGGGATACACCCTGTATCCTTTAGAGCATGGTATTAAGTACGATGACTTTAGTGTTATCATTTCTGAAAAAGAATTAAAGAATAATTTTTTGATTGAAGGAGCAAAGGCTGCTATAGCTGCTTAATTCAAAGCAAGGGAGACGCATGTAATGCGCCTCTACGAGTTTGTGCTATTATAGAGACGCATCACATGCGTCTCTATAAGTTCATGCTGTTATAGAAGCGCATCACATGAGTCTATCAACTATCTCTTCATCAGCCTTGTTTCTACCCATTTTGCATTCTCAGGCAATAAGCGTATTTTTGTAAAAAAATAAATGATGCTGTTTAATAATTCATTCTGCGTAAAAAACGTGATGTGGTCTTTGGGGGCACGGCAGAAGAGTTATGCATCAATGTTACTCTTCGCAAGTCCGGTTTAGCAAATATCTTTTACACCCGGCAGAATTTTACATCATTATTTATTGAATTTAAAGTTTGCATCAGGCAAGCTTAGTACACTATTAAATTTATGGACACTTATTATACTATCGAAGAAAAGTATCTGCAGGCCCTTGACAAATTATCATACGGAAAAACTACCAAAGGACTAAAGTTACTGAACGAGATTATCAGCAATGACCCTTTATACGCGCGTGCACATCACCAGTTAGGCATTATATATTATTACGAAATTAAAGATTACCAAACGGCAGGTTATCATTTTAAAACCTGTATGGAGCTTGAACCTTCATTCCCGGATAATTATATACACTATCTTGATCTGCTTGTGTTTTTGAACATGGAGAAAACGGTGCTCAGTGTATCGGCCAAGGCCTTGAACACTACAGGGGTTGATACAGCGGGCATTTATGAATTGCTGGGCCTGTTTTATGAAAAGAACAAGCAATGGGCAAATGCCATGACTAACTATCATAAAGCATTTATGGATGTAACCCATAATAAAGACAAGGCAGATATTGAACAAAGCCTTAAACGCGTACGCTCAAAAATGGAACATACATTGGCTTACACTTATCATATTACTGAATAAGGAGCCTAAATCTTCTTCAAGAGCCTTTAGCTCTTTTTATTATTCGCTCTTACAGTCTTAACCTGGGCTACCGTGATGGCCGGGGCTTTATTGCCAAAGCTGTTGCGTACAAAAGTTAGTACATTAGCAATTTCCTCGTCCTTTAAAAAATCATGAGAGGCCATGCTGTTAGAGTATGTTTCTCCATTGATTTCCACATCTTCATTAAAGCCGTTTAAAACAATTTTTATAAGTTTTGTTTTATCGCCTAAAACATAGGTGGTTTTAACCAGAGGCGGATTCATGTGCGGTACACCCAAACCATCGGCCTGGTGGCACGATACGCAATATTGGCTGAACACTTTTTGTCCGGCGGCTATGGAAGCCTTCAACCCAAGAGGCCTGCTTTTTTTTAAAGGAGCTTTATGTTTGGTTTGTGCGTGCAAACCGGCAGCGAGTAATACAAATGTTAGTATTAGAAAAGGGGCTTTTTTTAAGTCCATTATTGTTTTTTATAAGTTATTTTGTAAATAGTTCCCTGGTTATCGTCGGTTACATAAATTGATCCATCAGGGCCTTGCGCCAATCCGCATGGGCGATGATCGGCACGGCCCGACGCTGTATTTGCGGCAGAGCCTGCAAAACCATTGGCAAATACTTCCCATTGGCCGGATGGTTTTCCATCTTTAAACGGTTGAAACACCACAAAGTAGCCTGCCTGTGGTTCAGGTGCGCGGTTCCACGAACCATGAAAAGCTATAAAAGCGCCATTCTTGTATTTTTCGGGGAACTGGTCGCCGGTATAAAACAGTAAACCGTTAGGGGCAAGGTGACCAGGGAAAGCTGCCACCGGATCAATAGCATCCTGACCGCCTTCTTTTTTACCATCACCGCCATATTCGGGCATTAATATTTTCTTATGCTGTTCCTGATCATAGTACATATAAGGCCAGCCGGCATTGTCCCCTTTTTTTAGCGCATACATACACTCGGCAGGTAAAATGGCTGATTGCTGGGTGGTAAACATATCGGGGAACAGATCATGTAACTGATCGCGGCCATGCTGCATTACAAAAAGCTGGTTGTTTTGCTGGTTCCAGTCGAGCCCGACAACATTACGCAGACCTGTGGCATAACGTACGCCATCGCCATAATGCTGGTTAAGTTTATCGGCCTTAAACTGCCATATACCACCAGCCGAATCTAAAATAGGGCAGCCTTTTTGACCCGGAGAACCCTTTTTACGATCTTCTATCTGGCAGGAGTTAGAGTAAGCACCTATGTTTACATAAATGTTGCCATCGTTATCAAGCGTAATGGCTTTGGCTTCATGTTCGCGACGACTTAACAGGCCGGTAACAATTTTTTCGGGCTGATCGGGGCTGATCACCTCATTTTGCGCATTCAGTTTATAACGGAATACCTCCTCATCTGACGAGGCATACAGATATCCATTTTTAACATAAACGCCGGTGCCGCCATAAGTGCCAAAGCCAGTTTTTACCGTTGCTTTATCGCCTTCCTGATGTAAAAATAAAATGCTTTTGCCGTTTTTGGCACGGCTTAATTTAACATAAATATCGTTTTGCGGGGTAAGGGCAATTTCACGTGTACCGCCAAGTTTGTCGGCAATAATGGCCGCGTTAAACCCTGCGGGTAATTTCAATCCTGCACCACCATCTGTTATTGGCGAGTTAGTACCCGGATTGGAATTATTGTGATTAGCAGGATCATTGCTTTTGCAGGCGTTAAACACTATAAATCCAACTACGGCCATAAGCGGCAGTAATACGGAGCGCAATTTTCTGTTCTTCATGGCAATTAATTTACGGTTATCAAATTAAATAAATATACAGTGAATCAGGAAATCTGTTTTGTAGTAATGCTATGACAAAGACATTTATTCATAGATACGGTAACGTAAACGCTATGAGATAATGCTTTTGAAATTAAATTCTATTTATAAGTTAAGTGCTAAAATAAAATTCTGTTTTATAATGATTTAAGCACAGGTAATTAAAACGGATTAAACCATTGCTTTGGTAAGCCGTCATAACTGTATAAAATTTAACAATTATGAAGAAGTTAATTATATTATCAGCAATAGCAATGGGCGCCGTGTTTTATACTAATAACGCAAGTGCTCAAATATCTATACATCTGGGTGTAAACATTCCTGTGCACCGTGTATATGTACCCGCCCCGCGCCCGGTAGTGGTTGAAGAAGCCCCTGTTTATGATGATGCAGATTACGGCGATGATTATTATTATCTGCCAGAGGTAGAGGCTTACTATAGCGTTCCTAACCACTGTTACTATTATAATAACGGAAGCGCCTGGATCAGCGCGGCTTATTTGCCCGGAGCCTACAGGGATTATAACTGGCGCACTGCTGTAAGGTATGAAGTACGTGCCTCACGCCCTTACCTGCGCCACGATTTTTACAGGTCAAGATGGGGTGGTTATGCCGGCGACCGCAACAACTGGGCGCACCGTTTCGACAGAAGGTATAACGGTGGCGGATATGCTTATCAAAACCACGATAATCGCGGATGGGGCAGGGATGATCACAACCGCGGCAACTGGAATAACAGGTCAAATGACGATCACAACCGCGGTAATTGGAATAACAGACCAAATCAAAATGATAACCGCAACCGTGGTAACTGGGGCGGCCAGCATTCAGACAATCATAACAACGGCGGACGTGATCGCGGTAACAACGAACACTTTGCGCAAAACAGGATAGGTTATGGTGTGCGTCACTAAAATAACAGTATTGTAATTAGCTTTAAAATTCAATCTCAATATATATTTTAGGGAGACCGCCTGTTATGGGCGGTCTTTTTTTGTGGGTTTTTATTTTTGCTTCTTTTCACTCTTTACGGATGTTTAATGTGATAATCATTATTTGACTTTTTATTCATATTTATAATCAACTTATACTCAAAAGGCTCTTTTGTGTTTCCATTTATATCATATATTTGGATAAATAACATTAAGGATTTTGAAGAAGAAATTATCTATTGTTGATATTGCCAATAGCCTGAACATATCTAAAACAACCGTCTCGTTCATTTTAAATGGCCGGGCACGGGAAAAAAGAATAAGTGAAGAGCTGGTGGAACGTGTTTTAAAATATGTTAAAGAGGTTGGCTATAAACCAAACTCACTGGCTAAAAGTTTACGTACGGGAAAATCAAATACTATAGGTTTATTGGTGCAGGATATATCCAATAACTTTTATGCTACCATTGCCCGCCAAATAGAAGATCTGGCGTATAAAAACGGTTATAAAATTATTTACAGCAGTACCGAAAACGACACCCAAAAAACCCAGGAGCTGATAGCCATGTTTCGCGACCGGCATGTTGATGGTTATATTATTGTGCCGCCCGAAGGTATTGAAGAGGATATCCGCTCCCTGATTAAGGATGGCCTGCCGGTGGTGATGTTTGATGGATATATACCCAAAGTGAAAACCGATTATGTAGTGGTTGATAATTTATTCAGTACCTATAACGCTACCCGGTATCTGGTTGATAAGGGGCATAAGCATATTGCTTTTATCACCTTTAAATCCGGACAAACCCAAATGATAGAGCGGCTTGATGGTTACAAACAGGCTATGAAGGAGAGTAAAAATCCAACGCTTATTAAAGAGATTGATTTTTTACAGGAAGATAAGCCGATGATAGACCCGGTGCGTGATTTTTTGAATGAACACAAGGAAATTGATGCCATTTTGTTTGGGAATAACCGCCTCAGTATTTTCGGTCTTAAAGTTCTCAGAGATTTGAACAAACGGGTACCCGAGGATGTTGCTTTAATTTCTTTTGACGATTATGAGTTTTTTGAATTGTACAATCCATCTGTAACGGCTATAGCACAACCCATTGGCGATATTGCCGACAATGTGATCAATATATTATTACGACGGCTGAACACATCAAACGACAATGATTCAAAAGAGCATATTACCTTACATACAACATTAAAAATCCGGAAGTCTACAGAGTAATTATTGAATTACATGGTGAAGAAAACTTACGTTCATCATTATTCATTGAGCTTGGTTCTTCGACACTTTTGGTAGTGAATGAAACCGCTTCTTTTTTTACCTGTGTTTCAAATCAAACTGCTCTGGGTTCGCCTTGATTACAAAAGGCAATTCCTTTCCCGTATAATTGTTATTTATCAATAATTTGTTATTTTGGAATAAAAATCGCAATCAGCGTATTACTTGAATCCAACCCTATTTCATATCAGCTGGTATAACCTGGTGGCGGTGGGAATATTTTTCGCTGGGCTGACACTTGCGCTGCTTTCAGGATTTGCGCAAAGGCCTAATCGTGCTGCGAACCGGTTTCTGGCGATGGCGCTTGGCCTGACCGTATCGGTGTTAGCAGGGTTGCCCGTATCGTGTTTGCTAGCGCTCGGGCCGCTGCTCTATTTTTACGTACGCCGGCTGACACAACCGGAGTGGCGGCTCAACCGAAAAGATTTATGGCAGCTATGTTCGTTGGTTCTCATCACTTTCGCACCGCGGTGGCTGATCTTTTCCTCCGTTCTGCCGTATCTGTTCCTGTCACATCGCCTGATACAACAGTATTATAACCGCCTTCAGCCGGTGCTGATGGACAAATCCCGTTTTGCTTTTCGCTGGCTCGACCGCGTACTCTGGTTGCTCGCTGTGTTGTGTATCATCTGGCTATTTAACGATTTTGCCGGTATTGGTGTCGCAATAACCCTGATCGGCGTGACAGCAGCGGTGCTATTAAAGCGGGATGAAATCAACCTGCTGCAAGCGCCGGCAGCCAGACCGGAAGGAATACAGAAAAAAGGCAGATGGCTGAAAGAACAGATGCTCGCCGGACGTTTCTATACGGACGCCGAGCTGACCTTGGCTTCGCTCGCGGTCAAATTAGGTATCCATCCGCATGAATTGTCCCGGATTATCAATCTGGGGTTGAAGAAGAGTTTCAGCGACTTTATTAACGAATTACGGGTCAGAGAAGTAGCCCGGAAAATGCAGGAACCAATATATGACCGACTGACACTGCTGGGCATCGCCTGGGAATCCGGCTTTAATTCGAAAACAACCTTTAACCGCGTTTTCAAAGAAATCACCGGTAAAACGCCGCTGGAGTTTAAAAATACCTTAAAAAAAGAAGTGCCAATTGATAAGTTGGTACTTCGTTCAACCACGAGCCCGGTAATATTGCACCACGAAAAACGCAATTTTATGATCCGGAATTATTTTAAGATAGCTTGGCGCAGCCTGCTGAACAACAGCGTATCCTCTTTCATTAATTTATCCTGCCTTTCTATCGGCATGGCCGTAGCCATGCTGATCGGGCTTTGGATCTATGATGAGGTTTCCTATAACCGCTCCTATGCACATTATGACCGGATCGCTCAGGTGATGGTTCATGCCACGTATGACGGTACAATCAACACCATCAGTTCCAATCCTTTGCCCCTTGCCGCGGAACTGCGGTCCACGTACGGCAACAATTTTAAACAGGTAGTCGTCTCGACCGCTACGGAACAGCACCGGATCGTTTCGGGTGACAAGCAATTTGACGAATCCGGCAGGTACATGGAACCAAGTGTAACCGGTATGCTTACGCTAAAAATGAACTACAGGTCCCGCGCAGGCCTCGACGAACCCAATACTATCCTGCTTTCGCAGCACCTGTCAAAGAAGTTGTTCGGGGAGGCCGACCCGGTCGGACAGATCATCAGTATCGATAAAAAGCAAACGGTCAAAGTCACCGGGGTTTACGAGGATCAGCCCGACAATTCCGAATTCAGGGACCTCGGCTTTATCGCGCCTTTTGACCTGTATCTCGCCGCGCATGACTGGGCCCGCAAGACAGAAAATAACTGGAGCAGTCAATTTGTGATGATCTACACCGAATTGAATGACCATACTCGCCTTGACCAGGTCTCGGCAAAGATCAGGGACAGTAAATTAAGTCATGTGAGCGGCGAACAGGCAGTGCGCAAGCCCATTGTGTTCCTGCAACCGATGAGCCGCTGGCATTTATACAATCAATTTGAGAACGGGGTAAACGTGCGCAGCGAGGCCTTGAAATATGTATGGTTCTATGGCATTATCGGCGTATTTGTGTTACTGTTAGCCTGTATCAATTTTATGAACCTGAGTACCGCCCGCAGTGAGCGGCGCGCGAAAGAAGTGGGTATCCGTAAGGTGATCGGCTCAGGCCGCGGCCAGCTCGTCGCGCAATTTTATACTGAGTCGGTGCTGCTGGCCTTTTTAGGATTTGTACTGGCCATTGCCCTGGTGGCTTTGAGCTTACCCTGGTTTAATGGCATTGCTGGTAAAGCGATGGATATACCCTGGGCAAACCCGCTTTTCTGGCTCAGCGGGCTCAGCTTTGCTTTAGTAACGGGTTTACTTGCCGGTAGCTACCCGGCGCTTTATCTGTCGGCTTTTAAACCGATCAAAGTGCTCAAGGGCAACTTTCGTGTCGGCCCCCAGGCCGCAGTTCCACGACAGGTGCTGGTCGTCTTACAGTTTACCGTCTCCATCGCCCTCATCATCGGAACGATCGTTGTTTACCAGCAGATCCGTTTTGCCCAGGACCGTCAGGTCGGTTACTCGCGTAAAGACCTGGTCAGTATCAATCTCGCCGGGGAGATGCAGGCTAAATATGACGTACTCCATAACGAACTGAAATCTGCAGGTGCGGTAATGGACATGGCGGAATCCTCCAGTCCGCTCACCAGCATCTGGTCGACCAGCACAGATTTCGACTGGCCGAGCAAGGCGCCGGATGTGAAGCAAGAGTTCGGCACGATAGCGGTCAGCAGTACATACGGTAAAACGGTCGGCTGGCAGTTTTCGTCCGGAAGAGATTTTATCGCTGCCTCAACGAGCGATTCCAGCGCATTTGTGATCAACGAGACCGCTGTTAAAGCGATGGCACTGAAAGACCCGTTGAATGCCGTGATCAAATCCGGCGGGGAAAGCTATCGCGTTATCGGTGTCGCCAAGGATATGGTGATGGAATCCCCCTTCAAACCGGCCTCGCCAACCCTCTTTTTTCTCAAAGGCGACCGGAACTGCCTGTTGCTCAAATTAAACCCGGCTTTAAGCGCGCAGGCAGCACTTGGAAAAGTGCTGAATGTTTTTAAGCGGGTCGCGCCCGGCACCCCGGTTGATTTTAAATTCGTGGATGAAGCCTATGCCGCTAAGTTCGCTGCAGAAGTACGGATCGGCAACCTGGCGGGTTGTTTTGCCGGGCTGGCGATACTCATCAGCTGTCTGGGTCTGTTTGGCATGGCCTCCTTTATGGCCGAGCAGCGCATCAAAGAAACGGGTATCCGAAAAATTTTGGGCGCATCGGTATTTAACTTATGGTATTCACAGGCGCTTGGTTTCGTTAAACTTGTCCTTGCGGCATTCTTGATCGCTGCACCATTGGCCTGGTATTTCATGCATAACTGGCTTGATAATTATCAGTACCGCATTTCTTTATCCTGGTGGATATTTGTAATTGCCGGCGGCGGGACGGTTTGCCTAACCTTGTTAACGGTGAGTTATCAAGCGGTTAAAACAGCGCTGACCAGTCCTGTAAAAAGCCTGAGGAATGAATAAGTTTGTGGCAAACTATAGGCTATAGTGGTTGTTCCGGCATGAATGGCGGCTCCCAAGAGGTCATCAAAAAAAGATTTTATTATTCATAAGCTTACAACAGATTTTTCAGCACCACCCATACGTTTTCGGCTGCAATTTTAGCGCCCTGTGCGGTGGGATGAATGCCATCACCCTGGTTTAAAGCGGGAATGCCGGCCACATCTTTCAAAAGGAACGGCACAAGCGCAGTATTGTTTTTTGCTGAAAGAGTGGGGAATACCGACTTGAATTTATTAGAATAGTCGGCACCCATGTTTGGCGGTACCATCATGCCAAGCAATACAATTTTCACCTGCGGGTATTTGGCTTTTACTTTATCAATAATGCTTTGCAGGTTTTTACTGGTTTCGTCTACCGGGATACCCCGCAGGCCGTCATTGGCGCCAAGTTCCAGCAGGAAAATATCTACTTTTTGTTTCAACAGCCAACTGATACGGCTATTTCCTCCGGCAGTTGTTTCACCGCTCAGGCCTGCGTTTACTACACGGTAAGGTAGTTTCAGGGAGTCTATCTTATTTTTAATAACACCCGGAAAGGCTTCAGACGGATCATCCAGGCCATATCCGGCAGTAAGGCTGTTACCAAAAAAGACAATGGTTTTTAAGGTAGATGTATCCGCCTGTGCAACTGCCGGTTTATTTTGCGAAGCCGTATCATCTGCGGGTTTCTTTTTTTCGCCGCATGCCGCTAAAGCCATTACTGCTAATAGTACGATTGTTAACCTTAATTTGTGCATAGTAATTAAGCGTTGGTCCTTAATATTTCCAGAGGTGGTTTGTCTAAAACGTCTCTGCTATTTAACAAGCCAATGATAACGGTTAGTATGGATATAACGAAAAATAATATTACAGCGGGTAAATAGCTTACCGTATAAGGTATTTCAAAACTGTATTTAGCCAGTAACCAGCTGCCTCCGAAGGCGATCAATATTCCGGTAAGCGCCGATAAACTGCCTAAAAAGAGATATTCCAATGCGGTAATAGTGAATATCTGTTTACGGCTTGCACCCAGGGTGCGTAGTAAAACGCTCTCCTGTATACGCTGGTATTTACTGATGCGTACCGATGCAACAAGTACTACAACGCCTGTTATAATGCTAAACGCGCTCATAAAACGTATCACATAACTTATTTTACTGAGCAACTCGTCAACCACACTTAAAATAAGGGCCAGATCAATGATGGATACATTCGGGAAGTTTCGCACAATTGCCCGCTGGAAAGCCGCTGATGCTTTATTTGACGGAACATGCGTAAGCAATACCTGGAACTGAGGAGCATCCTCCAATACACCGGTGGGGAAAACTATCTGGAAATTGGTTTGCACCTTACCCCAGTTTACTTTACGAATGCTGCTTACATAACCCGGCACTTGCACTCCCTGTACATTAAAAACCATTTTATCGCCAATTTTAAGATTAGCCCTTTTGGCCAGGTTTTCTTCAACCGATACAGGTACATCTTTATCCGGAGTGGCTTTGCCTATCCATGTGCCGTTGGTGAGTTTTTCTGAGCTTGAAAGTGAATCGCGGAAAGTTACCCGGTATTCATACGCAAATACCCCATGCGGAATTTTTATGGTAGTATCCTTTTGTAAATCGGTAGCGGTTTTGCCGTTAATCTGCTCAATGCGTAAGGTTACAATAGGTACTTGTTGCAATACAGGTAACCCCTGTTTACGGGTTAAATCGGCCACGGCATCTTTCTGACTGTTTTGTATATCAAACAATATCATGTTAGATTGATTGCCGCTTGATGATAGCTGTACCTGGCCTATCAATATATTCTGTATGAAAAATAATATACATATAAACATGGTACTCAGCCCGATAGATACTATTAGTATTAAGGTTTGATTGTTGGGCCGGTACAAATTGGCAAAGCCCTGTCGCCATAAATAACTCCATGATCCGTTGATGAGCAGCTTCATTATGCGCATTAAAAGCCATGCCACACCTGCCAGTATCATAAAGGCAATCAATATACCGAGGGTGAAAAATAAGCTTCCCAGCCAGCTATCCAGTTGTAAAAAGGTAAATCCGGTAACAAACAGCACAATTAAGGCATATACCAGCCAGCGCAGGGGATCGCGGGAAATGCCTGCATCATCAAAAGATAATCGCAAAGTGTTTAGCGGCGATATATTGCGCACCGATATCAGCGGTAACAATGCAAATAGTATGGATATGATTACACCTAATAAAATTCCCTGCCCAATAGCCATCCACGATATTTGTACAGATATGGTAAACGGCAGAAAATCTTTAAATATCAGCGGCAGTAAATGTTGTATCGCAGTACCCAAAATAGCGCCTGTAACAGAGCCGATGAGTCCTATACCCACTATCTGGATGAGGTATATTAAAAATGCTTCGGATGCTTTAACCCCGAGGCAACGCATAATAGCTATAGATGCAATTTTTTCGCGGACGTATATGTGAACTGCACTGGCCACGCCAACACAACCCAGCAGCAGGGCTACAAAACCAACCAATGATAAAAACTTGCTCAGATCGCCAAAATTGCGACCGGTGTTTTCCTTGCGGCTTTCAATAGTATCATACCTCATGCCCGCTTTATCAAGCACAGGATCGATTTTTTTGGTAAGCCTGTCCATATTTACAGGCCTGGTGAATTTGTAGTAAAAACTATAATTAACCCGGCTGCCAATTTTTAACAGCCCGGTTTGTTGCAGGTATTGCATGGGTATATAAACCACAGGGGCTATACCTGCCACCACACCGCTTTGGCCAGGGGCGCGGTTTAAAATTCCGGTAATTAAAAATAAGCTGTTGCCAATTTTTATAGAATCTCCAACACGGGCGTTAAATTGCAGCATCAGGGTTTTATCAACCAAAGCCATCTGTCCTTTTTTAAAGGTGGTTCCGGCTTGTATTGGAGTGGTTTCAATAGTGCCGTAGTAAGGAAAATCGCCCTGAAGCGCGCGTACCTGCACTAATCGTGTTCCCTTGCTTTTTGGAAAGTAAGCCATAGAAGCAAAACTGCGTTCCTGTGATCTTTTATCACCCAAAGAATCAAGCATCCGCTTTAGCGGAGCATCTGCCGGTTTGTTGCCCGATATAGCTAAATCGGCACCAATAAGGGTAGCAGCCTGCCCGTTTATATCGTTCTGAACATTGTATTTAAATGAATAAATAGCAACTAACGCGGCTATACCGAATACAATAGCAGATATAAAAAGGAATAATCGAGATCGGTTTTTACGACTATCGCGCCAGGCCATGTTAAACAGCCAACGGTAATTTATTTTTCGTTTATAATTAACAGAGCCGTTTTCCATAGCAACTTATCCATTAATTGTTTTTTCGTCGGCTATCAGCTGGCCGCCTTTTATCCTGATAATGCGTTGTGTTTTGGCTGCGAGCTCCAGATCATGCGTTACCATTACTAATGTAGTGCCCGCTTCTTTATTGAGATCAAAAATGAGTTTTACCACCTTTTCGCTTGTTTCGGCGTCAAGATTGCCCGTAGGCTCGTCGGCGAATAATATTTTAGGCGCGTTTGAAAATGCCCGGGCAAGTGATACCCGTTGCTGCTCGCCCCCCGATAGCTGGGAAGGGTAGTGGTGCCCTCTATCGGCCAGACCAACCTTATCAAGCAAATCAAGAGCCTTTAATTTGATGTTTTTTTCGTTGCGTAATTCTAACGGAACCATTACATTTTCCAGTGCCGTAAGGGTGGGCAGGAGCTGAAAATTCTGGAATATGAAGCCAACGTACTGATTTCGTACCTGCGCACGCTGGTCTTCGGTTAAATTGCTCAGGTTAATACTGTTTAGTTCTACCGTGCCCGAGCTTGACCGGTCAAGCCCGGCGCATAACCCCAATAGGGTAGTTTTGCCACTACCAGATGGCCCGACAATGGCATTGGTTGAACCTGTAGAAATAGTGAAATTAATATCATTGAGCACTGTTAATGTACGCCCGGCACTATGGTAGGTTTTACTAAGGGCGGCAATATTCAGAATTGTTTCCAAAAGATAAATGTTTATGGTATAGATGCGTTAGCGCATAATTTGTTACCGGATGTACTTGCGTAAATATTCAAGTATTATGCCATTTATAGCAGAAAACAAAGGACGATTTTAATTTAATGACATTAGCATGTGATTGTAAATTACAGATACTGCTTACAGCTTAGCCTTCAGCCGTTCCTTAACCCCTTGCTGCCATTCGGGTTGCAAAATGCTTAGGACGATTGAATTTCGCCGTGTCCCATCTCCAGCTGGTGTGTGGCTCCTTAAAATACCTTCAACCTGGCAGCCAATACTTTTCATAGCCGCTATACTGCGGTCATTACGGGCATCGGCCCTAAACTCAACCCTCTTCATGTCGAGCGTTTCGAATGCGAGTTGCAGTAGTAAAAACTTGCAGTGTTTATTTAACCCTGTACCCCTGAACTTCTCACCATACCAGGTGTAGCCCAGTTGTAAAGATTCATACTGTGGCTGAATATCGTAAAAGCGGGTACAGCCGGCATATTGTTCTGTCTTTTTATCGTACACAATAAAAGGATATTCCCTGCCAGATGCCTTTGCTTCTAATGCGGCATTAATATAATTGCGCATCCCATCATAACCTTTGGCACTTGTTAAAGAAAATCCCCAGGTATCGGGCTCATGAAGGGCAAAGGGTAATAAGTTTTCAAAATCATCAGCTTGCAAAGGCCTGAGCAATACCTGCTCATCTTCTAAAATGTAATTAGCTTCCGGGTTAAAATTTGAGGCCATTTGGTTTTTTTAGGTTAAAGTATGAATATTACTTCGTACAACTTACTCTTCGTTTAAAATATCTCCCGGTTTATTATCCATGATGTGCTGATACATTTTATCAAATGGTTTATTTTTAAACTCGATGGCTGTAACAGAATTACGTTGCTCACAGTACTTCAGCATTTCGTAACAATCTACAATAACATCATCATTAATATCCTTAAACGTCATTTCAACAACCTTGCCCGATATCTTATAGTATTCATCCAAAGCCTGAAGCCCCTGTTCGGTTATTGTAATAAGTTTGGCGCGTTTGTCATCCGGTGATGTTCGCTCACTTACTTTTTCCTCACGTATAAGCCTGTTAATAACTTCCATACCGGTTGTTGTTTCGGCAAACATGTGGTTAATCAAATCGCTTTTTCTTACTTCGCCCAAATGCAGCAGGCCGTTTAAATAATAAAAACATTCGGCAGGAGGGGCGCCAATATGGTTAACTGCCGATCTGAAATACAGGGAGTATGCGCTCAGGATACGCCCCATGGTTTTCAATAAATGTGCCCCGTTCATTATTCGTTCTCCGGCTTTGCCAGGGTTCTTAGGCTTTGGTCTTTGCTTTTGAAGGTAGTACCGGCAAAAAGCCTCCACACTATGGTCGTCGCTAACTTCTTCAAAGCCAGACCATTCTTCTACTAATTGCACAACAGGCTTCATGTTTATTTCTATTTAGGTATAAAATTAGAAAAATATTTCTGAAAAGTTTTAATTGATACAGAATAGGAATATATTTGTATTAATGTTTCTGTTTGGTAATAATTAAAGTTGCAACATATAATATCATTTTGGTGTAAAATGTTTTATGTTCTTAATCGTCATTACATATATAATGATGTATTTTTATTAGGCCAAGTAAATTTCTAATACTATAAACGGTCTGTAATTAAGAAGCATCAGTTACAATATATTTATCTAAAAAAATGCAAGCACAGGAATCTCAAAA
The DNA here is from genome assembly GCF_034262375.1 of Mucilaginibacter sabulilitoris. NCBI lineage: Bacteria > Pseudomonadati > Bacteroidota > Sphingobacteriia > Sphingobacteriales > Sphingobacteriaceae > Mucilaginibacter > Mucilaginibacter sabulilitoris. Next base: position 3,370,909 of record NZ_CP139558.1, read on the forward strand.
AATAAATAAAAAACCTCCAGGTATATTTAGTTTGCTAAAGCCCTATATGGGGTTGGTAACACTACTTTTATTGTTTGCTTTATTAAGTAACGGCATGAATTTATGGCTGCCCAAAATCATAGCAAGTGGTATTGATGATTACGCCAAACAACACTTTGTGTTTATTGATATTATAAAAAAGTTCACACTTGCTGTATTGTTCATTTTTGTTTTCAGCTATTTGCAAACCATTATTCAAACCTACGCGTCTGAACGAGTAGCGCGCGATTTGAGGAAAAAACTATCTGACAAGATATCGCGCCAAAGCTATGCCTTTATCGAGCAGGCTAATCCGGCTAAACTACTTACAAACCTAACTGCCGATATTGATTCTATTAAGCTTTTTGTATCACAAGCGCTCGTGTCTATAGTATCGTCGCTGTTTATCATTATCGGCGCAAGTATATTACTGTTTACCATTAACTGGAAACTTGCATTGGCTGTAATTGCTATAATTCCGATTATAGGCGGCACATTTTTTTATGTGTTAAAAAAAGTACGCGCGTTATTCATAAAAAGTCGTGGTGTTATTGACCAGTTAAACAAGGTAATTAACGAAAGTATACTCGGCGCTGCATTAATACGTGTCATCAATTCGCAACAACTGGAGTATCATAAATTTTTACAGGCCAATACCGAGGCTAAGGAATACGGGTTGAGGATATTGGGCTTTTTTGCGGGACTTATACCCATTGTAACTTTTACCGCTAATTTGGCGGCCTTAACCATTTTAATGATGGGCGGACATTTTGTAATTAATGGCAGCATGACATTAGGTAGCTTTGCCGCTTTTAACAGTTACCTGTCATTACTCATATTCCCGATATTTATATTGGGTTTTATGAGCAACCTGATAGCCCAGGCCTCTGCATCATTCATCAGGATCAGCACCGTTTTAAATGCTCCGGATATTGCCGAAAGCGGCACATTAAAGGAAACGCTGCGTGGCGACATCGAACTTAAGGATGTGTCGGTTGTTTACGGGCAAAAGCCTGCGCTGAAAAATATATCGCTGGCGGTGTCTGCCGGTTCAAAAATAGCGGTTATAGGGCCAACGGCGGCGGGTAAAACGCAGCTGCTTTATTTATTAACCAATTTAATTAATCCGGCTTCCGGGGCGGTACATTATGACGGGCGGGATATTGCTGCTTATAATAGCGAATCGTTCCATAGCCAGGTGGGTTTTGTATTTCAGGACAGCATTATTTTCAACATGAGCATCCGGGAAAACATTGCCTTTAGCGATACGGTAACCGATGAGTCATTACAGAAGGCCATTGATACTGCCGAGCTGAGAGATTTTATAGGAAGTTTGCCTGATGGACTAAATACAATTGTATCTGAACGCGGATCGAGCCTTTCGGGCGGACAAAAGCAGCGTATAATGCTGGCCCGGGCTTTGGCTGTAAATCCTAAAGTTTTATTGCTTGATGATTTTACCGCAAGGGTTGATAATACTACCGAAAAAAAGATCCTAACCAATATTCAAAAAAACTACCCGGGATTAACACTGATATCGGTTACGCAAAAAATAGCATCTGTGGAGCATTATGACCAGATCATACTGCTGATGCAGGGCGAAATTGTAGCCAGTGGTGTACACGATGACCTGATGCACACCAGCCCGGATTATGTACAGATATTTAACTCACAACAGAGTACCAGCAATTACGAACATGGTATTGCTCATTAAAAAAATGTTCATCAAATGAATTACGATCTTAATAAGCTTAATAAAGAACAGCAGAAAACCTCAACCGTTGCCGGGCTCAAAAAGCTGCTGCAGTTAATAGCGCACGAAAAAAGAATACTTTTATTCGCTCTTGTAGCTATACTAACCAATTCGGCACTTAACCTGTTGGGGCCGCTTATTATTGGGCATACCATTGATAAGTATGTACAGCATAAAGATTACAGCGGCGTTATACGCAATGCCATATTACTGCTCTGCATGTATCTTGTAGCGCTTTTTACAAGTTTTAAGCAAACAACGTTAATGGGCGGAGTGAGCCAGCGTATGCTGTTTACCCTACGTAACTCAATATTTAATAAATTACAGCAATTGCCTGTAGGTTTTTTTAATCAGAACAAAGCCGGCGACCTGATATCAAGGGTTAATAACGATACTGATAAACTGAACCAGTTTTTTTCGCAATCATTGATGCAGTTTATCGGCAATATATCTATCATGATTGGCGCAGGGGTGTTTTTGCTGCTTATCAATTTTGAATTAGGTGCCGCTACGTTATCACCTGCAATAGTTATACTATTGCTTACACTGACCTTATCGCCCTGGATAAAACGTAAAAATGCATTGAATTTAAAAAGCGTGGGTGGCATGAGTTCGGAGATACAGGAAAGCTTGCACAATTTTAAAGTGATCATTGCCTTTAACCGTCGTGACTATTTTAGAAAGCGCTTTGAAAAAGCTAACAGCGATAATTACAAAACAGCGATAGGCGCCGGATTGGCCAACAATACCTTTATCCCAATTTACGGCCTGTTTGCGAGTATTGCCCAACTCATTGTATTGGCATTCGGTATTTATCTTATTAGTATTAAGCAGTTTTCTATTGGTTTGCTGGTAAGTTATTTGTCATATGCTACCAACTTTTATAATCCTTTAAGGCAATTAGCTGCCTTGTGGACTAACTTTCAGCTGGCTATGGCAGGTTGGGACAGAATTTCGCAAATATTATCGCTCGAAACAGATTTGCCAGTGCTGCACAATGGAATAATGGAAACAGATGCAGCGATGCTTGAGTTTAGAAATGTGCATTTTTGTTATGACGAGGACAAAGAGATATTGCACAATATTAGCTTTAAACTGGAGCAAGGTAAAACTTATGCTTTGGTTGGCCCTACTGGCGGAGGCAAAACCACCACTGCATCGCTAATAGCAAGATTATATGATCCGTCAAAAGGTTTGGTAATGCTCGGTGGTAAGGATATAAGGACCTATGGCCCGGAAGAGCGTAGCCAAAAAATAGGCTTTATATTACAGGAGCCATTTTTATTTACCGGAACTGTTAAAGAGAATATTTTATATGGTAATGATTTATATACAGACCATACTAACGAACAACTGGAAAAAGTAATTACAGATGCCAACTTAGGCAGCCTGCTGGCCAGTTTTGAAAACGGATTAGAAACCACAGTGCTTTCGGGTGGAGATAGCATAAGTCTTGGTCAAAAACAGCTGATTGCCTTTATGCGGGCAGTGCTGCGCAATCCGCAGTTATTGATACTTGATGAAGCCACCGCTAATATTGATACTATAACCGAAAAATTGCTAAGCGATATTCTGAATAAATTGCCTGATACCACTACCAGGGTTATTATAGCTCACCGTTTAAATACAATTGAAAATGCCGATGAGATATTTTTTGTAAATTCGGGTGAGGTAACACGTGCAGGTTCGCTGGATGATGCGATGGATATGTTGCTGCAGGGAAAACGGGTTAGTTAGCGGTTTAGATTTAATAACCAATTATACGGGATATATGATAGCCGCAGTTTGCTGATTTTTGGGCGTAACCTGAGAAGGCCGGAAATAAAACTATCTTCAAAAAAATAGTTGTCCGATTAACACTAAATAATTGCATAATTATTTTTACACTTGTAAATAAACTTAACCAGATTATGCAGAAGTATAGCGGCGAGAAACGCATTTTGGTAGCGACCGATTGTATCATTTTTGGCTTTGATGGCTTTAATATAAAATTGTTATTGGTGCAGCGTGGCCTTGAACCGGAAATTCATAAGTGGAGTTTGATGGGCGGGTTCATTCAGCCTTCCGAATCACCTGATGATGCTGCTAACCGTATATTGGAATTGCGTACAGGGCTTAAAAATGTGTACATGGAGCAATTTCATGTGTTTGGACATCCTGACCGTGACCCGGTTGAAAGAACGCTTTCAATTGCTTATTTTGCGCTTATTGATATCCACCAATATGAAAAGCAACTGAGTGAAGAATATCACCCGGAATGGTTTTTACTGACGGAAATGCCCGAACTGATATTTGACCATGCCGAAATGGTAAGGCTTGGTTTGCGCCAGTTGCGCTACAAGGCAGCGTTGCATCCGCTCTTATTCCAGTTATTACCCGAAAAATTTACCATTCCGCAGTTGCAGGCACTTTATGAAGGCGTGTATCAAACTAAATTTGATGACAGGAACTTCAGCCGTAAGCTGTTGTCAACAGGTTTGCTGGTAAAACTGCCCGAAAAAGATAAGCAATCGTCAAAAAAGGGCGCATTTTATTACCGGCTCGATCAATCGCATTATGAGGAAAATTTTGAATCGTTCCTGAACCTGGTGCCTAATCCTGAAAAGTTTTTTTAGTAAGTACAATTCTGTAAAAATATCAGGCTAAATTTTTTGGTAGCGTTACTATGAAAGTTGCGCCATTACCAGGTGAGGAAATAACCTCGATATTACCGCGGTGCTTTTCAATAATACCAAACACGATGGAAAGACCCAACCCGGTACCTTCGCCGATACTTTTTGTAGTAAAAAAGGGTTCAAATATCCTTTGTTTTGTTTCATCGCTCATGCCTATGCCCGTATCGGTAATTTCGATGGAAATATGGTCTGCATAATCTTTTGTAATGATCATAACACTTTCATCACTGTGGTGCTCCCTGGCCTTTATAGCGTATATGCTATTATTGATGAGGTTAATAATTAACTGATTAATTTTCCCGGGATAACAATGTAGAGGCTCCAGTTTATCAAAAACCGGTTTAATTTCAATATAATAGGGAATGGTACTCCTTAAAATGAGCAGGTTGTTCAATATCGACTTATTAATATCTGTAGTTTTTAATATCTGCTCATCAGTACTGCTAAAGGCACGCAGGCTGTTTACAATTTCGGCAGTGCGATTAGCCCCTTCTTCAATTCCATTAAGTAAAATGGTTATTTCTTCTTTTATAAAATTGATATCTATCTTCTGTTTATAATTGTTAAGGATACTTAACAAGGATGATTGCTCAGGATTGTTCAAAGCGTCGTCATATTTATTCAACAGGACAAACAATTCATCAAAATCAAGCCGTAAGGGAGCAATATTTGAACTTACAAAGTTAATGGGATTGTTAATTTCATGAGCTACCCCGGCAGTAAGCTGGCCTAATGACGCCATTTTTTCGTTATCTATCAATTGTTTTTGAGTAGACATTAGGTTATCAATAGATACAGACAAGTTCTTGTTAGTAGCGATTAGTTCATTTGTGCGTTCTCTTACTTTGTTCTCTAATAAAATATTCTGTTGTGTTATTAAACGTTCGTTTTCTTTAGCCACGGCAAGGGCGAAATTTTGTGATTCGTTTTTTTGAAACCTGTAAAAGTTGATCTTTTCTGCAAGTGCTGCAGAAAACAGTATCAGTTCTAAAACCGAACTGTAAACCACAATTTCGGTTGTTAAATTATTATACGGTATAAAGCCTCTATTGCTCGCTACAGAAATCAGAATGCTTATTAAAAAAATTCCCCAGCCCAGCATGAAAAACTTTGCAGGTTTAAAGCCATTACCAAAATAAAGATGGGCGCCAATGATGAGCAGACTTACAGATGTTATACAAGTGCTTATGGTAATTAAATTATATGCGGTAACCACCATGCCACATAAAACGGCTACCAGTAAGATGGAGTATATTGCGTACAGCAATAAATAATATTTATACCAGCGCTTTAAATTTTGTTTTAACTGTAAAAATTCACTTATAAACAGTAATATGGAGTACCCGAATAATACCCTTACTAAAGGTATAATATAGTTATTTAAAATAGTTTTGTCTGTGGTAAATAAATTACCCCCGTAGCCACGCTTAAGTACCTGAGATAAACCAAAGAATAGGATATAGCATACATAGTAAATGTAACTACGGTCGCCAACAATAAAAAACAATAATAAGTTATACAAAGCCATTACAATAAACACACCTATTATTACTCCTGTAGTAATATTCTCAATGTTGCGGCTTTTCAAAAAGGCATAAGTACCATAAACTTTTATGGGTATTACATTAGGTGCGCTGCTTTTAATGCGTAAATAAATGGTATTTGATGTTCCTGGTAATACAGGACAGTTTATAAACATAATATTTTGTGTAACCTGGTCATTATGTGCATTGTCCGGAACAAGGTGACGAATATTAGTTGTGGTGTTGTCAATATAGTATAAATCAAATTCATCTATAACACTGGCTGCGATACTGATAGTTATAAAGGGCGCTGTACTATCGTTCTTAATGTTAAATTTTAGCCATGTTGTTGATTTTGTGTATTTGAAGGTTGGGAGTGTGTTTTTAATTACATAAAATTCTTTATTTAAAACATTGTTTATAGTCAGGTTGGCATTGGTGTCTTCCAGTTCATAAAAATACCTGTTTGTTAATAAAGTGGATTGGTTATTATTAATAACAACGGTATCTGGCTTATCGGCAAAAGCTATAATGCTTGAGAATAATAAATATGCTGTTACTAATATTTTTCCCATATTGGAATTGTTACGATTATACGTTGCAATAATTATAATAAAAATGTGCAGTAATTTAAACTTTGCATAAATTTACTTTTGAAACCAGTTATATATTTATTGCCTGTTTTACTAAAGTGATTTGCCATGCCTGTAGGAGTGTTGTATGTTGACGATGAGATTAATAATTTAAATAGCTTTAAAGCGGCTTTCAGGAGGGACTTTAATATATATACAGCTTCCTCGGCCACCGAAGGGAGAAAAATTTTAGATGTTAATGAAATTGGCGTCATTATAACCGATCAACGGATGCCGGTAACTACCGGTATTGAGTTCTTAGAGTCAATTTTACCTGTGTATCCTGATACTATCAGGATATTATTAACTGGTTTTTCTGACATTAACGCGGTTATTGATGCAATTAACCGCGGCCAGGTTTATAAATACCTGGTAAAGCCATGGCAAAATGATGAGTTGAAAATTCACATCCAGAATGCCATTGAAATTTATAACCTACGTAAAGAGAATAAAGAGCTCACGTATAAATTACAAATAGCCAATATGGAACTGGAGACATTGGCTAAAGCTTTTAAGTAATTTTTTAATTTTCCCTATACTTTAAACTAATGCTTTATGTACATTTAAGGCGTAGTTTTATATTAGTGCCGTAAAGTTAAATCTACGTAAAGTATTTTTGTGCTCAGCCCCCTGATTTTTTTTAAAAATGGTGGTAAATGGTATTGGGCCAATAACCGTCATTACATAAATAATGAGAAAAACCGTATACCTTATTGTTTTTATTGCATGTGTACAATTGGTTAAAGCGCAACAAAGGCCTCAGTATACCCAGTATATATTTAATAATTACCTTTTGAACCCCGCGTTAACAGGTATTGAAAATTATACCGATGTAAAGTTGGGGTATCGCAGCCAGTGGACAGGCTTGGAAGGTGCACCGGTTACAGCTTATTTATCAGTAAATGCACCCATTGGCAATAATTTTATTCAGGGCGATGCTACTGCTTTCCCGGCCAGCGGGGGGCTCAATCCGTCGAGCAGGTTGTATACACAGCAATATCAGGCCTCCGAGCCGCATCACGGAATAGGTTTAACCATAGTATCTGACAAAACCGGGCCCATTACGCAAACAAATATCGATGCAACCTATGCCTATCATATTGGTTTAACCGACAGGTTAAATCTGGCCGTTGGCGTTTCTGCAGGTTTTAGTCATAATGTGTTGAACCTTTCGCAAATTACAACGGCCGACCCATCCGACCCTATATTTAACAGCCTGGATAATAACCAGTGGAAACCCGATTTGGGGATAGGCGTGTGGGCTTATGCCTCTGATTATTTTGTGGGTATTTCTGCTCAGCAAATATTACCGCAAAATATGTACATAACCAGTAAAGCAAATGAGTATCAAAATAAAACTGTACCACATTACTTTTTAACCGGGGGCGTTAAGCTTTTTTTATCAGACGATGTTACGCTTATACCGTCTGTAATGCTTAAATATATAAAGCCGGTACCTACAACTTATGATCTGAACATGAAATTGTCTTTTCAGGACAAGTTTTGGGTGGGTGGTTCTTATCGTCATAACGACTCATTTGGCGCTCTGGCGGGTTTTAATCTGAGTTCCTTTGTAAATGTGGGGTATTCTTATGATTTTACCACATCGGCATTAAATACCGTTAGTAACGGTACACACGAAATAGTTATTGGTATATTACTTAATAATCGTTATAAAGTAAGCAGCGGCGGACACTCGTTTTAGCCCCCCTGCCCCTAAAGGGGGAGCTAATGTGTAGATTTCAGATGTGCAAATATGCAAATGGCCTTATAATAAAGAAGCCCAGTTTATATAAACCGGACTTCTTCGTTTAATAATATCTGCACATCAAAAACTCCCCCTTTAGGGGCAGGGGGGCTAAAGTTCTCTTCTAAGCCGTGCCACCGGGATATTCATTTGCTCCCGATATTTGGCAACGGTGCGGCGGGCAATATTGTAGCCGGCGTCTTTCAATATGTCAGTCAATTTTTCATCAGCCAGCGGATGGCGTTTATCTTCTTTGCCGATATGTTCTTCCAGAATTTTTTTAACCTCTTTGTTTGATACCTCTTCGCCGCTTTCGGTTTGTATAGCTTCGGAAAAGAAAGATTTTAACAGGAAGGTCCCAAATTCGGTTTGTACATATTTTGAATTGGCTACCCGCGATACGGTTGAGATATCCATATTTATCCGGTCGGCAATATCCTTCAGGATCATGGGTTTCAGATTTTTATCATCGCCTGTTAAAAAAAACTCATATTGATATTGCATAATGGCATTCATGGTTTTCAACAAGGTTTGCTGCCGTTGCTTAATAGCGTCGATAAACCACTTAGCCGAGTCGAGTTTTTGTTTTACAAACTGCACAGCCTCTTTTAATTTTTTATCCTTTTGAGAAGCCTTGTCATAATGCTGAAACATCTCCTGGTAAGAGCGGCTTACCCTGAGTTCCGGAGCGTTTTTTGAGTTTAGTGTTAATATAAGCGTACCATCATTATTGGTGATATGAAAATCGGGTATCACCTGCATTTGTTTGGTATTGAGTTCGTTGGAATCGCCGGGTTTGGGGTTTAACTTTAAAATTTCATTAACTACCCCCCGCAATTCGTCCGAACCCATATTTAATGATTTTTCGAGCTTATCATAATGTTTGCGGGTAAATTCATCCAGATATTGCTCGACAACAATAATAGCTTTTGCAATAATGGGATCGTTGGGGTCTTTTTTACGGAGCTGTATAAGCAAACATTCCTGGAGGCTGCGTGCGCCAACGCCTGCAGGATCAAAGCCCTGTATAACTTTCAGCATATCCTCTACTTCTTCATCCTCCGCCATTACATTTTGTGAAAATGCAAGATCGTCGGTTAACGACATGATAGGGCGACGCAAATAACCGTCATCATCAAGGCTGCCAATTATTTGTTTGCCAATCCTGAAATCCTTGTCGCTAAGTGGCAGCAAGTCAAGTTGTAGTTGTAAGCTTTCAAAAAATGAATTTTGTACAGCAATGGGTATTTCCTTCCGTTCGTCTTCGTCGTCGCCATTTTGATCATAGCGCGATCCGTAGTCATTTACATTATCTTCCTGCAGGTAATCGTCAATATTAAATTCGTCCATCTCGCCCTTTTCTTCATCACTGCTATAGGTGTCTTCGTCAGGGTCTCGGTCCGGATATTGTTCTTCAGGTTCATTTAAGTTAGTCAGGCTCAAATCTTCAAGTGCGGGATTTTCTTCCAGTTCCTCTTTTATCCGGGTATCAAGCGAAACGGTTGGCACCTGCAACAATTTAATAAATTGTATTTGCTGCGGTGAAAGTTTTTGTAAAAGTTTTTGTTGAAGATTCTGTTTAAGCATAATTAAGATGTGTTCAAAAATACATCAATTACCGGTAACTTTAAAATATCTTGTGGTATACCAACAATGGTATTAAATAATAAAAAAAATAAATTGTTTGAGGGGCTTAAATTTATTCGTTACTTTATGTAAACATAAAATAAACTAAAACCTCTGTTAAACGTTACTTCAATCATTGACTTAAATTTATCATTATGGCAATAATCAAAGAATTTAAAGAATTTGCCATGCGTGGCAACGTTGTTGACCTCGCTGTGGGTGTTATCATCGGTGCTGCTTTTGGTAAAATAGTTACCTCATTGGTAAATGATGTAATTATGCCGCCAATAGGTTACCTAACCGGTGGTATTGATTTTAAAAATCTTAAAGTTATTATAAAACCGGCCGATCCTGCAAATAAGGTAGCAGAAGTTGCTATTACCTATGGGAACTTTATTAATACTGTAATAGAATTCCTGATTATTGCTTTTTGTATTTTTATGGTTGTTAAAGCCATAAACTCCCTTAAAAAACCAGAAGAAGCTGCTCCGGCTGCAGAACCCGCACCAACCAAAGAAGAAGTTTTACTTACTGAGATACGCGACTTGTTAGCTAAAAAAGCTTAATAGATTATATTGACTTTTATAAAAAAGGATTAGGATACCTCTGCACCTTAATCCTTTTTTATAATCTTAATTTTTTGCCAGTTCAGGATCTGTTAAAATTATATAATCTGCCAGTTGCTTGTATTTAACCCAGTCAGGGTTGTTGGGGTTACTATCATTGTATGCTGCGATGGTTAATATACGCACGTTTGGCGCGTATTTTTTAAGCTGGTTAACTACCCCCTGCTTTTCTTCGCTATGAAAGCCTCCATTTAATTGCAGTATTTTAAAATTAGGATGGGTTTTAAAAAATTGAGCTATTGACCAGCCCATAGTAGCGTCCCACAAGTTTTGCGATTGATAGAGCTGCATGCCGGCCATTGCCCCGTGCCCGCCCATTGCTTTTACAAATTTATCATAATAAGCTCCGGTAGCCGTGTCAATGGGGAGGGGAGCAAGATAACTCTTGGCTTGTGTGCTTAAGAGCTGCAGGCTGTTGAGCCCGTTACGGGTAACCATATTGGTATAGCGGGTAGGGGCGTTGGCTGCTATAACAGCTAACTGATTTGATTTTGCCAATTCAACCAATGGACGATAATCAGTATAGTTTGGCCAGGCACGCGCATCGCTGATCATGTTTTTTTCGCGGATGAGACCGTTTAGGTACTCGTTTAATACCAATTGGCAGTCGGTCTGGAACATCTCCATAGAGAGTGCCGTTTGATGAGGGTATTTTTCGGCTAAGCCTTTAAATAAAATATATTCCAGATAATGCGCGGTTGAATCATTATGCTCTTCGCCAAAAAAAAGCACATCGGCTTTATTGGTTTGGTTAATAATATCAGCTATTGTAGCCGGTTTTTGGGTGGATGTGTTATATGTTTTGTAATGCTCAGCCGATATATCCTGACCAAAAACAATTGACGGTAAACATGTTAGGAGCAGGATAATGAATGATTTCATATTGTGGTTTTAAAACGCTTAATTTACAGTAAGAAACATTGGTAGCCAAATAAGAAAAATAGTATTTGATATGTTTTAAATTATTACTACATTTGCGCTCTTGTTTTTAAAACGACGAATAGAATAAAATAGCCATGAAAAGAACGTTTCAGCCTTCTCAAAGAAAAAGAAGAAATAAACACGGATTCCGTGAACGCATGTCAACTGCTAACGGTAGAAGAATATTAGCAGCCAGAAGAGCAAAAGGCAGAAAAAGATTATCAGTTTCTGACGAGGGTCGTCATAAAGCATAAACCAGGTTGCTTGGTCCTTTCATAGGGACATGGACCGTTTATATGCTTTAATTCCGGTTCAAATATGGCAACTATGTATACTTTTAAAAAAGAAGAACGGTTATGTAATAAGAGGCTTATAGATAAGCTTTTTCATAACGGCTCTTCTTTTTTGTGTTACCCCTTCAAAGCTTCGTGGTTGTATCATACCGAGCCACAGTCTTATCCTGCTCAGATTTTATTTTCGGTTTCCAAAAGGCGATATAAACACGCTGTGGACCGTAATTTAATAAAAAGGTGCATGCGCGAATCATACCGGCTGCACAAACAACAGCGCCTATATAATTTATTAATAGCAGCCGATAAAACTATCGTACTGTCAGTTGGCTATATAGGCAAGCAAATAGAACCCTACAGCGTTATTGAAAAAAAAATGCTGAAGCTGCTTAATCAGCTTGCGGAGCAATTGACTGGCAGTAATAGCATTCAGGCCAAATAATATGAATGCCGTGATCAGGATATTGAAGACGATTATTGGGGGCATTTTTATATTGCTGATAAAAATATATCAATATTTTATTTCGCCGCTTACGGGTGCTTCATGCAGGTATACACCTACCTGTTCACAATATGGCGTTGAGGCTATAAAAAAGCACGGGGCATTTAAGGGCGGATGGTTAACTTTAAAACGGATTGCCAGTTGCCATCCCTGGGGTGGGCACGGGCATGATCCGGTACCATGAATTTTAAGTTGTGAGCTTCGAGTTCTGAGTCATAGACATAAACGTCTAAATCAGAATTCATAACTCAAGACTTAAGATTCATAACTCAAGATTGAAAAAGATGAGTGTTATTTTACAAATAGAAACCGCGACTACTTCCTGTTCTGTAGCATTGGCCATTGATGGTACTGTTGCTGCTTTTAAACAGGTAAATGAGCGGAATATACACGCAGAAGTGATTACATTGTTTATTGATGAGTTGTTAAACACAGCTGGTTTAACTTATAATGATCTCGATGCAATTGCCGTTAGTTGCGGGCCAGGTTCATATACAGGGCTGCGTATAGGTGTATCGACCGCCAAAGGCTTGTGTTTTGCCCTTGATAAACCCCTTATTGCCATTGAAACCCTGGAGGCTATGGCTTATGGAATACTTAGTGATAAAGCAATAGCGATAAATAGTAATACGCTTTTATGCCCGATGATTGATGCCCGGCGTATGGAGGTTTACTGTGCCTTGTTTAATCATGAAGGTGTAATGGTGAGGCCTACCGCTGCAGATATTATTGATGATCATAGTTTCAGTGAGTTTCTGAACAATCACAAAATCCTGTTTTTTGGCGATGGCGCCGATAAGTGCGAAACTGTGCTGGGATCAAATAATAATGCTCAATTCTTGCCGGCTTTTGTTAATTCTGCAGTGCACTTAACTCAAAGAGCGGTAGAAAAGTTTAATAATAAGGAATTTGAGGATGTGGCTTATTTTGAACCTTATTATCTCAAAGATTTTATAGCCGGGAAAAAAGCTTTATAAGCGAAAATGAAACTATCTGTCAGTTTTAAACAGGCGACCAAACAGGCGGCCAAAAAAGCCCTTTTCGCCCATGGGAATACTGCTGGCGTTCATAGGATGTTCTATTACATGACCAAACTTTAAGCTAAATCCCAAATACAGATCTCCGCCGGAGTAATCGCCTTCATGCTGAATCTGGGCATCATTATGTAAAGAAGCTAAAGCAAATCTGCCCGTATTAATTAACCTGTCGGTGCCCACAAAGAACTCAACATTGGGAGATTTGACCATGAATTGAGTGCCGAGGTTAAAGAATTTCATATCATCATAGCTGGTAGTAAGTGTGGCTGTAAATTTGCCAAACTGAAAATGGTTTACCAGCGCTCCTGTGAACCCGGCATAAAACAATTCTTTTGATGCTATAAGTGTAGGCGTATATTTTAAATTATTGCCATCACCAAGCCAGTAGCTTTTTGTAGCGCTCAGCTCGGCACGGCCATTTATTGGTGTAGTGAATGATTGTACAGTGCCGTTATTTTTTAATAATTTATGTGTCCGGTTGTACAAGGTATCCTCGCGGTGTGTGCTGGTTAAATCGTTAATAGGCTCACTATTATTAAAATCATAAATGGCTGATCGTTTACTCCAATGAATAAAACCAAGGTCTTTTACGTTAGCCTGGATAGTTATACGATCGTCTGTTTTATATGATGCACCTAAACTTACGGCCGCCCCAGGATTCCGGAATGTTGGCAGATAATCGTGAGCTGTCATTTGACCAGGAATATAACTATCGTAATAACGGCCCCTCAGGTATAAAAGCGCCGTTGGTTGCGTTGGAACCTCTCTGTTAAAACTAATGTGCGATTCTACAATGTCAATTTGCTGGTATTGTATGCCCAATAAACCGCTTACTTTAAAACCAAGTGCAAATTTATTATTAATGCGTTCGCGGTACGAAAAGCTTAGCTGATGATAAGCCTGAAAACGGTAGGTATCGTTAAATATATCGCTGTAACTATTAGCATGGAAGTTATTAACCCCGTTTAGCAAGGCAAGTGATTCGTCGGAAAAAAGGCCCCGGCTTTCTACTTTTGTTTGTGCTGAAAAGCCCATTTCTACATCGCCATTAAGGCTGGTGAATACCTTAAACATAATTGAGTAGGCATTTACGTTTGCATTAAAATGGTTGTATTGTCCCTTCCCGATTTTTAATCCTTCTGTATCATAAAAGGCGGTTCTTGAAAATAGACGGCTTTTAAGTCCTGGTTGTATGTTTCCGGTTACATAGGTATTAGCATCAAAATTAGGTATTAAAAAGTTAAACGCATATTGTCTGCTCGAATCGGGTATAAATGACCTTTGCGATGGGTTTTCAAAGGAGTCATACAGAGTACCGGTATTGTACTGGGAAAACTGCTGGGCTGAAACAGATAAAGAAAAGAAAAAGAATAATAAACAGAAAACAATATATATCTTATTCATACAATATTTCACCAAGCCTCAATTCTGTATTTGCCCTAAAGATAAACTTCAAAATTGATTATCGGCAAATAATCGGCATATAATATTTTGATGTTAACGTATTTAAGCCTTTATGGTTGTGAAATAAGTTAATTAAATTTTTTATTTTTTTATGTCCGTGGTGTCGGTGCTGTTAAGGCGCATGCAAAAATTGGTATAAAAATTTTTGTCAGATGCGGTAAGTTGATATGAAGCCGCGTAAAAATTTTTCCAGCCGGGGTTTGAGTTTTCAAGGGCATCATAGAAAGTATCTTTAAGATCCCTTTTTAATATAGGTTGCGCGTTTTTGAAATTGATAAAAAAAGCAACGCTGCTTCTTTCAGCCAGCAGATTGTCAAACTGGTTATACTGGTCAATTTTGTTTATGAATTTTCGATTATAATAAGTATCAGTATAACTTGTCAGTTCAGATTCTGTAGTTGCCAGTATCAGATAATTATCAAAAATCTTAAAATAGGGCTTGCGGAAAATGCTGAAAGCATCGCCCAACAAGTAAAACGGAACTTTGCTATAATTAAACTGGCCTACATTATCATTAATCATAGTACTGATGTTTCTCATCAGGGGTAATAGCTTTGAGCCATCTTTAACCGCAATAATGGCATATTTTTCCTGGTACCGGGTAGTTACCACGGCAAATTCGTTACCCAGCAAATGTTCAAATTCAGGTTTTAAAAATAACCCCGTCTCAGCCTTTATTTTGCTGAATAATTGATCCTTTTCATTACTAATGCCAGCCTTAATATGCCATTGCGTAAGGTCAGCAGAGAACTTACTGGCATCCGAGATAGCGAAATTCAGGCTGTAAGCTGTAGTAGATGGGAAGATTTCTTTTAAGTGGTTAGCTACCGGCTGCTGGGCTGCAAACAGGTTAAGATAGCTGGCCACGTGGTTATGCTGTAAATTGGTAAAGCCATTAAACATTAAAGCATCATTTTTATAGTTTAAACTTAAAGCGGCCAGGGCAGGCAACAGATTAAAGCTTTTAAAAATGTCGGTATTTTTGTTTTTAAACAGCTGATCAAACAATGGGGTAAGCTGACTATAATTGAGATACAGGTTAGCCAATGAATTAGCATTCTGTTGCTCAGGTAGCGGAATAAATACATTCCTGTTTTTATCATCGCGGTATAATATACTTTGGGCTATCAGATCTTTCGAAAAACTGCCTGCGAATATATTATCTTCTTTTTGTGTAATATAAAAGTGTTTATTAATGGCCTTGATTAAAACATCATACTCAAGTCCAATGTTGTTTCGAACAGGCGTTATCAATAAGCCGCTATTCGGCTGAGTGTTTAAACCGGTAAAAGCGTCAATTTTAAAGCCGCTTGTAGCAGTAGTGGTTATCAATAAATTGATATTGTCACTGCTTGAGGGATGTACGGATATGAAAATATTTTGCTCGTTAAAAAACTGGTCAAGCCGGGGTGAAGCAAGCAGTAATTTTCGTAGTGTATCAAGCTCGGCCAGTTTATCTTTGCCCATAACAGCGCTCAGCAACTGGCTGCCTTTAAAAATATCATAAAAGCCCTTTTCGTTATTAAATTCAAATACAGCTACAGCATTATCAGGAATGGTGCGCATAACCTGGCTGGTACGCACCCCGGGCGGGCTTAAATTTTTAAAATAAACAACCGTTATTGCTACAGTGGCGGCAAGTAAAATTAAGGTGGTAACTATCAGTCGTTTCATTGCGGTTTGCCTTACAAAGATAGAATTTTACCCTGCGGCTTTAAAGTAATACTTTCAATTGGTTAACTTAGCTTTTTATATCTGCATGAACAAACAAATAATTATTACGGCTTCGCTTTTTGGTATGCTGGCCGTTATTACCGGGGCTTTTGGTGCACATGGTTTAAAGGCCTTATTGCCAGATAGTCAGCTCGAAGTATGGCACACTGCGGTACAGTATAATTTTTACCATGTATTTGCATTGCTGTTCCTTTCAACCTTTGCACGGTTTAAAAACAGGTTAATCACATTATCGTATTACTTCTTTACTTTCGGCATTGTATGCTTTTCGGGCTCATTGTACCTGTTGTCATGTCGCAGCATATTAGGCTGGGACTGGCTGCTTGCCTTAGGGCCAATAACACCCTTAGGTGGTTTGTTGTTTATTTTAGGCTGGCTCATGCTGGCACTTGCCGCTTTTCGGAATAAATAGTGAGTAGTGAATAAAAATGCCCGGCAATTTAGAGTTTAGAAATTAGAGTTTAGGATTTATAATTTAAGATGTTAGAATTTGCTGAAATTGAACATACCGATCGTGAAACGCTTTTTGCCGAAGTGATTTTACCGCTCGCAATTTCAAAAAATTATACATACCGGGTTCCTTATGATCAAAATGCAGCTATAGCTGTTGGCAAAAGGGTAGTGGTACAGTTTGGCAAAAGTAAGCTGTATACTGCCATTGTTAAGGAGATCAATAATCTGGCTCCAGAAAAGTATGAAGCTAAATACATTATTGAGATACTGGACGACCGACCTGTTGTAACCCCGCATCAGCTGCATTTTTGGCAATGGCTGGCCGATTATTACATGTGTAATATTGGTGAAGTGATGAACGCGGCACTGCCCGCGGCCTTGAAGCTGGCCAGCGAAACCCGTATTGTGCTCAATAAAGAATACGAAATTGACCGTTCCATATTGCATGATAAGGAATTCCTGATTGTTGAAGCGCTTGATATACAGCCGGAGTTAACCGTGAGCGATATAGCTAAGCTGCTTGGGCAAAAAACGGTAATGCCTATTCTGAAACTGATGTTTGAAAAAAACATCATTCATATATCTGAGGAGGTAAGCGAGCGCTACAAACCCCGCAAACGTACTTTTATTACGCTTAATCCGGTTTATAATAATCCTGACAATTTACGTGAGCTTTTCCCGATCCTGGAGAAGCGCGCCCCCAAACAGGCAGATGCGTTGTTGGCTTATATTAAACTGGCCCGGCATCAGAAAGCCATCACTAAAAATGAACTGATTGAAGAGAGCGGCGCCGGCGAATCGAGTATTAAATCACTTATTGAAAAGGAAATCCTTCTTGCCGAAGAAAAAAATGTAAGTCGTTTGCATTTTGAAGCCGAAGATGAGTTTAACAATAATTTTGAACTGAGCGAACAACAAACCGAGGTGCTGCAAAGTATCCGCAATCAGTTTAAGGAGAAAGATGTGGTACTGTTACACGGCGTTACCTCATCGGGTAAAACACAGGTTTACATCAGGCTCATTGAAGAAATGATGCGTAACGACCGCCAGGTGCTTTACCTGCTGCCCGAAATTGCGTTAACCACCCATATTATTGAGCGGTTGCGTATGTATTTCGGCTCCGACATCGGGGTTTACCATTCCCGTTTTAATGATAATGAGCGGGTTGAGGTTTGGCAAAAAGTATTGAATAATGATTATAAAGTGATCCTGGGTGCACGATCATCGGTGTTTTTGCCTTTTAATGATCTTGGGCTTATTGTTGTGGATGAAGAGCATGAAACATCCTACAAACAATTTGACCCTGCCCCGCGCTATAATGCCCGTGACGCAGCCATTTTTTTGGCTAACATGCACCAAGGGAAGGTATTACTGGGGTCGGCTACACCATCTTTTGAAAGTTTTTTTAATGCCCGTACAGGTAAATATGGGTTTGCCGAACTGGCCGAACGCTATGGCGGAGTATTACTGCCTGAAGTAGAGGTGGTGAGCATTAGTCATGAAACAAAACAAAAAACCATACAATCGCACTTTACCAGTGTGTTGATGGAGGGAATAAAACAAACCCTTGCTAATAAAGAGCAGGTGATATTGTTTCAAAATCGCCGTGGCTATGCCCCAATACTGATGTGTAAAATATGCGCTTACACACCTAAGTGCATCAATTGCGATGTGAGCCTTACTTATCATAAAAGTAGCGGCAAACTGCATTGCCATTATTGTGGTTACAGGGAAGATTCGCCATCTATCTGCCCCGCCTGCGGATCAACGCATTTGGAATATAAAGGCTTTGGTACCGAAAAAATTGAAGACGAGCTCAGTATGCTGTTGCCCGATGCCCGTATTGCCCGTATGGACCTGGACACCACACGCGCCCGTAATTCGCTGCAAACCATACTCAATAACCTCGAGGAAAAAAAGATTGACATATTGGTGGGTACACAAATGGTAGCCAAAGGACTCGATTTTTCTGACGTTACCCTCATCGGCATCATTAATGCGGATAGTCTGCTGAAGTTTCCGGATTACCGAGCCAATGAGCGAAGCTTTCAGATGCTGGCACAAGTAAGCGGCAGGGCCGGCCGCAGGGGTAAACAAGGTAAAGTAGTTATCCAAACTTATGATCCTTACCACAGAGTAATAAAGCAGGTAATTGCAAACGACTATAACGACTTGTATTTTACTGAAATGGAAGAGCGTAAAAGTTTTAAATACCCGCCGTTTTACCGCATCATCAACCTGGATATTAAGCATAAGGATCCCGAAGTGTTATATAACCAGGCGAATTATCTTGGCAATGAGTTGCGCAAACACTTTGGCGAGCGTGTAATTGGTCCGGAGTCACCGCTTATTAGCCGGATACGTAATTATTACATCAAATCTATCATGCTCAAATTTGAAAAGGATGGCATATCCATTGTGAAAGCCAAGGCTATTCTAAAAGATGTGATTGTACAGTTCCAAACAACAAAACTCAGCAAAGGGTGCATCATACAGCCCGATGTAGATCCTTATTAAGAGGGTATTCTCCGGCGCGTCATTGCGAGGTACGAAGCAATCTCTACATAGGCAGATCACAAATTGAAGTTTGGTTCTAATCAACCGCTCTGTATAGCATAAAGATTGCTTCGTACCTCGCAATGACGCATGTTTTTATATGATGTTAATCATGTGAATTTTTTTATCAGCTAACACATAATGAATTACCGATTGCAACGTTATTAAGCCCTTTAAATGCTGAAATTACTGCTAACTTTGCCATGTAAATGGCGTATAAATACATTGATAATTACCGCGAGAAAGGTGCCCGCAAACAATTAGTTGACATCCTGAGAAAAAAAGGTATCCAGGATGAGGAAATATTATTGGCCATTGGCAAAGTACCGCGCCATTATTTTTTTGACGAAACATTCTGGAACCAGGCATATCGCGATATTGCTTTTCCTATAGGCGAGGGGCAAACTATATCTCAACCCTACACTGTTGCCTATCAAACCGAACTATTGCATATCCGTAAAGGCGATAAGGTACTGGAAATTGGTACCGGCTCGGGTTACCAAACCTGCATTTTAATGGAACTCGGTGCTACGGTTTATACCATTGAAAGGCAGGAAAAACTATATCAGCGCACTAAATATATCCTCCCCGAAAAAATGGGATATAAGCCTCACTTTTTTTGCGGAGATGGTTCTATCGGTAAAGCCGAATATGCTCCTTACGATAAAATTATTGTAACAGCCGGAGCACCTACCGTGCCCGATGTGTTGTTAAAACAATTAAAAATTGGCGGTATACTGGTTATTCCGGTGGGCGACGAGGAAACCCAAAAAATGGTCACCGTGCTAAAGGTTGGCGAGCACGACTATGAAAAAATAGTACTGGATACTTTCAGGTTTGTTCCGTTAGTGGGGGATAAGGCTTGGTGAGCCCCCCGGCCCCCTAAAGGGGGAGCTAAAAAACTAAAACGACCTGCTTTTATAAAGCAGGTCGTTTTAGTTTTAGGCAAATTTGCTAATCAAAAGCTCCCCCTTTAGGGGGCTGGGGGGCCTACCTTTTCATTGCCCGGTCCATTTCAACTTTGGTGTCGCGTTCTTTCATGGTTTCACGTTTGTCAAATGTCTTTTTACCTTGGGCCAAACCAATTTCCAGTTTGGCAAAGCCGCGTTCACTAATGAACAAGGCCAGCGGTACAATGGTTAAGCCTTTTTCTTCGCCGCGGACAAGCAACTTTTTGAGTTCCTTTTTATTGAGCAGCAGCACGCGGTCGCGTTTCGCTTCGTGATTGTAAAACGACCCAAAAGAATATTCAGATATATGCAGGTTGCGTACAAATAGCTGGTTGCTGATAAACGTGCAAAAGGCATCGTTAATGTTTGCTTTTCCCTCACGTATGGACTTAATTTCGGTACCCAATAATTTAATACCGGCCACATATTTATCCAATATGTGGTACTCAAAATAAGCCTTCTTATTTTTTATATATATTTTATTTTCAATCATTACTCACAGTTGCTTTAACTGCAAACTTACACAAATTTCGTCTTCAAGTTTTGCAGCTTGCGTCGCTTTTAACAAGTTATGCTCGCTGAGGTTTTACGATAAGTACAGGAATATTAACCATGTGCCTTACCGAGTTTACAGTAGTTCCAAAAATAAGATCTTTAAATGTCTTGTGCCCGTGTGAGCCCATTACTATAAAATCGATATTTTCCTCGTTCACAATTTTGGCTATCGAACCGGCGGGGCTGCCATAACCAATTTGAGCGCTGGCCTTATAGCCAAGGTTTTCCATAGCAACAACGTATTTGTTTAAGTTGTCTGCATCGCTTTGCGTTTCACTATCCATTACCTGTTTACCGTAGTAACGGGCGCCGGCGGTTTCTACTACGTGGATAAGCGTGTAATTAGCCTGCTTACCTCCCTGCATAATGGCATGGCGCAGGCAGTCGTTATCGTTTTTAGAGAAATCAATAGTAATGGCGATGTGCCTATAGGTAATTGCGTTAAGCTCTGTAATAGCGCTCGCGATACCATGGGGTACATAAGCGGGCCGGTCTTTATGTTTAAACATGGTTGGTCTTATAAAAACATACAATAACAATATACCAATACCAATAACAATTGGTATTACCAGGGTGTAAATCCATATATCGGCAGCAGGGTATTCTTTTATCCAATCAATTATTTGCTCATATACCAGCTTTACATTTAAGCTCACTATGCCGAGCGCGCTTGCCCATGCCAATATTTTTACTTTAAGGCTTATGGCAAAGTTACCCATTCGTTTTTTATCAGAGGTAAAGTGTATTAATGGTATAACCGCGAACCCGAGCTGCAGACTCAAAACTACCTGGCTTAACACAAGAAGGTTGCCCAGGGCGGTTTCGCCAAAATAAATAATGGTTAGCACTGCAGGTACAATGGCCAGCAAGCGGGTAAGTAACCTGCGCATCCAGGGCTCTATGCGCAGGTTAATGTGTCCTTCCATAATTATCTGCCCGGCAAGCGTTCCGGTTATGGTAGAGCTTTGACCTGAAGCGATCAGGGCGATGGCAAAAAGGGCAGGCGCGATTCTGCCGAAAATATGTTCAAGCAGTTTATAAGCATCCTGTATTTCGGCAACCTGGAAATAACCGTTCTTAAAAAAAGCGGTAGCCGCCAGTATTAGTATAGCCGCGTTTACCAAAAAAGCAAGGTTAAGGGCTATAACGGTATCAAATAAGTTGAATTTTATAGCCGATCTGATACCCTCATCAGTACGCGTGATCTGCCGGGTTTGTACCAGCGACGAGTGGAGGTAAAGATTATGGGGCATTACCGTAGCGCCAATAATGCCAATGGCGATATACAGTGATTCGCCGGTTAAATTGCCTGGTGCAAAGCCTTTCGCAATTTCAACTACATTGGGCTGCACTATAAACATCTCTATTAAAAAAGACAGGCCCACAATAAATATCATTGATATAATAAAGCCCTCCAACTTGCGCATGCCTTTATTCATCAGGTAAAGCATAAGCACGGTATCGGTAATGGTAAGCGATACACCCCATATCAGCGGCAGGTTAAACAATAATTTTAAACCAATAGCCATACCAATGATCTCGGCCAAATCGCAGGCTATAATGGCTATTTGGGCCAGTATATACAACCAAAAGTTTACAAAACGTGGGTAAGCATTTTTTGAAGCTTGTGCCAGATCCAAGCCGCGAACAATGCCCAGGCGGGCGCTTAACGATTGCAGGAGCAAGGCTATCAGGTTTGATGCAAATAAAACCCATATCAGTTTGTACCCGAAGGCGCTGCCGCCGGCAATATCAGTTGCCCAGTTGCCCGGATCCATATAGCCTACACTAACCAGGTACGCCGGCCCAAGAAAAGCCATCATTTTGCGCCAGCCGGTTTTATTTTCGGTGGTGACCGAACTGTGTACATTACCTAATGATTGGTTCTGGTTGTTGTTCATGGGGCTATCATTAAATTATTGGCCACTTCGCGGCTGATGTGAACTTCTTTGTTATTTTCAATTTGCAGTATGATCGAATGATCAAAGGCAATGATGTCCATTATTCTAATTTTTTTACCTATAGTTAGGTTTTGTTTTTCAAGATATTGTAAGAAGGATGGGTTATGGGCACGCACCTCTGATATTATTCCGTAATCATTAATTGCAAGTGACGAAATAGGCTTAAGTTCAGACGATTTAAACCTGCCGTTACAATCTGGTATCGGTTCACCATGTGGATCATGCTGAGGGTAATCCATGAATTTATCCAGCCTGTCAATCAATTCTTCTGATGATATGTGTTCCATCTCTTCGGCCATATCATGTACCTGGTCCCATTTAAACTTTAATTTCTCTACCAGGAAATACTCCCATAAGCGATGTTTGCGAATAATGTTAAGCGCTATTTTTTCGCCCGATGGGGTAAGATTGACACCCTGGTAACGGGTGTAGTTTATTAAAGCCTTATCTGCCAGTTTCTTTAACATATCGGTTACCGACGAAGCCTTGGTATTTAATGACGCGGCAATTTGATTGGTGCTCACGTTTCCAGAGTCCATCGACAAATGATAGATTGATTTTAAATAATTTTCCTCGGCTAAAGTATTCATTTATACAAATCTAATAAAAAATTTAGACTTACCTAAAAAATTGAATTTGGGAAATATATTTTTGTTGAAATACTTTTCAGAAAAATATAATTTTGTGAAGTGTGGAAAAATGTATATTTGCATACATTATTGTATTCCTAATGGCTGCCGAATTAGATAAAATTGATTTTCAAATACTTAAGATATTACAGGAAAACGGGAGAATAACCAACCTTCAGCTTTCAAATGAGATAGGGCTTTCACCAGCGCCAACACTGGAGCGTGTAAGAAAACTGGAGAACGCGGAATATATAAAAAGCTATCACGCCCTTGTTGACGAAGAGAAACTTGGCCTGGGAATAAAAACTTTTATCCAGATATCGCTTGATTTTCATCAGAAAAATACCATCCAGACATTCCTGGATGAGATAAAACACATCAAAGAAGTTACCGAATGCCATCACGTAACGGGGCAGTGCGATTTTTTATTGAAAGTTTACGTACGTGACATTAAATCATACGAACAACTGATCATGGAAAAAATAAGCCGCATTACGGTAGTTAAAACTTTCCAAACCATGATGATTATGTCTACCAGTAAAAAAGAGCCGATAGTGCCGCTGGAATATTAGCCCCCTGCTCCCCTAAAGGGGGAGTGAAAAAACAGAAAGGCCTGCTCTATTAAAAATAAAGCAGGCCTTTCGCAATTCAAAAGCTCCCCCTTTAGGGGGTCGGGGGGCCTAATGTATTTGCCAGTCAATTGGCTTTTTGCCTTCCTTTTCAAGTATGGCATTGGTTTTTGAAAAAGGTTTGCTGCCAAAAAATCCCCGTTCTGCAGAGAATGGAGAGGGGTGTGGCGATTTTAAAATAAAATGTTTCTTTTCATCTATCAACACCACTTTTGATTGGGCAAATGCTCCCCAAAGTATAAATACAATGCCTTCTTTTTTGTCGGAGATGGTTTTGATCACATGATCAGTAAACTCTTCCCAGCCTCTTTTTTGATGCGAGCCCGGGTTGCTTGCCCTAACGGTTAAGGTTGCGTTTAATAATAGTACACCCTGTTGTGCCCACTCTTCCAGATTACCATGCGACGGGGCTTTAAACCCAGGAATATCCGTTTGCAGCTCTTTGTATATATTGATCAGCGAACGCGGAATGGCAATACCCTTTTGTACCGAGAATGAAAGCCCGTGAGCCTGGTGTGCCCCATGATAAGGGTCCTGGCCCAATATAACTACCTTAACATCATCAAAATGGGTGGTATTAAAGGCATTAAAAATATCGCTGTTTTTGGGGTAAACTAACTGTCCTGCTGTCTTTTCGTCCTGCAAAAACTTTTTAAGTTTTATCATGTAGTCTTTATCAAATTCGCCTTTTAAAACTTCGAGCCAGGAGGGGTCTAATGCGTTTGCCATAAATATTGATATAATGTTGATTAAGCGTACAAATTAACAGATATTTGCGCTTAATATAGTATCACAAATTATGTCAAATATTGTTAGGTTAATTATTACCTGTGTGTTATTCGGTGCGGCCGTTGCGCTTTGTGCTTTTGGCTTTTGGGGCTGGGGGATTTTAGTGTTGTTATTAGGCGGTATATTACTGCTGAGTTTCTTCTTTAATGAAAATATGATCTTGTCGCAATATTTTCTGCGCAAGGAGAATACCGAAAAGGCAGAACTATGGTTAATGAAGATTACTGATTATGAAAAACAGCTGCATAAA
Source organism: Mucilaginibacter sabulilitoris (assembly GCF_034262375.1). NCBI lineage: Bacteria > Pseudomonadati > Bacteroidota > Sphingobacteriia > Sphingobacteriales > Sphingobacteriaceae > Mucilaginibacter > Mucilaginibacter sabulilitoris. The sequence goes on from NZ_CP139558.1 coordinate 3,396,229, forward strand.
AATCAACACGGCTATTATAATTTGTTAATTGGGCTTATCGAATCACGTAAAGCACCCATGAAATCTGAGAAGTACTTTAAAAAGGCGCTTCAACTGGGTATGAAAATGTCGCACAATGTTGCGCTGGCTAAATTAAGTCTTGCCGGTATATCTATGGCTAAACGTAACAAACGGGAAGCGCAGATGTATCTGTCTGAAGCTACAAAAGACGATAAAAATAAATTATTAACTGAGCAGATCAAGATGATGAAGGGGCAATTGGCTCAGATGGATAAACAGGTAGTAAGAGGCGGATACCGCCAGTTTTAAGAAATTAAAAAAATAAAAGAGACGAAAAACTTCGTCTCTTTTATTTTTCCTCGATAGGGCTGTAGTAATCAGGCTCTGATGAGTGGTTCTGATAAGGTTGGATGATACGGTCTGTATATGCATCGCTTTCCTCAGTCGGGTTGGCCACTTCAACCAGTTTTAGTAAACTCCTGATGAACGATAAGTTGAAGTTACTTCTGTTCAGCTTTATCAGGTATTCGCTTTCGGTGATCTCCAGAATTGAATTGGTCATGACTTTTTTGAATAGTTGTTTATTGCAATTATACTCAAGATACTTAAACCTAAAGTGCTGTTTTGTTTAAGCTTTTATTAACAAATTGTTATTAAATTACTGATATAGAGTTTGGTATCGGATTTACCAAAAAGAAGCCGTCTCATAAGTCAAATATGGGGCGGTTTTTTGTGTATCTTAAAGACATGGGAGGCAAGGTAGTCTTTAAGGCATATGATCCGGACCAGTTAACGTTTTTACCGTATAAACTGGAAGAATTGGTACCGGCAGGTCATCCGGTACGGATAGTTAAACAGGTGGTTGACGCGGTCGATGTCAAGCCACTCAACCGGAAGTACAAAGGCGGCGGCGCGTCGAGTTTTCATCCCCGGCTGATGCTGAAGCTGCTGATCTACGGTTACCTGACCAATACGTATTCCTCACGTAAACTGGAGGAGCAGGCGGCCCAGAACGTGCCCTTCATGTGGCTTTTAGGGATGAAAAAGCCTGACCATAATACCATCAACCGCTTTCGCAGTGAAAAGCTGTCGGGTGTATTAAAGCAATTCTTTTCCCAGATCGTGCAGTTATTAGTGGCCGAAGGTATCGTATCGCTGAAAGAAGCAGTGTTTACCGATGGGACGAAGATTGAGTCAGCAGCGAATAAGTATAGCTTTGTATGGGGCAAAAGCATAAAGCATAACAAAGAGAAGATCAAAAGCCAACTGGATGAGTTATGGAAATATGCCCAGAACCTGGCGAATGAAGAGCGGCTGGACACCTCGCCCACTACGTTTGCAGAAGTGAATGCCGAAAGGGTGGAACAGACCATTGCCAGCATTAATGCAGCCTTAGCCGGGCAAGAGGATGTAGACCCTAAAGTAAAGCAAAAGCTGAATTATGCAAAAAAGCATTGGCCGGAGAACCTGGCCAAATATGATGAACAGGAAAAGTTATTGGCTGGGCGTAACAGTATGTCAAAGACGGACCCGGATGCCACGTTCATGCGGATGAAAGAAGACCATATGCTGAACGGTCAACTCAAGCCTGCTTATAACCTGCAGATCTCCACCCAAGAGCAGTTCATTCTCAATTACACCCTGCACCAGGCTTCGACCGATTATCAAACGCTACCCTCACACATCGAACAGTACGAATCCCTTTATAAAGAACTACCCAAAGCGATAGTTGCCGATGCAGGTTACGGCTCGGACGAGAACTATGGTGTGCTGCAGCAAAAAGGTATTGAAGCTTATATCAAATACAATACGTTCGACAAGGAACAAAAAGAAGGTATCAAAGCATTCAGTAACGATAGTCTCCATTATAACGAAGCGGATAACTATCTAACCTGCCCGATGGGCCAGCGCATGCACCATGTTGGCGACGGTCAGCGGATAACTTCTTCAGGTTTTCTGCAGTTGATCAGCCGCTATCAGGCGCAGAACTGTGAAGGCTGCCCGATGCGGGGCGCATGTCACCAAAACCCCGGCAACCGGATCGTCGAGATCAACCACAGTCTGAGAAAACATAAACAGGCAGCGACGGAAAGATTGAATACAGAACAGGGCATCAAATACCGAAAACGAAGACCCGCCGATGTGGAGCCGGTATTCGCACAACTGAAGCACAATCATGGTTTCAGACGATTCCTGTTGAAAGGAATGTCCAAAACAGAGGTAGAAATAGGGTTATTATCCATCGCTCATAACCTCAGAAAATGGAAAGCCTGAGAAAAAGGCTTTTATCTCCCCAAAGACAGCTGAACCAATCCAAAAAACAGAACAAACCAACACAGTCCGCCTTCCCTAATAGCTTATCTAAATCGCTCTAAATAAAAAAACCGCCTCATAATTGACTTATGAGACGGCTTCTTTTTATGAAGCTTATATTTAAAAAAGCCTATTCAAACCAGGCCATTACCTCTTCTTTAGTTGGCATGGTAATATCAAGTTTTAATTTTTTGCGCATACCGCCAAGATCATTAAAAACCTTATTGGGATTGCCTGCTTTCAACTCTTCAACAGTGTTAAAGCCCATTTTATTAAGTACCGGTACCCATTCGGCACGTACGCCAATGTTTATAAAGTCATCGGCGGTAGCAACCTTAACCTTTTTCTCCGGACGCATTTGCGGGAAGAACAATACTTCCTGTATAGTGCTTTGGTTGGTCATCAGCATTACCAACCTGTCGATACCAATACCCAGGCCCGATGTTGGCGGCATACCATATTCCAGTGCGCGCAGAAAATCATCGTCCATAGCCATCGCTTCGTCATCGCCTCTGCCTGCCAGTATCAATTGTTCTTCTAAACGCTCACGCTGGTCAATAGGGTCATTTAATTCAGAATAAGCATTAGCTATCTCTTTGCCATTTACAAACAGCTCAAAACGCTCCACAAGGCCATCCTTGGTACGGTGCTTTTTGGCCAGCGGTGTCATTTCGATAGGGTAGTCGGTAATGTAAGTTGGCTGTATGAGATTATGTTCTACCTTAGCGCTAAATATCTCGTCTATCAGTTTACCTTTACCCATTGTTGGGTTAACCTCAATATTCAGTTCCTTACAGGTTTCACGCAGACCGGCTTCGTCCATAGCCGATACATCGATACCTGTATATTTCAATATAGAATCATACATCGAAAGCTTTTCGTAAGGCCCCGCAAAATTTATTTCATGCTGACCTACCTGTACCACAGGGATGCCGTGTACTGCTTTGGCAACGGTTTCCAAACATTCTTCAACCATGGCCATCATCCATATATAGTCTTTATAGGCCACGTAAATTTCCATGGCAGTAAATTCCGGGTTGTGGGTGCGGTCCATGCCCTCGTTACGGAACATTTTGCCAAACTCAAAAACGCCATCAAAACCGGCTACTATAAGACGTTTTAAGTACAGTTCATTGGCAATACGCAAAAACAACGGCATATCGAGCGTGTTATGGTGTGTTGCAAACGGACGGGCCGCCGCGCCGCCATGTACAGGCTGTAATATCGGGGTTTCCACTTCCATCCATCCCTGTGCGTTAAAATAGCTGCGCATGCTATTGATCACTTTAGAGCGATTGATGAATATTTGTTTATATCCGGGGTTAACGGTTAAATCAACATAACGCTGGCGGTAACGCAGCTCCGGATCGGTAAAGCCATCATGTATAGTTCCGTCGTCTTCACGTTTAACAACCGGCAACGGTTTAAGTGATTTTGAAAGTACGATCAATTCACGAACATGAACAGAAATTTCGCCGGTTTGGGTTAAAAACACATAGCCTTTAACGCCTATGTAATCGCCAATATCCAGCAGTTTTTTAAATACGGTATTGTAAAGGGTCTTATCCTCATCAGGGCAAATGTCATCACGCTTCAGGTAAATTTGTATCCGCCCGGTTGAATCCTGCAGCTCGGCAAATGAGGCACTGCCCATAATACGGCGGGTCATGATCCGGCCTGCAATTACTACATTCTGGTATTCTTCGGGTTTATTATTGAAATTATCGGTAATGTCCCGTGCCCAGGCGTTAACATCAAAAGCTTCGGCAGGGTATGGGTTAATACCCAATGCCCTTAATTGTTGTAAAGATTCGCGGCGTATAATTTCCTGTTCGGATAGTGCAATACTCATGCTGTAACGATATTTTAAATAATTTGCAAAAATAGCGTTTTTAATGAGTTTGGGTAATGTGTTTTTTAATACATATCAAACGCCGATATTAAATTTTTTGTTCCCGGAAGTTAATCTCATTTAAAAACACATTACATTAGTAAACCTTTTAAAACTTATACCCAAATTATGAAAAAGCTCAAGGGCATATTTCTTTTTTTATCAATAGCTGCAGCAGGCAACGTATTTGGCCAGGATGCGCCGGGTTTATATGATGCCGGAACAAAACCGCAGTTGGTTGCCAAACAGTTTTCGTTTACCGAAGGCCCGGCAGCAGACCGCTATGGCAATGTTTTTTTTACCGACCAGCCCAATAATAAAATATGGAAATACGATACCAATGGTAAACTATCGGTTTTTTTAGATAGCGCAGGCCGCTCAAACGGAATGTACTTTGATAAAAAGGGAAACCTGATAAGTTGCGCCGATGCTAAAGATGAGCTATGGTCTATCAGCCCCAAGGGTAAAATCACCGTTTTGTTAAAAGATTACAATGGTCATTTGTTTAACGGACCTAATGATGTCTGGATAAGGCCCGACGGCGGTATTTACATAACCGATCCTTATTACCAGCGTGACTACTGGACCCGCAAACAACCCGACCTTGACGGTCAAAAATTATACTATCTGCCCAAAGGGCAACACCGGGCTATAATGGTCGACGATAAATTTGTGCGCCCTAATGGTATTATTGGAACACCTGATGGTAAAACTTTGTACGTGGCTGATATTGGCGATAACAAAACGTATAAGTACGATATTAATAAGGATGGTTCATTAAGCAACCGTACTTTGTTTATACCACAGGGATCAGACGGAATGACCATTGATGAGCAAGGCAATATTTATTTATGTGGTAAAGGCATTACTATAGTTAACCCCAAAGGCGAAAAAATAGGCCACATTGATATTGACGAGCCATGGTCGGCCAACATTTGTTTTGGGGGTAAAAACAAGGATGTTTTATTTATTACGGCTTCCAAAGCGGTATATACAATGAAAATGAATGTAAAAGGCGCAAATTAATACCCATTGATTATAAAATCGGCAACTTGCTTTTGCTCATCCTGGTCAAGTAACTCGCCGGTGTATTTCCATTGCAAGCGCATAGGTTCAATGTCTAAGGTGCCCAGGTAATCGGGATTGGCTTCATCGGCCAGTGCCGGTTTCCCTTCATCTATTTCCAGCTCTTCGGTAAATAAAGCCGACTCATTGTCTGTGGATGTTTTATATATTTTGTATATCCCTGCTTCGCTCAGATCATGAAGCAACTGAGGTTCAATAATAATGTTTCTCAAACTGCCATCGGCGTGTTTTAAAATAAATGTGACCGGGTTTTTCATGAGTTGTGATTTTGTATTTAATACAGCGGGCTATAAAGTTTGTTTGCAACAATGGTTACTCTTTATTGATTTGCACTTTTTTAATATTGCCGTCGCCATCTCGAATACTAACTATAACGGTGTCTTTCCCCTCTAAAATTGATTTGTTAATAACATCGCACAAACTTATTGTTGAACAATCAATCCCATCTATTGCAATAATTTGATCGCCTTGTTTTACTTTTCCAATTCCCTTTTCCCAAACAGTGCCAACCATCAGTTTATTATTTGCAATTATTGGCTGAAAGGGCCAATGTTTTTCATTTAGGTCATTGAGCGGTTGATTGGCATCGAAATAAAATTTTCCGTGAATAAAATCAAGCGTAACCGATCCGTAATCTAAAATTTTAGTTCCTATAGCCGGAGAGCCTTCTTTATTGTTTTCGGTAATTACATTATCAAACCGGCCGTTGCCTACGGTTATAAACGGAAATTTTATAAGTTGTTTGTCTGCACTTGCTTGCAGGCCGCCCGCACTAAAATTGTTGGCTCCATAACCTTTGGCCAAAACTTCATAAACGCCCGGTTTTGTAAACTGCTTTAATAAAGGATCGCACATTCTGATAAAGGTATTGTCGCCGGTATCAAATCCAAGGGTTACATCAACTTTATCTGCAATAACGATTTTGACAATGGGGTCGCTTTGTGAACTTGTGTTAGTCACCAACGGACTACTACTTTTAACGTTCAACGATAGCTTTTTGGAGTTATTGGTTAATATAATGAGATGTTTTGCCGGGTTTATGTTAACTATAGAATTACGAAGTATATTGCTGCCTATAACACCATCAACATTCCAACAGTTGTAAAAATCAGGAATAAGCATTACAGCGGGTATGTTGTTAAACTCTGTGTTGCCTAATTTTATTCTGTTCAGGCTTACAAAAGCAATTGAGTCTGTACTTTTACCATACGCATCTGTAACCGGAGATTTATGTAATACAGCAGCCCTTAATTCCTCAGCTAAAGCTTTACTGATAGCAACGGGCGCACCGGTATCAAATAAAAACCTATGGTTTTTGCCGTCTATTTCAACGTTTAAGAAGATTTTACCATTTATGTTTTCGTAGGGAAGCTCTTCGTAATAATCTTTGGCCAGTGTGCCCCCCTGGTTAAAAGTAAACTTTTGCGCTCTTGAAACGGTGGTTAAAAATAGCAGAGCAATAAAAAGTGTATAAGGTTTCATATAAAATAGGTTGACGTCACAAATTACATAAATGGGGTGATTTTAAAAAATGTATAGAAACAAGAAGCGCCCCTGATGGGCAGGGGCGCGTTCTAACCAATTATAAACCTAAATTATGAGAAGAGTTGCAAGGGAGGAGTCGAACCGTCTGTTGCTGCCTGTCAGCTCCTTACAAATAACTATGGCACAAATATACATACAGAAGTTATATTTTGCAATAGTTTTAATAAAAATCTTTATGTGTTAACAATATGTTAACTATATAGATGTTAAAGTATGATATTAATAATACAATTGATTGCTTTTTCTATCGCTAAAGCCTGTATATCAATTGGATTTATCATGATACAATTTCAAACTATTGCTTTCCTAAACGTAAAAACAGTAAGTTTCGCATCCAAATAAACGCGAAACTTACTGTTTAATGAATAGGTGGTTTAGTAATTTGACTTTACGGTGATCAATCTAATGCCGTTTGATGACCGCCGCGTGCTGTTTTAGTTAGCCGGATAGCAGCAAGTAAATAATAAAATGCACCAAATGCAGAGTAGCCCGCCAAGCTGGCTATACCCTTTGTTGGATCATGTGCCGTTATTATAAAAACAACACCAGCAAGTAGCGATTGACCACCGCTCAGAATCATTGGCCATTGGCCACCAAGCTCGCGTCTTCTGCGTAAGCCTAATATCAGTTGTATAATTCCGGTTAAGCCGGCCCATACGCCAAATACTATAATGGCCGCCGGAACGCCGACGGTTAAGGCAAAACCAACTGCAAAGGTGGTAACTATACTGATAATCGCGTTTGCAAATTGAGGTTTTAATGAATTGCCGCTGCCACGGTTTGCACGAATGTCAAGCAGTGTACCCACCACATCCCATGCCGGATAAATGACCAATAATACCGCCGCTATCTGGGGTGAAGTTTTAGCATAAACAGATACAAGCGTAACCCAGACGATGGAGAAAGCCATGCGGGTAAAATAAAGTGAGCGCAACGCATTTGCTGTTTGAGCAATGTTGTGCGATTGATTGTTTGAAGTTTTATCAGTTTTCATTTGCTGTCGTTTAATATTTGATAGCAAATTTGAGTGTTATTGAACCGGTAATTTTTCACCTAGGTGAAAATCAGCTGAATTATTTTAAAATAACCCAGATTCGTATTAATCTTTTTGTTTGAGCAGCCTTTTTTTAATGCGGGTTAATGATGGGTTTTTAATACCCAGGTACGATGAAATATGATAAGCGGGTATGCGGTTAACAATGTTGGGATGTTCGCCCAGCATTTTAATATAGCGTTCTTCGGCTGTATTAAATAAAAATTCTTCGGCCCGGCTTTGTGAATAGTTGAAAAACAGTTCGGCAATCAGCCGGCCAAATTTTTCCCAACCGGTGGGTGTGGTATAAAGATATTGGAGGTCTTTATAATTGATGGATATGATCTCAGCATCTTCCAGCGCTTGTATATAGTAATAACAAGGATATTGGTTAATAAAACTCCGAAATGACACCAGGAACTGTTTTTCTGAAAAGAAGTAAACATTTTTTTCCTCACTTGTTTCCGGCGGAACATAGTAAATCCTGAAAATGCCTTTGGTAATTAAAGCCAGATCTGTACATACAAAGCTTTGCATGTTAAAAAAATCGCCTTTTAAAATTTTTCGGGGTCGCCATAGCGGTAAACCAACGGTAATGTCGTTATCTGTAAGGGCTGCAAAGTTTTTTAATACTTCAGCCAGTACTACGTGCTTTTCATTCATTAATGTAAATATAATAATAGCGGGAGACGAAATAAATAGCTAAGGGGGGTAAAACGCAAAAGCCACCTCAAAATACATGGGTGGCTTTTTGTATTTATATAAAATTTAATACTTACTGCTTGGGAGCTGCAGTGTCGGCTTTCTTTTTATCGTGTTTTTCCTTTTTTGCAGCCTTAAAATCAGCAAGGGCTTTTTGCTGATCGGCAGTTAAAATGGTGTTTAGTTTTTGATCGGTTTGCGCCTCTATAGCTTTGTGCTTTTCCTTGTTGGCCTTTTTACCGGCTTTGTTAGCTTTTAAGCTATCAATACGGGTCGCTTCTGTTAGGAAAAGAGCATTAACCTGTTTGGTTTGGGTAGCAGTAAGTTTCAGGTTCTTTTGCAGGTTTTGTGTTTTATGGGCAGCCTTTTCTGCAGGTGTCTTGTCTGTTTTTTGCTGCGCATTGGCAAGTGTGCTTAAACTGGTTGCCAGTGCTATAACTAAAATTAATTTTTTCATTTGATATTTATTTGTTAGGTATGACAATTACTTGCCCGGTTAGTTTAACCGGATGATAAAGTTAACAAAAACTTAAAGCTAAATAATTTGCCTGCCTTTTAAACCAATATATTTATTTCAGGTCAAAGCATTTAACAACTTAAACTTATTAATCATTAGCGCCTATGAAAAAGACGGTAAAATACCTTTGTTATGTTGGATTGTTAATATTTGGTACTATACTGCTTTCCTCTTTTTTTGCAGGAGACAGAGGGTTTAAAACAGTAAAATTCCCGTACAAAAAACAGGGGCTAACCGAAACACAGGCAGCTGCTCATTTATTAAGCCGCTTTACTTACGGGGCCACACCCGGTGAAATTGATGAAGTGGCTAAACAGGGGTTAGAGAACTGGTTTAATCAACAACTGCAGGCCAGTCTGCCCGACGATTCTCTAAATAATTTATTATCACAATATGATGCGCTTAAATTAAGCAACGCTCAGGTTGTTACAGAATATCCAAAAAATGCCCAGGTTTTGCGTATGGCTATAAGTGCAGGTATTATAAATAAAGATTCAGTAAAAACCGACAGGAAAGCCTATCGGGATATATTACAAAACTACATGCAGCAAAACGGTATGAAGCCCGAGCAGGAATTATTCCGTCAGTTTATCAATCAAAAAATATTAAGGGCTGCTTATAGCAATAACCAATTGCAGGAAGTAATGACAAGTTTCTGGTTCAATCATTTTAATGTATCTATCACAAAAAACGACTGTGCTCAATTTATTCCTGCCTATGAACGTGACGTAATCCGTCCCAACGCATTAGGAAAGTTCAATGATATTTTGCTGGCCACTGCTAAATCTCCGGCTATGCTGTATTATCTCGATAATTTTAGCAGTTCGGCATCAAACGACGATGTGAAATCCAATAAAGGAATTATGCGCCGCAGGTTGATGCAAAATATGAACGATCAAAGTGCCGATACCGGACGCCGTGCGGCATTAATGAATAAATTACAAAAAGCAAAAAAAGTACAGGGACTTAATGAAAATTACGCCCGTGAGGTAATGGAGCTGCATACCCTGGGAGTTGACGGAGGCTATGCCCAACAAGATGTAACGCAGGCTGCCAAAGTATTAACCGGCTGGACAGTTTATCCAATGGGACAATACGGAAAAACGGCAAAAAATATAATGGATAAGGCGGGGGATAACCGGTTGGAAAGTCGTGGCTTTGTTCACGACGGCGATTTTTTATTTAACGCCAACCGGCATGACAAAAGTGAGAAAGTAGTTTTGGGCAAACATTTTGGCCCCGACGGAGGCTACCAGGAAGGGGAACAATTATTATCCATGCTGGCCCATAACCAGGCTACGGCAAAACTTATAACCAGGAAAATAGCGATTCGTTTTGTAAGTGATAACCCGCCCCAGAGCCTGCTTGATAAAATGGCCAAAACATTTTTGGATAAAGACGGAGATATTAAACAAGTACTGGTTACCATGGTAAGTGCACCAGAGTTTTGGAGCCCGGCTGCATTGAGAGAAAAAACAAAATCGCCTTTTGAACTGGCCATTGGCGCTGTACGAACTTTAAATGCCAGTATTGAGCAGCCATACCAGTTATACAGCTGGATAAACAAAATGGGCGAAAAAGTATATTTTTATCAGGCCCCAACCGGTTTTCCCGATAAAGGTCAGTATTGGATAAATACCGGGTCGCTGCTTAACCGCATGAACTTTGGTTTAGCCCTTGCTTCGGGTCGTATACCTGGAGTTAAGGTTGATCTGGTTGCCCTGAATAACCATCATGAGCCCGAAAGCGCACAGGCCGCTCTTACTACATACAGCAAATTGATTATGCCAGGGCGAAAGCTGGATGAAACTATTAAGCGATTAAGTCCGTTGCTTACCGATCCCAACCTGATGCAGAAAGTTGATGAAGCCAGTTCCAATAAGCTTTATGTAAAAGTCGGGCAGCCTGCCTCCATGACTATGACATCTTTAGACAAAGCAATAGCCGATAGTAAAATGAATTTGAAGGGAAAACGCTCCAATAATTTGATGGCAATGCAAAATGCAACTGGCAATAATTCCATGCTGGGGCAGGTTGTAGGGATTATCATCGGATCGCCGGAGTATCAACGACGTTAAATTTATATAAACATACAATCATGGTATCAAGAAGAGGATTTTTAAAATCGGGCGGCTTAGCCTTGTTAGGTGTTGGTTTAATGGGAGGCATTCCTGGGTTTTTAGCCGAGGCAGCCGCAAGTGAAAAAATTATTGCACCTTATAAAAAACGCAAAACACTTATCTGTATATTTCAAAGGGGCGCCATGGATGGCTTGATGGCTGTTACACCCTTTACTGATGAGTATTTAAAAACGGCACGGCCCAACTTATTCATGTCGGCAGCAAAAAGTGGTAACAGCACGCCGCTTATTGATCTGGATGGCCGTTTTGGGTTGCACCCATCTATGAAAGCTTTTGAACCCATGTTCCGCGAAAAGCGCTTGGGTATAGTACATGGTATAGGTTCGCCAAATACAACCCGCTCTCATTTTGATGCACAGGATTATATGGAATCGGGCACACCATTCAATAAAGGGACTGCCAGCGGCTGGCTTAACCGCGCAGTTGGTTTACTTGGTCATGATGCTCTTACGCCTTTTACTGCCGTAAGTATGACGTCGGCAATGCCACGGTCCTTTTATGGCGATAACCCTTCTGTATCTATCAGTAACCTGCAGGATTTTGCTATTCAGATGCGCGGCAACCCAATGGGGGCCAACCTGGCAGCTAAGAGTTTTGAAGACTTGTACGATCAAACCGCATCCGGTTTATTAAAGGAGACAGGTAAGGAAAGTTTTGAGGCTGTTAAAATGCTTCAAAAAACCAATATTAAAAATTACACACCTGCTAATAATGCGGTGTATCCAAATTCTGCATTGGGCAATTCTTTAAAGCAAATAGCGCAGCTCGTTAAAATGGACGTTGGCCTGGAGGTTGCCTTTGCCGAATCAAACGGCTGGGATACGCACTTTAACCAGGGAACCGAAAACGGTATTTTTGCCCGTAATGTTGCTGATCTGAGCAATAGTGTCACAGCACTATGGACAGATCTCGGCGCCTATCAGGACGATGTAACCATAATGACCATGACCGAATTTGGACGCACTGTGCACCAAAATGGCACCGGTGGTACAGATCATGGCCGCGCATCATGCAATTTTATTTTGGGCAATGATATTAATGGCGGCCTGGTACATGGCGACATTAAGCCATTAGCGGTAGATAATCTGGAGGATGGCCGCGACCTGGCAGTAAGTACCGATTTCAGGAGTGTGTTTAGTGAAGTTGCGGACAAACATCTTAGTATAAACAACGACCATGTTTTATTTCCCGATTGGAAGGGGGACAGGATAGGGGTGATGCTTGGATAGAATTGCTAATTAATTATCGCATCCAAATATTGGATACAATAATTAATTTAGTTGCAAAACTTTTTTAATGAAATTCATTTTTGCACTACTTGTGATAGTGACTGCTTGTAGTAATAATCAAAAACAAAATAATTGCAAGGATGCTAATTTAAAACTTCTTGATTATGGAACTTTTACTATACAAGTTCCTAAGCAATGGAGAAAAATGGAGGTAGGACCTCCCGAAGATTCATATGTTGGCTATATTCAGATAAATGAAAAAGCCTTGGTAAGTTTTGATTTTGGTCGTTATTCTAACTCACTAAATGAAGATGATAATAATTATTATTATCAAATTGAAGATGGGAAAGTTTTTATGATTGAAAAATCATCAACACCCAATAATGTTAAGTTAAAGTATTTTGGAATTGCTGACAGCGCAACGTTGGAAAAAGTAAGAAGAAATAAAATTGAATGGATTAAAGTTGATGGTAAAACTGCCAAATTAATTACGCCCAAAAAGCATGGAGTTGGTACAACAGGCGTTTACATCGATAACTTATGGATAGTGCAGGGGAGCAAAATAAAAATTCAAATAAACGCACAAAATCTTCCTAAGGAACAAGAGAAACAATTATTATCTGCAATAAGATCTTTAAAGTTTTATCAAAAAAAACCTTTCATAATTAATTGACTCAGTTTTCATCCGGCATAGTTCTTGCACCATTTTCTGCAATTGTACACTTAATTTAATATCTTATGAAAAACCATCAGGATTCAAAAAACAGTGGAAACATGCAGGGTAACCCCACGTCCGACAGGGCATTTTTTGATCAGAAAGCGGCCAAGAAGCAAGCAGGAATAAGTAATGGTGGTGGCCAGCGGTCAGATCAGACTTCAAATCGCGATAATAACCGCAAATACGAGAATAAAAAAAGTTAGTAGAATGAGCAAAATAAAGCGTCCCTGGCAAAAATCGGGGACGTTTTATTTCAATACTTATAGCTATAAATTCAATGCCTCAATTTTATCAGCAATGAGGTGCAGTACTTCTTCATCAATATTTCCGGGGTTTTGACAAATATGCAGAAACCGCTGCTTGTCTGGCTCAAATCCCGCCACCATTCGTCCTTCTCTGTAAACCTCAAATTTGCATTGTTCGCCCTCGTGGTGCACAAAATCTGCCACCTCAAATTCAAGGGTTTCTTCGTCCTTTTCAATAGCTATTTTAAATAATTCCATAATTACCGGTAAATCATAAGTAATGATTTTACAACAACTGTTACAAGCAATTGTTGTAAACAAAACTATAAGCTTAAAACGGTGTTTTTTGTAAATGAAACCAATCAGCATCGTTATTGAAACACCCAAAGGAAGCGGTCACAAGTATAACTACCAGCCCGATCAAAAAAACTTTAAGTTAAAAAAGCTTTTACCCGCAGGGATGGTGTTCCCTTATGATTTTGGCTTTATTCCGGATACCCGGGGTGAAGACGGCGATCCGCTGGATGTGATGGTTATTTCGGAGATTGCCACTTTCCCGGGTTGCTGTATGGATTGTCGCATTATTGGGGCCTTTAAAGTTTTGCAAACCGCACCCGATGGTAAAACTATCCGCAACGACCGTTTCTTTGCCATTCCCGAGGTGTCTGTCATGTTTAAGGATGTCACTGATATTAAAGATCTGCCCCATGCTTTACTCGACCAATTGGAACACTTTTTTAAAAACTACATAACACAGGAAGGCAAGCTGCTCGAGGTAACAGAACGGATTGGGGCTGCTGCTGCACGAAAAATGATACATTGATTCAGATGGGCTTAAAACTTTATTTCTACTTAAAATGTTATAGTTGTAATTAATGGAGCGATGCTATGAGCCTGGAAAAATATGCACAAAAACGCGACTTTACCAAAACTGCCGAACCCAAATCGGGAAAAAGTAAAGACAAGGACAAACTAACTTTTGTTATCCAAAAGCATGATGCCACCCGTTTGCATTATGATTTTAGGCTCGAAATGGAGGGCGTGTTAAAAAGCTGGGCAGTACCCAAAGGACCATCTACCGATCCCCAAACCAAGAGGTTGGCCATGATGGTGGAAGATCATCCCTATGACTACCGAACATTTGAAGGCATTATTCCGGAGGGTGAATATGGCGGCGGTACCGTGATTGTTTGGGACGAGGGAACCTATGAACCCATAGAGGAGATAAGAGGCAAAAAAGAACAGGAGAAATACCTCTTAAAGCAGCTCAAGTCGGGCTCGCTCAAAATTAAGTTACATGGCGAGAAATTGCAGGGCGAATTTGCACTGGTTAAAACCCATGGTATGGGCGATAACGCCTGGTTGCTGATCAAACATAACGACGATTTTGCATCAAAAAAAGATATTACCAAAGAAGATAAATCTGTTTTATCCGGTAAAACCATAACCGTAATGGAAAAAACCAGTGATAAGGTTTGGCACAGCAATCATGAGGAAACGATAGAGAAACCCAAGAAAAAGGCAGCAAGTAAAAAAAAAGTACCTGAACCTGCAGAGCCCGATGAAAGTATAGCCGAGACGGCGGATATAGATGTTGCCGCTATATTGAAAAAAGCGCCAAAGGCTAAAATGCCGGCTGGTATCAAACCTATGCTGGCTACGCTTGTTGATGAACCATTTGATGACCCGGATTGGGTTTACGAGGTAAAATGGGATGGTTACCGGGCCTTGGGCTTTATTAATAAAGGTGAGGTTGAACTGTTGTCGCGTAATAAAAAAACATTTAACGAAAAATTTTATCCTATACATGATATTCTTTCAAACTGGAAGATCAACGCTGTAATTGATGGTGAGATACTGGTTTTGAACGACGAAGGGATCTCCAACTTTGGCAACCTGCAAAATTGGCGCAGCGAAGCTGATGGTGAGCTGGTTTATTATGTGTTCGACCTGTTGTGGTATGAGGGTAAAAACCTTATGGGCTTACCTTTAACACAACGACAGGCCATATTAAAAGACATTTTGCCTGCTGAAGACGATCGAGTACGCTTGAGTAAAGTTTTTGACGCAAGTGGCACCGATTTTTTTAACGCTGCGGAACGGATGGGGCTGGAAGGTATTATTGCTAAAAAAGCAGATAGTACCTATTCGCCAGATGTACGGTCGAAAGAATGGTTGAAGATCAAGGTAAGTAAACGCCAGGAGGTGATCATTGCAGGTTTTACAAAAAACGCCGATACACCCAAGCAATTCAGCTCGCTTTTACTGGCGGTTTACGAAGATAAAGCGCTGCGTTATGTAGGCAAGGTGGGTACCGGTTTTTCTGATAGTGTGCAAAAGGAAATGATGGCACAGTTTAAGCCGCTGATAATTGATAAAAGCCCTTTTGACGAAATACCTGATGTAAATAAACCATCGCGCTTTCGCCCAAATCCGCCTAAGGCTAAAGCTATATGGTTAAAACCAGAGTTGGTTTGCGAAGTGGCCTTTAGCGAAGTTACCAGTGATGGAGTATTTAGGCATCCGTCGTTTCAGGGCATGCGTGAGGATAAAAAGGCTAAGGATGTAGTTCGTGAAGTTGCCGCGCCTACCGAAGATGTAATTGAAGCTACAGAGAAACAACAGGAAGATAAGCATACAGCAGCAATTAAGCCACCCAAACAGAAAGGACGGAAAACATTGTTAAACCCTACAGACGAAACACAAGTACGTAAAATTAACGGTCACGACCTGAAATTTACTCACCTGAGCAAAATTTACTGGCCCGAAGATAAGGTTACCAAAAGGGATATGTTCAACTACTATTACCAGGCAGCCGAATACATTTTACCTTATTTAAAAGACAGGCCCATGTCGCTCAACCGTTTTCCCAATGGCATACATGGTCCCAGCTTTTACCAAAAGGATGTTAAGGATAAAGCCCCGGATTGGGCCAAAACATTTCCTTACACAACCAGCGAGGGAGAGCATAAAGAGTATTTGATAGGTACAGATGAAGCGAGTCTGCTGTGGATGGCTTCTTTGGGCTGTATTGAGATGAATCCCTGGTTCAGCCGTGTACAATCGCCGGATAATCCAGATTATTGCGTAATAGATCTTGACCCTGACAAAAACACCTTCGACCAGGTCATTGAAACCGCGCAGAAGGTAAGAGAAGTGCTGGATGCAGTTGACGTGCCTTCATTCTGCAAAACATCGGGCTCAACCGGAATGCATATTTATATTCCTATTGGAGCAAAATATGATTATGACCAATCGCAAATGTTTGCCCGTATTATCGTAGGCATAGTGAACAAACAATTACCCGGCTATACTACACTGGAGCGGATGGTGGCTAACCGGAAAGGAAAGATGTACCTTGATTTTTTACAAAACCGACCTGGGGCAACCATTGCAGGACCTTATTCTTTACGCCCAAAAGAAGGGGCAACGGTATCCATGCCACTGCATTGGGACGAGGTAAAGCCTGGGCTAACCATGAAGCATTTTACTATTTTTAATTCAATCGACCGTTTGAAATCAGAAGGCGATCTGTTTAAAGGTGTATTAGGAAAAGGCATCGACCTGGAGAAAACCATAAGAAAAACACAGAGCGTGTTTGGGTAGAAGTATTGAGTTTTAAGTTGTGAGTGTTGAGTCTGATAATAGAGTGTTACTCATAACTTAAAACTCAATACTTTAAACCGCTCATCCCAGCCAGGACGCCGGTAATTTTATGGTAAAAACAGATCCGCGGCCTACTATGCTTTCCACCTCAATAATACCGTTGTGCCTTTCAATAATCTGGCGTACAATACTCAATCCCAAACCGGTTGATTGTTCTCCCCTTAAACCTGTTCTCCGTGCTTTTGAAAAGCGGTCAAATACGTCCGGAAGCATATCTGCTGGTATGCCAAGGCCATAGTCTTGTACCTCAATAATCAACTCTTCGTTTTTTTTACTCAACCGCACGTCTACCCGGCTGTTATCTTTTGAAAACTTTATGGCGTTGCTTATTAGGTTATCAAGTGCCCTGTGCAGTTTTTCTTTATTTACCGCTCCATAAACAGGGTTAATATTACTTGTGAAAAGCACATCTGTTTTAAGATCCTGTTGTATTTCCCAGTCGCTTACAATACTTTTTAATAATTGGTTCAGCTCCGTTTTTTCCATTTCAAAAACGTTACTGGTATCATTATGCGCAGCTTCCAGCAGGTCGTCAATAATGTTACGGGCCTTAACACATGATGCCTTCATCAAACTCAGGTTTTCCAGGGTATCCTCGTTTACTTCATCCAGCTCCATCATCATCGCAATAGATTCAACAGCAGCTATAGGGTTGCGCAGGTCATGGGCAACCATTCCTAAAACCTGGTTTTTAAATTCGCCTGCTTTTTCAATCTCCACATTTTTTTCCCTGATCTCAATCACCTGTTGGTAGTAATTAACTTTGTAAGAGAAAAAATATCTTGAAGTAAGATAGAAAGCCGAAAGTAAAATTGCCGATATCAATTGGTTGTATACCATTTGCGTGGCACTGGTTTGGCTGTAAAATAAAAGAGCGGTAAACAATACCTCTACTGTGATTATTAATATTATTGTTTCATAATATTCAAACACGTAAATGGCGCTTACCAGGCTTAAGGCAATGAGGTACAAGGTTAAAGCATTGCTGGGGTCAGATGTGGCAATAAAACTTGAATACATGCCACATGATATTATATATACTGAAAATAAGAACACAAGCAGCGCCATTGAGGCGGTAGCCTTCCTGTGACTTTTAAAATTAGCTATCAGTAAGTTGCTTACGATCAGAAAAATGGGAGTAATGATGATGAATGCCCAGTTGCTAAAATTAAACTCCGGAAAGTTTTGAGCCTTGGTAAGGCTTACCGGAAATACAAGGTATAAAATCCTTATAATAATATTCAGCAATAGGAATATAATGCTCCCGGCTCTTATGGCAACCAGGTTTTGATACGTATAATAGTCCCGGTATGATGCCTTATATTTTGCCGGCAGGCTGTTAAAAAAGAAATGCGTATTCAATTATTTTATATATAAGGTTTGGTAGCAAAAATATTAAAATTTAATAAGAATTCTTCTAAATAATAACAAGCCAAAATGTCGTTTTGGTTTATATTTACATGACTTTTTTTCATTATAAGCTAAATGGCAAGCGTTTTGATTAATACCAATCAATATGAACTTTAACAACTTTACAATAAAAGCCCAGGAAGCCGTACAAAAGGCTTCGGAAATTGCTACTGGTAATCAACAGCAGGCAATTGAACCCGCACACCTGTTAAAAGGCTTGTTGCTGGTTGATGAAAATGTTATAACCTATTTATTAAAAAAACTAAATGTAAACCTTAACCGGCTGAACGAAACGCTTGATGCACAAATAACGTCGTACCCTAAGGTAAGCGGAAGCAATATTTATCTTTCCTCAGATGCCAATTCGTCACTGCAAAAAGCGCAGGGATACCTAAAGGAATTTAAAGACGAATTTGTATCGGTTGAACATATACTGTTAGGTATACTCGCAGCAGGTGGTACGGTAAGCTCCATGCTCAAAGATCTTGGTGTGAACGAAAAAGATCTTAAAAAAGCCATCCTAAGTTTACGTGGCGATAGCAAAGTAACTGACCAGAATGCTGAAGCTACCTACAACGCTTTAAATAAATATGCCCGTAACCTCAATGAGTATGCCGGATCAGGTAAGTTAGACCCGGTGATTGGCCGTGACGAAGAGATTCGGCGCGTGATACAGATACTATCACGCAGAACCAAGAACAACCCTATACTGGTAGGTGAACCGGGCGTAGGTAAAACCGCTATTGCCGAAGGTATTGCCTTCAGGATAATTAAAGGTGATGTGCCTGAAAGCTTAAAAACCAAGGTAGTTTACTCGCTGGATATGGGAGCGCTTATTGCAGGCGCCAAATACAAGGGCGAATTTGAAGAGCGCCTTAAAGCCGTGATAAAAGAAGTTACCCAGAGTGATGGTGAGATCATTCTGTTTATTGATGAGATCCATACGCTGGTAGGTGCCGGTGGGGGCGAAGGAGCCATGGATGCCGCTAATATATTAAAGCCCGCTTTGGCCCGTGGCGAACTAAGGTCAATTGGTGCTACTACGCTTAACGAGTACCAGAAGTATCTGGAAAAAGATAAAGCTCTTGAACGCCGTTTTCAAAAAGTAATGGTCGAAGAGCCCGATGCTGCAGATGCTATATCTATTTTGCGTGGATTAAAGGAACGTTATGAAACCCACCACAAGGTGCGTATTAAAGACGAGGCCATTATCGCAGCAGTTGAAATGTCGCAACGATATATATCCGACAGGTTTTTACCCGATAAGGCTATCGACCTGATGGACGAAGCTGCTTCTAAACTGCGTTTGGAAATGGATTCGGTACCTGAGGTAGTTGATGAGCTGGAACGCCGCATTATGCAGCTGGAAATTGAACGTGAGGCTATAAAACGTGAAAAGGACGACCGCAAGGTTGCTGAGTTGAGCGAGGAAATAGCTAACCTGTCGGCCCAGCGCGATTCTTTGCGTGCCAAATGGAAAGGTGAGAAGGATTTAGTTGATGGCATCAATCAAAAAGTGGAGCTTATTGAAAATTATAAGCTGGAAGCAGAACAGGCAGAACGCGCCGGTGACTATGGCAAGGTAGCTGAGTTACGCTACGGGACTATCGTGGAAGCGCAGAACGAGGTTGAAAAACTGAAAGCTGCCCTGCTCGAAAATCAGAGCGACAGCCGTATGCTGAAGGAAGAAGTTACTGCCGATGATATTGCAGGGGTAGTTTCCCGCTGGACAGGTATACCCGTTTCTAAAATGATCCAGAGCGAACGTGAAAAACTGCTGCATCTGGAAGAAGAGCTGCACAAACGCGTAGCCGGGCAGGAGGAGGCTATTGAGGCCATAAGTGATGCTATACGCCGCAGCCGTGCGGGTTTACAGGATAAGCGCAGGCCAATTGGTTCTTTTATATTCCTGGGTACAACAGGTGTAGGTAAAACCGAACTTGCAAAAGCATTGGCCGAATACCTGTTTAATGATGAAGGCGCGCTGGTACGCATTGACATGAGCGAATATCAGGAACGACACGCCGTTTCAAGGTTGATAGGAGCGCCTCCGGGCTATGTGGGATATGATGAAGGCGGCCAGCTTACCGAGGCTGTGCGCCGTAAACCTTACAGCGTGGTATTGCTTGACGAAATTGAAAAAGCGCACCCTGACGTGTTTAATATATTGCTGCAGGTACTGGATGATGGTCGCCTGACTGACAACAAAGGTCGTGTGGTGAACTTTAAGAACACTATCATCATCATGACGTCCAATATTGGATCGAACATAATACAGGAAAACTTCCAGGGACTGGAAGATAATAACCGCGATGAGTTGGTGGCCAAAACCAAGAACGAGTTGTTCACCTTGCTAAGGGCAACCATCAGACCTGAGTTTTTAAATCGTATTGATGAGATCATTATGTTTACTCCGCTTAACCGCGATGAGATACATGATATTGTAAAACTACAGTTTAACCAGGTAAAACATACCCTTGCCGAAATGGGAATCTCTATGGAAGCTACCGATGAAGCGCTCGACTGGCTGGCGCAATTGGGTTACGACCCGCAATTTGGCGCCCGTCCGCTGAAACGTGTTATCCAGAAAAGGATCCTGAATGAACTGTCAAAACAGATCCTTGCCGGTACAGTAGATAAGGACAGTACCATTAAGGTAGATATGTTTGATAACAACTTCGTGTTCCTGAATGTTCCCAAGACTGCAGAGGATGCTGTTAAATCATAAAATAATAACTCCATACATATAGCAAAGAGCCATCCAATAGGGTGGCTCTTTGCGTTTCATTAGTTATTACCCTAAAATAGTAAAGCGGGGCTGTCATCCTGAGAGAGAGCTTGTCGAAGGATCTCGCGCAGAGGCATGCCCAGCATGCTTCGAACGGGGGCATTATGACAACTTATTTCACAATAAAGACTTACGAAGTTTTTAAAACTTCGTAAGTCTGACAGACCGTTTCTGCTGAGCTCGCCAGGAGATCTGGCTCAGAGGCTAATCAGGGTTTTTCTTCGTCATCATCTTTTTTTTGGTCAACCATTTCAATTAAGGTTTCATTATCAATAATTTTTTGCCTGTTTTTCGGCTGGGTTGGCGCGGCACCTGTTATGGCAATGCCGGTCACTGCCAGCAGTAAAAGCAGGGCAAGGCAAAAAAGCCTTAATATTCTTTTAAGTTTCTTCATGCGTATAGCGCAGATATTCAATGCGCTTCGAGCGCATTAAACGGGTTACTAAAATTTACTTAAGCCATAAAGGCAGGAGAGAAGGATCAACTGATCCTGAATGAAGACGGGCTGTAGTATTTATCGGAGTTATAAAATAAGCTATTTACCGGGTAACTGATGCTGTGTTTGGTAAATAAATAGAGCTGTTTTAAATGCTGATAGCGGTTTATTATCAGGGTATGATATAAACAAACCCCCAGTTGGCAATTTTTGCTGATATTAAAGTAACCGGCAGCATTTTTATAAATAAGCAATGCTGCTCTTTTATAATTAATCCCCTTTTTTAAGCTGAAGGATTTAGTGGCTAATACCTCGGTATTGACCCTGGCATAGTTATACCGGTTATTAACCAAATAGCCGGAAACGGCAAAAAAGCCCAGCACAAAGGTTAATGCCAGCAATTGCCTTTTAAGTAGGGTTTTTATATGGATTTCTTTATAGGCCACATGTAAATATAGTGATTAGTTTAATCAGTACTTAGATAAAAAAACAAGGTAAACTGGGCAATATGGAATCGATGAAAATTTAAATGGCTTATAGCAGTTATAAACTAATTTATACCGCCAGATATTTAATAATAAGTTAATATCCGGGCAATATGTAAGTATAAACTTTTAGAGAAGTTTACCGTATAATTAATAAGTATCAACTTATATTAAACTCACCTATTATTATGCTTAAATTTACTACCTTAAGGTTATTTGTAATAGCCTCAGCGCTTACCGGTATGCTGGTAAGCGGTTGCCAGAAAAACGAAACGGTTCCGGCAGAAAATGCCGGTGCTTCCAAAGTTGAAAACGGCAAAACCCTCAAAACGCTCGCCGTATCGCTTACCCAGGGATTTGAAGTAGGTTCAACAAGTCCTAAAACTGCCTATGACGTGGCTCCGGCCGGTTCAAGCAGTGGCGATAATGTAACATTGTCTGGCAATTCATGGAACATGTATGATGCGCTGATCGGTAATCTGGCAGCCGATCAAAGGGTTGGTTCGTGGAGCGCAAGAGTACGTAATACAGGTAAAATCACCATGTTGTTTAATGTAACAACAGGTATAAGCACGGTTACCATAAAAAGTGCTACTTATAATGGCGATACGCCAAGCGCCTGGGGGTTATTCTACTCAACAAACAATGGCAGCTCATGGGCACAAACCGGATCAAATATAACTACCACGGCCACATTGGTTACTTCAACCTTTACCATCAATCAAACCGGTAACGTACGTTTAGAGATCCGCAAGCTAACCGGCGGCAGCAACCGTATCAATATTGATGACATTACTGTTAATGACAATGGCGGCGGTACAACCCCTCCGACGGTTATCACCGGTAAAAAGTACCTGTTTGATGCAAGCCATCTGGAAAACGCAGGCAGCGCCGACTGGCAGATAGATGCTGACGGTACCGAAAGTGTGCCAATTTATACTGGCGGCTCAACTACCGAAACAAAAGCACAGCGTACACCAACACCTTCATATACCGGTATTACAGCAAGTACCTCTGAAACTTATTGGAAAGGTGGGATATCATCATGGGCTGTTTCATTGGTTAAACTTGGTGAACTGGTTGAAACCCTTCCGGTTGGGACAAGTTTAACCTACGGCAATTCATCAAATCCGCAGGATCTGAGCAATTATGATGTGTTTGTAGTGGTTGAACCTAACCGTTTATTTACTGCTGCTGAGAAAACTGCGCTGATGAACTTTGTTTCAAACGGCGGCGGATTGATGATGATTGCCGACCATACCGCAGCTACCACAGGTGGTACCGATGCCAATGGTTACAATCCGTCTGACAGGGATGGTGATGGTTACGATTCGCCAAGGGTATGGAACGATCTGATGACCAATAATGGTATTAATAACAGCAACCCTTTCGGTTTTACCATAAACTATGTTGATATAAGCGAAGGGCCATCAACCAATGTTTATACCGGTACAAATGCTAACGCACAAAAAGTATTGAATGGTGCAACCGGTACAGCTTCAAAGCTGGCCTTTTATGATGGTTCAACCGCTACTTTAACGCCAACAAATAATTCGAGCGTACAGGGATTGTTTTGGCGCAACTCTGCTACTAACGGTGGCAATAACAATGTAATGGCGCTGCTGGCTACTTATGGAACTGGCAGGATAGTTTGGATAGGCGACAGTTCGCCCGCTGATGATGGCACAGGTGATACCGCCGACAACTTATTCAACGGCTGGTCGGGCGATGCACCATCGGGCTTTACATCACATCCGGCGCTTCATCTTAATGCGTCCTTGTGGTTGGCTAAGGCTATATAATAGCTGAATAGCTCTTTTTGACTCTGAATACTGAAACTTACGAAGTTTTAAAACTTCGTAAGTTTTTCTATTTAAAAGGTAAACTGTTCAAACAACATGAAAGGTTTAACGGTTATAAAACACAAGCGGCTCATGAGTGCTGCTTTTACTTAAACAAAACATCGCTGCCATGCAAAATTATGAAACCTTAGTGGATGCCACTAATGACCTTCTGAAAAGAGGATATACTGCCAACCTGATCCTGGATGGCGATACTATAGATGATAATGACCAAGGCATCAAAATGGGTGCCGATGATTTTGAAATTGATGAGTTTTACCGATTTGAGGGTGCCAGTAACCCCGACGATATGTCAATAGTTTACGCGGTATCATCGCCAAAATACAACCTTAAAGGTGTGCTGGTAAATGCTTACGGAACTTATGCTGATGATAGTTCATCGGCTATAGCGGCCAAACTGCATCACAATCAGATAAGCGATAACCTGCACGGTGAAGACAGACCGAGTGCTTAAAAGTTAAAATTCACCAGCGCGTCATTGCGAGGTACGAAGCCTCACCCGACCCTCTCCAGAGGAGAGGGCTTTAAAATTTTTTTTTAAGTCTCCCCCCTTTGGGAGATTTAGAGGGGGCTTATTGCTTCATACTCGCAATGACGCGTTTAATTTTGCATATCTGAAGTCTGCACATCATTTTTTTATCTCCTTCAGTATCTTTTTTCCGCCTGTTTGTATCGCCGGGCTGCCATCGCGCATCAAAAATTCCAGCTGATCTGCGAGTTCTTCCTTTACCCATGGAAATGTGTCTTTCAGGTTAAACAAAGCACTTCCGGCAAACATCTTTACCGCTACCTTGATTTTTGGATTTATCATCCAGTCAAAAAGCTGTTCCACAACCGGTTCAAAATCGATTTCTTTAAGTTTTAATTTTAACGATTGTGGAGCTTTAGCATCGGTTATATGCATGGTAATTTTGGCATAATGCCGCATGCAGCCCTGGTGTTTCACTTCTTTAAACTTTTGTATCAGGTAACGCAAGTCATCAAGATAACTTTCGGGATCGGTTAACAAAACATTTTCCAACAACCATACGGCTCTAAAAGCAACGGCTTTATCGGGATGAAAGGTAATATCAATAACATCCCGTAAGGGATAATGCAGCTCCCTCAGTACCCGGCTCAGTTTAAGTATACGCTGTTTGCCGATACTACTGCTTAATTGCTTTATGAGTTCTGCCTGGTTCATGGTTGGTTAGTATAAAGATAACACGTTTGAAAAGAAATTCCGGTTGCTTTATTCGCGTGTTTCTGTCATCTTATATCTTAACAATACCATTATCAGCAAAAGTTTTACATTTGCTTTCTGTTTTATTAAATATAAAAACTGTACATGGTTAAATTCAACCGATTTACACTGGATAATGGCCTAAGGGTTATTGTTCACGAAGATAATACAACACCCATGGCGGTGCTTAACATATTATATGATGTTGGCGCACGCGACGAAAATCCTGAACAAACCGGTTTTGCACATTTATTTGAGCACCTGATGTTTGGCGGATCTGTAAATATACCCAGCTACGATGAGCCCCTGCAGCGGGTGGGCGGCGAAAATAATGCTTTTACCAGCAACGATATTACCAACTATTATATCACCCTGCCATCTGCCAATATCGAAACCGCTTTTTGGCTGGAGAGTGATCGGATGCTGAGCCTTGCCTTTAGCGAAAAAAGCCTGGAGGTTCAGCGTAATGTGGTGATAGAAGAGTTTAAGCAGCGTTATCTTAACCAGCCTTATGGCGATGTATGGTTAAAGCTGCGTCCGCTGGTTTACAAACAGCATTCATACCGCTGGGCCACCATTGGCAAAACCATTAAACATATTGAAGACGCCCGTATTGAAGATGTAAAGGCATTTTTTAAGAAACATTATAACCCACAGAATGCCATTATGGTAGTTGGGGGCGATGTAAAGCTGGAGCAGGTGAAACAACTGGCCGAAAAATGGTTCGCACCTATTCCGGCTGGCGAAAAATATCACCGTAACCTGTCACAGGAGCCCGAACAGCGCGAGGAGCGCCGTGAAACGGTTACTGCCAAAGTTCCGCTTAATGATGTTTATATCGCTTTTCAGATGGGAACCAGGCTTGACGATGATTTTTATGCGGTAGAGCTATTGTCAGACGTGCTTTCACGTGGTAATTCATCCCGTTTGTACCGGAGCTTGGTACAGGACAAGCAAATATTCAGCGAGGTGCATGCATATATCACCAGCAGCTTAGATAAAGGCATGTTTGTGCTGGAAGGTAAGCCGCTCGAAAATGTAAGTATTGAACAAGCGGAAGCCGCCCTTTGGGAAGAGCTTGAAAAAGTGAAGCAGGAACAGATCCCGGCTGATGAGCTCACCAAGGTGCAGAATAAAACCGAATCGACCATGGTGTTTTCCGAAATGTCATTGCTTGACAAAGCCATGAACCTGGCATCGTTTGAGTTGCTGGGCGATGCCGATATGCTAAACCAGGAAACAGCCAGATACCTTCAGGTAACTACGGCGCACATTAAGGAGGTTGCCAATAAAATATTCAGGAGAGATAATTCATCAACCCTGGTTTACCTGGCCGAGAAAACAGAATCAGCATTAGTCTGAAAAATAGCTGATTCAAACAAACTAAAAGAATAAATACATGATCGACAGAAAATTAGCCCCTGAATTTAAGGCTATTGATAATATAAACCTGATCAGGCCCGAACATACAAAGCTCGATAATGGCTGCAATGTTTTTTGCTTTAACTCCGGCGACCAGGAACTGGTACGCATTGAGTGGATTTTCAGCAATCTGCGTTTTGATGCTGCCAAACCGTTGCTTAACATGGCGGTAAACACTATGCTTACCGAGGGTACCCGTACTTTAACCGCCGCGCAAATTGCCGATAAAATTGATTTTTACGGCGCCTTTTTACAGGTTGATTACGGCTACGAGAATTCGCAGGTTACGTTGTACAGTTTGAACAAGCACCTGCACCACATACTACCGGTTATTATAGATATACTTACCAATTCTGTTTTTCCCGAAAAGGAGTTGGAAACATTTAAACGTAACCAACAGCAAAAACTACAGGTGAGCCTGCAGAAAAATGATATTGTTGCTCGTCGTGATTTTAATAAGGCCATATACGGCGATACCATATATGGCTTAGGCGCAAGTTTTGATAATTATAAAAGCCTGCAACGTAATGATATGCTAGAGCATTTTAAAAAAATGTACCAGCCTGCAAACTGCACGCTGATAATTGCAGGTAAAATAGAACCCGATGCGTTATTATTGATAAAGGACACATTTGGTAACGACTGGACAAATGGCGAGATAGCGGCCGATATTACGCAGCCCGAAATACAACCAGCCACCGAACTGTTTTATTTTACCGAAAAGCCCGATGCCCTGCAATCGGCTATCAGAATAGGGTTGCCTACCATAAACCGCAACCATCCCGATTTTCAACCTATGCAGGTGTTGAATACAGTTTTGGGTGGTTATTTTGGATCAAGGTTAATGGCCAATATCCGGGAGGACAAAGGGTATACTTACGGCATTGGCTCTGGCCTTAACTCGTTTAAACAGGGTGGCGCATTTTTTATAGCTACCGAGGTTGGCGCCGATGTATGCAGATCGGCCATTACCGAAATTGAAAAAGAGATCAGTCTGCTGAAAAATGAACTGGTTCCGGACGAAGAGCTATCGCTGGTGCGCAACTTCATGCTCGGTTCATTACTGGGCAGCCTGGAAAATGTTTTTTCGCATGCCGATAAATTCAAAAGTATTTATTTTGCAGGCTTAGATTATGATTATTACGACAGATACGCGTTAACGGTAAAGACAACAACTGCTGTCAAGCTACGCGAATTGGCCAATAAGTACCTGAACTTTGACCAGTTTTATAAGGTGATAGTAGGGAAATATTGAGATTTAATCTATAAGAGTCTTGTCATTCTGAGGTACGAAGAATCTAATCGGATAACAGATTCTTCGCTATGCTCAGAATGACAAATGTTTTGGTATTGAAGTCAAAAAAGCAATTATCACAGAAAGGCAATTTTCCGTTCAGTTTTAAATAAATCCGAAATCTTAATTCCGATATCCGAAATATTTATTACCTTTGCCCGGCAAATAATAACTCCAAAATAATTATTTGCTATGCAGTTAGACCCATCAAAGTTTGTTGCCGAAGGATTAACCTACGACGACGTTTTACTACTCCCCGCTTATTCAGAAGTATTACCGCGCGAAGTTAACACCAGTACTTTTTTAACAAAAAGCATTCGTTTAAACATCCCGATCATCTCGGCCGCTATGGATACCGTTACCGAAGCTGGCCTGGCTATTGCCATTGCCCAGGCAGGTGGTATAGGTATGCTCCATAAAAACATGACCATACAGGCGCAGGCCGATGAAGTACGCAAGGTTAAGCGTTCTGAAAGCGGTATGATCCAGGATCCGGTAACGCTGCTGGAAGATGCATTGCTTGCTGACGCTTTTCAGATCATGAGGGAGTTTAGCATAGGGGGGATTCCGATAATTGACGCTGAGCATAAACTGAAAGGAATCATAACTAACCGCGATCTTCGTTTCCAGAAAGATATGACGGTGAAGGTTAGCGACGTAATGACCAAAACGGGTTTAATTACTGCACCCGAAGGAACTACTTTAACCGAAGCTGCCGCTATACTACAGGGCAACAAAATAGAAAAGCTTCCTGTTGTAAATAAAGATGGCAAACTGGTTGGTTTAATTACCTATAAAGACATTCAAAAAGTTAAAAACTTCCCTAATGCCTGTAAAGACGAGTTTGGTCGTTTACGCGTAGGGGCTGCGGTTGGGGTTGCTGCTGATAATATTGATCGTGTTACCGCGCTGGTTAATGCTGGCGTGGATGTGGTTACTGTCGATACTGCTCACGGACACTCAAAAGGAGTTATTGAAATGGTGAAGGCTGTAAAAAAATTACACCCTAATCTTCAGGTTATTGCCGGTAATATAGCTACCGCCGATGCCGCCATTGCCCTGGCCGATGCAGGCGCCGATGCGGTTAAAGTAGGTATTGGTCCGGGTTCTATATGCACCACACGTATTATTGCGGGAGTTGGCGTACCACAATTGTATGCAGTTTATGAATGTGCCAAAGCGCTTGAAGGCCGCGGCGTACCGGTTATTGCTGATGGTGGTATTAAACAAACCGGCGACATTGTAAAAGCCATTGCCGCAGGTGCAAGCTCTATTATGGCCGGTTCGTTATTTGCAGGTGTGGAAGAATCACCCGGCGAAACCATTATATACGAAGGGCGTAAATTTAAATCATACCGTGGCATGGGCTCGGTTGAAGCGATGGCAAAAGGTTCAAAAGACCGCTATTTCCAGGACGAGACCGATGTGGTTACCAAGCTGGTTCCCGAAGGTATAGTTGG
The DNA here is from genome assembly GCF_034262375.1 of Mucilaginibacter sabulilitoris. Lineage (NCBI taxonomy): Bacteria > Pseudomonadati > Bacteroidota > Sphingobacteriia > Sphingobacteriales > Sphingobacteriaceae > Mucilaginibacter > Mucilaginibacter sabulilitoris. The sequence continues at coordinate 3,425,694 of NZ_CP139558.1, forward strand.
CCGCGTGCCATTTAAAGGTAATATGGCCGAAGTAATATTCCAGTACATTGGTGGTTTACGTGCCGGTATGCACTACTGTGGTGCTGCCAACATTGAGGATCTGCAAAGAGCCAAATTTGTACGCATAACCGCTGCTGGTATGCGCGAAAGCCATCCACATGATATTACCATTACTAAAGAGGCTCCTAATTATACAAGTAGGTAATTCTGAAGATCCGGGGATAGGGAAATAAAAGATCAGGGACAATTTTTATAAAAGAAAATGGAACCAATTTGGTTCCATTTTCTTTTTTTAGCCTTATTTGCCACCTCCCAGGGCCGCACCTGATAATATGCCTCCGGTAGTAATTATTCTTAAAGCCTGGTCTTCTGTAAAGCCTTCTTTTTTCAATGCATCAAAGTATTGTTTGTTCACTTTAGCTAATTCTTCTATTTTTCCCGGTTGTCTATAGTAATTGAGCTGCGAATCCATTAATGATTTGGCCATGTTAGCATACATAGGCCCCATGGCATTCATAGCGCTTGTCATACTATCCATTTCATTATTACCGTTGAGTATTGGCGGAGGTGGTGTTAATACTACATCGGTAACTTTTACTTTGCGTGTTCCGGCAGGTAATGATTGGGTAAGGCTTACGTTATAAAAATTAAAAAAGGTGATGCCGTCACTTCTTCTGCCGGCTCTTTCAATTATATCTATTGATTTTGCGGCCTGGGGTATTTTTTTAAAATATACTTTGAAGGTAAGTTTATCGCCAGCTTTAGCAAAAGTATGTTTAGCAGGTGCTATAGCAATATTTTCAGATTTTACATAATCATAGTGCTCATTCCCCTGATCGGTTTGAATAAAGATCTCTTTATTTAGCTGTGCTCATGAGTTATCGCCATTTGCGGTGTATTAAAAATTTACTGTTGTAAACTGTTTATCGGTTTCAATTTTGGTTATGGTACTGCTCCAATCGTCCTGGTTTTCAACCAACGGATTTACAATGGTTTGTGCAAATGATGATAAGCAGCTTGTTAACAGTAAAAGCGGTAAGATTAACTTTTTTTTCATGTGAATAATTTAGGTGGTTATTTTATAAATATATAAATAAGCTTTTAAATGTATGTCTGACAAATAAAATATATTTTGCTAAAACATTATTTAAACACAAGGGAACACTTTTAACGGATATATTTACAACATGAAAGCTATCTGCGTATTCTGCGGCGCTAATTTTAATGGCGACCCAATATTAAAACAAGCCATTGAACAACTGGCCGAAGTGTTGGTAAGCCGGGGTATTACCCTGGTGTATGGCGGCGGTAAAGTTGGGATAATGGGATTACTGGCCGACGCTGTTTTGCATCATGGGGGCAAAGCAATTGGTGTTATACCGCAGTTTTTACTGGATAAAGAAGTTGGCCATACCGGCCTTACCGAATTGCATATTGTTGAAAATATGCACCAGCGCAAACAAATGATGAATGATCTTTGCGACGGTATAATTACCCTGCCGGGTGGCTTGGGCACGCTCGAAGAGTTTTTTGAAGTATTAACCTGGCTGCAATTAGGCTTGCACAAACACCCTATAGGTTTATTAAACGCAAATGGATATTATGATTTTCTGCTGAAACAGTTGGATGTTATGGTAGAGCAGCGATTCCTGAAACCCTCCAATCGCGAACTGGTGATCACCTCCGGCGACCCCATCGAACTTGTTAACCTGATGGATAGCTTTGATGTAAACCCTGATGAAGTATGGTTTAAGGACCGGAACCTGACATAGGCTTTGGCAAATTAAAGCAAATAAAAAAGGACGCCATCCTTTCGTCATGACGCCCTTCACTATACCCGTTTAATCGCTTGAACTACAATAGGTGCATTGCACCGTTATTCTCCGCCAACAGGGCCATAAAAAATAACCCAGGTGGCAAAATCACTGGTGAAGTTTTCAAAGCGGTGCTCTGTACCTGCCTTAACAAAAAGTACGTCGCCTTGCTGAAAGGTGGTGCGTACACCATCGTTTAAAAATTCGCCATGCCCGCTTATGATCATGTATAGCTCATCCTGCAAATGCGGGGTTTGCGGATCAATATTATCTGGCCTGTATATCTCAACAGACATACTGCCGTGCTGTATTACTTTAACAAATAATTGTCCGGGTTTATCACTTAAATGTTGAAGCGCCTTTATTACCGATGATTTCATTTTATAATTTGTACGTTAATGTTGTTTTGAGTCCTAAGCTTAGGATAGAAAATAATGTTATGCTCAATTACCCCGATTATAAACTCAATACTTATAACTCGATATTTATCCCTCTACCTGGCTTATTGTCCAGAAATCGTCGGCCAGATCGGTGCTGGTCACGTAATCGTAGGGCATATAAAAATAACCCTTAAGTCCCCATCCGTCGCCCCAGCTGTTGCGGATAATAAACGCTTTCTTTTTGTCATCGTAACCAACAGCCATAACCGCATGGCCGCCCATCACGCTTTCATTTTTTGTAGGCATATTCAGCACACCGCTTTGAGCTACTTTGTCGCCTTCAAAACTTTGATATACAGTAAAACCGAAAACAAAGGGATTGCCACTTGCCAAACAGGTTTTAAGCTCATTGATGGCGGTATTGTTTAACCTGGTATATTGCAATGCCTGGTTTTTCAATGCTTTGGTGTATAACGATTTCTTGGGTTTTTTGGCGAATTTACTAATGTCATACGGCCAAAGCTGTTCATCGCAAACACCTTGTACGGCTACGGATTTAACACCATCACGAATTTGCGCGCCGCTATCTTCTTTAACATGTCCTTCCAAAACGCGTTCATTGTAATAAATAAACAATCTCGACGGATTAAACACCGGCAGGTTTTGTTTCATCAATTCAAATTGGAAGGCTGCGCCTATGGCGTTGGCTGTGCAGGAGCCTAATGTGCCCTGGTCGTAAACAGGCGGGCATTGGGCGCGCAGGTCAACCAATGGCGGGGTGGGTTTTGCTAAAGCAGCATGGCGAACTGTCGCGTATCTGTAATCTCTTTGGTCGGGCAGGTCAGGTAACCAGCCGTAGCGTTTGGTTTGCTGTATCATATCAGGGATGAAATAATTGTTGGCTAAAGGTATACTGTTTAACAGGGATTTGTTAACGTGTTTTTACGTAATTTAATACGTACTGACACCTTAATATTTTAGGAACGCAATAAACAGGTGATTAATATATCAGGCGTTATTTTTATAAACAAAACAACAATTCATTAGCTTTTCCTGCCGTAATTTTTCCTAATTTACATTTCCTATTACAACCAGATTATGGATATCGGATTCAATATAAATGAAGATATAAACAAACAACTTGTTTATGAGCTGAATACCAGGCTCAAAAAAGTACATGAAGGCGGCGGCGAAAAGGCTGCAGCTAAACAAAAAGAAAAAGGAAAGATGCTGGCTCGCGAACGTGTGGCCTACTTAATTGATAAAGACAGGCCCTGGCTTGAAATTGGCGCGTTTACTGCCGATGACATGTACTCAGAGCATGGTGGTTGCCCCTCCGGAGGAGTGGTATGCGGTATAGGTTACATATCGGGCAGGCAATGTGTAATAGTAGCCAATGATGCCACGGTAAAGGCCGGGGCCTGGTTCCCTATAACGGCTAAAAAGAACCTGCGGGCGCAGGAGATAGCTATAGAGAACCGCTTGCCCATTATTTACCTGGTTGATTCGGCGGGCGTGTACCTGCCTTTACAGGATGAGATATTTCCGGATAAAGAACACTTTGGGCGTATATTCCGCAATAATGCCATCATGAGCAGTATGGGTATTATCCAGATTTCGGCCATTATGGGTTCATGTGTTGCGGGCGGGGCTTATCTGCCTATCATGAGCGATGAAGCCATGATCGTGGAGGGCACAGGTTCGGTTTTTTTAGCAGGATCTTACCTGGTAAAATCGGCCATAGGTGAGGATGTGGACAACGAAACCTTAGGAGGGGCAATTACACACTGCGAAATATCCGGCGTTACAGATTATAAGCAACCAAATGATCAGGCTTGTTTGGATTCAATCCGTAACATCATGAGCATGATTGGTGATTATAACAAGGCCGGGTTCGACAGAATTAAACCATTAGCTCCAAAGCTGAGCGAGAAGGAAATTTACGGTATACTGCCCGATAACCGCGAAAAGGCTTACGATATGCACGAGATTATATTGCGCCTGCTTGACGACTCGGCTTTTGAGGAATATAAAGAAGGCTATGGCAAATCTATCATTTGCGGCCTCGGCCGTATTGATGGCTGGGCGGTGGGTATCGTCGCTAACCAGCGCAAAGTGATCAAATCAAAAAAAGGAGAAATGCAGTTTGGCGGCGTTATTTATTCCGACTCCGCCGATAAGGCCACCCGCTTTATTATGAATTGCAATCAGAAGAAAATCCCGCTGGTCTTTTTACAGGATGTTACCGGCTTTATGGTAGGCAGCAGAAGTGAACAAGGAGGAATTATTAAGGACGGCGCTAAAATGGTGAACGCGGTTGCCAACTCTGTAGTGCCCAAATTCACCATTGTTATAGGTAATTCTTATGGGGCAGGTAATTATGCTATGTGCGGCAAAGCTTACGACCCAAGGCTCATTTATGCATGGCCATCGGCCAAAATTGCGGTTATGGGGGGCGGGCAAGCCGCCAAAACCCTGCTGCAGATACAAGCCGCCGGTTTAAAAGCCCGGGGCGAAGAAGTAGACGAGGTAAAAGAGGCCGAATTGCTGAAACAAATAACCGACCGATATAACGCCCAAACAACTCCTTACTATGCCGCTGCAAGGCTTTGGGTAGACGGTATTATTGATCCGCTGGAAACCCGAAAAGTGATATCCATGGGTATTGAAGCGGCAAATCATGCGCCGATAGAAAAGGCCTTTAATGTTGGGGTGATACAGACGTAAGTAAACAGATAACACTATAACTTTCAACATGTCATTGCGAGGAGGAACGACAAAGCAATCTCAAGGGACAGGAGGCAGACCTGTATAATGAGATTGCCACGCTACGCTCGCAATGACATACTTTATAATAATATTAAAATTCAGCTAATCAACGGTCATGAACGCAACAGTTAATGAAGTTTTAGCAATTACAGCAGGTGCTTTTCTCGCAGGAATTGGTGTGATAAAAATTTATTTACGTAAGCAGCTTCAAAAAATTGGAATCAAAGTCAACGGTGTTGTCATCAGAATAGACACCAACATAGGTATAGGTAAAAGAAATCTGTATTACCCTGTTTTTAGATTCGTTACTCTTGAAAATGAAATAATTGTCAAACGCGTAACATGGGGCTCTAATCCTTCAATATATAGTGAAGGTGAACATGTTGTAGTAATTTATGACCCAACTGATAAGAACCACTTTATCATAGATAAACTGGATATATACTGGCAATCGTTGGGTTTGCTTTGATATTAAGTGTAATTTTTGATTATATACTACATCAGGCATAATCAATAATCAAAATTTCTATCTTGAACTTATGAAAAAGCTACTACTCCCTTTTCTGTTTTTCTCGTTAAAACTCTCTGCTCAAAATGTACAACAAATTCATCAAAAAGCGATCCTGATTGATACGCATAACGATGTATTATCCAACCAGCTTATTACCAAATTTGATCTGGCTAAACGTCAAACCGAAGGAAATTTCGACCTGGTAAGGGCCAAAGAGGGTGGGCTTAAAGCGCAGATATTTTCTATCTGGTGCGGTGAAAAGTATGGTAAAGGAACAGCCTTCGCAATGGCTAACCGTGAAATTGATTCCTTGTATGCGCTTATTAAACGCAACCCAGATAAAATTGCCCTGGCCCGTAACAGTGCCGAACTGCAAAACATTGTTAAGCAAAAAAAGCTCGCCGCGCTGATAGGTGTGGAAGGTGGTCACATGATAGAGGACCGCATGGATTATATTGACAGTCTTGCCAAACGAGGTATGCGCTACCTAACCCTCACCTGGAATAACAGCACTTCCTGGGCAACATCCGCGCGCGACGAGGTCACCAAAAAAGACAGTCTGCCGCATTTAGGACTTAGCGACTATGGCAAACAGATTGTCCGCCACCTGAATGGGCTGGGTGTAATGGTCGATGTATCTCACGTAGGCGAACGTACATTTTACGATGTACTGGCCACTACAACCAAACCTGTAATAGCGTCACATAGCTGCGCCTATAGTATTGACCCAAACAGACGCAACTTAAAAGACGAACAACTAAAAGCGCTGGCTAAAAACGGGGGAGTAGTGTGTGTTAATTTTTACAGTGGCTTTGTAGACAGTGCTTATTCAGCAAAGGTTCAAAGTTTTGTTAAGCAGCATAAAGCAGAGCTGGATTCATTGGTGAAAATATATCACGATGTTGATTTGGCAACCATCAGGCTGAACACAATACACAAAACCGAATCGGAGCAATTAAGGCCGCCGCTGAGTATGCTCATTCACCATATTGATTATATCGTAAAACTGATAGGGGTTGACCATGTAGGTATAGGCTCTGATTTTGATGGTTCTGAATCTTTTCCGCAGGAGATGAATAGCGTTGCCGATTACCCTAAGATAACCGAAGAACTGCTTAAACTGCACTACAGCGAAAAGGATATTGATAAAATATTGGGCGGCAACGTGATGCGTGTGCTGAAAGCAAATGCCGGTAAATGATTATCTTTGTGTACCTAAATTAGTATATGTTAAAACCTTATCTTATCTTTTTATTTTTATTAATTATCGTACAAACGTCAGGAGCACAAGTCTATAAAGCCTACGTAACCACCGATGGTTCAAGAACCACAGATTCCTCGAAAGCCGTCTCTTATATTTTATACAAAAAAATGAAAGCGGATTCAGCCTGGGCAATGAGTCAGTATGATATGCAAGATACTTTAATGACGACAGGAACATTTAAAGATGAACAGTTGATGATTCCACATGGAAAATTCACTTTTTATCATTTTATTCGTCCGGCTGAACTACCGTTTTACAGTAGGAATACTACAAAAAAAAAGATTGTCTTTGAACGTGGCGGCAATTTTATTCAGGAAACAGGAATATATTTAAATGGAAAGAAGAATGGAACGTGGAAATCATACAGGCATGGAAACCTTGAATTTGTAAATACATATAAAAACAATATTCTTAACGGAAGGTATTTGAACTATCGAAGCGGTAAAATACTCATAGAAGGCAATTTCGTTAATAATAAACGGGAAGGAAATTGGAACTACTTATCTTACTATGGAGACACAATAAAGACCGACATTTACAGAAAAGGGGAATTTATAAGATCTATTTCTCATTTATATGATAAAAAGTTTAGATATCTAACAAATGTTAAAGGTTCTAAGTATGACATAATAAGATACTTGAACTCAAAATTATCCAAGAATAAATTCGATAGCATAGGTAAATACTATGCTTCGTATAGTTTTAATTTAACATCAGATGGAAAGCTGATTTCGCCAGTGGTTAATGAAAGTGCAGACAGTCAAATAGATAACGCAATTGTATCTGAAATAACTCTTGCTCCAAACTGGAAACCAGTTATACAATATCCAACAACAGAGTTGTTTTTATTAACACAGGCCCCCAATACCGATCTTAATGCAGCTAACAAGGGAGAAAAAAAAGGATACATCTACTTTGATCTTTTGATTAACGTAAATGAGTATGGAAAAATTGATATTTCATATTCGGAGAGAGGTTCTATATATAACTAATCAGCTAACAATGGCAGTATCCTGACCATTCCCACTTGTCTGATAACCGGATAAATGTTAAATTCGCATACATTTTTTAAAGATAATGTCTCAAGAAACTGAACACATCAAATGCCTTATCATAGGCTCTGGTCCTGCAGGTTATACTGCAGCAATATATGCTTCAAGGGCTGATTTAAAGCCCGTTATGTACACCGGTTTATTAGCCGGCGGACAGCTCACCCAAACCACCGAAGTGGAGAATTTTCCCGGTTATCCTGAAGGTATTATGGGGCCCGAATTAATGGAAGATTTCCGTAAACAAGCCGAGCGGCTGGGTACCGATATTCGTTTTGGCTATGTAAGTTCTGTTGATTTTACAAGCCTGCCACATAAAGTGGTAATTGATGATGTAAAAACCATCACGGCCGATACCGTAATTATTGCCACCGGGGCATCCGCCAAATGGCTGGGTCTGGAATCTGAAGAAAAATATAGCGGTTTTGGTGTTTCGGCCTGTGCCGTATGCGACGGGTTCTTTTTTAAAGGACAGGATGTTGCCATTGTTGGTGCCGGCGATACCGCTGCCGAAGAAGCTACCTATCTTGCTAAATTAACACGCAAGGTTTATATGATTGTTCGCAGGGATGAGTTCCGGGCTTCCAAAGCCATGGTACACCGCGTATTAAACACGCCGAACATCGAAATTTTATACAACACCGAAACCAAAGAAATACTGGGCGACGGACAAAGCGTAACCGGTGTTAAGGTTACCAACAACCAAACCAATGTTGATACAGATCTTGACGTTACCGGGTTCTTCGTGGCAATAGGCCACCATCCCAATACCGATATTTTCAAAGGCTGGTTAAACATGGACGAAACCGGTTATATCATAACCCGCCCCGGTTCAACAGAAACTAATGTAGAGGGCGTATTTTGCTGCGGCGACGCGCAGGATCATATCTATCGTCAGGCAGTTACGGCTGCAGGTACCGGTTGTATGGCGGCCATTGATGCCGAACGTTATCTGGCTGCTAAGGAGCACGTAGTTACCGCATAAGCCCCACCCAACTCTCTCCTTTAGGGAGAGGGCTTTAATGAAATTACAAAAAGAAGCTGTCAAAAGGGCAGCTTCTTTTGTTATAGGATGCTTTTTTGTGTATCTTAAAGACATGGGAGGCAAGGTAGTCTTTAAGGCATATGATCCGGACCAGTTAACGTTTTTACCGTATAAACTGGAAGAATTGGTACCGGCGGGTCATCCGGTACGGATAGTTAAACAGGTGGTTGACGCGGTCGATGTCAAGCCACTCAACCGGAAGTACAAAGGCGGCGGCGCGTCGAGTTTTCATCCCCGGCTGATGCTGAAACTGCTGGTTTATGGTTATCTGACCAATACGTATTCATCACGTAAACTGGAAGACCAGGCGGCACAGAACGTTCACTTCATGTGGTTATTGGGCATGAAAAAGCCCGACCACAATACCATCAACCGTTTTCGCAGTGAAAAGCTATCAGGGGTACTAAAGCAGATATTCTCACAGATCGTTCTTTTATTACAACAGGAAGGAATTGTATCATTGAAGGAGGCCGTTTTCACTGATGGCACCAAGATCGAATCGGTGGCGAACAAGTACACTTTTGTATGGGGTAAAAGCATAAAGAACAGTAAAGAGAAGATGAAAGCCCAGCTTGATGAGTTACGGGGCTATGCGCAAAGTATTGCTGCTGAAGAACTCAAAGACACCGCACCGCTGGAATACAGCGAGATCAACCCTGAGAAAGTGAAAGAAACGATCTCAAAGATCAACGCGGCATTGGAGGATAAGGAAGACGTGGCGGGGAAAGTAAAACAAAAGCTGAACTATGCAAAAAAGCATTGGCCGGAGAACCTGGCCAAATATGATGAACAGGAAAAGTTATTGGCTGGGCGTAACAGTATGTCAAAGACGGACCCGGATGCCACGTTCATGCGGATGAAAGAAGACCATATGCTGAATGGGCAACTCAAGCCTGCTTATAACCTGCAGATCTCCACCCAAGAGCAGTTCATTCTCAATTACACGCTGCACCAGACCCCGACCGATTACCAAACGCTACCATCACATATCGAACAGTACGAATCCCTTTATAAAGAACAGCCCAAAGCGATAGTTGCCGATGCAGGTTACGGCTCGGACGAGAACTATGGTGTGCTGCAGCAAAAAGGTATTGAAGCTTATATCAAATACAATACGTTCGACAAGGAACAAAAAGAAGGTATCAAAGCATTCAGTAACGATAGTCTGCATTATAACGAAGCGGATAACTATCTAACCTGCCCGATGGGCCAGCGCATGCACCATGTTGGCGACGGTCAGCGGATAACTTCTTCAGGTTTTCTGCAGTTGATCAGCCGCTATCAGGCGCAGAACTGTGAAGGCTGTCCGATGCGGGGCGTATGCCACCAAAACCCCGGCAACCGGATCGTCGAGATCAACCACAGTCTGAGAAAACATAAACAGGCAGCGACGGAAAGATTGAATACAGAACAGGGCATCAAATACCGAAAACGAAGACCCGCCGATGTGGAGCCGGTATTCGCACAACTGAAGCACAATCATGGTTTCAGACGATTCCTGTTGAAAGGAATGTCCAAAACAGAGGTAGAAATAGGGTTATTATCCATCGCTCATAACCTCAGAAAATGGAAAGCCTGAGAAAAAGGCTTTTATCTCCCCAAAGACAGCTGAACCAATCCAAAAAACAGAACAAACCAACACAGTCCGCCTTCCCTAATAGCTTATCTAAATCGCTCTAAATAAAAAAACCGCCTCATAATTGACTTATGAGACGGCTTCTTCTTGTTTCCTCCCCATGGGAAGGGTGCGGAAGCTTATGCGGGGGCAGTAACCAGCATTTAATCAAGGGGGCTAACACATTTTTTACACATCAAACTTCTTATATTTTTTTAAAAACTTATATATTCACCACTTAGTATTAACCTGATTAATAATTATGTACAAAAAAGCCCTCCTAATGCTGTTTGCTTCGCTTACAGTAAGTGTAACCGTAGTGGATGCACAGGATTCCGACCCTAATTTAGGCATCATCCCTGCACCTGTATCTGTAAAAAAAGCTCCCGGACAGTTTGTGCTGAGTGAGGAAACCATTATTCAGGCCGACACGCCATCGAATAGGGCGGTTTTGTTTTTTAATGATTATCTGGCCAATAATATGTATCATCGGAAAGGTGTTGTGGTAAAGGCAATGATGAAGAACCATAAAAATGCAAACCTGATCAGACTGACAGCGGCAGGTACGGATGGTTTGCCTGCAGAAGGTTATCGCTTAACCATTACGCCTGAGCAGGTAACAGTTGCCGGTAAAGGTTCAGGGCTTTTTTATGGTGTGCAAACGCTATTACAGCTAATGCCGCTGGAAAGAAGCGCTACGGCTAAATTACCTTGTGTGCAAATAGAGGATTATCCGCGTTTTGGTTACCGCGGGGCTATGCTTGATGTGGGCCGCCATTTTTTCTCTGTTGAAATGGTTAAAAAATACATCGACCTGCTGGCTGCTTATAAGCTCAATAATTTTCACTGGCATTTAACAGAAGATCAGGGCTGGCGTATCGAAATTAAAAAATACCCTAAGCTTACTCAAATAGGCAGTATGCGGGCACAAACGCTTATCGGCGGTTATCGCGACCGTACTCCGCAGCAGTTTGACAATACACCTTACGGTGGCTTTTATACCCAGGATCAGATTCGTGATGTGGTAAAATATGCAACTGCGAGGTATATCAATATTATACCCGAAATTGAAATGCCCGGCCACTCAACTGCAGCGCTGGCAGCCTATCCGGAATTGGGATGTGAGCCTGGCAAACCTTATAAGGTTACCGAAACCTGGGGCGTGTTAAAAGATATTTATTGCCCCACTGAAAAAACATTCAGCTTTTTGGAGGATGTTTTAACCGAAGTGATCGCGCTTTTCCCAAGCAAATACATTCATATAGGTGGTGATGAAGCTCCTAAGGATGCCTGGAAAAATTCGGCATTTTGCCAGCAACTCATCAAAAAACTTAACCTTAAAGACGAGCATGGACTGCAAAGCTATTTTATACAGCGCATTGAGAAGTTCCTGAACTCAAAAGGGCGCAGCATCATTGGTTGGGATGAGATACTGGAGGGGGGGCTTGCACCAAATGCTACCGTAATGAGCTGGAGGGGCGAAGATGGTGGTATAGCCGCTGCCCAGCAAAACCATAATGTGATCATGACACCAGGCAGTGCAGGTTTATATATCGACCATGGTCAGGGTAAACCAAGCCAGGAGCCACTGAGCATTGGCGGTAATGAGCCATTATCAAAAATTTACAGCTATAACCCAACTCCGGCTGTTTTAACACCGGAGCAACAAAAGTATATTGAAGGTGTACAGGCTAATTTATGGACGGAATATATACCAACTGATGCTAAGGTTGAGTATATGCTGCTGCCCCGTTTAATGGCCCTTTCAGAAGTGGCATGGTCGCCGCTGGCTAACAAAAACTTTAAGGACTTTTCAGAAACCCGCTTACCCGGTCATTTAGCCTGGCTCGATAAAAACAACATCAATTATCGCGTGCCCGTGGCAATTGGCGCTAAAGATACGGTAATGATAGGTTCGCAGTTGAACGCCACTTTAAGACCGTCTGTTGACGGAGCTAAGGTCTATTATACAATTGACGGTTACACTCCGCGCGAAACTGACCTGACCTACAATATCCCACTGAGCTTTCCTGTTCCGCAGGATCAGTACCGCGAGTTGCAAACCATTGTTATAACCCCATCTGGTAAAAGGAGTGTGGTGACACGTACCGTAGTTTACAATAAAGCCCCTTTTGCCCCCGTTAATTATATAGGGCAAACCACTGGCGTAAAATACAAGTTATTTGCAGGTACATACACGGCTACCGGCCAGCTGGAAAATGCTACGGTTGCAGATAGCGGCACTGTTAAAACTTTTAGCACGGTTGATTTTCGTAAAAATAAAGGGAAATATGGTGTAGTTTATTCGGGTTATATTAATATTGATGCTGATGGTAATTACGGTTTCTCAACACTGTCTGGTAACGGATCGGTTTTGCTGATAGATGACCAGGTGATAGTTGATAATGATGGCAAGCATGCAGTAAATGAGCAGGATGGCGCGGTACCATTATTAAAAGGATATCATAAATTTACTTTAAAATATGTTGATGCCGGTGGCCCGCCCGCATTAAAGGTATTTGTAAACGCTCCTGGCAAGCAAAAAGCCGAGCTAACAGCCGATACCTTATATAATTAATACCATTAAATAATGATTAACAGATTTTATCTTTTTGCGTTATTAATAGGTACTGCAATTGCCGGTTGCAGTGGCAACGAAACAAAAACCGCTGTAACGGCGCCTGCGCCCAAGAAACCCGAATTAATGGGGCCTTTCCGATTTCACAAGCTGATAGAGGTTTCTCCTGGGCAGAGCTATGATATACTGAGCTGGGGCCGTGGCTCGGTTGACGCGGGCGCTTTTATGATATTACACTCCGACTCATCGGCTATACAATACACCACCACTACCGGCGATCTGGATGGTACTATTGTTGATGTGTACAATGCCGACATGGACGTAGATGGTAACCCGGAGATACTGATACAGGCCAAATCAAAGGATACTACCAAGTACGCTACCATTTATGCTTTTGAGTTTAATAACAACAAAGCTAATAAACTCGATTTTCCAAGACTGAACAGTTCGCAGCGTAAAGGCTATCGCGGAAACGATAATTTTTATATCAGGGACGGTAAACTGATGCGCGAGTTCCCGATTTACAGCGGTACCGGTAAAGATGCCAAACCTACCGGCGCAAAGCGTCAGCTGGAATATGGCCTACGGAGCAACGAGTTCACTGTAAAACAGTTGAGCAAAGATTCAACCGATGTAGCTGATAAACCTGCCGCGAGCACACCGGCTAAAAGCGACGATAATAAAAGCACAGTTCAAAAATCTGATAACAAAAGCTCTTCTTCAAAATCTAACAAGAAGAAACGCAGAAGGCATAGAAATTAATAAGAAAGGAGGTATAGTAACCTCTGAAAAATATTTGTCATCCTGAGCGAAGCGAAGGATCTATTCGCAAATGTGCTATCGTAAAATAGATCCTTCGCTTCGCTCAGGATGACAAATTTAGAATATCGCTTTTCTTCAACACCGAATTATCCAACAATCTCCAGATCGCTGAGCTGGTTATTTATAAACTCCATTTCTTCACCATTAATATGAATGTCAATGGCTTTGGCATTTTGTTTGGCTTGCTCGGCGTTGCGGGCGCCAACCAATGCAATGGTAATACCAGGGTGGTTAATAGTCCAGCGGATCACTAATTGGCCCAAGGTGGCATTCTTTTCATCGGCCAATGGTTTTATTTTTGCCAGGAACTCATTAGTGCGCCTGATGTTTTCTTCCTTAAAGTATTTATTGCCGGCACGGTGGTCGCCCTCGCCAAAGGTTTGGCCGGGTTTTAGTTTACCAGTAAGCAGGCCGCGTTCCATCGGGCTATAGGCCAGTATGGCTTTTTTATTTTCAATGCAATAGGGAATCAGTTCATCCTCAATACCCCGGTTTACCATACTGAAAGGTACCTGGTTTGATGCCAGCTTAATTACTTTTTCGGCAATGGCCATTTGTTTTACATCGTAATTGCTCACACCGGCTTCGCGTATTTTCCCCTGCTCTTTAAGGCGCAGTATAGCCTCCATGGTTTCTTCAATAGGCGTGGTGCTATCGGGCCAGTGGATCTGATAAAGGTCAATATAATCTGTATCCAGGCGTTTAAGGCTGTTTTCGCATTCTAAAATGATGCTTTCCTTGCCGGCATACTTATAAATATCAATGTCATTACCATTATTATCCTGGCTTTTGAAAAAGAAGTCACCTTTGGCAAAATCCCAGCGCATGCCAAACTTGGTCAATATCTGAACCTTATCGCGTTGCAGGCCTTTAATGGCTTCGCCAACCAGCTCTTCGCTTTTGCCCTGCCCGTAAATAGGTGCAGTATCAATAGAGGTAATACCAAGGTCATAAGCGGCACGCATGGCTTCAATAGCTTCCTTATCGTCGTTACCGCCCCACATCCATCCGCCGGCTGCCCAGGCGCCGAAAGTTATTGCCGAAACCGCCAGCTTAGTCTCTCCTAATCGTCTAAATTCCATAGTTAAATAAGTAGAATGTATAGTTTAAAAATCAACAGCAAAATGTAGTTAATTATTCAAATTATAAAATTATTTAACGAGAGAAATCATGTCTTTTGCGTTCTGCACACCAACCGCATCAAAATCATTGTTAAAATAAAACCAGCCCTCGAGAGTATGGTGGTTTTGCTTTACCGCATCTGCTACTTTCTGCAGAAAATCCATAGCATAAGGCGACCGGTACAACACAGGCACACCATGAAAACGGTAATAAACTATCGGGGTATTCTGTATCACATCATCGGGCAGGGTTGGGTGACTCATGCCGCAAAAAGTGATTTTATGTTTGGCCAGTTTCTGATAAACATCATTGTTCCACCAGCTAACATGACGCAGCTCCAGCACGTTTTTAAATGCGGGGCTTAGGCTGTTGATAATACGGTCAAGCCTTTCTTCGTCATAACTAAAACTGGGCGGCAACTGGAAAAGCACTGGACCAAGCTTTTCCTGCAGACCATTATTAATGGTGTCATAAAAGCTGGTAATAAGATCGGTAGTATCATTGAATTTCTTATAATGGGTGATAGCCCGGGGGGCCTTCACCGCGAAACGAAAATCTGCCGGGCTTTTAGCGTACCATGTTTGCAAGAATGAAAGTTGGGGAAATCGATAAAAGGTAACATTCAGTTCCAATGTTTTAAAATGTTCGCAGTAAAAATCAAACCATTTACGCTGCGGTAACCCCTCCGGGTAAAATCTGCCTTTCCAATCCTTATAATGAAATCCTGAACATCCAATATGCCAATCCATTTACAAAACCTTTTATTGATAAGAAGGATAAGGGCGATTTGTTTGATAACGCAACGAGATCTCGCGGCAGTGGTAAGCCCAATTCTGCACATCTAAAATAAAATCTGCACATTTGTATATCTGCCAATTGCACGTATAAAATATGCACTTTATATATCCGGCTTTTTTATTTGCATTACTCACGTTAGTTATTCCGGTTATCATTCATTTGTTCAACTTTCGAAAATTTCAGAAAGTGAATTTCAGCAATGTGCAGTTTTTAAAGGAGATACAGGAACAGCAGGCATCGCGCAGAAATTTAAAAGAACGGCTGATATTGGCCGCAAGGTTATTGGCTTTACTTTTCCTGGTGCTGGCCTTTGCCCGGCCTTATCTGCCCGGACAAAACACTGGCAATACAGGCCGACAGAATGCAGTAAGTGTTTTTGTTGATAATTCTTATAGCATGCAAACCCTTAACCGTGAGGGTTCATTGTTGGATGATGCCAAACAGAAAGCAAAGGAAATAGCAACGGCTTATAATATTAATGATCGCTTTCAGCTGCTTACGCAGGATTTTGAGGGGAAGCACCAGCGCTTGCTAAGTCGCGATGAATTTAATGACGCGGTTGACCAGGTAAAGATCAGTCCGCAGAGCCGTAGTTTGCAGCAGATTATCAGCCGTCAGCAAAATTTGCTTGCTACACAGCCCGGCGCTACCAAATCGGTATATATTATTTCAGACTTCCAGAAAAACATGGCTGATAAACCGTTAAAAACGGATAGCAGCATTGCCATCAGCCTGATACAACTTAAAGCGGGTAACCTGCCTAATGTGGCGGTTGATTCTGTATGGCTGCTTAGCGCGGTGCATCGCCCGGGCGAAAGCGAAAAACTGGTGGTTCGCCTGCATAATTATGCGGGTGAAAATGCCAATAAAATTCCGCTGAAGGTTTTAATAAACGGAGCTCAAAAAGCATTAGGCAGTTATTCTATCCCGGCCCGGTCGGTACAAAATGATACGCTCACGTTTATAGGCCTGCAAGAGGGTTGGCAGCAGGGGAGGGTGGAGCTGCAGGATAACCCGGTTACATTTGATAATCAATTCTATTTCAGCTTTAACGTAAGTAATCAACTACCCGTATTGCTGATAGATGGCGGAACCCCCAGTCCATACCTAAAAGCGGTTTTTACTGCCGATCCATTTTTTAATATCCACCGTGCGCCCGATGGGAATGTAGATTACGCCGGTTTGGGGAGCCTGCCTATTGTGGTGATCAGCGATGTGAGAGCTGTTTCTACAGGTTTGGCGCAACAGCTAAAAACATATGTTGCCAAAGGTGGTACATTGGTTGTTTTCCCGCCAGCAGATGCCGACTTGGCCAGCTATCGTGGGTTTCTGCAAGCGATGAACGCTGCCTATCCCGAAAAATTAATAACAGGGGCCACCAAAGTAGCTGCTCTTAACAGGCAGAGCCCGGTGTTTAAGAATGTGTTTGAACATTTTCCGGAGAATCCTGACTTGCCATCGGTAAGTAAATATTATCAGCTTAGCAGGGCGCATGGTGTAGAGGATAATTTAATGCGGTTAACCGGCGGCCAAACTTTCTGGGCCGGTTATAATCATGATAAGGGTCGGGTTTATGTGGCGGCAGTGCCACTTGACGAGACATACAGTAACCTGCCCCGGCATGCGCTGTTTGTGCCAACCTTGCTGCGGATAGCCTTGTTGAGTGGGCATGATCTACCGCTTTTTTATACATTAGGACAGGATGAAACCTTAGAAATTCCTCCGGTGCAGGTGACCGAAAAACAGCTGCTGAAGCTGACAAAAGGTGATCAGAGTACTATTCCCGATGTGAAACAGCAGGAAGGGAGCACGCTTTTGTACCTGTCAGACCAATTACACGACACCGGCATTTATACCTTGAAAAAACAAGACAGCACACTGGCAACGCTGGCCTTTAACGATAACAGGGCCGAATCTGACATGAGTTATTTGAACCAGGCTACCTTAAAGGAACTGATGCCAAAGTCAACTGCCTTATTAACAGGTAGTAACATTTCATTAAAAGGTATTGTTAACGAAACAAATTTTGGCACACAATTATGGAAACTTTGTATAATTTTGGCATTGATTTTTCTGGCGACCGAAATTTTGCTCATCAGGTATTTTAAGCCCGATAAACAAACAGCCGGGCAGCCTGTTTAATCAATACAAAATCCTTAAAGCAGTGCTAATGAATTTGCTTATCAAATCTGCCACTATTCTTGATCCCGGATCACCTTTTCATCAACAAGTTGCCGATATATTAATCGAAAATGGGGTAATCACCCGTATTGCTGAAGAGGTTGAGGCTGATGCCGAACTGATTGATGCCGAAGGTAAATATGTATCACCCGGCTTTTTCGATCTGAATTGCAATATCGGTGAGTTGGGCCTCGAAACAAAGGAGGATATGTATTCCGGAACGCGGGCGGCCGCAGCAGGTGGTTTTACCGGCGTAGCGCTTATGCCCAATACCAATCCGCCTGCACATTCTAAAGCCGAAATAGAATATTTGCTTAACCGGGCAAAAAATAACCTGGTTGAAGTATATCCTTTAGGAACTATATCGCACAAACGCGAGGGTAAAGATCTTGCCGAAATGTATGATATGTACCTGAGCGGCGCCAAAGCTTTTACCGATGGTAATCGCCCGGTGCAGGATGCCGGCCTCATGGAACGCGCCCTGTTATACGCTCAGGGTTTTGATGCGCTGGTGTTTTCATACCCGGAGGATACAGCTATAGCCGGTAAAGCCAAGGTAAATGAAGGCGAGATCAGCACCCTGTTGGGTATGAAAGGCATCCCGTCGCTGGCCGAAGAACTGATGATAGCACGTGACCTTTACCTGGCCGAATACACGGTGTCAAAAATACATTTCAGCACCATATCAACCGCCCGGTCGGTAGAGCTGATACGCGAGGCAAAACGAAAAGGCCTTGAGGTAACCTGCGATGTAGCCGCTCATCACCTGGTACTTACAGACGAGGCATTGATGGGGTTTGATAGTATGTATAAAGTAAAACCACCGCTACGTACCAAAGATGATGTTACAGCGTTGATAAAAGGGCTTAAAGACGGTACCATTGATGCCATAGTAACGCAGCATACCCCGCACGAGGTAGAATTTAAAGATGTGGAGTTTGAAATGGCCGAATATGGTATCGTAGGCTTGCAAACGGCTCTTCCGCTGGCACTCAGGTCTGGCTTAACGGTAGAACTGCTGGTTGATAAACTGGCCATTAACCCGCGTGAGATACTGGGAGTTGCCGTACCGGTTATTGCCGAAGGCGAGCGGGCCAATTTGGTACTTTTTGATGTGGACACGGAATGGGAATATACTGGTAAAAGCAATCGTTCCAAATCAGTTAATTCACCATTTATAGGAAAAAAATTAAAGGGTAAAGTATTACTGACATATAATAATCAACAAATTTTTAAATAAAAATCATGATAGATCCTAAAATAGAAACTGCCTTTGAGGCTGCTTTAGAGGCTTTTTCTAAATATAATAGCTTTGATGCTACTTCACTTAATAATGAATTTGGTGAAGTTTTTGCGTCAGACGAAGACTTTTTGAGCAAAGTAGATGCTTTGGACCAAGTATTTGATAACCATCCGGCGGTTGAATCATTGCGCGAGGTGTTTTTTGATCTGCTGATGATCAACTTTTTTAGCGCGGATGTTAAAAAGCTGGAAGAGGATTACCTGGATACTCCTGAATGGGAAGATATCGAAGAGCAAACCCTTGACCGCGGTACCGAGCTGCTGAACTTGCTATTATACCTCAACGAATGCGAGGATGAAGATATTGAGCCGGAACTGGAAGATTACCTTAAAGAGTTTTTACTGGTGGATGAGGATGAGTTTCAGGACGAATACCGCATTTATGAGCCTGTAATTGCCAACCAGATATTGATTGAAAGCCCGGTCGCAGAGATCAGCAAAGTAGCCAAAAGCCTTCCTGAAGATTCAGAATTGAAAGAGTTGTTTTATCCACTGATGTGCTTTTTTCAAAATATTGATCCTTCAGCCGACGAGAAAAATGCAATTGCTGCTAATGCCATCGATAAAGAGTTTGATATGGCCGTGTTGGAGATACTGGTTAATTTTCAATAATACCCATTAGTTAATCTACATTTACTAAACTATGGCTATTGAAATTGATAATAAAAAGCTGCGGGTTACCGGCATCACTTTTGGATTATTACTGGGACTTGCGCTGACCATATTGAGTATTTTATCATTTTACATCATGATATCCATATCATCTGTGATCCTGATATCGTCGGTTCCGTTTATATTTTCGGTATTGTTACCAATTGTGCTGGTTGTGATCTTATGTTTTAATTTCAGGAGAAGGATAGGCGGGTTCTGGACGTTCAAACAGGCGGCTACCGGTATATTTATCATGTTCCTTACCGCTTTCGTGGTGCAATTTGTATTGAGAGATCAGGTGTTTGCTAAAGTTATTGAGCCTGATATGGTGCAAAAAACGCAAACAGCTATGACTAATGCTGTATCAAAGTTCCTTCACGAGAGCAAAGCAAGTCAGGATGATATTGATAAAAAGATGGATGACATCCAAAAACAATTTGAATCTCAAAAAGAAGTTACCATAGGCAAGCAGATCCAGGGAGTTTGTTTCTCCATTATCTTTATGTTTGTATTAGCCCTTATTTTCGCTGCTTTCTTTAAAAAAGAGGTGCATATATATAATCCGGGTGTTGATATTACGAATCGTTAAAAACAAAATATATTGTCAAAAGCGGCCTTTCTCACCGGGAAAGGCCGCTTTTGTTTTCAGGCGTTTTGGTAACCGTTAATTTACAGCAGATAAGCGTTTATTATGGTTGTATAAAAAAATATTGGTTAATTTTAAATTATATCATTAAACCAATAATTATGAAAACCCAAACACCTAATCCAAACAGTGCAGCAATTAAATGGGCTGTAATCAATTTAGTCACCACTATTATCCTTACTTATGGCATACAGTCGTTGAATATGGATCCTAACTCATCATTAAAATATATAGGGTATCTGCCTTTTATTTTATTTTTGATACTCACACAAAAGGAATTCCAGGAGCAGCTTGGTGGTTATATAACTTTTGGACAGGCATTTACCGCGGGGCTATGGTATGCTATATTTACAAGTTTACTGCTTGCTGTTTTCATATACCTATACCTCGCCGTATTAAGCCCTGATGTGTTTGATAAATCATTGGCAGTATCCCAAAGCCAAATGGCCGAAAAAGGCATGTCGCAGGAACAAATTGATAAGGCGATGGGGATAGCCAAGAAATATGGGCCAATCATTGCAGCTGTTGGCACAGTAATCATAGATATTATTTTCGGCATAATAGTCAGTTTAATAGGCGCCGCTATTGTGAAAAAGGAACGTTCACCGTTTGATACACCCGATGCAGATTACAAGGATCCTGAACCCACAGTTTAGATAAATAACCATAAACAGGAAAGGCCTTTTCAATCGAAAAGGCCTTTCCTGTTTATAATTGTATCTTTTAATAATCTACGCAGTAGCAACCAGTTTGCTGATGCTTCTGTAAACGTAATCGTTATAAATATGTCTGCGGGCAAATCTTCCCGGCGAATCGGCATTGATCAGCTTTACGTAAACCGCCTTTGGTACGTCAAAGTATTCGTAAGTATTACCATCGGCAAAGCTTATTTTCAGCACCTGCGATTTGTATTCAAAATCGGCAATACTTGAAGTTGTGGTTGTAATAGTGTACTCAGCAAACGACTGGCTGCGCGTTTCGGGTGCTATACTTACCAAAAAATGGTAGGCTTCAATAATGGTTTTGCTTTTTTCTTCGGCCTCCAGTTTGCTTTCCGGACTATCCTGAAATTTATCGGGATGCCAGGCTTTCATTAAGCTCCTGTAAACTGTTTTTAATTCCTGTAGTTCGGCTGCTTCATTTACGCCTAAAAGCTTTCTGTAATCGACAATTTTTTTCATTCTGTTTTATGTTGTTTTATTGTCGTTGAAGAATTAAGCAAATGAATGTTGCGCCCTTTCAAGAAAATAATCGCGCAAAGGTACGGTTTTTCGGTCAGGAAAAATCGGGTGCCGATAAAGTTAAGGTAAAGCATGGGTTATGAAATGATTTAAGCACTGGCTTTAGCTTAAATTCTGATTACAGCGTCAAAAACAAAACAGCCCCGGAAAATAAAATCCCGGGGCTGCATATATCCTGTTAATCAGGGGGTTATTTTTTCATTACCTGTTTTACAATATCATTACCAAAAACAAATACCATCAGGGTAACCAATATTACAAAGCCAACTATCTGGGCGCGTTCTAAAAACTTATCGCTTAGCGGTTTGCCCTTTATCATTTCAATAATCAGGAATACAGCATGGCCGCCATCAAGCGCGGGGATAGGCAGCAGGTTCATGAGGGCAAGCACCATTGATAAAAAGCCTACCAGGCTCCAGAAGTGTACCCAGTCTACATGGCTGCCAAACAGGTTGGCAATAGCAACCGGACCGCTCACCGCTTTGCTGAATTTAACATCGCCCTTGAATATTTTACCCAGGCCCTTGGCATTATCGGTAAAAGTTCCCCAGGCCCTTGACGCGCCAATGGGAAGGGAGCCAAAAAAGCCATAATAAATGGTTTTTACCTGTGGAAAACCTTCTTTTGACCGGGCAAAGCCGATAGTTCCGTCTCCATTAACCTGAATTTTAAGCGGAACCAGGGCATTGTTACGTTTCGCGGTAACATCAGCCACTTTACCTTTAGCATTTAGTAAGGCAACCTGTAATTGATCCCAGAAAGCGATAGACTGGCCATTAACAGCTACTACGCTATCGCCTTTTTGCAAGCCGCCCTTCAGCGAGTTCCCATATACCGAATCAACCGAAAATTTGATGCGGGGAATACGGCTGATAAATTCTTCAATGCCGTGATCCGACAGATCATTCAGTATAGTACGCGGTATAGTTACACTTACATGCTCGGTGCCGCGTTCAATGCTGAAAACGGTGTTTTCAAGCAATACTTTCGGACTGGTAAGGTCGTCAAAACGCTCAACGGCTTTGCCATTAATGGCAACAATTTTATCGCCGGGCAACAGGCCTATTTTTTTACCAACCTCACCCGGTACAATACCATATTTCGCGGCTGAGTTAGGTATGTAACTATCGCCAAAACGCATGGTAAGCACCCAGAATATCAATATACCCAGTATAATATTTACAGTAACACCGCCAAGCATTACAATTAAGCGCTGCCAGGCGGGTTTTGAACGGAACTCCCACGGTTGCGGCGGACCGGCAAGCTGATCGGTATCCATTGATTCGTCAATCATGCCGGCAATTTTAACATAGCCACCCAAAGGGAGCCAGCCAATGCCATATTCAACACCTTTATAAGTAAATTTAAATAAGCTTATGTTCCATGCATCAAAAAAGAGGTAAAACTTCTCTACCTTAATGCCAAAAGCACGCGCTGCCAAAAAATGTCCCAGCTCGTGCAGGATTATTAAAATTGAAAGGCCCAGTATCAGCTGGCCCACCATGATCACTATGCTCATTATCTGCGTTTATGTAATTTTAAAGTTGTATTGCCTTTAACGGCATTTGTTGTATTAAATTTTGCGCAAAGATGCGTGTTTCTTTATCAGTATTCAAATAGTCGGTTAAGGTAGGCTGTTCTAAGTAGTTCATTTGCTGCATACATTCTTCAATAACACTGCTCATACCTAAGAAACTGATAGTGCGGTTTAAGAAACCGGCAACCGCCACTTCATTGGCTGCATTGATGATGCAGGGCATATTGCCGCCTTGCTTTAACGCCGCAAATGCTAAACCAAGATTACGAAAAGTATCAAGATCTGGTTTTTCAAATGTTAAATTAGGGTAGCTGGTAAAGTCAAAGCGCTTAAAGTTGGTCTGTATGCGGTTTGGGTAGGTCAATGCGTATTGTATAGGTAGTTTCATATCAGGCAGCCCCATTTGAGCTTTGATAGAACCATCGTTAAACTGTACCAGGGAATGTACAATAGATTGCGGATGAACAATTACCTCAACCTGGTCGGCGGTTACATCAAACAACCATTTGGCCTCTATCACCTCTAAGCCCTTATTCATGAGCGAGGCTGAATCAATAGTGATCTTGGCGCCCATTACCCAGTTAGGGTGTTTCAGCGCATCCTCGCGGGTTACGCCGGCCAAAAAATCAAGGCTGCGGCCGCGGAAGGGACCGCCGGAAGCGGTGAGTATTACTTTTTCAATTTTGTTATTATGTTCACCGGCAAGGCATTGAAATATAGCCGAGTGTTCTGAATCGACAGGTAAAATTTTAATTCCATGTTGTTTAGCCAGTCCGGTTATCAGCTCACCCGCTACTACAAGGGTTTCCTTGTTGGCCAAAGCTATATCTTTACCCGCTTTAATGGCGGCTATAGTAGGTTCAAGCCCCGCAAAGCCAACCATAGCGGTAAGTACCACATCAATATCCGGATGGGTTATATGGTCAATAATGGCCTGGTGACCGGCAAGCACTTTTACAGGTAAATGAGCCAGGGCTTCTTTCACCCGCAGGTATTTACTCTCGTCGCATATAATGGCATACTCAGGCTTAAATTCAATAGCCTGATTGATGAGCAAATCGGCATTAGAGTGTGCGGTAAGTAAAAATGCCCTGAACAGGTTGGTATTACCCCTTACTACTTCCAGTGTTTGTGTACCTATGCTGCCTGTGGAGCCAAGAATGGCAATGTTTTTTATATGATTAGTCAATGATCGTATTGTTTCAATTAGTTAAATAAAACAAACGGGGTATTTGCGACCACGCTTATCTTAATCATGTCAAAGTTACTTATTATTAGTGTATTCCTTTAATACATCTGCTATCTTCCTGTCGTTTGCCAGCCGCGGAACCTTATTTTGTCCGCCAAGTTTACCCTGTGAACGCATGTAATTTATAAACGCATCCTTTTGCATGCTTTGGATGATCAAAGGTTGCAGAATGTTACCTTCAATGAGGTCAAAATAGTAAATATTTTTCTTTTGCAGCGCTTTATCTACTTTGAATGCGAAACCCTGTAAATTGGCCGGCGCCGAACCAAATTCAATAAACCATTCGTGGTAGGGGAGCTGTCCGGCGGGCGGGTTTACCTGTGGCGCCACGGTGAATTCTATCACGTCAACCCCTTCTTCTTTGGCCACACTCATTAAAGCCTGTTCTACCTCTTCGCCAATTACGTGCTCGCCAAAGGCCGATATGTAATGCTTGATGCGGCCCGTCACCACAATCTTATAAGGGTTTTTTGAAATAAATTTGATGGTATCACCCAAGCTGTAACCCCACAAGCCTGCGCTGGTATTCATAATAAGCGCGTAATTTTTGTCGAGCTCTACATCTTTAAGATTGATGCGCGTGGGCGATTCATTAAAATATTCTTCGGAGGGGATAAACTCATAAAATATACCCGAATTTACCAGGAGCAACAATCCTTTTTCTTTTTGCGAATCCTGGAAAGCTATAAACCCTTCGGATGCAGGGTAGGTTTCAATAGAATCAATGTTAAACCCTATGCTCTCTTCCATACGGGCGCGGTATGGTTCGTAATTTACGCCTCCGTGTACATATAGCTTAAAATTGGGGAATATATCCTTTATTGGTTTGCCACCAGCCTTGGCCGATAACCTGTCGAAATACATCTGGCACCAGGGCGGTATGCCAGATATAAGGCGCATATCTTCCTTAAAAGTTTCTTCGACAATGGCATCAACCTTTTGCTCCCAGTCTTCAATACAATTGGTATCATAGCTGGGCAGGCGGTTTTTTTGCAGATAGGCAGGCACATGATGCGCTACTATACCCGACAGCCTGCCTGTTGAAATACCGTGCTTTTCAGCAAGCACAGGGCTGCCTTGTAAAAATATCATTTTGCCATCAACAAAACCGGTATTGCCTGTTTCATGAATATAGCTGAGCAGGGCGTTGCGGGCGGCCTTAATGTGCTCGGGCATACTCTCTTTTGAGATGGGAATGTATTTTACGCCCGAGGTAGTGCCCGATGTTTTGGCCAGGTAAGCCGGTTTGCCCGGCCATAATACATTTTCTTCGCCGTTTACAACCCTGTCAATATAAGGGCGCAGGTCCTCGTAATCATGTACCGGAACGTTTCGTTTAAAATCTTCGTAGTTATTGATCTGGTCGAACTGGTGTTCGCGGCCAAAGGAAGTATTTTTAGCAGCGTGAACAAGATCGGTAAAGGTTTTTTGCTGAAGCGCGACGGCGTTTTTTCGTATCTGGTTAAGCTCCCGGTTTACCAGGGCCGCAAACACTTTGCTTAATGCAGACTTTAATCCCATTGGTTAATTCGTTTCGGCAATATCATCGTCAACATCCAGGTGACTATAAACCAGTTTACGATAAGTAACCATAATGATTACCTGTATAAATGGAAACGTGAGGATAAACCAGCAATAAAATGCCAGCCTGAACATAAATCCTCCGTTGTCATCATCCAGCCCAAAAAAATGCATAACAGCAATTACAGGTATCAGCGCCAGCGCCAAAATGGCAATAATGATAATAAATATGCTCAGTGTTTTAAAAAAGTTATCCTTGGTTATTTCAAAGCTTTGCTTTAGCGATTCCCATGGTGAGGAGGCGTCGTCAACTATAAAACAAATGCAGAATATGCAGCGCAAGCCTATGTAAAGTACAAATAACAATTCCAGTATTTCAAAAACGCGGGGGTAGCCCAGGTAACGTTCGGCTGCCACATACAGGAAAAACAATAACAGAAATAAAACACCCAGTAATAACCCTATAACAATGAAATTGAACGCCATTTTAAATGACGGTATGATGTCTTTAAATTCAAATTCATAATATGCCCTATCCATCAGGGTTAGTATCAACTTGTAAAAACTTAGTCCGATATAGGCCTGTACCAACATTTGTAATAAAATAATGATAAGACGACTTACTATGTCATCATCAATTAATATAAATGCCTTAAGGAAATCAACAAATTCATAAATAAACAAGGATATCACCGAGTAAACTACCAGGGGCACAAAGTTTCTTTTCAATACATTCCATGCAGTTTTAATGGTTTCTGCAACAGAAAAAGGGTGGTACATAGGTTCTTATGATCTGTTAAAAATTACTCGCTTCCAAAAATCCTGCATAAATCCTATGCCATAGGCAATAAGCTGTGTCAAGGCCGCTATAATGCTCAAAAATGCAATTTTTGCTGATTTATTTTTCAACCACGCGTGAAAAAATATTAACAAAATGTAAACCGCCAGCAAAAGGTTAAATAATTTGCTTATTTGCCAGCCAAACAAATTGGTTATAAAGGTGAGCAGCACAAACATGGTAAACGCCGCAGGGAAAAAATGCACCATCTTTAATTCTTTTGGGAAAAACTTATAGATGTTGATACGTGCCCTTCCAAAAAAATGGAGCTGTTTGTAAAACTGCGAAAAATTGGTTCTCCTTTTATGATAAACAACGGCATCAGGTATCAGGCCTATTTTAAAGCCCATCGAGTGGATGCGGATACTATATTCAATATCCTCGCCCAGGCGGGTAATGATAAAGCCGCCAGCTTTTTCCCACACTTGCCTTGACACACCCATGTTAAAACTGCGCGGGTGAAACTGCCCAATAGCCTTTTTGTTGCCGCGTATACCCCCGGTTGTAAAAGGGGAGGTCATGGAATAACTGATGGCCTTTTGAGTTGGTGTAAATGAGGCATGTGCGCCATCGGGGCCACCATAAGCATCGAGGTAGTTGGTGGCTAATGAATTATTTACAATTTCGAGATAGTTGGCCGGTATCAGGCAATCGGAATCAAAAATGATAAAGTAATCGCCTTTGGCACGTTCAAAGCCAAAATTGCGGGTAAATCCCTGGCCCTCGTTGGGTTTTTTAAAATAACGAAGCTGCAGTTGGCCGGCAAAGCTGTTTACAATAGCTTCGGCGTCGTTAACAGAACCATCTTCAATTACCAATACCTCAAAATCCCTGTAGGTTTGCAGTACAAGGGTTTCCAGCAGTTCTTTAATTTCCTGTGGGCGGTTGTATAATGGAATAATGATGGAAAAAAACATGTGCTAAATTAGAATCAAGAGATTAGAACCAAGATATAAGATAAAAGTCACTCTCTTGACTCTTGTATCTCGGTTCTTGTTTCTCAAATTATATAATCTCCTCAACCTGGTAGTTATTGCGTTCGCTGGCGCTTCTTGACACCAGTTCGGCAACAAAGCCGGTTAAAAACAGCTGCGAACCAACAATTATGGCTACCAGTGCAATGTAAAACAATGGGTTATCGGTTGGTTGCCGTACCGTTATACCATGAGCCAGGTTATACAGTTTATCGGCTATGATCCATATAGCTATCACCATACCGGCCAGAAAACTCAGGGTACCCATAGTGCCAAAAAAGTGCATGGGCCGCTTACCAAACTTGCCAACAAAAAATATCGATAAAAGATCCAGAAAACCGTTGACAAAGCGGCTCATACCAAATTTGGTTTTGCCGTACTTACGTGCCCGGTGCTCAACTACCTGTTCGCCAATTTTGCTGAACCCGGCCCATTTGGCCAGTACGGGTATGTAGCGGTGCATTTCGCCGTAAACCTCAATGTTTTTAACTACCGTTTTTCGGTAAGCTTTTAAACCGCAATTAAAATCATGCAGATTATTAATACCGCTCATTTTACGCGTGGCAAAATTGAACAGTTTGGTAGGTATGGTTTTGCTCAGTGGGTCATACCGTTTAGCTTTCCAGCCCGATATGAGGTCATATTGTTCTTCGGTAACGCGGCGGTAAAGTTCAGGAATTTCGTCGGGGCTGTCTTGCAGGTCAGCATCCATGGTAATAACCACATTGCCGTTTGCAGCTGCAAATCCGGTATTCAAAGCTGCCGATTTACCATAATTACGCCTGAACTTGATGCCTTTAATAAAGGGATTGTTCAACTGCAGCTTCCTGATCATTTCCCATGAACCATCTTTACTGCCATCATCAACAAGAATGATCTCGTAGGTAAAACGATGCTCGTCCATCACCCGGCTTATCCATGAGGTTAGCTCCGGTAATGATTCTATTTCGTTGTAAAGTGGTACTACTACTGATATATCCATTTATTAGGAATGTGATGTGGAACAGTGGTTTTGCATGCTCCTAATCATCCGCAAAAATATAAAAAATAGATAATGGTTTACATACTGTTTTTGTGGGACTGTTCTAAAACCTTCGCTAACATGCATCTTGTTTTAAATCTGCAAATATGGAATAATTGTGAAGTATTATTTGTTAAAATATGTTATTATGAGCATTATAACTTATCAGTGCAGACATAATTTTGATATATTGGCGTTCATAAAAGAATCAAGAAGATATTCATGAAGTTTTATAAGATAACACTTGCTATATTGCTGTGCATCATTGCTTGTACAGGATATGCTCAAAATGCCGGTCAGGCCGGAGCAAAGTATGATCAGCATAAGGTGTTTAGTCCGCTTTTTTACCCCGAAAAAGGCAATGAATTTCGCAATGCCGCGGGAGCGCCGGATGCAAAATACTGGCAAAATCGTGCCGATTATAAGCTAAATGTTACCCTTGATACTTCAAAACACCGGTTAGATGGCACCGCCATGATTACCTATACCAATAACAGTCCGGATGCCCTTGGCTTTTTATGGTTGCAAGTAGAACAGAATATTTATCGCGAAGATTCAAGAGCAGAAGCTACCAGCCCGATAACCGGAGGGCGGTTCAGCAATAAATCATATACCAAAGGCGATGAAATAAAGGCTATTTACGTCACCAATAAAGGTAAAACTGAAAAAGCTGATTATATAGTAACTGATACCCGCTTACAAATAAAGCTTAAAGATTCATTAAAGGCCGGAGGCAGCAAACTTCAAATAAAAATTGAGTACGGGTTTGATATTCCGCAATACGGAACCGATCGAATGGGGCGCCTGCTTACTAAAAACGGCTGGATATATGAAGTGGCACAATGGTACCCGCGTATGGAGGTTTATGATGATGTGACCGGGTGGAATACACTGCCATACCTTGGGGCAGGCGAATTTTACCTGGAATACGGCAACTTTGATTATACCATTACCGCACCGTCCAGTATGCTGGTTGTGGGATCGGGAGAGCTGGTTAATCCTAATGAATTGTATTCGGCAACAACAATAAATCGTTTGGCCGAGGCCCGTAAGAGTGATAAAACGGTGATGATTAAAGATTCGGCAGATATTATGTGGAATAATAATCGCCTGAAGAAGCCGTCACTTACCTGGCATTTTTTGTGTAAAAATGCGCGTGATGTATCCTGGGCAGCTTCAAAAGCCTTTATCTGGGATGCGGCCCGTATTAACTTATCGGGTGGTAAAAAGGCGCTTGCTCAATCTGTTTATCCGGTTGAGGGTAAGGGTAATGCGATGTGGGGGCGCTCAACTGAGTATGTGAAAGGGGCTATTGAATTATACTCAAATCAGTGGTTTGAATATACTTATCCTGTAGCTACCAATGTAGCAGGTACAGTTGGAGGTATGGAATATCCGGGTATTGTTTTTTGCGGTTTGGAAAATAAAGCCGGCGATTTGTGGGAAGTTACCAATCATGAGTTTGGGCATAACTGGTTCCCGATGATAGTGGGATCAAATGAACGAAAATATGCCTGGATGGATGAAGGCTTTAACACATTTTTGAATCGTGTAGATACTAAAGCATTTAATAAAGGTGAATATTATGTAAAACGGGACGAGCAAAAGGAAGCTCCCCTTTTATTTGGGCCTGATGCTGAACCTATAATGACCATTCCGGATGTGTTGCAGGCTGAATCTTTGGGAGGTGAGGCATATGATAAACCCGCCTTGGGCCTCACTATTTTACGAGAACAGATCCTGGGCGAACAGCGGTTTGATTATGCCTTTAAAACCTATATAAAACGCTGGGCATTTAAACATCCTACGCCCTGGGATTTTTTCCATACTATGGATAACGCCGCGGGAGAAGACCTGAGCTGGTTTTGGAACGAGTGGTTTTTTACCGACTGGAAATTAGATCAGGGGGTGAGGGGGATAAATTACCCTAATGGCGATGCCTCAAAAGGTGCGCTTATTACCCTCGAAAACCTGGAAGAAATGGCGTTGCCAGTAACTGTTCTCATTAAAGAAGAAAATGGTAAGATCGCTACTGTTAAACTTCCTGTCGAAATATGGCAACGGGGAGGAGTATGGACTTTTCCTTATAAATCTACCTCGCGTATTGTTTCGGCTACTATTGATCCCGATCACCTTTTACCCGATATAAATCCGGAAAATAATTCATTCAGCGGTTTGCCAATACCTGCGGGTACGACAACTGCTGGCGTAATAAAAACTTACATTGACGCTATTGGCGGCGCCGAAAAACTAAAAAATATAAAAGACCTGCAAGTATCATCGACAGGTGTGATACAAGGTTCGGAAGTGCAAATGGTTACGCGTTACAGGGTGCCGGATATGTATTTTCAACAAGTATCAGTTCCTTCTTATAACAACCTTGTAGTGAACCATATTTTGGTAAATGGAGATAATGTAAGTGCCCAGCAGCTTAACCGTGAACTGCCTTTAGATGATGTAAGTAAGAGATTACTAAAAATAAGAAGCAAGCCATTTCCGGAGCTCGACTATGAAAAAAATGGCTACCCCATGCAACTCGACTCAACGCTTAAAATTGTTAATGGCGACCTTGCTTATGAAATTGACGTTAATGTAGCCGATGGAGCTGTAGTAAAGAACTTTTATAACCAGAAAAACGGATTGAAGGTAAAACAGGTAATAGAAGGGCCAATAAATTCGGTAAATGAATGGAGTGATTATGAAGGTATAAACGGCGGTATTAAAATTCCTTTTTCAATTAAAACAACGTTACTTGGGCAAGCGGCCGAGTTTAAAGTTAAAGAAACGGCTGTGAATAGTAATATGACGGCTGGGGCATTTCAGTAGGACCTTACAACCAATAGCGTCATGCTGAACTTGTTTCAGTATCCCACTTGCAAAGTCAGCATTGTTTAAGCTTAGTACTTTGCTAATGAGATCCCGAAATAAATTCGGGATGACTTAGGAGAGGTTACACCAGTCCCAACGCCTCGCTTGTCCTGGCTCTTGTAGCTTCGCTTAATGCCGCATCATTGGATAATGACTGTCCGTATGATGGTATCATCTGCTTTAATTTTTCCTGCCAGTTGGTTGATTTTATATGGTTTTTGAAACAGCGTTCAATCAGGTGGATCATGATAGGAACAGATGTTGATGCGCCCGGCGAAGCTCCCAGCAATGCAGATATGCTACCATCGGATGAGGTTACTACTTCAGTACCAAATTCAAGCACACCACCATGTTTGGCGTCTTTTTTTATAACCTGTACACGCTGGCCGGCAATGTCCAAATCCCATTCACTTGCTTTTGCTGTTGGCATATACTCTTGTAGTGCCTTTAAACGGTCGGTAGGCGATTGCATTACCTGGCTGATAAGATATTTGGTTAGCGGCCAGTTGTCGCGTCCTACGGCCAATAATGGTAATATGTTGTTAAGCTTAATGGAGCAAAAGAGGTCAAGTAATGAACCTTTTTTCAGGAAACGGGTAGAGAAACCGGCATAAGGGCCAAAAAGTAATTCCCTTTTACCATTGATCATGCGGGTGTCCAAATGCGGAACCGACATTGGAGGAGATCCTACCGAGGCCTTGCCATAAACTTTAGCTTCATGACGTTTAATAACATCGGGGTTGTTGCATACCAGCCATTGCCCGCTTACCGGGAAACCGCCAAAGCCCTTGCTTTCCGGAATGCCCGATTTTTGCAAAAGGTGTAAAGCGCCGCCACCAGCACCAACAAAAACAAATTTGGCGTTTAACTTTCTTTTTTGGCCGGAAGCTTTATCCTTAACGGTTACCAGCCAGCTATTATCATTGTTGCGTTTCAGGTTGGTTACATCGTGGTTGATGTGCAGGTTTACACCGTTTTTTTGTTTTAATTGACTGAGCAAACTGCTGGTTAAACTGCCAAAGTTTACATCGGTACCCAGATCCATAAACGTAGCCGAAACTTTTTCGTTCTCATCACGGCCTTCCATTACTAACGGTATCCACTGCTGCAGTTGCGCACGGTCTTCAGAGTATTCCATCCCTTTGAAAAAGTGATGTTTGGTAAGTGCTTGCTGGCGTTTTTTTAAGTAATTTACATTTTCGGCACCCCAAACAAAGCTCATGTGCGGCACCTTGCGGATAAAACTTTGTGCCGATGGTATGTATTTTTGGTCGATAAGGTATGACCAGAATTCTTTTGATATTTCAAACTGCTCGGCAATTTTTATCGCTTTTTTTATTTCAACCGTACCATCCGGAAGCTCGGGCGTATAATTTAATTCGCAAAAGGCCGAGTGACCAGTACCCGCATTATTCATCGGGGCCGAGCTTTCGGCGGCAATAACATCAAGTCGTTCAAAAATTTCAATGGTTAAATCAGGTTGCAATTCCTTAAGCATTACCCCAAGCGTGGCGCTCATAATACCGGCACCAATTAAAACTACATCAACCGTTGTTCCTGAAACTTTATCGCTATTAGCCATCTTTTTATAGTATCCCGTAAGGGGGATGTGCAAATTAAATTATATCAGGTATAACCTGATTTTGGAAAAATTGTTATGATGATTAAGTCCTGCCGGATTGTTTTACAGCGGGGAAAATTAAATCAGGCAATTTTAAGAAATTTTATAGAAAAAGCTGTCTTTTCCTGTCCTCTAATTGCAATAAAAACCATGTTTAAATTTAAACAATCGTGATTTTTCCCCTCATGAAACCCAAATTGATCATATTTAACACAAAAAGCAGTCAATACTGTATAGTAAGAATATAATTAGTATAAACCTGCCATGAATATATTGAAACTTTGTGCCTGCATTGGCATTATAAGCATAACCTTGTTTGCCTGTGATCAGTCCAAACCAAAGCCGGTATCAAATGATATTTCAAAAACTGCTGTGCAAGTAGCCGGAAAAAAAGACAGCGTGATCAACAATCCGAGAAAAAATTATGGTATGGCTACCGTTGCGGACCCCTGTGTAAAATGCCTGTTACAGGTAATACAAACCAGCAAAAGCTATAAAGAAAACACAGCATCGGTATCGCCGCAAGACATAACCTATACAGTTAACTGGATCAAAGCTTCGGCCCCGGCCGAACCTGCTGATGGCACTACCACAACCAATGGTTTAAAGGTGGATGTGAGGGAAAATAACAATGGCGAAGAAAAAAAGCTGTGCTCATACCTTTATAATAACCAGAGTGGCTCCATGTATTTGCTTGATTCTCAAAATAAATACCAGCGGGAAGTATCAAGCGTAACACCCGAAATACTTAAAAAGATCAGGAACAGCTGCTATTGGGGTGTAGCATCAGCGAAGTGAGTGGTGAGTGGTGAGTAGTGAGTAGTGAGTAGTGAATAGTGAATAATAAAATTGGGAAACAAGTTAATCAAAATCCTGTGATCCCTTAATCCTGTGAATCAAGGTTCCGACAAAATCAACGAAATCAATCAATCACCCTCAATCAACGGTCAAAAAAATAGCGGTGAGTTTAACCCATCGCTATCAATATTTAAAATGCAAACTGCCTGCAGATAACTGCAAACCGCCCACTGCAAACTGTTAAGTAGTATAGCCCAGGATTTTCAGAACCTGCTTGCTGTTTTGCTCCTCACCGAATACTTCAAAGTTGAATGTCTCATCGCGGTTGCGGCGGATGATCACGTGTTTGGGAGATGGCAGTAAACAGTGGTGGATACCCCCGTAGCCGCTCAATACTTCCTGATAAGCTCCTGTATTAAAAAAGCCCAGGTATTGAACCTTACGGGTTTTAGGCATAAATACGCTGTTCATGTGTGCTTCCTGGTTGTAATAGTCCTGCCCGTCGCAGGTAATGCCGCCCAGGTTTACACGCTCGTATTCCGAATCCCAGTTATTAACCGGTAACAGAATGTATTTTTGGTTCAGTGCCCAAACATCGGGCAGGTTGGTGATAAATGAACCATCAAGCATCAGCCATCTTTCACGGTCATTTTGTTGCTTGCGGCCCAAAACCTTGTATAAAATGCCTGAAGCCTCAGCAACGGTATATTTACCAAATTCGGTAATAATATCCGGTTCAATGGTATCGTGTTCGGCGCAGATCTCTTTAATCCGACTTACAATTTCATTGATCATGTACTCATAATCAAAATCAAAAACCAACGAATCTTTAAACGGCATACCACCACCAATATCAAGCGTATCCAAAGCCGGGTTTACCTTTTTAAATTTACAGTAAAGCGTTACATATTTCTCCAGTTCGTTCCAGTAATATGGGGTATCGGATATACCGGAGTTGATAAAGAAGTGTAATAGTTTTACCTGGAAGTTAGGGTTCTCTTCTATCTTGTTATGATAGAAATCAATAACATCTTCCATACGCACACCTAAACGCGAGGTATAGAATTGCGAATCGGGCTGCTCTTCTGCTGCTATACGGATACCAAGGTTGCATGGGGTATCCATCTCAATCTCATCATCGTACAGGTTAAACTCCTCTTTATTGTCCAATACAGGGATGATGTTTTTAAAGCCATCATGCAGCATGTCAATAATATAGGTTTTATACTGGAACGTTTTAAAACCGTTGCAAATTACCGTAATATCTTTGTTAACAGCACCCTTTTTCTCCAGGGCGTCAATCATGGGCATATCAAATGCCGATGATGTTTCGAGATGGATCTCGTTACGGAGCGCCTCTTCAACAATATGCCTGAAATGCGAGCTTTTGGTACAGTAACAATATTTATAGCTGCCGCGATAATTGTTTTTGATAATAGCCTGCTGAAATAACAGCTTGGCCTGCTGTATCTTCTTGGTTATCATGGGTAAATAAGTGAAGCGCAGGGGAGTGCCGTACGTTTCAATCATCTCCATTAAATTAAGATCCTGAAAATATAGTTCGTCGTCGATGATCTCAAAACCATCCTGCGGAAAACCTACACTTAAATCAAGAAATTCCTGGTAACTCTGCATGCTTTAAAATTTTGGCAAAAATGTAATTTTTAAACGGAATTAATGGCCAAATGTTGGGATAAAATTTATAGTCTGAATGTAATTTATTTGTGGAGGGTTAGCGAGGTGGGTTTAAGTTAAGGAGATACAGCCTTGCTGTTATGCTGACAGGGGGCGCAGGAACAGTATTCTAAGATTGGATTGCTTATACATACTCTTAGTAATTATTACGCAATATAATTTAGAGGCATCCTTAAAGATGCCTTTTTTATTTATATTTATTTATAAATCAAATCCTTACCCCTATGTTTAACCTGCCATTTCCTACCGATAGCTTGTATAAATTTGCCTTTATGTTTGGCTTGGCTTTAATCGTTTTTGCTTTTTATTTCAGAGATACCCATTTAAACAGATACAATAAAACACAGCCTATATTTTCGATTGATTCGATATCTGAAGTGGACGAAGTGCAAAAAAAAGCGTTTGTTAAAGTTCTGAAATATATAGATTCGACAGAACTCAAAAATTTTACAAACAGTGGCTTGATGGATGAAAATGACTTTTTAATAATAGCTGACGAATTAAATCATAAAAAAGTAATAGATACTTTATCTAAAATAGAGGACATAGACATGTATTTTCATGGACTTTTGAAAAGAATTAAATCTCCCGATTACGTAATATCAAAACAAGGAGTGGCATCAAGTTTTTATATTAGAGAGTTATTATATATTAGAATGGATGCAATTGATAAAAAACATAAAAAGGAAATTGCCTATTATAATGACGTGAAGAAAGATGATAACAGCTCATTCCAATTTTTACTTACTTCTGGAATAGTTTTATTTATACTTGGGTCTTTAGGATGGTACTTTAATATACAGAGAATTCAGGATAAGTTGTTGAAGTTTCAGTTATCTGAAACCGAAATAAAAATCGTAGAATCTAAAGTTATTAAAACAAGGAAACATTTTGAACCTAAGATGTTGCCCAGACCAGAAGTTAGGAATGGAGTATAAGTAATAACATAGTAACTTCGAAGCATTTTTATTAAATTGCTTACCTAAATTCTTATCATGAATAATATTTGGTTAACGGGTTGGTTAGCAATAGCACCAATTATAGTTGGCTTTATTAATGGTTGGATCTCTTATCGAACAAAAGATGTTTTCGACAAAGAACTTAGTAAGCTTCAAGCAGAGGAATTACTAAACTTAAATGTTTGATTATCAAATGTTCATGAATGTTCACGCTGTTCACCGGGGCGTGAACATGAACATCGTGAGCATTTTCATCTATTTCCCCACCGGCAAATGCACCTCCGCCATCATGCACCTGGCGCTGCCGCCGCCATTGGTTTCAATGGTGTTGATATCAGCATACACCAGTTTGCCGTATTTTTGGAGGGCCAATCTCTGTTCTTCATCCAGGGCCTGGTAAGCATTTTGCGACATCACAATCAGGGTTTCGCCTTTATTGCTTTTCACTTCCAGCATATTGCCTGCAAAGCGGTTCATCTGATCAAAGCTGATGGTGATCACTTCTTTCCGGGTTGATCTTAACGACTCCAGAACCACTACCTTTTCATGCGGATTTGGGATACTATCTGCACAAATTACCGCGAACCCGCTGCCTATACACATCAGTACGTTGGTATGGTATATGGCTTTGCCATTGGCTTCGGCAGCTTCAAAACTGATGATTTTATAACCGGCCTGTTCACCAAACAATTTTAGTACTTCCTGATCTGTACGGGGCGAAAGACCGGCGTAGGCTATTTTGTTCTCTCTGTCGAGTACCATGCTACCTGTGCCTTCCAGGAACTTATTTTCTGCTTCAAAGCGGCTCAGGTCAATTACATGGGCAACTTTAAAACTATCTTCCAGCTTGCTGATGATATCCTCGCGGCGTTCCAGCCTGCGGTTCTCGGCCTGCATGGGATACAGGAAAACATTACCATCGGCATGGAATGATACCCAGTTGTTAGGGAAAATAGAGTCGGGGGTATGCGGCTGCGGTGTATCATCAATTACGGTAACACTTACACCATTTTCTTTTAAAGTATTCACAAAACCGTTAAACTCGGCCAGTGCCTTATCCTGAACGGCTTGCTGGTCGGCATCGCGGTTCTGAAACGCGTTACTATCTGCAGTTTGCTCGTTAAACCCGAAACTTACCGGCCGTATCATTAATATGCTATTGGTTGATTGCATAGTGCAATATGTAATTTTTAGATTGTAACAGCAATAATTGTAATTTGTTGTCAGTCTGCTTTGTAATCTAATATATCGCCGGGTTTACACTTCAATTCACGGCAAAGCGCTTCGAGCGTGTCAAATCGTACTCCCTTTACTTTGCCAGTTTTGAGCAGCGAAAGATTGGTCATGCTGATATCCAGACGTTCGGCAAGTTCTTTTAATGACATCTTGTTTTTCGCCATTTCTACATCAAGGTTTACTATGATAGCCATTATACAAACTCTCCATTTTCTTTTTGAAGTTCAAAACCATACCTAAATATATCAGCCATAATATAAATCACAGCACCCAAAATCAGGCCTGTAAAACTTTCCGACCATACCATCTGCCCGTAATCTTTAACGTAGCTCCTTAATAATATTGAAGTACTTATGCCCTGCAAAATATGTAGCAGCGTTAAGGAGGCGAAGCACAGAGCCGTTATGCGCAGCCTTTTGATATTATCATATTTAAACGGCATATCTTGTTTTATACTTTCAAAAAACTTACGTAGCTGGTATACGATAATCATAACTAATACCTCAAATAATATAAGAAAGAAATAGGCGGTAACTATTTGGCCAACTGTATTTCTCACCTGCATTTTCAGCATACCCTGGTCGCTTTGTACAGTAACAGGACCTGTATCAGGTATTAACGGAACGAGTTTAATAACCTCCGGATGAGTGGGATATTTAACAGGCGTGCTAAAATCAACAGCATCGGCTGTAATAAATTTCCATGTTAACAGAGAGAAAGCGATGATTATTAAAACGATGTTAACATACCACAATATGCTCAGTATAACCCTCACAGTGTTTAAAAGCCATTTCGAATTAGTTTTCATGTCTGTATTGTTTAGTAATACAAACATAAATATATATCAGGCATAAAACAAAAAATATTTTATGTTTTACATAAAATATTTTTTGTTTTATGCTATACAACCTTTTCTCTCAATAGCGGCATGCTCATACAATGAAAACCACCACGGGCCCTTGAAAGTTCTGCCGAAGGCATTAAAATTAAGGTATCGGTCATTTCTTGCGGATCAAGCTCGCCGGTTTCAAATTTCTGAAGCAATTCGTTCACCCTGATGATAGCAAAGCCGTTTTGTTTAAAGGCCTCTACCGTTTTATCGTTGCGGTCGTAACCCAAAACAACACCCTCTTTTATAGCCAGCAGATTACAGGAGTCTGTCCATTGTTCGCGTGCATCAAAGGGGAAGGTGCTATTACCCGAATAAATGAATTTCGTTTTGGTTTTGCTTTGCAGATCATTCTCGCTGATATCGGCCAGGAGGTCCTCAATACAGCCAAACAGACGGGGCTTTTTATCTTTCTCAAACTGCACAATTTCGGCCCTGTCTTTTTGTTTTTTATCAGCGAACCACGATATAGGCTCCTGTTCTTCCAGTGGTGCTTCACCTACAGCCAATGAGCGCAGTAGTACCCAGGTATCACGTTTCACTTGTGTAAACACAGTATCGATGTGCATGTAATCGCGCTTATGCGGAATTTTTACAACAGTTACTTTTTTTACCACATCGTTATCAAACAATAATTTAATAGCTTCATTTGCACCGCTGATAGAGGTACGTTCACTGCAACCTATAATTAAATGCTGCGGACTCACCATCATTACGTCGCCGCCTTCCAGCGTCGTTTTTTCCAGACTGTCTTCGCCCGGGCGTAAAAAATGCTGAGCGGTTTCGGGTATTTCGAGTATATTATTGCTGTACGCAGCGAACAATGGGTGGTTGAAAAATATGTACCGGGCCAGTAGGGTTTCGCGGAAACGGGCCTTTTTAGCAGGTTTGTTGAGCAGCATGTGGTTGTTCACCGCAATGCCAATGTCCCTCGAAAAAATAAGGTTTGGTATAGGGGCAAATATCATTTCCTCATTATTTAAGGACCCTGATATGAATATTTTAGCCAGTTCAACCGGGTCGGTATTAATGAGTTGTTCCTGCAAGCGGTAGTTGCAGCTTTCAATAGCGCAAACTGAGGCTGTCAGTTTTTCGCGGATATCATACTGCTGTAAAATATCGGCCAGCAGAGTTTGTATCTCAATTACCTTGTTAGAGGAATGAAAGGCTATATTATCAGGTTTAAAAAACAAGCGGTCGGCATCATCATCTATCTGCTGTAATTTGCCCTTTATTTTATCAGGATCTAAAAAATAGAGCAGGAGTTTTACGTAATAATCATACTCGTTTTTACGCATGGTATCCAGGTGTACAATATCTTCAAAAAGCCAGTCCTGGGCTTTTGAAGGTACAACTTTACCCAGACCACTGTCGGGACTGTGGATCAGTAGACTGCGCAAGCTGCCAATTTCGGATGTTACATCTATCTTAAAATCGTTGTTGGTTAATATCATAAGGGGTTATAAGTACAACAAATCTATTCAGAATAATCAACATTTTATTATAGCCGGGATATTGGCAATTTAATTAATTTTGCCGCATGGATTTTATTATTGATGCGGCTGTTAAAGCGATAAAACATCTGTACCAAACTGATGTAGCCCCAGCCGCTATAAGTTTACAGGAAACCCGGAAAGAATTTGAAGGGCAAATTACCATAGTAACCTTTCCGTTCACCAAGTTCTCGCGCAAAGGGCCGGAACAAACCGGTACCGAAATAGGGGAGTTCCTGAAAAATGAATTGAAAGAGATAGCCTCATTTAATGTGATAAAGGGTTTTCTCAATATCTCTATAAGCGACGAATACTGGATCAGTCAATTATATAACGTTGTACTGCCTGATAATTTTGCAGTAGCAAAACCAAATGGGCAAAAAGTGATGGTAGAATATTCATCACCAAATACCAATAAGCCGTTGCACCTCGGGCATATCCGCAACAACCTGTTAGGTTATTCCGTTGCACAAATATTGGATGCTGCTGGTTATGAGGTAGTGAAAGCCAATTTGGTTAATGACCGCGGTATACACATCTGCAAATCTATGTTGGCCTGGCAAATGTTTGGTAATGGCGAAACGCCTGCGTCATCGGGCTTAAAAGGCGATCATTTGGTAGGTAAGTATTATGTACTGTTTGATAAAGCTTATAAAACGCAGATTGATGAACTCAAAGTCGAAGGTCAAAGTGAGGAAGAAGCTAAAAAGAATGCTCCCGTTATAAAAGAGGCACAGCAAATGCTGCAAAAGTGGGAAGCCGGTGATGCAGAAGTGATTGGCTTGTGGAAAACCATGAACGAGTGGGTTTATGCAGGTTTCGCCGAAACTTATAAGCAGTTAGGCGTTGATTTTGATAAATACTACTACGAGTCAAATACCTATCTTTTAGGGAAAGACATCATAGAAGAAGGCCTTGAGAAAGGCGTGTTTTTCAAAAAGCCGGATGGTTCCGTATGGATTGACCTTACAGCCGACGGACTTGATGAAAAACTGGTGCTAAGGTCAGATGGTACATCAGTTTATATCACCCAGGATATGGGTACCGCCCAGCTAAAATATAACGACTATCACATGGATAAATCCATTTATGTGGTAGGTAACGAGCAGGATTATCACTTTAAAGTGCTTTTCCTGATACTGCGGAAGCTGGGCAAGGCTGGTGCCGATGGTTTGTTCCATTTATCATATGGCATGGTTGATTTGCCATCGGGTAAAATGAAATCGCGCGAGGGTACGGTTGTAGATGCCGATGATTTGATGGAAGAGATGAACGCAACTGCTAAAGAACAAACTGAGGCCATGGGCAAGGTTGATAATTTTAGCGAAGAATATAAATTGCAACTTTACCATACTATAGGTATGGGTGCGCTTAAATATTTCCTGCTGAAAGTTGATCCCAAGAAACGCCTGTTGTTTGACCCTAATGAGTCGGTTGATTTTCAGGGACATACCGGACCGTTCATTCAATATACCCATGCCCGTATTAAATCGGTACTAAGCAGGGCTGATTACCAGGTGAACAATAACATAGAAATAACTGAACTTGCCGCGGTTGAGCGTGATCTGATTGTGCTGTTAACCCAATTCCCGGATATTATACGTGCGGCAGCAAATGATTACAGTCCGGCAGTTATAGCCAATTATGTATATGAACTGGCCAAAGCATACAATAAATTCTATCACGAAAAGTCAATATTGCAGGCTGAGGATGAAATATCCAAACAATTCAGGTTGCAGTTGTCGGCATCATCGGCCAAAGTGATCAGCAAGGCCATGAACCTGCTGGGCATTGATGTGCCGGAAAGGATGTGAGCCCCCAGCCCCTGAAGGGGGACTTTTGATTTGCAAATGTGCAGATATTAAAACAACAAAGCCCAGTTTCTGGAAAGAGCCGGGCTTTGTTGTTGAATTAGATTTTAAAAACTCCCCTTAGGGGTTATGGGCTCTATCTCCAATGCCCTCTGTGCCACGCATAGCCACGGCGCACAGGATGCCAGTATCCCTGAACGTAAACACGACCCGGACGCGGGCGGGCATAGTAGCCATTTATGTAAACATATCTATTGCCGCGCCATGCCCATTCACCGGGTACCCAATAGGCCCCGGCATACGGAGCCACGGGACGTACATATACGGGTTCGGCAGGACGTTCGGCAACATAATAGTCAGCAGCGCAGGAGGTGAATAAGGTGCCTGTTAAGGCCAGTAATAATCCTATTTTCGCTATCTTTTTCATCTGTAAAATGTTTATTTTATTAAATACTACAGAATTTTGACAGCGGTCAGCTTAAAAAGTTTAATTATTTACCAGCAAATTTATCCGCTACAATAAGCTCTTTATTACCTGGTGTGTACTTGTAAAAGCCACTCCCTGATTTTACTCCCGTGTGGCCAGCGGTCACCATATTTACCAATAAAGGGCACGGCGCATATTTTTGGTTGCCAAAGCCATCATACAGCACTTTTAATATAGCCAGGCAAACATCAAGCCCTATAAAATCGGCCAGTTGCAATGGGCCCATCGGATGTGCCATACCCAACTTCATTACGGTATCAATTTCTTCAACACCGGCAACCCCTTCGTATAAGGTATAAATGGCCTCATTGATCATCGGCATTAAAATACGATTAGCTACAAAACCCGGATAATCATTCACTTCAACGGGTTCTTTTTCTAATGTTTTAGAAAGCTCCATAATGGTGACTGTCACTTCATCGGTAGTAGCATAGCCCCTTATTACTTCCACCAGCTTCATTACCGGCACAGGGTTCATAAAATGCATACCGATAACATTACCCGGATTTTTTGTTACCGCGGCAATCTGCGTAATGGATATTGACGATGTGTTGGATGCCAGGATAACGTCATCGCCACAAATGTCGCTGAGCTGTTTAAACAGTTTTAGCTTGATATCCCGGTTTTCGGTGGCGGCTTCAATTACCAGATCGGCATTGACAGCGCCTTGCGCCAGATCTGTAAATGTTGTAATGCGATCGAGGGTTTCGGTTTTTATCTGCTCATCAATAGTTCCTTTTTTTAACTGTCGGTCCAGGTTATTAGTAATGGTTTGTACGGCTTTATTTAACGCTTCTGTGCTAATATCAACCAATGACACTTCAAAGCCATGCTGTGCAAAGGTATGGGCTATGCCATTACCCATAGTGCCTGAACCAATTACAGTAATATTTTTCATGATAACCGGGTGTTTAAGTGCTTAACGCAATGGCTAATTTGAAGCAAATTATTTATTTAGCAAAATACTGGCGTGTTATATATTAATAAAGCTGCCGGCTTCAACTACCATTTTTTTATTAATATGATCGTAAGTGGGGATATGCCCCAGCTCATCAACACCCGAGTAATCCAGGATATACGTTTTTGAATAAATATCCTTATCTCCATTGAATATAATTCCCATTACCGGTATATTATATTTTTTAAGCGCAAGGAGCGACAACAGTGTGTGGTTTATACTGCCAAGATAGTTCTGCGATACCAGAATAACCCGGGCATTTAGTTGTTTAATCACATCTATTATCAAGAAGTTATCATTCAACGGAACCATAAGGCCCCCTGCTCCTTCAATTACCAACTGGTTATCAGTTTGGGGAGCGATAATATTTTGCATATCAATAACAATTTTATCAATAGCAGCCGATTTGTGCGGTGAGTAAGGTTGGGTTAAACGATATGCTTCCGGAAAAAATCGAGAAACATTATTTGACACTAAACTTTGTACTTTCAAGGTATCGCTGTTATCCAGGTCGCCCGATTGGATGGGTTTCCAATAGTCGGCCTTCAGTTTCTCTGTAACAATAGCGGAAATTACGGTTTTGCCAACTCCGGTACCAATACCGGTAATAAATATGGGTTGCTTAGATGACATTAATAAATTGGTTTATAGTAGCAATAAGCAAGGTTAAATCATC
Source organism: Mucilaginibacter sabulilitoris (assembly GCF_034262375.1). Classification (NCBI taxonomy): domain Bacteria; kingdom Pseudomonadati; phylum Bacteroidota; class Sphingobacteriia; order Sphingobacteriales; family Sphingobacteriaceae; genus Mucilaginibacter; species Mucilaginibacter sabulilitoris. The sequence continues at coordinate 3,470,113 of NZ_CP139558.1, forward strand.
GGTCGTATTAAATGCATGCAAGCATATCCGTATCCGTTCTGTGCCTGCTGCAACAGTAGGACTAAGTATAGCTCTTACATCTAACCCTGCATTTTGCAAAATGTTTGCAGCTTTTCGCGCTTTGTCATTGCTCTTTAGCAGAATACACTGAATGGCACTATCGCTGTCAAGTAACGGGAAATTCTCATGCGGCCGAAGCTGCCTTTTAAATAAATTGATATTGTTTTTAAGATTGATAATGTCAGCAGTCTCATTTCGGAGAAGCTTATAAGCCATTTTTATAGACGCCAGCTGATGAAATGACGATGCTGTAGTGTAAATAAAAGAGCGGGCAAAGTTTATCAGGTATTCTCGTAACAAATTACTACCTAATACAATAGCCCCATGGCAGCCCAGGGCTTTTCCAAAGGTAACAATGAGTGCGAACACCCGGTTTTGTAACCCCATTTCATTTACCAACCCGGCAGGGTAGAGGCCTACGGCGTGAGCTTCGTCAACTATCAGATGCGCGCCGTATTTTTCAGTCAGGTTTAATATTTCCAGTAATGGTGGGGTATCCCCATTCATGGAGTAAATGCTTTCGATAACCACATAGCAATTGCCTTTAGACAGCTTTAGCTTGGTCTCCAGGCTGTTTATATCGTTATGGCGGAAACTATACCTGTTGGCATAACTTAAACGCGCTCCGTCAATTACAGAGGCATGTATCAGTTCGTCGAGTATAATGGTATCGCCACGCTGTGCTAACGAGGATAATAGACCCAGATTAGCATCGTAGCCTGAATTGAACAGCAAACCTGCTTCATATTGATGATGGGCAGCTATTTCCTGTTCCAGTTCTTCGGCATAGGTTACATTTCCGGATAACAGCCTTGAGCCGGTAGCCCCGTTTAAAGCGTAAGGGTGGTTTTGGATTTCGGTTGAGATATTATTTTTTAACTCTGTTGAGCGGGCAAAACCGAGATAATCATTCGAGCAAAAATCAATAAGGTTGTTTTCGGGCTTTAACGTTCGGTACGTGCCCGCTGATGTCCTTTCATCAAGTTTGTTTTTGATATATTTTTCGGCAGATGTCAAAGCGATTGATTTCTGCAAAAATAAAAAAAGCGGCGCTAAGCCGCTTTTTATTATCAATTAATTTTGTGAGCCGCCTCCGCCGCCGCCCTGTCTCATCCTGTCCATTCTTTCCTTCATCCAGGCATCATAGGCAGTTGCTTGTTCGGGAGTTAAAACAGCTTTGACTTTATCATCAGTTGCTTTTCTTAAAGGTGCCATTGCTCCGCGCATTGCACTTCTATCGCCATTGGCAGCTGTTCTTACGCTGTCCATTTTGGTAGCCTGGTCTTTGTATATAGCAGTAATTTTAGTGGTCTGGTCGTCAGTTAATTTTAACTGGGTTTGCAGTCCCTTAGCCATTTCCTCGGGGCTTCTTCTCATACGGCCACCTTGTGCATAGCTTAATGCCGAAATTCCCATCAGGAAACAGCACATTAACAAAATTTTTTTCATAGCTTTTTTAATTTAATTTACGTTTTAATCTTATGATAAAGATATACCGTAAAGGTTTAAATAAGCCGTTGTAACTTAATTGTTGCTTTGTCGCAAGTTTGATATAGAACGCTGCATTTGAGCCATCATTGCGGTAAGGCTTTCCATAGTTGGCTCGGGTGTTGGTTGTGGTAATTGGGTTGAAATATAGCCTTTAGCTTTCCATATTTCCAGCACATCCTCACCGTTTATTTCATAAGGTTCATATACCGGATTGTCAGATATCAGTTTGAGCTTTTTGTTCTCTTTAAATTTGTTGCCTATACGTTTATATACTACGCCATCATTTTTTGATATAACCACATAGGTTTCGCCGCTTTTAATATCGGCCCAGTTCTCCAGGTATTCCCCTATAATAATATCGCCTGATAATATAGGCAGCATGGAGTCACCTTTTATTTCAAATGCCCGGTAGGTACCCTGTTTAAACATGGGCAAATAAAATTTGGGCAGTTGGGATACATATTCCGGATCTGCATAGCCATTTAAATAACCGGCGCTTGCTTTAAGCGGTACCATCTCAATATTTTCATTATCATCCTTATCAACAGAAATACTTAGTATACGCAGGTTTGCAGGGTTTCCCTTTGGCTTAGGTGCCCATTTTTCGTCGATGGTTTCATTGATAAAATCATCAATCGTGATGTCAAAAAAAGTTGCTAATGTTTTTAGCAAGTCATATTTTGGATCAGCACGGTCTTCTTCATATGCACCTACTAATGAGCGTTTTATGCCCAGTTGATCAGCGAATTGCTGTTGGGTTAAACCCTTTTTCTTGCGGAGGAACTTAATATTTTGTGAAATTATTGACATAAAATTTGCATTTGCTAAAATAATTAGTAATTTTATGCTCATAAAGTTAGTAATAATTATCGGTTCACCAAAATTTTTATCATAAATGAAACGTTTTATATATATCATCACTGACAGAAACAGGAAAAACTTACATGTTGGTTTATGCTCTGATCTTGTAAAAACATTACAGTTCTATAGTGATATGCCTACGTTGTTTTTTGACAGCGCCCAGCAACTTAACCGGTTGGTTTATTTTGAAGAGATTAATACCGAAGAGCAGGCTATGGAACGTTTTAAAGTGGTAAGCACTTATACCCGCCCGCAAAAAGAAAAAATGATCAGATCTGTTAATCCCGACTGGATAGACCTGACCATTGGTTTGAAGTTTGAAAATGGTTTACGAGTAAGGCCTCAATTGCGCCCATCTGTAAATGCTAACAGGAGAGCCCTTACTTTTTAATGAATTTTAAGGCTCCCGAGTTCATACAGTATCTTTTACCGCCACGGTCGGCGGGGCCGTCGTCAAAAACGTGACCAAGGTGCAGACCTGTACTTTTTTCAATAACTTCATCACGGCTCATACCGTAGCTATTATCATGTACAATAGCAACTTTTTTAGGATCAAAGGCTTTTACAAAGCTTGGCCACCCTGTTCCGCTGTCGAACTTATCGTCAGAGCTGAACAGTATATCACCGGTGGCCGCGCTTACATAAACGCCCTTTTCATGATTGTTCCAGTATTCGTTTTTATAAGGCGGTTCCGTTCCGCTTTCTACCATGATGTGGTACTGATTGGAGGTTAATGTTTTTTTCCACTCGGCGGCAGGTTTACTCAGCTTTCTTTTGGCATCCTGCCCGTTGCTATTCTGACAGCCAAAGGAGGTCAGAACACCTAATATTACTATCGCTAAAATTGATCTTTTCATTTTTAATTATTTAAAGCATTGTAAACATTAGTCGTAAAATACGGCTCGTCCTTACAATTAATTATACTTTAAATACGTAATATTATTTTTAACGGATTGTCATCCACTGGTACTATTAAATGATTTTGTTTTTTGGGATAAGTACTTTATTTACAATATGCATCATGCCGTTGCTTTGTTCAATATCAAAACGGCTTATAATGCTTTGACCACCATTTTCGTCTTCTAATACGATATTCCTGTTACTATCAATTTTGGCGGTTAGGGTAGCGCCGCTCAATGTTGTAAATGTGGCTATTCCTTTATGTTCGTTAATCTGTTTTTCAATATCCTTTGCTTTTAACTTACCCGCAACGGCATGGTATGTCATTATACCGGTAAGCTCCCAAACGCGTATTGGTTTGGACAACGAATCGAGCTTACCAACAGGTAAATTTTCAAAAGCCACGTTATCTGGGACAAATACGGTGATAGGGCCTTTGCTCTCATAAGTTTGGGTCAGGTTGGTGGATTTAATGAAATTATAAAAAACAGAAAGTTCATTAGATGATGCAATGTTCTGCACAATGTTATTCGTAGGCTGCATTCCATCACCAGCGGTGTTTTTTAAAGTGCCGATTGTCGGGACGTGAGCAGTTGTGTCGATGGTTTGCGCAAGCACCGTGGTGCAGTATATTAACAGGCTTAACAGCAACAGTTTTTTCATATAGTGAGATGATTATATAAATAGCTGCAAAAGTAACCGTTTTTAGTGGTTTAAGTTTTAAATAAAAGAAGCCGTCTCATAAGTCAAATATGGGGCGGTTTTTTGTGTATCTTAAAGACATGGGAGGCAAGGTAGTCTTTAAGGCATATGATCCGGACCAGTTAACGTTTTTACCGTATAAACTGGAAGAATTGGTACCGGCAGGTCATCCGGTACGGATAGTTAAACAGGTGGTTGACGCGGTCGATGTCAAGCCACTCAACCGGAAGTACCAAGGCGGCGGCGCGTCGAGTTTTCATCCCCGGCTGATGCTGAAACTGCTGGTTTATGGTTATCTGACCAATACGTATTCCTCACGTAAACTGGAAGACCAGGCGGCACAGAACGTTCACTTCATGTGGTTATTGGGCATGAAAAAGCCCGACCACAATACCATCAACCGTTTTCGCAGTGAAAAGCTATCAGGGGTACTAAAGCAGATATTCTCACAGATCGTTCTTTTATTACAACAGGAAGGAATTGTATCATTGAAGGAGGCCGTTTTCACTGATGGCACCAAGATCGAATCGGTGGCGAACAAGTACACTTTTGTATGGGGTAAAAGCATAAAGAACAGTAAAGAGAAGATGAAAGCCCAGCTTGATGAGTTATGGGGCTATGCGCAAAGTATTGCTGCTGAAGAACTCAAAGACACCGCACCGCTGGAATACAGCGAGATCAACCCTGAGAAAGTGAAAGAAACGATCTCAAAGATCAACGCGGCATTGGAGGATAAGGAAGACGTGGCGGGGAAAGTAAAACAAAAGCTGAACTATGCAAAAAAGCATTGGCCGGAGAACCTGGCCAGATATGATGAACAGGAAAAGTTATTGGCTGGGCGTAACAGTATGTCAAAGACCGACCCGGATGCTACATTCATGCGGATGAAAGAAGATCATATGCTGAACGGTCAACTTAAACCTGCTTATAACCTGCAGATCTCCACCCAAGAGCAGTTCATTCTCAATTACACCCTGCACCAGGCTTCGACCGATTATCAAACGTTGCCCTCACACATCGAACAGTACGAAGCCCTTTATAAAGAACTGCCCAAAGCGATAGTTGCCGATGCAGGTTACGGCTCGGATGAGAACTATGGTGTGCTGCAGCAAAAAGGTATTGAAGCTTATATCAAATACAATACGTTCGACAAGGAACAAAAAGAAGGTATCAAAGCATTCAGTAACGATAGTCTGCATTATAACGAAGCGGATAACTATCTCACCTGCCCGATGGGCCAGCGCATGCACCATGTTGGCGACGGTCAGCGGATAACTTCTTCAGGTTTTGTGCAGCTGATCAGCCGCTATCAGGCGCAGAACTGTGAAGGCTGTCCGATGCGGGGCGTATGCCACCAAAACCCCGGCAACCGGATCGTCGAGATCAACCACAGTCTGAGAAAACATAAACAGGCAGCGAAAGAAAGATTGAATACAGAACAGGGCATCAAATACCGAAAACGAAGACCCGCCGATGTGGAGCCGGTATTCGCACAACTGAAGCACAATCATGGTTTCAGACGATTCCTGTTGAAAGGAATGTCCAAAACAGAGGTAGAAATAGGGTTATTATCCATCGCTCATAACCTCAGAAAATGGAAAGCCTGAGAAAAAGGCTTTTATCTCCCCAAAGACAGCTGAACCAATCCAAAAAACAGAACAAACCAACACAGTCCGCCTTCCCTAATAGCTTATCTAAATCGCTCTAAATAAAAAAACCGCCCCATAATTGACTTATGAGACGGCTTCTTTTATTTAAAATATCAATGAATTACCAGCCAGGTGTAAAGCCTAAACCGAATAACGGTTTTTTAACATCATTGCGGTTAAACGGAATGGCCAGATATGGTTCAAGTACGAAAGCGCCGAAAACATTAATCCGTAAAGAGATACCCGCACTTAATGCCGGAACCCTGCCATACACAGGTTGAGTGACCGGCTGTCCATCTACTACAGATTGGGTACCATCATCATTTAACACAGGCTTTTCACCAATTACAGGTGGATTTTTTTGGAAATAAATATGGTCGCCGGCGTTCCATGCCAAGCCCGCGTCGAAAAATAAGTTCAGATCGGTAAACAGGAATTTCGATTTAATTTGGGCCAGTTTCTCAGGACCGGTAAATGGCAAACGGACTTCAAAGTTAAATACCGCTATACGGCTGCCCGATAGCTGGTCGATAGTGAAATTATTGGTTTGACCCTTGCCATTATTATAAAAAGTTTGCCCTTCGTAGCCTCTTATATAAAACGGATAGCCCACATATAGCGGATAAAGTCCGGTAGCATCGCCCCCAAAACGGCCATAACCATAAAATCTGGCAGCAAAAGTAACGGGTTCAACGCGTACATATTTCCGGAGATCGATGGTAGGAGCAAAGAAATGATATGTTCCAAAATTGTATTCTGCCTCGAGCCTGTACCTGAAACCATTAAGTGGAGCTGTTACACCAAAAAATGAATTGTCACCAACCAACGCAGTTGAAACCTGAAAAAGTGAGTATGATCTTAAGCTGGTACCTATGAGGTCACCTTCTTCTTTATTAGAGATCTTTTTACGGTCGGACGTGATGTAATTGGTGGTAATAGTTTTGCTGTTATCGGCATTTACAACGGTATCAAGGGCATAGTAATCGCTGTAACGGTCAACCCTGTAAGAGTTGTACGATGCGCCAGCGCCAACCTCAAACCTGGTGGTTTTTGAGATAGGATAGGAGGTGAATACCCTTGCCGCGTCCTCAAAGTTGCGTATGATATCGATATTATCTGATAGTACCGTTTCGTTTTTACCTCCTACATTTTTAACCGGGAAGGTATTGGTTTGCAAACCGAACTGGTAGGGGATGTGCGATATACCAAACCCAAGGTTCCAGCGACCGGTTTGATTTACATAGGTTATGGCGGCACCCGAATCATATATCTGCCCGTTAACAGAGGCCGCGGCAAATATCTGATTGCGACCCAGTATATCGCTGAAAACACCCTGTATACCACTTGATAAACTGGTTCCGTAAAAACTGCTTACCCCAACACCAATGCCACTACCAGCCAAATAATCGAGCTTAAACTTTGGTTTAAACGGAATATTGGTGACCGAATCGGTCGGGATTTTTTTATAGGCAAGGTAATTGTTCAGATTTGAGTTGATCAGATCGACACCTACAGCACGCGGCGGAGGCAACATGGCGGCGCTAAAATTAACATCTGTGGCCTGCAGGGTTACGGGTTTAAAGTCGGACGCCTTGGCATTGTACAGCGCATATTTTTGAGCCCGGTAATAGGAGTAAACTACATCATCATTATTGGAGATGCTTAACGCAGGCGAGTATTCGGTTATGCCGCAGATGCCGGTAAACAAGTCGGTCATTTGCTCAATTTTTCCGCTGCTCAGTGTGTAGCGATACAAATTGCGGAAGCCATCGCGGTTTGATAAAAAGTAAACCTGAGAACCATCTGCCGAATATTGTGGGTTAAGGTTGTTTGCGCCGTTAAATATTTTAATATCGGTTATCTTTCTGGTGGCCAGGTCAAGTTCTGCCAGGTTAAATGGGATATCCTGTTCTAACGATTGATCGTACGTTGAGCGGTCGCTCGAAAAAATAATCTTTTTGCCATCCCTTGAGTAGCTTGGCTGATAATCTGAATATTTATCATTGGTAAGCTGGGTGACTTTTTTTGTATCAAAGTTATAGGAGTACAAATCACCCTGCCCCTCAGACAAGCCCTGGAAAACAATATCTTTGCCATTTGGCGACCATGAAAGGTTACTGAACTGCTCGGCTTTCTCCATCGATACATCATCCACCGTACGCCCGCTGGCCACATCAACTACAACCATCCGGTTCCGGCCCTTATTAAAAACGCTAAAGGCAAAACGCTTACCATCCGGCGACCATGCACCCGCCGATTCAATAAAATTAAACTCGTCTATATGGGTGTTGGATACCTTACTGGTAAGTTTTCTTAATATACGTCCGGTATGCGCGTCGGCCAGATAAAGGTCAATAGAGAATAAACTTTTTGCAGATAAAAACGCCACATACTTACCATCAGGGCTAACTGCCGGCGCCACTACCAAATCCCCGCCTGTTTTACTGTCGACCAATTTAAGACCAACCGGCTTTTGAACCGTATCTTTTAAATATGGTTTGTAAGTATTCTCGATGGAGTTTTTCCATAAACGCGAAAGGGTTTTATCGTCATACCCAAAAGTTCGGCGGATGCCATATTCCAAACCATAACGGGCCGTGTTTTTAAAAAAAGGTACGATTACCGTGTCTCCATAAGTGGATCCCAGGTACGACCAAAATGCCTCTCCATATCGATAAGGGAAATATTTGTTGCTTTCGGTAAGGTCGCGTACCGAGGGGATGTCATGATTTAGATAAGCATCGCGCATCCACATAGCGGTATATGAATCTTTTTTACCTAACGAAAGATATTCGGCCATACCCTCAATCATCCACAACGGGATGTTATTGATATTATCAAAACTTTCGTTTTCGCCGCCTTGTAATGCACGATATTGAAAGGCGTGCACCAACTCGTGACCAATAACGTGCCGTGTGGTTTGGTTAGTTTCCATCACAGGCATTACCACCCTGTTTTTAAGACCCTCCGTAACACCGCCGGTACCTACACCGATTTCGCCATCGATGGCTGTAGTTTGCTGAAAATCGGGATGGTTGGCATATAGAATAATGGGGTTTGCGGTCCTGAATGTATCCCTGAATATTTGCTGATGCAGGGTATACCACAGTTCGCTTTCCTGTGCAAAGCGCTTAACCATGCTGTCATTCTTTAAATAATAGTAAATTTCAAAGTGCGGTGTTTTATAAACCTTAAACTTAAGATTTTTGTACCGTACCTTATTTTGACCGAAGTATTGCGCATGGGCGCCGGAACTCATCAGCAGGGAACCAATAAGACAAATCGTTATTAAAACGGCCTTTTTAGCTTTGTTTGATAAGGAGTAGTTGTTATTCATAAACTTAACTAAGTGTATATGGCTAATTTAATGAAATAGGGTATTACTAAAGCAAATTACTATTTATTACCGGTTAAAACACAACCGGCAGACCTTAATGATCTACCGGTTATATTATATTTATAAGCATACGCCATTAATACAAAATGTTTTATTGATTTGGCGGTGTATTCTCCGGATTTTCTGGCGGCGTTGTAGGTGCCGGTACAGGTAATACGCCAGTTGTGTCAATAGGGTTGCTTACGCTATCAGTGGCTGTAGTGTCTTCTACTATCCTGGGCGAAGGGCAATTATATTCTTTGGTTATTTTAACCCATGGTTTTGGGAAAGCCCCATAGGTATAACCCAATTTCTGATCGGCGTAAACTTTTTCCATAAACCGGCCAAAAATAGGCAGTGCTGTATGCGAACCCTCGCCGGTTTCGGAGGTAGTGAAGTGAACGCTCCTGTCATCGGCACCTACCCAGATTCCTGTAACCAGGTCTTTAGTAATACCCATGTACCAACCATCAACATAGTCGGACGAGGTGCCTGTTTTACCGCCTATCTGGTTGTCTTTTTTCCATAACCCGGGATATTCCCACAAGGCCTGAGAGGTGCCTCCAGGCTCTTCCATACCACCGCGGAACATGTAAAGCATCAGCCAGGCAGTCTCCTCGCTTATAGCGCGTTCTTCTTTGAGTTCAAACTCTTTTAACACATTTCCTTGCTGGTCGGTTATTTTGGTCACCAGCATCGGATCTAACTTTTGGCCTTTGTTCAGGAATGTGCTATAAGCCCGTACCATTTCAAAAACCGAAACATCATTTGAGCCTAAAGATACTGATGGCACTGATTTTAACGGGCTCTCAATACCACATTTATGCGCATATTCTACAATTTTATCCCAGCCAACTTTTTCGGTTAGCTGCGCGGTTATGGAGTTTACCGATTTGCCCATGGCCCAGCGTAATGACATTTCGCGATATGAAAAATTGAAATCGGCGTTGTTTGGCTGCCAAACTTCATCCTTACCATTATCCTTGTATTTGATAGTTACGGGTTTGTCGGTAAACTTATCGCAGGGAGTAAAACCGTTATCCAAAGCGGTTAAGTAAGCAAAGGGCTTAAAGGTAGAGCCTGCCTGCCTGCGCGATTGGTTTACGTGATCGTAATTGAAAAAACGATGGTCGATGCCACCAATCCAAACCTTTATTTTACCCGTTGATGGTTCCAGGGTCATCATACCGGTATTAAGGATCTTAGCATAATATTTAATGGAATCGATACTTGAAAAAGTAGTATCCTGTTCACCCTTCCAGGTAAAAACGGTCATGCGTTTTTTCTGTTTAAAGTAATGTTGAATTTCAGTAGTATCGCCTTTGTACTTTTTATCGAGCAATTTATAAATCGGTAATCTCTGCTCATTTTTCAATATAAAATCTTTGATTTCCACACCCTTTGAATCGCGCCACGGATTTTTGTTACCCCACAAATTGTTGAAGCGCTTTTGCAGCATCTTCATCTTCTCGGTTACGGCTTCCTCGGCATATTGCTGCATGCGTGAATCAATGGTAGTATAAATTTTAAGTCCGTCCTCGTACAGGTTATAATCATTTTCCTTGCACCATTTATCCAGCCATTTTTCGACCGCGCGCCTTAAATAGGAGTCGCCATGCGAGTCCTGTTCCACATAGCTCAGGTCAAGTTTTATGGGCGATTTGGCGCTGGTATCATATCCGGATTTTGTCAGGTAACCATATTTTTCCATCTGCCCCAATACAGTATTACGACGTTCAAGGGCGCGTTCCGGATTTTTAATAGGGTTGTAGCTCGATGTAGCTTTAAGCATACCTATAAGCAATGCAGCCTGGGCCGGGGTTACCTGATCAGGTGTTTTATTAAAATATTTTAATGTAGCCGTTTTAATGCCAAATGAATTGTTCCCAAAAGGCACGGTATTGAAATACATGGTAAGTATTTGCTGTTTGTTGTAAACATGCTCTATTTTAAACGCCGTGAGCCACTCTTTACACTTATAAACTACGGTATTAATTAGCGGTACGCGCTTAATTAAACCCTGCGACTTTCTTTTACGTGTTTCGAAAAGGTTTTTTGCCAATTGCTGTGTAATGGTACTTCCGCCGCGGCGTTCACCTTTGGCAGTGGAAAGCATGCTGGTAAAAAAGGAATAAAAGTCAACACCGTTGTGTTTGTAAAAACGTACGTCTTCGGTAGCTACAAGAGCGTTTACAAGGTTTGGGGATATGTTTTTTAATTCAACCGGTGAACGGTTCTCTTTGTAATATTGACCTATTAATTTGCCGTCGGCGGTATAAACTTCAGAACCCACTGACATGATGGGGTTTTTAATATCCTGCATATCAGGTGAGTATCCTGACAGCCAAAGGAAGTTAAGTTCAATAGAACAGAAAAAGATAATAACGAAGTAAATAAATATGGCGAAATATCTCAGAAATCGGTTTCGTATACGTCTGAACATTGGGTAAAGATGTAAAATTATGGCGCTATATCATAGCTTCAAACAAATATTAATATATACAGTTTACATAAAAGTTACAGATACGCATGTTGTAAGCCAGTTGCCAAGCGTAAGCCTTTAAATTGTTTACCAATATCCGGCTTTAAAAATAAACAGCATTATTATCAACGCAATTTTAACATCTAAATTTTAAGTTAACAAAGTGTAAAGCCATTTTTTTAAATATGAGCAACATGATTGGTAAATTCAGGATAAGCAATGGTAAAAAGTTTTCACTTAATGATTTTGACGCGGGATATGCCGATGGTTTTGAAAAAGAGGATGCTAAAGAAGTTTTAAGCGGGCTAATTGAAGAAACTTTTGATTTGCAAACTGAACTATATGCGGCTAATAAATATGCTTTATTGATAATTTTTCAGGCGATGGATGCGGCAGGTAAAGACAGTGCTATCGCGCATACCTTGTCGGGTTTAAACCCACAGGGCTGTCAGGTTTATAGCTTTAAACAACCCAGTACTGAAGATTACGAGCATGACTTTTTATGGCGGCATTACCGTGCGCTGCCCGAGCGTGGCCGCATCGGCATTCATAACCGTTCGCATTATGAAAATGTACTGATAACAAAAGTGCATCCGGAGCTACTGTTAAAAGAAAATTTGCCTGGTATTGATGATGTTAAACTTATTGATAATAAGTTTTGGGCCAAACGTTACGAAAGTATCCGGGCCTTTGAAAAGCATCTGACGGATAACGGAACGGTTATCATCAAGTTTTTTCTGCATTTATCAAAACATGAGCAAAAAGAGCGCTTTTTAAAACGGATAGATGACCCAAAAAAGAACTGGAAATTTTCGGCTGCAGATATTGAAGAACGGGAACGCTGGGGCGATTATATGGATGCTTACGAGAAAGCGATTCAGGAAACAGCCACCAAGAACAGTCCGTGGTATATTATACCAGCCGATAAAAAATGGTTTACACGGATCGCCATTTCATCAGTTATATTACAAACTTTGAAAGACCTGAAGTTGCAATATCCAGTTTTATCGAAAGAGGAGAAGGAAAAACTGGATGAATCAAAGAAATTGCTGGAAAAGGAATAGAGTTTACCGTCCTGTATATCTGCCAGGCACGGCAAACTTTAAGTATGATTAAATATTTGAAAACATTGATTGTGCTTTGTCGCCAATAAGGGGAATTGGTTTTTGATCGCCATTGATAGCACCGATAAACCCGATGATCCACAGTACAAATAATGCCACTTTAATTACCCAGTAAAGCGAATAACCAAGCGAAAAGCCGCCCGAAAAAAATACAGCTGCAAAAATGGCCCCTGCGGCATAATAAACTATAATGGAAACGATGTGAAATAATAAAGTTTGCCTTAGCTGATAACTCGCTAACGCTGTCTTATTATCCTTATAGATAGCGAAATAGGCTACAAGCCAACCAATAATTGTAAAGTAACTGACAATGCCGGCTGTTTTGCCGTCATCTTTTGATGGAAACTCGTTCATAGCGATAGGTTAATTTAAGATTTGGTGTTTTTTTAATAAAGCTAATTATATTTTATTATCAAATCATTAAATTCCCGATCAATTATCTGATCAATTTACCTTTACAAAATTTGCTTCATCAATAAAGCTGCTTTTTCCGTTCAATATAGCTATGGCCTTAACCGTGGTATTGGTCGAAATATTAACGGGTTGATTATAAAGCAGTGAATTGCTGTTTGGAATAGAACCGTCAAGTGTGTAATAAATTTTGGCTCCGGCATCTGCACTTTTTATCTGTATGCTGATTGGCTGCTTAAAATCTTTTGATGGTGCGATGATATAAGGATTAGCCACAATCAGGTCATCGGCTATTTTTGAAAATGGTTTTTCAATATCCTGTAAAAACATTTTGTTGGATAGCTTTCCGGTAAATACCTCAAATTCCCCTCCATCGGCAATATCATTATAGTTTAGGTATAGTTTGTTATAGGCTTTTTTAGCAAGGTTCATGCCCTGCAAGTAAATATTAGCCCTGCTTATGCTTGCTCCAGGATTGGTAATGGTGAACTTTTTATTGTTCTCCAGGTAAATAACCGCCTTATCAAACTGAGGGATACCTATCTGGAATTGGCTTTGACCTGGCGCAATATTATAAAAACCCAATGAGCTCATTACATACCAGGCCGACATTTGCCCGCAATCTTCGTTACCAGCCAGGCCATCTGGTTTTTCGCTATATTCCTCACGCAATATGCGATCAATATATAGCTGGGTTTTATCGGGCGAATCGGTGAAATTATATAGGTAAGCCATGTGGTGACTTGGTTCATTCCCATGAGCGTACTGGCCAATTAATCCGGTAACATCGGGTACCGCGTTGCCACTTAGCTTTGATTCAGTGGTAAACAGTTCATCAAGCTTGGTTTCAAAAACTTGTTTGCCGCCCATCCATGCCATTAAACTTTCCACATCCTGCGGTACCATGAATGCATATTGCCATGCATTACCCTCAGTATAATTGCGATTTACTTCTGTTGGTTCAAAAGGGGATACCCAGCCGCCGTTAACGCGGGCCTGCATAAAACCATTTTGGTTGTTATATACGTTTTTCCAATATTGGGCACGTTGTATATATTCTGTGTAATCCTGTGGTTTATCCAGCATTTTCGCCATTTGGGCTATACACCAGTCGTCATATGCATACTCCAGCGTTTTTGAAACTGAAAGATCTATCGTATCGGCCAACACTACACCATCATTGCGGTAATCATCTAAACCAAACTGATCACGGTTTACTGCCGCTTTCATAGCTGTAAAGGCCTTTGCGGCATCAAAATCACGAATCCCTTTTGCATAAGCATCTACAATAACTGGAATGGAGTGATTGCCAATCATGGCAAAAGTTTCATTACTGGCTAATGGCCACATTGGCAATAAACCGCCCTGCTCATACATGGCTAAAAAAGTTTTAATGAAATCGAGGGTCCGTTTTTTATCTATCAGGGTGAGCAGGGGATGTTCGGCCCTGTAAGTATCCCATAAAGAAAATACCGTATAATAATTAAATCCCTGTGCGGTATGTACTTTTTGATCTAAACCGCGGTATTGTCCGTCAACATCATTATAAATACTGGGGGCGAGCATTGTATGATAAAGCGCAGTATAAAATATGGTTTGTTTAATTTTAGCATAATCAGGAATTGCAGGTCTTTTTGCGTTTGGCTTATTGCTTACCCTGATGTCTGTTTGCGCCGCTTGAGTGGCTTGCGCTACGGTAGGGGCACCGCCTTCAACCTGTATTTTATTTAGTTCGGTATTCCAGGCAGTTTTTGCAGCCTTCTGTACCTTTTTAAAATCAAAATCCGGTACTTCGGCATCCAGGTTTTTTAAGGCACCGTCAGTGCTCACCGCTGATATGCCCACCTTGGCAATTACTTCGCCGGGGTTATCAAACTGGAGGTACATCTTGATATTTTTCCCCTCGAGTTTGTTTTTCCCTTCCTGTACCTGGTCATCACTGGCTATACCGTAAGTTTTAAATGGTTTTGAAAACTTAGCGTAAAAATACACCTGCTGATCTGCCGCCCATGATCCGGATTTTCGGAAACCTCGTATTTCATGGTCATTTACAACTTCTATCCAGGAGTCAAGCACCTCGTCGCGGTGTTGCAGGTCAATAATAATGTTGGCATTTGGGGTGGATGGGAAATTATAGCGGTGCACACCAACACGCGTAGTAGCCGTAAGCTCTACGCCAATGTTATATTTATCAAGCAGCGTTTTATAATAACCAGGAGATGCCTCCTCATTTTTCTTTTTAAAGCCCGACAGGTAATCTGTATTCTTAAACCGGGGTTCGCCGGTGGTGGGCATAAACAATACATCGCAATAATCCAGATCGCCAGTACCGCTTAAGTGGGTATGTGAAAAGCCATAAACAACGGTGTCGGTATAATGGTAACCAGAGCAGCCATCCCAGCCTGTTAAACGGGTATCCGGACTCAGCTGTACCATGCCGAAAGGCAGCACAGCGCCGGGATAAGTGTGTCCGTGCCCGCCCGTACCAATAAAAGGATCAACCAATTGGGCATAATCCTTTATTTTTTTATTCTCGGTTTTTTGTTTTTGTGCCGATGCAGTAAATACTACTGCGGATAATATGATAAATGTTAAAACGCTGCGGTGTGCAAATTTTAGAGCGGGCATATTGGTGAATGCTGTTTTATAATACGCAAATTAAAACTTAAATGCCATAACAAAAAACGCCCCGGTATTTACGAGGGCACTGAAAAAGTCTAAATAGGCAAAACGGGGTTGAAAAATTAGTTTTTCAACCCCGTTTTTTGTATCTTGAAGTGTCAAAAGAAAGCCACTACAAGATGCTCGTTCAACAACAAAAGATCCATTTTAGCGCGTTTTCGGGCTTATATGACCTGATCGTTCCTAAAGACAATCTTCTGCGGAAGATCAATGACCTGGTAGATTTTACCTTTATCTATGATGAACTGATCAGCAAATACAGCATTACTAACGGCCGGGCAGCAGAAAGCCCTGTACGGATGTTCAAGTATCTGTTGTTGAAAACGGTTTATACGGTTTCAGACGTTGATGTGGTTGAGCGTTCGCAGTATGATATGTCTTTCAAATATTTCCTTGATATGTCGCCTGAAGAAGAAGTTATTGATCCCAGTTCATTAACAAAGTTCAGAAAGCTGCGGCTAAAGGATAATGATCTGTTAAACCTGCTCATTGGTAAAACGGTCGCTATCGCTATTGAAAAAGGGGTCATCCGGTCCAGATCCATCATTGTTGATGCTACGCATTCCCTGTCACGATCAAACCCATATTCAGCATTGGAAGTATTGCGGGAACGCTCGAAACTGCTCCGCAAAGCGGTATATGCTATCGATGAAGACATGAAGGCCGGTATGCCTGAAAAGAACACAACTGACGAACTGGAAAAGGAACTGGCTTATTGCAGCGCGCTGGAAAAGCACATCGAAGCTGATCAAACGTTAAGCCAGATACCTGCGGTGAAGGAAAAGCTGAACCTGCTGAAGGAAACGGTAGCGGATACGCAGGATCATTATACATTATCTAAAGACAGGGATGCCAAAACAGGGCATAAATCAGCTGACAACTCATTCTTTGGTTACAAGACCCATCTGGCGATGACCGAAGAACGCATCATTACCGCTGCGGTAATCACATCAGGTGAAAAAGGTGATGGGCCGGAACTTCCCAAGCTTCTGGAGATCAGTCAGAACAACGGCATTGAAGTAGAAAGGATCATCGGCGATTCGGCTTATTCAGGAAAAGAGAACCTTGCGTTAATGAACGGAGAGGATATTAAGGTGGTAGCCAAACTAAACCCAACCATTACCCAGGGGTTTAGAAAAGAAGAAGATAAGTTCGATTATAACAAAGACGCTGATATGTTCGTTTGCCCTGCAGGGCATTTGTCCATACGAAAATCAAGACAGGGAAAAAAGAACGTTGGAACAAATCAGACAGACACGTATTACTTTGATGTTGAAAAATGCAAAATCTGCCCATTTAGGGAGGGTTGCTACAAACCTGGGGCAAAAACCAAGACCTATTCTGTAAGCATAAAGTCAGACCTGCACCAACAACAGATGGCTTTTCAGGAAACGACACAATATAAGGAAAGCATCAAACACAGGTATAAGATCGAAGCCAAAAACAGTGAACTAAAAAACGTTCATGGTTATGACCGGGCGATAGCTTATGGTATCGAAAACATGCAGATGCAGGGCGCATTGGCCATCTTTACTGTCAATCTGAAAAGGATCATCAAACTGATCGCCTAAAAAACAATAAAAAGAGGTATTTAGCCGTTTTTTGCACTCCCCAAACTCCTATAGGCCCGTATTATCCACATTAAATCACCCACACAAAAGCAATCAGAACAAAAAAGCGACCAAGTAAAAGTTGCCTTTTCTCTTGATCGCTTTTCGTAATTCGTTTTATTGCACTACTTTTTCAGTGCCCTCGTATTTACCGGGGCGTTTTTTGTTATGGAGACTATGCATTTCGTACAACGCCCATTTTTTTCAATAGCTTGCGGTTTTCACGGCGATGTACCAGCCGGTGAACTATAGCATAAATAATAGGTAATATGAGCAAGGTAAGTATGGTTGATGTAACCAACCCTCCAATAACTACGATGGCTAGCGGTTTCTGTGTTTCGGAACCAATACCTGTTGATATAGCCGCCGGCATCAGACCTATAGCAGCCATCAGGGCCGTCATCACCACCGGGCGCACCCTGGAGATAACACCTTCCAATATAGCTTCATTCAGGTGCATGCGCTCTTCCAGGTTCTTTTTGAAAACAGAGACCAGGATTACACCATTCTGGATACAAACACCAAACAGCGCTATAAAACCAATACCTGCGGATATACTGAAATTGGTGCCGGTAATATGCAGTGCCAATATACCCCCAATAAGGGCGAATGGCACGTTCATGATAACCAGTGTAGCATCCTTGGCATTGCCGAAGGTTATAAACAGGATAAGGAAAATAACTAGTAAGCAAATAGGTACCACATGTGCCAATGTGTTTGATGCCCTAATCTGGTTTTCAAACTCACCGGCCCAAACATAGGAATATCCCTGATCAAGCTTTACTTGTTTGTTAACCTTTTGCTGGGCCTCGGCAATGGTACTGCCTAAATCGCGACCTCGTACCGAGAATTTTACAGCAATGTAACGTGTGTTATTATCCCTGTAAATAAAGGCAGGACCGGTAATTGTTCTGATAGTAGCAATCTCTTTTATGGCAATTTTTGATCCGTTAAGGGTAGGTACCATCAGGTTTTCAATCTTTTCCTGCGTATCGCGGAATTGTTTTTGATACCTTATTCTGATATCAAAGCGGCGCTCGCCCTCATACAACTCGGTAGCTGCCTTACCGCCAATGGCCATTTCTATTACAGAGTTAGCATCGGCGGTGGAAACACCGTAAAGGGCCATTTTGCGTTGGTCCAATTCAATCCGGAACTCAGGCTGACCTAAGTTACGCAGTACACCAAGATCATCAACCCCTTTTACGGTTTTAAGGACATTAAGCACTTTATCAGCTTTTTCATCAAGCGTTTTAAAATCGGGGCCGAATATTTTTACAGCTAAAGCAGCATTTACACCGGCTACGGCTTCTTCCACATTGTCGCGAATAGGTTGCGAATAGTTGAAAATGGCCCCAGGGATCTTGCTTAGCTGTTTATCCATCTGATCAATAAGCGCATCTTCGGTTAAGCCGCTTGGCCATTCCTTTTTGTTTTTAAGATCGACCTGTATCTGTACATCGAAAAAGCCCTTAGGGTCTGTACCATCGTTAGTACGGCCTACCTGTGCCAGCGTCTGCTTCACCTCCGGGAATTTGGCCAGTATCTGCATCATTTTCTGATTGATACTTTCGGCTTCGGACAGGGAAACACTCATTGGCAGCTCGGCTTCAACCCAAAGCGCGCCCTCGTTAAGATCTGGCAGGAACTCAGATCCCAGAAACTTAGCCGAGAAGAACGTAAGCGCCATAAACGCAATAGCTACAATTAAACTTAACTTAGGATTGCGATAAGTGTAATTGAACATGCGGCGAATACCGTTCTCGAAAAATATAACGATAGGGTTATGCTTTTCCCTAACATTTTTGCGCAGCAGGATGCTTGATAAGGCAGGTACCAGCGTTAAGGTGAATATAAGCGCACCCAATAGGGCAAAGCCCAATGTATAGGCCAGCGGACTAAACATTTTACCCTCCACCTTCTGAAACGCGAAAATGGGGATTAAACAAGTGATGATGATAAGCTTGGAAAAGAAGATAGCTTTACCCATTTCCGTGCCTACGTTTTTAAACAGCCCGAGTTTTGCCAGGCCGTTAAACTTCTGCATACCTACCTCTTTAGCCTTATGATCAAGGGCCACAAAAATACCTTCAACCATCACCACCGCACCATCTATGATGATACCAAAGTCAACCGCCCCCATCGATAACAAGTTGGCGCTCATGCCCTTTATTCGCATACATATAAAGGCAAATAATAGCGACAATGGGATAATAATGGCTACAGTAAGTGTGGTTCGCCAGTCGGCCATGAACAGGAACACGATTACGGTAACCAGGATGATACCCTCGCACAAGTTGTGGATCACCGTTTCGGTACAAAAGTCCATTAGGTTTGTACGGTCATAAAATGTATCGATCTTGACGTCTTTAGGTAAAACATTTTCGTTCAAATCTTTCACTTTAGCCCGTATCCTGTCGAGCACTTCGGCCGGGTTTTCGCCCTTGCGCATCACAATGATGCCTTCAATAACGTCTTGTTGCTTATCGCGGCTTACCTGGCCTAAACGAGGGAGGCCACTTTCTTTTATATCGGCAATATCTTTGGCAAGTATGGGTACATTGTTGACATTCTTAATGATGATGTTCTGTATCTCCTCAATGTTATTAATGATACCTATACCTCTAACCACATAAGCCTGATCATTCTTTTCAATCACATCGCCACCCACATTAATATTGGTGCGGTTTATGGCATTATAAACATCAAGAGAGGTAAGGCCATATTTTTGCAGCAGGGCAGGATTTACGCTTACTTCATAGGTTTTTTCCTCACCACCGAAACTGTTTACGTCGGCAACGCCCGGTACTGATTTAAACTGGCGATCAAGAATCCAATCCTGTATGGCAGTTAATTCGTGTATTGATTTGGTATGGCTTTTAAGTGTATAGCGATAGATTTCGCCTGTAGGTCCATAAGGAGGTTCAACTTCGGGTTTTACACCATCGGGCAAATCTGCATTGCCCAGACGGCTCAGTACCTGCTGGCGGGCAAAGGCATCGTCAACATCATCATCAAAAATGATGCGCACATAAGATAAACCAAATGCCGATGTAGTACGCAGGTTGGCTTTTTTTTGCACCGAATTTAATACCGTTTCCATAGGAATCGTGATCATTTTTTCCACCTCTTCGGCACTGCGCCCCGGCCATTGGGCTATGATAATGATCTGGGTATTGGTTACATCGGGAAATGTTTCAATAGGTGTGTTCATGTAACTCCACACACCAATCACTACAAGCACCAGTGTCATGAAAAACACAAACACGCGGTGCCTTAGTGAGAAATAGATTATATTTTTAATGAATTTGTTCATTTTAGTATCAGGTATTTAGTATCAGGTAGCAAGTACAGATATTAAATAGTGTTAGTTATTAAGCATCCTTGATCTGTAACTCGGATACAACTTATTCTTGTTTATTCTCCTGTTAAAGAATCATACAATAACAGCTGATTTTTGGAGATCACCTTATCACCGGCCTTAAGGCCCGAAGCAATGTAGGTAGTATCGCCCACGGTTTTAATGATGCTAACTTCCCGCAGTTTTAAATCGCACTTGTCGTTATATACAATCACAAAATTCCTGCTGTTATCAAATACTACTGCTTTTGCCGGTACCGATACCGATTGGGCCCTTTCACTATTGGTGATAATCACGTTGGTGAACATTTCGGGCTTCAGTAACATATTGGTATTCGGCAATACTATCTTGATCTTCATTACCTTGTTATCCGGATCAAGTACCGAGCTTACAGCATCTACCTTGCCGGTGAAAACCTTATCGGGATAGGCTACGGTAGTAACCTTGGCTTCATAACCTGTTTTAACCTTGCTAATGTCAGATTCAAACACGTTGGCCCAGATCCAAACATCCTTCATGTTTGAAATGGTAAACATGCTGTTATTGTTATCCGGACGGATAAAACTCCCCGAAGTGATATTTTTTTCGACGATATAACCGCTCTCAGGCGCTTTAATAACCAGTGTACCACCTGCATTGGTATTACCTCCGCCGTTAATGGCAATTTGCTGTTGTACCTTGCTATTTGCTGCAACTGCCTTATTGTAGTTTTCTTTTGCTTCGGTATAATCACGTTCGCTTGATATGCCGTTTTTGTATAAATATTCGGCCTGCTCTAACTGGCGTTTGGCAATGGCAAGGTCTGATTTGGTAGCAGTTAAGTCGGTATAATTACCAGCAACATCAGCACTGCGCACAATAGCCAGTGTTTGGCCTTTGGTAACCTTATCGCCCAGCGAAACCTTAACGTCCAACACCTGCCCGCCGGCAAATGGGAATACTTTAACCACATTATTGTCATCATAAGATACCTCGCCCGAAAGGCTTAGTTCATCTTTCATGGTGGTTGTTTTTGCAGTGTCAATGGTTATCATGTGCGCCATGGAGTCGCTAACACAAACCTGTTTGTTTTCTGCTACGGGTTGCGGCTTACCTTTGCAGGCGGCAAGCAATAGTAAAGCGGAGATGCCGGATAACAGCGTTTCTCTTTTCATCATTATTTTATTTATAAAAATTTATCAGGATTTAATTACAGTGGTGCCGGTGGCAAAATTCAGATCGGCAATGGCTTTTTGGAGGTTGTATTGCTGTTGCAATATTTTAAGCTTGGTATCTTTATAAGTATCAAAAAAATCAACAAACTCAACCAGGCTTATTTGTCGTTGCTGAAAGCTTTTGAGCATGCTGTTAAATAACTTATCATACTGTTCATTAAACTCAACCTGCTGCGTTGTGAAAAGCTGCTGGTTTAATTTATATTGATTTACAGCGGCTACCACATCGTTTTTAAGCTGCAGCTCGTTTTGCTTCAGTGTGCTTTCCTGGCTTTGGATATTGTATTTGGCCGATTTAATATTGCCTTGGTTACGGTTAAAGAAGGGCAGGGGCAAACCAATTTCTAATCCATAATAATTAGGCGCGTAGCTGCTGTTTTTGTCATACGACGCGCCAATGGTTATATCCGGAACAGCCAATGCTTTTTGATAAGCCAGGTTGTGTGTGGCCGAATTAAGCTGGTATTGGTTTGACAGGTAATCGGGTCTGCTGGTTTTAGCCTGTTCGATTAAAGCAGGGATATCAAGCGCTACAGTTTCGACGGGTTTGTCGTTAATAATGGGATCAACAAACGCAGTTTCTTTGGTTTGCAACAGGGCTTTTAATTCTGTTTGCAGATCATTGATCTGGCGGTTGTTCTCTACCATATCATTCTGCAAGCCAAAAAGCAAAGCTTTAAGCCTGATCAGATCTTTCATGGATGTGTTACCCGCGTCATAAGATTTCTGGATGGCCTGAACCAGGTTTGTAGCTGATGTGATCTCGTTCTGATAAACCTTTTCCTGAGCATTCAGGGTAGCCAGCTGACTAAAGTCGAGTTGCAGGTTATATTTCAGGTTGCGCATCAAATCGTTAAAGGCAGCCTCTTGCACCATGGCGTCGTCTTTAGCCATCTGTACCTGTTTGCCGCGTTTACCAGCGGTGGTAAACACCTGGCTTAGCTGAACAAATACTTGTCCGCTGCCATTGCTATGATCAAAAAACTTACTACCGCTGGTATGTATATTTTGATCGGTGCTAAGGGTGGGATTGTCCCAAAGTTTGGCTTGCTGTATGAGCGCTTTCGATGCCTCTACATTGTATTTCTGAGCCAAAAGGCTTAAATTATTTTCAAGAAATTGTTTTTCAGCATCTTGAAAGGTAATCTTAACGGTGTCGGTTTGGCCATTGGCCCGGTTAGCAGTAAAACTAAGAAGTGAGACTGATAAAAAAAGCAGGGTTTTTATTTTAAACATGATCCTCGTCTATTCAACGCTACAAAAATTCGGAACGGATATGAATTTTCTATGAAGACCAGATATAGATAATGAACAGAGTTATAGATGTTACATTTGAGGCGCAACTGAATAAATCGGGCATAGTATCCCCCTGCAAATTCTAAAAAAATTACAGTTAAGAAAAAAATTAAGGACTGAGAAAACTGAAGTTATTTTATTTCAAAATCATCAGCATCTTTTAGGAAAGGCAGGGCCCTGCGCGCTTTTTTTACTTCGTCGGCTATGATAGAGAACGTATACACATCATCTTCATCGCGCTTGTAATATACCACATTGCCATTGGGGTCAATACAAGTAGAATCGCCAGAGTGATAAACCTCGTTGCCATCGTGCCCAACGCGGTTAACACCAATTACATAAGTTTGGTTTTCAACAGCGCGTGCAGGTAATAGGGTACGCCAATGCAACGCCCTACGCTCGGGCCAGTTGGCTACTATAATGAGCAGGTCATAAGCGTTTTCGCCAACATTGCGCAGCCACACCGGAAAACGCAAATCGTAACATATAACCGGGCAAATTATCCATCCCTTCAATTCAACAAAAAGTTTTTCGGTACCTGCAGTATAAGTATTATGTTCTTTGCCAAGGGCAAAAAGGTGGCGTTTATCGTAATGTTCATAGGTGCCATCGGGGCGCATCCAGATGAGGCGGTTGTAATATTTATCAGCTTCTTTTATAATAATGCTGCCTGTTACCACACAATCATACTGCTGCGCGGTTTTGTGCATCCACTTCATGGTTTTACCATCCATAGGCTCAGCAAGTTTTTCGGCGTCCATAGTAAAGCCGGTGCTGAACATTTCTGGCAGTATAATCAGTTCTGTTTTTTCACGTATACCACCTGATAATCTCAATGAGATATTCTGTAAATTTTTATCGGTATTTTCCCAAAAGAGGTAGCCTTGAAAAACAGTAATTTTAAGATTATCCATAAGCGTTTTTTAGTCGCAGCACTATAGTCAATAGTCTTGCGATGTTTTATAAAGTTAACGTATGGTGGTAATTATCCACAGGTTTATTTTGTTGGCAATTTAAACTTTCATTAACCTATCAACGGCTTTATCTAAAGTTTCTTGTCTTTTGGCAAAACAAAACCTTAGTACATGATGATCTATCCCTTTGGTATAAAAAGCCGAAACCGGTATGGAGGCAACACCATTTTCCTTAGCCATTCGTATAGCAAATTCAGCATCTTTATCATGGGTTATTGCATTGTAACGTACTGACTGAAAATATGATCCGAAGCAAGGTAATAGTTCAAACCGGGTTTGCTCCAGGCCCTTGCGAAAGTAATCTCTCTTCTGCTGAAAAAAATCGGGCAGGCCCATATATGTTTCTTCTCTTTTCAGATATTCGGCTATAGCATATTGTATAGGGGTATTCACCGCGAACACCAAAAACTGGTGTATCTTCCTGAACTCCTGCATCAGGTATTCAGGCGCCATACAATAACCAATTTTCCACCCGGTAGCATGAAAAGGTTTGCCAAATGATGCCACAATAAAACTGCGCTGCTGTAACTCCGGATAGCGCGCCATACTATGATGAATTTCGCCATCATATATCAGGTGTTCATACACTTCGTCGCTTAAAATCAATATATCCTGATTTTTTACTATGGCGCTCAGCTCATCAATATCTTCTTTATGAAGAATAGTAGAAGTTGGATTATGCGGCGAGTTAAGGATGATCATTTTTGTTTTATGATTGATCAGCCTTTTAACCATATCCCAGGCAATACGGTAGTTTGGCGGTTCGAGCGCTAATGATTTTACAACACCGCCCATTAGTTTAATAGCGGGTGCATAACAATCAAAGGCAGGCTCAAATATGATCACTTCATCATTAGGATGTATAACAGCACTTATAGCAGTAAATATTGCTTGTGTACCACCAGCAGTTATCGTGATCTCGGTATCGGGATTATAAACAGCGCCGTATAGCTTTTCGGTTTTCTCGGCAATTCTTTCACGTAGGCTCATCACTCCGGCCATAGGAGCGTACTGATTATGGCCATTTTTCATGGCTTGGTTTACCAGCTCAATAAGCTCAGGGGAACAGTCATAATCAGGAAAACCCTGCGAAAGATTTATTGCACCAGTATCGTTGGCCAGGGCCGACATAATGGTGAATATGGTTGTGCCGGTTTGGGGGAGTTTTGAAACAACAGGTATCATCAGGCGCCAAAATTAAGCAAAAAACGATAAAGGGTAACACGTAAAACTACGCTTTTTTTGTTTGCTGAAATTATTTAACCTTATACGAAAATTGATCAAACTATGTGAATTACTGCGTATAAAGCTGCTAATGATATGGTTACCCATAATAATATACCCTGTAGTAAAAGTTTGAAACCTACAGACAGGAGTACTGTGCGTGACAGGCCTGCGCCTATTAAAAACAAGGTAAGTGTTAAGCCCGATTTGGCTATTTTTATAAAAACAGGACTAACTATAGCCACCGCGGGTAGGTAGGTGTTAAGAATCATGGCCAGGATAAATAACCCGATAAAATAAGGGATCTTTATTTTTTTTGAATTATTTTTGAAAGCAAACGACGACAGGAAAGCTACGGGAATTATCCATAATGCCCTTGCAAGTTTTACCGTTGTGGCTACTTCTAAAGCATGCGTGCCATATTTGCTGGCTGCACCTACTACCGAACTGGTATCATGAATTGCAATGGCGCACCATAGGCCAAATTGAGTTTGGGTAAGATTTAAATGATGCCCAATTACCGGAAATATAAACAACGCTACAGAATTAAGAATAAAAACACAGCCCAGGGCTACTGATATTAGTTTTTCTTCGGCTTTAATTACAGGTGATATTGCTGCTATAGCACTGCCACCACAAATAGCCGTCCCTGATGAGATCAAGAATGAGGTTTTCTTTTCGATATTAAACCATTTGCCAATAAAATATCCTAAAATTAAAGTGCTGGTAATGGATGCTATAGTAAATAATATACCTTCTTTACCTGCCTGAAGGGCGCTGTGTACATTCATTCCGAACCCTAAGCCAACTACCGATATCTGAAGTAGAAGATGAGTGGCTTTATGATTAAGATGCAGATAGGGATGCCCTGTAAATTGTGCTATAACTAAACCCATTAAAAGTGCAGCTGCCGGATTTATAAATGGGGTTAAACAAAGTATTGCGCAGATGATAAATATAATTATACGAGCATTTGAATTTACCTGGAGTAACAGGTTATTGGTATTATCGGTGATTTGATTTTGCGTATGCATGTGATGTTCATTAATTATATCACAAAAGTGACAGTTTGTTCGATGCTATTTTCATCACAAAACGCAATCCGTAATAACTTTTAGTTATTTGGTTGTATATTTATGGCTGAATAATTGCAATTACTGAAATTATTTCTACGGTTAATATTTCTTAAAGTTATAATAACCACCTTTAACTGTGTGTTTCATTAATTACAATAGATGTGCAAACAATTATTTATAATTTGGACTTCCTATAGAAGAATCATCATTTATTTTTTTGTAAATTGAAGTCATGAAAAACGCATTTGTAACAGGTTTGGTTATGGGGATTTTTAGCGGGACCTGGCTATTCGTAATGCACGCGTTTGGGTATAGTAATTCTGGTAACCGTGTTGACCCAATTGAATATTTATCCATTTTAATACCGTTGGTAGGGGTTTACATCGGTGTGAAGAGTTATAAGGAGAATGAAAAGCACAATAGTCTTAGTTTTTTTGAAGCATTGTTTCAAAGTTTTAAGATACTATTAATAGGCGGTGGCTTTGCCTGCCTTGCGGGGCTTGTTTACCTGAATTATGTTGATCAGGGAAATAACTTTCTTGATTTTTCGGGCCGGTTGTTTGGAGGATTGCTGATAGGGATATTGATTTGTGTGACGGTATCATTGGCGCTTATGAACAGGTCAAGTAAACTTGATTAGAGATTACCTTATCTGTTAAACCGGAATATATCTGCATAAGGGTTCTTTTTACCGAGTATCAGGTCATGAATAATTAGAGCTGCTATAACACTAAAAGTTATTCCATTACCCCCAAAACCTAAAGCAAAATAGGTATTAGGTCTTTCGGGTATCGAGCCAATGTAAGGTAATCCATCTTTAGTGGACGCAAATGCCCCAGCCCAGCTAAAATCGGGTACAAGAGGTATGTGCGGCATTTTTTTTAAAAATGCTTTCTTTAATAATTCAGTTTTTCTGATAATTACCGATGGCAAAATATGAGGGTTATGAAATGGATCATCACGGCCTCCAATCAGGATGCGGTTTTCGCTAACCACCCTAAAGTACATATAAGGTTCCGCGGTTTCCCAGATCAGGCTGTTTTTGTGCCAGAAAAAATCCTCAGAAACAGGTTCCGAAACCATGGCATAAGTGGAGTTAATGTCGGCTATTTTTTTAGGAATATAATGCAGGCTCTCATATCCGCAGGCTATTATCAGTTTTTTTGCCTTTATGGTTAAGTTATTAGTGGTAAGTAACAACACACGTTGTTTGGTATGTTCTATGTGTTTTATAGCAGTGTTATTATAAACCTTATGACCAGCCTCCTGAAAATTGTTAAATAAAGCATGAGTAAGTAAATAAGCATCAACTTCGCCGCCATCTGCCGAAAACAAGCCCCCGGGCGCATCAAAGCCAAATATCTTTTTAACATCGGTACTTTCAAGCCACTCTACCTTAAACCCGTGCTTTTTACGAAGCTTGAATTCTTCTGATAAATTTGTTTTGTGAGTTTTAAAGCTGGCATATTGCAGGCTTGGCCGTAGGTGAAAATCAAAAGCTGGTTTAAATGATTTGCACAGATCGTGAATATCATATATAGCCTTTCGGCAAAGCTCGTAACTTTTTATGGCATCTGTTTCGCCTACCAAATCCTTTAATTTGGTTAACGGGGTATCAATTTCATATTGTAAAAAAGCAGTGCTGGCAGCGGTACTGCCCATGCCGGCATGTTTTTTATCAAACACAGCCACTTTTAATCCTGAGTTACGCAAATGCCAGGCAGTTAATGCCGCACTGATACCAGCGCCCATAATAGCTATGTCTACCTGTAGATCATGTTGTAAAGAAGGGTAAGAGGCAACAATACCATTCTTCATCAGCCAGTAAGGGTGCTGTTCATACAGGTTCATATGCTTTTGAGGGATTTGTATAAAACAACATTGTTCAGTATTTAAAGTTTTACAACAACAATATTTGTGTAAATTGAGCTAATAGCATACTAAAATAAGACTCGGAAATTTTTTAAAAAAATTAAATCCCGTGCAAATGAACGAGTTAAACTTTAGCTTTAAACTTCTTTGAAAAAAAGTTTTGTAACTTAATTTAAAATCCTACTTTTGCAAACCCAATCGGGAACGGGATGTAGCGTAGCCCGGTATCGCGCCACATTTGGGATGTGGAGGCCGCAGGTTCGAATCCTGCCATCCCGACTAAAGCGATACCAATCGAAGTCAAGAACCCGCAAATCAGTGTGATTTGCGGTTTTTTTGTTTTATTTACCACCAAAAACCACCAATCAATATCAAAGAAGGATTTACTCACGCAATTGCTCACATCTTCGGGTCAATACAAATTCAAAGGGTCAGAAATTGACCGCAGTTTGAGCTACGGAAAATTGAACAAACAGATAGGGCAGCAGGTACGGCAAAAAGAGGCAGAGGAACAACGCCCATCTTTGGCACAGCAGCTAAGGGAGGTAATAAATAAAGAACCGGACAAAGAGCAATCCCATCACCAGCCAATCTTTAACCCGTTTGAACATCTGCCAGTGATTACACCGGAACCGGATGAACCTTACAGAAGAAGAAAAAGAAAAGGCCAAGACCAAGACCAAAGTCAGGGAATTAGTTATTAAAAATTATTAATCAATTGAATGGAGTAAATCATGAATTACAGTGAAGATAAAAACATGCAAGACGAAATCATAAACAGTTTAGCTAAGAAAGTTACCCAACTGGAAAACCGTCAGCACAAAGTAGAAGAAATGGAACTGGAAAAGCTGCAACCGAGGGTAAAGGATTTGGAAACAAAGGCAGCCAATGTGCACCATTTTAATATTAAAAATATTTGTTTGTAACAATATTATATCCGATTTTAGAAATCGGAAATTTAAATAAATAACCAACCTTATCACAATGAAAAATACTCCGCTATTGCAAGTCCATTTAAGGATTTGATCCGCTAACTGTATCTGATTTTAAACAAGCTAAGCTACTTTCTCCAATAAGGGACTGATATTGCCTTATGCTTCAGAAATACGAATCCCCTATAATATTAACACTAAACTTAAATCACTTCATGAAAGGTTTTTATTTGACTCTTTTTGTTAGTTTATTAACTGGATACCGCACTTATGCGCAAAATACATTTCCTTCAAGCGGGAATGTCGGGATTGGAACCACAACTCCTCAGGGAAAGCTTAACGTTATCGGACAAGAAGCAATCCGGATTACGGGTACAGGCGCCAGTGGTGTAGCCTCATTGGGATACCTTACTTTCTTTGATTCAAACAACACGGTACGACGTGGCTATTTGGGCGACGCCTCATCTGGTGATGCTAATATTTATCTTACCGCGGAAGCTGGCGGAGGCTTAACATTTGGTACCAATGGCATTGACCACCGAATGTTTATCAATACACTGGGTAACGTCGGGATTGGAACATTGACTCCTGTCACCCTATTAAGCGTTGCCGTTTCCAGTCCCAAAACCACAGTTGCCGGCAACGTTGCTTCATTCTTATCAACGAATGAAGCATCCGGCCCCTTTGGACTTCGAACAATGATTTACGGAGCGGCATCGATAGCTGACAGGTATGTAACATTACAAACTACTGATTACGCATTAACAGACGGGGGCAGTTTGGTATTGCAACCATCTGTTGGTAATGTGGGGGTGGGTACTGCCGACACCAAAGGCTATAAGTTTGCTGTAAACGGCAGTGCCATAGCTACCTCCATGACGGTTAAGTTATACGCCAACTGGCCCGATTATGTCTTTAAAAAAGACTACCAATTGCCATCACTATCAGAAGTGAAGACTTACATCGATCAGAACCAGCACCTGCCGGATATGCCATCAGAACGAGAGCTCGCTAAAGATGGGCTTAACCTGGGGGAGATGAATAAGCTATTGGTTAAAAAGGTGGAAGAATTGACTTTGTATTTGATTGAGAAGGAAAACAAAGACAAGCAGCAACAGGAACAAATCGACCAGTTAATAAAACAAGTTAAATCATTACGAAAAAAATAATTCAATTGAATCATGAAAAAGGTAGCCCTGACTCTTATCCTTATTTTATCCCTTTTCGCCATTCTTACATGCCCAGTGGGTTAATAACCCTGGTGGTACCATTTATACAACAACAGATAAAGTTAGTGTCGGGAACACTACACCTGTTGCCGGCTTAAGTACGGAAGCCGGAGAGAATGCAGCTATCGCCCCGTTGACGGTGGTTCCCAATGGTTCTGCATGGATCGGCGGATCAGGTACGACGGGCGGTATATTAACCTTTATGACCTAATCTTCCTGGGAGTAATATTTATCGGGCTGACTTTTGTCCTATTGCTTTGGTTCACCCAAAAGACAGGTAAGGCAGCAAACAGGTTCCTTGCCCTGGCAATGGCTGTCATCGTTTTACGGGTAGCCTGGATTTTGGGAATCGACATTAGGCTGGAAACCTATCCGCGATGCATACATACACCCGTCTGTTGCCCCTTGAATGAAATTTATGCCTTATTAAAAGTATTAGTAGTTGAATTATTGTAAATAATTGATTATAAGTAGTTTGCTTGTTTTGTTGACTATGCACGTAAATGCCTGTATCTGCCTGATGCATTTTGATAGCAGTAATAATATGTTTGCTTTAACGGTAGTCTCTAATAGCGCCCTGCATTAGTTGCAAATGATTCGGGGCAGTTTAGGATGATGTTAACCAATTATACTAATAGCGCTTTTTAGAGGTAGCGGTGTGTTTTTCTTATTCAGCTAAATTCAGGATTGTCCGGTGTGCATGCTGCCAGGATAATGGTTGCCGGTTGGGTAAATCATGACAATAAAGCCCCAAAAAGTTAGCGCCATTAGTCAAGAAACCAATTTGACAATTAATAATCAATTATGAAATTATTTTTACTTCAATGGAAGTATAGGCATAAAGCATTAAGACTTTGTGTTATACCTGCACTTGTAAGCTGTATCGCTTTTAATGGTAAAGCGGCTCCGGCACTAACACACCCCGTCATAAAAAACGGAACATTTCACCGTGTTCCCGATAATGTCATCACAGGTACAGTTATCAGTAAAGGGCGGCCTTTGCCGGGTGTAACCGTTTCTGTTAAAGGCGTAAAGGGCGGAACCATTACCGATGCTGACGGACACTTTATCATTAAAGCCGGAGATAACGCTATTCTGATATTCAGTATGGTTGGTTTTGTAAAACAGGAAGTTACTGTTGGCACAAAAACCAGTATAACCGTTGACCTTGTTGATGATTCAACATCGCTAAACGAAGTTGTTGTTGTGGGTTACGGAACCCAAACCAGAAAAGACCTGACATCATCAGTGGCTTCTATCAAAGGAGAAGACATTGCAAAGGTTCCGGTAACAAACCTTGACGCGGCTATGCAGGGAAAAGTTGCAGGGGTGCAGGTGGTTCAAAATTCAGGCGCACCAGGCGACGAAACCTATATCCGCATCCGTGGTAACGGTTCTTTATTTGGAGAGAATAGGCCTTTGTATGTGATTGATGGCGTTCCGATGAATAATATTCCTGCCGGTGTATCCCCAATTGGAGGCGACGGGCAACGGATAACGGCGACCAATGACATTAACCCGAATGACGTGGAGTCTATTGAGGTATTGAAAGATGCGGCAGCAACAGCCATCTATGGATCACGTGCTGCGGCCGGCGTAATCCTGATTACCACCAGGAAAGGAAAAGCTGGAAGGGCCCGCTTTAACTTTAATGCTTATACTGGTATTGCAAGTGTTACACCAAGGCTCTCCCTGCTTAACGCAGACCAATATGTAGACCTTATAAGCGAAGAACGAGTTAATGCCGGGTTACTGGTGGATACGGCTATTAAAAAAACAGGCGTAAATACCAATTGGCAGGATGCAATTTTTAGGAATGCGCCTATTTCAGAATACAATTTATCTGTTTCGGGGGGCGATAAAAACATCACTCATTATTTATCGTTCGGCTATCTTGATCAAACTGGTACGGTTGTGGGCCAGCAGCATTTTAAACGTTTTAACGGACGGGTAAACCTAGAATATAAAGCCACCGAAAATCTGAAAATAGGGATTAGCGTGAACGGTATGCACTCATTGAACAATCGTATCGACAATAGCTTTTCCGGTCAGTCGGTACTTGCTAATGCGTTGATATATAATCCTAATTATCCTATTTATAATGCCGACGGAAGCTATTATTACGATGTTAACCGCCGGGCTACCAATCCGGTGATGCTGGCCAATAACCTTCGTTTTGTATCTATTGTTGATCGGTATGTGGGAAATGTTTTTGGAGAGTATACCATTTTACCAAATCTGAAGTTCCGCACAAGTTTCGGTATGGATAATCAGGGTATCCAGGATGATCGCTATCAATCTTCCGAAATTAACAACCGTAGCGCAGCTACCGGTGCAGCTGATTTTTTTACCCAGATGCTATGGCTGAATGAAAACACCCTGACTTATACGGCTAATTTACCCAAAGGGCACTCGCTTTCAGGAGTAATCGGTGAAAGTACCCAGGTTACCAGTATCCGCCGTATCGGCGCAGCCGGAAACACCGGCGCTACGGATTTGATCCCTGCAATAACAGGCTTTACCAACCGTACCGAAGCAAGCGATTACCGGTCGAAATCGGGGTTGCTTTCTTATTTCGGTCGTGTTAATTATAATTATCAGGACCGGTACCTTGTACAGGTAGCCGCACGTATTGACGGCTCTTCGCGTTTTGGTACAAATCAGAAATATGGGTTTTTTCCTACAATTTCCGGCGGCTGGCGTATCAGTAACGAGTCGTTCATGAAAAATCAACACTTCGTTGATGATCTGAAGCTGCGTGCAAGCATAGGTGTTTCGGGTAGTCAGGAAGGTTTGGGGAACGATTTCCCCTCACTGGCAACCTACGCTACAGCGGTAAACTATGGCACCGAGCCAGGTATTGCAGCCTCAACGCTTTCAAATAAAGACCTTAGCTGGGAGGCGACGACCCAAACGAATATTGGAATTGATCTGTCACTTTTCAACAGCCGTGTTAATATCACTGTTGACGCATACCTTAAACAAACTAACCGGTTGATCTTTAAACTTGATCTGCCTTACACTTCAGGTTTTGCCAGAACTAATGGTGCAAACATAGGCAAGCTGCAGAATAAGGGCCTGGATATCAACGTAAGTACCGATAATATCAGGGGTAAATTTGGCTGGAGCACAAACTACAATATGTCTTTTAACCGGAACAAAATTACCGATCTTCCTCAATTGGTTGTTGGCGATCCCACCAGCTCTGATTTTACCGAAAGTTTACCTGGCCTTTACGGCACAACGTTGCCCACCAGTATTTACCGTGTAAATGAACCGGTTGGGTCGTTTTTTGGTTACAGGAGCTTTGGTGTAGATCCTGCAACAGGCAATATGGTCTACCAGGATACCAATGGCGACGGAAAAATAAACGCTGCAGACCGGGTTATTATCGGTAATGCACTTCCGAAGTTTACGGGCGGCTTTACCAATACGTTCAGTTATAAAGGATTTGACCTTAGCGTTTTTCTTTATTTCTCTTATGGGAACCAGGTCTATAATCAAACCCGCGCCATATTGGAGCGTATGGTAGGTTATAACAACGGAAATACAGCGGTTTTAAACCGCTGGGCTCCTGCCAACACCGTAACCAATGTACCGAAAGCCATTTTTAACGATCCGGTTGTTGCCAATAGTCTTACCAATGGGGAGATGTCCTCGCGCTGGGTGGAGAACGGCTCCTTTATCAGGCTGAAAAATATTACGCTGAACTATAATATTCCTTCTTCCATTTTGAAAAGGCTGCGGATTCAATCGGCGAAAGTATTTCTGAGCGGACAAAACCTTGCGTTATGGACCAAATATTCAGGTTATGACCCGGAAGCCCAAAACCAGTCTGTTAAGAATTCACAACTGGGTATCGACTATGCGGTGCAGCCGCAACCCCGAACCATCAGCGCAGGCATCAATGTTAGTTTTTAATTTAAACATCATGAAAAAGTTTTTAATAACGCTCCTTATACCAGTATTGCTATTTAATTCATGTACCAAGGTACTTGACCAGGTTCCTCAGGATAAAATCACGGAAGAAAATTTTTATAAAACCACCGGCGACGCAGAAGCCGCTGTCACAGGGATTTACGATGCTGCCCAGGCGTTGTCTACACAATACCCGGTGGCCTTTGATGCAGCATCCGATCTGGCCAATGCTTTACTCATTAATTACAGCCCCTTTTCCCAGCATGGCATCACGGTTGACAATGCAATAGTTGCCACTTATTGGCAAAATAATTATGTAGGAATTGGCAGATGCAACGACGTGTTGAAAAATGTTCCGAATATTGATGGCAGTTTGTTTGCTGCCGGGCAAAAAGAGCGGATTTTGGGCGAAGCATATTTTATGCGGGCCTATTTTTATTTTAACCTGCTTAAAGCTTATGGCGGCGTGCCCCTTGTAACTGCACCCTACGATTCGTTCAATGCCGACTTTACCATTGCCCGTTCTACAAGCGACCAGGTATTCGGTCAGATCGTTTCCGATCTTAAAATTGCCGAAACTAATCTTCCTTTGAGTTATCCTTCCAATATTGATACACGCGGTAGGGCTACTCAGGGCGGTGCAAAGGCGCTTTTGGCCAAGGTGTATTTAAGCATGAAGGATTACACTAACGCTGCCGCAAAAGCATTAGAAGTAATCAACACCACCACCTACAGCCTAGTTTCCGGGGCTTCTGCATACGCGGCTATGTTCTCTGCTTCATCTAAAAATAGCAGCGAATCTATTTTTGAAATCCAATATGTAAGCTCATCATCTGAAAGTAACGGTCTGTTCAGTTTATATGTACCTACACCTGCTCCAGTGGGTATACAGGGTGGCAGCTACCAGATTGTGCCTACAGATAAAATCATCAACGCCTTTGAAACGGGTGATATCAGGAAAAATGTATCTGTAAGCAATAGCCCGGCCACACCACCGGTACCGTATGTGGGGAAATATTTAAGGCTAACCAATGGTATCGATCCCAATATTATAGCCCTCAGACTTGCCGATATTATTCTTGTGCGTGCAGAAGCTTTGAATAACCTGGGGCAAACTGCAGAGGCTACCGATGCACTTGACATCATCAGGAGGCGTGCATTCGGGTTACCAATAAATACGGCGTCACCTCGGGATTTTCCGAGTGCAAATGACGTAGCTAATAACTACAATCTTACCCAGGCAATTGAAAACGAGCGGATGAAGGAGCTGTGTTTTGAAGGGCAACGTTTTTATGATCTTGTCAGGACTGGCCGTGCTACAGCAGTACTCGGCATTTCAGCCAATCAAATGCTATGGCCTATACCGCTACGGGAGGTTGGCCGTAATCCTAAACTACAACAAAATCCGGGCTATTGAGTGTCGCGAGCAAATCAGAGGTTCGCAGAACCACTGATTGCGAGCTGTATAAAAGATGAGGGACGGCCCCTCGGTATCGGCTTACAGGAGCGGGTACCAAACCGCCGCTAAGCTGCTTTGGTTAAGTGCCTTGGTAGTGAGCGTTAGCGGAAAAGGCATCATTAAAGGTGTCAGGTAAGTGTTAAGAAGGTGAACGCAAGTGAACCACTGATGAGGCATCGAAAGGATTAGACGATGTCAAAACCGGGTAACAGTAGCGACCCAGGGACAAGCAAGGCGGGAACCTGTTTACTGGCTTTGCGGCATCCGGTGTATAAGTGGCACGAGCTTAACACAGGCTTTTGTATGGAACGCGAGAACCTGTCGCCATCATGTTAAGGGAAAACCTCAAGTCGGTGCACCGGCAAGAGGGAAAGTACCGATGGATGGCACGGGGGCGGAACATCCCGTATTAGTAATGAAGTTCCTGTAATGGGAATGGAGCGAAGGGGATGTATTAACAGGCTTTCTATATCCGGCGCAAAACTGAGCGATCAGGAGGTAGCAAAGGATGAAAGCAAAACACGCGGAGTCAAGGACAGACCCCGGTGTATTAGTTAATAAGAGCCGTGTGATGGGAGACTATCAAGCACGGTTCTATGAGGGACTTGGGGTGAAATTCCCCAGGTCTACTCGACAATTTCAATAGTGATATCTATGAAAAAGAAAGTAATTTATACATTGCTGGTTTGTTTTGCAGCACTCGGCACCAATTGCAAAAAACAAATTGTAGCTGGTGACAGTCACGTAAAACCTATATTAGGTGCAGGTAATCAAAAGCTATCTGCCTTAGCGACCGATTATAGTGTAACATGGTTCGGGAACAATTTTCCGGATGTTAATAATCATGTGGGTAATGCTGCCCGGTCAATGTGGGTTTCGCCCGATGGTATAATTTACACAGCATCGGGTTGGGACGAAAAGAGCAGGAACATTGGCATTTACCAAAATGGTGCTACCATCGGTGCAATGGGCGGTACTAAAGATTCGCAGGGGAGCGCCATAGGTGGTGATTCAACCTCTATCTATACCGCCCAGCAGGCGCCAAATGCTGGTTACATTGGTCGCTATGGTCGAAGTACCAAAACGCGCAACCTGCTTTTTAAAGCAAGTAACGGTACCGGCGATGCCATTCGTGGGATTTTGGTAAACGGCAGCGAGATTTTTGTAAGTGATTTTGCCGGGAACAGGATCGGCGTATATAGTAACGCGGGAGTTTTGCTAAGGGAATGGACGGTTACTGAACCGGGAGCTTTGGCAATAGACAGTCAATCCAATTTGTGGGTTGCCCAGATGAGCACCGGCCAGGTAAAGAGTTATAGCACTACAGGTGTTGCCGGTGCTGTAATTGATATGGGAACCAACAGCAGGCCTTCCGCACTTTATTGCGATAATACGGCCGGTTTACTTTATATCGGCGATCAGGGGCCGGATCAAAACATCAAAATCTATTCAAACCTATCGGCAATTCCGCAATTGCAATCGACCTTTGGCGTTACTGGCGGTTATCTGGAATCTACAACCGGCATTCGCGGGCAAACAGGTGATAAAAGGTTTACCAGGGTAGTTGGAATAGGAAAAGACAATACAGGAAAGCTGTATGTGCTCAATAACCCCTGGGGACGCTCATGGGATTTAGGGCGCAATGGAGCTACTGATATTCACTGTTACAGCAGCTCCGGAACCCTGCTATGGGTATTACAGGCCCTGAATTTTGAAGGCAATGCCGGCGCAGACTCAGGAACAGACGGGGCTGATTTCTATAGCGGAAACATGTTTTATACCTATAGTGGTACAGGAGGAGGAAGGTTTAAAGGGAATACGATAGACCCGTTCCGGTATCCGTCCGATCCGCGTATCAATTTAGGCGATCCTTCGAGAGGCTTACATTTCGGGCATTTTGCCAATGTTGGCGGAAAAAGGATACTGATGGCTTGTGGCCAAAATCCCGATACTTTCTACAGCTTTTATTTTAACAGAAACACCGATGGTTATATTGGTATCCCGGGCGTTTCTTTTACCAAGGTGAGAAACGGTTTTGCTTTAGATTCGCTGGGTGGTGTTTGGATTTCGCAGGATAAGACAAATGCCATTCAATATTATGAGCTTACCGGCTTTACCGCCAGCGGAAAGCCAACCTGGGCTTCGCCTGTGAGCACGCCTGTACCGGCAAGTATTGCTCCCCTTAACCGTCTTGCATACTTACCAAATGGCGACCGGATGATACTGGCCGGCGGAAGTTCCGACTGGACACTGATTGGTAACCGGTTAGAAGTTTATAACGGATGGAAGGCCGGTAACCGCATACCAAATACAGTTATAACGCTTACCAGGGGTCAGGCAAAATCAATGACGGCTTCGGGTAATTACGTATTTGTAGGCTATTATGCAGTGCCAAATATCGATATTTTTGATCTTGCTACCGGAACCTTGGTATTGAGCATGACCACCAATAATGATGTTTATGTTGGCAATGATGTTGATTCAATGTATGGCATCAACGCATATAGAAAATCAAACGGGCAATACCTGATAACTAAAGATGACTACAATGCTAATAAAGTGGTACTTTACCAGTGGACACCGGGTCAATAATAACCGCAGCTATAAATGAATACAATTAATTCGATACTATTAAAATGCCTGTTCTTGTTGCTGTTGGGAAGTCCGCTTATTGTGACTGCGCAAATGACTTCTCCTGAGCAATGGGTAAATTACAACCAGATTTTCAATCTCAAAACGGGCTTAAGGCAATATGACTATGATGTGGCCCTCATCCAGTCCAGCACTAATACCAATATACTCTGGCCCGGCGAACAGCCGGGCTATACCATTCAGGTTGTCAACAACCTCAATGCACCTCTTGAGGTTAAAGGTAAATTGGAAATTATTCGGTATGGTACCAAAGGCAGGCCAAATGATGTTTGGTTGCCTGAAATGGTGAAATTTGCTACGGTTTCGTCATCAGCTATACCAGTTTCTATTAAACCTAAAGGCTTTGCCAATATTGAAGTAAAACCACTTATCCCAGCCACGTTTGGAGGATATGCCCTTATTCTTGATCTCGGACAATACGGCAGGCACCTCATTTGCAGTGTGGTACGGACGTTTGCGGCTAATCCAAAAAGACTGCAATACCCTAAACAATCGCTGGATGATATGGATCCGGATTTTCTTCAGCGGCTCGGTGTACAGGCAATAAGGATGGGGATAGACTATTTTCCAACCACGGATGCCGATTATCAGACCAAATTATCGGCCCTTTATGAAAAATTAAAAAAATACAGCGATAGAAATATCACGGTTTTATTGATGTTTGGAGCAGGTACCGCAAAATTACCACTCGACATGCCCCGGTCGTTGTTAAACGACGAGGGCGTGATGCGTAAAACTAAGCAGGACTGGGTATGGGCACCCTCTGCCGATACTGATTTTGCAAAGTTCGTCCATCGGTTCTGCATTGATCAGGGCTGGCCGAAAGGCCCGGTTACGGCAGTTTCTTTGTGGAATGAGCCCTGGGAAGGAAGCTCAATTTCGGGCTGGCAATCTGATATTCCGCGATACCGGGAAATTTATAAAAGCATGGCCGATGCTGTTCTCGATGCCCGCAAAAAAGGGGCAGATGTGCTGGTTGGCGGAGGCGATTCAAATTCGAACGCCTGGGATAAGCTTTTTGCCGATGGTAAAATGACTTTTCTGCCAATCTTTGACTTTTGTTCCATCCATTACCAGGGAATGGAAGCCCCGAGTATTTACCCAGAATGGATCAACCGGAAATCGCCGAGAGGGCATGTTAAAATATGGGATACGGAAAGCTGGGTAGGCAATACGGATGATCGTATCGGGCTTACCGTTGCAACCAATAGATCTACCGGGTATGATCGTTCTATGGGGATTTATGCAGGATACCTTTCAACAGGTGGCAGGGGATCTGAGCATTTTAAACAAAAGGTTATGACGGATGCCGGTCGTATCACTATAAACCGGATCCCTGATGCATGGTCGCCGGCCGTTGGCGTAGGCGCGGTACAACATTTGGTTGGTGAAAGGGATTTTAACCGGCTGCTGTTCAAAAAAGGTCTGCCATGGGTGATGCTGTTTGATGGTTATGATCATAATCCTGACGATGGTACAGCGGTTATATGCGGAGACATTGGCGAGGCCTTCGGTGCCGATCGTTTGCTTTTCAGGAGTGTTAGGGGCCTTAAAGAAATTGAGGATAAAGAACGGATCCGCAAGCAATTAAATGATGAATTGCTTAGCCCGGCACAGAAAGATAGCCTGTCACGTTTGCTAAAAATTGCCCAGCCATTGTCAGGAGGTTCAATGATTATACCTGCTGATAGTCACTTTAGGTTATATGATTTTTACGGAAACATCATTCCCGCTGAAAGTGGAAACATCCGTGTTCCGCTTAATACGCAGGGATATTATTTGCGGTCTGATGGAACTAAGGGTTCGTTCGACAGGCTTATTAAAGCTATGGAGCATGCAAAGATCACGGGATATGAGCCAATTGAAATTATTGCTAAAGATATGACCGCGCGCATTGAACAAAAAGCCATACTAAATCTTCAGCTAACCAATATCCTAAACAGGCCTGTAAACGGGCAATTGTCGGCCTCGCTTTCTGGCTTAGAATTGTCATACAATAAAAACATAAGCATCCGCCCGCATGAAATGATTATTGTGCCATTGCAAATAATTAAAGGCAAAGCCAATGCTACTAATACCTATCCATTAAGTGTCCGTATTGAAACGCCAAAAGATGGTATTGCTGTATTAAATGAAGAGATGCATGTCAATGTAATTTCCCGGATCCCTGTTAAAGTGGATGGCAACCTGGATGAGTGGAAGCCGGCTATACCACAAACCGTAAGCAGTAAGGGGACTGAAAGTACAAGCCTTACCGAAGCTGCCTGGTATCCGTTCAAAAACTTTGATAACAGGGCAGAGGGCTATGCAAACGGTTACTTTGGGTATGATGATAAGAACTTTTACTTTGCCGCTAAAGTTGCCGATAATACGCCGCACCCGGGCACTTACCGTTTTGAAAACAGGCCCGACGATTCATTTTTTTATCCTGACACGGCATATATCATGGATATGGATAAGACCCTTATAGCAAAAGAAGATAGTGTCCCAGCAAAAAGCAATGACAATGGCGATTTGCAAAAGCCCAATGGAACCGGAAGGACCGTGCATTTCCTCTCAAGCAGCGATGTTGCTTATGCATTTGGCATCGACCTGGACCTGCCGGCGCAAAAATACACCCGTGTATCTTTCTACATGCCCAATATCAGGGTGCCTAATGCAACAATTGAGGTTTTTGATGGGCAGACCGGCAATTTCCTTTTGCGCAAAAAAATAGAAAATTTATGGCAGGGTGCTTTTGAATCGCTTGATCTCACAGGTAAGGTAAGAGTTGTTTTTCGCACTTATAACTGGTGGACATCAGTAAAAGTAGCCGGGATTTTCTTCGATAATTCAACAAACGCCGAAGTTCATGATAAAGCCGTTTTTGTAAAGGAAGACCTGGATACCAGGGGAAACTGGAAAGGCTTTTATGGGAAGAATGGATATAATATTATAGGAGTCGAAGCAATGATACCCGGAGGTATAAAACTTAGCATACCTGAAGTGAAGGTTAAGCTCCCGCTTCCCTGGCCGGATGGAGTACGTCATTATACTTATCGTAAAAACCCGGTAACTCCGGATAATTCGGGACTCGGTTATTCATATGATAACGTGATACTTGCTTTCAACGTACTGCCCGCAGGAGCTGATGGCATGCTTGCAAATCCTCCGGGAACAATGCCGAGATATACCGGTTACAAGGATACCGATTATGAATATGCCATGAACAGCGTAGCGCCCGAATATGGCGGTGGCACAGAAATGTGGCGCTTGCTAACCCCGCAACTCAACCGAAAACACTTCTTTCCCCGTCAGCCAAAATCAGCGGGAGAGGGGCCTGTAAGAAATAGCCAATTGGTAATTAAAAGGACAGGGAACACACTTGTTACAGAATGTGCCATTCCCTGGTCGGAAATACCGGATGTTTATAAAGCGCTGCAAAGCGGGAAGAAAATTAAGTTATCCTTCCGGGTTAATGATAATGCCTCACCTGCCGCTACAATGGAATTGGCTAAGGACAGAAGTGTATCTAAAGTAAATGCCAGGGCCTTTCACCCTGATTGGAAAACGCATTGGGCAAACGAAGTAGAGTTTGGTTTTGAAAAGTAAGTATTCAGGGATAAAAAATGCGTAATATCGTTTGAACTACGGGAACTGTCCGCTGAAGATTTCAGCGGACAGTTTTATAAAAATGCATCTATGAAATTTAAGAGATTAATTTTACTTCTTGTTTTGATAACGCCGGCTTACTGTTCTGCTCAAACAACCGGAGTTAAATGGGCAGAGTTTCACGCGCCGCTTCAACAGGGTTTGAATGGGCTATCTAGCGAAAACGGTAATTACCCATATTTGAATTTCGTTACGAATACCAATAATATGATTGTTCGCCTGGTTTATGGGCAAGTTAAAAATACTAAAAGCAAATTGGCGGAAAGCAAATGCAAACTATATGCTTTGGACGATGATGGAAAATGGACTGAATTTGAAGGAACCCGATCAGGAGAGGATTCGGTTTCGTTATTATTTCGGGATATTTCAATTGATAATCCTCAACCCCGTAAAAGCATCGAATACAGGCTGTTTTTGCCGATAGGTCAGGCTCTGTCCGACATTAAGATAGGCACAGACGCACGAAGCCAATTTGAACTACTGCCCCTTCAGCCCGAAAAACAAATTTTTATTTATAAGCAGATAGAGGAAGACAAAGGCATTGAAGCAGGAAATAGCTGGCCGGCCCGGCTGGAAAGAGAGTTGGATCGTCCCATTATTGTTTTTGATGATAAAGCAGATCGGAAAGTATTTTTAGGACAGGCCGCAAAGGCCCCAACAAAAGCGGTTTTTCTGGAGATTTGCGCCTACAGAGGCGCTGGTAAGATAAATGAAATGCTTAAAGATGCCAGGCAAATAGAACAAGCCGGCATTCCTGTATTTATCACTCCTTGTGAACATGAATCATTAAACAAATCAAAGGCAATATTGAACGAAATTGCCAGGCAGATAGCAGGGGGCAAAGGCATCTATATATTAAGCCGCCCCGCGACAGATGACTGGGCTGCCTTCAATGCGCAGGTACGCCTCGTACTTCAGGAATCCGGAGGCGATATTTCGACGATGAGGCCTTTAACCCAGCATCGTGACAGAAATTACGATTGGCGACGAAGGCATGCAGATGAACTTACCTTAAATAAAACAAAGGCACCACACAATATCATATTTGCTAATTCCATCATTCATTACTGGGGTGGGCTGCCGCAATCAACCATCGTAAGGGGAAAGGATTCATGGGATACTTATTTGCAGCCGTTAGCTGTGCAAAATATGGGTTTTGGCTGGGACAGGATTGAGAATGTACTTTGGAGGATTTATCATGATGAATTGGATGGCTTTAAGGCCGATCATATTTTATTGATGATAGGCACTAATAATCTGCAATCAAATACCGACGACGAAATTATTAGGGGCCTTAGGCAGCTTATTACTGCTGCTAAAACAAGGCAGTCTCAAAGCAGGATAATTATTTCGGGAATCCTGTCACGCCGTAATATGGAGACGAGGGTTGCTGCCCTTAACGTCGACATTGAAAAGCTTGCTGCAGAAGTGAATATTAAATACATTAATCCCGGAGCAGTGTTCCTCAATGATGCGGGGAAAATTAAAGAGGAATTGTTTGGTGATGGGCTTCATCCTAATGCCGCCGGTTATCGCCTGCTTGCCCCAATTATTGCAGAAGCTTTCAGTGAACATTGACCTTAGTGTGAGGCTTAAAGCTGATAAGTTTATTTAGATGTTATTCAATTTATCGTTCCACTATATAATACCATTAACAGGACCAAAAGATGACCTGTTAATGGTTAAACTCATCCACGTATATTAAATGATGCTGCTGATCATATACCCTGATAAAATCAAG
The DNA here is from genome assembly GCF_034262375.1 of Mucilaginibacter sabulilitoris. NCBI lineage: Bacteria > Pseudomonadati > Bacteroidota > Sphingobacteriia > Sphingobacteriales > Sphingobacteriaceae > Mucilaginibacter > Mucilaginibacter sabulilitoris. The sequence continues at coordinate 3,514,060 of NZ_CP139558.1, forward strand.
TTGTCCTGATCCTTTAAACCGGCAAAAAAGCCCCCGGATGTTGCCTATAGGGGTGTTGTAAACCGTTTTGTATTTAAAAACATTGTTTATATAAACCATGCTGGTTTTATTTCGGGTTTCGATGCGTACAACAGTCCATTTTGACAGATCAATTCCCAACGAAGATAAATTGTGGAAGTTTCCCGTTAACTGAGTATCTCCAAACTCGGTATCAGCAAACTGGGTACAGCCGGGTTTAACAAATTTAAAACGTCCGCGCCCGCTTTCGCCTGTAAACTCCAGGCTGGTGTCAAAGCAATCAAACCCACCCATATCCTGGCTGTTGCGTAAACGAAATTCAACTGTCATTTGATCGCCGTCAACATGGAAATTTTTGATGTTACGGTAATCAACCCAGTATTCCTCTTTAGTATTAATATTAAGTCTGCTTATTACTGCAGGTGCAAAATACAAAGATGTTTTATCATTGAATTTGTTTGAATCGATTACTACCCTTGCATTCTGGTCGTTATTGCCTACATAGCAAACCCATCCGTTTGTTTGTACATAAACCGTATTTTTTGCCAATACACGACCATCAACAATCAGCCTCATTTTGTAAAAATTAGGTGTTTTGTATTGGTAGGTAAGTTCGCCTTTGGGGCCGAGCAACAGTTTATATTCACCTCCGCTCCCAAAATCTATAAACGCATTTTTATAATTCAAACCGGATAGGTCATAGCTAATAGCGGCAGTTAGCGGGGCATGCCCAGAAGTGTTTTTTACGTTGAAGGTAATATCGGGTTGATTAAAAAAGAATGTTAATCCCACTATGAGGACGATTAACAGAAGTCCGCCGGCAATCCAAACGCTGCGCTTGCTTTGTTGACCTGCAACCGGACTATCCGGTTTAACTACACTGGCCGGAATTTCAACAGGTTTAGAGTCCTTGTCAAAATTTTCTTTTAAAAAAAGCGCCCAGTCCTTATAACCAAGGTATTGAGCCATAGCATTCTTGGTGGCAATTTGCGGCTCGTAATTATCGTTTACTTTGAAAATACGTTTCAGTGTGCGTACACTGATCGAAATTTTGGTTGCCTCAAAAATTCGGTCATGAAGCATGGAATAATTATAATCAATCCAGTCCCTGCTTGGGCCCGACTGCATTTTATCCTCAATTAACTGAGTACATTTTAGCAAATAATCAGGATTTTTCATTTTAGGTAAACGATCGTGCAAAAAGCATGAGCGGTGGAGTAATTGAGTTTTTAGGTGGCTTTCAAATATGCTAAAATGCAATCTTAATTTATTACAGTTGATGTTATTTTTTTAAGATTTTTTGTGTTGGCGCTTTGTTTTACTAATTGGAAACATCAATCCGGTTAACAATAATACAGGTAAAATAATAAAAAATTACCGCCTGTGCATTATGCTTGACTCTGCCCGAGAATGCATTTAACCTGAAATATACTAATTGATAGTTTCGCTCTCATTGTCTCCCGGTTCGGTGATGGAGGCATTACCAATTGGAACACTTTAGTTAATTATGAAAAACTATTTTCTGATGTTATTTTTCCTTTTTACCGGTACTCACCTGCTCGGGTGGCCTGCCGAATCCGCACAAAGCCGGCAACTCTCAACGTCAAACAATCAAATTAAATAATGATGTTGATGAAGAAAATCATTGCCTTGCTTTTCGTTAGTATTGCTTTTCCCTGCATCGCATTAGCCAAAGACTATCTTGTCACAGATTATGGCGCGATAGGAAACGGCAGTCAATTATCCACAAAGTATATTCAACAAGCTATTAATGTATGCAACGCTAATGGCGGCGGGCGTGTAGTGGTTCCACCGGGAGATTTTTTGACAGGGACGATATATTTAAAGAGTCATGTTGAACTTTATTTGGACAGGGGGGCTAAAATTTCGGGGAGCCGGGATCATGCTGATTACCCCGAATTTGCCGGTGAGCGGGGGCTGATATTCGCTTTAAAAGCAACCGATGTAGGAATTACTGGCAACGGTGAGATCAATGGCAATGGGGACGCCTTTTTTAAAGGGGACAATACGCCAGACAGGCCATTTCTGGTCATGATCAAAAAATGCAGTAAAGTACTGGTTTCCGGCATTAGCCTTAAAAATCCGGCTTTCTGGACATTTCGCCTGCTTTATAACGATCAGGTTAATGTTGAAGGTATCAATATATACGCCCACGTTAATTTTAATAACGACGGATTGGATATCGACAGCAAAAATGTAACGATTAGCAACTGTATCATCGATACTGACGACGATGCCCTGTGTTTTAAAAGCGACAGCAGTTTCATTTGTCAAAATGTGACTGTATCTAATTGTGTGCTTGCCTCCAATTGCAATTTTATTAAAATGGGCACTGCTTCTGTAGGAGGCTTCAAAAATATCAATGTAAGCAATTGCGTTTTGCGGAGGGCTTCCGAATCGCGTTTCCGCTTTTGGGAACGCAGTGTGCCCGGAGTAACGGAACCGGTAACCGGGCTCGCAGGAATTGCACTGGAGATAGTTGATGGCGGGGTGATGGATGGCATTAACATTAACAATATTGTGATGGATGGCGTGCAAACGCCGTTATTTATCAGACTGGGTAGCAGAAGTAATGCGACGGGTGCAGCCAGGAATGTAATGATCAGCAATATAACCGCCAAAAGCGTGAGCAGGATTGCGAGTAGTATTACAGCAATTCCGGGTTTCCGGATAGAGAATATCGTGTTGCGTGATATCAACATTCAAAACCCGGGAGGGGGGAGTAGGAGTGAATACGCAACCAAGGTCCCGGAGCAGGAACATGCTTATCCCGAAAATCGAATGTTCGGCACCAGTTTGCCTGCTTATGGGATATATCTCAGACATGTCGGTAATATCAGCTTTTATAACGTTCAGTTTAGGCTCGATGCCGGCGAGGCCCGGCCGGCTGTGTACATTGAGGATGGGCATGGAATCCGGATTTCTGATCTAAAAGCAACCGCTTCCATACAGCATGCTCCATTGATAGAACTAAATAATGTTTCCGGATTCAGTTTTGAAGGCTGTACACCGGATAAAACAATTCCCCTTCTTTTCCGGATCCGTGGTGCACAATCAAATCATATTAGTATAACCGGGAAGTACGATGACAATATCCATCGCCTTTATGAATTAAAAGATTCGGCGCCGAAAAAAGCACTTATTATCAGATAATATTTATTGATACCTGAATTAGCAAATGAAAATTACCATATCTAAACCTAAAAGCAAAAAAGGCTTTAAAGCTGCTCATGCTTTGAAATTACTATTATTCATGTTTTGTATTGTGGGTATACAAGCCAAAGCCCAGGAATACCAGGCGGGTGCTTTCAAATTCACTATTCCAAAACAGGAAGGTGTGAACGTGGATATAAGTCATGAGCGCTCTGAAGCCGGGGTTTTACTTTTAACTTGTCGCTTTACTACTACCGGAGCATTTAAAAATGAAATTAACATCAAATGGAGCTGCCCGCTCCGGGATGTTACCGGCTTCTGGACCACCAATGGCAATGAAGCTCGATTTATGCACGCAGGCTTTAAAGTGCAAGCTAACCTTGCCAGCCAGGCGCCGGTTTTAGCCATGTATAACGATGCCGGGCAAAACCGGTTAACGATAGCTTTATCTGATGCATTTCATAAAACTACCTTGTCTGCAGGTGTGAATGAAGATAATTCAGTACTTAATTGCAGTGCAGGCATTGAGCTCACTGGCGAAGAGCGGAACAGCAGGTCGTACCAGGTTATCCTGATGCTGAACGACCGGGATGAAAGATATGAGGAAGCATTAAACCAGGTAGGCGCGTGGTGGGCGGCCATGCCCGAGTATCGTCCTGCTTTAATTCCGCTGGCAGCGAAGCAGCCGTTGTATTCAACCTGGTATAGCTATCACCAGAATTTTAATGAGGCTTTATTGCTTAAAGAATGCGCGGAAGCGCATAAGCTGGGCTATACCGGAATTATTGTCGATGACGGCTGGCAAACAGTTAACCATTCGGGAGGCTATGGTTTTACCGGCGACTGGAAGCCGGAGCGACTTGTACATATGGCTGATTTCGTGAAAAAGGTACATGCAACCGGGATGAAGTGCCTGCTTTGGTATTCGGTGCCATTTATGGGCTATCATGCCGAAGCTTACAAACGCTTTGAAAACAAAGTATTATACAAAAGCGACCGTCGATCCGCCGTGATACTTGATCCGAGATATCCTGAGGTACGGAAGTTCATTGTTGATCGATATGTGCAGGCCCTGAAGTCATGGAAGCTTGATGGGTTTAAACTTGATTTTATCGATAGTTTTACTAATCAACCCGGTGATCCGCCTGTTGCTGATAAAGAGGCAGATTATCAATCGGTTTATGCGGGTGTCGATGCGTTGATGTCGGATATAAAGAATGCACTTACCACCATCAAACCGGATGTCCTGATCGAGTTTAGACAATCTTACACAGGCCCGGCGATGCGTAAATATGGCAACATGTTCAGGGCCGGCGACTGTGCAGCTGCAGCGCTTACAAACCGGATCAGGATAACAGACATCAGGTTGCTGGCCGGGGGAACAGCTGTTCATTCTGATATGCTCACATGGAATTACTATGATACGCCGGAGATTGCGGCCCTTCAGTTCCTGAATGTGATCTTCTCCGTTCCTCAACTTTCCGTACGATTAACCGAGATCTCTGCATCGCACCTCAATATGATTCAGTTTTATACCCGTTACTGGCTCAAAAATAAAGACGTGTTAATAAACGGGAAATTCAGGGCTTATGGGCCGGAAATGAATTACCCGATGCTCAGTAGCGGAAAAGGAGGTAAGCTGATAGCTGCAGTTTATAGCGACCAAAGTCAACCGCTTCTTTTAAATAAACCTTTTGTGGATATCATTAACGGGAAAACCACCGACGGAGTATTGATAAAGTTAATGGCAGCTCGAAGCTATAGAGCTGAGATATTTAACTGTGAAGGGAAAAAAATACGGGTTAGCAGATTAAAAGCTGGTACAGCTATACAGAAGTTGCCTATTCCGCCTTCGGGGATAGCTTGCTTACGATAATTTCCTTATAGCGCTTTCCTCACTTTTAGGTACTCTTTGACCATTTCTGTTAGGTCATTAAAAATTTTTAAGACATGTGGTTGGTTGATGTTGGCTGGAGAGTTGATCTCAATGGAAACGCATACTCTTAATTCTTCCGAACTGTTTTCCCATATGAAATCATCAGGTTGAATTAACGCGGTAACTCCATCCATCGATTCCAATTTTTTATAATAGCAGTTAAGAATATCTGATTCCAGGGATGTTAACATGGTATTCATGGGGTGCCGAGTATAACAAATGTAAAGTACAAATTTAAGCGGGGTGATGCGCAGTCTATTTGCGTAGCATAAAAAAACTGAATGTAAAATATTCCGGAAGTCAAGCCCCGACAGAGCTCAAACTCCAAAATGAATGGTTCGAAAAACACCCACTAAGGATCGTTAAAAGTGCTCTAAGTCGTTCAAAACGTACATTTGATCTAATAGTTGATTCGAATTTCGTTCAGTTAGGGACTCGAGTAGCCGTCCAGACCGTTCGCGCCACTGGTATCATCTCCGGCGGCGAAGTACAGTACAATCTGTTCTCCAATTACGAGCACAGCAGAGAACCGACACGGCCACGGCACCATCCGCTTAGCCGCAGACAGCTTTGAACCTAAATGGGTTATGAAACAGGAGTCTCTAAGTAAGCCGACACCACGAACTGGTGGGATATCGTTATCAACTGATGCTCTTAATGAACCGATTCCGGCGCATTTTCATATTTTCTGTACTTGCCCAGCCATTTACCCAGGGATACCAGCAAGGGAAAATAAGTAGCCTGTATAAAACCGGGGATCTCTGTCATGCGAAATTCCGACCGGTACCTTCGCATCAGAAAGGCGATGTCGAACATGCTCGGTTTATAGTTACCCGCATAAACAGCCTTGTGTATTTCAGATAACAAAAAGACAAAACTGTCGACCGGGGTCACCCAGCCGTCGTAATGCAGTGTATCTTCGCCGGCATTCCAGAATTTGTGAGTGACACCGGCTTCCCACAATACGGTTTCACCAGCGGTGATGAACCGCTCGGGTTTACCCGGCTCTTTAATGCCCATCGTACCCGAGATGACCCTCAGATATTCGTCCTGCTTAATATGTACGTGCTCAGGCGGTCCGCCCTTAGGTGGCGTCTTGCCTTCTACAGCGACCACCGGCCGGCCCTGATCGTCGGTGAAATAACGTTGGAAGATGATGTAATCATCCGGTTTATAATGTACTGCCAAAGGCAGCTCTATACGATCCTTTGCGATTTGCATAATTTTTATATTTTTGACACTGTCAAAACTAAATACAAAACTTGACAATGTCAAATAAAATATCAACCCGCGAAACGATCGTCAATAAGGCTTTGGAGATGTATAATGCTTATGGCGTAGAATATGTCGGCGTGCGAGAACTGGCCAAAGAACTGAACACAAAAGGCGGGAATATCACTTATTATTTCCCAACTAAAAATGACCTGTTACAGGAACTGGCTGAGCGACTGACGGCCTCGAACAGCGAAATACTCCAACGGTCCAAAGCTCCTGGCCTGTACGGTTTCATGGAAATGAACAAAGCCCTTTATTTTAACCAGTATCAGTACCGGGCATTTTTCCTCAGCCTGCCTTTATGGCTGCAACAGAATATCGCCTTTGCAAAAAAATACAGGGAGGGGTTGATCACCCGGCGAAAATTATTCACCCAGGAATTGGAAACACTGGTTAACGAAGGTTATTTGCTGTCGCTTTCGGCGAAGGATATGGAGCCCGTATTAGGTGCATTATCCGCCACGGGTCGCCTGTGGATCTGCGAGGCCACCATCGACGGATTGATCGATCAGGAAGAAAAGGCCGTACATACCTACTTGCGCAGAATGGCTGGACTGCTGCAATTGATTGCTACAGAAGAAGGCAAGGCAGACCTTCAGAAATTTTTGAAAACCTTCAAATAGAACTTACCTGTTCCTGTCACCTACTTATAAACCATTGGACCGGATAACCAGGGAGGTGATGAAAGAACAGTCATTCGCGCCTTCGTCGCTGTTTTTCAAGCGCCTCGCCAATGGTGCGATAGCCGGTCCCCGTATCAGGATCGAAAAGATGACGATCATATAAGTGAATCGCGCTCCGGCAAACCAAATCACTGCCCGTTCGTTTCTGAAATAGGAAACAAGCAGGCGTTATCCGCAATATTAAATAACAACATCTGATGATCAGGAAATTAAAATCAGGACAATACCGCATCTATTCCAGGAAAGTAGACCCCGAAACTCATAAACGGAAAAACCTGGGCACCTTCGATTCCAAGGAAGCCGCGCAAAAGCATGAAAAGGAAATACAGTATTTTAAGCAGCATTAATCCGGATTCGGATCAAACGGCAAAGAAGCCAATCACGCTTAGATCCGGCAACTTTAAATGACAGACCGCAAAACCGGTACAGGCATCTGTTTGCCGCTCCAGTACAACTGCCCCCAAATCCAGGGCAGTGCTAACAGCCGAATCCAGATCCTCCACCCGCCAGCTGATCACCGGCTGTGGTGCTTCCGTCAGGTACGCCGGCGGCTGCACCCCCGCATTGCAAAGCTGCAGCACAATGCCCGGCGCAATCTGGTACGCACACGAACCAGGTTCTGTATAGACCTCCGCGCCGCCGAACAGCGAACGCAAAAGCGCCGGCATCGGGTCGCGGGTGCCGGCGCTGTAATGCGTAATAAACAGATGAACTGTTTCCTTAACCATAGCGATCTTAGATCTGCGCCAACCCCCCGTCAACGAACAGTTCGATACCGGTGATATAACTCGAATCCGCCGAAGCCAGGAATAAAGCGGTGGAAGCGATCTCTTCAGATTCACCAAAGCGCCCCATCGGTATCTTGGATGTGAAAATGTCCCTGGTTTCCTGCGGTACCCCATCAAATGTCGCGGTATCGATCGAACCAGGGCTGATCACGTTCACCCGGATCTTGCGCGGTTGTAATTCTAACGTCCAGGTGCGGGCGAAAGAACGGAGGGCCGCTTTGCTGGCGCTGTAAACACCCATACCCGGCAAACCTTTCATACTGGCAATTGAACCTGTCATGATGATAGATGCGCCATCGTTCAGCAAAGGCAGGGCTTTTTGTACGGTGAACAACGTACCTTTGACATTGACATCGAACACGCGGTCATATTCTTCCGGCGAAATAGTTGCAACAGGTTCATTCCAGTGACCGATGCCCGCGCTCGCATATAACACATCAATGCGGCCATGCGCCTGTTTAACGGTCTCGAACAAGCGGTCCAGATCGGCTAAATTGCCGGTATCACCTTGTACTCCGGTCACATTGCTGCCGATATCTGCTACAGCAGCATCCAACTGCTCCTGGCGACGGCCGGTGATATATACATAAGCGCCTTGGGCTACAAATAATTTGGCGGTGGCTAAAGCCATCCCGCTGGTTGCGCCAGTAATTACGGCGACTTTGTTTTCTAATTTACGTGACATGTTTTTTGCTTTTGTTATGAAGCAAAATTGCTACGAAAAGCAGCCTCGGAACGATGAGGTTTGTCAAGAAAACAATTGACAAATGTCAATCAAAACGCATTAGCGCTTATTACGCAGCCGGCTCAGGGTTTCCGGTTTGATGCCCAGGTAAGATGCGATCATCCCTTGCGGCGCGCGCAGCGCAAAGTCAGGATAACGCCGCACAAAATTTTGATATTTTTCTTCCGCCGTACTGCTGATAGCTTCGTGGATGCGGTTCTGCGAAGTAATAAAACTCTTATTCAGGATATCATTGATCATTTTGCTGAATACCGGCAATTTTTCCATCAGCATATCCATGTCCGCTTTGTTCCACAGCAACATTTCCGAATCTTCAATCGCATCGATATTAAACCGGCTCGAGGTCTCCGTCAGCAGGCTTTCGCGGTCGCTGATCCACCATTCCTCTTTGGCAAAACGGGTAATGTGCTCATTGCCTTTATTATCTACCGAATAAGTCCGCATCAGACCTTTCGTGATAAAGCAATGGTATTTGCAGACATCGCCTTCCTGAAGCAGGTACTGGCGCTTGCGTAGTTTTTTCACGCGCGCAACGGATTCCAGTAACGCGAATTCGTCATCGCTCACCGCAGCATGGCGCAGGACATAGGCTTTAAATATTTCAAACACGGCGCTAATTTAGTAAAACCGCAGATTTTTCTTCCATATCTTCTCTTTACCTGCTGATGACCAATGGAATCTTCAATCCGCTAAGTTTGACTGGCATCAACTGAAAGGACATATTATAAATTTCAACCATATTTTGTTTAACCACATCATTCGGTATTTTTGAAGGAATGACGCGCTACGAATTCAACATCCTCACTGACTACCATAAGGCCAATGCAATCTGGCAGGGCGGCTTCCTAGCAGACCGTAGGGAGGACGGCTCACAGGCACAACTATATGCCGTAGACAATTTTTACGTAGCGCTATTTTATGACGCGCGGGAAAACAAACAGATAAACCCCGGCCAGTTTGTTCAAATTCAGAAAATTTTATAGATCATATCGATTCCTTTTCTATTGTAAAAACCTGAATATGATTACCAGCAAAATATATTTTAATCCGTTTCTTAAATGTTTTAAAGCATTTGAAAGCTGGTTTTCTACGGTGCGCCTTGAAATTTGCAGGCGATCCGCAATTTCGGCAATCGACAGGTTTTCCTTACGGCTCATAGTATAAATTTCACGGCAACGTTTGGGGAGGTCATTTAGCAGGTGGTCAACTTCTAAATCCAATTCACTTTTATAAAGGGCGGTTTCTCCAAAATTAACCGCGACATGCGGGTTGCTTAAATCAGCGTTATCTTCGGTATACTCATAGTTTTCCACGTAATTGATCGGAATTGCTTTTAATATTTGTTTTTTTCTGATGCCATGATAGCTGGCTGCTGTAATTACGTAGCTTTTAAATGATTTAATATGCAATTCGTGCCGTTTCTTCCAGATATTCAGGAAAACATCATGAGTAATTTCAAGGCAGGTTTCCTGATCCTTTACATACCTGAAGGCCATAGTATATACTTTTGACCAGTGGCGCTCAAATAATTGATTAAACGCCTTTTCGTCATTGATAATAATAGCTTCTAATAATTCGGAATCTGTTAAATTATTTTTAAGCATACATTGGTTTGCATAAAGCTATATATTAAAAATTAGTAAGTGAAACTTTTATTAACACACATTTAACTTTGCCCCACACTCCGGCTATTTTTCAGGCATCCTTGGCCTCATTTCAGAAATATTCAAAATATTTCAACTTTTTTATGTGCGTGGCAAGTGAAAATTGTATCAGATACTTATATAAACCAATTATATAAAGTATTGCCTCATGACGGAAAATGAATATTTGGCGCTCTGCGAGAAATATCTGAATGGCCATTGTACACCCGGGGAAGAAGCTCGTTTACAACAGTACCAGAATGAGTTTGGCATGGCAGAAGAGCAGTGGAGCGATAGTGATATGGGCGACCAGGAGCATATGAAGCGCTTACTTTACAGCAGGCTACAGCAAAGTATGAAAGTGCGGCCTAAGCCTGATGTTCGTAAACTTACCTGGAAATATGCCGCTGCTGCATCTGTACTCATATTTCTATGTGTAGGAATATATATCAGCAACAGATCATCCGGTAGCCGTAACCCTTCTGAAAAAAAATCAACAGTTTTCAAAAATGATATAAGACCTGGGTCAAATAAAGCGGTACTCACGCTTGCCGACGGTAGCCATATCGTACTTGATAATGCCAAAAAAGGGGTGTTGACCAGACAAGGCGGTACTGCGGTGACCAAATCGGCCAATGGTCTTATCGTTTATAATTTCAATAAAACAGTTACCCAGCCGCAGGCGGCTAACCACTTAAATACCATTACCATTCCGCGTGGAGGTAAATACCAGATCGTGCTGCCCGATGGCACTAACGTTTGGCTCAATTCATCATCAACGCTAACATTTCCGACATCTTTTGCGGGAGCAGAACGGGATGTACAACTAACCGGTGAAGCTTATTTTGAAGTTGCCAAGAAGAAGCGTATGCCATTTAAAGTAATGCTCAACAATAACACCGAAGTAAAGGTTTTAGGCACCCATTTTAACATTATGGCTTATGATGATGAACCTGAGGTAAGAACAACGCTGTTGGAAGGCTCTGTTAAATTAACCAATAAACAGGGCAATGTATTACTCGCTCCCGGGCAGCAGGGTGTTATTGAAAGAAAAGACAATGCAGCCTTCAGGGTCCGTGATGTTAATACAGCGCAGGACATAGCCTGGAAAAACGGAAGCTTCATGTTTGTTAATGATGATATCCGGAGCATTATGAAACGAGTATCCAGGTGGTATAATGTAGATATCGAATATACCAGCAATATTACCGACCGCACCTTTACCGGCACCATTTCACAGTTTGAAAATATAACAGAGGTACTCAAGTTGTTGCAACTTACCGGTGCTGTTCATTTTAAAATAGAAGAAAGGAGGATTCTCGTCATGCAATAAAAATTACTACATCTTCAACCCAATAATGGTATAACATAAAAAAACCAGAAGCGTTCCGAGGCGCTCCTGGATAATGTCGGGTTATCCATTTACATCTGATGAGAGAATCAATTTATAAACCCAAACTATTCAAAGATATGAATTTTCGACTTCTAATTAAATTTAGGAAGGTCTCCTGTATTCCTGCTATAAGGTTCCTAATCATGGTAAAAACGATCTTATTCTTAGTGTTTGTTTCTTTTCAGGCAACAGCTTCCATGTATGGTCAAACAGTAAGCCTCAATGTGAAAAATGAATCATTACACAAAGTACTCCTCCGGATACAAAAGCAAAGCGGATACAATGTACTGTTTAATGACCAAATGTTAAAAAACACTGTTCCGGTAAACGTATCGCTATCAGGCGTACCCATTGAATATGCATTGAAAGAATGCTTTAAAGGCCAGCCGGTGACTTATGTGATAGAAGCCCGCACCGTAGTGGTGCAAACAAAGCCAGCATCAGTGATCGCCTCTGAAAGAAACGACATTACAATAACTGGTATAGTTACGGACGAAAAAGGAGTCACGCTACCTGGTGTGAGTGTAAAACTTAAAGGAACCACAAGTGGTGTGGTTACGGACGGCGCCGGGAAATTTTCTATACGCGGGCCGGGAAATGGTACGCTTGTATTTTCCTTTATAGGTTTTATAAGCCAGGAAATCGCCATCAATAACAGAATCGCTTTTACAATAAAACTGGTTGAAGAAAATAAAGCCCTTAATGAGGTGGTGGTAATTGGATATGGGACGGCCAAACGGAAAGACCTCACCGGTGCAGTTTCTTCGATTGATAACAAAACTATCAAAGATTTAGCGGTTACACGCGTTGATCAGGCCCTATCCGGCAAAATAGCGGGGGTACAGGTTAAAACGACATCTGGTGAGCCGGGTGCGGCACCGCAGGTGAGAATACGCGGTATCAGCAGTATCTCCGCCGGATCAGGTCCTTTATATGTGGTAGATGGCTTTCCCATAGACAATATTCAAACCCTCAACCCAAATGATATCGAAAGTCTCGACATTTTAAAAGATGCATCGGCCACTGCTATTTATGGTTCGCGCGGTTCAAATGGTGTTATCATTATTAACACCAAACGGGGGAAATCAGGTAAAGCAACCATTGCCCTTGATTCCTATTATGGTTATCAGAGTGTATTGAGGGTTCCGCAGCTTAAAAATTCCATAGAGGAGGCAAACTATTATTACGATGGTATCAAAAATCAAAATATTGATGCCGGTAATGATATTTCCGGCCCGCCCAACGCCTGGAAAGTAGTTGTCCCGCAGGATATTCTGGATGTGTTAAGCGGTAAAAACAAGATTGACGAAAATGCGCTTGACGCGATTTTACGGACCGCCCCGCAAAAGCAATATCAGCTTGCTGCTTCCGGTGGCACCGAAGGTGTAAGGTATTACCTAAGCGGTGAGTTTCTTGATCAGGATGGCCTGGTTAAAAATAGCTGGTTTAAAAGATATAATGTAAGGGCTAACATTGATGCCAACCTATCAAAAAAGCTTACGGTGAAAGTAAATTTAAATCCCTCCTATGCAGAAAAAAGCTCACTTCCGGTAACAGGTACAGGTCCTAATGCTACTGATGTTTCGGGCAGTATAGTAAGCGCCGTAGCGGTTAACCCGTTTTATCCCTTGTTAGATGCTAATGGCAATTACACTATTTTCCGTGGTCTGGCCGCCAATGGTGATTTTCAGAACCCCTTAGCCGTAGTAAATGAAACCATTGCCAACACCAAAACATTTGGCTTTGTAGGTAACGTGAATGCCAGCTATAAAATCATTGATGGCCTTAACCTCAATATATTATTAGGCGGTAATATATCTACTATTAAAGACATGACCTTTAAACCGCAGTTGCCCGTTTTTTTTAACAACCCGGCATACGGTACAGACGCGCAAAACCTTGATGTAAATTGGCTTTCGGAATATACACTGAATTACACCAAAACTATGGGGAAGCATAATATATCGGCTGTGGGTGGTTTTACAGCTCAAAAGGATGTGTTTTCTACCAACAGTATGAACAGCAATAAGTTTCCTAACAACCTTGTGCCCACACTTAGCGCAACCAGCGGCCAGATCACCTACGGAACTTCAACAAAGTCTGAATGGTCGTTGCTGTCATACCTGGCCAGAATTAATTATAATTATGCGGGCAAATACTACCTAACAGCATCTATCCGTACTGATGGCTCGTCCCGTTTTGGATCCGAGAAAAAATATGGTCTGTTTCCATCGGCAGCGCTGGCATGGCGTATATCGCAGGAAGATTTTTTAAAGGATGTAAGCTTTTTAAGCGATCTGAAGATCCGTACCAGTTATGGTAAAACAGGCAATAACAACATTGGCAATTATCAGCAATACGCGCTCATTAATTATCAGTCCTATCCGTTTGCGAATGCTGCCGTTGGCGGTTATTCACCCGGGCAATTAGCCAATCCTGCGCTTACCTGGGAAACCCAGCAGTCATTCAATACAGGTGTTGACATCAGCTTGTTTGACCGGAGAATAAATCTATCAGCCGATTACTTTCACTCTGTTAACAGTAATTTGCTGCTGAACGTAAATGTGCCTGCGGTAACCGGGTTCAGTACCGCGCTGCAAAATATTGGGGAAGTTAAAAACAAAGGATGGGAATTTGTTTTAAGTACCGATAACTTCAGGGGCAAATTCACATGGTCAACAGATTTTAATATCTCTACCTATAAAAATAAAGTAACCAAACTCGGTCCGCAGGGTGATCCTATCTATTCCGGCACCAACGTCACCATGATCGGGCAGCCTATAGGTATGTTTTATGGCTATGTAACCGATGGCATATTTAAAAACCAGGCCGATATTGATAAAGGCCCGATTTACAATCCGGGTGCGGCTGACCATTCAAGGCCCGGTGATATTCGCTTTAAAGATATCAGTGGGCCAAACGGAACTCCCGATGGTGTGATCAACAGTTTTGATAAAACGATCATGGGTTCACCATACCCCAATTTCTACTACGGCATGACCAATAGATTTAGTTATGCGCGTATAAGTTTAAGCGTAAATGTGCAGGGTGTACACGGCAATCAGATCTACGATCTTTCAAGAGGATCGGGAAACAGTACCCGCGGCCGTTACAGGGGTTACACCTTCACCAATAACTATTGGAAATCTGCTGATGATCCGGGAGATGGTAAAACACCAAGACCTAATAACTCACCAACCGGTGGAGTACGCGAAAACAGCCAGGCATTTTTAGATGCTGGATCTTATTTGCGTGTAAACAATATTACTGTGGGTTATCAGCTACCGGATCAGTTTGTGCAAAAAATAGGTATCAGTGCGCTCCGGTTTTACTTTACGGCTACCAATCCTTTTATCGTAACAAAAAACACCGCGTTTAATCCCGACGTAAGTACCAGTGCCGATGCGCTTACGCCAGGTTTGGAGGCTAATGATTATCCCATAGCCAAAAGCTTTGTTTTAGGACTAAACTTATCATTTTAACAGTAATCATTATGAAAAAGATAATCAGCATACTTGCCCTAAGCATTGTGTTTATGGCATCATGTAAAAAGAGTTTTATTGAATTAACACCGCCATCATCGGTTAGCGTTGACGCCGTTTATAAAACCGACAAAGATTTTCAGGATGCTACCACAGGTGTTTACAGTACCTATGAAGACCAGTATCAGAACTTTTGGATGTTTGGCGATGTACGTGGCGACGACTCCTGGCAGCAGGTAATAAAAAACTCACCCTGGTATTTTGTTGATGTTTTTACCACCAACAGCTCAGATGGGCTTATGAGCAGCACCTGGCTTAATTACTACAAGATCATTTACGGTTCGAATACCATCCTTTCTAAAATTGCAGCAACAGACTCTGCTGTGGTAACCAATAAACAGCGTTATATGGCAGAGGCACACTTTCTGCGTGCGCTTGCCTATTTTGACCTGGTTAGAATATTTGGCGATGTGCCTATGATCACCAAACCGGTAACCATTGAAGAATCATATAAAATTGGCCGCGAAAAGGTAGATGACATTTATAATAAGGTAATTATTCCTGATCTGATTGCTGCTGAAGCGGCGTTGCCCCAAAAATATACAGGGCCTGACATCGGACGGGCTACCAAAGGGGCGGCCAGCGCATTATTAGGCAAAGTATATTTATACCGAAAGGATTTTGCAAACGCTGAGAAAAAGTTTCAGGAGGTAACCACTATGGGCTACGCCTTACTACCCAATTATAATGACCTGTTTGACTATACCAAGGATGAGCATCACAGCGAATATATATTTGACATTGAGTATGAGCAAGGCATTGGCCGCGGCAGTATTTTTACCAACCAGTTTATGCCAAACTCGGGGCCAATGGCTACATTTTTTGGTGTTAACGGCACGCTGCAGGAAACCAATTCGCCCACGCAAAAATTAATGGATGCTTTTGACCCGAACGACAAGCGGAAAGATATTACGGTAGGTGTAGCAGGAGGTTTTTACAACGGCAACCACGATTTTATTACCCTGCCGCCACAAACTTCACAAACTTATACTAAAAAGTACCTTACGCCTGTGCAAACGGGTAACGACAGCCGTGCCAACTGGAAGGTAATAAGATATGGCGATGTGCTCCTGATGTATGCCGAGGCGCTGAATGAAAATGGCAAGACCGCCGAAGCGCTTCAATACCTTAACCAGATACGGACAAGGGCGGGACTGGCTGGCTATAGTAGCCTGTCTCCAGCTGATACTCGTGAAAAAATTTACCTCGAACGCCGTTTTGAACTTTCGTTTGAAGGTCAGCGTTGGTTTGATCTTGTACGGACAGGCCGTGCCTACGATACCATGAAGGCGACCGATATGCAACCGTATATGACTGTTTTTCCTATTCCGCTTACACAAATACAGCTCATGAATAACCCATCCATATTTCCTCAAAATGCGGGTTATGGACAGTAAGCATTTCATGACTTTATCAATTAATAAATTATCCATCGACCTTTAAATTATCAACTTATATGTCAGATCATTCAGCATTTACAGATACAGGCGACAGCAGACGGTCGTTCCTGAAAAAAAGCATGCTTGCCAGCGCATTGCTGGCTACAGCCGATTTGGTATCCTTTGCATCACCTAAAAACGATGCTCAACCGGAAGCAGCTGCAGAAAAGCTACCATGGTACAAGGAACTCACCCGCTGGGGGCAGGTAAACATATCAGAAAAAGACCCCGCGCATTATGATATTGCCTGGTGGCGTAAATACTGGAAACGTACCAGCATACAGGGTATTGTAGTAAATGCAGGAGGCATAGTTGCCTATTATCCCAGCAAGGTTCCGCTCCATCACCCGGCAGAATACCTTAAGGGCGGAGACCTTTTCGGCGACTTATGCCGCGCGGCGCATGAAGATGGCATTGCCGTATTTGCCCGCATGGACTCCAACCGTGCATACGAGGAGGTTTACAAAGCCCATCCCGACTGGTTTTGTGTAGATATTGACGGTAAACCTATTAAAGCAGGCGAACTTTATATTACCTGCGTAAACGGGCCTTATTATAACCAACATATACCCGCCATTCTGCGCGAAATATACACGCTATATAAACCCGAAGGCTTTACCGATAACAGCTGGAGCGGTTTGGGCCGCGAAACCATTTGCTATTGCGACAACTGCAAAAAGAGTTTCCGTGACAAAACCAGGAACGATATTCCCAAATCCAAAAACTGGGAAGATAAAGTTTACAAACAATGGATCCGCTGGAATTACGACCGCAGACTGGAAATATGGGACCTGAACAACCGGACTACCAAAGAGGTAGGCGGACCGGATTGCACGTGGTCTGGAATGAACAGTGGTTCCATCAGCGGACAAAGCAGGAGTTTTAGGGATTTTAAAGAAATCTGTAAACGCGCGGATATCATTATGTTGGATGATCAGTCGCGGTCAAATGCCGCCGGCTTTCAGCATAATGGCATTAATGGCAAACTGATACACGGCCTTTTGGGCTGGGATAAACTGGTGCCCGAAAGCATGGCCATGTACCAGGCAGGCAGGCCATGGTACCGGCTGGCCTGTAAACCACCCGAAGAAGCACGCATGTGGTCAATAAATGGTATGGCCGGCGGTATACAACCCTGGTGGCACATCCTGGCCGCCTCTCATGACGACCGGCGGATGTACAGTACCTTTGTTCCGCTTTTCAACTGGCACAAAGCCAATCAGCAATACCTTATTAACCGTAAGCCTGTTGCCCGGGTTGGCGTGGTATGGTCACAGGAAAATGCAGATTATTATGGTAAGGATAATTCCGATGCGCTTGTAGAGTTGCCTATCATGGGCATGACACAGGCGTTGTTAAAAGGCCGGATTCCCTACCTGATGGTTCATGCTGATCATATTGAACGCGATGCCGCCCAGTTTGATGTACTGGTGCTGCCAAATCTCGCCGTAATGTCTGACAAACAGGTTGCTGCTGTAAAGGCCTTTGTTGAACGAGGAGGTAGTTTAATTGCAAGCGGCGAAACCAGCTTGTATAATGAATGGGGCGAGAAACGCGATGATTATGCGCTTGGCGACCTATTTTGCGCACATATCAAATCGGGGGAATCAATTAAGCCTCCGAAAGAAAGATTTTCGGGTGATGCCTATCATACTTACCTCCGTTTGCTGCCTGAAATGCGCAAAGGTGTAGACGGTCCATCCTCGGGCACAGAGCCGGCCTTGAGCGGAAAACGCCATGAAATATTTAAGGGCTATGACGAAACTGATATTATCCCTTTTGGCGGTTTGTTAAGTCCGCTGAAATTGGATCAAGGTGCAGAAGCAGTGCTTACATTTATTCCGCAGTTCCCCGTTTACCCACCTGAAACAGCATGGATGCGCGTACCTAAAACAGATATTCCGGGATTGATCATTAATACCGGTAAAAAAGGTAACCGCGTTGCTTTCATCCCTGCTGATATTGACAAACAATATGGCAGAGACAATTTGCCGGATCATGGCAATTTACTGGCAAACATTGTGAGGTGGGCCGCGAAAGGCGAAGTTGGACTTAACGTTACCGGGGCGGGTATGGTAGATTGCCATTTGTATAAACAGGCTGGGCGTATGATTTTGCATATCGTTAACCTGTCAAACGCTGCCACATGGCGCCAGCCGGTTGATGAGTTAACGGGAATAGGTCCTTTAAAGGTACAGGTAAAATTAGCCGACGGCGTTAAAGGAAAAACGGTTCGTTCTATTGTAACCAACCAGCCTGTTATTGCCCGGGCAGAAAACGGATATTGCTATTTTGAGATAAAAACAGTGCTTAATCATGAGGTCATTGTGTTAGGCTAAGTGCCTGTTTTTTTCAGATCCGTATGATGGGTCAATTACCTCATCATACGGTTTGCCATCTTTTACTAAATTATAATATGAAACAAAAAATAAAACTATTAGTAGCCGTACTTTTTCTATTATTTGCTGCACCTGTGTTTGCCCGGCAACAACCCGATCCGGCAAAATGGTCTGATAAACAGGTTGCTGTCTGGTTTGCTAAAAGCAACTGGTATAAACAAACAGGACTAAAGCCTGACATTTCCATTAATAAAAGGGAATTTGCCATTAGGTATTATAAAAACAAATCTTTGTGGGATAAGGCATTCGCATTTCTGCTCGATGCTGATCTGACAGCTTTAAAACCGGGTGTATATGAACTCCAGGGAAAAGATCTTTTTGTAAAGGTTACCGATTATCAAACCAAAAGTGCGGAGTCCATTCCCTTTGAATCGCACAGTAAGTATTCAGATATCCATACGGTGGTTTCAGGAATGGAATATATTGGTGAATCTGTTCCATCAGTTGCTACCATAAAAACGCCTTATAATGAAGAAAAAGATATTGCTTATTACACTGTAAGAAAAAGCCGCAACCTATTGGGCGTACCCGGCAAATTCTTCCTGTTATTTCCTGATAACTTACACAGGCAGGGGGTACAGGTAAATAAAAGTGAAAACCTAAAAAAGATCGTAATTAAAGTAAAAAACTAACAGTAATTGTTATACAATCAGCTTTTCTTCCATGGATGTTTCCCTTGTACGTATTTTAATCTGCCTTATAGCCGGAATCGCGGTTATCGTATTGCTTACCGCCAAATTTAGAGTTCATGCGTTTTTTGCCCTGATTATAGCCTGCTTCCTGGTTGGCTTAGGTGTTGGAATGAGGCTTAATGATGTGCTCACAACAATTAAAGATGGCTTTGGTAATATATTGAAATCATTGGGCCTGCTCATCGTACTGGGTACTACCCTGGGGGCCATACTGGAGCATACAGGCAGTACAAAGGTAATGGCCAATACCATTTTGAAGATCGTTGGAGAGAAGTATGCGGCGCTGGCCATGAGCTTAACTGGATTTATTGTAGGGCTGCCCATTTTTTGCGATTCCGGGTACATTGTTTTAAGCGGATTGAACAAATCGCTGGCAAAAAGCACTGGTATTTCTTTGGCTATAATGAGCACCTCACTGGCTACTGGTTTGTATGCGGTTCATTGCATGATTCCGCCGCATCCCGGCGCTGCCGCAGCAGCAGGTATCATTAGTGTTGATTTCGGTAGGCTGATGCTTACGGGTATCATGATTGCTATTCCTGCAATGATCTCCGGATACTTGTGGTCAAAGTACGCAGGAAAAAAAATTCCGGCACAGCTTATCGATGCCGCGGAACTGATTAAGGGAAATCAGCGGCTCCCTTCCGTTATCAAAGCATTTATGCCTGTGGTGGTTCCTATCTTTTTGATTGCATTAAAGTCCTTTTTTATAGTTGAGCCGGGCACTGCAAGTAACCGGATAAACATGTACCTAATGTTGGGCGATCCCGAAATTGCACTGGCTATCGGTGTCTTGTTTGCTTTTAATACCATGCCATCATTTAAAAAAGATGTTCTTGGTCCGCTGTTGCAGGAAGGTGCCGAAAAAGCCGGAGGTATCTTAGTGATCATAGGTGCAGGGGGCGCTTTCGGGGCCATTCTGGCGGCAACCAAGCTCGGCACACATTTAAGCGAAGCATTACCTTTGGCAAGTCTCGGGATATTATTCCCTTTTTTATTGACCAGTATAGTCAAAACTGCCCAGGGATCTTCCACTGTGGCTATCATTACCGCGGCTTCTATTATATTACCACTATTGCATGCGCTTGGCCTGGATACAGATACAGGACGCTTACTCTGTGTTTTATCAATGGGCGCGGGATCAATGATGATCTCCCATGCCAATGATGCTTACTTTTGGGTGATCGCCAAATTTTCAGGTCTCGAAATGAAAACCATGCTAAAAGTATATTCCCTCGCTACTGTATGCATGGGTTTAACCGCTTTAGCTATGGTTTATATTGTTTCATTTATAATTTAATTTTATGCATATCCTTATAGCTCCCAATGCCTTTAAAAACAGTTTAACTGCTTATGATGCCGCGCAGGCCATTCAAAAGGGAATAAAACTGAGCATACTACGATGCACTACGACATGTTTTCCGATAGCCGATGGTGGCGATGGGACTGCCGGGTTGATTATTCAGCAATTAAAAGGTACCATCGTGCCGGTAGCAGTACATGATCCTTTAGGTAAGCTTATTTCTACTTCATTCGGGCTAATTGAAAACGGGCGTACTGCCGTTATTGAAATGGCTGACGCCTCTGGTTTAAGACTATTAAATGCAAATGAACTGAATCCACTCTCAGCCAACTCCTTCGGTACAGGCGAACTGATCAAAGCGGCACTTGATACAGGGGTTAACAAGATTATCATAGCTATGGGAGGTTCAGCCACAGTTGATGGGGGTACCGGCATATTAAAAGCACTAGGCATTGGTTTCCTGGACACCCATGACGCTGAACTTGTCGGCATACCTGCAAGCCTTCCTGATCTTGCACGAGTAGATATTTCGGGCTTAGATAAGCGCTTATTAGCTTGTGAAATTGTTGTACTTTGCGATGTAGACAATATGCTATTGGGAAGCCGGGGTGCCGCGGTTGTGTTTGGTCCGCAGAAAGGCGCCGATGCATCGACTGTCGGAAAACTGGAACAAGGGCTTTCCAAGTTTGCCGAGATAACATTTAAGGAAACTGGAAAAGACATAGCCTCAATAAAATACGGAGGCACAGCCGGAGGAGCATCTGCCGGGCTATATGCTTATTTAAATGCCAAACTTGTAAACGGAATTGATTATTTTATGGAATTAACTGGTTTTAATGATGCTTTAAACAGAAGCACATTGGTGATAACTGGAGAAGGGAGCATAGACGAACAAACTTTACAAGGGAAAGGACCATTCGGGGTAGCTAACAGTGCCAAATTAAAAGGCATACCGGTGATTGGTTTAGCAGGCAAAATACCGCTCGAACCTCACGAACAGCTCAACCGGTATTTCGATGTGCTGCTGGCCATAGGCAACGAACCTTCAGATATGCCAACGGCTCTTAGCCGTACCGAACAAAACCTAATACGGGTGTCAAAAGAGATTGCTGAGATGTTGGGGATGGGATAAGCAGGTTGTTGTGACTGTATTCTTCTAATTCGTTTCATCAGCAAATTATGCCGGTGGTTATTGCCAATGATCCCAAAGTTCAAATAAGTATAGCGCTAAAATTATCTCCCACCGAATATCAAAAGGGCGACATATCAAAATTGATAAACGGTATATCCAGGGAATGGAAAAAAATTTATCCTGAAGAGCCCTTTGATTATTCATTCCTGGAATCAACCCCTAATAAATACTTTCTAAAATCTCCAACTTTAAGGTAAATGGTTCGAATTTAGTGAGATTGGGGCTAGTCTGATAGCCCGAGTAGGACTTGAACCGTGTAACAAGACATCTTAATATCAAGTTCCACAACAAAAGAAAAGTAACATCGTGGATTTAACACAAAAAGATTAGCTGAACAATATTATAGGGCGTCTGGCAATTAAGTAGTACCTAGATAGTACCCATCTTCATTGGTTTTTGAATCATTCTCTTGAATTTGATTTAAGATCTTAAAATCGCATTTCTGGATTTAGCCTAAGGCATGCATTTTTAGATAATTCGAACATAACTCTCACATTATCAATAATAATTTTGGTATTATGTACATCGTGTGGAGCCTTAAAAATCAATGATTTAACCCCGCTCTGGCGAGTGAGGCTTTTTTATTTGCATAAAATTTGCATAGAAATTTACTAACGTTACATTTCTATAAAAGCAGGTCAATGAAATTTCGGCCGTATTTATCACTTTTTTTACAAAGAATAACCTAATTTATTTTTTTCATTGTTGTGTTTTTGGCCGGCTTATCCGTCCTTCCCCAATATTTTTTTGCGGTTTTTTTCATTTTCTTGTTATCCGACTCGGATGATCTCGGACGTCCCAACCTGACCGGCTGAATATTTTTGTCTCTGTACAAAAGGGAAAACATTATGGAGATATTAACTTTTGACCAACTGCCAAAGGCTGTCAGTGAACTTTTGGAAAAGGTATCAATGATTGAACACTTGCTCAAGGATGACCATTCAAGCGATATTAATGATAACAGACTTTTTTCCATCAAACAAGCTGCAATTTTTTTGAACTTGTCGACTTCCACGATTTATGGTAAAGTCTGCCATAGGGAAATTCCGGTCAGCAAACAAGGTAAAAAGCTATATTTTAATAAAGCAGAGCTCCTTGAATGGTTTAGTCAAGGGGCGAAAGCATAAGATAGCAGAGATGTCAAATTCTATTGAAATAATTCGTCGTAGACGTTCGTGATTGCCACCGTGTTTTAATATCCAATTAATCCCATGATAAACAACTACTGGTTTTTCATATCAGTTGATAACGGCGTAGATGCTGCCCAAAAAGGTGATATATCTACTTCCGTTAAATTATATGACGATGGTACCGCAATTAGCCAGTTTCCAGGAGCAGGTATTACGCAGTTTAATTTGGCCGGTACACCTCTGAAACTTAGCCAGCCTATTTCAGTGGTGCCAAACCCAATGCGTTTACTACGCTTCCAGACATTACCGGTATGATCAAAGTAACCCTCAAGTAACAATTGTTTCATTCCATCGGCCGGAAAATACCCGGGCTGATGGAATGAATCATTTTTAGTAAATAAACCTTTATTTAAAATGATTCCATTATTAAAAGCTATAAAATAATGGACTGATAATTCGAATTTTCCAAACTGGCGAACGATTACTTCATGTTTCTCTATAGCTGTTTTTTTGAAGGAGTCATAGTTAATATAGTATTTAAAGTGTGACAAATGTCCTTGTACTGGAATCTTGATTTCTTTTCTTTTGTATATACTAAATAGGATAGAAGAATTCTAAAACTAAAAGTTGAATATGACATTAAATGAAAACGATCTTATTACGGTAATTGACGAACTACGCCTTAAAGGTTACACAGATAACTTTATCATAAAAGACAATCTGATTTTCTCGAATAGCTTGAACCAAGGGTTTAAAGTAGAAGATGTAATTATTGAAGGGGCATATCAATTTGACGTCACTGAAGACGCCTTCGATACACAATATCTATTTGCTGTTTTTGTGCCACAATATGGACTAAGGGGAATGATTGTTGATCTTTTAGGAATGTACTTCTATATGGAAGATCAACCAATCACCGAGATACTGAGAAATGCATCCCTGGTTAGCTACATTTTTGACGATCAAGACCCTTATGTTAAATATGGACTAAAAAAAATTATGCCATCTGATTTTAACGCGGACAGCAATAGATACGTGTTACGGATAGGATTTCCTGATTATCCTGCATGTCCTGTAGGAACTGATTTTACGATGCTGGGATTTGATGAACAAACAAAACAGTATGTATGGCTTTCAACAAGCATTCTAAAAGATAGTCGGCTTAAAAAATTCGAGTTTAATAAATTGTGATCCTTGCCAAGGATCACAATTTACAATTGATTTTTGTGACAAATATCAATTCTTAAGAGATGTCCGTGCCCTCATGTAATTGAAATTAAAGGCTTGAAGATTGTCTTAAAACAAGAAGAATCCGACGAAGACTTGAAAACATAGACAGAAAAAAATTAAACAAATAGATTTTTATGAGCAACTTTTTAATGCCGAACGAACAAGAAGTTTCGGATAAAAACAAAAAAATATTTGAAGAATTCAAAAGGATGTTTGGTAAGGTACCTAATATTTTCCTGGCCTTTACCAGTAGTGAAAATGGTCTTGAAAGTTATTTTAATTACTTCACGCAAAAAAACTCATTAAGCTATCGTGAACGGGAAGTAATAAACCTCGTAGTGAGCCAGGTTAATGAATGTCCATATTGTCTTAGCCTCCACAGCGTAATCGCCGAACGCCTCGGTTTTACAAAAGAACAGATATTAGATATACGCGCAAATAACATCCTATTTGATAACAAATTGAAAGCCATCGCTGCATTGGCGCAAAGGCTTGTTGTCGCAAAAGGAAATATTGCGGGACCTTACCTTTTAGACTTTTATCAGCAAGGATATGACCAGGGACATTTGGTTGATGTGGTACTTGCAGTTGGTAACATCTCTACGCTTAACTTATTGTACGCGATTTCAAATGTTCCTATCGACTTTCCACATGTAACGGTGAAACTTTAAAATAAACCTTAATGTCCTGAGGGGGGAAGGTAGCGCCATCGCAGTAAAGGAAATGATGAAAGGATTATAACGATAAGCTATGTACTGATTAACACCACAAATAAAAAGATATGTCTGCAATTTCACTAAGTAGTTCTAAGGGAAGATGGGTGATGGTGAGCACGATTATGGCTTCGTCTATGGCATTTATAGACTCGACAGCACTTAATGTTGCATTACCTGCTCTGCAGAGTGGATTTCATGCGACAAGCAGTGAATTATTCTGGATTTTGAATGCATACCTCCTCATGCTCACTTCTTTGATCCTGATAGGTGGATCATTAGGTGATAAAATTGGACGTAAGCGCATCTTTATGTTAGGAATATTGATTTTTAGTATCGGATCTGCTACATGTGGATTGTCGCGGGATGTACTATCGCTGATTATGTTTCGCGTAATACAAGGTATTGGTGGTTCCTTGATGATCCCCGGAAGCCTTGCACTGATTTCTTCTTCGATAAATGAAAGCGAGCGGGGAAAGGCTATCGGGACATGGTCGGCCGCAACGGCTGTCGTTACTATCGGAGGGCCGTTACTCGGCGGCGCGCTTGCCGACGCCGGACTTTGGAGATATATATTCTTTATTAACGTACCCATAGGTGTATTTGCTTTGATTTTTCTGGCGACAAAAGTAGGTGAAGTCAAGTCAGATGTAACAGATAAATCGATTGATTTTATTGGCGCCATTACGGTTGCTGCCGGGTTAGCCGCACTAACATTTGGATTCCTGAATATGCCCGCTAAAGGGATTTATAACTACCAGGTATATATGGCGTTGATAATGGGTGTTATCCTTCTCATCGGTTTTGTTCGGATTGAACAACGGGCCAAACATCCAATGATGCCA
The DNA here is from genome assembly GCF_034262375.1 of Mucilaginibacter sabulilitoris. Lineage (NCBI taxonomy): Bacteria > Pseudomonadati > Bacteroidota > Sphingobacteriia > Sphingobacteriales > Sphingobacteriaceae > Mucilaginibacter > Mucilaginibacter sabulilitoris. Next base: position 3,540,200 of record NZ_CP139558.1, read on the forward strand.
ATATCCATATTCAAAAATAGAACCTTCAGTGGAGTCAATTTGCTGACACTATTTCTCTATGCAGGTCTTGGTGGTGGATTGTTGTTTCTCTCGTTAAATCTCGTTCAGGTGCAAGGATATTCACAATTTGAATCCGGACTTACCATACTTCCTTTTCTTATCCTTATGATATCGTTCTCACGGTTCATCGGTAAATTATCCGACAAATATGGAGCGAGGACGTTTTTGATATTCGGTCCGATCATCGCCGGTAGTGGCCTTATAATGCTTTCATCAATCCGGCAAACCCATGGATCAGGTCAGTACTTGAATACTTTTTTTCCAGGGATATTCATATTTGGGCTTGGTATGGTCATTACCGTTGTCCCGCTTACAAAAACCATAATGAGTTCGGTTGGTGATCAATTATCAGGGACCGCATCAGGCATCAATAATGCAACGGCACAAATGTCTAATGTTTTTGCTTATGCCATTTTTGGAGCTTTGGCCGTTTTCTACTTCTCTTCAGGAATTGAAAGCCGCCTAGCAAATTCAAATTTATCTAATGACGCTCGGAAGCTCATAGTTTCTGAGGCTATAAATCTTGGAAACGCCCAGGTCCCGGCAACATTACAGGAGCCCGACCGTACTCAAGTTGCGACATTTTATAAGGAAAGCTTCATAGACTCCTATAAAAATGTAATGCAGATATCAGGATTGCTTTGTATTACCGGAGCATTTATGACGATTATCTTTATTAAAAAAAATTCTGTTAAGGATGGCGCAGAAAACTCTAAATCCATACTTAATAAAAACTATGATGCGATTCAGTAATTTAATTTCCTGGCAAACTATCGCAAATATAGAAACATGAATTTTTCAACTTGTAAAAAATATCGATGAACACACTTTACTTAATCGGTTTTTAATAACTGTTAGATCCAAGTTGATATAGTATAGTATTCTGTCAATTTTATAGATCTGATTTTCAGGGTTATATAATGATCGTTTGTGGTAGTCATAGAAAATGGCCCGAGCCCGGCGGGCATTAGTTACATGAAGTTAGCTTTGTTTGAAGCTACGAATAAATTAAAGATGCGGTTGAACGCCAATTTAACACCTACTTCGGGATTAATAAAAATAAACTAACGTTATTTGACATCGAAAAATCAAAATCGATAAACGTGAAAAAGAAACTTTTGATAACGGGAGGAGGTGGTACGCCGGTGGATACTGCCTTTCAACCTTATTATGAAAAACTGTTCACGTCGGTTTCGGAATGTGTGGGCCGTGTCAAGAATAGGAAAAAAGATATTGATTTTACATTACAGTCACCGGTACAGGCAAGAGATTTTAGAATTATAAAATAGGTTGGGGGTATCAAGCCTGTTGAAGGGCAGGTATATTCAGTTTTCATTTTTTGATCATTGTTCCTCAGGGTGGATCGCCCCACAAGTACTTTTTTTGTAATTATAACGCTTTACCTTAGTAACAGGGTGAGGCCTTTAAGTTGGACTTTAAGGTCAAATTAACGTACAACTGAGCCCTTTTTTATTTGATTTCATCTAAATGGCCTATGTTTGTAATCGGAATTAACTTTAAACCATAATTATGGAAACGATAGAGGATTACAATGTGGACTGGAACGAAGTGATCAAGCAGGCATTTTTTGATTCCTGGTCAAATAACTCGCCGGTAGACGTTACAAATTACGCTTATAAGATAAGTAGTCATTTTAACCTTGATTTGATCACGAAGAAGCTTCAGATCACTATCATGAATTCCAATGACAAGGCGGGTGAGATTAAATACCATACCAACAGGTTACAAATACTGGTGGATGCTTTTGTTTTAGCACTCCTTTCCGTTTCCGACGATGGCAAAATGTTAACCGCACATAATATCGAATTAGCTAAAAATACTTTACAGGATAAAGAGAAGTGCAGCTATGAATAATAGCGGTAATGAAATGTTTGTTACTTTAAAGCTTCCCCGGCTAAAACAATAAAGTAACAAACTAATGATTATTGGTCAACTGGCGTGAAAACGTATATATAATACGATACTATCCATCAATAACTAATATGCACTTACAAGGATTTGCTGACGGTTTTTTCCGCCTTTTTTCCAAAATAGGTAAAAATGTAAAATGAAGCCCCCATCGCCGTAATGTCCTTAAAAAGAAAGGAGCCAAGATCCGAAAGTCGTGGAAATCCATTTATAAGATGTACGGAACCTGGTGTTGACAATACAAAGGTGCTGGTAACGAAGAAGATTACCACGGCCATTAACGCACCGATCATGCCAAGCTTCGGCTGAAAGTTGCCGATAATGATTAATAATGCAGCTATAATTTCGGTAGTCCCGATAAAACCTGCTCCTAAACGAACGCCGAATAAACTGTAATCCCAACTGACTAGCGGGCTGTTGGTTACCAAAATAGCAACGCCATTAGCTTCAACAGCCTCAAATTTAAAAGAACCGATCCATAGCAGTATAACACTGATGCCAAAACTGCATAAGATGAATGGAAGATTTAAGTCAGCAATTGCTTTTGATAAACGAATAAGTTTCATAGGTTAAAGTTGAATGGTTAAAAAACAGGAACAATTAGCGGGCATCGGTCCCGGGGTGAATTGATGCGCCTAAGTTCCTAGTAAAATGAACCTATGTAAATAGATAAAAAGGACTATTGTTGGTATAATACGACCACTATGTGCCGCATTAGCACCGTTATTCAATTCCCCCAAAAAGATTATTAATTGATTCCGCATAAAGCGGATGGGCGAAAATCCAATATTTTAGTTGTAGGTAAGTAATGTTTGCTGCCATCGCCATGTGGAGGATTGTCATTAACTCTCCGCCGTCGGTACATAAAGCAGCCACCCCGAGGATCAATTTGGTATCTGTATCCACGATCACTTTTATAAATCCCCGTGTGTCTCCTTTTTCAACAGCCCTTGCAATATAGTTCGCAGGCAAACTTACAACACGAAAGTTTAATCCTCTGTTTCTAGCCTGTAACTCTGTAAGCCCGACCCGTCCCAATGGCGGATCTGTAAAAATGCAATAAGGAACCAGCCTGTCCTTCGCTGACAGTCCCCCATTTTCAAAAAGATTACGATATACTATGGTAAAATCATGATAAGACGTATGAGTAAATGCCGGGCCGCCATTAATATCACCCAAAGCATATACTCCCGGCACAGATGTTTCTAACCGTTCATCAACCTCAATGTAACCCAGATCATTCAATTTTATCTTTTTGTTTTCCAGTCCAAGTGCTTCCGTATTTGGAATGCGGCCTGTAGCGAAAAGTACATGCGAGCACTTAATGTATTGTGATTCTCCTTTTATAGAAACAGTTGCTTCCACATATTGGTCCGACAGCTTCCTGAAATGAGTAGGCTGAGAGAACGGTACTAAGTTAATTCCCTCCAATTTGAAAATTTCTTCCAGGCCCCCGGCGATATCCGGATCTTCCTGGGATGTAAATTGTCCGCCGCGGTACGATATCGTAACCGCGCTTCCAAAACGACGAAACATCTGACCAAACTCGAGGGCTATGTAGCCGCCGCCAATGATCAGTAGATGCTCGGGAACGTACTGCAATTCCAAGATCGAATGGGATGTTAAAACCTGAATATCCTCTATACCGGGAATATTGGGAACGAATGGCCTGCAACCAGCATTAATGAAAATCTTATCAGCTACCAAGACCAACTCTCCATCAGCTTGTTTGACTGAAATTGTTTTATTGTCCAAAAAGGATGCTTCTCCGTATATCAGCTCAAGATTCGGGGTATTCTTTAATCTCCGTTCTCCCCCTTCACGAAAAGAATGCACAATCTCATCTTTACGGGCTTTGATCTTAGCCATATTCACCTTGAATAAAGGAATATCAATACCAAGATTTGGCGCTCTCGACGCAGCGTAAGCAGCATCCGAGGATGCGACCCAACTCTTCGTAGGCGTGCAGCCGTCATTGATACATGTTCCTCCTACAAACCGCCTTTCAATGATGGCGGTTTTCAAGCCCTGTGCGGCCAGCTTTTGGGCAAGAGGTCCGCCAGCTTGTCCGGCACCTATAATTAAAGCTTCAAAGTTTTTAACCATAAGAGAACATTTATATCCGAAATTGATCGATAACAAAGACATGGCTAACCTGTTAAGGTTAACAACCGTTCTTTCCGGCGATCAATACTAAATAAAAAAGATAGTTAAACAAATGGATAAAAAAGCTAATTGCTTGGATTTATTTGCTACTTGAAGCAAAATGAGTTGACTCCTGGCTTTTATAATATACGACAAATGTCCTTGGATGCATTTTCATATCTCGGTATCTTAGACCTGTTTCTGTACACTGCTTTACGCTTTCTGAAACGCTTTATAATTTATCAAACCAAGTAATGGAGAAGAATAGGACGGATTACGATGCTGTGATAGTAGGGGCCGGTCCAAATGGCCTATCCGCTGCTATTTTGCTGCGACAGTATGGGTTATCTGTTCTATTGCTGGAAGCAAAAGATAAGATCGGCGGTGGTCTCGCCACAGAGTCCCTTACATTACCCGGTTTTTTGCATGATGTAGCTTCCGCCGTTCATCCGATGGCCGCTGCATCGCCATATTTGCAAACTCTTCCTTTGAATGAATATGGCCTGGAATTTATTAACCCTGACATTCATATCGCTCATCCTTTTGAGAACGGTTCCGCAGCATTTGTAAATTCTTCTCTAACCGAAACTGCACACCAATTTGGCATCGATGAAGACATTTACCTTGATCTTGTCGGGTCAGTTGTTGAAAAATGGCCGAAAATCGGTAATGGTTTGTTGGGGCCACTACGAATGACATCTCATTTGTTTGATTTAGCACGGTTCGGCCGTAATGCCCTACTTCCGGTGTCACTGTTAGCCAGACGTTTTCATAGTTCAAAGGCACGCGGTTTATTAGCCGGTGTGGCCACTCATAATTTTCAGCCACTTGAAAATTTGGCGACGTCTGCTATTCCGTTGGTGATGTTGGCAAATGCCCACCTCAAGGGTTGGCCAGTGGTTAAGGGAGGCTCTGCAAAGCTCGCGGAAGCCCTGGGTAATTATTTTTTGAGCATTGGCGGACAGATCGAAATCGGGTTCACCTTATCGGACTTGGCCTTATTACCTCCGGCCAAAGCTGTTTTGTTCGATTTAACCCCTGCACAAATTCTATCTCTAAAAAACAACCGGTTCTCCGGATTTTATCGCTGGCAGTTAAGAAGATATCGATACGGACCTGCAGTATATAAAATAGACTGGGCGCTCGAAAATCCGATTCCTTTTACTGCTCCTGAATGCAGACGTGCGGGTACAGTTCATTTAGGTAACACATTTGAGGAGATAGCAGCTGGTGAAAAATGTATTGCTGCTGGTAAGGAAAACGATAATCCTTTTGTACTGCTTTCCCAACCTTCTCTTTTCGATATAAGCAGGTCACCAGCCGGCAAACATACAGCTTATGCGTATTGTCACGTTCCGAACGGTTCTGTCCAAAACATGGCAGCTCGAATAGAAAATCAGGTAGAGCGGTTTGCACCTGGTTTCAAAAAGTCGATCATCGGAACACATACTATGAATACCGCTGATCTGGAAAACTTCAATCCCAATCTTGTAGGCGGAGATATTAACTCCGGTCGCATTTCAATCGATCAACTGTTTACAAGGCCAGCTTTTCGTTTTCCGCCGTATAACACTTCTGTCAAAGGGTGGTATGTCTGTTCCGCTGCAACGCCCCCTGGCGGCGGTGTCCACGGTATGTGCGGATACCATGCAGCCCGAACGGCGTTACGGGAAGTGTTCGGCGTGAAAATTTCGGGCCATTAATAATCTATTTTTTATTGATCATCATGCAATACGGCTGAATCGCTAATCTCGCGCTAATAGTTTTTTTGAAATATCGCGAATGATCGCCGGTCAGTTTGTTTTTGTGACATATGTCCTTGAAGCCATTGATCATTCCCGCTTAACTTTAAATAAAAACATGGAAAAGAACAAATTATTACAAATCGGCAGTTTTGGCCAGAGTATATGGCTGGATTTCATAGACCGCGATATTTTAAGATCAGGTAAACTTGCCTCCTTAATCGAACAGGATGGCGTAAAAGGCATCACTTCAAACCCTGCAATTTTTGAGAAAGCAATAAGTAGCAGCGATGATTATGCAGATGACATTGCTGAATTGCTGAAGTATTCACACGACAGCGAAAAGATTTTTTATCAGCTGGCTGTGAAAGATATTCAAACTGCGGCAGATTTGTTCAGAGGTGTTTATTGTGAAAAAGACCGGCGGGGCTATGATGGCTACGTTAGTCTTGAAGTTTCGCCTTTTTTAGCGAACGATACCGAAAAAACTATCAGACAGGCGGTTGAGCTTTGGCAGGCGGTAGATCGGGAAAACCTGATGATCAAGATTCCCGGAACCCAACAGGGAGTTCCCGCTGTCAGACGGTGTATCGCTTCAGGCATTAACATAAATATTACCCTGCTCTTCAGTTTAGACCGTTACAGTGAAATTATTGAAGCCTATATTTCAGGACTTGAAGAAAGATTGTCCGAAGGAAAAGATATCAGTAAAGTAGCATCAGTCGCCAGCTTTTTTCTTAGCCGCATAGATGTGGTAGTGGATCCTCTTTTAAAAGATACGGAAAAGGCTACCTTAAAGGGTAAAGTAGCGGTCGCAAGCGCAAAAATCGCCTACCAAAAATATAAAGCGGCATTTAACTCCGATCGCTGGAATAAATTGGCCGATAAAGGGGCGATGCCACAGCGGCTTTTGTGGGCCAGTACCGGAACTAAGAATCCGGAATTTAAAGATACAAAGTACATCGAAGAATTAATAGGCCCTGAAACCGTTACGACAGTCCCTGTTGAAACTCTCGCCGCTTTCAAAGATCACGGTAACGCCTCAAATACGTTAGAAACAGACATCGCCTTGTCACAGGAAACACTAGACTCTCTAAGCAAAGTGAATATAACCCTTTCCCAGATTACACAACAGTTAGAGGACGAAGGTATCCATAAATTTAATATTCCTTTCGGGAATATCCTGCGGCTTATCGACAAAGCAAAAGGAAATTTGATCACGACTGCGAAAGATTTTACAAAAAGCTGAACAAATCAGACATGATGAATGATATTAACAAAGTTTTAAAATCCACTGCAAAACGGCTAGTTGCTGACCACAAAGGTTTATTAGCGATGGACGAGAGCGTCTCCACTTGTAACAAGCGTTTTGAAAAATTAGGAATTCCGCAGACCGCGGAATTCAGGCGGCTTTACCGGGAGCTGATCGTTACCACTCCGGGACTTGGAGACTACCTGAATGGAGCAATCCTATTTGATGAAACAATCTATCAATCTACATCCGACGGTATACCGTTCGTTAAGAAACTCAGGGAAGCCGGTGTGTTACCCGGAATAAAAGTCGATGAGGGGACCATTGATCTAATCGGCTCCCCTGGTGAGCGGATAACAACAGGCCTGAAGGATCTGCCGGAACGACTGAAAACCTATTCGGAGGCGGGGATGCGATTTGCAAAATGGCGTGCAGTATTTTCAATCAGTACTGGTGTTCCGACTAAAGCAGCTATCGAGGCTAACACGCGTGAATTAGCGATTTATGCCAAATACTGCCAGGAAGCAGCGATTGTACCCATCGTAGAACCGGAAGTTCTTATTACCGGGATGCATTCCATAGAGCGTTGTCATGCGGTCACAGGTAGTGTGCTGGCCGAACTGTTTGTACAGCTTCGTGAACATGATGTAAATTACGAGCACATTATTTTAAAGCCTAACATGGTTACTTCAGGTGATTCGGCAGAAATGCAGGCAACTCCAATGTCCGTAGCTCAACACACGATCGAGTGCCTTGCAAATCATGTTCCTGCCGGCGTGCCCGGAATTGCGTTTCTCTCGGGGGGACAGCCGCCGGCAACTGCGATTGCCAATTTAAATGCAATGAATCTTAAAAATGGGTTTGCGACTCCCTGGCCGGTTACCTTTTCTTTCTCACGTGCGATCCAACAGCCTGCATTAGAGTTTTGGGCGGGAAAAGCTGATAAAGTTATTGGAGCACAAAACCTATTATATACTCAGTTGGAGCGGTGCAGACAGGCGCGTAAAGGAGTGTATCGGATAGACGCTGACAAGTAAATTGTAATGAAGGCCATTAAAGAAAAACACTCTTTGCTCATGCGGTGGACCCATTGGGTTAATTTCCCATTGCTGACTATCATGATATGGAGCGGTATATTAATATACTGGGCGAACGATGAATACAGATTAACCGTTTTCGGCCATACGTATATTCATTTTTTTCCTGATTGGTTTTATAATCTGCTGCATATTCCCCATCGTCTCTCGGAAGGTATGGCATTCCATTTTCTCTTTATGTGGTTTTTTACTTTGAATGGATTCTTCTATGTTTTGTATACCATTATTTCGGGTGATTGGCGTCAACTGTTACCAAACCGGCATTCATTCAAAGAAGCATGGCAGGTCTTATTACACGATCTTCACATTCGTAAAATAGCACCGCCTCAAGATAAATATAACGCCGCTCAACGTATCGCGTACACAGCCATCATTATCATGGGATTTGGATCTGTGATTACCGGCCTCGCAATTTATAAACCTGTACAATTTAACTGGTTGACATGGCTTTGCGGAGGCTACCATCTCGCCAGAATATCGCATTTTATCCTTACCATAGGTTACACTCTGTTTTTCCTGATCCATATTATTCAGGTGGTCCTGGCAGGGTGGAGCAACTTCCGTTCCGTTATATCAGGTTTCGAAGTAATAACCAAAACAACTAAACCTGCCATTGAAAGCAAGTCCGAAAATGAAAAAACCTAAGAGGGAATTAACAATTGAGCAAAAGATCAAAAGAAGAAATTTCATTTCATTTGCCATATTTGGTGCCGGAGCTGTAAGTACCTACACTGGCTGGAGATGGTTATATAAATCTCCCAACGAAATACCTGGAATAACTGCTGGAGCACATCAACCGCTGCGCAGGGCATTGAATAAAACCGAATTGTTCTTTAGAAGATTGATTTTTAACGAGAATCATTTGGTAAAAACCTATCCCAGAGAAATGGCCGCAAAAAAGATCAGGCATAATAGCGATATAGGCTCTGAAGGAAAACTGCCGCCGGAAAATTGGAAATTACACGTGAAGAAAATTTCGGGTGAAATTTTGCAGATTTCGCTTGACGAGTTGATGGCATTACCAAAAACGGGAATAACTTATAATTTTAAATGTGTCGAAGGATGGGATCAAATTTCTCATTGGGAAGGTGTAAAATTCCGGGACCTTATCACGCATTACCAATTGCATGAAGAGACCAGATTAGGCTATGTCAGTTTTGAAACACCAGACAGGAAATATTATGTCGGTATTGATATGCCGAGCGCTATGCACCCGCAAACCCTATTGGCCTACCAGATGAATGATGAGTTATTAAATGGTCAGCATGGACAGCCTCTTAGACTGATTATCCCGATAAAATATGGAATTAAAAATTTAAAACGTATAGGAACAATTGCCTTTAGTGACAGCAGACCCCGCGATTACTGGGCCGAAAAAGGCTATGATTATTATTCCGGATTGTAGCTAATTAAATTGATGTTTAATAATTTTTATCGGACGGGATATTTTTTCCTTTTCAAACCGCACCATTACGAAATGTTGACGGGTCTGAATCGTAAGTTTTTCGGAATGCTTTCAAAAAACTTCCCCTGCTATCATAGCCTGCAAGATGAGCGATGTGCTCCACTGACATATCGCTCGTTTTTAGATGTTGGGTAGCCTGGCGCATTCGTAAATCCCTAAGGATGGACATCGGTGATTTTCCAAAGAGTTCGGTAAAGCGGGACATAAACGCTGACCGGCTCATGCAGGCACAATCCGCCAGGCTCATCACTGTGTGATCGCCACCAGGTGCAGCCACCATTTCACTAAAAGCTTTTGAGATCCTTGCGTCACTAAGAATCGAAAACCGTTCTATCCAAAGCTCTAATGAAACCAGGGAACGGCGTAAAATGGAAACAATGACCTGCTTTAACAGCGCTGCACTCATTGCACCAGAACCAATCTCCTGGGACATTAATTCTGAAAGTGCGGCTTGTAGTTTAATGTCAATATGATCGTTAATTTCGAATTGTTCGACAATCGGGGATGAAAGGGAGGCAAACAGGTCAGCTGAGGCCCCATAAGAGGCATAGAAGTAGCCACAGAGCAGGACTACCTCGGGTTGACCAGTTCCCGCTACATAACGCTGCACGCCATCGGTACTCTTGTTCTGCAGCCTACCATCAATCGGTTTCAAAACGGCGGACCGCTCTTTTTCATCTGCTACCTCAATTCTAAAAGGCGTATTCTTCGGGACGATAATTAAAGTGTGCGGTTTTAATTCGATCGGCGGATGATTTGCAATAATAATTTTCCCCCTGCCCGATAAATTGTAATGTATGCCTGGCGCTTCCGCATCTCCTAATTCAAGGCGGTAACCCGTACTAACTGAACAGTGGGCCAATCCAACAAATTTAACGTCTAAGGTGCTGATCAGATTTTCAAGGTCTGCTGGCGCGATTTGAAGGCCTTTGTTAAGGCTGTTTACTTTCATAGGTATTGTGTTACTAGTCTGAGGTTCTGGCAAATCTAAACCAAATCAATAAAAATTGTCAAAATCAAATCGATTTCCCCTTAAACATCGCTACTCCCTTAAGAGAACCTAACATTTGGACTTTTGAAGCCCACTTGCGGATTTTTGGATTTACGGGGCTACCTACCTTTGTATTGTCGCCGCTGATAATAAGATGCCGGCGACATTAAACAAAAATTTTTAAACATAAATTATCATAAAATGGAAACTACATCATCAAGAATCAAAATCCTCGATAACAGCAATCTTCCTGCGCAATCTGTCGAAATCCTAAACTCAGTTGATAAACAACTAGGTTTCGTTCCGAACGTCTTAAGGCTTTTAGCTGCCAGCCCGTCCGTTCTTAAAAGCTTCCTGGGTTTACAAGCTGGCCTTTCCGGAACACTTGACCTAAATACACGAAATGCCATTGCGCTTGCTGTTTCTGAATCCAATAGTTGCCATTACTGTGTATCAGCCCACGCGCATTTCGCCGCAAAAGGCGCCAATTGTTCACAAGATGAAATCTCCAGAAACAGGGTTGGAGAATCGATCGACCCCAAAAGAGCAGCCGCTGCAGCATTTGGCGTAAGCGTGATTAAAAGACGCGGAAACGTCTCTAACGCTGACCTTGAAAAGATTAGAGAAGCCGGTTACAGCGATGTTGAGATCCTTGAAATAATCGCACTTGCTGTGCAGTTTTCTTTCACAAATTTCATGAACAACGTTGCACAAACAGAAATTGATTTTCCTAAAGTAGACGCGCCAGCGGGAATAACGGAACAGCTTGTAGCTTAATTGAAAATGAAAATGTTGAATGCCATGTTGCTCCAGTCTATTGCCGCTTTGCCATGTATTTTAAAAGAACGTTTCGCTACACGATTAGCCGGTTTCGGTGGAAGACGGAAAATCAATGTTGCCTTAGATACCGATTTTAAAATTCGCCTGCAGCGGCTTATAGATCTGGAAATTGAACGGAAGAAAGGCAAATAATTAAATTATTATTCCTTCTACTCTGAAAATTAAAAATGGTTCAGAAATGCAAACCGGAAGAAGTTTCCGGCTTGCATTTTTTTAACAACTCAAAACAATCAACAAATTTTCAAATCTCTGACGAATCACATCAGTATTACAAATTTCAATATTAATGGGGGAAGGTAAATAGGATGAAAGGTACAAATGCTGGTACAATAGAGCCAAAAGAACAGGTATCCGCTAACAACGACTTTCTTTTGTGATATATGTCCTTGAGCTGTTTTACAATCACGGCTAACTTTAACGTTATATCGGCAAGTTACATGACTTGAACCGCTATCGGAGCTACGCAATTAGATATAATATAGACTGTGAAAAAGTATAGCTATGAACCTTATTAACCACAAATCCGGGAAAAGTAAAATACTTATTAACTACTATGCCAAAGGTAGAGATTCTGATGAACCTAAAGTCGGCATGTATGAAGAGGGTGCTTGTTTTCAAGCGCAACATTATCGTTTAGATACCCGCACCGCGAGACCGGTGATTAAAGAGGCCCCGCGTGAGGGCTTGTATAAAATCAGCCTCGCTATGATAAGTTTCCCTATTCATGAAAGTCGTTTTCCGCCAGTGGCAAATTGTTCTACTTTACTATTTATGCACCCCGAGGCGAAACAGCCTGAACAGTATAAAGATGGAAAATGCTACGAGTGTTCCTTTACGCCCAATTATCTATGTAAGAAAAGCGTGGAAATTTCCCAAATTATGAATTTATTTAATTCCGAAATTTCAACTGCCTTTTTAGTAAATCATACTCAGGAATGGCGTATCGAGGAAATTTTTGAATCCATGATAGAAGAGAGTTTAGTAAACAGACCATTTAAAAGTGAAATGCTTCAAAATCTCATAACTGAGCTATCCGTTTTCACTCAAAGGCTGATTCCTGTCGATTTGGCGGTGTCTTAAACTTAACTGAACTTCAACGACCATTAGCATCAATGGAAAGAACTTCGCTCATGTAATCTAAAAACGGGCGCATTTCTTTAATGGTGTCGCTGGCAAGTAGAAGAAACTCTGAACTTAAAACCTGTTCGTCAGTAAATTTACGACGGACGAGAAATTGTTTATATCGCAGCAGGTCAGCAGCCTCATGTGTCTTTTCGAACCCTCTCGGTATGTTCTTCAGCTGCTCACCACGCAAAACTCCGAAATACTCGGTAAAAGTATCCGAATTAATTATTTCCGTTAACCGTTTAGGGTTAAATGCAATATCGTCACGAATAAGTCTCAGATCATGTGCGTTCGGTCTCCAAAAGTCCCCTGATAAAAAGCTTTTATTACCCGGTTCAAAATGATAGTAATATCCGCCACGTCTTTCTTTTCCCGCCCGTTTAAAACGGCCGCCCAAATAAGTATTATATGGCATCTTATCTAATGAAAATCGGACATCACGATAAATCCGATATTGGCTTTTAGCTCCGCTTGGCGTCTCTATCACATCATGCTTGTTCAGTTCCTTCAATAAGCTATCCGCAAAATTCATAATGTCTCCTGACACCTGTAGGTATAACGGTTTATTTTGAGTAAACCACGCCCATTCATTATTTTGTTTGAGCTCTTCGAGAAAGCTAAAGGTTAATTTGGATATTTTAACTAGTCCCATTTTAAAAACTAACGCTTCGGCCTTTTATCCGATGCCTATGTAATAAATGATTACTTAATTCTTACTCTAGTGCATACCACTATAAGTAGAATTGATGTTTTTACGCTTCAGTTTCAAAACGCTGACTATCATCTGTCAGTCATGAATTTAATTAATTAATGGCGTCGGCAAGTTTTCAAGAATTACATACTATATCTCCTCACCCAATATGGCTTTATCGTTATTCGACAGTTATAAGGAGTATGATTCTACATCCTTTTCTATAAGAATATCGCGATTGATTGGTGTTTTTCCGGTCCCCGAAATAAAACTCAGCATTAATGTTATCGATAACAAGGACACGGTTATCCAGATAACCTGGTGAATACCATAATGTACAATGGCAAATCCGCCGAGAAGACTGCCCAACGTGATCCCGGCATTGAAACAGGACGGCATTAAACTGTTTACAAAGTCGAGTGAAGTATCTGGCAGATTATGCGTGAGCTGTATGCTGGCAACCAGGAAACCTCCGGTATGAATAAAGCCCCAAACGGATAGGATGATGACCATCGGAATAAAATCTCCGCCAAATTGATAAGCTAGTCCATGTGTTACGATCAGCGCTATCAGGAATAAACGCACGGTTACCCGTACATTTTTGCTAAGAGCGATCCCAATAAACCAGTTGCCGGCTATGCCGGTGCTTCCGAATACAAGTAATAAGATACTGATCTGTGTTCCGGTCATGTTTGTTACTTTTTCGAGGTATTCAGCGAGATAGCCGTAAGAGGCGAACATACCGGCGAGCACCAGAGTCGCCGCTAAAAGTTTGATCCACAAATTTACATTCCGTAATATTTTAAGGAGACTTTTGGAACCGGGCTGTTCAGGAGCGATCGGCATTGAAGGTGAAAACAACGCCAAAGCTGCAAAGGCTAGTAAATTGATAACCGAAGACACAACAAAGGAGATGCGCCAGTTGAAAACATTGGCGATATATGTAGTTAACGGTATCCCTAATACTGTGGCGAGACTAAGGCCGGCCATAACAATAGCGACTGCTTTAGGTGCATCTTTGGGACCGGTTTGTTTGGCCGCGGCAGTGACCGCCACGGCCCAAAATACCGGATGCAGGAACGCAGGCAGTATACGTGCGATCATCAATATAGTGAAATTCGGCGCGACCGCAGACACTAAATTCGACAGCGCAAACATAACGAGCACCAAACACATTATTGTTTTGCGATTTATCTTCGCTGTCAGCATGTTAGTAAAAGGGCCGGTAAGAGCAACAGTTAATGCGAAGCCGCTGATCAGCCATCCGGCGGCATCTATCGAGACATTAAATTGTTTACTGAGGTCAGGCAATATGCCGATCACACCAAGCTCCGTGGTGACGATGCCAAAAGCCCCGAGCGCCATAATATAGATTGATCTTTTCATATCTTTTAATTAGTTACAAGTATTTTCGCGACTTTTTTTAAAAGGTTGTTAAGCTCTCTTTTCTCGGGCTAGGTGCATGTGACTTTGTGATATGACACTTTGTTTTCTGCCATCCTACGCATTATCTTCGCAGTTTTATGACAAATTGTTCATTATCAAAAGATGGGTTTCACCTTCCGGCTACTTTTTAGTGTAACTTATAATACAGCAGACCTCATAAGCCTTCCGGTCTAATGAGTATGCGATAGTAAGATTCCGAAAAGGCTTATCTCAATAGAAAATCAACGTCAGCCAGGCAGTTACTCTTCCCGGTTGAAAATTCTGCGTGTCCTATTTATTGGTTATCAATATAATTGCCTAACGCAATGGCCAGCTTTTCAAAAACTTCATCTTCTATCTGCCCGTCGCGCTGTTCCCAAGCATCCGTACCCTCACCATTACGAACCATTGTCGTGAAATGCTCGTTTTCTGTAACCACAATAAATACATCATTACAGGGAATGAACAGCAGGTTGTAATAATCGCCGGTATCATAGAGGTCCATTTCTAAATGGAACGCTTCCTGCGGCATCTGTGGCTCGTCGAGTTCAAAATCTTCTTCTTCTATCATGGGGATCGTTTTTATGCAAAAAAAGGCGACTGCGTTGAAAGATGGAATGGACAAATGAGATAATCTCTTGCACTTTTAGGCTATTATATGCGGATTTTGCAATTGGTAGCCTAAATTTGATAAAAGACAAAATCTACAATTATGCTTAACTGGAATGAAGTGATCAGATTCGCCAATACCGGTAATCCGACACCTGACAAGAGGGTGGAACGTCCGGATGAGGAATGGAAACAAATTTTGACTAGCGAACAATTTGTGATAACCCGAAAAAAAGGAACTGAAGCTAGTTTCTCGGGTGAGTTTTGCAGTAGCTATGATCCTGGTAAATACCATTGTATATGTTGCGATACTCCATTATTCGATTCAACGATCAAGTTTAATTCTCAAACAGGCTGGCCAAGTTTTACCCAACCTGTCACGATAAATGCTATTAAATACCTGATGGACAGGTCGTACGGGATGACTCGTGTGGAAACGCAGTGTAACACCTGTGACGCCCATCTCGGACATGTATTTCCGGACGGTCCGCATCCAACTGGTTTGCGCTATTGTATTAACTCTATTTCCCTAAAACTAGAAAGAAATGATGTCAAATCATAAAAATCCTCTTATGCGGCGGTTGCTTTTGGTGTACTGAAGCTATATTTAAAAGCCTGAGGGGCCAACGAGTCCGATCCGAAATATACATTAAATCAAGAAGCGCCTTGATTTTTGATGCTTGATAATACCACGTGACTGCAAATATTCCGGCCTGCAGAGCCGGATATTTACAGTCATACCTAGTCTATTTCGCTTCCCAAAGAACATCCGCAAACCATTCGCGGCTATCTGTAAATAAATTTATTGGTTGAAAAGCATTAGCCAGTGCAATATCCTCAATCTGAGCTAAGGTATATTTTTGGGATATTTCCGTCCAGATCGATTCATAACGAGATAATTTAAATCTTTCAGCGCCGATGTCGATGCTTGTATCACCTACGGCTACTAAATAACTCTTGCAGGCGCCGGTCACGGGGTCATAGCTACAATAATGTTCGAACTTTGAAATATCCAGATCCGCCTCCAGCTCATTTGACATTCGACGAAGCAGGTTAAGGTTAAACTCTCTGGTAATACCTTCATCGTCATCGTAGGCTGCGCGTATGATTTTCGGATCTTTTACCAGGTCGAATCCCATCAGGACAATATCCCCTTTAGATAAACTGTTTCGGAGGTCCCCAATGAACTTGTAACATTGTTCCGATGGCATATTACCTACATTTGCCCCTAAATTTAAGATGACTTTTCGGCTATCCGAACCTGAGGAGAGTGCCTTTAACATTTGATGGTAATCCCCATGTCGGCTGGAAATTTGTATGCCCGGTAAATCTCCTGGTAAATTAGATTCAATACCCTGAATGACATCATACGAAATGTCTATCGGAACATAATTGAAACGCACCCCATTATTAAGTAACGCCTGTAGCAGGTGTTTTGATTTCGAACAATCGCCGGGACCGAGCTCTATCAAATCAAATTCACCACGCCCAGTCGAAATTGCCCGGGCGATCTTTTCGGTCTGTTCGGTAAATATTTCCATTTCACATCTTGTAACATAATAGTCCTTACAGGCCATGATGTCACGAAAGAGTCCATCTCCTTTCGCATCATAAAAATACTTAGATGGCAACCTTTTAGGAGTCATGCTGAGACCGGCAATCACATCCTGCGTAAATTGGGCAATTATATTTTCTTTTTCAGTAAGTACAAACATGTTTATGTGTATAGTGGCCTTGATAAAGCCAGAATTTATTGTTAATATCTTGCTGCCGGTTTAATGCACCGGCAACCTGCCTCATAAGCGGCCGTTAATTTTAATTACTGTTCCCTGCTGACGAAGACTATTGTTTTTTTGAAAATTTCCGTGCATTCATGTTAATCTAATCCCCGGTGGCCTTTTGTGCCTGTTCCAGATGTCGTTGTATTTTTCCGGGTCGCGGTTGAACTGCGAATAGGAATAAGGACAAAGTACAGTCACTATCATACCATTTGAGCGTACATATTCGGCCATTCCATCTACGAGCTTGGCACCAAAGCCGCGGCCCTGATAAAACGGTTCCATTTCCGTATGCTCCGCGGTTAATTCATTACCCCTAATGGTGACAACCATTTCACCGGCTTTTTTTTGGTTATCATATAAAACAAATGCAAGCGTGTTATCTGCCTTCGTCTCCAGCGTGACTTTTTCCATATGCAATAACCGGCACTCAACGGCCGGTGCGTTGAATTTACAAGAACCGTAGCGTACCATGTTACTTAGTAATCGAATTTGTCCGCTTAGTCCTTTTCAATGTCCCTATAGTCCATGTGTAGTGAAGTCAACTGATTCTTAAACCGGGAAAAGGAAATCACTTCAGCGTTTTTAGTCGCCATTTTTCATGGGTGAAATTTGCAACCGATAGTCCCTTTTGTCCATTTATAAATCTTGCCGAGTAATGCAAATTTGTACTGGTAAAGACCCTAATGAACGTATCTATGAAAACAACCATTAACCAAGATTTGATAAGGTACGGTTTATGTCTGTGAGTATGCTTGAATTTTTTGAAAACTATATTAGAGCGCACAGCTCATGTTCAAATGAAGAGATTGCGATGATCAAATCACTGGCAATTTCTAAACGGCTTAAGAAAAAGCAATTCCTTTTGCGACCCGGCGATGTTTGTCGGTTTCATACATTTGTGTGCAATGGCTGTCTGCGATCCTATCGGATTGGCTTCGATGGCTCTGAACACATACTTAGCTTTTCATCCAATAATCACTGGATCAGTGACCAGGTGAGCCTTGCGACGGGTGAACCTTCCACGGACTATATAGATGCCCTGGAAGACAGCGATATCATACAGGTATCCGTTGATAATTTTAAAAACCTACTGCGTGATATACCTAATTTCGATGCGCTGCGTAATAAAATCATCACCGATGATAGCGGTAGGACACAGGATCGTATTTATATGATGATCAGCCAACAGGCAGAAGAACGATACCGGCATTTTGTCCGCTTATACCCGCATTTATATCATCGTATCCCACTATTCATGATTGCATCCTACCTAGGTGTGACTAGAGAAACTTTAACGAGGATTAGGGGTAATGCAGTCGTTAAATGACATCAATTATCGATAAATCGTAATAAAGTAACGCAGAATGAAATGCTTTGAGGGTGACGGGGCAGCTTAAATTGATAAAACTAATCAGGTAAAGTTATCGGTTAATCGTCCCAATATAACCCTGACCGGTATATATCCGGAAGAGGATGATGGTCGCTGTCATTTATCGCTAATGGCGTTTCGAAGGATGGTAGATGTATAGGCATGGTGGCGATGGATGTCATTTAAGGGATCCGTAAAAAGGCGCGGGACGGCGCAGCGATAGGTTTAATAAGCACAGTTAAACTGCGATTTTGCGGATTTGGGCTTTTTAAATTAAATCATATCGCCAAGATTATCTAAAGAATTACCTGACATATATCACGTTTTTTATTGATCCATCCTGTAAATACCGATTAGAAAAGGCTTCCTATCACTTTCGGGTCGTAGATGAACGAGACTTATATCCTTGTACAAGTTGCGCTATTGAAATAACATTGTTTCGTAATGAATGCACCTAACGAAACGGCTCTGATTAATCCTCTGACGAATGCGCTGGCCTTTAAAGTATTTCAATTTAGGGATGACCAATATTTTAAAAACTTAAACTGTTTTAATTTCTATACGGTAATTCTGATCAGAAAAGGGTCGGGGCAGGTAATTTTCGATCTGGCTAAGTACGACTTTGATGAAAATACGCTGATCAGATTTCCCGTCTATGTGCCTTTTCAACTCAACAGTAATGGCTTGTTGGAAGGGGTGCTTCTTCAGTTCCACCCGGATTTTTTCTGGAACCATAGATACCAGAAAGACCTTCCGTACAAACAAGCCTTGTTCAAAAACATTGATGAAGTCCCGTTACTGAAAATCGATGAAGAGGAAATGGCAAAGCTATTATACCCTCTGGATAATCTCTTGTCAGAGGTACAAAGCGACCGTCTGGGTCGTTACGACATAACGATTGCCTGGACCAAAATTTTTATGATCTACGCATCAAGGATCAAAATGGCCAAGGGAACTAAGACAAGAACTGTAGAAACTGAAGCGCCCTATATCATTAGAAAATTAATTGATGCAGTAGAAGAACATTTTTACAGTAAGCACAGGCCTGCTGACTATGCTGCATTGCTAAACGTTACTATGAAAAAACTGAACCGGGTCGCAAGGCAGCATCTGTCGAAAACCATAGGCGATATGATCTCAGAGAGGCTGATTGCGCAGGCTAAGTATGAGCTGTACGTGGGTGGCAAACCTGTCAAGCAAATCGCACGGGAACTCGGTTTTCGTGACGTATCTTATTTCAGTCGCTTTTTTAAAATGCGGACAGCTACTTCTCCTCATGTTTATAGAGAATCGTTCAGGAAAGATAGGGGTGATCCTGCTTAAAATCTATTTAAGATTGAATATAGGACGGGACATAGAATTAATGTCCAGATTTTAAATTTGGGATGCCAATGGCATTGGCGTATTGAATTGAAATCATTTAACTCCATAAGTTTCATCCCATCCTTCAGCACCCAACCGTTTTGCGTTTGCATACCGGCTTTCGGCTTCTGCGAGATGGGGGTTTAGCGAACAACGCCGTGGACGGGTGCCATTCGACATATTAATCAGTTCAAGCACTAACGCTGCAACAGATTGTGAATGCACTTTACCCTGCTTATTACCTTCCAGTATCTTATTCTTTAATTTGGCTTGCTCATCGCAAAGCCCCCCCTCGTCATATATAGAGATATCTTCTATTTTTTCCAAATTGCTTAAGACCTCCGCGGGATAGTACCCTGTCCATACACTGACATTCTCGATACCAAACCTTTGTACCTCGCTTAATATTCCGTCTATGAGCATTTCAAGGCCCGCTTTCGCCATGCTCAACGCAGTAATGAACGGGGCGGCGAAATAGCAAACGCCGCTGTTGACATTTATAAGTAAACCGCACCTGTTTTTTCTCATGGTCGGAAGAACCGACCTAAACACACGAAGAACACCGTAAACATTGACGTTAAAAGTTTCTTCATATTGTTCGATAGATGTGTTTTCTGCCAATCCTATTTTAATAGGCCCCTCGTTGCTGATGAGCACATCGATATGACCATAACGTTTGAGGATCGACGAAAGGCCGAGCTTTACTGACGCGTCATTTCTTATATCGACTTCCACCAATTCCACGTTGGCGGTTTGTCGTAATTCCTTAGCGGCCGCCATATTGAGCTCGTTTAACGGGTCAACTATTGCAACCACACCGTGACCTTCATCAGCGAGCGTTTGAATAATCGCTCTTCCATAAGATGATGTGGCACCTGTAACTATAATTGTCTTTGACATCGTTTAATGATTAATCACATACATGGCCTGCCGTATCCGGTAGATTATTTCTTATTTGTGCTATTCTCGAATCACCTTTAAGAATGCTGTTTTTGATATTGTTTAATCGCCCCGATTATAAAAGTCGGTTCAGCACGCTGCCGGTAGTCAGATTCTACAAACGCATATATGACTGTACCTTGAGGACTGATGATATAAGTGGCCGGTACCGGGAACTCTTGTATGTCATCAGTGTAATGATCAAAGACTCCGCGGTCTTTATAGAAATCTTTTACTTCTTTGTTGAGTCGATGTACGCCTCCATAAAGTTTAGCAATTTCATTATTCTCATCAGTCAGTATTTCAAATTCAAGGTCGTGTTTTTCCTTAATGGTTAGCGTCTCATCAGGTTTTTCAGGTGTAATAGCTATCAGCTCAGCTCCCGCTTCCTTGAATTGTTTAAGGAAGCGTTGGAGATAAGCCAGCGCAAGGTTGCAATAGGGGCACCATCCACCGCGATACCATGTCAGGATTACTGGTCCTCTCTTTATTTCCGCACTTAGGGTAATTGCTTTTCCCAACGCATTTTTAAGCGTAAAGTCGGGAGCTGTCTCACCCATTTTTAATGCGCGTGATTTAATCTCGGCAGGGTCCGTTTCTCCTATGAATTTGGTGAAATTATCTGCGCTTTCCGTTCCGTTTTCTTTACGGATTTTATCTTCTGCCTCGGTTAATTTCCAAGCCAATGAGCCTTGGTCGTGGTTTTTAGATTCGTTGTTCATGTGGGCACGTGATTACGTTCAAGCAAAAATCCCCGAATGACTTACTATATACAAGGACATTTATCTCTTTTTTTAAAAAAATCAGTGAGTGTTTTCTGAGCTTTCTGAGCAATGATCCGGATCGAAAATCTCCATCACAAGTAATAGGTAAGGTGTCTTTTCCAGCCGGTAATTGAATACTGTAGTGATGTTTTTTATCTTTATGGTCAAAGATCAACCGAGAGTCCTTCCGGCTTTAACTAGCCCGCCGGTTTGCAATATATAAGACTAGTATTTATTATATGTTTATTGCGCCGCAGCCACATGATTCAAGGAATGCATCTTTAAGAACTTCCGAATAGGTAGGATGGGCGTAACATATTTTACCCATCTCGGCATCCCCGATCTCAAATTCCATCGCGACGACAGCTTGTTGGATTAGATCGGCGCTTCGGGCACCGATAATATGTACGCCAAGTATTTCTCCTTCTTTTGTATCCGCCAAAACTTTCACAAACCCATCTGTGTCGTCCGCCGCTCTTGCGCGGCCACTCGCCAAAAACGGAAATTTACCTTTCCGGTAAGCGATATTTTTTTCTTTTAGCTCTTCCTCCGTATAGCCAACAGACGCAACTTCCGGCCAGGTATAAACAACCGATGGAATAGTGTGATAATTTAAATGTGGATTTAGCCCCAATATGCTTTCAACTACAAATGTAGCCTCTTCTTCTGCTTTATGCGCCAGCATAGGCCCGGCAACAACATCGCCTATCGCGAAGATATTGATCTCCGCTGTGCGAAGCCTGCCGTCTGTCTTGATCCGTCCCCGCTCATCTACATTGATCCTGGTATTTTCCAGTCCAAGACCAGCAGTATAAGGCTTGCGGCCAACGGCTACGAGGCAGTAATCAGCGCCGATTGCCTGGAGATTACCGGATGAATCTATATAAGTCACTTCTGCACGGTCACCTTTATTAACTGCAGATTGTACTCTGCAGTTAAGCCGGCTGTCGATATTCAATTTATTTAATATCTTCTTCAGTTCACGCCCGAGTTCCCTGTCCATGACCGGGATCAGGACATCGGCATATTCGATTATGGTTACCTTAGTACCGATACGGGCATAAACCGACGCTAATTCAACACCAATTACTCCGCCGCCGATAATTACAATGCTCTTCGGTTGTTCTTTTAGGGACAGTGCTTCTGTAGACGTAATGATTCGCCGCTTATCAATTTCCACACCGTGGATAGTCGTGGGTTTTGATCCGGTCGCGATAATAAAGTAATCGGCTGTAATGAGTTGAACGGAACCGTCTTTGGCAGTAACTTGAATTTGATTACAGTTGATAAATGAACCGGTGCCGAAGTGGGTTTTTACCTTGTTTTTTCGCATTAAATAGTTTACTCCGTCGGAATTCGATTTAACGACGCCTGCCTTACGTTCAATAAAACGGCTAAAATCGAGCGAAATGCCCTCCACATTAATCCCCATTTTCCCGACTTTATGCTGAACGTCATGATAATGCTCCGAAGCATCCAGCAACGCCTTTGTCGGAATGCATCCAACTACGGTACAGGTACCTCCTAAAATATCATAACGCTCGATTATTGCAGCTTTTAATCCAAGCTGGGCTGCTCTTATGGCTGCTACATATCCGCCCGGACCCGACCCGATAACGACAATATCATAATCTGTCTTCATAGCCTGCCTGCTTTTAAAAGTTGTTAGTTTAAGTCCCATAGATCCATGTTCCTACGAATTATAGTTAAGTTCTTCCGCGCTTTTCCTTTTAAGAACATCCTCAATGCTTTTTGCCCTAGATGAGCGCATCGTTAATGTTCACCGGGTAAGCCGGGAACACCTGTTTTGGCGTCCCGGCATTCCACTCATCGTTCGCATCCCGTGTTTCCCGGAACATACTTTTCTTATGAAGGGTATATTGTTTATTTTTTATATTAATTAAAATCTGGACGATCCCGGATGTGCCTCAGGGGTTTCACTCGCAGTTAAAGCTACGACCAGATAGACCACTACTGCATTGATATAAAAATATGCAGCGTCCACGCCTTCCAATTTAAAAAGATAAGGTACAAACATAAAGGCAGTAGCTACTAAAAGGTCAAGCGCAAGGTGCCCGCCAAATGGTATCAGTTTGAAAATTCCGTATCGGTAACGTGTAGCGATACTGACAATAATGACAGTTATCCCGGTAACGACGGAAATCCACAACGCCGCCGGGTTACTACTACCCAATCCTAAAATAAACGGTCCGCCAATTAAGGCAACAGCTGCTGCATAATCAACAATTCCGTGATTGGTCGGGGATAGAAATCTTAGTTTCATGATAATTTGTTTATGGTGAAAAAATATGTTTGTTATCAGGCTAACTTCAGACCGCGATCCCGACATCCAGTTAATGAATGTCAGCAGCGCATCGCGCTTTCCCAGATCCGTCGTCAGGTGTCGCTTTTAAAGTCAGGAACTTTTGTTTATTTGTTAACTTGACACTATGGCTTGTCGGGCCATGTTTCAAGCCGGCTCCAATAGATTTTTTATTGCTATCTTAGATGTGATCGAAGCATCCATGCTGTTTTTTCATTGTATTCAGTGAGCCCCGTCAAATAGTCACTGGTGCCGGCATCTTTTAATTTTTCTGCTAAACGATTGATATGGCCGCGTATATGGAGGATAATGCTTTCATGGTCATTCAATAACTCCCGGATAAAGCCTTCACTGTCGTTTTTTTCCCTGCTCTGTTCAGTGAGGTGCGTAAGCTCTAGAAACTGCTTCAAAGTAGCCGGAGCGTAATGACCTAGTATCCTTATGCGTTCAGCAACCGTATCTATAATTTCCGCGATATCGTTATATTGTGATTCAAAAAAGATATGCATTGAGTGAAAATCAGGACCCTCTACATTCCAGTGGGCGTTTCTGGTCTTTGTGTATAAAACATACTCATCCGCAAGGATGTGTGAAAGTGTTTGGGTGATCTCTGCCAGGTGTTCCGGGCTGATTCCAATGTTAGGCTTCATGATATTATAATTTGATTTTTAATTTTCTCCTAATGTAAAAGGCTCGCGGTGTTGCCTTCAAGGATATATGTCACATAATTCACAATGGTTAGGCTACGTAATTCCCGTCATTGTTTCCTTTGATCACGGGACTCTTCCAGCATACTAATAATTTTATTCAGCTTCTCTGTTTCGATCAAATTCAGCCTTATCGTCAATTCTTCAATCTCACGTTTGGCTTCCAGGTTCGTGATGTAGTCATCGTGTGCCTGTATGCGGTCACGTTCACTTTGCCTGTTTTGTGCCATCATAATTACCGGAGCCGCATAAGCGGCCTGGGTCGAAAAAAGCAGGTTCAGCAGGATAAAAGGATACGGATCCCAGTGGGAAAGGTATGCGATCAAATTGACCGTAACCCAAAGGCCAACGACAATAGTCTGTGCAATTATAAATCGCCATGATCCCATAACTGCAGCAACACGGTCCGCAAGCCGCTCACCAAATCCACAGGTGGCTTTGTGCTGTTCATGCCACGTCGCTCCATCAGGAAGGTCTTCCATCTACTTTGTATTTTCGGTGTGTTCAATGCCTGAAAGATGACGCTCACAGTCCAGTGCGGCCATACAGCCACTACCTGCCGCCGTGACGGCCTGTCTGTAAACAGGGTCCTGGGCATCTCCGCAACAAAAAATTCCGGGCTTATTGGTTTTTGTCGAACGGCCAATAGTCTTAATATAGCCTGATTCATCCATGTCGATCCATTCTTTAAAAATGGCTGTATTAGGCTGGTGACCTATAGCAACGAAGAAGCCGGTCACCGGAAGTTTTGATTCTTCCATCGTTACCGAATTGAAGATTCTGACCCCGTCGACGGCAATACCATTACCCACCACCTCTTTTACTTCGACATTAAACATGACGTCGATATTGGGTAACGCCTGCAATCGGTGAACCATAGCCTTTGACGCCTTAAATTCACTCTTACGCACCAGCATATAGACTTTTTTAGACAAGCCTGCTAAGTGGATGGCTTCCTCGGCGGCAGTATCGCCGGCACCCACTATGGCCACATCTTCTCCTTTAAAGAAAAATCCATCGCAAGTAGCACAAGCCGAAACGCCACAGCCGGCATATTTTTGTTCAGATTCCAGGCCAAGCCATTTTGGAGCCGCGCCTGTAGAAATAATGATCGAATCAGCCAGTAACGTTTTTTCCTCATTGGCGATAACACGATAGGGGCGTTGCGAGAAATCCACCTTACTGATAAACCCATCCCGCAGATCAGCACCCATCCGTTCAGCCTGTTTATGAAAGTTGTTCATCATCTCCGATCCCATTACTCCATCCGGGTAACCCGGATAATTATCTACATCGGTCGTATTTATTAGTTGTCCCCCTGCGAGAAACCCCTTGTACAAAACAGGCTTGAGATCGGCACGGGCAGTATATATCGCCGCCGTGTACCCTGCTGGCCCTGATCCAATGATCAGGCATTTAACGTGTTCAACTTCATCCGACATCATCAGTTATAAATTTATTGTTTAATAATTTTGGCTCTTACAACAAATTACCTTCATTCCCCATCCTTTTTCAAGGACATTAATCACAAAAAAAACACCTCTGCTATAAAAACAAGAGAACTAACCCCGTGATGGAGTGCGTGCGGGCTACCGCAATGATGATTTATATAGGCAGGTAACTTTTTTAAAAAGCGGAGTTACAAAATTGACCTGAAGCTACTTTCACGGCTTGGTATCTCGATGGTAGAGTTGATGAAATTATTGTGAAGTTATGCCGTGTAGTCAATCGTATCGCTACGGCATTTAGCTCGGACCAGGAAGAATGAAAAGATTTGTGAATGACGCCAACAGGGAAACGAAGGAGGACATCTCAACGTAATGGCATAATACCTCCTAAAATACTATAAATCGATGGCGCGACCGGTCCAGGTTCGGGCAATCGCAACAAGTTCAGCGATATCAAAGGGTTTACTCAGAAAAGCATTGGCGTGGCTTTCCAAAGCCATTTGTTGCACCCTGGGGTCACCGGAAACTAAAATAATCGGTATATTTTTGGTATCATGACCTTCCTTGAGCTTTTTACAGATATTTTTGTTATCGCTTTCGGCGAGCCAGTTATCAATTAATATCAGATCCGGCATTAACGATTTGATATCCCTGAGTGGCCAGTAATCCCTCGACGGAACGACATTGTAACCGTCCTCCGTCAAAACCATATACATCATCTCTAGTACATCTGGATCGTCTTCAATTATCAGAATGCGCTTTTTTGACATTTCTAAAGTTCATTGATTGATTAATATAAAGCATATCGTTCTGAACCTGCCGGCAGACAACAGTAAGTAAATGTTCCGACAGCGCTCAATCTGCTATTTCAATTTCATCATCGAAGGCAATCTTGTTCCTAACCACCTTCGCAGCATCGCTCGGATCGTGATATTGCCACGCCCCGTTTGTTAGCTTTTTCCGGCCAACTTTAATGTGAAAATAATTGGCAGTCCCCTTAAGATAGCAGCTTGAAGTTTCACGGGAAGGTATTAACAGATCCATACGAACTGCATCAGTCGGGAAATAATAATACCCTTCGTTCATTATTGCATTATCGCTTTCGGCAATAATCTCTTTATTCCAGATCGCCTTCATTCACCTAACTATTATTTCCCAAAGCCTGCCATAGACAAGTTTATTTTAAATAGCCCGCGAAATGCGCTTTAAACTTCTGCAATTTGAAATCAATTACTGCCCGGCAATAAGGAGCATCAGTATTCTTTTTATAATAATCCTGATCATCCGCAGATGCTATTTCAAACGGATGTGACGGCAGTATCTCAGTAATGATCAAATGTTCATAAGACGACTGCATTTCAGCAATGATCTCAACAATTATTTTTCTTTCCTCTTCATTGTTGAAAAAGATCACGCTCCGAAATTGTTGGCCAGCAGCATCATGTACCCCTAATTCCGTTGTCGGATTGTGCGTTCGCAAATGTATCCGTATGATATCAGCCAAAGTGATTTGCTGAGGATCATAAGTTATTCTTACTACTTCACTGTATCCATGCTCCGATACGTCTTGGTCGTCGCCGCCTTCAGAAGCATAATGACTATAACCGCTTTCAACATTATTCACGCCAATTACTTGCCTGAATATGGCCTGTGTACACCAAAAACGTCCGCCACCAAAGATAATTTCACTGGTATTCATAGAATTTTTGCCGCTGTTTTATCTACCTATTATTTAGCCTTGTTGTTTTTTCGTTTGCTTTGCACGCGGTAATCGGAACCGGGTTCTTCCCCCAGCAAGTAGGCTGATTCTGCCGCGCGGTACGCTTGCGCAAGAGTATCAGGATTGGCATTTTGTTCAGTCACCCGTGGTGTCCGTTCTTCTTCTAAACCGTTGGAATGGTAGTCTTTCTGGCTAACCTGGTCTTCCTTGTCTTCGAACTCCTGATCGTCGAAAGGTATTTGATCTTCTGGATTTATCATTTTCTTTATTTTACTGAACAATATTGCTCTTAGCTGGAGGCAATTTCCAGTTTAACAGAAAACTTTAAAAGGACATATGTCTCATTTTTAACATAAACATTTCCGGATATAACAACAGTAATTGGCGTCGATCCATGACGTTAGGCCTAAAAGTCCTACTGATAAGTCCTATTTTCCATTGCGGCGTTTTTTTTTCTTTCTAAAATTGCCTGGCCGGTAACAAGAAATGTAATGGCAGAAAACGTTACCGGTAGTAGCCGTGCAGTCTGAAAAAGGTGGCTGCGGTCGCAGTTTATGCTTAACAACTTAATATCTCATACAATGGAAAACAATCTTCAGGCAATTTTTGCGGAAAAAAATGCAATGGTTAAACAGGGGCAGATCGTAGAAGCCACAGCCAAATTTTTCGCTGATAGCGCCACTACAAGCGATCACACGGGTGCGAAAACAAAAAATAAGGCGGAGATGCTGGAAAAAATGCGCGGTTTTGCGGGATCGATCAAAGCTGTTAATGGCATTACCCTTCATAATGAAGCGTTGAACGGCAATGTTTCATTTGCCGCCGCCTCTCTTTGCTTAACATTATACTGCGATGGATGGCCGGACAAATAATTTCCCAAACCCAAAAGCTTTCCGACCGGCTCCTTTCGCGTAGAGTTCGATTATTTTTAAGACCGAAGAATATAATAACCTGTTATTCGTTTCGCTAAAAGAAAGTTTTGTGATCATCCGCGGCAATGCCGATACCGCGCCTGACGTGGAATATTTTTAATTTGTTCAACTCCGTTCTCCGGGTCTTGATTTAAAACACGTACCGTTATAGATACCACTCCTGATCGTTATTTCAATAGCTTATCTACGAGTCCTGAGGGCAACCGCTTTGGGGCGGGCTATCCGATGTATCTTCTGTCGAATGCTGCCGCTGCTATCCCTCTTGCTGAACTACGTCCCAATTCTACCAATCCTTCATTCTTTCAAATCACAGAAGATGTACGACTTTTTCCTGATCGACCAGATAACTGTATCGCGCGATCAATTCCCGGAGTTTGGGATTTACAATATTTTCACAGAACGGTTTTTGCGGGTTCTTAAAATAATAATTCAGGTAATTTGCGGAGTTAAGTTTAAAAGCCCCAAAGGGTACAACCTCCGTGATAATCGGAGCGTCAAAGTCTCGCTGATAATCCTGGATTGCATTAACGACCGGTAATTCCTGCTGATCATTTAGCAGGTAAACGGCTGACCTGTACTTGGATCGCATACTATGACTCGAAGTGCAGCTATGCGAATGCAAGTGTATTCCGATCAGATCATGAATACCGATTACCTTCCTGTCAAATTCGACGATGACAGCTTCAGAAAATGCAGCGTCATTTCCCTTTGGCGAAATCCAACCCTGATCAACATTAAGAACCCCTTTGATGGACAGAAATATTGCCTCCGTACACCAATGGCAGCTACCGCCGAATCCGATCTTTTCTAGCATCATTTAAGTATGTTCTTTCTTTAACCCGCAAAATTTAATCCAGTTTTTACTTACATCAAAATTTTATTGAAATTCTATCGCTCTATTCAAGTTCAGCAAATACGCCTCAAAAAAGACGTGTTATCATTTTCATTAAGCAGTTATAAGAGCGTGGATTATTCTCATTATCCGCTATTTTCTTCAAACTATCAGTAACCCAAATACCTGCTTTGTTTTTTGAACCTGCGCCAATTGACGATAATAATGGCGAAAAATAGCTAATCACAAAATCAATAAATTGTTAAAATATTGAAAGCCAGATACTTATTGCGTTATTCCAAACTGGAACTTAAATTGATTTTACTGCGGTGATCAAATCAGGAACTATTAAAAATGATAAACATGGCCTATTTAACCAAAAACCAACACAAGATCTTAATTATCGCCTTAGTGATACTTTCAGGTTGTTCATCAAAACCAACGCCGTCGGCGATGCCTGCGCCTG
The DNA here is from genome assembly GCF_034262375.1 of Mucilaginibacter sabulilitoris. NCBI lineage: Bacteria > Pseudomonadati > Bacteroidota > Sphingobacteriia > Sphingobacteriales > Sphingobacteriaceae > Mucilaginibacter > Mucilaginibacter sabulilitoris. The sequence goes on from NZ_CP139558.1 coordinate 3,570,214, forward strand.
TTGTACCTGTACTTACGCTGGCGCCGGTTTCCCTTCTTACTCACCAGCTTTATCCTGCGTCCATCGAAGCTAAAGACGAAGTCGAAATAAGACCACAGGTAAGCGGCATACTGGAAAAAATTCACGTTGATGAAGGTGCGTATGTAATGGCGGGGCAACCCCTTTTTGAGATAGATCAAAGACCATTTCAAGCTGCCTTAAGCAATGCGACCGCGACCCTGCATGCCGCCGAGGGTACCGCATCAAATGCCCGATTGGAAGTTGAGAAACTAACGCCGTTGGTTAACAATAAAGTCATATCCGATTTTCAATTAAAGACTGCGACTACCGCTGTGCAAGTAGCTGAAGCTAATACTGAAGAAGCTAAAGCCAATATAAGGACTGCTCAGATCAACCTGGCTTATACGATTATCAAGGCGCCTGTTAGTGGTTATATAAGTAGATTATTGCGAAAACGGGGCAGCCTTGTTGGTCCTGGTGATGCGGAGTCGCTGACAAGTATATCTGATGTCCATGAGATCCATGTCTATTTTTCATTGTCAGAAAATGACTTCACCATTTTTAAAAACAGGTATGCAGGTAATACGCTCAGTGAGAAAATCAAAAAGGTTCCGCAAGTTTCATTGGTGTTAAGTGATAATTCCGAGTACCCCTTAAAGGGAAAGATTGACATCATCAATGGACGTTTTGACAAAAACACCGCGGCTATCACCTTACGCGCCGTTTTTGCAAATCCTCAAGGAATATTACGGGCAGGCAATACCGGTAAGATTCAGCTTGATTTGCCATATAATGACGCCTTATCCATTCCTCAGTCCGCTACCGTCGAATTGCAAGACAAGATATTTGTTTTTTTACTTACCGATAGTAATAAGGTTCTGAAACAGGCTATTCATGTAGCGAGCCGTGAAAATAAAAATTACCTGGTTGACAACGGATTAAAGCCGGGCGATAAGATCATAACGGATGGCATTATTACGCTGCAAGACGGTATGGTTGTTCAGCCCGAAACGGCTAAAGCAACAACATCCGCCTCATCCAAAAATTAACCTTAAATCACATTAGTCATGCTAAAAAGCTTTATCAATAAACCGGTACTGGCGACCGTTATATCTCTTTTGCTGGTCATACTCGGAACAATTGGGTTGTCCAAGTTGCCGTTACAGCAATTTCCGGATATTGCTCCCCCGACAGTCGTGGTCACCGCACATTATCCCGGCGCTAATGCGGAAACTATACTTCGATCGGTGGCACCTCCGCTCGAAGAATCTATTAATGGCGTTGAAGGGATTACTTACATTAACTCGACAGCGAGTAACGATGGTTCACTAACCATCAACGTTTTCTTTAAATTAGGAACAAATCCCGATCAGGCGGCGGTTAACGTACAAAACCGCGTCAGCCAGGCTACGAGTCAGTTACCCGCTGAGGTTGTTCAACAAGGTATAGTCACTGCTAAACAGCAGAATAGCCTCATCATGGCAACTGGTCTTTACACGGAAGACGTGGGAAAATATGATGAGGTCTTTCTAAATAATTATGCCTCGATCAATATCATTCCTGATATCAAACGGATTCCAGGTGTCGGCTTAGCACAGATATTTGGCGGCGGAAAAGACTATTCCATGAGGATCTGGTTAAAACCAGCTCAAATGGAAACTTACCATCTTACCGCGGCTGATGTTACAACTGCAATACAAGATAAAAGTCTGGAGGCCGCGCCGGGGCGTTTTGGGGATCGTACTGATGAGCCATTTGAATATGTGATCAAATATAAGGGCAAACTGAATAAACCGACGGAATATGAAAATATTCCGGTAAAGGCAAATCCGGACGGGTCCATTTTGAGGTTGAAAGATGTTGCCAGAGTGGAGTTCGGTTCTTATGATTATTCTAATATTCAACGGTTAAACGGACATGTCGGAGTCGGGATCATCGTCGTGCAACTGGCCGGCTCGAATTCAAACCAAATCCAGATTGAGGTAAATAAGTTGATGGAAAGGGCATCAAAAAAATTTCCCAAAGGCATAAAATTTAAGACTTTCTATAGCACAAAAAGTGCGCTTGATGCCTCAATCGATCAGGTTGTTCACACATTGGTGGAAGCCTTCATATTGGTGTTTCTTGTAGTCTTTTTATTTCTTCAGGATTTCCGGTCAACGCTGATACCTGCGATCGCCGTGCCCGTTGCCATCGTAGGCACTTTCTTCTTTATGTATGTGTTTGGTTTTACAATAAACCTGCTTACTTTATTTGCACTCGTGCTCGCTATCGGTATTGTTGTTGATGACGCGATCGTTGTTGTTGAAGCTGTCCATGCAAAAATGGAAACAAAAAACCTTGAGCCTGGTGAAGCTACGATCGAAGCAATGCAAGAAATAACCGGTGCGATCATTTCCATCACACTGGTAATGTCGGCCGTATTCCTACCTGTCGGCTTAATGGACGGGTCAACCGGATTATTTTACCGGCAGTTCGCCTTTACCATGGCGATCGCTATTGTTATTTCGTCCGTTAATGCGTTAACCCTAAGTCCTGCTTTAGCAGCCTTATTCCTGAGAAATAAATATGATGTTGAGGATCCCGGGAAGAAAACAACCTATAAGGAGCGGTTCTTCGCAGGTTTTAATACAAAATTTAACCAGATCAGCGGCATATACATGTACCTCCTGAAATTTCTAATGACAAGAAAATGGATGGTCATAACAGGTCTGATGATAATCGTCGCATTTACTATCTATTTGCTCAGAACGACACCAAGCGGATTTATTCCGACCGAGGATCAGAATTTCGTCGCGGTAGCAGTCAGTATGCCTTCGGGAACGTCATTAAAAAGAACGCAGGATGTGATGATAGAGGCCGAGAAAAAATTAAAGGCCCTTGCTCCAAGCGAGTTTGTCATCGTTATTCCAGGGTATAATTTACTTACCTCAACGACAAGCCCGTCTTCTGCATCAGCGTTTATTAATCTGAAAAAAGTTAAGGATCGAGGAGAAGTAAGTGAGCTCGGGGCGGTACTTGGTATGTATCAGCGTACGCTGTCCACTATAAAAGGGGGGGTGTTCTTCGCTTTTACATTCCCGACTGTTCCGGGCTTCAGTAACGTAGAAGCATTAGATGTCGTTCTTCAGGACAGATCCGGCGGGTCGCTAAATCAGTTCTCGGGCGTTGCGAATAATTTTATTGGAGAATTAAATAAACAAGCCGCGGTTGGCGCCGCATTTACAACGTTTCGTGCCGATTATCCGCAGTACCAAATAGAAATAGACGATGATAGGGCAGCCCAGCTAGGTGTTAACGTACGAGATGTGTTACAAACAATGGCGGCTTACTTCGGCAACGTCCAGGCATCCGACTTTAACCGTTTTGGTAAATATTACAAAGTTGTATTACAAGCCGAAGCGAAGGATAAGTCAAATATAGACGCCTTAAATAATGCTTATGTAAGAAACAAGCTCGGCGATATGGTGCCCGTAAATTCATTGATTAAGCTTAACCGCGTATTTGGATCGGAAACCGCATCTCGTTATAATTTGTTTAATTCGATATCATTGAATGTGATTCCGAAGCCGGGACATAGTTCGGGCGAGGCTATTCAAGCCGTAAGGGATGTTGCCGCGAAATTACTTCCTGAGAACTTTGCTTATGAGTTTTCAGGTCAGACAAGAGAAGAGATCGCATCCAGTGGTGCTTCTGTAATAGTCTTCGGGTTATGCCTCGTCTTTGTTTACCTTTTGCTTTGTGCGCAATACGAAAGCTATATATTACCTTTTGCGGTTATTCTTTCGATACCAATCGGCGTTTTTGGTGTATTTTCCATGATCAACCTAAGACATATTGACAACAATATCTATGTCCAGGTTGCCTTGGTGATGCTCATCGGGTTACTTGCAAAAAATGCGATCTTAATCGTCGAATTTGCTGTACAGCGCCGCCGTTCAGGTGAGACACTGATTGATGCGGCTCTTGACGCGGCCAAACAACGGTTACGTCCGATCATCATGACTTCACTCGCATTCATTTTTGGCCTTTTTCCTATGAGTATCGCGACGGGTCCTTCAGCCCAGGGTAATCATTCTATCAGCTACGCGGCTGTAGGGGGAATGATTGCCGGAGTTTCATTGGGGATTATCGTTGTTCCTGTTCTTTTCGTCATTTTCCAAACGTTCCAGGAGAAAATAAGTAAGAAAAAACCAAAGAAAACGAATAATAAATTTCGTGTATTACCGGGCGCAAACCCAATAAATCTTTCTTAATATGAAGAATATTAAGTTTTATTTCACCGTCATGGCCGCGTTGACTTTTTACATATCGTCATGCAAAGTATCCAAAGATATCGGCGTTTCAGCGACGCATGTTCCTGCCAATTATAAAGACACCGGAATTGATTCAACCAGTATCGCTAAAGTACCCTGGAAGGATTTTTTTGAAGAACCACCGCTACAGGTACTGATTGACTCTGCTATCGTGCATAATAATGACTTGCTGATCGCCGTAAAAAATATGGATGCTGCTTCGCTGATACTAGGTCAGGCGAAGCTGGGAAATTTACCTACGCTGGGCATTCAGGCTACGGCAAATACGAGCCGGCCGTCTGATAACAGCCTGAACGGACTAAGCCTTTCTGCGTTTAATTACCAATCCAAACATATTGAAGATTATAACCTTTCCGCTTATTTAACTTGGGAGGCTGATCTTTGGGGTAAAATAAGAAGTCAGAAAGCAGCAGCGTTTGCCACGTTCTTAAAATCAGATCAGGCAAAGCGGGCGGTTCAGACACAGCTTGTCAGTCAGGTCGCCAAAGGGTATTATAACCTTATTTTGCTGGATAAACAATTGCATATTTCCCATGAAAATGTAAGGTTATATGATAGCACGCTGAGCATTATCAAACTGCAATTTAATGCCGGACAGGTTAGCTCTCTTGCGGTGCAGCAGGCAGAAGCCCAGAAAATGTTAGCCGAGGTGCTCGTGCCGCAATTTGAACAGGCAATTTCGATTCAGGAAAATGCCCTTAGTATTTTGACCGGAGCATTTCCCCGGCAAATAGCCCGTGCAACAGTTCCCTTCCGGCTGTCTGAAAACACCTATATAGATGTCGGTTTACCAGCGGCATTACTAAGTAATAGACCGGATGTCAAAGCATCTGAGCTTGAAATCGCTGAAGAAAATGGAAAGTTCGGTTATGCCAAGGCAAATATGTATCCTTCGTTGTCAATAAGTGCCCAGGGAGGGCTAGACGCGATAAAAGCAAGCAATTGGTTTAATATACCCGCTTCGCTTTTTGGAATGGTTACCGGCGGCCTTATACAACCAATCTTTGCGCAAAGAAAATTGAAAACAGCATACGAAGTAGAGAAAATCCGACGTGAACAGGCTGTAATTCGTTTCCGGCAAACATTTCTTGTAGCTGTCGGAGAAGTTTCAGATAATATCACGAAGCTCAATAAAACGAGTCAGCAATTATCGATATCCGAAAACCGGGTCGAGATATTACGTACAGCAATCTCAAATTCACAGCAACTTTTCAAAAATGGCCTGGCAAACTATCTGGAGGTACTTACTGCCCAGGGAAATCTGTTGCAAGGCGAGCTTGAGCTCGCCAGTCAGCAAAATTCAATCCGTTCAGCCCGTATCGATCTTTATCGCGCCGTGGGTGGCGGTTGGCAATAATAATATATCAATAGTCAATTTACCAACAATATATCTATGGAAAAAATAGTAATCGCCGGAGGCGGGTTTGCGGGAGTGAATCTTGCAATGGGTCTATTAAAAAACAAGGCCTATGAAATAGTATTAGTTGACAGAAATAATTATAATTATTTCTCACCATTGTTATACCAGGTTTCTACCGCTTTTCTGGAACCTTCAAGCATCTGCTATCCCTTCAGAAAGCTATTTCGGGATGGAGGGATTAGCTACCGTCTGGGTGAGATCGTAAGGATTGACACATCCGAGCAGATTCTCGTACTCAGCGATGGACAGATAACCTATGACCATCTGATCATAGCCACAGGGGCAGCGATAAATTATTTCGGTAACGAAAGTATCCGGCAAAATGCCATCCCTATGAAAACTGTAGACGATGCCTTGCAGATGCGGAATACCATTGTGAAAAGATGGGAAAAGGCCGCCATAACAACAGATCCTGTTGAAAAGCAAAAATTATTAAATATGGTTGTAGCGGGGGGCGGTCCGACGGGTGTTGAGGTTGCCGGCATGCTTGCAGAAATAAAGAAATTTATCCTGGCCAGGGAATATCCCGAATTTAAAACATATCCCTGTGAAATCTATCTTGTAGACGGAGGATCATCTTTATTACGTTCCATGAGTGCTAAAACTCAAAAACACGCCGAAAACGTACTAAACCGTCTGCATGTAAAAATAATATTGAATACAACTGTATCAGAGCTAAAGGATGGTTATGTAAAGTTAAGTAATGGCGAAGCTATCGAAGCATATACATTGATATGGGCCGCAGGCGTAACCATAAAAAGATTTGATGGAATCCCGGAGGATAGCTTTGCAAAAACAGGAAGGATGTTTACGGACGAATTCCACCGGGTAAAAGGGGTGGAAAATATTTATGCGATCGGTGACTGCGCTATCCAAACACACGAAGCAGCCTTTCCAAATGGACATCCGCAACAAGCCCAGACCGCGATACAACACGGGACACATCTTGCCAAAAATTTCACGCTCAGAGCGGCAGGTAAAGAAGAACGCCCGTTTCGCTATAATGATAAAGGAGAGTTGGTGGTTATCGGGCGAAATCAAGCCGCCGGCGATCTGTTCAAGGTTCGTTTTCACGTTCAGGGATATCCGGCGCTTTTCCTTTGGCTGTTTGTACATTTAACAGGTTTACTCAACCCTACTAATCGTATGAGGACCCTAAATAGCTGGATAGTCGCTTACTTATCCAGGGACCAGGCTTTGCGAATGATCTTCAGATCAAAAGCGGATTAACACCGTAAATGCGGAGCCAGTGTATTAGAAGGGCTAAATAATAGACAACTTGTTGGAAATTGTTATCAAAGCTCTATTAAAAGAGAAGCGTAAAGGTTTCCTGATCAGTAACGGGACTGATCAGGAAACCCTTGAAAATGATAGGTCGATTTCTGATTTGACGATAGCTCCCTTCGTACCTCAGTCCCGCTGATTCATTTTATTTAGTTCCTTATTCCGTTGTAGTATATACTGATTACCAGGCCAGGCTCTAATTCAACATAGCAAAAACGGAAATTCGGACCACATGAGATCACTTCGCTTAAGAGCTTAAAACCTGACTGCCGAATGAGATCCAGTGCTATTGACATGTCAACCACCGGGAAACTCATCAGTTGGTTACTTCCGTGAAAGATAAAGTCCGATGAGGTCGACCCAGGGCCGTGAAGTTCCAGAAGATCATCATTGAGTAACTTATAGGCTTTCAGCCCGGGATTGATATAAATCTCTTCAGTGTCTAATAATCTTTCCAAAAAGTCTGAAACCCGATCCAGTTGATCGGTCTCTATATTGATCGTAAATTTTAAGCTATAATCCTTTTTCATCAATAAATTAAGAGATATATGATCTTTCTCTGTAATAAATTTTACAGGTTTAAATTCTGCAGGTTTTCCTTCTTACCCTGCTGAGCGTTTCCGGATTTACACCCAGGTAGGATGCTATCATTCGATGGGGAATACGCAGAAGCAGTTCCGGCTGACTTTTAAGAAAATGCCGATACTTCTCTAACGCCGTCAGTGTATGTGTAACATGGATCTGGTATTGGCAAGAAATGAAATTAGTGTAACGCCAGTTTCTCAAGACTTCCCGAAGAACAGGTACTTGATACGAAAGCGTCGCAAAATCACTTTTGTCGATCACTATAACATAACTATTTTCCAATGCTTCAATTTTAAATCCCGACGGTTGCCGGGAAGTAAGACTTTCATTGTCACCGATCCAGTTATATTCCAGAAAAAAGGAAATAACAGATTCTTGCCCATTCCGATTTAAAAAGCAATGCCGAAAGCACCCTTTCATAACAACGGCATAGTTATTCCATTTGTCTCCTGAAACGATAAGCGCCTCTTTTTTTAAATAATGATGAACCTTAAAATATGGTTTAATGTACTCCCAGTCCGACTCACCGAGCGGAACAGTTTTGCAAAGGTGTTTCCTGAAGTCTTCTATTATTTGTGCTGGCATAGAATATTTTTCTCCTCTTGGATTATCAACGAACTGAAACAAGAACAGACATATATAAATTTCGATAGGTATAAAGGTCCTTTTTCTTTAGTCACGCGCACAGGACATTTATCACAAAATTAGCTTACATCACTAATAGGCTCGCCTGAAGCAAGTCTTGATCTACTATAAGCTCGATACGTATAAGGTATAATCTGATAATAAATATTCTCCTTCATCCCTGCCTTTCATTATATCTCTACCGAAGGATGATCAGGTCTTTTTTCTCGCTATGCGAGATCTATCGGGATATTCCGGGTGCTGAACAATAGATTAATAGCTAACTGATAGATATACCCCGTTTCATATTTCTAATATCGAAATCTTGCCTGTTTTTTTAAAGGTGGTTACCTGGCCTCTAATATTAATCTCCTACGGCTGAAAAGCCGGAAACTATACTGCCCGTGATATTTGCCCATTATCAAAGTTCCTGCTGTTGATTTCAGCATCACCGCATGTCGTCACGCTTAAAACATGTTATGCGTTTTCGAGATCATTATCCAACAAACTCATTTTTTTAAAAATGAGTTTGTTGGACGAAACAGATCACTGTCTAAATTCTTTTTTTTGAAAACATCCCCGGCCTGACGCGATTGACGTCCGGTATGTATCAAAGCTTACTCAGTTTCCCAAGTACCTACGGGCGAACACGAATGATCGTTTTTCCAACGAGCGGCACCTTTGAAGCGAACGTTGCAACTGCCTCATCAAGCGTAACAATTTTTCCAATATTCGTTTTAATGCGCCCGTCCCGAACCCATTGGGCGAGCTCGATCAATTGCCCACGATTGGCCTCGACGACGAAATCTATCGCGCGGCCGTCGACAGGTCTCGCCTCAGTTGGGCCGGCGATAGTGACGAGCGTTCCGCCGGCGCGAATTACGCCTGCAGACCGGGTTGTGATATCTCCGCCAAGAACGTCAAAAACGAGATCAACCTTACGGACGTCTTCTAATTTCTCATTATCGAGGTCGATATATTCATTTGCACCAAAATCGAGCGCCGTATGACGGCTGCTCGCGCGTCCGGTTCCGATGACGTATGCACCAGCTTCACGTGCGAGCTGTACAGCCATTGAGCCTACCACACCAGCCGCACCATGAACAATTACGCTTTGTCCCGATTGAACCTGGCCATGCTCGATAATCCCTTGCCACGCCGTAAGTCCCGGCATAACCAAGGCAGCGCCAATCGTGAAGTCGATATCTCCCGGTAACGGCGCGAGATTTCGGGCTTCGATGGCAACGTATTCCGCCAGCGATCCGTCGCGAAACCAGTCAGCGAGACCAAATACGCGTTGTCCCACCGATAGCCCCGCGGTACCATAGCCGAGAGCCGTAACTACGCCGGAAAATTCATGTCCCGGAATGGACGGTGTTCGATTAACGTCACGTCGGTCAGTCCAGGTCGATGGCCATTCAAGCTCGTTGAAAGTGAATCCCGAAGCGTGAACCTGAACAACAACTTCGTTCATTGCCGCGATCGGCTCAGCGCGCGCTGTCAGCTTCATGCCAGCCGTTCCTTCAGCCTCGTTTGTTACAATAATTGCTTTCATAATATTACCTCTCTTTTTTACACATGCACATGCTCGCTTGATGATTGAACTAGCTGAGCATTACAGTTTTAATTTTTGAATTCAGGTTAATTTAATATTTACGGTTTTTAAATATTTTTTATGGTAAATCAAATCTAACTTTTTGTTTGGTCACTTAAATGGACCAATTTTAAAATAGGTTTGGGTCCAGTTATGATAGAGAAATTGTTTTGAAATTACATGCTATAAACTCCGTCAGACGGCGCCGTCGCCAGGTTCACCGGCGGAGAGATTAAGTCTCTACCGTAAGATAATGGTGATGGCCTACAAAGAATTAAATACGCTCAGTACGGTAGAAACTAAAGATAGAAACGATCCACACGTTTGAAGGTAACCGCCTGAAACTTCCGCTCGTATTGTTAATATAAACAGTGAAAAGCTGATACGTGGCCAGCCACAGGTAGCCTGCTGATAACAAAATTATACCGTAGCTGATCGACATCCCGCTGGTTTTTTGATCGCTCCGGCTCCAACGGCATTTTATATTTAAATTGATGAATATTTTTAAGCGAAACGGGTAAAAAGCGCAGTTAAAATCAATCCAGGATCTGTCGTGGGGTTTGCAAAAGATTACGGCATAAACGGTTTCCTCCCCTAAAGGGCCCCTCCGAAATCCATTTTGACAAAATTTAAGTTGATTGCCAGAGATCAGTAGAGCTTAGGCAATCGTCTAATATAGCCAATGATAGTTAATTTACCTGATTAGGTCAGGCTCAAATACTTTGCGGTACCGCAACTGTTCTAATAATTAATTATCGGCAGAACTTCGGGAATATCAAGCCGGGCTACGCCAATACGATTGTCAGCCATGCCGTAATAAACGTCAAATCGATCAGGTTTCCCCAAATCATCACGGCGGTCGATACCCGTAGGAAACACTACGTCTGCAATTATTCCCACGCGTTCCTCAGGAAGGTCCGGACTGAGAAGCGGATATCGAGATCTGTAGAGTATTTTACAAGGATTATCGGCTGCCAGAATCATAACACCCGCAGAATATCGGTATTCTTTTTTCGTCGACGAAGAATGCGGACCTTCGCCAACGCCGTGGTAGAGATACATCCAGCCATGCCTTGTTAATATTGGCGGAGTTCCGGCACCGATCTTTAGGTCTTCCCAGTTTTGAATCGGGGCCGCGAGCGGATGATGGGAAATGAATTTCGATAATTTCCAGTGACGGGCCTTCTCCGAATTAAAATGCAAATAGGAAATCCAGATACATTCTTGATGACGGTTTCTTTTCGCCTGATTTTTGTGTAGCGCCTTTTCTTCGGGACTGGTACCAGGGAATAACGGCCTGTGCAACATACCCAAAGCCGTATGGCCGCGCGGGTCTTTAATAACCTGGGGAAAAATGCAGGCATCTTTATTATTTATTCCGTTAAACTCGATATGTTGAAACGTATTATAATTCGCTAGTCCGAGCCGTTCCCAGTGGAGTAGATCCGCGGACTTGGCCAAAGCAACGCGTGGCCCCTCTGGCGAAAAAGCCGTGTAGGTCATCAGGTATAGGTCCAGCGGTTCAACAAATGTTATACGAGGATCTTCACAGCCGCCGCCGTTTGGCCGCTTTTCATACTCGGCTTCAGGCTCCAAAGCTATACCTAATCTTTCAACGCCGCAAGGGTCGCCGACAGCATTGAATTTAACTCTTGCTATTCCTATCCTGGAATAATTATCCATTGTCGCCATACGCGGGAATAGATACAGATTACCGTCCCGACTTCTGATAGCGGCGGGATTGAGCACACCGCCGGCTTCCATAGGGTTGGTCATATCAGGCTCCATGATCGTGCCTAACCGTTGCATTTTAAAATCTTCTATACGCACCGTCAATGCGTTAATTTTAGGGTTATTTGTCATTGCAAATTGTTATTAAAATTGATAAAGCCACATATATGCCACTTTTATAAGTGATTAAAGATCAAATGTTTAATATATTTCATACGATGGGATATCCGAGATTCCGGGATTTGGCGAAGTGCCGTTACGAAATAGAGGCCTATTTCTTATCATTTAGAATACACCGGAACAGTCGCGCACTTCGCTATATCACGAGATTTCGGATTTTGCCGACACCATGAATTAATTAACAAGCTGTATCACTTGATCTTATATTAACTGGCATTAATACTGTTGTAGAATAAAAAGATTATTTATTAAGGTTAGTTGATAGAGTTCGGGTGATGAGTGAAATTGAATAACTACAAAAATAATTGAACTGACAACCGATGAAAAAGGAGAAGGCGGATTGATTGCCTTCTTACGTTAGTGAAAAATCAGAGGCACGGGCGTTCGAATATCTGGGTCAACTTTAATTGTGAAAGTCGTGAAAGTCGAAGAACAAATAACATTTGACCTCGAATGATCTAATGCGTTAAATTAACATAACTTATACAAATCAAATTAGAAGAAGGGTAATTATGCTACAGTGGAATGACATCATCAGGCTTGCGAAAAATGGTAATCCCGCGCCTGACCGAAGAGTTGAGAAAACCGACGAGGAATGGAAGGCCATCTTAACTCCTGAACAGTTTCGGATCACTCGTCGAAAGGGGACGGAAATGAGCTTCACCGGCGAATTGTGCAGCCGGTACGATCCTGGAAAATACAACTGCATCTGTTGTGACACCGAGCTTTTCGATTCCGAAATAAAATTCGAATCTTACACCGGCTGGCCAAGCTTTACACAACCGATCAAAGAAAATGCGATCAAATACAAAATAGATCCGCCATATAAAATGACAGGGTTTGAAGCTATCTGTAATACCTGCGATGCTCACCTCGGACATGTATTTCCGGATGGACCTGCGCCAAGTGGCTTGAGATATTGCATGAATTCTGAATCGCTCAAGCTGATATCTGCCGCCGAAAACCAGAAGCTATCGAACTCATAGATTTTTTAAAAATCTGAAGCTATGAAAAAGATACATCTATTTTTAGCGTTTATGTTGATCATTTTGAATGTGGCTTGTCAAAGTCCCCGGCCCGATAAGCAGGTAATAGATTCTAAAAGATATCCCGACGCAAAGCCGGACAGCTATTGGAAGAAAAAGTTGTCGCCGGAAGCGTATAACATTTTGGTCAACCGGGGAACAGAACCCCCCTTTAAAAATCCTTATTGGAACAATCACCAAAAGGGCGTCTATGTAAGCGCTGCTACGGGAAAGCCGTTATTCACTTCAGATGATAAATTTGAGTCCGGTACGGGTTGGCCGAGTTTTACTAAACCGATAAATGACAAAGATATCAGTATTGTGAAAGATACATCGTTCGGTTTGGTACGTGATGAAGTTGTAGAAAGCAGTACAGGGCTGCATCTGGGCCATTTGTTTGACGATGGCCCGGCGCCCACGTTTAAGCGGTTTTGTATGGATTCATATGCATTCAAATTCATTCCTGCTGAGAAAAAACGGAATACTCACATAAATCGAGACACCATAAAATGAAGAAGACAGGATTATACATTGTGTTTGTATTATTAAGTTATAGTTGCACCTATTCACAGACATCCGGCAACGGTCAAGGATACGCTAAACTACCGGCGGTTACACCAGGTGAGCACGTAGCTGATTTTGCCGCCGGATGCTTTTGGGCGAGCTCAGAGGCGTTGCTGGAGTTAAAAGGGGTAAATAGCGTGGTGTCCGGATATGCGGGCGGTAACGTTGTAAGACCGACCTACGAAGCCGTTTGCTCTGATAAAACCGGGCATGCCGAGACGGTCCAGGTATATTATGATCCCAAGATAATCAGTTACGCAAAATTGGTTGAAGCTTTCCTTTATGCCCATAATCCTACAGAACTGAATTACCAGGGCCCTGACCGTGGTACGAGTTACCGTTCTGCTATTTTTTACCGGAATGCTGAAGAAAAGGCAATTATTCAAAAAACAATTAACCAGGTTAGCGCCTCCAAATATTATGATGCGCCGATCGTTACACAAGTGTTGCCGTTTTCAACATTCTATCCGGCAGAAAGTTATCACCAAAATTATTTTCGCCTGCATCCGGAAAGTCCCTACATACAAAATGTTTCCGTTCCTAAAATCCTTAAACTACGAAAAAAGGAAAATAGCCTTTTAAAACCTGAATTTCAGAATAACTAATATTTGAGGCTGCTATATGTCATGTAGTAAAAGTGGGATGTGAAAGTTGAATGCGCCTCCATTAAAAAGAGATTATGACAGCGACATCATGCATGGTGGCTATCCTTTTGTTCTCGTGCATATCACAGCCAGCCGATTTTTTTAAACCTAAAATATAATAGGATACATATTGTAGCCATCACTATCAAAACCACGAAATAACCGGAATTTGTCCGCGTTTCAGGCATGTTTTGAAAATTCATACCATAGATGCCAGCAATTGCGGTGGGCACTGCAAGAATTCCTGCCCAGGCCGCTAACCGCCGCGTTATTACTCCCTGCCGTTGCTGTTCTAACAAAGTACTCGCTTCAAACACCGATTTGATTATCTCTATAAGGCTACTAACCAGCACTTCCTGCCTAAGGACATGATCCAGTACATCGCTGATATATGGTTTTACCTCTGCCGCCACACATGGAACTTGCAAATGCACGAGTTTTCCGGTTACTTCCGACATCTTTCCCAGCACGCGTTGAAAGAGGATCGCTTCTCTGCGAATGCGGAAAATCCTTGTTATTTGATCCCTGCTGAGAAACGCTTCCAGCATCTGTTGTTCCAGGCCTAAGACGGTGTCCTCCATCATTTGAAGTACCGGCAGATAACTATCAATAATGAAATCCATTATTGCATGTAGTATATAATCCGGGCCTTGACGAAATGATGAAGGTCCATTGTCCAGCCTTAAGCAATAGTCGTGATAATCAGGATAATCTCCATGCCTTGTAACGATGATATATTTCTTGCTTAGGAAAACTGACATGTCGCTGTACACAATACAATCATTTTTTAGGTTCGCAGACTTTATCACCAAAAAGATCTGGTCATTATAAAGATCTAACTTAGGTACCTGGGAAACGCTCATGGCATCTTCTACAGCAAGATTATGTAAATTGAATTTTTCTTGCAGCACTGAAAAGTCAGCCTCAGTCGGATCTTGAAGGTCGATCCATATAAATTCTGAAACAGCCAGGGGGGGAGCGGCATCCTCGAGCGCAATTTTTTTGGTCCGGTTTCCGTCCTTGTATATAAATGAAATGCTTTGACTCATTGTAACCAAATTAGCTATTTTAATGCCACCCGGCTAATATGCTATTTTTCAAGGAGGTTTATAACCGAAGAATCGTGATTTGCCGATATTTGGTGATATAACGAAAATGGCCTGTTTAACAAATATTTATATCCGGGAGCCGGTCAAACAAACCTAGTCTAAATAACTGTAATTCAATACCAAGATAAGATTTTGTTCTAATCGACATCAAATTGCACGGCTTTTGGTGCAGTTTCGATTTGGGGCATTCCCATGATTAATAATTTGTATACCAATTAATATAATCAGTAAACAAAAACAAATCTTATGTTAAAGTGGCTTGATATCATCAGAATTGCAAATAACGGTAATCCATCCCCTGAAAAAAGGGTTGAAAAAACTAATGAAGAATGGCAATTGATCTTAACACCTGAGCAGTTTAGGGTAACCCGTTTGAAAGGTACTGAGCGGCCGCACAGTTCTGACATGTGTTCTTATTTTGAGCCGGGCAAATATGCCTGTATCTGTTGTAACACGGAATTGTTTGACGCAGGTGAAAAGTTTGAAAGCGGAACGGGGTGGCCTTCCTTTACACAGCCTATAAAGGAAAACGTGGTTGCATATCATAAGGACAGCACTTTCGGCATGGTTAGAATTGAAGCATTATGTAACATCTGCGACGCGCATTTGGGGCACGTATTCCAGGATGGTCCCACGCCAAGCGGTTTGAGATATTGTATGAACGCTGTTTCGCTAAGAAAGATAGTTGTAAACGAAAGCAAGATCACCTTTGGTGGCGGATGTTTCTGGTGCACGGAAGCGATATTTCAGCAGTTGAAAGGAGTTGTCAAGGTAGAAAGCGGCTACAGCGGAGGAGAGATCTCGAATCCCAGCTATCGGGAGGTTTGCAGCGGTATGACAGGGCATGCTGAAGTTATCGAAGTCACTTTCAATCCGGCAGAAATAAGTTTTGAAGACCTGCTGCGCATTCATTTAGCAACACACAATCCCACCACCATTGATGCGCAGGGCGCCGATAAGGGCTCACAGTACAGAAGTGTAATTTTCTATCGTAATGACAAGGAAAAGGATGCGGCTATGAAAGTAATAGAAGAATTGCAGGCCAGTTATAATGCAATGATCGTTACACAGCTCGAGATGTTTGAACATTTCTATAAGGCTGAAGCCTACCATCAGAATTATTACAACAATAACAGTGATCAGACATATTGCCAAGCCATTATTAACCCGAAACTAAAAAAATTCAAGGATTTATTTAAAGAGAATCTCAAAGAACAAGTGACTCTTTAAAAAATATCTGCGAATCCAGTGTTGAATTTTAATTAATAAACATCCGCTACATAATATGAAAATCGCATATATATCAACCGTTCCGCCCGCGAATGCACTTACGCTGGCCCATCGTCAGCGCCGAGTTTGTGAAATTGGCCCAGGGGATGTCGCTCTTGCCGATGATTTCAATGACAAGATGTTAAAAAGCGGCATTCTGGACCCCTAGATTTTACTATGAATGTTATTGCCAGATTCTGCAGCTGTATTCAATTGCCACAAATTTTAATGAAGTTGTCGGAAAATGAGATTTATTCGGGATTCTTTTATTCCTTTCATTTTTGGAATCCGATGTTGCCAGTTTTCCTGAAATCCGACCTTCATTAGCAGATAAGAACCGTTTTCAAGTAGAATAGAAAATTCAAGTGAGTGGTCATCCCTGTTCCGGATGTCAAACATCCGTGACCGGCCAATACTGACAACGCATAATTTTCGTCCCGGCTCGCCATAGTTATCCATATGCCAACCCACCGAGTCGTTCCCGTTCCGGTAATAGTTCAGCGATACGCTGTCGAATTTTTCTCCGGATAGCCTTTCTATACGCTCTTTTATCACCAGTAGCTCAGATGTCCAGGGCAACGGGTATAAACCTTTGCATGTAATGGAATAATCCAGGTCGGCTTCGCCGAACCAGGCGATCAGGCGTGGGGTGGAAACTTCTTTTCCATTTATCAATTCAAATTTTTCCTCCCAAGGAGTTTCGTCAATAATCTTGTCCAATAAATCCAAACTTTCTTCAATACTGAAGACTCCGGGTTTATAATCGACAAGCTTTGCCGGAATCCCATGATTCGGGAGCATGTCGTCAGGTGCGTTAAATTGCGGCATATGTTTATTTTAGTATAGTCATTTTAACAGGCTGTTATTTGGTTACAAAAGCGATACTTTGATCTTACATCCTGGTAGGTATCGAAATGCCAAGTAAAGATAATCCTGATTTCAATATCGACAGGACACATGCCGACAATGAAATTCGCGCCGCTTTAAGTTGCTGATTATTGGAATCCTTAATCTGGGTTGAATTATAGAAACTGTTATATAATCTGGATAATTCATATAAATAATTTGCCAAAAGGTTTGGCTTATACTTCGTACATGCCTGAACGACTTGCTCGTTAAAACGAGAAATTTTAATTAAGATGTTTTTTTCAACCTCCGAAGTTAAAACCGACCAATTGGTATGCTCGGCGTGTGGCATTCCTAATTTGTTAATTAGTGAATTAATACGGGTGGTGGTATATTGTAAATAAGGACCGGCGTCGCCGTCAATCTTTAACCATTCGTCCATATCAAATATAATCTTGTGGTCCGGATCGATCTTATTCATGCCATATTTTATAGCTCCCTCAGCAATTATTTTTGCGTTGTCCTCAATTTCACTACTAGTTAAATTATTATTATTACGATTCAAATGATCTATTTTTACTTTTTCTGTCATTTGCTTGATCAAATCCAAAATGGGTATGATGTTACCCGCCCTGGATGACATCGCGCCTCCCGGGAGCTCTACAAAGTTATACGACAGGTGAAGATTATTCTTTGCGTTCCTATCTCCTAACACCTCTAACACTTTAAATACCTGCGCGAAATGATGGCCCTGCCGTTGATCTACTACGATTATACTTTTTTCGATATTATAATCTGAAAATTTAAGTTTGGCTAATTCCAGATCTTTCGTGGCGTATAATCCGTTGCCGTCTGATTTAATCAACAGGCAGAACCCGAGATTAAACTCACTCAGATCAACTCCTACAGCTCCCTCTGACTGTACAAAAACTCCGTTGTGTAAATTGCCTTTTACATAGTGGACCGATGACAATGTAACATCGGATTCCCAGTACCATTGGTCAAAGTGTATATTGGCCCAACGATAAACTTCGTTCATTAATGCAATGGACCATTGTCTCGTTTCCTTCCAAAGCAGGTAAAAATGGCCAGTTTTGTTTTCAATCTGATAAAGAATTTCGGTAAGCTGCTCCTTGTTGACGCGCTCGTGTGGTGTACCTTCTTCTGACGCAAGTTTTAAATGTGCCTTAGTATACAGGGAACCGAGCCAAGTTCCCTGGTCGTGCGAGGGAATGCTTTCACTATTATAATATTCCATATACCACAGGCATTTCGCTACATGCGTGCCCACATCACCTGGAAAAGTGGCGCTGATTACTTTAAATCCGCAATATTTGTGTATCCGCACTAAAGCATCGCCCAAACACATGTTCCGCATATGGCCGACATGAAGTTCTTTGTGGGTATTTGGCTGTGAATATTCGATCATGATCAAGGGGCGGTCATCCAAATTAATCTGGTCAAAAAAGATTCCCGAGAGTACCTTGCTACCGACTGCTTCGCCGGTAAAAAGTGAAGTCAACGTAAAGTTGATATAAGGGCCTACCGCTGCAAACCGCTCAACTTTTTCAGTATCCGTTGCTATATGGTCCGCGATCTGTGTCGCAAGCTCAAGAGGCGACCGGCCGGCAGCTCTGGCAAGAAAAAAACAGGGGAACGTAAAATGCCCGAATGCTGTATCGGGCGGCGGAATCAACTGATTATATATTTCATCAATTGAAATATTTTTTATTATAATATAAACAGCATCAAAGAGTATTTCCGAAAGATAATCTTTCAGCACATCTGATTTGTAGGAGTACATATGTTTTGTTGCATTTATGCCAAACTATGAGTATGGCGTAGTAATCTTGACGTTTAGGAATAATGTTTTGTCAGTCATACGCTATACCGGTCGTTACGCCAGGGATACGCGGTATCTGAATATCCCCTTTCTTCCCAAAAGCCGCGTTTCTTTTCTGTTAAAAACTCGACGCGTTTAATCCATTTAGACCCCTTCCATGCGTACAATTGAGGCGTAATCATTCTTACAGGGCCGCCATGCTCTATCGACAATGGCTGTCCTTCGAAGGTATGGACCAAAAGTACATCCGGTTTAAGCGCTTCTTCAATCGATAAATTGGTTGTATAGTTGTCATAACCATAACATAGGACATTAGTCACATCCGATGAAGGTTGCGCAAGTGCGGCCAGATCTATTAGCCGTACTCCCTTCCAGTGCATATTGAGTTTAGACCATGTTGTGACACAATGAAAATCGGAGGTGTCCTTCGTTTGTGGCAGATTCATAAATTCCTTCCAGCTTAGTTTAAGCGGATGCTCAACTGCGCCATTGATTTCCAAATTCCAATATTCGAGCTTTATGTTAGGCTGATTCCCCAGGTCGAGCACCGGCCATTTTTCAGTTACCGTTTGTCCTATAGGGACTTCAGGCATGCCATGCCGGTTGATATTACCGGTGCCCATTGGTGGAGCATCAGCCCCATAGGCTTGGTGTTCCATTTGTTTTGTAAATCGCTCCCTGAGTTTCATTCGGGCCGCTACGATTCGATCTGACTGGTCCATATTTAATAAAGTTGAAAAAAATTCATGGTAACAAAAAATTTAACACTGTCGATAACATCGAAATCATTTGCCACCGGAGGAACATCTGCGCAATCAGTTTGTCAAGTTTAGATCCGCAGATCTATTTATATTTATTGTTCCTTACCGTTAAGTATTCGGAGCTTAATCATATCCGGAAATAAACTACTGAAAGGCCAGGATATCTCCATTCATGGTAATCCGGTCCTTCTATACGCCAAAAGCGCTTTCAACGAAAGGAGCGGACTATGCAGGCGGCGACTTTCGCCAATCCTGTTCTAATCATCAGTCCTTTTCTACTTTAACACCTTTCCAGAAAGCAACATAATTACCAATTTGTTGGTAACCGCTTTTGGGATTGGGATAATACCACGCCGCTGCCATATTTTCATTCCCGTCCACATTGATGTCATAATAGCTTGCAACGCCCTTCAAAGGACAGGTTGTATGCGAATCTGTGGTTGAGAAGTACTCCTTTACAATACTTTCCGGGGGGAAATATTGATTGCCTTCTAACGCTACAGTATTATCGCTCTGAGCGATGATCTTATTGTTCCAAATTGCTTTCATTTTTATTTAATATTGATAGAAATTATTTTAGTTGTATGTTCTGTTAAAGCCAACGTCGTCCTATCCCGTCAAAATCCTAAAACTTCGCCAACGAGAATGACATGGACCTGTCGGGGCCTGATTTCTCTTTCAAAAACCAAATACTTACCCAACGTCGCACCTTCTTTAAAGCCTGCTCGTTTCATCCGCTCATTCTCTAACGGAAGCACAAATTCGTTAAGCCGTTCGAATGCAGAATCCAGAGTCGGAACAACTTTTTGTAAACCGGCAACGAACACAATGTTTCGGCTGGCGTAAGCAATTGCCGACAGTTGATTTCCCATACCAGATGCAATAAGTAATTGTCCGTTTTCAGTGATGGCCTGAAGACTTTGGATATTGTAGTCAGCCAAAATGCTCTCCCTGCGTAGCTCATCCCTTTTCAAGTGATCGACTTCGGTAAAAATATTATCCCTAAAGTTTTTCCAATCATGTTTTTTTGAATTGAGGAGATCGAGAAAGCCTATTTGTTTCAGTGTAACAGACGATGCTGTTGCTATTTCCGAGCCGGGAGGAATAACCGAAATGACTTTAGCCAGTGCATCCTCCTTTGACACTGCAAAATGAGGGATAAAGTTCCGGTGTCTTAAATTTTCAAAGAGTTTGTCGACACTTTTTCGGGTAGCGAGGTAATTCATAACCGCATGTTTAATAAATTAAGGATTTCATGGCTTATAATTTTCGAGAAATTCAATAGCATTCTCCACATTCAGGTGGAAGTCACTAAATACTATATTCCGATTTTTGTCGATGAAAATAAACCAGGGAGTTCCACCAGTTCTATAATTGAACATGATATCGGAAATATTATTTGTTGAGGCATCGCCGTCATCCTGACCAAACGGAATTTCAAGGTTGTATTTTTTCTGCATCTCTATTAGCTTTTCAGCAGTGTTAATATCTCTTCCTTCAAAGACGGTCTGGATAGCCAGAAAAACCACTTTGTCGTTTCCTTTTAGGGCGTTTGTCATACGTTGTAATGAAGGAAAACCTTTTAGGTGACAACCTCTGCACCAACTTTGGAAGCAAAACAAGACAATAAATGCTCCCGGAAAATCAGCAAGCAGTATCGGCTTATTCAATTTTTTGCCGGTTTTATCTATCCACAATGGTATATTCAATTCCGGAGCTTTTTCGCCCGAAACGCGATTAGTTTTTTGCATATCGTTTTTATTTATTCTTTACTTAATCCGTGATTTGAGTCGGCAAAGAGAAATGGAATATGCTGCCGACTCCGGGCTGACTATTAACCCAAATCTTGCCTTCATGACGTTGAATGATTTCGGCACACAGGTATAAACCTATTCCTGACCCGCCAGTATGCCTGGTAAAACTGTTTTCAGCGCGATAATATCGTTCGAATAATTTTTCCTTATCCCGCGGCTCTATACCTATGCCTTCATCGCTCACACTTATCTGAACCACATTATCCGCCAAATGGCAATTAATCTTTATTAGTTTTCCTGGTAATGAATACTTGATCGCGTTCCTAATGAGGTTACTGATTACGTAACCGATTTTATTATAATCAGCATTTAAGAACAGTGGGTCACAAGCGGAAAACTGAATAGAATGAGTGGAAATGCTAAGCTCAGTTTCGCGGATCTGTTCTTGAATAAGCTCGCTTATATCAAAATCGCTCTTGTCAAGCCTTAATTTACCGGCATCAAGCCTCGGAATCTCTAAGAACCCGTCGATAAGATTAGTCATCTTTGTAATCTGACTCATTGATTTTAAAAAGGCTTCCCGGACATAATCGTCATTACTTCTTTTCAGCTTCAGTGCGACCGTCTGGAGGATAGCGCTAAGAGCCGAAAGGGGACTTTTAAGCTCATGGCTGACCATGATGATAAAATCATTTTTCCGAATTTCATTCCGTTTCTTTTCAGTAGTTTCATAAAAGAAAGCGATAAAATAGCTATTGTTTATACGCTTTTTATCATGGTGAATACTTCCAATGCCATGAACCCAACGTGAGTGTTCGTCGCACGAACCTGTGATCGGAAATTCCATATCGAATCGGATACCTTCCACCATTGCCGCCTCAATAGCTTCATATACAACCCGGCGATAATCCGGGTGAATTCGGTCGATAGCATCGTGATAAGTGAAATGATCGCTTGGAATGTAGCCGAAAAGCTGTTTAAACCGCGTGTTTTTGACAAATATCTTTCGGTCGATTACATCGACATAGAAATATCCGAGATCGGCCGAATCAAAGGCGATACCCAGACTTTCTTCGAGAAATCCGGCATGGTGATTCCCGGAGCAGATCCGGTCATTTGTTTCCTTTATAAATATTGGGGGCTGCATCAGGTTATGAATATCTTCCATGATTTCTAATTTTTAAAGGTTACTGAATAACATTAGATAAGATTTATAATATTCTAATGCCATGCCGAAAGTGTAACTAATTGATAATCATAAGGTATGTTTTTATATGACGATTCATGATACCATATTTCGTGCTTTGACGAGCATGCGGGGTGATCGGTTGTAAGATGTATTATAAAAGGGTAACTGCGAATATTGGAACACACATAATTAGAATAGCAGCCATCTATTTCTTTAAATACGTTTTGATTTCTTCAAGGCATTTTGGCAGGTAGCTAGTAGGCGCCCACAAGAATACGGCTTACGAATCATGGCGATAATACTCATTTTCTGTTCGGATTTTTTTCAATTCTGAAAAAACAGAGGTTACATCAACAGCCGAATTTAATTCCATGATAAATTCATTAACAGTAATTCTACCCTGATGAAAATCGAGAAACATCAAATCAATTTTTCCAGACTGTAACAATTGAACAGCAGAGAAGGGGACCGTCAGAGTATCAGCTAAATTAATAAAATATGATTACAACACTCTTCATGTGATTTGTTTTACTAATTGCTGTAAAAACGTTACGACTTCATTTTCAAACCAGGGATTTTTCTTTTGCCAAATCCTATTGCGAGGAGAAGGATGTACGAGCGGTAAATAAGTTGGAAGATAGGTGTGGTACGTCCTGACCGTCTCGGTTAATGATTGCTTATCTGTATTTTTCAAATAATAATCTTGTGAGTATTTTCCGATAAGAATAATCAATTTATTTTCGTCCATGCTGCTCAATAATCGTTGATGCCACAATGGAGCACATTCAAACCTCGGCGGTAAATCACCGGAAGTACCCTTTCCGGGATAGCAGAAGCCCATCGGAATTAATGCAAATAAGTTCTCATCGTAGAACTGCTCCTTGGTAACACCAAGCCATCTTCTAAGTTCATCGCCACTTTGATCATCCCAGGGAACGCCACTATTTTGTACTTTTAACCCCGGTGCCTGCCCAATGATGACAATCCGTGCGCTCTTACCTGCCTGTACAATTGGTTTGGGTGGATAAGGTAAACAATTTGCGCACACTTTACACGACCGTATTTCTGCCAGTAGTTGTTCCATAATCTTGTACTAAGAAACGACAAATAATATCATCTGTCGTTTCTAACTTATTTATTCGGCCGGTCGGTTCTCGGTGAGCGCGACTACCAGGTATACAATGACAGCGTTTACAAAAAAATACATTGCATCTAATCCCTTTAAATCAAATGTAAAGGGAATAGCGACAAATGCGGTAGCCGCCGCGAGGTTAATTGCGAGATGGAGATCAAACGGAATAACCTTAAATATTGAGTATTCGTATTTTGTTAATATACTTATCGCTATGCCTGCAAGTCCGGTTCCAATCGATACCCATTTGATAGCCGGTGAATCTCCCAGTTTTAAAATAAATGGGCATGCTATCAAGGCGATCGACCCTACATAGTCAATAATACCGTGAGAACCCGGCGAAATGAAACGAAGTTTCATAAAGGCTATAATCCTTTGAAGTATGCTTCCTCAGTAACTTTACCATTTTCCCAAACAGTACGAATGATCTCATGCCAAAGTATTTTGCTTCCGTCTTTCATGTCGAAATCAAAAGTGAATTCTGCGAATGATATGTCTCCGGTAATAGATGCATAATGTAGAGTAATCCCGTTTACATTTTTGATGTTCTCCAGTAAGCCTTTTTCTTTTGCTACTAGTTCATCGCGGCTGTTGGTTAATGCTCCTGTAAAATCCATTGTTTTTGCATCGGGTGCGAAAAATTTCTCGCAGGCTTCCACAATTTGTCCTTTTACGATCATTTCATTCTTTTCTGTAAATAGCGCATCTAAATTCTGTTTCATGGTAATTTTTTTAATTGATTATTAGTTAAAAGAAGACAACAGCCCATTAGATGATACCTCACCACAGGATCCGCGTCCGTTATCTCAAAGTCATACTACAAAATCCATGCGTGAACCCGTCAGACGAAGCTATACGCGTTTTATTAAGAGATTTCCGCGGATTTTTATTTTTATCAATCGCGCTCGAGCTGCATGCTTCACGTTATTTAGTTAATTAACGAAGTTTGAAGTGAAATAACGACGGTCGATTTCAAATAGCTTTAATCGGTGTCGTAGTGATAGGGGCCTATAATCATTTCACCGAATTTAATATAAGCAAATGAATAGTAATCGTTTTCCACTATAACATTACTGATTGCTTTAAAACCAGCTTTTTTCGTCGTTACAATTGCTGCAGATAGGTCATCCTCTTCAAAACGAATCACCACCTCGTTATTTTTAAAGATAAAATTATGTGGATGTGCTCCGGGTCCATGAGCTTCGAGCAAAATATTTTGCCACTTACAGGCTACTAAGCCAGGCTCACTATAGATTTCTTTCGTTCCTGGAACGCATTTTAAAAATGGACCGATCATCGGGTATTGTTCGTGGTCGAACAACATTGAAATTTTTAGACCCGTTGCATCTTTCATGGTTTCTTGTTTTATTATATCCTTCGATTTTTATAATTTATAATAAGGGTTTTCTTTTTCCTTTCGAAAATTCGCGCCGTACAGAATTCAGTGTTTCTGTATTAATACTTAAATAAGATGCGATTAAATTCTCCGGTAAGCGTAACACCAGTTTTGGATATTGATTCAGGAAATTTCTGTATCGTCCGATAGCCGTACGGGCAAAAGCCGCATGGATCTTTTTGTTCGAGTTGATAAACTTGCCATATCGGACCGAATCGACATAGTTATGAAAAGCTTTCACGTTGTTTCGGATCAAATCAAAATCGGTATTTTCGATTAAAAGGAGATGTGTATCTTCAATTGCTTCTATATTGAAGCGGGAGGGCAATCCCGAAGCCAGGGCCTCGCCGTCGCCGATCCATGCCGTTTCACAATCAAAGGAAATGATTTCTTTATGATCGGTTTCGTTTACTTTAAAAGTGCTAACGCAGCCTTCTAAAATGAATGCATGAACTTGCCAATTCTCACCTGCCGTTAATATCATGTCGCTTTTATGAAATGAGCGGGTTTTGAGAAGTGGCGCAATAAACTCCCACGCATCATCAGTTACACAAAGACGATCCTGTAGATACTTCTTAAAAATACTAATCATAAAAATGTCCGATTTCATAGTTGTTAAATCCAATGCAAAGTGCTATCAAA
This sequence comes from Mucilaginibacter sabulilitoris, assembly GCF_034262375.1. NCBI lineage: Bacteria > Pseudomonadati > Bacteroidota > Sphingobacteriia > Sphingobacteriales > Sphingobacteriaceae > Mucilaginibacter > Mucilaginibacter sabulilitoris. The sequence continues at coordinate 3,596,122 of NZ_CP139558.1, forward strand.
GTCGTATTAGAAATCTTGCGATGCTTTCCTGAGCTTTTTTTAAGATCCTAACGACATCTGTAAACCATTGCCGACTGTCAAAAATAATGTGAGAGGCTACAAGGGGTAGTGTAGCGATTGTTTTTAAATAAATTACTTCTTTCTAAATCGTTAACTTATGGCAGGTAACTACATGCTATGAATATGCCAATATGTGCAATTGTTTACTTATCATAATTTAGTGATTGTGAAAGGGGGGGATTCGAAATCTCGGGATTTGGCGAAATTAGTTACGAAACTATAGGAACCTTCTAAATAAAAATATATGCGAGGTAGCTTACCGTAAAGTAGAAAATAAAAAGACAGGAGGCATCTATTACCATTTCTTTAGACCAAGCCTTTTGATTTTCGAATGTAAGGTTGTAGCAGGTATTCCTAAATGCTCAGCTGCGCCACCGGCTCCGCTGATTTTACCGTCGCATTGTTTTAGCACAGACAAAATATGTTCTTTCAAATTTTTATCGATAATTTTCGCAAGCGGTACGGTTTGCTCCGCCTTGTCGGTAAGAGGAAAGCCGGGTTCGAACGAAAAATGGTCAAATTCACTTATGAAGTTGTCTTTAGATAATAAGACGCCTCTTTCAACGAAATTTTCCAATTCACGAATATTACCGGGCCACGGGTGGGATTGCAAACTATTCATAACCTGGGTCGATACGCCCGAGACGGTTTTGCCAAATTTTCGGGAGAACTTCTTACAAAAGTAGGTGACGAGCTTAGGGATATCGGATTTTCTTTCACGTAAAGCAGGCATCCTGATCGGAAATACGGAAAGACGATAATAAAGATCCAGTCGGAACCGTCCTTCTCTGATTTCAGTTTCAAGATTCCGGTTGGTGGCCGCAATCACCCGAACATTTATACGTATAGTTTTGCTTCCGCCAATTCGTTCGATTTCTTGTTCCTGCAGCACTCGCAATAATTTGCCCTGCACTTCTATAGGCAGCTCGCCAATTTCGTCAAGAAAAATAGTACCCTTATTGGCTAATTCAAATTTACCGATCCGCTTTTCGATTGCCCCGGTGAATGAACCTTTTTCATGTCCGAAAAGCTCTGATTCAATAAGATTTATAGGTAGTGAGGCGCAATTGATAATGACGAGCGAATTGTTTTTCCTCGGAGATAGCTCATGAATAGATTTCGCGATTTGTTCTTTACCTGTTCCGCTTTCTCCAAGAATTAATATTGAAGTGTCGATGGGAGCAGCGATACTGACATGATCGAGAATAGTAAGGAGTTGATTACAATCACCAATAATGTTTTTAAATATCGCTGGTTTACCTTTTCCGCCGTTAAGGTCGCTGCCAGAAAATTCATTCTCAGTATTATTAAAGGCTTGCAACGGTAACACCACTTCGATGGCGAGCGTAAGCGTAGGGTTAAGCCTATTCATCAATTTTAAATGTCCCACATCATATGCGTCAGACCCACTGCTATAAAATGAGATGTTAATGACCTGCCCGGTGGAACTAAGAACAGGCAAATGAAGCATTGATCGTAAATGAAAACAAATAGCGAGCGCTCGTCTTATAGCACAGCTGCCACATAAATCCTGGAAATCTCTCTCGTTAAAATATCCGGGCTTAATAAAAGTATTGCTATCGCTTGAACTATCGACGTCGGTTTGATTTAAACCTGAAAGTTCAAGGAACTCCGCATACGAGCTGATTATGTATGAATCATAGTTTTTTCGTCGCAGGAAGATTCTGTCGTGGCGCGATCCTCTAACTGTTTCAGAAATAACTAAATAATCAAACGGCAAATATGGTTGAAGGCTTTTTACAATACCAAAGAGTTTTTCCTTCCAATCCGTCTCCTGCCCGGCGATAGATTTAAACGATTCTTCTAAAATCAGTTCATGTCGGAGTTGCGCCTCTAAACTGTTTTGATGACGATAAAGTGCGATGTCTAACATGACTAGCATTTCGCTTTCTCGAAATGGCTTAATTAGGAAACCATACGGTTGGGTAGCTTTGACCCATTCCATGATATTGTCTTGATAGTTAGCGGAAAGATAAATAAAAGCGATATTGAGGTTTTTCAATCGCTTACCTAGATCAACACCGTTTTCATCAGATTTTAAATAGATGTCGATAAATACGATATCAGGTTTATAATGTTCAATTAATTCTAGGGCATCTAATACGGTATCGGCAATCCCGCAAACAGCGTAGCCCGCCTTTTTCAACATTATCTCCATGTCGTAAGCAACCATCGTCTCGTCCTCCACAATCAATACTTTAGTGCTCATCTTTATGCAATTTAAGATAGTTGAAATAATATGTAAATATATTTCTCTAAACCTAAAAGATCAGCCAGATGCGTTAAAACGCGTGTTTTATTGACCAAACTCCAGATTGGTCAAGTCTTTCCCATGCTCGGCTTTTACCGGTGGTATTACGGTCAAAATTCGGAAACTAGCCCTTTGTGCTTGCTTCTCTATGTGGAATTGATTGTGAGGCCGGGTCATATTGACCGTTTATTTGATTTTGTAGTTTGCTTGAGCAGCTTATTGTTATCACTGATCTAGCAAAAAGCGGAAAATGATATTTGTTATACCGATTTTCGCTATTTCACTAAATATGGCGAAATCGCAATTTTATAAAACCAACATAACCCTTATTGTCAGTGGTTTAAAAATCAGGTTCGGTTTTAGGTGTAGTTATTTGAATTGTAACGCGGTTGGCTACGGAAGATTACAATGATCAACATTAAAATGCTAAAGCAACGGCCAAAATCCGATACGAAATCTTATAGTATTAAAAGAAGAAGAAATGGAAAGCAAAGCAATATTCGCGTCAGGCTGCTTTTGGGGAACCCAATACTACCTTAAGAAGGCGCGAGGGGTTATTTCAACCATTGTCGGTTATACTGGTGGAAACAAAGATGATCCCACCTACCAGGAAGTGTCTACAGGACGGACCGGTCATGCCGAGGCAGTCGAAGTAACTTTTGACCCGTCAATTATATCTTACGAAGAACTGGGAATGCTTTTTTTTGAGACTCATGACCAGGGCCAAAAAGACGGACAGGGTCCGGATATCGGAAATCAATATAGGTCAGCGATTTTTTATCTGGATGAGAACCAGAAAGAGATCGCGGAAAAATTAGTATCCGCATTAAAAAATATGAGTTATCCCGTTGCTACAGAGATAACAATGGCTACTAAATTCTGGAAAGCCGAAGACTATCATCAGAACTACTATGATAAAAAACATGCCGTGCCTTATTGCCATCTCTACATGAAAAAGTTTTTTGTTCCCAATAGAACGATATGAATTCGGATGTTAACGATGGTGTTACGTCTGACCATTATTTCCCGACCGGCAGGTATGTGACAGCGCCGCAATCTATGCGGTGCCGTGCGATCTTTAAACCGTGTCGATTCGTATTGATTGATATCCTGCTGAAGCAAAAGTGAATTGTTACCTGTTATTTTAGAGCGAATGGAGTTAGGGCCTGCTTCCATATATTAATAGCTTCAGCCATTTCTGTTTCGTCCAATGAACAGAAACCTATCCGCACAAAGTCATATGGCATCGAGGTGTTAGACTGAAAGAAATAATTACTGCCGTCGCTGATGTTTAATCCCAGCTTGCCTGCATTTACGGCAACTTCTCTGGCGTTTATACCTTTTCTGTAGGATGCCCAGATGGCCAAACCTCCGTTCGGCCGCTCAAATGTTAAATATTCTCCCAATTGATCCTTAAGCAACCGGCATGCATTATCCAACCGGCCTTGGTAAACCTTATGCGACTTTTTGAGATGCCGGGAAATTTCACCCGTGCTCAAAAGTTCGGCAATCGACTCTTCCATTAGCCGTTCACCCTGCCGGTCTATTAACCTACGGATTGTCGCGGCTTCGTTTATTACAGCTTCTGGTGCCACCATAAATCCGATCCGGATACCGGGTGCGATGCTTTTACAAAAGGAACCTGCATAAATAACGTGTCCGCCCGTATCTAAACACGCCAAGGGAAAAAGAGGATCGCTTGTAAAGTGATAATCAAAATCGTAATCATCTTCCAGCAAAGCAAATCCGTATTTGGCAGCCAGGTCCATTAATCGCATGCGCCGGTCCGCACTTAGGGTAACTGTAGTGGGCCGGTGGTGATGCGGGATAATATAGATCATTCTGGGGGCTTTCTTCTTACAGAGTTGTTCAATCCTTTCTACATCCATACCTTCTTTATCTACAGGAATGAATGCAAGATTAGCCCCTGCAAGAATAAAGGTTTGATTCGCATCCCTATAGCCGGGTTCTGGTACAAATACCGTGTCTCCAGGTCGGATAAGCAGCTGCGCTGTCAGATAGATGGCCATCTGCGTTCCTTTAGTGATGAGTATCTCTTTTTCAGTGATCTGCAGGCCCCGGGTCCGGTTTAAAAATTTAGCGAGTTCAACACGGAGCCGATAGGAACCCTTCTCGGGGCCGTACATTAAAAAACGATTTGTTAAGTGACCTTTTCCAAATCTTCTGAATTCCCGCACGATCTGCTCAATGGGCGCTATTCTGGGATCAGGAAAACCGTCATCGATTCTGTATAATGGCGCCGCAGTTCCCGGGGTATCGTCATCGATGTTTGGATTTGTAGCGATCGGTTTATCCGAAGCTGATTTTATGATCAATGGATAGCCCGGTTGGAGGCTTCGCGCCCATTTTTCGCCATTGTCGTCAATTGCGCGATCCGATGTATCAGGCAGGTGGCCGGAAACATAAACGCCGCTTCTGTCCCGGCTTTCGACCCAGCCTTGGGCATTCAGCTCGTCGTAGGTTGCCACCACCGTTTTACGATTGAGCTGAAGGCATCGCGCCAGTTCTCTTGAAGACGGAAGTGCCTGCCCTGGTTTCAAGATCCCGCGACAAATTAGCCGTATAATCTCCGACTCTAATTGCTGATATAAAGGACGATTATCCCCACCTTTTATAAAAGATATGTCAATTAGTTTTTGGATCATAACTGGCCCCCTGTCTTCTTAAAATTTGAACCACTAATGTATCCAAATTTTACCATAACTTTATCGTATCGTTAAAAAGTTTATTGTATAACTTTAAATAAAAATATATGACTAAGCCGTCATCGAGACTATCTTGAGTTGCACGGATGTCCGTAGTGACTGGGCTCACCGGAAAATCTGTCGATACTAATTCAGAATACCGGTGTCACCTTTAATGCTGAAACACCAACGGCATATACAAATTGAAAAATGAGTAAAAAACAACTTTTAGATTACGTAAAAAAATTTGTGTCATTAGATGATAATGAAGCAGAACAATTTGTGTCTTGCTTCAAAGAAGTCAAAGTAAAAAAGAGACAATTCATTGTGCAGCCTGGTTTTACCAATAAGTATAGGGCGTTTGTGATAAAAGGTGCTTTCAGAGCTTATGCCGTTACGGATGAGGGGCAAGATCACACCTTTCAATTTGCAATAGAAAATTGGTGGGTATCGGATTTTAATAGCTATATCTATCAGCATCCTGCGACCCTTTTCATCGTTGCACTAGAAGACAGTACCATTTTACAAATTGAATACAATAACGAGCAAGAACTAAAAAAAAACAACCATAACTTCGAAACCTTTTTTAGAATAATGGCTGAAAAGGGCCTTGCTTTTGAACACCGAAGAATCCTTTTTAACCTATTACACGATGCGGAAGCGCGCTACGAAAACTTTTTATTGAACTTCCCGAACTTTGTCCAACGTGTACCTCAATACGCATTAGCTTCCTATCTCGGAATGTCAACTGAATTCCTCTCAAGAATCAGAAACAAGAGAATCCGGGGAAAAAGTTGAACTACATCAACCTTTTTTCTTGACTTACCACATTTTTATTGCTTTTGAATTATTGGAGTTTTGTTTTGTCAACGTTGACAGATAATTTGAAACAGATAAAAAAATGGAACATTCATTAAATGAAATCTTCTCGGCTAAAAACGAGATGGTTAAAAAAGGGCAAATTGTAGAAGCAACCGAAAAGTTTTTCGCTCCGAATGCCAAAACCATCGATTTTGATGGCACAGTAACGAACGGGAAATCAGAAATGCTAACTAAAATGGGAGGTTTTGCAGGTGCTATAGCCAAAGTAAATGGTATCACCCTGCATAACGCTTCAGTGAATGGAGATGTTTCTTTCGCTGAATTCACTTTTGACTTCGATATGAAAGATGGGAGCAAAATCTTATGGCACGAAATACTTCGAACCTTATGGCAAAACGGACAAGTTGTAGAAGAGCAATATTTTAAAGCTTAAACCGGCGAGACATGAGATTTGTAGACGAAAAGAAGACACTTGGGTACCGTGCTCCCCGCCTTTTTTAAGAGAAATGTCAAAAAGCTTTTGAATCCTAACTGGACCCCTGTGTATTTTGAATTTGGCCCACTATGGTGTCCAAATTATGCTATAGTTTTATCGGACCATCAAAAAAATTTGCAAACTTTAAAATATTAAAATTATGACCAACGTTGTCATCGACACTATTTTGAGCCGTAGCGCCGCCAAGTACTACGATTCCACCGCTACCCTGAGCGACGACCAAATAAGCGATCTGGTACGAATTGGCACTACTGCGCCGACGTCCTTCCACTTGCAGAACTGGCGTTTTATCGCTGTGCGTACGCCTGAGGCCAAAGCGAAATTGAGCCCGATCGCATGGCATCAACCCGCAATTACCGAGGCCGCAGTTACCTTTATTATGGTCGGGCAATTAGCTGATTCCAGCGTGATACCGGAACGTCTGGCACCACTGGTAGCAGCGGGTGTTATGCCGGCTTCAATGGTGCCGGATTGGGAAATTCCCGCACGCGACCTATATAAAGAATTCCCGCAACGTCAGCGCGATGAGGCGGTGCGCACCGCTAGCTTCGGCGCTGCAGCGATAATGTATGCGGCGCGCTCGCTAGACCTGGGCTCTACACCGATGATCGGTTTTGATGCCGAAGATGTGAGCCGTGAGTTCGGACTTGCTGAAAATGAAATACCGGTACTACTGTTGTCCGTTGGTAAAGAACGTTCCGGTAACTGGGCACAAAAACCGCGCCGTCCGATCGCTGAGGTGTTGGAATTTGTATAAATATTTATCAGGACAGTAAATTAAAGAAACTATAATGCCAAGAACTAAAGCTTTAAATCCGGAAGAAGTACCGGCCGAATCGAAACCGACGCTCGATGCGTTTACGAAAAATATCGGGTTTACTCCAAATATGATGGCAACCTTCGCACAGAGTCCGATTGCGTTCAACGCTTGGGCCACACTGTTCGGATCTCTCAGTAAGGCGCTCGACGTGAAGACACGTGATAGCATCGGCCTTACTGTTTCCGAAGTGAACGGCTGCAACTACTGCCTTACAGTTCACAGCTTCACCGCGGAGCATATGGCCAAGTTGCCTGCGGACGAAATTATTCTGGCCCGGAAGGGTCATGCCACCGACGCGAAGCGGGATGCCGCCGTGCAGTTTGCTCGCAAAGTCATGGAGACACGCGGCAACGTTAGTGACGCCGATGTGAGTTCCGTTCGCGATGCTGGCTACACGGATGCAAACGTTATGGAGATCATCGCGCTCGTGGCGATGTACTCTCTTACGAACTTTTTCAACAACGTGTTCGATCCTAAGAAGGATTTTCCAGAGGTTAAGCCGGCTGGTTCGATCTGATTGCTCGGTGGCGATTTGTTGACTAACACATCAAAACATAGAACAATTAATAAAGAAAAGGATAACAATGCCAAGAATTCAAGCTTTAGAACCGGAAGAGGTGCCGGTCGATTCGAAACCTACTCTCGATGCGTTTGCCAAGAACCTCGGATTCACCCCAAATATGCTGGCAACGTTCGCTCGGAGCCCGATTGCCTTCAATGCGTGGGCCACGATGCGTAACTCTTTGAATAGGACGCTTGATCTGAAGACGCGCGAACTCATCAGCCTGGCCGTGTCTGAGGTGAACGGCTGCAACTACTGCCTTGCGGTTCACAGTTATGCGGCCAATAAAGCTAAGTTGCCGGTGGAAGAAATTGTTCTGGCTCGGAAGGGCCACGCCAGCGACCCGAAACGGGATGCTGCTGTCCAGTTTGCCCGCAAAATCATCGAGGCCCGAGGCCAGGTCAGTGATGCTGACGTGGAAGCTGTCCGCGAGGCCGGTTACACAGATGCGAACGTCATAGAGATCGTCACCTTGGTGGCGGTATACTCGCTGACGAATTTTTTCAATAATGTGATCGATCCGGTTAAGGATTATCCGGCCGTTGCGCCGGCTGGCTCGATCTGACCACTATTCGTCACATCGACTATCTTTGAGGGTTTTTGGATGCTAACATGCTGAAAACAAGATTGAAAGCGTCCTGTTATGTTGGAGAGGTCTTTTTTACGGATAGTTTAATTATCAATGTTAATTCTAATAAAAAATGAAAATTTTAGTATCCGGTAACATCACGATGTTAAGCTGGTGTGTACCGTTGATCAAAAAAGGAGGTGTATTATGAAAGCGATAGTTGTTAAAGATCAGAATGCCGGATTAGCCGGGATGAAATTAGTAGAATTGCCCGAACCGGAAGTAGCGATAAACGACGTCATTGTTCAAGTTTATGCCGGCAGTATTACTGGAGATGAGCTGTCATGGCCGTCAACCTGGACAGATCGCGCCGGTCGCGATCGGACGCCGTCGGTCCCTGGCCACGAACTGGCCGGAGTAGTTACCGCGATAGGCTACGGTACGACAGGATTTTCGGTTGGACAAAGGGTATTTGGCCTTCAGGATTGGTATCGGAATGGCTCGCTTGCAGAGTACGTGGCCATTGAAGCGAGAAACCTTGCGCCGCTACCTGGCGATGTTGATTTTACTGAGGGAGCTGCGCTTGTGATGCCTGGCTTGACTGCATGGCAGGGACTTTTCGATCACGGCCGACTTCAGGCTGGGCAGCGGGTTTTGATACATGGTGCGGCAGGTATCGTTGGGTCGATGGCTGTTCAACTCGCTCTTGAAGCCGGAGCGTACGTAATCGGCACCGGACGTGGTACCGGACGCCAGGCGGCTCTCGATTATGGCGCTAATGAGTTTGTTGACCTTGATAATGATGTCTTAGAGGACATTGGCCAGGTCGACCTTGTTTTCGATGGTCTCGGTGGTGATATTGCGAAAAGATCTGCGGCGTTGATTCGCAAGGGGGGAATTATGGTGACTGTTACGGGCGCTAGCGATGCCCGGCCGGCTGATGGTTTAACCATTGACTTTGTTGTCGAAGCTATTCCCGCTCAATTGACTGAGATAGCCCGGAGGTTCAGGGAAGGAAGTCTCAAGACGAACATCGGTAAGATTGTTACGCTCGATGAGGCCGTAGCCACTTACAACTCGACCGATCGGGTCAAAGGTAAGGCGATAATCCGCATTCGCTAGTAAATAACCAGAGAGGCCGAACTTCCGCGGCCTTGCTGTAATTTAATTAATCATTCCAAAATCAATATAGTGATACGCAAAAAGGAAACCGTGCGGCTCTTCGCAAAAGACATTACCGGTGACCTGGTGAAAGATCGCCAAGAGGTTACGATCAACTGGAGGGCCGGACAGCTTGTGCTGGACGAGCCGTCATTCAACGGCGGTAAAGATATCGGCCCGGATCCGTTTACAACTGTACTTTCGGGATTGGTAGGTTGTACGTTGACAACATTACGCATGTACATCAAGCGAAAAGCATGGGATATCACGGACATACATTGTTCGGTAAATCTGTTGCAAAGAACGGAACCTTTCGAGACGTCGATCTTTCGAACAATTTCCTTCGGCCAGTCGGTGACCGACGAGCAGAAGGAAAGACTGCTCTGGATAGCAAGGAATTGTCCGGTTGCCAAGTTGTTACAAGGTGATATTAAAATAGACACCCATCTATCCGACGATGCTGCGGTACCCGCCGGTACTGGCAATTATCCACCATCAGACGAAGAATCTACTCATGTAACTAAAAATTACGCTTTGCAACTTTGAAAGCCAACCCTTTGAAAGTGGCTGTAAAATAAGTTTTATAAACTGATATAGCTATTGTTTTTCAAATCTGTATCTAAGTTCAAAGAAAGTCAACGAGTGATGGAGTATGTACAGCAATTTTTGCCCTATACACTTCATCTTTTTCCAATATTGGTGGTGTAAATGATCTTTCGGATTTCCGAAAGGGGTCAAAAACTGGTAATACAATCCCATTTATTATGCGTATACTAGACTGTATGGTGGGAGTTACAGAATAATTTATCTGAAGGTATTTATTCAAACCCATTTTCTACTGCATCTCTGCTAATGACCTAAATCCCTTTAAATAATCCGGAAAGGACTGACGCCCTTTCCGAACCGCATATTTTCAGCAGTTGCGAATATGGTATACAACACGGAGTGGGCGTACGCGATTGTTAGATGCGCCTTTCATACGTCTTCGAATTTTTTGTGTTATTAGTATTCAAGTTATTATCAAGTTTAAAGCATTAACATAAAATTGTTGGATCATGAATAATCAATTGAAAATAGAACTTGTAAACCCTCAAACAAACATCTTAGCGTTTAGACTGATACGATTTAACGATGATGCGTATTTTAAAAGCATAAAAAGCTTTAACTGTTATAAAGTGATCCTGATCAGAGAAGGTAAAGGCCAATTAACCTTTAACCGAGCGAAATATGATTTCTCTGAAAATTGTTTAATTAGATTTCCGATTTACCAGCCTTTTCAAATTGAGACAGATGGACCGGTTGACGGGACATTAATACAGTTCCATCCGGATTTTTTTTGGAACCATAAATACGACATGGAATTGACAAGCAAACAAGTGCTTTTTAAGAGTATCGGCGAAATTCCATTAATAAAAATCAGTAAAGAGGAAATGGAGCAACTCCTGTTTCCCCTGGACCATCTTCTTTTAGAGCTCACGGACGACCGTCTCGGTCGGTACGACATAGCAATTTCATGGGTGAAAATATTCATGATCTATGCTTCGCGGATAAAGATGGAAAGAGGAACAATACCGTCGGAGACACTCTCGGAGATCCATTACAATATCCGGGAACTGATCAATGCAGTGGAGGAACACTTTCATCATAAGCATCGGCCTGCAAATTATGCAAAATTGTTGAACGTTACTGTGAAAACACTGAACCGTATGTCGAAACAGCACCTGGAAAAAACTGTTGGCGATATGATTTCGGAGCGGATAATAACACAAGCTAAGCATGAATTATATTTAAGTGACAAGCCAATAAAACAAATTGCGCTTGAACTCGGGTTTCATGACGTAGCTTATTTCAGCCGTTTCTTTAAGATACGCACGACCGTTCCTCCCGACGTTTATCGGAAATCATTCAGGGATGATATCGATTAGGCTATTAATGACTTAATATTTGTTGATAAGGCAGAAGATGGTAAAAAGGACTTTCGATCGTATAACTTGTCTAAAGCTGAGAACTTTAAAATCACTCTCGTAAGCATTTTATACCTAAAAGGCACGCGCATTCCAGTGAATGTCTTTTTTATTGAAACACATAATCTTTTCTTCCCGAAAAGTAATTTATGTCCTTGTTGTATGGGATAAACTGTTCGCACTTTGAGTGATCGATTCCGTTTTGTGTAACGTTGACGCAAAGAGTGCCTAAATACCTTCCACGATATGAAAGATAGCGCCCTCACCAAAAGAAAATTAATAGACGCTGTAGGAGAAATTTTCTGCACAGAAGGCCATGCCCGGGCTCGGCATGAGCAAAGTCGATCTCGGCGAAAGGTTTAAAACTTCCTGTGAGGAGAGGGCTAGGGTTGATGCTGCTTTTCCTGAATGTGGGCGCGCGTATTTTCCTGAGCAGTTTATGCCATTGGTAGAACGTCTCTTTAAAGAGTAATACAAAAGCTGTCCAATAGCTGCAACATTAAAATTGTCAATAAAAGAAATCGGATAAAGCTCGATTTTAACGCTTTATCCGACTAGTTCATCCGGCTTTAACCCAAATAGGATTTCAATATGCGAGATCGTGAATTCTCACGGAGCCTTGCTAAGGCTTTATCCTTGATTTGTTTTACCCGTTCACGCGTAAGATGATACTTCTCCCCGATTTCTTCCAGGCTTAACGCCTGCCCACTGCCAAGTCCAAAAAATAGTTCCACAATGTCCTTATCTTTATCGGGTAGGGTTCGCATGCTATTTCTAATTTCGATACGTAAAGATTCTTTCATCATGTCCACATCAGTCTCCGGTTCACTGCTTTGCAATACGTCTAGCAAAGTATTGTCTTCTTCACTTGAAAACGGTGAATCATAAGAAAGGTGACGGCCCGAATGCGAAAGCGAATTTGTTACCTTTTCAACGGCTGTATCTAAGTCATCAGCTAACTCCTCCGGTGTCGGTTGCCGTTCGTACACCTGTTCCAACTTCGAAGCGGCTTTTGCGATCTTCGATAGATCACCCACCTGATTCAACGGCAAACGAACCATACGCGACTGTTCGCCAATCGCAGAAAGTATAGATTGACGGATCCACCATACAGCGTAGGAAATAAATTTAAAACCCTTGGTTTCATCAAAACGTTTTGCCGCCTTAACCAGGCCAAGGTTGCCCTCGTTAATTAGATCGCCGAGTGTAAGACCCGAACTTTGGTACTGTTTGGCCACGGAAACTACAAAACGCAAATTTGCGGTAGTCAATCTTTCCAGTGCTGCCTGGTCGCCCTCCCTGATTTTTTGAGTCAGGATCACCTCTTCCTGTGGCGTAATCATTGGAATCTTTGCAATGTCCGACAAATATTGATTCAACGACGCCGTCTCACGATTCGTGATCGACTCACTTATTTTAAGTTGCCTCATTTATTAAAATATTTAAAAAGTGAATGCTAAAGATCCGATGCCTTAAGATGCGCGTTAAGCAGAAATATTCTCTATGAGAGGGCAGCGAAGTTGCTGATGCTTGCGGAAGAAAGGATTTGCAAAAATCTTTAACACACAAATATAAGCACAGAAGCAAAAAATAGTGTTGACTGGATGTCAGAAGATAGACAACCCATCATCCTTTTGTGATTAAGGGTTCCTCTAAAAATATATGACTGGCACCTTAAATCGAGGGGTAAGTAATGCTATTCAAAAGTTTGTTTAATTAATCCGTTCGAATCTTAATGATCATTTCCTTTATAAATCCACATTGACTTTGTTTGGCCGGCTTGTTCAAAACCACATTTGGCATAAAACTCTATAGCTTTTCCATCTGCGACGAGCATTTGCTGATGAAAATTTCCATACTTTTCTTGAAACTTATCCAAAATCATTTTCCCTATGCCGTTGCACTGATAGTCAGGGTGAACAATTAAGTGCGGATAATAAACTACCAAGTGACCATCTGATAAGGCATTTCCTAATCCCACTAGACGGTCATTATGCCAAGCGGTTATAAATGAGTGCGAATCAATTAAGGCCTTGTACAATAAATCCGGTTTTTCAGCGGATGACCAGTGATTTGCTTTATAAATTGAAAGTATATCCTCCTTTTTTTACGTCTTTGATTTCTTTAATTTCAATGGTCATATTTTTTACGGTTTACTATACGAACTCAATTTGATTACCTGATTTAGCCCATGCATCCAAACCGCCAAGCAAAGGACGGATGCGTTTAAACCCCGCTTGCCGTAGTCTTTGAGCAAACTTGGCTGCAGTAATTTCATTCGGACATGAACAATATATAACCACCTCATTATACTTCGAGTAAAGATTTACAATGTGGTCAAGGTTATTTTCGTCAATCGGGATTGAACCAGGGATGTAGCCATCAATAGAACGTTGATCATCGGGCCGGGCATCAAGAATAATTGTTTGTGGTTCTGTTACCATTAAAGCATTAAGATCCTCCACAGTAACTCTATCCATCTGGAACCGTTTAAGTAGGCGGTAACGCTGAACCCATTTCAAAAAAAGATAAAAGGCTAAGAGAGCAATAACAACAAGTCCTCCAAGCCTGCCGAATTCCTGCAATGTGGAAATCACGTCGCCGATCGCATTTCGAAAGATAACACCCAAGGTAACTGCTAGACCGAGATAAATTAAGGCTGCGAGGCTTGAAAATATACTGAAGATGGTTACAGGCATGGCATATGCACCTGCAATAACGGGCGCTAATGTCGAAAGGCCGGGTATAAATTTGACAAAGGTAAGCGAAGAGGCGCCATACCTACCAAACAAATTGCCGGTTTTGTTAACGCAGGTATCTGGTGAGATGGATATCTTACATATCCGTCCTAAAATACTGGTGCCATAATGCCGGCCTGCGGCGAATAACACAAAATCACCGATCAAGGTTCCGGCCGAGCCAATCAATATAAGAAATGTGGCATCGTAAATGGTAGGTGGCATCAAGGCAGCAGCAACCAATAAAAACGGATAGGCAGGAAGTGGTAGTCCAATACTTTGCAAAAGCATAATGATGAACACTACCCAAAGACCGTAAATTTCTAACAAATGAATTAACCAACTCATAAATTCCTCCCTCCACAAAGATGAAGCAAATATCGGTAAACCAAAATCTCAATTTAACGTGTCTGTTACTTGTTTACCAAAGTCTTACACAATGTCGACACGATATTTATAAAAACGAGATTGTCGGGTAGCAAATTAACTCTCTGCATTAAATTTCCTTTCCAAATGAGCGCGCCCCGCTTGCTTTAAACATTTCTTTTTTTCATATCGTTGAATCAGATCAATATGTCTGTACCCTGAGACACCCCAAGCTTGATCCTGTCGTTACTGATACTATTTTTCTCAAAACCGTCCATTGTTATTTTCATTGATTTTATTTAAAACTTAGCTTTTATGCTGGTCCATTTAATAGGCAATAGCTGGTACCTAAGACTTTAAATAACGGGCGTTACATTTGATTTTAAACTTAAAATCAAATGAAGAGAATCGCGGAAGTAGGCCAGCTGTTATTACGATTAGCTATTGGAGCTGGTTTTTTAATACCAGTAATGGACAGGTTAGGTTTATTGGGGCCTCCCGGTTCAGGACCTTCATGGGGCGACTGGAAACATTTTGTTGACTATACAAATACGCTCATACCTTTTGCAAGTAGACCCATGGCCAATATTATGGGTGGTTTTTCCACTCTCGCGGAATTCGTATTTGCAATAATGTTAATTGTAGGCTTCAGAATTAAAGAAGCTAGTTTAGGCACCGCTCTCCTCACACTTAGCCTCGGCCTTTGCATGGGAATATTTCTAAAGATTAGCGCTCCGTTCGATTATCCGGTTTTTGTTTTTACAGGAGCTGGAATGGTACTGTCAGGGCTCGATCATTACAAGTGGAGTATCGATAACTATGTCAAAAAAAGGCCTTTGTAACTGGATTTAACAATATATATAAAGAATGATTATGGAATGTAGAAAAGCGGTCACTAAAGCTGATATTGAATTTTGTAAAGACGCGATCCTTGAATTTCGACCGGAAGTCCATCCAGAAACGGTAGTAGATCAGGTTTTTAAAATGATTACTGAGGAAGGATATGAACTGGTCTTTTTGCCGAACGCGGAGAATACCAGAGCCGGTGCGTTTATAGGTTACCGAAAGTTGAATATGCTTCGTACCGGACCTATAATTTATGTTGATGACCTGTTTACTTTTGCTGAGTGCAGAAAACAGGGGCTTGCTGGTGCTTTGTTAGATTATGTCACTCGTCAAGCTACGGATGAAGGAATGAAAAGCGTTCATTTGGATAGTGGTTATACCCTGCACCCCGCGCACAGATTATATCTGAATAAGGGCTACTATCTTGCTTGTAACCATTTTGCCAAAGCCATCAACTAATTTAAAACAATATCAACGCCGGAAAGTATGGATAAGGGGTTAGTCACCTTGAGATCATATTTATTAAATTACGAACTTGCTATTTGCAACCATTTTTGGTTACCTCAGCACATAAAATTCTAACCAAATGAAAAGAGGACGTCTGGAAGCCTTCAGCGATGGGGTTATAGCGATCATTATTACGATCATGGTATTGGAGTTTAAAGTACCTGAACACGGGCATGACTTGAACTCTCTTATTCCGCTTGCTCCATTTTTCCTGAGTTACATATTGAGTTTTGTTTATGTGGCTATTTTTTGGAATAATCATCATCACATGCTCTATGTGGTTAATTCCATTAACGGTAGTGCATTATGGGCTAATATGTTTTTGCTATTCTGGCTGTCACTTATTCCTTTCGGTACGGAATGGATGGCCGCAAATCAATTTGCGAAAGCGCCGGTAGCCGTTTATGGATTTTTACTATTTATGTGCGGCGTGGCTTATCGTATACTGGCGGGCATTTTAGCAAGGAATGGTGGTGAAGACTCCGAATTAGCGCAAGCGCTTGGCTATGATCAGAAAGGAAAGTTTTCCAGCATAATTTATGTTATCGCGATAGCGACAGCATTTTGGTTGCCTGTCCTGGCATGTGTATTATATGCCGTGGTTGCCTGTATTTGGTTTATCCCGGACAGGCGTATAGAAAAAAAAGTTATAAAAAGATAAGAATGCGGCGCATTATGGGCTCTTGTCGCGGTCAAAATGACGATGTTAAATGCAAAATAAAAAAGATGTAGCTAAGCTACTCATAACGGTACAGATTTTAGAATCTGTACCGTTTCCTTTTGCACCAGATCTTATTAAGCTATGATCTTATCATTCGAAGCCATTTCGGCTATTTTAGAATAAACATCTTTTTTAGATTGTTCATATACCTCCTGGTCAAATGCGCTTCCATTTAATGCGATCTCCTGGATATCTGTAAGGCCCATGATTTTAAAAACCGTTTTGAGGTACTCAGTCTGAAAATTCATGTGTGCGTAATATTCGTCTCTTTCGTAACCCGCGTTTCCTCTGCTAAATAGCAGGTAAACTTTTTTATCCTTTAATAGGCCCCTATATGGGTTTTTCGGATCATCAGGTCGCATTTTTACGGTTTCATTAGCTCTTATCACCTGGTCTAAATAAGCTTTTAATACACTCGGGATGGACCAATTATACATGGGAGTTCCTAAAACAATCACGTCGGCGGCTTTAATCTCGGCAATGTACATATCGCTGATTTTCAATATGTCGATTTCTTCTTCAGTTCTCAACTCAGCAGGTTTAAATGTGGCTGAAATCCAAAGCTCGGATACATGCGGTATGGGTTCCCGGCCAACCTCGCGATGGTGGATCGTGTAATCAGGATTAGCTTCCATCCACTTGGTGGCAAACAGTTTTGTAAGATCTCTGGTGACTGAACGTTCGCCTCTGGGACTCGCGTTAATAATCAATAAATTTTTCATTTTCTTCTGTTTAATTCAAACAAAGGCCGGCCCTTGCTATATATATTGTATCGTATGATTAGTTATCATATGATGGTGATTGTAATATATTTGTGCAATGCAAAATTAAATACGACTGCTCATAGCTTTGGGTACCAACTTTTGATAGTCAGAGTGACCAGGGCAGTTTGATGTTTTGTGGTATAACTTACTTGGTCTATTATGCTTCCTTTTAAAACTTTGTTAAACATCGACAAAAAGAGTCCTGAAGCGGTATACAGGCAGATTGCTTCGCAGCTTGTTCTGTTAATTCAAAAAGGAATATTGATGCCCGATATGCAATTACCTAGTACCCGCTTGTTGGCGGCGGAGCTCGGTTTGCATCGTAAAACTATAATGGCGGCATACAACGATCTGATAACGGAAGATTGGATAATCGGTAGAGAAAGGAAAGAATATAAAGTGTCAACTCTTCTAACTATTATAAAACCACGGGCATATGCTAATAAAGCTAAATCAAGTTATAAGACTAAATCGACATTTGTATTTGATAAATTGGACCATGTGCCGTCGTTAACTCAAATAACCTCTGATTTTAAGGTTATTATAAATGATGGTTTCCCTGATGTTAATATATTCCCGGTTGAAAAGGTTTCGGCCGAATACAAAAGGCTCCTTACTCATCAAAACTTAACAAAAGCCTCCATAAGCTGGAATAATACCGGTAATCAAGTTTTTAAGGAGGCTTTATCATTATTTCTGAATGATACCCGTGGTCTAAACATTGAACCAGAAAATCTGATGGTTACCCGGGGCGCTCAAATGGCCATCTACACGGCTGCTTCATTATTAATAAAACCCGGAGATAAGGTTCTAGTAACCAACCCGAGCTATTTTTTTGCTGATGCGATCTTCAGACAGCTCGGTGCGCAACTAGTAACTATTCCGGTAGATAGCGAAGGTGCTGATGTGGAGGCTATAGCGGATGCGTTAGAAAACAACGATATAAAACTGTTGTACATTATCCCACATCACCATCATCCGACAACCGTTACGTTAAGCTCTGCACGTCGCACTAAACTCCTCGAGCTTATTAGAATTAACCGACTAACTGTTATTGAGGATGATTATGATTACGATTTTCAATATCAATATAGCCCATATCTACCCCTGGCAAGTGGTGCCCACGAAGGCAATGTGATTTATATAGGCTCGCTTACTAAAGTGCTGGGTTCAAATTTCAGGCTTGGTTACATGATATCAACACCTGATTTTTTGCGTAGCGCTTTTAAATTAAAAATGTTAATTGATTTAAAGGGCGACGCGTTGATGGAAGATACTATAGCATCACTTATGCAGAGCGGTGAATTTTCGAGGTTTATCATGAAAGCGAACAAGCTGTATAGTTCCAGATGCAACTATGCTTCAAATCTCATAGAAAGCGAACTGAGCCATTTGGTAGAATTTATGAAACCGCAAGGTGGTATGGCGCTTTGGCTAAAGTTCAATGAGAATTATCAGCTTGCCGGTGTTATTAATAAAGCCGCTGCTTTAGGATTGCAACTTACGGCAAGGCCTTATCTTAAAGGTAATGGTTTAACATACGATGCCATCCGTTTCGGATTTGCGTCCGTAAATGAACAAGAAATAGGATTTGCTGTCGATGTGCTTAAAAAAGTATCTTTTGGAAGATGAATGTCGGTTTACGCTAATTTTTCGTATGCTCATTTAGGTTGTTAAGTTTGATTAACATGGGGAAAGTGTTGTCCAAATCATATAATGGTCAATTAAAATACTATACTTTGGTATTTAGTCTTCCATGTTTTAAATTTATAAAAAAAGCTATATGAAGATTGAAAAAGCCATTTTGGCCGGTGGTTGTTTTTGGGGCGTAGAGGATTTGATTAGAACGCAACCGGGTGTAATTTCAACTGTTGTTGGTTACACCGGCGGTGACACCCCTAATGCGACCTACCGGAATCACGGCACACATGCCGAAGGAATTGAAATTACGTTTGACTCTGAGCGATTATCTTATAGAGAACTGCTCGAATATTTTTTCCAAATTCACAACCCGACTACGCGCAACCGCCAAGGAAATGACATTGGTACCTCATATCGTTCGGCAATTTTCTTCTTGGATGAAACTCAGGAAACTATTGCGAAAGATTTGATATCGGAGATGGAAGCGTCGGGTAAATGGCCAGGCAAAATAGTAACTGAGGTGGTTCCTGCTTCAGATTTTTGGAACGCTGAGGAAGAGCATCAAAACTATCTACAAAAACACCCTTACGGCTATACTTGCCATTACGAGAGACCTGAATGGACATTGAAGTAATTGTTATTTGAGATTTATTGGGTTTAGTTTTCGAATGCCCCATTGAATGCATTAATATGCTGTTCAATGGGGTTTTTCTTGTCGGGCTAAATTTAGCTACGTAGTTATTGCTGTAACAACGTCGGAAAGAAATACTTATCAAGGCCTGTATTCTCTGGCTCCAGATGGCTTCTCTCCAATGAGCTTTCTTCCAAAATCAGCATATCCTTGGTCTAACGCCCAAGTGGAGAAAATACCAGCATAGCATTTTTACTATCTGTTTTGATGATTTATGAGTGTAATTCATCAGCACAAACAAGGACTCAAAGGTTGGACAGCCTTTTTTCCGCGCTGGATCATGACCATACCTTCAACGGAAATGTGCTGATTACCGAAAAAGGAAAACTTATATACCAGCGATCCTGCGGGTTTGCCAGTTTTGCACCGCAAAAAAAGAACAATGAAGCCTCCGCTTTCTAAATAGGCTCCGTATCCAAAACATTTACTGCGGTAGCCGTCTTGCAGCTCCAGGGAAAAGGCAAATTAAAGATAGAGGACACATTTGTTAAATATTTTCCTGAGTTTCCATACCCAACCGTAACCATTAAACAGTTACTGGGGCATACCTCCGGTATTCCGGATAAAGAAGAATTGTTCTTCCCGATCATTGAAAAACAGCCAGAGCGTCTTTTTAGCAACTCCGACATCATCCCCGCTATGATCCCGTCTTCTTTAAAATTATTTACGGTAAAGTTGAAGCTCGAGGTTTTGGTGCCTCCATTAATATTCAGATTTTCAGTGTGAGATAACGCGTCCCGTCCAAATACCTTGTTCTGCCAATCACTAAAAGTGTAGTTTTTGTAAATATCAAGATCATCGAACGTTCCATAAGTCTTGGTAAAAGCATCTTTGGTTGCTTGATCAGTATTGAGATTATAGATTTGGTATTGATACTGTACATAATCATAAGGATTAAGGACTGGAAGTTCATTAGTGATCTTTCGAACACCCGCGTAACTGCTAAAAGAAACAAGCGTTCGGGCATTCCGTCCGCTTTTTGTGGTGATCAATACCACGCCATTAGCTCCCCTTGCACCATAAATAGCGGTAGAAGCAACATCTTTTAAAACATCAATAGACTGGATTTCCTGTGGCGAGATCACCGCCAGTGCATTTTCTACCTGAATGCCGTCTACGATATATAAAGGCGAGTTATCCTGAGTAATGGAACTGCCGCCTCTAACGCGTATCTGCATGTCGGCACCAGGTTTACCTTCCGTGGTTGTTACTGTAACACCGGCCAGTTTGCCTGCTAAAGCTTCCGCGGTAGTCGAAACAGGAAAGTCTCTGATATCCTTGGCCCCAACCGAAGACACCGCGCCGGTGACCGCATTTTTGGAGACCGTGGCATAGCCGATGTTAACTACCTTGACCTCTTCAAGTACACGTGCATCATCCTGAGACATAATGATCACGATTTCATTTTGTGACCTAACCGACACTTCCTGTGGTTTTAAGCCCACATAGGTGGCTACCAGGGTTACATTGCCGGAAGCCGGCACAATGAGTTTGAAATTACCTCCTACATCTGTTGTAGTTACGGTTTTGGTGCCCTTAACAGTCACTGTTGCCCCGACCAGTAATTCATCATCTTTACCAACAACTTTTCCGGTAACAGATCTGGTCTGTGCGAAAACGGGAAGGCAAAGCGTTAGCAACAAAAAAGTTTGCAGTAAAACTTTCTTCATAATTTAGGTTTTTTTTCATGTGCTGAAACCTCGAGCAAGGTTTTCAGCACGATTGGATAAATTGGTTAATTTATGCAAGCCCGATAAAAACGATATTTATGTATCGAAACAATCGATTGCGAAAGCAAACCTAAAGGAAGTTGAACGGAAAGTAAGACAATATTTGACCATTTAGGTCTAAAAATTGTCAACCTCCAATTTTATTGAGTGGCTTAACGCACTTTGGGTATGTGTAACTTAAACTTTAATCAGCTTATTTTTTATAGCAAACAGTACCAGCCCTGTACGCGATTTAAGGTCAAGTTTTTGAAAAAGTGTTTCCCTGTAATTATCAATAGTATGAGGGCTCAGATTCATAACACCCGCAATTTCTTTATAAGTAAGTTCAGAACAGCATAACTCCAGAAATTTCATTTCCCTGTCCGATAACTGATTTACCTTGCCGTGTGCCTCCAGCTGATCGTCCTGTACAGACCTGATCAGTTTACCGGATACAAGATTGTTTAAATAAAACCCATGGTTAACAACGGTTTGAATGGCCACTACCAGATCGGCTGTTTTTGACTCTTTAAGCAAATAACCACTTGCCCCGCTTTTGATCATTCCAATGATGGGAGCATCGTCCTCAAACATGCTTAAAGCCAGCACTTTTATCTGCGGGTGGTTTTTTTTTAGCCACTGCGTTGATTCGTACCCATTCATAACCGGCATAGTAATATCCATTAATATTACCTCCGGTAAGGTATCAGGAACCAGTTTATTTATCATTTCTTCGCCATTGGCTGCATCAAACACCACCTCAATTTCATTCAGTTCCGAAAGCAGGCTTGCTACTCCATTCCTGAACAGGGTATGATCATCAATTATGGCAATACGGATACTTTTATCCTGCTGCATACTTTATGGTTTTTTAGGTATTTTTATCAGTACCTCTGTTCCTTTTCCGGGCACCGAGTTAAACGTTGCTTTGCCGCCAAGCATAGCTGCCCTTCTTTGTATGGTATGTAAACCCATACCATTGGTCTCCTTCATTTTTTCATCAATTACAAAACCCAGCCCGTTGTCTTTTATCGTCAAGCCGGTTCCCTGATCAGATTGCTCAAGGTCAACACTTATGGTTGTAGCTTTTGCATGCTTTATTACATTGTTTATGATTTCCTGAAACAGCCTGAACAATATAATGTCGTTATCTGTTTGCTTCGGATCTACCTCATAGTTATCATTTTTAAAATGGATCTGGTATATCCCGGTTTTATTTAGCCATTCCAGTTCAAATCCAATAGCAGTTTTCAATCCTTTGCTTATAAGCTCTTTACCATACAATAAGCGCGTAAGCTGCCGCAGCTCCTTAATACACCGGCTTGTAAGTTGCTCGGCCCTTTCTACTTTCTCTAACGCCTTAGCTGTTTCATTGATATTTATAGACGTTAATGTAATAGTGGTGAGACTAAGCAATTGCCCAATATTATCGTGCAGTTCTGATGCTACATTTTGCAGCGTTTGCTCCTGGACTTCCATTTGGGTCTTAAGCAACTCATTTTCAAAACTTTGTCTTAGTTTTTCCTTTTCCTCGGCGTGGGCCCGCTTTTTACGATTATAGGAAATAACATATAATATTAAAAACAGCGGCGCTATCAGAAAAATGACTGAAGTTAATCCGACGAGGGAGTATATATCCGTTGAAGATATCTGCATATAAAAGCGTATGACCAAAAACTGTACAAAATGATATTTAATATGCTATAAACAATATACCTGATAGAGTTACCGAATAAGATATGTGTATCCTTAATGAGATAATTAAAAAATATATTACAGGCAGTGCTTCCAAAATAAAAAAACAATGCCCCGTTAACCCACCAAAACGGCGCGTAAGTGCTTAAGCGTATATATTTTTCGTCCATAAGCATGAGGTAATAAAAGTATAATGCAACGAACACAAACACTATTGACATTACTGATGCTGTATAAAATAAAAACTGCCCCATATGGTTTATAATGAGCTCAGTGATATACATTGTTATAAAAATAGCCAGCCAGGTAATTACATACGGAAGCAAGTTTTTATACGCCCTAAAAAGGTAATAATAGAAAAAAGTGACTGTGCCGTACTCAGCCAGTAGCGAAAGGTTATAAACCGGATAATTATGAAGGTGTAACCCAACCCGTATATAAATGCCAGCTACTTCTGTACTACAGGTTAATAGCATGTAAAAAATGAACAGCCTCCATGCCGGGCTTTTGTCTTTTGCTAAAAAAAACAAGCTGGCAATAAGGCATACAAATTCCGATATTGTGTTAACGGTGAAGTAGCTGGCCATATTTTAGTTATCCAGTAAAGTAGCACCTATATCTTTGCATTTTGCCGGTGGCGGGCACAATTCACCACGGTTTTCCGGAACAGCCATTACTATAAACCCATGTCCCCTTGGGTTAGAATTGATTGAATTAGTGTAATAATCTACATGGTTACCATTAATGTATTGCGTTGAAACCATAATCAATGTATTATAGCCCCAATATGCCCGCTCTGGTTGGTTGGGTTGTTTTTTACTGATGTATTCTTTATCGTATGTGGACAGATAAAATCTTATCCCATCGCCGTGTTCTTGTTCTATCTGGTCAGCAAGTGCTCTTAACCTTTGGGCGCTAAACCATATACAACGCGTATCGGGCAAAGTATCTGTTGCTAGTTTTTTTTCACCATCAGTCGTTATTTTTTTTACAACTCCGGCACGTGGGGCATAATTTTGAACATATTTTTTGGCTATTTTATAACTCAGCATATCAGAATCAGGTATGGCTGATTTCATTTCACTTTTTGGGGCCTCCCTTTGTGTACAGGCGCTCATAAACAAAATAGCGAGTGTAATGACACATAAGATGTTCTTCTTTTTTTTCATAAAGGTTAATAATTGGTTTTTCATAATAATTAATTGATTTAATACCAAATTGCTTATTTATTTTCTAAAAACCTATTAGGAAAATGCCTTTTTTTAACCCGGAAAAGACTGAATAAAAAAGCTGTTTTCACCCTATAAAATAAGAGTTGTTGCATTGAAATTTGTTTTCGTAAAAATTAATATTTAACCTTTAAGAAACAAAAGTATGAGCACACTCACTATTCCAACCGTACTTCGGTCGGCAGCAAAAGGCACAGCGAAAACAGCAGAATCGGGCGAACCATCATTGTATGTAAGCTATACCAGCAACTACAACTTTATATACAATGACCAGGGCTCGGGATCCGATGGGGATGTTGGTATCTGGAGACCATCTCCTACAGACAATAATTATTTTATTGTAGGCGATTACGCACAAGGCAATTACGGAGCACCTTCTGGTTCATCCCTTATTGTAACAGCAGTAAATGACGATCCGGATTATCCATTACTAAAAGCTCCTATACGTTATGACCAGGTGTGGAATGACAAAGGAAGCGGCGGCGATTATGATGGTTCTATCTGGCGCCCGGTAGCGCCCGATGGTTATGTAGTATTAGGCTGTGTCGCCGCACTCGGCTACGACGCGCCTGCCATACCTAACTACCGCTGCATCCGTAAAGACATGGTAACCGATGCCGCCGTTGGTTCACTCATCTGGAGCGACAAAGGATCAGGTGCAGATAATGACGTATCATTATGGCAGGTTCAGGGTGTTACAGGCGCATTTGTAGCCCAGGGAAATTATAATCCGTACACCGGGCCTTGCTTTAAACTGGCAACTATCTAAACCTTATACCTAAACCTACACTACGTGTTTAACCGGCAGCAACGCACATGTGTACTGCCGGTTTTTTATTTAATATAAACCTAAAAATCATCTATCATGGCTACCCTAAAACAATACAGTAGCGCTAATGCGGCTACTGACACTAATACTGTACCTGCGGTTGGTCTTAAATCCGCAAATTTTCAAGTAGATGGCAGCGGACAGGCCAGTTATACTATTCCTGTTGAAGTACCTCCCGGAATAGCGGGAATGCAGCCTAAACTGGAAATTACCTATAACCACAGGCAACCAAACGGGATTTTGGGTGTTGGCTGGAGCCTTACGGGCCTCTCGGCCATTAGCCGTTCCAAAGCAAATTATGCTATTGATAATTTTAACGGAGCGGTATCATACGATAGCTTTGACCGTTACGCGCTCGATGGGCAACGCCTCATTAATATTGATGGCGAATACGGCGAAGCGGGAACGCTTTATTATACTGAGCAGCAAAGCTGGCGTTATATTAAAGCCGGCGCCACAGCCAATGACGGATTTATCGTCACTACAAAAAATGGAGAAAAATGGTACTACGGCACCACCGACGACAGCCGTATCCTGGCTGCCGGAACTAGCGACATAAGGGTGTGGGCCCTGCATGCCATTACCGATAGGAATGGCAATTCCATCATTTATACGTACACACAATCGCCCAAACTTGCCAATAGCCAAAACGGCGCGGCAGATGAGGGCGCCTACTATATCGACAGTATAAGCTATACTTTAAGAGACGGCCTGGATGCTAACCGCTTTGTAAGTTTTGTTTACGAACAACGCCCGGATGTTATCAGCAGTTTTGTGGGTGGCTATCCGGTTCCGTTAAGCTATCGGTTAATAACCCTGTCAACCGCTTTAGCCAGCCATGTACAGGTAAAATCCTTTACATTTAATTACACCACAAGTGCAAGCACAGGGTTAAGCTGCATAACTACCATAACCGAATCGGGCAGCGATAGTGTTACCCAATTGCAGCCTACTGTTATTACCTGGCAGGAGCAGGATAGCCCGGGTTTTGATATTAATGACGCGTCGGTATTAGACCAGCACCTTAACGCCATCGGAATAGAAACCATGGATGTAAACGGCGATGGCTGTACTGATGTTGTACAACTATGGCTTGATCATGATGGCGCCATTAATGCCTCAACCTATCTGGCAACGCCGGCAAACGGTAGTACGCAATATATTCTCAGTAAAAACAGTTACCTCGGCGTTTTTCCTGCTAACAGGCAAATTTTCCCTGCCGATCTTACTGGCGATGGCCGGTCGGATTTGCTTATTGTTTATGCTTCGGGCCCAAATAGTAATCTTAAGTTAGCCGCCTTCCTTTCGGACGGCTCCGGTTTTGTGGCACAGGATATTTTTGATACCGGCGATACCTGGAGCTCAAAACACCTGAACTTTTTTCCCATGGATGTTAATGGCGATGGCCGTACAGATCTGGTAGAAACATACGCCCATTATGACCCTTCGAGCGGGGGCGACCTGTTATATTTCAGAAGCTATTTGTCTTTATTAGGCACTGGCTCCGGTCCGGCATTTACCAGCGGTATCGTTAGCGAAACCACAGACCCGGCCTACCCAACACATGAACTTGCCTTTTGGCCTTTGGATGTAAACGGCGATGGTATGGTTGACCTGGTACGCATCTGGCAAAACGGTTCTAATGATCATGTTATAGCTACATCGTATATCAGTGTAAGTAAGGCTATTGATGATGTATCGTTTTCCAAAACACAAAAGACCGATCTTGGCGTACTCAACTTCGCTAACCAGATCGCGTTTTTTCCGGTTGATGTCAATGGCGATGGCGTGGTAGATATGCTGCAGATCTGGAAAGAATCGGCAGGCGGCAAAACCACATTGCACTTCACCACATTTCTGTGCAACGCGGGCGGCGGTTTTATAACCGGGCCCGACTCCGCCTTTGAGGGACAAACCATTGATCCCGAAAACTATTTCTCGCTTAACATTACCGGCGGTGGGTTATCAAATATTATCAATAAATGGGTATCGGGCACCGATCTGTATTTTACCCTCTACACTGCGTCACCTTCTGGTACATACAGCTTAACCGGCGATATTCCTGCCGGACAGGCTGGCTCAGTCATCAATATGGCTAAATTTTACGGCGGCGATGTAAATGGCGATGGCAAGGCCGACTTTATCCGCATGTCGCTCGATCAAAATCAACAGATAAATATTGTGCCCTATGTAAGCACCGGTCTTTACCCCGATCTGGTAACCAATATTGTAAATCCGCTCGGCGGCGAAACGGCCATTGAGTACGCTCCGCTAACCAACAGTGATATTTATACATCTAATGCTGATACCAGTTTTCCACAGGGCCCGGGGCTGCGCTACCCTCATCCTATTACACCCGCGCAATTCCCGATGCAAGCCGTTATTGGGCAGTCCATATATGTGGTTAGCAGCTATACGCAAACCACCAATAGTGACATTAACCGGTTCACGTATCAAAACCAGTATAATATAACTTATACCGATGCCTCTATCAATTTACTTGGGCGCGGTTTTGAAGGTTTTAAAACTATAGGCACCCTAAACACTGCTAATAACTGCAATACTATTCAAACCTATAATCTTGATTACCCGCTAACCGGAACCATTGCCGAAACCCGAATTGAAGGCGATAATTTATTAATGGCCCTTACCACTACTACTTATGAATCGTTTGTGCGGGCCACGGGCGTTAACCCCAATCAGCAGGTGGTTGAAGTGTTAAAAACCGCTACCTTGAACGCTCAATATGATTACGGTGAGCAAAACCTGGATTATGCCATAAAGGAGACATTTGAATACGATGATTATGGTAACCTTATCAAAGACTCCTATCTGGGTAATGTAGATCCCAACACCGGGAAATCGCTAAGCAACTCAGATGTGGTTTATCATTATAAGCTTTTCGAAAATAATTTACTGGCCGATGGCTGGGTACTGGGGCTACCTTTGTATGCCAAAGATTCGGCAAATGACAAAGATCCGGATATAGTCCAATTTAATAGCGGCGACTTCCATCTCGAAAAATCAACTTATACCGATAATACCTATAACGAGGCCTCAAACAGTAAATGGGACAATATAAACAATTGTTATCTCACCACTACTTACGAGTATGACGAATATGGCAATCGCAAAAGCCAGGCCTTGCCGGGTGGTGCCACTACTACCTATGAGTATGAGCCCGATTATCATACCTATCCTATGCAAACCACGTTGCCTCCAAATGCCGATGGTGTATCACTGGTTACCTGTTATGGTTATGACCCCCGTTTTGGTGCCGAAATAGCGAAGAAGGATGTAAATGGTTTTATATCTGTAAACTCGTTGGATAGTTTTGGCCGTACGCAATACATACAGGGGCCGGTGCCGCAAATTAACAATGCCGCCACCGACCTCAACGAACTTACAACGCTGGTAACCGGGAATACCCAGATAAAACAGGCTTTTCTGGATGCCGAAGTGGTAACCTTGCAAACTATAACTTTTGAAAGCGACGGCTCGGGAGGTTTGTTTAAACGTCAAAATTCGCTGCAAAGCTTCCCTACAGATATCGGCCGCGTTTTTGTATGGTATAAAACCTATGTTGACGGCCTGGGCCGAGAAAGGCAAACCATTCAGCAAACGGGCCAATCCTCAGGCAATATAACGGTACTTACCGATTACGACTCTGGTAATAAACCTGTTCAAAAGAGCCTGCCGTTTTTATCAACGGAGTCTGTGTCGCCGCAAACTTCAAACTATATAATTTATACCTATGATGTTCTGGAGCGCATACTTTCGCAAACACAACCGGTTGGCGAAAATAATGACGAAACATCTGTTACTACCTGGGTTTACAGCAGGGGCGGATTAGTAACCCAAACAAGCGCCTCCGGTACCGATAGCAGCTACGTACAGGCTTTTGAGCACCACGCTTACGCCGGTAAAGATAAAGTGATCAAAAACACAGTTGCTGCCGACAATAATGCCGTTACCACTTATAATTATGATGCGGTGGCGCGGCTTTATAAAACCACTGATCCGGCAACAACATCCAATCCCGACGGAGTGAGCAATTATATTACCTATGATTCTATAGACCGCCAGCTTACGCTTGACAACCCTGATCAAAACACCACCGGCAATGCAGATATAAAGGCACTGAGCTATCAGTACGATGCCAGTACCGGTTTGCTCGGCAATCAAACAGACGCTGCACTTGCAACTACTGCTTATGAATACGACAAACTGGGCCGCGTGCTTAAAACAACATTGAGCGATAGCCGGGTAATTAACTATACCTACGATGATGCATCGGTAAACGGAAACGGGCGGCTCACCAAAGTAAGTTTATCGGCGACCGATAAAACTGTAGAGTCGCAGTACGAATTTACTTATGATGTTTATGGCAACACCAACCAGGTTACCTTAACCATACAAGGCCAAAATGACCCGTTTGTTACCGCTAAAGTATTTAACCCGCAAAAACAGGTAATAAGTACGGTTTATCCCGATTCGTCGGAACTTAGCCGCACCTTTGATTATGGTTACATGGTAAGCCAGTCGTTAGATGGTGCAAGGATTGATTATTCGCTTGATGATTACACCGCTTCGGGTAAAGCAGGGCAAATGATATTTGGCAAGGGAATACTGCCTGCCGATGGCATCATTACCAATTATACCTACAATGCGTCGGACCAATTGTATCAGGAAAGCTTAACCGGTAATGCTGGCGATCTTTTAAAATTCGGTTATCAATATGATGCTCTTGGACAGCTATTACAGGTAACTGATGACCTGACAAGCAATAACAACCAGGTATTTACCTATTTTAATAAAAGACTGGCATCAGCCATAATCCCAGGGTTTGATGATGGGGGGTATGGCTATGACCAATCCGGTAATATTGTGAGCAAGGATGGCTCCAATTATACCTACCAGGCCCATTTTGCCAAAAGCATCACCCAAAATGGCACGGAGATGTTTTCTGCAGTACCCGATGCCTGCGGTCGCACACAAACCCGCACCTCAAATGGCGTTACGCTTAACTTTAGTTATGATAGTTTAGGCTGTTTAAATAAAGTAGCCGACGACCAGCAGAACATGGTACTGGAAGTATCATCAGATTACAGTGGCAAGCGACTAAAAGAAACCCAGCCCGACGGTTCTGTTACCTTGTATATTGATGCCGCTTACCAGGTAAAGTTATCAGGCAGCGAAACAACAATTATCAAATATTTGCAGGATGGCCAGGGCAGTGTAGCATCAGTAAGTACAGTATCTGCCGACAAAACCATAAGTTATTTCCGCAGAAATAATAAGGGCAGTATAACCCATACTTTCGACAGCACAGGTGTCATAGCTACCATTATCCAGTACGACGGATATGGTTTATCGAAACTCATCAAAGGCCCGGACGATCCGCAGCCCAGATATGAGCAGCGGCAATGGAACGAAAAAACAAGCCTCTATTATTTCGGTACCCGTTATTACGATCCGGTTATTGGCCGCTTTTTAACTCCCGACAGTGGCTTAGGGGCCAAAGACCACTTAATGGCCGATGTGCAAAACAGGTATGCCTTTGAGCTTAACAACCCGGTCAATAATATTGATACTTCAGGCAATAATGCATCCTGGATAGCCGGCTTGATAATTGGCATAGCACTAATTGCGGTTGGTGTCGCGTTAATGGTTTTCACGGGTGGGGTATCAGCGCCGCTGATTGCACTGGGCGTGTCAGAAACTGTAGCAGGTATTGCTTCGGGGGCCATATTAGGTGCCGTTGTAGGTGCGGGTATTAATGCCAGCATATATTCGGCAACCCATAAAAATGATGATAAATTCTGGGGTGGCTATTTTGCCAGTGCGGCTATAGGAGCAGCCGTTGGCTTTGTTAGCGGAGGTGCCTTCTCAGGTATTGGCGCCGCTGTTGAAGCATCTTCATTTGGTATCCGTGCCGGGGCATACATAATCGGTGGCTCGCTGGTTACCTCGGGCAGCGACTCGTTGAACCAGTTTGTTAATAATGCTATAGATAAAAATATAGTAGGAAAAGACGGTGTTGGTTTAGGCGATGGAGTAGGCAGGGCAGCTATTACGGGTGCCATATTTGGCGCGGTGGCAGGGTTGACACAAGCTTCGGCCGAAGCCAAATTCCTGAAAACACGTTATGTAATGGATGGCGAAACCCTGAGCTCAGAACCAATAGAGTTAAGACCAGTAGCCGCTAATGATCCTTCGGCTTCGTTACTGCCCAAACCTTATACCACCATTAAGTATGTAGAAAATACCTTAAAAACGAGAGCAATAATGGTTACGATGAACACCGCATCGGCCATTACCGATGCCAGTTTGGAGGCAGCTGGTTTGTGATAATCCAGCAAAACCCGGTTAGATAATACCTAACCGGGTTTAAATTGTAGTTATAAATGATAAAATGCCTGAAGGAATTATTCCTTCAGGCGTTTTATTGTAGCGTCCAAGATGGGTAACCTACAGAGCAAAAATCTTAATCGTAAATGTCTCTACAAATAGGGAGCTCCTACGGAGCATGAAATTGGGGGAAGCGGTTATGATAAGAGACGCAAATATGCGCCCCTTATCAAACATCCCTTTTTGAGATATTGAATTAAACGGTTTTAACCTCTGCCAATGTATCCATAGCTGATTTGAGACCATCTTTTTCCTTGCCAAACAAATGACGTGACCAGTAATCTGTAAGGAAAATATTATTAGGATCGCGTTTTTCACGAAGCGCCATAAAATCATTCCATCGCGGATAGGATTTGCTGATGTAAGATGCCCAACCCGGGAAATCATATTCGGGCAGGAATTTGGCCCAGTGCAGGCGGAAGTCAATATTCTCATTCTTGAGCGCTTCCCAGAATTGGCTAAAAAATCCGTCTTTAGCGGCTGGGTTTCCTTCATTGGTGCTGAACCAGAAAAAATCTATCCGCAGTACATCCTGTTGGTAAGCTGGGCTCATCCAGTAATTACTTTGTTTACCTGCATAAAGCTCGGTTGAGTAGTAGCCGGTTGCTGCAAATTTTCCCTCCTTAAACATTTTGTCTAACAGTTTCATGGCCTTTTCCGTGTCCGACAGCGGGATCCATATTTCTGTAAACTCGGTCCCCATTAGTATATCATTCGCGCCGTTATCCATCGGCAGGCTGCTGTAAGTATAATCCATAAATAATTGCGCATTGCCTTTTTTTGTTAATGGCTGCAGGGTATTAATTACAAACGGGTACAACGCATGCAGCAATCCTTTAAATGTCATGAAGAAAAATACCAGTATAAACCCGATTACTTTGAGCACACCGGTAAGTAACCAGGCTATTACTCTGGCAAAAAAACCACCTCCCCATGACTGTTCGGTAAGTCTCCTGAACTCCGTAAAGGAAGGTTTAAGCTTTTGCCATACTACCCAGAATTTACTGTTCCCCAGCATGGTAAATAACATCGATGCTAACAATTGTTCAATATTACTGGCAAGGGAGTTTTTCTCAAACTCTTCATATGGGGCCGGATCAAACACCGGCATGGCCGTTCCGCGCGACGCTTCCCATATTACTACCCGCTCAACCTTTTCCTGCGGCCACCACAACACCCGGGTATAAGGCGTAGCCTTTAAAAAGTCCTCAAAGCTGGGTTTGCCCGGCGAACCACTGCCAAACAGGTCAATTGGACATGCAGCCGGTTGGGTAGGATAGGTGATCTGCTGGCCATAAATATTAAAAAGCGGGGCTAATTGCAGCTTAACCTTACTCACAATACCCAACAAACCCAATGAAAGCACTACCGCGCCAAAATCATCATCGCCTTTATTAAACCATTGCAAATCGCCATTACCGTCAATAACGGAGAGCCCCATTATATTTTCGTCAATGCTATACATTAGCGAGCCACCCGAAGAACCCGTCATCAGGAACCCACTTATGGTTTGATGGGATATGCCACCTAAATCGCTCAGGGTAAAGCCATTAATAAAAGCCTGATAAAGCAGACTATTCTCCAACGTAGAAGTCATAGTAGGATCTTCCGGATCATACCCCAGATGAATCCCGGCTTCCACTTCAATAATCCCGGCAGCTTTATCAACCCATACCAGTTTGGCATACTGGTCAAACATAACATTGAGGTTAGATCCCTTAGGCGGCGCCTGCTCAGATACCACATTGGGTAACTGCGGATCACCTTTGCCGGGGTCGGTATAAATGGCCCTTGCCAATGAATGTGCCGCGCCGCGGCACCTGATCTCTAATTTTTCGCCGGCAGCTTTTTGCACCAGAGCAATAATTTCATCTTCTGTGGTGGGATGGTAAAAACCATCAGCACCTAAGGGAGGTGTTTGTAACATATCGTGTTTTTTAGGTTATGAAAATTCAGGTTAAATAATGACTGAAAAAGCGTTAAAATGAAGCAAAACACATCAATAACAGTTGATTTTCGCAACTATTTTGACGATATAAAGCGCATTCCGGCTATAAAAAACCAAACCGGAAAGCGTATTATATCAGTTTACTTTTTCTTCTTTTTATTCAATAGATCATGAGCAACAATCAGGGGTTGTAACTTTGAATATATATGGCTCAAGGTATCGGGGAACAAAACAGGATTGGCCGGGCCATTGGAGTGACAGGTAAAACAGCTGTTCTTCGGACTTTGAAAATAGGTTTCCATAGTACTGTTTGCCAGGACACTGGTTCCTATAGATACCCCTGATGTGGTGTCTGAACCATAACTAATTCCGGTAGGTGCAGCACCGCCATCTGTCCAGGTTGCCCCAATAAGGATATAATTTTTGCGGATATCGTTACCCACTAATAATTGATGTATTGTGTTATTAATAGATATGATTTCGCTGTTAGATGCTGCCGAGCTCTTGTCCTGCTGATTGGTAACAGAATCCATTGCACTTCCCCATGGCAAAGCCTGGAGTGTATTACTTGGACTAATATTGTGGCCTATTTTAGCTTTAATAGTATCGCCATAAGCTTTCATGTGCGAAACATTATAAGGTGTATCGGCAGCATTGGCATTAAATAACCAGTTTGTACCCTCTTGCTGCGGTACAGTTACTATTTTTTTATTGATATCAACATATTGAAAAGACGCATTTGGCGTATTATTCTGATGTTCAAAAGTTGCCCATACCATTTCCGGATGGCCTGCCACGCTGCCGACAATATGTATGCCTACCAATGCCATTTTTGCTATTTTTTCACCTTTTGGTAACCATTGTTTTGAACTGGTAGTATCATATGTTGGAATAGAAGCATTCACGGTTACATAGTTCTCAGGGTCGGCAAGCGTGCTGGCTTCTACCCAAGAGGTTTTAAGTTCCATAGCCAGTGCATTAGAGTCGGGTAGGGTAATGTGGTTGGCCCGGGCAATGGCACAAATGCTGTCTCGTGCCGCTGCTGTGGTTGGGAACTGGCTGCCGCTTATCTGGCCATTTTTTGCACCGGTCAAATAATAAGCGTAAACATCATTTACAAAAGAAAGATAGTAAACCAAAGCGCCGTTTTTAGTCATTAATGCATCGTTGGTTGCCTGACCTTCTTCAGATTCAATAAAGTTACCGAACGAATCAAGAAATACAAATTTTTGGCCCACTGCAAAGCGGTGCACGATGTTTTGCGAATTGTTTTTATGCTGAATAATGGCCTTAGGATGCTGGATAGGTTTACCGGCTTTGTCCATAAAAACAATAGCTCCTTTGGCATCTGTTTGTACATGATCAACCTCCACTTCAGCCCCTGCATCGTTTTTTACCAGTGCTTTAATATTTGCCTTTATTGCCGGCGTTTCTATTTCAAATAACCTACCCGTTTTCTTGTCTTTAATAACAGGCAACTTATTAGGGCCATTTTTTTCCAGATGATTGGACATGCGTAGCAGTGTATTTTGCACATGGGGGATGAGTATGCGTTGATTAGCCGAATCGACCGGTGAAACACTGTAAAAAACCGGAGATTCCATTATCGTACCGGTCTGCCCATACACTCCGGAAGCGGGTGAAGTAACCCAAGAAAACATTCTTTCGGCCCACTGGTAAAAATCACAATTATCCTGATGCGGAAAGCCAACACTGTTGGCAGGGGTTACCAAGCCATTTTCGGTAGCGTTTTTTCCGGCAAACCAGCTATTAAAGGTATCTGGCCTAAGCGTACATGATGGGTACGCATCTGTGGGAAGTCCTCCCTGATTTGTAGTTGTATTTGAATGTGGCGTACTGCATCTCCATAATGTAAATGAAAACACAACTACTGTGGCAATTACTTTAAACTTATTTTTCATGGTTTAGGTTTTAGTGATGAAATATATTTGTTTGAATAGTATGCTTTGTTATTTCTGAAACAGTTTAAGTTTAAGGCCCAATTCAACAGCCCCGGCGGTATAGCTGTTAATACGCCCGGTTTCCAGGTTATAAGTAAAGTTTACAGCAAATGCTTTTTGGTCAAAAACGAAACCAAGACCTGCGCTTTGGTTACTATGATAAATAGCCTGGAGTGATATATAATAATTGGTCATGGTGAAATTAAGGCCGGCATCAAAAATATCGGTTGCTCCCTTTACCTTTCTATAAGCTACCAACGGTTCAAATATCATGTTACTGAAATCATCATTCGATTTTATCTTGTAGCTCACCGCACTCATGAACAATACCCTGTCCACATCTATCCGTTCAATAGAGTTTTTAAAAAAAGCGGCCTTTAAATTGGGGACAACAGCTTCAACAAATAGTTCATTGCTGGTGTAGGCAATACCAAAATCGCCATCAACATAAGGCTTTGCTTGATTATACCTGGCAATCTGCTCATCAGTTTCGTCGCCTATAATTTTATCACGATCAAGTCTTGAATCATCAATACCCAGCGACAAACCAAAGTTCAGCTTCTGGTTATTATCGCTCAGGGGCAAGTGATAGGCATAGGTACCCATAGCCCGGGTTTGCCTTATTAAGCCAGCCTGATCGTCATTTACATTAAGCCCCAAACCTACTTTATCCGTCGCCTGGTAATCGGCAGTTAATATCTGCGATTTAGGTGCGCCCGGAAAAGAACTCCATTGCTGGCGGTAGCCTATGTTGAGGTTAAGGCCCGGGTTAAGACCAGCCATAGCCGGATTAAGCAAGTAGCGGTTTTGAAAATAAATAGATTGAAACGGATTTAACTGGGCTTTACAGCATAGCGTACCGCATATAAGCAGCAACAGCACCAGTAAAGGCTTTTTTAATATCATATTTTTATTCCGTTTAAAGTTTTTCATGTTATTAATAATTTCTTTTTATCGGCATTCGCCTTTTGTTGATTTATGCCGGTTATCTGTTCCTTACAATGGTTATATATCCTTTGAATTTGCGTTGCTGTGGCCCCAGGTCAATCAGGTAATAATAAGTTCCCTCGGTAAGCGGCGATCCACCATACATTCCATTCCAATCATTGGTATAGCCATGTTTAGTGTAAACCGTGCGGCCCCCTCTGTCGTAAACAGTAACTATGTTATTGGGGTAAAGCTGAATATCCTGTATTACCCATACATCATTTTTCCCGTCGCCATTTGGTGTAAGGATGTTTGTAACCACTAAATCTTTCTGATCAGCCCCTCTATACACCAATAAGGTATAGGTGTTGGTAGTAGTGTGGTCCTGTGCAGTTACTACAATGGTAATAGTATTATTACCTGTATTAAGCGGGATGCTGTAAGATTCATGATTATTTGAGGTTGATGTACCATTAACCCGGGCAGTTGCTGTGGCATCAAAAGTTAAGGTAAGCCTGATATGGTCAACATCATTATCAACCTGTGTGGTGTAAGCCAGATTACCTGATGTAAATGCCGGTGATAAAGTACCCGAGCTTAGTACCAGGTTAATTAAATTTGCATCACTCAGCGGATTAACCATCAGTTTACCGGGAACATAGTTGAATGTATAATTGGATGATACCGTGCCACTTGCCGTTATCGGATAAGTTCCCGGCGTTGAGGTAGTATTGGCCGGGGTTGTTAGTACTGGCAGCGTCGTTAAACTCTCCTTATCATCACCGTTCACAAAACCACTGTAGGCAGCAGTAAGTGCCGGGTTAGGCGCACCATATAGCCTGCTCTTATTTTCGGCAGTAATGGTTAACGTTGCTTTGTTAATGATTAAAGTTCCGGGAACATATACAATTTTATAATTCGCAATAACAGCACCGCTGGCCGTAATTGGATAGGTACCTGCCCCCGATGCAGCAGTAGCCGTTGTAGATACTGATGGTTTGGTTGCGAAGCTGGAGTTGTTATCACCATTAATAAACCCGTTATAGCTTAAACTCAATGCCGGATTAGCCGAACCATAAATCTTACTTTGATTATTAGCCGTAATGGTTAAAGTCACCTGGTTTACAATAATATTGCCGGCTACATAAGTTATCTTATAATTGCCCGATGTAAACGAACCACCGGTTGCAGCGCTCGCCACTACCGAACCTGTGTAAGTGTTAACCGCCGCGTTGGCTGCGGCCCCGGTTCCATAAGTTATGGTTACACTGCCAATGGTTTCGGAATTTACAAGTCCTGTTGAGGTAAATGCTGTTAACCCAGTACCACCAGTTAGTATTTGCCCATAAAGTTTGGTTTTATTGTTAGCCGTGATAGTTAATGCAACTGGCGTTACAGTCAAGATACCTGGTTTATATGCAATGGTATAATTTGATGAAACTGCTCCGCTGGCTGTAACGGGATAAGTATTAACCGGCGAATTGGCAACAGCTGTTGTTGCTATCGTTGGCTCAGTAGTCAAACTGGATGCATTATCTGTACCAACAAAGCCATTGTAGCTTACACTCAATGCCGGATTAACCGAGCCATAGGTTTTAGTAGCATTATTAGCTGTGATGGTCAGCGCGGCAGGAGTGACCGTTAAAATACCTGGTTTGTAAACAATGGCATAGTTAGCCGATACTGCACCGCTTGTGGTAACAGGATAAGTATTAACCGGCGAACCGGTTACCGCTGTTGTGCTAACCGTTGGCGCGGTAGTTAAGCTCGATTCGTCATCCGTACCGGTAAAACCACTATAACTTACAGTAAGCGCCGGGTTAACCGAACCATAAGTTTTGGTGGCGTTATTGGCGGTAATGGTCAGTGCTTTCTGAATAATGGTGAGGTCTGCGCCGTTATAGGTGAGCGTGTAATTACTGCTTAATGCCAGGCTGCCTTGTTTAATGGCGTAAGTACCTGCATTCTCGCCCGCATCCCTGCTCAATGCTCCGCTGAAAGTATCTGCAAATGCTAACGTGCCGTTGGTGACACGATACGTTAATGCAGGATCGGCAGCGCCATAAGGTTTAGTTTGCGGATCGGCAGTTACTGTAATGGCCTTTTTAGCGATTGTTAGATTTGCGCCTTTGTAAGTCAGTATATAGTTAGCGCTTAATGCTAAACTACCTTGCTTAATAGCGTAGGTGCCTGCGTTTTCGCCGGCGTCCCTGCCGAGCGTTCCGGTAAAGGCGTCTGTACCCACTAATGCACCACCGGTAACACTGTATGTTAACGCCGGATCGATATCGCCATAGGTTTTGGTTTTTGTGTTTGCGGTAACAGTCACCGCTACTTTACCAACTATTATATCACCCGCAACATAGCTGATGTGATAATTACCCGGAGCAAAGGTGCCGCCGGTTGCCGCGCTAACTGTTACAGAGCCTGTATAAGCATCGGCAACTGCGCCTGCGGCAGATCCTGCACCATAAGCAATGGTTACGGTGCCAATGGTTTCGGAATTTATAAGTCCAGCTGATGTAAATGCTGTTGAACCAGCGCCTCCGGTTAATGCTTCACCGTAAAGTTTATTTTTATTATTGGCCGTAATGGTCAGTGTTGCCGGGTTTATTGTTAAAATACCTGGTTTATAAACTATGGTATAATTAGCCGATACCGCACCACTGGCAGTAACAGGATAAGTATTCACAGCCGAGTTAGTTACTGCCGTAGTACTTACCGTCGGAGCGGTGGTCAGGCTTGATGCGTCATCGCCGACTGTAAACCCGCTGTAGCTTACACTTAAAGCCGGGTTAGCAGCACCATAAGTTTTTGTGGCGTTATTAGCGGTAATAGTTAAAACCTTTTTACCAACTATAATATCGCCGGCAACATAGCTAATGGTATAGTTACCCGGTGCAAACGTGCCACCAGTAGCCGCGCTGGCCACTACAGATCCGATGTAGGTATTAACCGTTGCGCCTGCCGCCGCACCTGTACCATAAGTAATGGTTACACTGCCTACGGTTTCGGAGTTTACAAGCCCGGCTGAAGTAAAATCAGTTGAACCAGCACCGCCGGTTAACGCCTGGCCGTAAGACTTCGTTTTATCATTGGCAATAATAGTTAATGTAGCCCGTGTTACTGTTAAAGTACCTTGTTTATAAGTTATAGTATAGTTTGATGATACTGCTTCGCTTGCTGTAATTGGATATGTATTTACCGGCGAATTGGTAACGGCTGTCGTGTTTACTGTTGGTGCTGTGGTTAAGCTTGATGCATCATCCGTTCCAACAAAGCCACTATAACTTACATTTAGTGCAGGAACTGTCGCTCCATATATTTTGGTAGCATTATTAGCGGTGATGGTCAATGCCGCTTTTGTTACGGTCAATGCACCTGGCTTATATACAAAGGTGTAATTGGCAGATGCTGCCCCACTGGCCGTGATCGGATATGTATTTACCGGCGAGTTGGTAACGGCAGTGGTTGTTATGGTTGGAGCGGTGGTAAGGCTTGTTGCATTATCCGTTCCAACAAAGCCACTATAACTTACACTTAGTGCAGGAACAGGCGCCCCGTATATTTTGGTAGCATTGTTGGCCGTAATGGTCAATGTTGCAGGAGTAACTGTTAGCGTACCAGGCTTATACACAATGGTATAATTAGCAGATACCGCCCCACTGGCTGTTATAGCGTATGTATTCACCGGCGAGTTTGGAACTGCTGTTGTGCTGATGGTGGGTTGTGTAGTTAAGCTGGATGGATCATCGGTACCTACAAAACCGCTGTACGTAACACTCAGGGCAGGAACTCCTGCTCCATATATTTTAGTAACATTATTTGCCGTTATAGTTAAAATAGTCTGGCCAACGGTAAGGGTACCGACTTGATAGGTAATAGTATAATTATTCGCGTTAAAGGTACCGCCTGTGGCCGCACTCGGTATTATATGGTATGTGCCCACCGGGGCCAGGGCTGTCCCACCAACTCCATAATTAATGGTTACACTGCCTATCGTTTCTGTACCCACGAGGCCGGTTGAGGTAAAGTCAGTAGAACCCGAGCCACTGGTAAGGGTTGTACCAAAGGCCTTGCCTTTATTGCTGGCGATAACGGTGAGTGCTGCTTTGTTCACCACGATGTTTCCGGCTACATAATTAATGGTATAGTTGGCCGGTGTAAATGTGCCGCCGCCTGCTGCACTGGCGGTTACCGAACCGGTGTAGGTATTAACAGCGGCATTGGCAGCAGCGCCTGTTCCGTAAGCAATCAGCATATTACCCACGGTTTCTGTGCCTACCAATCCTGTAGCTGTAAATTCAGTAGTTGTGGCACCATCGGTAAGGGCTTGTCCGTAAGTTTTGGTAATATTTTTGGCCGTAACTGTCAATGCTTTACGATTAACCGTGCTGGCAACCGTTGCCACTTTTACATCGCTTACCCCGGTGCTGCTCAGTACTATATCGCCGGAGTAAGTGCCTGCTCCAGAGCCAGCGGCCAGCCTGATATAAACCGGTGTTGAAGCAATGTTTCCGGCTGCACCAATGGTAACCGTAGGGGTAAATGTGGTGTTGTTGGCACTCACCTCAAAACCAGCCGGAGCCGTAACCAATATACCGGCGCTAAGCCTTAAACCCGATACGTTAAATGTACCCGATGATGACGCCGTTCCGTAAGTTGTAGCTAAGGTCGATAATGTGCCGGTAGTACTGATTGTCGAAGGGGCATAAGTTATGGTTTTGAAGGCCGTGGTGCTGTTATGCAATCCATCGCTTACCATAAGGGTTATTGTACGGTCGCCCGTATTTGCAGATGTACTTTGATAAGTTATTGACCTAAGCGCATTTTGCCATTGTGCGAGAGTTGCCGATGATCCTACTGAATTGAGGATAAATGTGCCGGGTGCCCCTGGAGAAGCGGTTATATTGCCCACATCACCGGTAGGTGCAAAGGCCAGTTGATCTCCACCTTGAAAACCTGTCTGTATAGTTAAAAAGGCGCTAAACAATGTAGTGTTATCAACATCCGCTACCGTTATCCCCGGGTCAACAATTACAGGTACCGCACCATACACAGTGGTTCCGGCGCTTGCTGTTACCACCGGCGGTTGATTAACTGCCGCTATATTAAAAGTGGCAGTTGCCGTATCGCACAAAGAAGGTGTACCATTATCACACACCTGGTATCTCAATGAATCGGATCCTGCGTAATCATTATTTGGTGTGTAGGTAACGCTACCATCCGCATTTAATACCACGGTACCATTTACCGGTGCTGTTACCAGCGACGCAGTTAAAGCATTACCATCCGGGTCGGTATCATTAGCAAGCACATTGCCGGTTGATGGAATATTTTGATTTGTGTTGTAAATATCATTATTAGCTACTGGGCTGGAGTTGGCATGGGTAAGCGATACCGTGACTATATTACCATCGCCTTTACTATCGTTTGCTTTATAGGTAAAATTATCACTAGCCGGACCTGTTGAGGCATAAGTAAAACTGCCGTTGGGATTTAAAGTCAGGGTACCATTGACAGGGCCGTTTACCAATATGGCAGTTATCGGGTCACCATCAGCATCGGTATCATTACTTAGTACACCCGGCGCTGCAATGGTTAAGGTCTGATTGGTTTTAATGTTATAATTATCGGCAACAGCTACAGGTAATTGATTTACCGCCGACACGTTGAAAACCAGCGTTGCCGTATCACACAAAGAAGGTGTACCATTATCACACACCTGGTATAAAAGTGAATCGGAACCTGCGTAATTATTGTTTGGTGTGTAGGTAAAGCTACCATCAGCGTTTAATACCACGGTACCATTTACCGGTGCTGTTACCAGCGATGCAGTTAAAGCATTGCCATCCGGATCAGTATCATTAGTAAGCACATTTCCAGTTGAAGGAATATTTTGATTTGTGTTGGAGAGATCATTATTCGCTATAGGATTTGAGTTGACATGGCTAAGCGATACCGTAATCGTATTGCCATCACCCTTGCCGTCGTTAACCTTATAGGTAAACTGATCATTAGTTGCACCGGTTGAGGTGTAGGTAAAACTGCCGTTTAGATTTAAAATCAGGGTACCATTGGCAGGGCCGAATACCAATATGGCTGTCAGTGGGTCACCGTCGGCATCAGTATCATTACCCAATATTCCCGGTGCAGCAACAGTTAAAGCCTGGCCTGTTTTAAAGCTATAATTATCGGCCACGGCTACCGGTAGATTATTTGCTGCAAGTGTGGTAAAAGTTTGATCGGCGCCGTAAGATGTACCTATTGAGTTGGTTGCGTAGGCCCTATAATGATAAGTAGTGCTACCCGCCAAACCCGAAGCGCTTACAGATATAGCTCCGGTACCGGTACCATTGGTTAGTTTAGTATTAACTGTGGTAGGGTTGGCTGTAGTAGCGTAAACTATACCTTTTTCGGTTACGGCGGCGCCACCGTCGGCGGTTACCGTACCGGTTAAGGTAGCGGAGCTGGCGGTAACCGATGTCGAATTGTCGGTGGTTACGCTTGGCACCGTTGCACCGGTACTAATGACCACATCATCAATACCAACACCAAAAGCGGCAGCTTTATCAGAGGTAAATCTCACCTCATCTATATTAACAAAGGCCCCCAGCTGTGATTCGGGGATGTTCACTAACCCGAACGCATTGAATGCCGCTGTTGATGTTGAACCTAACTCACGCCCTCCTTTATAAGCATGCAGCGTAATTACCTGATCGCCACCGGCTAAAGCACCTACAGCAGTTGGTGTAACCGATATACTCCGTAAAGTAAACTGAGAGCCCGATGCTGTTAATATACGCGCAAAGTTAAACGTTGCATCCGTACCGACCTTTTGCATACGGATATAAGGATTCCCGCCTACATTTGAGGTAAGAATCCGCTGTTCGCCGGTTCCCTGGCACTGTACTACCCAACCATTGGCAACACTGCAGTTAGCACTGGTCAGGTTAAGATTGGCGATCACATTGTTATCGGCCAGTATGACGCCCGAGGTTGGGAAACACGACCAGTCAAAGGTTTGGGCCGAAGCCCGAAAACCGAACATGACTATTAAAAGGCTTATACAAAAAACAAGTAGAAGTTTTTTCATTATAATAAGGTTTAGGTTAGGCAGATGCCTTTATAGTATGTATAAAATTTATTCTGTTTCCATCTTTGCCAGGTTTAGATATTCAGCATAGCTTATAAAGCGCTGCCCTGTATTAAATCCGTATTTACTGGCAAACCTGGCCGGTACATAACAATTTTTGATGTTGAAAAAATTGATATTCAATAACTTATTACTTCTGCATGCCACAGTGAAACCAAAATTCGCGTTGAGAATAATGGTTCCGGGGGCATAGTACATCTTATTGGAGATGGTAACAGCTGCATCTAAAATTTTAAGCTCTGATCCATTGATCAGCGTGGGGGCTCCCATATTCCATGAGCTACAAGCTTTGATCACATCAATAATTTCTTCAGCTTCCATGGTGCCCCAATTGATCATGATATCTTTAAGCTGGGGGCGCTCGTAATAGGCCGCCTTACTTTCATCCTGTTCAATTTCAGGTAACATTTTACCTGCGGTTATGCTATCTAATATGTTAAATACCCCTTTTATGTATAGTTCACCAAATAACTGATGAACATAATCATAACTAAAGTGCGGTTCATTCAAGACTTTATGTCGCCATACTACCGCACCGCTGTCTAACTTATCAACCAAACGATGGATAACTAATCCAATTTCTTTAAGCCCGTTTCTAAGTTGCCAAAAAACAGGCGCGGGTCCTCTGAATTGTGGCAGTAAGCCAAAGTGAACATTGTAAATACCCCATTTTACATCGGTAAGACGTGCCGTTTTTACAACATGGCTGTAGCCGACAAAAAAAATAATGTCAGGCTGATTTAATTGCTGCCAATTATACAGATCATCCTTTTCACTTTCAAAGGTGAGTTCAATACCTGCGGCATTACAAAAATTTACCGTTTCGGAAGGGTTTTGATTAGGATCGGCAGTTTTGCCCACATATAACATTGCCCCTGCTTTATTTTTATAGTTATATAAATTTGAAAGCAGGGGGATGTATAGCATTGCTGAATTGGATACGATACCTATTTTCATCAGCTCCGGATCAATGTAAAACGGTTTTATAGTGATTCTTATTTAAATCAATTAGTTTCTTGATGGATAAATGCCTTCTAAAGCGATAATAAAGGTAATCGCCAAATAAGGCTGCATGTTATTGTGCGGCTG
This sequence comes from Mucilaginibacter sabulilitoris, assembly GCF_034262375.1. NCBI lineage: Bacteria > Pseudomonadati > Bacteroidota > Sphingobacteriia > Sphingobacteriales > Sphingobacteriaceae > Mucilaginibacter > Mucilaginibacter sabulilitoris. The sequence continues at coordinate 3,640,780 of NZ_CP139558.1, forward strand.
GCTGTTTCCCGCTGTAGAAATCATGGCAGGAGCCATCGTAGTGTTAATAGAAGCGGGGGCGATGAAATTTAATGGAGCGCCTCCAACGTCCGGATCTGAGGATAAGGCCAGTACATTTCCCTCTGGCGAAGCCTGTGTACCGGTTGCAGCACTTGCCGAAACCGTATGCGTATGCTGCGGCATCTGAGTATTGATCAATGTTACATTTTCTGATCCGCTTGCTTCACCAATTACCCTGTTAGTTAAACCCGGGCTCTGGCCCCAGTGTATTGGTGCCCGACCCTGCAAATTAGGCAGTGCGAAGGTTGTTATGCCATCACCTCCATAAGTAGTGCCGAGAAGTGAAAATAATGCTGAGTTTTGAGCTATTGACAGCAATTGACCATTACACAATGCCCAGCCACGTGGGGCAAAGTTGCCGGCAAACATTAAAACAGTTCCAAGATAAGTTTCCATAATTTAAGGGTTGTTTAGGTATTAATTAATATTTATAAATGGTTTTGTGTATCAATATAAACAACTCCAGGATAGCACTTGCGCATGCTACGGTATTGTTTAATAATAGTATACCGAAATCAGTATATTAACTAAAACAACATATCAAAATGCATTATAAATCATACATTTAAACATATCGATTGTTAAAATGATTATTCACAATATCATGTCAAACTATATAGTCAAGCCTTTATAAATGTGATTATCAGGGGTAAAATCACCTAAAATTAGTAGCAAAACGTTTAATGGGCGTTTATTTTGGTTTTGAGATTTAAGTTTATAAAGGTAAATGTAACTACTTTTAATATATTATTATAATTTTTTTATTTAGTTTTAGTTAAAAATAAAATATTGATTAAAATTAAATCTACTTAATTATTTTACTATTAAGTATTTAATGATTGCCTTCATAAATCTTTAGTAAAATAAAATGAATAAAATAAATACTATAATTAACCAATAGTTTATTTATAATCTACATGATATAGCTTATTATCACCAAATGTCTATCAAAAATATAATGTCATACAGGGTGAAAACAGCTTTTTTGAAGGTTATTTTAAGGTAAAAACAGCTTCAAATCACGTTTTTATGCGTTAATAAGTATCCATTTTCGTAAATTTTAACACTTTTTTGTAAAAAATGACGCGTATTATTTGGTTAAGACCAAATGCCTCATTCTTGATAAATCCTAAACCATTATCTATGATCCGTTATGCAAAACTCCCCTTCCTTTTTAATTCCGAGGCTGTACAAAAAGAGCTTCAATCCATACGGGAAGGGTGGCAGAAGCATTTTAATACATTTTATTATGAAGGGACATGGACAGTGCTGGCATTAAGATCTCCGGGAGGTGATACCAGAAACATCATACCCGATCAGATAACGGATGCAGATTATATAGACACCCCAATGATGCCTTGCTTCCCAACCGTTAAAACCTTATTATCACAGATCAGAAGTCCGATAATGGCCGTGCGTTTTTTAAATCTGCAAGCAGGGGCTGAGATAAAACCTCACCGGGATAGAGAGCTGGCTTTTGAAATGGGCGAAGCGCGTTTGCATTTCCCCATTATTACTAATCCTTTGGTATCATTTACTATCGACAATAAGCTCATCCCCCTGCAAGCCGGTGATTGCTGGTATATAAATGCCAATTTAATGCACAACGTGGCAAACAGGGGTACCACTGACCGGATCCACCTGGTTGTTGACTGTAAGGTTAACGACTGGCTTAAGCATACTATGAGCTTGGCGACGGAAATCTCCTGTAAAGAGGATGCCAATAATGCCGATCTCAGCAATATCATACGGGAACTCAGGGGGCTTAATACGTATACTTCAAACAAACTTGCCGACGAACTGGCACAAAAGTTAAAAGACTTAATGAGTATCGGCACATCCAATAACTAAAAAACTATGTCCAACGTGCTGCTAAAAGATTGGATCCCGTATAAACTCGAAAACACCGCAGCTCAAATACAATGCTCGTGGTTAAATACTTATGCTGTGCCGTTTACCGAGCCGTTTTTTGATGATACTATTAATAAGTGTAAAAGGATGAACGGCGGCGGCGCTCCGTTTGCATCCATAAGTGGTATTGATGTGCTCACAGACTGGGCTGCCGGATTAGCCTATGTTGAGCCTTCTGCTTTTATTTTTCACATATCGCGTTGCGGGTCCACACTGGTTTCGCAATTACTGGCCACATCGGCTGCAAATATTGTACTTTCTGAAGTCCCGTTTTTTGATGCGCTGCTTCGCTTGCCTTACCAGGTTCCTGGTTTTAATGAAAACAATTCGGCAGATTTATTAGCAGCTGCCATAAAATTTTACGGGCAGAAAAGAACCGGCCATGAACGGCATTTATTTATTAAGACGGATAGCTGGCATATATTTTTTCACAAACAATTCAGAATACTTTACCCGGATGTTCCAATTATTTTGATTTATCGCAGTCCCTACGAAGTATTGGCATCGCACCTGAAAATGCCAGGAATGCAAGCGATACCCGGTTTTATTGAACCAGAAATATTTGGATTTAAGCCCGGGGAATTAACTTATAACCGTCCTGACATTTATACTGCCCAGGTGCTGGAGCGGTATTTAAATCAATATCATGAAATTATAGCAACCGACAACAAATGCCTGCTGCTAAATTATAACGAAGGGCCTATGGCCATGATTAAACAAATTGTATCATTTACAAACACGCCGCTCAACGAACAAGGTGTATTGACTATGGATGAACGAAGCCGCTACCATTCTAAAAAGCCCAATGAGCTTTTTTCAGAAACACATCAACATCCCAAACCACATTTTTTAAACAACGCCATGGCGCTTTATCATTCATTAAATTCCATGTAAGATTGTTGCAAACCACCTTTGATCTGTTTAAACATAATATTAATTGTGTTTTATACAATAATTTATCTGGTTATTTATTGATTATTTGAATAATAGGTTGTTACGTTATAATTCCAATTATAATATTGCATTGTTAAACCATTTGAGTTCATCTGATACAGGTGACGAAATACCAATTTCGCTGCATCAGCGTCTGTCATCGGGCGACGATCGGTATTACGGGCGCAAAACACACAGCCTTATTCACAGCGCGTGGCACAAACGGTGATGACCATTTGGAAAGATACCTTACCAACCGGGGATAAGTGGACCTATGACCAGGGAGTAATCTTAAAAGGAATAGAAGGCATTTGGCAACAAACAGGCTACAAAACACTTCACATATATACAACAATGTATGAATATGTACGTTACGTCCGATGGTTTCTAAAGATGAATTGATGCGCGACCCATGTATTATTCGTGGAGCAGATGATCTGTTTCGTATGGTTTGGACAGATAGCTGGACGGATAAAGGGATTGGCTACTCGAGTTCGCTCATGTTAATCTCGGCCCAGATAAACACTATTACAGTGTGTATTACCGCTTCATTGGCAAAAAGGTCAAGCTGTTATACTCCCGCACCATTGTAGAGATCTGCTACAATTATGAGCGTATCGCCTCCAGGAAGATTGATTTTTTGCAAAGGATACTATGTACTGATTTAATTATTATTCAGAAATAAATATCAGGGATAGAGCTAAAATAAAGGATTACTTTCATCTTTTTATGTGCTTTTTAAAGCCTGAGGTAATAAATTAAAGGTCCCGCATGTTAAATTGCCAAAATAACCATCGCCATAATGTAATCTATTTGTTCTTACCCTCAATTCAATAACACGTTTCTTTTGTGAATATATATTCTACCTCTCTCAGAATATCTATACATTTTATATAAAACGGCAGTGCCTTTGGATTTTAATTATTATAGTGCTATATAAAAATACTTCATAAAGTTGAGTATTGAAAAATACATACTTATTAAAAGTATTTGCCAGTCCCATTTTTACATATTGTATAAATAATTATATATTTATATAATATTTTTTAAGTTTGAAAGAGCTAACCATTAAACCTATGCAATTCTGTCGTTAGCCTAATCAATTTGTTAACTAATAAATTTTAATCATGAGTAAACATTCTATCGAAGTAACTTCCATTAAATGTAATGCCACTTCCGAGACCAATGTGTCTTCGGGTGATGAGGTGTACCTGGTATGCCAGGCAGACGGCGGCCTTCCCATCCGTGTGCCTGCCGGCTTGAATGAAAGTGAGAAGATGAAGAAAGGAACAACCTGGACGCTGAATAACCTCGTGCTCAACTTTGAGTATGAAGTGCTGGTCACTATCTGGGATCACGACCTGAATTATGATCCTAATCTGGCGACCTATCTCCAAAGCAATGATTTTCAGCCGGGCACAGGTTCTGGCTCCAAGCGCCTCACCAATCACAACGGGGCCGATTACACAATCAACTACAATTACATTGATTAACTCCAAAAAAGCAAATAATGAACGAAAAACTGAACATACAGCTCGCTAATTATGTAGCCGCTTACCAGTCCATGGATGCTCCCGCACCCCCTAATCCACCTGCAAAACCGGTGTTGACCGACGTAGAAAAGCAGGTTTTTACAGCAGCCGAAAAAGCTTGGGAGCGCTATCGCGATTCCCCGCAAGGCAAAGAGGAGTTAGCGGCCACGAAGCATATGGACCTACCCGCGTTTCGGGCATACGTAGCCGGGTTACCGGATAATCCGATATTCAAAGAGCTGATCAGCTGGATCAAATCCCTGGATCTCCCGGTCAGCAGCTTCTCTATAGGATTGAATGTGGAGGTAGAGTTCATCGTCGGATTCTCCGCCACGCTGGGCGTCGCTGTCGGCGTTGGTAACTCCAAAGGATTACAGTCATGCGAATTTTTATCTGTGGCACTGGAAGAGGGTATCCAGGCTGGTGCACTGGCAGGTGTACAATTCGGATTGTGGAACCATGCCCCGGCCGACCTCGGCGGGCGTGCATGGGCTCTTGAAGGGGATGTGGGCTTGGAAATTGAATTCAGCCTTGGCTTTTATTGGAACAGCTCCGGCCCGCTGGGTGTGGCTTTAACGGTCGGAGGTGGGGTAGAGGAGGGGATAGCTATTGTGGAAAGTTATACTTTCATCCTGGGCGACCAGGGCGTGGATCCCTACATCAAACCCGTTGTGCAACCCAGGAAAAGCAATTTCCTGATAATTGAAAGCTTAAAATGCGTGCACCCGTCGAATGATGGCACGGGAGATGAAAATGAAATTTATTTTATTTTTCAGGCGGATGGCGATACTGCCTATCCTTATCCGACGTACGATTATTTTTCCATGAAAGAAGGTGATACCTGGGCCTGCGGACGTTCCGTATGGTTCAATTCCAGCGTAAAGGTGACGGTGTATGACGAAGATTCGCCGAGCAACGATGATGTGGTAGGCGACTTCAGTATCAGTCTTTCTCAATTAGCGCTGGGTAAGTCCATTACTTTCAACAGCACGAAGGATTATTCATCCGGGCTGGATAAGGTGGAGTATACCATCAACGTAAAATTAATTGCTTAGAACATTGCGGGCAAAGCGGTATAACAGCGAGCTAACCAAACTGGTTGATACAAATATGGATGGGAAAATGAGCGAATTGATAGTGTAAGTTCTAAGACAACAGGCCGTTTTTGACAGTTACATTAATCGTCCTTTAATCTGCCTTTTCGCTTAAATATTTACAAAACGATTTCAGCATTTAATAATTTGTATCCTTGAATAGCTCAAAAGGAGAGCAGACACCAATCCGACTACCAGTTTTGAGATTTGAAATGTAATTTGCTTAATATCAGCTATATGCAGGCAATGGTTGTCGTCCTGCCATCCTGACAGATAGCGATATCAAAACAAATCAAAACCCTGTAAATCATCTGATTTACAGGGTTTTGTGCTTTATAGGCTTTGCTCTAAATATCAATATTTCTCAACTTGTTTGCTACCAAAGTGCATACCTAAATTAAAATTGTAGATTTGAGGTATTCGGATGTGGTTTAATTAATTGTAATACAGTTAGTTATGATTGCCCTAATTGGCATGAATTTGCCGGTTTTCGCCCTTATGGAGTCAGTTTAACATGAAAAGAAATTAAACGAAACTCATTTAAAATCAAATAATATGAAAACAACAAACAGTTTTGGGATCCATTTTAACATCAGGACCGATAAAGAAAGGGACGGGGGCGCTCCCGTATTTGCAATAATTACTGTCAATGGGCAAAGGGCGTCGATGGTATTGAAGGACAGAATCAGCGTTAAAAGCTGGGATATGAAAAATGGGATAGGCAAATCCAATACCAGCGAGGGTAAAAAGGTGAATGTTTATCTCGATGAAACACGGCAATCTATAACGGACTGTTACAAGGACCTGCATGCACAACGCAAAGTTATTACATCGGAATCACTCAAGGCAGCCTATTTAAGAACAGGTAATGATCAAAGCGCTTGACGGAACTTTAGCACCACATCACTTAGTCCAGTTACAAATGCTGTTGCAAGACTTTGACCATATGCAAAGCCAGCTTAGTACGCTTGAGGTGATGATCACCGAAATAACTCAGGCACATTATTCATTAGCTTATGAATACCTTGAAAGTATTACCGGTATTGCTGGCCGGTCAGCGCAGATAATTTTAAGCGAAGCAGGCAATGATATGAGCCGATTTAGTACCGCAGATCATTTAACAGCATGGTCCGGTCTGGCACCAGGTAACAACGAAAGTGCAGGTAGACGCAGAGATACATCGGTTAAGAAAGGTAATCCTTATTTGAAAACAGCCCTTGTTACCGCTGCGTGGGCAGCAGTGAGAGTCAAAGATTCATATTGGCGCGCTTTATTCGAACGCCCGCGTAAACGGATGAAAGTGCAGAAGGCCATTGTAGCCATTGCCAGAAGAATGCTTAAGGTCGTTCATAAAACATTAGACACACTTACTTTATATCAGGAAAAGGGCATCGCGCACTTTGTAGACTTGCAGACAAAAGCTGCGTTGTATCAAAGAATAAAGCAAGAATGGCCATTAACTGAATTATAATATCATACGATACTAAAAGGACGGATAAGGTTTTAGAGCAAATAGTCTGTAACCTAAGTTGCCCAACTATCAGGTAGCGAATTATAATATCATACGATACTAAAAGGACGGATAAGGTTTTAGAGCAAATAGTCTGTAACCTAAGTTGCCCAACTATCAGGTAGCATCCAGGCTTGTTCCATGAGAACGCAGAGGAAACTTATTATATTTTCGTTATCGGTTCAACATGTGTAATTTTCTTTTTTTCAAGATAAAATTGCTATTGCTGACACTATAAATTGCAGTAAATTCATAATGTTCTGAATTATCTCCAACTGAATATTCTTCAATTTTTACCGAGTGGTCAGAATTGATTGTAAGCGTTCTTATGATATTGCCATGCGGGTTTCCTTGAGTAAGTTCTCCATCGGAAAACACCCAATCAAGTATTTTACCCTGAGGAGTAATTAATGCTAAAATACCGCGATCATTATAATACCAATCTTTATGAGTTAGCATAATATGACACAAATAGTTGGTATCAACTTTCAAAGCACAAACAATTCCTATTTTACCATATTCATCTGTGTTGAGGCAATTCGCCGAGTCCAAAAGGCAATCAAAGTCCCCAAATGATGTTCCACCATCAGGATTCACTATCTGGGGGCGTGAGGTTTTCAATCCACCTATTACAAAAGCACTATCTACAGGTATTAAACGAGTCTGTTTTTTGATATGTACTAAGTTCTTATCCTCTACCGATGTGTAGGGTAAGGAGGGTGTTCTAGAAGCAATTTTAGCACTGAGAGTTTGATTAGAAGGAAGAAATGGCAATGTAGTCGTCGATAATTTATTATATAAATCATTTATGACACCTGTATCATTTGTCGTTATGTTTTTGGAGATCGTAGTATCCTTTGGGAGTGTTTGTTGATTTCTAAGGCGATCTCTTTGAGCTTTATTACTTGACGGCTGTTGATTGCAGCTAAAAAGAGCGAATATGCTAGCAATAAAAAAATAACACCATCTTAAATTCATTACTTTGAAATAAGGTTTCAAATAATTAGAATTTGTAAATTAACCAAAAGGGTGTTTAATATTCAACACTTAAGAGCCGTATTTTTAGAGGAAACCTTATCACAATGGGGCGGGTTCGCCGCTTTTGATAGTTCAAAGGTAAGGGCGAATATTTTACTTGGTGGTAGATAATAAAAAAATATTTTTTTGTTACTGGAAGCGAGAGATACGGCAGCTTTCTGAGCTCCACACTTTGTCAGCAATTAGGTGGCATAGAATGGAAGGATTTTTTGTAGGAGTTCAAGGTAGGTTATAGGATTCGCGGATGTAAACAAACAGACCGGGTTTGATGTCATCTGTGGTGGAGATGCGGATGTGGTTGGCAAATTTTTTTCCGTCGGCTACGCTTTTGCGGACAGGTTTTTCGGGGTGAGGCACCGCAGAGTAGAACTTGAGGTCGAGTTCTTTTTTCATGGGGCGGATGATCAGGAAACCGACACGGCGGGTGAAGACGATACAATTGGGGGTTACGCCGACGAGCACTTTCGGCCAATCGGCTACTTCAGCGAGTATTTTATCAAAGGCCAGTACCAGCTCCGGCGAACGTCCTTCAAACAAACTGTCTAAGTTTACCCGGGCGCAATAATGCCGGTAATCTTTCCAGGGTAGTTCGCGATCACATTTGGGGCAGGTCCAGCTCATATTTCTTTTTTAATGCACTGCTAAAATGATGCCGATTAGATTTTGGTACGATGATGGGCGGCACGAGCGGCTTGCAGATCGATCAGCCGAAGCGGGACTTTCCGCCGGAATATAGCCACCTTTCCCGGCTGTCCTATTATGCGCTGTAGGAGAACAGCATCGAGATTAACAGTTCTTTTTATAAAATTCCGCGGGTGAGAACAATAAATCGCTGGGCATCGGAAGCCGGTTCCGGCTTCCGTTTTACTTTTAAACTCTGGAAAGGGATCACGCATCAGAAAAATCTGTTGTTCCGTACGGAAGACGTTCATCATTTTATGGAAGCTATCCGGCTGCCTGAAACGCAATGGGGCTGCCTGCTTGTCCAGTTTCCGCCCAGCCTGCAGGTTAGCGCCAACCCGCAGTTCCTTGAATTGCTGGCTGTTGCTAAAACTTATGACTGGCCCATCGCTGTGGAATTCCGGCATCCATCCTGGTATAAGGATGACATATTTGAATCGTTAAACCAACACCAGGCCACCATGGTATTACAGGATATGCCCAAATCAGCGACGCCCATGGAAATCACCGCTGACCGGCTGGTCTACCTGCGTTTCCACGGGCCGTCCGGTAATTATAAGGTAGCTATGGGGAAAGCTTCTTATACGAATATGCTTCCTATATTCGGGAATGGCAACAGGAAGGTAAAACTGTTTACGCCTATTTTAATATTACTGCGGGTGCGGCCCTGGAGAACCTGCATTTCCTGAAACGCTGCCTGGCGGAACAAAGTTATTATTGATCAAAAAAAGCAAATAGCCATTTCGGTCACAATTGTTTCTCATTAAGGAAGAATAATATGAAAAAGAAAAACGGTAGCCGCACTAAAAATGGGTTTCTGGCGAAGTGAACTCAACCAGGGCGGGGTTTGGCGGCATATAAAAAGAACGGAGCAGGAGGTACTGCCGTTTGCGCAGTTTTTTGATGACAACAAAATAACCGAGTCTGTGATTTCGGGTGATTAACAGACCTGCAAACCGGTTTTTTATCATAACACAGTTCGCAGGTCTGTGGTTTAGCTTGTTTAAGGCTGTTCCATAGTGTACAAGGAGTTTACTTCCGCGTCGCTCAGTGCCTTGTTATATAACCTTACTTCGTCTATTGCACCGATAAAGAAACCCGCGCCATAAAAAGCGTTTGGGCTATTGCTGTCGGTAAAATTATAAGCCGACTTGGGCAGCTCATTGCCGATAGCGAGGTTCGGCGGAGAGACCAGGGGAAGCGGGTTGCCGGTAACGTTGGCTGTTTTTACCAGCACGCTGTTGATATAAAATTTCTCGGTGCCGTTGGTAAAGCTCACGATAACCTGTGTCCATTTATCCAGTTGAACTGCCGCGCCGCCATCATCCTGGTCATGATCACCAGTGTCGGTATTCACGGTCAGAAAAGGCAAGTTTCCTCCCTGTAACTGAAATTTATAACCCAGCCAGCGGTTAAGCGAAAAAATATAATTACCGTTGCTGGCCATATGGGGTTTGACCCAGGCACTGATGGTAAAGCTGTTCGGCCGCAAGGTGCTGTTATACGGCACCTCAATATAAGCACCGTTATTAAAAGTATAGGCTTTACCCGAAGCCCCGTAACGATCTGTTGTCAGCACTGGGACAGTACCACCGTCAAGTGCAGTGGCGGTAGATGAACCAACCCAACCCGTTTTTAGCAGCCCGTCATGCCCGTTGCCGCTCGCGTCTTTCGCGTCGCCGTCAAACTTCCAGTAAGCAACCAGGTTATCGGCCGATATCTCCTGTATGAGTTTGGTGCTGAATTGCACCAGCGCCCTCATCAGGTTAGCCGTCGCGTTGTCTACCTGCTCCTGTGTGAAGCTACCGGTTTTAACCTGGCTGGCGAGGTCAATGGAAGTTTTAAGCGTTGCTTTTGCCCCCGTGGTGTAATCACCGGCCTGTTTGCCTTCCACAGCGGTGTTATAAAGCGCGTTGGCAGAATCTATCCGGAGGTTTAATTTCGTTTTATCCGAATTGTAATTGGGCTTGTCCTTGTCCTTTTTACAGGATGCTGTCAAAAGCACTACGGCGGATAAGATGATGAACGCCGTAATGATGTTTTTAATCTTGCTCATGGTGCTATAATTAAAGAAGTTCATATTATTTACCTAACTTAAGATTGGTTTGCCTTTCGCTTTCCGGAATCGGGAAGAACTGGTTGGCGGTGAAATTAAAGTTTGGTTTATTATTCAAGACGCTGGCAGCATAGGCCGATCCGTAACGGATGATATCGAAAAAGCGATGGAATTCGAGCGCCAGCTCCGAGCGCCTTTCCCGGCGTATCGCGTCACGTAAGGTAGCTTGGTCCGTTGTCGTAATATCGGGTAATAAGCCATCGGGGACTTTTCCGTTGGTAATAGCAGAAAGTGCGGTATCGTGAATATAGCTTTCGCGCGCGCGTTTACGAACTTTGTTTAGGGGTATTAAAGCGCCCGCACCGTTGCCCGATTCATTAAGCGCCTCGGCTTTGATCAGCAATACTTCAGCAAAACGGATAGCCTGGTAATTTAGATTACCGTCGCCCTTAGTGCTCACCGGGATCTCCGCGAGGGGCTGGGTGTGCTTTTTACTTACATAGCCGGTACTGGTCCAATTGGAGTCAAATGCGCTGTCATAATAAGGGTGTCCCGCTCTGCCTACGGAGTAATCCAAACGCGGATCATCAACCCCTGCGGTACTTTTTTCAAAATTGCTGACCAGGCTCTGTGTGGGCAAATAAAAGCCGTAACCGTTCAATGTGCGCGGGGCAAACCATTGATTTAAGGTATTGCCCTGAAAAGGAGATAAACCGGTAGTATGCAAGATGGAAAACACCGCTTCCGAATTAATTTTTGTGGCAGCCCTGAAATTGTCCGAAAAGACAGGCAACAGGCTGTAGACACCTAAAGCTTCCACCTGTGCCGCGGTGGAGGCTGCAAGCGCCCACTTTTTCTCAAACAGGTAGGTTTTTGCGAGTAGGGCGAGCGCTGCGCCTTTCGTTACCCTGCCTGCGTCGCCATCCTTCCAGCTGGCCGGTAGTACGGTCGCCGCGGCCTGACAGTCCTTTTCTATTTGTGCGTAGATCTGTACCTGGGGCAGGGCAGGGCTTTGTAATTCTTCCGGGCTTTCCACTTTAAGGTGCAGGGGTATATCGCCGTAGGCAACCGTAAGGTTAAAATAATAATAAGCCCGTAAAAACTCCGCCTGGCCCAAAGCCGCATTCCTTACTGGTTCCGAAACCCCTGTCTTTGCCGCGGCCAGCCCATCAGTCACTACGTTGCATTTAAAAATGCCGTCATAATATCTTTTCCAGACTGCTTCGACAGCTGCATTGGATGGGTTGATATTGAAATTCTGTACGCTCAGGAAATCACTCTGATCGCCGTCGCTGCTGCCCTTTACCGCATCGTCAGATGCCAGGTCGCCCAGCACCCATATTGCGTTGGAAGAGGCGTCGGTAAAGGTGAGCGGCGAATAAGCCGCGTTTACCGCCAGTACGGCGTTGGCATCCGAAGTAAAAAAATTGTCCGACTGGTACTGGCCAAGCACAGGTTGCTCCAGAAATTTTTTGCAGCCGCTTGTCACGATGAGAAGGGATGCGCTAAGAAATAAATAAATATGCTTTGATTTCATCTCCGTCTTTTTTAATGGTTAGAAATTCGCGTTAATACCAAATGTTATGGTACGCGCCGTTGGATAAGTTCCCCAGTCGATACCAACCGCAGTGACGGCGTTGCCATTATTGCTGTTATAGTATTGTTCCGGGTCCAGACCGGTATACTTGGTAAATGTCAGCAGGTTCTGGCCGCTTGCAAATACCCTGACCGACGACAATCCTATGCTTTTGAGCGCGTTATGGCCCAGCTTATAACCTATTTGTACATTTTTTAGCCTCAGGTACGATCCGCTTTCCAGGAAACGGGTGGACGGCTGTTTGTTGTTCGTACCGTCCGACCATGACAACAGCGGGAAGGTATTGCCGGATCCGGGCCCTGTCCAGCTTTGGGTAGCAACACGTTCGGTGATGTTGAAAGGACGATAAAAACCTTCTATATCGGTTAACACCTGGTTGTATAATTTGTTACCGTATACGCCCTGGAAAAATACGTTCAGGTCAAAGTTTTTGTATTGAAGGCCTGCGGTGAGCCCATAAGTGAACTTGGGTATCGGGCTGCCTACAAAACTGCGGTCCTTATCATCAATAATGCCATCGCCGTTAACATCTTTATACATGACATCACCGGGCCTTATACCAGGACCCTGGTAAGCGTGTGTAAATACCTCCTGGGCATTTTGGAAAACACCTTCTTGTTGTAACAGGTAAAAAGAACCTATCGGGTGGCCTTGTGCTGTAAGGGTGGCGAAATAGTTATTGTCGATACGCGCGTTGGCTATTGGTGCCCCGCCGGCCAGCGATACCACCTTGTTGTTTACCGTGGCAAAGTTCGCGCTCAGCGTATAGGTCCAATTGGTATTGACGGTCTTTTTATAACCCAGTTCCAGCTCAATGCCGTTGTTACGTACCTTACCTGCGTTTACTGCCGGGTTACCGCCGTTGCCCGCGCTGCTGGGTAGCGGAAGATTTAACAACACTTCAGAAGTGTTTTTGATATAGTAATCGGCGGTTAAGGTCATCGCATTTTCAAAAAAACCCAGATCGAGCCCCAGGTCTTTCTGTGTGCTTTTTTCCCATCGAATTTTTGGGTTACCCTTGGAGGTTATGCTGTAGCCCTGTGTGGTAACGCCGTTAAACGGATAGTAAAAATTACCGCTCAGCAGCGAGGTATAGGGATAGGTGCCTATTTGTGAGTTACCCAGCTGACCTATGCTGGCACGGAGTTTTAAGGTTGATACCGGTTTGATATTTTTCATAAAATCCTCCCGGTCGATCCTCCAGCCTAATGAACCGGAATAAAAGCTTTCATAACGCGAAGACGGGTCCAGCTGCGATGAACCATCACGGCGGTAGTTTACACTTGCCAGGTATTTGTCATCATATTGGTAACCCGCGCGGCCAAATATCGAGAATAGTGCAGAATGGTACTCATTACCGCCGTTTTGCTGGGAGGATGCGGTGCCGTTATCGAGGTACTGGAAATTGGGCGTTTGATCCGTAAAACCCTTACGGGAAGCCGACAGAGCCTGTACATCCTGCTTAATGGCCTCGGATCCCGCTAAAAAGTTGATGGTATGTTTACCAAGGATAAGGTCGTAGGTGGCCGTATTGGTCCAGTTATAGTTCAGATCATTGGTATGCGATTGCGCAAGGGAATTGGGAGAATTAAAAAAGCGGTCGATACCGAATGTTTCAAAAAACTGCTTGTAATCGGTTTGGATCAGGTTAACGCCGATGTCCGATTTTATTTTCAGGCCTTTTACCGGGTCTATTTCCACATATCCGTCACCTAATATCGTATAAGCATAAGTGTTATCATTGCTCGCATCGGCTAAAGCTACCGGGTTGATACCATCTCCCAGAAAATTTCCCAGTAAGGCGTCCTGCTTTGGCAAATCCACGAATTGCCCGGCGGCATTTCGAACTGGTGTGCCAGGCGTACGGAATAAGGCAAAGCGTACCACGCTGGCCGCTGCGCCGGTGTACCCGTCTCCTGAGCTTCCCACGCTCCTGGTTTTGGAGTAAGCCAGGTTTACATTCGTACCCACCTTAATCAATTTCGCAATCGTTCCGCTTACGGCCGTCCGCAGGTTAAAACGGTTAAAGGAAGAATTCTGGATCAGGCCATCCTGCTTAAAATAATTCGCGGAAACGATGTACTGGGAATTGTCGTTCCCACCGCTTACAGACAACTGCGCATTGGTGACGGGCGCGGATTTGAGCACCTCTTTAAGCCAGTTAACGTTGGAAAGGGTACCTGCCAGGCTGTCTGATATGGCCGGCCTCCCGTCGTTTTTGGCGGCTGCGTTATAGGCGCTTACGTATTGCACGTTATTGGCCATTTTGATCAGGTGCTGAGCCGTCTGGACGCCAGTATAAGCGCTGAAGCTGAGTTGGGTCCTGCCCGATTTGCCGCGCTTCGTGGTAACGATAACCACACCGTTCGATGCCCTTGCCCCGTAAATAGCCGCGGAGGAAGCATCCTTTAAAATATTGATAGTTTCAATATCGTTCGGTGAGATTTCGTTAATGCCGTTTTGCGTCGGTACACCATCCACAATATACAGCGGATCGTTGTTGTTGATCGTTCCGACCCCGCGTACCCGAACGGAGATTCCCCCGCCCGGAGCACCAGTATTTTCGGTAACAGAAACCCCCGCGGCTTTGCCCTGCAGTACCTGGTCGACCCCGCCAACGGGCAGGCTGCTGATATCTTTGCTGCTGATAAGGGAAACAGCACCGGTGAGATCCTTCTTTTTTTGCGTGGTATAACCCACTACCACCACTTCATTTAGATTGCCTGCGGCAGCCTGCAAAGTGATATTAAGCAATGTGCGGCCGGAAACCGGGACCTCCTGCGTTTCATACCCGATATACTTTATCGTTAAAACCGCGTTTTCAGCTACGGTTACAGTGAAGCGCCCGTTAACATCGGTAACCGCCAGCGCTTTTCCGTCCTTTAAACTGATGGAAGCGCCGGGAAGGGTAATCCCTGCAGCATCAGTAACCGTACCGCTCACCTTGATGTCGGCGGCTGCCGGTCCAACGATGGCTTTATTTAAAGGGTTTGCCCGGACCGGAAATTGCATCAATACTACCAAAAACAAAGTAATTGCGAGCTTCAGGTTTAAGGCGGTCCTTTTTTCATATCTGCGGATAATGAAATAACTGTAAGTTTTTTTCATATGCTTTTGTTGTTGAGTTAATGATTATTCATATCATCGTGACCGGGATGGTTTCGCCGGTCTGTCCGGTAGTACAGCATGCGCCGTTTACTACCACCAATAAGAAGTTTAACAGGTCATTCCATAGAATCTTCCTTTCTGCCCGGTTTTAAATTTCAAGCTTTTCTCTGACACCAAATTTTCCGTTGATGATCAGGCATTTTTTTTACTAAAATTGTGCGTTAGGTTGAGGAGGGAGATTTATAATGCAGGCAAGGGATCTGGCGGTGCAGGTTTAGCCGGATCAAAAACAGCTACGCCAACTTTCGAGTCGGCACAGCCATAATACAAAAACCACTTGTTTTTAAAAAAGGTAAGCCCCTCAATAAAAACTGTCCCGTTCACATATTGACCACTTTTTTCAAATGGTTCCATGGGCCGTAAAAAAGGTACATCGAGCCTACCGATCGCTTTAGCCGGATCTTGCAGTGAGAACAATACCTGGCCGGCACAATAGGAGTTACCATTAAAGCGTTTATCACCACCTTCCCCGGGATGGTTTTTACCATTATAAAATAAGATGATCCCGTTTTCTGTGATCAGGGCAGGAGGGCCACATTCGGTAAGGTCACTGTCGAAATAGTTTTTGCGCGGGGAGATCAGCCATTTGAGCCCACCTTTGCTGTCGGTTAAAGGTCTCCAGTCAATAAGGTTGGTGGAGGTAGCGGCAAATACATGCTGTTCCCCCCAATACATCCAGTATATACCGTTTACTCTGGCAATGACAACCCGGCCATCTTTAAGCCGGGTCACAATGGACGCGGATTTATTAGGGATATCAGCGAATTTACCGTTATAAAATTTCCTGAAAATAGGGCCGTGCTTAACCCAGGTAACCAGGTCCTTTGAAGTAGCGACGCCCAGGCGCGGCACTTTCCGGTTCCACTGCGTGTAAAACATGACATACGTTCCCTTTTCCGTTACGGCGACCCTTGGATCTTCACACCCGCCCGGCCATTCAAATTCTTTCTGATTGTCATGCCCCGGATAAACAACGGGCGTGCCCCTTCTTTTAAAATGAAGCCCATCCATACTTTCAGCATAGCCAATCCGCGATGTTCGGGTACCAATTGCGTCGCCGGTCATGTCTTCAGAGCGGTATAATACTGCTACCTTACCGTTTTTAACCACAGCCGCGGGGTTAAACGTATAAAATGCTTCCCATCCGACTGATTGGCCCGACATGGGGTCCGAAAACTTTGAGCTTGCTTTAGGAGATATGATGGGGTTGATATGAGCAGGTCTTTCAAAGCCCCCAAAAGCCCATTTGGGCAATGTATTTCGCCCGTTAGTCTGTGCAAACGTAGGCGAAAAAAACAGCAGGCACGTTAAGGCCGCTAATAGGCTGGTTATATGTTTATTCATCAGGCTGTAGTATAGGTTTGGTAATTGGAAAGTTACCGGCATGACTGTTTGCAAAACCGGTTTTATAACTTAGACAATATTAATCAATAAAACCGGTTTTGCAAATTAATTATCAAGAAGTTATCCTGATACGATAAAAATTTTACAAAAGCGATAATGGCGATAGCGGAATGGGGCTGGTCTTCAGGGTTCTTTAAATATCGCTGCCGCGCCGATCAATGGGCTTTGCGCTCCCAACTGTCCAAGCCGGACAGGAAGCGGCCCCAGGTTTCGTTTGAGCCGGGGCAGAAAAAGATCAGCAGCCCCGGCGATATTTCCCCCAATAACCAACACCTCCGGTTGCAGTTTTTTTGTCACTTTCAAAAGAAAGGCGCCAAGTCCGTCAGCAAATTCATCGAACACCTGTTTCGCCTGGTCACTTTTTTCAGCCAACGCGGCCAGTTCTTTTACTCCGCCGGTCAGTAACTGATCCCTTAAAGCGGCATATCGCTTTACAAACCATCGGGTTGAAAAATAGTCGTCCGCGATACTTGATCCGTGCGGATCGCTGCCGAGGTTGAGGTCTTTCGTTATTTTTTCAACTGAAAAAGCCGAACCGAACCCCGTTCCGAGCGTAATTCCTATTACTTTGTTGTAGCCCTTCCCTGCGCCGGCCAGTACCTCGCCCGCTATAGCGCATTCGGCATCGTTCCTGAAGCGTACCCGGTCTGGTTCCATAGCAAGGGCGTCAGCAAGATGTCTTTTAATGTCCATTCCAAATATAGCTTCGTATTTGTCCAAGCCCTTGATATAGGATATGCCCCTGTCGTAGTCGAAAGGGCCGGGCATCGCTACGGCCAAGCCGGCCAGAGGGTGATCATTTATTTTCATAACCGCTTGTAAACCCATAATCCATCCATGCAATATTTCTTTTGCAGTACCTTTGCTCATGACCTCAGCGCTGATGACGCTTTCGGGTATCACCGCATTGGTGCTGAAGTTAGCGATGCCTGCTGTCAGGTGTGAGCCCCCGATATCGGCAGTCAATACGTGTGGTGGTGGATGTTGGGTTTGCATAGCAGACATATTGCATATTGATCCGGAAAGCTACATTGGCCGGTTGTTTTCCTACCGGAAGGATGGCGTGTCTAAAAGCCTCTTTTATCCTGCGCTGCAATTATAAATAATAAAACCGGTTTTGCAAATCAAAAGCATTACATTTGAAAAAAATACTTTTAACTTTCAACCTCAAACAGCCTGTTTTGCATGAGTAAAAAACTATCGATTAACGACATCGCGAATGAATTACATGTTGCCAAATCGACCGTGTCATTTATATTAAACGGAAAAGCAAAAGAAAAACGGATCAGTGAGGAACTGACCGAACGTGTGCTGAAGTTTGTGGAAGAGAAGGGTTACCGGCCCAATCAGCTTGCCAAAAGCTTGAGTACGGGCAAGACGAAGATGATCTGCCTGCTGGTTGAAAAAATATCGGATTACTTTTTTTCCCACATCGCCTTCCACCTGGAGGCGCTGGCTTATAAAAATGGTTATAAGATTATTTATTGCAGTACTGAAAATGACCCGGAGAAAACCCGCGAACTAATCAGTTTATTAAGGGCGCGGCATGTGGACGGTTATATCATCACGCCGCCGCCAGGTATTGAAACGGAAATTCAGGCTTTACTGACTGATGGTTTGCCTGTGGTGCTGTTTGACCGTTACCTGCCCGGCATACCGACCGATTATGTGGGCCTCGATAACTACCATGGCACTTATGAGGCCGTTGAATTTTTAGTGAAGGCCTTATCGAAGAGAATAGCGCTGGTCACCCTGAATTCCGGTCAGACGCAAATGCTTGAGCGGCGCGACGGCTATATGACGGCGCTTAAAAAATACAAGTTGAAGCCTTTGATTCTGAAAGTGCCCTTTGAAAACCCTATGGAGACGACAGTAAAGCAGTCGCTTCAGTTTATCAAAGACAATCCCGATATCGATGCTATTATCTTTGCTACCAACTATCTCGCACTTAGCGGGATAAAAGCGATAAATGAAGCGGGGCTTCAAATTCCATCGGATATCGGGGTGATCGCTTTCGATGACCACGATGTTTTCCGTATTTATAATCCATCGATCAGTGCAATTGCCCAGCCCCTGGATGAGATGGCCAAACAATTATTTAAGATCCTCCTGGACAAACTGGAAAACCGGGTGAGACTTAAGGACCTTAGTAAAATTATCATTCAACCTGAACTTATATTAAGAGGGTCCACAACGGATACGCTGGTGCGTAAATAATGTTTTTTCAATTTCAGGAATACGGGAAAGACGCGGCCTACCCTTCCTTTGGCTTTGATTTTAATGCGGAAAAAGCATTAAGAACTATCGGAACACCAGTTGTAACAATAGCCAGATATTTTAATAATGTGGAATAGGTTTCTTTTTGTGAAGTAAATAAGAAAACTAATACAGCCAGGATCAATAGCAGGAGCGGTGTTTTTAGCTTGCTCCAGTTACCGGTATCTTTTATTTGTTCCTGGATTTGCAGGGCCTCCGCATGTCCTATCGCCGTCAATATGAAATTACGGAATTCATTGTTGAATATTTTCAGGATATTGTATTCCCGTATGATCAAGCCTTTACTGATGAGCAGCGTCAGGTTATAATCGTCATAAGGGTTTACTAATCCATCCTCTGCCAGATCGTATAAAAGGAATTTTTCTTCTTTGGTTAATGATTGCCAAACATACATGTAAAAATAATGCGAGGTTACACCTAATTTGGCAGATAACGATTCCCCATCGACGGATCCGGGGGCTTTCTTGTCCTTCTCCTTCATGATAGTAAGCACAGGTTTACGGAGCCTTTGAAGGAAATGACTGTTCCGGGTTTCATATAAGAGCATCTTCTCCCATTCCGGAGTATCCTTAGTAAAATTAAGTTCGCAGTTTTTCAGTCTTTCGATCGCAATATTAAAATGCCCCAAAAGTACGTGCCATCTTTCCAAATCATGCTCCGGCTGACGGTCGCTTGTTGTATTTTCGTTGTTTTGCTGGTTTAGCGAGTCCAAAAAATTTACCGGATGGACAGTGGATATCACCAATAGCTTGCTTTTGTTTTTCTGGAGCAGCGATTCCAGAAAGTTAAGTTTGAGATTGTTGGTCTTGGTGTTTTTGATATCATATTCGAAATGATTGATAATGATCAGTTGATATTTCTCCTTATCCATTTCGGTTAAAATATCATCCCAAACCCCATTTTCCCCATCATTTGGGAGCAGGATCATATCCGCGATAAAAAAGGTGTCCAAACTGGGATCTTGCGGGTTATAAATGATTGGATCGCCATTTTTTCCGTTAATAGCGGACTTTTCTATGAGTTTTTTAACTTTTGTCAGTTTACCCGACCCGGGAGACCCAATCAGGAACACCAGGGGATTCAATTCGTCATGGGTCAGCAGCAGCGAATCAATATCATCCCAATAAGTTTCGGAAGTAAGGTTCAGTGCAAATAGCTTTCGCAGGACATGGTGAAGTACGAACCAAAACCCTCCCAACGCGCTCAAAAAAATCAGCCAATATACTAAACCGCTAAACCATTCCTCCGGATCAAACGGATTCGGCAGCCGGTATAGCAGCGAAGTGGAAGCGACATAAAAGCGACTATTCGTTTTATAGTGAAAATACGACTCGCCGCGGCCTTGGGCAAACAAGCTGCTATATATTCTTGAACTATCCGCCGCATTGTGATCAAGTTCTTTAATTTCCGGGATCAATTCATCCGCGCCGATCATTAATTTATTAAATAGCCAGCTGGAATATACTTCATCGGACGCCCTGCGGATATTGGGATTACCGCTGAAAGTTTCCGCTTTATCGACCCAAATACTATCAAAATAAATTTTGTTTAAGTTTAACTTGTCTAATGACTGACTGGTATCTTTCTGGATACTTTTGACAAACTCCGTGTGCCGGTACCGGGTAACCAGTTTCACTTCATAAATGGACGTCGCGATAAAAAATGCCACTACCGGCAGTCCGCTGGTAACGATCAGCCGGGTAAAAATCATCAGGGAAAAACTACAGCTATAGTCCCAGGTGGTAGTCTTTTTTAACCAATCCGCATTTTCGCCCCGACGGTAAATTTTCGGGATCGCGAGCAGCAAAAGACCAAAAGCAAGCTGAAAAATGGCGACTGGCAGATAATCGGTAAGCCGGGCAGCATATACATTTAATATAATAGTAATGATGAGTAAAGCCGTCAGTGCATTCTTTTTCAATATCGCCGATGGTTTATCATGGTCTTTTTGATAAACCTTTCTGTAAAGATAGTTGAGAAAACAGGTGATCATCGTCGCGGTGATCAGGAGGATGAACAAGTATTGCAGAAACGTCGTCCAGTAGTATATCGCGATCAGCAAAATGATGGCCCCGATATTTCCGGCCGCGGCGATATTATATTGCTTGTGAAAGTGCTCATTTGGCCCGATCCAGGAAATATCGAAATATTGTTTCTGGTAATAACGCTTTTTATAAGAGACGATAAACACGATCAGGAATTCTGCAGCCAGGAGGAGAAAAAAGCCAAAAAGCATGAAGTAGCTGAAACAGAAGTTATTAATATCCCGGATACCTGAAAAAGTATGATCTTCGAGGATAACCAGATAGTAGGGCAAACCCTTAATCGGAGAAACAAAAGCGTTATAATCTTTGCCGGCGTAGCCAGTCATGAAAAATACATCGTTCCTGGCTTCGATCGCCGCTTTCAGGACAGTGTGATTGGAGAATTCGCTGAAGAGATTTTCGTTGAGTTGCCTGGAAGCGTTTTGATGATATAGCACCTGGCCTTGTTCATTGACAACCGCGTACAGAAAACCGGCTGGCAGTACATCGTGTTCAAAGCAACTCAGATTAAAAGCCACGGCTATATAAGGAATAGCATCTTTAAACATGGATTTTTTCGCCATTACCGTTGTAAACTTCCCCGTTGTCCAGGAAACCACCTGCTCCAGGGTAAATTCCGCCCGGACGTTATCTTTCAGATAATAAGGATTGCCATCTTTCAGACTAAGATAATAGGCCCGGTTGGAAAAGTCCCCGGGTGGAGAAGATACGGCTTCGGGCGCCCAGTTGTAAATTTCCATACCATTTTTATCCAGGGCGTAGACCTGGTTAATACTGATTTTTTTGGCAAGCTGCTTCAGGCCTGTGCCAAAACTGTCAGTTACCATTTTGGAATTAAGATTGGCTTGTTTTTTCTGATTGATCAGGATATCTGCCTCCTCCAATGCACAGTATGTTTTTTCGATCTCGGAAGTAAAAGCATGTTTGATATGGTCAGAAAGTGCTTTGCCGGATATCTTTGTATCAGCAGCACCTCGTCTCCGGTTATTTGAATTATAAGAAAAAAAAGCAAAAAAGAGGATGGACATCAATAGCATCGACACGCCAAAGGAGAATAGGCCATCAGCCCAGGTGAGCCGGTCCTTGTTGCCGATCTGGTAAAGCTTGATCCAAGGCAGCGAAATGATGCCCGCCATCGCGATCGTGAGCAAAAAAAGCACACCCGCTTCAGGCAATTTGTTTTTTTCGGCATCATAGTTTTCCTTGGTTAACAGGCCAGCAATGACAATCGAAGAAGTTGTATTCAGGTTCAATTGCTGCATAAAAAGTTTGTAGGCAGTACCGCTGATCGTTACATTCTTAATCTGTCCTTTTGCGAAACCGGTTTTTTCTATTTTTAAAGAGTCGTTTGTTATGGTAGTAATTCCGCTTGGAAATGTTTGCTGGATGACCTTCGTATCATTAAAAATAATATACTCGTTAAAAATATCTTTTGAGAGCAGTGGATCCATGAACTGTTTCAGGGTATAGGTCATATTAACGCGGACGTTTTTATTGCTCAGCCGTATGATAAGCTCAGTATTGTTAAACTCGACGGCAGAACTATCCGCCTTACGATCAACACGTTTATAATACTTACCGGATGTATCGATGCTTAAAGCGAAGTTTTCCCTTGGATAGTTGTCGATATACTGTCTGACTGCGGCGCTGTCATATGCCGTGTCATTTTTTATATAAGCATTACTCAGCGTCCTGAGCAGCGCGAAGGAGTTATCTATTTTTCGGGCGATGTTATTTTCAATGTTCTGGAGGCCCCGGTATTGTTTTTCTTCTAATTCTCGCTGGCGATCGGGAACATACTTTAAGAAATAAACAGACCCGACCGCGATTAAAAACAATACGGTGACCATAACCACCCTTTGATTACGGCTGAAGGAAAAAAGATTGCTTAACATATGGAATCAGGATAGGATTTATTGAAAATATATGCTGGCCGGATTTTACCCGTGAATGCGTATGCCTTCGAAACAGTTAACGTTTAATAATAAAGGGAGTCTTTTATTGTCCATGATGAGTTGGTTTAAGTTGACTTATCATAAAATTGAAGTGATTGGAAATTGCAATTCTCTGGTTTTCAATAAATTTACAATAATAAATCTTAAAAACTAATTCGTAAAACCACGGATATAAAAGCGTAGTTCTACGTTATTTGGGCGAAAATCTTCACCGATCCGTTCGTTTGATCAGCTCAATTATTTTGGGATCACGCGCCTTGTCCAACGCGGTTTTACCGTCAAACGACTTGAAATCTATATCAACGCCGTAATCAATGAGGATAGCCGCATATTTATAGGAACCTATTTCGCAGGCGTGCATAAAAGCGGTATAGCGGGCGGCATCAGGATAGTTTTTGGCGGCTTCATTGCCGAGGAGAACTTTTTGATGCAGATAAATCTCTTTTTTCAATAGTACAACTTCCAGTTTTAGCTGTGCCTTTTTCGATAAAAGATTGATGCTTTCAATTTGCTCTTCTGCTACCTTAGTCTGTCAGCACTTATACGGCTAAGGGCAATGCCGCAGGCAATCCGGGCCCGATGCTGCCGGTGGTTACGGACGTTATGCCGGAAAAGGTACAGGAATACCGCTGGGGGCTACTTTCGCTGGAGGATGACTGGCCGCACAGTAAAAATAAACATGCGCGGATCGAATCATTGTTTTTAGTGCCGCTTTGGAAGGAGCTGGCGGGCCGCAAGCATTGAGTGGTACGTATCCAGGCCTATTTCGAATATAACCCGGTGCGAAACATGACGTATAAAATCGAGCGCACGGACGGTCAGCCTTTTTACATCGTAGGGTTATGGGATATTTGGTTTGATATTAAGACGGGCGTATTACTGCCTAATTTTACGATGATCACGATGCCGCCGAATGCAAAGATAAGTGAGGTACACGACCGGATGCCGGCTATTTTGGAGCGCGGCGATATTAAGCATTGGATCAACCGGAATTTATCTGGTGAGGAGCGTGTGTGGTATCTGCGCGGCAGTCCCTGCGCTTCCGAAAACCTGGACATTAGTATCTATAAAGATCATCGGGCTCAGTGACGGGGCAATCTAGTTTTTTTTCAGCCTGGCGCTTGTTAATCAGGCCCCGTATGCAACTTGTTGAAAGGGGATTCGTATACAACAAATCAATCCGTTTGTTTACCTGTTGTCTGTGAGGCTTATATTTAACATTTATATTTTTAATGATTAGGACCCGGGCGCTTGTCCACCTGTTTAGATTTGTCGTGCTTTTGGTATGGTTAATGATACCGGTTGCGTGTTTTGCGCAACATCAGAGTCTTAAATTCGAACATATAGGCACAAGAGCGGGATTATCGCAAATTGATGTAAGCTGCATCGTCCAGGACAGCCGGGGATTTATGTGGATTGGAACCGGAAACGGGTTGAACAGGTATGACGGTTACAAATTTATCAGCTATCATCATGACCCTGAGGATAGCAACTCCCTTAGTAATGACGTCATCAGTGATATTGTAGTTGACCACACCGGCAATATATGGGTAGCCACAAAAAGTGGTTTAAACAAGCTGGAAATAAAATCCGGGCGCTTCTCCAGGTATCTCCATAATGATAAAGCCCCTCATAGTTTAGCAGCTAATACCATTAATAAGATTGCCCTTGATTTTAAAGATAATTTATGGATCGCCACACAGAGCGGGGGCCTGGACTATTTTGATCGCAAAAAAGGTATGTTTCAGCACCATGTCCACCAGAAGGCCAACGCGCTTAGTCTGAGCAATAACAATGTGCTGGCTATACAGCAGGATTCGCAGCACCATCTTTGGGTAGGGACCGCGTCGGGGAGATTAGAACTTTATCAGCCTGCTCAAAATGCGTTTTTGAAATTCGGACAGGGTACCGGAAACCCCATCACCTGTATTTATGAAGACAAATCCCGCGTTTTGTTTTTGGGTACCGAATCCACGGGCGTCTTTCGTTTTGATATCCGCGATAAGATATTCAGTCATCTTAAAAATATACCAAAAACTACAGGCGATAAGTCCGTAAATACCATCAACAGTTTGAGTGAAGATGACCTGGGCAACCTTTGGGTCGGTATGGAGCATGGAGGGCTGGCGGTGCTGGATAAAACCACGAGTGCATTTTATCTATATCAGCATGATGAAATAGATGAAAACAGCATAAGAGGTACCAATATCAACGCGCTTTGTAAAGATAAGTCGGGTAACATGTGGTTGGGCGCTTTTGGCGGGGGAGTTAATTTATATAAAAAAACAGTCGCCAGTTTTCCGATGTACCGGCATAATTCGTCGGCCGGGAGTTTGTCTAACAATTTCGTGCTGAATATTTTCGAGGATAAAGACAAGCACATCTGGTTGGGGACAGATGGGGGCGGGCTTGACCTGTTCGATCGTGGGAAAGGAACTTTTAGCCACTACCGGCAACAGCCTGTGGGTAAAAACGGCATAGCCGGTAATTATATTATTACAATGAACCAGGCTGATGATGGCCGCTTATGGATAGGTACCTGGGGAGATGGCCTGAGTATATATGATCCGAAGACTCATCTATTCCAAAATCTAAAAAAAGAACCCGATAACCCACAAGGCATCGGCGGCAACAATATCTATAGTATTATTCAGACAAAAGATAAAAAGACATGGCTCGGCACGTTTAACGACGGCCTGGACTGTTATGATCCCGCGACTGGTCAATTTAAACACTTCAGGTACAGTACAGATAACCCTGACGGTATTGGCAGCGACAGGATTTACGATTTATGCGAGGACCATTTGGGTAACTTATGGATCGGAACAAATGATGCGGGCCTCGACCTTTTGGATCGCAAAACTGGCAAGTTCAGCCATTTTGAGCACAGTGACCATGCGAACAGCTTGAGTAACAATACGGTAACTGATATTTTGGAGGACAGCAGGGGAAATCTGTGGTTGTGCACCATAGGCGGATTGAATTTGCTGGATGTGGCCAGCCGGCACTTTACGGTTTTTACGATAAAAAGTGGTTTACCAAGTGATGTAATATACGCTATTAAAGAAGATGATGGCGGCGATCTCTGGATAAGCACTAACAGCGGCCTGTCAAAATATGACCGAACAAAAAAAAACTTTACCAATTATACCATTGAAGATGGTTTGCAGGGTGATGAGTTTAAACCCCATGCCGCGTTAAAAAGCAGCGATGGCCAGTTGTTTTTTGGGGGCACAAATGGCTTTAACGCTTTTTATCCGTCTCGTGTATTAAAACCAGCGGGTTTTCTCCCTTTAACGGTTACCTCCATCCAGGTTTTTAATAAGCCCCTGGCTCCTGCAAGGGATAAGACGGATCCTTCTCCCTTAAAGCAAGACATTGCCGATGCGAAAAAAATTACCCTGAGCTATAAGCAATCTTTCTTTTCGCTCGAATATGCCGCATTAGATTACGGTACGGCTGATAAAAAGCAATATGCTTTTAAACTGGACGGGTTTGATGAAGACTGGAACTATGTGGGGGCACGGAATACGGCATTTTACACCAATATACCTGCCGGAAAATACTTGTTTAAAATCAAATACCGGAACAATTGGGGGCTTTGGTCGCCGGTAAAGACGGCGCTGCAGATTACGATTGTGCCGCCGTTCTGGCTTACCTGGTGGTTTAAGTTTTTGATTTTGTTTTGCATAGGCATCGCTCTGTATTCCAGCAACCGGTACCGGATGCGCGTCAATAAATTGCGGCAGCAGGTTCTGGAACGACAGGTTAGGGAACGAACGAAGCTGTTGGACCGCAAGACTATCGACGAACACCGCGCCCGGGAAGAGGCGGAGCAGGCCCGGGAAGAAGCGGAACAGGCTAACGTTGCTAAAAGCCTTTTCCTGGCCACGATGAGCCACGAGATACGGACGCCTATGAATGGTGTACTGGGAATGGCGGCGCTTTTATCCGGTACCTCCCTGACCCCTGAGCAGCAGGAATATACGGAGACGATCAAAAACAGCGGCGACGCGTTATTAGCAGTCATCAACGACATTTTGGACTTTTCTAAAATAGAAGCCGGACACATGGAACTCGATTCGCAGGACTTTCACCTGCAAAATTGCGTGGAAGGGGCCATTGACGTTTTTGCAGATAGCATAGCCCGGAAAAACCTGGATTTGGTTTACCATATAGGCGACGGTGTGCCGGACATTATCTGCGGCGATGAACTGCGGCTGAGGCAAATACTGCTCAACCTGATTGGTAATGCGGTAAAGTTTACAGATTCCGGTGATATACTATTGGAAATAAAAATATGCGGTGCAGAACCCGGCAGGACGATATTAGAATTCCGTGTAAAGGATACCGGGATCGGGATCGCCCCGGACAAAATAGACCGGTTGTTCAAAGCGTTTTCGCAAGGCGATTCCACAACCACGAGAAAATACGGCGGCAGCGGGCTCGGACTTGCCATTAGCAAAAGACTCGTTGAACTAATGGACGGAAAGATCAGGGTATTTAGCGCCCTTGGATCAGGAAGCACTTTTTCTTTTGATATCCCCTTAAAAGAGGGAAGGGTAATTCCCGCCGGGAAAATTACAAATCCGCTACGGTGGCCGGGTAAGCTGGCCCTGATCGTGGACGATAACGGGACCAGCCGCGATATCCTGAAGCAGCGGCTGGAAAAATATGGCTTTGTGCCACTGCCTGCGGAATCAGGCGCGGCGGCGATGAAGTTATTGTCTGAACACCCTGATGTGGATTTATTGGTAACTGACCAAAACATGCCCGGGATGAGCGGGGTTGAGCTGTCAAAAATGGCCCGGGCGGCCATGCCCTCGCTTCGTATTATTTTGCTTAGTTTTCCCGGTCATGAACAGCAGAGGGATTATTACCGTTTCGTTGATGCTGTGCTGACCAAGCCTGTTAAATACGACGCGTTATTCAAGGCCATCGCAAATCAGTTTACGGGTTTCGTTTTACCTGATGCTGCACCAGACCTTGATCAACAAGTGATTTTCACCGTGGAGTTCAGTCAGAAGTACCCATTGTCTATCCTGATCGCCGAGGATAACCTGATCAATCAAAAGCTGGCCGTGCACTTGCTGAAAAAAATGGGTTATGAACCTGATGTCGCCTTAAACGGCGCTGAGGTCCTTCATTTATTACAAAGGAAGGATTACGGGCTCATCCTGATGGACATCCAGATGCCTGAAATCGATGGTTATGAAGCAACGAGGAGGATCAGAAAGCAAAACGCCTTCCAGCCGGTGATCATTGCCATGACCGCGAATGCCATGCAGGAGGACCGGGCGATATGCTTAAAGGCTGGTATGGATGATTACCTGAGCAAACCGGTCAACTTAAATGCTTTAATAGAAGTGCTGAAAAAATGGAGCAAAGAACCTCTTCATAAATAAAAAGTCCTAAATCAATAAACAAAAGGTCCGGACAGGTCATCATGATTTTCAACGCGCTTTTCCGCAAACTGCCACCACTTTTGCCGGAGTGGCGTGTGTGTTACTACACTTACCCAGGACTACATAAATGATGATAAAGATAATAATGGTGGACAGGCAGCCACCTCCCAGTTTTTTGGCGCCCCAAGCGGCGATAATAGCCCTAAAGAATTTATTCATTGCAGAAGAATGTTTGGTTATGATCTAAACAACAAGTCTGGTAAATAGTTGTACCTTAATTAATTATTTATCCGGAGAGGCTATAAGTATGACTCAGTGATGTTGTATTGTCCTTGTTACTATACAGTCCCGTTCAGGCGATAAAGCCTGTAAACTGCCTGGTGTCTGTGTCGACAACGCCATACAGGTGGTGATAAATGGTTCTTAGCTTCACCGTTTCCCTGCTGAAAAGGTCAATGATCTTGTTCGCGGCTGTTTTAACGGTTTGATGGTGGTTGATGTGTACGATTTGCATATTAAGTGATGTACTAAGGTTGTGCCAATCCGGTATTCAGCTCTTTAAATTCAGTAGTTTGTACGCGTTACCGTGAGCGATCTTTGCCAGCGGGTCATCAGGCAGACTGGTCTCCTTTAGGAACAGGATGCCCATTTCGTTGGTGCTGAAAGGATAGTCAACGGAAAACAGGATGTTATCAATACCAAAGGTGTCTAATGCGATCCGGAGCGGCGGCTGGGTGAAAAAACCGCTGGTGGTAATATGAAGCTGCTGGTGGAAAGTATCAGTAAGCGTACGTTGATTGGCACCGCCGTTCCCGGGCCGGAATGCTCTTTCTGACCTCGCCATCATCATGGGCAGCATTTCGCCCATGTGCCCCAATAATCAGTTTGAGTCTGGGGTATTTATCAAAAGTTCCCGCATAAAGCAGGCGTAAAACATGTAACGCGGTTTCCGAATGCCAGCCCCATCCGTAACAAGCCAAGGCTTCTGCCATACCGGAATGTTGCGGCAGTCCGCTGTAATAAATGTCCGCCACTCCTTTTGGCGGCAGGCCGGGATGTAGATATATCGGTATCTCGAGTTTCTCTGCCCGTTCAAAAACGGGTGTAAATTCAGGCTGGTCTAAAAATTTATCTGCTGTCAGCCCTCTGATCATGGCGCCCCGGAAATGGTATTTTGTCACTGTCCGTTCCAGTTCATCGGCGGCGGCAAGGGGAGCTGTCATGGGCAGATGGGCGAGCGCTGTGAAGCGGTGCTCAAAACCCCTGATGTTTTCGGCGATCAGGTCATTATACTTCAGCGCAAAAGGAGGGTCTTGTTCAGCGCTTAACAGGTTCGCGCCTGAGCTGTCTACGGAGAGCACCTGCATGGAAATGCCACAGGCATCCATCGATATTAAGCGTTCCCCCGTAATGTCGGCCAGCTTTGGGGTTAATTGCTGCATCCTTTCCGACTGGCCGAAGCCGGCCAGCGCTTCCTTAGATATTTGCGCTGTCATTTCGGGAAAGGACATGTGTTCTTCAAGAGTTATGATCGGCATAGTTGGTTGATCAATTAAAAGTCAAAGAAAGTCAAGCAACTTTCAGGCCGCAATGCAGGGTGTAAGACCTGATCAGTTAAATGTCTTTCGGAACTCCAGCGGCGAAAGTTCGGTACGGGCTTTAAACAAGCGGCTGAAAGATTGCGGGTGTTCGAAGCCTAAAGCATAAGCCACTTCGCTAACTGATAGCTTTGTGGTGGATAGTTGCTCCTTGGCTTTTTCAATCAGCCAGTTGTGAATATGCTGCTGAGCGTTTTGTCCGGTCAGCGCCCGCAGCATATCGCTGAGGTAACTTGGTGAGATGTTCAGCTGTTCCGCCAGGGACTGCACAGACGGCAGACCTTTGCCGAGCGCATTTGCACCGGCAAAATAATGACTGAGTATACTTTCCAGCTTTCCGAGCAAATCGCTGTTGACCGCTTTGCGGGTAATAAACTGGCGCTTGTAAAAACGTTCGGCGTAGGTCAGCAGGAGCTCAACCTGCGCAATAATGACATCCTGACTGAGCTCGTCGATGCGGTCGCTAAGTTCTTCCCCAATATTTTGAAATATAGCCATGACTTTGGCTTTTTCCGCTTCCGATAAATGGAGGGCTTCATTAGCGGCATACGAGAAAAACCCGTACTGACGGATTTTCCTGGCCAGCGGGTAGTTCCAAAGTAAGTCAGGATGGATGAGTAGCGTATATTGGGAACAGGCACCGCTGTTCAGTTCTTCGTTACCACCTATAATTTGTCCAGGGGACGCGAACAACATTCCGCCTTCGTCAAAGTCATAATGACCCTGGCCGTAACGGATGCGTCCACTCAGCCGGGGTTTGTAGGAAATCTTGTAAAAGCTCAGGACATGTCCCCCGGCAGGCGGCTGGACATCAATGCCGGCGCCAATCAGCGCCACCAGGGGGTGCTGGGGCTTTGGCAGTCCCATGGCCTGCAGTGCTTCTGTCAGCGAACCGAATTTTTGCGGTACATGTTTTTCCTTTTTCATCCTTGCAAAGTTAAGGCTATTTTATTTTGGTTCGCCCTGCGCTGAGGCCGAGACGTCATTCCATTGCTCCCAAACGGCAAGGCGCTCATCGTAAGTCTCGCGCGTCCAGTCCAGGTTATGGCTGCCCAGGTTAAAACGCAGCGGCGGGTTGTCTGAATCTACCATCCGGAAAAGCGCCTGCGGCGTGGCCTGAGGGTCGCCTCTCTTAAGGGCTTGCAGGCCTTTGATAAACTCACTTTTAAAATTCTCATAGATATCCATGCCGCCGGCGAATTTAAGCGATTCCTGGCTGCCGAACTCGGTAGCGTAGGCACCCGGTTCTATAATCGTCACTTTTAGGTTAAACTGTTTGATCTCCTGCGCGAGACTTTCATGGATCGCTTCGAAGGCCCATTTGGAAGAACAGTAGTAGCCGATGACCGGCAGTGTTACATGGCCAAGGTTACTGGAAGTACCCAGGATATGACCGTAGCCTTGTTGGCGTAACAAAGGTAAGGCGGCTTTGATCACCGATAGGGGGCCGATAACGTTGGTTTCATAGAGCGAACGCACTTCGCCAGCGCTGCCTTCTTCGACGGTTCCGACCAGTGAATAACCTGCATTGTTGAGCACGATATCCAGCCTGCCGAAATGGGCATGTGCCTGCTCTACAGAAGATTTGGCTTGTTCTGCATTGGTGACGTCGAGCTCGAGTGCCAGTACCCTGTCCCCATATTTTTTGTTAAGGTCTGCTATGCTGCCGAGTGTACGGGCGGTAGCGGCTACCCGGTCGCCGCGTTCCAGGGCGGCTTCGGTCCATACCCTGCCGAACCCGCGGGAGGCGCCAGTTATGAACCAGGTCTTTGGTGGTCTTGTTTGTTGTTCCATAGTGAAACAAAGGTCGTCCGTTAATTAACACGGGGGCTAACTAAATTGCGGGTGTTTGTAACTGAAATGCGGGAAAAATATAAAGGGCAGGAGTTGAGGTTGATTAACGGCTTTGATGAGTTGTCATACGGTTACAGCCTGGCCAATTGTTCCCGGTATTCAGGCGCGATATACTTTTCAAACCTCGCCAATAAAGCGCTCAGCTTCGGATTGACGATGTTTTGGCAAAAGGGCTTGGAAGGATCTTTATAATAATAATCCAGGTAGTTCTCGTCATTGAGCTTAAAAGTGACGAAGGGTAAAACCTCAGTAATGATGAGCTCACCGAAGTCAGCTTGTAATTTCCTGATCGCTGCCTTGGCAAATTTGTTTTGTTCTTTGTCAAATGTATAGACAGCTGACCGATACTTGCCACGCATGGAATGCGTTGAGGTGCAACTATGCGTGTATAAGTGAATCGCGATCAGGGTTCGCAAATCAATTTCGTTTTCGTCAAAATGCACAATCACCGCTTCGGATGGTTGGGTATGACCACCATCAGACGCGATCCAACCTTGATCGACCTTTTGCACGCCGCGCAAAGAACGAAATATGGCCTCTGTACACCAATGACATGAACCGCCGAAACCGATTTGCTGCATCAGGGCAAAGGTACGACAAAAAACAAAGGCTCACCGCTTGCAGGGCATCACTGTCAAAACTCAAAAAATATATAGCTTTACGATAGCACAAGACCTGACCAATATGTTCCTTGTTAACCCGGGCACAGCTTACCCCGATAGCCCCTTGCTTAGCCGGCAAAACCATCACCGTAGCCGGCCAGGTCCTGGATTACAAAGGGAAACCAGAGATCATCGTAACAGCGACTAATCAATTAAAAGTGATATTATAACTTTTTTGACTAATTTTAGTCATTAACCAATGCGCACCATGAACATTGAATCGGTGATCCCCATTTTGTATTCCGAAGATGACCGCCGGAGCATTCGGTTCTAGATCGCGATTGAAGATGACCGGTATTTTCATCCATCCAGCTGCTTATCCACATGACCCATACGGTAATAGAAATTGTGCAGACCAATAACGACGCCGAGCCTTCTTTTGAAGTCTGGCAATGTGCCTATCCGTTAGCGGAAAACCGTTACCGGATAGCTTATGCGCCCGCAGTTCCGGGACCGGATCACTGGCCGGTACCGGCAGACCCGGGAAACTATTTATCGCATGCGCTTAAGTGGTATTTTGAAGACTATATATTAAATCCGGCGCCGGAACGGGTACAGCAATCGAAAAATGTACTCAAGGCATTATATGATTGGGGCAAAGAAGTCTACCGGTTACTTTTTAACACGGAGGTCGCGCGGAAAGGATACACCGCATGTACAAGCCTCCCATTGGATCACGAAACGCGCATAGAAATCCACTCCCGGAATACAAAAATCCTGTCCTGGCCCTGGGAGGCGCTGATTGATCCCGGCGGCGAACACATCGGAGCTTTACTATCGGTTGAAAGAATATTTACCGGTGCCGGCCCGCAGGAGAACGTGACACAGCAACCTCAACAGTCAAAGAAACTGGATGTATTACTGGTAACCGCCCGCTCCCGGACGGATATCGATTATCGCCTGATCGGCAGGATCTTGTCTAACGCGGGGGCGGCGATCCGCCTGACCTTGTTAAACCCTCCCACACTGAACCATTTAAAAGAAATATTGGCCGGCCCTGAAAGATTTGACGTCGTTCATTTTGACTGCCACGGTATTTACGAGGCCTTAGATGGGGTATCCCATGCGGGTTATTTGCTGCTGGAACAAGACAACACTTCCTTAATCCCGGTGAGCGCTGATCAGCTATCTGATGCGCTGGGGCCGGATTGTCCCGCGCATATCGTGATGAATGCCTGCCGTTCGGCCATGTCAGGCTATAGTCCGCATAATGATGCATTTTCACTAGCTACAAAGTTATTGCTACACCCCGGCATTACGGATGTTACGGC
Source organism: Mucilaginibacter sabulilitoris (assembly GCF_034262375.1). Classification (NCBI taxonomy): domain Bacteria; kingdom Pseudomonadati; phylum Bacteroidota; class Sphingobacteriia; order Sphingobacteriales; family Sphingobacteriaceae; genus Mucilaginibacter; species Mucilaginibacter sabulilitoris. The sequence continues at coordinate 3,674,831 of NZ_CP139558.1, forward strand.
GATGGCCTATAATTTATCTGTGGAGGCAGCCGAACATTTTGTCCGGAATTATTATACCGGCTTACTCCGTCATTTCAGGCCCGGTTACGCCGTCCGGATGGGAAAAATGTCCATGAGGCAAGAGCCCGCGCGTTCCTTCATTGGGGGGACGGTCAACATGATGGATTGGGTCATACCGGTTTTTTACCGGAAATACAGCCTTCCGGGAGGCGAGGTAATTCGTACGGCCGAGCCCGGTAATTTGGAAACCTTACCGATGGTTACCCTGGATGATTGCATCGGAAGGGACAAGTTTTTCTATCACCTTGACCGGCTTTCCAATCTTAAACAGTGCGCATTTTTTATTTTTGGGCTGGCAGGAGCGGGCAAAACCATGCTGATTAAGGCGTACCTGACCTGGCGAAAAGATACCGGGGATCAGCGCGGCAGTTCATGGATCGATTTTGAAAAATGCCAAAATTTAACGGATGTTTTGCGAACGCTCGCAGGCTCCCTGGCCGCAGAAAAGGATATGGTGCCATATGAAAATAAGAAAGCCCTGCAATCCTTTATCTTAACGGAATTAGCGATCCATCCCAGGTGGGTCATGATGGACAATATCCAGGAAGCCAATGCCCCTTTTTCGGATGCTAAAGGGTTCCGTGATACGGACAGATCGGCTTTGTCGCAACTCATTGGGGAAATAACAGCGACGGGAAGCGTTGTAATCGCTTCCGGCAGGGGAAAGCAATCCTGGCTCCATAGCCATAGCCGCGTGATCGACTTGCCGATGACCGGGTTGAACGATATCGAAAGATGGCAGTTCATTAATAAATGGTGGGAAAGTGAATACCCGGACCCTGCGGTGCGCGCCGCGGCGGAGCAATCCGAAAACTATAAAAACCTCCTGTTTTTTCTCGCGGGCCACCCGGTAATGACTGCTTATGTGCTGGGGCAACTGGCGAAGGGAAAGACTGCCAATGATTATTACCATCAATTCAGGAACGGCGGGTTTAATTTTTCGGCAAAGGATAAATCCTGTCCCCCCATACAGCGGATCATGGATTCCGGCCGGGTTTTCCAGGATGACGATGTGCGGCAGCTGGCGCCTTTCCTGATTTTCCACCAGGAGCTGATCGACGAATTTCTTTTAAAGGAGATGTTAACCCTGATGAACCTGCCGGATCCAAATGAAATTGCCGACGCCGCGCTTCAAAAACTTGAATTTGCCGGTTTGTTGTTTGACAGGTGGTGCCTTCACCCGGTTGCAGGCTGTCTTTTGAGAAATGAATTTAACCCGGATCATTACAAAGAACATGCAGCGATATTTTTGAAGGTGTTGTTCCGGGCAGTTGACAATTTTTATGAAGACCGGTATGATAAGACCATTAACCTCAGTATGGGTACGATCGAAACCGGCATTCGGCAATCATTAAAACTAAAACGCTTTGACCAAACGGTTTTTTTAGCAAAATACTATATTCAATTTTGCAGTACCAATCGAAAGCCGGCCGCAAAACAAAAATTCCTGCTGCTATATGACTTCTTTTTTTCCGGCGGGGAACTGGTCCATTGTTTTGAGCTGATGGTTTACGCCTTGCGCCTTCATATCTGGGATGATTTTAATGATATCAGTTATTGGCTCCATCAGGCAATGACCTGTTTTAATGCCAGCAAAGGGATTTTACAAGCCGATCAGCAAGGCTGGTATTATATCATGCTGGCTGATCATGATTTAAAACAACATCATTTCGCCGGATGCAAAGAAAAATTAGCAATTATTGAAAGTTTTCGCCGAACTTTAAAGGACAAAGCGTTGCTAAAGACCTACCAGGAGATGAAAACCGCATTATCAGCACGGATATAAAAAATAATCCCATGAGTAACCAGGAACCAAAGTCATCAGGAGACTTTTTTTATTTGGCCAAGCAAAAAATCCAGGAAAACAAACTGGACGAGGCAAGACTTTTTGCACAGCGGGCAATCGCGTTAAGTCAAACGGAAAAGAATGAACCGGGCCGGGCCATGAACTTAAGTTTGCTGGGAGAGATCGAGGCCTGGTCAAAACACTACGAAAGCGCGTTCCATTATTTCGACCAGGCGATTATCGTCTTTACCACGCTTGGAGAAATCAGGGATGCCGGGATCACCCGGCACCAGTATGCCAAATTCCGGTATATCAGCGGTCAGATCCCGGAAGCAGGTGAGCTGTTCCTGGCCTCGGCGCAAAGTTTTGAACAAATCAATGACCAGGCAACTTTGAAACTTGTCGTAAACAGCTTTGATACTTTTGTCCGGGAACTGGGTGAAAACGATGCTATTTATATCACCCAAAATACCTTGATGGGGTTTATCAAGCTAGGTTCAAAAGGTGCGAGGGAGGTGTTGATGAATATTTTAAACAAAATGAGCAAATAACAATTGTCAATCAAATGGGCGTACCTCAGAAAAAATTAGCAGTCAGTCAATTAAGCCCGGATCAAGCCGAGCTATTGTTGCGGAAAGTATTGAAAAGCACGGCGCTTTACCAGGTTAGCGATCAAACCAGACCCGCCCCCTCAAAACAGCTGTTCGAGGACCTGCTCCGCCACTACGCTCCGCCGTCTGGATCCACTGAACAAGCAAGCGATGAAGATTTAGGTATTGCCAAGCAAGCCCTGATGGTTTTAGCGGCTGATGACGCCTTTGAAGATTACGTAATAAACCCCGAACGGTACGCCGGGGAAGAAAAACCAACGTCCTTTAGTATTGACCCCGTATCCATATTAAGTTTGACAACGCTGGCGATGGTGGTTTTAAGCACCTACCTGAATATCAAAAAAGACAAAGATGGCTGGAGCTTTGAGTTAAAGATCACGCCCTTGAGTGACAAATTGAAAAAAGAATTATTCAGCCTTATCAAGAAAATCACTTCCGGGCTTTCCTAACCGGTGAACAAGTTGTTTTTACTGGTTTTTCTGAGTAGAGACCGCTGCGCGATTACAGGCAAGTTGATGATCGTCATGATCGTCATGATCGTCTTGGGCGTTTCTTTTTTGGGGGTTCCTGCAGGCCCCCACGCGCCGCGAAATGCTGACTACGTGGTAATGGCTTCTGAAAAGGGCCCTTCGCCGCTTCCTTTCCGGTCGTTTTTTTATCATCAGCGATACGGACACTAATTTTGCGATCATCGATTTCCACGCCATCCATTGCCGCAATCGCCCGGTCAGCACCGGACTGGTCCATCATGGTTATAAAACCATAACCCTTACTGACACCGCTCTCTTTGTCTGTGACAATCGTTACGGTATTGACAATACCATACACACTGAACATTTCGACTAGTTCAATCTCTTCCATATCCTTTGGAAACCCAACGATAAATAGTTTTGCCATAACGCCTACAAATATATCGATTACTTTATGATACAACGTTCTTCATCAGAACAATAGCTTCATCAGCCTTGTTTTCTCATTGCCGCTAACAGAGCGAATCGGAAATAAACTCCAAACGGGAAATCGCTTTTTTGCTGACACAAAACGCTGAGACAGGCTGATAATTTTTTGATGCTGATAAAAGAGCTGCTCGTCTCCATCCAAAACAGGGATACTGCCGGCTGTAGCCGAATAGCTTATCAATTTGCTTTACGGTAACTTGGTGTTTCGTGACAACAGCAGAATCGATCTGTAGCGAACGGCTTTTTGCCTCGGGATTATGATTTTTAGTATTGGAAGACGCTATCTTCATAAGCTTCGGCCTATGCAATAAGAAATAAGAAAAAACAGATACAAGGATACCGAAAATGCTTTAAAATGGTTTTTCTTGTTGGTTAACGATCGGTGTTCGGTAACTGTTTGATCTCTATATTCCTGAAATCGACAGGCTGCCCTTCACTTTGCAAAGCGATAAAGCCGGCGCTTAATAATTTTCCATCCTGTTTGTACTTAGGATCGTAACCATGCGCTACGCCGCCCCCAACGGTGGGCCTGGAATATTGCAGCACGGTATCGCCGTTGATGATATGTGTAATTAATTTGTTGCCCTGAACGATCAGTTCCCCCTTTACCCACTGCTCGCCGTCGTAAGTTTTTGAAGAGGAGCTGATACAATGATCAGGCGAAATGATTCCTTTGTAGACAACATCAGTGCCCGGTGAGCACATATTTCCCGTTGGTCTCAGCTTTCCGTCACCAAAGCCGCCTAATAACTGCATTTCTATCGAGATGGGCCAGTCCTGATCTTTGAGCATGGTCCGTGGATCCTGTGAATGAAACATGACGCCGCTATTAAGAAGGGTGTAATCCGGCGCCCCTTTTTGCTGCTTACCAACAAAGCGGTACTCAAATCGCAGATGATAGTAAGAAAACGGTGTTTTGTAATACAGGTGACCAAACTGATCGTTGAAATCGCCATATTGGTCATAGCTGATTTTGATCATGCCATTTTCCACCCGAAAAGTATTTCCAAAATTTTCGCCAACCAGGTGATGATTGATCTTGACAAACCAATCGTTAAGGTCATGGCCATTAAATAACTTCTTCCAGCCGTTATGGGCATCGCTGGCGCCGGCCGGTTTTTTTACACCGGTAAAGTCCAATAGGGCGAGGCAGGAAAATAAAAAAAGACAGGATGTTTTTTTCATAAAGTGAAAGTGTTACGTATTTGTTTCCATAATCAAAAATAGTATAATTCAGTTCAAGATTTAGTGATACATTCTTACCGGAAAATGGATATCATGTACTGGCCGACGCGCTACGGCTTATTTGCTTTAAGCTGCCAGTAAGGGGCTTTTAGTATCCATTAATGGTCGTTTTTCTGTCAACTGCCGAATCATAATCTTGAGCATAGTCCTTGTATACAACAGGGGAATCACAAATTGTTTTTGCTTGATTGTATAGCTTTCAGGAAAACCGCTTTAAACAGTGTCGCTAAAGGATGTCGTATATGGAATTCAGCAACTTTACTTCGGTACCTTCAGAGATGTGTTTTATCCGTCTATCAGCAACGCCTGCCGTTATTGAATGTGTTTTCCCATATTTTCGGAATCTACCTCATTTTAACCATGGTTTTAATCTTTTTACCGGACAAAGGCAAGAAGGCTTCACAGCTACTGGGTAGTGTTTTTATAGCATTGTCCTTGGTACCTATATCTCTTACGAACTTATCTCCGAACCTAATAAACTTTATCATCTGGGTTTATGGACTACTCCGCTTAAGGAACTTGCGCTTGCCGGCGGCGCATTTGTTGTAGCCTATTCATACGGTGTAGATCCGGCTCCGAAAAAGAGATTTCTGGAAAAACTCACCTCTTATGGCAATTTATTTTTTCTGTAAACCATAACCAGCTATGGAATATCTCACATCATTTATGCGCCATATCTGTTCGGCACAGTTCCTAAATGGATCGCGAACCATCTTTTTTGGGTCATGCTGACCGGAATAACGCTGACTGCCGGTGGTATTGCCATCATCCTGGGAATACGGATCCGAATTATTGCATTGCTGTTAGCGCTCAAGACATTCATTTGGGTTTTTCTGGTGCACGTTCCCAGCACCTGGTCAAAGGCCCTGGCAGCCGACAGGGGTAATCTGCTGGCAAGCACTTTCGTCTCTGGTCGCTCAGATTGGAAGAGTCGTTGCACGGCGAAAGACGAACCGCACTCGGTTGAACCAGTCTTCTTTTAATCTATCCGGAAAGTGATCAGCAATCGTATAGTTCTTCGACCCGGAAAACCGCTGAATCCGGAACGGCGGCGGTATTTGATAACACCGGCCCAATATCGGTTGTTCGTCAAGTATTTCGCTTGCTTGATGTAAATTTTTAAAAATACCAAAATAAGTTAGCTCTTTTTATCATCGTAATCCCCGTAAGAATGGAGATGCTCAGCATTGGTTCGTAAATAAACAGGCCATTGCATACGCTCCTTATATACTATGAACGATAAGGGATGTGATTGAAAAATCTAATAACTATAAATATGAAAAAACAATTAATTATGAAGGCCTTGTTTAGAGCAGCGGCAATTGCATTAACACTTTCTTCCTGTAAAAAAGGGAATATGACGCCAATGACAACGGCGCAGTTTAACGTAAGCCAAACAAATTTAGTGGCAGACAAGGACGGATACAACGCTGTCAAAATCGACCCGGATCTTATTAATGCGTGGGGTTTGGCAGCCAATGAGGGAGGCATCGTTTGGGTGGCCTCGAACCGTAAATCCCTAAGTACGATATACGATACTACAGGGCAAATACTAAGGCCGCCTGCGAATATCCCATCTGCTAACGGTAATCTGATGGGTAAGCCTACTGGTATGGTTTTTAACAGTTCGGCGGATTTTGGCGGAAATAAATTTATTTTTTCGGGCGAAGACGGTACCATTACTGCCTGGATAAGGGATGATAATGCAACCGTGGTTGCCAACGGCATTCCTGGATCAGCGTATAAAGGTCTTGCACTTGCGACCAACGCGGGTGCTAACTTTTTGTATGCAGCTAATTTCAGGGTCGCCAGGATTGATGTATTTGACAAAGCATTCAAGAGCGTGACCACAAATGGGTTTAAAGATCCTAATATTCCAGCAGGGTTTGCACCTTTTAATATTCAGACCATCGGTGGGATGTTATATGTAACATATGCTAAACTGGCCGGCCCCGATAATGAGGACGACAGTCCGGGCGCTGGTAACGGCTATGTCGATGTTTTTAAACCTGATGGTACGCTGGTGAAGCGCTTTGCTTCGCAGGGGTCGCTTAATTCTCCATGGGGAATCACACATGCCCCTGCCGGTTTTGCCGCGACAACGGAGACGATCCTCGTTGGCAATTTTGGCGATGGCAAGATCAATATATTTGATATGAATGGGGATTTCAAGGGCCAACTACAGGCAAATGGAAAAGCAATTTCCATTGAGGGCCTATGGGCGCTTGACTTTGTAAAAATGACCCCAACAGCTGGCAGTAACCTATACTTTACCGCTGGCCCCGGCGGCGAGGCACATGGACTTTTCGGATTTCTTAAAACAGCGATGGTCACTAATACAGGCAATAATAATGGTGACAATAATGGAGGTAGCGGACCTAACGGCTATTAATGGGTTACCGGGGCGTCTCCATTGTGTGCTCCACTATCATTAAAGCAAGGCGCCCTGTATGTGCAGCCTTACCCTATTTTTAACGATGGCAGCGAACTTCCGGCAGTTTTGCCAGGATGACGGCAACAGTAATTTGCCTTGCGGAGATGCGGGCTTTTTCTATATCATGGAGCTTGTTTGCAGTTTTACTTGCTATTATACTTTCTGCATTCCTAATCGCTGCACAGGAGAAAGTCGCCATTCATATTAGGGAAAGGTTGGCGTTTAGCGATCAATCGCAGAAGCAATTTACATGGTAATACTTATTAATACTGATTGATAGCTGCAACTAAATCAATATTCGTCAAGTATTTACCTTGTTTCATGTAAAATAATATAACAGCGCGGATACTTTCTTTTTCTTCGTAGTGTATTCCAATAAATAGTTAATAAATATTATGAAAAAATACTTTCATCACGAACACGAACATATACACGATGCTGATAGCGACGGTATTGATAGGAGAGGTTTCTTAAAATGTATGGCATGGGCAGGCACAGGTGTTCTTTGGATGATGTCAGGAGGCATTTTAAAATCATATGGCATGAGCCAAATGATTGATAAAACTACAGGCAACCTCAAAAAAGGACTTATTATGCCACAATCTGATTTTAGCTTTGTACAGATCAGCGACAGCCACATCGGTTTTAATAAAGCCGCTAATCCCGATGTATTAAGTACGCTGCAAGCTACCATTGATAAAATCAATAATATGCCGTCGGCTCCGTTATTTGTGTTACACACAGGAGATCTTTCACACTTGGCTCAGGCCGAAGAGTTTGACGCGCTGGAGCAATCCTTAAAAAGTGTTAAAACTGAAAAAATATTTTACGTGCCCGGCGAACATGACGTAACAGATAATGGGAAGCTTTATTTGGAACGCTATGGCAAAGGCACAAAAGGTGACGGGTGGTATAGTTTCGACTCCAATGGCGTACATTTTATTGGGTTGGTAAATGTAACAAATCATGTTGACGGGGGGCTGGGCTATTTAGGTCCCGACCAGATCAAATGGCTTGAAAATGATTTAAAACCTCTGTCGTCAAGTACACCTATTGTTGTATTCGCACATATACCAATGTGGGCTATTTATCCGCAATGGGGATGGGGAACGGAGGATAGCGCCCAGGCTTTAATGCTGCTGAAACGTTTTGGATCGGTATCGGTACTAAACGGTCATATTCATCAAACCATTCAAAAGGTAGAGGGAAACATCACCTTCCACACCGCAAATTCAACTGCTTTTCCGCAACCTGCGCCCGGCGCGGCACCTTCGCCCGGACCGATGAAAGTTCCGGTAGGAAAACTTCGATCTATGCTTGGCTTAACCAGTGTAAATTATCAGGAGCATGACCATGCGCTCGCTATTACGGATATACCATTAATAAAACCCGAATAGTAAATGGATGAAGAAACTGTTGAGCTTGGTTAGTTCAATAGATTAGTAGGGTGGAGCCACCTTGGTCGGTGGCTCCTTATTTTAAAAAATTGAAAAAATATGAAAACAATAACATTCTTAGTGCTGCTTATGATAACAGGTGTAGCAGCCATGGCGCAATATAAACCCGCTGACAAAAAATCAAGGGTAGAGTTCACAATCGCTAATTTTGGTTTTGATGTAAAAGGATCTTTTACTGGGATACAGGGACTTATCAATTTTGATTCGCAAAATCCACAAAACAGCAGCATGGACATAACGGTTGACGCCAATACTATAAATACTGATAATTCCTTAAGAGATAAGCATCTAAAAAATGAATGGTATTTTGATGTTAAAAACTATCCGAACATTCATTTCTTATCTTCCAAAGTTACGGATGGCGGCAAATCAGGTAATTATGTGGTTACCGGAAAACTCACTATTAAAGGAAAATCAAAAGATATTTCAATCCCTTTTACCGCAGTACAGGATAATGAAGAATTTCTTTTTAAAGGATCATTTAAAATAAACAGGATAGATTTTGGAATTGGAGCAACAAGTACAATTTCGAATGAACTGGAGGTATTGTTGAATATTTATACGGTCAAAGCCTGAGTTTTTGTAAAATACCTTCCCATAAAATCCTTTTTCTACTAATTTATATTAACCATTTTAAGATCAATGAAGATCAATAAAAAGTTGGGTGTTATTGTATGTATTTTAATTACAGTAACCATTGGTGTCGCTGCAACATCACCTAAACCTATCATTACCCATTATACAAATTTGAAAGTATTACCGAAGGATATCTCCTCAAAAAATCTCCAGGAAATCATGGTAGATGATTTTCAGGATGGGTTAGGGGTTACCTGCAGTTTTTGCCATGCTAATTCAAAAGATGGTCACGGTCTTGATTTTGCCAGTGATGCCAAACCCGAAAAAGAGATTTCAAGGGCCATGATGCGTATGACTATCGGGATCAATAAAAAATACTTTAAATTAAAACACCCATTGATAGGCAGCGGTGCACTTACGATAACCTGCAGTACCTGCCATAAAGGCGAAGCTTTTCCAGATGGTACCGGGGAACAGAAATAATTGTATTTTTATATAGAAAGCTCAAATAATTTGAAAAAAGGTTCGATCATATATCATTTCCTGTTTTGGTTGCTTGCTTATATATTCTGGATCTTTGTTTTCAGGAACAGCACGCTGGTGCTTACCCATGCAATCACTATTCAGTTTTGCTATTTACTATTCATAGCCGCTAATTATTATTTTAACACATTATATAACATTCCTCAATTGCTGGATAAAAAGCAATATGCAAAATTCGGGTGTTTATTTATTCTGACAATAGCGATAACGGCCTTGGTAAGAATACCGGTATCTATGCTGGTTACGATTTATGTTTTTAAGGTTGCGGGGGCACATTTCAATTATTTAACCATTTTTTATGACTCATTCGTTAATATTTTATTTTGGGTGGCTTTAATCCTGGGAGGCAAAATGATTGGAGAAAAAATTCGCTCAGAAATTTACATTGAGAAAATTGAAAAGGAAAAAGCAGCAAATGAGCTTAATTTTTTGAGAGCACAGTTTAATCCTCATTTTCTATTTAATTCTATCAATTCCATATACGGTCATATTGACAAATCAAATAAACCGGCCAGAGAAATGCTGCTGAGTTTCTCTGAAATGCTTCGCTACCAGCTATATGAGTGCAATGTTGCACAAATTGAAATAGACAGGGAACTTAACTATATGAAGAACTATATCGATCTTCAAAAAAGCCGGATTGATGAACGCATAAAGGTGTCGTTTTGCGATGGTCAAATTGGTAGTAATTTGAAAATTGCCCCCTTGCTCCTGATCACCTTTATTGAAAATGCCTTTAAATATGTAGGCTTTAACGAGGGTAGAGATAACTATATTGACATAAGTTTGACCCACAATAACGGTAAGCTCGTTTTTAAAGCAGCAAACTCCAAAGATGCCTGTATCAGCCGGGGTGAAAAATCTTCAGGATTGGGTGTAGCAAATGCTAAAAGGTTACTGGAACTTTTATACCCGGATAAACATTTGTTACATATCAATGACCAGGAAGAAAGTTATGAAATCACTTTAACATTATTTGATGTATGAAATTAAAGTGTCTGATCATTGATGATGAACCCATTGCCCGCAAATTATTGCAGGAGTATATAGAAGAAACAGACTTTCTTGAGTTAGTTGGGGTTGCCGAACATCCGTTAAAAGCTGCCGGACTAATTAACAGCATAACAGTTGATCTGATTTTTCTGGACATTAATATGCCCAAAATGAGCGGGCTGGAATTTTTGAGGTCGGCTCCTAATTTACCTATGGTAATCTTAACTACGGCATACGGCCAATATGCGCTTGATGGCTTTGAATTGGCAGTAGTTGATTATCTGGTAAAACCATTTTCTCTAGAACGTTTTTTAAAGGCATGTATCAAGGCTTTCGAGCTTAAAGCATTAAAAGATGGCAAATCAACTCCCTCAAAATCAGATGGCGACCATTTTTTTGTAAAGTGTGAAGGGAAAATTGAAAAAATAGCTTATCATGAATTGATTTATTTGGAGGCGATGGCAAATTATGTGGTCCTTCATACCATCAATGATAAAATGGTAGTCTACCTGACCATTAAAGGAATATTGGAAAAGCTCCCGGCCAGTCAATTTGTGCAGGTACATAAAAGCTATATCGTAAATATCGAAAAGATAAATACTATTGAAGGTAATATGCTACATCTGGGTAGCAAAAAAATCACAATGGGCCTAAATTATGCAGATGGTGTAATGGATCGTGTTTTAAAAAACAGGTTTATCAAGAGATAGGTGCTCACCGACGGAAAATGAAATTTAGAACACGTCAATTCGAATAAATCCTTATAATGCATTAACTGGATACACTTCTTGAAAATTTTGTTATGTAAGCAACCAAGACATAAATGCCGGGATCTCTGATCAGCAGTTGCTCTTGGTATCTCATCCAGGTGTTTCTGATTGGTGACTGAAATAGTTTAAGGGGCTTTAACCAATTCGAATATCAGTTTTAAAAGAAATAAATGTCAGGCCATTTAAAGAAACGTTTAAGGACATGCGCTGAAAAAAGCTGTGAACGTTAAGCTCGTTGGCTAAACCCCCCATCAAGAAGTATAGCATAGTTATGGTATCGCCCTACACAGGCGGCTATACCCCGGAATTGCAGCGAAATAAATTATAATAGACTGTAAACTTAGTGGATATAAATTATGCATAGGCTTATCGTGATTAAGGACACAATGGATAATTTAGGATAAGACATGCGCAGGTAACGCAAGGCAAATGTAATTTGATTTTCGACAGTACGTTTTGATATATTTAGCTTGACAGCGATTTCTTCATTACTTAAATTATCTACCCGGCTGAGCCAAAAAATTTCCTGACAACGCCGGGGCAATGACTTTAATACCTGTGCAAGCTCAGTTTCGAGGTCCTCATAGCTTAACTTACTATCCGCGGTATTATAAACAGCTGTAACACTGGTATCTGTCAATTGGTCGATATACGTTACGCAGTTTACGCCGGCTGCTTTTAAATGTTTAAATACATGATAACGTGCAGTGACGTGGATATAGTTTTGAAAATTTTTGATTTTAAGATGTTTACGTCTTGTCCACAGGGCCACAAATACATCATGTGTTATTTCTTCGGCAATAGCCTCATCTTTGAGATAAAAAATGGCTGTTTTATAAAGTTTTTTCCAATACCGGTTATACAGGGTCACAAAAGCCCTGGAACTATCAGAGACTACAGCGTCCCATAATTCATTATCAACAGCCTGATGGATCATAATCGGTTCGATAAAAATAGGAAATGTTTATCAAATGCAATTGTCAGCTGCACATCTATCTCACGGTTAAAAAATATTTTTAAAACTATGTGTGTTGAAAATGATTTTACACCACTTTATATATTGTAGCCATACCTCCAATTTATGACCCCTGAGCAATACATACTTCTTTACGAAAAATATCTTTCAGGTTTGTGTACCACTGAGGAAGAAGAATTGTTGATGCAATATCATGACAGTTTTAAGGTACAGGATGATGAAGAGAAGAAGCTGGCTGATCATGACAGGTTTATAAGGCATTCTATTTACCAGCGTATAGAACAAACTGTATCAAACCAAAAACAAAGAGTTTTTAAAATGAATTGGTGGTGGGCAGCCGCGTCGGTACTTGTTTTAGCAATATCAGCAGGGCTGCTTTTTAATAATCTATCATCCAAACCGAAAACCGTTGTTAAAAATAATAATACAAAAACCATAGCTATACAGCCTGGCAAAAATACAGCGGTGCTAACCTTAGCTACAGGTGCCAGTATAGTTTTAGATAATGCGGCAAACGGTGTTTTGGCAAAATCAGGAAATACAGCTATAAAGAAACTAAAAAATGGTTTGCTATCATACGCGGTTGATAAAACAAAAGCTAATCAGGATGCCAATACTCTAAACACTTTAACCATTCCGCGGGGAGGACAATATACGATTGTATTGCCTGATGGAACGAACGTGTGGCTTAATTCGCAATCGTCTTTAACTTTTCCAACTGCCTTCAAAGGCCAAAATCGTTCGGTTACTTTAAAGGGAGAGGCATATTTTGAAGTAGCTAAAAATAAGCAAATGCCATTTATTGTACATACTAACAATGCGGATGTACGTGTTTTAGGTACACACTTTAATGTAAATGCGTACCAGGAAGATGGTAACGTAAAAACTACGTTGCTTGAAGGGTCTGTGCGTTTTTCAAACGCAGTTTCTTCGGCTTTGCTGGTACCGGGTGAGCAGGGTATCAGCGATGCAGCTGATGGCCGTATTACACAAAAGAAAGTGAATGTTAACCAAGTGATGGCCTGGAAAGCAGGATACTTTATGTTCAGAGATGATGATATTCACGACATTATGAAACAAATAAGCCGGTGGTATGACGTGGAGGTAATATATGAGGGTAAAATAACCAATATGAAGTTTGGAGGTACTTACGCGAAAAATAAGGACATTAACGAGTTATTGAAAGGACTTGAGTATACCGGATTAATTCACTTTAAAATTGAAGGAAGGAGGATAATTGTTATGACTTGATAAAAAAGCTTAACGGTTATCTAAAAAATAGATCAGGAGCGTTCCAACCGCTCCTGATCTTCAGCTTGCGCTGAGTTAGATAACCATACCAATTGCGCGAACAATCAATTATAAATTAAACCTAACATTCAAATGTATAAAATATTTACTGAATCAAAGTTCAGGTGGCATAACCATGCCTTGCTTAAATTTATTCGCATCATGAAACTAACCTGTATCCTAATAATGGTAACCATACTCCAGGTTAGTGCAAACTCGTATGCGCAAAAGATAAATCTTGACGTACAAAAAGCCCCTCTGGAAGATGTATTGTTTACCCTTCAGCAGCAAAGTGGCTATGATTTTCTGTATAGCGCCCAGTTGATAAAAACAGCGACCCCGGTGTCATTATCTCTTAAAAATGTATCTATTGCACAGGCGCTCGATAAAATTTTCAGCAACCAGCCGCTTATTTATCTCATCAATAAAAAAACGATAACCATTAAGTCAAAGCCGGTATCTGAAGATATTATTATTCAGAATATAAAAGGAAAGGTCACCGACAATAAAGGTGTTTCTATTCCCGGCGTAAGCATTCAACTTAAAGGTACAAAAACAGGTACCGTAAGTGATGCTAATGGCGAGTATAGTCTTAATGTACCCGACGGCAGTAGCGGTATCCTGATATTCAGCTTTATAGGCTTTGCAAGGCAAGAGGTGGCTATAGGCGGAAAAAGTGTAGTCAACGTTACCCTTATTGAAGACAAGCAAGGCCTAAGCGAAGTAGTTGTAACAGGTTATAGCACCCAAAGCAAACATACCCTAACAAGCGCCATTGTATCAGTTAAAGGCGAAGAAATGACCAAACGAGTTGCTACCGATGCTACATCTTTATTGCAAGGTCAGCTGCCAGGGTTATCAGTTATTCAAAACTCGGGTGAGCCGGGTAATGAAAATGTACAATTACGTATACGTGGTCTTGGAACTTTTAGCAGCGCGGGTAATAATCCGCTTGTTATTGTAGATGGTATCCCCGGAAGTCTTGCGGTTATTAACCCTAACGATATTGAATCGGCCACCGTACTGAAAGATGCGGCAGCAGCAGCTATATATGGTTCGCAGGGAGCCAATGGCGTGGTGGTAATTAAAACAAAAAAAGGCAAAGCGGGTGGTTTTACACTATCGTACAATTACAATATCGGGTTTGCTTCACCTACCAGGTTGCCAAAACTTATCACTAACTCGGCCCAGTACATGGAACTGTTAAATGAGGCCGAAGTTAATTCGGGCAACGCGGTCATTTACACACAGGAGCAAATAGATTTGTACAAAAACGCTACCGACCGTGTCAAATACCCAAATCACGACTGGCTCAAGGATATGTTTAGCACAGCAGTGGTACAAAACCATTACCTAAATTTAAGCGGCGGTAATGAAAACACAACCTACAGCCTTGGTTTAGGTTATACGGATCAGCCCGGTACCATGAGGGGGTTCGACTATAAAAAATACACGGTAGACCTGGGCCTGACATCGAAGGTAAATAAACGTGTTACTTTAGGTACTAACTTCCAGATACGTTATGGCGACAGAAATTACCCTTATAATAACAGTACCGACTTATATATATCAACATTGGCACAGTCGCCCCTGTATCCTGCAAAAACTGCGGATGGCCTGTGGATCACAAAAGCTTATGATAAAGAGCTTGGTAATAAAAACCCGGTATTAGCCTCGGAGCTGTTAACCCATAACCCTAACTATTACGGGCAGGGCAATATATCTCTTGATATTGATATTGTTGACGGATTAAGATGGGAAAACAGGGCGGGACTTAGTTTTAACGTTGACAAAAATAAAACATTCAGGCCTACCATACCCATGTACCTTTACAGTGATCTGTCGTATAACCGTAATGCCGACGTCGGTACTCCAGGCTTAACAGTTAACGAAAATGACGAAACACATTCAACTATTTATAGCCAGTTGAACTTTCATAAACTGCTGGGTAAGCATGATCTGACTATCTTAGGCGGTGTACAGCAGGAGGTCGACAACAGAAGCTATGTAAATGCTTACCGGGTGGGCTATCCTACCAATGAGCTTACAGAGCTAAATGCAGGTTCCATAAATAATCAAACCAACGATGGTACATCCGCGCAATGGATTATCCACTCACTTTACGGAAACGTAAACTATAATTTTGATGATAAATATCTTTTAGGCGCTAATGTAAGGTATGATGGTACTTCGCGCCTGCCAAGCAATAGTCGCTGGGGTTTATATGAGTCGTTTTCCGCCGGATGGCGTGTTTCTAAAGAAAACTTTTTGAAAGATGTAAGCTGGATAAATGATCTGAAGCTAAGAGGTTCATGGGGCCGTTTGGGTAACCAGAACATCAATATCGCCGTTAATAACACCAATATACCTTATCCATATCCCTATCAGTCAACCTTAACTCAAAATAGCTATGCCTTTGCCAGTGGCATAGCCTCCGGATTTATTCCGAGCACACTGGTTGACCCGGCACTTACCTGGGAAACTACTCGAATGACCGATTTGGGCCTGGATCTGACCATACTTAAAAACAAGCTAACCTTTACTTTTGATTGGTTTAATAAATACACTTATAATATTTTAAGACAGTCACAGGTCCCCTTAGCGCTTGGCGTAAACGCGCCCATTGTGAACAACGGCGCGGTAAGTAACAAGGGTTTAGAGTTTAGCTTGCGTTACCAGGACAGGCCATCTCCAAAATTTAGTTATTATGCACAGGCCAACTTCCAGCTGTACCGTAACAAGCTGGTTTCTTTTGGTGCAGACGAGATAGGGGGCCCCGATAGCCAAACCATTATGCGTAATGGTTACCCGATCAATTCTTTTTACCTGCAAACGATGGATGGCATTTTCCAAAATCAAACAGAGATCAATAATTCGCCAGATCAATCATCGTTGGGCGGCGTGCCAACCCCGGGCGATATCAAATACAAGGATGTTAATGGCGATGGCAAGGTTGATGCTAACGATCGCGGCATAATTCCGGGCCAATATCCAAAATTTGAGTATTCTTATACCATGGGCGCAACCTGGGGAAACTTTGACGCCAGCATGCAGTTATACGGCTCATACGGTAACAAACTGTATTTGTATAAATGGGGGGTTGATCCGTTTGCGCAGGGTGCTATGCCTACTACCGACTGGTTAAACAGGTGGACTCCTCAAAACCCGTCAACCACAATGCCTAAAATTTATATGGGCTTCTATGGCTATCCTAAAATAACCAATGTGCAATCTACCTATCATTTATACAATGCCAGCTTTATGCGTATTAAAAATGTTCAGCTTGGTTACACATTTCCGGCAGGACTGATAAAAGGAGTTAAATCACTCAGGGTATTTGGCGCGGTTGATAATCTGGCGCTTTTTACACCGCTTAAACAGGCTACCGACCCCGAGCGGCAGGATATTAATAACAAACCAGATGCATGGTATGGTTTTGCCAACTATCCGCAAAACCGCACTTACACATTTGGCGCATCGATTCAATTTTAATTTCAACTTAAAAGCAAATGAAAACTATCATCATAATATTCATGGCAGCAGTGGTTTGTTTAACATCCTGCAAAAAATTGGACGTAACGCCACCTGACAAATTATCTACCGCCAATTTCTGGAAATCAGCCGCCGACGCCGATCAGGCCCTCGCCGGTATATACGCTACATTGTATGCACAAAGCGGTCAGGTGAGCGAGTATGCACCTATGTGGTGGGAAAATTTCAGTGATAACTCCTATAGTCAAAACAATCAGGGTGGCTCACAGCAATCACTTATTGCCGGGCTTACGCCAACTATTGGCGGTTTCCCTACTGATAACAGCAACAGCCTTTATATTAACGCTTATATCAGTATTGCGGCCACCAATAGCTTTCTGGCCAACGTCGGTAAAGTATTAAGCGGCGATAAGTTAAACCAGTATAAAGGAGAAGCCTATTTTGTACGTGCTTTTAACTACTTTTTGCTGGCCGAAACTTATGGTAATGTACCTTTAATAACAGCCGACCCGCTAACCATAGATTTTAAAAATAAAATAAGTAAATCGTCAAAGGAAGATATTTTAAAGCTTGTGGAAAGTGATCTTGATCAAGCTATTACTTCGTTACCTGATGATAAATACACTACAGGGCATGTTGTTAAAGCTTCTGCGCAGGGCATAAAAGTACGTGTACTGCTTTTTGAGAAAAAATATGCCGATGCAGCCGCGCTTGCCAAAACAATTATCAGTGGCGGATTATTTTCACTGAGTAATAGTTACGCGGGGAATTTCTATAAGCCAGATCAGCGCTCCAGTCCGGAAATTATGTTCTCGGTACAGTTTCAGGCACCGGCAGTGCCACATCCTTTTGCTATAACTACGGTAATTATTGGTGCCGGTTACAAGGATTTGCAGGGTACACAGGACATGATCAATGAATATGAAGCAAATGATCCACGCAAAACCATGACTTTCTTTTTCCCGGGTGATACGCCAGCTAAGGGGTGGCCATTCCCAAATACAGTTGGTACCCCGGGTGTTAACAATTGGACACCTGGTTTTTACCCTGGAAAGAAATGGCTCGATCCTAAGAATGTTGACCCTCAGCCAGGTATGCTCGACGATCAGGATTATGTATGGCTGCGCTACGCAGATGTTAAGCTTATGTATGCCGAAGCTCAAAACGAAACAGCAGGACCCGATGCCAGCGTATATCAACAAATAAATGAGGTACGTGCAAGGCCTGGCGTAAATATGCCGCCATTACCAGCTAACCTTACGCAAGCGGAAATGCGTACCCGTATCATGCACGAGAGAAGAGTTGAATTTGCCCTGGAAGGTTTACGCTATTTTGATTTGCGAAGATGGGGGATAGCCAAACAAAAGTTAAATGGTTTTATTCAAAACTCGTTAACTCCCGCGGTTAAAACAATTTACAAAGACAATTTTGATTTGTGGCCGTTGCCGCAAAATGAAATTGACAGAAATACACCGGCATTAATCCAAAATCCGGGTTATTAAAATTAAACCTTAATAGATATGAAAAGATCCGTTTCTTACAAAGAAGCGGATCTTTTAAAAAGAACTCGATAAATTCTTTCGGGTACGAGATAAGTTAATAGTAAAAGATTAAGCGCCATTAAAAACAAATTCGTTTTGTATGCAAACCCGGGCACGATCACGTGCCGACTCCGCCGGATGTACCGGTTATCACAATCATTTGGCCGGTTAAATCTTTTGTTTTCAACTGGCGCGGACTATCAGATGTCCTCTAAAATGCTTGGGCATCGCCCGCTTAAAACTACACAATGCTATACCATGGTAATCGATAAAGCAAAAGAGGAAGCAGTGAATCGTATTTTGCGGGATCTTTAAGCACGTTTTTTTCTGTCTAGGGAAAATATGTACTTGTACCTAAATATTCAAATCAATCTAAGCTTTCTTAGTAACCTGCTTCCCTTTATGACCACTTAGCACATGCATTATCTCGTCAGGGTTGTAATATAAGATCCCGCCGATTTTTGTTGGTTTGAGCGTACCGTCCTGCCTTAACTTGTGCAAAGTATTTGGCGAATCTTCAGCAGGCTTTTACTTGGCAACTTTTTAGCCATCTTTTTGTTTCTTCATTTGGTTTTATAAGTAATGCACGGGGCTCTTGGATCAACTTTTGTCCAAACTGCTCTAAGTCTTCTTTTGTTATAATTTCTGCAGCCATATCAGTATATTTTGACTGGCAAAGAAACAGTGAACGGCAAACTTAAAAAGTCTGTAACGAGATTGGAAACCAACAATATTTCAGTATGAAATTTAAATGGGTTGGTTTGTGGTTTAATTATTTGATTTAGAGTATTTTATGGTATATTTGTATGTGCTCAGTAAGTGGTGATACCAAACTGCATACCTGGTTTGAAAAATGATTTTTAACTGATTTATTATCAGATGTTTATAGGAATTGATTATCGTCCTGCCATCCCGACGAAAAGCGATACCGCGAAGTATCAAAAACCTCTAAATCATTGATTTAAAGGTTTTTTTTATGTTTTCTAAATCACAAAAAAGATCAATAAATATCATCAGTTTCGTGCCATATTCATGGTCGTATAAGTGGTGACATTCGACCAGATAGGATCGCTTAAGGATCACTTTACTCGCTAGGCTCATTCATACCACGGATAAGAAACTGTTGATTTCGTCTTTTGACAGCGTGACGCCGGAAGGAGTTCTCTTCCCTAAACTATATACGGTTTTCACTGTCATTAGTTCAGAGCCATATCAAGCCAATGGGATATTAACTTATATATGAAAGATATGTTAAAAGAAGAAGGTTATGAAAGCAATAGGCTTTAATGCTAAAACTTGTTACGCTTTTTAAACTGGTTTGGTGTAAGCTTAATGATTTTTTTAAACTGTTCGGTAAAATGAGTTAAATTATTAAAACCGCTTTGGTAACAAACGGTACTGATACTGGTATCTGCCTCCATTAAGTATTTACAGGCATGACCAATACGGATCTCATTAACAAAATGAGAGAAGGTTTTTTTTGTCCGGTTTTTAAAATATCTGGAGAACCCGGAGTAGCTCATGTTCGCTATTTTAGCTACATCCTCTATCTGAATGTTGTTGGTGAAATTTGTCATTACATAATCGAAAACTTTGTCCAGCCTATCGTTGTCCTTTCCGTTTTGGCCACTTACATCAGGGTTGGATAACAATTCATATTCGGTAGAGTCAGCTAAAGAAGAAAGCAGTTGTAAAAGAGCAATTAATCTTTCCATACCCATTTGCCTTAATATCTCGTGCATTTGCAGGCTTATTTTATCCCGCGTGCTGCCTTTGATAAGCAGGCCCATTTTTGATTTTTCGAAAAGCAGCTTTATTTTTTGCATCTCTGGTATTGCTCTGAACTCGTTCCCTAAAAACTCCTCTTTAAAATGAATTACCAGTGATCCTCCATCATCGCTACTGCTTTCTTTTCGGAACAAGTGCGGTAAATTTGGTCCTAAAAAAAGCAGGCTGCCTTCTTCATAATCAGCAACGTGATTGCCCACAAAGCGTTTTCCGTTTCCTTTAATAATAAGTACCAATTCATATTCCGAATGGTAATGCCAGGGCGTTTCAAAGTAAGGCGTAATAAACTTATCGGCCAAAAAAGAGGATTGCTCTGATAAAGGCAGCTTTTGAATATGAGGACGCATAACGGAGGCGTTTAATAATTGGTAGTATAAATATATATACCAAATTTTAAATACAAGTAATTAAAAATGTCAAAAAACTTTATTTTTTTGAACAGATACTTGTTGTATTATGGAATTATTAAACGAAAATTTGATCAACCAAAATATAAATCCTTATGTCTTACCAAAATTTAACAGCCTCGCAAAAGGCGCGATATGATAGTGACGGGTATTTAATTATTCCAGATTTTCTTACCCGGACAGAGGTCGACCTGCTTTATAATCTTGCCACTAACGACGATATTTTGCGCAACAATGCTTTTGACCTGAATGATCAGTCGGGCAAACGTACCAAACTCACTTTATGGTTTACACCAGGTAACGATACTTTCAGCCTGCTCACACGCAGCGAAAGAATGGTACGATCAGTACAATCTTTACTGGGCGATGGGAAGGTTTGCCATTTTCATTCTAAACTGATGCAAAAAGAACCTAAGGTAGGCGGGGCATGGGAGTGGCATCAGGATTATGGCTATTGGTACAAAAACGGCTTTTTATATCCGGATGCCCTGATTAGCGTAATGCTGGCACTTACAGAAGCCACTAAGGAGAACGGTTGTTTGCAGGTACTTAAAGGATCACATAAAATGGGTCGGTTTGAACATCTGTTTGCAGGTGAACAACAAGGGGCAGATATGCCTTTTGTGGAGGAAGCTTTGAAAATATGCAAAAAAATATACGTTGAATTAAAAGCAGGTGACGTGTTATTTTTCCATCCCAATTTATTGCACATGTCTGAAGCTAACTTATCAGATAAACCACGTTGGTCATTAATATCAGCTTATAACCTAAGTTATAACAAACCATTCCGTGAAAAAAATACCTCATGTATTACACCGGTAAGTATGGTGCCCGATAATGCGATAATGGAATCTGCCCCAACTGGATTGTCCGCCCAGTCAGATTTTTTAAATAAAGAAAACGAAATAACGCTAAAGGTAAAATAGACAACCGGCTATGAATACAGATATTAAGCTGGATTATTTAACAAAACTTCCGGTTGATAAAGAATTAGGCATAGGATGTATAGGGTCGGGCTTTATCATGGCCGATTGCCAGCTTGTGGCTTACCGGCAGGCCGGTTTTAACCCGTTAGCCATTGCATCCAGGAACCGAGCCAACAGCCAGGCAGTTGCCGACAGGCACGCTATCAAAAAAGTATATGATACTTACGATGAACTGTTAGGAGATGCCGAAATTGCTGTAATTGATATTGCCGTTCCGCCGGATGTACAGATAGAGGTAATTCGGAAAGCAGTTAGGCAAAAGCATATTAAAGGAATACTGGCGCAAAAGCCGTTAGGGGTTAATTTGCAGCAGGCTAAAGAGATTGTAAAAATGTGTGCCGATGCCGGCATAAAGCTTGGCGTTAACCAAAATATGCGTTACGATCAGTCCATACGGGCTTGTAAATCGCTATTAGATCAAGGGTTGTTAGGAATGCCGGTATTTGCGTCAATTGATATGCGCGCTATCCCACATTATATGGATTGGCAAAAGGCATTAGGTTGGGCCACCTTGCGTACCATGAGCATTCATCATTTAGATACCTTCCGGTTTCTGTTCGGCGATCCTGAACGTGTGTTTGCCAGTGTGAGCGCGGATCCTCGTTGTGCGAAAAGCTTTGACCATGAAGATGGTATAGCTTTATATATCCTGGAGTATGCCAATGGTTTCAGGGCATCTTCATGGGATGATATATGGACTGGCCCCGGCAGGGAGGGCGCTGTAAACGATACCTATATTAACTGGCGTGTTGAAGGAACCGATGGCCTGGCTAAAGGTACTATCGGTTGGCCGTCATACCCTGAACGCACGCCAAGTACTTTGGATTATAGTACTATTAACAATAATGGGCAGTGGATAAGACCCCGGTGGAATGAAGTTTGGTTTCCCGACGCATTCGCCGGACCTATGGCGCAATTGCTTTGCGCTATTGAAGATGATAAAGAGCCCGAAATAGGCGGGAAAGATAATCTTAAAACCATGGCTTTGGTAGATGCATGCTATCTTTCATACAAAGAGCATAGAGCAGTATTGATAGAAGAAGTATTATCAGCAAACTAACCTTAAAATCAATAAACAATGATACAAGTTGGAATATTTACGGGCTATTTTCCGTATACACTGGAAGAAACTGCCCGTAAAATCAGGGAAATTGGATTCAATACGGTTCAGTTAGATGTGTCTTTTAAAGATATGGATCTTTCCACCGACCAGATCACGTCGGATAAATGTAAAAAAATACGGGATACCTTCAGGAATTATAATTTACCTGTTTCCTGTGTTTCAGGTTATACCAACCTCGTGCACCCTGATCCTATAACACGGAAAAAGAACTTGGATCACTTAAAGCAAATTATACGTTTTGCAAACGAACTGGGTTCGCCGTATGTTATCAGTGAATCCGGAACATTTGACCCCGACAGCGATTGGGTACATCATCCAAAAAATAAAACCGAAGTAGGATATCAGGAATGTCTTGAAGTGATTTCGGGATTAGTTGATTTTTCAAAGACACAAGGTGTATCTTTCCTTGTAGAAACATACGTAAATAATGTAATTGGTTCAATTGAAGAGACATTGCGCTTGTTTGCCGATATAAACGACCTGCATCTGGGCTTATTAATGGATCCTACAAACTACTTTGAAGAACATAATATTGATCAAATGGATCAAACCCTTAACCAGATTTTTAATGCCTTATCTGATAGAATAAAAATAGCTCACGCCAAAGATGTAAAACGTGCGGCCTCAGCGCATGGGGTACAAATGGCCGATATTGATGCCAGCGAGGCGCACGCATTAAGGGGCGTAGGGGCCATTGATCTTCCTGCGCCGGGCCTCGGCTCATTAAATTACGATTTGTATTTGAAACGCTTAAGCCGAAACCACCCCAATATCCCAATTATAATTGAGCATTTAGAAGAAAGCGACGTTGCGCGCGCAAAACGGTTTTTAGATGGAAAATTGCTGGCGAACGGTTGTTAATTAAATTATTTATTGCAAATAATTAGGATAACTTATTTCCATGCCCATACTCGTTTTTTTGTTTCAATAAGCAGAGGTGCTCTTCTGCTGGTGAATGTTTTATTTACCCTGAGTGTTGCGTTAGTTGCTGACTGCTTGTTTTGCGCCATAGCGATAGTTGAGATATTTATTCCTGCAAGTTCTAACGCCTTTTTTAAAAGTGGGTCGCCAGGGTCGCCAAAGGGTAATAGTGGTAATACAGCAAATTCATCTACCGTATAGTCTGGTTGTAATCCATCACTATAATTCCCTTGTTCCTTAGCGTTATACAGCTTAAAAACCAACGGGTGGAGTGTAATATTAATCAACTTTGGGGTCCTGAAGTCTTTAATGGCAAAACTGGCCATGTCTTTGCCCATCGTTTTGCTTCCTATTTGTACCACATTTATATATGGACGCAGATTGTTGATCAGTAATTCGGCGGCTGAGGCAGTAGAACCTGAGGTAAGTATAATAACCCTGGTTAAATCAAGACGGTAATTCAGCAGTTCACTAAATGATTGTGGCTGATATGCGTTTTCAGTCATAGTATTTTGAAATGAACTGTTCCTCTGTCCACCGTTTTTGTTAGCCTGGTAAATTACAAAGGTTTGATCGGATCTAGTATTGGCAAGTGCACCCGCAAGCTTGGCCGCAGATGATACATCGCCGCCTGGATTATAACGAAGATCAAGTATAAGTTCATTAATTCCATTACGCCGCATAGTACCCAGTGCTTCCAGTAGTTGAAGGTCGTAGCTGCCATTAAATTGGTTATAAAAAATATACCCTGCCTTTTTTCCACCATCGCTAAATATTCTGGTTGTATAAACTGGCTGTTCTGTGTAAGGTAAATAGGCTATCGTAAGCACAGGCCCGGTCTTAAGTATTCCATTGGTTAGAGCGGCCATTGATAGCCGCAAACCATCACCCGTACGGAGTAAACGGTTAATATTGTCTGTGTTAGCTTTGTTAAGCAATGTGCCGTTCACCGCTGTGAAAATATCACCGCGGTGCAGACCCTGCTGCTCCGCGGGACCCCCGGGTACCACCAGCGTTATTGTTCCTAATAATTCGCCGGGGTTTTGCTGATTTTCCAGTAGTGCATATTCAAAACCATACCAGGCAAAGGATGAGTATTCCTCACGGTTCTCGTCCGGGTCTGTTATAAAAGAAAAACGATCTGCAGTATTCAGCAGGGATTTGAAAAACACGCTTGCGCTGTTTTGATTTGATGGCGAGCCGGGGAGCTGGTCGTTCCAGTAATAGTACACCTTCATACTGTCGAGGATCCATCGGTTTTTTTCAGTAAGCTGAATCTCTGGCGCGGCTTTTTTACAGCTGCTCCATAATATTAAACTCGTCATAACCAAAGCCACCGTGCGTAAAACAGGTATGGTCTTTCTCATAATTTTTATATCATCTATAATATAATCTGCGGGAAGCCCGGATTCCCTACTCTGCCAAAAATTAAATTTTTATTTGAGTAAGGGATATAGCATGTAGATAACAGATATGACGCCTTATTAAAAATATATTTTTAATAAGGATAGGGAGTTTGCGTCTCCCGGAGATTATATATAGTAAAGCAGCAAGATAACGCCCAGCATATGAGAATGGCACGGTGAAGATATACAAAAAGGAAAATGAACAAGGAAATTTTAAAAAGGTATTTTGAAGGACTGAGCGGCCGGTGGGAAAAAAAACAGGTGCAAGAGTATCTTGAAGGGGATGATCTGCAGGTTTTTGATGAATACATCAGGGAGCAGAAGGAAAATAAAAATAGGGAGGGGGTTGCTGATGATAGTTATAAGAATGATTTCTATAAGGAACTTACAGGCCGCATTAAAGAAATAGAAAATCCCGGAAAGGTGCGACAGATGATTGGTTTTAAGCCATTATTAAAAATTGCGGCAAGTATCATGTTGGTTTCATCCATTAGTGGATTTTTATATCTCAAAATTAAGCAGCAATCAAAGAATATAAGCCGCACCCTGACCAGCATTAATAATGATACCCGCAACCTCAAAGAAGTTGAATTGAAGGATGGAACAAAGATTTGGTTGAACCCGGGAACCAAACTTGCTTATGACCCTCAGGGTTTCGGTGACACGGCAAGGCAGGTGAGCATCACCGGAGAAGCCTACTTTAATGTAGCACATGATAAAGCGAGGCCATTCAGGGTAAAAGCCGGAGGAATAACTACCACGGTTTTGGGAACCACATTTAATGTA
Organism: Mucilaginibacter sabulilitoris; assembly: GCF_034262375.1. Lineage (NCBI taxonomy): Bacteria > Pseudomonadati > Bacteroidota > Sphingobacteriia > Sphingobacteriales > Sphingobacteriaceae > Mucilaginibacter > Mucilaginibacter sabulilitoris. The sequence continues at coordinate 3,700,981 of NZ_CP139558.1, forward strand.
GAGGCTTATACAGACGAACAGGATGTAAGGGTAATGCTTGTTACCGGGCATGTGCGTATAAATTCTGCTACCGGCACCGCGATATTGTTTCCGGGCCAGATGCTGAAATATTCTCATCATAACAAAACCATGAAGATCAGCTTGGTTGACGTAACTGATAAACAGGAGCTCTATACCAGCGGTAAACTGGTTTTTGAGAATTTACCTCTGAACGATGTTCTTAAGCGGCTGGAACGTGTATTCAATGTGAAAATTTCTGCCGTCGATACCAATATTTTAACAAATAAAAGAATCAGCGGCGCTTATTTCCGTGACAACCCAGAAACCGCGTTGAACCGCATTTTATTCATTCACGGATTACATTATAACAAGAAAGGAGAGGACAAATATGTAATTATAAAATAATACAAAAAGAAGGTAATTAATTTAAGTATAAAAATGGGGAGTGCCATCGCAACTGGCACTCCCCGGTAAAAAACTGAATAGTACGACCTACTACAATTTTATGTGTAAAACTACGAAACTAAATATATTTTTTATTGGTAAACCGTGCCTGCTCGCTATTTCTTTAGCGATAGCATTGTTTATCAACCCCGTGAGCGGGCAATCCGCAGCAACAAAAAAAGCTAAAGAAAATCTGATTGAGCTGAATATTTATAATTCCAATCTTAATAATGTATTAACGATTATAAAATCGCAATCTGATTATAATTTTTTTTATGATAGGGAAGCTGCTAAAAAACTGCCTGTTAATCGGCTCATATTTACAAAAACGCCCATCCATGAAGTACTACGTAAAATGCGCGAAATATTACCGCTGCAATACGATGTGCTGAACAACGAAATATCTGTACGCATTGAAACACCGGAACAGTTTAACCGCAGAAAAATGCAGGAACAACCCGGAAAAATAACGGGCCGGGTGCTTGATGAAAAAGGCGAAACCCTGCCCAGCGCTAATATCAGAATAGTTCAACTAAACCGGTCATTGCAAAGTGGCACCGATGGTACTTACCAGTTGAGCGTTGAACCGGGAACCTATACCATTGAAGTTAGCTATATAGGGTATCAAACCAAGCAGATTACAGGTGTGGTGGTAAGGCCAGGGCAAAATACTCCTCTGAATATATTATTAACCATGGATTCAAAAGCATTGAATACCGTTGTGATAACATCAAGCTATAAAAAAGCCTCTGTTGAGGGTTTATACGCCAGGCAAAAAAATAATGCTGCGGTATCTGATGGTATTACTTCAGAGCAAATTAGCCGTACACCTGATAACAATACCGCGCAGGTACTTAAACGGATAAGCGGTTTACAGGTATCGGACAATAAATATGTGGTTATCCGCGGATTGAGTGACCGTTATAATAACGTGCTGCTTAATGGGGCCCTTTTACCAAGCAGTGAGCCAAACCGTAGGAATTTTGCTTTTGATATGGTGCCCAGCGCCATTCTTGACCGCATCGTGGTGAACAAGACTGCTACCCCTGATCTTACCGGTGAATTTACCGGCGGATTGGTTCAGATTGAAACAAAAGATATACCCGATACTAGCTTTTATCAGGTTACTATAGGTACCGGATTTAATACGCAAAGCACAGGTAATAATATGTATGGACTTGACCGTGGAAAAGATGCCTGGATAGGTTTTGCGTCTGATATACATAAAAAACCCGAAGGCATGACCTTTGGGGAGTACAACGAGCTGGAATCAAAGGTTAACCATAATACACCAGCCAAAGATCCAATTCGGCAGCAAATGCATCAATTTTTAGGTTCCATTCCTGATAATTGGAAGCTGAAAAGATATACAGCCGATCCTATACAAAATTACCAGTTTCAGATGGGACAGGTATTTTCATTTAAAAATAATAGCCGTTTAGGACTGGTTGCGGCGTTGACCTACCGCAATGAGCAAAATATTGAAAACAGAAGTTTGCACAGTCCCTTTTTTGACTACACGGGCACAGCAAATAGCTTTGTTACCACAATTGGAGGCAGTTTTAACGTAGGTTATCAGTTCGGTAAAAATAAAATCACATGGCAAAATACCTATAACCACAGGTTTAGTGATAATTTATGGAAGTATACCGGGATAGATATAGATAATAGCAATTTACGACAGGACAGTTATAGTAATGTAACTATCATCAGCCAGCTTTTTCAGTCGCAGTTAGGCGGAGAACATACCCTGAGTAAAAATGGTATTAAGGTAGATTGGTTTGCCTCAGCGGGAAGGGTAGACCGTGATCAGCCGTACAGTCGCTTAGTTTCCAGGAACAATGGCCGTGCCAATGGTGATGGAAATAATCTACCGGCAGACTATTTAATTATTGATCTGGGCGATCTAAGACTAAGAAACGGAAACCTGTTTTACTCAGAATTAAATGAAAAAATTTATAACTGGGCCGCAAACATACAGGCGCCATTTCGTCTGCTTAATCTCGGCCAAACTTTTAAAGCAGGTTACCAGGGCAAATACAGGACGGCTGATTTTGACGCTGACCTTTATCGCATGTACGCGTTTAGTGATGCAGGCAGTTTTGATGGCTTAGCATATGATAAAATCTTAAATCAAAAGAATTTTGCAACTAAACTTTACCTGCATTCTATAAATACCAGTGGTTTAGAAGTGCCCACTGCACGATCATCTGACGGATATGATGGTTTTCAGCGCCTGAATGCCTTCTATGGTATGCTTGATCTTAAGCCACTGAAAAAACTCCGGATTATTGGCGGTTTACGGGCCGAAAAAAACGATCAGAATGTCCACGATTTTGTATTCAATCCGCAGACACAGCACCCTGAAAGACAACTTATCACAAATAAACAAACGGATTGGTTGCCATCGGTTAATGCCATTTACTCTATTACTGATAAATTAAATTTTCGCGCGGCCTGGTACAAATCAGTAGCCCGTCCGGACCTTCGTGAATTATCCAGCTTCTCCTATTGGGATTATGATCTGTTTGCAACAGTATCGGGAGCCCCATTACACACTACCAAAACTGAAAATGCCGATTTGCGCCTGGAGTATTATCCGTCTCCCGGAGAAGTGATCAGTGTGTCAGGTTTCTACAAGAATTTTCATAACCCTATCGAACTCATGTATATACCTTCGTCAGGAGGTGGAGGTGTGAGTTATTATTATCGAAATCTGCAAAGCGCACTTGACAGAGGATTGGAGGTTGATTTGAGGAAATCCCTTAACTTCATCAACTCCGCTTCTGATTTCTTGTCTAATCTTTATATTTCGGGCAATTTCACCTGGCTCAACGCCAACATCAGCTTTTATCCTAATGATGCGGTAGACTCATTAGGAAAGCCGGTATACCCCAAGCGCGACAGGCCGCTTGCAGGTCAATCGCCTTACATTATTAATGGCGGGCTGCTATACACAGGTAAATCATTTGGTGTTAATCTGTCCTATAACCGATTTGGTAAACGCATCGTTTTTGCCTCTCCAGACAGGGGTGAAGATGAATATGAAAACCCGCGTAACCTGCTTGATCTTCAGGTAAGCTATAAGTTCCTGAAACAAAAACGCGCCGAGTTAAAGCTTAATGTAAACGATTTACTGAACCAGGAACAGCTTTTTTATAAAAACCAATTTGATGAAGGCAACCCCTTAGGATTTCCCGCGCGATCAACATCCGTAGAGCGGTATCCCGGTGAAGGCGAAGCTTTGCAGCCCGGGCAAAAAGACCCCAAAGGAACTTCCTATAACAAAGATTACGATATGGTAGTACGCCGCTACAAATTCGGCACTACGTACAGTGTCAATTTTATTTATCGCTTTTAATGTCAAATCAATATAATGTTAAACTTAAATCAAAAACCATGTAAATGTAAATGAGAAACAACAATGAAGACAGCTCATTGAAAATCAAAAACACTACAAAATTTATTACTATGAAAAAAATTATTAAAAGTTTAGCTTTTGCCCTGCTAATCGGGGTAACAGTAGCAGGATGTAAGAAAGCTGAAAATTCAGATGATTCTGCATCAACAACCGGAGATTTTGATAAATCAAGCAGCGCTTATCTTGACAGCCGTACCGTACCTACAACAGTAGCTACCGTTCCCAGTGTAATTAGCGGCGCTGTAACTTTAAATGCCAGTACTGAATGGATAATTGACGGCCCTACTTATGTTGTTGCCGGCGGTACACTGACCATTCAGCCAGGTACTTTTATCAAAGGTAAAAAAAACAGCACTTCGGGTAACCCATCTTTTCTTTTGGTTGCTAAGGGTGGTAAGCTGATTGCAAATGGTACAACAGCTCTTCCTATCGTTTTCACATCTGATCAGGCTCCTTGCTCTCGCAATGCAGGTGATTGGGGTGGCGTTGTACTTTTGGGTAATGGTATCACCAACGTAGCTACTACAACCGTTATTGAAGGTATCCTGCCAAGCTATGTTACTTCTCGTGGTTTGCCATATCCGTCAACTATTGAGTACGGCGGCAGCAGTGAGGCAGATGCAGCAAATGCCAGCAGCCTTAAAAATATACGTATTGAGTTTGCCGGTAAAATACTTTCTGCTGATAACGAACTTAATGCTTTAACTTTAGGTGCTGTTGGTTCGGCTACAACCCTTGAGCATATTCAGGCTTCATGGGGTGCTGATGACAGTTTTGAATTTTTTGGCGGATCTGTGAATGCTAAATTCCTGATCAGCTATGGTGCTAATGATGATGATTTTGACTTTGATAATGGCTATCAGGGTTCAATTCAGTATGCTGTAGGCGTAAGACTGCCTACTATCGGGCCATACTCAGCAAATCCAAATGGTATTGAATGTAATAACGATACCGATTTTCCTGTGGTTAATACAAGAAAAACTCATCCTGTATTGTCAAACTTTACCTTGCTTGGCCATTCAGCTACAAGCGGACCCGCTGGTGGTGCTGGTGTAGTATTCCGTCAAACTACAGAGTTTACCATGGTTAATTCGGTAATTGGTGGTTGGGGCCTTGGTGCAAATACTACTGCTGCTACTTCAGGAGTATCATCAAACAATTATATCCAGGCGTTTACTACGGTTAAATCCGGTACCGTTGCATTTAATGTAAACACATCAAATGTTGGCACCCCGGCCAATAATTTCTTAAAACTGGCTAATCCGTTTAATCTTACCACTGTTTGTACAGCTAATGCCACTCCTGATTTCCGGTTCCGCTTAACTCCGCCGCCGGCATCTCCTGCAAACGGCCCGTCACTTAATCCATCACCAAGTGTAACTCACCCGGGTGGTGTTTTCCCTGCTGCCAGCTCAATGGACGACAATGCTTATATCGGCGCTTTCGTAAATGCAGCAGGTACTCGTTGGGATGTACCGGTTTGGGTATCATACGCTCCTCAAACCAATCCTTACTAAACATGATTCTTGTTTAACAACATATTGACCATCATTAAAAGAACACCCGGGACGAAACCTCGTCCCGGGTTTATTAAAAAATATGAAAAAATTAGATTTACTTTTTAAATTACTTACTTTATTAACTTTTATCGCTGCTACCGGTACTTCCTGCCAAAAAGGCAAGGATATACTTGGAGTAAGTTTCGGACAACTGAGAATTTCATCTGTTTTTTCGGGTAATGCTGCCCCGTTATTAGTTCAGGTTGATGGGAAGGTTAAAGACACACTCAGGGTGGATAAACCGAACACGAACAGCGCTATTATTCTGGAAGCAGGAAAACATAAACTTGTACTGATTAACAGGACAACGAAAAAGGCACTTTCCACTACTACGGTTACCATAGCAGCTGCAAAAACCCTTAGTCTCCCCAAATTTTATTATACAGGTACCGCGGCTTTATTTGACGACCTTACCGTAAAACCAACCCGCGATAGTATGCTGGTGCGGATAGTTACATTAGACCCCGCCTTGCCCGATGTAATGGATTTGGAATTAAGTCTGTATGATTATGGATCAATCTATGTTCCATTGGCAACTAAAAAGATAAAAGGGGTGCGTAAAGATCGTTTCAGCGAATTTATAACACTCCCGAACCCGGCCAAACTTCTTCCTGATGTTGACGCATCATTTATTTTGTATGCAATAGAGGGATACGATTCTAATAATAAAAATAAAAAAGTAATGAGTATTGAAAATGGTACCAATAGCTATATTTTGTTAAACAATTTTCAATATTTTGTTCCCAACGCCGTTGTTTCCATGGGTATTGGCCCCTACAATCAGGGTGTGCAGGAACCTTTTACAATATTTGAACGGATAGCAAAATAAATATTAAATAAAGATAAAGGGCTTATAAGACAGATGAGCCCTGTTTCAGATTAGGTTACTTTTAAGCTTTTGCCGAGTGAAGTAACACTTTTCAGAGCATCCCGGTTTAATTAAATCCGGGATGTTTATTAATAAGGCAAACAGTGCCTTGACTTATAAGAAGGCTTAATATTAAAATAACTTACGGTTCAAATTGTGATTGGCTGATAAAAAAGAAAGGCTCATCCAGACAGCGGATAAGCCTTTATACTATGATCCAAACATCAGTTTTTAACTTTTGCCGAATGGTTGCGAAGGTACAAAAAAGTGTGAAAATTAATTGTTATATCTGTATGTTTTTGTGCTTTATCGCCCGGGAATAATTTTATACTTAATACGATTTTTTAGTAACTAATTGGCTATAAATTAAACAAATAGGCCCGTTCAAATGAGCGGGCCTATTTTGTTTATGATCATTATCGTAATTATCGTCCCAGCAAGAACAATAATAAAATCACTATCAGTTTGGTAATACCGTAAATGGAGCGGATCTCATACTTTATTGCGCGGGTAGCCTTAGTTAAATGATTATCTACTGTTTTGTAAGAAATATGAAGTTTTTTCCCTATTGATTTGTAACTTAATCCTTCTTCTTTAAATAACCGGTAAACTTCTCTTCTTTTTGTTGGCAGGCGATTAACTGCCTGGCTAAGCTGTAAGTGGTATTCTTTAAATTCCAGTTCATGTTCCAGATTTATGCCATTAGCTTCGCGAAAAATATCTCCTTCCAGCAACTCGCGTTTAATATTTCTTGAAATTTGTTTTATGGCATAATTCCTGGCATAAAAATATAGGAAGGGCATATAATCCTCTTGTTCTTCCTGCTCATCCATTTTTACCCATAGTTTTAAATAAGCTTCCTGGATGGCATCATGAACAAGCTCGTCATTCTTTATAGAATTTAAAGTCTTATTTAGTTTGTCAAAAGTTGCCAGGTAAATAGTCTTGAAAATTTGCTCTTTATCTATAGTGCCTGTTGTTTTCATGGTAGAGGTTTACAGCACTCAAGATAGAGAGCTTATATTAACTCACTATTAAATTTTAGAAACGATTTTAACTATAAACAAAATGTCGGTTTTAAAGAAAGCTGGTCTGTTAAATAGGTCTCTTTAATCACCCCGACAATGCTATGTTTAACTTTACAGATGGGTATGTGAAACTTCCAAAAAAATAAGTTAGATAACTTCGATACCAATAAGCTGTACAAGCTCAGAATCAATATTACTTTATTTACTTTTTATTAGTTATTTTAATCCGGATAATTAATTGTTGAAAAATGGAGGATGCACTCATGGCTGAGGTAAACTTCTGACAAAATACGAATGTTACATAATTACTTTAAATATTTAAACATTACGCCTATTGAGGAGCGTTGGGGTATGTTTGTTACGGCTGTGGGTTATTCAAAAGTTGAACCTAATGATAATTATCCTAACCAAATACACCCGCAAAGTCATCATTTAACCTGGAACAGGGGGCGTATATTAAATGATTATTATATTGTTTTTATTTCAAAAGGTAAGGGCGTCTATGGTTCGGCGTTAACCGAACCAACTGATGTAACTGCTGGTACATGTTTTTTTCTGTATCCAGAGGTATGGCACCGGTATAAACCCGACCCTAAATCGGGTTGGGAAGAATATTGGGTTGGGTTTAACGGTTTTTATATAGAGCAATTAATGGCCAATGGTTTTTTTGACAAGCAAACCCCCTTTGTTTTTTTAGACTTAAATAAAGATATACTGATCATGTTCCGTAACTTAATTGAAGCTGTTCAGGCTTCTTTAACCGGTTATCCTCAGTATATTGCCGGTATTACCATGCAAATTTTAGGACTCATCAATAATGTAGCCCATCATCATCAGGAATATAGTAATGACCCGGTCGGGAAATTAATATCAAAGGCAAAATTTATTATCCAGGAATCATTTGAAGATGCCCTGGATATGGAAAAACTGGCCATGGAGCTGCCTATGGGGTATTCTTCTTTTCGTAAGGCTTTTAAACAAATTACCGGTGAATCGCCCAATCAATACCATTTAAATTTACGGCTTTCAAGGGCTAAAGATCTGCTTACATCTACAGTTTTAAATATCAACGAAATAGCCTATCAAACCGGGTTTGAATCTGTTTTTTATTTTTCAAAATTGTTTAAAAAGAAAAATGGCGTTTCTCCAAATGCCTTTCGAAAAAACATCGATCAATCATTTTAAACTATACCTGTCATTCAATAAATCTTTCATAAAGTTATTGATCGTGAACTGATCTACTACTGGCTTACCGGTAAAAGGAATGGCAGGCATGTATGGCACAGGGCCAAATTCTGTTGTAACAGGTAATACCTTAGTATTAACTTGTTTGTTGATAGCTACAATTTTATCCCACCAGCCAAGAAACTTATCCAAGGCATACTTCCATTCCGGTGCCCGGGGATCTGCAACCTGCGGCCCTTGTTCAAAACCAACACGCGCATGAACATGACGGCTTCGTTTAATAGCTTCATCAACAATGGTTGCAAAGTTTTCCAGCATACTTTCTGTAACGCATACCCAGTGCGAAAAATCTGCTGTTATATTAAAATCATTACGCAGTTCAAATATTGTATTGATCATTTGCGGAGAATATCCCAACCGCCCACGGTGCGTTTCGTGCGCGATAGTGATCCCTGTTTTTTCTGAAAACTCCTGTGCTGCATCCACAAGCTCCAGGTTTTGCCGTAATGAAAAATAATCCCGGCCGGTATGAGAGTTGATCAGCAGCGGACCTGGCTCTGCGCATTGATAGAGGTTTTTAATAAATGATTGTTTAAGCTTTTTAAAAGTACTCCCTTCAGCGCTATGTTGATGGCTTACCATATACATTTCGTGCTGTTGCAAATAATCAAACAGAACGCGCTTATCATCCAGGTTATCCGGTATCCAGGTATCTATTCCATCATATCTCGCTGTTCTTATCTTATCCAGAAATGTCTTTAACTCCAGGTGCTCATGTCCCCATAGCGGACTAAGTATCTTAATTTCCATAGCCGATGCTCATCTTTTCTGAAGCTCCGCTAATGCGATGGGTTATTGAAATATCGCCTTTATCATCACTCTTTACCTTTTGAACCGCTTTTCCATTAATAGAAACTATATAATTTGCATTCGGTTTCAATTGCTTAATAAGATAAGTGAGCGCTTTTGCCGACGGTTTGGTTGCTGTTTGCTGCCATTCCATTTTAACATTGCTCCATTGGCTTACGCTGATAGTTAACGGCTTGTCTGTTGTGATTTGTAAAGAAGCTACGGGATTGCTGCCGTTAAAATAGCTCAGTTGATTTTTGGTGGCGTTAAAGCCAAAGCTTTTATTACAAATAACCTTAAACTGTTGATTCGATACCGCATAGCTATCATTATCAAGGTTAACAGTTAAGCGCTGATCTCTGAAATTATATTTCAGTGCAGTACCTTCAAGTTCCGGTGTAATATGCGGGTCGAGATAAAAGCGATTATACAATGGATTTACGCCGTAGATAGCTTGATATAACCCTACTATAGAAAGGCTGTTGCCAGACAAAATATCATCGCCCAGGCCATCCTGTTTCAGACGGCCATATCGTTGAAATGCAAGGCCATCTTTACTATACCGATCCAGCACGTTTTTCACATACTTAACTGCCAATGCCGGGTTATAACTTGCATAGGCTTTAACCCCAACGGCTCCCCATGACAAAAACAAATCGCCATTTTCATATCCGGGGAAAGGCCATTGCCAGTCCTTACCTTCGCCGGGAGCATACGATGTCATAGCAAGCGGCCAAAAGAAAAGATTTTCCTTTTGCATTTGATTCTCAATATTATCAAGGATCAATTTTTTCCGGCTATCATCATCGCAAATATCATAGGCTATAGCCATAAAATTAACCGGAGTAACCATGTTGCGGCCGTGAATGGTTTGGTCTTTGTCTCGCCAGTGAATATAACATTTGTTTTCGTCGTCCCAGAAACCACCCTGGCTGGTTGATTTGTTAAAGCTTGTTTTTAATTTGGCGGCAAAGTTTTCATAGTACTGTGCTTTAGTGTGATTATTTAGCTGGTTTTCAATATCAGCCCATTTTACGAGCGCGTGATAAAGATTGGCGTTGACAAAGGCATTTTCATACGATGCCCAGATAATGTCTATCCAATCGCTGCTTTGTTTTTGCGCCTGGTTATCTGTCATCATTTCGACAAGGCCGTTATTATTGCTGTCTCGTTTAAGTATCCAGTCTAAAGCTTTCTCGCATGATAGTTGATGGGTTTTTACCCACGCTTTATCCCCAGTCATATCATACAGCTCGGCAACGTTGGTTACGAAATCGGGGTTCGAATCCATGAGTATTCCCCATTGTGCTTCGTAAAAACCATATTTATTAAATTGCCCAGGCATGGCATCCTCATTGGTATAAGCCCATCGCGGGTACACCCGCCCGTCGGGTTTTATCGCATGGTCACGATAAAAATCAAGACAGCTCTTATAACCTTTCAAATAATTAGGGTCATTGATGCCTAAGCCAAGCTGAGCAATATACTGTTCGTGCAAGCACACAGGTCCGTAAGGGGTATGCCAGCTGTTGCCGCCAAAATGCAGCGAATCAATTACGCCAATTCGGGCAATTGTACTTAACACAGCATTTACCTGATCTCCATTTATCCCCGCCAGTTTACCGCGGCCATATTTGTCATTATAATCAAAATAGCTGAATGTTAAACTTTGCGAACTTTTACCGGCTGGTATATTAAAAGCAGACCATACATCAGTGGCTTTCCGTATAAAACGGCGCCTGTTGGTGCCACTGTCTGTGCGTGGTAGCATTTCCTGGTTAGAAACAGTAACTGTATAAGCCAGTTTATTTTCATTTGTACGGGTATATTTCATCGCTACCTCTTTGCCCGGTGCGTCAACCGTTATGTTTAAACCTATACCATTTTTGCTGTTCCAAAAGCTGGATGACCGGGTGTGAACACCGTAAGTGCATAGTGGCTCATTAAATAAATAAAACCAGGCCAAGCCACCGTAACCCTGATACGCCCCGTTCCAGGTATTGATGTCGTCAAAATTAAAAACGGGCATGGCCGCTTCATCTACCTTAACCTGTTTTGAGAGCTTTCTTTCAATAAGCCATTTTATGGATTTGTCTTTTTTTATAAAAGTCCAGCTCTCATTAATAGTTAAATCCTTATCGCCGTAACTGATACCGTCAATCTTGTAACTATCAGCGGTTTTTATTAGCACTGGATTACTTTTTAAATGCAATGAAGAATAAGTTATACCACCTGCTTTTATTGAAGTATAGATACCATCTGCACTGCTAATCACCTTTTTGCCGTTAATTACCAGCGATGTGACGCTCGCTTTGTTATTATAATTAAGCACCATGTTAAGCTTTGGTGTACTTATCGTAATTGTTTTAGGCTCGTCGGTTATTATTTTGTGAGTTGATTTTGCAGATCCGATTAATGGCTCCAGTATCGCTAAAAAAAATATCAGCTTAATATATACTCTTTTGATAAACATAGGTTGGTTATTTAATGGGAGATAAGGAATCGTAAAAGATAAAGTTAAGGGTTTATTGGTTCTTGTGGTAAATTAAGGGGTTTTGGTCATTGTTGTTTAATACATCACCTATTTTTAAACTAGAAAATGCGTCATCATTTAAAATATTTTGAATACCATTAAAAGTACTTCCATCAGGCATATAGGCGCAGGTCATGGCTCGTCTGTAACCTGGTGTCATATTTGCATGGGCTCCATGTATGGTAAGCCCGTTGTGAAACGAACAACTGCCAGCCTTCACTGGTGCAGCCACAGCTTTACTGGTTTTAAATTCGGGATAGGTTGTGAAAATGGCACCCATGTTTTTGCCGATACCAGGGTTTTCAAAAGTTGTTTGCAGATAGGAGCCGGGTATGAAGAAGAGGCAGCCGTTTTCATACGTTGCGTCATCAAGTGCCACCCAGATAGATAATGCCCGGCGGTCGCTAAATGACCAGTAGGGGGTATCCAGGTGCCATGATGTAGGGTTGGCCCATGGTTTTTTAATGAGTGCCTGATCATGCCATATCCTTATACCGTCAGCGCCCGATAATTGGGCTGCCATTTTGCCCAACCGTTCGTCGACCATAATCTGTTTAATTTTATCATTATCCTGCCATAGGTTAATTAACTGGTCAAAAACGTTGTCATAATAGGATTTGTCGGCATCATCTCCTTTGCCATAAACCTCTTTGCGATCGGGCATTTTGTTGCCGTTTCGGTTTGCAACTGCCTCATCAAGGGCTGTTCGCCAAAAATCAAGCTCATCTGGTGAAAGGAAATCTTCTACTACTAAAAAGCCATTATGGCGGTATTGCGCAATGTCCTGCGGCGATAGCTCATTTTTCATTTAGTTCTAAAATTGGTTTATGAAATCAAAATTATAATGAAAGCTATTTCAGCAGTTATTACATGAAGGGCTTTTTTTTGTACTTTTTGATATATCTGTTTTTAGGTAACTGATAGTGATCTTATAACGATCTTATAAAAAACTACTTATTGCATAATTATCAAAAAGTACAAATTAATGTCCAAATAATGTATTTAAAAATTTAAACTATCGAATAATTTTGATGTAACAATTATATACCAATTCATCCGGCCGAACCATCTAACCAGCCGCGATAAGAATAAATTACTAATAAAACTGATTATGAAACAAAGCATTACTGCAACAGTAAGTCATTTTTGGTTCTCAGGTAGTCCTCCTTAACAGGTAAAGAAGATTGTTCTGAATCTTTTAATAATCCGGAAATCTAATATTGAGTGATCCGGTTTGCTATGAACTGAGCAACCCAAAAAATCCAAAATTCTGAAAGCCAATAAAAAAAAATGCCATCAATACATGGCCTGGCTTTGCTATGCCAAAATTTAACCAAACAATAACCAATTAATTAAATCTCATGAAAAAAAAACTTTTACTTTTTAAACCGTGGAAGTACAGCGCGCTACTCATGTTGGCGCTACTCATGTACCTTCCTTTACGGTCGCAGGGCCAGGTTGCAGTTACCGGCACTGTAAAAGATTCGGTAAGTTCCGAGCCGGTCGTAGGTGTTTCTGTTTCCTTAAAAGGTACAACAACAGGCACCCAAACAGATCTCAATGGTAGGTTTAAAATTAGTGCACCGGTTGGCAGCGTGTTAATATTCAGGTATATAGGTTATAAAGAGCAACAGGTTACGGTGCAAAACTCCGATATGATTAATGTGCGGTTAGCCTCTATATCACAAAATTTAAAAGAAGTAGTGGTTGTGAGCTATGGTACGCAAAATAAGCGTGAAGTAACCGGCGCCATAAGTCAGCTAAAAGCTACCGAGGTTAAAGATATGCCGGTACCTAATATTGGCCAAAAATTACAAGGTAAGCTCGCCGGTGTACAGATCAATCAAAATTCAGGAACCCCGGGTGCAGAAATGACGTTCCGCATCCGTGGTGCGGCATCCATTAACGCGGGCAATAACCCACTGGTTGTTATTGATGGGTTTCCATCCGAAAGCGGCCTTCAAACCCTAAGTCCTGATGAAATTGAAACTATTTCGGTATTAAAGGATGCATCGGCTTCTTCGTTGTATGGTTCACGTGCAGCCAACGGCGTTATTTTGGTAACTACGAAGCAAGCTAAAACTGGTCAGAAAAGCCTGGACTTTAGCGCTTATACAGGTGTACAGTCTGTCCCGGACAGGGGCAAGCCCGACCTTATGAACCCCCAGGAATTTGCACAGTATAAAAAGGAGTATTATGAGGATGCCGCCAGATACGAAGGCTACACTGGAGGAGTACCTACGGTTTATCAAAACCCTGCTCAGTACGCCGGTAAACCTGGTACAAACTGGTTTGATATTTTATTACGTAATGCAGTTACTCAAAATTATAACCTGGCTTTTGCCTCGGGCACAACAGATCTGAAATCGGTTGTCAACTTGAACTACAACAAGCAGGAAGGCGTAATGCTCAATTCGTATGATGAACGCTTTACTGCCAGGACTAATAATATTTACACAGCATCTGACAGATTAACACTCGGAGTTAACTTGGAGGTATCCTATGGTAATAACCAGGTGGTGCCTGGTTTGGATAACGGACGTAATATCATAGAAAATGCCTTTTTAATGGATCCTACACTAAACTATAAAAACCCCGATGGTTCCTATCCGTTGTCGTTTTCGCAACCCGGTATGTTCCCAAACCCCAACTATTACCTGGTGTTAACACAAATAGTTAACAAAACCAAAGCAACAAGAGTAATTGCCAACGGATTTGCCGAATTGAAAATTGTTGATGGTTTAAAGTTTAAGACAACCATAAATGTAAATACCGACAATACTACTAACCGGCAATTTACACCATCTACGGCACAAGGAGGATTAGGCAGCGCACCGCCGCAACCGGCTACGGGGCGTTATGGCAGCAGCAGCTTTACTACCTGGCTAAGTGAAAATACGCTGAACTATCAAAAAACTTTAGCAGGCAAACATAATTTTGATGTGTTGGCAGGTTACACCTATCAGCGATACTCGAGCGAGAACAGTTACATTGATGCAAGTCAATTCCCTGATGATAACATTCAGTGGATTAACGCGGCAACAACCCGGATAGGGAATATTGATCCCAATAACTTCGGACAATGGTCGTTATTGTCGTATATCGGTCGTTTTAATTACAATTACGACAGTAAATATCTTGTTTCCTTTGCTTTCAGGCGAGACGGCTCTTCAAAATTTGGGGCTAATAACAAATACGGTAATTTCCCTTCGGTATCATTAGGATGGGTTGCCTCTGACGAAGCATTTTTTAAGAATGTAAAGCCTATAAACTTTTTAAAACTAAGGGCCAGTTACGGTAAGGTTGGTAACAATAATATTGGCAACTACACCTACCTGGCTTCGGTTAATACAAGCAATTATGTTTTCAGTAATCAGGTTACGCCGGGAAAAACGCTTAGCGGCATAGGCAATAACGATTTAACCTGGGAAACCACCACCAGCTATGACTTAGGTTTAGATCTTGAAATGTTTAACAGTAGGTTGTCATTTACCTATGATTATTACTGGAAAAAAACCGATGGTCTGTTATATGGGATAGACATCCCCGTTCAATCAGGGTTTACAACCATCACATCCAATGTGGGCAGGTTTGATTTCTGGGGGCATGAATTTACCATTGGATCAAAAAACCTTGTAGGGGCGTTTAAATGGAATACTAATTTCAATATTTCATTTGACAGGAACCTTGTTAAAAAACTGGGCACCAATGATGCACCTATTGGCGGTTACAATGAATACTGGGATGATAACAGGACAGCTGTTGGCCATCCAATAGGCTTGTTTTACGGCTATATCAACACCGGTGTTTACATGACCCAGCAGGAGTTTGATACACAGCCTCATAATGCTACAGCCATGGTTGGTACAGCCCGTTTTAAAGACGTTAGCGGACCAGATGGTGTTCCTGATGGTAAAATTGACAGTTATGACAGAACCTACATCGGTAACCCGAACCCAACCTTTGTTTATGGTATTACCAACAGCTTCTCCTACAAAAACTTTGATCTAAGTGTAGTAATGGCCGGTTCAGTCGGGAACGATATTGCCGATGATGCGTTTCAGTCGACAGAAAATCTTGATGGCGTATTCAATGTAAGAAAAGGTGTGGCCAATCGCTGGCGGTCCGAAGAAGATCCCGGTGACGGCATATATCCAAGAACAAGAAGCGGAACCACTGCCGATTTCAGAAACTTTACCAGCCGGCAGGTATTTAAGGCAACATATCTTGCTGTTAAAAATATTACGCTGGGCTATACCTTGCCAGTTAAAAAGACCAAATATTTCAGAAGTTTCAGAGCTTATCTGAGCGCGCAAAATGCATTCATTTTCTCTAAATATCCAGGGCTTAACCCCGAGGCCGGACTTGCAGGCTTAAACGGGCTAAACCAGGGCCGCGATTTTACCGGTTATCCTATTCCCCGGGTATTATCAGTGGGTATAAATGCGGGTTTTTAATGTAATATCTATTAAGCAAAACAAAAATGAAAAAGTTATCATATATAATATTAATGACGTTGGGCATGGTTTCCTGTAAAAAGGATACACTCAATCTTGTTCCGCAAACTTCACTGAGTTCGTCGTCGTTTTTTAAAAACGCAGCTGAGTTTAACCAGGCACTGACCGGAGCTTACACTAACCTTCGGGGTGTTGCCTTTATGGGCATTTATATGGATGAAATGCGATCTGACAATACTTTTTTTACCATTTACTCTGCAGATAGGGGCACCTCAACCAGTGCCGAGGCAATGGCCGAATTTATTGACAACAACATATCCAGCCAGGAACCAAATACACCCGGTAACCGGTACGGTAATGATTATTCGGGCATTTCATCTGTAAACATAGTGCTGTCGCGCCTGGCCAAATCAACCCTTGCACAAGCAGATAAAGACCAAATATCCGGCGAAGCTCTATTTTTAAGAGCGTTTTACTATTATGATCTGGTTCAGCATTATGGTGGTGTACCATTGCAACTGGAAGAAGTTACCAATATAGACGGCGCTTTTTTACCCAGAAATTCGGTGGATGATGTTTATAACCAGATAGTGAAAGACCTTACTGCTGCTATACCACTTTTGCCTGTTGTAAAAACCTTCCCGCAATCGGGTAGAGCAACACAGGGCGCGGCCAAAATGCTACTCGCTTACGCCTATATGTCAAAACCGACAAAGGAGTATGGGAAAGCAGAAGCCGCTTTGCTGGATATTACCAAAATGAATTACGCACTTTTGCCGGATTATGCCAGTGTATTTGACCCGACGAAGAAAAATAATCAGGAATCGATATTTGAAGTACAATATAAAATAGGTAACGATGGACAACAAAGTGACTTTATTTGGAGGTTTATTCCTAAAACAACCAACTCTGAGGTAATACTGGGTTTACGTGGTACCAATGCACGTGGGGGCTTAACCAGCGGCGGCTGGAACGTTCCGACCCAGGAAATGGTTGACTCCTATGAGCAGGGGGACTTGCGGTTGCCGGCCTCTATTGCAGTAGCCGAAGGAACGGTTGCTAATGAGGTATTAACCACTACGGCGGTTAAAAGTCCGGTAGGCTATAAACCCACTCCCGGTTTAGGTTATTACTACTTTATTAAAAAGTATCTGCACCCACCATACCAGGTTGAATATAATACTGACGACAACTGGCCGGTATTTCGCTACTCGGGCGCATTGTTGCTTTTAGCCGAATGCTTGGTAGATGAAGGCAAAAATGGCGACGCATTGCAATATCTTAACCGAGTTAGAAAAAGAGCGGGGTTGCCAGATCTGGCACAGGCCACCAAGCAAAACGTTTCCGACGAGATGCGTCATGAACTGGCATTTGAGAACCACAGATGGACAGACCTTATCCGTAATAACATGGCAATTGATGTCCTTAACGCTAAAGGCGTAACGATGAAAAAATTGTACGGATTTTTATTGCCATCTACCTTTAACGTTACTCAAAACAGACTAATTTATGCTATCCCTTTCCGCGAGCTACAAATAAATAATAAACTGACCCAAAACCCAGGTTATTAAGTTATCTGAAAGCTACGAAACTAAAAAGCAGGTAAGCCATAGTTTACCTGCTTTTTAGTAATATCTGAAAATGAAATCAGAAAATTATTTAATGTGAACTTTTAATTTGATCGCTTTTCCTTTTTCCTGGGTAAACCGGTCACTTCCATTATTACTCATCGCCGCAGAATTGTCAGTCTCGGACTCTTTATATTCAAGACCGTAACAACCGGTTGTAGTGGTCGATTTGATAACCGCTAGGTAACGTTTTCCTTTAATAACAGCTGCTTTAAATTTAATTGTATAATTTTTAGGTGCCCATGATAGCGTATCCTGCTTTAGCGTTATAGTTGCAATTGCGGCACCTGTGAGATTTGATTCATTATCAGTACTGTATAACTCTATCATAAGGTCCGCATCTGGATAGCCGCTTTTAAATGTGGTAAAATCAAGCTGGTATAAACTACCGCTGTGGTCGGCGGTAAATGATTGCGCCCATTGCCTGGTTTTATTGATATCACATGCCGTGGTAAAATCATCATTAACCTGAGTTGATTTGCCAGCATTGTAATTTGGAAGGACATTGGTTTCACCGCAGATTAGTGGATTGATAGATCCATCAGCAGCAAAAGTAAGCGGAGCCCAGTAAAAATTGGCTTGCGCCTCATTTTTGGCTGCGTTGTTCCATAAGTCGCTGCCAAAAAGAAAAACTGTTTCTGAATTTAATTTAAAGGTTGATACAAAAGAGGGTTGGCCGCCGCAGGAATTGTCGCTGATCTTTTTACCTTCAGACCATGGCCCCAAAGGTGATCTGGCAGTGCGATAAGAAGCGCCTGTGCCCGAGCAATATCCACAGTTAGGATCCGAGTAAACCACATAGTAAATGCCTTTTCGCTTAAACAATGCTGGCGCTTCTGTTTTGCCATCGGTAACTGATTTAACATGCTGACCTGTACCAGTAAGATAATCGGCACTTAACTTTTCAATCACGATGCTGCCTTTTGTACGCCAGTCGGTATAAGCAAGATAAGCCGTTCCGTCATCATCAACAAACGTATCATGGTCGCCATTATTCAGGCCTGCTACGGGCATTTCACTGTTAACCGCAAGGGTTGGTTCCTTAACTTCGGTAAATGGGCCTGTTGGCTTTTTGCTTGTGAAAACACGATACCCAACGCGATTATCATATACATTTATCCAAAGTACATAAAGCCGCGTTTTCTGATTGTAAATAACATGAGGACGAAAGCAACCATAAGTTTTGCCATCGCAACGCGTTTGCCACACAGTGGTTTTAGCGTTAAATAAAAAGCCTTTATCTGTCCAATTGTTAAGATCTGTAGATGAATATACTTTAAAACCACAAAATGGGGCCGACTTATTGCCCCATTCAAAGCCACAATCATAACTGGTGCCATATAGATAATATATGCCATTAAACAATGCTATTTCGCCATCATGAGCATCAATAGCATTGCCAAGGTTATCAAACCTGGTTAGCTGTTTCCCGTTGCTGCTAAAGTTTTTTTTGGTTTGTGCGAAGGTAATTTGTGTAAATAGCAGAAAACTTAGAATGGTGGTGATAATGATTGTTTTCATTGGTCTTAAAGTTTATTTGGAAGCTTATATGTTGTACAGCATAGAGCTGTAGCTTTCCAAAATTATTTTAGTAGAACCAGATTATACTTACATTATTTGATAATTTATTTGTTGTTTATGGCAGGTGTTACAAAGTACCCCGGGTTCGTTTCCTATATTCTGAAGGGGTTAAGCCGGTTCTTTTTTTAAAGAGTTTTGAAAAGTAAAAATAAGAATCAAACCGAAGATCACTTGAAATCTGTTTAATGGGTATGCCTGGGTCATTAAGCAAACTTTTGGCACGCTCAATTTTTAATTGAATATAATACTGACCAGGTGAAAGGCCTGTGTGGGTTTTAAACACTTTACGAAACCAGGAATAACCAACCTGCAATTGCTCGGCGGCTATTTCTGGCGAAAAATCCTCGGCTATGTTAGACCTAAACAATAGACGTGCCTTGTTAATAATCACTTCTTTGTCTTCAGATTCGACTGAGTTTTGTTTTATAATAGAATGGAAGCTGCCAAGCAAATGCAATGCGGCACCGGATATGAGGGGCTGGTAGCCTGGACCTTCCAGTTTCGTTTTTTCGATGATGCAGTTAAAAATGTCAAATGTATTTTCATTAAACCCAATATATAAACAAGGGTTATCGGGCTTGAAAAAACTCCTTTTAGCCAGATTGTCCATGATCTCACCTTTAACGCCTATCCAATATTCGTCCCATCCGGTTTCGCCATTGGGTTTATAGCGGTGTCTTTCGCCGGGGAAAAGAATAATGATGGTACCTGCTTTAACTTCGGTTTGGCTGCAACTGTCCGACTCAAAAATGCCTTTGCCTTTGGTGATATATATGATCTGGTACTCATTTAAAACACGGCCTGCGTTCCAGTTAAAATAATGGTGGGCCGGATGGCTTTTAAAAGGATATAAGCCAGATGCTTCAATACGCGTGCAACCGGCATTTAAAACACATAAACCCCAGTTTTCATCTTCTTTACTTACCGGCAGGTATTTATAGTAATTGATCATTCAGATATAAATTAAATCCGACTACCTGGTATAAATTCTTATTGGCGCATTAATCCACGGATGTTTGATTTACAATCTATAAAAATATTAAACTTTTAAGTAAAAATATATGCAGATTATACATGTTAAACCTTAATGCCAAAAAATACAAACAAAATATCAAATAGTTTATAGCAGGTCTGTTGCCTGTTTAAATCAAAAACTACAAATCAAATATCAAAACATACATTGTAAAAAGGGGGCTGGCAAGATAACTTTGAGATATCAGCAATTAGCCAGTTTATAAAAAGCCCTTGCCCTTATAGTTTAATATGGTGGTCAACCGGCCTGATTTTTATACCATACTGTAAATAACATGTTAACAAAAACAATAATTGCCCCAGAGGTTAAGGTCGGACTTTTTGGAATTGGTTTAAACGTTTACTGGGAACAATTTGAGGGGTTAGAAAAGAGACTGTCTGGGTATACCGATGTAGTAGCCGATAAGCTCAAAGCCTCCGGTGCAGTAGTTGTAAACCTTGGCCTGATAGATACGCCCCAAAAAGCGTTTGAAGCGGGCGATCGTTTCAGAACCGAAGGAGTGGATATTATATTTTTATACGTTACCACCTACGCTTTATCTTCAACGGTGTTGCCTGTGGTTAAAAAAGCTAAAGTGCCTGTAATTGTACTTAACCTGTCGCCCGAGGCGGCAATTGATTATACTGCCTTTAATAATTTAAAAGACCGTACCGCCATGACGGGGGAGTGGCTGGCTTATTGTTCGGCCTGTCCGGTGCCCGAAATAGCTAACGTTTTTAAACGCTCCAACATTCCTTTTTACCAGATAACAGGTATGCTGCATGGCGATGATCATGTTTGGCATGAAGCGGGGGAGTGGATAGGCGCTGCCAAAGTAGCCGGTCAGATGTATTATAATACGCTTGGACTTATGGGTAGTTATTATTCGGGTATGTTGGATATATATTCAAATCTCACTTTACACTGCGCAACATTTGGCGGTCATATAGAAATTATTGAGGTTGATGAATTATCAGCATTAAGAACGAAAGTATCGGCTGATGAAGTTAAGCTTAAAGTTGATGCGATTCATAAATGTTTTGATGTTCAGGATGATTGTTCTGTAGATGAAATAGAACGGGCTGCCTTAACAGCCGTCGCCTTAGACAAGCTTGTTCAAAAGTATAATTTAGGCTCCCTTGCTTATTACCATAAAGGGACCGGTAATGCAGTTAACGAAGATACCATGAGCTCTGTAATTGTAGGTAACTCCCTGCTTACAGCTGGCGGTATCCCAGTGGCGGGTGAGTATGAAGTTAAAAACGCGCAAGCTATGAAAATTATGGAGTGCTTTGGCGCGGGAGGCTCTTTTACTGAATATTATGCAATGGACTTCACAGATGACGTAGTACTCATGGGGCATGATGGTCCGTGCCATCCGGCTATTGTCCAAGGAAAGATTAAGGTTAAGCCGCTTCAGGTTTACCACGGTAAAGTAGGTAAAGGTTTATCTGTAGAAATGTCTGTTAGCCATGGGCCGGTTACTTTGCTTTCGGTAGTGGAAACAGCCGATGGCAAAATTATGTTCCTTGTGGCCGAAGCGGAATCAGTTACCGGGCCAATTCTTGAAATAGGTAATACCAACAGTAGGTACAGGTTCCCGATAGGAGCGAGAAATTTTGTGGAGACCTGGAATGCGCAAGGCCCGTCACATCATTGCGCCGTGGGGAAA
This sequence comes from Mucilaginibacter sabulilitoris, assembly GCF_034262375.1. Lineage (NCBI taxonomy): Bacteria > Pseudomonadati > Bacteroidota > Sphingobacteriia > Sphingobacteriales > Sphingobacteriaceae > Mucilaginibacter > Mucilaginibacter sabulilitoris. The sequence continues at coordinate 3,723,218 of NZ_CP139558.1, forward strand.
GGGCATATTGCTTCTAAAATAAAAAAGCTCGGTGATCTTTTGGGTTTGCAAACGATCAAAGTATGCTGATAATGCTATAATTAACTGGTTGAAACTTTATTAAATATACATGAAGCAAAGAAAAATTACTTTAGCGATATTGGTTATCTGTTGTTTCGGTTCATTGAAGCTATATGCTCAACACTATATAGACGGAAGACCTTCCGCATCATTACGTTTACAATGCACTGATGAAGGCGTTGTGTTGAGGCACGGAAACGGAGCCGACAGTTGTGACACATTTGGCGCGAGGGAAGCTATTGTTAACGAGGTTGACAATAAATATTACTTGTTTTATGACGGTGCCGGAAAAGATGGATGGAGAGCTTGTTTAGCCGAAAGTGATGATCTCAAAAACTGGAACAAAAAAGGAGCTATTCTTGCCCTGGGGGATCCTGGAAAAAGCGATTCAAAAAGTGCATCTGCTCCCTGGGTAATTAAAAGTGATGGTGTATGGCACATGTTCTACCTGGGTACTCCGCATACAACACCCGCTCCGGACAGGATACCCGCTTTCCCTTATCTAACTATGAAAGCGCAGGCCAAATCTATTAAAGGCCCATGGATTAAACAATATGATGTTACTCCTTTTGTTGAAAAAGCAAATAGCTTTTATACAGTAACCTCCAGTCCGGGGTTTATTGTTAAGGTAAATGGAGAGTTTCTACAGTTCTTCAGTGGTGCTTCCGAAGATGCCAACGGAACTAAAAGAACCCTTGGACTGGCAAGAACTAAAAATTTAAACGGTAGCTGGAATATTGATCCAAAACCATTATTCCCGCCCACTGAACAGGTAGAAAATTCATCTGTATTTTTTGAACAGGCTACTAAAACATGGTATTTATTTACAAACCATATCGGAATAACAAAGGAAAATGGAGAATACACCGATGCCATATGGGTATACTGGACAAAAGATATTTACCATTGGAGTGAGAAAAACAAAGCCGTTGTATTAGATAAGTCGAATTGCACATGGGCTAAAGGAGCCATAGGAATGCCCACCGTAATTAAAGTAGGGAATAGGTTGGCAATGCTATATGATGGGGTTGAAGGAACCAGTACAAGTCACATGGGTAGGGATATAGGCCTGGCCTGGATTCAATTGCCATTAAAAATTCAATAAAACCGTTTTCTCAAAAAAACTGCCCAAAATGCCATAATATTCCCGATGGGTCATGCAGAAAACATTCTTTTCCCCAATGTTCCACCCGGGTGGAGGTTAGCCGGGCTGTTTTATATTTAGCCGTAAGATTTAATGCTGAAAGCTCATCCCAGTACCTGTCAACATCATCCACCTCTAAAAATATCATTGTATTATCTATCCAGTCCTTTACATAGGCCTTCTGCAAATAAAAGGCTGTTTGCCTGCTCTTAAAAACCGACATGTTATCGGCTAATACTGTTTCTTCAAAACCAAGATCACGATAAAAACTTCTCGATACCTCAAAATCTGTGGCGCCAATAAATGGTCTGATTGATTTAATATTATGTTCCATTTTTTCAGTGGTTTAATGGTTTTAAACAAACTTATTAAATCATTTCAAAATCACGAAACGAGTAGGATTTAACTTTCGGCGGTTGCTGCATTTAATTTATCTCAATTTCCTTCATTTTCAGTCTCCAAACTTTCGTGGTAATCAATGATCTTATTCAGAACCTGCACAGCTATTTCCAGGTCTTTCTCTCCAACTAATTTCTTGTAAATAGTACTCATCCTGAAAACATCTTTGTTGGCTTCAAGCAAAAAGAGCTTTCCATTTTTAGTAAGCTCAAGAATATCGCTCCGTTTGTCTTGGGGATTTTCCCTGCTCACAATCATACCGGCATCTTCTAACTCCTTGACGGTACGGCTCATGTTTTGCTTGGATATCATCGCCAATCGTGCCAGTTCTGACGTAGTACTTCCGTCAACGCAGATATTACAAATAACCGGCATATAAGAAATTTTCATTTGCCCCCAATAAGGTTTAATGTTATAATGTGTCCAGGTGTCCAGGTGTTTTCTTAAATTGAATATTAGCCGCTGCCAGTTCTTATCCTGCAAGCCTTCAAAGGCTTTCAACTGTTTATCTATCTTTTTATCCTCCATGGGGTAAAATTAATAAAATAGTAATCATTGATTACTATTTTATTGTCATAATACCTGAGATGAAAAACGTCGGCGAGATATTACATCTTGTTACAAGGCATTATTAAGCTTTAAAACGATTAACTCAGCAGATGCATCGCCAGGCTTTAATCCTGATAGGTCAATAACACAATCCTTGTCCGTATTTTTTAATTTTAACGATTTACCGGTTCCCAAAATAGTTGCGGTGCCATTAGCTTTTGCGTGGAAATTACGCAACTTAAATGTAGGGGTGTAAGTAGGCAGAATGCAGAATAGATCTTTATTTTTTACTGTAAAAAATGCTTCAACATAGGCGGTATCTTTTTGAGGCTTTACCAGTTGGGTAATGCTATATCCGGCCATATAACTTTTGCCCTTCTTCTCGCGCCTGATACCATTGCTCCATTGATAGGGTTGTTTGTAAGCCTCAGTCTCATAGATTGCCTCGCCGTTTAGTTTTAACCAACTGCCAATTTCGCTGAGCCGCTGTTGCATAATTACGGGGATGCGCCCATCAGCCGTGGGGCCAATGTCAAGTAACAGGTTTCCCCCACGGGATACGATATCTATAAGCATTAAAATAAGGTCGTGCCCGCTTTTATAATCCTCTAATTTTTCGTTGCGGTTATAGCCGTAAGAATGCCCTATACCCTGGCTTTCTTCCCATATTACACTCGCATCCTTGCCGCTCCCGTACTCAGATGTAGTATAGGTAGCGCCTTTATTATTATCACGCGTATTACTTCCCCATCTATCATCAACCACCACTTCTTTAGCTACCGGCGATTCGTTAAATAACCATGCCAGCAGCTCCGGGCTATGCCAGGCGGTATCTGGCAATTCCCATTCGCCATCGGAGAAAATAATAGAAGGTTTATACTTGGTAACCAGGTCTTTAAATTGGGGGATCATATGTTCGGTTACAAACCGTTTTTTATCTTTCAACCACAAGGGGTTATACCACTCATACAATGAGTAATAATATCCCATTTTTAAACCTTCTTGTCTTACAGCATTGGTGAGGTCCCCAAGCAAATCCCGCTTTGGTGTACCCGATACCGCGTTCCATGAACGTCCCCAGTCCCTGTCGGCCTCCGCGCTGTTCCATAAACAATAACCTTCATGGTGCTTTGAGGTGAGTACCACATAACGTGCTCCCGAGTTTTTAAATACCTGTGCCCACTGTTGAGGATCGAACATCTCTGCCTTGAACATCGGTTCAAATTGCGGATACAAAAAATCGGCGCCATAGTTTTTGTTATGAAAAGCCACGAAATCTTTTTGCTTTTCTGTTGCAATGCGTTGCCAATACCATTCGGCATAGCTGTAACCACTGTTAGGTATTACAGGAGCATAAGCAGGAACGGAGTACAAACCCCAATGAATAAATATGCCAAACTTATCCTGATGGAACCATGCCGGCATTTTGCGCATGTTTAAAGAAGCCCAATTAGGTTCAAATGTTTGTGCCGAAGCGGCAAGGCTAAAAAAGGTAAATAAAAGGAGAGCTAATCTTTTCATCGTAAATGAAATTTTATGAAAATTAAGTGTAATTTTTTTTAAATCAAATTTGGGTTAATTTACAGCTCCGTTTTGTCGCATCCAACCCTTATTTTGACGCATTTGCACCGGACGAAGAAATTGACTAAGCACTATTTTTGTTAAATGAAAATAGTACGCGTTCAATACACAACCAGGCCAGATTATGTGGCCATTAATCAGCAAAATATAGCCGCAGTGGTAGCTGAGCTGAAAGTGCTGAATCACCCGGGTATCAAATATGGCACCTGGTTATTGCCGGACGGCAAAACTTTTATGCACTTTGACCAGTTTGAGAGTGAAGCAGCTCACCTGATTTTACAGGAACTCTCCTCTTTTAAAAAATTTGCAGAAGAGCTGGAAGCCAGCGGTTTGGAGGTAGAGCCAAAATTAGAATTGCTTTCGCTCGTGGCTTCCACGGAAACGTATTTCTAAAGGAGCTAGGAATCGAAGCACATGTAATTAACTGGTTTAATTCAGCATATGCCGCTGTTCTGGCTGGTGAAAGGAATAGCGGGTTATATTTAACAACACGAGGATCAATATGCCGGAAGCTAAGCCAAGACCAGCCATCAGGTTGGATAGCAGGATATTGGAACTTATAGCTTTCTCCCCGTTTTTCATTAAACGGGCGCTTTCAATAACCTGAATATCAGTTAGTCGGGCTAATGCCTGCTGCAGATGATTAAAACGCGTCATTTGCTCAGATGTACTCACCGTTTGCTCAGTAATGGAAAGCTGTTTTAATTCCAAACGAAACTGCTTCCATTGTGTGGTTTCTTCTGCTGTTAGTTTTGTTGCTTCATATTTCTTTGCCAGAACTTCAATGGCGTTGAAATTCGCTTTTATTTCCGCCGAATGGTAGCCACCGCTCATGAGCATTTTATTCTCATAGAGCAGGCGGGTGATCTCCTGCGCGTACACAACAGGCAAGAGCCGGTCATTTCGCAGCGAGGTTAGTGTTTGATTCATATCTGTAACATTGGTACGCCCCTGCAGGTTAGCTAATAATAACAGTACGGTCAAAACAGCCAGAACACCAGCCGCCTTGAGCCTATTTTTAAATAAACCGGCCCTTCTCATCATTAAATAAATTGGTTAGTTAAAGATACCAATTCTGTTGTGAAAATCCAGTCTCAAAAATTAGCAGATATACATGATTATGTTTAAATTTAAAAAAAGAGGCGTGTATATTAGCTCGAAAACAAAAATCAGATGGGATGACATGAATGCTGACCGGCAAGCCGTCTCTTCTTAAATAATTTAAAAAATTCTCACCAATCAGTTTGATTTATGAGCAAATCTGTAAACAAACATTTTTCTGCAACAGTAAATTGCTTTAAAATGCCAATTCATTCAATTATTGCCAACGTTGTATTATTGTTCACATTGTGCGGTTCCATAAACTGCATGGCTCAATCTAAGCCAAAACAATACCTGCTTGCGCTTTCGAAGGCTGACCATACCCTGGCTATCGTAGATCCTACAACGTTTAAATTGATTACAAAGGTACCTGTCGGCCCTGATCCCCATGAGGTTGCGGCATCGTCAGACGGCAAGACGGCGTACGTATCCAACTACGCGGGCGGACGCCTTCATGAGCTTGACATCATTGATCTTACAACACAAAAGCTTGTAAATCGGGTTGATACAAAACCACTGATCGGATTGCATGGGTTAATGTTTGCAAATGGAAAGTTATGGTTTACAGCAGAAGGTTCTAAATCTGTTGGCAGCTATGACCCGCATACCGGTAAGGTAGATTGGAGTATGAGTACCGGCCAGGACCGGACGCATATGATTTACGTTAGTGCCAACGGAAAAAAAATTTATACCACTAATGTTAACTCGGGTACGGTGAGCATTTTGACCGATACATCACTTCCGGGTATGCGAAAGGCTGTACCAGGAATAAAACCGCATAAGAACTGGACAGCGAAGGTTATCACTGTTGCAAAAGGTTCAGAGGGATTTGACGTATCACCTGATGGTAAGGAATTGTGGACTGCCGCTGCTACAGACGGTTCTATCTTCATTATTGACCTTGCCGGCACGAAGCCGACTGATAAAATTGATGCAAAGGCCCTTGGAGCTAATAGGCTCAAGTTTACGCCGAATGGCAAGCATGTTTTGGTTTCGAGCCTGAGCACCGGCGACCTTTTCATTTATGACGCGAAATCGCATAAAGAACTGAAGCGGATAAATACAGGTCATGGTGCAGCCGGTATCTTGGTTGACCCGGACGGATCGCGGGCTTTTATAGGTTGCACCGCTGATAATTATGTTGCGGTTGTAGACCTCAAAACGCTACAGGTTACCAACCATATTGATGTAGGCAAAGGGCCGGACGGTTTGGCTTGGGCGGTTCAACCATAGCATAGTTTAACTCTTTTTTGTCGCGTCTGCTTCATCAGCACCCGGATTTTTAGACTGGGTTTCGACAGATTTATCATCAGCTGTTGGTTTAACGGGTGGTTTATCCGGCGACAGCGGGATATCGTCACCAGTTTGTTTCGGAGGTTCGGATTGTTCCTTAGTCGGTTCCGTATTTTTTAGAGCAGCGTAAGTACCTGAGCTAATCCCCATCAATATCAGTACATTTTGATCAAAATCAGGCATGATATGGTTGGTAAAGGTCTTTTGCAAAAATATTACACCAAAGAAGAGATTAAATGCCACATTTTGAAAACGTTGTATATTGATGCTGCTCCCGTCTGATAGGATATCAAGAATGAAACCTTCGCTTTTGGCATTTTTATCTATAGGGATGCTTACCTTGTTTTTATTTTCAACCAATTTAGATACCGCTGTGGTAGAAACGCTGATACCCAGGATAGCAAGTACCGACAGCGGAAGATCGGGGAGTGTATCTGTAGTGAAACAAATTGTCAGATAAGCTACCAGCACCAGCAGCGTCCAGTAAAATAACTGCGCGCGGCCAAGGCTATAATAAAGGTTATTATCGTCTTTTAAAATATTGTTTTTAAGACCGGCAAAGGCAAGCAGTAATAGGACTACAGCGCCTCCCCAAATCCACCAATGACTTATTTTTTGCCGTACCACCATGTATATCGGTATGTTAGTATTGCTTATAAAAGTTCGGGCATTGCCAACACTAAAGTGGACTGTCAATACCGATTTTTCGAAGGGGCTGCTTTCTAAAAATTTCAAAAGTATATCCTGCACCCGGGAATCCAACCGGAAATACAGGATTTTTTTAATATCGTTCGTCTTCCAGGGTTTAAGGCCGGTTACGGCAATCCCATCTACATACAATGTACCCAGGGAGTCGATATGCTTGGTGGTGGATACCGTAATGGCAATAACCTCTTTAATTTTAGCCGAATCTTGCTGTGCACCTAAATTTTCAATGCCGATGATAGAATCCTGACTGAGGGGTTTAATCGATATTGTCGAGTCGGCCTGGGCATAAGCATAACCCATCATCGGGTTTGCCAGGAAAAAGAAAATAGAAATTAACCAATGAATGGTCTGGTGGCGATTAATCCTTTCAAACCTCATGGGCTTGCTGCTGCTAATAATATACATGATAGGGGTATAGGATAAATGCCTACTTCGTTCCGTTTTCGGCTTGCCGGAATCATTTTTAAAGAATGATCAAACTCTGTACGAGAAAATTGTAATGTCGCTATGAGCCAGTCGTTTACAATTTAAAAGTTATTTATTAAAAAAGCAAGCACTCTTGCTTAAAAAATAGTGTGTGGTATATATCGTTGACAAATACGATCAAAGGCGACTGAAAAGAGAAAGTATTATACAATTGCTGAGCAATAACACTTGATAAATGAGAATTTACAGACTTCTGAATTCATATAATTTATAAATATTATCCGCACTGCCGTTTACACAATCAAGCCAACTTTGCCGGGCTACCAGGGGCGAACATGGGCCATAGGTGAAAATTATGATCCTTCTTTTTTGTGATTCTTTTTGTAATATATTCAGCATATCCTGCAACATGCTTCCTCCAAAAGGAGTGTACATAAAGAATACTGTTCCATGCGAATAGTCCCATTTAAGGGCATCTGCGTTTATGAATTCAACTTGGGGTAGATTTAGTTGTGATGCATACGTTTTAGCATAGTTATAATAAGCTGGTTCAAATTCAATCCCCTTAACAGTAGCATCGCTGATTAAACCCATGAGGATAGCTACCTGGCCCAAGCCTGATCCTAAATCAAAAAATACATCGTTGGGCTTTAAATCCGCCCGCTCTGCCATCTCGAATATTATTCTTGCAGGCGTTTGCTGATAAAATACCATTTCCGGTTGCCTGTTTAAGGTGGCTTCAGGAATAATTTTGTCATATAGCAGCCCATTAATAAAAACATCCAGATTATTATAACCAATCTGATCGGCCGTGTAGATTTCAGTATCGTTATATCTCCGGATCATTTTGCTGAAAGATGCTTTAGTGTAAGCGCCGGTTTTGATCTTTTCCCTAATCCGCTTAAACAAGTTGGCGTCAACTTTTTCCAGCTCAGATTTTGTCTTCTCAGCACGCCGCTTTAGTATAGCCAGTTCTGCTTTCAATTCTGCTTTTTGCAGTAACCCCTCAATGCGATCAATTACATGAAAATCAATGAAGTCTATAGCGTCTGTACGGCTATCAAAATTGATTTCCTCATAAAGGGTTGTGTTATCTTCAATGTCCTTTATGTTTGATTCTATTTCGAGTAAGATCATTATGGCTTCAGTATTCATAAATACATGTAGATGTATGGCTTGGGGTGATAAAGCTTTATCAATTCACATCGGTAAGCAATTATAACTATTGTAGCCTGATTTTTACGCAGCAATAACAATTAATGGATCAATTGCAGGTAATTTCAGCTTTTCTTATTTTAAGCTGTTAAACACTATGAGTACCATAATCGCCGCTACAAATTATACCGAACTGGCCGAAAATGCTGTAGCCTTCGCTGCCGAAATTGCCCGCCAAAATAACTACCGGTTGATCTTATTAAATGATTTCTCTGTTTCCGTTCACGCAATGAATGCACGGCTCTCGGCCGAACGGATAGAGGAACTGATTGACGAGAATAAACTGCTCCTGGAAAGCAAAGCATTATTGCTGGCCGATCAATATGGCATTGAGGTAATATCTAAAGCTACTTTTTCTTTCGTGGAAGACGCCATAGAAGAAGTGGTTACGCAGTATAATGCCGAAATGATTGTGATGGGAATGGAGGAAAAATCAGTGGAGCAAGAACTTTTGGGAAATACTACTACCTCCATAATTAAAAAACTCCATTCGCCGGTAATGGCGGTTCCGGCAAATGCCAGATTCAACGGTATAAAAAGAGTGCTTTTTGCCTGCGATGTATTGCATGGGGTTTCTGAGCAAATATTGGCACGCATTAAGCAAATGGCCCTAACCAACAACGCCGAAGTGGAAGTGCTTCTGATTAATGAAACCGTGGAAGAATTAAAGGCAGTAGGGGCAGACCCGAACGCGCTGCGCATCATTGATAAGGGTCTGGATGGCATTGATTATTATTATAAAAATGTCAGATCAGATTCTATTATAGATGGAATTGCCCGTGAAATTAAAAGAATGGAAGCCGATTTGTTAATTATGGTTCCGCAGCCACACGGATTTTGGGATTCAATGGTTCACCGCAGTAAAACACGCGTCATGGCTTCGGGTTTAAATATACCGCTGTTTTCCATACCCGCTTAATTTACTTTGTAATACGATTAAAGGGTATTAAGAGCAATGCGGCCAGTAGGCTGGCCGCATTGCTCTTAATATGTTAATTTATAAATACTTCATCGGTAAACACCCAGGCCGGTTTACCCTTGGCCGGGTGCCAGGCGGGCATGCTTTTAAGGGAAGTCGCCAAGAGTTTAATGCAGGATATTGGCTGTGCAGATTTTAACTTACATTCCAGATTGATGGTTGCAGGTGTGTCTTTTTTTCGCGGTAGCGCGGTTTTAATTGTGCCAATCAATTTTAAGTGCTGCTGATCCGGGCCGCCCCATACTTCTACCAAGGCCGGCAAGAAAATATGTGCATCAGTTTTGCGCATTGTGTTTAAGCCGAGACTGTGTATAGTTACGGGGGTACGAAACCACATGAGCATCCCCAGATCGTGCTGTGAGGCAAGCCATTTGTTGTTTCCATTATCCTCGCCCCCCATTTCCTTGTCCATGATGGTTTTAGGCCCATCGGCTTTGTACCTGTCGTCCGGCCTTTTAATAAAGGCTACGCTATCGGGCGTATAAGTGCATTTGTATACTTTAAACTCAACAGTATCACTGCCAATCCAGCCAGGTTTAAAAGCCCTTGCCCGTATCTCTGTGCTTTGGGTAAAATTAACTCCCGGTTTGTATAACGTTGCGTGAGTACTATCCGGCACACTGCCGTCTGTAGTGTAGCGGATATCAACGCCTTTCACGGGGTTGGCAAGTTGCAGTTGGTATTGCTGTTTAAATACCAAGGCTGTGTTTTTTAACTGCGGACTGGTTAGTTTTATCGCTTTACCATCATCTTTAAAACCGGTTAAAAATTTAAGGTTTTTGTTGGTTTTTTGAAGTGGTTCAAGATCGGCTGTTTTTAATCCCGTATCCCATACAACCAGCTCGGTAAGGCTTGTTATTGCCGTTAACTGTTTTACATCGGCAGGGTTTAATTTCACACCCGCCAGCGAGAGGCTTTTAAGATATTTCAATCCGGCGAGTTCTTTTAAACCTTTACCCGTAACATCGCTAAAATTAAGGTTGAGCCTACGGAGATTCTCAAATTTCGCAATGGTTTTAAGGTCGGCATCTTTTACCGGAATTTTGTTAAGATCAAGCGAAACTACCTGTTTTTTGATGGAACTTAGCTCTTCAAGTACTTTAACATTATATGTGCTTTTATTGTAGATGTTAACCGCCAGCGCAGGCGATTCATTCGCCAAAGAGTAAACTACCCGGTAATTATTATTCAATTTTTTAACGTCCTGATCATCAGCGGCCGAAAAATTATAGGTTTCCTCCACACTTTCGGAAGGTGCTAATAAAGTTGCCGCCAATACTCTTAATGAATCAGCAGCAGGTAAATCAATAACTTTTTTATGGAAGTTGGTGTTGTTTTTTACCCACAAATAAAGCAGCATTTTTTCATCATCCGTAAGCTGAGGTTTACCTGTTGGGGGCATGTGTTTTTTGGCTGTTTCCGGAAGATGTATCCGCTGCAGCAGCAGGCTCATTGCCGGATCGCCCGCTTTAAAGAGCTTACCGGTTTTCCCACCCTTTAATATCGCTGCTGAATCAGTAAGCATCAGTCCTCCTTTCATCTTATCGGCATTATGGCAGCTTTGGCATTTCACCTCAAAAATGGGTTTAATTATATCTGCATAAATCAATGCCTGGTTAATTGGCACAGCCTTTTTGCTTTTATCCATCACCGGTTCCAAAACAAAATCTTCGCCATGGGTAAGGTTACCACCCAGGTGCCCGGTTACAATTAAACAAAACACGGTGATAATAGCCCCTGCTTTGGCAAGGTTAGCAGTATATTTTGATGTATTGCGAATAAGGTAAACGCCATGGCCCATAAAGGCCACGGTTACCCCAAACCATTTGTGCCATTGCAAAGTGCCTCCTTCGTAACCCGGCTCTCTTGACAGGAACAAACCCATAATTACTGTAATTGAAGAAAGCAGGGCACCTAATACCAGCAGATAGTTGGTGAAATTCTGATACAGCCTTTCGTTAATAAACTCGGGGCGGAAGCGGAAAAATTCCATGACCATGGCAAGCATTAGTATTACAATAGGGAAGTGGAGGATAAGTGGATGCATGCGGCCAACAGGCTGTACCCATTGCGGAACAACGAGCCGGTCGCCGGCTAACAGTAATACCACAATAAAAATGTTTAATGTAAATAGCGCCCCTTCTGCTATACTTTTATGACTGCTTTTCATATCTTATGCGCCGATGGAGAGTGGGTTGCGAATGTTTTCTTTCATTCTTTGAGGATGAATACCTTGATTTTAATGAATAGTGGTTTTTAGTTAGGCGAGGGAAACGGACTCAGGCTATTATCCCATTTATCACATTGCCGGCCACATCGGTTAGCCTGTAACGCCTGCCCTGGCTTTTAAAGGTGAGCTTTTTATGGTCAATACCTAATTGATTAAGGATTGTAGCATGAAAATCATGCACATGCACCGGGTCTTTAACAATATTGTAACCAAACTCGTCCGATTCGCCGTAAACTAAACCGGGTTTGATACCGCCGCCGGCCATCCAAACGCTAAAGCAACGCGGGTGGTGGTCGCGTCCGTAATTGGCCGCCTCCAATTTACCCTGGCTGTAATTGGTACGGCCAAACTCGCCGCCCCATATTACCAGTGTTTCGTCAAGCAAACCGCGTTGTTTCAGGTCGGTTACCAATGCTGCCGAAGCCTGGTCTACATCTTTAGCCTGGCCGGCCATTTCACGGGGCAGATTGGTATGCTGATCCCAACCCTGATGATAAAGTTGCACAAAACGCACCCCATTCTCTGACAGTTTACGCGCCAGCAAGCAGTTGGCTGCGTAGGTGCCGGGAACTAAGCATTCGGGCCCGTACATTTTAACTATATCGTCAGACTCACGCGATACATCCATCAGCTCTGGCACGGCCGTTTGCATGCGATAGGCCATTTCGTATTGCTGAACCTTGGTATTGATCTCGGGATCCCCAAATTCTTTGTAATTGATGTCGTTGAGTTCGGCCAGTTTATCAAGCATTTTGCGACGCTCGTGCCGGTCGAGGCCTTCAGGGTCGTTCAGGTAAAGAATAGGGTCTTCACCGCTGCTGAATTGTACCCCCTGGTGTATGGAATCAAGGAAACCATTGCTCCATAGTTTGCTATAAACACCTTGCCCGTTGCCTTTACCTTTTGATAACAATACCGTAAATGCTGGCAGGTTTTTATTTTCGCTGCCCAGGCCATAGCTCACCCACGAACCCATACTGGGCCGGTTACCCTGCTGTGCACCAGTTTGAAAAAAAGTAAGTGCCGGATCATGGTTAATGGCATCGGTATTCATTGAGCGGATGATGCAGATGTCATCGGCAATTTTAGCAATGTGCGGGAACAGGTCGCTTACCCAGGCGCGCGACTCTCCATATTGTTTAAAATCATAAAACGAACCTACCAGCGGAAAGGACGCCTGCTTGGCGGTCATCCCTGTAAGGATCTGGTTACCGCGAACGGATGGTGGTAATTCCTGTCCCATCATTTCGCGCAGTTTCGGTTTATAGTCAAATGATTCCAGCTGTGATGGCGCCCCATCCTGAAACAGGTAGATCACCCGTTTGGCCTTAGGCGCAAAATTGGGAATGCCCGGAATAAAATCAGCCTCAGCCTCTTCTCCTTTACCACTAAACAGGTCGGGAATAAGCAGCGAACCCAGCGCCACACTCCCAATGCCCAAACTTAATCGCGACAGGAACCTGCGCCTGTTGATGTTGAGCCTGTTTTCTAAAAAATCCTTTTCCATATCAGGTTTTTGTTATCGCTTCTTCCAAATTATACATAGCGTCTACTACTTTCATCATAGCCGCCAGCCTTACTTTATCCAGGTTTGCCGGTACCGGGTACTCGCCGACCGTCAGCAATTTTGCGGCATCGATTTTTTTCATACTCTTCAACTCGTCCTGGTAATAGGCCGTAAGTATAGCCAGTTCTTTCTCCTGCGGATGACGGCACATTATCAGGCGAAAGGCCTTCACTATTTTATCTTTAGGTTGACTACTTTCCTGTAGAAGTTTGGCCGCCAATACGCGGGCAGATTCCAGCACGGTGGGGTCGTTAAGCATCACCAAGGCTTGCAATGGTGTGTTGGTGCGCAAGCGTTTTACCTCGCACTGATCACGGTTACTGGCGTCAAAAATTCCTAATGATGCGGGCGGCACGGTACGTTTAATGAGTGTATACATACCTCTGCGATATAGGTTTGGCCCATGTACTTGTTTATAGCTGGCCAGTTGTCCGCGGCCTGATGTCGCATTCTCCCACAGACCAGGAGGCTGGTAGGGATTCACGCTTGGCCCGCCGATGTTACGGTTAAGCAACCCACTGCTGGCCAGTACCAAATCACGAACAAATTCGGCCGGTAACCGGCCTCTCGGGCCGCGGGCCAATAAAGTGTTATCGGGGTCGTTTTTTAATTTCTCGGGTGTTGCCACTGCCGACTGCCGGTATGTAGCCGACATTACTATCCGCTTTACCAGCCGCTTAATATTCCAGCCATGATCACGAAAATCAACAGACAGCCAGTCCAACAATTCGGGGTGAGAGGGGAGATCGCCCTGCATGCCAAAATCGCCCGAACTTTTGACAATGCCTTTGCCAAAAAACTCCTGCCATACCTGGTTTACAAATACCCTTGCAGCAAGCGGATTCTTTTTATTGAAAAGCCATTCCGCGAGCCCCAATCGGTTTTTAGGGTAATCAGATGTAAAAGGGAGTATGGATGCCGGCGTGCCGGGTTGTACCTCAACACCATGAGCATCGTAATTGCCGCGTTTGAGGATATAGGTTGGGCGCATTTTGGTACTGTCGGTCATGATAGATACGATAAGTTTATCGGTGTCCTGCTTGTTTATAAACGTTAGTATCTTTTTAACATCGTCATTGCTGATCTGCATCAAGGGTTTTTTGGCATAGGTTTCGGGGCCGCCAACTACAGATTCAATTCCTACTTCTTTCACGCTATTAAAAAAGGCAAACACCTCATAATATTCTTTTTGTGAGAAAGGGTCGTATTTATGATCGTGACAATGTGCACATTCAAGGGTAACTCCCAGCATGGCCTTGCCAAAGGTGTTGGTGCGGTCGGTTACATAACTCACGCGGTATTCTTCGTCAATAACGCCGCCTTCTTCGGTTATTTTGTGATTGCGGTTAAAACCGGTTGCCAGTAGTTGTTCTTTGGTGGCGTTGGGTATCTGGTCGCCGGCTAATTGCCAAGTAATAAATTTATCGTATGGCAGGTTCTCATTAAATGCATGGATCACCCAGTCGCGCCAGGGCCACTGGCTGCGGTAATTATCATCCTGATACCCATGCGAATCGGCATAACGGGCAACATCCAGCCAATGCAGGGTCATTTTTTCGCCGTATTGGGGGCTTGCCATCAACTGGTCTACAATTTTTTCATAAGCATTTGGACTTTTATCTGCTAAAAAACCGTCCATCATTTGCAGACTGGGCGGTAGCCCGGTTAAATCAAGCGCTACCCGTTTCAGGAGGCGTTCTTTATCGGCTTCGGGGTTGGGTTCGATATCGTTTTGCTCCAGTTTTTGCAGTACAAAATTGTCTATCTGGTTTTTGGGCCATGCGGTATTTTTTACCTGTGGAATGGAATAGGATTTTGGAGGAACAAAGGCCCAGTGCTTTTCATACTTGGCACCTTGTTTAATCCATTTTTCGATAAGGGAAACCTCGTAGGGGTTTAACTTTTTAAGATTTGACGACGCGGGTGGCATTTGCTCAGCCGTGTCTTTTGTAGATACGCGGCGGAAAACCTCTGATTGTAATGGATTGCCTGGCACCAGGGCATGAGCAGACGGGTTATCCTTTAATGCCTTAAAAGCACTGTCAGGAAGATCGAGGCGCAAGCCGGCTTCGCGATGAGTAGCATCCGGACCATGACATTTAAAACATTTATCAGAAAGGATAGGACGTATATTGAAATTATAACTTACCGTCTCCGGCATTTGCTCCGCATTATCCGAACCCGAACGACAAGCATTCACCGAATACAAAACAAAAAGCGCCACTATCAGCCACAAATAGTAATACTTCCCAGACATTAATTTAAAATTGGTTTAACAAGTTATTGATAAATTATAACATCATCAAACTAATGACCCGGTTTTTTTAAAAAGAGGCGTAACGTAAACCAAGAAATTTATGTTGAATTACACGATTGTGGGTTATAGTGAGCGCTTTAAAATATTCATACTTCAATGATTGAATTACCTGTTTTTTTAATCCTTATCAGTTTTAACTTCTTTAAAAAAAGCGGCTCTTGTAGGGCTTGGCAAAGGTGAGTTTTCTCCCTTTACACCTTTCCAGATAATTTCATTAAGTACCTGATCCGGAATAACGTCCTCCTTTGAAAAATCAAGCTTATTTGACAGGGCGCTAAACCTGTTTTTTACGGTATTCTTTTCATTCAAATCTATTTGAGCTGGCTTTACTTCAAAGCCCTGCATGTTTACTTTATTATCAAAAGAACGCCACATTGGTGTAGCGGCTGCATCAAACTGTGTTAATGGCGGCATGCCCAAGATCAATTCAATAGTACGCAGCATTGATGAAGTTGAGTACATGGTATGATCAACGTAATTTCGTTTTACAAAACCTCCTGCAACAAACGCTGTGGTACGGTGTGCATCAACATGGTCGGGACCGTTTTGCGCATCATCTTCTACAATAAAAACCGCGCTTTCTGCCCAGATTGGGCTTTTACTTAAATAATTTACAAACATGCCAACGGCAAGATCGTTATCTGCAACATGGGCAAAGGGAGTGGGCCTGCCGGTAGCGATACCCTCGGTATGATTATTACCTATCCTGATTGTATTTAAATGCGGTAAAGCATGCACGGTAAGTAACGAGTCAAATTCTCTTTTCCAAAGATTGATCCGGGTTGTGTCCCTCACATGAAAATCAAAGCTGGGGTAATAGGTGCAAAAATGGTTTTTTAACACAGGTATATTGGCTTTGGCATGATCGGCAAATTCGCCATAAGTTCTGTAGCTGACCCCGTATTTGCTTGCCTGATCCCATATAAAACCATCTTTATTGTTGGCTGTTTCATTGTATCCGGATGAAAGTTCACCGCCGCCTCTTCTCCCATAGGAGGTGGGCCAGTTCTTTTCAAGAAAATCAGTAGCGTAAGCGCCCATGCTCCAGTTATGCCCGTCTGAACTAACTTCTCCATCTACATAAAAATTATCGAGCGTAACAAATTCTTTGGCTATGGCATGTTGATTGGGTGTTACTTTTTCGCCAAACAAAACCAGGCTTGTATCACCGTTGGCTCCCTTAATATCACCAAGTACCTGATCGTACGTGCGGTTTTCTTTAATGATATAGAAAACATATTTAATGGGGGATGGGGCACCTACCTTGTGGGGTATAGGGTTTCCGGTTTCTCCTGATGTCAGTAATTCTTTTGTTTTGCTGTAAGGTGTATTATGATACACTGCTTGCGAATAAGTTGCCAGTAATTTGGCCGAAGGGATATCAATAATACTTAAGCTGCCTTTAAATAAACTGGCAATGTATTGAACAGGTGTTTTACTTTCTATCCCCTGATGTAAAACAACACTTTGTTTTTTGCTAATTGGGTTTGGGCCTTGTGGGTTTGCCATTGAAGAAAGTCCTTTGCCGTTGGATACATAGATCTTTTTCCCGATAACCCGTACACAGGTAGGGTACCAGCCTGTTGGGATAAAGCCCTTTGATTTGCTAAATCCTGGTTTACTGACATCAAATACGGCTAAGCAATTATTATCGGCATTAGCAATATATAATGTTTTTTCATCGGCAGATAAAGCCAGGCCATTGGTAGTAGAACCGCTAAGCGTGCTGGAATATAATGCCGCGTTTAGTGTTTCCAGCACTTTTCTTTTCTGAACATCAATTACAGAAACGGTATTGTCATTGGCATTAGCAACAAAAAGATAGCGCCCGTTTTTTGACAGGCAAATCTCATTGGGGTTATCGCCAACATTTACACTATCCGTGAATTTTTCTTTATCGGTATCATATATCATTATTTTATCACCACCCCACACGCTTACATAAAGTTCATTCTTATTAGGTGAAAGTAGGCAGGTGTAAGCTTCGGTACCCAGGGGGAGTTTTTGTTTTATGTTTTTGGTTTTAAGGTCAATAACATACAGTGCGTTATCCATTTTAGTTACCACATACAGCAACTGTTTGGCGTCATCAATCGTGATGCCTGCGGGTGAAATTTTGTTGGGCCATGGTTCCCCTAACTTAATGGTATCCGTGGTAATCAGCTTGTCGTTTTGTACGGCATACTTTAATATCCAGTTATCATTTCCGCCCGAGGCATAAAGATATTTTTCATCGGCGCTGAACACTATACCGCCCCATGATTTTGGAATTTCCACTTCGTCGGCCTGTTTGCCTGAATTTACGTTGATTAGCTGGATGGTTTGCTTGCTTTGGCCATTATTGGTTACCGCTATATATTTTTTTGATTTGCTCACCGCCATGTTCAATGGTAAATCGCCTAAAGGTAGATGTTGTCCTATAGCGGTTATGCCCCAGCCATTAGGCAGGGATATGCGGCTATGCTCTATATCTGCAAGATTTTGAGCCCCCGCTTTTAAAGATATGAGCGCTATTATCCAAACTAAAGTTATGTTTTTCATATACTGTAATTAATTGCAACCAATATGTAATAAACAACAATACCAGATTTGCGATCTGGTATTGTTGTTTATTAATTTACCTGGATTACCATCCGGGGTTTTGTTTAAGGTTTGGGTTTAAAATAATTTCATTTGGCGCTATCGGATTCAGATAATCTCTATCCGGATACGATTTAGGAATATTGCTCAGCCAAATCAGGTTACCTTTAGTGCCCTGGGAAAGTTTGGAGGTGTTGTTATCCAATAAAAAGTAAACTACACCCGCAATTTTTGTTGCCGGAATTTTGTCTACAAATGCAACATCAGGTTTTCCGTCATCATTTAAATCCAACGGTGTGTCTTTTGCAGGCACATAAAGGCCATCATATGGTCTTTCCAGCAATTTTCCGGCCTTCCAGCGTTTCAAATCATCATAACGAAACCCTTCCACGGCAAGCTCAATTCCTCTTTCCCTTCTGATCTCCATTAATGCAGGGTTTGACACGTCAGGGAAAAAAGTGGTTTGCATATAGGGATCTACAGTTGTTGGCATAGCTGCATTGGTAATACCGGCTCTGGTGCGTAACGCAGCAACGGTAATACTCCAATCGCCTGCGGTAAAGGTGCCTAACTCAGCTTTCGCCTCCGCATAATTGAGCAATACCTCGGCATACCTGATAATGGGGATAGAGTTATAATTTTCTGTACGGGTATCATAATACTTATCATCAAGCGAAAACTTCAATATGTGATAGCCTGAATAAGTTACGTTAAAATCGGGGGGAGCTAACGAACCATCGCTTCTGGCATATTTTCCCGCCCTGATGGTTTGCTGTAAACGCAGATCCCTGTTTTTAGTTTCATCCTTAAACTGCAGGGTATCATAACCAGGTATGCTGGTAAATGGAGTACCATCTATATTGAGGTATGTGTTGACAAAGCTTTTTGATAATCCCAGTCTTGCGCCCAGTGTTGCGCTATCAAACCAGTAAGTTGCGTTATGCCATCTTTTTAAAGCATTGTTATAAACCGCAGCCAATATAACCTCGCTTGTTTGTGGGTTTTCACTGATAAATACCGAACGATAATCCTTTTCAGGCGCACCGGTAGTTTGCAACTTATATTGTCCACTGGTTATTAGCTGATTAGCAGCATCTTGGCTATTTTGCAGCCAGGTGTTTGCTGTAGATGACAAACCGGTTTCTGTATGGTATTTGCGATAAGTACCCTCAAATAAACAGATCCTTGATTTTAATGCCAGGGCAACCCATTTTGTAATTTGTGTGCTTGAATTATCTTTCGCGTTGGTAATGTAATTACATGCGTAATTAATATCGGCCAAAACAGAATCCATTACCATAGCACGCGGATCGCGAGGTTTGTAAAGACCGGGGTCATCAACAGCCAGCGTGTGGTTGTACCATGGCACATCGCCATATTGCTTAACTAAATTGAAGTAAAAATAAGCCCTGAAAAACTTGGCTACACCTGCATAATTATTACGGGCGGCTTGTGATATGGCAGGGTTATTATAATGTTCCAAAAAGTAATTGATATTGCGCAAATTGGTAAAGTTCCATACTCCTGCATCCTGAGGGCTTAGCTTTCCGGATATTAAGGTTGGCACAATATTAGGTACTGTTATATCAGTCATTACATCGGCTTCGTATATACCGGGGCCATCAGGTAGCATCGCTACGGAAAAGGAATTGGTATATAGCTGCAGGTTACTTTCGTTTGAAAAGGCCTGTTCTACGGTAAGTTTATCTAATGGCTTAACGTCCAGGTATTTTTTACATGAACCAAAAGCTAACAGGCTTAACAGTAGTAAAATTATATTTTTTATTTTCATCAGCTTATTATTTTTCATCACATTAATAATATTATAAAGCAACCTGAACTCCTAAAGTGTAGGTCTTTTGCATCGGATACGAAAATCCATCACCCTGTGTCGCGTTTATTTCCGGATCAGATCCTTCTATTACCTCCGGATCGAAATCTTTGGTGTACTTAAATATTGGTGAGTAAGTCCATAAATTTTGGCCTGTAAAATAGATCCTTACAGATGTGAAATTGAGTTTTTTGAGCAAATTGGCCGGTAAATTATAGCCAATTGTTAACGTTTTTAAACGGATATAGCTGGCGTCCTGCAGATACCTTGTTTGAGGTACTGCAAGTTCACGTGTGCCTGATAACGCGGTGTAACCTCTGTAACGGGGGAAGTAAGCATCCTGACTTGGGTTTTCTTCGGTCCAGTGGTTAAGTGTTCCTGCCGGCACAAAGCTATAAGGGCGATTGTATTGCCCCCAAAAGTTAGCAGCTTCCGGCGATGGGTACCAATCTCTTTGTCCAAGTCCCTGGAAGAAAAACTCAAGCGAAAAATTATTCCACCCAACATTTCCGGTAATGCCGTATGGGTAACGCGGGGCTGAGTTACCAATAACACTCTGATCTCCGGGATCGTTCAGCGTATTTTTTCCGTTATTTACTTTTCCATCACCATTAATATCCCTGAATTTTAAATCTCCGGGCAGTAGTTTATTATTGTTTGATACCACAAAATAGCTCTGGTCAGCATGTGATTGTATATCTTGTGTTGAAGTAAAGAATCCATCAGTTTGATAACCCCATATATCACCAAGGCGTTCACCCACATAATACGTATTATTAGTATACGGTGCCGGTAATATATTGTTAGGGTTATAAAACTTGGTAATATGTGCAACGTTATCGGCCAGTGTAAGGCGTAAGCTATAAGTAATGGGCTTACGTGTATCTATTTTATCTCTCCAGGTTACAGAAACCTCCCAGCCTTTGGTACTCAAATCGGCAAAGTTACCTTTAGGTACAGCTGTCCCAAATACTGCGGGCAGCGGCTGTCCTACAGTTATCATATTTGTGGTTTTACGCTGATAAATATCTACACTGGTACTAAGCCGGCCGTTGAGCATGTCAACATCCGTTCCAACATTCGCGGTAGTTACTTTTTCCCAGGTTAATCCATTAGGAAGCACCCGGGGCTGCGATATGTAATTCAGGTATGCGCCGTTTGCTATATAAGATGACGTGCCTGGGCCCAACGTAGCCAAAAAGGTATATGGCGCAATATTGCCATTACCCAAAGAACCATATGAACCTCGTAATTTCCAGTTGGTTAACCATGATTTAGTTCCTTCCATAAATTTTTCTTCAGATATATTCCAACCGGCAGATGCAGATGGAAAGAAGCCAAAAGCCTGTTCCTGCGGGAATTTGGATGAGTCGTCATACCGGCCATCGAGCTCAAACAGGTATTTGTTTTTATAAGCATAATTTGCCCGGTAAAATATACCCGCGGTTGACCATTCGCTGCCCCCACCCAATAATCTGTAATTTAAACCGGTTGCCAGGTTAAAATCAGACAAGTCATCGACCAGCAAACCATCTCTTTGTTCAAAATTGCCTTTTGTAAGACTATGCTCTATATTACCGCCCACCAGGATCTGAACATTATGATTGCCCATGGTTTGCGAATATTGCCCGTAAAGGTTCGCATTATAATATCTGGTAGATACTACGCTATTTGACAAATAATTAAGCCCTGAAGTAATTAATTGGCCTGGTTTTGAACTATACGGAACCGGGAAAAATTTACGTGTATCTGTTGTATCCGTACGCAGGTAAGAGAAATCGCCATTAATGGTTAGCTTGCTTTTTTCTTTCCTTATTGGGCTGGCAGTAAACCCTATGGTGCTTTTATTAAAGTTTTGAACCAGTGTGGAGTTACTTTTACCATAATAAAAGTCGCCCACGGTTTGGGCGGCCGTATAAGTAAGTGTACCATCAGGGTTTAACAACGGAGCTAATGGAAAAGCCGATACGGCCATTAATCTCCATACCGCATTAACCCCGCCTACAGAAGTTAAAGGATATTTATAATTAAAAGTAGCATACTCTGAGTTACCATTTACAGTTAACCAGTCATTTACCTTTACGCTACCTTTAAACCGGAGGTTATAGCTACGGTATTTATCGGTATTGTACCTGAATATACCATCCTGATCATAAAACCTGCCCGATACTGAAAATTTAACCTTATCACTTCCTCCAGATACACTTAAAGAGTGCTCCATGGTAGCATTGTTATCTTTATATAATTCCTTAAACCAGTCGGTATTAGCAAAATACTGGTAATTGCCGGTCAGCGGGTCAACAGAAACCTGCGGAAGCCCGGGATTAGCATCATGTCTTTTTAATGAATCAAGGTATGATAAAGAGAAAGCCGGCTGTGAATTGATTACAGTTGGGTGAGATAAGTAATCATACCATGCGTTAAAGGCTTCGTCAAAATTCTGGGCCCATTGATAACCATTACTTAGCAGATCGGGTTTTATTGTTTGTTTGTTAATAGAGTAATTGCCGCTGTAAGTAATTTGAACTTTACCTACTTTAGGGGTTTTAGTAGTGATAAGCACTACACCATATGCCGCTCTGGAACCATAAATAGCTGCTGAAGAAGCATCTTTTAGTACTGATACACTTTCTATATCATTGGGATTTACGGTATTTGGATCGCCTGGTACACCATCAATCAATATAAGCGCACTTCCTCCTGACCCGATAGAGGTTGTTCCGCGTATATTATAAGTAGCACTCCGGGTAGGCTTACCGTCGGTCATTTTGATGTTCAAATTCGGGATAACGCCTTCAAGTCCTCTGGTTACATTTGGTACCGGGCGATCATCAAAGTATTCACTCCCGACCTGGTCAACCGCACCTGTTAAGTTCGCTTTTTTCTGAGTACCATAGCCAACAACAACAACCTCATTAAGGCCACTATTGGTTGGTTTCATTGAAACGTTCATAGTTGCTTCCTGTCCACCTTTTAGCTGCACAGTTTGTTCAATCGGTGCATAACCAATAAAACGAAAAACCAGTACTGCGTTATCAGGCGCATTGATACCATACTTTCCATTATTATCTGTTGACGTAGAGTTTCTGGCACCTTTTTCGGTTACAGATACACCCGGAAGGGGTTGGCCCGTTTCATCAATTACCTGCCCGGTTACCCTGCCCGCCGGAGCAATTTTCTGTACTAAAAAAAAACTGCCGGGCTCGGTCCGTCTTACCTTCAGGAAAATGTTCCGGTCATTCACCTGGCTAATTTCTCCCTTATAACCTTTAAGCAGCTTTTTAAGCACAACAAGAACGGGCTCATTCACCGCGTTAATGTTCACTTTTTGATTGGCATCTATGTCATTAGCATTATACCCCAGTGAAAAGGTTGTTTTTTGTTCAATGGTGTTAAATGCCACCTTTAAAGAAATATTATGGGCACTTAAGCTTATTCTGGTATCATTCATGGTTTGGCCTTTTATGGTACCGGCCATACACATGGTTTGAAATAACAGGATGATAGCAAGTTGGATACGCATAAACTTAAAAAGGGAATTAATGGTATATGGTATAGCTATATTTTTGTAAATATTTATTCGCATTTTTGTTAATGTTTAATGATTCCGTAATCGTTGAATTCCTGCGGCTGCTACAGCGGCAGGTTATAGTACAGGGAATGTTGACGCATTTCCTGTACTTTTTTAATCGTTTTTCTTATCTACATATATTTATTGCTTTAAACATGTTGTTGGTGTTGAATTTATTTGCAATGCTGAACATTTATAATTAGTTGCTCCATTTTAAACTCATAGGTAATTCCAGTCAAGTTGGCCAGCAAAGGCAGCAACTTATCAAGTGGATAATTATCAAATGTTACGGTATAAAGACCTTGCTTATAAGGCTTGCCCGTAAGTACAACAGGTATGTTGTAACTCCTTTCCAGAGTACGGGCTATCTTAGCCATAGATGCATTGTTGAATACGAGCTTGTTTGTTCTCCAGGCGCTCAGCAAGTCGGCATCAGTGAGCATTTGCCGGTAGGTATCTTTTTTAATATCATATACCAGCATATGATTATGAGTAAGATCGCGGCCAATTAAGGTTTTCCCTTTTACATCTTCTTTTTCAACCTGAACTTTTCCTGTAGACACTGCTACACTAACAGACTTTTCATCGGCATAGGCATTAATGTTAAAGGAGGTTCCTACAACCCTGGTCTGTATCTTTCCGGTTTTAATGATAAATGGCCGGGTTTTATCTTTACTTACCTCAAAAAAAGCTTCGCCCTGCAATAATACATTACGCTTCTCTATACCAAAATCTGAGGCAATTTGAATAGTTGAAGCCGCATTAAGCACAATTATAGAACCATCAGAAAGGCGAATTTCCCTGCGTTCGCCTTTGCGGGTGCTGTATTTGCTATAAGTAATTTCGCTGGGCTGCGTTTTTTTGAACTTACCTGCCATGAAATAAAGCGTGCAACCAACTATTAAACATGCCGCTATGCGTAACAAAGTATAAACGATTCCCCCTTTTTTATCGCGGGTTTGCTCTTCTTTGTTTTCTCCAAAAAGTTTAATCAAGGTTTTGTGAGCGGCTTCATCTGCTGCCATACGTGCATCTGCAATATTTTGACCGGATGACAAATCATCAAAAGAATCATACCACTGCCTGATGCGAGCTATTTCCTCAGGTGTACATAACCCTGCCTTATATTTTTGAAGAAGCGCTATGGCTTTTTCCCTTTCCGATGATGTGTCCATTCATCAGTATAGTCTGAAAAGGAAATACCTGGTACCGTTAATAAATTACTATGTTTATATTAAGCCTTTGTGAACGGATTGGCTGCGGTGAGCATCGGTATGATTAGAAGGAGACTTTTAATAAGGATATAATAAAACAGCAGCGAGAGTTTGTCGCTTACCATTCGTCGCCTGAGTTGTTTAAGCGCTACAGAGATATTGTTTTTTACTGTCTGTTCTGATAAATGAAGCACGGTAGCTATTTCTTTAACCGATTTTTGATCAATCCGGCTCATGCGAAAAACGGCCTTTGTTGTATCAGGCATTTTTTCTACCTCTTCCAGTAATTCCTGTCTGAGCTCATCAGCAATTACCTGATTTTCTATTGAAAACACCGCCGGTTCTTCGTTTTCAAGCAATAAATGATGACGGGATAAATTCTTTTTATGAAGCAATTGCCAGTCAATAACAGCATAAAATGCTGATCTTGATAAATATGGGTATAAAGCAGTGGTTTGAATATTGTGACGGTTATTCCAAAGAGAAATAAATATTTCCTGGATAATATCCTTTGCGTCGTCTTCCATCCGCACCCTATTTTGCACTATCCTGTAAAGCTTTAAATTATACCGGTAAACAATAACAGAAAAAGCTTGCTGGTCATCCAGTTGAATTCTCTTCAGTAATTCCTCGTCCGGCAAGCTTTTAATCATAGCATTGCAAAGATAAGAGCTCAATGTAAAACGGATGTTAAATCGTTTTAATGGGTAATCAAATGCAACTTTGTATTTTTCAATGCGTTTTCATCAGTTTACTAACTATATTTCCTCAAGCATAACTATCAATCCGTTCAAGCAAATGCTCAATATTAAAAGGTTTACTAATGAAATCGGCCTTGCATCCAAAATCCTCTATCTCCCGCCTGGTTTTATTGGCAGACATCATTAAAACGGGTATCCCGGAGGTTGTGATATTGCTGCTTAGCTGTTTGCAAACATCCAGCCCATTTCCATCCGGTAAAATAATATCAAGTATAAAAATATCCGGCAACTTATGGGAGATTATTTCGTTAAAGCTATCCACAGTTCCGCATTCTACCGGCTCGTAACCCGCTTCTGAAAGAATATATACGATCAATTCGCTGATGTCCGGGTCATCTTCAAGAATATATACCAATTTCCTGCTCATAGTTACGCTATGGGTTAATCACTACAACTTTAAGACTTAGGATTGCTGCCGGCAAGGAACCGCAAAGATAAAGGATGCACCTTTGCTAAGTTCACTATCTACCCATATGCGGCCACTATGGCGCTCAATAATTTCTTTCGTGATATACAGGCCGAGCCCCAGTCCGGATATATGTTTATCCCTGTCCCTGATCCTGTAAAACTGAGTAAATATCTGAGATTGATTCTCTTTGCTGATTCCTGCACCATAGTCTATTACTGAAACAACGATTTCGTTTCCTTTGTTTGCTGCCTGTATATCTATTTTTGGCGACTGAGGAGCATACTTGACCGCATTGCCAATGAGGTTGGTGATCACCTGTTCCATTCTTATCTTATCGCCGTTCATGAGCAAGTCACCCTGAAGGTCGTATACAAATGTATGGTCGGGTACTGATTGCTCAAAGGTTTCACAAATTTCCTGGATCAGCAAGCCAAGGTCAAAATCCTCAAAATAGAACTGTAGTTTTCCGGCCTGTACTTTAGAGATATCAAAAAGATCGTTAACAAGGGTGTTGAGCTTCTCTAATTGACGAACGGCCTTATCTAAAAACTTACTGTTCAGGCCTTCAGGTGTTGTCTTTTGCATGAGCTGTAAAAAACCGCTCATAGAGGTTAGCGGGGTTTTGAGTTCATGTGAGGCCAGGGCTATAAACTCATCTTTCTTTTGGCTGAGGGCTGTAACTTCTTCAAAAAGCTTGCTGTTATCTAAGGCAATGGCGGCCTGCGAGGCTACATTGGCCACCAGATCTTCATGCTCTTGCTTAAATACACCAGAAGAGGGGTGGCCGAAGAAAAGTCCTCCTATCACTTCTCCGGATAAAGAAACCACCGGGACCGCCAAATAGCTTACAACCGGCAGGTGGCCTTTGGGCATACCGTAATGCGGGGCCATTTTACCATAACGGGGGTCTTTGGTAATATCATCAACCCGCACAATGCCCTTGCCACTAAAGGTGGTATGGAATACAGCTGTATTACGCGGCATGCCGAACTTCTCAAAGGCTTCCCGCGGAGCACCCGAAAGTGTATAGAGCATATAAGCCTCACCCTGTTCATCTACTTTATTATAAAAAAAAGCGCCGAATGCCGCGCCGGTAAGCTGTGTTGTTGTATCTGTTACTTTTTGGAGGATAACTTCTACATCTAATTGTTCGCTGATACTTTTGCCTATAGAGTTTAGCATAAGTAATTGACGGGTATTATGCTGAAGTGCCTGCTCTGCCTGTCGTTGAGCGGTAATATCGCGGGCCACTTTTGAAGCGCCGATGATGATTCCGTCGCCGTTCAGGATCGGCGATACGGTCAGGGATATCTGTAATTCAGTGCCGTCCTTTCGCATCCGGATTGTTTGAAAGTGATCTATTTTCTGCCCGTTTTTGATGCTGTTAATAATGCGGTCTTCCTCCTGAAGCCGGTTTTTGGGTATCAATAGTGAGATGTGCTGACCCAACGCTTCCGCCTCAGTATATCCAAATATGTTTTCTGCACCTTTGTTCCAGGTGGTAATAATGCCTTCGAGCGTTTTACTGATAATGGCATCATCTGAGCTTTCAACTATGGCAGCGAGAGTGGCTTGTTTAATGTCGGCCTGTTTTAGGGCGGTGATATTGCGCGCTATCTTGCTTACGCCGATAATATTACCCGCTTTGTCAAGCACAGGAGATACCGTTAGTGATATCGGAATCCTAGTGCCATCTTTAGCCATGCGGATCGTTTGAAAATGTTCAATTTTATTGCCTTGCCTAACGTTGTTTATAATATAATCTTCTTCATGGAGTTTGTCAGGAGGCATCAGCGTTGTAATGTGTTTGCCTACAATTTCGCTTGCTGTATATCCAAAGATAGTTTCGGCACCTTTGTTCCAACTGGTAATCATGCCTTCGAGCGTTTTACTGATGATTGCATCTACCGAACCTTCAACAATAGCCGCCAGTATAGCTTTCTGTTCCTGAGCAATTATATCTTCTGAAATGTCACGTAGGATCTGCGAAGCGCCGATAATAATTCCTGCTTCATCACTGATAGGAGAAAGCGTGATAGAAACCGGTATGGAATGACCATCTTTGGTAATCCTTTTTGTAAAGAAATGATTAATTGTTGCCCGTTGAAGCAAATTATTCATCATCTCTTTCTGTTCCGGATAATAGCTTTCTGTCATTAAAGAGAATAGCGTCTTTCCGATCATGTCCTCTTTGGTATAACCAAAAAAGCGCCCGGCGGCAGGGTTCCAGTTGGTTATTGTAAAATCGAGGTCATGACAGATAACAGCGTCTTCAAGTCCTTCAAAGATAGACTTGAATGTAAATAGCTGTCGCAAAGAATTTAAATCCATAAAGTAGGTTAATCATCTCTGTGTAAGTGATCATTGTTGGCTACCTCAGAGAAATGCAACCTACAGGTAAGGTAAACAGGATTCTCTCCTAATAGTTTTAAGTGTTAGGTGGTTTAAAAATCCTCTAAATAAGCTCGGTATAAAATGAAGTGACAAACAGGTAAGTAACCCAATGCAGTATTTTGCTGAATTGGTTATTAACCTCAAACAGCTGTAATCTGTCCGTGATGAAGTTTAACTTTACGGCTTTCTAATCGACCAATTTCCAGTCTGGCCTTTCAAAATGGCAGGTATATCCGTATGGATTTTTTTGCAAATAGTCCTGGTGTTCGGCCTCCGCATCCCAAAAATCGGTTGCTGGTACTACTTCAGTAACGATCTTGCCCGGCCATATACCAGAGGCTTCCATTTCGGCAATCAGATCATTCGCGATATCCCGCTGATTTTCATTTAAATAAAAGATAGCAGAGCGGTAAGAAGCTCCGATGTCGTTTCCCTGCCTGTTACGGGTGGTTGGATCATGTATCTGGAAGAAATATTCCAGCAGTGTACGATAAGATAACTGTTCCGGATTAAATACCACTGCTATGGCTTCTGCATGTGTACCATGATTACGGTATGTAGCATTAGGAACATCGCCGCCAGCGTACCCCACCACGGTTGAAACAACACCCGGATAATGTCTGATTAATTCTTCTACACCCCAAAAACAACCGCCGGCCAGGATAGCTTTCTCTGTATTCATATACTTTATTTTGCACTATAAAGTTAATATACAAATGGACAAATGTCAAGCATAAAACCGCATTGCACTAACAAATAATTAAGGCCGCTTGCGTTAACAGGCCGGACTCATGCCAGCTTTTCTAAACTCTCCGTTGCTGGGCTGAGTTTTTTTAACGGACTGGTTAAAAATCTACTAAATATCAGCGCAATAATCACTGCTAAAACACCTTGGGCCAGCACGGTTGCCGGTGCGCCTATGTGCTCTGACACTGCGCCGGTCAGTACACTACCAAGCGGCATCATGCCGAAAATGGCCATGAGCAGGATACCCATAGTTCGCCCACGCATTTGAGGTGCAGCATCCGATTGTACAACGATATTACTGATAGTAAATTGCGCTACCGACCCGTAACCGGCTATAGCGGCAAAAAGCATGGCAGCAGGAAAGTTCCTGATTTGTGAAAAACAGATCAATCCAATGCCCATCAGTAGGGTGCTGATGAACAATATCTGTTTTAAATGTGCGCCGGGCTTGCGCGAGGCCAGAAAAATAGTACCGGTTACCGCGCCAATGCCTACAAAGCTGTTGATATAACCAAAGGTTGAGGCATCGCCCTTGAACACTACTTTGGCAAATACCGGCAATACCGTATTATAAGGCAGCACCAGTAAACTAATTGCAGCAAGCATAACTATAATGGTGCTGATACCCGGTGTGTTTTTAATGTAAGTGAAACCCTCGGCAAAATCTGCTATGACCTTTTTATTCGTCTTTTTAAACTGATAAGCGGGTAATTTCATGAGCAGCAATGAAATGATAACAGCCCCAAAACTTGCCGCGTTCAACAGAAAACATACGCCAGCCCCAAATGCACTTAAGATTATGCCCGATAATGCCGGCCCCAACAATTGCGCAAGGCTGGCCGTTGCTGTTGAAAGTGATAACGCATTTGGCAAATCGGTCGGACTGGCAACAACATCATTGATTAAAGCCTGTCGTGCGGGAACATCAAATGCGTTAATAATGCCCAGGATCATGCTAAGCAAGAGTACTGCCCACACCATGATATGGCCCGACATAACCAGCACAGCCAACAATATTGCCTGAATCATCGAGGTGATTTGGGTAACTTTAATTACTGTATAACGATTATAGCGGTCGGCTGCTACGCCACCTGGTACAGAGAATACAAATGATGGAAATTGTTCCGCAAAAATGGTAAGGCCGAGCAGGAATGCGGAGTGTGTCATCGAATAAACCACCCATACTACAGCTGTACGCTGCATCCAGGTACCAAATTGTGATACGGCCCTGCCAATAAAGTAAAGCGTATAGTTGCGGCTGGCCAATGCTCTGAATAAATTAAGCTGACTTATTTTCTTCATTTAAAAACTGACAAAATTATATTTAATGTCGAAATATGATAAGGAATTAAGGCTGTAACCACTTGGTAACCATATCGCTTAACAAAGTTGCTGCTGCTTTTGCATCGTGCGGATCGTTATGGTCATAAATCTCACGCCTTACACCACGTATCCCGGTTGTGATAATAAAAGCGAGCATATCCAGTTCTGCATTGTTCAGGATGCGGGCAGGAGGAAGGCCTTCCGATATTGCTTCTAACAAAATGCCCCTTTCCATATAAATGAGCTTTTTGTGCAGCGCATCCATTGCTTTAGCATGCCTTGACTTTTCATCGGCATTCATTAACTGGTCTATCGCACTGAATACGCGTTTCCATTCTTCAGATGTTTTGATTTTTATTGAACAAAAGGCATATATTTTTTCATTCAGGCTTGGCGCTGTGACTACCGCAATGCGAATTTTACCGGCAACGTCTTCGGCAATGCGGTTAAGTACTGCCTGGAAAATATCGTCCCGGTTTTTGAAATAATAATAAAGTGAGCTCCTGCTGCGTCCGGTAGCCCTTGCTACATTATCCATCGTAACCTTTGACGGGCCGGCTTTGCGGTACAGCCGCAAGGCAGCCTGCAGAATTTCTTGATGGATGATATCGTCCTGGTTGCTCATCGTTTTACCTTAAGACAAAGGTAACGATTGTTTTGACAAAATATTTTTTTTTGTCAAATTGAGATTCGGGAAAGACTACCCCGATGCTGTTTAAAAAGAGTTTCAGTATTGAAAATAATGTTGATTTTCGTCAACCATTTTGATCAACAGTTGTTAATCATTCCATACCTGAATAAACAAACAGTTTCGTTATTTTTATATCACAGCACAAGTAACCGGTGCGGGTCAGTATTCAATTTGTAAACTTATCAGTATTAAATATGGAAAGAGAATCAAATGACATCAGTAAATGCCCTTTTCACAATGGTAGCATGAAAAATAATGTTGGTGGCGGCGGTACCCGGAACCACAATTGGTGGCCCAAACAATTAAAGTTAAATATCCTCCGTCAGCACTCTTCTTTATCAAACCCTATGGGTCAAGATTTTAATTATGCCGAAGCTTTCAAAAGTCTCGATCTCGGAGCTGTAAAAAATGATCTCCATGTACTTATGACTGACTCACAGGATTGGTGGCCGGCAGATTTTGGGCATTACGGTGGCTTGTTTATACGCATGGCATGGCATAGCGCCGGAACCTATCGTGTGGGCGATGGGCGTGGAGGTGCAGGTGCAGGTCTGCAACGTTTTGCGCCGCTTAACAGCTGGCCCGATAATGTAAGCCTTGATAAGGCACGCAGGTTGCTTTGGCCTATAAAACAAAAATACGGTCGCAAAATTTCATGGGCCGATCTGATGATCCTTGCCGGTAACGTAGCGCTGGAATCAATGGGATTTAAAACTTTTGGCTTTGCTGGCGGACGTGAAGACGCCTGGGAGGCGGATGAATCTGTATATTGGGGTGCTGAAACCACGTGGTTAGGTGGCGACCTGCGTTATGCGCATGGTTCTCCCGGCGTCGTAGAGGGACATGGCGTACTGGTATCAGATGACGATGCCGACGGTGATATTCACTCCCGCAACCTGGAAAAACCGCTTGCTGCTGTACAAATGGGATTGATCTATGTAAATCCTGAAGGCCCTGACGGCAATCCTGACCCTGTTGCTGCTGCCAAAGATATACGCGATACATTTGGCCGGATGGCTATGAATGATGAGGAAACAGTTGCTTTAATAGCCGGGGGGCACAGCTTTGGAAAAACTCACGGCGCAGCATCTGCCGATAATGTAGACAAAGAGCCCGAAGCTTCCGGTATAGAAATGCAGGGTTTCGGTTGGAGA
This sequence comes from Mucilaginibacter sabulilitoris, assembly GCF_034262375.1. Classification (NCBI taxonomy): domain Bacteria; kingdom Pseudomonadati; phylum Bacteroidota; class Sphingobacteriia; order Sphingobacteriales; family Sphingobacteriaceae; genus Mucilaginibacter; species Mucilaginibacter sabulilitoris. The sequence continues at coordinate 3,755,462 of NZ_CP139558.1, forward strand.
AACAATTATGGTTCTGGCAAGGGCGCCGACACCATTACCAGTGGGTTGGAAGTAATATGGACCAAAACACCTACCCAATGGAGCAATAACTTTTTTGAAAACCTGTTTGGCTTTGAATGGCAGCTGACCAAAAGTCCGGCCGGTGCCCATCAATGGGTAGCTAAAGATGCAGAAGCTATTATTCCGGATGCTTATGATAGCTCAAAAAAGCATTTACCTACCATGCTTACCACCGACCTTGCTTTAAGATTTGATCCGGCTTATGAAAAAATATCGAGGCGCTTTTTGGAAAATCCAGACCATTTTGCTGATGCTTTTGCGCGTGCATGGTTTAAATTAACGCATCGCGATATGGGCCCCCGTGAACGTTATCTGGGTGCAGAGGTACCACAGGAAGAGCTGCTCTGGCAGGATCCAATTCCTGCGCTTGATCACGCACTGATAGCCGAAAATGATATTGCAGCCTTGAAAGCAAAAATACTGGAATCGGGTTTGAGTACAGATGAATTGGTTCTCACCGCATGGGCTTCGGCCTCCACCTTCCGCGGTTCTGATAAGCGTGGTGGGGCCAATGGCGCCCGCATCCGCCTTGCTCCACAAAAGGACTGGCAGGTTAACAATCCGGCGCAATTACAAAAGGTGCTTAACGTACTTGATGGCATTCAAAAGGAATTTAATACAGCACGGGCCGGTAGCACAAAAGTTTCGCTGGCAGATCTGATTGTGTTGGGCGGCTGCGCGGCGGTTGAAAAAGCGGCTAAAGATGCAGGTCATACCGTTACAGTTCCTTTTACCCCTGGTCGTATGGATGCATCGCAGGAACGAACCGATGTAGAATCTTTTGGCTACCTGGAGCCCCTTGCCGATGGATTTCGTAATTACCGGAAATCAACAATCCCGGTTTCAACAGAGGAATTACTGGTAGATAAAGCACATTTGCTCACACTAACGGCACCAGAATTAACCGTATTATTAGGCGGCATGCGTGTATTGAATGCTAATTTTGATAACTCCAGACATGGCGTTTTTACCTCACGCCCGGGTGTGCTTACCAATGATTTCTTTATTAATCTGCTCGATATGGGCACCGCCTGGAAAGCGGTATCTGAAGATAAGGAACTTTATGAAGGCAGTGACCGCGCCACCGGCGAAATAAAATGGACAGGCACCCGTGCCGACCTCTTATTAGGATCTAACGCAGAATTGAGAGCTGTTGCCGAAGTGTATGGAAGCGCCGATGGGCAGGACAAGTTTGTAAAGGATTTTATAAAAGCCTGGGACAAAGTGATGAATCTGGACCGTTTTGAATAGTCTGATCTTAAATCATGAAGATGATGTGGATTTTAAAAAAGGCACCTGTTCATGGTGCCTTTTTTAATTGACCTGAATATGGGATAAAGGAGATAACAGCTTTTCCTGAAATCTCTCAAAAAACTCCATCTTTGTTCCTGAAAAATACATTAATTCATGCAAAAATAATCGGGATTACCCGGGCATAAACAACATTGATTTGATATGATGAGGCAAACTATATTGGCAAGCATTGGCTGGCTTGGTGTGATTTTATGCACAGTAGGCTATTTGTTGTTGAGTATGAAAGCGATAAAAGCCGAATCGCGCAGCTTTCAGCTATTGAATATTTTAGGCGGATTGTGTTTGGTGGCTACTGCTGTTGATAGTAGTGATATGCCCAATGCTGTAGCTAACCTGCTATGGATGTTTATTGGGGTTTACGCTTTCGGTCGTCAGTTACGAACTCAAAATGCTGCCAGAACCAATTAAGGGTTCATTTCTAAAATCTGGTAGGCTTTATTTTTATAATACTCAAGTCTTTCTGCATAGGCCTTCTTATCGTTTTCCAGTGATAGATAAAAATAGGCGCCATCTACCAGCACAAAAATTAAATCAGCTGCCGCTTTCGGAGCCTGCACATTTGTGAACTGCCTTTCATTGCACTGCTCTATCATTGATGCAAGGGCAAGGCGAAGGGAATCCAGTATGGTTTTATATTTTGCTTTAATTTTTTTTTCTCTGAAAGCCAAAGCGTAAAAGGTATAAAACAGCCCATCATCAAATAGTAAATTCCATTTTTTTGAAAAAAGCATTTCGATGGTTTTTTCTAAATCTGCAAGTGTAACCCCTTCCTTGTTTTTGATAGTGTAGATCAACAGATATCTTTCAAGTATATAATCAATCAATGCGTAGGTAAGGTCTTCTTTTGTTTCAAAATAATGACTCACAAGGCTCGGATTGATATCCATCACTTTTGCAATTTTGGCAATAGATGTGTTCTCATAACCCTCCTTTTTAGCAACCTTGTAAAAAGTCTTTATAATTTCTAATTGTCTTTCCTCTTTAAGGCTTTTTCTACCCATGTTAATAATATCTGAAACAGCCAAGCTAATCAAAAGTAATGTTATTTTAAAATTAATAAATTGATTGACTGTTCAATTAATTTATTAATTAAATGCTAACTTGCAGATAACATAATAACCTGAACTTAGCCGCGCTTCAAAATAGTACTGCATACAGAAATTAAACTCGCTAAATCTTAATTCAATTATGAAAAAAAAACTACTATTGATCTGCTTCATGTTTTTTGCAGCAAAGAGTTTCGCCCAAAATATAACAGTGGGCGGTACGGTTTTGGATGCAGAGAGCAAGGGGCCTCTTCCATCGGTTAACATCAGTGTAAAGGGTACAAACCAACGCACTGCAACAAACTTACAAGGTAATTATTCCCTTGCCAATGTAAACCCGAATGCAATTCTTGTTTTTAGTTATGTAGGGTATAAGCAGGAAGAAATTACGCTTAATGGGAAAACACAATTAAATGTAAGTCTAAGCCCCGACTATGGTAAACTCAATGAGGTTGTAGTTGTGGGTTTTGGCGCCAAGAAGAAAATAAACATTGCAGGTGCTATCGATCAGATTTCGGGTAAACAGCTCGAATCGCGACCGATATCAAATGTGATGCAGGGTTTGCAGGGTATCAGCCCCGGTTTAAATATTACATATCCAGGTGGAGCGCCTGGTACTACTCCTACAATCAATATCAGGGGTTTTACATCTATAAACGGAGGTTCGCCGTTAATTGTAATTGACGGTATACCGGCAACAAGTAACGATGATATGCTGCGGTTAACGCCATCAGATATTTCGTCATTTACCGTACTGCGGGATGCTGCATCAGCAGCCATTTACGGAGCCAGGGCCGCTTTTGGAGTAATCCTGATTACCACTAAACAAGGCGCTGCCGGCCATCAAACTATCAGTTACAACGCGCTAACCTCATGGGGTAAACCTACGGTACTGCCCCAGCCTGTAACTGATCCTTATATATACTTAAGGGTGCTCGAAACGTCTACCAATAATACACCCTGGGATTATGTAAATTATAGTGATGAATATTATAAATGGGCTAAAGAAAGATCAGATAACCCATCAATTGCTGATACGCGGTTAAATCCAACAGACCCAACAAAATGGGAGTACATGGGTAGCAACAACTGGTATAAATATTTTTTTAACGATGCCGCCTTATCACAAAACCAAACGCTTACACTCTCAGGTGGAGCTACTGTAAATAACACACCTTTAACTTATTATCTCTCTGCCGATTATACCAAGGAAAATGGTTTGAATAAACTTGCAGATGATTTCTGGAACCGTTACGGCTTGAGGTCAAGGCTTGGATTTTCGCCTTTAAAATGGCTTAAGGTAGATAACAACCTTAATATTTACGAAACTAAGCGCGCCCAGCCACTTACCGGTATTACCAATATTTATTACCTGCAGCCAACCGATGTAGCTAAAAATCCTGATGGAAGCTGGGCAAATACCGCAGCGGGCAGGCTTGCCGCTCAATTAGTTGATGGCGGAAATAACCTTCAAACCATGTTTGGTTTTCAAAACATTACCAGCGCAACGGCTACATTCTTAAATGGCGATTTGCAGGTAAATGGTGATGCTTCGTTTAAAAGAGAGTTGTGGAAGTATCATACTGATGCTAATACGTATGATATTGGATTTGGGCCAAATGATATCAGGCAAGAAGGTGGTACAGGTTCGGTAAGCGAAAATAACGGCTACTTATATAACAATGCTTTCAATTTATACACGACATATAAAAAGACTTTAGGTGACCATTTTTTTAGCGTCATGGTTGGATACAACTCCGAGGATTACAGCTATTCGGTTATAAACGCGTCAAAAGACGGACTTATATCCTCTTCTTTACCTTATCTTGGGCTAACCAGTGGTACCGCCTCTGTAGGGGCAGATTATTCAGCTTATGCTACTACCAGCGCATTCAGCCGTATAAACTATACTTATAAAGGTCGTTATATTTTAGAGGGTACCGGCAGGTATGATGGTTCTTCGCGTTTTCCAACAGACAGGCGCTGGGGCTTTTTTCCATCAGCCTCTGCAGCCTGGATAGCAAGTGCCGAGGATTTCTTTAAACCATTAGCTCCCGTGGTATCTACGTTTAAAATGCGTGCATCTTATGGAAATTTAGGGAATCAGGTTGCCAGTTCAGATCCATATCTTCGTGATTTTGGTTATTTGCAATCATTACAAACAGGCACTTCGGGTTATTTAATAGGCGGAAATAGCCAAACTCCTATCATTACTGGTGCCCCCGGATTATTGGTCGACCCAAATACTTATACATGGGAGCGGGTATCTACCTTCAACCTGGGTACCGATATCGGTCTTTTTCAAGATAAATTCCTGGTTGGGTTTGATTATTATATCCGCAATACCCGAGGAATGCTTACCGGCGGACAGGAATTGCCGGGTGTGCTTGGTACAGCGGTGCCAAAACAAAATGCTGCAGATTTAAGAACCAAAGGCTGGGAGCTTTCTGTAACTTATCAGGATAGGTTCACACTGGCGTCTAAGCCTTTTAATTTCTCGGCAAAGATATTCCTTTCAAATTCTGATTCTGAGATTACCAAATTCCAGAATGATCAGAATCTTTTTTCTAATTATCGCGTAGGACAGAAAATTGGAGAGATATGGGGGCTACAAAACGATGGCTTATTCCAAAACCAAGCCGAAATAGCCAAGCTTGATGAATCGAGCATTATACCATGGGGAGCTTTAAGCATTGTTCCGGGATGGCCTAAATACAAAGATTTGGATGGTAATCATAAAATAGAACAAGGGTTAAGTGCGAATGATCCAAAAGATCTCAAAATTATAGGTAACAGTGCTGACCATTATAGTATCGGGACTAATATAAACATGGATTGGAATGGGTTTGATGTTTCCATATTCTTACAAGGGGTATTAAAAAGGGATTTTTATCCGCACAATTATTTGTTCTGGGGACCATTTCAGCAGCCTTACGCCAATATTTACCCATGGAATCTTGATTACTATCGGGCCACGGCAGATGCGCCCGACTTAAGAGCTCAACACTCTAAATCATACATTGCCGCAGGCCTTGCCGATGCGAACACTAATTCATATTACCCGGTACTGCAATCATGGCTTGCCGATGCTAATTATGGTTCCGGTTTGGATATTCCGCAATCAAAGTATCTTTTAAACGGCGCGTATTTACGAATTAAAAACGTTTCGCTGGGCTATACCTTCCCAGTGAGATTTAGCAAGCGTTTAAAAATAAGCCGCCTGCGGATCTTTGCAACCGGCGATAACCTTTATGAATTTTCGGCTATAAAAAAATATATAGATCCGGAGGCTGTAAATCAGGGCGCAAGTGCAATGGCTTATCCGTTTCAGCGTAAATATGCATTTGGCATCAACTTAGATTTTTAATTATTACGCGATTTAACAATCATTAAAAAATTAGTCATGAAAAAATATTCTATATATATCCTGTTTATGATGCTTGCATTCTCTGCATGTAAAAAGGATAGCCTCGACCGTTTTCCGCAAACGGCCATCTCACCAAATCTTTTCTTTAATACAGAAAACGATCTCGCGTTATACGTTAATGGACTGCTTTCAATGCCAGACAGGAACACTTATCTCAACGATCAAAGCAGCGATAACGTTGCAACCACCGCCAATGTAGAAGTGAAAAATGTGATGGCAGGCAGCGCCAATTCGCAAAATATTACTACAGGATGGGATTGGAGCAGATTACGTGATATCAATTACTTTTTAGAAAATTACAATAAGGCTAAAGTTACCACGGAGATAAAAAATCACTATGTAGGATTAGCCAAATATTACCGGGCGGTATTTTACATGGATAAAATTAAACGTTTTTCTGATGTGCCCTGGTATTCAGGTACCTTAAACCCAGGAGATAAAGATTTATACAAGGGACGTGACCCACGGGCGTTGGTTATAGATAGCGTAATGGCCGATCTGGACTTTGCTTATAAGAACGTCAGGGAAGATGTTCCTGTAGGTACGCCCGGAAAATGGGCTGTAGCTGTATTTTATACCCGTACAGCGCTTTATGAGGGCACCTACCGTAAATATCATTCAGAGCTAAATTTAGCAAATAGTGCAAATGGTTTTCTTGAAACCGCTGCTAAAATAGCAGGTGATGTTATGGCGTCAGGAAAATTTACCATTTACAATACAGGAAAGCCTGATCAGGATTATGCTACCTTATTTGATAGCCAGGATTTAACGGCGAATAAAGAAGTTATTTTGACTAACATTTTTGATCAGAACAAAGGCAAGAGTCAAAATGTGAATAGTGTAGTTTTTGGCGATTATGAGCAGGCCCCGGCTAAAGACCTCATCCAATCTTACCTCATGAAGGATGGGAGCCGTTTTACAGATCAGCCAAATTATGATAAACTTGGCTTTGTAAAGGAGTTTGAAAACCGTGACCCGCGGCTTGCCCAAACAATGGCTTATCCCGGGTGGATTAGAGTTCCGGATACAAAGCCGTACATCCAGATTTTAAATAAAAACTTTACAGGTTATCACCAGCTAAAAGGATATGTAAACAGCACTGATGATGCTACTTTAAATGGTGTTGATTTTCCGGTATACCGTTATGCAGAAGTCCTGCTAAGCTATGCCGAGGCGCTTGCCGAACTGGGTACCCTAACGCAGCAACAACTTGATGCATCGGTGAACCTGCTCAGAAGAAGAGCCGGTATGCCCGATCTGAATATAGCTAAGGCAAATGCTTCTCCCGATGTATTACAACAACAGCAATTTGGTAATATTTCATCAAATGTTGGTGTGATCTTGGAGATAAGAAGAGAGCGGAGAATAGAATTTGCATTTGAGAATACGAGGTATGATGACCTGATGAGATGGAAGGCCGGAAAATTATTAACCAAAAGCCCTGAAGGGATGTATTTCGCTGGTTTAGGGAAATATGACTTAACCGGAGATGGTGTAGAGGATATTATTTTGATAGATAAGTCTTTAACCATTCCGGCCGAAGAAAAGAAAGAAAAGAATTCATTAGGTGTGAAGTTAATTTATTATCGCACCGGGACTATTGGTTCTGATGCTACCGTGTATTTAAAAAATGTTAACACCGGTAGTTTCATGGTAACCGAATCAGCGGTACGTGATTTTCAGGAACCTAAATATTATTATCGTCCAATACCCCAACAACAGGTAATACTCAATCCAAACCTAAAACAAATATTTGGCTGGTAAGATATTAAAATACTTCTGTTTGATGATACAAAATGAAACGATGAAAATAAAGAGAAGATCTTTGCTAAAAGCGGCAGGGTTGGCCACCGGTTTAATGGTAACCGGGGGCCTGCCTGCCCTTGCCTCCGTGGATAATCCGGAAGAAAGAAAACGTAAAAAGTTGGCGCTTACGGTAGCACATATTACCGATGTGCATATCAGGGAAGGCGATAACGCGCCAGAAAGATTTAAAAATTGTTTAAAGCAAATCCTCACGAAACACAAGCCCGATTTCTTCTTAAACGGTGGTGATTCTATCAATGATGCGTCTTATGATAATGTAGTACATGACCAGGTTATACAGCAATGGGGCATCTGGGATGAATGTATAGCGTTGCTTGATAAATATGAAGTGCACAGCTGTATCGGTAACCATGATACATGGTGGAAGGCGCCTTCTAAAGAGCATGAAATGTATGGTAAAGATTACGTGGTTAAACGATTGAAAATTCCGAACAGATACTATAGCTTTACCAAAAAGAACTGGCATTTTATAGTGCTTGACGGGAATAATAGTAATATTTCCTTAGATCAGGAGCAATTTAACTGGCTGCAGGCTGAATTGGAAAAAATACCTGCATCTGCACCAACATTGCTTATGTCGCACTATCCCATTCTTGGTACTACACAGGTGCTGGTGGGAGGCGGTCATTCTGATTGTAAGAAGTTAAAAGATCTGTTTTTCAAACACCGGGATAAGGTAAGGGTTTGCTTAAGCGGGCATAACCATTTATCTGATCAAACCCAGTACAACGATGTTTTATATTGCTGCAATGGAGCCATGAGTGGTTTCTGGTGGGGTAAAGGTGATGCGGAATCAGCCGGACCTGGTTATTACCTGGAAACACCGCCAGGTTATGCCATGTTGAACCTGTATGAGGATGGAACTGTTGAAAATGAATATTTCCCTCATTCATATTAACTAACAATTGCTTTTAACATTAATAATATCCAGCAGGTATTATCTGGTTTACTAATGTTCACGGCAGACAAGTTTGCCTTGAGAAAAGCCCGGAATAAAAATGTTCATTATATTGTAGTTACAAAAATAGTTATGAAAACCTGGTTTATCTGTAGTTGCTTAATGCTGATCAACACTACGCTTTTCGCACAAAAAGTACAGCTTCCTAATGGCTGGTTTCTATCGCCGGCGGGTAATTCTATACCGTTAAGCAGCGATTTGCCACTCAACATGGCGCTTGCCCCGGATGGTATTCATGCAGCAATAACTAATAACGGTAATGGACGGCCGACTATAGATCTGATCAATTTAAAACAAAAAAGAATAGTAACATCTATAAAAGTAAAAAATGCATGGTTGGGCCTTACCTTTAGTAAAAATTACCTGTATGCATCTGGCGGCAATGATGATATTATCATCAGGTATCAATTTACAGGAGAAAACCTGATTAATAAAGATACACTTGTGCTGGGCAAGCCATGGCCTAAAAATAAAATAAGCCCCGCCGGCCTATGTATTGATGAACAACATCAACGGCTGTATGTAGTGACCAAAGAGGACAATGCACTATATATATGCGATACAAAAACAATGAAGGTATTGAAAAAGGTCTCACTTTATGCTGAGGCCTATACCTGTATCCTCAACCCGGTAAAAAGGGAATTGTATATTTCTGCATGGGGCGGCAGCAAAATATGGATATATGATACGCAAAGAGATGTCCTGAAAGACTCGGTAAGTACAGGGAGCCACCCTACAGATATGGCTGTCAATGCTAAAGGCAAATGGCTGTATGTTGCCAATGCCAATTCAAATTCGGTATCTGTTATCAATGTGACCTCACATCAGGTTGTTGAAACTCTTAATGCTGCTATATCTCCGGATGCGCCAATAGGTTCTACAACTAACAGTGTTGCATTATCAGCTGATGGGAAAACACTTTACATTGCCAATGCCGACAATAATTATCTTGCAGTGTTTGATGTGTCAGATCCGGGCAACAGCCACTCCCTGGGGTTTATTCCGGTAGGATGGTATCCTACCTGTGTACGTGTACTTGGTAAAAGTATTTTAGTAGCTAACGGAAAAGGGATGTCTTCTGCCTCGAACGTAATTGGACCTGTTACCAATTTATCTCCATCCGACAGGAAATATAAAAAGAGTGATGATAAGGCAAAAACATCTAAAAGTGAGTTTAAATATGTCGGAAATATGTTTAATGGAACCTTGTCGGTAATCCCAGTTCCGGCCCCTGTAATATTAACTAAGTATACCAAACAGGTTTATGAGAATACGCCTTATTCTAAAGAGCGGGAACAGGGTACTTTGGGCGAAGCGGGTAATCCGGTTCCTATTAAAGTTGGTGACGTATCTCCAATTAAATACGTGTTTTATGTATTGAAAGAGAACCGTACTTACGATCAGGTTTTGGGTGATATGCCGCAAGGTAACGGAGATAGCAGCCTTTGTCTTTTTGGAAAGAAGATAACCCCGAATGGTCATAAATTGGCACAGGACTACGTGTTACTGGATAATTTTTATGTTGATGCAGAGGTAAGCGCCGATGGCCACAACTGGTCGATGGCTGCCTACGCTACGGACTTTGTAGAAAAAAACTGGCCATCAAATTATGCAGGCAGGGGAGGTAACTATGATTTTGACGGAAGCCGTCCTATTGCAAACCCGCCCAAAGGCTTTATATGGAATTACTGCCAGCGCGCCGGTGTTTCTTTCCGCAACTACGGCGAATTTATGGATACCGGAAAACCTACGCTCGGTTTGCTTAGGGAAGATGAGCATTACTGTAAGCCATATCCTGGCTGGAACCTGGATATTCAGGATATATACCGGGAAAAGGTTTTTGAACATGATTTCGATTCTTTGGTAGCAAAACAAAATGTCCCTCATTTTAATACTGTTTATCTGCCAAATGATCATACCAGCGGTTTATCAAAAGGTGCTTATAGCCCTGCAGCGCAGGTAGCGGATAATGACCTTGCGCTTGGGAGACTTGTTGAGCATATATCTCATAGCCCGATTTGGAAAGAATCTGTCATTTTTGTTTTAGAAGATGATGCCCAGGATGGTCCCGATCATGTAGATGCCCATCGCTCCGTTGCCTGGGTGATAAGCCCGTTTGTTAAACGCCACAGCGTTAATCATACCATGTATTCCACTTCCGGAATGCTTCGTACTATCGAATTGATTCTGAGGCTTCCTCCAATGAGCCAGTATGACGCTGCGGCCACTCCCATGTGGAACTGCTTTCAGGCCACTCCCGATATTGCCGGGTATACTGCAGAGGCAGCCACCATAAATATTAACGAACGAAACACGGCCTGGAATAATGAAGCCAAACAATCGGCATTGTTTAATTTTGCCAAAGCAGATGCCGCACCTGACCGGTTGCTAAATGAAGTGGTCTGGAAAGCAATAAAAGGCCCACAAAGCAAAATGCCAGAGCCAAGACGGAGTGCCTTTGTTAAAATATCTCCGGTTAAAGATGACGACGATTGATCAGTTTGTAATAGGCCCTAAATTTGTTCATTATTTAATCATCAATCACCCAGCTCAATCCAAACCGGGCAGTGGTCGCTTGTTTTTTCCCAGCCCCGCACATGGCGATCAACAGCTGCTGCAAGCAGGCGTTTATCCAGTTCAGGGCTTAACAGAAAATGATCAATACGTAAACCTGCATCGCGGCCATAAGCATTGCGGAAATAATCATAAAAAGTATAGATCTTTTCTTCGGGATAAAGCTTTCGGATTGCGTCAGTCCAGCCCTGGTCTACCAGGGTTTTAAAAGCAAGTCGGGTTTCGGGCCTGAAAAGCGCGTCATCAAGCCAGCGCTCAGGTTTATATACATCCAGTTCAGTAGGCATCACATTATAATCACCGGTTAAAACCACCGGCATGCCATGCGCAAGCAAGCCAGAGGCGTGCGACTTTAAGCGTTCAAACCAGGCCAGCTTATAATCAAATTTTGGCCCGGGGGCAGGGTTGCCATTGGGCAGATACAAACATCCGATCACAATATCACCAACCATCGCCTCAATGTAGCGGCTGTGGCTGTCATCAGGATCGCCGGGTAAGCCCCGGCGGAGTTCCCGGATGTCTGCTTTTGCTAAAATAGCCACTCCGTTCCAGCTTTTTTGCCCATGCCAGATAGCCTGGTAACCCGCATCCCGGATGGCTTGTTCGGGGAACTTTTCATCCGGGGCTTTCAATTCTTGCAGGCAAACAACATCCGGTGATGTTTCTTGTAACCAGCGGAGCAGGACGGGGAGGCGCCCATTGACACCGTTGACGTTATAGGTGGCTATTTTCATATCTTTAAAAATGATAATTGTTCAGAGATTATTTACTTTTTGTCAGGAAAGTTTTTTTATCGGGTGTTCATTTCTTAATCTAAATTAAGTTGAACTGCGGGAAAAAGCAACAGATTTGTATCAACAACATTAACCACACACTATTTCAAATTTCTTAACCTTTAATGATTAAAAAGATGAGCGCAATCAAAGTAAAAGACGGAACCGAAATTTATTACAAGGACTGGGGAACAGGACAACCCCTTTTTTTTCATCATGGCTGGCCATTATCCGGCGATGACTGGGACAACCAGATGATGTTTTTCCTGAAACGGGGATACCGGGTGATTGCCCATGATCGCCGTGGACATGGCAGGTCAAGTCAGGTTTCAGGTGGACATGACATGGATACCTACGCAGCCGATGTGGCAGCGGTGACAGAGGCGCTTGATTTGAAAGATGCCATACATATTGGCCACTCAACAGGCGGCGGCGAAGCCATACATTATGCGGCTAATTTAGGGAAAGGCCGGGTAGCCAAAGTTGTGCTCATCAGCGCGGTTACGCCACTGATGGTTCAAACTGAAAATAATCCGGATGGTGTTCCAATGGCCATATTTGATGAAATACGTGAGGGTACCGCATTTAACAGGGCCCAATACTTTGCGGATTTTACAATCCCGTTTTATGGTTATAACCGTGAAGGAGCTAAAATATCGCAGGGCATCCGGGATAATTGGTGGCGCCAGGGTATGATGGGCAGTGTTAAAGCGCATCATGACGGTGTTAAAGCCTTCTCCGAAACGGATTTTACAGAAGACCTTAAAAGTGTGGATATTCCGGTGCTCGTGCTGCATGGCGAAGACGATCAGATCGTTCCATTTCCTATTTCGGGAGCAAAAGCAATAAAGCTATTGAAAAATGGAAAACTGATCTCTTATCCGGGGTTTCCGCATGGCATGCCGGCTACAGAAGCAGCGACCATCAATAGGGATCTTTTGGCGTTTATTCAATCCTAAGGATTTCAACCATTAATTACCCGCGAAAACCGGGGATAATTACGATACAAAAAAGCTGTCATCTATAGAATTGACAGCTTTTTTTGTGGCCCTCTTCAGAAAAAACATTACAATAAAGTTTACAATTTTTAACTGACGGCTCTGTTATCAATAAATTTAATATCCATGATTTTCTGCTCAAAAACATCTGCGGGAACCAAGGCTCTTGATTTAATTCGTATTTGATAGGTGTATACCGTGCTCACGCTGTAATCCAATATTTTAGCAATTACTTCCAAATCATTTATCCCCAGCCGCATCAATGCAAATATCCGGAGCGTTGCATTCATAGTTTCACCCGATTTTGGCCAAATTTGATCTTCTTTTTTGAGCAGTTCATTAAAAACTGCAATGAAATTGGGGAACATTGTTAAAAAAACAGTATCAAGGGTGTTGTATAACTGTCCCTTTTCTTGTTCTATGTGAACATCATTTAGCACCGCATTTACATCATCATATTTCCCGAGTTTAATATTGCGTTGCGTTCTGCGTTTTAATTTTTCGAGTGTTCCTATGTATGAAGAACACGTTTTAAAGAACAACCCGATAAGTTCCTCCTTTATTTTCGAAGACTCCCAAAGTTTTTCATTTACGTTTTCCAGTTCGATATTTTTTTCCGTGATCTCCTGTTCATTGGCTTTGATCCGCAATAACTGTCTCCTATAAATCACCAGCAGGAAAAACAATACAACTGCGACAATCACAAACATCAGAAACCCGATCAGGAGCTTGTCTTTTTCATGTTGTTTCTCGTCAATTAACTTACTTGCAACAATCGGCAAAATCGACTCGATTTGCACGGCGCGGTTTCTTGCGCCATAAAACTTGGCATTTTTTGCTGCCTCCTGCATAAAAATGTAAGCATCAGCCGTCTTGTTCAGTTTAAACAACTCCTGGCCGAGTAAAAATACAGCCAGGGTTTCTTTGGTAGAGGAGCGAATGTCATTGATGGCCGCAAGTGCAAGAAAAAGGATTTTGTTATCGTCGGTATAGGCATAACTGATGCGGGTGGCAACCATAGCGACAGTATGTTCAGGCATGCGACGCTGAATAATTAAGTTATAGAAAAACTGCGGTGTCAGCTTCTTGTTTTTCATCGAATCAGGAAGAAAAGCCAGGTTAATGGTTTTTTCGAAATCATTTGAAGGCGTCGCGATTTCAGCATTTTTAAAATCATCTACCGACTGTTTGTAGTATAATCTTGAAAAATAAGCGTCGTTGTCATAGTCACCTATCCCTGCATTTAGGCGTGCACATAATACCAGGTAATCGGTTTTAAGTGCCCTGGATAAGCCACTGGTGTCAATTTTTTCTGTTACGTCAAAGGCTTCCTTATAAAAACCCGAATTTAATAAGGTAACCCCCAGCAGGATCTTGCTCTTAATCAGGTTTTCCTTTTTTTTAAATTTCACACAGAGATCAATCATCTTTTTGACATATACAAACGCCGAATCAAATTTGAAGGAGTGGTATTCGTCGGAAATTTTAGAATATAGGTTATACTGGGCATCAAAGTTTGTATTGTCGGTATGAAGTAAACAACGCTGTAACAGCCTTATTCTTTTTTCTTTGCTACGATTGTGAAAGCTTTCTCTGGTCAGCTCATTTTTTAAAACTTTTAAAAGACTATCTGATCTTGTGTCTTGCGAATAGCCACAAAAATTTGCAAACAAAAAAAAGCTAATAAAAAGTATTGTAGTTTTCATCATAGATCAGTCTCTTGAGTTTCGGTTACCCATGAATTTTGAAAAAGTATCGGGTAATGTTTGACCATTTTGTACCCGCCGAATTTAATTCAATCAATCGGAAGAACCACCATTGTAATTTCTTATTAGAAGGTGGCGCTATGCCAAAAAAATTAATAAATAACTAAACGTCTCCAACATTTCAAATGCGAAACGGGCAATCAGTGCAACTGAAAATACCTGTATTTTCTTAGATTTTAAGGCTTGATTTAAAATGTATATAACTCAATATCAATTATGTATGTCTGTATATTTTTAGATTTTATGCCTCTGTGAACATGCTTGTAGAATAACCAGCGCAAATCATGTTTTACTTTGACTTGCCAATTAAATGCGCCACAATGATGCCGGTATTACTAACAACCGGCTGCAGCGATGAATGGTAAATGACTGTGTTTATAAACCAATTAACCAAACAATTATGCAAGTAAAAATTTTACGATTGTTAAGTTGCTTTGCCTTGTTATGTCTTTTTGTGCTGCCTGCTATGGCGCAAAATAAAACAGTTACAGGTAAAGTAACAGACTTAGAAACCGGCTTACCGCTACCAAGTGTAACCGTTTCTGTTAAAGGATCAACTATCGGTACCAATACCGATGCTAATGGCAATTTTAAACTCTCTGTTCCAGGGTCGGTTAATACCCTGGTAGTTTCTTTTATTGGCTATAAACGCCAGGAAGTAGGGGTTACAGATGGTGCAGTTTTAAGTATAAAGCTGGAAACGGATCAGAAAACGCTGAAGGAAGTGGTTGTGGTAAGCGTTGGCTACGGAACCCTTGATAAAAAGGAGGTTTCCAGCGCTATTTCACACGTATCTTCCAAAGATCTGCTTTCCGTTGGCAGTAATAGCCCCTTAATGTCTTTACAGGGTAAGGTGCCTGGGCTTACAATTTCCAATACTGCCGCTGCCGATCCAAATTCGACCCCCACCGTTCAGTTGCGAGGGGTTTCATCCCGTAATGCAGGTTTGGGGCCTTTGTATGTTATTAATGGTGTGCCTGGCGGTAATATCGATAACATCAATCAAAACGATATTGAATCAATTGATGTGCTGAAAGGTGGCGCGGCTTCGGCCATTTATGGTACCCGGGGCAGTAACGGTGTTATTATTATTACTACAAAAAAGGGAACATCCCAATCGCGTTTATTTTATGATGGCTATACCAGTTTTGATTATATCACCAATAAACTACAGGTGCTTTCAAAAGATGATTTCATCAAAAATAGGGTTGATAATAAACAGGGCCAGGATTATGGAGGGAATACCGATTGGTTAAAGTCGGTCAGTAATTCACCCTCATTTGGTCAAAAACACACGCTTCAGTTTTCAGGAGGCTCGGGTAAAACCAACTTTTTTGCATCAGCCGATTACAGGAATGCCGACGGGATTGATCTCCGGGCCAATAAAAAAGAATATGGTGCCCGGGTTAATGTGAATCATACCTCGGCAGATAATATTTTTTCTGTAAGCCTGAATGTTGCCCCGCGGTATGCAAATACCAATACTGCCGATTATAGTGGGTTTAATAATGCATTAACGCTTAACCCCACGCTGCCTATCTACAATAGCACAGGACAGTACAACTTTATAAATACCGGTTTTTTTTCCAATAACCCGGTAGAAAATGCCAAAATGATCCAGGCACAACAAGAGATCAAAGAACTGGACATGAATGGTACTTTTAAAGTGAATATTTTAAAAAACTTAAATACTGCTGTTACCGTTTCGGAAGTAAGTTCTTCATTTAAAAACCTCAACTTCAGTCCCTCCACGCTTAGTACCATTTTACATTCAAACCCTGTTAACAAAACAAATTATGCTTCGCAGGAGCAAGTTGAAAATGATGTAAAGAACGTGGAATGGACGGGTAACTATTTTGCAACTTTTGGTAAGCATGACATCAAGCTACTGGCCGGATATTCATACGCATTATATGATTATCAACAGTTTAAGGCCAGTAATTATGACTTCCCATTCGACTCTTTTCTGTGGAATAACCTGGGTTCAGGAGCGTATAATGGTGGTGATAAAGGTAATGGGCAAAATGCCGTTGGTTCAACCAGGAACGGCTCTACGCTGATAGCTTTTTTTGGCAGGGTAAACTATGTTTATGATAACAAATATATTGTAACTGCCAGTTTAAGGCGCGAGGGTTCATCAAAATTCGGTCCCAATAATAAATGGGGAAATTTCCCGGCTGCATCGGCTGCCTGGAGAATTTCTGATGAAGAGTTTTTGAAAAATAAAATATCATGGCTTAATGACCTCAAGTTAAGGGCAGATTATGGAGTAACCGGTAACCAAGATTTCGGAAGCTACCAATCGTTGCTTTTATATGGAGGATACGGTTACTTCCCGTTTGATGGCACCACTTACCAGGTATTTGGACCGTCGCAGAATATCAACCCCAATTTAAGATGGGAAAAAGCCATCAACTTTAATGTGGGGCTTGATTTTGAGCTGTTTAACAGCCGGCTCTCGGGATCTTTGAATTATTATATCCGTACCAATAAAGATTTGTTGGGTAGCTATAACGTGCCTGTGCCGCCAAACCCTCAGTCACAAACCTATGCAAACGTAGGTACTTTAAAAAACTCAGGTATCGAAATACAATTGAACGCGAGTGCCGTAAATGGCCCGAAATTTAAATATGACATTTCTTTCGCTGCTGCACTCAATAATAATAAGTTTGTTTCGTTCTCCAATGATATTTATAAAGGTGCCCCATACCTGGATATAATAGGATTACCAGCGCCTGGCAGCCCCGGTAACATTCAACGTATTCAGGAAGGCGAAAGGATAGGGGAATTCTACGGTCTTAAATCTGCCGGGGTTGATGATAAGGGAACACTGTTGGTTTATAAAAAAGACGGAAGTATAGTAACTGCCAATAATGCCAGTAATGATGATAAGCAATTTATAGGCAACGGCCTGCCCAAATGGACCGCTTCTCTGGGCAATACCTTTAGCTATGAAAACTGGGATCTGGGTATATTTCTCCGCGGCAATTTTGGCTATAAAATTTTCAATATGCCCGCTTTTTATTTAGGTACACCAGCTACTCAGGCTGATATCAATGTGCTTACCTCGGCATATAACAGCAGCAGTAAATATTCTAAACTTACCAATCCTTCCACAGCTTCCATCGCATCTGATTATTTTCTTGAACCGGGTTCGTTTGTGAAAATTGATAACGTCTCATTAGGATATTCGCACCAGATTGCATCCAAGTACATCCATCGTTTCAGAGTATACGCCACGGGCAGAAACCTGCACACCTTCACTAAATATACCGGCGGCGATCCCGACCTCATATCTGTGAACGGATTAAGGCCCGGTATAAATACAAATTCTGATGGAAACGGCACGTTGAATTATTATCCATCTACTCTTCAACTGCTGTTAGGTGTTCAGGTAACTTTTTAACCTTTAATTTTTGTAAAGATGAAACGCATAAAAAAACTAAGATATATAAGCGCGGGAACAATGCTCCTTGTACTGTTAGTGGCAGGCAGTTGCACCAAGCTTGATGAGAAAGTATATGATAAAGTTGCAGTGGATCAGTTCCTGACCCGCAGAGACGATGTGATACGTGATTTTTTAAGGCCCTTTGAACATGCGTATTGGAGCATACAGGGTAATGATATTTATGCAGCCAGCGAAGATTGCACCGATGAGCTTGCTACGGTAAACCGGCAAGGCGACTGGCAGGACGGTGGATATTACCAGCGTATGCATTATCATACCTGGACCATTAACGATGGGTTTACAAGTGGCGCATGGACAGCCTTTTACCAGGGTATTGTACTCGCCACCAATTCCCTGCAGGATATGGAGGGCATAAAAGATCCGGCAAAATTAAATATAACACCAACTGAATTAGCCGATTTTAAAGCCGAATTAAAAACACTGCGTGCCTGGTTTAATTTAAGAGCGCTTGATTTTTACAGAAATATCGAGATTATTACCGATGTGAAAAGTTCAACACAGGGTAATAAGCAGGTACCCCCACAGGAAGCTTTTAACTTCATAGAATCGGAATTAAAGGCGGCCATTCCTGATTTGCCAACACGTGAGAGCCTGGGCGATCAGGGCATTGGAAGATGGACTAAAGCCGGTGCTGCCGCATTGCTGGTACGTTTATATCTAAATTCAAAAGTATACACGGGCGTTGATAAGTTTGCCGAATGCGCTGCAGTTTGTCAGGACATTATTAATGGAAAGTATGGGGCCTATGCATTAGATACCCGCTGGGACGCGCCTTTCGATTATACCAATAGTACCGTGGCTTCCGAAACCATATATGGTTTCCCGGGTAGCTTGTCACGTACACACTGGCAGTACGATGGCGGGATGTTCTTTTTCGCCATGACCTATGACGCGGCACCCCTCTATTGCGGATTTACCGATTTTGGCCAGGCCAATCCAAAATACGCATTGCAGCCGGGCAGGGATGTAGATAGTGTAGAGTATAGCTTTCAATTGGGAAAACCTTTTGTGAAATTTCAAAAATACCCGGACGACTATCGCCTGAAGTTGTATAAAAATCTGGGAAACAGCAAAAGAGAAGGTATGTTCCTGTTCGGATATCTGCCCTATCAGCACAGCGTTAATGGAAAAACGGTGACCGATACTGTAAAGGGAAATAAAGGTGATTATCCTTTGTTTATCCGTGATCAGGTGGGTATGTTCCTGGACACCAAACCCGGGAAAAAAATAGCCGATAAGGAATCTGACATGAACCATGCAGATCATAATTCAGGGGTGTTCTTTTTAAAATACCCGCTTTACCCAACGCCCGATCCTAACAGGATAACTTCGGCTTATGCAGAAATCAGGTTATCTGAAATCTATTATTCACTTGCGGAGTGTAAATACAGGTCGGGCGACAAATCCGGCGCTGCGGTATTGTTAAATGCGGTAAGGAAACGTAATTACCCTGCAAACTCTCCAAGTTTATATAAAAGCGACGGAAGCCAGTTAACTGATCAGGAAATGCTTGACGAGTGGGGGCGTGAGTTTTTGGGAGAAAACCGCCGTCGTACCGATCTGATACGCTGGGGCGTGTTTAGCACAGGCACCTGGTGGGATAAAAAACCAGATGGCGATAAGCACACCGAAATATTTCCTATTGGTAAAGATATTTTGGGTGTGAACCCTCAACTGGTGCAAAATCCGGGATATTGAGCGCCATGAACGATTTGCGCAGCAAATCGGTGCTGTTTGAATGATGAGGACAGGCCCCTCGGTATCGGCTTACAGGAGCAGGTACCAAACCGCTGCTAAGTTGCTCTGGTAAAGAGCCAGGGTGGGAAGCGTTAGCAGAGAAGGCAGTATTAAGCTGTCAGGTAAGTATAAAGAAGACGAATGCAAATGAACTGCCGAAGAGACGTCGAAAGGATTAGATGATGTCAAAAGTAAAGTACAGTATCACTTTATTATCAGCAGGGAGGACGACCTGTTTACCGTCCCTGCGGCATCCGGCGTATAGGCAGCGTGAGCTTTATACAGGCATTCAAGCGGAACTTGGGAACCTGTCGGAACGATGTGAAGAGAAAAGGTCAAGCGGAAGAACCCGTAAGTCCGAAACTATCGATGCGTACCACAGGGGCAGAGCCGCCCGTAGTAGTGATGATAGCCTTGGAAACTTGGCAAGAGCGAAGGGGTGGCATTATCAGGCGCTGTACATTAATAGAAACTGTTCAAAGGGCAACCTACAGGAGGTATAAGACATGTATAGGCCAAAACCATATTGTATTTCGAAAAAGTCGGTGCAGGAAGCTTACTTGAAGATCAAAACCAACAAAGGGGCATCTGGTGTAGACCAGATGAGTATGGAAGCATTTGACCAACAGCCACAGAAACATCTGTATAAGCTATGGAACCAAATGAGTTCAGGCAGCTATATGCCCCCTGCGATTAAACTGGTGGAGATACCCAAGAAAGATGGCGGTAAAAGGCCATTAGGTATACCTACCATAACCGACCGTATCGGACAAGCGGTGGTAGCCGGGATGTTGGGAAAGGTGGTCGACAACCTTTTCCATGATGATTCCTACGGCTACCGGCCTAAGAAATCTGCGTTGCAGGCAGTTGCCAAAACCCGTGAAAGGTGTTGGGAATATCACTGGCTGCTGGACGTAGATATCAAAGGGTTCTTCGGTGCGCCGGGCTAAGTTCGGCATTTTCAGCAGGTGAGATTCCTGTCTCAGCAAGGGCTAAGCCTGCCCACTGAGAATCGAGCCTTGAGTGCGTTAGGTAACGAAGCGTGCTAAGCGTAGGCAGAGCGATGACCGGGCCACAACGCAAGTGAAGCTATTGAGCCTCGTTATTAGAGAACCGGAGGCCGACAGGCTCGAAGAACCTGGAAGGCAAAAGTAGGCACTCGCAGAAGGCGAGAGTGTTGGAGACTCCGGCGGGGTCTTAGGGCGTGGCACGGCAGAAACGGAAATGACGGAAACCCGGGAGATCCATACCAGTCCTTGTCGGGAAGATAAGGTACACCGGACTAAAGGAGCTCCGAAGAAAGGTGGAGGCTGATATGGAAGTCGGACCTGTTCATAGTATTCTGAGCGCAGGAAAGCTGCGTACACGGGGAAGGGACAGGCAGGAATGTAACACAGTAAAGGGACACATGAACCTTACAAATTATGGAAACATGAACACAGAGAAGGAGAACGCATGAAAACGCAACTGAGCAGTGTAGCCGTGAAGGCAAAATTAGACAAGAGGACGGTGTTCACCTCTTTGGCGCATCTTTTAACACCAACTTTCTTAAAGGAAACATGGAAGAAGATGAACAAGAAAGGAGCGCCGGGAATCGACAAGGAAACAATGGCAGCTTTTGCAGAAAAGCTGGAAGAAAGAGTACAAGAAATGCACGAACAATTACGAGCAGGTAAGTATTATGCGCCACCAGTACGCCGGGTAGAAATACCCAAAGATGGAGCCAAAACGAGATTGTTGGGTATACCCACCGTTTCCGACCGGTTGCTGCAAGCTGCTGTAGCAAGGATACTGAATGCCGTGTTCGAGCCTGTCTTTCTGAACTCATCATGGGGTTACAGGCCAAAGCGAGATGCACATGGCGCGATAGGCGCATTACGAAGCCACATTATTGCAGGCAAGGTAATGCAAGTCTATGAAGCAGATATACGTGCCTACTTTGACAGGGTAAATCATGATTGGTTAAGACAATTTCTAAAGCAGAAAATTGCAGACCCGGTAATACTCCGATTGGTTGACAAATGGCTCCGGGCGGGAATAATGTCCGACGGGCTGAAAATCAGTAAAGAAGACGGAGTACCACAGGGTGGCCCGGTATCGTGCATACTGGCAAATGTATATCTGCATTACGTACTCGACCTATGGTTTGAAAAGAAGTTAAAAGCTTCTTGTAACGGCGAAGCACACCTGGTGCGTTACGTGGACGATTTTGTGGCTTGTTTCCAATATGAAAGAGACGCGATTCGCTTTGGCAAGGAACTGAAGGAACGCTTCCAGGAGTTTCATCTGGAACTGGCAGAAGAAAAGACAAGGTCAATGCCATTCGGGCGGTTCGCCAGAGAACGGGGCAAAAGCTTTAACCAACCTGTTGGAAAGTTCGACTTTCTTGGCTTCGCTCACATCTGTGGGACAGACCATGAAGGTAAGTTCGTTCTAATTCGAAAACCCAGACAGAAAAGCTGTCGAAAGTTCCTTGACAGGGTAAAGGAATGGTTGAAACGACATCCACACTATGATGTGTGGGATCAGCAGAGGCAAATACTGTCGATGTTGAGAGGTTTCTATCAATACTACGCCTTAACACATTGTGTGGAGAAATTGAACCTGATAAGGCTCTATGTGAGAAGGTGTTGGCGCTTTGCTATCAGACGCAAAAGCCAGCGCACTCGCTCGCAATGGGGATATCTGGACAATAAAAAGTGGTTTGAAATGCCCTATCCACAATTGTTACACGCTAATATCTAATTATGCAAAGAATGGACAAACATCCTGAAGAGCCCGTTGCGGGAAATCTGCACGGCGGGTTCTGTGGGGGAAGCAAGGGAGTAATCTGTGCTTCTACCCGACACAACATCCCGCATGATCTGCTCATGCTGTCTGTTGAGAAACATGCAGCGGACGAATGGATGGTAGTATACATCAAAAGATGGCTGGTAGCACCCTTGCAACTGGAAGATGGAACGATAGTGCAAAGGACGAAAGGCGTGCCGCAAGGCTCGGTGATCGGTCCCATACTATCAAACCTTTACCTGCATTACGCAATGGATATGTGGCTGATGAACAACTATCCCGACTTAGCTTTCGAGCGGTATGCGGATGATGGAGTCATTCATTGCAGGCGAGAAGAACAAGCTATCCGCTTAAAGGAACTACTGGCTAAGCGACTGAAGGATTGCGGACTGGAGATGCACGAAGACAAAACAAAGATCGTCTACTGCAAAGACAGCAACCGTACCAACAAAAGCCCCAAAGTAGTAACGTTCGACTTCCTTGGTTACACGTTCAAGCCGCGACAAGCGCAGAACAGCCAACGGAAAGAGGACTTTACCAACTTCCTGCCGGGCGTAAGCACAAAGGCAATGACAGCGATGAATGAAAAGCTGAACAACATGCCGATACTGCGCATACCAGGCATCGAAGTCGAGGCAGTTGCCAAAGCCATAAATCCTGTCCTGCAAGGTTGGATTAACTACTATGGCAAGTTCTATGCGACAAGGTTGAGAGACTTTATGCGCACGATAAATGCCAAAATAGCCAACTGGGCAATACGGAAATACAAAAAGCTTAGAACCAGCGTCACCAGAGGAATGAAATGGGTAAGCAGCCTTTACAGGCGTAAACCCAACTTGTTCGCACACTGGGCATTCGGTGCTAAGCCATTAATGGAACTACGATAATGGGAGCCGTATGCGCGGAGACGTGCACGTACGGTTCTGATAGAATCTCAGGCTGCAATGCCTGGGTTTACTAACTAATCAAATCAACTGCCGCTCCGTACCCTTATTGGCATTGGAGCGGCAGATTGTAAGATTTTGCCACAAAGCCTTCTAATTGAAGGCTTTTTTTGTTGACTCTTTTTGCCCTCAGGTTGTCCTTGCTGACGCCGCGAAGCCTTCTTTACCCTATTTATTCCCTCAGTTTCAGCGGCAAACCTTTTAGTTGTATAAACTGCATTTTATTGTTTCAGAATCCCTTTCTGATGAAAATATATAAATTAGCTATGTGTTAAAAAAAATCCCCTAACTATGAAAGTGTTGCTGTCGGTGTTCTTTTTTATAATAGTATCCTGTAATGCAAAATGTAAAGAATATACTGATAGTCTTTTAAGGGTTTTAAAATCCGAGATCCTAAAAAAAAAAATCTACGATGGTGAAAAAGACCGCCATATCAAAAAATTAAAGGAAACCCTGGCTTCGGTTCCCAAATCCGATTTTTACACCCAATATGCCATTTGCGATAAGCTGTACCAGGAGTATAAGGATTTCATATTTGATTCGGCCCATGTATATACTGAAAAGCTGCTGGCCTTAAGCCGTAAGATGAACGATTTGCCTAAGCTGTATGAAAGCAAAATAAAGCTGGGTACAATTCAATCGTCATGGGGCATGTTTAAGGAAACTTTTGAATGTCTTAGTCAGATTGACGTAAACCAGGCACCTGATAGCGTCAAATTAAGATACTATGAATTAAAATCAAAAGCTTATACCCGGCAGGCTCTGTATAATACCGATGAATTTTATTCCCCTTCTAACCGCGCCGAATCTATAAAAGCCTTAACCGCGGCCATACGCCTAAGTAAGCCAGGATCGTATGAAAAATATAGGCATTTAGCCGAGCTGTGCACGATATACGGGCAAAATGATAAGGCCACCGCTTATTGTGTTAAATTATTGAACAGCAATTTACCAACCTATCATGAACGTGCCATGATAGCACATGATTTAAGCAATTTAACTACCGGGCCCCAAAAAATACGACTAATTACACTTGCTGCCATTTATGATATCCGCTCGTCAACCAAAGAGACGTTGGCCATTTTTACACTTGGAAAAATATTAATGGATGAGGGCAAAATTGAAGATGCTGAAATCCTTTTACAGGAAGCGCTGGATCAGGCCAATATTTATGGCAACAAGATGCATAAGATAGAAATTGTGGCCATTTTAACCACGCTATCGGCTCAAAAGCTCATCAATTCTGAAAATAAAAAAAATGAAATATTAACCTATCTCATAACTATCTTAAGCATCGCCATAGCGGGCGTTGTATTTATTTCGGTAGTTGTATATACCAGGTTAAAAAGAGTAAAACGCCGTGAAGCCATCGTGAGCGAAAAGAACCAGCATTTAGATGGTTTAAATAAAAAACTTTCAGAAGATGCCCAGATCAAGGAAGAATACATTGGTTATTTTTTTGACGTTATTTCCGGTTATATTCTCAAACTCGAAAAAATAAAAAGAAATACCGAACGTAAGATCAAAATTCAGAATTATGAGGAGTTATTGCATTTAGCCAATCAAATCGACATTAAACAAGAGCGTCATATTTTGTTTCATACGTTCGATAATATATTCCTTAAGCTGTTCCCTAATTTTATTACCTCCTTTAACGCTTTGCTAAAGCCCGAAGATCAGATATGGCCAAAGGATAATGAGATTTTAAACACTAACCTGCGCATATTTGCCCTCATGCGGTTAGGTATTAAGGATACACAAACAATAGCCAATATACTGCAGAGTGCCGTAAGCACTATTTACACTTACAAAACCCGAATTAAATCAAAGGCGCTTGTACATGGCGATGATTTTGAAAACAAGATCATGGAGATCAATTTTGTCGACATCGAAAGCGTCCATTCTTAAGCAGGTTCGCCGGTTCGTTTGTGATATTTAAGGGTTAATCTAAGGGTTAATTTTAATGCTTTTATCTTCAAATAGCTTAAACTTTAGTTAGATTTTTTATTAATTAATTTGGTTTAATTTACTGATAATGAATTTTTTATACAAAAAAGCGTTTTGATTTTTTATAAGCGTCGGTAAAACAGGTATTTATTGTACTTCCCTATATACAACTTTGTATGTTATCCAATCATTACGGTTAACCTAAGTTATTAACCGCCTACCGGTGATCGGATACCCTTATAAACCAATAATAGTTTTTTTTCGGAAAATGTAGTTACGTATGTAAAATACAGTAAGCAGGCTGCCGCTGCTTAAGAATTTTACCTGTACCATAAATATCATTCCGAAACAGCATAGGTCGATAACCAAATTGATAGGAATGTCGTTTGTGACGCTCCTAAAACGATTTTATAAACCAATTTTTAACCTAACAATCATGCCAATGAAGAAAAAATCAAGCAAAATCATCACTGAAATTTCAATCAATCTTTTTTAGCATCTAATTAAAAACCAATTATGAAAAAAAAATTACGAACAGCAATTTCGATTTTCAAAAAGCCTCCGTTTTACATAGTCGCTATGATGATGTTATTCCTCTCAAACACCGGTATTGCCCGTGGTTTGAGGAACGTTGCGCCCGGTAAACTATCGCCTGCTGCAAAAATAGATAAGCCCTCAAATGCCATAACTGTAAAAGGAGCGGTTACAGACGGGGCGACAGGTGAAAAATTAACGGGTGTTTCTGTTGGAGTAAAGGGAAAACAATCCGGAACGCTGACCGACGTAAATGGAAATTTCTCTATTAATGTTGAAGGAACTGAAACGTTGGTGTTTTCATACATCGGGTATGAGTCTGTAGAAGTGCCCGTCGGCGGAAAAACAACCATCAATGTTAAACTAACCTCAACCAACAAAAGCTTAAACGAAGTAGTGGTGATAGGTTACGGAACGGCAAAAAAGGTTTCGCTAACCGGCGCTGTTGACAGGGTATCGGGTTCCCAGGCAGTGGAAGGCCGCCCTGTTACCGGTGCTATACAGGCGCTGCAGGGTGAGTCCCCCAACCTGGTTATCCAGCAAAAAGGCTGGAGCCCCTCGGGTGGCGGGTCATATAACATCAACATCAGGGGTACCGGAACTACAGGTAATAATGATCCGCTGATTGTTATTGACGGAATTATTGGTGGCGATATGAACACATTGAACCCCAATGATATTGATAATATTTCCGTTTTAAAAGATGCAGGTTCGGCTGCTATTTATGGCTCGCGCTCTGCCAATGGTGTAATATTGGTTACTACCAAAAAGGGAAAGCTTGGCACTAAGCCCAGCATTACTTACAATGGTATATATGGTACGCAGGTTCCCCACTTTACCTTTCATCCGTTAGGTGCATATGAAAACGCGCTTGATAAAAACATGTCGCTGGCCAATTCGGGCAAACCACCGCAATACTCAGATCAGCAATTGGCAGATATTAAAACTAAAGGCGACGGCGACTGGCGATTGGAAACCATTATGCACAACGCGCCGCAAACTAATCAGAACTTAACCATAAGTGGCGGATCACCAACCAGCACTTACCTCATGTCCTTTGGCTATTTTGATCAGCGTAATTATTTAGAGAAGAGCCTTATTAATGGTACTTATGGGCTAAGACGGTTTAACTTTCGTTTAAACCAGACAGCTACACTTGGCAATTTCAGCACCGGATGGAATTTAACCTACGCGAAGATCCAATATAACGAACCATTCAATGATGTAGTTGGCGATGCGCTCCGCGCCCCGTTAACCGATAGTTTTCAGGACGCCCAAGGCCGTTATATTACCGGGTTTGTAACATCCAACCCATTGGACCTTTTACGTAATGGTGGTTTTATGTTTACTAATAACGATGAGATTAACGGTAGTTTTAATATGGCTTATGCCATCACGCCCGCTTTTAAAATCAGGGCTGTATTTGGTGGTACAGTAAAAGCAAATACGCAATTACAAAGGCAGGTTGAATTAGATTATTATCCTACGGGACAATCTAATCAGGGCCGACAAACCGCTAACTATAACACCAAATCGCTTGCTACCAATACCAACTTAATTGCTGAGTACACTAAAACCTTTGGTAAACATTCTTTAAATGTTTTGGTAGGTGTGGCTAATGAATCGTATACATCTGAAGGAAACGGTGTACGCAAATCATTAACTGATTCGCTTTTAGGTATTCCGACCACCGGTACTATAATAGATCCGGGTACTCCTAACAATGGTTCATACAACTCCCTCAGTAACACCATTGAAACCAGCCTTAACTCTTACTTCGGTCGCGTTTCATACTCATATGCAAACAAGTACTTTTTAGACGGTACATTCAGGGGTGATGCCTCTTCAAACTTTCCTAAGAACAAACGCTGGGGATATTTTCCGTCAATAGGCGGTTCCTGGCGTTTAAGCGAAGAAGATTTCATGAGCAACTATAAAGAAAAAGTAGGCGATTTGCGGGTGCGGGCAAACTATGGTGTATTAGGAAATCAAAACGTTAGCGCTTATCAGTTTACGTCGTCATTTAATACCAATGCTAATGTTTACGCTTTTAATAATACTGCAACGGCAGGCGCTACACGTAACCTGGCCAACGTTGATCTTACCTGGGAAAAGGCTGCAACACTTGATATAGGTGCCGACGCTACGTTCTTTAACGGCCAGCTAACAGTAGGTGCAGATTATTTTAATAAAATAACGAGAGATATCCTCGCCCCCCGGCAGGACGTTCCAACGCTCTTCGGATCAGGGTTCCCCTCATACAATGTTTCTAAAGTGCAGGATAGGGGGTGGGAGTTGAAAATAACCTATGCAACCAGGGGCACGTTTGCTCAAAACTTCTCATTCAGTATTTCAGATGCCAAGAGCAAATTACTGGCATTTAGTTATGGGCAAACAGAAAATGTATTCCAGAGAGAAGAATTTGAATTTGTTCGCAGGGTAGGCTATCCTATTACCGTTTACCAGGGTTATAAAACCGCTGGCCTGTATCAATCGCAGGCAGAGGTTGACAGCTACCCCAGGTTCGCGAATTATACCACAGGTCTGGCTCCGGGCGACTGGAAATTTGTTGACAAAAACGGCGACGGAAAAATTGACGCGCAGGACAAGTTTATTTTAGGCGACCCCTTTCCGAGATATACGTTTGGGTTTAATTACAACGCCTCTTATAAAGGTTTCGACCTCACCATATTTATACAGGGTGTGCTGAAAAGGAGCGCGTTGATAAGGGGCGAATTAATTGAGCCGTATCACTTCAGCAATTATGGAGGCACGATATACGATAGCAACAGTGATTTCTGGACACCACAAAATACCAATGCCAAATATCCCCGCTTAGCCGAAAACGGCACAGTGGCCAACAACAATGATTACCGTACCGGCTCTGACATGTATCTATTTAATGCCGCCTACGGAAGGCTTAAAAATGTACAGATAGGGTATTCTTTACCGGCCGGTTTTTTATCTAAAATAAGTGTAAAAAAGGCAAGGGTATATTTTACGGCTCAGAATATACTCACCGTATCACCATTGAAATTTACCGATCCTGAAGGGACTGAGTTCGGTAATAACCTGGATAATACCGTAGGCGCAAACAGCCCGCGCGGATATCCGGTGCCTGTTTTCTATGGTATGGGTTTAGACATGACTTTTTAACAATTAAAATTAAATGATTATGCGTTTAAGACATTTTAATAAAACAAAACTCATCATACTCCTTGCGGTTGCTATGGTCGGCTGTAAAAAGATCGATCTCACGCCCAAAGACAGGTATACCGATGATAACTTTTGGCAGGTAAATGCCAATGCATTTAATGCGCTGGCCACTTGTTATAGCCAGCAAATTAGTGGCGGGCAGCCGGGCTCAAGCAGCGCAGCGCAAGCCTACTTTTATAACGAAGCGCTTTCTGATAATGCGTTTTGCCCGCTTGATGTTAACGTTGGTACGCCAACTCAGATATCAAGCGGGAGCGACGCAAATTTTAACCCTGGTATAAACAGGGTGAAATATGAATGGGGCAGTTATTACACCAATATCAGGTCGTGCAACCTGTTTTTGGAAAACATAGATAAGAATACCACACTGGGCGCTCCACTTATTGAAAGAATGAAAGGCGAAGCAAGGTACCTGCGGGCGCATGCGCTTTTCAGGTTAACAAACTTTTTTGGCGATGTGCCGCTGATTACCAAAGTTCAAACCCCTGAGGAAGCAAAAGTGGTTGCAAAAACGCCTAAAGCCGATGTGGTAAAATTTATACTAAGTGAACTGGATGCCGCCGCCGCTGTTTTACCAAAAAGAGAGGACCTGGCAGCTACAGATCGCGGGCGTATAACAAAGGGAGCGGCGAAGGCCATGAAGGCGAGGGTATTACTATATAATAACCAATGGGCCGAATGCGCAACTGTTTGCGAGGATTTGATGAATAACCAGGCCGAGAATGGCACTTATACTTTACAGACATCCTTTCCTGATATTTTCTCCGCCACTAATAAGTATAATTCTGAAGTTATAGCCGATCTGGGGTATCAGCAACCCGACCGCACCTGGACCGATTGGTCAGATTTTGGGCCTTTTTATACCGGATCCGGCGCTACAGCGGCAAGTAACAGCAACCTGGTGCCAACCCAGGACCTGGTAGAAAGTTACCTAACGCTGGATGGTAAAAACATATTTGAACAGGGTTCTGGCTATGACGAAAATAATGCGCCTTATGCAAATCGCGATCCCCGTTTAGGTTATACCGTTGTTTATGATAAATATAAATGGGTAAATAACTTAGGCAATTCGCAGACAATCTATATTAAACCCGGAACTGCGCCGGATGCCACTAACAAAAAGAATGAAGCTGGTCCCACCGGTACAACCTCTGGATACTATTGGAGAAAATATTTTGACCCAACAGCCCCATCCGGTACTTTTAATTATGGCGAAAACATAATTATACAACGATGGGCCGAGGTTTTACTGATGGAGGCCGAAGCGAAAACAATGCTGGGGCAAATGGATGCAGCCGTTTGGGATAAAACAATAAAGCCATTACGAGTAAGGGCGGGCTTTGTTAATACTTTAGCATTAACTTATCCCGGTAATACCACCATGAAGATGATTGACCAGGTCAGAAACGAAAGAAGGTGCGAACTGGCCTTTGAATCGTTACGTTATGATGATATCAAGAGGTGGAAAATAGCCGAGGTTGTGCTGAACCATCCGCCGGGTAATGAGGTGCGCGGTGCCAAGTTTGCCTCAAATAATACCGCCTTCCTGAAATTAGTGGTAAGAACATTCAATCCGGCTAAACACTATCTGTGGCCCATCCCAACAGAAAGTATACAAACTGACCCGAGCCTTACTCAAAATCCGGGATGGTGAAGTGTTTATCGTTTCAGTTGAAAAAATAACACACTGTTAAAATTAAAAATAAGGTAAGAGGTCGACCCCGGACCGCTTACCTTATTTGAAAAATAAAATGCAACCGAGGCATTTTATTTTTCCATTTTATTAAGTAACTACATATATTAAACCCAACACAACTACAATCAGCTATCATGAAAAAGAATTTTGTATTAATCGTTTTCCTTTTGTTTGCCATAACCCGCACACAAGCACAAAACGCGCCAGTTAACTACGTAAACCCGTTATTAGGTACTGCAACGCTATGGGATGCTAAAGACGCCGGATATGTACCAACCAGAAGGGTATGGGGAGCGGAGGTATTTCCCGGGTCATCTGTTCCAAATGCCATGGTTCAGTTAACGCCGGTCACTCAATTTCATAGTGGGTCTGGGTATCAATATGAAGATAAGGTTATTTATGGGTTTAGCCATACAAGTAAAGGTCACTGGAATTTATGTTATATCCCCTTACTACCCGCAACCGGTACTATAGCGGCCGATGATTATAAATCGGAATTTAGCCACACAAAGGAATCGGCACATCCGGGTTATTACCAGGTTTACCTGGAGCGTTATGGCGTTAATGCCGAACTGACTTCAACATTACGGTGTGCATTTCATAAATATACCTTTAAGGCAGGGGAACATAAAAAAATAATTGCGGATCTTTCCATGTCAAATGAGCGGGTTAGGAGCTGGAACATTGTTCAAGAAGGCGATAATGTTTTTACAGGTTTTCAGCAAGCGGGGGAAAAAATGTATTTCTACGCGGTTACCAACCATAAGATAAAAAGTATCGATTCGGTAAAAAGCGAACCAAAAAGGGGGGAGCCAAAAACAGTACCTGTAGTAAGTTTTGAGGACGCTGATAAACCGCTGGAAATGAAGATAGGTTTTTCATTTGTAAGCATAAAAAACGCAAAGGAAAACTTAGAGAAGGAGATGCTGAATAAAAGCTTTGACCAGGTGCGGAAAGAAGCTACAGATACCTGGAATGACCTGCTTTCCAAAATCACTGTTACCGGTGGTACCGAGCGTCAAAAGGGATTGTTCTATTCATGTCTGTACCGGTCGTTTCTGTGGCCAGCTTTGCGTAGCGACATAAACGGTGATTTTACCGACATAGGTGGTAAAGTTGTAAATAAGGGGTTCAATTACTATACTGAGCCATCTTTATGGGACGACTATCGCAATAAACTGGTGCTGTTGGGCCTGCTTTCGCCCAAGGTAACCAACGACGTGATCAAATCATTGATAGATAAGGGAGAAATAAAAGGGTTTATGCCAACCTTTTTCCATGGCGATCATGCATCGGCTTTTATCGCCGGATCATATTTAAGGGGATTAAGGGATTATGATGTGAAAAAGGCCTATAACCTCCTTTTAAAGAATGCGACCGTTGAGGGAGGAACCCGGCCATATATAACCGAGTTTAATACCAAAGGCTACATAGCAGAGCTTGATGTTGAAAATCCGGTAACCAACACCGTTACCAAAGCCGCTGTTACCAAAACATTAGAATATGCTTATGACGATTACGCGGTGGCCTTACTCGCTAAAGAACTAAAAGATACGGCCAATTATCGCATGCTCATGAGCAAAACCGGTAATTACAAAAACGTATTTGATAGCGCTACTGGTTTTATGCGCGGGCGACTGGCCGATGGCACCTGGGTGAAAAATTTCAAACCGGATTATCCTTACTTTGAGTATATGTACCGCGAAGCCAATGCGTGGCAGTCAACTTTTTTTGCACCGCATGATCCTAATGGCCTGGTTGGACTTTTTCCGAGCAAAGCTGCTTTTGAGCAAAAGCTTGATTCGCTTTTTACTGTGCCATGGAAAGGATATGAAGCCGAAAATATATCAGGCTTTATTGGTCAGTACTGCCAGGGAAACCAGCCCGATCATAGCACGCCGTTTATGTATTATTTTATTAACAGGCAAGAAAAATCGCAGGTTATACTGGATAGCATCATGAACCATTTTTATGGTATGGGTAAAGAGAAGCTGGCTTATGCCGGTATGGACGATGCCGGTGAAATGTCGTCATGGTATGTATTCAATGCCATGGGCTTTTATCCGTTTTCACCTGCCGATCCTAAGTATATTGTTTCGGTGCCGATTTTCGATAAGATAGAATTTAAATTTGGGGGTACAAACAAGGGCTTTGCAATTATAAAAAAGAACTCAGGTAAAAAAATCAATGATATAAATTATGGCGGCCAGAAAGTGAATGGTTATTTTATTGACGATGCCGAACTGAAAAAAGGCAAAACATTGGTAATAACTACCAGCAAATGATCAAAGAAACCGGCTACCTGAATAAGGAGCCGGTTTCTTTCATTTGTACAATTATTATTTTCGGCTACTACTGCTGCCGATGAGCATATCTCTTACAAAACTCTCTTATTATTTTCATTTAATCCATAAGCCTTTATTGACCCATATGGCCTTTATTTTCAGTGAGCATATCAGGGTAGATATTTGTGATATTATGTGCATATTCATTGGGATTTTTAATAAATAATAGCGTTATATTTCTGTATATTAACACTTTACACAATTGAGTATACAATCCTCCGTTGCCTGTTTTTTCAGCTTTACTAAGTATGATCTTTGTTTGTAAATATTAAAAAATATTAAAACCAATTAAAACAGGCCGTTATGAAAAATTTAAATACCATCGCATTCAGGCTGGTCATATTTGCCGTCATTGCCTTTAGTTTTTCCTGCAAAAAACTTGAGGAATCTCCACAACCACAAAGTTCAAAAAGTTTGACAGGTACTAATAGTACTTTATATACTCCGGAAACCATTTTTACGGCACAGCAACACGTGTTCACGGATATTCATATCTGTTATGATGATAAGGTGTTCCTGCTGGAGAATGGAAAACTGAAACGATTAGTAGGTAACGCGCTGGTTGATGTTGCATTGCCCAGTTCGGTTTACACCAATTTTCATCCGACACATCTTGCTATATCAAAAGACTTTACTTTTTATCTGCGGGCAACAACGGGCATTAAAATTATCAAAGGCGGGCAGGTTATAAAGGAATACAAGGTAGGGCAGGCTCCTTTACAAGACTATACTACGGAAACCTTTGGTGATTTTAACGTTGCTGTAGACGAAACAGATCAGTCATTGATTGTTGGCGTACCAAGGCTTTTTAATCCCGGTTTGGTATCAACATTAAAGATTACCAAGAGTGGTCAGGCCAGTTTGCTTTCACAAAGTGACGGAGAAACTAAAGGGGGCTTTTTTACCGCTTTTGATGTAGGTGGTAATCCGGGGCAGCTTTGGTTTACAGGCTTATCGTCTTTTAATGACAATTTTTATTCTCAGCTTTATGTTTATAAGCTGACCAGCCCCCCATTTAATTATACGCTGCAACACACTTATGGTGTGGATTTAGGCAATCACTCACCCTTTCCGCTCGAGGGCGCTCTGGATACTGTTGGTTTTCTTATAATGGCCGACATTAAAATTTCAAAGGATGCTAAAACCATATATTTAAAAAATGGTGAGTATGAAAGTGATACAACGGCGAATGTAGGGAGCGTATTCCGGATTCGTGATAATATGGTTACCGAGATAGCTGAAAATGTTACAAACAAAAGAATGGCGATTTCGAAGGATGGTAAAACACTGTATTTTGCAGGGCAAGGCCTATACAAAATCACTTTTTGATCACAATCATAGGGGTTTTATAAACCAGGGAAGGCGATGCGGCAGGTTGACTTATCTTGCAGTTAATGATTTTTCTAAATCATCCTTAAAGTGTCGGCCAATAGGAATTTGTTGACTATTCAGTAGCACCTGGTTACTCTCTAAACGAGTGATTTTTTGAATCGATACAATGAAAGATTTATGCACCCGGACAAAGCGATTGTTGGGGAAAATATCCAACATCGCTTTGATTGAGCCTTTCAGCAGGATCTTTCCTGAATGTGTAAATACAATGGCATAATCTTTCAATCCCTGAATGTATATTACATCATCAAATTGCAGTTTGATGCGTTGAACACCACTTTTGACAAAAACAAAATTTTCGCTTTCATCAGAAATAGCTTCAATTTTACTGTGCTGCATTTTCAGTTCCAAAAACTCCCGTACTTTTGAAATGGACTGGTTGAAACGGGTAAAGGATATCGGTTTTAGTAAAAAATCAATTACGCCCAATTCATACCCTTCAAATGCATAATTGCGGTAGGCTGTGGTGAAAATGGTCAATGGAGGATCTGATAATGCTTTTAAGAATTCGATGCCTGTCATTTCCGGCATCTTGATATCCAAAAGCAAGACATCTACCTGGTGATTTTCCAGATAGAGTAATGCTTCGGCGGTATGGCTAAAAAGCGACGCAGAATGTACTCCATCCAGTTTTTTCAGGTAGCCGTCTAATACTTCGAGCGCAAGCGGCTCATCATCTATCACAACAAATTTCAACATCATTTCTCAATCTGTCTTTATAATTCAATTACCAGTTTAGCCAGGAAGGTATCTGCCTTTTGTTCAAACTTCAGGGAATGCCTTCCGGGATAGAGCAGCTCCAAACGCTTTTGCAGATTGCTGAGCCCGATTCCACCTTTACCTTTACCGACAACTGTAGGTGGTTTACCATTTTCTATAATAACAGCCAATGTGGATTTGTTTAAGGTAATTCTTGCATTCAGCCAGCTATTTTCCGTTTGTTTGCTTACTCCGTGCTTAAAAGCGTTCTCTACCAGCGGCAACAGCAGGAGGGGGGCAATTGTATAACCGGTCATTTCACCCTCAATGGTTAAAGTAATAACAGATTGGTGGTTTAACCTGAGCCGCTCGAGTTCCATATAATTGTTGAGGTAAGCAATTTCTTTTTCCAGTAGCACCCTGGCATCAGTACTGTCATATAACATGTATTCCATCATCTCAGACAGCTTCAGGACAACATCAGGAGCAAGTTCTGACTTTTTCAGTGTCAGCGCGTAAAGGTTATTTAAGATATTAAATAAGAAATGCGGGTTCACCTGAGCGCGAAGGAAATTCACTTCTGCATTCAATTTTTCTACAGTGATTTTCTGAATGATAAGTTGCTGCCCATACCAATCCAAGCTTAGCTTTAATGCCAGCATTAAGCCCAGGTACCACAAGGTGCTGAAAAAATTGTAGGACAATGCCTGCATCAGATCACTGTTACGCATCGGGCCAACCACATAACCATACAAATAATAATCAAACAGGCTTTGGGCAGTTAAGTAGCCGATCACCGAAAGGATAACCGCCATAAAATAGGCGACATATCGCTTCTTTAAGAGATATTTCGGTAAAAAATAGTGCAGGTTAAGATAAGCGATCAGGATAAGCAACATGACCCGGCCCGTAACGCAGGCAACAAAATAAGGCATACTGGCTTTATAGATCAGGTACCTTTTTTCATATATAAAAAATCCGGTAATCAATACCCAGTAAGCACTATGTATGAGGGCATATTTTATCGAAACGGTGCGTTTTGAAAATGGCAACTTTAGTGTTTTGTCAAAAAAATCCATTTTGATCATTTAAACGTCAGTGGTAGAGGTGCTTCTTAACCCCTTTTATAAAAGAACCTAAAAAGATTAAGCTTACGAAATTTCGTCGATCAACTGCACAAATAGTAGATGAATATAAGCAATTATAACCGATGTCTATTATTCCTGTAGTTGCTCTACTATTTTTCTGCCGGGTAGGCTTTTCATTTAATATTGTTCCAAAAATACGATCCTTTAAAATTAAAAATCATGAAAAAAAGCACAATAAATCAGACGTTTATCAAGGTATTTACGCTGATCGCATTTAGTTTTGCAGCATTGGGATTTACCACCAGGTTTGGACTGGACGGCTACGAGGTATACTTAAATAACAAACTTTTACTGAAGCAGTATGTGAACCAGCCGGTGAATTTAAGGGTATTACAACTGGATAAAGCAAAAGACAACGACGAGTTGCGCATAAAGTATACCCATTGTTCCAATAAGGGAGCCGGTACGGGCCGGAGTATAGCGCTGAAAGATGAGCAGGGAAACACCCTGAAGAAATGGGCTTTTGCCGATGCTGCTGGTTCAGATTTAAGTATGGTTGTGCCCGTAAAAGAGTTGTTGCAGCTGGAAAAAAAGAATGCTGGTCATGAGCTTAGCCTCTATTATACCGCCCGGGAGCTTCCCAAAAGCGAGATGCTTGGATTTGTCCGCGTCAAATAATATAATAATAGTGCCCCGTTTCGCCCGGGGCACTTGATTAACCAGGAAGGACACTCTTTTAGATTAGCGAAGGTTTCCGTATTTAAGGATTAAATTAATTTTTGCCAAACACTTGTTTTACTGCCTCAAGATATTCGTAGCCATGTTGTTTGTCTGGTTCCAGGTAACTGCCTTCGGCCCATTCGTTCCAGGCATTAATGGTTATCAGCTTAGGTTGTTCTGGGTGACTATCTGCATAATTTTTGGCCTGCAATAAAAAACGTTTAAAGTCGGCTGGGTTGGCATCCGTAACCATACCCTGTAACGGTCCGGTGAAGCGTGGATTAGGATCCCAGCTGATAGATACATGCGGGAAAAACGGTACGGTAAACTCTTTGCTGAATTTATGCCACCCTTCAATTGCTTTAACGCCCCATTTGTCATACCTGTCTAAAGGGATATAATGGCACCACTGGTAATTGGTAAGACTTTTGAAACCCAGCTCGGTAACCGTATTATTTTGGGTACTGCTGGTATCACCAGGCACTGCAGACAGGTTACTGGGTATAGCCGACCATAAAATGCCTTGCAGGTGTAAGCCAGGGAAGCCCGCTTCTTTTGTTTTTTTGGTAAAATAATCAAGCGCTGCTTTGGCTGCAGTGATACTGCCCATGCCTTTAATAAATGTGGATAGTTCATAAATACTGAATACCGGCTCGCCATTTATTTTGTAATAGTTAGGCTGGCTAAAATAATCTTTAATTACATGAGCAATCATATTATTAAATGTGGCCCTGTCTATGGCCCCGTGCCAGTATATTTTATTTTTGTCGGCAGCGGTATAATCAAGGTAGCTGCTGTGATCGTGATTGGCCCACATCAAATAAAATTTCATTTTATTTTTGTTTGCCGCACTTAAAAAACCTTTATTCAATCCGTCCTCCAAAAAAGGTTTTCCATCATACCAATACCAATCATATATAAATACATTTACACCATGTGATACGGCAGCATCAATCTTTTTTGCCACCACTTTAGGATCAGCCTCATTGGTATAACCCCATAATGGAACGTGCGGCTGGTTATGCCCGGGGAATTTAGGTTTAGCATTATAAATAGCTTCCCACTCACCTTTACCATCTTTAAACACACCAATGTCCTTAAATCGTGCATCGGGCTGATAAGCGGGCCATACATAAGCGGCAATGTCATATTGCTGCTTTGCAGACTGCGGATATGCCGCTATTATATTTGTCATGAATAAAAAGAGCGCGTAAAAAAACTTTATGAATTTCGGTTCTTTCATTTTTACGTTGTCGTATTTAATGATTATTTCTGTACAATCTTTTTATTGGCAAAACGCTCAGCTTCCCTCAGAAATGTAATTCCCGGAAATACAAAATGTGGAAAGGTTTTAAAGCTGCGTATTAAGATAAAGATATCAGGAAAATTTTATTTTATCCCATAATTTATTGGCCACCACCTGTTGTATTACTTGCTCGCGGTAATTGCGGCTTATTGGTATACGGTGCGATTGGATGAAAATATCATTGCCTTCAATACCATCAATTTTATTGGTCGATACGATGTATGATTTGTGTACGCGGATAAATAGCTTACTATCCAAATTTTGTTCAAGGCTTTTGAGATTAAGCAGTGTAATGTATTTTCCTTTGCCCGTAAAAATTGTCACATAGTTTTGCATACCTTCTACATACAGGATCTCGTCAAAGTAAATTTTTTCATACTTATTGCCGCATTTTATAAAAAAGTAATTCTCATAAGTTTCGGCCTTTTGTTCGCCCTGGTGGATAGAGTTGCTGAGCAGGCGGTGATAATCTTTTGCCTTATTTGCCGATTTAAAAAAGCGGTCGAACGTGATGGGTTTCAGCAGGTAATCGAGCACGTTGAGCTGAAATCCCTCCAGTGCATAGCTTGGGTATGCTGTTGTGATGATTACCATAGGTGGCTTCGGCATAATCTTCAGAAAATCGATACCATTCATTTTGGGCATCTGAATATCCAGGAATATCAGGTCGATGGATTGATGATCGAGTAGTTTGATGAGTTCCAACGGGTTTTCGCAGGTGCCCGTTAGTTGTAGAAAGTCTACCTCGCGCACATAACTTGCAAGTCCTTCGCGGGCCAGTGGCTCATCATCAATTATTACGCAGTTCATCATATCAAGCCATTTGCAGTGTTGGGGTGGATAGTACAAACTCCGTTAAGGTAAGCTGAAGTCTTACAGCAAACCGGTTTGCGCTTTCATCTATATCCAGTTG
This sequence comes from Mucilaginibacter sabulilitoris, assembly GCF_034262375.1. NCBI lineage: Bacteria > Pseudomonadati > Bacteroidota > Sphingobacteriia > Sphingobacteriales > Sphingobacteriaceae > Mucilaginibacter > Mucilaginibacter sabulilitoris. The sequence continues at coordinate 3,795,001 of NZ_CP139558.1, forward strand.
GTACTGGTTTGGGTAAATAAGGTCGAGCCTTCGTTTTACATTTTTTAGGCCGATACCGCCATAATTCACCGCGTCGGTAGTTGCATCGGTCGAGGTACTGTTGGCAACATGCAGCTCAAGCTCATTGCCCGTAAGGTTTAATTTTATTGCTATCCAATTGCGAGCGCCGGTATGTTTGGAAACATGTTTAAAAGCATTTTCCACAAAGGTCATGAGTATAAAAGGGGCTATTCCTAAATGGCTGGGTAACGGCTCATCAACCTCAAAAGTAACACGCACGTTGTTGTTTTGCCTGAGTTTTTCGAGCTCGATAAAGTTTTCGAGATAGCTGAGCTCTTTCCATAAGGGTATCTGGTGACCGTTGCATTCATACAGTTGATAACGTAGCAATTCGGAAAATTTGGCCAGCGAGGCGGATGCCATATCAGGGTTTTTATGAATGAGGAAGAAGATAGAATTGATGCTGTTGAACAGAAAATGCGGGTTAAACTGATATTTTAAAAAATTGAGTTCCGTTTCCAGTTTCTCTTTTTCAAGCATCTGTTGCCTGCGCTCCGTTTGCAGCCAGTTTTTGGTTAGTTTAATGCTCATGCCAAGCGTCATGCTGGCTACGGTAGAAGGGAAGGAGGTATTGTAAAAAAATGTGAAGTTGCCGGGATCAACATCAAACATTTTTTTAACACTGCAGCCTGCTAAAAACGCACTTAAGTAATATCCGGTGTTAATAAGGGTAGACGTGCAGATAGCAGTAATGCTTAAATAAATGATATACTCGGTGAGCCTGTCTTTTTTCATGAAGCGCGGCATCAGAAAATACAGGTTAAAGTACACCGCAATGGCCTCAAAAATTACATAAGCCAAAATCTTCACACTGTAAGCCGAAAAGAACATCGACTTAGCAGCCACCAATGGGTTGGCAACGGCTATTGTAAACCAAAAATAATGGTACACACACCAAAATGGAATATGGTACAGCTTGTATTTAAACAGCCAGTTTTGGTTTAATGTATCAACTGATAACTTGCTCATTTTTACACCGTAACATTTCAGTATACCTAAGATACAGCAATTGTATTGATTTATGCATTGCTTTTGTATCAGGCGCTTTAAATAATTGATGAATTGCGGCTGTTAAGTGATAAGTGGTAAAATAGAAACCAGAACCTCTGTTTTTAATCAATCTGCGTTGTTTTATGCGTCTTGTCAATTATAGGTAGCCACTTATCATCCTTATTTTTCTAAGTTTTGTGAACGGTTTTTATTTGTTGTGCCAGCCACTGAAAAGGCTGATCCCATCATGAAAACTCTTTGCATTAGTCTGCTATTGATATGTATGTTGCAAAGCACCAGGGCCCAGGTATCGGGTAAGGTAATCACTGGAAAGGGAGCGCCCTTGCCGTATGCAACTGCATCCGTTATTAAAGCTGCTGATTCGTCACCGGTTAAAAGTTTGTTGACTGATGAGCGGGGTATCTATAGGTTAGAAAACATTGTTCCTGGTAGTTACCGCGTCCGGTTAAGCAGCATTGGTTATCAAACTTGGGTTTCGCCCGTATTTATAATTACAGCAGGTACGCCCGCAAACGATTTAGGGGTTATCATCATGGCCGAAAATATCCATCAATTGATCGAGGTGGTGATCCGCGCTGATAAACCTTTGTACCAACAGCGGAGTGATGGTTTGGTTGTGAATGTAGAAAATAGTGTGCTTACCAAAGGCAGTTCGGCATTGCAGGTTTTGGAACGGTTGCCCGGCGTAGCGATTGACCATCGTAATAGCGGTATTGCTTTAAACGGTAAAAACGGGGTTACTGTTATGATCAATGGTAAACCCGTGCGGATGCCACTTGGACAGATAGAGACCCTGCTAAGTGGTACAAGTGCCGATAACATTGAAAAGATAGAATTACTAACCACCCCGCCCGCAGGCTACGACGCTGAAGGGAGTGCCGGCATCATTAACATAGTGATGAAGAAAAGCAAAAAACGTGGTACGAATGGCTCATATTCATTAACCGGAGGCTACGGCATGGGCGAAAAAGGCACGGCCAGTCTTAACCTAAATCGTAATACCAAAAATGTGAATCTATATGGTTCATACGCCTACTCGCATGATCGTACCTATACCGATCTGTTTATTACTGGTCACCAGGTCACGCCGTTTTTGGGCGGTCCTTCCGAAGTTGCCTTTTATACCAAAACGAAACAAATAAGTAATAATCATAACGCTACGCTCACGGCCGATATTAAACTGGATACGCTAACTACGCTTAGCACCAGCCTGGCATATAATAACAGTCACTCGCCCAGTTACACCTATAGCCACGCAGACTACAATATATTGCCCGATTCATTGCTCGTTTACACCGGACATATCAACGGCATGAACGGTTGGAACAACCTGACCGGCTCGGTTAGTATCGAAAGGATGTTATCCCAGGATGAAAAGCTCAGCTTTGATATCGACTATATTCATTACAGCAACAACAGCCCATCGGAAGTGCAAAGCTCATTCATCAATAAACACGGGCAACAGGTATATGCTAATAACAGTGTAAGCGCCGAACGGCAACGCGGGTTTGCAAACACGGTCATTAATGTTGGCGTAGCAAAAGCCGATTATACCAAACAGCTGAATGCCAAACTAAAGCTGGAAACCGGGATTAAAAGCACCTATACCACCAGCACAAGTTCGTCTGGTATCGAAAGCCTGTTGAATGGTGCATGGGTTAAAAATAGCGTGGTTGCCAACGAAATATTCATGAAAGAAGGGATTGCCGCGGCTTATGCATCATTTACCGCGAATTTCAGTAATGCTGTAAGTCTTGTTGCAGGGGTGCGCTACGAATACTCTTATACCAATATGGATAACCCGCAGACCATTGAAAATCTGGTTAACCGTAAACTGAGCGTATTATTCCCTACGCTATTATTTACTGCTAAAACTGGCGAACGCGCAGAATTACAGCTGTCGTACACTAAACGTATCAGCAGGCCTACCTATGATGACCTTGCATCATATGTTGGCTACAGTGACCCTACCGCGGTTTATACCGGTAATCCGTTTTTAAAACCCACCATTACCAATAATATAAAATTGGGTTATAACTATGGCGATTATACTTTTTCCCTGCTGTATAGCCACGATGATAACCCCATTTCGCGGTATCAGTTGAGCGATAGTCCGCAGCATGACCTGTTGTATATCTCGCCTCAAAACCTGGTTTATCAAAATAACCTTACTTTTCAAACCAATTTGCCTTTTAAAGTAAGCAATTGGTGGAATATGAGTTATAGCTTTGTTGGCGGACTAAGGCGGTTTAAAGAAAACTATACGCAGTATCCTTTTACCAAATCATACTTTGGGTATTCAATAAATTTTAACCAATCAATTAAACTGTCAAAAAGTTTTTCTGCAGAAATTTCGGGTGGATATAATTCCTACTCCATTAATGGTACGCAAACAATAAATGGATTTGGCATTTTAAATGCAGGTATAAAAAAGGAACTGAAAAATAATAAGGGTACTATCCAGCTATCAGCAGCAGATATTTTGAGCAGTTCACGTATTCATGTTTATTATGGTACGCTTACTCCCCAGCCGTTCAATATATACAGTCATGTAGCTATTAATACCGAATCGAGGCATTTTCCTATTATAAAACTCACTTATACACGATCATTTGGTGGCGCCGGTATGCTAAACAAGAACAAACAGGAAAGTGGCTCAAAAGATGAAAGCGACCGGATCAGAAAGAACTAAAATTGCTACCTAATCACGACCTTTTTAGCCAGGAATTGATGAACAATTACTGTTTTAATTTTTCGTACCGTGCTTTTTTGCTTTTATACCCATTTTATAATATTTGATCAGAAATCATAAGCTTATTTTGGCTAATTTGGATTTTTGAAATAAATGCTTCTAAGATCATTAATATTAACAGGTGCTATTAATGGCTTATTTTTCATGCTGCTTTTGAAGAATAAGAAGAAAATTTCGGGTAGCGATAAGATATTAATGTTATGGATGGGGATTATTTCATTACAACTAGGGTTTTATTATGATAATCTATCTGCCAAACCCATTTTCCCGGGATATTTACAACTGGTAAGTTTTTCCCTGCCACTAATTAGTTCTCCGGTGCTTTATTTTTACATTCGTTCGTTATCTATGGGGTACGGGTTTAAAAAAAGAAATCTGTCAATCCATTTACTCCCATTCCTGGTTTTCAATTGCGTAATTTTTTTTCTTCGTTACACAAAAGAGGATGGTCTTTTTTTGAAAGATGGATTCCCGCATTTTGGCAGTACATTAAATTGGGGGCTTAGATATTCCTTAACCGCTTTATTAGCAGTTATTCCCGGATACTACACTGTTTTAAGCTTTCTTGTACTTTTAAGGTATCAAAAAACATTGCCGAATAATTATTCCTATACTGAAAAAATAAACTTGAACTGGCTAAAATGGATTGTTGTTTCGCTGCTTATTCTTTTCGCCGGGCTGTTTCTATTTATTAAATATGGGGTTAGCTATAAACTTGTTGACTATCCCAATCTTTTTGCAGTTGTTGGGGCCGTCCTTACTGGCTATGTTTTTTTTATTGGCTTCTGCGGTCTACAGCAGGATGCAGTATTTAACAATGATATATCACTTCAAGAATATCTTAATGAAGAAGACATCAAAGTAGCAAACTATAAAAATTCGGGGCTGAACGAGGAAAAAGCAGATCAAATTTTTATTCGGTTAAAATTCCACATGGATGGAGCTAAACCTTTTTTAAAAGAAGATTTGAGCCTGACTATGCTTGCAGGTGAATTGGGAATTACCTCAAATCAGCTTTCGCAAGTTATCAATCAAAGGGCCCAATCAAATTTTTTTAATTTCATAAATGGCTACCGGGTAGAAGCTGTTAAAGATAAATTTAAAGACCCTGCTATGGCGTATTATTCGATATTGGGCATTGCGTATGATTCGGGCTTTCGTTCAAAGTCTTCGTTCAATAAAATTTTTAAAGAAACTACGGGTCAAACACCTTTGCAATACCGGAAGGCTATTAGCTCATAAATTTATTGGTCTTTCCCTACCTTTCCGGACGATTGCCATCCGTTTTAAACTTTCATTTGCTAAAAATAAAGCAATGGAAAGTTTTACAGTCATTCACAAAATTAATATTGCGGTGCACGTCGCAGCAGGCTCATTAGCATTAATAGTTGGTTTAGTGGCTCTTATTGTCAATAAGGGAAAAAAGCTGCACCGGCTAACCGGGCGATTATTCCTGATGCTGATGTCTGTCGTTATCTTAACCGGATTAATTGGAGTGTTTGTGTTCGGAAGAAATACTTTTTTGCTCGTTATAACCGTATTGAGTGGTTATTTGGCATTTTCCGGATACCGGGTCATAAAAGCAAAGTCAAATGTTCCTAAAGTTATCGACATAGGTATATGTCTGCTATCCTTAATATCCGTATCATATTTCCTTTATTATTTTAAATCTATTGGGATGATCTGGTCTCCGGTAATTATTTATAGCACGGTTGGCTATTTATTTTTGATGATCGTGTATGACTGTGGCAGATACTTTATACCAGCCAAAACATACGCTAACCTTTGGATATATGAACATATTTTAAAAATGGTGAGTGCTTTCAGCGGTTTATTATCTGCTTTTTCAGGAACAGTTTTTCCTCAATATCAGCCTTATAGCCAGTTTATCCCATCCATTTTAGGGACATTGACCGCAATTTGCTTCATGATACATGTCTCCAACAGAAAAAAATATGTTGATGTTAAATTAAAAAGGATTGGATAATTTCCTCGTCACCTATCTCATTTCATGCCATTAAATAGTTTAAAGGCTCAAGATCTTCCAAATTATGATCGAAAAGTTGTAACATTTAGAATACCGAAATCAAACTTTTAAACTTTAAGTGATTTTCCTGAAGCTAAGCCCGAACCAGCAGATACCAGTTCAGGCAGGCGGCAACTGACATTGCCGTCTATCTTACAATCGAAAATAAAAAGAATAGTTCGAATTTATCCACCGACTTATTAAAACAACAATACTATTCGAGCGAAGTGATTATGTTTGTTTTTTAACCGGTTTTACCTTTCAATTGCCTTGCGCTTTAGTCAGATATTTTATTCGCTTCGTAGGCTCTTTACCGGATTAGCCAATGCTGCTTTAATAGATTGAAAACTGATAGTTACAAACGCTATTACCAGCGCTATAATGCCGGCTGCCACAAATATCCACCAGTTCATATCGGTATGGAAAGCAAAATCAGCCAGCCATTCATGCATCGACCATCTGGCTATCGGGATGGCTATTACAGCTGATATCAAAACTAACCGCAGGAAATCCTTTGATAACTCAAGTACAATTTGCCGCACACTTGCTCCCAGTACCTTTCGTACGCCAATTTCCTTAACCCGCTGGGTAATGGTAAACGCCGACAATCCGAATAGTCCCAAACATGCTATACATATAGCGATACACGAGAATATGGTAAAAAGGTTACCCTGCTGTTGTTCGCTGTTGTATAGTTGACGGAATTTATCATCCAAAAAGGTAAAATCAAAAGGAGTTTCAGGAAGATATTTATGCCAGGTGGCCTGTAGCGAACTTACTGCGGTTTGGATATTGCGACTATTTACTTTTATCGACATTACATGATAATTGTTGTTCGATGGCAATCGAAATAACAGCGGAGTAATTGTCTGATGCAACGACTCGAAGTGAAAATCCTTAACAATGCCGATAACTTTGCCGCTAACATCTCCATACTTAATATCTTTACCGATAGCGTTTTGCGGGATTTTCCAGCCCAGCGACCGTACCGCCGCCTCGTTCACAATAAAGTTATTGGTATCAGTTGAAAACGCTTTCGAGAAATTGCGTCCGGCGACCATTTTCATGCCATAAGTCGGGATAAAGCTGTAATCGGTACTGAGGGATTTCAGATCGCCTTGAATGGGTTTCATTACGCCATCTACCAAAACCGACCCGCCTTGATAGTCGAGCAGGCGGTCTGATGGAATACGGGATGAGCGGCCAACATCTTTTATCGCGGTGTTTTTCAGCAACTCTGCTTTAAATGCATCATATTGAGCATGTAGCTGTCCAACATACCCTATCGTTAGAACTGCGTCCTTATTGAAACCTAAATCGGCTTTTTGTATATATTGCAGCTGGCGGTACACCACGGTTGTGGCTATTATGAGGATAATCGAAATAGAAAACTGCACAACAACCAGCACCTTGCGGAACGAGACCCCGCCTGAGCTGGTTTTTATGATGCCTTTCAAAACCTTCACCGGTAAAAACGATGACATAAAAATGGCCGGGTAAATACCACTGACGATGCCTATTATAAACGACAGCAACAAAACGGGCACTAAAATTTGCCATTGCAGCAGGCTGTTAAACGCGAGATGGGTGTTTGCCAAATGGTTTATCATTGGCAGTAGAAATGTCGTTGCCGCCATGGCCAGCGCAAGCGCAAACCAGGTGATCATTACCGATTCGCTTAAAAATTGGCTAATGATCTCCTTTCGCTGTGCGCCGATAACCTTGCGGATACCAATTTCCTTTGCCCTCAATACCGAACGTGCGGTGGATAGGTTCATGTAGTTGATGCAGGCTATCAGCAAAATAAACAATGCGATAGCCGAAAATATGTATACCCTTTTGATATCGCCGTTCACTTCAAACTCATCATCCAGGTGTGAGTGCAGGTGTATGTCGGCGAGCTTCTGAAAAGTAAGTTTGGTGCCATCGTGTGTTTTAGCGTTGCTGGCCGCGCCGCCAAGGTGTACGTATTTATCTAGGAAATCAGGCAATTGGCTTTCAATCCTGTCGGTATTATAGTCCTTGGGGAAAAGCAGGTAGGTAAAAAAGGCATTACCGCCAAAGTCGTTCGCTAAATTGTTCGCGCCATACATTGCCGGATCTTTTAGGGTGCTGAACGACATCAGTATGTCGGGGTGCATGTGCGAGTTGGGAGGAAAAGCTTTGAACACACCGGTAACTTTAAAGTCGTGATTGATCTTACCCAGGAAAACGTTATCCAGCAACAGGCTTTTGCCGATCGGGTCGGTATCGCCGAAATACTTATGCGCCATGGCTTCGCTCAGCATAATGCTGTAAGGCTCTTTCAGCGCATTATTTGGGGCGCCCTTAACCACAGGTACTGTGAAAAAGTCGAAGAAATTATCTTCGGCAAAGACGCTGTTCTGTTCGTTAAACAGCTTGCCATTATAGTGAAAGGCCGTGGTGCGGATAGGCAAAACCCGTGTTGTTTTTTTAATATCCGGAAATGCGCTTTGCAGTAAAGGCCCAAACGGCGGCGCAATCGCGCTTAAATGTAGGCTCTCCACATTTTTGCCAGCATAAAAAATGCGCGTCACCCGGCGGATATCCTTCGCATTGGCGTTAAATTTATCATAGCTGCGCTCGTTAATAATATAGCTTAAAATAAGCAAGCAGCAGGTTAACCCTACGGTTAAACCAAATATGTTGATAAATGAAATAAACGGGTGCCTTTTGATGTTACGAAACGCACTCCTCAAATAGTTTTTTATCATGATCGTTCCATTTTCAGGGTAAGTGATTAATTTTCTTTTGTTTTGCCAGTTATAGTTTGAGGCAGCACCCTGTGTGATTTGATGGGATTCAACGGATTTAATCCGCACCATTAGTTTTGCAAAGTTGTGATCAGTATCCTCTTTGGACACTTGTTCGTTGGTTTTCCATTTTGCCAGCAATACCCGTAATACCGAAAACGCATCAGTATCATTGTTCAAGAAATTATCCAGTTCCTGTAATTCTTCAACAGTAGCTTCCCCGGCTAATTTTTTAACTGCCAGTTCCAATATCCTACCTTTAAGTTTCATCTGAATAAATCGGGCTGATACATTTTTTATAAACGATACAGTAAATGTTGTCATCACATTTAAACTTCGTGCCAAATATGTAATGTATTTAAAATGAGTTGCTTGTAAATTAAAGATCGCCAATGCCGTACGAAAATGTTACAATCGGTGTGCGATTTTATCGATATTTAACCGGTCTTGAAATACCTGTACAGGTGATGCTTCCTACAATAAACTGAAAGAAGCAATTTATTGATGAATTTATAATTGATTTTAGCTTGCTATTTTTACTATGTGAATCCCGGACAACAGATACTATTCTTTTTTAGCGCTTTAGGGGCGTTCAACGGTTTCGTGATCAGCTTCTATCGGTTGTTCTTTAAAAAGACAAAGTCCTCGACCTCCTACTTTTGGGATTGTTACTTTTAGCACTTTCGCACGGGCTCGCGCCCTGATAATACGCTTATCAGTTTCTCTGTTTAGAATGTTATCTTAGGAATAAGGTGAGTAATGCAGTGGTTATGCGGGAAATGTAAATTGTATTTATTTGCTTAAACCTTAGCTTCATCATTTGTGAAACAATAACCGATGGTTTTTCAATCTGATCATTGTCAAATAGATTGCGGATTGAAACGCCGATAATGCTGACGAGGCAGATTAGCATTATGATATGTGTAAGTACAAATAGAGTTTCCATAGCTTTCAGTTTAATATGGCCTTAGTATTTATTTGTCAGCATTGTGCTGCCTGAGGTATACCAAACTGATGCCAATAATTAAAATGCTTATTATGAGTTATTTGTATTGTGTATGGCTTTGTTTTTATCATTTTATATCGCCATATGACCATAAACAAAACGAAATGAGGTGGCACTATTACCCACTATTGCATGGTTGGTAATTTCAAAATTTAACTTTCAAAGATAGCCTCTGTTTTTAACGGAACCGAAGCTGCTTTCCTGAGTGAGGTTATCTGTCCTTGATAATGTAAGCAACTCTTTATATCGTTTTCCCGAAAGTATTTTGACTGAATAAAGTAGCGGTTGAATTATGAAAATATTCCATATGGTTGAATTTTAGATTGTTATGTATTGGCATTTCCATTGCAAATACCTATGAGATATAATTATTAAACACCGGTCTTGACAATAGGCCATTAAACACATTTTATGAAAATAGTAGTAATAGGCGGAAGCGGGCTCATCGGAACGCAGCTCGTAGACAGGCTAAGTAAGCTTGGTCACGAAGTTATAGCTGCATCACCCGCGACAGGTGTAAATACATTGACCGGGGAGGGGCTTTTGGAGGCTCTTAATAGAACAGATGTTGTAGTTGACGTGGCCAACTCGCCTTCATTTGAGGATAAGGCAGTGATGAACTTCTTTGAAGTTTCAGGTCGCAATCTTTTCCAGGTGGAAAAAAAATGCAAAATTAAACACCATGTTGCCCTTTCTGTTGTTGGTACTGACCGCTTACAAGAAAGTGGCTACCTCCGGGCAAAGCAAACGCAAGAGAATTTAATTAAAGATTCAGGTATTCTCTATTCAATTGTTCACTCCACGCAATTTTTTGAATTTCTTGGAGGCATCGCGGCTACTGCTACTGAAGGAGGTGTCGTTCGGCTCTCATCTGCTAAAATCCAGCCCATTGCGTCCTCAGATGTGGCAGCTATGATGGCCGACGTTATTGTTGGATCACCACTTAATGACATAATAGAAATAGCGGGCCCTGATCAGTTTAGCCTTGCAGAAATCGTTCAGCTCTATTTGCAAAAGAACAACGATCCCAGAAAGGTAACAGTAGATAATCATGCACGTTATTATGGGGCAGAACTGACCGATCAAATGCTTCTTCCTGGGGGAAACGCACGAATAGGTAAGATCAATTTTGATACCTGGTACGTTAATCAACCCAAAAAGCCTTAATCGTCCCGCTGATATCAAAAGTTTGCTTGCCGTCCGTCGTAACGAAGATGACGGGTGTCAGTTCCTTGAGGATGTTGTAAGGGGCGTGCACTTTCCACCCGTTCGTGCCCGGGACAAACCCACGCCGGCACAGTGTCCCTGTGAAAACCGCTCATCAACGCGAGGAGCCGACGGGCGGCCGCATACTTCAATAGTGCAGATAACGATGATTTTTCTTTTAATAAGAGCCGCCTGCAACACACTATCCTGGTGATTGTGTTGCTACAGGTTTTTAGCCCTGTATGTATTCCCCGAAAAGGATAGATTGTTTACGTGGAAACGACTTCAGAGTTTTAAGCATAAAAAAAACTACAAGCCCATTCGAATTTCAACTGATCCACCTAATTCAAAGATTGGGCAGCCTTTTGCAATTTCCCCGGCCTGGTCATAGTTTTCCGCCTTTATAACAACCATACCTCCTATAGAGTGTTTGATTTCTGCATAAGGCCCGTTAGTGACGCTTTCACCTGGTTTCATTACGCTACCTTCCGCGTCCCAGCTCTTGTGCTTTTGTGCCAGCAACCCTTTTTCTGTCAATAAATCAAGCCAGTCTTTCCAATGTTTTACGTTTTTTTCTAATTCGTACTCTGCTGGCTGAATTTCTTTGGCCTTGAAATCCCGACGAAATATAAATAAGAACTCCTTCATTTTTTCCTTTTTGATTAAATAAACATTAGCTGACTACCGAATTTTACCCAAAGGTTCGTTGGGCCTTTTTGATGACCACACCTAAATTTATTCCGTGCCCCAAAACACCTTTGAACAGATCTCCGGTTTCCTTCAGCCGGTCGATAGAATTGAGAATAGTAAAGTCGCGCATTTTTAAGCCTGGTTTTAACTCATCCCAATGTACTGGCATAGAAACTGTAGCACCCGGTTTTGGCCTTAGCGAATACGGCGCGACTATTGTCGCCTCTTCCCGATTTTGCAAAAAGTCAAGATAAATTTTTCCGTGGCGCGAACTTGTCACTCTTTCCAGCGTAGTAATATCCGGCAGTTCCTTTTGAACCTGCTTTGCTATTATCCTGGCAAACATTTGGGATTGATCGAAAAAATATTTGGCGCCGAGCGGTACAAAAATATGAATTCCCGTAGAACCTGACATTTTTGGAAACGACGGCACGTCCAGCGCATCAAGCACCTTCTTTATTGTTTGTGCGACCTGCATTACCTGGTCTAAAGTATTTCTATCATCCGGATCAAGATCAATTACACAATAATCAGGGCGATCCTGTGAATTTATCCGGCTAAACCAGGGATTCATCTCAACGCAGCCTTGTCCGGCCATCCACAGCAGGCTCTCCATATCGCTTCCCACAAAGTATTGCAGTCTCTTCCCTCCAATGGTATCGTGTGTCAACATTCTGGCCCACTCCGGGGCCTTGCCTGTTACATCTTTTTGATAAAAATGTGGCCCCATTATACCCTCAGGGAAACGGTTTAGAGACATTGGCCTGTCTTTTAGATAAGGCAAAATGAAATCAGCGATTCGGAAATAAAAATTAACCATATCGCGCTTGGTTATACCTTCATAAGGCCAAAAAAATTTATTTAGATGCGTAAAGGTTAACTTATGGCCGTCAAAATTTATATCGGCTGTCTCTTTGCTATCCTTGGGTATTGGCATTCCCACTGGTGAACTATCTGCAATAGCGGGCGATGCCGTCTTTGCAATATGCTTCATCGTGTTAGCCGGGCCGTTACCTGTTGTTGCTTCCTGTGCGCTTTTATCGATTCGCATGTCGAGAATAAATTCAAATATAAATGACAATTTAAAGGCGATAGAAAATGAACAAATAAGGGTCCTTAACGCCTTCAGATGCTCTTTCTTTTCTCGGATCAATGATCTCCCACACCCGATTTATCTTTTGTTTTTCCTGCATAGCAACCGTTAGACGGGTTTGCAGAGAAAACTTTGGCGTATTTTACTTTTATAAAGAAATAAAATATTTTTCCGCGTGTAACGAGATCAACCGAACTGGCCGACTTTGTACGTTCCCGGTTCGGTAGGGAAAGCAAGGTTGAAGCGATTCCATGAATTGATCGCTGTAACTGCAAGTGTCAAGTCAACCAACTCTGCATCGGTGAATAACGGTTTAACCTTTTCGTAAACCGCGTCGGGAACCTCACACCTAGTAACTGCCTCCGCCCAGGCCAGTGCAGCACGCTCACGGTTGGTGTAGTATGGAGTTTCACGCCATGCACTAAGTCCATATAGCCGCTGCTCAGTTTCACCATCGGCACGAGCATCTTTAGAATGCATATCTAAACAATATGCACAGCCGTTAATTTGAGATATTCTAAAATCTACCAGCTCAAGCAGCCGTTTTTCAACAGATGATGTCTTAAGATAATTTCCAATGTTAAAAAGCGTTTTCATCGCATTTGGCCCTTTGATATAGGCGTTGATTCTTGTTTCCATTTCTAATGATGTTTTATGTTTACAATTAAAAGCCGCTCTCGCTTTAATTAGAGCCAGTCTCATCCTTTTTTAATTCTTAGTCTTCATACAGTTGGATAGATCCTGGTTTTTGAAGATCATCGATCCACCGTTGAATATATTCAGTCAGATCCGTTAGCTGAGGGCATGCCTTTAATTCTCCGAAAGAAGCATACACAATAAGGCCCAGTAAGATGCAGTGTGTGATATCAAGCTGCATTAACAGACCAATGCTGAAGCCTGTGCTATAGTTACGCCTGGCATCCGGGGACATTTCGATCCCTGGATCGACTTGCTTTCGCGATATGATAAATTGCTCTTGCTCTGAAAAAAGTAATACATCATTTCCTGACCATATCAAAAGTTGGGCTACTTTCATAGTTCTAAACAAGGAGATATACTTCTTTTTCAGATCAGACGGAGTCTCTTCCTCAAAGGATGAATTCTTTTTCACGCCATTCAATACCATCCATAATCTCAATGCTTCGTTATCGTCCAGCGCGAGCGTGACTTTTCCATAATTCGAAAAGGCACTGATAATATCAACCGCTTCGTCCACCTCAAATGAGAGTTTTTTTGACGAATCACCGAGGTAAAAAATGAATTCCAGGTCTTTTCTGCCAAGCGGTTTAATAACATCCGTAAGCAATCCATTCCATAACAGAGAAGCTCCGGTCATGTTTGCCCAGTCGTCAAATGCCACTGTACTGCAATTGCGGAAAAGGGAACGGAGTTCTTCTATAACAGCATCGTCTTTAAAAAAAGCCCATACATATCGCTCAATTTCTCCAGAAGGAAGCGCGACATTAAGTTTTGATAGTGCCTCAAAGTCATGCAGTGTATTCGTTGTTATACTGCGAATTCCAAGAATATTGGCAATTTCCGGTAGCCGTGACGCTTTTAGGCCTAATACACCTAACAATGAATCGGTTGTGCCGGCATTTGATTCATCGTCACTCTGTAAACGACTTATACACAGGCTTCCTGCAACTTTAACGTCGTTTATTGCTCCTAACAGATCCCTTAATATCGGATCAGCGTTTTTTACTTCCATATTAAATGTTATCATTTTTATATTTTTTAAGTTTAACAAAGCGTCCCATCAGATATATTCAGAAGGTGGAATTAAAGATAATATTATTTCCCCGCTCCAGCTCAAGCGGCAGGGCTTCCTCCTAAAGTCCCCGGCTATGCAATTATTGACCCGGAGATATTCGGCTATCTCAGACGAGAAACATGGTATAAAGTCACCGGAATGACGCCGGGAACGCACAGAATGTAATCTTTCGTCTCGTACAGATCAGAAATTCTGATGCCTTATATGCTTTACTTACATGCATTTACCACTGTTATTTATTAAGTATTATCACCGTTTTTATGAAATGGCTGTTCTACCATTCTTAAAGCATCATCCATATATTCATCGCCCTCGCTTGAGCTTTCCTCGTTTGGGTGAAAATCATTTAAAGCTTCTTCGGATAACTGTTCTTTCTCTTTGTTGTTGGGGTCTGCGTGAACCCCAAATAAAAAATTCATCATTGTTGTTGTGTTTTGTCTTTTAATTAACTTCTGGCTATCTGTATTTATCCAACTGTAAAATTGGTCCGATTCTGTCATGGTTGAACGTATAAATATTTTATAACCATAGACGTTGTTTAGGGCTTTTATAGGATTGCAACGGTTGTGCCAATTGCTTAAATGTTTGATAACGTGATATTTGGTAAATTATCGGGGTGGTGTATTATACTTTATATAGTGGATTGGCGATCATATGTACGAGATTCAGAGCCTTTTAATTGATGATTTCCTGTTCACAAAGTTTAGCGATAACCTAACATCAGACAGCAGTAAGCTGTAACGTCGTAATGTTCGATGAGTCATTGACTCTGGCGGTAACAGTCAGGAAAATAGCTCCTATTCAAAACCTGTTCTGTTGGTTAGGAATGCTCCTTATTTCGTGGAGCTGCCGTCATAGCACTAAATATAGAGGATGAATAAAAATTATAAATTGCATAAGTTGCTGATTATTATTATATTATTCCATTGGCACGCTGGTTGCAAAGCACAGTTCAATGAAATCAAACGAATTTTTACTGGTCTTTTGGAAAGGCCACAAAACAAACGAGCTACAGCCATCAGCCGTGATGCTGAAAAGGCATTTAAAGTATTGGCATGAATGGGTTATCAGCCTTGCTGTTAATGATCTGCTTGCAAGTCAGCTTAGGCGATGGGATACAGGCGGGCGGGTTTTGAAACCTGATCGCAGCATAATAGAAGGGCCTTTTAAAGAAAATAATGAATTAATCGCGGGCCTGATCACCATTTACGCGAACGATTACCAGGAGGCCAACGAAATCGCACTCGGATGCCCGATTCTCGACTTAGGAGGAACTGTAGAGATCCGGATGGCGGTAAGTAATTCCCTAAACGTCATAAGTAATTACTAACCATTGAAAATACTGAGGATAATATAGGGGAATTATTGGAGTATATATCTTATTTACAATAAGTTAATAGATCAACCTATTGTCCTCAAAATTGCCACCAAATAATCAATTAATTACAAATATTAATATTCATCAACATGAAAAATTACAAAATCAAAAAGTCAGCGATCGCATTTTTAACACTTTGTATTGCCTTTATATTAAGCGCAAAAGCACAAGAGTCTGATAAATCACCTGTTACCGGTGCGCCTCCGCGTCTTATTCTTAAACAACTTATCCAAACTTCTGGTCTTAAGGAGCAGGAGGTAAAAGTGGTTATTGTGGAGTTTGCACCGGGGGAGACTTCCACAGCGCACCGGCATCCCATTCCGACTTTTGGCTATGTTCTTGAAGGTGAATTAGAGTCGACGTTCGATGGCAAAGTCTATCACTATAAAACAGGTGAGGCCTTTTATGAAAGGCCAAACGGCCTGCACTCCGGAACAAGGAATATGAGTAAAGACAAGCCCGCTAAACTGGTTGCCTTTTTTGTTGGCGATAAAGGAAAACCCTTCCTGGTACCTGAAAAGGAATAAGGCCTTGAATGCCGTAATTTCCTTATCAGCATTCTATAGTCATTAATATTTTCAGAAAAGTCCCACTGTGCTTTTAATAAGGCAAGTGGGACTTTTTTTGGATCAGATCATGCTATGGAGTGATCTTTTCTAATGCCCAGACGTTTCATCTTTGAATGCAGTGTGGTGGCGGGAACTCCTAAAATGTAAGCTGCACCATTAAAACCCGCGATCCTTCCATCACAATACTTTAGAACTTTGTAAATATGATCTCTTTCATTCTGATCTATTGTTTTATGAATAGATTGGATTTCTTCATCATGATTACAGCCGGCGTCTGTCGGCAACGGGAGAAGCACATGTTTAATCATGTTGCTCTCTGCAAGTAAAACACTTCGTTCAATCAGATGCTCGAGTTCTCTAATGTTTCCAGGCCAGGGGTAATTTAACAAACTCTGCAACACACGGCTGCAAACAGAATTGATGTTTCTTCCGCATTCCCGGCTATAGCGTTTAACAAAATGCATCGTGAGCAACGGAATATCATTTTTTCGCTCCCTCAAAGGTGGTAAAGAAATAGGAAAAATATTCAGGCGATAATACAAATCGCTTCTAAACCGGCCCTCAGCCATTTCTTTCTCCAAACTCTTATTTGTGGCTGCGATGATCCTAACGTTGACTTTAATTGTCCCTTTACCGCCAACCCGCTCAATTTCTTTTTCCTGGAGTGCCCGAAGAAGTTTCACCTGCAAGTCCAGTCCTAATTCACCAATCTCATCAAGAAACAAGGTCCCGCCGTTAGCCTGTTCAAATTTTCCTAACCTACGTTCTGTCGCTCCTGTAAAGCTTCCCCGTTCATGTCCGAAAAGCTCGCTTTCAACCAGATTAGCAGGCAGTGCGCCACAGTTTATTGTAATCATTTGTTTAACTTTTCGGGTTGATAAATTATGTATGGAACGAGCTACAACTTCTTTACCCGTCCCTGTTTCGCCAAGTAATAACACCGTTGAATTGGATGGTGCCACTATTGACATCAAAGAGTACACTCTTTGCATTTCCGTGCAGTTGCCGATCATTCCAGGGAAATTATAAACAGGTTTCACGGATTCATTTTCAACTTCCAAATTCATTTCGGAGCTGATGTGGAGCCTTCTTACAAATGGTTCTTCTTTGTTGGGATTTAATCCGTTATATTCATGGGGTACCGGTTTCAATGTTGGTCTGTAAGTTTCCATTTTTATTTCGCTTTGCTGTGTCTGTGATCTCTGGAGTTCGAATTTTATGCCAGTTCAATATTGGGTATAGGAGACTGCAAATAGTGCCAAAGACGACGATATTTCGGCTCTTTTGCTTTTGTGGGATTATATTTCGTCGGTTTAAGTGAAATTTGACCCTTGTTGTGAATATTGTTTCAGCAGATAAATTTTAAGTAAATTTTATCGTGTTTCTTGATTGCTTATTGCCACCTGTCCCAAGTAATTAGCTTAATTTTGTTCAACTAATAAATTTGAATGAAGAAAGTATTGATCGTTGAAGACGAATCCCTCGTTGCCCACCATTTAAAGTTGATTTTAGTAGGTGCCGGATATAGGGTTTCTGGCATTGCCGAATCAGTAATCAGTGCACTTTCGATCATCGAAGAACAAAGGCCCGATTTGGTCTTGCTTGATATTCACCTTAAAGGGGAATTAAACGGGATCGACCTGGCCAGGAAACTTACGGAGAGTAATATTGCTTTTGTGTATCTCACGGCAAATTTTCAGGGTACGTTACTCGAAGAGGCTAAATCTACGATGCCGTTCGGCTTTATTGTTAAACCTTTTAGGGAAGCAGATCTTCTTACCACCTTAGATGTGGCATTTTACCGCCTTCAAAATAGTCTGGAAGCAGGTCGCCAGCAGGAAATGGAACTTAGTCAAAAATTAAAAGATCTAAAAAATTCAGGCGGTAATGTCATACAGCGACTACTTAAAGTGGCGCACCATCTCCAGGCACATATTCCTTTTGATTATTTGAACCTGATAATAAGGGGATCAGAAGGAACATATCGCAGCTGTATCGGTTTCTTAAGGATTGGTTTTGACGAGTACCAGGTTTTAGGTAACCAAGAATTTCTGAAAATTACTGGTATTGCAACCGAAAAACTCATTAGCGCATCAGAGTTGTTGCCCATCGTAAAAAAAGCAAAATTCTTTAATGCAGACGATTTTGATCAATTGTGTAATCAAAATTCTCTAAGTAGAACGATTGCTGATACTTACGACTTCGAATCTGCATTGCTTTTCCCGGTTCTGCCCGGTAATCCGGAAATCATCCGTTATGAATTTTATAACCGGAAAGGTAATACTTATTCACAACTGCACGTCACCTTATTAAGTCGCTTAATAAATACCCTTGGTAATTTATTGGAAACTGATAAATATATCTCTACCGTTGATGAACTTAGTCAATCTTCAAATGATATCCCGCTGCCGGTGAGGATTAAAGACCGAATTGATGATTTTGACGGTATTGTTGGGCAAAGTTCTTCCATGTTGTCAGTGTTGGATCAAATCGCTATAGTGTCACCATTAAACACATCTGTCCTTGTCCTTGGAGAAAGCGGTACCGGCAAGGAGAGGGTGGCAAAAAGTATTCACGCATTATCAACTCGTAAAAACAAACCATTAATTGTGGTAAACTGTGCTTCGCTTCCGGCCAATCTAGTAGAAAGCGAGCTTTTTGGACATGAAAAAGGCTCGTATACGGGGGCAACAGATAGAAGAATAGGTAAATTTGAACAGGCTAACGGAGGAACAATTTTTTTGGACGAGATCGGTGAACTAACAATTGATTTGCAGGTAAAGCTGCTTCGTGTTTTACAGGAACAGGAGATTGAACGAATTGGAGGCAAAGGGCCGATCAAGATCGATGTTAGGATAATTGCTGCTACAAATCGGGATTTGGAACTGGAAATGGAAGAAGGGCGATTTCGCCTGGATCTGTACTACCGCCTTTATGTATTTCCCATAGAAATTCCTTCTTTAAGAGAACGGACAGACGATATACCTGCGTTGACAGAACATTTTATCACGTACTATTCTAAGAAATATAATAAACCGATTGCTGGCGTTTTGCCAGAGGTTTTAGAGCAAATGCTCGACTACCCATGGCCGGGCAATGTCAGAGAATTGGAACACTTTATTGAACGTTCAATATTGATGAGCAAAGGGCCTGTGATAACCGAAGCCAAACTTCAGAAAAATGCGACAAATAAAGGGAAACCTAATCATTACAGTGACGAAAGAACCAAAACTATAGAGGAGAACGAAAGGGATTACATCGTCAACGTATTAAAAAAGTGTAACGGCCGCATCAGAGGTCCCGGTGGCGCAGCCGAAATTATGGGATTACCCCCAACCACACTTCACTCAAAAATGAAAAAGCTCGGCATCAGGTAGTAACCCTCTACCATTCTTGCAGGAAGCTTTAGTATCCTAACCTTCTTAATAGTTTTTAAACCGGTTTGTCGTCATAGATCATTCTAACCTTATTTTAAGGCGAAATATCGTCTGCGAGAATAATTCGTCCGAAATATCGTCGTGCAATTGCCTAATGGAAAAAAATATTTATTGATTATTAGGTAGTTATATAAATGGAACAATATTCGCCATCGCATCTTGTCAACTTTCAGGGCTTTTAATCAGAGGTTTTGGGATTATCATAACAACAATTTCATAATTAAGAATTTCCGAGATACTCAACAGATAATAGTTTATAAGACTTCAGCTATGATTAGAAAGCTTGTAATCTGCTTTTTTTTACTGTTCACTGCCTCAATCACCATTGCTCAGGATAAACTCGAAAAGAGCAACCAGGAAAGAAATGTCATCCTGGCCGGAACTCTTTTTACGCTTATTGGAGCTACCTTACTGTATTATGCCTATCGCAATAAACAACGGAACAATGATAATCTTCGAATTAAACAAGAAGAGATCAACCGGCAGAACAATGGGTTATCGGCATTAATAAACGAAAAAGAAAATTTATTAGTTGAGAAAGATGATTTGGTAAAGCGACAACAGAATCTAATTGCCGAAAAG
The DNA here is from genome assembly GCF_034262375.1 of Mucilaginibacter sabulilitoris. NCBI lineage: Bacteria > Pseudomonadati > Bacteroidota > Sphingobacteriia > Sphingobacteriales > Sphingobacteriaceae > Mucilaginibacter > Mucilaginibacter sabulilitoris. The sequence continues at coordinate 3,815,359 of NZ_CP139558.1, forward strand.
GAATGGTTGCTTAAAGAAGTCCAGCATCGTGTTAAGAATAACCTGCAAATAGTGATGAGCCTGCTATATACTCAAGCGGCTTATTTACAGAACACGGATGCGATCGAAGCCTTAAAAAATAGTCAGAATAGGGTGCAGGCGATTTCAATTATTCATCAAAAACTTTACAGTAAGACCAATGTAGCAACTATTGTAATGACCGATTATGTAAGTGACCTGGTAAGGCATCTTTGTGCTTGTTATGATTGTAATCATCGTAAGATCAGGCTGAAAGAGGTTGTGGAGCCGTTGAATCTCGACATCTCCCAGGCGGTGCCCATGGGCCTGATACTAAATGAAGCCATAACCAATGCTATTAAATACGCATTTGGCACTGATGGCGGACAAATCTCCATCGAAGCTCACATGTTGGGCGAGGATAACGTTAAACTTTCAATTGCTGACAATGGTAAAGGGTTGCCCGACAATTTTGATTTAGCCGAAACTTCTTCTTTAGGGATGGAAATGATGAAGGGACTCAGCAGGCAGCTTGGGGGCAATTTCGAGATCAGTAAGGATCAGGGGGTGATTGTAACAGTGCTGTTTAAGATCGAAAGTCAATTAAAAATGGTGTAGCATCAATTTCGTGTGAAAAACGTCCATTGATAATTCAATAATTAAGTAATTTTATTCTGAATTGAATAATTAATTGATCTGGCAATGATTAAAAGGCTCTTCATCTATGTTATTCTTTTGCTCTCCGCTTCGGCAACTATTGCCCAGCAGTCGGATACCTTGCTATTGAAACTCAGCAAAGCAGGCAAAGATACTAACCGGGTAAATTTGCTTCTTCAATTAGGTCATTACTACCTTGACAAACCCGAAGTATCTAAGAAAGGCCTGGATAGTTCGCTTTATTACATTCAATCGGCAGAGACCCTCAGTATCGCTATCAGCGCTATCGATCACAGATATCGCGCTATCATAGCGAAAGGCGAGTTTAGCACAGTAAAAAAGGATTTTGTTGCTGCTGATAAACTTTTTACCGAAGTCGCCAATTACTATCATAAAAGAGGGGATCAATTAAAAGAGGCTCAGGTTTGGCAGACCTATGCCGATTATATGCCATATGCTGATTTATCGCATCTTTCCATCAGAAGGAATGGTTACAACAAAGCATACGAGATATACAAATCGATGCACAATGAACTTAAAGCAGCGAACGCGCTGGTTGGAATGGCTGACGTGGACCTAAACCTGGGCCTTTACGATAAGACCGAAAATGAATTATTGTCTGTAATAGCACAATACAAAGTGCTCCGGTATTCGAAAATATATTACGGCTACCATCTACTCGCTGAAACTTATAATCGAAGAAATCTTGTCCAAAAAACTTTAATAGCACGTATGGACTGCGTAAATAGCTATGAAAATGATCCGCAACATACCGTCTCAGAGGGAATATTATATTATTATGATTTGGGGGCGGCTTATCGGCATAGTAAATTTTTTGATAAGGCGCTTGTATATTTTCAGAAAACGATAGATATGGCCGTGAAAATAGGTAGAAAGGATTTCTATTACAATAGTTTGATGGGTATAATGGACAGCTATACCGATTTAAAAAAGTATAAAGCTGCATTAGTGGAATTGCGCAAATTGTCGGAGCGGTACAAATCCAAAAGTCCAAGAGAAGAGAGTATTGTCCTATCCGCGCAAATGAGATTCTACAACCTGCTTCATGATTTTAGTAGTGGTGAAAAACTTGCACCCGCTTCTAAAATAGTTAATAACAAAGTATACCAGGATTTAGCCAAAGACTTCAATTATTACGCTGTTAACGACTTTATTAAAATCTCCGATCCGCTGCTTCAGCATTATATTTTAAGTAAGCACTGGGGAGGGTTAGCCGAAGAGCTGTCAAAACTAGAAACACTTTTGACAACAAGGATGTCAGTGGATTCTAAATTAGTGTTATACAACGACCTATTTAAACTTGATTCGGCGAATGGAAATACACTCTCTGCGTTAAAAAAATTCCAACGAATCAAAGCTATCGAAGACTCCATAACAACGGCGACGAACACTAAGCAAATCAATGAGCTGGCGGAAAAATACGAGTCGGAGAAAAAGGACAAGACCATTCAAAATCTTAACAATCAGTCAACTATACAAAAAAGCAACCTGGAAAAGAGCAACCTGCAGAGAAATATCACTTTCGGGGGGATCCTGATCGCGATACTACTTGCCGCCCTGATGTATGTTGGTTATCGTAATAAGCAGCGAAGTAACCGGCAGCTCCAGATTAAACAGGATCAAATTAACCGGCAGAACAATGAGCTATCTGCATTGGTGAAGGAGGAAGAAAAACTACTGAAAGACAAAGATATTCTGTTAAAACAGCAGGAAGGTTTACTAACAGAAAAAGAATGGTTGCTTAAAGAGGTTCATCATCGAGTGAAGAATAATCTTCAGATTGTAATGAGCCTGCTTTATTCACAAGCTGCTTATTTACAAAGCACCGACGCAATAGACGCCATAAGAGATAGCCGAAACAGGGTACAGGCGATTTCAATTATTCATCAAAAGCTTTATAGTAAAAGTAATGTTGCAACTATCGTGATGAGTGAATACGTTGCAGAGATTGTAAGGCATTTATCTGACTCTTATGATTGCGCCCGGCGCGGAATCAGATTTAGAGAGCTGATCGAACCGGTTAATCTCGATTCATCCCAGGCAGTCCCGATGGGGTTAATATTAAATGAAGCAATCACAAATTCTATCAAATATGCATTTGGGGATGATGGAGGAGAAATCGTTATAGAAGGTCATTTAACTAATGGGGAAACTATTTGTCTTAAAATTGCCGACAACGGTAAAGGGCTTCCGGTCGATTTTAATTTATCGACGACTTCGTCCCTCGGGATGGAAATGATGAGGGCGCTCAGCAAACAAATTGGTGGCGACTTTGAAATCCAGAATGATTGCGGCGTTGTAATCTCTGTAAAATTTAAAGTGGATCATTCACTAAAATCAGTTGTCGGGAAGCTGGTAACAACGTAATAAGTTTTATGATAGTTAATGGTTTAACAGCAGATCAAGTTTGCGTCGTCAGTGAAACAATTGGACTGTAGAAACAAGGCGGCGGCGAATCTTATTTAAATACAAATACGATGCATAAATCAATCATTGTCATTCTGTCTATAGCCGTCACTACAGCCATTCTAATCATATTCCCCTTAGCAGCCCTTGGTCAGTACTACCCCTCTCCACAACCCGAGGATCCTTCAAATGAACACGTCCTGTTAAAACAACTTTCAAGCGTTTCAGGTAAAGATAAAGTACGGGTACTTCTCAGGCTAACTAATCTTTACCTGAACAAACCGTTACGCCGGGATGCCGATATGAAACGCGCAATGGCTTTCGGAATATCGGCGCGAGATTCAAGTATTAAATACAATGACAAAAAAAGTAAGGACCAGGCTCTATTGTTTATAGCCGACATTTTTACCTTTCAAAATAATATGCAGGCTGCCGAAAATATTCTCCCGGCATTGAAAGATACCGCCAAAGCAGTGTTATGTCTGAATTTAAGCTATAAATATGGCAATATGGATGCCCCTGACCAGCAATCCGTATGGGAAAAAGGACTCTATTTTGCAGAACAAGCGCGGCTTCTAAGCATTCAATTTCATTTGCAGTTATATGAGATAAAGGCGCTTGAGGATAAGGCGTACATCCACATACTCCAATCAAAGGGAGATCCTGAGAAAGAATATCTCGAAGCTTTGAAGAGGTACCGCACCTTGAAATATCCTTACCTGCAGTACACATTTTATGGCCTGGCAGCTTATTATTTTTATACCGGTCATCCCGAAAAGTCAGAATATTATAGTGAAGAAGCAATAAAAACGATGAGGGCTACTAAGGACACCCTCATTGCCGGCGACATCTATTTCGCATATGGGCATATCTCTTTCAATAACGAAAACTACCAAAAGGCCTTTGATCTTGGGAACTTAGCTTTAAAATATCTGAAAATACATGCGGGTATGTTTTGCTTAAATCAACGCATTGTTTTTATTCTGCCTGTACGTGCGTTACGAAAAATGAAGAAATATTCCGAGGCTATCGGCTACGTTCGCCGTATGCAGGCAGAATATCCGGCAACGAACACCGGCGATAAGATAGAAGATGCCCTGTTTCTCGGAAATATTTATCGCGACATGAAAGCCTATAAAAAGGCTGAGGAAGCATTTTTAATGGCGTTTAAGATAAATAAAACTCAAGCAAACCCGTCTGTATACGTTTATAAGGACATCGCTCAGGTTTACGTCGAGTCAAAACAATATGCTAAAGCAAAGCCTTTCTTGAATCTTGTCGTTAATCATAAGAACAATACGTTTTCGTCGGGTGAAAAAAGCCACTTAGATTACTTGTTTTTTCTTACTGATTCAGCAACCGGTGATTATTTCCAGGCCATCAAACATTTAAGTTTATACCATAATGCACAGGAATTTGAATTGAGGAATAGTAAGGAAGAGAACGCAAAAAAACTGGCAGTTCAATTTGAAACCAGGCAAAAAGAAGATAGAATAAAACTGTTAAATCAGAGAGCCGCACTGGATAAAAGTAACCTGCAGCGGGCAACCATGGTGAAGAATGTTACAATTGGCGGCATCGTTTTAGCTTTAATCATAGCAGCGTTATTATACCGACAAAGCAGGCTAAGGAAAAAGAATAACAAAATAATCACGCAGCAAAACGAACTTATTACTCATAAAAACGAGTTGCTGGAAAACCTGGTGATCGAAAAAGAATGGCTGCTCAAAGAAGTCCACCACCGTGTAAAAAACAATTTGCAAATAGTGATGAGCTTGCTATATACACAGGCTGCTTATTTACAAAACAATGATGCAATAGACGCGATCAGGGATAGCCGGAACAGAATGCAGGCAATTTCAATTATTCATCAGAAACTTTATAGTAAAAGCAACGTTGCAGGTATTGTCATGAGTGATTATGTCGCAGACCTTGTTAGGCACTTATGTGATTCTTATGATTGTGCCCGTCGCAGGATAAGATTTAAAGAATTGATAGAACCGGTTAACCTTGATTCATCCCAGGCAGTACCGTTAGGATTAATATTAAATGAAGCAATAACAAATTCCATAAAATATGCTTTTGGCGACGATAGCGGAGAAATTATTATTGAAAGTAATTTACTTGATACGGAAACTATTGGGCTTAAAATTGCCGACAACGGGAGAGGGCTGCCGATTGGTTTCAATTTATCGGAAACTTCATCTCTCGGGATGGAAATGATAAGGGCACTCAGCAAACAACTGGGGGCCAGCTTTGAGATAGAAAATGACTCCGGTGTAGTCATCACCCTAAAGTTTAAGATTGAACACGCGCGGGCAAACGCTGTTATAACTTAACTTGTTTTATAAGAGTGCCTTTTGATGATAAGTGAAATAGGTAATCCCACCAAAAACATATGCAAAATAATACCAATTGCTACATCGCTTGCTCCAAACGGAGGAGGCGGAGTTTTGCTAAGTGGTACCACTACCAGATTCATAATCAGCCAGGCGCATAAGCCAAGCGTCAGGCCAGACAGCACAGCAAAACTGCGTAGTGTTTTAATTTTTGTATACGCATAGAAATAACCTGCCGCGATTGTAATAGCTGTTAGAAAATGCAGCAATGTACCAATTAGGATCGTTGAAATGCCCCCGGAAAAAGCCGACCGGCCATAGAGCCCGCTTGCAACGTATTGCATGACCTGGCCGGGATTTAAGCCAAGCTTAATATTAAACACTATCGAAGCTGCAATACCATCAAGCAGCCCAGCCGTTAGACCTGCCAATATTATTGGTTGAAGGCCGTTTGATTTGGGCTTCGGGTCAATTTGAATTCTTTGTTCCATTTGCTAATTTTTTTAAGTTCTGTATGACAATGTAAATGTGAAATCAGGTTTCGCAGTTAAAAATTAAATTCGGTCGTCCGCGCTTTCTGTCCGAAAAATCATTCTTAGTGTTTGGTCATTAGTCAAATAAGCAAACGCCCAGTTATAAAATGTTTTTATCTTGTTATTGGTGCTTACCAAAGACATCAGGTGAATGAGTAACCAGGCCATCAGGCCCGGCAAACCGCCAAAATGGACCCGGTGTTTAAATAGATCTGCAACAGCGTTCTGCCGACCTATTATCGCCATTTCACCCTTGTCGAAGTATTTGAAAGCTTTCATTTGTTGCCCACAAGCAACTCGAAGTAGATTTTTAGCGAGCGCTTTCCCTTGCTGAATAGCTGGTTGCGCAAGCTGTGGATGGCCATCAGGGTAATCAGCATCGTCAAATTGGATACTTATATCCCCGATGGCGTAGATATTTTCATATCCCTGCACCTGATTATATTCATTTGTGATCATTCGTCTGCCTTTGCCAAGGCTGCTCTCCGCTATTCCTTCAAATGAATTGGCAATTACACCCGCTGACCATATCAATGTTTTGCACTCGATTATGTCTCCATTGGACAAAAACACTTTCTCATTTTCGAAGAGTACCACATGCGTTTTTAAAATAATATGTACATCCAGTTTAGTTAATGTGTTGTAAGCAGTTTGATGACTCTTGTCACTCATCGGCGCCAATAAAAAAGGCGATCCATCGACAATGTAAATTTCAAATGGAAAGTCTTTTAGTTCCGGATATTCACGTGCATAAATGTACTTGCGCACTTCTGCCAACACTCCTGCAACTTCTACGCCAGTCGGTCCTCCACCAGCAATAACAATAGTGAGCAACCTTTTTCTTTCTTCAGGATCTTTTTCGATAGATGCTTTTTCGAGTATACCAATCAATTCATTACGCATAACCAAAGCATCATTAATTCCTTTTAACGATAGTGCCCTCGCTCGCAAACTTTTGTTCTCAAGGAAATTTGTCTTTGTACCCGCTGCCAAAACGAGGAGGTCATAACTTAGTTCAGATCCATCGTCTAAATGAATCTTATTTTTTGATGCGTCAACACCATTAACGTCCGCCATTCTAAAGGCTATATTCTTGTTTTTAAATAATTTCCTGAACGGATAACTAATACTTGAGGGTGCCAGAAAGCCCGTGGCGACCTGGTAGAGTAGAGGCGTAAAATAATTGTAATTGTTTTTGTCAACTAATGTAACATCATAATACTTATTGTTATAAAAAGAAGCTATGAAGTTCAACCCGCCAAAACCTCCCCCAATGACCACGATGTGTTTTCTTTTAAAATGATTGATTGTCATAAGAATGATTATGCAACTAATGTTCCATTATGTAACTATCTTATTATAAATGAACTAACAGATTGCATCAGCGACAAACACACTAAATAAAGTGTTTTGGCGAAACGTTATACTAAATACCGAGCTGCTGATTGAGAAATGGTAGTTGATAGAATATTAATCGTTATTAATAAGGGTACAAAAATTTAGGGCAATGCGCATAATTGCACCCTAAAAAGTGATTGTATATCGAACTGTTCCTTAACTACTGCCAGCGTTTTTACGACTTTTAGTTCATTATGCATGAAGGTGTGCATAAGGATTATTTTGCAGCTGCTTTCATTATGCGTGCGCAGGCTAATGTAGAGCTATATCCTAAAAAAAAAGAGCAGCCAACCTTCCGGTATGGATTTTCACGGTGCAAATGATGACATTATTAACCCATGGCACTTGTTATGCTGGCTGAGTTTGAAAAATTTTATCGTGCATTTATTGTGGTGATCGGGATGTTACTACAAACTCAATTTGTCCTATAAGCAAAATGTCGGTTTTGTACAAAAGAAAGTCCTATTGGGATAACTGTTAACAATTATTTAGTGGATAAATTTGACTGATCAGTTATCGATAGCAATTGTAAGATCTTGCTTCGAATTAATGGACTTGGCCCGCCTTGAAAGTGGGAAACCAATTTCCAGGGACCTCAATACAAAAAAATGAATTCTGCATGGACATTACAAAATGTAGCTTTTTAAGCTATTTCAAACGGTACACTTCTGGGCTTTTCGGATCGATTTTACTTCCTGCCTGCTTTTGCTTAATCTCACTTTCTGCAGAATCGCAGGTGTCCAATCCCTTTGGTCATGCACTAATCCCAGACATGATCGCTGATGCGAGTATCCAGGTAATCGACGGCATGTTTTATTGTTATGCGACGACAGACGGTTATGACCGTGGATTGGATGCGTCCGGGCCACCTGTAGTGTGGAAGTCGAAAGATTTTGTGAATTGGAGTTTCTCCGGATCTTATTTCCCCTCGGCTATAGATCAGAAATACTGGGCCCCAAGCAAAGTCATTTCGGCAAACGGTAGATATTATATTTACCCCACGGTCAATGGATTTATGTACCCGGCGGTCTCGGCTTCACCCGATGGCCCGTTTAAGCTAGCGAAAGGCCCGGATATGTTTATCATGCCGTATTCTGCCGGAACATTATTATCGTCCAAAAATTCCAAGCCACCGCTGGGTATCGACGCCGAGATTTTTGTTGATGATGACCACCAGGCTTACGTGTTCTGGCAACACAGGCGCGCAGCCAAACTGGCATCGAACATGATAACTGTCGACAGCAATAGCATTACCACCATACCCACTCCAAGAATAGCTTATTCTGAAGGCCCCATTTTCTTTAAACGTAAGGGTATTTACTACTATTTATATACACAGGGCGGGGACGAGAAATACCAGTACGCTTACGTGACCAGTACAGTCTCCCCGTTAGGCCCGTTTGATTTTCCGAAGAACGATCTCGTGTCGACTACCGATCATCAACGGCAGATCTTTGGCCCAGGCCATGGCTGTGTTTTTAATGTACCGGGAACTGATGATTATTACTTTGCCTATCTTGAATTTGGCCGCGGCAGTACCAACCGGCAAACCTATGTCAATAAGCTGGCCTTCAATCAGGACGGAACGATTCGTCCGGTCGAGCTTACGCTGGATGGTGTAGGCGCGCTGGGGCCCGTTCAACCAGATAAAAAAATAAAGATTGTCGCTGCTACAGCTTCGAGTATTCGCCCCGATTTGCCGGTAAAACCGATGAAAGACACATTATTACACAGGACAGAATCTTTTGTGCCAGCCTTTGCGTTCGACGGGCAGAATGGCTCACGCTGGATGCCTGCTCCGGAAGACACGGCCAACTGGATGGTAGCCGACCTGGGCATTATTCAAAAGATCAAACGCAGTGAAGTGTGTTTTGTCCGACCGACGGTGGGGCATACCTACAAACTTGATTACTCCACAGATGGTAACAAGTGGCAAACATGCGTTATGCATTCCGATCTGAAAATTCAATCGCCCCATACAGACGACCTCAGGATTAAGGCCCGTTATTTAAGAGTGAAAATAACAAGCGGTGTTAAAGGGATATGGGAATGGAATATTTATTAGGCCAGGTTTCTTAAGATGAAAGCAATCCGGATATTTTTTATACTATTTCTCCTGCAACTCCAGGCCTTGTTCCTGTATGGCCAATTTTCGGAGCGATGGGGCGACCAGAAAAACGGCACTTACGTTAATCCTGTTCTGCCTGCCGATTACAGCGACCTCGATGCCATCCGTGTAGGAGCGGATTACTATGCCATTTCGTCGACTATGCAGTTCTCGCCAGGAATGGTGGTGTTGCACTCCAGGGACCTCGTCAACTGGGAGATCATCGGCCATGTTGTTAAAGACCTTACTACCATCAGTCCGGAATTGAACTGGAACCGCATGAATGCTTATGGAAAAGGTATATGGGCAGGGTCAATACGGTACTATAAGAACAGGTTTTGGGTATATTTCGGCACCCCCGATGACGGATTTTTTATGAGCTCGGCGAGTAGTGCTGCGGGGCCGTGGGAACCTTTACACCAAGTTTGGAAGATAACGGGCTGGGATGATTGCAGCTCTTTTTGCGACGACGACGGCCAGCTTTATTTCATTGCGACGAATTTTGAATTTGACCGCAAAACCAACAAGCAATACAATATCCATCTGTTTAGGATGAGGCCGGACGGTAAAAATCTTATCACCTCATCAGATACAATCATTCACCAGTCGAAGGGCAGCGAAGCCAATAAGCTGTATAAGATTGGGGGTGTTTATTTTCATTATTTCAGCGAGGTTAAAGAAGAGGGGCGAGTGATGATGATTGAACGTGCGAAAAAACTTACCGGTCCCTGGGAGATCAGGCAGTTGAACCATGTGAATGCAAAGTTGGATAAAGAGCCCAACCAGGGTGGTTTGATACAGCTTCCGAACCGTAAGTGGTATTTTTTTACGCACCATGGTACTGGTGATTGGGAAGGCAGGGCAGCCAGCCTGTTACCCGTTCAATGGGTTGATGGATGGCCTATCGTTGGAGCAGTTGGAGAAGACGGCATAGGCCGGATGGTATGGTCGGCCACTAAACCAATCAACAGCAAAAAACACCTTGGTATCAAAGGTAGCGATGATTTCAGTTCACCCAGCCTGGGGGGGCAATGGGAATGGAATTACCAGCCCAGATCAGAAAAATGGTCGCTAACTCAGCGTCCGGGACATCTCCGTCTGCACGCTTTCAAACCAATCAATTCAAGTGGAACCCGAGGCAGTATTTTAATGGCAGGTAATACGCTAACGCAAAGGTCGATGCGAACCAGGGCTAATACGGTGACCATCAAAATAAACATTGACCATATGGCCGACGGTGAATATGCAGGACTAACGCACTTTTCCACAGCCAGTTATACCACATTGGGTGTCAGGCAAAGCGGAAATGAAAGGCACCTCGTATATGAATATAACGGAAAAGATACTGTTGGTGCCAGGATCACCGCAAACACAATTTGGCTTCGTTCAACTTGGGATATCCACGGCAAAAACACCTACTCGTTTAGTATGACCGGGCGAGCATTCGTCCCCTTTGCCGGCGTCACACAACTGACATGGGGAAGTTACCGGGGAGACCGGATTGGCATCTATAATTATAATGTGCTCGGGGATAAAGGTTTTGTGGATATTGATTGGTTCAGATATCGGTACTGAAAACGAACTCCGCACGGACATGATTGAGCCTTTCTGTGTCGAATAGCTTGTTCGTTATTCTAATTAGTTCATGCTTGGTTAAAACAACTGGCATTACCCCGTCTCGTTTTGTTCTAAAGCTCAAAAATGAATCGTTGGTTAGCAACCCCCTTTGTTTACATTCCAGGACAATTTTCTTGAAATTACCAAGATATTTTATGGTCATATTATTACAACAATGTATTTGTGTTTTAAACCAGAATACAAACTGTGATATAAACTCATAAGCCAGTTCCTTTACCTCTCTATCATTTTTTCTATACTTACAACCAATAAAGTTGTTTACATGGTCGTATGTGGTCTTATATCCCTTTTTCTATCATAATCGTTTTTTTTAGTGTAGTCAAATTTGTTAAAGCAGTATGTCAAATCAAAAAAGCAAGGTTTGGGCAGATATTAATCAGATCCGTTTTAGTGGTCTTTTATTAACCTTTTTTACTTGTATAAATAGAATGCGAGAGCGTCTTTTTTATAAGCAAAAGACGCTACGAATGACGCAATAGAATTTTGAATATTTTTGCGTTTTTGAAGAGGTTTGTAAATCAAAAACCCCTTAATTATTCAAATTAATAGGTTTTTGCAATTTTGCATAAGAAGGTTCGAATCCTTATATTACATAATAAAGCCCTGTAAATCAAGTTTTACAGGGCTTTATATTTTCAGCGGGGTGAATGGGAATCTATTAGAACACTTGGAAGGGATTTTGAAGGTCATCAATGAAATTGTAAACACTAACCATCGGTCTTCAAATACCTCCGATGGATACTGATTACTTTGCTTTATTGGGGTACTGGTCAAAAAAATCACTTTTTTCACCAATTGCTGTTCTGAGACACCTCATGATTTCCTCATGGAAGTCGGTACCCGCAGCATGCAGAGGATCGATAGCCTTTGCCAATAATGTTCGCAAGGTAAAAAGTTGCTCTCTGTTATATTTTTTAGAAGCTTTTACCAATTCCAGTTTCATCAGTTCTTCTTGCTGATTTTGTTTGGGATTAAAAATTTCATTTATATGGCTGCATTGATGGCAGACGCCTTCCTGATTGATTAGCGCACAACGATGCTCGAAAATATCGGTCATAGTATTCCTGGCATTATTCAACAGGTGTTTTATCACGCCTTCCGTCTTTTCGAGAATCAAACTAATTTCCTTTACCTGAAAATCGTACATGTTCTTTAAGATCAGCGCTACCTGGTTTTCTATGGGTAAGGTCTTTGAGATGCAGGTGAAACAGTAGTCGATATGCTCTTTCATTTCGTAAGCCCCGGCAGGCGAGGTATTGTGAACCATCCAAAAGACCTGCCTGATCTCCTCCGAACCTATAGCCAGATCTGCTGCCCGGTCCTGAGCATCCGCCTGCCATCTTTTTAGTTTCCGTAAATGATCGTAAGCGAGATTAGTGGCTATCTTAAATACCCAGGTTTTTAATGAAGAGTCCTGACCAAAAGTCGATATATTAGTAAATGCCTTAATAAAGCAATCATGGGTCAGATCTTCTACATCATTCCGATCGGTAAGTAAGCGATACAGGTAAGATTTCAGCTGATTTTGAAATTCGGCAAACAATATCTGGAACGCATTGATATCGCCGGATATGGCTGATTTCAGGATGTCTTCTCTTTCCATTTAGTTCGTTAACAGATAAAAATGAAAGTAGCAACCTTCCTCCGAAAGACTGCTACTGCTAATATATTATAAAATGTTCAGCTTACCGCAGTCCACATCAACAATGTGACTGTTGAAAACTACCCCTGTTTCAGAGGCGAGGAAGGCCGCCGTTTCACCTGTTTGTTTCAATGTCGGGGTCGACTTTAATATGTCGAAGGCCTTGTATTGTGCAACCAATTGCTCCGGCGATATTCCATACTGTTTTGCAGCAGTATCTATCCAGCCGGAGATTCTTTTTGTTTCCATTATGGCCCCGGTACAAATACAGATGACCTTGATGCCATCCGCCCCCCATTCTGTGGCCATCACCCGTGTCATCCCTTCAACAGCGGCACTGGCGGCCGTAATACCTGCCAAATTGGGAAGTTTTGACCTGGATAACGCAGCCGTGAGCAATAAGATTGTCCCTTCGGATTGAGTTTGCATCATATACTTCGCTGCCACCCTCGATGTAAGAAATTGTGAACCACATATCTTTTCCATCGGGGCCATAAATTGTTCGAAGGTAGCCACCGTTGTTGGCGGACGGCCACCCATCTCGCTGTAATCAATGCCAATGCCATTGAATACTATATCCAATTTCCCGTTCTCCGAGATGACTTTATTTAAAAAGTCGTCAATTTCGGTCTCATTCAATGCGTCCACTTTGACGGCTTCTGCGTGGCTACCATTCACGCTGATCTCTTGGGCCAGTGCTTTTACGGCATCAAGGTTTCGGGCGGTGACATACACCTTAGCCCCGTGTTGGGAAAACGATCGCGCTACGGCACCCGCGATATCTCCGGATGCTGCAAATACTACGGCTACTTTGTCTTTTAGATTTTGCATTTTGTTTAAAGTTTATCTTTTGACGATTTAGCCTGGCAAAACGGTCTGTTTTTTTTAAAAAAAAAAGAAAAGATATTTTATAACAAATTGACCATCATATGCTCGCCTATGAAATTTATCGAAGTTTCTTCCGTTGTTTTTTTGATTGACGATTGATTTTATTCGCCGTAGCCCGCTTCGGCGGGCAAAGATGGAGTGAGAGCAAATACTTTTTATCTTATCCCACAATTATTCCCCTTGATCCGTGAATGGTTCTCTATTAGCCTACCTGTAATAGATTTTAGGTGTTATTAAACAAAAAAATCCGTGTATGTACTACACAGATTTTTTAAGTGTTCTAAAATTTCCTTAAGCGGAGAGCTAGGGATTCGAACCCCAGGAACCTTTCACAGTTCAACAGTTTTCAAGACTGCCGCAATCGACCACTCTGCCAGCTCTCCGGCGACAAAAGTACAAATCCGGACTGAATTACCAAATCTGTTTACCGTTTTTTTTCAATTATTTAATATTGGTTGATAAGTGTTTGATATCCAATTTCTTAATTTTTGGAAGTGTCTGTTTTTTTGCTTCTGAAGCTGTTATAACGGGGTTTTACTATCCGTATATTGCGTTTTGAAAGCTCAATACTGGCGTTTAATTCAAAACCGATGAGCAAAATTAGCGAGTTCAGGTACATCCAAATCATCACAACTATTAATGTTCCGATAGAGCCGTAAACTTTATTATAAGAGGAGAAATTATTGATATAATAAGAAAAACCTATCGAGGTTAACACTGCAAGCCCGGTTGCTAAAATTGATCCGGGATTAATAAACTTCCAGCGTTTTTTATGCGCCGGACCGTAACGGTATAAAACAGATATGGTGGCAAAAAATATAATGATAATAACAAGCCAGCTAACAATCCATCGAAATAATAATATACAGTAATACCAAAAGAGGTTCCGGCTTGCGAAATGGTGCTTTATAAAGCTTATAAGGCCTTGTCCGGCCACCAGTATGCCTATGGCTATCACAAGTGCAAAGCTGATAGCTACTGTGAGCGCAAGGGCTACACCGCGTTTTTTTAACCAGCTTCGCCTATCAGTTATAAGCGATGATTTATTAAACGCCTTCATCAGGTTAATAACGCCATTGGTGGCAAAATACACGGTTAATAAAAAACCAAATGATAGTAATTTACTGTTTTGGTTTTTGATAATATCTATAATGGTATCGCTAAACGCCTGGTAGGCATTTGTAGGCATTATGTTTTTAAGTACCCGTAATAGTTCGCCCTGAAAGTCAGTTATTGGAATATAGGGGATGAGCGTGCATAAAAATATAGTGGCAGGAAAAATAGCCAGCATAAAACTATAAGCCAGTGACGAGGCCCGGTTTACCAGTGAACTGTTACTTATTTCCTTAATAAAAAAGTCAATAACGGTATACAGGGGCAAGGGGCGAAAACCCGGAAGTATGATGTATCTTGTCCAGTCAATAAGGTATCGGTAAAAAGCAAACCGGAGTAAAAAATGATGCAGCCATTTCATTTAGGCCAAAATTACTCAAAAAAATGGTACCAATTTATCAATGAAATCCTGAGGGGGCAGGCATGGACGGTTAGTTTTCATATTGATGAAAACAAGCAGCGTTTCACCCTGGTTTATGAGTTCGGCTTTTTCGTTAAAAAGTTCATACCTGAAATGGATACGAATGCCGGGCATCCTGTCCATAATTACCTTAACGCTGATCTCCTCATCGTACAATGCCGGTTTCAGGTATTTACATTTTAGTTCAAGTACAGGCATCATGATGCCCGATTGCTCCATGCCGCTATAAGTTAGGCCTAAACTTCTAAGCATTTCGACGCGGCCCACTTCATAAAATTCGGCATAATTGCCGTAGTACATATAACCCATCTGGTCGGTTTCTCCGTACCGCACCCGTATCTTTGTGGTATGCTCAAACATTATCGCTTAATGTTTCTTTCGTTAAGGACCTGCTGAAATTTATGAGCGTTCACCAAATGATCGGCTACGTTGGTCGCAAAGGCATGATAGCCGGAGAAATCTGCCTTTGCACACATATATAGGTATTCGTTTTTTTGATAGTTCAATACAGCCTTTACCGCATTTACCGACGGCATCATGATAGGGCCAGGAGGCAAACCGGTATGCAAATAAGTATTATACGGCGAATTGTATGACAGATAACGGTTTAAAACCCTTTTAATGGTAAAATCATTCAGCGCGAAAATCACGGTTGGATCCGCGTCCAGTTTCATGCCTTTTTTGAGGCGGTTAAGGTATAAACCGGCGACTATCGGCATTTCATCGTCGTGCAAGGCTTCGGCATCAACTATCGAGGCTAAAACAGATACTTCCTGTGGGGTGAGGTTTATGGCTGCCGCCTGTTGTTTACGCTCCGGTGTCCAGAATTTTTCATAATTCTTATACATCTTCTCAAAAAACTTATCGGGAGATGTATTCCAGTACAACTGGTAGGAGTTGGGCATAAACATGGTGTACACATTGTCAGTAGTAAAACCATATTTGGCCACAAAACTTGCCGAATCGAGCAGGTTAATCAGAGATGTTGAATCGGGTTCTATTTTTTTGGAGATAAATCCAGCAAATTGTTCTTTTTGCCTTAAACCATGAAATTCAAGTGTAACCGGTTCCTGCGTGCCGGAAGCCAGCATGTTAATAAACTTACGGTTGCCCATACCTTCGAGCAGGCGGTACTTACCAGGTTTTACCCGTTTGGTGTAATTCATATTACCCGCAGCCCAGTTAAACGATGCGGTATCTTTAACCATTTCCTGTTGCTTTATGGTTTTCAATACCTCATCATAGGTGGCTCCAGTATGTATATATAGATATTGCTGTTTGCCGGTAACATTGGGGCCAAAGTATTTGAAATAATAATTTGCCGCGGTAAAGCCCAGCAATACAATAATAACGAGCACCAGGGCTATGATGAATTTTTTTAATATACCCTTTGACGGTGCCTTTTGTTCAGTCATGATAAATACAATGTTTAAAGATTATTTTAATTTCCGGAGCGCTAATAATCCACCGGTTAAATTTTTAACATTTTGATAACCATTTTGCAGCAATATAGTTTGAGCGGTTTCGCTCCTTAAACCAACCTTGCAGATAACGATGATCTCATCTGTTTTGTTATACCCCAATTCATTTATGCTTTGTTCAAGTTTGCGCAATGGGATATTATTACCGCCTATGTTATAGGTATGGTATTCCATAATTTCCCTTACATCAAGCACGTTTAAATGCTCGCCGTTATTTATGCGGGTAAGCAGTTCGGTTGCAATAATTTGCCGGGGCATCTGTTTTAGGGAGTTCTGTTTTAGTGCCTTGGGTAACTGTAATGTTTATGCGCGTACCAATGCTGGTTTTGCTTAACGAATCAGTTTTCATAGGAAATTGTGCTACCACAACCACATTGGTTGAGTCGGTAATAGAGCCCTGATAGGTTATTGTACCAATAGTTAACCCCGATCCTTTAATGGCAAAACGGGCGGCATCCAGGTCAAGGTTTACCAGTTCCGGAATGTCAACTTCGCTGGCACCTTCGCCGTCGCCCAAAACCAGGTCAATGCGCGATCCTTTAGGTATCTTGGTGCCTGCTTTAATTACCTGTCCGCCAAAACGCACTTCCAGGATACGGTCACGGGCAATATCTGAGCGATAGGTGGTATCACCAACTTTTAAGCCATAGTTTGACAGTGTTGCAATAGCCTCGCGGTAACTGCTCTGATCCAGATCAGGAAGTGAAATATTAGGAGCCTGTAAAGTAACCATGGTTAAGTAAACAACCCGGCCTTCTTTTACATTAGTACCCGCATCGGGATCTTGCTCTACAATAGTGCCAGGCGCCACATCCTGCACGTAAACCGAATCAATTTTATAGTCAAAACCCTGTTCTTTTAAAGTGGCGGTAGCCCTGTCAACAGATTGCCCTTTTAATTTTGGCACCGGTATGCCTGAGCCATGATGGGTATAATATCCAAGACTGTAAAAGGCTATTAAAACAACAGCTATTACTGTGATAATAGCCATGATGATGTTATTGCGAAATGATTTTGTTTTTAAGTAAGCCCCAAATTTGCTCATCGGTAATAGTAAGGATAATTACAGTCAAAATATGTATCAAACATACTGATAATTTCGGATTTCGGAATTTTGATTTCCGAATTTTGATGGTATGCCTGCGATATTAAACACTTTTATCCTTAATTTCGAAATCGAAAATTGGAAGCTTACGATACCGATAAAAACGAATTATTAAATCCTGAAATCAAACATCCGACACCTCGAATGAAAAAAAATATAGCCCTTTTAGCCGGCGGTTTTACCGGCGAGTATGAAGTATCTGTAAACAGCGCTAAAAATATTGCCGATAACTTGCCTGCAGATAAGTACACAGTTTACACCATATTTATTAACCGCGACAAGTGGTTTCATGAAGCTGCCGGCGAATTGGTTGATGTTGACAAAAATGATTTTACGATAACCCTTAACGGCGGAAAAATAAAATTTGATTTTGCCTTTATCACCGTGCACGGTACCCCCGGCGAGGATGGTAAACTACAGGGGTATTTTGATATGCTGGGCATACCTTATAATACTTGTGATGCTACTACATCGGCTATTACCATGAATAAGGCTTACACCAAAGCTTTGGTAAATGGTATTCACGGGTTGCATACCGCCCATTCCATGCGTCTGTTTGAAAAAGATATGCACGATGTGGCTATTATTGCGGCTACGTTGAAATTTCCCTTGTTCATTAAACCCAATAATGGTGGCAGCAGCGTGGGTATGAGTAAGGTTTATAACGTTGCCGGGCTGCCCGACGCATTAAAAAAAGCATTCCATGAAGATGAGCAAATACTGGTTGAGGAATTTATAAAAGGCCGGGAGTTTAGCATAGGCATAGCGAGGCTGCATGGTAAAATAACCGTTTTGCCAGCCACAGAAATTATCAGCTCTAAGGATTTTTTCGATTACGAAGCTAAATACACTCCCGGCGTAACGAAAGAAGTAACTCCGGCTGACCTGTCGCCTGCGCAAAACGAACAGATAGCAAATATTGTGACCGAGATTTATACCCGGCTTAACTGTAAAGGGATGGTAAGGATAGATTTTATTTTGCTGGAGGGCAGTAACGATTTTTACTTTATTGAGGTTAATACCACACCGGGCCAATCGGCTAATAGTTTGATACCGCAGCAGGTTAGGGCAGCGGGTATGAATGTGGGCGAGTTTTACAGTGCCCTGATAGAGGGGGCATTATAATATGAATTGATACATAATAAGAGACGCATGTAATGCGGCTCTTATTCAAACAACATTTTGCAAATAATATGTAACAGCATAATCCTTTCAGCATCAAATTATCAATGTTACAATTTGTAAAATTCAAAAAACTATATGGCGGTTTCCCGGCGCTCAAAGTTGATGAACTATCTATAAGTCCCGGTATTTACTGGATAAAAGGGGTGAACGGCTCTGGTAAGAGTACTTTACTAAAATCGATTGCCGGTATTTTATCATTTGAGGGCGATATTTTGCTTGATAACAGCATCAGCATAAAGAAGCAACCCGTAGCTTACCGTAAGCTGGTGAACTTTGCCGAGGCCGAGCCACTGTTTCCTGAATTTTTAACCGGTAAGGAACTGATAGCTTTGTTTGCCCAGGCCAAAGATGCACCCGAGGGGCAGGAACAGCATTATATTGACACCATGCAAATGCAGGCCTTTGTAAACCGGCCGGTAGGCACTTATTCCAGCGGAATGCTCAAAAAGCTGTCGCTTGTACTGGCTTTTATGGGCAGGCCTAAACTTATCCTGCTCGACGAGCCTTTGATTATCATTGATACCGCTTCGCTAAAAATATTGAACACCTGGATAGCCGAACGGCATAATCAGGAAGGTACAAGCTTTCTGTTATCATCACACCAAGCGCTGGAACATGCTGAGTTGCCCATAGCCCGCGAACTGATGGTTGAGGAACAAACCCTGAAATTTATAGCCTGATGCAGCAACCGCTTACCAAAGTATTGATCAAAGTATTTGTCCGCGGGTTTTATCAAGTACACGCGGCTATATTGCTGTTCGTATTTTTCATAATGGTGGGCGCCGTGCCTGGTAATATGCTTATTCCTTATCATAAATCATTAATGCTAAGCATGGCGAGCAGCCCCATCATGTTATTGCTCGTGACCGGGGTTTGGCTTTTGTATATATTTAAAAGCTGGCATTATGTTACAGGTCAGATTTTTGCGCCCGATAAGCAGTTTTTATTTTACAGCAGTGCCGCGCTAAGCCTGCAGCAACAACGCAAAAGTTGGCAATATACCCAGGCTGTTATTTTATTACCTGTTGTTATTTATGCCCTGCTGGCCGTAGCAGTAGGGGTGGCGCATCATTATTATTTACTACCCATTCTTATCGTGGTATTTTTGGCTGTCATGATCTGGTGCAGTGCTATTTTATACACAACTGTGGTAAACCGCTTGGTTGATGGCAGTAACCAATCGCTGTTGTTAAAGCTGAGCAGTAAGTGGCGTAAACCTTATTTTAGCTTATATATCTATCATATTTTTGATAGCAAGAAAGTTCCTTACTGTATTACCAAAGGTTTATCGTGGTTAATTATAAGCGGTGTGTTTTATTTATTTGCCGATGTAAAAACCGATACACGAGTGGCAGGCATAGCCATACTCGCAGTTATTACAGCACACGTGGTATTAATATTTGAAACTCGCCGCTTTGAGGAAACCCGGCTTGGCTTTTCCCGCAATTTGCCGTACAGCAGGTTCAGGTTGTTTTTGAATTTTGTTGGTGTTTACTTTTTTTTGCTGCTGCCCGAAAGTGTATGGCTATTCAGCAGGTTTCAACCGGTAATGGCTTTACAACTGTTACTGGCGGGGTTAAGCATTGCCATGTTATTCCACACCCTGCTGTATTGGTTTGGTCTTAATATGGATAAATACCTGCAATGGATACTCGGCCTTTTTATTTTGCTGTTCTGGATCATCATGTTTCACCTGCTGTGGTTACTAATTCCACTGAGCTTTATAACTGCTTACCTGTTTTTCTACAATAATTATTACAGGTATGAGGATGTAGTGGGTAGTGGGTAAAATTGGAAAACAAGTTAGTCAAAATCCCGGTAATCCCTTAATCTGATGAATCTTGGTTCAGAAAAATAAATCTTGGTTCAGACTACCTATTTCAAATAGTGCTCAATAATATCTTCGGGTATGCGGGCTCCGCGACCGGTGGCCATATCAATCATAGTGTAATCAAACCAGCCGTCGCAGCAAATTTTATTGGTGACTTTATTGGTGATGCTAAACTTTACGCGGCAGCCTTTATCGTCGATAGTTTCAATACCTGTTTTTACAATAAAGTAGTCGCCCATGGTTAAGGCGCGTTTATAGTCGACGTGTGCTGTTCGCACTACCCAGCCAAAGCCGCGTTCCATAAACTTTTCCATGGCCATGCCATAGCAGCGTTCCATCTGGTCATACCGGGCGGCCAGCACATAATCAAAATATTTGCTGTTATGTACATGCTGAAACATGTCAATGTCATCGGGGCGTACACGAAATTCGGTTTCAAAGGTGCTATATTGGACAGAATTAGTCATGAAATTTGCTAAGTAGAAAATCAAAAATAAAGAATCAAAATCACATTCATCATTATAAATGATGCGGAATGTGATTTGTTAAAATGCCCGGATATTAAATAACATAATTAAGCGTTATGATCCATAAATAATAATACTACTGAAACCTTGTGAAACAATTGACGCTGCTGCTCTTAATAACTTGCTTATTAAGTTGTAGGCATTTACCCGCACAACAAATACAATTTAACGGTGATCTTGAAATAATAAACCCAGCTACCCAGCTGCCTGTGGGCTGGACCTTTAGAAAAGCATCGTCCGGCGATTACAGCTATGAATTGGATAGCATGGTTAAACAACAGGGAAAATATGCAGTATCTATAACCTCTAAAAACGCAACTGGAGATTTTGGTTCGATAGGCATAAATATTCCGTACCGATTTAATGGCAATGAGATTGAATTGCGAGGCTATATTAAAACAGAGAACATAAATAAAGGCTTCGCTGGTTTCTGGCTTCGCATTGATGGTACACTGGCATTTAATAATATGCAGAATCAAAATGTACATGGAACCACGGATTGGAGAGAATACAGTATAAAATTACCATATGATAGCGACAAGGGAACTAACATAGCAGCTGGAGCTTTATTGGTCGGCGGTGGTAAAATATGGTTTGATCATGTTCAGTTACTTATTGATGGTAAACCGATTGAAAATGCCATTATAAAAAAGATTGTACTTACTAAAGCCGAACAGGATACCGTTTTTAATAAAAGCTCAGGCATTACTAATATTAAGCTGGATGCTCAGCAATTAAAAAATTTAACCTTACTCGGCAAAGTGTGGGGTTTTATAAAATACCATCATCCGGAGGTTGCAAAAGGTAATGTTAATATGGATGCAGAGCTTTTCAGGGTGCTGCCGGCTGTGATAAAAGCCAGGAATAATCAGGAGTTGAGCAGCATTCTTGAACAATGGATTGGCAAGTTCGGTAAAATACAAACTTGCGATAACTGTAAACCTGATAGCGAAGATAAGGCAAAACTTGCACTCAAGTTGGGAGATAGTCCTGAAAATTGGGGATTAAGCAAAACGCTTATTGATAAACTCATCGCATTAAACAAAAGCAACAACAGCGAAAATTATTATGTAGATACCGCTCCCAACGTAGGTAACCCAATATTTAATCATGAAAAGGGTTATGAATTTATGCAATACCCTGATGCCGGTTATCGCCTGCTTAGTTTATACAGATATTGGAATATGATACAGTATTTTTCGCCATATAAACATTTAATAGGTGAGGACTGGAATAAAGTATTACCAGCATTTATTCCGCAGTTTATTAATGATGCCGACAATACGGCCTATACCTTAACAGTGCTGGCCTTGATCAGTAGTATAAACGATACTCACGCCAATATCTGGGGTTACCGAAAAGAGCTTGAAGATTATCGTGGGAAATTCGCGCCGCCATTTAAGGCTAAATTTATTGAGGATAAATTGGTTGTAACCGGTTTTTATAACGATACGCTGAATGTGAAGAGTAAATTTAAATTAGCGGATGTGATAACCTCCATTAATGGTGTAAAAGTTACCGAATTGATAAAAAAATTTCTGCCCATTACCGCTGCTTCCAATTATTCAACACAATTACGGGATATGCCTAATAATTATTTGTTACGAAGCAATAACCCGCATTTTGACTTTGTAATTGAACGCGATGGCAAAACCCTAAACACCAGCATTGCTGGATTGGAACGTAAAAGTGTTAATTACAGGCTTGATTATGATCCTAACACTGGTACTTCCGGTTATTATGTAATAGATAAGCAGATAGGTTATCTGTACCCGGCTAAATATTATAATAAAGATCTGCCCGATATTAAAAAAATGTTTAACGGTACTAAAGGTATTATTGTTGATATGCGGTGTTATCCTTCGGAGTTTATGCCTTTTACCTTTGTGCCATATATTAAATCGGGCAATGCGCCATTTGTTAAATTTACAAACGGCAGTGTTACTCACCCTGGCTCATTTACAGAAACCCCGACATTGAGCGTTGACCCAACCAATGAATATAAGGGTAAAGTGATAGTTATTGTTAATGAACAGACACAGAGCCAAGCCGAATACACTACAATGGCTTTCCAAAGCTCTCCTAATGTTACGGTTATAGGTAGTACAACAGCCGGGGCCGATGGTAATGTATCTCCTATTATATTACCGGGTGGTATATCAACTATGATATCGGGTATAGGAATATTATATCCAGATGGTGCTGAAACACAGCGTAAAGGCGTTAAAATTGATGTGAAAATAAGCCCAACTATTAAGGGAATCAAAGCTGGTATTGATGAGCCGCTTGAGAAAGCAAAGCAACTTATTTTAAATGAAGTTAGTAAGTGATAAAAGCAGAAATTCAGGAGCTTTTATCACTCGGTTAATTACTCATTCGCAGTTAAATCCTTTTGAATTTTTACTTTTGATTTCTGACTTTAAACACTATCTTTGCACCTCAAAATAATTAATTATTCACGCTTTAATATTATTCAAGTAATGTATTTAGGTAAAGAAGCAAAGGCAGAGATCTTTGCAAAACATGGTAAAGGCGCTACAGATACTGGTTCTGCAGAAGGTCAGGTAGCTTTATTCACCACTCGTATTGCTCATTTAACCGGGCATTTGAAAAAAAACAAAAAGGATTTTTCAACTCAATTATCGCTGCAAAAATTAGTAGGTAAACGCCGTGCATTGCTGGCTTACCTTTATAATAAAGATATTGAAAGATACCGTGCTATCATCAAAGCTTTACAGCTAAGGGATATCATTAAGTAATTCTCTCCTTTTTTATTTAAAAGCCATCCCGATTTTGGGGATGGCTTTTTTACTTAGAAACAATATTCACAAACATAAAACCGATGCGCTCCGAAAGATGAAAAGTGCATCACAAACGAAAAAAGATGAGTTTAAACGTAATTAAAAAGGTTATTGATTTAGGTGACGGCCGCACCATTGAGATCGAAACCGGTAAGCTGGCCAAACAAGCCGATGGCGCTGTTGTAGTTAAAATGGGTGATACCATGTTATTGGCTACTGTTGTTTCATCGCCCGAAGCGAAAGAGGGAGTTGATTTTTTACCCCTTTCTGTTGATTACCAGGAAAAATACGCAGCCACCGGTCGTATCCCGGGTGGTTTTTTACGCCGCGAGGCACGTTTATCAGACTATGAGGTTTTAATCTCCCGTTTGGTCGACCGTGCTTTACGTCCATTGTTCCCGGAAGATTATCATGCTGATACCCAAGTGATGATCTCTTTAATATCTGCCGATAAAGACATTATGCCTGATGCGCTTGCAGGTTTGGCAGCATCAGCAGCTTTAGCTGTTTCAGATATTCCTTTTAATGGCCCTATATCTGAAGTTCGTGTAGCTAAAATTGATGGCCAGTTAGTAATTAACCCAACCTTAAGCCAGCTTGAGAGAGCAACTTTAGAATTTATTGTTGCAGGCAGCGAGCATGATATTAACATGGTTGAAGGTGAATCAAAGGAAATTCAGGAAGCTGAATTGGTTGAAGCCATTAAATTTGCACACACTGCTATTAAAGTACAGTGCTTAATTCAAAAAGAATTAACCATTGAGGCCGGTAAAACCGAAAAACGTGTTTACAGCCACGAAAATCATAACGAGGACCTGAAAAAAGCTATTTATGCGGCTACTTATGACCAGGTTTACGCTATCGCTTCTTCTGCATCTGCAAAAGACGAGCGTTCTACTAAATTTAAAGAAGTACGTGACGCCTATATCGAAACCTTAGGTGAGATTGATGATGTTACTAAATTCCTGGCTAAAAAATATTACCATGATGTAGAGTATGATGCTATCCGTAACCTGGTATTAGAAGAAGGTAAACGTTTAGATGGCCGTACCACTACTCAAATACGCCCAATATGGAGCGAAGTTGGTTATTTACCATCTGCTCACGGTTCGGCTGTATTTACCCGTGGCGAAACGCAATCATTAACTACAGTTACCCTGGGTGCTAAAGACGATGAGCAAATGATTGATGGCGCGTTCATCAACGGTTATCAAAAATTCCTGTTGCATTACAATTTCCCTGGTTTCTCAACCGGCGAGGTTCGTCCTAACAGGGGTGCTGGCCGCCGCGAAATTGGTCACGGTAACCTGGCTATGCGTTCATTAAAACAAGTGTTGCCATCAGAGGAAGAAAACCCATACACTATACGTGTAGTATCTGATATATTGGAATCAAACGGTTCGTCGTCAATGGCAACGGTTTGCGCCGGTACATTAGCGCTGATGGATGCAGGTGTTAAAATCAAATCGCCGGTATCAGGTATCGCGATGGGATTGATCACAAATGAAATGGGTACCAAATATGCTATCCTTTCTGACATCCTTGGCGACGAAGATCACCTGGGTGATATGGACTTTAAAGTAACCGGTACCGAAAACGGTATTGTTGCTGTTCAGATGGATTTGAAGATCAATGGCCTTTCATACGAAGTGTTAACCAATGCTTTGAACCAGGCTAAAGACGGTCGTTTACATATCCTTGGCGAAATGGCTAAAACCATTACCCAGCCACGTGAAGATTACAAACCGCATGCTCCGCGCATCGTTACCATTAAAATTGATAAAGAATTTATTGGTGCAGTTATCGGGCCCGGTGGTAAAATCATCCAGGAAATGCAGCGCGAAACAGGTGCAACCATCTCTATCGAAGAAAAAGACAACCAGGGTATTGTTCAGATATTTGCCGATAATAAAGCATCTATCGACCAGGCCTTATCACGTATCCGCGCCATCGCTTCAAAACCTGAGGTTGGCGAGATATACGAAGGTAAAGTGAAATCGATTATGCCATTTGGTGCATTTGTTGAAATTATGCCTGGTAAAGATGGTTTACTGCACATATCTGAAATTGACCATCGCCGTATCGAAAAAATGGACGGTATATTTGAAGTAGGAGATGAGGTAAGGGTTAAATTGCTTGACGTTGATAAACAAGGAAAATTAAAACTTTCCAGGAAAGCATTATTGCCAAGGCCCGAGTCGCCAAAAGCTGAAAACTAATCTTATTAAATTTTATTTGCAAAACCCTCGTAAAGAGGGTTTTGCTATTTAACTTGTTTTATGCAGGTTTTTTTTGAAAAAAAATAAAACAAAAGCCCCTTGTTTAAACTTTAATACAGTTAACAGATTAGTTGGAAAAACTATAAAATCCGATCCTGCTTGAAAAAAACATGACTCCTTCTACTAATGATCCTTTAGATTTTCTCAACAGCAATCCGCATGGGATCCAGTCGGGGGCACAAACCGATTTGGTTCAGTTGTTATTGTATGAGATAATAAGGGTTAAAGATTTGATCATATATTACGACTCTATTCCCAATGGAGGAGGGCAGCTTGGCTCATCTATTTTGAACGAGCTGGTATCTGAGGCCTACAGCTCCTTGGTAAATTATGATACCATACTCATGAGAAAGTATTACGATCTGCTGCTTAACTGCGATTAGGCTCCTGAAATACAATCGATTGATCTACAGGCTTTATTGAAGGAAGGACCGGACTATTTACGTTGCTTCTTTACGCACACTCATTGCCACTACTTCAGCCAAGTTTACTAATGCAATTGCCGGCTCACTAATCAACTGTGTTCTTTCTGCTTTCTGTCGAAACGTATCTGATGATAGAGGAGAATGATAGTCAACACCAAGTCACTATCTTAAAACTTTACAATTAATTGCTATTATAGGGTGGGCAGGTTTTATATATTTGCATATGAACCATCTGATAGCACCATCAATTTTAGCTGCCGATTTTGCCAACCTGCAACGTGATCTGGAAATGCTCAATGTGAGCGATGCCGATTGGGTACACGTTGATATTATGGATGGCATGTTTGTACCCAATATATCCTTTGGTTTCCCGGTTGTCACTGCAACTAAAAAACATGCCACCAAGCCACTTGATGTGCACCTGATGATAGTTGAGCCCGACCGTTACCTGAAAGCATTTAGAGACGCTGGAGCTGATGGTATTACCGTGCATTACGAAGCTTGTCCGCATTTGCACCGTACCATACAGGCCATTAAAGAGCTTGGCTGTAGGGCAGGAGTGGCCCTTAATCCCCATACCCCTGTTACGCTGCTTCAGGACATTATTGCCGATCTTGACCTGGTTTTGATCATGTCGGTAAATCCGGGTTTTGGCGGGCAAAAGTTTATTGACAATACCTACAAGAAACTACGAGACCTGAAGGAACTGAGCCGGGAGAAAAACCCCAACTTATATATTGAAGTTGACGGCGGTGTTGATGAATATAATGTTAAAAAATTACTCGGTGCCGGTGCAAATGTGCTCGTTGCAGGCAGTTCGGTGTTCTCGTCGGCCAATCCGCCGGCCGCTATTTCCAACCTCAAATACCCCGAAAAGTTATTACAATCGTAATAAATTCTATTAACCCAATAGGAATAATTACAAATTTGCAATCAAAGGGCCTTTTGTTGATTAATTGTATATTTTTTCAAAAAATGCAAATAAACTCTATATATTTTGTCAAATTAATTAACTTCGGCCCAACTAAATACGAAGTTCCTAATCGTGTATTCAGAACCTACAATTTGTTAACTATATGAAACATAATTTTGGTGCCGGACCGGGCATTTTACCTCACGAAGTTTTAAAACAAGCTTCTGAGGCGGTAATTGATTTTAATGGTACAGGATTGTCATTATTGGAAATCTCGCACCGTTCAAAAGAATTTGAAGCAGTTTTGGATGAGGCTGTTAAATTAGTGAAGGAGTTATTTAATGTTCCTGAAGGTTATTCGGTATTGTTTTTACAAGGTGGTGCAAGCACTCAGTTTGCTATGGCTCCTTACAACCTGTTACCTTCAACAGGTAAAGCCGCATATTTGGAAACAGGTGTTTGGGCAAATAAAGCTTTAAAAGAAGCCAAATATTTTGGAGAGGTTGAAATTGTGGCTACCTCAAAAGAAAGCAACTTTACCTACATTCCTAAGGATTATACTATACCTGCCGATGCTGCATACTTCCACATTACATCAAACAATACCATTTATGGTACGCAGTTACAGGAATTGCCAACATCGTCGCCAATACCGGTAGTTTGCGATATGTCATCAGATATATTCAGCCGCAAAGTTAACGTAGCCGATTTTGGTTTAATTTACGCTGGTGCCCAAAAAAATATGGGCCCTGCCGGTGTAACCCTGGTAATAGTTAAAGATGATATTTTAGGCAAAGTTGATCGTAAGATCCCTTCGATGTTTAATTACCAAACTCAAATTGAAGGTGGTTCTATGTACAATACACCTCCATGTTTTGCAATCTACGTATCTATGCTTACTCTTCGCTGGTTAAAAGCAAAAGGTGGCGTTGAAGCAATTGAGCAGGAAAATATCACCAAGGCAAGGGTATTGTATGAGGAAATTGAGCGTAACCCATTCTTTAAAGGTGTTTGTGCTCCTGAAGACCGCTCACACATGAATGTTTGTTTTGTAATGGAAAACCCTGAGCACGAAAAAGCATTCCTTAAATTGTGCGATGAAAGAGGAATAGTAGGTGTAAAAGGTCACAGAAGTGTTGGCGGTTTCAGAGCGTCAATATACAACGCATTGCCAATAACCAGCGTTTATGTGCTGATTGACGTAATGCAGGAATTTGCAGAAAAGAATAAATAATTGGAATAGTTCATTAGTTCACTGGTTCATTTGTTCATTAGTATTTTAATGGGTAAAGGGCACCAATGAACTAATGAGCAAATGAACTATTGAACGAAATAAGATGATTAAGATATTAGCTAACGATGGTATAGACCCAATAGGAAAGCAGCTTTTAGAAGATGCCGGATTTTTTGTTGATACCAATAATATTCCACAGGATGAACTTCCTGAAAAATTAAAGAATTACGATGCCATCACTGTACGCAGCGCCACTAAAGTGCGTAAAGCATTAATTGACGCTACCCCAAATCTTAAACTGATTGGTCGCGGTGGCGTTGGTGTTGATAATATTGATGTTGATTATGCTAAAGAAAAAGGTATTGGTGTTTACAATACCCCGGCTTCTTCATCATTATCAGTAGCCGAACTGGTATTTGCCAACTTATTTGGCGGTGTTCGTTTTTTACACGACAGCAACCGCAAAATGCCGGTTGAAGGTTCAACTAAATTCAACGACCTGAAAAAGGCATATGCAAAAGGTATTGAGCTGCGCGGTAAAACTTTAGGCGTTGTTGGTTTTGGCCGTATTGGTCGTGAAGTAGCTAAAATAGCCATTGGTGTTGGTATGGATGTTTTAGCATATGATCTTTTTGACTTTAACCCCGAGCTTGATATTGTATTAGGTGGTGGCACTACGGTAAAGGTAGCCGTTAAAAAAGCTACACTTGAGGAAGTGATCAAACAATCTGATTTTATTACCCTACATACGCCATTTATTGATAAAGCCCTTTTAGGTGCCGAAGAATTGGCCCAAACCAAAAAAGGTGTAGGCCTGGTTAACATATCACGTGGCGGCTTAATTGATGAGCTGGCTTTAATTGATGCATTAAACAGCGGTCAGGTTTCATTTGCGGCTCTTGACGTGTTTGACAATGAGCCTACCCCACGCGAAGAAATATTGAAACACCCTAAAATTTCCTTAACCCCTCATATTGGCGCTGCCACAAATGAGGCACAGGAAAGAATAGGCGTAGAGCTTGCTAATTTGATCATTGGTCATTTTAAGAAATAAGCAAACACGAATTTCACTAATTTGTGCGAATTACACGAGTGGCACGGATCTATAATGATTTCGTGCCATTTTGTTTGATACTGAAAATAAATCCTTTGTCATGCTGAACGATAGTGAAGCATCTATTCTACAATATGCATAATCGGCTAATAGATCCTTCGCTGGCGTTCAGGATGACAATTCGGTGCGATGGGGGTGTAGGAGACGCATCACATGTATCTCCCAATCTTAAAGTGTATAAGCCATATCTTGCTCCGGTATAGTAACCGTGTAACCATTCTGCTCCAGGTCACCGGCAAGTAACTGCATTGATGCCTCCTCGCCATGCACCAGGAACACGTTTTTTAGCTTTGCTTTATCTTGTTGCTTAACATTTTCCATCAGGTCGTTATGATCGCCGTGGGCACTTAGTACATCAGTTTGTTTAATCGTGGCATATACGGCCAATTCCCGATCCTTAATATGCACTATCGAATCGCCGCGCAATAAACGGTGACCTAATGTACCTTTGGCACAATAGCCTATAAAAAGGATAGTGCAATAATAATTCTGGATATTATAGAATAGGTGATCCTGTATACGACCGCCTTCCAACATTCCTGCCGAAGAAATGATGATACAGGGTTCATAATAGTTGGATATCTGCCGGCTGTCCTTTAAATTCTCAACGTAAGTGAGGTTATCGAATTCAAATTCGTCACCTTTATCCCTGTAAAAATCCTGTGCTTCCTGGTTTACGTGGCTGTGGTATTTTCTGAAGATACCGGTAGCCATAGTAGCCATTGGGCTGTCGACAAAAACTTTTACCTGTGGCAATAAACCTTCACTGAATATTTTATTTAAAGAATAAACCAATGACTGTGTACGCCCGATACTAAATGCCGGGATAATTAAGCGGCCCTGTTCTTTGATACAGGCCTTATCAATAACCTCAATGAGTGTTTGTTCAACTGATTTGTTTTTGGTGTGATAGCGGCCACCATAAGTGGATTCTGTAACCAGGTAATCAACCGGAGGCAAAGCCTGCGGATCATTTAAAACCGGATAGTTTTTACGGCCAATATCACCTGTAAAGGCAATCGATTTTTCCTCGCCGTTCTCGGTTATTTTAAGTACAGCGGCGGCGGCGCCCAATAAGTGCCCAACCGGAATAAAAGTGAGTTCAATATTACCGTTGATGCGAAAAGGCCTGTTAAAACCGATAGTGACAAATCGGTCAACGGTATCCATTACGTGTTTTTGCAGATAAAGCGGCTGTGGGCCACCTCCTGAATTGAATTTGCCTTTACTGCGTTTCCTGTTACCTTTATTTGCCTTGTTCATGAAAATACTTACAGAATCAAGCAATAATAGTTCTGTAAGGTCGGCAGTAGGGGGAGTACACAGGATCTGGCCGTTAAAGCCAAGCCTGATCAACGTTGGTAAATTGCCCGAGTGATCAATATGCGCGTGCGTAAGTATCACAACGTCTATTTCCTCAGGTCTAAAAGGGAAATTTTCGTTTGACTGTATGCTGCGGTCCTTCTCATAATCCAATCCACAATCTATTAAAATCTTATATCGGTCAACTTCCAGCAAATGCATGCTGCCTGTTACCTGACGGGCCGCCCCATGTATGGTTAATTTCATTTTTCGTTAAACGTTATACGTGTTACGTTATACGTTTTTAAAAGTTATATTAATTAATGCAATTGTTTAAAGTTAAGCAGGCTATTTTATTACTTGTAAAATGCGGTCTTAGCTATTTTGAGCGTCAAACTGCAACTGGTTCAAGTAACGGTAAAGTCCTTGCTCGTTGCTGATAAGTTCCAGGTGACTGCCGCATTCAATGATCTCACCTTTTTCAAGTACAATGATCTTATCGGCCTCTCTAATGGTAGAAAGACGGTGTGCTATGATGATGGATGTACGGTCTTTCATCAGTTCTTCCAAAGCTTCCTGAACCAGTCTTTCCGATTCAGAATCTAATGAAGATGTCGCTTCATCCAGTATTAATATAGATGGGTTTTTTAATAGAGCCCTGGCTATAGCAATGCGCTGGCGTTGGCCGCCCGATAGTTTTACGCCACGCTCACCAACAATAGTTTCATATCCTTCAGGAAAGGAGCTAATGAATTGGTGCGCGTTTGCCCGTTTAGCGGCCTGTATAATATCTTCTTTAGATGCACTAAGTCGACCGTAAGCAATGTTTTCCAATATCGATCCGCCAAACAGCATCACATCCTGTGGTACAATGGCCACCTGGTTACGGATATCAGTGATCGAAAAATCAGATGCGGGGCGGCCATCAAATAAAATGCCACCGTTTTGCGGGTGATAAAACTGTAATATCAATGAAGCCATGGTTGACTTACCAGAACCGCTGGGGCCTACAATGGCAACCCGCTGCCCGGCGGCAGCATCGAACGAAATACCTTTTAAAACCGTAAGTTCTGAGCGGGACGGGTAGGCAAAAACTACATTATCAAAAGCGATATCGCCTTTGATTTGCTGGTCAACCTTGTTATTGTTTTCAACCATGTGTATATCTTCGCCATTTTCGGCTAGTATTTCCAGTACCCGCTCACTTGCACCAACAGCCTTTTGTAAATTGGCATATAGATCAGGGAAAGTGCCCATAGCAGCACCTACAAATATGGAATACATGATAAAGGTGGTCAAGTCACCCACCAGTATTTCGTGATTGCTTACCAATACCGAACCATACCATATCACCCCCACAAAGGTTCCAAACAGGCAAAATACAATGAACGATGCGAATATTCCCCGGAATTTGGCTCCTTTTACGGCTATGTTTACTACCGCTCTTAAAATTCTATCATAACGGGTTGCCTCATAAGCCTCATTAACAAAGGCCTTAACATTGGCAATACCCTGCAGCGTTTCTTCAACAATGGTATTTGATTCGGCCAGTTTATCCTGAGCCTGGCGTGATAGTTTACGGATATATCTTCCAAAAAACACAGCAAATCCTACCAGAAAAGGCAGTATTGCCAGCAAAGCAAGGGTTAGTTTAATAGATACTACAGCCAGCAAAATAACACTACCTACCATAATTACCAGCTGCCTGATGATTTCGGCAAAGGTGGTAGTAAGTGTATCCTGTATCTGTGAAAGATCGGCGGAGATGCGGCTGTTTAATTCACCAACACGGCGGTTGGCGAAGAAGTTCATAGGCAATGTTATCAGTTTAAAATAAGTATCGCGCCTGATATCGGCCAGTGA
This sequence comes from Mucilaginibacter sabulilitoris, assembly GCF_034262375.1. Lineage (NCBI taxonomy): Bacteria > Pseudomonadati > Bacteroidota > Sphingobacteriia > Sphingobacteriales > Sphingobacteriaceae > Mucilaginibacter > Mucilaginibacter sabulilitoris. The sequence continues at coordinate 3,848,579 of NZ_CP139558.1, forward strand.
TTTCTCAGCTACCTGTACAAACCAAACCACTCTGAAAAACGATACAAATGCCTGTCCAAACAATAGTAAAAAGCCCGCGACCGCTATGCCATTGAGGCTGTGTGGCAAGTAATTGTTTTGATATTTACCCTGTGCGGCATCTATTAAGGCACCTAATATCTTAGGGAAGGCCAGCCCTACAAGGCTTGATATGAATAAAAAAATAAGTCCGGCTATAAATTTGCCCCTGTAAGGTTTAATGTAGGTGAGCAGTTTACGTATATTTTGTATGCTTTGCCTGTTTATTTTAGCCTTGGGTAATTCAGTTTCAGCTTTAGCGCCACTATTCAGTCGTCCTCTTGCCATTTATGGGTTTTATAGTTATGGGCGCAAAATTACACCTTAACTTTACTTTTTTTGTTTAAAAGAAATAAAATTGACGCAAGCATGAGAACAATTACTATTATATAAATGCGTTGGGAGCTTTGTTTTTGTTCAAGAGCCTTTTGAGCGTTTGCTTTTAACTGCTGGTTTTGCTGCCGAAGCTTGTTGATAGTGCTCATATAACCCAGGTTCATGCTTTCGGCTTCTTTAGAATGATTTTGTATCTGCCTTTGCTGAAAAGCCTTGTATTCTAATAATATTTTGAGCTCTTTGTAAATTTTATCGTCGGTTTTAACAATATCCATCAATATATCGTTCGATCGGCGTATATCGCCCTTGGTTTGCAGACCAAATATACCTGTGTGCTCATTAAGGCTTTGACTGTACTGCCCAAAGCGGAGTTTCCGCATATCAAGCATGCTGTTTATTTTCTTCCGCTGCAGTTGATAAGCTATTGAATCGGCGCTAACCTGTTCATTTGTCTGGGCATGTAGTACATCAATAAACAGGAAACAAAGTAAGCTAAGCAATAAGAATTTTTTCATAATGTTATTGAAACTCGATGATGACCTTATCATTAAGGTTTAAACCTAACAAGCCGCTTGCGTTGCCTTTATTTATGGCAATTTCCAGGTGGTCACTTATACCAAAAAGGCACAGTTTTTCGCCGACAGGAACTTCATTATAGTGCCAGCTTAAATGATTAATGGTTTCATTTCGTTTAAAGTTTAAAACAAACCGCCGGCCTTGCTGCACACTGTTAAAAAATTCCTTGGTGATATTGGTTATTACGTTCTGAAACGAATCAATATAAATAACCACACCTTTTATCAGGTTTTTTTCAATAACAGGCTGTAAATTCATTTTGTTTTCGATGTCATGAACCGGGATACCTATTTCGGTTAGTTTACCGCCCTGTGCCAAATGGCAGGCAGCTTTTACAAAAATATCGGCCAGCGGGAAATGCAAGAATTTAAGATCCTGCATAATATTGATCTCTACAATTTCCTCAGGTTCGGCATCAAACATCAACGAAAAAATTCCATTATCGGCCCCTACAAAATAGTGTTTTTTATACCGTACGGCCAGGTATTTGGTATGGTCATTATACACAGTATCTATACCAATAAGGTGTACTGTATCTTCGGGAAAGTAATAAAAACTGTTTTTTAATATAAAGGCAGCCTGCTGCACGTTAAAGGCAGCAACGCTGTTGGTAATATCAACAATGTTAACTGTAGGCAACAATTTGTAGATACTACCTTTAAGTGCAGCCTGGTAAATATCTTTATCGCCCAAATCAGTAGTTAATGTTATTATTGCCATTAATTTTATAATATTTATTGCTAATCTTGTAGTAGCATTTGAAGCTACAAATATTCAATTTTTAATTCATAAAAATCGGTAACTAAAAAATCAAATTAGTATTGAACGAGCTAAAGCTATCAATTGAAAACGTAAATCCGGCAGTATTGTGGGGGCCAAATAATGATCATTTTGAGATCATTAAGAAACAATATCCTAAGCTTAAAATAGTTGCACGTGGCAGCGAAGTTAAAATTTTGGGTGATGATCACGAACTGAATACTTTTCAGGAGAAATTTGATCACCTGCTTCAGCATGTAGAGAAATTTGAAAACCTGAATATTACCGACCTTGAACGTATACTTGGGTCAAAAGCAAGTGCAGCTCCATCCGCAGACCAGGTAAATGATAAGTTTGCCAGCGGCGAGGTAATTGTTTTTGGGCCAAACGGTATAATGGTTAAAGCGCGTACTGCCAACCAGCGCAAAATGGTTGATGGAATTGGTAAAAGCGATATACTTTTTGCCATTGGGCCTGCGGGCACAGGTAAAACCTATACTGCTGTAGCTTTGGCTGTACGGGCGCTCAAAAACAAGGAAATTAAGAGGATAATATTAACCCGGCCGGCCGTGGAAGCAGGGGAGAACCTCGGCTTTTTACCTGGCGACCTGAAAGAAAAGATAGATCCTTATCTGCGCCCTTTGTATGATGCGCTTGATGATATGATCCCTGCAGAAAAGCTAAAAGTTTACCTGGAAAACCGTACCATTGAAATAGCTCCGCTGGCATTTATGCGCGGCCGTACACTTGATAACTGTTTTGTGATATTGGACGAGGCTCAGAATGCTACCGATATGCAATTAAAGATGTTCCTGACCCGCATGGGCCCTTCGGCTAAGTTTATTGTTACGGGCGACGTTACACAGATAGATTTGCCTAAAAAACAACAATCGGGTCTGCATACCGCCCTGCGCATATTAACCGATATTAAGGGAATTGAAATAGTATACCTGAGCGGCGAAGACGTGGTAAGGCACAAACTGGTGCGTAAAATACTGGAAGCTTACGGAGATATACAATAAAAGCAATAGAAAATTAGAAACAAGAGTTAAGAATCAAGAAACAGGAAAAATTGGTATTCCTTTCTTGATTCTTGACTCTGAATTCTTGACTCTCACATGAACGCAATAAAAGAAACACATTTTAACTTCCCGGGCCAAACTAATTTTTACAAAGGCAAGGTTCGTGATGTTTACACTATAAATAATAAATACCTGGCCATGGTGGTTACCGACCGTATTTCGGCATTTGACGTGGTGCTGCCAGAGCCTATCCCATACAAGGGACAGGTGTTGAACCAGATAGCAGCACGTTTTTTAGAAGCCACTGCCGATATCGTTCCAAATTGGGTAATATCAGTGCCTGATCCAAGTGTTACTATTGGCCGCATTTGTGAACCTTTTAAAGTTGAAATGGTAATTCGTGGTTATTTAGCTGGGCATGCCTGGCGCGAATATAGTGCAGGTAAAAGACAGGTTTGCGGTGAAAGCTTACCGGAAGGATTAAAGGAGAATGACATACTACCAGAGCCTATTATTACGCCTACTACCAAAGCGTCAGTAGGGCATGATGAGGATATTTCAAAAGCCGAAATATTAAAACAAAACATCGTATCGGCTGATGATTATGCCCAACTGGAAACCTATACCAAAGCCTTGTTTAAACGTGGAACGGAAATTGCTGCAAAACAAGGACTTATATTGGTTGATACAAAGTATGAATTTGGGAAAGTTGGCGATCAGATTTATTTGATTGACGAAATACATACGCCAGATTCCTCAAGGTATTTTTACAAAGAAGGTTATGAAGCACGCCAGCAAAATGATGAGCCTCAGAAACAGCTTTCAAAAGAGTTTGTGCGAAAATGGCTGATTGAGAATGGTTTTCAGGGCAAAGATGGCCAGGTAGTACCGGTGATGACGTCAGAGATTGTGAATTCCATATCGGAACGCTATATTGAGTTATATGAACAAATTATTGGCGAACCATTTGTAAAGTCAGATAACGAAAGCGTATTAAACAGGGTTGAATCTGGGATTAAACAAGCATTAACCAATTTGTAATTTTTAATTACACGTAAAATAATCATATCTTAGCTTTCTAATTTTTAATAGGAATGAAATTCACCGTCGATAAACACGAGAAATATATTTTAGTGAAGCTTAATGAGTCAAAATTGAACTCATTGGTAACACCGCAATTAAAATCTGAGTTGATATTGATCAATACTGAAGGTCAGCGAAATATAATTCTTGATCTTTCACAGGTGAAATTTGCAGATTCCTCTGGTTTAAGCAGTTTACTGGTTGGCCATCGTTTATGTAAAAATGCTACAGGGTTATTTATCCTGGCAGGTTTAAATGACGCGGTTGCACGTTTGGTTACTATTTCGCAATTGGATAATGTACTGAATATTGTTCCTACAGCCGAAGAAGGCATCGACCTTATCTTTATGGAAGAGATTGAAAAAGAACTGAAAAAAGAAGCAAGATAAGTCTTATGATTGTTTACCCTATATGAAATTTGAGGTAACAATACTTGGGAGCAGTTCGGCAACCCCTATTTTTAACAGAAACCCAACATCGCAGGCGCTCAATATCAACGAACATCTTTATTTAATTGATTGTGGCGAAGGTACCCAGCAGCAAATGCTGCGTTTTGATATTAAAGCCAGTCGTATTGATTATATATTCATAAGCCATCTTCATGGCGATCATTACCTGGGGTTGGTCGGTTTATTATCATCAATGCATCTTAACGGACGGAAAAAGCCACTGTACCTTTTCTGCCCGCCTCAGCTAAAAGAAATAATTGACCTGCAGTTAAAATATTCAGAAACTACACTACAGTTTCCGTTAGAATATAAATTTACTGATGCTCAAAAAGCCGAGGTAATTGTAAATAACAATGATATAGTTGTAGAAACTATACCGCTCGATCACCGAATTGATTGTACCGGGTTTATTTTTAAACAGAAAAAGCGCCTGCGTAAGTTGATCAAAGAGAAATTGGAAGAGCTAAACATCCCGGTAGAATATTATACCGCGCTGAAAAAGGGAAGTGATTATACATCGGCGAGTGGGGTAGTATACAAAAACGAAACCCTAACCATTGATTCTGATATACCCAAAGCTTATGCCTATTGTTCGGATACTTTATATAACGAACAGTATTTTAACCAGATAAGCAATGTCACAGTGCTTTATCATGAGGCTACATTTTTAAACGATATGCTTGACAGGGCTAATGAAACCCACCATACTACAGCGTTGCAGGCCGCTCAGATAGCGTTAAAGACAAATGCAAAAAAACTGCTTATTGGTCATTTTTCGGCAAGGTATAAAACTTTAAATGAACTGCTTGATGAGGCCCGCAGTGTTTTTCCTGCAACCGAACTGGCAATTGAAGGCAAAACATTTATTATAGGGTAAGGGAAGAAACAGGATATAAGAATCAAGATATAAGACTACTCCCAATTGAAATAAAAAAAAGCAGACGATCATCGCCTGCTTTTTTGTTATCCTATATCTTGATTCTTATCTCTTGACTCTATAAGCAGTTAGTCTTTCTTTCCTCCAAAAATGGAGAAGCTTACATAACGTTTTGGATGAGCTTTTAGATCAATAAACAAGTTGTTCAGGTTGTTTGATGCATCAGTAAGATTTTTATACATCTTATCATCGTTCATCAATAAACCTAATGAACCCTGGCCATTATTAATTTTGGCTATAGTGGTCTGCAGGTCGGCCATGGCTTTATTGGCGTTGTCTAATGTTTGCTTAATATTGGCGGCCGCTATATCATTACTTACCTTTTCAAAATTGGCAGTCATGCCGTTTAAGTGTTCTGTGCTGGTTTTTAAACTTCCTGAAACAACCTCTGCATTAGTAAGTATGCCATTGATATGGCCTGATTGAGAGCCTACTAGCCTATCAATTTTTTTAGTAGTGCCTTCAAGTGTTTGTAATGAGTTGGCGATGCTCATAAAGCTGCGGTCAACATTTTTTTGAAAGGTAGGATTCAATATTTTGTTAATAGCAGCCAATGATGAATCCATTTTTGATATCAGCATTTCGGCCTTTTTTTGTATCGGCTGCAAACTTTCTGCCAGGCTGCCCTGTATGTCGGCCCTTAGGGTATCTTTATCGTCGGCAGGCACCTTGCTGTTGCCCAGCTCAAAAACAATGGCTTTACTGCCCAAAAGGTCGGTACTTGATAGTTTTGCAAGTGTATTATTGGGGATAACATAATCAGGGTCAATTTTAAATTCAACAACCGTACGTCCGTCAGGTTGCAATTTCATACTTGATACGCGCCCAATTTGAAACCCATTTACCAGGACAGGCTTTGCCAGGGCAAGGCCTTCCACACTTTTATAAACAGCATAATATTTATTAGAACCAGAAAAAACATCATTTCCGCGCAGAAAGCTATAGCCCAATATGAGTATAGTTATAGCGATGGCCGTAAGTGCGCCTATTTTAGTTTCGTTTGAGATTTTCATTCAGTAGTGGTTATGGGTGTGTGTTTCCTGTGTTCTTTTTATTGCTTGTGTAGTATACGTGTTATTACTAATTATTGTGACAGTTGCTCTACGCTTTTTTTATAAGTTGTTAAAGCACGAACAATGGAAGCTACGATTTCGTTTTGCCCATCTTCCGAATTTAAGTACTTTTCATCATCCGGATTGTTTATATAGCCAGTTTCCACTAAAACAGATGGCATTGCGCTATGGCACAGTACGTAAATGCTTTGCTCCCTGATTCCTTCGCTCGGCCTTTCGTCTGTTTGAACAAATTCATTGTTAATAAGGTTTGCAAGATTTATGCTTTGTTGCCTGAATTTTCTTTTATACTCATTAGTTAAGATAATAGTAACGGGATCATCCGGATCCAAACCGGCACTCATTTCAGAATCACCCTCAACCTGATTGGCTTTTATTTCATTTTCTGCTTCCCTTGTACGCTTTAACCCATAAACAAGTACTAACACACCCTTGCCGGAACGATCAGGTACACTAACTGTACGATACACTGGTTTATGGCGTTTGGTGCCAACTCTTTCTCGTATATATCTGTTAGATAGGGAATTACAGTGTAGGGATACAAAAATATTTCCTTTGTTTTGATTGGCTATTTCTGCCCGCCTTTCAAACGAAACATCATCTTCGGTAGTACGTGTCATTACGGCTTTTACACCTGTCAGATCTTTTTCTATTGCTTTTTGCAATTTAAACGCGATAGCAAGCGTTACATTCCTTTCAGTAGAATATTCGCCTGATGCGCCATGTGAAAAGTGGCCTTCGGTACTGGAAGGTTTGCCACCGTGACCGGCATCAATAATAATAGTTTTGATTTTAAAACCTGTATTGTTAGTTACAGTATCATTTTTTGAATTATTTACGATAGTATCTTTTTTTATGGAACCATAAGATGTAACCGGAAAAAATGAAAGGAGTATTAGTAATACCGATAAACTATAAATCAATCTTTTCAATGCCCTATTTTTCATTATTTTTGAACGCTGTTAAACTGTACCTGCAAAAATACTATTCATAATCAATTTTGAAATTCATAACCTTTTTTTTTCTACTTGCAATTATTTTAACGGTGAATGTACTTATTGCCGAAAGCAAAGGTACACATAAGGGCTATTATAGCAGAACTGTTATTGATACGATTATAAAACTTGATACTGTTAAAGACAGGAAACTGCTTAAAGGTAAAAAAAATGGGCGTACTCCAACATCCCAAAATGGGAAGGTTCAAAATGATACTACTAAAAAAGATGGCAGCCTGCAATCGGAAGTAAAGGCTGTTGCCGAAGATTCTACCCGTAATGATTTTGATCACGATATTTTATACCTGTACGGGCGGGCACGTGTAACTTATGAGGATTTTGAGCTTGATGCCGATTATATTAAGGTTGATCAGAAAAACCACGTAATATTTGCCCGGGGAAGTATTGACCCGCGAACCAAACGTTATATTGGCCGACCTATTTCAAAGCAAAAGAGCGAAAAGCCGGTATCGTCCGATTCACTTTTGTTTAACTATGAAACAAAAAAAGGTAAGTTATACAACCCGGCATCTGAACAGGACGGTAATTTCATATCTGGCGGACAGGCAAAAAAACTGAATGAAACGGAAGTGGCTTACCGTAATGTGATATTCAGTACCTGCGATCTGCCGTATCCTGAAACGCACTTTGGTATTGTGATAACCCGTGGCATTGGTGAAAAAAACAGAATTATTTCCGGCCCGGCATATTTGGAAATTGAGGGCATACCCTTGCCGCTGGCTATACCATTCGGTTTTTTTCCAAAACCTAATTCACGTACTTCGGGGGTAATACTACCTACCTTTGGTGAAGATCAGCAGCTGGGTTTTAAGCTGTCGAACTTTGGTTATTACCTTGGTTTCAATGATTATATTGACCTTACCACCACAGCTACTGTTTATTCCAAAGGATCTTATGAGTTAAATAGCGTAATGCGTTATTTAAAGCGATATAAATACACCGGGAATCTTGCACTTAGCTTCGGTTCACATAATTACGGTTTGCCGGGCGATCCCTCGGTTAAAGACATACACATCGACTGGACACATTCACAGGATGCCAATGCCAACCCAGGTTCTACGTTTAGTGCATCAGTAAATGCCGGTACACAAGGCTTTTTCAGAAACAGCCCCTCATTTTCAAATTACAACCCGAATACTATAGCGCAAAGCAGTTTGCGTTCAAGTATTTCATATAGTAAAACCTGGGCGGGTACGCCTTTTAACATGAGTGTAGGTTTGTCACATAGCCAGGATATAGCACAAAAAACCATTACCATTGAGCTGCCAACCGTGGCATTTGGTATGTCGTCAATAAACCCGTTCGATTCCAAAGACCGGGTTGGCGAACAAAAATGGTATCAGAAAATCACGGTTAGTTATAACATGACCGCCACAAATAAGGTGAATAATATTCCAGAGGCTGAATTATTTAAAAGCGAAACATTATCAAAACGTCTGCAAAATGGTTTCCAGCACCAGATACCGGTAAGTTTAGGTTTAAATGTGCTTAAATACTTCCAGTTTAACAGCAGTGTCAATTATACCGAACGTTGGTATTTTCAAAGTATAAATAAAAGATTTGAACGGGGGAGTATAAGTAATGGTGATCAGCTGATAGTAGATACTATTCCCGGGTTCAAACGTGCTGGTGAGTACAGCTTAAGTACCGGTTTATCAACCAAGTTATACGGACAAATAAACTTTAAGCATGGTAATTTAAAGGCCATCAGGCACGTAGCAACTCCCTCCATCAGTTTTGGTTACCGTCCTGATTTTTCGGATCCAAGCTTCGGATATTATAAAACAGCAGTAAGTAGTGCCTCTATTCCATATCCTTATACCTACCAAAAATATTCCATTTTTGATGGGGCGGTTTATGGTGGCCCTTCTCCCGGAAAGCAAGCGGGTTTGAATTTTAGTTTAGATAATACTATTGAGGCCAAGGTAAAAGCCAAAAGCACCGATACATCCGGAACCGACAGGAAAATAACTATTTTACAGGGGCTTTCGTTTTCAACGTTCTATAACTTCGCTGCCGATTCCATGAAGCTTTCACCAATTACGTTTTCGGGGCACACCGCTATTTTTAATCAAAAGCTAAATATTAGTTTCCAGGGTAGCTTTAACCCGTATGTTACCGTGGTGCGGGATTCTATTGAAAATAATAATATTAAAAGGTACAGTGTACCCATAGACAGGTATACCTGGCAGGATGGTAAATTTCCGCAGTTAAGCAATATTGGTATATCTATGAGCGGTAGTTTCAATTCAACCAAGGCCGCGGCCCGCGGTACCCCGGGCGTGGTTAACAATACATTGCAAAATATAACTCCCACGCAGGCCGACAGGTTGGCTTTGGTAAACAGCGACCCCAATGCGTATGTAGACTTTAATGTGCCCTGGAACATTAATTTTAATTACAGCTATAGTTACAGCAACTCGCTGAATAATATTTCGACAAGTAATACCATACAGGTGAGCGGCGATTTTAACCTTACGGCCAAATGGAAAATACAGGGCTCCACCAACTTTGACCTCAAGGTAATGAAAGTGGGAAGCGCTACGTCTTTTTCTATTTACCGCGATTTACATTGCTGGGACCTGTCGGTTCAGTGGATTCCCTTTGGATATTTAAAATCATATAACGTTACCTTGAAGGTAAAGTCAACCATTTTGCAGGATCTTAAGCTGAGCAAGAGAAACGATTATACAAACAACGGAACCTTTTACTAATTAATAATGCTGGCAGAAATTATAACCATAGGTGATGAAATACTTATTGGCCAAATTGTTGATACCAATTCGGCCTGGATGGCTACCGAGCTAAATAAAATAGGAGTGCGTGTTAAGCAGATCTCGTCTATATCTGATGATAGGGAGCATATTTTAAAAGCATTGAAAGAGGCAGCCGGGCGGGCCGGTATTATATTTATTACCGGTGGTTTGGGTCCAACTAAAGACGATATTACCAAAAAAACATTGGCTGAATATTTTAGCGTAGGGCTTGTTGAAAATAAGGAAGCGCTTGATAATGTACAACGTATTTTTGAGCGGTATAACCGCCCGTTGCTTGAAGTTAACAGGCTCCAGGCATACGTTCCGGCAAATTGTGAGGTAATATTGAACCACAATGGTACTGCGCCCGGCATGTGGTTTAACCATGAAGGTGTTATTTACGTGTCGATGCCCGGAGTGCCCTTTGAGATGATGTATATGATGGAAGAAGAGGTGCTGCCCAAAATAAAATCGACATTGGAACTTCCTGCTATTGTTCACAAGACGATATTAACTGTAGGCGAGGGTGAATCATTCCTGGCCGAGCGCATTGCCGATATTGAAAATGATCTTCCTGCCCATATAAAACTGGCTTATTTGCCAAAACTGGGTCAGGTACGTTTACGTTTGAGCGGATTTGGTGAAGACGAAGCGACTTTACAATCAAAAGTTGATGAGTTTGCTGCGAGAATAATTGAACGCATTGGAAACGTGTTTGTAACTGACCAGGACATTGCCCTCGAAAAGGCAATACTCGATAAAATGACGGCCAGGGAACTAACCCTTTCAGTTGCCGAAAGCTGTACCGGGGGATACCTGTCGCACCTGTTTACACAACATCCTGGCTCATCTGCGGTATTTTGGGGTGGTGGGGTTACCTATGCAAACGAATTAAAACAAAGCGTTTTGGGGGTGAAATCAGAAACAATTGAGAAATTTGGAGCTGTTAGTGAAGAAACCGCGAAGGAAATGGTACAAGGGGCCCTATTGAATTTCAAAACAGATTTTGCCATATCAGTAACGGGTATAGCCGGGCCTGATGGCGGTAGTGCTGATAAACCTGTTGGTACTGTGTGGATTGCTGTTGCCGGTCCACAAAAAATGTTGATAAAGAAATTTACATTTGGTAATAAACGCAGGCAAAATATTGAGCGGAGCGCCATAAGTGCACTGTCAATGTTAAATACTTTGCTCACATAATTGCAAAGTACAGATCGAAATCCTTAATTTTGGGAAAGAACTATAATTTTCGCATGGCCAAATACCAACTATTATTGCCAAAAATGGGTGAAAGTGTTGCAGAAGCAACTATCATTAAATGGACAAAAAACCCAGGAGATCATGTAGACGCAGATGAAGCAGTAATGGAAATTGCAACCGATAAGGTTGACTCTGATGTTCCTTCTCCGGTAGCCGGTAAATTAGTAGAACAGCTTTATAAAGAAAATGACGTTGTTCAGGTTGGGTCTGTTATAGCAATTATCGAAACCGCTGCAGAAGAATCTGGTTCAGCCGTTGCTGCTGCACCATCTGTACCGGAAGAAAAGCAAACAGCAGTTGAAACACACCGGGAAGAAGCTGCTGTTATTCCTGCTGCTCAAACTCATCAGACCGAGGTGTCCGCTATATCTGAACCGGTAACAATACCAGGTATTGATCAGTTAGAAAGAAATAACGTTGCAGCCGAAACATTCAAAAGTGAAGGCCGGTTTTATTCGCCATTGGTAAGAAATATAGCCAACCAGGAAAATATAGGCATTGCTGAATTAGACAGGATACCTGGTACCGGTTCGGACGGCAGGTTAACCAAAGATGATCTTTTAAGTTACCTGCAAAACAGGCAAAGACCTGCCGCCGCTGCACAACAAATGGAAGAGCCCGTACAAGCTCCTGTAGCTACCGGATCTCCATTAAAGACAAATGAACCGGCTACGTATTCGATTAACGATACTACAGTAGCACCGTCTGCCAAGACTGAAGAACCACAGCAAAAAGTTGTTGAAAATAAACCGGTAGCTGCTACTTCAGTGAATGGTGTAGATGAGGTTATAGAAATGGACAGGATGCGCCGCTTAATTGCCGATCACATGGTAATGAGCAAGCAAACGTCTCCGCATGTTACCTCGTTTGTGGAAGCCGACGTGACCAACCTGGTCATGTGGCGCGAAAAGGTTAAGAACAGCTTTGAAAAGCGCGAAGGTGAAAAAATTACGTTTACGCCTATCTTTATTGAAGCTGTTGTAAAGGCCATCAAAGATTTTCCGATGATCAATATATCCGTTAACGGTACGCAGATCATTAAAAAAGCTTCTATTAACATTAGTATGGCAACCGCCTTGCCAAGCGGAAACCTTATAGTACCGGTAATTAAAAAAGCGGATGAGTTAAACCTTTTGGGTATTACCAAAGCTGTTAATGACCTTGCCAACAGGGCCCGCATAGGTAAACTCCTGCCCGATGACGTAAAAGATGGTACTTTCACTATAACAAACGTAGGTTCATTTGGCAACGTAATGGGAACACCCATTATCAACCAGCCACAGGTTGCTATTTTAGCGGTAGGGGCTATCAAGAAAAAGCCCGCGGTAATTGAAACCCAGCAAGGTGATATGATCGCTATCCGTCATATGATGTTCCTGTCATTATCATACGACCATAGAGTAGTTGATGGCGCGCTGGGCGGTTCATTTGTGCGCCGCGTAGCGGATTACCTCGAGAAATGGGATCCTAACAGAGATATATAAGATATATAAGATATAATATAGTAAAGCAAAAAAGCGGCTTTTTAGCACGAATGGTCGGAAGAAATTCCGGCCATTTTTTATGTCTTAAAAAAGAGGCCGGGATCACCACCACATTGTACAACAATTAAAGCAATGGCCAAGTCTCTGACTTCCATAGCAAATCGTCTTTTAGAAGTTTTATAACCCTGTTTATTCCCCTTTTTGTAGATCAATACCAGCATACGGGTTATCAATGTCATATATAACATAACCTGTAGACCGTTTTTATTTAGCGAAACCAGGTGGCTCACGTTGAGTTCTTGTTTGAGGAACCGAAAAAAAACCTCGATGTCCCAACGCCTGCGGTAGGCTTGGGCGATGTCTTTGGCTGATAAGTCGAACTCATTGGTTAACAGCCAGTACTCTTTACCATCATCGGATTTACTTTTTACGACAACCAGGCGAAAAGGACGATCCACCAGTACCTCTCTGTAATGTTTATTCCCCCGCTTGTTGGCTATAGGCATACCTGTATAGAGCCGGACAATGCTATCTCTAAGCAAAATGGCTCCCCCCATATCCATGTTCTGCCCTTCAGTGATCAGCGATTCTACCAATTCGAACTTTCTGTTCTCCTTTGAACGACAGATGAAGTTTAGCTCACTTTCACTGAAAGTTTTCATTGTCCGGGTAGATTGAAGCCCCCTGTCCAGTACATAGATATTTTGATGCCCGGGTTCTTTCTTTACGTGCGCCATGACAACCTCGGGCAGTGCATTATCTTCGTTGCCATACTTTGGGCTGGTAAAGACCTGCGCAAGGCCTGGCAGCAAGCCATCAAAAGCAAGACTATATTTGATTGCTTTCTTGCTACTGCCGGCATTGACAATGCCTGCGGTTAGCTTGCCGGCGGTTTCACTGACTATAGTGCTGTCTACACGGATGAGATTATACTGCTTTCTTTCCGTTAACGTATAGGAGCAGGAAAAACGCTCGTAGATGTATTCATAGATCTGTCTGAAATAGTCCGGGTCAACCTTAGACAACCTTTCCGAAATGGAACTCCTGCAGACCTTTTCATCTTCATCAAGGTTAAAAAGCACTTTAAATACCGAAGCATTGAACGTGTCCTCAAGGCTTCTCTGGCTAAGCCTGTCGTTGTCTAAAATACCATAGAGCAGCAAATAAAACAGCTTATTGCCATGCAAAACCTTTGCGTAATGATCGATCTTGGTTGTGAGCGACAAATTTGCTATCAGCGCCTCCGGAATGAAACCTAAAAGCTGTTTTACAGTAATGTTATGATCTTTAAATATCGTCATATCTGATTGATTTACAGCATTTAATATACTCAAAATCAATGAGAAAAACAAGTAAATAATTGATAATCAAATGCTTAAATACAAAACTTTAAGCCTGAAAAACAAAAAAAGTCGGAAGATAAAATCTTCCGACCATTCGTGGGGTTTACCCGGCTTTTTTGCTTATTTGTCATTCTGAGTCTGAGTGTAGCGAAGAATCTAATCCGCTGATAGATCCTTCGCTACACTCAGGATGACAAAGAGGTGGACGCAATCATTTCACCAATTCAAAACCCCAGTCTTTCCCTTTATCAACTGCCGGTACACCTTTCGCCATCCAAACCGGCATGGGTGCTCCTTTCAAAAAATGATCAAAAAACTGCTGTTCACGTATCGTGATATCTTTACGGTTTTGGCGTAATACCAAATTATGGGCTTCGCCATTATATTGCAGCAGCCAAACAGGTTTACCTAAACGGCGTAATGCTGTAAACATTTCAATACCCTGGTACCAGGGAACGGCACCATCAGCATCGTTGCTCATGATCATAACCGGTGTTTGTACTTTAGGCAACTGGAATAAGGGAGAGTTTTCAATATACAGCTGTGGTTTCTCCCACAAGGTAGCGCCTATACGGCTTTGTGTTTTTTCATACTGAAACTGCCTGTTCACACCCGATTCCCACCTGATACCACCATAGGCAGATGTCATATTAACTACAGGCGCACCTGCCCAGGCCGCAGCATACATATTGGTTTGGGTAATAAGATACGCCACCTGGTAACCACCCCAGCTTTGTCCCTGGATGCCAATGTGGGCAGTATCAATCCAGGGATTCTTCTTTAATGATTCTACACCCGAATTGATAAATTCTACAGCGGATGCCCCGGGATGCCCATTCTGGTAACTGATATCTGGCGCGAAAACCAGGTACCCGTTGCTTACAAAAAATGAAATAGGCAGTCGCGAAGGAGTAGGAGCAGGCGCAATATAATTGTAAAGACCTTCCGAGAGTTTTTCATAAAAATATACGATCATCGGATATTTTTTGGTGGGGTCAAAATCTTCAGGTTTGTATAAAATACCGTCTGCCTTAAACCCTTTCGGCGTAGTCCAATGAACCAGCGACGCCGTGCCCCAATTGTATGTCTGTTGCTGTGGGTTGATACTGCTTAATTTGATCTCCTTTTTCAGGTTAGCCGATAGATACAGATCTGGGGGTAATTCATAACTCTCCCTGGTATAAATATACATATCAGCATTTTTTGCCTTTAACAGATTGTTATAACTCATGGAAAGCATGGAAACTTTTTCGGGAATGGCCCTGCTTTCCGGATATTTGGTGAAATATCCCCACTGTTTATTTACCTCATTTTGAGCCTGCAGCCACATCACTTTTTTGGCCGGAATGAATTTTTGTTCCGGATCGGCAGCATCATAACGGATAATTAGCTTGTTTTTACGGCCCATGCCGTTGGTGAAATTGGTGGCGATACCAGTCGCAGGATCAATACTCCATATATCATAACGGTCATATATCAACACCGATTTATCACCCTGAACCCAGCCGGCCAGTCCATAATTTGGCGCATAGTCGGGTACATCATTTAATTCATCACCCATTTTGGTACCAACAGCGCCTGTTAAGTTTGTTTTTTTACCGGTAGCAATGGTATAGCAAAACCAGTTTTGTTTTTCCTGATCGAACCAGATGACATATTTGCCGCCGGGAGAGATGTGATACCGGGCTCTCGTACTCGCGTTAATAAGCCGTTTATTGCCACTTTTGGTATCTATTAAATATGCCTGCTGTTTGGTGCCACCTTCCCATTGGGCCTGTACACGGGCCCCTGTATCGGTAACACCTAATACATAGCGGGCATCTTTATTACATGCTACCTGTATGTCCTGTATAGCCTTGCTGCCAAGCTGCAATGGCGCGGGTACGGTTTCGTTGAGTTTTATGACGGCAAGATAACTGCGCTTTAATTCGGTTTGCAAATTTTTAAGCTGTTGTGGCTGCAGGTAATCGTCTTTATAATTCCATATATCGAGTTTGGCGACCTCAAAATCAACAATAGTGGTATCGGCTGGTTTGGGAATAGGGGCGGTGCCGAAAAATAAATTATTGCCGCTTTTACTAAAATAAACTTTTCCGTCACCGCTTACGGCCCATTGTTGAGGCATGCCTCTTAACCCGGTGGCGGCAATAACTTCGGCGCTGTCATAAGGGGTATTGTAATAATATAATTTAAAAGGTTTAACCAGCGCTTTTTCCGGATTTTTCTCGGCAGTAAAAGCTACTTGTTTGTCGTTATCATCAATGGTGATATTGCGGTAATTGCCCCTTCCCGTGCCTATCGGTTTCACCGTATTTTTATCAATATCATAAACATACATGCCAGACTTTATATCCTTTTGCTTTTCCGGCGCGGTAACCGCAAAAGCCAATAGTTTTCCATTTTTACTTAACTGGTAATCGGTAACATATTTAAATGTGCGGGAGGTTTTGCCTGATAGTTTACTCACAGTCAGGTCGGAACCTTCATGTGTTGGCGGGGCAATAATAGCGCTAACTGCCTTTTTTGAGGTATCATTAGCCGCACTTTTCTTTACTGTATCAGCTGCTGCAAGGTATGCCACAACGCTTGCGCACGAAGCCAGTTTGAACGAACGGATAGCGGGTATCTTAGTTACAGATTTTGAACCAAGTGCAACAATGACCAGGGTATCTTTAGGAAAATCGGCCTGCTTTTTCTTTTTGATCTTCGCTTCGCGGATTGCTTTATAAAAAGGTCTGATCAGGAGTACCGCAAACCGCGAGTCACTGGTAAAACTGGCGGTATCGGCGCGTTCAATTCTTAACTTATTGGCGTTATGGCTGTTGGTGATAAATAGTTCGGCATCACCTTGCTGGGGTTTTACGGTATATAATATCCATTTGCCATCGTCACTTATACGCTGGTTGCTGATGCTTTGCCAGCCGTCAAAAACGGTTTGATCTAAGGGCTTTTTACTTGCTTTTTGTGCGAATGCATTTACGCAGATAGCCAATGAAAACAACAATAGCAGGAATTTAAGCATACCTATTAATTAAAAATTAAATATGCTAAAAAGAGCGCGCTTATAAAAATTGCCTGATGAGAAAATATAAGGAGAGAAGGGGAGTGAGAAAAAAATTAAAGGCGAAGATTCAGATAGTTTCCCTTCGCCTTTAAATTCAAAATTATATCATCTCTTTATTTAGAGCTTTAATGGCTTCTTTAAAATCCTCGCGCGCTACCAGGAACTGAATGTTCACTTTACGTAAGGCAAAGCCACAGCTTTTTATGTTGATGCCTTTTTTTGCCAGAGCGGTTGCCGAGCGGGCAAGCAAGCCGGGCTGATCCATATTGGAACCGATGAGGCAAACCATGGCCATTTTTTCTACAGTTACCTTTTCAAAATCGTTTTCGAGCTCCTGTATCAGTTTTTTATTGAAATCCTTGTCCCATATCACAATAGAAATACTGTTGGCGCTGGTGGCCTTAAATGTATAGCTCACGCCAAATTTGTAAAACAATTGCATGATATGGAAATCGGTACCCACATTGCCAACCATAGAGGGGTCATAAATATCAATCATTAGCACCCTTTCGGTACCGGTAATCACTTCAACCCGTTTTTTATCGCAGATGTATTCGCGCGTGATCAGTGTGCCCGGGTGTTCGGGCTGGAATGTATTTTTGATACGCAGGTCAATGTCATTAATTTCCAATGGTTTTGACGCTTTTGGATGGATAGCCTCCATACCAACATCGGCCAACTGATCGGCCACATCATAATTGGTATTACCAACCGGGAAACAATTATCTACCCCCACCAGCTCAGGGTCGGCAGTGCATAAATGATATTCTTTATGGATGATTGCTTCCTGCGGTTTTACAGCCACAGCTATCTTACTAAAGGTAACCTCAGAATATCCGCGGTCAAACTCACGCATAATACCCTCGGTACCTTTAGTATAACCTGTTACAATGGTAATGGTGTTTTCAAAATCAATATGCTGCAGGTCTTTTTTTATACGCTGGTCAATTGTAAACGAACGATGATCATGAAAGCCGCTCAGATCAACAAAGGTGGCATTGATACCCATATTTTGGAGGATATTGGTAAAGTTAAAGGCCGAATGGCTTTCACCAATAGATGCCAGGATTTCGCGGGCAGCCAGCAAGATGTCTTCTTTATTAACATACCCGGAAGTCAAAATACTGGCTATATTTTCAAGATAAGTTTGAGCATCTTTTAAACGCTGCTCAATAAATTTATCGGCTTCGGCTAAATCAAGACCCAGGCTTTCGTAACTTTTATTGATCTGCTTTAGTTTTGTAATAAGATCTTTAAGTGGTTTGTGAAAATCCTTAAAGTTAGCCAACTTATGGTAAACACCGGGTGCACCGGTTTTTTTGTTCTCGAGCAAAAGATTTGTTACTCCCGAAAAGGCAGATACCACAAAAATACGATTATACAGTTGTTGCCCTGTACGTTCAAATTGAATGATGTTTTTTATAACATCGTTTAAGGCGGTCATGGATGTACCACCGATTTTTTCGACTGTTAACATTTTTTAAATAGACGCTTAAAAGCGTATGTGCCAAAGTTGTGCCATCTGTTAAATAATGGTCTTTTAATTAAAATGGCTTTTTAAATATTTGGTAATTAGGTTATTGTTGTAATTTCTATTTGATAGCCTGTATATCAATATGATATGCAGGCTATCAAAATAAGCATATTTATTCCTTTTTATAAAGGTCACCCGCTTTTTCGGCCGAAAGCCTGATACCTTTTATCATGGCCGAGCTAAAACCGTGGTGTTCCATTTCATTTAAACCAGCAATGGTACAACCGCTTGGCGAGGTAACCTTATCAATTTCCTGTTCGGGGTGCGATGACAGTTGCAGCAGTAGGTCGGCGGCGCCCTTAGCCGTTTGCGCGGCCATTTTTAAGGCATCATGTGCATGGAAACCTATTTCAGTACCGCCTTGTGATGCTGCGCGGATGGAGCGCAGGAAAAACGCTATGCCGCAGGCACAAAGCGCTGTGGCCGACGTCATCAATTCCTCATTGATCTGTATGCTTACACCTACAGTATCAAACATTGATTTAACAAGGTTTATGTTTTTATTAGTACCATTATCGGTAGCAATGCAAGTCATGGATTGGCCGATGGCGATGGCTGTATTAGGCATTGCCCGAATTACTTGTACATTAAGATCAAGCTGCTGGCGGATATCGTTGCAGCTAACGCCTGATATAACGGATATTAGCAATTGTTTTTCGGCTTTAATGGCAGGCCTTATTTCGTCAAGCAGTTTGTTGAGTTGCTGGGGTAATACAGCTAAAACAATAATGTCGGCTTTTCTTACCGCTTTAATATTATTATCGGTAGTGTGATAACCTTCCTGTGAGTATTCCGCTAACGCAGCTACATTTCTGCGTGTAAGGCTAATTTGCTGAGGCTTGCAGATGTTTGCTTTAACTAACCCTTTGGCTAAGGACAGCCCGATGTTGCCAGAGCCTAATATGGCTAAATGCTGTGATGAATTCATGCGTTTTTACTTAAACGTGTTCCAAATGGTTGATTATTTTTTAATTGACCCAGATCGTCGGACTTGCCAATGATAACAGCCTTTACACCACATGAAATGGCGGTAAAGGCATTGTCTAACTTAGGCAGCATGCCACTGTGTATAATACGACGGGTTTTAAGTTCTTCATAATGTTCCGGATCAATTTCCCTGATCAGTGAGTCTTCGTCATTAATATCAAGGAGTACGCCCTTTTTCTCAAAACAATAAATGAGCGTGGTTTCATAAATTGAAGACAATGACACAGCCAGCGCAGAAGCAATGGTATCGGCATTGGTGTTGAGTAATTGACCCTCGCCATCATGCGTTAACGCGCAAAAAACAGGGGTAAAGCCAGCTTCCATTAAGCGGCTTATATTTTGCGGATTGATGGATTGTTCGTCCATATCACCCACAAAACCGTAGTCAATGGTTTTTACCGGGCGCTTTTTGGCGCGGATAAAATTACCGTCGGCCCCCGTCAAACCTATGGCATTGTTGCCGAAGCGTTGCAATTGCGCAACTATATTTTTATTAATAAGGCCACCATATACCATGGTAACCACCCTTAAAGTTTCAATATCTGTAATACGACGGCCGTCAACCAGCTTAGCCTCAATACCCAATTCTTCAGCAATTTGAGTTGCTACCTTGCCGCCGCCATGTACTAATATCTTGTAACCATCAAGCCCTTCAAAATCTTTTAGAAAATGATACAGATTTTCGGAATTATCAATAACATTTCCGCCAATTTTTATAACGTGCAGGCTTTTCTTCTTCAATAATTGGGTGGAATTTGCCAAAACCGTATCAATTTTATTCATTCTTAACAATAATATAACCAGATAAATGCTAAATATCCATTAAACCAAACAGAAATCTGTTAAAAATATGAATTTATGGGATATTTTGTTTAAAAAATGTTAAAAAATGATTAAAGTATTATACTTGTAACTTTACAATTTGATTATGAAATAATTAGTATTATTGAAAATCTAAGGCATTAAACTTGTTGTAAAATTTTCCTATGGATCAAAAAAAAAGTAGTAAGCCCCGTGTGGTAATTATCGGGGGGGGATTTGGAGGACTTCAGGTAGCTAAAAACCTTAAAAATGCACCTGTGGATGTGCTTTTATTGGATAAGCATAACTATCATACCTTTCAGCCGCTACTTTACCAGGTGGCCGCGGGCAGTATAGCTGCCGATTCAATAGGTTTCCCGATACGACGGATATTTACAAAACAGCACAATTTCAGATTTGCGCTGGCAGAAGTACAGCAGGTAAATCCGGAAAACAATACACTTACAACAGATATAGGTACTATTTACTATGATTACCTGATTATCGCTACCGGATCAAACACCAACTTTTTTGGCAATAAAGAAATTGAGCATTTTGCTATGCCAATGAAAAATATCCCCGAGGCGTTAAACTTACGCAGCCTGATCCTGCAAAACCTTGAAAAGTCCCTGGTTTCTAAAGATCCGGAAGAAAAGGCGGCTTTAATGACCTTCGTGGTAGTGGGTGGTGGTCCTACAGGTGTAGAACTTTCCGGAGCATTAGCCGAAATGCGGCAGCTGATACTCATGAAAGACTATCATGGGTTAAGAAAACATAACATGAAGGTCTACCTGGTTGAAGGTAAGCCTGAATTGCTGGCCGCATTTTCACCGGCTGCTTCAACCAAGGCCAAAAAGTTTTTGACGGATATGGACGTAACCATATTTAACGGTGTGCATGTACAAAGCTATGACGGCATCGAGCTTAAGATTGACGATGGCACAACTATTTTAACCCGCAATGTATTGTGGGCCGCGGGGGTAAAAGGGGAGGTTCCAGCGGGAATACCAGAAACCAACATTACCAAAGGGCAACGTATACAAACAGACGAAATTGGAAAGGTAAAGGGATACTCCAACATTTTCGCTATTGGCGATGTAGCGGCCGTAATAACAACCGAAACTCCCAACGGGCATCCTGGCGTGGCACAGGTGGCGATACAACAAGGTAAACATCTTGCTAAAAATCTTATTCGGACACTTAACGGTGAACCTACCATCCCTTTTAAATATAATGATAAAGGGTCACTTGCCACTATTGGACGTAACAAGGCTGTAGCCGATATTGGTCGGATACACCTTCAGGGGTTTATTGCCTGGGTGATCTGGGGCGTAGTGCACATTATGTCCTTAGCCGGCTTTACCAACAAGGGAACTATATTTTTTAGCTGGGCCATATCCTATTTTACTAAAAACAGCGATAACCGTTTAATAGTACGCTATTTCGACATCGAAACAAGAATGACCGACCCCGAGTCGAGGTGAAAACCTTGGGGTGTAAAACATTGTTAAGCTTATTCCCTTACTAAGTAGGGTTATAAGTATGGAATTATTTGCTATTATTACTTTGCTGGTTATTGTAAGTGCCGTTTTTTCTTATTTAAACGCACGTTTTATCAAACTTCCCGGTACCATAGGGATAGTTTTGATAGCTACGATTTCTTCGATAATTATACTGATTATCGACAGGTCGAACCCCGCCTCTGCAAAGTACCTGACCACGCTTGCTAAAAATATTAATTTTTCAAAGGCGGTGCTCAATATTATGCTGGGTTTCCTGCTATTTTCAACATCATTTAACCTGGACAGCAAGCGGCTTAAGCGCGAAATGCGACCCGTATTTGTATTAAGTACCTTTGGGGTTATTTTGTCAACAGCGATATTCGGTTTGCTTCTGTTTTACCTGGCTCCGATTTTCCATATCCGCATGCCGCTCATTTACTGCCTGTTATTCGGGGCATTGGTATCACCGACGGATCCCGTAGCGGTATCCGCTATCATCAAAAATTCAAAGCTTCCGGCTCATTTAGAGACCATTATTTCGGGCGAATCATTATTTAACGATGGTATTGGGCTTATTTTATTTGTTATTATACTGGAAATAGCAAGAGTAGGCGAGGAAAATATTGAAGTGGCGAAGGTTGTGATATTAATTATCAAAGAGGTTTTAGGGGGAATTGTGGCGGGGGCCATTTTAGGTTACCTGGCCCATCGGCTTATGAAATCAATAACCGATTTTCAGACCATCGTTTTAGTATCACTGGCTTTGGTTATGGGTTTGTCGGTGCTGGCAACTATGCTTCATTTTTCTACACCGCTGGCTGTTGTAACTGCGGGTTTGTTTGCCGGCAGCCACTCTATAAATCAGGATAATAAAGAACGATCGCACGAAGCGCTTGAAAAATTCTGGAAACTGGTAGATGAAATGCTAAATACCATTTTGTTTGTAATGATAGGTTTACAGCTTGTCAACCTGCCTTTTGTAAATAATTATTGGATAACAGGGAGTATTTCTATAGTGATGATATTGATAGCCCGCTGGCTGAGCATTATGTTGCCGCTCACATTTTTACGCCGATCATTAAAGGTAAATTACAGCAATATCAATGTCATGACCTGGGCAGGCCTGCGCGGAGGCATCTCGATAGCGTTGGCATTGTCATTGCCTGACACACCTTACCGGCATTTGATACTGTCCGGCAGTTACTTTATCGTAATATTTTCGGTGATAGTACAGGGGCTAAGCCTTAATGCAATGATTAACAAAACATCGAAAACTATTGATTAGTCTTCATGTATTTAGCTATCTCATTTTCAGATTGATCTGCGCTATTACTTAAAGTCTTAATGATATTCTCTCTTTCCTGAGCGGAGCGGTTTTGGCTCAGTTTCTTTTTCGCTTGCAGGTCATCAACGGTTATTTCAAATGCAACTATACCTTTCATCATTTTTTGCTTGTAGTCGTCGGGTAAGCCATTCCATTGTTGCAGGTAACCGGCCTCGTACGTGTTTATGGTATGGGCTAATAGGTCGGCAGTTTTTTGTTGTTCATCAAGCAAAGTTGCCTTACCATACGCGTGAACAGCTAAATAGTTCCAGGTGGGTACGTTGGTTTCCTTTTCGTAATTGGCCGGCGAGATATAAGCATGTGGTTCGGTAAAAATAACCAGCACACTTTTATTCAGAATTTGGGATGCCTGTGGATTTGCTTTTGCAAAATGCGATGACAATATAATCTTGCCATCGCGCTGTGTTACCAAAAAGGGGAGATGAGTTGCAACCGGTACATCATCAACCGACGTTACTATAGTGGCAAAACTATAGCGCTGCATAAAGCTGATGGCTTCCTGCTCATTGTCGAATTTATTGAATGATGGTATGTACATGGTTAAAGAGCCAAGACTTTTAGATTCAGGAAACAAGAAAAAACAATAGCTTGATTACAAACTCTCCAGCATTTGTTTTAATACCGCCTGCGCGGCCCAAACGCGGTTGCCTGCTTCATGTATTACTATCGCATTCGGCCCGTCCAGTATTTCATCAGAAAGCTCCAGGTTACGGCGAACCGGCAGGCAGTGCATTACTTTGGCATCGTTGGTTATCTTCAGCTTTTCGTTTGTGAGCATCCATTCTTCATTTTTACCGAGAATGTTACCATAAGGCTCATAAGCCGACCAGTTTTTTACATAAATAAAATCTGCACCGGCTAAAGCTTCGTCCTGGTTATGGGTGATGTTTGCACCTTTTGTAAAATCGGCACAAAGCTCATAACCTTTGGGCTGGGCTATCGTGAAGTCCACATCGGCCTTACACATCCATTCGGCAAAAGAGTTGGGTACAGCCTGTGGCAAGGGCTTTATATGAGGCGCCCAGGTTAGTACAACCTTTGGGCGCGCTTTGGTTTTTAACTCTTCAATAGTAATCAAATCTGCCAAACTCTGCAAAGGGTGACGTGTAGCCGATTCCAAACTAACCACCGGTACTTTGCAAAACTCAACAAACTTGTTAAAAATCATTTCGCTATAATCTTCTTCGCGGTTGCGCAAGCCGGGGAATGAACGTACGCCAATAATATCGGCATACTGACCCATAACGCCTGCTGCCTCGCGGATGTGTTCTACAGTGCTTCCATCCATAATTACGTCATCACGAAGCTCCAAAGCCCATCCTTCTTTATCAATATTGAGCACCATCACATTCATACCCAGGTTAAGCGCAGCCTTTTGCGTACTCATGCGGGTGCGCAGGCTTGGATTTAAAAATACTAAGGCAAGTGTTTTATTTTTGCCCAGTTCCTGGTGCGCGTAAGGGTTTTGTTTAAGCTCCAATGCTTGTTTTACAAGAGCATTGATATCGGCAACATCATTTACAGAAGAAAATAGTTTCATTGGCCCGGATATTTAATAGCGAATTATTGGTTTAAAACATTTACAAAAGCCTCCAGGAACCTGTCGGCGTGTGCTTTGGTTAAATTAAGTGCAGGTAAAAGCCTCACTACATTTGGTTTGGCTTCGCCGGTAAAAATGCGGTGCGTAAACAGAAGCTCTTTCCGCACGTTTGCCAACTCTTCTGGCAGTTCAATACCAATCATCAAGCCCCGTCCGCGCACTTCTTTAACCTGCTCCAGTTTGTTTAATTCTTTTATCAGATACTCGCCAATAGTGGCTGCATTCTGCATCAGGTTATCCTGTTCCATTACTTCCAGCACGGCTAAACCGGCGGCACAAGCCAAGTGGTTGCCGCCAAATGTAGTCCCCAGCATACCATAAGCAGGTTGTATTTTTGGCGAAATAATAATGCCGCCAACCGGGAAACCATTACCCATACCTTTGGCCATACTGTAAATGTCGGCATTAACTCCGGCAAAATCCTGCGAGAAAAATTTACCGGTACGCCCGTAACCGCACTGTACCGAATCGGCGATGAATACTGCATTATGCTCATCGCAAAGCGAACGGATTTTTTGCAGGAAGCTTTCTGCGGCAACCTGGATGCCGCCAACACCTTGTATGCCTTCAATAATTACTGATGAAATGGCACCGCTATGGTCTTTAAAGGTTTGCTCCAGCGCTGCTTCATCATTCCATGGCAAAAATATAATGTTATCGGTTTCATTAACCGGGGCAACAATTTTAGGGTTATCTGTAGCGGCAACAGCCAGTGAAGTACGTCCGTGAAATGCTTTGCGGAAAGCAATTACCTTTTTTTTGCCGTTATAAAATGAGGCCAGCTTTAAAGCATTCTCATTAGCTTCGGCACCAGAGTTGCACATAAACAACTGGTAGTCATCTTTGCCAGATACTTTACCTAATTTGGCAGCCAGCTCTTTTTGAATAGGTATCTCGATTGAATTGGAGTAAAAACCCAGTTGATGCAACTGATCTTCTATCCGTTTTACATAATGCGGATGGGTATGGCCAATGGAAATTACGGCATGACCACCATACATATCAAGGTACTCGTTGTCGTGATTGTCATAAACCAGGCTGCCCTGGCCTCTAACTATATTTATTGGATTGACTGGGTATACGTCGAATAATTTCATTTTTAGATTAAACTTAAGAGATAAAATACTTAATTAATATTCCCTTCTAAAGGGTGTGATGATTAAAACGCTGCTGCCTTTAAGCGCAGCCCGGCTCGTTCATCCAGGCCAAATAGCAGGTTCATGTTCTGAACTGCCTGGCCTGAGGCTCCTTTAAGTAGATTATCTAATATGCTTATGATTAATAATTTGCCTTCGTGTTTTGTAACCTGTAGAAAGCATTTATTGGTATTCACAATTTGTTTCAGGTCGATATTACGATCGGTTACATGTGTAAACGGATCGCCGGCGTAATACTCCTGGTAAAGTTTCAGTGCTGCTTCTGCGCTCAGCGTACTATCAGTATATACCGAAGCTATGATGCCCCGGGTAAAATCGCCGCGGTAAGGGATGAAATTTATTGGCTGATTAAAACCGTTTTGTAACTGTTTTAATGATTGCCCGATTTCGTTTAAGTGTTGGTGATTAAATGCCTTATAAACAGATAGGTTATCGTTTCTCCACGTAAAGTGAGAAGTAGGTGATAAACTTTGTCCGGCACCGGTTGATCCGGTTGTAGCCGCAACATGTACTTCGTTATTCAGTAAGCCTTTTGACGCAAGCGGCAATAAGCTTAATTGCAAACAGGTGGCAAAACAACCCGGATTAGCAACATTAGAGGCTCCTTTTATGGCTTCACGGTTTAACTCAGGCAGGCCATAAACAAATGTTTTAGTTTTAAACGTTGAGTTTTGGCTTAAACGAAAATCCTGGCTCAGGTCAATGATCTTGATATGATCAGGAATAGGATTTGCCTCCAGGAATTTCTTTGCATCACCATGGCCAACGCACAAGAACAGTACATCAATAGCAAAAGATAATTCACCGGTAAAACGCAGGTTGGTATCACCAAAAAGATCGGTATGTACTTCGTAAACATGATTACCTGTATTACTATTGCTGTGAACAAAAGCAATTTCTACATTAGGATGGTTGATCAGAATACGCAGCATTTCGCCGCCTGTATATCCTGCACCGCCAATAATGCCGGCACGAACTTTATTTGATGTTGATTCTGTCATTGTTTGTTGATGGATAAGAATATAAAATAAATTCCAGGTCCGTCCGGTCGTTATTACTGATAAAGTGTTGTTGACCGGGCAGTATTTCAATACCCTGCTCTGGTTTTAACTCCGTAATGTCGCCATCAATGGAGAAGGTTGCCCGTCCTTTTAAAATGAAAAATACCTGTGTAGCTTTTTCGTGATAATGCAGCTGTTCGGCAGTGTCTGGCGGCATCAATTCCTGCTTAACAGACAGAACTTCGGTATCAATAAAAGTCCATCCGTGGCAATCATCGCCCCAATTATAGTGCTTTAGGCACTCCCCCTTGGAGAAAGCCCCCCGACCCCCTAAAGGGGGAGTTGGATTGGCTGCTTTATTTTGTGTGTTGTCCATTTACCCTTTAATTAAGCATTATTTGCTCCCCCTTCAGGGGGCTGGGGGGCATTTACCTTGTGATAGATCATTACCTGGTTGCCAAATATTTTGGAGAAGCCTTTTACATCCTCCCCAGACCAGGCATTATTCATTTCGCCGTAGCTGCCAAACTTGTTCGACATCAGGTCGTGATCAGACTCAATACCAACTATCTGGAAACGGTAAGGGTGCAATTCAACAAAAACTTTGCCGCTTACATTTTGCTGGGTATCAGTTAAAAATGCCTCCATATTGCGCATGATCGGATCATGGAACTGACCTTCGTGAAGCCAGTTACCGTAAAATGCAGATAGCTGATCTTTCCATGACAGCTGCCATTTGGTTAATACATGTTTTTCTAAAGTATGATGAGCCTTGATGATCACCATTGGGGCAGCGGCCTCGAAACCTACACGGCCTTTAATGCCAATAATGGTATCGCCCACATGAATATCCCTGCCAATACCATAAGGCTGTGCTATAGCCTGTAAAGCCTGTATTGCTTTGGTTGGGTGGTCATATCTTTGTTTATCTATACCAACCAGTTCGCCTTTTTCAAAAACAAGTTCCAGATTTTTTGCTTCTGATTCGGTAACCTGGGTTGGCCATGCTTCTTCGGGCAAACCTAAATTAGAAGTAAGGGTTTCCTTGCCACCAACTGATGTTCCCCAGATGCCTTTGTTGATAGAGTACTTTGCTTTTTCAAAGTTCATATCAACACCATGTTTTTTCAGGTATTCTATCTCCTCTTCACGACTCAGTTTAAGGTCTCGGATAGGAGTAATGATCTGTACCTCAGGAACAAGAATGTTAAATATCATGTCAAACCTCACCTGGTCATTACCGGCCCCGGTGCTGCCATGCGCTACAAATTCGGCGCCTATTTCCTTAGCATAGTTAGCAATAGCAGTGGCCTGGCTCACACGTTCGGCACTTACCGAAAGCGGATAGGTGTTGTTTTTTAAAACATTGCCATAAATTAAAAAGCGAACACAAGTGTTATAAAAGTTTTTAGTTTCATCAACCACATGATGCGAGGTAACGCCCATTTTATAAGCGCGTTCTTCAACTCCTTTTAATTCTTCGTCACTAAAGCCACCCGTGTTAACAATAACAGAATGTACTTCGTAACCAAGATCCTGTGTTAAATAAATACAGCAAAATGAGGTATCTAATCCGCCGCTGTAAGCTAATACTACTTTTTTCTTCATGTTTCTTTATGAGGTTAAAACTAAAAGCAAAAGGCTTAAAGCTTTATTATGTTTCAATTATTGTCTTAATTAACTCTCCCTGAGTAACCTTTAACCTACCTTTAATCCTGACCTATTCTCTTTTTAATGGCATTTTCAATACGCTCAAGCAGGGTAGCCTTGTGCGTTATTCTTTTCATTTTTTCTTCGTCCTGTTTTTGTTTCTCTGCCGGATCAAACAACATGGCGGTGCACATGCAGTTTTTACGCTCCTTGCTGGTTAAAATGTCATAATTAACACAACTTTTACAGCCGGCCCAAAAGTTCTCGTCCTGAGTGAGTTCAGAATAAGTTACAGGCTCATATCCCAGTTCGGAATTGATCTTCATAACAGCCAATCCGGTTGTTAAACCGAAGATCTTGGCATTAGGGTATTTGGTGCGTGAAAGCTGGAAAATACGGTGTTTAATGGCTTTGGCCAAACCTGCCTTACGAAACTGCGGGTTAACAATAAGCCCAGAATTAGCCACAAAATCGCCGTGGCTCCATGTTTCAATGTAGCAGAAACCGGCCCAGGTACCGTCCTTATGCAGGGCGATAACCGCTTTGCCTTCCAGCATTTTGTTGGCAACGTACTCTGGCGAACGTTGTGCGATACCCGTACCCCGTGCTTTAGCCGATTCGGCCATTTCAATACATATCTGGGGGGCATAATCTACATGCTGGGCAGTAGCAACCTGAATATCAAAATCTTGTATGGTCATTAAAATAGATATTACCGTTAAATTAATTGGCTTAACAGCCTTAATAATTAGATGGTTTTTTTAAAAGGAAGTTTAAAAACTTTCTTTCTTTTTGAGGGTTCAGTACGGGAAATTAATTCAAACCCTTGGCATATAGGGCCTTCGTCGGGAAGGGCAGCTTAAAAAAACAGTTGAAACCAAAGCAGCGGCAGCCGGAGCAAATGTTGCTCTTATTGCGGGCTTATTTAAGCTTTGTAGATTCATTTTTTAGAGGTATTACTGTGTTTTTAAATTTTTGTGCAAAGTATCGCATTAATTTTTATTTATGCAAGAAAAATTTGATTTAATAACCCTAAGATTATATTTAGTTCTTTTTCGGTTTTTATACTGCTTGTAAATTATTGACGGTCAGATAATATAACACTGAACTTTTTAAAGGTCAAATTTTAACAATTTTCGCCCCTAAAACGAAGAAAAAACGCTTCAAAACTGCCAGAAAATTGATCGGTAATTTTGATTTTAACACTTTTTTTGAAACGCTCAGCGAGTTTTGAAAACTTTAAAAAGTTTTAACTTATTGACATGTAGTTTCCTGATAAAAATAAGCTCATTTTTAAGCCTGTTTTATCTTTAACTAAACAGCCCGGTTTCTCTTTATCCAGAGAACCGGGCCGTTTAATATATAAATGTACTTAAATTTTTTACCTTTTCAAAGTTTGTCTTTTGGGGAGACGCTTCGGCATTCGTTAGGCTTACTTCTTTTCTTCAAACTTATCCAATACAAATCTCAGCTTTCTATCCGGCGATTGTGGACTTTCGGCAACAAGGGTAACTTTTCCGTCTTTGCCTTCAATGGTTAATACGTAATCTTTTTCGCCGTTTCCGTCCTCATCTTTTAGTGTAGTATTAATTACCGATTTTCCTTCTTTAAATGGTGTTTGCCAGTTGCAGTTGTTTGATTTGATGGTGCCCGTCAGCGTTTGTTTTCCGTTCTCGATATTAACGGAGATATTTTTGTCATTTATTTCAATAATGGTTTGCTCATCTGCAGTTCGCTCCAGGTTGCCGCTCCCGTCCAGGTGCTCGGTTTTTGAAGTTACAAGGTTTAGTTTTTTGTCGCATTGTGCGAAGGTTACGGTGCAGCCGGCAATGAGCAGCAGCAATGTAATAATGGTTGATTTCATGGGATTTGCTTTTTTTGGTTAATAACTTAAATAAAGATAGGTGTTTTATATAGTATTATGCAATACATAGTACTATTTTAATATAATAAAAAGCATATCTATTTGTTAATGAGTTATTAAATCATCTTATCTAAACCTTTTGTAAAACGGATTAGACTGATTTACCCTTTAGCTATGATGTCATTGATAATCATATCGGCATGGATACGGGAGTTTTCAATGAACCATAAATGGGTATCCAAACCACCGCAAACCACACCGGCAAGGTACAAGCCGGGCAGGTTGGTCTCCATGGTTTCGTGGTTGTATTGGGGTATGAATTTATCTTCAGACAGTATAATCCCCAGTTTTTTCAGGAAATCGAAATTGGGTTTATAGCCGGTCATGGCCATTACATAATCATTTGGAATAGTAATCAGTCCTTCCGGGGTTTTAATATCAACCTCATGCTCGCGGATGGCTTCGAGGTTGGAGTTAAAGTATGCCTTGATGCTGCCTTCTTTAATCCGGTTCAGGATGTCGGGGCGCACCCAATATTTTACGCGGGTACTTATTTCGCTGCCGCGCACTACCAAAGTAACTTCAGCGCCTTTGCGGTAGGTTTCCAGGGCTACATCTATAGCGGAATTACTGGAGCCAACTACCACTACCTTTTGCAGGGTGTAATAATGAGGGTCCTGGTAATAGTGTTTTACTTTGGGCAGGTCTTCGCCCGGAATATCCAAATTGACCGCTATATCATAAAACCCGGTAGACAGGATAACTTTTTTGGCGTGGTAGGTTGTTTTAGTTGTGCTAATAGTATAGCCGCCATTTTCTGCCTTAACGTTGTTAACTTCCTCAAACAGGTTTATGGGCAAATGATTGGATAAGGCAACCCTGCGATAATACTCCAGCGCGTCGGCACGGGTAGGTTTGTTATGTACGGTTACAAAAGGTACCCCGCCAATCTCCAGCTTTTCGGAAGTGGAGAAGAATGTCATGGTTGAAGGATAGTTGTACAACGAATTAACCAGGCAGCCTTTTTCAACAATTACAAAACTTAAGCCGGCTTTTTGGGCAGCTAAGCCGCAAGCCAAGCCAATTGGGCCGCCGCCTATAATGAGTATATCGAGCATGTTGCGAAGATAGTCAGTTTAGGGGGGAAGTAATATCGAATAATGAATTTTGACTGGCGAATGTCGAAGTACTTTATTATTGGAT
This sequence comes from Mucilaginibacter sabulilitoris, assembly GCF_034262375.1. Taxonomy (NCBI): domain Bacteria; kingdom Pseudomonadati; phylum Bacteroidota; class Sphingobacteriia; order Sphingobacteriales; family Sphingobacteriaceae; genus Mucilaginibacter; species Mucilaginibacter sabulilitoris. The sequence goes on from NZ_CP139558.1 coordinate 3,880,438, forward strand.
ATTGGGTGTTCGATATTTTCCTCCCCGGAAAAATCAGGGCATAAAAAAGGGTAAGCTACTTTTATCGCGCCGCTCAACTCTCTACCCTTGCTGTGTTCCCACCCTGGGGGAGTTCAAGAGGAGCTGGCCGTAAAAGACTTACCCCGGCGCAAATATAGGAAAAGGTTTGTTTATGGTTAATAAATTGTTAAAAAAGATAATAGGCTATCATTTAGTATTTTATCTTTTTTTGCCCTCCAAATTTAGTCTGACCAGCGTTATAAAGCTGCCTGTTTTTTCCCGAACGGCAGCTTTTTATACACTTTATAATGGTCAAAAAGGTTACCGCTTTGTTTTTCTAATATGGTTAAACCGTCGGCTTCAAAGGTGTCTTTATAGTCGTTTTGTTGAAAATACGGCCATAAGGTGTCGAAACAGGCTGTGGGTATTTTGCGGGTAATGGTAATATGCGGATTAAGTTTTCTGTTTATCCTTAATGCCTGCTTAACACTGTCAAACCATTGTTTTGTTTCTTCATCTAACTCCAGGGCCGCGTAAATGGTCCTGAAATTTGGCCCGTGAACAAAAAACTTGAAGCCGCTGATCTTTAATTCACGAGCAGGTATTGTCCTGATCTTAAAATCCATCAGTTCATAAAAAGGCTTAAGTGCTACCGGTTTTTGGGTAAGTTCATCAATTTCATCCCTGATCATATCAAAAGAGATATGCGCCCTGGCATACATTCCCGGAAACTTCCCGATGTGTTTACCGCATGAACGTTTGAATAACCTGATCTTTTTATCTACGTGCTCAGGCGCCGAAATAATGGTAAGATAATCTTTGTGATCCATGACGTTTTGTTAAAAAAGATTGATTTGATCCCTAAACTGGCTATCAGCTTCGGCTTGCCTGCTAATGATGGCATCGGCAGTATTGGAAATGCTTGTTCTGCTTTTAAATTCAAAAGTTTTATAATGTTCCCATTGCGGAGCGGCAGCAAATGTTGCGCGTTTCAACAGGTGCAATTCCCTTATCCAAAAGGGTTCAACCAGTTTTTTATGTCTGAAATTTGGCCATAGCAGGTTAAAGTCGCTTTCGGCAATGTCGCGGGTAACCGTAATATGCGGTACAATGGTTTTCCTAACGCTTAGTTTCTTTTTTAACTGCTGAAACCATTCATCAACGGCCGGGGTAATCCTGATGTGGGCGTAAATGGTCACCCGGCCATGCAGGTGCTGGAAATAATTAAAACCATCAAGGTGCAACAACACCGGCGGCAAGGTATTTAAACTGTTCTCGAGTTTCAGTAGGTTTGTTTGGGCCATGAATGGTTTCTGACGCTCCAGGTGATGCACGGAGATGTGCGCTGGCGAATTCATGCTTTTGTAATTGCCAATTAATTTAGCCGAAGCTTTTTTATAGCGCGCAATTTCATGTTTAATCGCTTCGGGCGGCGAAAACAGCATCAAATAATCCTCATACATATTCATGGCTACAAGTTTTAGAGAACAAAAATGCTAATATTTTTAGTAAAATGCTAATTTTATTTTCATATTTGTACATGGATATTAAGCGGCATATCGTACATATCGATCTTGATTCGTTCTTTGTATCTGTTGAGCGCAAGTTTAACCCGGCCCTGATAGGTAAACCGGTGATCATTGGTGGCTCGGCCGAAAGGGGAGTGGTGGCCTCATGCAGTTATGAGGCGCGTAAATACGGCGTACACTCCGCTATGCCTACACGGCAGGCGCTCAAGCTTTGTCCGCATGCTATCGTAATCCACGGTACACATGGGCGCTATTCAGACGCCTCACGCGAGGTAACGCAAATTATCCATGACTCCGTACCGCTTTATCAAAAAACATCGGTTGATGAGTTTTATATCGACCTTACAGGTATGGACCGTTTTTATGATTGTTATCAGGTAGCCCGTAACCTGCGCCAAAAAGTGATCAGGGAAACCGGTCTACCTATTTCTTTTGGCATGGCATCGGGCAAAACCGTTGCCAAAATGGCAACCAACCAGGCTAAACCCAACGGCGAGCTTTTTGTTAAGCATGGCGACGAACTGCAATTTCTGGCGCCCCTCAACATCGGCAAAATACCCGGCCTTGGCGAGAGTACCTGCCAAAAGCTGTATCAGTATGGTATTGAGAAAATAGGTGATCTGCAAAAAACAAATATCCGTTTTTTGGAAGCTGTTTTTGGTAAGGCCGGCAGGTATCTGTGGGAAAAGGCCCACGGTATTGATGATAGTGAAATAGTTCCGCACTCCGACCGTAAATCCATATCAACCGAACATACTTTCATGACCAATGTAAACGACCTGCGTACATTGGAAACCTCGTTGGTGTCCATGACCGAAGAGCTATCGGGCAAATTGCGCAGGGAGAATAAACTGGCATCATGTATGGCTATTAAGGTACGTTATGCCAATTTTGAAACCCATACCCAGCAGCAACGAATCCCACTTACAGCAGCCGAACATATATTGATACCGGGCATAAAAAACCTGCTTAAACAAGCCTGGAACCAGCACCGCCCCATCAGGCTGATAGGCGTAAGACTCAGCAACCTGTGCAGCGGCAGTTACCAGATTAATTTGTTTGAAGATAATGAGGAACGCATCAGGCTTTACCAGGCCATGGACAAGATCAATTTTAAGTTTGGCGACAAAACCGTTTGCCGCGCCGCCGGAATGGAAATAGGTACCCGCAATTTTAATCCTTTTTTGAAGGATTAACGTAATAAAACGCGATAGTGTCATCCTAAACGCCGTGAAGGATCTGTTGACAGTTTCTTTTTTTAACCCTCATTGCGGCGAAGCCGTAGAGGGTGATCCAGCGAAGCGCAGATCGGGTGAGTCTAACGCTCAACTGTTCGTTATCTTTAAATATGTCATCTATAAAGAAGACATTGCAAATTCTGTGAAGACTCACCCCGGCTTCGCTTTGCTCGCCGCCCCTCTCTACGGCTTCGCCGCAAAGAGGGGATTATATGATTCTTATTTTTTATTTGTCATGCTGAAATGAAGAACCTTATATGCTTTGCAAGTTCAACGATAGATTCTTCCCCGCGTTCAGAATGACAAATTATGCCTTAATCAACCCGCGCTTTCCCGCTATAACCTACCATTGGTCAAAGGAAAATTACCATTGGTCAAACTGTTTTTATCAAGTAACCAGCTGTTGCTTCTTTTGATAAAAAAAGGACAACAATATGGAAACCACACAACGTCAAACTTACCTGGATTGGTTAAGGATATTATCAATAGCAGGTGTATTAGTTTTTCACTCCGCCATGCCTTATGCAGCCGGCGAAACCTGGCATATCCGTAACAAGGAAACCAGCGATCTGCTTACCTATTTTATTGCTTTTATGCACCTGTTCCGGATGCCGTTATTGTTTTTTATCAGCGGTACCGTAAGTTACTATATGATGAAAAACCGCAGCGCCTTAAGTTTTATAGGCTTGCGGTGTACCCGATTGCTTATCCCTTTGCTTGTGGGTATGTTTATTATAGTGCCACCGCAAATATACATGGAACGCTTAACACAGGGCTTTACAGGTAATTACTGGGATTTTTACAAAACCGTATTTCAGTTTGTGCCATACCCCATGGGCGGCAGCTTTAGCTGGCACCATCTATGGTTTATAGCTTATCTGTTTATATATGACCTTGTATTTGCACCATTTTTTATGTGGATGGTATCGGACAAAAGCAATAATGTTAAACAGGCCTTGCACAAGTTAAGCAAAGGTAAACTGGTTTACCTGTTAGCTATTCCGTCTGTAATTTGGTATGCGCTGCTGAGCAAACGCCTGCCCGAAACTGCCGATCTGGTTCATGATGGCTGTTATTTTGTTTACTGGCTGTTATTTGTATTGGCAGGGTTTATATGCATACAGGTGCCTTCGCTCATAGATAGTCTGCAGCGTAACCGCCGTTTTGCCATCAGCATAGGTTTTGTAAGCCTCATGATGTACTACTATGTATGGTTTAACGATGCAAAACTGCCTTTTGTCCCCGATGCAATATGGCCATTCTTTTCTGCCGCTTTAAAGCCTGTTATTGCATGGAGTTGGGTAATGGGTTTTATTGGTTATGGCAAGCAATACCTTAACCACCCGCACCGTGTACTCAACTATGTAAATCAGGCGGTATATCCTTTTTACATCCTGCATCAAACAGTAATTGTTATTTTAGCCTATTACATTACCCGGTCGGCCGGCGATACCGTACTCATGAAATACATTTATACTGTTATAGTTACCTTGATTGTTACCATGGGTGTTTTTCACTTCTTTGTGAAACCCTATCCGGTAATACGGTTTTTGTTTGGCATGAAACCATTAAACAGCTCAAATAAAAAAGCCGCCCCAGCCGCTAAAGTATTTGTAGAAAAAGAATCATTAGTAGAAATTGCAGCATAAAAATGGCAAGGTCACGATTTATAAAATATGTTTTCCCCGCAATATACGGGCTGATTGTTTACTTTACCATAAGGTTGTTGCAGGATACCGAAAGTGGTTTCCGTTTCTGGAACAGACCGCTGCTGGTTAACGCGCTCGAAATTGGCTTAAGTATATTGGTTGGGTACATCTTCATATACATGATAAACTATGTGTGTGACCTTACCGACCGGCGGCAACAACCTGGTGACAAGTTAACCCCATCATTATTATGGCGGGAAATATACATGGTTGCCGGTTTAAGCATTATCCTGGTTAATTTGATATTTACCCCGATAGCTGCATTTACAGACGATGGCTTATCATGGAGCGATCTGACGAGCATTAATATTGTTCCCCTGTTGTATGTGCTTATATATTATGGCGTTATCCGCAGCGGTAAGTTTTTAAAAGCTTATATTGAGCATCAGCTGCTGGTAGAGAAATTGACCAACGACAAATTAGAAACCGAACTGAAGTTTTTAAAGGCACAATATCATCCTCACTTTTTGTTCAACGCGCTGAACACCATTTATTTTCAAATGGATGAGGATGTACTGGGAGCAAAAAAGAGTACCGAGTTGCTCTCCAGTTTGTTAAGATATCAGCTTTACGACCAGCAGCAGCAGGTTGCTGTGCGGCAGGAGCTGGAATACCTGGAAAACTACATTCAGCTGCAAAAGATCAGGGCGAGCCAAAAAATGCGTTTAAATGTAGCTTTTGACGAACAATTAACCGATCAGCAGATTTACCCCTTGCTTTTATTGCCACTGGTAGAGAATGCTTTTAAATATGCAGGCGGAAAATACACCATTGATATTACGGCAAAAGGTACCCCGAACGGCATTGTATTTAGGGTGTATAACGATACGCCGGCACAAATAAAACCTTCGGGTAATTATAGCGGCATAGGGCTGGAGAATTTAAAAAGGCGCTTACATTTGCTTTATCCGGATAAACACCGGCTGGTTACCGGCCACACAGAAAATAGCTACACCGCCGAACTGGAATTAAATTTTTAAATAATGACATCAATCAGTTGTATTATTACCGATGATGAACCATTTGCTCGCAAAGGGCTGGAAGGCTATGTTGCCAAAGCTGGTTTCTTTGATTTGAAGGCCCAATGTGAGGATGCCATGGAACTGGGTATGGTTTTATCGCAGCAGCCGGTTGATCTGCTTTTTCTGGATATACAGATGCCGCACTTAACAGGTGTCGATTTTATCAAGTCGCTGGCCAACCCGCCGAAGGTGATTTTTACTACTGCCTTTAAGGAGTACGCTACAGATGGTTTTGACCTTGATGTGCTGGATTATTTGCTTAAGCCAATTTCGTTTGAGCGTTTTATGAAAGCCGCTTTTAAAGCCAAAGACTACTTTGATCTGCGAAGCAGTAATAATGATACAAACTATCTGTTTGTAAAAAGTGATGGCAAGCTGGAGAAGGTGGTGTTTGATGAAGTGTTGTACATTGAAGGCATGGAAAACTATATCGTGATACACACCGCCAATAAAAAGATCATCACCCACAGTACTTTGAAAGCTTTTGCCGATAAGCTGCCCCAGCGCAGGTTTTTACAAACCCATAAATCGTACATTATAGCTCAGGATAAAATTACCTCTATTGAGGGTAATATGCTAAATGTTGGTCAGCACCAGGTACCGGTGAGCAGGCAATTACGCGATCAGGTGATGCGTACGCTTATTAATGAAAGATAGAGGCTTATTCAGATAGTTCCTTTTTCATCAAGAGGTCGGTTTGTTGTTCGCTGCCGAGCATGAACGGGTGGCTGCCAAATATATCGAACCCATGTTTCCGGTAAAAATCAATAGCTTTTTGATTGTGCTCCCACACACCAAGCCAAACGTATTGCAAACCCATATCACGGGCAGTTTGCAAAGCGAAATTTAATAACTGGTGCCCGATTTTTTTGCCATGATGTTCGGCCAGTACGTAAATACGTTCAACCTCGAGCGATTGACTGTCCTGCAGTTCAGTTTGGGCCGCGTTGAAATTGATCTTGATGTAGCCGGTTATCTCGCCGTCAAGCACAGCAAAATAAAAATGCGAATCGGGGTTGCTGAGCTCGTCCTTTACTTTTTGAGTAGTAAACGCCGTGGAAGCGTATGCCTCCATATTTGCCGGATCATTTAAATGTGCAAAGAAATCAAAAAAAGTTTTTCTGCTAAAGGTAAGCAGTGTATCCGCATAGGCAAGGGTTGCTCTTTGAAGAACGATATTATTTTTGGTCATTAAAATAGCTTGTAATTAATCAAATTGCTCCTTTAAACGCACCAGGCGATCAATCATCAGGTTAAGTTTTTCTTCCTCGTTTTTAAACATACGGGGCTTTAAATAAAAGGTGGTGAACAAGAACCATATTATTGTAAAGCCGTAAGTGATGAGTTTAAATGGGAGGGAAGCGGTTTCGAGTACTTCGATTAGATAGAGGGCAAGACCGCCGCTGATGAGTAATGTGTAGATATAATAGAACCAGCCAATTACTTTAGTTCTGTTTTTTTGATAGGCTTTCAAACTGTCAAGGTATTCGGCGGGGTTAAGGGTTGCATCGCGCTTGCTTAATATGTGGTAGTGCCTTACTATGAGCGAGAGGTACATAAGCATGGTGACCAGCACAATCAAAATACCCACTGTGGTTACCCACGATTTAAAGGCCAGAAAAAATGTAATGATGAACGCGAATATGGTTATCACCACCATGGCCACTATACTCCAGTATAACTTTGTAGTTATGCTGCGAATCCCCTTCTTTACCTGCTTCAGCACCTCATCCACCGAAAGCTGATCTGGCTTTGGCTGTCCCTGCCAAACCGACATCAAATGATCAAAGTCTTTCATACTGGTTATATAATTCTGTTAACTTCTGTTTTATACGATAAATTTTCACTCTCAGGTTCCCTTCTGATATACCCGAAATATCTGCTATTTCGGGGTATGGCACTTCATCAAGCACCATGGTTATTATAATTCTTTCTGACTCCTCGAGCTTTGAAATACACTTGTACAACAAAGCCACCTGCTCGTTTTTATCTGATAGTTCCTCTCTTTTGGTTTCGGCTATTTGGGGGGTAAGTTCGTCTTTAGCCTGTCGTTTTTCTGAACGTAAGTAAGTTAAACAAGTATTTACGGCAATCCGGTATATCCAGGTTGATATCATGGCCTGGTTACGGAACTTTTCTAAATTTTGCCAAACTTTTAAAAAAGTTTCCTGCAAAAGGTCGTTCGCGGCATCATCATCGCCGGTGTAACCATAGCACAAATGGAATATCTTTTTAGAATTAGCCTCATATATTTGCTTGAATGCTGCTTCTTTGTTGGCCACAGTGTTAATAGATTTTTAAGTTTAGATTACGTTTATACCTATATGTTACAACAGGTAATCATTCTTTTTAAACCATCCCAATTTTTTTTCCGCCTCCTCTATTAAGTTGTTGTAACCTTCGGCATAGTCAAACTGCAGGTCTTCATGCAGCTTGCTTATCAGCGTCCTTGTTTTTTCTACCTGCCTGGTTAATATCAGCCTGATGGGTTTGTAGGATGTGCGCCTATCGGCATATTCGAGGTAATTATCACAAAAATTTAAGAGTAATTCAATTTCGGCCCCCTTTGATCCTGTAAATTTGGTGTATTTGCTTAACAGCCTCAAAATTTTACGCATCCCTTTAGCTGCATGATAACTTAAAGCAGGTAACTGACTGAACATAAAGCCTGCTTCGGCCTTAACTTTTTCAATAAAGGCAGTTTCGTCATGGGCTTCAAATAGTAAATAGGCCAGCAATTCTTTGTTCTCTTTTTTATAACGTGCCAAACGGAGCAATAATTCAGTTAACTGTTCATTGGGCAGGTGCTGAATTTCTTTTTTGATATGCTGTAATCCGTAAGAGCTTATGTTCATGTTGTTTTTAAATATTTTAGCAAAATATTAAATAGTTGTAGTTTAGCGCCCTCTAATGGGTTATATGCAAAAAAAAAGCAAGCTTACACTTTATATTTTTATAGCACTTATACTGGGTATAATAGCCGGTTATATTTACAATGTTAGTGTAATTAAAGCCATTAACGATAATATTAACACCGCCGATGCTCAGGTAAAAGCCATAAATACCAAATTGGTTTTACTAAATGACACTACCGCTGCTGAGCATATAGCGTTAAGAGCCCAAAAACTACAACAATTAAAGATCAGTAAAGATAATAATTCTATACGCGAGGGTAAGCTGGAAGGTTTTACCATTTTGAGCGATATATTTTTAAGGCTGATAAAAATGATAGTGGCGCCGCTTGTTTTTACCACGCTGGTGGTGGGTGTCGCCAAAGTAGGGGATATTAAGGCTGTTGGCCGAATTGGCGGTAAAACCATGCTTTGGTTTTTAAGCGCTACGCTGGTGTCACTTTTATTGGGGATGCTTTTTGTAAATGTGTTTGAGCCCGGAAAAGTAATGCATCTTCCATTGCCCAATAGCTATTTAAGTACCGGGATCAAAAAATCGGCACTGTCGTTAACAGATTTTATCGGGCATGTTTTCCCCAGAAGCTTTATTGAAGCTATGGCCAATAACGAAATACTGCAAATAGTAGTCTTCTCCCTATTTTTTGGAGTAGCGACTGCGGCTATCGGTGAGCAGGGCAAAATTGTTATAAAAGCAATGGATGCCATTGCTCATGTGATACTGAAAATAACCGGCTATGTGATGAAAATGGCGCCACTGGCAGTTTTTGGAGCTATAACCGCGGTAATTGCCAAGCAGGGACTGGGGGTTTTATCTACTTATGGTATTTTCATTAGCGAGTTTTATTTCGCGCTTATTATGCTTTGGGCCGTTATCATTTTCGCCGGCTTTGTTGTGCTGCGTAAACCGGTATTTAAATTGGTAGGTAATATAAAAGATGCCATGCTGATAGCTTTTAGTACATCTACAAGCGAGGCCGCCTACCCGAGGGTACTTATTGAGCTGGAGCGTTTTGGGTGCAGCAACAAAATTGTAAGTTTTGTACTGCCACTGGGTTACTCGTTTAATTTGGATGGCTCCATGATGTACATGACCTTTGCTTCCCTGTTCCTGGCGCAGTCCTACGATATTCATCTGTCTTTCGGGCATCAGTTGTCAATGCTGCTGGTATTGATGCTTACCAGTAAAGGGGTAGCGGGTGTTCCAAGGGCATCGCTGGTAGTTATAGCGGCCACCTTATCTATGTTCAATATTCCGGAGGCAGGTTTGTTCCTGCTGATCGGTATCGACCCATTGCTTGATATGGGGCGTTCAGCAACCAACGTACTAGGTAATGCCATGGCTACTGCTGTTGTAAGCAAATGGGAAGGGGAACTAAAATAATTATTGAATTATTGATTTTTGGAAGCGCAAATCAAATTCTTAAAATTGCACCCCATCAAGAAAAACGGTATCAACAAACAAAAAAATATAAATATATCAAGTAAAAAACTCAAAATTCGGTAACTCAATAATTCAATATTCAATAACTCAATAATTCAATAATTAAAACATGTCCGACCGTTCAAAAAAGATATTTTTCGCGCTTACCATCATTGTTCCATTTTTGGTTTACTGCTTTTACTATTATGGTATGATGATCAAAAACGCCCCTTACAGGTTCTCTGATTTTGATTCGATAACGTTCGCCTACGGTCCGGTTGATAGCCTGGTAAATAGGTACGATTCAAAAACAGGCGATTACCAGTATGTAGACAGACGAGATTCGCTGGTAAAAATGCATTTAAGACTTACCAACGACGATTTATTATACCTGCACCGTAAAGCGGCAGATCTTGGTTTCTGGGATTTTCCGGTAAAAGAACTGGCTGATAGCACACACGGAAAAAACAAATCTATACGCTATATTATTGAGTTTAAATACAAGAAAAAAAGCAAGCGGGTAGTGTTTGATACCGAGTATGCCGGCGACGTGAGGCTAATAGATGCAAATAAGACCCTGATTAAGGAAATAAGACAAAGTTTATATACGGCTGAAGAAAGACTGAAAAAATAACATATAGTATGTTGTTTTTTAAATAATCAATCCCTATATTTGCACCTCGAATTTTAAAACAATAATTAACAAACATGTACGCAATAGTAAGTATAGCCGGACAGCAATTTAAGGTTGCAAAAGACCAGCAGATCTTTGTACACAGGTTACAAGGCGATGAGGGCGCTAGTATTGAATTTGACAGTGTATTGTTAGCAGAAAACGAAGGTAAATTCAAATTAGGTTCTGATTTGAAAGGCGCTAAAGTATCGGCTAAGATCGTGTCTCATTTAAAAGGTGATAAAGTGATCATCTTCAAAAAGAAAAGAAGAAAAGGTTACAAAAAGAAAAACGGTCACCGTCAGCAATTTACCAAGATCGAGATCACTGGTATTACATTATAATTAAAGTTTAAACCGAGCCGATTGATTGGCTCATAAAAGATATTAACAATGGCACACAAAAAAGGGGCCGGTAGTTCCAGAAACGGCCGTGAGTCGCATAGCAAACGTTTAGGTATCAAAATTTTCGGTGGTCAGCCAGCTATTGCAGGTAACATCATCGTTCGTCAGCGTGGTACTAAACACAATCCTGGCGTTAACGTAGGTATCGGTCGTGATCATACATTATTTGCATTAGCTGATGGACAGGTAGTTTTCAGAAAGAAAGCTGATAACCGTTCATACGTTTCTGTAGTACCGTTTGAAGTAGCGCCGGTTGCAGAAGATGCAGCGCCTGCACCTAAAGCAAAAGCAGAAAAGAAAGTAGTTGAAGCACCAGCTCCGGTAGCTGAAGCTGTTGCAGAAGAAGCTCCAAAAGCAAAAAAAGTAGCAGCTCCAAAAGCAAAGAAAGCTGATACAGAAGCAACTGAAGAAGCAGCAGCTGAGTAATTAGCTGAAACTTTACAAATATTAAAAAGTCCCGGTCATTATTGATCGGGACTTTTTTGTTTGAATAAACCGGGTGTCATGGTGAGCCACTTCGAAGCATGGCGGTGGGGCCTCTACGCACGAGTCTTCGACAGGCTCAGACTGACATGCCTACCTTTTTATTTTATGCTCAAGAAAAAACAGGGGGTGTCATGGTGAGCTCAGTCGAACCATGGTGAGTAGGGCTTCTACGCGCGAGTCTTCGACAGGCTCAGACCGACACAGTTCCTTTTTTATTTATACTCAAACAAAAACAGGAGGTCATGGTGAGCACCGTCGAACCATGGTGGGTAGGGCTTTACGCGCGAGTCTTCGACAGGCTCAGACTGACACAGTTCCTTTTTTATTTATACTCAAACAAAAACAGGAGGTCATGGTGAGCACCGTCGAACCATGGTGGATGGGCTTCTACGCACGAGTCTTCGACAGGCTCAGATTGACATGGCCTCCCTTATTTAATTATCAATGCTCTCTCACCAGTAAATGATCTGCAAAAAACCGTAGGTGTTGTTTGCGCTCTTCGGGCAGGTTAATGCTATCCAGTGCCCCAAAAGCTTGTTCGGCATATGTTTGCATGGCTTGCTCGGCATATTGCCGTATTTGTAACTGACTGTATATACCGGTTACCGCAGTTACTTTTTCTGCCGCATCAAAGGTTTGGTTGTTTAACCAATTGCTCAGTTCATCGGCCTGTGCATCTTTAGCCAGTTCAAGGGCTTTAATAAGCAAGTAGGTTTTTTTGTTGGATATAATATCGCCTCCAACCTGTTTGCCAAATTTACCCGGGTCGCCGTAAACATCAAGTATATCATCCTGTAATTGAAAGGCCACGCCCAGGTTAACACCAAAATTGTATAGTAATTGTGCATCGGCCGATGTAGCACCGCCTATAATAGCACCAATTTTGAGCGTTCCGCCCAATAATACCGCGGTTTTAAGACGTATCATGGTCAGGTACTCGTCAATGCTTACATTTTGGCGCTTTTCAAAGCTCATGTCAATCTGCTGGCCTTCGCATACACCTGTGGCGGTTTCGTTAAAAACATCCATTACACGGCGCAAAATGGCGTCCTGTACCTTCATCATCAGTTTGTTCGATTCCACCATCATGGCATCGCCCGAAAGAATTGCTACATTGGCGTTCCACTTTTCGTGTACGGTTGTCTGACCGCGACGGAGTGGGGCCTTATCCATAATATCGTCATGCATCAGGGTGAAGTTATGGAACACCTCAATTGCCAGGGCAGGTTGAACGGCACCTTCCACGTCGCCGCCGAAAAGGTCGCAGGCCATAAGCAGCAGGGCAGGACGCAGGCGTTTACCGCCCAGGGCCAGAATATAACTTATAGGTTCGTATAAGTCGGCAGGGGTTTCCGGAAAAGATAGTTTATCAACCGCTTCATTTATCAGTGCCTGCAGATCTGTAAGTTTCTTCATATTATTAGTTAGTGGTGAGTGGTTGATCAAGTAACTATAACGGGAGATAACCGATTAACTACTCACTCAATCAACCACACACTAATATATCATTCCTGTACTAATGAAAAATCAATTTGTTTTTTTGTAAGGTCAACGTTCTTTACTTTGATCCTCACCTCATCGCCCAGCTGGTATATTTTCTTTTTACGCTGGCCAATGATGGCATAATTTTTCTCGTCCAAAGTATAAAAATCATCAGATATATCGCGCAAACGGATCATGCCTTCGCATTTATTTTCAATGATCTCCACATACATGCCCCATTCGGTAACGCCTGATATAATACCGGTAAATATATTGCCTACCTGATCTTTCAAATACTCAGCCTGTTTGTATTTTACCGAGGCGCGCTCCGCATCGGCAGCTTTTTTCTCCATTTGCGAGCTGTGCGAACATAGTTTTTCATAATGCTCAGCATTGGCCGACTGGCCGCCGTTTAAGTAATGAAACAATAGCCTGTGAACCATCACATCCGGGTAACGGCGTATTGGCGATGTGAAATGCGTATAATGGTCAAATGCCAAACCGTAATGGTTGCTGGTTTTGGTGGTATATATGGCTTTGGCCATTGAACGGATAGCCAGTTGGGTAAGCACGTTTTGCTCCTTTTTGCCTTCCACATCTTCCATCAGGAAGTTAAGTGACCGGGCGGTTTCCTTGTCAGATTTGGTATTGATCTTGTAACCGAAACGGGCAGCAAACTGTGCAAAGTTGGCCAGCGCATCGGGTTTGGGCGAATCATGCGTACGATACACAAATGTGTATTTATGCTTGCCTTTACCCATTTTGCTTACATGTTCGGCAACTTTGCGGTTAGCCAAAAGCATAAAATCTTCAATGAGCTTGTGGGCATCCTTACGTTCTTTTACATAAACGCCAATAGGCTTACCATGGTCATCAAGCTTAAATTTAATTTCTGTGGCTTCAAAGCTTATAGCGCCACTTTTAAATTTACGTTCGCGCAGTTTGTAGGCCAGCGCATTGAGCGTTAGTATTTCATTTACAAAATCCCCGGCTTTGTTTTCAATTACTTCCTGCACTTCTTCGTAAGTAAAACGCCTGTCGGAATAAATAATGGTTTTACCGTACCATTCATTCATGATATAGGCGTTTTGATCCAGCTCAAATACTGCCGAAAAGCAAAGCTTATCTTCTTTAGGTCGCAGGGAGCAAAGCCCGTTAGACAGGCGCTCGGGCAGCATGGGGATCACCCTGTCTACAAGGTAAACTGAGGTGGCGCGTTCCAGCGCTTCCTTATCCAGGGCAGAGTCGGGCGCTATATAATGCGATACGTCGGCGATGTGTACACCTACTTCATAATTGCCGTTCTCCAGCTGTCTGAATGACAAGGCATCATCAAAATCCTTGGCATCAAAAGGGTCAATGGTGAATGTGGTGATATTCCTGAAATCGCGTCTTTTAGCTATCTCCTGGGGACTAATAAAATCTGAAATGGCTTCGGCTTCATGCTCCACTTCGGCCGGGAATGATAGGGGAAAGCCATATTCGGCGAGTATGGCATTCATTTCGGTGTCATTCTCGCCCTGGGCGCCCAGTATATGTTTTATACGACCAATGGGGTTCTTCGCATCGGTTGGCCAGTCGGTAATTTCGGCTACAGCTTTTATCCCGTTTTTAGCACCGTTTAATTCGCTGATGGGGATAAAAATATCGTGCATCATTTTACGGTCGTCCGGGATAAAAAAGGCAAAGCGTTCCGATAGTTTCACGACACCTGTAAACTCCATTTTGGCACGCTGCAAAATTTCAATAATCTCGCCTTCCTTGCGTTTGCCCTTGCTTTTGGCGTATACGTAAACCTTAACCCGGTCGCCGTTTAGTGCATTGCGTAATTTACGTGGTGCAATAAAAATATCGCTCTCAAATTCATCATCGGTAACAATAAAGGCCGATCCGTCATTAGTCAGGTCTACCTTGCCTTCAACAAATGTTTTGAGCTCAAGCAGCTGGAATTTGCCGGGCGAAAGCTCCTTTAATACCGATTTTTTGGCTTCGTCTTTTAATATATCAAATATGATCTCGCGCGATTCGGGATCGCGCACATTTAGTTTAGCAGAAACTTGTTTGTAATTTAACGGCGTATTGCCGTTTTGTTCAAATATGTCAAGTACCATTTGAGTGAGCACCTGAACTATAGAAGAATTGTTTTTCTTTTTAGACATACATAAGTATTTACGCAAAGATACGGAATTTGCCTGTTAAGCGATTGGGGTTTGGGCGATGTACAAAAAGGCTTCGTTATAAAAAACGTATGCCGTTAGCCCTTTGGTATAGATGCAATTAGTCTTTTGGTATAATCTTCTTTAGGTCGATAATATATATCATCAGGATACCCGGTTTCTACTATTTTTCCCTGGTTCATGACCATCATACGGTCGGATATATGTTTGATAACGGCAAGGTCATGAGATATAAAAATGTAGGTAAGCTTAAATTCCTGCTGTAATTCCCGAATAAGGTTAAGCACCTGGGCCTGCACCGATACATCAAGCGCTGATACCGACTCATCACAAATAATAAATTTAGGCTGCAGGGCCAGCGCGCGGGCTATTACGATGCGTTGCCTTTGCCCACCCGAAAACTCATGCGGGAAGCGGTTAAAATGTTCGGGCAGCAGGCTTACCCGTTGTAATAACTCTAATACCTTTTGCTTGCGTTTGGTGTCATTACTATAAAACTGATGCACCTGCAAAGGTTCCATTAATGATTGCCCAACGGTTAAACGTGGGTTTAAAGAGGAGTAGGGGTCCTGAAAAATGATCTGGATATCGCGGCGGATCTCCCTGAGATCATTTTTTCTTAGGCTGCCCAGATCTGTTCCCTCAAAACTTACCTTGCCTGCCGAAGGCTCTATCAGCCGCAAAATGGTACGCCCCAAAGTTGTTTTACCGCAGCCTGATTCGCCTACCAGGCCCAGTGTTTCGCCGGGGTACACATCAAAACTTACATTATTTACGGCTTTAACAACCTCACCCGAGGGGCCGAATAAACCCGGATTTACCGGGAACCAGGTTGAAAGTTTTTCGATATTCAGTATGGGTTGCTGCTCGTAAAGCTTCTTTTTTCTTTCCGCTATCTCCACGTCGGGATAATGATATAAGGCCCTGATGCTTTCGATAGTAGCGGTTTGCGCGTTCGCGATATCATCAGCATTAAAAAAATCGGCAATAACAGGCAGCTTTTTTAGGTGCTGACCTGGTGAAGGGCGGCAGGCCAGCAAGCCTTTGGTGTACGGATGCTGCGGGTTATTGAACAGCTCGGTTACTGAGGCCTCTTCTACGATCTGGCCTTTGTACATTACCAGCACGCGGTCTGCAATTTCTTTAATCACACCCAAATCATGCGATATGAATATTAAGCTACGACAGCGGGTTGCTTTAAGGTTTAATAAAAGTTCAATAATGGCTTTTTGTACGGTTACGTCTAACGCTGTGGTTGGTTCGTCGGCTATCAGTATCTCGGGGTTGCATGAAAGCGCCATGGCTATCATCACCCTTTGTTTTTGCCCGCCCGATATTTGGTGCGGATAGCTGTCAAATATAGCCTCAGGGCGGGGGAGTTGCACTTCGTTAAAAAGCTCCAGTGTTTTCTTTCTGGCTTCCGCTTTGCTTAAACCAAGATGAAGTTGTATGGCTTCGGTAAGCTGAAAGCCACAGGTAAGCACCGGGTTAAGCGAGGTCATGGGTTCCTGGAATATCATGGCCATGCGGTTACCTCGTATGTGGCGCATTTCCTGTTCAGGGAGTTCAAATAAGCTGGTGTCATTTAGCTGTACCTTGCCGTTAATTACAGTTTGGTCTGTATTCAGCAAACGCATCAGTGCCAGCGAGGTCACCGATTTTCCCGAACCCGATTCGCCCACTATACCAATGGTTTCGCCCTTCTTTAAATCGAACGATATGTTTTTTACAGCCTTAAATAAGCCGTCCCTCGTTTTAAAACTAATCGACAAATCTTTTACACTCAGCATTATTACCCTATTATAGTGATAAATTCATCTTTTATCAACTCTTCGCCGCGGTAACGTCTGAGCAATTGGGCAGTAGCTATCACATCTTTTTGGCAATAGGTGCATATACGGTCTAACCGGTTCTCCTGCCAATAAACATGACCAACCATGCTGCCGTCAATATCATCTTTGGGGCTGGGGATGTTAAAAATAGCAGTAAGCAGGTTTAAGGAAGTATAGTTTTTATAATCGCCAAATTTCCATAGTTCCATGGTATCCAGGTGGGTTACTTCCCAAGGTTTTTTCCCAGCGAATTGCAGTTGGGGCGGAAACGGTAGTCCGTTTACAAGCAGCCTGCGGCAGATATACGGGAAATCAAATTCCTTCCCATTGTGAGCGCACAGCACCAGGTTGGTCGGCTGACTGAAGAGCAATGCTGAGAATTTGGCAAGTAACTCCTTTTCGTCGTGACCGGCAAATGATTTTACCCGTAGGCCGATATCCTTGCCCCCCGTGAAAATTCCCGCCGATATACATATTATTTTGCCAAACTCGGCCCAGATGCCTGCGCGCTGGTAAAAGCTGCCTGCGTCCTCATCTTTACGCTGGTTTTGTGTTTTAAGGTCCCAAAGTACCTGCAAGTTTTCGGGTAATTGCTCGTGACTGCTGTATTGTGGCACGGTTTCAATATCAATTACCAATAAATTATGCAGATCATACTGTTCAAGCATGCAATTAAAATTTATGAGGCAATATAATTATAGTTTTTAGTTTTGAGTGATGGGTTATGAGTTTACATAGAAAATAAGCTTCTTGTCATTGATGTACGAAGAAATCTTTACTCAAGTAATTATTGAAACGAAGGGTGTCTTGCTGCTCTGTAGAAGCATGGTGGGGTAACCTTTGCGCTCGCCCTTCGACAAGCTCAGTGTGACAGCCACTGATGCTGTCCTAAAGAGATTACTTCGTGCCTCGCAATGACACATTTTTTATTTGACTCATTTACTCAAAATCTCAAAACCGATATTGATGGTATTACCGTTTCCGTCAACCAGTGTAAGTATGTGTTTGCCGGGAGGCGGGTTTAATGCCATTTGATGAAAATCTTTGGTTTCGCCAACATATTGATCATCCAGGTGCCAGAATATTTTCATGCCCGGCACCCGATGGGCCGCGTTACAGATCATCCGGCCCCGGCTGCCGTCAGCCTCAAGCGGCACATATATTTTAGCGCCATCCTTAGGATATATTACCTCCATGGCGTTATTATTTTCGGCCTGGCTGCAGCCATCGCGGAACGGTGGCAATACATGGTACTGATAGTTGCGTGCTTTGTAATAATATTCCATTGAAGGCGGCAATACAAACCAAGTTTTATTGACCATGTTTTGCGGCGATTCGCAGTTGCCGTTTACCTGGTATTTGCCATCGGCAGAGAGGTGTATCAACTGGTGGTACGGGCAAACAGGTGCCCTTAACCCGGCTTTAGGTATCCACATTTCGTCGGTATCACTGCAATATTGCCCGGCGCGGTAGCCGCTTTGCCGGCATACGTTTATTTTTACCATTTCGCTGGTGGGCATTTCAAACCAATCACGCGTTACGGGTAATAGTCTAAATATTTCAAACAGTACCGGTGCGGCAGTATTGATGCCGGTTAAGCCGGGCCTGCCTTCGCCATCGGTATTGCCTACCCACACGCCAACCACATACCTGGGTGTAACGCCTATTGCCCATCCATCACGAAAGCCAAAGCTGGTGCCTGTTTTCCAGGCCACCCGTTGCGTGGAGCTGAATTGCTGCCATAACATTTCCTCGCCGGGCCGCATTACCTCTTCCATAGCCTGAAACGTGTAATAAATAGAGGCGGCATCCAATAAGCCCGATCTTTCTAAGTTGGGTTTCCCAGAATTATTCTGCAAGCTGTAGACCGGGTTATGATAATCGCCCGGATCATACATTCCTTTGTATTTATTATAGTGGTTAAGCACCCGGGCCATATCGGCATAGGCACCGCTGAGCTCCCATAAGGTGTTTTCGCCGCCGCCCAATATTAGTGACAGGCCGTAATGGTCAGCCGGTTTGGTTAGGGTAGTGATCCCTGTTTTATGCAGGAAATCATAAAATCTTTCATATTTAAACTGCTGCAGCATTTTTACCGCGGGCACGTTAAGCGAGCGAGATAAGGCCCTTGAAGCTGGTACTGCGCCATCATAACCCAGATCAAAGTTCTCGGGATGATAACCGGCAATTAAGGTAGGCACATCGGGCAGCAGACTATTGGGTAATATAAAGCCATTATGCAGCATAGACGCATATAATAAAGGTTTTAACGTGCTGCCGGGACTGCGGGGGGCATCTATCACGTCAACATCGCTTTCCATTTGAGGATCTTCCCGGTGCGAAATGTTACCGGCATATGCCAATGCAGCGCCCGTTTCCACATCTAAAACAATGGCCGCAATGTTATTAATATCATTTGCCTTTAAAACCTGGTGATGCTGCTCCAGTATGTCATTAACCTGTTGTTGCAGCGTTGAGTTTATACTCGTTTGAAGCCTTGTATCACCCAGGGGGTTGGCCTGGTGATCATTTTTAAAACGCTGTAGCAGGTGCGGTGCAAACTGCGGCAAAGGCATTGGCCTGTCTGGTACAGGCTCTAACTCGGCCAGGGCTTTGGTTGTGCTGTCAATAATACCATCCTGGTTAAGTTTGTTCAATAACAAATTACGTTTTTTGAGCAATATAGCCCTGTTCCTGCCGGGATGTACCAATGACGGGGAGTTTGGCAGAACCGCCATGGCAGCCATTTCGCCCCACGAAAGTTTATCGGGGCCCCGGCCAAAGTATCGCCATGAGGCTGCATCTAAACCTACCACGTTAGTGCCAAAAGGAGCGTTACTGCTGTATAAAGCAAGCACCTCATCTTTACTATAGGTAAGCTCCAGCCGCAGGGCCATAAAAATTTCAATTATTTTGTTCCAAATAGTGCGTTTATGTTTAGTTGCCAGCCTGATAACCTGCATGGTAATGGTACTGCCACCGCTGGTTACCTTTTTTGATTGCATATTTTGCCTGATGGCCCGGCCGAAGGCCAATGCGTCAAAACCAGGGTGGTGCTCAAAGCGCTTATCTTCAAACGTGATGATGCATTGTTTAAATTTTTCGGGTACGTTGCTGTTGTACGGAAAACGCCACTGACCATCAGTTGCTATGGCAGCCCCCAGTAATTGCCCGTTATTATCATCAATTACATAAGATGTAGGGCTTTTAAATAACGGTTTAGGCAAACAAAACCAAAATAGCAGGGTTAAACCAAACAAGAATACGAGTATTAGTACTACTTTTGGTTTTTTTAAGTAAACTTTGGCTCGTTTTAATATTGCTTGCATTAATATATTTTCAATAAAGATAAAATAAGCCATATACAGCAGCATAAGATACGCAGCGGCTGTATAGTTTCATAACAAAACAATAATGACAATACAAAAATTATCAATTATTATCCCTGCCTATAACGAAGGTAATACGATACATCTGATTTTGGATAAAATTAAAGCCGTAGACCTTACAAATGATATTCAAAAAGAGATCATTATTGTAAATGACTGTTCAAAAGATCATACTGAACAAGCTATTAATACTTATCAGCAAGCTAATCCCGACCTTAATATACAATACTTTAAACACGAAATTAATAAAGGTAAAGGCGCGGCATTACATACCGGTATATCAAAAGCTACAGGAGAATACCTGATTATTCAGGATGCCGATCTTGAGTATGACCCATCAGAATACAATGACCTGTTAAAGCCTGTTATTTCGGGCTTTGCCGATGTGGTTTACGGATCAAGGTTTATGGGGAGCAACCCACACCGTATCCTGTTCTTTTGGCATACTATAGGCAACAGGTGGCTTACGTTCGCATCAAACATGTTTTCAAACCTGAACCTTACCGATATGGAAACCTGTTACAAGCTGTTTAACACCAAGGTAATACAGGCCATACCGCTTACCGAAAGACGATTTGGCTTTGAGCCTGAAATTACCATCAAAATTTCAAGGGTGCCAAAAATCCGGATATATGAGGTGGGTATATCCTATTACGGGCGTACTTATGAAGAGGGCAAAAAAATAGGCTGGAAAGATGGGGTAAGGGCTATCTATTGTATATTAAAGTACGGTTTGTTTAAAGCCAGGTAAAAATCTTTCAAAGTTAACATCCCAATACCTGATTTCGCCGGCTGTTATTTCTGTGGCTAAACTTGCCATATTATTTTCGTCGGGTTTAAAGCTGTTTATAAGCCAGTTTGTATCTGATGAAAGTATGTTAATATCTACTTCATGATTGCCTGTTAAGCTGGGTATATATTTCAGGCAATCATCCAACCCCTGTGCTGTTGCTTTGGTAATGGCCTCCTTACGTGTCCAGAGCAAATAAAAGCTGTTAATGGTATCCTGATGCGCGATGTAATTGATCTCGTCTTTGCCAAAATTGTCTGCAAGTATCTCTTTATAGCTAAACGATGAATCTATTTCTTCTGTATCTACACCAACTTCGGTATTTGATATAGCAATCAGCACCCAATCGCCCGAATGTGATACATTATATTTGATGTTTTGCTGAAATATAGATGGCTTTTTATTGGCGCTTACCACAAATTTAATAGTTGTAGCGGGCTGATTGGTATATTTGGCAAGCAGGCATCTTAATGCGCCGCGACTTACCACAAACCTAAGCCTGTCCTTTTTTTGTACATAGCGGTTTGCCCTTACTATTTCATCGGGTAGTAATACCTTAAAAAAGTCGTCGATAAAAGCCAGGTTTGAACTGATTTTGATTCTCCATACATCTACCTGATTATCATTTAATTTATAATCGCATTCTTTCCCAATTTGCCATTTGACATCATCCTGAAACTGAATGCGAACTTTAATTAAACTCATGGGTATAGTTATTTTTTTGCGGCCTCGTTTAAACAGTTTTGCAATATACTGGCAAATATTTTATCGTTAGGGGCTTTGAAGATGGTGTTATGCTCTCCGGGTACCTTATGCACATTAACTCCTTTTAATGCATAAGGTTTCCATCCAAGATGCTCAAAGTCGTCCATATAAAAGGTTCGTTCCTCTGCTCTGAATAATTCTACAGCTATATCATTTGGCGCTAACCTATACCATTTTTCAGCAAGGATATTCATTTCATCAATTTTATTGGCATAGCCAAAAAAACCTTCCTGCTTTTCATTTTTTGATAATTTCCAAAACAGCCGGGTAAGACCGCGCTTAGCCATTTTACCTGCATGTGAAACAGTATCTGCAAAGCCGTTCGGAAACGATAAATTATATCCTACTTTTCTGCCAAAAAACTTGCCCCTTTTAATCTGCATGGTTAACCAGGGATCATAATAGGGCGAGCGATACGCATATGTATCAAACATAGCAAGCATTTTTACCTGTTTGCCCATGGCCTGAAACTGTTTGGCCATTTCAAAGGCAATGATACCACCAAATGAATACCCGGCAAGTGCGTAAGGGCCGTTAGGGTTTTGTGCCATGATTGACGCATTATAATGCGCCGCTATATCAACAATATTCTTTAATGGCTCATCAATGCCGTTAAGGCCTTTAGCCTGCAGGCCATAAACCGGTTGGTCGGCATCCATACCCGATGCCAGCGTATTAAACAGCAGTACATTTAACCCGGCACCATGTACAATATACAGCGGCATTTTGTTGCCCGTAGGTTTAATGGGTACGAGAGAATCCCATACAATAGACTTGCCATCCATCTCCAACATTAACGCCAATTTTTCAACCGTTGAATTTTCAAACAATGCAGCGAGCGGAAGGCGTTTGCCTGTAAGCTTTTCAATGCGGGTCATCACTTGTACAGCTATAAGCGAATGACCGCCCAATTCAAAAAAGTTATCGTAAATACCTACTTTATCAATCTCCAGAAATTCGGACCAGATATCGGCAACTAATTTCTCTACATCGGTTCTTGGGGCAACGTATAAATTGATACTTTCGGCCAGTATGGTGTGCTGAGCAGCAAGGGCTTTTTTATCAACCTTGCCATTAGGCGTTAATGGCATAGCTGGTATCACGATTAAATCGTCGGGTACCATATAATCTGGCAGGGCAGCTTTTAAAGTCATCCGCCAGCCCTTTATCTGCTCCGCTTCATTCTCCGCACGATAGTTATCGTTAATTACTAGGTAGGCTACCAGTTTATTAATCCCATTTTTATCCGGCCTTGCTAAAACCACGGCTTCCTTTACGTTGTATTCGTTGGCAAGGTGATATTCAATTTCGCCGGTTTCTATGCGATAGCCACGTATTTTTATTTGCGAATCGATACGCCCCAGGCATTCAATTTCACCATCTTCCATGAACTGGCCTAAATCGCCGGTGCGGTACATTTTACTGCCCGGCGTGGCGGAGAATGGATCGCTGATAAATTTCTCGGCGGTTAACTGGGCTTGGTTTAAATAACCTTTGGCAACTCCATCGCCGCCAATATAAATTTCGCCCGGAATACCGGGCGCAACCGGATTAAGGTATTGATCTAAAATATAAATGGATGTATTGTCAATCGGACGCCCGACGGTGATCATCCGATCATCAGCTTTTATTTGCTTAATGGTTGACCATACCGTGGTTTCGGTGGGCCCATATACGTTCCATAAACTCTCAGCGCGGGCGGTTATCTTCTCGGCCAGTTCCTTTGGTAGCGCCTCGCCGCCGCAAATAACCTTTATAGGGGTGGATTTGTTCCAGCCGGCTTCGAGCATGATGCGCCAGGTATAGGGGGTGGCCTGCATAACGGTTACCTTCTCGTTCCTGATGATATCAAGCAGGGCGCGGCCGTCTTTTGCTTCGGCACTGTTGGCAACAATTATCTGTGCGCCGCTGATTAAGGGTAGAAATAACTCAAGTCCCGAAATATCAAAACTTACGGTAGTGACAGCCAATAATTTATCAGCAGCAGTTATGCCGGGCGTTTTCTGCATGCTATACAAAAAGTTAACCAAGCCATTATGGGCTATCTGTACGCCCTTAGGCATACCGGTAGAACCAGATGTGTACAAAATATAAACCAGGTCATCGCCGGTTACCTCAACAAGAGGATCGGTTACAGGATATTGCGCAAGTTGTGGCCAGATATTTTCTATCAATAGCTCCTTAGCGTTTGATTGATAGCGCTCTTTATAATCATCGGTAGTTAGCAATAACACCGCCGCCGAATCATTCAGCATGTGATTAATGCGGTTTAAAGGGAACTGCGGATCAACAGGCACGTAAGTTGCGCCGGTTTTCATGATCCCCAGCATAACCATAACCAACTGTGCCGATCTGTTTAAGGCAAAGGCAACTTTATCACCTTTTTTTACGCCCTGGTTGATCAGTAAAGCAGCCAGTTGGTTCGCGCTTTCATTTAACTGTTTGTACGTTATGGTTTCGTCTGCAAACTTAACGGCTACACTATCGCCAAACTGTTCACATCGCTGGCTGATGAGCTGGTGCAGCGGTGTATCTTTGGGATAGGGAGCGTAAGTGTCATTCCAGACACTTAAAAGCTTTATTAGTTCACCGGAATTTTTAGCCGGGATATCGCCGATGAGCATATCCGGATCGTTTACCAGTTGCTTTAACAGAAACTCAAAGTCATCCATCATGTTACGAATGGTTGATGCTTTAAAGAGCTGCGTATTATATGACCACTCCAATACGAGTGTTTCGTCGCGCCCGGATATGTTTACAAATATTTCAAAACTTTCGTACTCCCGTGGATTGCTGATCAGCTGGTGCTTTAAGCCTTCAAACACCACACCGTCATCCATGCCCATATCAATGTTAAACATTACCGGTACAAGCGGTATGCGTGACGCGTCGCGGGGGATGTTTAAATTTTTGAGCAAGCTGCCAAAAGTGTACAGTTGATGGTCATAAGCATCCAGAATAGCAGAAGTGCGTTGTTTTAAATAATTTTTGAATGACTGATCGCCCTTTGGATAACTGCGCAGCGCGAGCAAGTTAACGCAGTGCCCAACCAACCCGTAATTTCCTGTAGCCGATTGCCCCGCGGCCGGTAAGCCTAAAATGATTTCTTCCTGTCCGGTTAAGCGCTGCAAAAATAGCTCGAAGGTGGCCAGCAGGGTGGTAACAAAGCTGCTGCCGCTGGTTTTGGCCAGTTTTTTAAGGGAGACAACCAGGTCAGTGTCCAAGCTGAAATCTTCCCGATGGCTTTTATAGGTACGCAATGCGGGGCGGGGCAAATCAGCCGGAATATTTAAGAGATGGCTGCTCCCCTTAAACTGATCGAGCCAATAAGCCTCGGTTTCTTTAAATTCAGGACTTTGTTCAAATGCTGATTGCTCTGCAGAATAATCGCTGAATGAAGGCGCAGGTGGTAATTGTATGGGTGCATTATTAGAGTGGGCGTTATACAATTTGCCCAGGTCCTGCATCATAATACCAATTGACCAGCCATCGCATACAATATGGTGAGCGGTAAAGGTTAAATGGTGTTTTTCATCAGCCAACTTAAGCAGGTTTATCTTAAACAGCGGGCCGTTAATAAGATCAAATGGAGTTGAGGCATTTTGCAGGTTTTGGCTGTCAATAAAAATCTGTTGTTCTGCTTCCGACCTTTCAGAAATGTCCTGATAATCCATTTCAAGCGGCAGTTCTTTGTACACGCAAATGTATTGGCCATCGGCGCTAAAACTTGATCTTAACGCTTCGTGCCTGTCGGTAATATCCTGTAAGGCCCGGAGCATAGCATCCTGATCAAACACGCCTGTTAATCTTAACGAGAACGATTCATTATAGGCACAATTAGCTGCATCGCCACCTATCAGGCACGACGTCCAGATCTCCAGCTGTGATTCTGTTGCCGGTGCAAGTAGCAATAATTCGGGCCCATGGAAAGGGTCAAATTCTACCGGGATTGTATCGTATGTGTAAATATTATCCAAATTAGTTATTGCTAAATTTTACCTGTAAATACTTCCCCGGGTTGTTTTCGTCGTTAATGAACCAGCCCGGATTCCCATCTTTATCACGGCCAAGCTTCGCGCCGGGAACGGGCGGCTCTGCTATTACCTTAGCAGCTTGTAATCCATTTGCAGGTTGAGGTTTCTCAGTGGGTATAAAACCGGCTTCTATTAATTCCGCCACACTTTCATCAAATTTGCTTATAATCTGATCTATTTCTTCATCAGTATGAGATGCAGTTAAAAAACAAGGAAAAAGGTCCCATATATGAATGCCCTTTAAGCGCATCAATGTAAATAGCAGCTCTCCGTAAGCTAACTCATATTTAAACTTAATTTTCCATAATGAGCCAAAGTACGGTATGTATAGAGGCAAACCTTCACGCTCGCAAATTGCATTTAGTGCATCGGCGAGGCGTTTAGTACGGGCATTTAAACCTTCCTGCAGGGCAGGGCCCTGCTCTTTCATATACAGTAACGTAGCCTTACCGGCTGCAAGGGCCAGCGGGTGGCGAACAAAGGTGCCTGCAAAATAGGTTACGCCGGCTTCGGGAGTTGAATCGTCGCCAAACTGCCAGTTGCCGCCATCAAGGGCATCCATATATTTGCTGATGCCTGCAATAGCGCCAATAGGCATACCACCGCCAATTACTTTACCATAGGTGCCGAGATCGGCTTTAATGCCAAACAATGCCTGGGCGCCGCCCTGGTGCATCCGGAAACCTGATATTACTTCGTCAAATATTAAAACGGTATCAGATTGGCTGGTTATTTCCCTCACTTTTTTCAGGAAAGCAACCGGCTGAAATTCCGGACGACGGCTCTGAACAGGTTCAACCAGTACAGCAGCCAGTTCATGCGCTCTTTCGGCTATTATTTTTAAGGACTCCTCTGTGCCGTAATCCAGTATGAGCATGTTCTGAACCACTTCGGGCATAATGCCCGGCGCGGCGGGTACGGTCTTTAGTTTTTTAGTCCCGCGAACAATCACCTCGTCATTAATGCCGTGGTACGATCCGCTAAATGCTACAATTAACGAGCGGCCTGTAACCGTGCGGGCTATTCTCATCGCGCCCAAAACCGCTTCGGAGCCGGTGTTGCAAAGCGCTGCGCGGTCGAAATTGGTAAACTCGGTTATCAGTTTACAAACATCACCTGCCAGCTCATGCTGAGGGCCAATTTCATAGCCTTTTTCAACCTGTTCCAGCACAGCTTTTTTAAGATAATCTGTTTGGTAACCTAAAAAGTTTGAACCGAAACCATTTAACGCGTCAATGTATTTATTGCCATCAATATCCCAAACATGACTTCCTTTTGAACGATTCACCACTAACGGATAAACCACCTCCTTGGTTAAGGGCCTGAAACCACTTACCACACGCGGGTCGGCCATATAAGCACGGTCCTTTTGTGTTTGCGCTTTACTGCCTTTTGTTTTTGCATTGTATTGAATAGTGAGACTTTTCAAAAAGTCGGTTTGCTTTTCATTCAGTCCAAGCGTTTGTTTTTCGATGCGTGCTGTTGCGCCAAAAGGTTTTTTTATTTCGATTGCTTCTTCGGGCGAAAGCTCAAATTTTACCGGCTGTGATTGTGCAGGCGCTGCAACGGGCCTTGATGAATTGTGATCCAGAGCAATTACAGGTGGATTTACATTCCCATTTTGCAGGAGTGCAAGCTGATTGGTGAGCAACTGCAGCTGCTGGGATATCAGTCCAATTATCAGATCATTATTATTAGTCCCGTTGCTTATAACTGGTGTTTGAATATTAAATGCAGGCTGTTGAGCTGCTGTTACAAGAGCAGGCGCAACTGGTACGGGTTTAAATGTATCGGCCGGTAAATTGGCATCAAGGTATGAAGCCAGTAATTCGAGACTGTTATATTCTTCAAATAATTTTCTGAAAGTAACGGGTATATTGAATGTTTTTTTAAGGTTAGTGGCAATTTGTGTTAACGAAAGGGAATCGAAACCAATTTCAATAAAACTTAAACCAGTGGCAGCCGCGTCAATCTCAATACCTGCCGCATCCTCAAATATTTCTTTTAGTTTATTAATTAAAATATCTTTTCTCATCTCTATAGTTTGCAGAACTGTGTTTTCTGTTGGTTTAATAAATGTATTTGATGCGATTTCAATAGTATTGGCAATAATGGCCGGTTCGAGCCAGTAACGTTTATGGTCAAAGGCATAAGTTGGTAAGTCTATCTTCTTTCGGTTGAGGTTTTTATAAAAGGCTTTCCAGTTAGGCTCAATGCCGTTTAACCATACTTGCCCCAAAGCCTTTAATACGGAATAACCTTCTGTAAGGGTTTCATTTTTTTCAAACCCGGCTATTATAGATCGGCCTGCCATGTGCTGGCGGGTTAACGTGGCCAGTATATTGCCCGGGCCAACTTCAAGGAAAACGCTGTTCTCATTTTGCTGTAATATATCCAAAGCATCTGCAAAACGCACGGTTTTTCTGAGATGCTGTGCCCAATAGGTAGGGTCGGTTGCTTCGGCTTCGGTCATCCAGTTGCCCGTTACTGTCGACACAACCGGTTTAACGGGAGGGTTTAATTTTATGGATTTTACCACCGCTTCAAAAGGAGCAATAACATCATCCATCATAGCCGAATGAAACGCATGGCTGGTATGCAGCAAACGACTTGGTATCCCTTTTTCGGTTAACTCACCTGCAAATTTATTGATCAGTTCGGCAGGGCCGGCAACAACACACAATTTACGTCCGTTAATTGCTGCGATAGAAATACCTGCTGGTAAAACTTCCTCCAATTTATTGGCCTCTAATCTAACCGACAGCATATTGCCTGTTGGCGCACCGTTAACTAACCTTGCCCTTTCGGAGATCAATGTTAAAGCATCCTTCAAACTAAACACACCAGCTAAATGCGCGGCCACGAATTCGCCAATGCTGTGGCCGGTTAATACCTCGGGCTGCATACCGTTGTGCATCCACCATTTTGCCAGGGCATACTCTAAAATGAATATGGCGGGCTGGGCATACAGTGTTTGTTTTATTTTTTCATGCGATTGATGGTCAGGAGCATCAGGGTACATTACATCCAATAAGTTTTCATGTATAGTACCCTTCAATAAATCAATACATTCATTAACAGCTGCGGCAAAAACAGGTTCGTTCCGGTACAGGTCATGTCCCATCCCGGCATATTGTGAACCCTGACCGGGGAACATAAATACTACTCCGGTAGCTTTGGTTTTTAAGCTTTTTGAAGCAGAAGGGTCTGTACTCGTCGCGTTTAATTTAACAAGCAGATCGTCATTACTATCGGCTATAATAAATTTGCGAAAGTTAAAATCTTCCCGCGTAGTTTGCAATGTATAGGCTACATCATTAAGTTCGATATCTTTATGCCGGGCTATATGGTCGCTTAACTTCCTGGCGTAATTGTTAAGGCTGTTTTCTGTTTTTGCCGACCAGGTAATCAATTTTAATGATTTATCAATACCAACTGCTATAGGCTCAGGTTCAAATTCTTCTAAAACAACATGCACGTTGGTGCCGCCTACGCCAAACGAGCTTACACCGGCACGCCTTATACCTTCGGCATCCCACGGTTTTAATTGCGCATTAACGTAAAACAGACTATTTGCAATATCAATGTTAGGATTGATGTGGTTATAAAATAATGATGGAGGGATTTGCCTGTTACGCAAAGCCAATACTGTCTTAATCAATCCCGCAACCCCAGAGGCAGCGGTAAGGTGCCCCATATTACTTTTTACAGAGCCAATGGCACAAAATTGTTTTTTGTCCTGATTTCCAAAAGCAAGATTCAGGCCTTCCATTTCAATAGGGTCGCCGAGTGGGGTGGCTGTTCCGTGGGCTTCCACATAGCTAATAGTCGATGCGTCAATTCCCGCATCGTCTATTGCCATAGCTATTGCCCCGGCTTGTCCGGACGCGCTTGGGCCGCCAAAGCTGCTTTTGCCCGCACCATCATTGTTAACGCCAACGCCTTTTATTATACCATAAATAGTATCACCATCGCGTTTGGCTTCCTCGAGGTCTTTCAAGAGTACTACGCCCGCGCCATCGCTAAAAACAGTACCAGTAGCTAAAGCATCAAAAGGGCGGCAATGGCCGTCGCTGCTCATGATAGAACCTTCTTCATAAAGATGCCCGCTTTTTAAAGGCGAAGTTATGGATGCCGCACCGGCAAGCGCTACCGAACATTGTCCGTCGCGGATGCTGCTCACCGCCTGGGCTATGGCCAACAAAGAAGTGGAGCATGCTGAATAAACCGCAACCGCCGGTCCTGTAAGGTTTAATTGATAAGCTGTGCGGGTTGCTATATAGTCTTTTTCGTTTAGTAACCTTACGTTGAAATGGCCTGCACGTTCAACCAGTTCCGGGTTGGTTAATACATTGTTATTATAATAAGTATTATACCCGCAACCGGCGAATACACCAACAGAACCGGTGTGTTTTTGTGGCAGGTGACCGGTTTTTTCCAGTACCTCCCAGGCCAGTTCTAAAAATACCCGTTGCTGCGGATCCATGAGTTCAGCAGCCCTTGGTTTAAAGCCAAAAAACTCCGCGTCAAATTCATCGGCTTTATCAATAATGCCCCTTGCTTTTACATAAGCCGGGTCGTTCTTTAAGACCGATGGTATATTTTTATCTAACTCATCATTGCTAAAAAAGCTGGTGGTTTCCCTACCTTCAGTAAGCAAGTCCCAAAATTCATCCATGGTATTGGCTCCAGGCAACCTTGCTACCATGCCAATAATAGCAACATCGCGATTGGTATTATTGCCTTTGTTTTTTCGGTTAAGTAGGAGAGGAGCGGCTTTGTGAACACCATTTAAAAAGTCAACCAGCCCGCTGACAGTTGGGTATTGATAAAGTTTAGTGACAGGGACATCATAATTGTGCTGCTGCTTTAATAAGGCAACTGTTTTTAAGGCTAACAGCGAGTTACCGCCAAGCTCAAAAAAATTATCATCCAAACCTATTTTATCCAGTTGCAGCAATTGGATCCAAGCCGAGGTTATGTTTTTTTCAATTATGGTTGATGGTGCTTTATAAAGCGCTGAAAGTTCAGGTCTTTGAAGACTTGGCAGTGGCAGCGCTTTCCTGTCAACCTTGCCGCTGGTAGTTTTTGGCAGTTCGTTGAGCCATACATATGCAGAGGGCAGCATAAAATCAGGTAATTGCTGTTCTAAGCTTTTACGGATATAATCAGTTTGCTGCCGACTACCTGATGCTACAAGATAAGCTATCAGGCGTTTTTGCCCGGAAGCGTCTTCCCTCGCTATCACTACCGCCTGTTGTATGTTTTCCAGCTGATTGAGCAATACCTCAATTTCGCCAAGCTCTACCCGGTTTCCCCTAATCTTTACCTGTGTATCCCTGCGGCCCAGGTATTCAATGTTTCCGTCGGGCATGTAGCGTGCCAGATCACCGGTGCGGTACATGCGGGTTGTTTTACCCGTAGAATCCTGCCAATTGATAAACTTTTCGGCAGTAAGGTCGGGCTTGTTTAAATAACCTACAGCCAGACTTACACCGGCTACGCAAAGCTCGCCGGTTTCTCCGTCCGGTAGCTTATTCAGGTTTTCATCAAGTATCAGAATTTCGGTATCGTTGATAGGTATCCCGATAGAAGGCAGGGCAGGCCATTGCGCAGCATCACCAGCTAATTTTAGCTGGGTTACCACATGCGTTTCGGTAGGGCCATACTGGTTATATAAAACACAATTAGGTAAGGCTTTAAAAAAGGCGGCGACCTGCGGGGTTATTTTCAACTGTTCACCTGCGGTCATTACCTCCTGCAGGGAGGCCGGGATATGCTTATTAGCGATAGCCGCCTCTGTTAGATATTGCAGTACAACAAATGGTAAAAATATCCTGTTTATCGAATAATCTTCAATATACTGTAAGAGCCTAACCGGATCAATCCTTAAATCTTCATCAACAAGCACTAAAGTGCCGCCTGTGGTTAAAGTCGCAAATATTTCCTGGAAGGATACATCAAATGTAAGCGGGGCGAATTGCAGTGTGTTTGTACCTGTAGTTGAAATGGAATTATCTTTTTGCCATAAAAGGAGGTTAACAAGAGCGTAATGCCCCATTAAAACGCCCTTTGGAGTGCCTGTTGAACCCGATGTATATAGCACATACGCACCACCTGAGTTATTAGTATACGGAACAGAATTAACAGATGGGTAGGTTTGATCGCTCCACAAAACATTTATGGGCAACTGTTCAAATATGTTTTTTTGCGCCGTGACCGCCAGGCAGGTATCAATGCCAGAATCGCTAACAATCTGTTCAAGTCTTTCCAGGGGATAACCAGGGTCGAGCGGTAAATAAGCTTTACCTGCTTTAAGAATACCTAAAACACCGATGATTGTTTCTATACTGCGATAGGTGCTGACCCCAACGATGGCTGAATTGGGAGAACGTTCAATAAGGGCAGCTGCCAAATTATTTGCCTGTTGATTCAGCTGACTGTAAGTAAGTTGTCTGCCATCATAAGAAACAGCAATTGCATCAGGAATTTTATTTACCTGATGTTCAAATAATTGGTGGATCAAAAAAGCATGATTCCTACCTTCTGCTGTAGACACGTTATCGATATTCATTAAATGACAAGGTTGGCTATCTTACACTGGTACAACCATTTAATTGGTTTTATTAAAGTTATTTGCAGGAACTTTAATTAGTTCAAGATAGCAATTTTTATGTTTTTATATATGTTTAATATTTAATTTAAAGAAATAAAATTAATTCTTTGTGTATTTAATTATTGTATAACTACTTTAATTCAAACAAACAGTCAGTGCTTCTTTTGAATTAAATTTAACTATTGCTTACGTTGTGCCTTTTCCCAAACTGCACTTTGTTTAGTGGTAAAATATCTGATAATACCTGCTAATACAGCATAATTCATCATGCAAAAATAATATGGTATAAATAATATTTTGATACGTAACTGCCTGTTTTCCATGATGTACCCGAGCAACGCCAATATGTAAAACAGTATTTGCGCAAACAGCAGTACCCTATAACCGGTGTTATCAGGCTCAAGCGCAAGCACTACGTTTAAAACCAATGAAAGTATCAGCAAGAAAGGAGTGACCGTCCATCTCAAAACCCGGTGGCTGATGTATTGAAAAGAAAGCACAGGGTAAGAGAACGGATTAAACAAACTCTTAAGGCGCAATATTGATTGCATACCGCCTGCCGCTATCCTGATCTTCCTCTTTAATTCCTCGCTTACGTTTTCTGACGCGGTTTCGGTAGCGTAAGCCTCAGGTTCATATACTATACGGTAACCCTTTTTGGCTATCAGCATAGATATCATAAAATCGTCCAGAACAGTATCTGCCGCAACCGGCTGGTACAACGAACGCCGCACACTGAATAACTCACCTGCGGCGCCAACAACCGAATAAAGTTCAGAATCCCATTTTTTAAGGGCCGATTCATACTTCCAGTAAAAACCTTCGCCAGCCGCGCTCGCATCGGCATTTTCGTCAAAATGAACCCGTTTTTCACCGGCAACGGCTCCAACGGTTTTATCGGCATAATGCCTGCATATTTTTATCAGCGCATCTTTATTTAAAAAGGTATTGGCATCGGTAAAAACTACGGCATCGGTATGTACAAATTCCATGGCGCGGTGTATGGCGGCTATTTTGCCGGCCCGCTGTGGCTGGTGCAATAATTTGATCTGCGGGTATTGAGCAATAATATTCGGCGTTTTATCTGAGGAGCCATCGGTGATAAACAGCAGGTTTAATTTGTCTTCCGGGTAGTTAAGCAGAAGGCTGTTGTTGATCTTTTCTTTAATAAAAGCCTCTTCGTTATAAGCGGCAATTACAAGGGTGCAGGTAGGTAAACTATCTATATTATCAGCTATGATTGGTTTTGGGCCTTTAACTATCCTTTTGATGCGGATAATGAGGTATAACAGTATACCGTAACCGGCAAAAGTGTAAAAAACAATAATCAGGCTAAGTATTAATGTGATTTTCATGCGATCGTATTAATGGGATAACCTAAATTATTACTGTTTTTAGAGTTCGAAAAATTCCACCAGACTGCCTTAAAAAGCATAGGAATAAAATTGTAATTTTTAGTTTTTATATATGCTATCACATTACGGGGTACAACCAACAGCAGAAAGTAAACGTAGAATATGAGCATCTTAAAAAACGGTGCGTTACGGCGTATAAAAAGTATGCGGTTGCGGTTCATGAAATACTCTTTCAACCGACTTTTTTTGCCAACAGAAACAGACTCTTTATGATAAATGAGGGCATCGGTACAAACCCAGGCTTTATAACCTGCCCTGATGATTTGCTCGGCCCAATCAACTTCTTCGTAGTATAAAAAGAAATTCTCGTTCATGAGCCCGGCTTTATCAATAGCTTCTTTCCTGATCATCATTGCTGCGCCGTGGCAATAAGCGGTAGGACCGGTGATATGATTAAACTGGCCTGTGTCACTTTGTTTTAAACCGATGCAATTATTACGGCAGGTATAGTAATTCATAGCTGTATAGCCTGCATATTGTATCAGTTGTTTATCGCTGTAATATTTGATCATCGGGGAAATCATTCCCGCATCAACGTTGTTGTCAAGTATTTCAACCAGTTTATTAATTAAGCCGGGGGTAAACTCGGTATCGTTATTTACCAGAAAAAGATAATCGCCGGTAGCTTCTTTTATACCAAGGTTATTCCCTCCGGCAAAACCCAGGTTCTTATCCGAGCGGATCAGTTTTACCGCAGGGTACTTTTCCGACCATTCGGGCACAGGGTTTACTTTGCTGGCATTATCAACCACAATGATTTCGATATTAGCGTAGCTGTTCGTTTTTTCTATAGATAACAGTAAATCCTCAGTAACCGCCGGTTGATTGAAATTTACAGTAACTACAGAAACTTTTTTCATGTATACCATTTGTTGTTATGAGCGGGCAATTTTATAAATTACAATTTTGATACTTTATCAAGGCAGCCCTGCAGCACAACTGCAAACTCTTTATCATTTGGTGGTGCAAATATGGTGTTATGTTCGCCCGGAATCTCGTAAACATTAACCCCTTTTTTGGCAAACGGCAACCATCCCAGGAATTTAAAATCGGCCATGTAAAAGGTGCGTTTTTTAGCCCTGAACAGTTCAATAGCTATTGGCAGGGGTGTTAGTATGTAATTGCGCAAAGCTTTTTCGCTGGCCTCGTCAATTTCATTATCATAAGCAAAAAAGCCTTCCTTTTTCTCTTCCTTGCTTGGTGAAAGTTTCCAGAACAATTTGATGATCTTCCGTTTTAAGATCAGGCTCTTATATTCAATAGTACGTTTAGGATCGTCGGCAAGCAATACCAGGCTGTAGCCTATCTGTTTTAAAACTAAAGTGGTACTATCAAAAGCTTTCCTGAGGACCGGATTATTTACGGTTGATTGTTCGGCATAAGTATCAAACATAGCCAGCATTTTAACCTCTTTGCCGGCAGCCATTAACTGTTTGGCCATTTCGTAAGCAATAATACCACCTAAAGAATATCCCGCAAGGGCATAAGGGCCATCAGGGTTCTTGGCCACAATTTCGGCTATGTAATTTGCGGCAATTTCTTCCATTACATCCAAAGGCTCATCAATACCATTAAGCCCTTTAGCCTGCAATCCATAAACGGGCTGGTCTGCATCCATGTTCATGGCAAGGGCATTAAATAACAGTACATTTAAACCGGCACCATGTACAATGTATAATGGCATTTTGCTGCCGCTGGGTTTAATAGGCACCAATGACTCCCAGGTTATGGAAGCTGGATCCATTTCGAGTCTTGCCGCCAGTTTTTCTACTGTCGAGTGTTCAAACAGGGTGGCTAAAGGTAATCGTTTGCCTGTTTCTTTTTCAAGACGGGCCATAATTTGCACTGCAACCAATGAACGGCCGCCCAGCTCAAAAAAGTTATCGAATATGCTGATATTCTGTAAACCCATTAGTTCCTGCCAAATGTCGGCAACCAGTTTTTCGGTGGTGGTACGTGGTGCTACAAATTCACCACTGCGTTGTATGTGACTGTAATCAGGTTTTGGGAGGGCCTTGCGATCAATTTTCCCGTTAGGGGTGATGGGGATGGTATCCATGATCACAAAATCGTCAGGCACCATATATTCAGGCAATACAGCAAGCAGGCCATGCTGCCAGGTGTCAAACTGGGCCCGCAGATCTCCGTCGTTTTTTTGCTCGTGTACAACTACGTAAGCCACCAGTCTTGGATTGCCCGGGGTATCCTCCCTTGCAATAACTACGGCTTGTTTTATGTTATCTTCTTTTAAAAGATTTTGTTCAATTTCTTCCAGTTCAATACGGTAACCACGTACTTTTACCTGGTGGTCGATACGGCCTAGGCAAACTATTTCTCCATCTTCTCTTATCTTACCCAAATCGCCTGTGCGGTACATTTTACTGCCGGGGATGCCTGAAAATATATCATCAACAAAGCGTTCTGACGATAATTCGGCCCTGTTTAAATACCCAACAGCAACGCCATCGCCACCTATGTATATTTCGCCAATAGTACCATCGGTATAATTTTTCAGGGCTTCGTCTAAAATATATATCTGGGTATTGTTAACCGGTTTGCCGATGGTAATATCTTCCTCACTGGTTACCTGTTTAACAGTAGAATATATCGTAGTTTCGGTGGGGCCATAAAGGTTCCAGATCTCTCCACATTTTGGGAGCAGTTGTGCCACAAGGTCCTTTGGTAAGGCCTCACCGCCGCAAAATACTTTTAAAGGCAGTTTTTCATCCCAACCCGATACCAGCATCATGCGCCAGGTATAGGGGGTTGCCTGTAATATGGTAACCTGTTCAGCCTTTACCAGATCAACCAGTGCACGTCCGTCTTTCGCGGTAGCAGAATCGGCTAAAAGTAACTGTGCTCCGCTAATGAGTGGCAGGTAAAGATCAAGACCGGCAATATCAAATGAAATGGTAGTAACAGCCAAAAGCTTATCGGCAGGGGTAATGCCTGGTTCGCGCTGTACGCTTAATAAAAAGTTGATGAGGTTATGATGACGAATCTGCACACCTTTTGGTTTACCTGTTGAGCCTGAAGTATAGAGTATATAGGCCAGATCCTGACCTGTTACACCAACCTCGGGTTCCTGTGCCGAATAAATAGGAAACTTATCAAGCGCATCTTCAATTAAAACTTCTTTTGAGTTGGCTATAAAGTGATCGTGGTACTTTTTTGAAGTAATTAATATTTTGGCCGATGAATCTTCGAGCATAAATTCAATCCTGTCTTTCGGATACTCGGGATCGAGCGGTACATAGGCCGCGCCGGCTTTCATAATTGCCAGCAGGGATATAACCATTTCCGGCGAACGGTCAAGCGCCAGACCGGCAACATCACCTTTTTCCAAACCCTGTTCAATTAAATATTGAGCGAGCTTATTGGCAGCATCATTTAAACTTCTGTAGCTGAAAACGCGTTCATGAAATTTTAAAGCTACCTGGTCGGGCGTTTCATGTGCTCTTTGGCTGACAAAGTGGTGCAGTGCTTTATCCTTCGGATAATCGGCCTGGGTATTGTTTAATGTGCTTATAGCGGCGGTATTTACTGTAGCATCCATCGTGGGGTATTGCTTTGTTTATCTAAGTAAGTAGTAACGGATTATTACCTGGTATTTATCATTATTTTTTGCCGAAGATTTAGTGCAGCTTACGCAGCAGTATGATCGTGTGGCGTATGTATGAATTTTTTATTTGCACCTTTTAGTTTAAATAACAATAACAGCATAGTAAAAAATATAAGCGGCAGTTTAAGTGCAGCGCTAAGTAATTTTCCGTTAAAGAACTCTCCCGGTATAGCAACAACAATACCAACGTAACAGCAGATGGTAGCTATAAGCCAAAGATGCCAGTGAGGGCCAATGCCGGGTAGTAAAAACGAGATGAGCAGCATAAAAGGCATAAGCCCGAGCATGAGCACGCGCGGCAGTATGGACATTTGATATATCTCATTGAAATAATCAAAATTACCGTGCATAAAGAGCTCGCCAAATCCACTGCTTCCGTACTTGCGCAGCAGGTTGAATTGTGCCGAAAGCCATCTTTTGCGTTGCTTTTTGAATACCTCCGGGTTGCTTACTTTTTCATCATAAATGAATGCTTTTTCGGCATAGGCAACACTGATTTTTTTCCGGGTGAGGATCAATCCCATCTCTTTATCAAAGCCGCCAACCGCGTCAATTTTCGACATGGTTTCTTTAAACAAATTGTATTCTAACGCCATACCCGAACCTATTATGGCTGCAGAAAGATTAAATACCCGTTGTGACTTCCTGAAAATGTGATTGTTAACTTCTTCACTGATGGCATCAAGCACCGCTACTGAAGTGTTGGTGTTTAAAGCAACCCGATGGCCCTGTATCACTTTTTCGCCGGCTTTTAAATAATTATTTATTTGATATAAATAATCGGGAGCGGCTATGTTATCAATATCAAAAACTATGGCTGCATCAAAGCCTTCGGCAGTGTTTTCAATGGCTTTATTCAAAGCTTTTGATTTGGTGCTGTTCTCAAAAAAAACTTCCAAAACCTGCAAAGGCATCTGCTTTAATTTTTCGATGGTTTCGGGTTTAAGTGAGTCGGCAATAATGCA
Source organism: Mucilaginibacter sabulilitoris (assembly GCF_034262375.1). Classification (NCBI taxonomy): domain Bacteria; kingdom Pseudomonadati; phylum Bacteroidota; class Sphingobacteriia; order Sphingobacteriales; family Sphingobacteriaceae; genus Mucilaginibacter; species Mucilaginibacter sabulilitoris. Next base: position 3,918,918 of record NZ_CP139558.1, read on the forward strand.
AATGTGGAACAGCTCTTTTGGATAATCAATAGTTAAGGCGCTTGCGGCAGAGTTTAATAAAATCTCATCTTCCTTGTATGCACATATATAAATTACAAAACGACTTAACGAAGAAGCAACAGGAGGTTGCTTAATGGGAATTAATTTCCCCGCGAGTGAGAAAATAAATAGATAGATGCAATATATACCCAGATATATAAAAATTACATCCATCACAATTGTTGCTATTAATCTTACGATATCCATGTATATGTGCTTGGGGGCTTGTTAATCCTTTATACTATAAATTCAATTATTTAGTTTACTTTCTAAATTTAATGCCAGTAAGTTTTTTATTTCTTTAATGCGGTGTTCCCAGGTGTTTTCGGCAGCTACCGAAAGCCTCTTTTGTTGCAGAGTTGGCGAGTCGTTTAATGATTTGTTAATTGCAGCGGTAAACTCAGTGGCGTTGGCGCAATACGTTACGGTATCGCCGGTAAAATCATTCAAATCTGTATTAAAATCGGTTGATACCACCGGCCTGCCCGACCCGAGATATTCAAATAATTTTAAAGGAAATATTGCGTTGCTTACCTCATCTTTTTTAAACGGGATAATGGCTACATCAAAGCCTTTTAATACTGACGGCATTTGATTGTATGGTACAGCGCCCTTTAAAAATATATTGGGCTCTTTAAACGCAACGTGCTCTACATAATCAATATCAATTGGGCCTATAAAAGCGAAATTTTTATCAGGGTTTTGCTGTAATACTTTTATCAGCAAATCGTAATCTATCCGGCGTTCAATGTTTCCGAAGTATCCAATAACGGGCTTTTTGATGTCCGATAAAACATCGGCTACAGGTAGCATAGGGTCCAGGGCCTTTTGGCTATGGGCTATGTTTGCCGCGTTTGGAATGAAGAATGTATTACTGTTAAGTTTTTTCTTACTATCCCGTAATTGTTTGCTGGTACAAATTACCAGGTCAACGCTTTTTACCACAATATCCTCAGAGATTAAACCATGTTTGATCTGGTATTCCTCAACCAGCGGATCAACGCAGTGATAAACTGTTAATACAGGTTTTATCAGCCGGTGAAAGTTGGGGTAGGTGTAATTGTAGGAATTGATATAGATGTAATCCTGTATGTTTAGGCTTTTGATTACCTTTTTTAACCTCTTAACAACAATCTTTTCATTGAATTTTACGGCGGCACGGTATAAAGGCCCTTCGGGTAACATGTTGATAGAAGGTACCGGCGGCGAAATAATGATTTTAAGATTAGGTATCTCCGTTTGTATACAGCTATTGCCCGGTGAAAAAAAATGCGGTTTACGTACCCTGTATTCTGGTGTATCTTTAAATTTGATATAGTCCTTCCAGGTAAATGGCCTGTCTACATAATACACTTGGTTATCCTTAGCCAGATGTTTGGCCATGGTGTAGTTGGTCGACTCCAGGCGGCCGTCAAACTGCATTTGAGAAAATATAATGATATGCTTGTTTTTAAGCTCCATGTTCATTTCGCTCCAGTTCTTTTTTCCTGATCTTTTGATAGAGCATGCCTATCAGTTCCATCAATTCGATATAACCTAATTTGAATATATCGCCCATTTTAAATTGTAAATGTTTTTTGAGCGCCCAGTAACCAAATATCGCTCCTGAAAAAAAAGTGAAGATCGATGCTATAGCCACGCCGTATAAGCTGTGGAAGATAAATATCCCTGCAAAATCGCCGGTTACATTTACGGCCAGCATAATAAAAACCTTAATCATATTAAGGTGCGGCTTGTTGATGATGTCGAGGGTTATTCCAAAAAACCTGTCGATAGGTAGCAGCATTACAAAGCACATGAATATGCGGAAGATATTTCCGGCATCAGAGTGCTTGTACTGCCCACCGAAAAGCAGGCCAATAATTATATCTGCAAGGATAAATGATACTATGGCCACTGGTATTAATGCCATAGTAAGCATACCCGAGTATTTTTTCATGATATAGGATACATATTTTTTGTCTTCGCGATGCACAGCTGCCGACATCACCGGTAACGCTGTCGCTATAAAGGCCCTCAACGGTATTTCAAATATCTCCATTAACCTTTGAGGGATGTAGTAAACGGCCAGCAGTTCCGAGGGGAACATCATTTTGATAATGAACGTATCAGAGCTGCGTAATAAGTATGAGCTTATAGAGGTACCTACGCTGTATTTACCAAAATGCGCAAGCTCTTTAACCGATGCCCAGCTTTTGCTGCTAATGGTTTTTACTTTGGCCCAGCCCACCGATGATGTAATAATGCTGCTGATAACATTATTTAAAAGATAACAGTAAATGGTATTTTGGAAATTTACGCGGTGGAAAATAATAAGCAGCATTATTAATATAAAGAACCCGCCCTGGTTAATAAGCTGTACCATGAACAATTTGTCAAAACGTTCTTCAGCCTGTAAAATCCAGCCTGCTATGGCAGTAGGGAGGGTGCTGATAAAAATTACACTGAACCACTTTATGATAATAACCATATTGGGATTGGTTCCGAAGTAGAAGAGATACAATAATAAATTCCCCACCCCGAAGCAGGCTACTATGATAAACCCAAGATACCAGGCAGAACCCGCAATATTGTTAGCGCGTTGGGCACTTGTGCCTGCATAGTATTTAATGAGCGATGTTTGCAGAAACCCGGTCCTGAAGGTATCGGCCAGTGTAAATACAACAAGGAAAAAAATATAATCGCCAAAGTCGGATTTAGCGAGATAACGTGCCATTAACGACAGTATAGCCATGCCTAATACCGGCATAATGGCGTTACTTGCTAAGGAAAGAGTATGTTTATTAATGACTTTTTTAAGAAACCCCATGTGTTGTTTGTTACGCTTTTTCCCAGCTATTTGTTGTGAAATTGTACCTCTTGATAACCCTGGCCGGGTTACCAACCGCTACAGCATAATCAGGAATGCTTTTTGTAACCACACTGCCTGCGCCAATGATGGAATGTTTACCAATAGTAACACCAGCGGTAACCACGCTATTAGCGCCTATCCAAACATTATCAGCAATGGTGATTTGTTTTGTAGTTACTTTTTGCATCCGAGGAGGTGTACTAATATCTTCATATGCATGGTTAAGACCGGATAAAACAATATTCTGCGCCAGCATTACATAATTTCCTAAAGTTACGGGGCCAATGATCACATTACCGATGCCAATGCCGCAATTATTACCTATCATAACGTCACCAACACCGTTGTTTATGGTAGCTAAATCTTCAATGATGCTGTTATTGCCTAATGAAAATTTATTAAAGGGAAATACGTCCATGCGTGCCTTAAAGCGAACAACCGACTTTTTGCCACGCTGATGAAAAAACGGATTAATAAACCAGCGGGTCCATAACCTTGGTTTAGCTTCGCCGCTTCGTACCAGTAACCAGTGTACAAAGCTTTTTAGCCTGGGGTTTGATTTTATGGTTGATACAAATGCCATTAGTTTAGTTCCATTTTAATTTAATACGTTCTTGTTTGGGTATTTGGGTATGTACTTTTTGCTGTTCTTCATTATCAAGTCTTTTACATACAACTAAAATGGCAATGGCCAGGTAAAACAAAATGTTCGACGGGTATTGTATAAGGGCCTGTTGCGGAAAATTGCCCACATTGAGCGCAAATATGATAAGTATCATGGCCATGCAGTAAATTTTTAGCTCAGGGTTTTTGATGGTGTAAAAGAAATTAATGCCGTTATAAAGCACAGTAAAAATCAGGGTGCAAAACAGTATTAAACCCACCCAGCCCATTTCAACTGCCACACGTACATAACCACTATCTGGCGGGAATTTGGCAAGCATGGAGTTTGGGGCGAACCGTCGCCCCCAAATACCAACTGACCCCAGACCACCTCCAATTGGATGTGCCAGAATGTAGGGTTTTATACGCTTCTGATTTTCGGCCCTTACATTATATGATGGATCGTTAGACGGCCTGAAAGCTGATTGAAACCTTTTAATAAGTGGATTGGAGGTAGGGACAACGATCAAAGCTACCAGCATGAAGCCCGCGATTAAAGCAAATATCAGCACCTTTTTATTGAAATTTAAAACAGCCATCATCAATAAAGCAGCCGGTGCCAGCACATATGCAGCCCTGGTACCCGAGTAAAGCATTACAAATAAATAGAAGGCGGCCAAACAGCCCAGGATGATCTTTTTGCGTAAACTTAAATTAGTCATGATCAATGAAATGCACAGCAAGCTTGCCATTACCATGTTGTAAGAAAACGTAACCGGATCTGAGAATATAGCAAACTTGCGCATGTGCCCCTCTATAAAAAGCAGGCTTACGCGCAAAGGATCTGCAAACAGATATCTTTTTTCAAAGCCAAAAAAACCAAAATTTTCCTGCTGAAAGGCAGATATGGCGGCAACGGTTGCCAGCGCGAGCCAAAGCTTAAACAGGAATTTAATAAAGCTTACCGACCTGATATGAAAAACAAAAACAAAGTACATCAGCATGATAAAGCCTACAGTACGCACCGTGTACACCCAGGCCAGCATTGATGGCGCGACCGGATTAAGTACCTCGAATAAATTATATGCCAGCCATAAAATGATAACATAACTTATGGGATTTTTAAAATAGGTCCAGTCCTGCTCCTTCCTTTGTTTAATAAAAAAACCTAATATGAGCAGATAGGTAATAGCATCAAGCAATGTACCTATAGGTACTTCATCGGGTAAAAACTCCGACACATAATTAATAAAGAAGGAAGCCAGGATCAATACTGTTATCCCAAATTTCGGATACATCACGGTTGCCAGCACCACCGGTAAACCAACAATCAATGCTAAAATGCCTACGGCGCCAATGATACCGAGTTTATAAACAACAAAACTTGAGAAAAACGAGAATACCAGCAAACAAAAAGGTACCCACGGATTGGAGAACTTTTGATCAATTAATTTGTCCCAAAAACTCATCTTGATTCTACTATTACCGGTTTGATCATTCTGCATGTAGTACGCGCTGTATGATTAGAGGAATAATATTTTTATCACCCAAACAAAAACACCGCAAAACGCCAGTGCTATTGCCACCTTTCGCGATCTTTTTTGAAGAACGCTTAGTTCATGATATGTATCCTGTTGTTTTTCGGGCTCTATTCTCATAACAGTAATATTTTAGCAATAACCGGTGTAGTACAGGTTGTTGCTTTTATGATCTGTTGTTTTCTTTCTGATTAAAATCGGCGTTGTTCAATACCCAGCCGGCAAATTTATTTTCGAGACCGCGTAAATAAGTTATGTAAGGCTTTTGTGAATTTGTAAGCTTTTTACCCGACTCAAAAACTGCTAAAGTTTTGTTGGCAAACAGTAACCATTCTTTTGATTTATTTAAGGAAGTCAGTGGGGGAGTATCAATAATAATGATATCATATTTTGATTTTAACTCATTAAAACGTCCTTTAATAAATGCCTCGTCGCCAATTTCAAACGGAGTAACATCACTACCATGATTGCCTAACACTGTAGTGTTGCCATTATTTACTTCAGCAGTATTCAGCGGGTTATTTTTGAAAAAATCTTCAACATATATATTCGGCAATACCGTTTTACTAATAGTTGGGTTATCAAAATTGCCATCAATCAATAACACTTTCTTATTGATCATGGAGTAAGAGTAAGCCAGGCTTATAGCAAGCAGGGTTTTACCCTCCATTTCATCAATACTGGTGATCGCTACAACTTTCTCGCCACGCAGTTCCTGATCTATCTCAAACCTGATAGACCTGAGCAGCTCCTTAAACTGCTTCATTTTATCCCTGTGCTCTACGTCCCACAATTTTTTCAGATCAAGATTTGCACCATTAATACGGTTTAAGTATCCCAGTAAAGGCAATTGGGTTTTATTAACAAGTTCCGAAGGTTCTTTAATACTCTTATCCAAATAAAACAGGATAAACATCACTAACAAACACGCTACTACGCTTAGCACCGCGCTTAACGCTATAAGCAATATTTTCTTTGATGGCTGAGCAATATCAGGGGTAGCCATTTCTACCTGCCTTAAATTGATGGAAAAGTTCGATTTAAGATTGGTTTCGTTATATCTGTTTAGCACGTCAAGATATTCTTTGCCTGCTATATCTATATCAAAATCATAAGTTTTTACTGTAGCATCAAAGGGTACCAGGCGCGTGAACTTGCCATTTAAACTGGCCAGCTCCTTATCAATTGATTTTACGCTGTATTTGGCCAGGTCTCTTGATATTTCAAGCGTTAATTTTTGGTGTACAAGGTCATCTTTGGCAACAAGCGGATTGGTAAGGTATTTATCAGATGATAGATTTAGCTGTGAGGTAAGCTCGTTTTGAACAGAATCTATTGTTGCTTTATATCTTGGATTAAAACCACTGCGCACATAACGGTCTTCGAGCACATGAAGCTGATCTTGTGTAGAAGTTATGGCCTGGTTGTACTTAGCTACCGCAGATTCAACGTACTTTCTATCTTTCGGCTCAAATTTGCCGTTGATAGAATTAATAGCACCGTCATAAGAGATGATATCTTTTTCGGCCTGCAGTTTTTTATCATTGTAAACCATGATCTGGTCAAAAATAGCTTTTGACTGTTCATCAAGGCTTAGCACACCGTTCTGTATCTTATATTTTTGCAGTTCCTCGGTTTTTTCGCTTAAAGCCTTTCTTTTTTCTTCCAGTAATTTTGATAGAAAATTTACTGCTGTTGTTTCATTCTGTCTTACGCTCTGGGTATAATAGTCGATAAACTGCTTGCACAATACGTTTACTATAAAAGCCGATAGTTGTGGATTTTCAGACTCGAAGCTTACACTTATAAAATCGCTGTCCTCATCGCGTTCAATATTAAGGCTCTTTAGTATGGAGCGCTCATCATACTTCATGGAGATGAGTATATCGTTCAGTTTGTCCTCATTTTTATCATAAAGCGATAATGGCTCAAGGCGTTGAAACTTGTTTTTGAACACAGCCAGTGCATGATCACGCTCGTATGGGCGCATCTCGGTTAGCTCTTTGCTATATTTACGGAATGGCGCATTATTGCTCAGATCATGGATAATAAGCTGATAAGAAACCTGATTTATGAGTTTCTTGAGCTTCATGACGGCTATAAGGTTGCTAAACTCACGATAAACCTGTTGTTCCTGTGCGTTGGCATTTTCTTCTTTATCAATTACATGCCTTGAGGCATCAACAATACCGGTGGCTATTTGAGCATGGGATATATAACTGTTAGACAGGTTTTTGACAAGAAAAAATGAACCAATAACCGTTAACAACGGAATGATTATAAGTATATTTCTATGTTTACGTAAAAGCTTAAAAAAGTTGGCTATCTCCATTATTATTTAATCTCTTCTAATTTAGTACCCAATAACTCTTCCAGGTTGGTTTTGGCTGTAAATGTGGCTAACTCAGCTTGTACCTTAAACGAGTTTTGGTTATAAAGGCTGTTAAGTTGTTCGTTATAGATCTGAAAAGTGGTTTCGCCTTTTTGAAACGCGTATTTGAGTTGTTTTACGGCACCTTCGGCATCAAGTACCGCGTTTGAACGTAACCTCAGTTCGGCTTGCGCCTCAAGGTAGGCAAAATAAAAACGCTTTACCTGGGCCTCAATATTTAATAAATACTCACTTTGCTGATATTCGGCAATTTTGTAATTCTCTTTGGCTACATGCGTTGCCGACGGGTTTTTTAACAGCTGACCTATACTAAGCGATAAGGCCAGTTGATACCCTTTAAAAATGGTAGGTGTAGCCAGATTAATGGAGTTTTGAGGGCTGTAAATATATGAGGCAGTTAATCCGTCGAGCCAGGCAAATTTTGTTTGATTATAGGTGCTTTTTGCGGCGTTTACCTGGCTTTGCCTTAGTTTTACTTCCGGATAGTTTTTTTTCGCGGTGGCTATCAGTTTTTCAAGGTAAGGATAGGATATATCTTTAATAAAAGATTCTTGAGCGTATAAATGATTGGTAAAAACAGTGAAAGCTAATAAAAAGCAGATTTTTTTAATTTTTTTATTCATTGTTTATACTTTTTCTTTTTGAAACAGTGCAGGTATAGTGCTCATAATAATTTTAAAATCTAACCAAATGGAATACTTTTGGGCGTAGAAGTTGTCTAATTTTTTCCGTTCACGTTCAGACATATCCTCTTTTCCTCGTTTACTCACCTGCCATAAACCTGTTAATCCGGCAGGACCCAGGAAACGCATTGACCATTCATTTGAGGTTAACATTTCGGCTTCATAAACAGGTAGGGGCCGGTTTCCAACTACAGACATGTCGCCCCTCAGGATATTGAATAGCTGCGGCAGTTCGTCAAGACTGGAGTTGCGTAAAAACTGACCAAGCTTGGTAATGCGCGGGTCGTTCTTGATCTTCACAAATGCCGCCTGCGTACTACCGCCCGACGATGCATATTGGTTATTTTCGGCTGATAACTTTGCCAATAACTGATCAGCATCGGTACGCATCGATCTGAATTTATAAAAGTCAAATACCTTGTAGCCGGTGCCAACCCGTTTGCTTTTATAAAATACCGGTCCTTTTGAATCTAATTTAATGAGTATGGCTATCAGCAGGAATAAAGGCGATAATATAAACAGCATGCTGCATGATATTACCAAATCGATCAAACGCTTACCAAAAGGCATTTTGTAAGTAGTATCTACTTCTTTTGATAGCTCAAGCAGTCTTGGTTTTATTAATTTGAAAGTAACCAGAAAATTAAGACGCTCACGTAAATTGTCAATCAGGAACGGCATACTATAAAAATCATGCACTTTTAATCCCATTGCTTTTTGCTTGATGTCTTTATCGTTACCTGATGATAAAAGAACGACGATTGCCCCATTTAACAAAAAGCTTTTTTTGAGATCCTGAACCAATTTAAAATATTTGCCGTCGGTATCAGTTTCTACCAGGATGATATCAGGTACGGTTAAAATAGACTGATTGCCCAGATATTCTTCAAGTTGAGGTATCGAATCGTTATAAATTATATTGAAATTATCGTTTAGTCCAGATAAAATTAAGTTCTTTAATTCCGAGCCCGCATAAGCAATCTTGACATGTGAACCTGAATTTTCGTTCCAATCAGATGTTTGTTGATTCATAAACTTGTAAAAGTTGGTTAATGGCCGATTTCAGGTCGTTTGGTTTAAAAGGCTTGTGAATGTAAGCTTCCACTTTAAAAGGCATTTTGCTTACCTGTTCATCCAGATCATGCGCTGCGGACAATAAAATAACAGGGATATCGCGATAGAAACCGCTGATTTTAACATTTTTTACAAATGATTGGCCATCAAAATAAGGCATCTGCAAATCTGATATTATCAATTCGGGCATATTGCCATCCTCAAGCCAGCCGAATGCATCAATGCCATTGCTCTTAACAACTACATCGTAATCTTTTGCCAGAATAAAGTTGAGTAATTTTAATATGCTTAAATCGTCATCAACAATTAGTAAGGTACTTTTCATTTATAGGGGGAGTAAATTGTGAATTAATAAAGGCAAAAACATATCGTTATTACGAAAAATTTAAGATGGTAGATTTTAAAATCAAATTCATTTTAATGATATGCTTTTTAAGGTTTGCTAAATTTTTTTAGTGTACGTTAAAACAGTGTCCGGGGTTTGTTTTTTTATTAGTTATTTATGAATAAGATATCCGGCGATCTTGAGAGTGGATATTCAATTACTATACCGAAAATAGACATAGGCGCTAACTGAGGTGCCGTCAGCGATTTTAATTGGAAAGAAAGCCTTAATTTAATAAAATGACCAGTCAAAGTGACCAATTATGTATAATGTTGTATAAAAGCCGTATAAAAGTTGTATAAAAGCTGTGGCAGGAGTGAGGAATTAATTCCCGGTTAGGGAATTAATTTACTATGAGTTGGTGTTTTATATAAGCAATAATTATGCTTTTGTTGTAAAAGGAAAACCCAGGATTATAATAAAAAACAGCATTGGATAAAGGTTGACTTATTGATCTCAACTCATTTTCTCCAATGCTGTTTGTTATGGAATGGAAGCACAATAAATAAAGATCACTCATCTGATTCAATGACAGAAAGGATATTGCCGGCAGGATCGTTAAACCAGGCTATATTAGGGCCATGGCCATCGCCCCACATAATACCCTTTTCGTCTGTTTTGAAATTTTCCTCATTATAAACAATAAATTTTACACCACGGCTTTTCAGTTCATTAACCGTTTCTGCTATATTCTTTACCGGGAAATTAAGTATAGTAAAAGTAGCCGGCTCATGGTTGGGCTTAGGATATATCAAAATGGTGTTTTTTTCATTGATGTGCAGGTTCAACAGATCCGGCATTTTCTCATCGTTTTCAACGTTGAGACCGAGTATCTTACTATAAAACTCCTTGGCTTTTTGTAAATCGCTTACCGAAAAACCGCTAAATGCCTTGCCTTCTTGTATCATAATATTAATGTTTATTAATTAATAATTAACGAATTTGTTTTTTGTTTTCCCGAAACCTGATTAATCAGGTAATATCTCAGCATTACAGCCAAAATCTTTTAAAAACATGATCAGCGCCCTTGATCTTATTGCTCCAGTGGAACATTGAATACGCAATATTTTATCGCAATCATCCAGATCAAAGTTGGCGTGATATTTTGTAAACGTTTTATGGATCTGATTAAGCAGTACGTTGGCATACCTGCGTGTACTTACATTGGTTTTAAAAACTTCTACCGTCATTTAGCTTATTATTAGTATTGCTATTTATTTCGGATAATAGGGCCATATTTAACATGGCCCTATATTTTTATGATCAATGAATGCCGTTTACTTTGCTGCAAACAAAGGTTTATAGCTTTCGCGTTTGGTATAGGCCAGAAATAAAATGCCCAACAATAATGCAATTGGAACAGGTAAATCCGCAGGACCTAAAAATGAGTGGTAGAATACAATATTAACTATGATAGGAAATAATACTACTAAAGCCAACGCAACATATCTGCCTGTAAGCAGTGCAATGGCACATACAAGCTCTGTTATTTTTATAAGCGGCATCAGGTAAACAGAGGCGACTATACCTTCCATAAATACTTTTACATTGCCCTTTAATTCGGGATGAGGCATCAGGTTGAAAAGTACAACCACAGATGAGAACAGGAACATCAGACCTACCAATGTCCTTACAATAATTACAGCTATTTTCATGATTAAAATAAGTTTATAAGTTTAAATATTTACCGGTGTTAACGGGCCTGTTTAATTTGTTCAAACTTTTTCCAGAAGTAGTAGGTTACAAACATATAAGCAAGCATTATTAAAGGTAATATTAGAAAAGCTCCGGTATCGTGTGCAAAAGCCCTTGAAGCGAATGCCCCTATAAAACTGAAAGCGAAACCAGCATACGCCCACTCTTTAATAGTTTTGAAACTGTTTTGCAATACGGCAACAGCTCCCAGCAGCTTTGCACTGCCTAAAATAATGAGCAGATAAAAGGGGTAGCCCAAATGGGTCATTACATCTTTACCGGCTTGTTGCTGTGATACGCCTCCAAAACCATCGCCAAGCATGGCTAATACAAACAATATGGTTAATACCCAATAAATGATTTTTACGGTTGCAGGTTTCATGATATATAAGATTGTGTTTAGTTAATATTTATAAAGGGCAATCAACCATCCATTGAATACCAAACTGATCGGTAAGCAAGCCAAAGTATGTACCCCATTCTGATTTATAGACGGGTACGTTTACAGTACCACCAACGGCTAAAGCATTAAACACTTTATCGGTTTCGTCTTTTGTTTGTGAGTTTATGGAAATAAAAAAATTATTGCCGGCCACCAGGTCGTCGCCCATTTTGCCTAAAGCATCGGTACCCATAATCACATTGCCAGTACCAACAGGCAAGGCTATGTGCATGATCTTTTCGGGATATTTATTTTCAGGTTCCATGTCTTTAAAACGTACCACTGCTGAAAATTCACCGCCAAAAACTGATTTGTAAAAGTTAAATGCCTCTTCGGTATTTCCTTTGAAATTTAAATAAGGGTTAATGGTTATCATCTTGTTTTAATTTAAGTGTTTATTGATTTGTTGTTGAACTATTTACATATCAAAAGTACTTCCATATAACAAGATCAGAAAGGGGGGAATACGACACTTTTAGGGGTCAATTATGACATTGTCGGGCGTTTGGGCTTTAAACCGGTATAAATAAGGTGCCTTATGCGCCCCACCTGTCCATTTTTTTGCAATCCGCTCTAATATCCCAAGACTGAGCATTTTGCGCTGGAAAGCGGCGCGGATAAGCTTTTTGTTTAATATAGTTTCATACATGCATTGCAGATCGCCCATGGTAAAGCTTTCCGACAGCAGGTTAAAACCGATGAGTTTATGATCGAGGTTGGCCTGCAGGGTTTGCAGGGCTTTATCTACAATTTGCCGGTGGTCCTGCATTAAAACGGGTAGCTCGTCCAAACCATACCAATCGCAACTGTCTGATATACTATCAGGGGTAGGGATGGCTTTGGTGAAATCAACAAGGGCGTAATATCCAACAGATACAAATCGACCTAATAACCAATGGTTATCACCTGGTTCATAGCCACGGGCTTTCATTATGGTTTTCAGCGGGGCAACATCATGCCGGCTTTTATCACCAAATACATAAAACTGCTCCAGAAAAATGTCGGTTAAGCCCGTTCTGCTAAACAAAACCCTTCGGGCAGCCTCGTTTACATCCTCGTTGTTATAGATAAAACCGCCCGGAAGAGCAAAAAAGCCTGTGTTTTTATAAGCCAGCAGCAAAACTTTCAGCTGAGCATCATGAAAGCCAAAAATAACCGCATCAATAGCTAAGCCCGGTAAAAAGCCTTCACCGGTTACGTTCATTTCCTGCCTTATAAATTCATTACTCATTTTGCTGAAAATTTGGGTCGCAATTAACAAAAAAATTGGTGCTTAATTAAATTTAATTTATTATTGTAACAAAATGATACAATAATAAATGTTATTCATTTTAAACCAGTTTACATAACCACAAACCAATATGAAGAAAACACTTATAGCATTTTTGCTGCTTAGTCAAATTACCACTGTAAAAGTATTTAGTCAATCAATTAACCAGGTAACTACCGAAAACGGAGTAGTTGAGGGAACGAAGGAAGCTGGCTCTTCAATCACGAGTTTTAAAGGCATCCCTTTTGCGCAGCCACCGGTTGGTGATTTACGCTGGAAGGAACCGCAGCCGGTTAAAAATTGGCAGGGTGTGTTTAAGGCTGATCATTTTGGAAACAATGGCATGCAAAAACCAATATTTGGCGATATGGGTTTTCGTTCGGCAGGCATGAGCGAGGATTGTTTGTACCTTAATGTTTGGACACCTGCCAAAACCGGGAAGGAGAAACTTCCTGTACTGGTTTACTTTTATGGCGGCGGCCTGGCGGCCGGCGATGGTTCTGAATCAAGGTATGATGGGGAAAGCATGGCCAAAAAAGGTATTGTTGCGCTTACTGTAAATTACAGGCTGGGGATATTCGGTTTCTTTGCGCATCCGGAACTTACCAAGGAATCGCCAAATCATTCATCCGGCAATTACGGATATCTTGATCAACACGCAGCCCTGGTTTGGGTGCAGAAAAATATAGCGGCGTTTGGCGGCGATCCTAAAAAGGTAACCATAGCGGGTGAATCTGCCGGGTCAATCTCTGTATCAGTACAAATGGCATCACCCTTATCAAAAGATCTGATAGCAGGCGCTATTGGCGAAAGCGGCGCGGCTATAAACCCGACTTTGTTCCCAATCCCATTAGCCGATGGCGAAAAGAACGGAGCTGCCTTTGCTGCCCGTTTAAAGGCCGGTTCATTAGCCGAGTTACGGGCCCTGCCTGCTGCACAACTGCTCGATTCGGTTTTCTCACCTGGTGGCCCGGTTACATCAGCCACTATTGATGGCTATTTATTGCCAAAATCATTGCCTGCTATTTTTGAAGCCGGTGAACAGGCGCATATACCCATATTGGTTGGTTGGAATTCTGCCGAAGTTCCGTATCAGTTTTTAATGCGTGCCGATGCGCCAACATTGGATAACTATAAAAAAACATTACAACAATTATATGGCGACCGCGCTGATGAAGCTTTAAAATTATATCCCGCTTCAACCGATGAGGAAGTGATTAAGACGGCAACCGCGTTATCAAGCGACCGCTTTATAGTTTACAGTACCTGGAAATGGGCCGACTTGCAGATCCAGACCGGGGGTAAGCCTGTTTACCGGTATGAGTTTTCGCGTATACGCCCTGCCATGGTGGCCGAAATGGGTAATGCAACGCCAGGGCTTGCGGGTGGTGTAGTTAAAGGGGATGCAGCAAAGCCGGCCGCTCCAAAACTACCGGTAGTTGGCGCGCCACATGCGTCAGAAATTGAGTACGCCATGGGCAACCTGGCTGGTAATAAAGTGTATGCCTGGACTCCTGACGATTATAAAGTATCTGAAACAATGGAGAATTATTTCGCTAACTTTATAAAAACAGGAAATCCAAACGGCAGTGGTTTACGTAAATGGGAAGGGAACACAAGCAATAAAAATGTTAAATTTATGAACATTGATGTTAACAGCGAACTCAAAACTGAAGTAAACCGTGCCCGCTACCTGTTCCTGGATAAGGAGTATATGAAATAGTAATTTTATTGGTATGGATATATGAATCCTGGTTGCCGCGAGGGCGCCGGGATTTTTTATTTTTTGGACTGATTCTTTTTGAATAAGTTAGCGCCATTATATGAGCACCTTTGCCGACAGAATCATCGCTTTTAATCAGCAACTTGAGTTTACAGGAACTTTACCTGACGGGATCAGGATCATGAACCCTTTTAAAGAAAGTGAGCTTGCACCTGTTGTTTCCGAACAGTTTTACCGTAAGTATTATAACGACCATCATCCGCGGCATTTAATATTAGGCATTAACCCCGGCAGGTTTGGCTCGGGCATGACAGGGGTTTCTTTTACCGATCCTAAAAGGATGGTA
Organism: Mucilaginibacter sabulilitoris; assembly: GCF_034262375.1. Lineage (NCBI taxonomy): Bacteria > Pseudomonadati > Bacteroidota > Sphingobacteriia > Sphingobacteriales > Sphingobacteriaceae > Mucilaginibacter > Mucilaginibacter sabulilitoris. The sequence goes on from NZ_CP139558.1 coordinate 3,933,959, forward strand.
AATCAATGCCATATACCTTACCCGGGCCCTATGGCCCATGAGCCCTCATCAGAATATGTTTATGAAATGATTAACGCGTTTGGCGGGATAAGTAAGTTTTATGAGCAGTTTTATATCCATTCGGTTTGCCCGCTGGGTTTTACTATAGCCACCAATAATGGTAAAGAGGTAAATTATAATTATTATGATATGCCCCAGCTGCAAAAAGCAGTGTATCCTTTTATTATTGAAAACATACAAAAGCAAATTGAGCTCGGTTTTAAAACCGATGTGTGTTTCTGCTTTGGTACAGGTAAAAATGAAGCCTTTTTACGTAAGCTGAATGAGGAAAAGAAATTCTTTAAGCAGATTGTTGCGCTGGAACATCCGCGGTATATTATGCAGTATAAATCAAAAACAAAAAAGGATTATATCGCAAAATATATCCGGGAATTTAATAAGGTGCTTTTGTAGTAACAGGATTTACTTAGTGCTGATGTCGCGCTTGTGATCATCAAATTCTTTACCCGAGGCATGGTAGTTCCGGATAAACTGTACCAATTGCTTTAATTCAAAATCGGTAAGCTCTGTGCCTCCTGAATATTGATACCCGGTATTTGTATCATCTAAAACCAGCGCACCCAGGTAGCCTTTATCAAAGGTTTTCGGGCTATCAGTTCCCCGGTAAAGTTTATAAGTTCTGGTATTTGAAGGGCTTACTTCGCCCTTATTGATCCCGATAGGATCAATCGCTATATTGATGAGGGTACCATCTTCTTTGTTTACTCCAAATGTAACACCGCTTGTGATCATAATATGTTATTTAAGTAAATAGACAATAGTCATGTTTAATTGTTTCAATATTTACCCATAAATTAGCTATTATGATTAGTACTTATGAGATGCTTTTACGGCTGCTTGTAGCCGCTTTATTGGGCAGTATAATAGGATGGGAGCGGGAGCGCAGACATTGGACAGCCGGGTTACGTACTCACATGATGGTTTGTTTGGGTTCGGCGCTTATTATGCTGGTTTCTGCTTACGGCTTTCAGGATGTAGTAGGAAAACCCGGTTATGGGCTCGACCCATCACGAGTGGCGGCGCAGGTGGTAAGCGGCATCGGCTTTTTAGGTGCTGGTACCATATTTTTTCTGCGTAATGAGATAGTAAAGGGCCTTACCACAGCGGCAGGCTTGTGGACGGTAGCTGCCATAGGGCTGGCCGTTGGCGGTGGTTTATATATTGAGGCAGTAAGTACAACTGCTATTGCTATGATTATCCTGGTTGTTTTTAAACCATTTGAAAATAAGTTTTTCAAAAAAAATAAATACCGCAATATCCGGCTGCTACTTTCTCAAAAACAGGTTGATTTTGAAGCGATAGAAGAGGTATTGAAAAACAATAACATTCCGTTTAAAGAGATCAGCTTAACAGGAGGCGACGGTAATGACGAGATTAGAATCACCATTCAAAAGCAATTTACCCCACAGGAAAACGTAATGACCGTAGTAGCCGATCTTAAAAATATTAAAGGTGTACAAGGCGTAGATTTCTTAAGCTGATGATACCAAAAAAGCACCGTGTATTTTTAATACACAGTGCTTTTTCAATTGAAGTTTTCTATAATTAATGTTGATTATTTAGCTATGGCAAAATCAATGCTCGCTTTTTCATCAGCAGAATTACTGCCAAGTACCAGCTTGTATTTACCGGGATAAACTTTCCATTTATGAGTTGTCATGTCCCATTTTTGCAGGTCCTGCACAGGGATTTTAAGGGTAACAGTTTCATCTTTGCCTGTTGCCACGCTTACGTGTTTAAAGCTCTTCAACTCTTTAACTGGCATACGGTCAAGTTTCGGGTATTCCACATAGGCTTGTACCACTTCGTCGCCATTTATTTTGCCGGTATTTTTAACATTTACTGTTACAGACAAAGTGTCGGTTTTTTTATAAGCGTTTTTGGGTTTACTATCCAGTGTATAGGCAAAAGAGGTATAGCTTAAGCCAAATCCAAAAGGATACTGAACCGGGCCGTTATAATAACGGTAGGTGCGGCCTTTCATATTATAATCCTGGTAATCGGGCAGGTTACTCATGTCTTTATAAAAAGTAAGCGGTAAATGGCCCGATGGAGAAACATCGCCAAACACAATGTCGGCCAAAGCGTTGCCACCCTGCTCACCTGGGTACCAGGCAAAGATGATAGCATCGGCATAAGGTTCAATGGCCGATACATCTACATCGCTGCCGGCAGTTATTACGGCTATAACGGGTTTGTTTTTAACGCTTTTACGCAGGGCTTTCATAAAGGCAATCTCGCTGGCCGGTAAGCTTAAGTTTTTCTTATCGCCGCCACTTTCAGATAAAAACGCATCACCTGCCTCACCTTCCAACACAGGAGACAAACCAATCACGGCTATGGTTACCTCAGCGTTGCCGGCTGCCCATGTACCGCCAAAGTGTGTGGTGTCCCGGTAGTCGCATCCCAGATCATACTCCACCCTGGTCGATTTGCTAACCGCCCCGGTAATGCCCTCAACAAAATTAATTACTTTACTGCTGGTGCCGTGGTAGTTGGCAACCATAGCATCAAGTGAAGCCGCGTTAGGGCCCAAAACCATGATGCTTGAAATGCTGTCTTTTTTCAGGGGTAAAATGTTCTTGTCGTTTTTAAGCAATACCATACTTTGCTGGGCCACTTTGCGGGCCAGGGCAAGGTGCTGCGTATTGTGGATACTGTCGGCACCATAGCTACGGTAGGGATTCAGTTTGGGATCGTCATAAAAGCCCAGTTTAAATTCGGTGCGTAAAATAGCGCTCAGTGCAAAATCAATGTCTTTTTCGGTAAGCAGCTTTTGCTGAATAGCTTTCATACCGTCTTTTTGTAATATCGTTGAACAATCAAGGTTCACACCGGCTTTTAAGGCCGCCGCCGCGGTTTCTACAGCGGTAGGTAATGTTTTATGACGCAGAAAAACATCATCAAGCGCGCCGCAATCAGTAACCACATGACCCTTAAAGCCCCATTCTTTCCTCAGAATATCGGTCAGCAGCATTTTATTGATTGAGTTTGGGACACCGTTAACCCGGTTATACGCGCTCATTACCGATTCAACACCGGCGCCTACCAATTCATGAAACGCGTACAGGTAAGTTTCGCGCAGGTCTTTTTCGTCAACTTTGGCATCAAAATGATCGCGTTCGGCTTCGGGGCCGCTGTGCACCGCGAAGTGTTTAGCAGTTGCTGATGCTTTTAAGTAACGAGGGTCATTACCCTGCAAACCCTTAACAAATGCCGAGCCCATCCGCCCTGTTAAAAACGGATCCTCTCCGTAAGTTTCCTGCCCGCGTCCCCAGCGCGGATCGCGGAAAATATTGATGTTGGGTGTCCAGAAGGTAAGGCCCATATATTGCAGGTGCCTGTCTTGCGCAATGGCCAGGTTATATTTGGCCCGGGCCTCAGTTGATATGGCAGTTGATACCTGTTTCAAAAGGTCGTCATTAAATGTAGCGGCCATACCAATAGCCTGCGGAAATATAGTAGCTTCACCGGCACGGGCCACACCATGCAGGGCCTCATTCCACCAATTGTATGCAGGGATACCTAAACGCGGTACGGCTTTACTCTGGTAACCTAAAAGGGATATTTTTTCTTCAAGTGTAAGCTTTGATACAAGGTCCTTTACCCGCATTTCAATCGATTGCGAGGGGTCTTTGTAAAAAGGGGTTTGCTGTGCTTTTGAAGCTGATGTAATAAATACCAGGGCAACAATAGCTAAAGACAGCCTGGTAATGTTTTTCATGGTTAACGCCATTTGTTTGTTGTTACTTTTTGATTTTAAAATTAATATTAATTCCATAAGTATGTGTTGGGGGTAAGCTTGCACCTTCAATGCCGGCATATTTGATATCAGGCGAAAATCCCGATTCGGGGTCAATATTGTCTGAATGTTTCATTATCGTCCACAAATTACGACCCACTAAAGATACGGTTATACCGTCAAAAGGCGAACCGCTTAAAAAACCTTTTGAAAAAGTATAGCCAAAGGTAACTTGTCTTAACTTAATAAAACTACCATCTAAAACATTTAATGCAGATATATTTTGCGCCAGTGATTGGTAATAACTCTCTGCCGGTACGGCTATTGTATTTTTTGTACCATTTAATGTTACACCATCGCCAATTACACCACCTTCGCGGCCGGCAAGCGTTAGTTTGTTAAGCCCGCGGTAAATACTGTTATAATTGGTAGCCGATAGTATTTTGTTCCCGTACCTGTAATCAATAAGGAACGATAGGCTAAGGTTTTTGTATGTGAAATTATTATTAAAACCGCCATAAATTTTGGGTACGGCGCTACCCATAGGCACCCTTGGGCCTGCTATAGGTAACCCGTTTGCATCAAATATGATTTGTCCGTTGCTGTTACGCAGGTAATCGTTTGCCATGATCTGTGGTCCGGGAAGGCCTTTAACCAAAGCGGTAGCGGCATTAAGCGGACGATACGTTCCGAAACTGATATTTGATGAAGTAGCCGTACCGTCGGTTTGCAATATCTTATTTTGCACATAGGTGAAATTAAAAGAAGGCATCCAGGCAAAGTTTGAGGTTTTGACAGGTGTGCCACTCAGTTCAATCTCTATACCGCTGTTTTGTGTTGAACCTGTACCTATAAAGCGCCTGGCGTATCCCGAGGACAGGTCGAGATCTCCTTTGATAATTTCGTTCCGGGTTTTCCGGTAAAAATAGGCTGCATCGATACCCAAACGGCCACCAATAAATTTCAGATCGATACCTATTTCGGTTTCAGTAAGCGTGTATGGCTTTAGAAATGAATTAGGTAAGCTGTCAGAAAATCCGGCGGCGGGAACACCATTTACAATACTTTTGATAATATAATATTGCGATGTAATATAAACATCGGTTGGTTCGCCGCTGGTTTGAGCGTATGAAAGCCTAAGTTTCCCATAGTCAAGCGCCGGTATACGTATCAAATCGGAAAATACAACACTGGCCGATATTGATGGTGTAAATATACCCCTTTGTCCATCTGGTAGGGTGGAGTAAGCATCGTACCTACCTGTATTGCTTATGGTTATGTATTTTTTTATGGAAAAATCAGCAGAGTAATAAGCCGAATGTGTTTCTACTCTTTTAAAATCATAAGTGCTGTTTTGAACAGATACGTTACTGATGTCGTAAAAGCGGGGGACTATAAAAGGCCCGCCAAAAAGCCGGGTATATTCATAAGTGGTTTTGCGGATGTTGGCCCCACCCGAAATATCAAAATTAAGCACATCCTTAATTATATCATGTTTTACACCAATCAGCACATCTGTATTCAGTTCAGACCGATGTGTTTTTGATGCTTCATCCAGCGATCCGGCGCCACTTGGAGAGTAGGCCGTACCGGTAGGCGTTACGGTTAACCGGTCGTCATACAAAACATCATTTCCCAGTCTGGCCTGTGCATACAACCAATTGGTAAAATTATATTTGGCAATTACTGCCGATATAAGACGTTTGCGGCCTATATTATTTACAAACTCATTTACTGCGAAATAGGGATTGGTAACAAACGGATCGTTACCCCAGCGTAGTTCAGAGCCGTTTGCGTCAACACCCGGACTTAATGCCGCCTGGTTTTCATTGGCCGCCAGGTATTGAATGTTATTGGGATTCATGGGGCCATCACTTAAATTGGGTTTCAGATCTGATGATTCTGAAATATAATTGGCTATAACGTTTAAATCTAATTGGGGTGTTATATTTTGATTAGCAGTGAGGTTTACTGTTTTACGGGACAGGCCGCTGTTGCGAACGATAGCGTTATTGCTCAGGTTTGACAGCGAAAGCCTAAAGCTCCCGGTTTCGCTGCCGCTGGTAAACGCTACTGTATTGGTATTGGATGAGCCGGTACGATAAAATTTGTTTATATTATCTTTAACCGCAGAATAAGGATAGTATTTACCGTCGAACTGGATGGTGGGTTTTCCATCGAGTTTTTCGCCCCAGCCCAGGTTGCCGGTTGATATCGCGCTATTTATGTTCACAGGCCTTTGACCATTTTCACCCTGGCCATAAACGGTTTGATAATCAAAGGTATTAACCGCTTCGTCTACCTGAAAATTTGTATTAAACTCAACCCCAAATCCCGAGTTTTTTTTGCCGCTTTTTGTTGTAATCAAAATAACACCATTTGCTGCCCTGGCACCATACAGTGCCGATGCCGACTGGCCTTTAAGCACAGTTAAACTTTCTACATCGTCTGGGTTAATATTGCTTATGCCATCGCCAAAATCGGCGCCGCCCCATTCATTTGCGGCCCCTCTCTGAGTATTATCAATAGGTACACCATTAATGATAAACAAGGGAGCTGCAGCACCGAAACTGGTTACCCCCCTTAATAGTATACGCGCTGACGAGCCCGGACCGCCATTTACACCGTTGATGCTTAAACCTGCAACCCTGCCTTCAAGCGAGTAGGCAATATTTGTCTCTTTTACCTTATCAAGCTGGTCGCCGCTAATGGTACTTACCGAGTAGCCAAGTTTTCTGTCTTCTTTTTTTACGCCTAATGCGGTTATGACTACCTCGTTTAACAGATTGTTAGGCACTAATTGTATTATGCAAGGCGTTGTGCCTGATACTTTTACTTCCTGAGTTTGATAACCTATGTAGCTGACTACCAATGTAGAGTTTGCGGGTGTTTCCAACGAGAAAAAGCCACCGTTCTCTGTGGGCGTTCCGGCAGTTGATCCTTTTACCATCACTGTTGCGCCGGGTAGCGGCTCGCCCTTTTCGCCGGTTACGTGACCGCTTACCTTAATAACGCTCACTATTTCGTTAACCGGGGCTATGACCACCAGATGATTTGCCAGTTCGGTGTAGGTGAAGCCGGAGCCAGCCAGGATTTTATCAAGTACTTTTAAAACATCTTCATCAGTAACATCAACATTTACCTTTTGTAGGGCAGGTACTTTCCGTTCGCTATAAACAAAATGGTAGCTGCTTTGACGCTCAATAGCCGATAGTACTTTCCGAAAATCGGCTGATTGCAAATTGATAGTTACACGTGTTTGGGCATATAGTGTTGGGATAATAAGTAAATTGAAGAACAATATTAAAGTACACGTTAATTTCATTATCAATAAGGACTTATAGTCAATATGTATATTTACACACAGTAGCCGTGTTTTAAATTTACATAAATTTTAATAAGTAAGCAGTAGGGGAACACACTCCTTATAAACGGAAAGATATTAAAAATAATGTTATAGATGCCACATTTTGAGGATTTAATTCGAGGGCATTGTACACGGGGTTTGTAAAGTTTATAGCATAGGCAGCTTTAGTAGATATAAATGGTTGAGTTTTTAATTTTATAACTAAAATTCTCGGTCATACGCAACGCATCAAGTGCCTGATTTATGGTTTCCTTTTCAAACATGCCGCTAAAACGGTATTGTTTTAAAGCATCTTTTCTGAATTTTATATCCACTCCATACCATCTTTCCATGCGGCTGGCCAAAGCTGCAAAGTTCTCATCGCGGAAAATAAACTTGTTTTGTGTCCATGAAGTTTCAACAACAATACTGTCGTCCTGCTGCAGGCGGGTAAATGTGGTTAATACGTATTGGTTAGATTCGGCCGGGATAAGTTTTGTTGTGTTTTTACGTACGGTTTGGAAAAGTCCGTTCTTTACAATAAGCTTTTCACTCGGTTTTAATATGATCCGGTCAGATGGCCTGTCGTCAAGGGTAACTTCAATGGCGCCCCTGATGAGGGTAGTTTCACTTTGCGGATCATTTGGATATGATTTTACGTTAAAGGCGGTACCCAACACTTTAATGTTCATTTTTTCCGTGTGGATAATAAAGGGGTGTTCATGATCCTTATGTACATCAAAAAAAGCTTCGCCGCTTAAGTAAACCTCTCTTGTTTTACCATTAAATGATGCCGGGTACGTTAACGAGCTTTGCGAGTTTAAAGTAACATGTGTTCCGTCGGTAAGTACAATAGTTGATTTTTCGCGCTTTACAGTATTTTTATTTTGCCAGGAACTTTTGGCCGCAACTAACACCCGGTTTGTTGATTTACTGAATTTTGAATAGAAGAAATAAGAGCAGCCAGTCAGCAGAATAATGGCCGCAGCGGCACGCCATAAATACGAAACAATGCTTTTTGAAGCAGGTGCTATTATAGGTGCCGGCGCTGCCTCAGCCCCTAAATTTTTAATCTTGGTTTTTATTTTTTGAAAAGCAAACGCGTTATCTGCAAATTCGGTATCATTACTGTTCCAGTAAATATTCAGGAATTCAAAATCACGGCGATTTATCTCATCATTATGGAGATAATGTTGAAATTCTTCGCTTTCCTCAGGGCTGATCTCGTCGGTTAATTTTTTACCAACCAGTTCTATAAATCTGTCATCGCCCATTTTAATATTTTCATGCTTTTATAGGTAGGACAACTTTTTTGGATAAAGTACTTACAAGTTTATAAAAAATAGTTGTAAAATAATAAAAAGTGCGCTTAAAGTATTGAAAATATTACCTTTAGGTATTTGGTCATTTGCCTTGTTATAGTTACTTAAAACTATACTTAATTTTTTAATGGCCCTGAAAAGCTGTGTTTGAACGGTACGGGGAGAGATATTTAAAATTTCAGCAACTTCCTTGTATTTCATGCCATCTTCCTTAATCAGCCTGAATACAATACGGCATTGCTGCGGAAGCGAGGTGATGGCTTTATCCATCCTGAAAATCAATTCCTTGTTTTCAATTTCCTTTTGTGGGTTAAAGGTATTTACAAATTCAACAGAATTGGTATCTTCAATTTGTACCAGGTGGATACTGGAATATTTTTTAATATGGTTTAACGACTGGTTTTTTACAGCCACAAAAAGATAGGTTTCGGGATTTTGTATCTCGGTTAAGGTTTTGCGGTTTAACCAGCATTTAACAAAAACATCTGAAACAATTTCTTCCGCAATTTCCCGGTGATTAACGTAAAGAATACAAAACTTAATCAGCGAATTGTTTAACAGATGAAAGAAAAGTTCAAAGGCTTTCTCGTCGTCATTATTGCAAATGAGTTTCCACAAATTTAATGTATCAACTTTCCTATCTTTCAACACCAAGATTTTTAATTAATCAATAGAATTTAAATCTTAATTTCAATGTAACAATAATAACACATTAAATATTAAAAATGAAATTTTATAAGCTAAGTTTGGATATTTATTAAAAAATTTTAAAAAGTGTAGGCAATACACTATCAAATATTGTCAATATAGTATAAATCAGTTAGTTCATGAAAAAGTTGTTTACAATGATCTTTTTAAGCTTTTGCAGTGCCGTTTTAATGGCGCAAAAGCACAATGTTTCCAAGCAATATGTGCCACCCGGCGATCCGCTGGTTGAACAAAAATTAATGCAATGGCAGGACCTTAAGTTCGGGCTCTTTATGCATTGGGGAACCTACAGCCAATGGGGCGTGGTGGAAAGCTGGAGCATTTGCCCCGAAGATGAAGGTTGGACACAGCGGCGAGGACCTTACAGCGCTACATACAATGGATATAAAGCCGCTTATGAAAACCTGCAAACTACCTTTAACCCGGTAAAATTTAATCCCGAGAAATGGGTTAAAGCCGCAAAAGATGCTGGCATGAAGTATGTAATATTTACCACCAAACATCACGATGGTTTTTGCATGTTTGATACAAAGGAAACAGATTATAAGATCACCAGTACCAAAACACCTTTTTCATCAAATCCACGGAGTAACGTAACCAAAGAGATATTCAATGCTTTTCGTAAAGATAATTTCATGATTGGTGCTTATTTTTCAAAACCCGACTGGCATACAGAAAATTACTGGTGGCCATACTTTCCGCCTAAAGATCGTAACGTAAACTATGACCCGAAGAAATATCCGGAACGCTGGCAAAAATTTAAAGATTTTACTTATAATCAGATTGGTGAGTTGATGACTGATTATGGCAAGGTTGATATCTTATGGCTTGATGGCGGCTGGGTTCGCCCCAAAAGCAGCGTTGATACCTCTGTTGACTGGCAGCGCGGTATAAGGTTTGATCAGGATATTGATATGCCTAAAATAGCGGCAATGGGCAGGCAAAAACAACCAGGACTTATTGTGGTTGACCGTACCGTATCCGGCCAATATGAAAATTACACCACACCGGAGCAAGAAGTACCCGAAGTGCCACTTGACCATCCCTGGGAAAGCTGTATCACCATGGGAAACTCATGGAGTTATGTTCCTGGAGATCATTATAAATCTGTTCAAAAAATTGTGCAATTGCTGGTGAAGATAGTATCGCGCGGAGGTAACCTGCTCATGAACATTGGTCCGGGACCTGATGGCGACTGGGATCCGGTTGCTTATGAACGTTTGCAAGGCATAAGCGCCTGGATGAAAATTAATGGTGAAGGTATTTATGGTTCTAAATCAGTTGCGCCTTACTCAACCGGAAATATTTTTTATACCAAAGCAAAAAATGACAAAGCAATTTATGCCTTTATGCTTTCGGATCAGGATAAGGTAGTGCTTCCGACAACCGTATCGGTTAAAGTGAGTAAACCAAAAAAGGTAACCTTACTGGGTAGCAATCAGCGTTTGAAATGGAAACAGCAAAATGACGAGGTAGTGATCAGCGTTCCGCAGGGTTTGCAAAACAATAGCGGTTTAAATGCGGCTGCCTGCTTTAAAATGGAATATTAATCAATAAAGTGTCTGACAAAAAAACTCATCAAATAGTTAAATAACCATAGCATTGCACTTGTTGCAGTGCTTAATTTTGAAATTAACACCCTACCAGATAATGGCAAAAACTTACCCCGCGGGCAAAACTTCATTTTTTAAATTTTCAATAACATCATTATTGTTTTCGTGCCTTGTTTTTCAAGGTATTACGACAAAGGCGCAAAGTAAATACGAATTAAATACGGGATGGAAGTGCACTCCTGTAGGCAATGTAAAGGATAAAGGAACTGAGATTTCGCAATCGGCTTACAATACAGCTGCCTGGATGCCGGCGGTTGTTCCCGGTACGGTATTAACCAGCCTGATAGCTGATAAAAAAGTACCCGACCCGTTTTACGGAATGAATAACGAGCAGATTCCAGACATATACAGAACCGGTCGCGATTATTATACTTATTGGTTTGTAAAGGATTTTAAAGAAGCCCAGCCACAGGTCGGCAACCAGGTTTACTTGAACTTCAGGGGAGTAAATTACAGCTTCGACGTGTTTTTAAATGGGCATAAGCTTAATGATAAGCCCCATAAAGGCATGTTTTTACGTCAATCTTATAATATTACCAAATGGTTAGCAAAAAATGGTAATAACAGGTTAGCTGTTATTGTTTATCCGCCCGATGTGGTAGGCAATCCAAATGGCGGCCAGGGCGGCGACGGAACCATTGCGAAAAATGTGGGCATACAATATACTGCCGGCTGGGACTGGATACAGCCCATTAAAGACCGCAATACCGGTATCTGGGATAAGGTAGTTATTGAACGTACAGGTGCTGTACGTATCAAAGATCCACATGTGGTTACGCTGGTACCGGGGGTAAGGCAAGCCGAAGGTCCTCAGCAATCTGCCATTATACAAGTATCTGCCGAGCTGGAAAATGCAACCGCGCAGCCTGTAACAGGTGAACTGAAATATACGCTGGATGGCAATACGGTATCAAAAAAGGTTACCTTAAAAGCCAATTCGGTTCAAGCTGTTCAATTGAACGACTATACATTAAAAAATCCAAAATTATGGTGGCCAAGTGGTTATGGTGTGCAGCATTTGTATCCTATGCAGCTTCAGTTTGTAGCAGGAACTAAGGTGTCTGATAAGGAAGATATTAAAATAGGTGTGAGGCAAATCACCACAGAGTGGAACACCCGTACAGAAAGCCGGCAGATCAATATTAACGGGCAGAAGATATTTATTAAAGGCGGCAACTGGATAGTGTCTGACGAAATGCTGCGTTTCTCAGACGCACGTTATGATGCCGAAGTCCGCTTTCATCGTGATATGAACCTGAACCTGATCAGGGTTTGGGGCGGTGCGCTGATAGAACGCCCGGAGTTTTATGAGGCTTGTGACAAGTATGGTATGCTGGTATTCCAGGATATGTGGGGATCGGGTGATTGTAACGGCCGCTGGACAGACCCCATGAAGCTTGAGGATCAATGGACCCGCCGTAAATACCCTGATGATCATGATCTGTATTTAAAATCAATTGAAGATCAGGTTAAACTGGTGCGTAACTATCCTTCATTGGCTATATGGTGTGGAGGTAATGAAATTACGCCCCCCGAAGACATTTTAACGGCCCTGCGCGATAACATAATGCCCAAACTGGACAATACCCGCTGGTTTATTCCGTATTCTAATTCCGAGGAAATGTCGCGCAATGTGGAGGGCGGCAATGGCGACGGGCCTTATGGCATACAGCCATTATCAACCTTTTGGGCGCATAAAACTTATCCTTTCAATTCAGAAGTAGGTTCGGTGGGTGTTGGTGATTATGAATCTCTGAAAAGATTTATGCCGGCTAAAAATATGGTTTTACCAGAGTATGATGAAGCTACACATAAAACCAAAGCCGATTCTGTTTGGGAGTATCATAAATATATTGGCTATGATGAATTTATAGATAAATACGGTAAACCCAAAGATGTAGAAGATTTTGCCACCAAAGCCCAGCTGGTAAATTATGACCAGTACCGCGGCTTGATGGAGGGTTTCAGTTCGCATATGTGGGATTGGTATACCGGTACCATTATCTGGAAAACACAAAACCCGTGGACGGCCTTACGCGGCCAGATGTATGATTATTATCTTGATCCTAATGCCTGTCTGTACGGCTTGCATAATGGCAGCGAACCTCTGCATATTATGTATGACCCAACTGACGGTATGGTTATGGTTGCCAATAATACCTTTAAAAGCCATACCAATATGATGCTGGTAGCTAAAGCTTATGATATGGATGGCAAAGAAAAAATGCTTACCCAGGTTTTTTCGGATGTTACACCAACCACGGTTAAACGTTATTTATCCCTCAAAAAAGCGGTTGATAATTTAGCTAAGGATAAGGGAGCGTTTTTATGCCTGCAGTTATTGGATAAAGATAAAAAGACCATCAGCGAAAATATTTACTGGATGCCTGATGCAAATGGTAACTATTCCGGCCTGGAAAAAATGTCTAAAATAAATCTGGATGCTTCGGCCAAATATCTTGGCAGTGATAAGGTTGAGGTGACATTGAATAATAAAGGCAATGGTCCTTTGGCATTCTTCAATAGATTATCATTGGTAAATACCGATACCAAACAACGGGTATTGCCTGCGTTTTACAGCGATAACTATGTGTCGGTTTTACCTGGCGAAGAGAAAAAGGTGATCATTGATTATAAAGGCGCCGATAAATTAAATCTTTCGGTTGATTTAGCCGGCTGGAATGTGAACGAGAAACTTATACAGATCAATAAATAAAAATAACCCATAATGATAGCATTTGCTAAAAAAAATACCGCTTTTAAACTGGTATTCCTGTCCGTTTTTACACTGGCCTTAAGTGCCCGGGCACAGGATGCCGCTAAATTTCCGTTAATACCTTATCCAAGCCAGTTAACGGCCGGCGAAGGTTCATTTGTTATCACCGGCAAAACAAATATTATAACTGCAAAAGAATTTACTAATGAAGCTGGTGAACTTAATACATTAATGCTAAAAGCTTTGGGCAAACGTTTGTTGATTGTAAAAGGTAATAAACCACGTGCCATTAAACTGGTATATGATGCAGCACTAACAGCCCCTGAAGCGTATAAACTAAATATAAGCAAGTCGCAGGTTATTATTACAGCTAAAGACCCTGCCGGGGTATTTCACGCTGTTGAAACGATCAGGCAATTATTACCGGTATCTGTCGAGAAAGGTATTGTCAGCAAGTCATTGACCTTACCTGCGGTAACCATCGAGGATCAACCCGCCTATGCATGGAGGGGGATGCACCTGGATGTTTCGCGGCACTTTTTTTCGATATCCTATCTGAAAAAGTTTATCGACAGGATGGCCTTATATAAAATGAATAAACTTCATTTACATCTTACCGATGATCAGGGCTGGCGTATCGAAATCAAAAAATATCCTAAACTTACCGAAGAGGGCGCTTGGCGTACTTTTAATAACCAGGATTCGGCTTGTATGAAACGTGCTAAGGATAATCCTGATTTTGTTATCGATAAAGAACATATTGTTCAGCGTAACGGTAAAACCATGTACGGCGGTTTTTACACCCAGCAGGAAATGAAGGGCGTAGTAGCTTATGCAGCAGCAAGGCATATCGATATTATTCCTGAAATTGATATGCCGGGTCACATGATGGCTGCCATTAATTCATATCCGTTTTTAACCTGCAATGGTGAAAACTCATGGGGTAAACTATTTACCAAGCCAATTTGCCCGGGCAATGAGAGCACATACGAGTTTGCACAAAATGTGTTCAGCGAGATCATGGATATATTTCCGTCAAAATACATCCATATTGGCGGTGATGAGGTTGACCGTACCACCTGGGGAGAATCCGAAGCCTGCAAGGCTTTAATGGCGCGTGAAGGCATTAAAGACCTGCCTGCTTTACAGAGTTATTTTATAAACCGCATGGAGAAATTTTTCAACTCCAAAGGGCGCAAGCTGATTGGTTGGGATGAAATTATCGAGGGCGGCATCAGTCCAACGGCTATTATTATGTACTGGCGTACCTGGGTACCTGACGCTCCGGTAAAGGCGGTTAAAAATGGCAACACTGTAATCATGACTCCGGGCGAACCGTTGTATTTTGATAATCAGCCAGATCAGTATTCTATTGACAGGGTATATCATTTTAATCCTATCCCTAAGGTTTTAAATGCCGAAGAAGCAAAATCTATCATAGGCGCCCAGGCTAACATCTGGACTGAAATGATCCCTTCTGAAAAGCGTGCCGATTACATGTACATGCCCCGCTTAACAGCGCTGGCCGAAATGCTTTGGACAAACCAGCCTGATAAATACAACTCTTATTTGCAGCGCCTTGTTAAGCAATACAGCCGGATGGATGCCATGAATATCAACTATCGTCTGCCCGATCTGCCCGGTTTGCTAAACCAATATGTATTTACTGATGAAGGCAGATTGAGCATTAGCAAACCATTACCAAGTCTAACCATACGTTATACAACTGATGGTACATTGCCTGATGTAAAATCACCAGAGCTATCATCGCCATTAAGTATAAAAAAATCAGAATTGATAAAGGTTGCCGCCTTTACGCCAAATGGTACCCGTGGTGATGTTTATAACCTTAACTATACCCAACAGCAAATGCTTGGTACAGTAAAAGTAGCGCCACCTAAACCAGGATTGGTTTGCAGCTATTATAAAGCGGCATTTAAACATACCAGCCTTATGCAGGATGCTAAGGTCGACAGCACTTTTACAACCAATGCCATATCAGTACCCGCAACGGTTAAAGCTCCGTCATTTGGTATTGCATATAAAGGATATATAGACGTACCTTCGGATGGTATTTACAGCTTTTATTTAACTTGTGATGATGGGGGCGTATTAAAAATAGGTCCAACCGTTACCGTGGATAATGATGGCAACCATTCGGCACAGGAAAGAAGCGGACAGGTTGCCCTGAAAATGGGGCTGCACCCTTTCGCGCTTGATTTTATTGAAGGCGGCGGAGGTTTTAAGCTTCTGCTAAAATATAGCTTAAATGGGTCAGAACCGAAGGAAGTACCGGGTGAATGGTTTAAAAATTAATAATCTGCCATGAAAAAAAATATCAGTTTAGTATTACTGTTTATTATTGTTGGTCTTCGGGTTTTTAGTCAGGCTCCCCCCAAACCTTATGGCCCTTTACCAACCCAGGGACAGCTTAACTGGCAGGAAATGGGTATGTATTGTCTTATACATTACGGCCTTGATACCTATACCAATAAAGAATGGGGCGATGGGAGTGAAGACCCCAAATTACTAAATCCATCACAGTTTAGCGCCATGCAGATAGTTGCCGCAGCCAAAGCCGGTGGCTTTAAAGGGGTAGTAGTGGTGGCAAAGCATCACGATGGCTTTTGCCTTTGGCCAACTAAAACTACTGATCATAACATTTCCCATAGCCCGTATAAAAATGGCAAAGGTGATATGCTGCGGGAATACCGCGAAGCCTGCGATAAATTAGGAATGAAGCTGGGCGTTTATTGCTCACCCTGGGACAGGAATAATGCAAACTATGGCACCCCTGAATATGTAAACACATACCGTGAGCAGTTAAAAGAACTTTATACTAACTACGGGCCGTTATTTATGTCATGGCACGATGGCGCCAACGGTGGCGACGGCTATTATGGGGGCAAGCGTGAAGTGCGTAAAATTGACCGCTCTACCTATTATGGCTGGCCAACTACCTGGGGAATTACACGCAAGCTGCAGCCCAATGCGGTTATATTTGGCGATGTTGGCCCCGATGTGCGCTGGGTAGGTAACGAAGAAGGTCATGCCGGCGAAACCAGTTGGGCTACTTATACCCCACATGCGCCGGATGAAGGCAAAGAGCCGGCTAACGGGTATGTAAAAGATTACGAGGGTACAGAAGGCACCCGCGGCGGTAAATATTGGATGCCTGCCGAATGCGATGTGTCATTGAGGCCTGGATGGTTTTACCACGAAGCACAAAATAGTGGCGTTAAATCGCCCTATACTTTGCTTGACCTATATTATAAAAGTGTAGGCCGTGGAGCAGCCCTTGACCTCGGTTTATCACCCGATCCACGTGGTATACTTAATGAGATAGATGTAAAATCATTAACAGAATTTGGCAACCTGTTAAAGCAAATATTTGCTGTTAATATGGCAAAAGGCGCAACCGTTACGGCCAGCAATGTTCGCGGAAGTAATAAAGCCAAATATGGGCCACAGTTTTTGCTTGACAATGACCGTTACAGCTATTGGGCTACTGACGATAAAGTAACCAACCCGCAACTGGTATTAGATATGCACACGCCGAAAGTGTTTAACGTAATAAGGCTGCGCGAAAATATTAAGTTAGGGCAACGTATCGATTCTGTAGCTGTTGATGCTTTTATAAATAATAAATGGCAGCAAATAGCAACGGCAACCAGTATTGGAGGTAACAGGCTTATCCGCTTAACTCAAAACGTTACCGCAAGTAAACTAAGGCTCCGTATTACCGGTTCGCCGGTGGCAATTGCGTTAAGTGATTTTGGTATCTATAAAGAGCCTGTACACTTATCGGCGCCAATTATTACCCGTAATAAAAATGGTGAAGTGGTTATAGGTACAGAGGCTCCTGTAAATGCTATACATTATACCTTAGGTGGCAGCGAGCCTACTATAAAATCACCGGTTTATGATAAACCCATATTGATTGGCAATGGGAAAACAGTAAAAGCGCGCGCGTTTGAAAATGCAAGTCTTTCAAGTGAAATTACCACGCATCAGTTTGGCATAAGCCCTAAAGACTGGACAATTATCGATGCTTCGGGTACAGATGGTGATGGAAAAAGGGCAGAGAATGCAATTGATGAGATTTCAAAAAGCTTTTTCAGTACACTTAAACATAATCAGGATACCATCGCCTTTCCCCAGCAAATAACCGTAGATATGGGTAAAGTGCAGGAAATAAAAGCATTTTCGTATTTGCCAAGGCAGGATAAGCAAGCCGAAGGAACAGTTGACCGTTATAATTATTATATAAGCAATGATGGTAAAGATTGGACGAAAGCTGCTTCGGGCGAGTTTTCAAATATAAAATCGAACCCTATTGAACAAATGGTAACATTGCCCCAGGTGGTTAATGCAAGGTATTTTAGGTTTGAGGCGGTACATGTAATTGCAGGCAACGGTATTACTGTGGCCGAATTAAGCGTTTATTAATAAACTATTAAGAGTACAGGTGTATGTTTGAAAAGAAATTATAAACCTCAGTACTATTTTCTATAAAATCACAAATGAAAAAACAAATTTGTTTAGCCGGATTGCTGGCACTATTTAGTTTAAACTCCTTTAGCCAGTCGCATCGGTCAAGCCCTTTAAAGAAAGTTGCCGGCTTAACCCAATATGTTGACCCATATATCGGTACAGGTTTTCATGGGCACGTTTTTGTTGGGGCCAGCGTGCCTTTCGGCGCGGTACAATTAGGCCCAACCAATATATCTCAGGGCTGGGACTGGTGTTCAGGTTATCATATATCTGATTCAACTATTATAGGTTTTCAGCATACTCACTTAAGCGGTACCGGTATTGGCGATTTGGGCGATATTTCATTTATGCCCACAACTGGTGCGGTAAAAGTTACAAAGGGCACTATAAAAGACCTGCAAAGTGGTTATACCTCACTGTTCAGCCACAAAGATGAAGTAGTGAAACCGGGCTATTATAAAGTAAAGCTAAAACGTTACGATATTGGTGTGGAGCTTACTGCCAGCACAAGGGTAGGAATGCACAAATATACTTTCCCGGCATCGAATGATGCGCATATTGTGATTGACCTGCAGGAAGGCATTGGCTGGGACAGGCCGATGGAAACCTACATTAAACAGGTTGGTAAGAACACCATTTGTGGTTACCGCTTTTCAAAAGGTTGGGCAGTTGACCAGCGTATTTATTTTACCGCTGTTTTCTCTAAACCCATCAAAACATTTGCTGTGTATGACAGCACCGCAAGCGCTACCGGCACTGAATTAAAAGGGCGTAAAGTAAAAGGTGTGATTAGTTTCAGCACCACTAAAGGCGAAGTGGTTTACGCCAAAGTGGGTATATCGCCGGTAAGTGCAGAAAATGCCATGCTGAACATTAAAACTGAAATACCGGGCTGGGATTTTGATAAAGTAGTTGCCGATGCTGACAAAGCCTGGAATACGCAGCTTCAAAAAATCACCATTAAAGCCGATTCACTGTCGCAGATGAAAAAGTTTTATACGGCTTTTTATCATACTATGATAGCACCGTCAGTATTTAATGACGTTAACGGCGAATATTGGGGAACTGATAAAAAGGTTCATAAAAATCAAGGATTCAATAATGTAACCACTTTTTCTTTATGGGATACTTACAGGGCAAATAATCCACTGTCAACTATCGTTCATCCTGAGCATACGAATGATATGATCAACTCCATGCTGGCAATTTATCAACAGCAGGGAAGCCTTCCGGTTTGGCATTTAATGGCTAATGAAACCAATTGTATGGTTGGCTATAGTGCCGTACCTGTGGTAGCCGATGCTTTATTAAAAGGCTATAAAGGGTTTGATGCTAACCTTGCCTATGAAGCCATGAAAACCACAGCTATGCAGGATGCACGTGGCATTAAGTTCGTAAAGAAATTAGGCTATATTCCGGCCGATAGCACCGCTGAGTCTGTTTCTATGGGTATGGAATACGCTATTGACGATTGGTGTATTGCGCAGGTAGCAAAAAAGCTGGGTAAGCAGGATGATTATGCTTATTTCAGCAAGCGCGGTCAGTACTATAAAAACTATTATGACCCTAAAGCCGGCTTTATGCGGGGCCGTTTGTCCGAAACTGCATGGCGCACGCCTTACAGCCCTTTTATTTCCATACATGAGCACGGCGATTTTACCGAAGGAAACGGCTGGCAATATACTTTCCTTGTTCCGCAGGATGTGGAAGGACTGATCAGCCTTTTAGGTGGACAGGAAAAATTTAACACCAAACTCGATTCGTTGTTTATAGCCCAGGGCGATATGGGTAAATTTAAATCGAACGATATATCGGGTTTAATAGGACAGTATGCACATGGTAACGAACCAAGCCATCCTATGACTTATTTTTATGCTTATTCTGGCCAGCCATGGAAAACTGCTGAAAAGGTAAGATACATTTTAAATGATTTTTATACCGACAAAACCGATGGTATCATTGGTAACGAAGACGTAGGCCAGATGTCGGCCTGGTATGTGTTGTCGGCGCTTGGTTTTTACTCAGTTAACCCGGCAAATGGCTTGTACGTTTTTGGCAGCCCGGTTATTAACGAGGCAACCCTGAAACTGCAAGGCAACAAAACATTCCATGTTGTAGTGAAGAATAACGGGCCGCAAAACAAATACATCAACGCCATGCAGCTGAATGGCAAAACTTATAATAAAACATATTTCGCGCACACGGATATTATCAATGGCGGCGAATTGGTGATAACAATGGGCGATAAACCCGGAACTGTTTGGGGAGTTGGTGATGCCAATAAAGCTGTATCAGAATTGAAGTAAGGGTTTTAAACCTGTCATCCTGAGCGCAGCGAAGGATCTATTAGGCGATATGCAAATTCGTGAGTAGATTCTTCGCTGCGCTACCCATGACATAATAATTTAAGCAGGCACAAGTTCCATATTTAATTCAAGGGCGAGTCTTTCTAATCGCCTTTGTTTCTGTTCTTTAAGAATGTTCTCATACGAGTGAAGGCCCTTCTCTACAAAGTCGGCGCCTTTTACGATTAAACGCCAGTATTGAGCAGCCAGTTTTCTGGCTGTAGCTTTAATAGCTATCGCGGGGCCTTTTCTACCCCTTAATCTTCTTGCAAATGAACCCCAGCCGATATACTTGCTGTTCAATAATCCATGGGCCATCTGTTTGAATATTTGCCCAACGGTCGGCTTACCCTTGCTTTTACTTTTGTTTTTCTTTCCAGAACGGTCATGCCCCGGCGATAAACCAAGCCAACTGGTGAAATGTTTTTCACTTGGCCATCGGCTAAGATCCGAACCTACCTCTGTGTATAACTGTAACCAGTTGTAATCTGTAATACCCGGGAGTTTGGTCGCGTCTTTACCATCAAATATTTTCAACAAGTGATCCCCCAGATTATCGATATTAGGTTTGTTGTGACGGATCGCTTTGCGTTTCCCGCCGCTTATTCCCGGCGGTAGGCTCTTGTCCCTGTTGATCCGCTGTAAAACACGATCAATCTGACTGTCGCATTCCTGTATCTGACCCTGATAAAAACCATAGCCCTTATAGGCCTGACCCAAGGCAAAAAGCCCCTGGGCTGTATAATGGCCCTGCAAGGCCTTCAATAGTTCTTCTCCTTTATTCTCCCTGATCTTTTTATGGCACAGTGAAAACAACTTAGCAGGATCACGCTCACCCTGCAGTATCGCATCGATCAACGCCATGCCGCTTACTCCATGGACCTGGCTTAATACCTCCGGCAAACGGATATTCATTTCTATCAGTGCCTTCTGCATGTGTTGAACATGCATGGCCGCACTCCGAAGGTGATCCTCCCGAAGACGCTGATAACTACGCAATTCTTTGATATGCCCCTCTGAAACATAACAGCGGTTCAGTAAACCATAGCTATGCAACTGCTGTATCCACTGGCAATCCTTTACATCTGTTTTTCTGCCTGGTAACTGCCGTGTCTGCCGACCGTCAACAAGCCACACATCTAATCCCGCATCCAAAAGAATATCATAAAGCACATACCAGTAAACTCCTGTCGCTTCCATGGCTACCGTACTTACTTTATGCTCCAATAAATAATGCTTAAGTGATACCAGATCACTGGTGAAAGTTTCAAACGAACGAACCGGCTGACCTTCAAGCCCCACGAATAGCTTACGGGCGCCTATATCTATGCCCGCTGCATGAAAATGCATCTTTTTCATCCTTATATCCTTTTTTAAGAAGCCGTGCCTGAAGGAGTTTAAAGAAAAGACAGGCTACCCATCGGACAAATCACTCTTGTAAGGATCGTACCATACCTTCAGACTCTATACTTCAGAACCATACTCAGCAACAGGCAATAAGCACTATAACTTGATCGGACACACTGCACGGCTCAGCAAAGCTATGTCATTTCTCCTTCAGAGGCCAAGGATTTAATCACTCAGAATGACATTTTTTATTTTACTTTTTACTCTGATAAAGCTGATTAAAAAAAAAACTCAAACCATACTTTGCCGATTTCCATTTTTGGTCCAGATCCGCAGGTGCGGGGCCGGGGCTTTGAGCAAAGTTGCCGGTTATAATGTCCAGATCTCCATCGCCATCAACATCGGCGGCTTCTAATGTTAATGTTTTAACAGGTACCTCGCTCTTTAAGGTATAGGGTTTAAAATTAAACTTATCCTTGTCTGTATTTTCCAGATAGACGAATGATTCATCAACCAGTTTATCAAACGCAGGGAAAAACGCCGTGGCGGCAAAGTCAATATCGCCATCTTTGTCAAAATCTTCTGCCAATACCCGGGTTACTCCGTACATAGGGTAAAAGAATTTATCCTTAAAAACATCATTGCCCTGGTTAATATGGAGACGGATGCCATGAAAAGCTTTCAGGATGTTGGAGTAATCAGCATTATCACCATGTACGGTTACAATATCTGTAAGGCCGTCATTATTATAATCAACCAGAACCATGTCGGTTGTGCCGTAATCAGGCGGAAAGCGTAAAACCCGTTTAGCTTTAAATTTTAGTTTATCTTTCTGATAAAAGATCCATACGCTTTCATCTCCCTGCGAAAACATGGCCACAATATCTTTCCTGCCATCACCATCCATATCCTTTATATAACACTTAATAGCACCCGCAAGAGGCATTAATACTTGTTCATTGTACTTGCCGGCCCTGGTCTTTTTAAATAGCGACAGCGAGCCTGTTTTATTGCCGAAATTACAAACCACCACTTCCGGTACACCATCATTATCCAAATCTTCTATCTCGGTGTGTACCGGGCGATGTAATTCAGTAATTAATGGTGAACTGATGCTATCCTTCAATAACGAATAAGAACCAGTGCTTAGTTCTGTGGGGTATAGTTTTCCTATTTCTGTGAAGTAAGTATCGCTTTTATAAAAGTTAAAATCAACTACCGGGCTGTTAGTGCTGATAACTTTGGTAATGCCCTTATCAAATTGCCATTGATAAACCTTTTTGTAGAAATTGCCTATCCAAAGGGTTTTAGTAGCTGTATTATACTCCAAACCGGTTATCAGGGAAGGTGCCTGGTTGTCTATTTGAATATCCTGCCGTATAAACTGTTTCAAAGGATTGTCGCGCGTTAAACGTTGTTGATCAAAACTGACAGTATCCGGTGCATTGCTCAGAATGTAATTGACAATTTTACCATATTCTTCATTAGTTAAAATGGGTTCATCAGGAATAATATTATGTTTCTTAACAATAGCTCTTTCTTCATCTGAGAGTCCTCGTAACGGATCATAATTGGGATAAATGATACCCATTCGGCTGGCCATGATGGGCAGTACATGGTTTTGCCATATTTCTTTTGTAAGCCCGGCGGGATCAGGCTCCATGTGGCAGGTGGTGCAGTACCTTACAAAAAGCGCCTTTCCATCATCGGCCAGGCGCGGGGTTTGCCGTGTGGTGAACGAGTTTAAGCAAATAACCGCGGTTAAAACAAAAAGCCCCGATAAAACTAAGGTCCTTAAATTCATAAGCTGATTGTTTATCCTGATTATTTAGACTATTTATTTTGCCGGGTTATTTTTGCCGCCTTGATTTTTTCAATAACCTTATCTGCTACCAATCGGCCTTGTTTATTACCAAAAACTATAGCGTCTTTAAAATGAATACCGCCATAAAACCTGGATATAGATGCCTCTTCGGCTGCTTCGATGAATGATTTAAAGTTTCGTGGGCCTACACCATACGGAATCTCTGAATCATCGGTATAAGCAAAATTATCACCTAACAGGTAAGTTAAAACTCCTGCCGAAGCATTGGATAATACCGCATGGCCGCTGGGATACTCAGGGAACGGCGGTGTTTGCAAATAGGGTACCCAGGTAATATCAATGTATTTATTGATGTATGTTTCGGGTCGTATACCATTGCTGCGATATTTTTCGTCCCAGCAGCTTATAAAAGCATCCATGAGGGTTATGGCTTCAATGGTTAGTACGGTAACGGATTTGTCAAAGCTCAAACCTGCTTTTTTTGAAACAATGCCCGCAATGTTCATCCAGTGCCCGCCCGGACTTATTTTTTTAAAACCGATCATCATATGACCTGATGTAGTTACCGCGAAAGGGTTACAATCCCAAAAGTTGGCTATAGTAACTTGTTCCATGGGCGGATTTTTAGAAACCGTATAAACCTCGTAAGCTTGCTTATAAAACTCACTGGCAGTATCTGTACTGAATGGTGCAGGCCTCACCGGTACAAATTCGTTAGACGAATCTATAAGCATAGGCCTGATGGTTTTCCAGTTGGGCTCAACAGCTTCCATATAAGTAGGAGGGGTTGGATACCAGTTTTTGCCACCTTTTAAAGGTGTATATCGCAATTTGCCGCTTAACCTGTTGTAGTTATCGCCTTTTGAATATTTAATCACCTTAGCGGTCATTTCGGTTGCCGCGGCGATTGATTGTTTAATAATTTCGTCGTCAATTTTATTTGCTTTTAACAGGGCAATGTATTTGTCCTGGTCAGGCTGTAGCATAAAACCCGATGGCAGCATTTGTTTGCCGGTTTCCAGCATGCAATAAATAGCAGCAATCTGGTAATTGTATTTTCCTTTTTCGATGCTGATTTGATTGTCTTCTTTATAACTTTTAACAAAATCGGCCAGCGGAATAATATCTTTATTATTTAAAGCCGTAAGGTTATAGGCCCCCAGCATAACGTAGTTGTAATAACGGGCGGCAGCGGGTGGGTTTACCACGTCATGTATCATTACTACGGATATAGCATTGATAGCCTTGTCGAGTTGTAAATAGTCAGGCAAGGGCTTTTTGGTTTTTTGAGCATAGCCGCCTGTACTACATAGTATCAATAAAAAAAAGAGTATGTTTTTTATCATTAGTTCTCTTTATAAAATTGTAAAGCCTGATCCGATACCCCAATCAGCAGGTACCTGTTACCATTAATTTTTAACTCTGTAGCCGATTTGACATCGCCGGTAACAGAAAGCCCCGATACTACCTGGGTTTCATATTTAAAATTACCCTTGCCGTCGCCGGTTAGCAAGCACCCGTAGTTGGCGTCAAAACTGCCTAATTTCAAGCGGTTATCAGCGTGGTTCCCCAATAAGAGTAAGTCGGTTTTGCCATCATGATTAAAATCGGCTGTTATTATTTGCGATACTATAGAGAATTGTGCTTCCTGTGGTAACGGTGTTTTTACAAATTTACCGTTCCTATTTAAAAAGCAACTGGTTTGCACATTATTAGCGCTTAGTTTGGTGGCTTTGGCCAAATCATCAGGACTAAAAATGTCCTTCATAGTGGCATCGCAATATGCTTTGTACGAATTGAATTTTTTACGCATTGGGTAAATCTGCTCATTTAATTCATCACGGCTAACAAATGGGTAGCTAACACCCTGTATATAGAAATTAAAGAAGGGGTCGATAGAGCCATTGCTATCAAAATCAGCGTAATACATTTCGGCGGGTTCGGCGGCTGTTACATGTATCTGGGTGTTGGTACCCAGGTTGCCGGCTATTATATCCGGTTTTCCATCCCCGTCAACGTCGGTAATGGTCAAGCTGTTCCAGAAACCGCTTTCCTGGTGTTCAAAGTATTTAACAGTTTCGTCAATAAAACCATTAGCGGTATTGGTATAAACCATAATAGGCATAAATTCGCCGCAAATAATCAGGTCTTTGCGACCGTCGCCATTTAAATCGGCCCATTGCGCATCCTTTACCATGCCACAGGCAGAAAATGGTGCGTCGGTTATGGTAAAACGCCCGTCGCCGGCGTTAGTAAGCAGGTAGCTTTTGGGTGTTACCGGATACTGGCCCGGTATAACATTCGAACCTACAAACAGGTCAATTTTGCCATCCTTATTATAATCACACGGACGAACGCATGATTTGCTATCAGTATTAAGTACCGGCAGTGAAGTAGTGGACAGGGTAAAATTACCTTTGCCATCGTTAAAATACAGTTTATCCTGCAAGTCTGAGCTGCCGGGTTCTAATAAAGAGTAGCCGCCTTTGGCCACATAAAGGTCCTGGAAGCCATCTCCATTCGCGTCAAAAAAAACCGCGGCCGAAGTATTTTCGTGATTGAGGTCGGATATTTCGGTTACGGTAAAAGTTCCGCCTGCTTTTTGAATGTATAGTTTACCCGGTGTCGTCTGATCGCCCCCAATAAAGAGGTCTTCTAACCCATCTTTATTGACATCGCCTTTGGCTATTACAGGACCCGTTTTTGAGCTCATGAAAAGCATCAGCAACTGGCGTTTAAAATCATTTATGGTAGTCTCGGTATGTTTATAATCAATTATGGGTTTGGCAAGACTAAAAACAGGCTTCGCAATGCCTTTACCTGCAGATTTATATGCGGTTAAACCACTTTTATAAGTAATATTAAGCCGCTGGTTTATTTTAACGCCAGTAAGTAACTGCGTAGATTGATCGGGCCATATAATGCGGATGGAATCGACCTTGTTTTGGTTGCCCAGGCCAAAGTTTAAAACCGTTGATACACAAGAAAGATAACCCCGGTTAGGGTTAACCTCCTGATATTGTACTTTTTTATCGTTATATACATAAACCTTGGAGCCTATAGCATTTACATTGGCGCCGGGTTGCTTTAAATTAATAGCTATGTAGTTCTTTTTAGCGGTTTCCATAGTCGTGTTCTGATAAATGGATGCTTCGCTGTTAATATTATTGGTAACCAGGTCCAGGTCGCCGTCGTTATCCATATCTGCGTAAACAGCCCCGCTTGATATGCCGGCTTTTGTTATTCCCCAATCCTGTTTTTTTTCGGTGAAGGTAAGGTCATGGTTGTTTTGGAATATATAGTTTGACAAAGTGGTTGATGGCATAGCCTTTACCAAATCCATTAATAGGTAAGGTTCCCTGTCCATTGCCTTTTTAAGCTTATAATCGCCCCAATAGCGTAAAAAATCCTTGTTGGTATAATCCCTGAAATAGCCATTGGATATAAAAATGTCTTTATAACCGTCGTTGTCAAAATCGGCCATGAGGGGGCACCAGCTCCAGTCGGTGTTGGAAATACCCGCCAGCTGGCCAATTTCACTAAAAGTTCCGTCACCATTATTTAACTGCAGCATGTTACGCATGTATTGTTTGTACAAGTCTTGCTGCAGCATTAATTCAAATGACTCGTAGTTTTCCTGTAACTGTAAAAGTTTTTGCCTGCGGTTATCAGGCGGCAGCATATCCAGGGTGAGGATATCAGAAAAGCCGTCATTATTCATATCGGCAATATCTACTCCCATCGAAAATTGAGAAAGGTGTCTGAGACTCTGCTTGCTCTTATCAGTAAAAGTTCCATTCCCATTATTGATGTATAAATAATCGGGTTCGTTATAATCATTAGTTACATAAATATCCTGCAGGCCATCTTTATTAATATCAGCAATGGCCACACCGAGCCCAAAAGTTAGCGGGTTTTGAATAATGCCTGCCTTTTTAGAAACGTCAACAAAATGCCCTCCCTGATTTTCAAAGAGCTTGTTACTCGCCAGTTCATCGGTTTCTTTTTTGTTTTGGGCAAATTCCAGGTTACTTATTTTTTTAACGTTGTGGTTAAGCAAAAACATGTCGAGTTTACCGTCATTGTTGTAATCAAAAAAAACCGCCTGGGTGCTATAACCAGCATCATCCAAGCCATATTCATGGGCCTGTTCGGTAAATTTGTTATTGCCTTTGTTAATGAATAATTGGTTACGGCGCTTGCTGTTGTCACCCAAACCCGAGTAGCAAACATAAATATCCGGTAAGCCATCGCCATTTACATCGGCCATGGTAACACCGGTTTTCCAGTCGCCGGGTCTGCCCGCCAGCCCTGTGCCTGCATCTTTGGTAATATCTTTAAACTTCATATTACCCAGGTTAAGGTAAAGCTTGTTTGGGCCCAGATTACTGGTGAAAAACAAGTCTTCTAAACCATCATTATTAATATCGCCAACCGCAACACCGCCACCATTGTATAGATACTCATACGACAGTACGTTTAACCCTTCGTTCTCTACCAGGTCATTACGAAAAGTGATGCTGGTTTCTACAGGAGTTAACAATTTGAAAAGGGGCTGCTGGGCCTTAGCTGCCTGACAGTAACAACATAAAAAGAGTATAATGCTCCATTTATTAGTAAAAACCTTTTTTAAAAAGATGTTAAATGGGAGTGGACAACACATTAATTTGTGGATTTATTTATATACGGTATGTATAAAATTAAGTATTTGATTAGCAATTACTATTACTATCAAGACTCTTTTTTTGGCATGAAAATTAAAAAACAAGACTATGAACCCATAGCCTTGTTTTTAGATTGAATTATATAAATAGGGGTATTATTTATCCCACCATACTTTGGCGATGAAGGTATCTCCACCCGAAAGTCTGGCAACAGCGGCCGCATAATTTGCAGCGTTTGTTGATGGTAATCCAAGCGGATAAGGAATCCTTCTTGGAATAGTTGTGGCAAATTGATTTGGATAGTTTACTTTGGTTAAAACCGGGTAACCCGACCTTCTCCAATTAGCCCAGGTTTCATTGAAATTAAATGTTGCTGAGGTATGAACAAAATATTCCATATTAATCTGTTGTAAAGCTGTACCAGCTACCAAAGGGTGAGCAGCAACATAAGTAGCTATGCTTGCCGGAGCTACAGATGTTGTACCAAACTGAGCCAGCGTTTGTAAATCAGCTGTAAGTGCGTTCGCATAATGTGTTGCTGCGGAACCAGTACTCCAGCCTCTTGAGGCCGCTTCAGCAAATAAAAGCTCGCTTTCTCCGTAAGTCATCAGGAAGTTATAACGGTTACGATCATCATAAACTGCAAACTGAGGACGGGAGTATTTACCAACCGGAGCAGCTGCATCGCCTGTAACAGCTGGATTAGCAGGGCTTGTGCCCGGATAACCAGGGGCATTTGCGATGTCAGTAGCACCACCTTTAAGGTCATAACCATTTGGCATACCTACTTGCAGGCTTGCTGTATTAACACCAACTACCTGGGTTTCGTTAGCCTTTTTTCCGGTACCGGTTGAAATTTCAGCAATAGCACTAATGCGAGGGTCGGCTGTTAACTTCATATAATCTATCAAAGTTTTTGACCATCTTACTTCCCTGAAATCATCAGTCACTAATAATGCAGCAGCGTCACTGTTACCATTCCCGTTTGTATTGTCAGCTTTTACTTTTGCATTGTCCTCTATAGAGGCCATAGCTCCGCCAGCATATGCCTTTTCTGCATATTTCTGCGCAGTAGCGGGGTCAACTTTAGTTAAACGCATGGCAGCTCTAAGCATCAGCGAATAACCTAATTTCTTCCATTTGGAAACATCTCCAGAATAAAAAAGATCAGAAGAGGGTCCGGCTTTCGATACGTCCAAAGCAGCGGTTGCTGCTTCCAACTGGCTAAGCATAGAAGTGTAGATACTTTGCTGGGTATCAAAAACAGGTGTAACTACCCCTTCTTTTGCTTGCCCTTCCTGTGAAAAAGGTATATCGCCATATGCATCAGTAATGCGCTGCAATATCATCATCCTCAAAATAGTGCCGCAATTATCAAGGTTACTAAAAGCTGCATTGCCTTTAATAACATTCTTCATCTCATCAATTAATGTAGATGAGCCATAGCTGGTGTTCCATGTTCTTGAAAAATAATCGCGTCCGCTGCCAGCATAGATATACTTATCGCCGTTGCCGTAGTAATCATAAGTGGAAGCTAATGACTGCGACCACATACTTTGAAAAAGCAATTGATCATACCCCGAATTTGAAAATTTAATTTGGGCCTGAGACATCAAAAATGGTGCAGTAATTAAAGTTGGGGCAACTTTAGTAGGATCCGTATTTATCTGGTCGAAATTTTTAGTACAACCCGCTATAAAGGTGGCACCTATAAGCAGGCAACTATATATCAGTTGTTTTTTCATTTCCGTTATTTTTTAAATTTAAAGTTAACATTTAACCCATATGTCCTGACAGGAGGTACGCTTGTACCTTCGATACCCGCATAATTGATGCCTGGGGCAAAATTTGATTCAGGGTCAATATTGTCTGTATGCTTCATGATTGTCCAAAGGTTTCTACCTACCAATGAAACTGTGATAGAATTGAATGGACTGTTACCCAAAATATTTTTAGGGATACTGTAACCAAATGCAACCTGACGCAGTTTAATAAAGCTACCATCTAAAACATTTAAGGCAGAAACATTGCGCGCCAAAGTTTGATAATATGTTTCGGCCGGCACATTAACGGCATTTTTTGCGCCGCTTTCAGTAACACCAACACCAACTACACCGGTTTCACGGCCCTCAAGGGTCATTTTATTTAAACCGCGGAAAATGCTGTAATAATTGGTTGCCGATAATACCTTGTTGCCGAAACGATAATCAACCAGGAAACCCAGGTTAAAGTTTTTATAAGTAAAATCGTTATTAAAACCACCGTAAAATTTAGGCACTACGCTTCCCATAGGTATACGTGCGGTGGTTTCGGCATTACCTGTTGCATCAAATATAATATTGCCACTGCCATCACGTTTATAATCGTTAGCCATAATTTGCGGACCAGGCAGGTCTTTAACAAAAGCAGTGGTTGCATTTAACGGACGATAGGTACCTAAGCCTAAATTTGCACCTGCAAGATCGGTTTCCAATACCTTGTTTTTAATATAGGTAAAGTTAAAAGACGGTGACCAGGTAAACGCGCTGGTTCTTACCGGTGTGCCATGTATCTCAACTTCTATACCTTTATTACCGACAGATGCTGAAGGAATATAATAGTTTGTATATCCGGCCGACCAATCAAGGGTGCCGCTAACTATCTCATTTTTAGTTTTTCTGTTAAAATAAGCAACATCCAATCCTAAACGGTCGTTGAAAAACTTTAGTTCAGTACCAATTTCAAACTCGGTTAAAGTAAACGGTTTTAGGTTAACGTTTGGTAACTGAGAAGAAAAAGTAGCCGCAGGGACACCATTAATTGAATTGGCTACGCTGTAGTAAACCTGGTTAGTAAATGGAACAGCAGGATTACTTGTTTTTGCGTATGAAGCGCGGAGTTTTCCAAAATCAAGACCATTGATATGAGTAAGATCAGAAAATATAAAACTTGCAGAAACAGAAGGGGTGAAAAGTCCGGGGCCTAATGCTTTTGATATACTGCTATAATAATCATAGCGTCCAGATGTGCTTAAAATCAAAAAGTTTTTTATAGCGAAATCAGCAGTGTAATAGGCTGAGTTAACCTGTTGTTTTTTAACATCATCATCTAATGTGCCAGAATCAGATCCAATATTTCCGCTAAGCCTTTGTGCGCCGTTTGAAAGGTCGTAAAAGTAAGGAAGGATAAGATTGTTGGCGTTGATATAAATACCGTCATAATTGCTTTTGCGAATATTGCCACCTACAGACATATCGAGGTTAAGGAAATCTTTGATCAGATCGTGCTTGGCGCCTAATAATACGTCGGCATTAAATTCGGTTGTTTGTGTTTGTCGTGTTTTTAAGTTACCACTACTACCACTTACATATGCTGTTCCGGTTGGCTCTACGGTAAAACGCTTGTCATGAATGTTGTCATAACCAATGCGGCCTTGCACGTATGCCCATGGTGTTACGCTATATCTGGCCGATATAGATGATATTAAGCGCTCGCGGTTTGAGTTGGTTACAAAATTATAAGCTGCAAAATAAGGATTGGTGACATATATATCATTTGTAAACGATTGCTCAGACCCATCGGCTTTTGTCCCCGGCGCTAAAGTGCTTTGTGCCTGGTTTGGTGCCAGATATTGTACGTTGTTAGGGTTACCCGGTCCGTCACTTAATCCTGAACGATTTTTTTCATTATCCAATATGTAATTGGCAACCAGGTTTATGTCCAGGTTTTTCATTACGGTTTGCGAACCGTTAAAGTTAAAGGTTTTCCTGTTCAGCCCGCTGTTTGGTGTAATGGCGTGATTATTCATATCTGATAATGACAAGCGGAAAGCGCCGGTTTCATTGCCGCCGGTTAAGGCTACTGTATTGGTAAAGGTGTTACCTGTTTTGTAAAATTTGGTATAATCATCGCTGGTTTTTGAATATGGATGGTTTTTACCATCAACCTGAATTACCGATGAACCATCAAGTTTTGGTCCCCATGCCAGGCTACCTGTGCTCAGCGCTGCGGCAAGGTTGGCTGGTTTAACACCAAATTCGCCTTGCCCGTATTGGGTTTGGAAATCAGTATTGTCATAAATTTTATCCATCTGGTAATTACTATTGTACTCAACACCAAAGCCTGAGTTTTTCTTACCCGATTTGGTAGTGATCAAAATAACACCTCCTGTAGCACGTGTACCATAAAGTGCTGACGCTGATTGTCCTTTTAATACGGTCATGGTCTCGATATCATCCGGGTTGATGTTGGCAATACCATCACCAAAGTCTGCACCGCCCCATTCGCCTGATTGGCCCCTTTGGGTGTTATCCATTGGCACTCCGTTGATTACGAATAATGGCCCCTGGGTAGTACTGGTACTGGTTACACCACGTAACAATATACGTGCAGATGAACCCGCCCCACCATTGGTTCCACTAATACTTAAACCAGCCACACGACCGGTTAATGAATAGGCAACGTTTGATTCTTTTGCTTTATCAAGTAGATCGCCTTTAACCGTTGTTAAAGCGTAACCAACCTTTTTCGATTCCTTTTTAATACCTAATGCTGTAACCACAACTTCGTTCAGGCTGGTATTAGCCACTAAAGTAATAGTTAATGAAGTTCTTGTACCTACAGTTATTTCCTGGGTAGTAAAGCCAATATAACTTACAATCAATACTGTTTGCGGAGTTGCATCTACGGTGAAATTACCCCGGGTATCAGTTTGTGTGCCTGTAGTGGTACCTTTTATCCTAACGCTTACGCCAATTAGCGGTTCGCCTTTTTCATCAACTACCTTACCGGTAACTTTTGCAATGCTGGTTTTGGTATTAAAGTTTAAATTGTTTGCTAATTTAGGGGCCGTAGCGGCTATTGCCTGCGTATTTATGAGAACTAAACCTGCAAGGGCTAATTTACACAGAGGCAAAGATTTTGCTATCCATGGCCTGTGTACACCCATTGGGTGTTTAAAAAATTTCATATTTTACTGAATTTAAAGGGGTTAATAACATGGTGCTGTTACCAGTACCTGTATTTATAAACATTCAAAAATCATCGGGAAGGACTACAATCGCCGCCCGGAGACTGTGCCTTAGTGAGAGTAAGTAAGTGTTTTTTTACATAGGCCTGGGTTTTTCGGAGTTTAGTTTAATTAAAGTCATTGTGTTAAATTAACGCATTATAGTAACTATAAGCGGGGTAACTTAAAGCAAGGACAATTAAATTTTAACTATTGCCTACAAACCCATGAAAAATATTTTAATATTTTATTTTGCCCATATTATCAACTGTTTTTTGTGTGTTTGACAGTTATTAATATCTATAATTTTAGTAGATATTATTGTATCCAATAATGCATGGTCTTTTAATAACTTCCCCGTCCTGACAGGATCATGGAAGCAAGCTGCCTATCCCGGTTATAAATATCTTTGCGGAAGTTAAGTTTATTGGCCCTGTCGGTAAATGCCGTGAAATAAGCTATAAAAACGGGAGTTTTTTGTTTGAGGGTAATTTGTTGTTCTTTGCCAAGGTGCATGGCCTTGCTGATACGGGCAGTAGTCCAGGTGGTATCGTATTTAAGCAAAAACGATGCGAGTTTGGCGGGTTCGCCAACACGGATACAGCCGTGACTAAATGCCCGTGACGATTCGCCGAATAATGATTTTGAAGGCGTATCATGTAAATAAATGCTATAACTATTCGGAAACAGGAATTTAACCAGCCCTAAAGAATTTGCAGGACCGGGTTTCTGCTTAATCACCGGCAGGCCATTTAGTTTGCCCGTAATGATCATATTATGTC
The DNA here is from genome assembly GCF_034262375.1 of Mucilaginibacter sabulilitoris. Lineage (NCBI taxonomy): Bacteria > Pseudomonadati > Bacteroidota > Sphingobacteriia > Sphingobacteriales > Sphingobacteriaceae > Mucilaginibacter > Mucilaginibacter sabulilitoris. The sequence goes on from NZ_CP139558.1 coordinate 3,967,910, forward strand.
GACTAATATAATTGGGGTTGCGTTTTATTTCCGGTAATACCTCATTACGGATAATGCTTTCGGGTAAGTTCCAGTATGGGCTGAAAACAACGTATTGCATTAGGCCATAAAAAATAACAGTTTGATGCACCTTTTGGCCAACCACCACATTGCAGCTCCATAATAAGCTATCGGCATGATAAACATGTAGTTTAAACTCAGGAATGTTAACCGCAAGATAATCGGTGTTAAGACTTACCGGTAGCCATCTGCACCGTTCCATGTTCACTATTATCTGTTGTATACGAGCTTTTAATGATACGTTTAATTCGGCAATAGTACCCGGGCCAGCAACCCCATCGGCAGTTAGGCCATGCCTGAGCTGAAACTGCTTAAACGCCTCTTTCAATTCATTATCGTAAACATTGTTCAAAGTATCGCCTTTAAAATCATCCAGTTTATAAAGGCGTTTTTTTATTAATGATATTACCACTGATGAATCACCGGGTTTTAATTTTTTATCGGTAATAATGGGTACCCATTTTTCTGTGGCATCAAGTTGACGATATCTGGCCAGAAATCTTTTTAGCAGATCATATTGTCTGTAAACCGGTTCAGAAAGGGTGCCATCTGGTTTCGCTGGTTTCTTTAACAAGCTGTCCAGATAATCATTGTATGATACCTTTTTGCGGGGCAGGTACCAGTTTACTGCACGTGTAACAGAATCACTCATGCCCTGAAAAGCAAATTTCGAGAAAACAAAATATTGAGCTGTAAGCATTAGCTCAGTGGTAATATTGGTTTTAGCTTGTGTTGTTTTAGGGTGAGCGTCAAAGATGAGTGAATCTAACGTTTTGGGATAGGGGATAGCCTTATATATCCCTTCGTTTTGAAGGTTTGTCAGCCTGTCTGAAAGGTTACCGGCCTGTTCAATCAACACGTTATTAGCATACCAGGCGTACGCGAATTTACGCTTGCTGTAAAATAGGTTAATGTCATTAGCGTAGGCATTAAATGCAGGATATTTTTTCAGGAAAGCAGCAATCTGCGAACTGTCGAAAACAGCCTTTGTTTGGTCGCTGAAGTTACCTGGAATGGTTTTACTCCACTCTTTAGTTATTTTCTTTTTTACAGAATCGGCTTTTGATAGCTGGTTATATTTCTTCTCTTGCTTACAGCTAAATAGCGTTAAAATACATACAATTAGTAATAATGCATATTGTTTGTTTAGCCCGTTTAACATGTTGTGTTTTTTTGTGGGAAAGATAAGAAACAAAAAAATAAAAAATATTTTATAAAATATATACTAAATATATAGACTTTATAGTATATTTGATTTTTATAACATTCAAACTATGTCAGGAAGCAATTTTTACGCTAACAATCTCATTCTTTTAAATCATGCCAATGATAAAAAGATGATGGTCATGTGTTGCTGTTGTTGAGTTATTTAATCAACAAATCCTTGTGCATTTTCAAATTTTACTGACCTCTTTATTCAATATTTTTTATGGGCATTTCTTTGATCAATCAATCAAATATATCAACAGCTGGTAGGCTGATGCCTCATTATCATGTAATTTATGGACTATGCCGTTGTTGCAACTGATAGCAAATCACCGAGTCAATAAAATCATTATTCCACTAAATTTTTCATTCTGTAAAACATGTTAATCGCAAATAATAAATATCCGTTTTTTGATCTGTCAGAAATTGTTGCTGAAACCGACCTGCCGTTTAAAGCATATCAGCCTTTAAAACCGGTTAAACCTGGTAATTACATCCCCGAACTTAAATTATATAATAACTACAGCCGCTGGCAACAATTTTTTAATGGTGCCGAAACGCATGGCCCCATTACTTTAAGGCATTTGTTAAATAAACCATTGGTTATCGCCTTTTATTCGCATCATTGGCGTGAGCAAGGCTTTGAGTTATTAAAACAGCTTAACAATATCCACAATGAAATAAAAGCCAGTGGTGGAAACCTGCTTATTATTACCGATGAACGTACTGATGAGCTGGAAACAAGAGCCTGGGAAAACAGTTTGACCCTGAATTTTTACCATGATGAAGATAAGGAAATAGCACGCACACTCAGGATATACTCAGAAAATGATCCGGTTTGGAACAGGTTTTCGGGTATTGATGTGAATGTGCCACTTTTAGCTACTTATATTATCAATCCGTCAAAGCAGATTGTCTACAGTCACATCGACTGGGACCTTTTAGGCAATTTTACTACCGACGACATTATTTCATCAGTTTATGAGGCGGCCTTGATTGGTGGTACTAAAAAGTCGGCATAATCACCTTAATTTAGGGCTTTAATATCTGCAACTAAATGAAGCTCGAAAAGCGGGATTATGACGCAATAGTAGTTGGCTCCGGACCAAATGGCCTGGCCGCGGCAATCTTAATGCAACAAAACGGCTTGTCGGTATTGTTGCTGGAAGGCAAGAGCCTGGTAGGCGGGGGGATGCGCAGCGCCGAACTTACCCTACCCGGTTATCTGCATGATGTGTGTTCAGCTGTACATCCGTTGGCAGCAGCTTCACCATTTTTTGAAACCTTGCCCCTTGCACAGCACGGGCTCGAATATTTATACCCCGAAATAGCAGCCGCCCACCCGTTTGATGATGGTACGGCTGCTATTCTTACAAAATCGGTTGTCGAAACAGCGCGGTTACTTGGTGCCGATGAAAAGGCATATCTGAAGTTGTTGGGACCGGTTGTTAAAAATTGGCCGCAGATGGCGCCGGATATTTTAGCCCCACTGCATTTTCCAAAGCACCCTTTAGCCATGGCCCGGTTTGGGCTTGATGCGCTTACGCCGGCCACCTTTCTTAGTAAACGATTTAGAACCCAGGCGGCAAAAGGACTGTTGGCGGGTATGGCGGCACACGCAATACAGCCATTAAGCAATATAGCAACATCGGCTATCGCGCTGGTATTGATGTCGCAGGGGCATTTAAAGGGATGGCCTGTTCCAAAGGGTGGGTCGATGCAAATTGGGACGGCATTGGCTTCTTATTTTACCTCTATTGGGGGCAAGATTGTAACTGATTATTATGTAGAGTCGTTAAATCAGCTGCCATCTGCACATACAGTGTTATTTGATGTTACCCCGAAGCAACTGCTAAAAATAGCAGGACATAAATTTTCCTCTGTATATAAATGGCAATTGGAACGCTACCGCTATGGCATGGGGGTGTTTAAGGTTGACTGGGCTTTAGATGCTCCGATACCTTTTAAGGCGGAAAGCGCCAGGCAAGCCGGAACCGTACATCTTGGCAATACTCTTGAAGAAATAGCTTACGGCGAACAGCAGATATGGCACGGAAAACATTCCGAAAAACCTTATGTACTACTGGCGCAGCAAAGCCTGCTCGATCCGTCGCGGGCGCCGGAAGGCAAGCATACGGGATGGGCGTATTGTCATGTACCCAATGGCTCCGAAAGGGATATGACCGGCATTATTGAGCGGCAGGTTGAACGGTTTGCGCCGGGTTTTAAGGATACTATACTGGCAAGGCATACTTTTAATACCGCCCAGTTTGAAGAGTACAATCCTAACTATATTGGGGGCGATATTAATGGTGGGGTTATTGATATAGGCCAGTTATTCACTCGCCCGGTATTGCGCTGGTCGCCTTATAAAACATCCGCTAAAGGGCTTTACATCTGTTCTTCGTCAACGCCGCCAGGAGGCGGGGTGCATGGCATGTGCGGTTATCATGCGGCCAAAAAAGCTTTAAGCGATATCTTCAACATCAAAGTAAATTCATTGTAATTTAGACTTGCAAATTTAGACTTACGAAGTTTTTAAAACTTCGTAAGTCTTTACCAGAACGGCTTAATTCAATTCAAGTGTTACAACCGATTTGGCAGGAAGTGTTACTACCAGTTTGTCACCATCCTTTTTAGCTCCCGTAAAATTACTCAGATGTATTTTGTCAGGATCCTGAAACGTATTGATATTGGTAACGTTGGCAGAAGTAAGTATCTGGCCACTTACATTAGTCCATTTAATATCGCTAAAACCAGTAGTGATGGTAATTGGCTTATGAATGTCAAGATTAACCAATGAGATGTGTACTTTTCCGGCAGCATCCTGCGAGGCAGAAGCATTTACCGCTGGGATCTTTTTTCCATCAACCTCGTAATCCGGGGCATCTAATTTTATTGGCAGGTATTTAGCATCCTGGTGCACTTTGTACATATCAAATATGTAGTAAGTAGGGGTAAGTACCATTTTTTCTTTATCTGTTAAAATAAGCGACTGCAGCACGTTAATGGTTTGTGCCAGCGCTGCCATTTTAACCCTGTCGCTGTGGTTATTAAATATGTTGAGTGTTGTTGCAGCAATCAGCGCATCGCGAAGACTGTTTTGCTGATATAAAAAACCGGGATTGGTGCCTGGTTCCGGATCAGTCCACACGCCCCACTCATCAACCACAAGCGCAACGTGTTTTTCCGGATCATACTTATCCATAATGGCCGAATGTTTGGTAACCAGCTCTTCCATTTTAAGGCAGTTAACCATAGTGTTAAAATATTCGCCTTCTGTAAATGCGGTTGCCGAGCCTTTTTTGCCCCAACTCCCGGTAGGTATGGTATAATAATGCAGCGACAGGCCATACATCATGTGTGCCGGAATGTTTTTCATGCAAACCTCGGTCCAGTTATAATCATCAGCATTGGGGCCGCTGGCTATCTTTTTAAGCTTAGCCCCAGGATAATCTTTAGCGAATGAGGCATAGCGTTTAAACTGATCTGCATAGAATTGAGGCGTCATGTTACCACCGCAGCCCCAGCTTTCATTTCCTACTCCCCAAAACGAAACTTTATATGGTTCCGGGTGCCCATTTTTTACTCTCTCTTTTACAACGGTGCTGGTACTGTTCGAGTTCAGGTATTCAATCCATTTCGACATTTCGTCAACAGTGCCGCTGCCTACATTGCCGGCTACGTAAGGCTCACATTTTAATAAACTGCAAAGTTCCAGAAATTCGTGCGTTCCAAAGCTGTTATCTTCAGTTACACCACCCCAGTTAGTATTAACCATACGTGGGCGTTGCGCGGCAGGTCCAATGCCATCTCGCCAATGGTATTCATCGGCAAAGCATCCGCCTGGCCAGCGCAGGTTAGGGATCTTTATTTTCTTCAAAGCCTCAACCACATCAAGCCTGATGCGGTCTTGTTTTTTCACTGGCAGGCTCTTGTCAACCCAAAAGCCGCCATAAATGCCGTGGCCCAGGTGTTCTGCAAATTGCCCGTAAATGTGTTTGCTAATAGTTGTTTTTGAATCTCCGCTGATGTTTAGCGTACCTGTTTGGCCAAAGCCCCGCATTGTGATAACGCACAGCGCCAACGCCCCCAGGCAGGTGAGTGTTTTCTTCTTCATTGATTTAATTTCTGATTTGGTTTTGTAAATAAAAGCAAAAAATTTAATAAGTGTATAAACAACAAATATTTTTTTTGAAAATTTGGCTTAATTATCAGTTTTTATTTTGTGTGTATTATACAATTAATTAATCTGTATTAATGAGGTTTCTTAATTAACATGTTTAAATATGCTGTAAAGTTGCTGTTATTATAATCGGCAGCGCCGGTATACTGGTATACCAATCTGCCGGCATTATCAAATACCAATGTGGTTGGTATGGTGCCGTCCATTATATTTCCGGGCACATCACTTGCCAGGGTGTACATGGGTAAATTGTAATTGTGTTTTTGCATAAAGCCATTGGCCTTGCTATAATCATTATCAACGTCAACAATCATAAAAACCACATTAGGGTTGTTTTTAAACTGTGCGTACAATTTATTGATAGATGGCATTTCGGCAATGCAGGGCGGGCACCAGGTAGCCCAAAAGTTAACAAATATCACCTTGCCCTTAAGATCTGTCGTATTAACCATTTTACCGTGTGTGTCTTTAAAACTGATATTAAACGGGTCGGCAATAGGCTTTTTTGAAGCAGGAACAGGGATATCGGGCCGAAAGAAACCGATATTCATAAGGGCTCTGATCAGGGAGCTTTTCGCCGCGGGGTTAATCAGCATGATTAAAATAATAACCATCATTAACGTATATAATATATTACCGGCGGTTATTTTCCTTTTCATTATTATAAAATATCAAATCAGTAGGGAGGTTTCACATTGCAAACCGTTATAAAATTATGCAAATTAGTTATTTCGCATTTTTTTATTTGTTTTCATCAATTGTATCAATATATTTACGATAAAATTATACCCTGTCAATTATTCTTTTGGTGAAAAAGCTTATCGCTATACTATTATTAAATGTACACCTGTTCAACCTGGGCGGCTACAATTTGGTATTTAAGTATTTAATTCACCGGTCAGAAGTGCAGATCGTAAAACAGATCTACGAAAATAAGGTTGATGCCACAAAGCTTGTTGAAATAAAAATTCCGGTGAGCCTGCCAGGCATTCACGACTGGAACGATTATGTGGTTGATCACGGCCAATTGCAGTTAAAGGGAGTTTATTATAACTATTTAAGATATAAGGTTACGCGGGATACAATGTCGTTCATTTGTATTGCCAATAGCGTTAAAACCCGTTTAGTTTCGGCCAATTTAATTATTGCCAAAGAGTTTAGCGATGTTCCCCTGGACAAAAAGGGGCACGAAGCACCGCAGAAAAAAGTGAATTTTGTTGGTGAGTATAATTTCCAAACCATGCATTACCAATTTTTAGCTTTTTCTACTATTTTAAAAGCCAAAGTATACCCTATAAGCTACCATTTAAATTCTCCGTTTATAGAGTCTCCGGGCAAGCCGCCTAATTTTACCTGCTAATTATATAATCTGTAAATTATGATGTTGAATTGCCTTGTGCACCTTTAATTGGGCTGCCGAGTGTATTTGATAAAAATTAATATAGTTGTTGACGTTGCTCCACAATTGTTAAATCATCATAGTTTATCATTTTATACCTCCGCAATCTTTTTTTATTGCTGATTAATTATTTGAAATCTCGCTTAAAAGCGCTTTAAATAATGACACTTCAGCCTGTTTTTAAATTATTTATTTGCTAATATCCTAATTCATTTATGATGAAATTTTCATTGCTGTATATTTACAGATGTTGTATAATTATAGCTTGTTGCCTCACATTTTCGCAGTTTGCAGATGCGCAAACGGATGCCGACGCATTAATGATCCCTAAAAATTATTTTTGTGCAGCTGGCATTTACTCCCACAGCAGTTGGGACCATTACTGGGAAGGAACCTTTAAGCGCGATAACCCTAACCTTGGTACCGTAAGCACAACTACTTATAGTGCTGGTGGTACCTATGGGTTATCAAACCGTATCAACTTAACATTGATGGTTCCATATGTTAAAACCCATGCAACTGCTGGAACTTTAAGAGGTGAGCAAAATTTCCAGGATCTTAGCGCTGTTATTAAATGGATGGCTATTAAAGAAGAAATCGGCTCCGGGTTATTTAGTGTACATGCTATTTTATCCGGCTCAATCCCTTTATCAAATTATCAGGCCGACTTTTTACCTCTATCAATAGGGTTACATAGTAAAAATGTTGCTTTACGTGGGTTACTAAACTATCAAACAGGCAGATTTTTTGTAGCAGGAGCAGGGCAGTATATACGCCGCAGTAATATCACCATTGATCGTAATTCGTACTACACTACCGAAATGCATTATACTGATGAGGTTGAAATGCCAAATGTTACCAACTTTTTTGTAAGCTCGGGCTATCGCAGTTTAAAATTCAATGCCGAAGCTGTTTTAACTAAGGTTACAACACTTGGCGGTTTCGATATCCGGAAAAATGACATGCCTTTCCCGAGTAATAAAATGAATTATACAGCGGCCGGGCTGATATTAAAATATAGCTTTCAGTCAATTAGTGGTTTGGAATTTACCGCCGGCGGCAACTATGTTTTAAATGGCCGCAACGTTGGACAAACAAGAAACTTTTACGGTGGTGTTTACTATGTTTTCAGCACAAAAAAAGAGAAATAAACAGGTTGACTATTTAACGATAAACGAGATGAAAAAACCATTACTTTATATAATTCCAACAATTTTTTTAGGTGTTGTCACGTTGGCTTCATCATGTAAAAAAGATATTGTTGACCGTACATCACAATACCCCGCATTGGCGCCGGCCAATCTTGACCTGAATGCCGATACCTGGAAACCGGTATTGGTTACAGATTTCAGTGTTCTCAACGTGGCTGCGCCGGACGCTGTTACTTCACCAGCCTATATTGCCGATATCAATGAGATCAAAGGATTACAGCGTAATTTATCTGCCGATCAGAAGGCCATTATAAAATACTGGAGCGCCGGGGCGGTATTACGCTGGAACGAAATATTACGCACGCTGGTTGCTAAACATAATGTGCCTCCTTACCAAAACCCGGATGGCACTTATCCGGCGCCAAACGCAGCCAATCCCTTTAATTATCCTGAATTTCCGTTTTCAAACCCGCCTTACGCTGCACGGGCTTATGCCTATGTAAGCGCCGCGCAATATGACGCGCTGGTTGCCGCCTGGCATTTTAAAAACCTGTATAAACGTACAGCCCCTTATAAAAACGATTCCGGGGTTCAGGCACTGGTTCCGGCATCTGAACTGCCATCATATCCAAGTGAAGATGCTGTTGCTGCCGGCGCTGCTGTAGAGATAATGAAGCTGTTGTTCCCGGCAGATGGTGCTTATATTCAGCAAAAAGCCGACGAAGAAAAACAGTACCGCATTATGGCTGGCGCTAATACCAGGGCCGAACTTAACGCAGGCGAATCTTTAGGCAAACAGGTTGCTGTTATATTTGCTAACCGCGCCCGTAATGACCGCGCCGGTAAAGCAGGAGGCTCACCAGATATATGGAAAAGCTTTGAAACAATGGCCACTGCCAAAGGCGAGCAATTCTGGGTTAGCCTGGAAACTCCTAAAAGGCCTCCGATGCTCCCCTTGTTTTCAAAGGTTCTACCTTTTTTGTTTGATACGCTTACAGTAGCTGCCATAAGACCGCCTGCGCCTTATGCTACCAACTCGCCTGAGTTTAAAAAAGAAACAGAAGAAGTTTTGTCATTTAGTAAAGACAGGTCACGTGCACATGAAGACCAGGTGGCATTTTGGGCAGATGGTGCCGGTACCTACACTCCAACAGGGCACTGGAATGCCATTGCCGCCGATGAATTTGTAAAACAAAAATACAGTGAGGTGCGCTGGGCCCGTAACTTTGCGTTATTAAATATGGCGCAAATGGACGCAGCGATAGTTTGCTGGGACACAAAATATTTTTATTTTAACCAGCGCCCTTCGCAGGCAAATCCGTTAATTAAAACCTTAACCGGGGTGCCAAATTTTCCGGCATATACATCTGGGCACTCTAATTTTAGCGGATCTGCTGCAACGGTGCTAAGTTATCTGCTACCAGATAGGGGCCCGAAATTTACCAATTTAGCAAATGACGCTTCCATGTCAAGGTTGTATGGGGGGATACATTATCGCAGCGATTGTCAGGTTGGTTTGCTGACCGGTGGCAAAGTTGGCCAATATGCGGTACAAAGGGGCAAAACAGATGGTGCCGATAAATAAGAATACAAATAAAATAGAATACGATGTTACGTTTGACTGTTGACCAAAAGATTTATTACACCCTGCGACTTGCCTGTGCTATGTGCTTTATAGGCCATGGAGCATTTGGTATCATCACCAAACAAATATGGTGTAACTATTTCGCGGTGGCGGGTATTGGTCGCGATGAAGCCTACACATTGATGCCTTTTGTAGGTACAATTGATATTTTAATGGGCATATCCATACTTGTTTACCCAACACGCGCCATCGCGGGCTGGCTGATCATATGGGGAATGGTAACAGCGTCTTTCCGCCCCTTATCCGGCGAACCTTTCGCAGAGTTTATTGAACGCGCGGGCAATTTTGGCGCCCCATTGGTACTTATACTGATACAGGGTGGTTTTAAAATTCCGCTTAAACAATGGTTTGCACGTATGGATGACCATGTAGTTGTAAACGCAGCTACATTAAAAACAGCTGTTGGGGCTTTAAGGATACTGGCGTTTTTACTGCTGCTGGGGCATGGATGGCTTAATTTTATTGAAAAGGCCGGGCTTGTAAATCAATATCATGCACTCGGCTTTAATGATCCCGGGAAAACAGCACAGATAGTGGGAGTACTGGAAACAGCAGCCGCTTTTTCTATCCTGATACGCCCGTTTAAAAATTTAATACTCGTGTTGGCTATCTGGAAAATAACAAGCGAACTGTTTTATCCGCACTATGAAATGTTTGAATGGATAGAGCGCGGTGGCAGCTATGGTGTGCTGCTTGCTTTGTGGCTCGCTGTAAAAAAGGCACCGGCCGGATTTATAACATTCCCTTTTAGAAATTCACATAATTTGAGAGTTAGTTGATTAATACATAAAAATCCTGTATGAGAGCAGGTTGAAGTCAGGCTGAAAAATGCCTGACTTTATTAAACTTATTTACACAACATAAAAACAATTTAAACCAAACAATAAATGAAACTTTTTATAAAATTTCTTTTCATAACAACCTTCTACTTATTAATCACTTATACTAACGTAAACGCACAGGGATGCGTGGCTATCAAGAGCAACGGCCCACTAAGTAACATGGAACACCCAATGCAGGATTCCAGCAGTAAAGGCTGGCAGTTAACCATAGGGTACCGGTATTTCAAATCATTTCGCCATTTTAAAGGCACTGATGAACAAAAACAGCGACTGGTAATTGGCAACGAAGTTATCAACCACCAAAGCACTATTGATTTGGGTATAACCAAAATTTTTAATCAGTACTGGTCGGTATCACTTGGTGTGCCATACCTTATCAATACCCGTTCGTCCTTATACGAACATGGAGGTAAAGAAAGACACAGTTCCTATTCGCACGGTATTGGCGATATGCGCATAGTTGCCAACAGGTGGTTATTTAACAGCCATACCGCTACAAGAGGTAATATACAAGTAGGTTTGGGTGTTAAACTGCCTACAGGTAACGACAATTACATGTCGAAGTTTTATAACGTAACTCCAGAAATGCGTCCGGTTGATCAGTCAATACAATTGGGCGATGGAGGCCTGGGTATTATTGCCGAAGCAAACGGGTTTTTAAACTTCAGCAGCAGTTTCAGTGGCTATACCAATTTGTATTACATGGCCAATCCGCGCAACACAAACGGTACCCGCACTTATCGTGAAGTATTAAGCGCCGCATTAGCCAACGAAGCTATATCAAGCGTGCCCGATCAGTACCTGGCACGAATTGGGGTGAATTACACATTTAGCGGTGCACTCAACGCGCTTACCTTATCGGCCGGCGGCAGGATAGAAGGTATCCCTGTACATGACCTTATAGGCAAGAGCAGTGCTTTCCGTCGCCCGGGATATATTATATCAGCTGAACCTTCATTGAATTACAGCTTAAAAAGGGTAAACATTTTTGCCAATGTGCCAATTGCCCTGAAACGTAACCGCACACAAAGTGTAACTGATAAAGAAAACAGCATTAAAACAGGAACTTATGTTATTGGCGACGCCGCTTTTGCCGATTACTCTATAAATATTGGTGCTTCTTTTAAATTTTAGAAATACAAATGGTTGATTAATTTAAAGCCGGGAGTGAGATCCCCGGCTTTTTTTGTTGCTATTTGTTAGTTAATCTTTATAATTTTACCGGTATGAACACTCCCGAAGAAAACTTTGCAGCGCTGGGTTTAAACCTGCCGCCCGCACCAAAGCCGCTTGGCGTTTATAAACCATGTTTAGTTGATGGCAAGTACCTTTATTTATCGGGCCACGGGCCGGTGCAGGATGATGCCTCTTTAATTATAGGTCGCATTGGCGATACCGTTAGTCAGGAAGATGGCAAGTTAGCCGCCCGTCAGGTTGCTTTAACCATGCTGGCTACTATTAAAGCAAATATTGGCAGCTTTAATAAGGTAAAAAGGGTAATCAAAGTGCTGGGTATGGTTAACTGCACACCCGATTTTGAAAAACATCCCTTCATTATTAACGGTGCCAGTGAACTTTTTGCCAAAATATGGGGCGAAGAAAATGGCATAGGCGTACGTAGCGCCGTAGGCATGGGCTCATTGCCTGATAATATCCCGGTTGAAATAGAAGCTCTGTTTGAATTAGAATAAGTTAGTTTTAGGAGTTTTGAGTGATGAGTTTTGATAGTTTACAGAAAACCGTCAGATAAATTTGTCACTCAAAACTCATCACTCAAAACTTACAACCCACCCACCAAATGAACTGGTTTACAATTGATGATATTGAAAAGCTGGACACCCCTGCACTGGTAGTTTATCCGGATAGGGTAAAGGCTAACATCGATATGCTTGTTGGCATGATAGACGATGTTGCCCGTTTGCGTCCGCATGTCAAAACTTATAAAAATAAAGAAGTTACTTTATTGCTGCTTGCTGCAGGTATTCATAAGTTTAAATGCGCTACCATTGCCGAGGCCGAATTGCTGGCTATGTGTAAAGCGCCGGATGTATTGCTGGCCTATCAGCCGGTTGGCCCTAAACTTTACCGGTTTATCAAATTAATACATACTTATCCCGATAGCAAATTTTCATGCCTGGTTGATAATGCCGTTGCGGCCAAAGAAATATCAGATGAGGCAAAAAGATATAAAGTAAATATTAACGTTTACCTCGATCTTAACGTGGGTATGAACCGCACAGGTATCAAAGCCGGTTTTGAAGCTCTGCAGCTGTATATGGACTGTGATGTATTGCCGGGAATACATCCGGTAGGCCTTCACGCTTATGACGGCCATATCCATGATGTTGATCTTGATGTACGCGAGGAGCGGTGCAATGACAGTTTTGCCCCTGTATTAAAATTACAACGGGACGTGAAGCAAAAGGGTTATCCTGAACCTATCATTGTGGCAGGTGGATCGCCTACCTTCCCAATTCATGCGCAGCGTGCCGATGTGGAATGCAGCCCAGGGACCTTTGTTTACTGGGATAAAGGTTATCAGCTCGGTATGCCCGAGCAGCCTTTTTTACCTGCCGCTTTGGTAATTACCCGTGTAATATCATTGCCCGGTTCAACCAAACTGTGTTTGGATGTTGGTCATAAATCCATATCTGCCGAGAACGAACTCGCCAAACGGATATATTTCTTAAACGCGCCCGAACTCAAACCAATTGCACAAAGCGAAGAACATCTGGTGGTGGACGCCGGTGAGAATCACACCTATCAAATAGGTGATGTTTTATACGGCATTCCGCATCATGTATGCCCAACGGTAGCTTTATATGAACGAGCTTACGTGGTTGAAAATAATGTACTTAACAGCGAGTGGCTTAATACAGCCCGCGACCGCAAAATAACTATCTGATATGTTTATAATAGATGCCCATTTAGATTTAAGCATGAATGCGCTGGAGTGGAACCGTGACCTTACACGCCCGCTTGCCGAAATTAACCAGCGCGAGGAAGGCCTTACCGATAAGCCGGATCGCGCCAAAGCCGTGGTTTCCTTATCGGAGTTGCGCAAGGGTAATATAGGTTTGGTTGTAGCTACTCAAATTGGGCGTTATGTAGCGCCTGATAACCCGTTGCCGGGCTGGCATTCGCCCGAGCAGGCCTGGGCGCAAACCCAGGGACAGGTAGCCTGGTACAAAGCCATGGAAGATGCCGGTGAAATGGTACAGGTAACCGACCTGCCATCACTGGAACAGCATCTTAAGCTTTGGAGTGATGGGCAATCCGCAGAAAATAAGCCTGTAGCCTATATTTTAAGCCTGGAGGGCGCCGATTCTATAGTCACCGTTCAGCATTTGGAACGTGCTTACAATTATGGTCTGCGTGCTGTTGGCCCCGCGCACTACGGGCCCGGCAGATACGCCCAGGGCACTGATGCCACAGGTTATATGGGCTCTAAAGGTCATGAATTACTAAAGGAAATGGAACGGCTCAATATTATTCTGGATGCTACCCATTTATGTGATGATAGCTTTTGGGAGGCTTTGGATCACTTTAACGGGCATGTTTGGGCAAGTCATAATAATTGCCGTGCGTTGGTAAACCACAACAGACAGTACAGCGACGAAATGATAAAGGCCCTGATTGACCGTGATGCGGTTATAGGTGCGGCGCTTGATGCCTGGATGATGGTACCAAACTGGGTGAGAGGGCAGTCGACGCCTAAAGGTATGAACTGTAACCTGGAAGTGATGGTTGATCATATAGACCATATTTGCCAGATAGCCGGTAACGCCCTGCACGTGGGCATGGGATCTGACCTCGACGGCGCCTTTGGCCGCGAGCAGTGCCCTTATGACCTGGAAACCATTGCCGATCTTCAAAAAGTACCCGATCTGCTAAAAAAACGCGGCTATACCGATCAGGATATTGAAAATATGATGCACGGAAACTGGCTGCGGTTTTTAAGAAAAGCCTGGGCTTAAGCTAAATACCAAAAGTGTCATTGCGACCGCAGTGTAGCAATCGCGAACTTTACAGAGCGAATAGACATAGTGCGCGATTGCTTCGTCGTTCCTTCTCGCAATGACATGAATATCTCGTCCGATAACTTTTTAACCATCGGCTTTACCTATAATCAGTTGCGTTATTTCTCATCCGCATGTAAAACAAACCACTCATTTATATTAACTTTCCTTAAATAAGCATACTTTGCAAATACTTGTTTAGGTGGCATTATGCTGCGGAGGATTTTAAAATGAATGCAGAACAGTCAAGGTTAAAAGATACAAGCTGGAAAAAATGGGGCCCTTACGTAAGTGACCGCCAATGGGGTACCGTACGCGAGGATTATAGCGCCAATGGCGACGCCTGGAATTTTATTACCCATGACATGGCCCGAAGTAAAGCCTATCGCTGGGGCGAAGAAGGCATTGCAGGGATATGCGACAGGCAACAATTGCTTTGTTTTGCTGTTGCTTTATGGAATAAAAAAGATCCGATCATAAAAGAGCGTTATTTTGGCCTCAGTAATCCCGAAGGTAACCACGGCGAGGATGTAAAGGAACTGTATTATTATCTCGATAGTACACCTACGCATTCCTACATGAAAATGCTGTATAAATATCCCCAGCAGGAATTTCCATATCAATGGTTGCTCACCGAAAACAAGCGCCGTACCCGAAACGATCCGGAATTTGAATTGCTTGATACCGGCATATTTGATAATGACGCCTATTTTGATGTTTTTACCGAATACGCTAAAAACGCTCCCGATGACATATTAATTAAAATAACTGTTTATAACCGGGGCAATCAGGATGCCGCACTTAATGTGATGCCTACTTTATGGTTCCGCAATACCTGGAGCTGGGGATATAAGGATTATAGACCATATTTGGTCGCCAACGGGCAGGGTAAGATAGAAGTGTCTCATAAAGACCTTGACAAGTTATGGCTGCATACAGAGGGCCCATGCGGATTACTGTTTTGTGAAAATGAAACCGATACCCGTCGTTTATATAATTATGATAATGGTATACAATATATCAAAAGCGGCATTAACGATTATATTATAAACGGAACTGATACCATTAATCCTAAAAATACAGGTACAAAAGCCGCGGTTAATTATGATATAACCGTTGCTGCCAAACAGAGCGTTACCCTACGCCTGCGTTTATCGCCCGACGCCAATTACAGCTTTGAAGACTTTGATGATATATTTAACATCCGCATAACCGAGGCCGATCAGTTTTATAACGATATATACAGCAATAAAAATGATACCGAACGAAGCCTGATACAAAGGCAGGCCTTTGCCGGGATGCTTTGGAACAAACAGTTTTATTATTCTGACATACGACATTGGCTCCGGGGTGACCCGGCCCAGCCCAAGCCGCCTGAGCAACGGAAAAATGCCCGCAATAGCAAATGGATGCACTTGAATACGAGGGATATTATATCCATGCCCGATAAATGGGAGTATCCCTGGTTTGCGGCCTGGGATCTGGCTTTCCATTGCTTGCCACTGGCCCGGATAGATATGGCTTTTGCTAAAAATCAATTAATACTGCTCACCCGTGATTGGTACATGCACCCCAATGGGCAGCTGCCTGCCTATGAGTGGGATTTTAGCGATGGCAACCCCCCGGTTCACGCCATGGTGGTATGGAGCGTTTATAAAACCGATAAGGAAGCCAATAATGGTAAGGGCGACCTTTATTTTCTGGAAAGGATATTTCATAAGCTGATGCTCAATTTTACCTGGTGGGTAAACCGTAAGGATGCTTCCGGTAATAATGTTTTTGAAGGTGGTTTCCTTGGCCTCGATAATGTAGGGGTTTTTGACCGCAACATGCACCTGCCAGACGGACAGCACCTTGAACAGGCCGATGGCACCAGCTGGATGGCCATGTATTCGCTCAATTTACTGCGTATAGCTACCGAACTGGCTGCTGATGATAAATCATACGCTGATATCGCCTCGAAGTTTTTTGAGCACTTTATATACATTGTGGGAGCTATGTCAAACCTTGGTGATAACAATGAAGGGCTTTGGGACGATGAGGACGGTTTTTTCTACGACCAGTTGCGCTTTCCGGATAATGGCTCTGCAAAAATGAAGGTCAGGAGCATAGTAGGACTTATTCCTTTGTTTGCCACCGAAGTGCTGGATGAAAGCGATATAACAGATAGCCCTATATTTCGCGACCGTATGAAATGGTTTGCCGAGAACCGGCCCGACCTCGCTTCGCTGGTATCGCGCTGGAATGAGAAAGGCGCCAACGGCAAACACCTCATTAGCTTACTGCGCGGTTTCCGCATGAAATCGATCCTGCGCTATATGCTTGATGAAAATGAATTTTTGAGCGATTATGGTATCCGTTCTCTCTCCAAATATCACCTTGAGCATCCTTATCATGTATCGGTTAACGGGATTGATTTTGGTATTACTTATACACCTGCTGAGAGTGATAGCGGTTTGTTTGGGGGCAATAGTAACTGGCGGGGCCCCATCTGGATGCCGTTAAACTATCTTATTATTGATAGCCTGCACCGTTTTTATGAGTACTATGGCGATGATTTTAAGGTTGAATGCCCAACCGGTTCAGGTAATTACATGAACCTTAAGGAGGTAGCCAATGAGCTTTATCGCCGGGTATCGAATATTTTTTTGCGCAACGGCGATGGTAATCGCCCTGTTTTTGGCCAACACACCAAAATACAAACCGATCCCAATTTTAAGGATTATATACTTTTTTACGAATTTTTTGATGGCGATAATGGGCGTGGTGCAGGCGCATCGCATCAAACCGGCTGGACCGGACTGATTGCTAATTGTTTGTACGCATAAATTAGATATCCATTTCCCCAATTATCATTATTGGAGTAGAAAAATCCTAATACATGGTAAAATATGGGTATTTGTACATTATAAATGTCGTCTTAAATTTTATTGTGTAAAAAAGACACAATAAAATTTCTTTCCCACCGAAAATTATTTAGTTTTACTGTACCACTTATTAAAACTAAAAATTATCAGCATGAATTACAACAGGAGAAAGTTTATTCAAAGCGCTGGTGCACTGGCGCTTGGCAGCATAGCTTTATCAGGCAGGGCAGGCTCGCTATTAAGCAATGTACAGGGGGGGCACCCGATAGGTTTGCAGCTATTTACATTTTTTGACATCATTGATCAGGATGTGAAGGGGACCTTAACCAAAATAGCAGATCTTGGTTTCAAGGAATTGGAATCGGCATTCAGTAAAAGGGGCGGCTATTACGGAATGAGCCCGAAGGAATTTAAAGCCATGGTGAACGATCTGGGAATGGCCTGGACATCGCACCACGTATTAGGCGCTCCTTTCAAACTTCCTCCCGGGGCAAAGATGCCTGTTGGGGCCGATGGCAAGCCTATGGTGATACCACCAATGAAAAACCTGCGTGATAATATGCAGCAACTGGTTGACGATGCAGCTGAGGGCGGCATTAAATACCTGGTTTGCGCTAATTCACCAACCGCCACGCTGGATGAAATTAAATCAACCATTGAAGTGCTGAACAAGACAGGGGAGGCGGCAAAAAAAGTTGGTATACAGTTCGCCTACCATAATCACGATATGGAATTCCATCCGGTTGACGGCAAAGTACCTTATGATCTGTTGCTAAGTGAAACTGACCCCCAGAATGTAAAAATGGAACTTGATCTGGCTTGGGCAGTTAAAGCCGGTAAAAATCCGGTTGAAATGTTTAAACAGCATCCCGGTCGTTTCCCACTATGGCACGTAAAAGACCTGGACGCCGGCCGGGAAAATATACTGCCCGTTGGGAGCGGTACAATCGACTTTAAACCAATTTTTGCCGCAGCCTCATCAGCAGGCATGCAGCACTTTTTTGTAGAACACGATATGCCAAAAGATGCGCTGGCCAGTGTTACTAGCAGCATTGGCTATCTGAAAAATACATTGAAGGTTTGATATCCCCCCCGCTCAAACAGCGCGTCGTTGTGAGAAACGAAGCAACGACGCGTTTTGTTCTCTTAATAATTCCATAACACGCCATTATTTTGATTTAACATGTGCTTTAACTATCTTAAGGCGGCATTAATTAACAGATCAAAAAATTATGGCAGCACCCCCGGCAGAGCAGTTAAAACGAGTATTAAAACCTGTTCATCTGTGGGCTATTGCTGTTGGGTTAGTTATCTCCGGCGAATACTTTGGCTGGAACTTGGGCTGGGCCGTATCAGGTACCATCGGCTTTTTAATCGCTACACTGGTGATCACGTTAATGTATATCACCTTTATATTCAGCTATACAGAACTTACTACCTCTATTCCTCATGCAGGCGGGGCATTTGCCTATGCTTATAGAGCGATGGGTCCAATCGGCGGGTTGATTGCGGGTTATGCCACACTTATTGATTTTTTACTCGCGTCGCCTGCAATAGCTATTTCGCTGGGCAGTTACCTTCATTTTTTATATCCGGAAATTCCTGTTATACAATCGGCTATGTTGTTTAATGTGGCCTTTATCATACTCAATATATCAGGAGTAAAAGAGTCGGCTACATTTTCAGTATTCATTACTGTGCTGGCTGTTGCTGAATTATTGTTATATATGGGCGTTGTATCGCCCCATTTTAAAATGGATAATTACATGAGCAACCCAATGCCCTTCGGTTGGTCGGGTGTATTTGCTGCACTGCCTTTCGCCGTTTGGTTTTATCTGGCTATTGAAGGTGTGGCCATGGTGGCCGAAGAGGTAAAAGAGCCAAAGAAGAATATACCGCGAGGCTATATATCGGCACTGGCAACCCTGGTAGCCTTGGCATTAGGCGTAATGATATTAACCGGCGGCATAACCGACTGGCGCAAGCTCAGCAACCTTGATTACCCCTTGCCGGAGGCTATAGGTATTGTTTTGGGTAAAGCCAACGGATTAACCAAAATATTTGCCAGCATAGGTTTGTTTGGATTAATTGCTTCGTTGCATGGCACCATACTGGCATCGTCAAGGCAGGTATTTGCCATGGCACGCAGCGGCTATTTGCCACGCGGCTTGTCTAATATCAACCATCGCTTTAAAACACCTCATTGGGCCCTGGTTGCAGGCGGAGCAGTTAGTTTTATAGCCATTTATAGTGGCACTACAGCGCAGATCATTGTATTGTCAGTACTTGGGGCTATACTCATGTATTTAATGAGCATGCTGAGCCTGTTTATGCTTAGAAAAAAGGAGCCGAAGTTGGAAAGACCGTTTGCGTCGCCGTTTTACCCATTTTTTCCGGCTACGGCATTAATTATATCAACAATAACTTTATTTGCCATCATTTGGTTTAACGGCTGGGTGAGTTTGATATTTCTTGGAGGGCTTGTGGCTGTGATTATCATATTTATGCTGATGGGAAAACATAAGATAATATTAACTGATGAAATGATGGCCGCACCTGAATTTACTGAAGCATAGATTATTAGTAATGCACCAATGAACAGCTGAACGAATGAGTGCTTACAAACATACCATACGCAACAAGGTTTATAAGTTTTCTGATCTGAAAACTTTACTGGGCAAGGCATCTCCTTATCGGTCGGGAGATGAACTGGCCGGGTTGTGCGCGGAAAGTTATGAAGAGCGTATTGCCGCACAAATTACCCTTGCCGATGTACCCCTGAAAACTTTCGTCAACGAAGCCATTATTCCCTATGAACAGGATGAAATAACCAGATTAATTGTTGATAGCCACGATATTAATAGCTTCAATTTAATAGGCCATTTAACTGTTGGTGAGCTGCGCGATTGGCTGTTAAGTGATGAAACGGACACCGAGACATTAATAAGCATTGCCGCGGGACTTACTCCTGAAATGGCTGCCGCCGTATCAAAACTGATGCGTAACCAGGATTTAATTGCGATTGCTAAAAAGTGTGAAGTAATTACCAGTTTCAGAAATACAATTGGCCTAAAGGGGCATTTCAGCACCCGTTTGCAGCCCAATCACCCAACAGATAATGTCAGAGGCGTTGCTGCAAGTATTATTGACGGTTTGCTGCATTGCAGCGGTGATGCAGTTATCGGCATTAATCCGGCTACTGATAGTCCGGCTGTAATCGGAAGTTTATTAATATTGATGGACACGTTGCGGCAGCAGTTTGCCATACCCACGCAAACTTGTGTATTAAGCCATATCACTACCACATTGCAGCTTGTTAATGATGGCGCTCCGGTTGATCTTTGCTTTCAATCTATTGCAGGAACAGAGCTGGCCAATGCCAGTTTTGGTATCAATCTTAGTTTAATTGAGGAGGCTTACCAGGCTACGCTGTCTTTAAACCGCGGAACCATTGGCAGCAATGTAATGTATTTTGAAACCGGGCAGGGTAGTGCATTGTCTGCTAATGCCCATTTTGGTGTTGATCAGCAAACCTGCGAGGCAAGGGCTTATGCTGTAACCCGTAAGTTTAAACCCTTGCTGGTTAATACGGTAGTGGGCTTTATCGGGCCTGAATATTTATATGACGGTAAGCAAATTATCCGTGCTGCGTTGGAAGACCACTTTTGCGGCAAACTGCTTGGCTTGCCCATGGGTGTTGATGTTTGCTATACCAACCATGCCGAGGCTGATCAGGATGATATGGATAACCTGCTTACCTTGTTGGGTGTTGCCGGGTGCAATTTTATCATGGGGATACCAGGGGCCGACGATATTATGCTTAATTATCAGTCCACCTCATTTCATGATGCGCTATATCTGCGCAAAGTACTTGGTTACCTGCCGGCACCGGAATTTCAGCAATGGCTTATTAAACAGGGTATTGTAGATGATAAAGGGAATATGTTACCTGTGGCAGCTTCACATAGTTTATTAGGCGTTATGGTTTAAATGATATGAAACGGAATATTCCGCAGGAGATAGAACCACTTAAAGCGCTGCAGGAGTTTACCCCAGCCCGGATAGCTATTGGACGGGTGGGGACAAGTATTCCGCTAAAACAATCACTGGAGTTTAAACTGGCCCATGCCCACGCAAGGGACGCGGTTTATTCAGAATTGGATATCAATAGCTTAACGGCCGGACTTGAACCATTTGATCTGCCGGTACTTCATCTGTATAGCCGGGTTATTGACCGCAGACAATACCTGCAAAGGCCCGACCTTGGCAGAAAATTGAACGACGATTCGGTTGAGTTACTGCAAGATCATCATACAGAAAACGATATTGCCATCATTATTGCTGATGGTCTTTCGGCGACAGCGGTTAACAATAATACGATTGGGTTACTGAAAGTGCTTATTCCGCAGCTATCAGCTGTTCATCTCAAGCTGGCGCCTTTGTGCCTCGTGGAGCAGGGACGGGTAGCTATTGGCGATGATATAGGCCATGGATTAAAAGCAAAATTGTCCCTGATCCTTATTGGGGAACGCCCTGGTTTGAGCTCGGCCGATAGTTTGGGTGCCTATATTACCTATAAGCCAAAACCTGGGCTTACAGACGAGTCGCGTAATTGTGTGTCAAACGTCAGGCCGGGGGGACTATCATACCCCAAAGCCGCCAAAAAGATATTTTATCTTATTAGCGAAGCATTTAAACTTCAGCTATCTGGGGTAGGGCTCAAAGATAATGCTGGATTACTTGAAGGCTAAGAAATGGAAGAGGCGAAACGTTTTTTGCATTTCGCCCCGTTTGTTTATTTTCCCCGCTTTTCAATGGTGCCATTAAATGAAATAGCGTCCCGGTTAGTGCTGATCACCTGTAAAGACGCATAACCATCAGGAGAAATACCAAGTGTCATGGTTTGTACATCGCGCCAGTTGCTGATGTTTTTGTCTTTACCGGTAGGTTTTATAGTAATTGTCCAGCCGCCGCTTTTGCCGGCTTTTGAATCATACGTAAAATGGGTAGCTGTAAATTTAATGCCGCCATCTGTCGGGTTATAGGGTACAGATGTATAAGCCCTGCCAAAATAAGGCAAAAAGGAGATAATAGTATCTTTAGCCACCACCAGATCATAATCAGACGTTAAGGCCATGCCAGTACCCCTCATTGGGTTAACGTAGTTGGCTTTAAATACATAATTTTGAGCCTCCACCATTTTTTTAATTTCGGCAACATGAGCGGCTTTTTTTTCTTTGCGGGTGCTTTGCGCGTTAACTACATTGATGCTTATAAAAGCAAGAATAATTAATACAGATATTTTCTTTAATGATTTCATATTTAAGTATTTGATGGTTAGACGATGAAGTGATACTCAGGTTTAATTACCATCAAATTTAAATATTATTTTAAACAAAAAGCCACCCGTTTTATACGGATGGCTCTACAATATTAAGCTTTAAAATTATATCAAATTAACGCTGCGGTTAACAAATTCGGTAAGCTCGGCACCGGTTAACAAACCTTGCGAAAGCAGGGCCAGGTCAAATGCCTGTTTTGAAAGCTGGGCCTGTACATCTTCGTTCTCTTCCTGCAATATGCGGGTGATGAGTTTATGGTTTCCGTTTACAATTACTTTGTAATTATCGGGCATATTCCCATAAAAACCCATGCCGCCACCCATCGCCGCCATATCTTTCATACGGCGCATAAACTCGTCCATAGTTATAGTAACCGGAAGTTCATTAGGGTTAAGGCTCTCTAAATGAACGTTATATGCAGGTTTGTTAATGGCTTTGTTAAAAATATCTTTAACCTTGGTTGATTGCTCTTCGGTTAAAACAGTTTCAGGAGCATCATCTTTTTTAATCAGTTTATCAGCCACATCAGCATCTACACGTTTTAACGATGTTTTTTCAAGCTTTTGCTCCAGTTGGCTAATAAAGTGATTATCAATAGGTGAGTTCATTACCAGCACATCGTATCCCTTTTTATTGGCCGACTGAATAAAGGCATCCTGTTTTGCCGGGTCATTGGTGTATAAATAAACCAATTGTCCGTCTTTGTCGGTCTGTACAGCCTCAATCTTGTCTTTGTATTCGGCCAGGGTGAAGTTTTCTTTTTGGGTATTGCTTACTAAAACAAAGTCTTTTGCTTTATCATAAAACTTGTCTTCGCTTACCATGCCGTATTTTACAAACAAACCAATATCGGTCCATTTTTCTTCATAGGCTTTACGGTCGTTTTTAAACAGTTCCGCTAATTTATCAGCTACCTTTTTGGTAATGTAGCTGTTGATCTTTTTAACGTTGCTGTCGGCTTGTAAGAAGCTGCGCGATACGTTAAGCGGAATATCCGGCGAATCGATAACACCATGCAGCAGCATTAAAAACTCCGGAACAATGTCTTTTACCTCGTCGGTAATAAATACCTGGCGGCTGAATAACTTGATCTTGTTTTTTGATATTTCAAAGTCGTTTTTCAGCTTAGGGAAGTATAGCACACCGGTTAAGTTGAATGGATAATCAACATTAAGGTGGATCCAGAATAAAGGATCTTCGCTAAAAGGATAAAGCTGTTTGTAAAAATCAAGATAATCCTGGTCTTTTAGTTCAGATGGAGCTTTAGTCCAGATTGGGTTGGTATCATTGATGATGTTATCGTGTTGAACATCAATGTATTTAGGCTTTCCTTCTTCATCAACACCATCTTCTTCCTGTTCAGTTTTAGTACCGAATTTAATAGGTACAGGTAAAAACTTACAGTATTTGTCTAATATCTCCTGTAGTTTGTACTGGCTTAAAAACTCTTCCGACTCGCTATTAATATATAGGGTGATCTCAGTACCACGTTCTTCCAGTACACCTTCGCCAATTTCAAACTCGGTACTGCCATCGCATACCCAGTAAGCAGGCTCAGCGCCTTCCTGATATGACAGGGTTTGAATTTCTACCTTATCGGCCACCATAAAGGCAGAGTAAAAGCCTAAACCAAAACGACCAATAATTTCGTTGGCATCTTTGGCTTCCTTGAATTTTTCCATGAACTCAGTAGCGCCCGAAAACGCTATCTGGTTAATGTATTTCTTGATTTCTTCGGCGGTCATACCCAGGCCGTTATCGGAAATAGTGATGGTTTTCTTTTCTTCGTCAAATGCTACTTCAACGCGCAGGTCGCCAAGTTCACCGTTATATTGGCCTAATGAGGCCAGTCGTTTAATTTTTTGGGTAGCATCTACCGCGTTTGATACCAGCTCGCGCAGAAATATCTCATTATCAGAGTAAAGAAACTTCTTAATTATCGGAAAAATGTTCTCGGTGTGAATCGAAATGCTGCCTTTTTCTTGCATAATATTTATAATATGATTGATTTTAATATGATTTTCATCCTCAACCATCAATGCCTGTTCCAAAGATTATCATGTTGTCAAATTGTCAGGTGATGGGGTTGGGCGTATTATTCTGTTGTCACTTTTTAAAGCATTATTTTAACATAATATGGCATTAAAGGCACGATTTCAGAGGGTGAAAACCTTTAAAAACGGTTTAAAATAGACGTGTTTTAATCAATTTTAACACTTTTTTTACTGATTTGGAATATTTAAAAAAGTAATCTCAAAAACAGGTTGATTTCTGGTTTGAAAAATTTACTTTTTGACATTTAACCCGGTAATGGTTTCGATAAAAACTTTCATCACCTGTTTTAAATTTTGTTTCGTTTCCTCATCGGTAATATTGCCCGACGAATCCATTTTTGAGCGGATGAAAGATATCCTCAAAGTGGCACCATCAATTACGTTACTGTTTAGTGCGCCAAGTGTGAGCAGGAGCGAGGCGTGGGCATGTTCGCCGCCGAGAGACGCGGTAATAAGCGCTACCGGTTTTTCAACCAGTGTACTGCTTGATACCAGCCAGTCGAGCATGTTTTTGAGCTGACCGGGTACACCGAAAGCGTATTCAGGGGTACAAATGATCATAGCATCGGCAGTAGTTAACAGCCCGCGCAGGCGCGTTACCGCCTCCGGGGGCGTGTCATTATCCAAACCGGGGTCAAATGGGGGTATCAGGGCCAGTTCGTCGTAAATGTTAAAAGTTATATCGGCAGGAACAAGTCCCGAGAGGTATTTTAAAATATGATGGTTTGATGAGCCGGAACGCAGGCTGCCGGAAATGGCGGTGATACTATTGTTTTGGTTTTGAATATCTTGTTCCATTGTACTGTTCTTAAGAATGTAAAAGGCTGTCATGATGAGCTCCGTCGAAGCATGGTGGGCAGGCTTCTCCGCTCGACCCTTCGACGTGGCTCAGGGTGACAGCCCCTCCTGCAACTCTTTATCAAGCTAATTAAAAAACTCCCCCTTTAGGGGGCTGGGGGGCCTACGGTATAAACTGCAATATAAATGACGATCCCTTACCCTCGGTTGATTGTACCTGGATATTGCCTTTGTGCAGCAGCATGATCTGTTTACACAGACTGAGGCCTATGCCGCTGCCTGTTTTGCGGGTGCTGAAAAACGGTATGAATATCTTGTCGAGCAGTTCGGGGGGCATGCCCAGGCCGTTGTCGATAACCTTAACTAAGGTTTTGCTGTTGTTCTGCAGTTCGCCCGAGAGGATAAGGCGGGGCTCTTCGCGGTCTTTAACGGCCTCAATGGCGTTAACCAACAGGTTTATCATTACCTGCTCTATGAGGTTTATATCGGCCTGGATGGCCAGGGTTGGGTCGCGCAGTATAATTTCCAGCTCTATGTTCTTTTTCTCGAGTGTTGGCCGCATCAGGCTGTTGAGGTTTTC
Source organism: Mucilaginibacter sabulilitoris (assembly GCF_034262375.1). Lineage (NCBI taxonomy): Bacteria > Pseudomonadati > Bacteroidota > Sphingobacteriia > Sphingobacteriales > Sphingobacteriaceae > Mucilaginibacter > Mucilaginibacter sabulilitoris. The sequence continues at coordinate 3,994,059 of NZ_CP139558.1, forward strand.
GAACAGATCGCGCACCAGTATCTTGTCCAGATCCAGCTTGGTGATCTTGTTTAAGCTGCGGTAACTTTCGGTAAATTTCAGTAAACCTTCGCTGCGCCTTTTTATGGTATCTATACCCAGTTCAAGGTCTTCCAGTTCGCTGCTTTGTACGCTGTTGGCAATTTCGGGGCTTTGCAGCCGGTTTTTCAGTGTATCTGCCAATGACGATATAGGGGCCACAGAGTTCATGATCTCGTGGGTCATTACGTTCAGCAGCTTTTGCCATGCTTTTGATTCTGTTTCGTCAAGGGCTTCGCTCACATTCTGGAACGCGATGAGTTTGTACAGTACATCGTCGCTGCGCATTACGCTGGCCGTTATCAGCATTTTAACCAGCTGCTGGTTACGGCTGATGGTGATGATCTTGCTATCTCCCGGTTTTACCTTGGTTAATTCGAGATATAAGCCCGGATCGCGTTTTTCGAGCGAATGGACCGTTTTAAGATAGGGTATGCCGATCAGGTTTTTAAAGGCCTCATTGATCCAGCTGATGTTGCCGGTTTCTTCCTCGAACGACAAGATACCGGTATCAACCAGCTCCAGTATCTTTTGCAGGTAATGGTACTGTGTTTCGCGTTCGCGGCTGATGAGCTTGAACGTGGTGTTGATATCATTAAACCCCTTACGCAAAGGCTTTAACTCGTTTGGTGCCCTGCGTACATCAAAATGACGGGAGAAATCGCGATAATGGATAGATTCCACAAACTGGTTCACCTCGTCCTGCGCCTTTTTCTGAAAACGGATCATTTCAATAACCGCGTAAATAACCAGCGGAATAAAAATAACCAGGTATAACGGCTGCCCTTTAACAATAACAAATGAGGCGGAAGTTAATGCCAGGAACATCAGGAACACGCGCAGCAACAGCCGCCATTCATATCGGTTAAATATCATATTTGCTCAATCTGCGGTACAAAGCTGTACGGGTTAGGCCCAATTCTTTAGCGGCCCGGGTAATGTTACCATTATGCTTTTCAATAACCCGGAGTATAGCGTTCTTCTCCAGGGTGCTTAATTGAATATTATCGTCGTCCAAAACCGTTTCGGGTGCTGTTTCCAGAATCGAAAATATCAGGTCGTCGGGGCGCAGTATGTGGTCATCGGCCATGATAACCGCACGTTCAATGGTATATTGCAGCTCGCGTACGTTGCCCGGGTAATTGTATGATTTTAGCTTTTGAAGCGCGGCAGCATCAAAATCAACCGATGGTTTCAGGTATTTGGTTGCGTATTGTTTGGCAAAATGCCGGGCCAGTATGGTTATATCCTCGGCGCGTTTGCGCAATGGCGGCATATTGATCTCCACGGTATTAATACGGTATATCAAATCCTTACGGAAACGGTTTTCATTGGCCAGCTCGTGCATAGGTACGTTGGTGGCGCATATAAGCCTGATGTCAATATCAACAGCCTTATTGGTGCCCAGGCGCGTTACCTGCCGGTTTTGCAACACGGTTAGTAATTTAGCCTGCTGCTGCAATGTAATGTTCCCAATTTCGTCCAGGAACAAAGTACCGCCCTGGGCATCTTCAAAACGGCCGGTGCGGTCTTCGCGGGCATCGGTAAATGCTCCTTTTTTATGACCGAACAGTTCGCTTTCAAACAAGGTATCGGTAAGCGCGCCCACGTCTACCTTTATAAAAGGTTTATCGGCACGCAATGAGCGCTCATGTATGGCTTTGGCCATCAGATCTTTACCGGTGCCGTTTTCGCCCAGGAGCAAAATATTGGCATCGGTAGGGGCTATTTTATTCACTTTGTAGAAAATATCCTGCATCACTTCCGATTCGCCCAGTATTGAGGTATCACCGGCAGTGCTTTTTACAGCCGTTTTGGTGGTTTTTACCCCTTCTTTTTTATCTAAAAGTTCTTTTATGGTGGCAATCAGCTTTTCGTTATGCCATGGTTTTACAATGAAATCGTTAGCGCCTTCTTTTAGTGACCGTACAGCCAGGTCAATATCGCCGTAGGCGGTTATCATGATCACACAAACATTAGGCTTCCAGTCTTTTACCTTCCGCAGCCAGTATAAACCTTCGTTGCCGGTATTAATGGCGCTGTTAAAGTTCATATCGAGCAAAACAAGGTCAACCTCATTACGCTGCAGTAACCAATTTAAATTCTCCGGATTTTTTTCAGTAATTACCTCCTGGGCTTCTGTTTTTAGTAAAAGCTTAACCGCGGTTAGCACATCCGGGTCATCATCAACAATTAAAATGGTTGCCTTTTTAAGTATCATTTGATAGTAATTAGATTGTGGTTAGTGTAAAATGATTGTTTATCATTTCATTGTGCAAATTAATAATTGAATGCTTAAATTTCATACCAGTTACATATAATACAAGTATTAAACTGTAAATCAACCCCGAAGAACTATCATTAAGTTAAAGTACTGTATCATAACCGGACACTTGCTGTAACAGAAGCGTACGCTTTAAATGCTTATTTATGGTTTAAATTGCTGAAATACAGTATTTTAATTTGTGGCATATCTTTTTGTAACTACTATTCAAAATATAATAAACTACAGTGGATAGAAAACTTGAAAAAAAGACCTGGAACAATAAGCGGATATTAACAATTGCGGGCATAACAGGCCTTATTATATTAGTTGGGGCCGTAATTTACAGCACATCGGGCAAAAGCAAGCTCGATGTTGATACCGAACGTATAACCATAAGTACTATTACAAAAGGGCCTTTTCAGGAATTTATACCGGTAAATGGCGTGGTAATGCCCTTAACAACTATTTTCCTGGATGCTACAGAAGGCGGCGTTGTGGAAGAGAAATATGTGGAAGACGGAGCCGATTTGAAAAAAGGCGACCCGATACTAAGATTATCAAATACCGACCTGGAACTGAGCCTGGCCAACCAGGAAACTGCAGTATATGCCGAGCAAACCCAAATGCAGATATCGCATAACAACGCGCAGCAAAATACGATCACCAAGCTTAATACCATGGCCGATGTTGAAAATACCTTCAAAGAGGCCGAAAGGGTTTACAAACTGGATAAGCATCTTTACGAACAAAAAGCGATAGGTTTACAGGAATATCAGTCGGCAAAAAATATGTATGACTACCAGGTTAACCGGTACAAACTGGCTAAACAGATATTATCGCAGGATACAGCACTGGTTAAGCAACAGGCATCACAATCAAAAGAGCAATACGCGCATATGAAGACCACATTGGAATTGATGCGCCAGAAAGTTGCCAGCCTTACTTTAAGGGCAAATGTTGATGGTCAGTTAACATCAATGGATGCCGAGGTAGGCCAGAATAAAAAACAAGGCGAACATTTGGGCCAGATAGATGTGCAATCGGGCTTTAAAGTGAGGGTTGATATTGATGAACACTACCTGTCGCGCATATATACCGGTTTAAAAGGCGATTTTCAGTTTGCCGACAAAACCTATAATTTGATTATAAAAAAGGTATATACCCAGGTTAAGGCAACAGGCAGTTTCCAGGTTGATATGCAATTTGTAGGCGAAGTACCCAAAGGCATCAGAAAAGGGCAGACTTTACAGGTGAGGCTGGCACTGAGCGAGGAGAGAGTAGCGGTATTGGTACCTAAAGGCGGCTTTTATCAGCAAACAGGCGGCAACTGGATATTTAAAGTGAGCGAGGATGGTAAACGTGCCTATAAAGTTAATATACAGCTTGGAATGACAAGTCCTGACTATTACGTGGTAACCCAGGGTTTAAATCCGGGGGATAAGGTAATTACCTCAAGCTATGAAACTTATGGCGATATACAGGAACTGGTACTAAAAAAATAAATGCAGTATACCTGCAACGAAAACAGATTTTAAAACATCATATATAATATAACCAATTAAACAAAAAATATAAAACAGGTGCCCGCCAACAGGTGGGTACTACTCAGGAGGCACCAATGATAAAAATTACTAATCTCGAAAAATTCTACCGTACAGAAGAGGTAGAGACCATAGCTTTAAATAAGCTATCTATTGAAATCGCGACCGGGGAGTTTGTGGCCATCATGGGGCCATCAGGCTGCGGCAAATCAACCCTGCTCAATATTTTGGGTATGCTTGATGATCCGGATGCCGGGAGCTATGTTTTCAACGATATTGAGGTTGCCCACTTTACCGAACGTAAACGTGCCGACTTGCGTAAGCACAATATCGGCTTCGTGTTCCAGAGCTTTAACCTTATTGATGAGCTAACCGTGTTTGAAAACGTGGAACTGCCATTGATATACACCGGTGTAGCATCGGCCGAAAGGGTAAAAAGGGTAGAGGAAGTGCTTGACAAAATGCAGATCATGCACCGCCGTAACCACTATCCGCAGCAGTTATCAGGTGGTCAGCAACAGCGTGTGGCGATTGCCCGTGCCGTGGTTAACAAGCCAAAACTGATACTGGCGGATGAGCCCACCGGTAACCTCGATAGCAGCAATGGTAACGATGTAATGGAACTGCTTACCGATTTGAATGAACAGGGGACTACCATAATCATGGTTACACATTCCGAGCATGATGCCCGTTACAGTCACCGTATTATACGTTTACTTGACGGCCAGAGTGTTATGGAAAATATCATGGTTTAAACTGTATTCGTTTCCCCCAAAAGAAAATAGTTTATATAAGTTAATAAGTGCCTCGCTTACCGCTCCCTTAATGGGAGGGGTAGGCTTGAGTTTTTTGTTTTTTGCCTGGATACTCCTTTTTAACCTAACCTTTCGCGAAAAAATATGCTTTGCCGGTATATTCCGCAAAAGTATAACGGTTTTTATAATTGGCAGTTTACCTATTAATATTTTAATAAAATGATCAGGAATTATATAAAAACAGCCATCAGGAGCCTTTTAAAAAACAAGGGGTTTACCGTTATCAATATCCTTGGCCTGGCCTTGGGGCTGGCTACCTGCCTGTTAATTGTTTTATATGTAGTTGACGAACTAAGCTACGACAGGTATAACACTAAAGCCGATAGAATATACCGTGTTAACGAAGATCTGAAACTGGGCGACAATAAAGTTGAATATGCCGTGTGCATGCCTCCGCTCGCTAAAACCCTGAAAACAGAATATCCATACGTTGAAAACACAGTAAGGTTAAAAAATGCGGGTACGTCGCATGTAAAAAAGGGCAGCCTGAATATATCCGAAAACAGGGTAGCCTTTGCCGATCCTTCCTTGTTTGATGTGTTTACCCTGCCCATGATCAATGGTAATCCGTCATCGGCGCTGGCAGAGCCCAACAGCGTTGTAATTACCGAAACCACTGCCTTAAAATATTTTAACAGCACCAATGTTGTTGGTAAAACCCTGTTGTTTAATGATAATACACTGTGTAAGGTAACCGGTGTAATAAAAGATATCCCTAAGCAATCACATTTTAATTTCGATTTTTTTATATCGATGTCTTCCTTTCCCGACAGCCGCTCAAATGAATGGCTACGGAGCGATTATAATACCTACGTTTTGTTAAAAGACGCTTCAGATGCAAAAAAACTGGAGGGCGCTTTCCCCGAATTCTTAAAAAAATACAGCGGCGCGCAAATGCTTGACCAACTCAATATGAGTGTCGATGCGTTTGAAAAAAGCGGCAGTTATTTCAGAATGAATTTAATCCCGTTAACGGCCATACACCTGCATGGCCATCTGAGCGGCGAACTTGGAGCCAATACAACAACACAATACATTTATATATTTTCGGCCATCGGCATATTTATACTTTTAATTGCCTGCGTAAATTTCATGAACCTTTCTACCGCGCGTTCATCAAACCGTGCATGCGAGGTTGGGGTGCGCAAGGTATTAGGATCGCCACGCAAATACCTGATTTTGCAATTTTTAACCGAGTCGACCCTGTTAACGTTATTGGCCACCATTATAGCTTTTTTGTCGACGTTACTTTTGCTGCCTGCATTTAACCAGTTATCGGGCAAGGAGATACTGATCACCGCGCAATCTCTTACGTGGATATTACCTGTATTGTTGTTCATTGTCATATTTATAGGTGCGCTATCCGGCTCATATCCTGCGTTTTACCTTTCCGCTTTTCAACCGGTTGATGTATTAAAGGGCAAATTGACGGCAGGGTTTAAAGGGGGCAGGCTCAGGAGCTTTTTAGTGGTTTTCCAGTTCTCCATATCTATTATCCTTATCATTGGTACTTTGGTTGTTTATAATCAGCTAAATTATATCCAAACCAAAAATTTAGGGTACAACCGCAGCCAGGTACTTATAGTGCAAAATATATCTGAACTGAATACCCAGGCTAAGATATTTAAACAGGAAGTAAAGGCAATTCCGGGAGTTATCAACGCTACCATGACGGGTTTCCTCCCCACATCACACTGGAGCAATACGTCTATTTATTTCAGGGATGCATCGCTTGATCAAAAAAGATCAATATTTCCGCAAAGCTGGGATATTGACGAGGATTACATGAATACACTGGACATGAAGATGGCCGCGGGCCGCAGCTTTTCCAGGGATATGCAAACTGATTCGTCGGGCATAGTACTCAATGAAGCCGCTGCAAAATTTCTTGGTTTTAAAGACCCGTTAAATAAAACCATATACCGAAACCAGGGGGGTAAACATACGCTTGATAACGTAAAGCCTTACCATATTATAGGCGTGGTGAAAAACTTCAACTTCAGCTCATTACGTGATGTAGTAGAGCCCGTAGTAATGACTTTGGGAGAGAATAACGGCGCCTTAAGCATCCGGGTTAATACCGCAAACCTGCCAGCGCTTTTATCGCAAATAAAAGATAAATGGAAAAACCTGTCGCCAAATGTACAGATCAACTATTCGTTCATGGATCAGGAATTTGATGCCTCATACCGCAGCGAGCAACTTACCGGTAAAGTAGCCATTATACTCACCTCGCTGGCCATTTTAATAGCTTGCCTGGGTTTATTTGGTTTGGCCGCCTATGCTGCCGAGCAGCGCACAAAAGAGATCGGGATACGCAAGGTGCTGGGCGCCAGTGTATCTGCAATTACCGGCATGTTGTCAAAAGATTTTATAAAACTGGTATTCATAGCCATTTTAATATCCTCGCCCCTGGCCTGGTATTTAATGAGTAAATGGTTACAGGGTTTTGCCTATCGTATTGATATTTCATGGTGGGTGTTAGCGCTGGCGGGTATCATAGCGCTGTTGATCGCCATTATTACGGTGAGCTTTCAATCAATAAAAGCGGCTATGGCAAACCCGGTTGATAGTTTGAAGAATGAGTGAGTGGTGAGTGGCGGGGATCGGGGATCGTGTTGTGTGTTCTCAAATAATTTAGGTTTTAGAAATTAGAGTTTAAAATTTGCATAGGACATGTTTAAAAATTACATCAAAACCGCCTGGCGAAACTTAATTAACAAGAAGTTTTACAGCGCCATTAATATTGTAGGCCTTACCATTGGTTTGGCTGTAGGTATGCTCATTTTACTTTGGGTGCAGGATGAACTGAGCTATGACCGCTTTAACTCAAAAACCGACCAGATATATACGGTTAACGCCTCTATTGGCACAGGCGTGAGCAAGCAGGTATGGGGCGGTGTTCCCAGTCCCGTAGCCGTGTATGCTTTAAAGGAAGTTCCGGGGGTTGTTGACGCGGTACGGATAGTGGCAAACTACAGGTATTCTGTTTTCAGATATAAAGATAAAATATTGAAGGAAGAATATAGAAAACTCAATTATGTTGACAATTCGTTCTTTAAAATATTTGATTATAAACTGTTAAAAGGGAATGTAAATAACCCGTTCCCAAATGATCAATCGGTTATTATTACTGAGAGCGCTGCCAAACGTTATTTTGGAAACGAAGATCCTATTGGTAAAACCATGCTGGGCGACAGCAAAGATCCGTATGTGGTTTCGGGTGTACTGGCCGACTTTCCTGCTAATTCAAGTATCAGCGGCGATATGTTGTTTTCCATGAACCTGAAGAAAAAGGAGTACAGCGGTAAAGACTACTGGAAATCAATGGACGAGGATTGGGGTAATTACTATACCCAAACGTTTTTGTTGGTAAGGCCCGACGCCTCCACAAAGGCCATAGGCGAAAAGCTTACCCAAATCCATTTCAAGCATCATCCCGGAATAAAACATACAGATGGGATATTCAATCTCCAGCCGCTTGCGCAGATACATCTTTACAATCCCGATGGTTCCTCGGCCGGTATACAGATAGTAAAAGTATTTTCATTTGTGGCCATACTGATATTGCTGATAGCGTGTATCAATTACATCAACCTGTCAACAGCACGCTCCATGATGCGGGCCAAAGAAGTAAGTGTACGTAAAATAATAGGTGCCGAAAGAAAGCATTTATTTATACAGTTTATTACGGAAACCATATTATGCTTTGCCATCGCACTTATGCTGGCCTTTGCGCTTATATATGCGGTAATGCCGGTTTACAACGGTATTGCAGGCAAGCAAATGCATTTTGATTTGTTTGATGCCCGTGTGTGGCAGGTAATAGCCGTAACTATAACGGCTACGCTCGTAGCCTCAAGCATATACCCAGCATTGCTGCTTTCGTCATTTAAGCCCATTAACGCGTTAAAAGGTAAAATATCGGGAACCGGCAATGCTGCTTTCAGAAAGGTGCTGGTGGTTTGCCAGTTTGCGTTCTCGATCGGGCTCATCATCGGGACTATCATTATCAACAAACAGTTAAATTATATACAGCAAAAACAGTTGGGGTATGACAGAGCGTACGTTTTTGGTATGCAGATGCACAGTATGCAGGATCATTATGAAGCCATAAAGGCCGATTTGCTTAATCACCCCGAAATAACAGGCGTTACCACCAACGACGGCAATATTATAAATGCCCAAAATACAACCAGCGATACTGAGTGGGATGGCAAAGACCCTGATATGAGTTTCCTGGTGCATCCGTATGCTATTGATAAGGATTATTTGAATGTGTTCAAAATAAAACTGGTGAGCGGAGAAAATTTCACCGGGGCAAAATCAGATTCGGCGCATTGGATTTTGAATGAAACCGCTATTAGGTTGGCCGGTATTAAAAACCCCGTGGGCAAACGGTTTAAATTTCATGATACCGAGGGTATCATAATAGGCGTGGTAAAGGATTTTCACATGGCTTCATTAAAACAAGCCATCGAGCCTGTTATTTTTACTTACCAGCCAAGCACCTGGCAACTATTTATAAAAACAACCGGCAAGGATGCCCCTACAGCAATCAAAACGGTTGAGAAGTTGTGGAAGCAATATAATTCAACCTTTCCGTTTGAATATAAGTTTTTGGACGACGACTATAATGAGCTCTATAAATCAGAACAGCATACAGCTACGCTTTTTGACATTTTTGCCGGCATAGCCATATTTATATCATGTCTTGGCCTGTTTGGCTTGGCAACTTATACCGCGCAGGTGAGGGTTAAAGAAATAGGCATCCGTAAAGTACTGGGAGCAAGCGTTACCAATATCACCGCTATGCTTTCTAAGGATTTTCTGATGCTGGTGTTAATTGCCATTGTTATAGCATCGCCGATTGCCTGGTATGCTATGAATAAATGGCTGCAGGATTATGCCTACCGCACCGAGCTGCACTGGTGGATCTTAGCCATTGCAGGGTTTTCGGCCATATTGATTGCTTTTATTACTATAAGTTTTCAGGCCATTAAGGCGGCATTAAATAACCCGGTAAACAGCTTGCGGAGTGAGTAGTGGGTAGTGGGTAGTGGGTAGTGGGTAGTGGGTAAAAATGCCCGGCAATTTAGCATTTAGAGGTTAGTATTTAGCTTTTTCATTTAATATCTGTGTTATGTTAAAGAGTTATATAGTTATTGCTTTCAGAAATATCCGGCGTAACCTGAGTTATGCTTTCCTGAATGTTTTTGGGCTTACCCTGGGTATTGCCGCCTGTCTGATTATTTTTTTAATTGTAAGGAACGAGCTTGGCTATGATGCCTACAACAGTAAGGCAAACCGCACCTACAGGGTAACCCTGCACGCGCTCGATTTTAACTCTAACGTATCATTGGCCATCATACCGGCCATGCGTATCGACTTTCCCGAACTGGAGGCCACCACCCAGGTATTTTTCATGCGCGATGGAGTGGTTAAAGTAGGCGATAACCGTTACAGCGAAAAAAACTATGCCTTTGGCGATGAACAGATCAACAAGGTTTTTGACTATCAATGGCTGGCCGGCGATCCTAATACCGCGCTCCGGCAACCCAACAGCGTGGTACTTACCGAAACCATTGCCCAAAAATACTTTGATAAAAGCAATGCCATGGGGCAGCTGATCAACCTCGATAACGATTTAAACCTTAAGGTTACCGGCGTAATTAAAGATTTGCCCGGCAATACCAGTATGCCCCTGAACTTTTTGGTATCGCTGCAAACCATTAGTAAACGGCTGGAGGGCGCCATGCACTTTTGGGCAATTCCCGGCGGTAGTTATGCCTATATTGTTGTTCCGCCTAATTATTCTATCCGCCAGCTTCAAAAAAAGATGCCCGGTTTTGTTAAAAAGAACTTTGGTAATGATATTGCCAAAGCTGCCGTTATGCCATTACAGCCTTTAAAGGATATCCATTTCGATCAGCGTTACATCAATAATATTACAACACCTACATCAAGGGATACTTACTGGGCGCTGATAGGGGTGGCCCTGCTTATTATCATTACGGCCTGTATCAACTTTATAAACCTTGCAACGGCACAGGCCATCAGGCGTTCAAAAGAGGTGGGGGTGCGTAAGGTTTTGGGCGCTACCCGTCAGCAACTCATCAGGCAGTTTATGGGCGAAACCACGGTGCTGGTGCTTATATCGGTGATATTGGGTGTGCTCCTGAGTGCTGCTTTCCTGGCCGAGGCAGGGAAGTGGATGTCGATCACCATTGATGCAGGGCAACTGCTGCAACCCGTAGTAATAGGATGGATTGCCAGTATAACCTTGCTGGTTATTTTGCTGGCTGGTTTGTATCCATCTTTTATCCAGTCGGCGTTTCAGCCCGTCGATTCCCTGAAAAACAAGGTAAGTGTTTCAGCTAAAGGGCTAACGCTGCGCAAAGGCCTGGTAATTGCCCAATTCTCTATATCGCAGATATTGATCGTGGGCACGCTGATAGTAGCCCATCAGATGGATTTTTTTCAAAACCAGGACCTTGGTTTTAGTAAAGAAGCGGTTGTTTCTATCGGGCTTCCTGATGTTGCCAAACGGGAGGTTTTTGAACAGCAACTGGAAAGTTACCCGGGCGTAAAGGAAGTTAGTTTTTCATCGGGTGCACCAAGTTATAATAGTTCGTTCACCAGTTTTTCTTCGCCCGAGCTTGGGCTCACAAAAGACGATGTAACGGAAGTAAAGTACATTGACGAGAAATACACCGATATGTTTCAGCTCAAAATGCTGGCCGGACAGAAAATTTGGAAAAAGAATCCCAAGGATACGCTACACAGTATTGTGATCAACGAAACCATGATGCAGAAGCTGGGTTTCCAGGACCCGCAAAAAGCAATAAACAAGCATGTAACACTAAACGGCGACCAGCAATCAATCATCGTTGGCGTGATGAAGGATTTTCAAAGCGAATCGAAACATAAAAAACGCCGGGCCTGTGTTTTGGAATATAATGCCGACAGGCTATTTATGGCCGGTATCCGTATGCAGCCGGCAGGTATGAACAAAACCATTGGTTATATTGGTAAACAATGGTCAAAGCTGTTTCCTGATAACTTGTTCCGGTACGAATTTATTGATGAACATATTGCCGCCATGTATAAACAGGAGCAAAAAGTATATACCGCTTTTCAGTTGTTTTCCTATATCGCCATTTTAATAGGTTGTTTGGGTTTATATGGGCTAATTGCTTTTGCAGCCTCACAACGTACCAAAGAGGTAGGCATCCGAAAGGTGCTGGGTGCATCTGTGTACAGTATTGTAAACCTGTTTACCAGGGAGTTTATATTTTTAATTGGCATTGCCTTCCTGGTGGCGGCGCCGCTTGGTTATTACATTATGCATACCTGGCTCCAGAATTTTGCCTATCACATTAGTATAGGGCCGGGAATATTTATTGTGGCCATAGCTGCGTCGGCAATTATAGCAGCTATTACAATTGCTTACCAGGCTATAAAAGCAGCATTAATTAACCCTGTGAAAAGTTTAAGAAACGAATAGCGCTACTGCAAACCAGTATAAAAAAATTTAATAAAACGGATCTTATGATCAGGAACAATATAAAACTCATGTGGCGTAGCCTGTTAAAGAACAGGACCTACAGTTTTTTAAACATATTTGGGCTGGCAATAGGAATAGCCTGTGCCGCCCTGATATTTTTATGGGTTGAGGATGAGGTAAATTTTGATGTTGTAAATGTAAAAAAAGACAGGTTGTATTTGATTTTGGAGAATCAGAAATATGATACCTATGTTTTTACAGAATCATCAACCCCGGGCTTAATGGGGCCGGCAATGCAAACCGAATTGCCCGGTATAGCCAATACGTGCCGTACAACAGAGGGGGAAACATCATTTCTGTTTGCCGTGGGCGACAGGTCGTTTTTTGCTTCCGGAAAATATGCCGACCCATCTATCTTTAATATGTTTACCCTGCAATTTGCACAGGGCAACGCGGCTACAGCTTTTTTACAGTTGCATTCATTGGTTATCACTCAAAAAACAGCAAAAAAGTTTTTTGGTAATGATCAAAACATAATAGGAAAAAGCATACGGGTTGATAATAAGCACAATTATGTAGTATCGGGGGTTTTAAAAGATATACCTGCAAATTCAAGTGTTCAGTTTGAATGGCTTATGCCATATAAGGTATTTTTTGATCAAAATCCATGGCTAACAAACTGGGGAAATCAGGGAACAGCCACCTATGCAGAGTTAAAACCGGGTGTTGATCCCGAAACCATAAATAAACAGTTATATAATTACATTCAAAGGCGTGAACCCACTGCACTGGGGCATTCCTTTTTGTTTGCCATGAACGACTGGCATTTATACAGTGATTTTAAGGATGGGAAACAAACCGGGGGCGGACAAATTGAATATGTGCACCTGTTTACCATTATAGCCTGGATTATTTTATTTATAGCCTGTATTAATTTCATGAACCTGGCCACGGCCCGCAGCGAAAAACGGGCCCGTGAAGTTGGAGTGCGAAAAGTATTGGGGGCAGGCAAAAAACTGCTGATAGGCCAGTTTATTGGCGAAGCTTTATTTATGGCCTTTGTCGCAGCTTTTATCGCCATGGTTTTGGTTGCGCTTATTTTACCTGTATTTAACACATTGGTTCAAAAACAGTTAACAATTGGTTTGGGTAACCCCGCCCATATCGTTGCACTGTTGCTTATCACTATGGTTTGCGGCCTGGTGGCAGGCAGTTATCCTGCACTATACCTGTCATCATTTAACCCGGTAGCAGTGCTTAAAGGTGTCAGGTTAAAAAGCAGCGGCGCAACGTTTATTCGTAAAGGTTTGGTAGTGTTGCAATTCACGGTTTCTATAGTGTTGATTATCTGTACTATTATTGTTTATCAGCAAATTCAGCATGTAAAAAGCCGGCAGCTTGGCTTTAATAAGAATAACCTTATTGATATGCCTATGCAAGGCAACATGGCTCAAAATTATGATCTGATAAAACAAGACCTTTTGAGTACAGGATATATAACCAATGTTGCCCTTGCAGATCATGGTATTATTTATGGTGGAAACAACACTTCAGAAATGACCTGGGATGGAAAACCGGCCAATTCAAAAGTATTGATATCACGAAGATTTGTTACACCCGAGTTTATGGAAACATCCGGCCTTACGGTGCTCGATGGCCGAAACCTTACGATGGCAGATACCGTCAAACCAGTCCGTTTATTGATCACTAAGTCATTAGAAAAACTAATGGGGAAAGGAAGTGCCGTAGGTAAAACACTTCGGCATGAGGGAGATACCACCAGCGCTACAATAGTTGGTGTAGTAAATGATTATGTATATGGTAACATGTATGGCAAGCCTGATCCGGTAATGTTTCTGTGCGCATCTCCAAATCAAACATCGGTAATGTATGTGCGCATGAAACCAGGCAGCGATATTGAAAAGGTTTTGACCAGCATGCAAAACATTATGAAAAAGGATAATCCGGCGTATCCGTTTGATTATAGATTTGTTGAAGATGAGTTTAACCAGAAGTTTTTGTCTGAAGCCCTGGTGAGTCAACTTGCAAGGGTGTTTGCCTCCCTTGCCATCATTATTTCGTGCCTGGGCCTGTTCGGATTGGCGTCTTACACAGCCGAACGCAGAACAAAAGAAATAGGGATCCGTAAAGTGCTTGGTGCCAGCACATCTGGTTTGGCAGGCTTGCTTTCGGGCGACTTTTTAAAATTAGTGGTGCTGTCATGCGCTGTAGCTTTTCCTCTGGCTTATTGGGCAATGCAAAACTGGTTAAAAAACTATCAGTACCACATAGGTATAAACTGGTGGGTATTTATTGTAGCTGGTGTGGTTGCCATATTAATAGCTTTGGTTACGGTTAGCTTTCAATCTATCAAGGCTGCATTGGCAAACCCGGTGAAAAGTTTAAGGAGTGAGTAGATAGGAGCTTAAAGCCAAAGGCAGAAAGCATAAAGCTTTAAAAAAAACGGAGAAGAACGAAAAGCTCAATGTGTAAAGTCAAAAGTATTGAGCCATTAATAGATAATTAACCCGGTAAAGCTTTAAGCCTTTGGCTTTATGCTTTAAGCTAAAAAAAGTATTATGATCAAAAATTATTTAAAAACGGCCTGGCGTAATATTACCAATAACAAGTTTTACACGGCCATCAATGTAACTGGCCTCACCTTTGGTTTGGTTGTTGGTCTGTTTATGCTGCTTTGGGTGCAGGATGAATTGAGCTTTGACAAGTTTAACAAAAAAGGCCCCGAAATATACCGGATAGCCATAGTTGGTGGTACCGATGTAAGCAAGCAAATGCTCAATTACATTATAGCCCCTGTTGCTACTTTCGCGAAAAACGAATTACCCGAAGTTAAAGATGGTGTGCGCATCATGAACATTGGCAATACTTCGTTTAAGTATAAGGACAAAATATTTATTGAACAAAATATAGCTTTTACCGATCCTTCTTACTTTTCGGTATTTGATTTTCATTTGATCAAAGGCGAGGCGAAAAATCCTTTCCCGGATAATAATTCGGTTGTTATTACCCAAACCCTGGCCAAAAAATACTTTGGTAACGATGAGCCTGTAGGCAAAACAATAACCCTGGGCCAAAAGGATGTACTTAAAGTTACCGGTGTGGTTGATGATTACCCGGCTAATTCGAGCATCAAATGCAATGCGTTGCTTCCGTTAAGCCGGTTTAACCAGCAGGCTTATATTAAAGATGCCAGGAGTTATAACGGTACCAACCGCATATCGTCAATGGATGCCGACTGGATAAATTTTGGATTTGAAACCTACCTGCTCCTGAAACCCAATACCAATATAGCGCAACTGGAAAAAAAGCTGCAAACCATACATGAACGCAATAAACCAGATGATGCACCGGTACCTTACATGGCGCAACCGCTGCTGCAAATGCACCTGTATAAAACCGATGGCAGTAATGGCGGCATTGAAACCGTACGCACCTTTGCTATTGTAGCCATTTTGATACTGGTAATAGCCTGTATCAACTACGTAAACCTGTCTACAGCACGGTCAATGCTGAGGGCTAAGGAAGTGAGCATGCGTAAAATTATCGGTGCAGGTAAGTTTCAATTATTTATGCAGTTTATGGTTGAAACCACCATGCTGTTTCTGATTGCTACCGTATTTGCGGTGGGGTTAATGTACGTGCTCATGCCGTTTTATAACAGTTTTTCGGGCAAGCAGCTGGAATTGGCGATAACCAATTACGAGGTATGGGTATATATTGCGTTAACATTAGCCGGCACGCTTGCCGCGTCGAGCATTTATCCGGCCTTATTATTATCGTCGTTTGAACCTTTGAAGGCGTTAAAGGGACGCGTAACTGCAGGTATTGGCAATGCAGCCTTCAGAAAAGTGCTGGTAGTGCTGCAGTTTACCATATCCATAATGCTTATTATAGGTACGCTGATCATAGGCAAACAATTAAAGTATATCCACGAAAAAAACTTAGGGTACGACAAAGAAAACGTGCTGTCGTTTTCCATGCAGGACATGCAGAAGCATTATGACGCGGTAAAGGCGGAGCTGTTGAAGCAGCCGGGTGTTTTGGCGGTTTCAAGAGGGGGCACCAATATTATTGACAATAACGGCTGGACGGGCGACGCTGACTGGGAGGGTAAATCGCCAAAGGCAAACCTGTTGTTTCACCCTGTATTTGTAGACAAGGATTTTATAAGCTTTTTCAAGATGAAAATGAAAGACGGGAGCGCCTTTACCGGTGTGGTAGCCGATTCAACCCATTATATTTTGAACGAAGCGGCCGTAAGTGCCATGGGCCTTAAAGATCCGGTGGGTAAAACTATACGGATACAAAAAACCCGGGGAACGGTTATAGGCGTGATGAAAGATTTTCACTTCGCAAGCATGCGTAAAAAGATTGAGCCCTCTGTGTTGATTTATAATCCTGATAATTGTTTCCGCATATACATCAAAACAACGGGCAGGGATGCCCAAAAGGCCATTGCTGCTGCCCAGCGCAGCTGGAAGCAGTACAACAATGATATGCCGCTGGCCTATTCGTTTTTAGATGAAAACTTTGATATGCTTTACAAGGCAGATGAACGCACCGGTTCATTATTTAACCTGTTTTCGGCACTGGCCATTGTTATTTCATGTATGGGGCTGTTTGGTTTGGCAACCTACTCGGCACAGGTAAAAACCAGGGAAATTGGTATCCGCAAAGTGCTGGGATCAAGCGTTGCCGGTATTGTGAGGCTTTTGGCTACTGAGTTTATCGTGCTCATCATCATATCTATTTTCATAGCTGTACCTGTAGCCTGGTATGCGATGGATAAGTGGTTGCAGGATTATGCCTATAAAATTAGTATTACGGCCTGGGTATTTGTGCTTGCTGGCGGTGGTGCTACACTTATAGCGCTGGCAACCATCAGTGTACAATCCATAAAGGCGGCATTAATAAACCCTGTTAAAAGTTTACGGAGCGAGTAATTTAGCTAAAAGCGTAACACTGAAGCATAAAGCTGTTCATGTAATATAGTTTGGCTCTTAATATTTAAAATACCATGATTAAAAATTATTTTAAAATAGCCTGGAGAAGTCTGGTTAAAAACAAACTATACTCTGCCATTAATATTGGCGGCTTAGGCGTGGGAATGGCAGTAAGCTTTATGCTGCTGATTTATGTATATAATGAATTTGCTTTTGATGGCTTTCACCAGAAAAAGGACAGGATATACAAGGTTTTAAGAAACCAGCCGGCCAACGGCGAAATATATACCGGCGACGCCACCCCGGTGCCGGCAGCCCCGGCCATTATAAAAGATTATCCAGAAGTAGAGACTGCAGTGCGCGCCACCTGGGGGTACGATCAGTTGTTTAATTACAACAATAAGCCGCTCAAATTTAATTTAATGGCTGCCGATGAATCATTTCTGGATATGTTCACATTTGATTTTGTTAAAGGTAACAAACACGACGCGTTTAAAGACCTGGCCTCGGTTATCATGACAGAATCAGCAGTGAAGGCGCTGTTTGGGGATACCGATCCGATAGGGAAGATGGTAAAGCTTAATGGTAAAGATCTGGTAAAAGTTACCGCTGTTATCAAAGACATGCCTGAAAATTCAACCTTCAGGTCAAAGGCCATTATCTCGTGGAAATTCAATGAATCTGTTCAACCCTGGTTAAAGACCTCCGGGTGGGGTAATTATTCATTTGCAACTTATGTGTTATTAAAACCTGGCGCAAATGTAGATAAGCTTAACCGCGAAATGAAAAAACTGATTACCCGCTATGACGTTAAAAACAAGGAAAATGAGCTGTTCCTTTATCCGTTTACCAGGTGGCATCTATATAGCGAATTTAAAAATGGGGTAAATACAGGCGGCAGTATCGAGTATGTGAGGTTGTTCCTTTTCCTGGCCGTTGGTATTTTACTGATCGCCTGCATCAATTTCATGAACCTGAGCACCGCTCGGTCTGAGCGCCGATCGCGCGAGGTTGGCATCCGTAAGGTGGTAGGAGCCCGGAGAGTAGCCATTGTTCAGCAATTTTTAAGCGAATCTATCCTGACCGCTTTCCTTGCATTTCTGTTAGCGGTTATATTGATGCGGGTGCTGATGCCGTATTTTAATGAGATAATAGGTAAGCAAATGATTGTTCCTCTTGCCAATCAATGGACATGGATAACCGCCATTATGGTAATCCTGATAACCGGCATACTGGCAGGAAGTTACCCGGCCCTGTTTTTATCGTCATTTAAACCGGTAAAGGTTTTAAAAGGTGCAAATAATACCGGTAAAAAAACACTGCATACCAGGCAGATACTGGTGGTTTTACAGTTTATTTTTGCTACCTGCCTTATACTTTCGAGCATACTTATTTACAAACAGATCGACTACATCAAAAACCGGCCCGTAGGCTATGCACAAAATGGTTTAATAGAGCTTGATCTGGAGGGTAATATGATTAAGGAATTTGATAATTTCAGAAGGGATATCATTAATTCGGGTGCAGTGGTGGATGCTGCTACCTCATCGGGCAGTATTGCCAATAATAACAGCAGTACCTGGGGTGTTACCTGGCCCGGGCAACTGGCGGGCGAAGACAAGATACCGATTGACCAAATTGCCACATCCTATCATTTTGTTCCAACCTTCGGCCTGAATATTCTTGCCGGCCGCGATTTTGAAGAGGGCAGACCGGCAGACACTGCCGCTGTTATACTTAATGAAGCAGCTGTTAAAATGATGCACCTGAAAGCTCCTTTAGGACAGATAGTTAAATGGCAGGGTACCTCATGTGCTGTTATCGGGGTTGTTAAAAATTTTGTATGGGGATCACCCTATGAACCTGTAAAACCGGTAATTATAGGCTTTAATAAAGGTTGGGCAAACGCAATAGGCGTACGTTTAAATCCAAAAGCTCCGGTATCAAAAAGCCTGGCAACTGTTGAGGCCATCTACAAAAAGTATAACCCAGAGTACCCTTTCCAATACAAATTTGTTGACGAAACCTTTGGTGAGAAGTTCAAAACAGAAAAATTACTGGGTACTTTGTCGAGCTCGTTCACCGTACTGGCTATCGTGATATCTTGCCTGGGCTTATTTGGCCTGGCATCGTTCTCGGCAGAGCAGCGTAAAAAGGAGATCAGTATCCGTAAGGTACTTGGCGCCAGCATCAGTAACCTGTGGTTCAACCTGTCAAAAGAGTTTTTAATACTCGTTGTCATTTCGTTCGTCATCGGGTCGGCCATCAGCTGGTATTACATGAACAATTGGCTTGGGCATTACACGTATCGTACCAATATGAGTTTATGGGTATTTGCGGCTACCATAGGTGTAAGTGTGGTGGTGTGCCTTCTTACTGTAAGCTGGCAAGCCATAAAAGCCGCCCTGAGTAACCCGGTTAAAAATTTGCGAAGTGAATGAGTAGTGAGTACTGAGTGGTGAGTAGTGAGTGGTGAGTGAAATTTGTCGGACACTATAGCGTAAAAAAATAGATAAGTCCTGATTTAAGAACGTATAACTCAGTACTCACCACTCAGAACTTATAACTCAAAACTCTCAACTCATCACCTTAAAACTGACTCGTCCTAAAAAAACTATACACTAAAACTATTAGTGTAAGATGAAAAAAGAGGAAAAATTAATGCAAATGGTTCGCTTCTCGGAACAGGGTCATTTTCAGGTAGCCGTTCGCGACGAGATTATCAAAGCTATTGAGCATGGCGTTGCCAGAAGTGTGTTTACCAAAAAGTATGGTGTAGCCAGAAGTACTTTATCAGACTGGATGCGCGATCATGGATCGCCTGAATATCAGGCAAAGCGTCAGGGAAAGCATTTGAGTAAAGCAGAAAAGGAAACTATTATACGGTTAATTCAGCAAGGGCAGTTAACGAGGCACCAGGCTAGAAAGACTTATGAATTGGGTGGCGATGTTTTAGTCCGGTGGCTAAAGACAGCTTCCAGAAAAAATCCCGATCTTGTCATAGACTCTCGAAATGCGATGAAGAAAAAAGCCACAGAACAGCCCGATACAGCAGATTCTGAAAAACAGGCTTTGAAAAAAGCTCTCCAGGAAGCGCAATTAAAGATTCACGCCCTTAATACGCTGATCGACGTTGCTGAGGAGCAATTTAAAATAGCCATCAGAAAAAAGCCTGGCGCCAAACAGTCATGATAATTAAGCAAGATTATCCCCAGTTAAGCTGGGAGGTTCTTTGCAGGCTGTTTGGCAAGACCCGTCATGCCCATTACGATCATTTATGGAGAGCGCAGAATGATTCTTTGAAGGAAGACGTCATCCTGCAGTTGGTTTATGAGACCAGGGACTCACTTCCCCGTCTGGGAACCCGAAAAATGATACACATGCTGGCTCCCCGGTTAAAATCCCATGGTATTGTTGTAGGCAGGGATTATTTATTTGATTTGCTGGGCGTTCATAAGCTATTGATCCGGCAACGTAAAAAGAAGGCTTATACAACAGATTCCAGGCATTGGATGCATAAATACAATAACCTAGTAAAAGATTTGCCGGTAGCAAGGCCAGAGCAGGTTTGGGTAAGTGATATGACTTATATCAGGGTAATGAATCAATGGGGCTATTTGTCGCTGATCACAGACGCTTTCTCCAGGAAGATTATGGGTTATTGCTTCCGTGACGATATGCTGGCGCAAGGCTGCCTAGAGGCGTTGCAAATGGCTTTAAATAACCGCATATACCATGACCGCCTGCTTATCCATCATTCTGACAGGGGATCACAGTACTGCTCGAAAGACTATGTAAACGTGCTCCTGTTTCACGGTGTACAAATCAGCATGACACAAAACGGAGATCCATATGAGAATGCATTGGCCGAGCGGATGAACGGGATTATTAAAGAAGAGTTCAATCTCTATAGCAGCTCGCTGAACTTTGAACAGACCCGGCAGAAAATAGAAAAAAGTATCAAGACTTATAACGAGGTCAGGCCACATGGCAGTTGTGACTATCTAACGCCAAGTCAGGCGCATACTCAGCAGCATGCACTTAAAAGGCGTTGGAAAAGCTATCAGCGAAAATGGCAAAAAGAAAACCCTGTAGTTAAGGCTGTCTAAATAAACTCGATTGTAGATCATTATTGTTATTCACAAAAAGGAGGTACCGGCAAAAAGAAAAAAAGAAGCAAAAAAAGAAAAACGGGTTGAAATATGGAAAACTCTGTGAGTTTCCCACATTCCAACCCGGCAAACAAGCCACTGTTCGTTTATGAATTATATTTACTAACCGAACAGGACAGTACTAATCAGGATTAACAAAATCTGATGTATTGTTCAATCAGGATTAACCTAACAAAATGTATAGTCTTTTCAGGACGGGTCAAACTGTATCATATCCGAACAACAGGTGTTCCGGTTGCGTACGTTTGGTTTTGATGTTTTATTTTTAAATTGCTTGTAATTAGTTAGTTGTGTGTTTGGTACGCATTTTACAAGTAGATTTAAAACCAATTACCCTATGTTAAGGAATTACTTTAAAATAGCCTGGAGAAACCTTATAAAACATAAAGTTTTTTCATTAATCAATATTTGCGGCCTTGCCACTGGTGTTGCCGCTTTTTGGCTCATTACTTTATATGTTACCGATGAGTTAAGTTATGACCGTTACAATGCCAAAGCCGACCGGATATTTCGCGTGGTGCAGCATGGCGACTGGAATGGCGGCAAGTTCAATCTGGCAGTGACCTCGGCACCTTATGCCCCGGCATTAAAAAACGATTATCCAGAAGTAGAGGCTGCCATCAGAATTGACGCGGAAGGCGGTGGTAAAATAACTTATGGCGATAAGCAGATCAACGAAGGTAGCATGTTCTTTACAGATAATGCCATCTTTAATGTATTCACCTACCACTTTTTATACGGCGAAGCCAATAATGCTTTGGCAAAGCCACAATCAATAGTATTAACCCAAACCCTGGCACAAGCCCTATTCGGCAACGCAGCAGATGCCGTTGATAAAACTATACTAATAGAGAATACCCCCAATACCGTTACAGCTGTTATTGATGATGTTCCTGTAAATTCGCACTTCACCTTTAAGGCTTTGCGCGCACTGCCGGCTGGTTACACCACGCCCTGGGGTAATGCGAACGTATATACCTATATACTTTTAAAGGAGCATGACGATTTTAAGAAAATTGAAGCAGGCTCCGACGCGTTTTACAACAAATATCTGAAAGGTGGCCGCGGCGCCCGGCATTATAAAATGGAACTGCAGCCGCTTACCTCCATCCACCTTAACTCAAATTTAGATTATGAAATTGGTTCAAACGGTAATATCACTTATGTATATGTGTTTGGCGTAGTTGCCCTGTTGATTTTGGCTATTGCAGTTATCAATTATATAAACCTGACCACAGCCCGCTCATCGGTACGGATTAAGGAAGTAGGTGTGCGCAAGGTAATAGGCTCCAGCAAAAATCAACTGATGCTTATGTTTTTTGCCGAGTCTGTTTTGCTTACCGTGATAGCAACACTGTTAGCCGGGATGATCATTCAACTCGCGCTGCCATATTTTAACCAGCTTTCGGGTAAAAGTTTAATACTGCTTCAGTTTGGATTGACCAAAACAGCGGGTATTGCTATAGCTTTCGCTTTAGTTACCGGTATTTTGAGCGGCTTATATCCGGCCTTGTTACTTTCGGGCTTTGCCACTATTCCGGCCATGAAGGGGCAAACAGGCAGCCAGGCTTCAACTATACTATTCCGCAAATCGCTGGTGGTATTTCAGTTTATAGTTACCATAGTCATGATAGCCGGTTCATGTATCATATACCAACAATTACATTATGTAATGAACAAGGACCTCGGTTTTAATAAGGCGCAGGTGCTTACCTTCCACATTAGTGATAAATCTGCAAGAACCAAGATCGCGGCAATAAAAAACCAGTTGCTGCAAAACCCCTCTGTTGAAAGCGTAGGTGTAGCCGGAAACCCCATTGGTAACAATGATATAGGTTCGGGCGATTTTAATATCAGCAGCGACGGAAAGCCAAATGCCGAATCAAAGTTTGTAGAAAACCTGATTGTGGATGAAGATTTTATCCCAACACTGCAGGTTAAGATGGCAAAGGGGCGCAATTTTTCATCAGCAATGGCTACCGACCAAAAAGACGCCATTATTGTGAACGAAACACTTGTGAATGAGTTAGGCTGGAAAGATGCGGTGGGCAGGTTAGTTCGCAGCGGAGTTGATCAGGATGGTAAAGTCATTACGCAGAAAATTATAGGTGTAGTAAAGGATTTTAATACGTATTCATTACAGCATAAAGTAGCCCCAATGGTTATGAGAATGCCTGCAGCTGCAAACGACGAGGATAATTTATACGTACGGGTAAGCAAGAATAATATACCAGCCACCCTTAATTATATCAGCAAGATATACGGCCGTTTTGATATAGAGAATAAAGTGGAATACCACTTTCTCGATCAGAATTTTGCCAATCAGTACAAGTCCGAGCAAAAACAGGGGAGCATCCTGTTCATATTTACCATCCTGGCTATTTGCATAGCATGCCTTGGCCTTTTTGGCCTGGTAACCTTTACCGCCGAACAGCGGGTTAAGGAAATAGGTATCAGGAAAGTTTTGGGTGCAAGTGTAACCAATATCGTTACCCTGTTGTCGAAAGATCTGTTAAAGCTGGTATTAATCGCCACCGTCATAGCATCGCCGCTGGCCTGGTATGGCATGAGTAAATGGCTGCAGGGTTTTGCTTACCAGGTAGGCGTACAGTGGTGGGTTTTTGCGTTAGCAGGCGCTGCTGCCATATTCATAGCTTTTATAACTATAGGTGCACAATCGGTAAGGGCTGCAACTGTGAACCCGGCTAAAAGTTTGAAGAGTGAATAGGTGAGTGGTGAGTGGTGAGTGGTGAGTAAAATTGAACAGACAAGTTAGGATTTAATGAGAAGATCATGTTAAAAAATTACATCAAAATCGCGTGGCGAAACCTTTATAAGAATAAAGCTTTTTCGCTCATTCATATCCTGGGGCTAACCATGGGCATTACAGTGTGCCTCATGATTTTCCTGTATATTAGTAATGAGTTCAGCTTTGATAACTTTCATAGTAAAGGGAAAAACATTTACCGTGTTATGCGGGGTTTTGATGCTACAAAAGCAAGGGTTCCTTATTTATCGGGACCTTATGCGCCGGCTTTGCTAAATGATTACCCTCAGGAGGTAAAGCAGGCAGTACGTGTTTCTCCCAGGAACGACCTGGTATCATTTGGTGAAAAAGCTTTTAATGAAAAGAAAGTATTTGCCACCGATGCCGGTTTTTTTACATTGTTTTCTTTCCCCTTTATTAAAGGCAATGCCGCAACAGCTCTTAAAGAGCCGGGCAGTATTGTACTTACCGAAACAACAGCTAAACGATATTTTGGCAATGTTGATGATGCCATGGGCAAGGTAGTGCGGATGGATAAAAGCCTGCAATTAAAAGTGACTGCTGTTGTAAAGGATGTTCCGTCAAATTCGCACCTTGATTTTGACATGGTGATGCCTATATCAAACTATGTGCACGATAATGGTTTTGATATATGGATCAATAACAGCATGTATGTTTATGTGCTGCTTGATGAACATATAAGCCAGGCACAGCTGGAAAGCCGCTTCCCGCAGTTTATGGATAAATATATGGGCAAGGATATGGCCCGTATGGGAAGCAAGTTCGACCTTAAACTTACCCCGCTTAAAGATATTTATTTTGAACAGTCATCGGCATTTGATACCGTAAAGCATGGCGACAGAACTGTGGTATTCATATTTATATCCATCGCCATACTCATTATGCTTATTGCCTGTATCAATTTCATGAACCTGTCTACCATAAGGGCGGTAGAGCGATCCAAAGAAGTGGGTATGCGGAAGGTAATGGGCGCTTTGCGTAATCACTTAATTATCCAGTTTATTGGCGAGTCGCTTCTGCTGGCCTTGATTTCATGTGCGCTGTCTGTAGGTTTATTATTAATGCTGATGCCCTGGTACAATCAACTGCTCGGATATACTTTAACAGTGGCCTGGAACCAGCCGCCCATTTATTTGTTCCTGGCAGGCGTAATATTAGTTGTTGGTTTTTTAGCCGGCAGTTATCCTGCGTTTTTCCTTTCGGCGTTTTCGCCAATACAGGCATTAAAGGGAAAATTACGGCTTGGCAGGGGCGGCACGTTCTTTCGGCAGTCGCTGGTGGTAACGCAGTTTAGTATTTCGGTGTTGCTGATCATCAGTACCATCGTTATCATGAACCAGATGAGTTTTGTTAAAAACAAATCATTAGGT
Organism: Mucilaginibacter sabulilitoris; assembly: GCF_034262375.1. Taxonomy (NCBI): domain Bacteria; kingdom Pseudomonadati; phylum Bacteroidota; class Sphingobacteriia; order Sphingobacteriales; family Sphingobacteriaceae; genus Mucilaginibacter; species Mucilaginibacter sabulilitoris. Next base: position 4,019,539 of record NZ_CP139558.1, read on the forward strand.
TATGATAAAGCCCAAACCGTAATAGTAAGTATCGATAATAATGATATTTATAACCACAGGCGTGCTTTTAAAGACCAACTACAAAATTCGGGCAATGTGGCTTCCGTATCGCTCATGTCGGGCGAGCCGGGAGGTTTTTTCGATGTTCAGGGATTTGAAGCTGAAGGGCAGCATGAAGTATTTAAATCACGATCAGAATTTGCCGATTTCGAATTTGTAAAGACCCTTGGCCTTAAAGTAATAGCCGGCAGGGATTTCTCGCCTCAGTTTGCTACCGATACCACCGAAGCGGTACTTGTAAACCGCACCGCGGCCAAATTGCTTGGTTTTACACCTGAACAGGCCCTCGGCAAATGGATAAAAAACACCGTGCGCGATGATAAGAAGCGTCATATCATAGGCGTAATTGAAGATTTTAATTTCCTGTCGCTCAAAGAAAATATGGACGCCCTGGTAATTTCGCCAAGCGAAGACAAGAGAGTAGCGGTAATAAAATTAAAACCAGGCCATATCAAATCATCATTAGCCGACATTAAAAACATCTACAACGAGGTAGCACCAATTTACCCGTTTGAATATAAATTCCTTGATCAGCAATTTGATGTTACCTATCGTACAGATATCAGGCAGCAAACAATGCTCGGTATTTTTTCGGGGCTGGCTATATTTATCGCATGCCTCGGTTTATTTGGCCTGGCATCATTCACTGCTGCCAAGCGTACCAAAGAAATAGGTGTACGTAAAGTATTGGGCTCATCGGTACAAAATATATTGCTTTTACTATCAAAAGATTTGCTGAAACCAGTATTACTGGCCACAGTAATTGCTATGCCCCTGGGTTATTATTGTATGAACCGCTGGCTGCAGAATTTTGCTTACCGTACGCCATTGCATTGGTGGATATTTGCTTTGGCCGCGGTAGCGACATTCTTAATTGCATTAACTACCATCAGCTTAAAATCGGTAAAGGCAGCACTGGCAAACCCGGTAAATAGTTTAAGGAGCGAATAGGGGTGTCGGGGTTTTGAGTTGTATGATATACAAATCTTATTATTAAGCATTTATTGTAAAATATCATGTTGAAAAATTACTTCAAAACCGCCATTCGCAGCCTGCGGAAAAATACAGGCTTTACAGCTATTAATATTTTAGGCTTGTCTGTTGGGTTAGCCACTTGTTTATTGATTGTATTTTATGTAATTGATGAGGTAGGCTATGACCGGTTCAACAAAAAGGCCGACCGCATTATGCGGGTGAATTTTGAAATAAAGTTTGGCGGCAATCATTCGCGATATGCGCAAACCATGGCCCCGCTTGCGCAGGTTTTAAAAACCGAATTCCCAAACGTAGAAACCACCCTGAGGTTGAAAGGGCGGGGAGGTGTGCATGTTAAAAAAGGGAATGAGAATATTCAGGAAGACCGGATAGTTTACAGCGACCCGGCTTTGTTTGATGTTTTTACCCTGCCTATTATTAATGGCAATGCCGCCACAGCCCTGGTTGAACCTAACAGCGCGGTAATTACCGAAAGTACTGCCAAAAAATATTTTGATCAGACTGATGTAGTTGGCAAAACGCTGGTATTGAATGATCATGAAAATTATAAAATTACAGGTGTTATTAAAGACATTCCCAAACAATCACACTTTAACTATGATTTTTTCCTGTCCATGTCAACCCTCGGCGAGAGTAGGGAAACTACATGGCTGAGCAATAATTTTAATACCTATGTTTTGCTAAAGCCAGGTGTTGATTATAAAAAATTTAACGCCCAGCTGCCGCCAATGATGCGCAGGCACATTAATGTAGAACTGCAAAGTGTTGTTCACTTAACCACGGATGAATTTGAAAAGGCGGGCAACTTCTTCAAAATGGATGTAACACCGCTTACGGATATACACCTTTATTCAGACAAAATAGGCGAACTGGGGCATAATGGCAACATCATGTACATTTACATCTTTTCGGCCATTGCTATATTTATCCTGCTTATAGCTTGCGTTAATTTCATGAACCTCTCTACCGCCCGTTCATCAAACCGGGCACGGGAGGTTGGGGTGCGTAAGGTATTGGGTTCGCCGCGTGGATCATTAATAGCCCAGTTTTTAGCGGAATCTATTCTGGTAACCTTTGTATCAACTCTTATAGCGGTGTTGATGGCGTGGGCCTTTCTGCCCTTATTCAATCAGGTAGCCAGTAAAGAACTTGCCATTACGTTACATTCACTCATTTGGTTAGTTCCGGTAATGATAGCTGTGTCACTGGTTATTGGATGTTTGGCGGGGTTCTATCCAGCGTTTTTCTTATCGGCATTTCAGCCTGTTGATGTGCTTAAAGGAAAGTTATCTACAGGTTTCAAGGGAGGTATGCTCCGCAGTTTTTTAGTAGTTTTCCAGTTCTCTATATCCATTATCCTGATCATTGGTACGCTGGTTATTTATAATCAACTCAAGTACATCCAGAATAAAAACCTGGGTTATGACCGCAACCAGATACTTATTGTAAAAAATACCGGGGCACTTGGCAATCAGGCTAAGATTTTTAAACAGGAAGTTAAACAGCTGCCCGGTGTGGATGATGCCACATTAACAGGCTATTTACCTACCGCAGATTATAGAAATACAAGCGCGCTGTTCCAGGACCCTACGCTTGATCAAAAACGCGGCATTTTACCACAGGTATGGTCGGTTGATGAGGATTATTTGCGTACGCTTAACATCAAGGTAGTTAGCGGCCGTAATTTTTCGACCCAGCTGCATACAGATTCGTCTGCAGTAATTGTAAACGAGACTGCCGTTAGGCTAATGGGACTTAAATCTCCCTTAAACAAACCAATTTACCGCCCTATGGATAGCGGGGGCAAAACCATCAAAAAGTTTAATATTATTGGTGTTGTCAAAGATTTTCATTTTAGCTCATTACGTGATAATATTTCGCCGGTTACCTTGTTTTTGGAAGACAACTATGATGCGCTCAGCGTGCGCACCAACGGCAAAAACGCTCCTGCCTTAATATCAGCCATCGAGAGCAAATGGAAATCGCTGCTTCCCAATCAGCATTTTGCCTATTCATTTATGGATCAGGATTTTGATGCCACCTACCGCACCGAGCAGCGTATAGGCAAAATATCAGTCATATTCACTTCATTGGCCATAGCCATAGCCTGTTTAGGGTTGTTTGGTTTAGCTGCATACGCCGCGGAGCAGCGCACTAAAGAAATAGGCATACGCAAGGTACTCGGAGCCGATGTGTCTGTTATTGTTGCCATGCTGACCAAAGATTTTATCAAACTGGTGTTCATCGCTATATTAATATCGTCGCCGGTTGCCTGGTATTTTATGCACCAATGGCTGCAGGGTTTTGCTTACCGGGTAAATTTTCAGTGGTGGATAGTAGCGCTGGCCGGCATAGGTGCAATTTTGATCGCCTTTTTAACCATCAGCTTTCAATCCATTAAATCGGCACTCGCCAATCCGGTTAACAGTTTAAAAAATGAATGATAAATCTAACAACAATAAATACCTATAATTCACCATCTAAGCCCTATGTTTAAGAACCATATCAAAATAGCATTTCGTAGTTTAAGTAAAAACAAAGGATTTACTTTTATCAATATTGTGGGGTTGGCCGTTGGTCTGGCCGTGTGTATCATGATCATGCTATACGTAACGCACGAAATGAGTTACGATAGTTTCCACAAAAATGGGAAGCGTACTTTTAGTTTGCACGGGAAATTAAAAATGGGCGATAATACCGTGGATATGGCTTATATGAGCTATGCTACCGCGCCGCTGGTTAAACAAAGCTATCCGCAGGTAGAGAGCTTTGCACGTGTTTTGAATTACTTTAAACCAATTGTAATTAATAAGCCGTCGGCTCCCGAAGCCAGGTTTTTAGAAAGTAAGCTGATATTCGTTGATCCGGGATTCTTTAATTTCTTCTCTTTCAAGTTATTATCCGGCGACGCGGGAGAAGTACTGAAAACGCCTTTCTCGGTGGTGATTTCAAAAGATATGGCCAAAAAATATTTTGGCCATGCCGATCCTGTAGGTCAAACCATCAATATTAAAACAGATAGCGTCCATACTTATCAAATAACCGGGGTGGCCGAAAACGCTCCGTCAAATTCTTCTATCAACTTTAATTTTGTGGCTTCGGGCCAAAGTTTCCAGTCAATGAAAGAGGCTGCTCAGTATTCCGGTTCTCAGAAAGTTGGATTTGGATCTTTTAATATCTTCCTGCAATTAAATCATGCCGCAGATACCGCTTCCTTCATGCATAACATGCAATTGATAAGCAAGAAAAATAAGGATGCCGAAGGGATACAGTTTTACCTGCAACCTTTAACAGATATGCACTTAAAGGGTAACGACGGCGACACGGCAAATACTAAATACCTTAAAATATTTCCGCTGGTAGCTGTTTTAATATTGTTGCTGGCATTGGTTAACTACATGAGTTTGGCCACTGCGCGCGCAACCTTACGCGCCAAAGAGGTTGGTGTACGTAAGGTATCGGGTGCCAGCCGCAAAAACATAGCCGTTCAATTTTATGTAGAAGCCGCATTGTTCAGCAGCATATCATTTGTGTTAGGCTATTTACTGTGCTTTTTGGTAAAGCCCTGGTTTTTAAATGTATTGCAGCTTAAAATTGATAATTCATTTTTATATAGCCCGTTAGTTGTTACACTACTGGTCGCTTTGTTTTTGGTAACGGTTTTGATAGCGGGCAGTTATCCTTCAGTAGTACTTTCGGCGTTTAAGCCTGCTATCACCTTAAAGGGGAAAACAAGTAAACAGGCAGGTGGCATGATGGTGCGCAAGGGTTTCACTACGCTGCAATTCGCTATATCAGTGGGGCTGATCATCTGCGGGATTATCATCGACAGGCAGCTTTATTATTTCAGGCATGTAGATACCGGCGTAAACCGTGATAATGTTATCATGATACCCGTTGGTAAAGATTTGGGTAAAAAATACCAGGTATTTAAAAAGGACATTGCTGACCTGGCTGGCGTAAGCAGCATAGCCACTTCGCATAACGCGATGTTTAAAGGCTTTGATACGTTTTCGGCCGAAGGCAAAACCAAAGACCAAAACGTGCTGATCACATCGCTGCTGGTTGACCATAACTTTATTTCGATGCTGGGGCTCAAATGGAAGTATCCTCCCTTACCAAATACCGAACTGGCAGCCCATAATAAAATAGTGATTAACGAGCTGGCTATCGAAAAATTAAATCTTCCGGTTAATCCTATCGGCAGCTTTATAAAAGCCGGATCAGACAGGTTAGAAGTTGTGGGTGTATTAAAGAACTTCAATTTTGGATCGATGCAATATGCTGTCAGTCCGATGGCGCTTTCAACAATTCCTGATTCTACATCATTATGGGGTAAGCTGGGTTGTAATTTGTTTGCCAAAGTAAAACCGCATACCAATTTGCCGTCGCTGCTTAAATCAATGCAGGATATTTATAAAAAGTACGACAAGGACACCCCGTTTGACTACACCTTTATGGACGATGCCTTTAACCAGCAATACAAGGCAGAAGACAGGCTGGCTTCCATATTCAGTATATTTACTTATATCACCGTAATACTGGCCACTATGGGACTATTTGGTTTGGCCGCGTTTACTATTGAACAGCGTACAAAAGAAATAGGCGTGCGTAAAATATTAGGTGCAAGCCTTTCTGCGATTACTAATTTATTAACAAAAGATTTTTTAAAGCTGGTGTTGTTATCCATCGTTATCGCCTCGCCGGTGGCGTGGTGGGCTATGCACAACTGGCTCCAGAACTTTGCTTATCGCATCACCATACCGTGGTGGGTATTTACCGTAGCAGGTGTTATCGCAATGCTTACGGCTATAATTACCATCAGTTACCATGCTATTAAAGCAGCTTTGGCTAACCCGGTGGATAGTTTAAGGAGCGAATAGCATGTTTTATTTTTTTTATATCAATGCAACTAAAAGTTAAATAAAAGGGTCTTATATCTAAATTAAACCAAAACATTATGAAAAAGTATTTACTGTTGTTATTTGTGGCCTGCCAGGGGTATGCTGTTTTAGCACAGAATGACAAGGCGCCATACATGACAAAATCATTGGCAGGGGCTGGTGTAAAAGCGGTTTTTGTAACTACATCAGGCGGCAGCATTGCTGTTAGCGGCGCAACCGGCGAGCAACCCAGGGTTGAAGTTTACATAACCGGCAACAACGGATTGAGGAATATATCAAACGACGAAATTAAAAAACGTCTTGATGAAAATTATGAGTTGGACGTTGCCGTAAACGGGGGCGAGGTCCACGCGGTTGCAAAAAACAAAAACAATCGCTCTTTTGACGGCAACAACGGGCTTAACATCTCCTTTAAAGTATTTGTACCTACCCAGGTAACTACTGATTTAAGAACCAGCTGAGGAAGTATTCATCTTGATAACCTAACCGGACAGCAAAGTTTTGAAACAAGCGGCGGCAGCCTGCATGTCGATCGCCTTACCGGGGTAATACGTGGCAGAACATCGGGCGGGAGCATAAGTGTAAGCAATTCAGGTCAGGATATTGACCTGCAAACCAGTGGCGGCAGCGTTAATGCATCAAATTGCCAGGGTCGTATAAAATTGGGAACATCGGGCGGTTCGTTGCGTTTAGATGCTTTAAAAGGTACTATTAATGCGAACACCAGCGGAGGCAGTATCAACGCCAATAACATTAGCGGTGAGCTGGTAACCGGCACCTCGGGCGGCAGTATCAACCTGTCGCAACTGGCATGTGCCCTTGACGCTTCAACCAGTGGCGGTAGTTTCCATGCGCAGTTTACCAATGTTGGCAAATATGTTAAAATTGATGTTAGTTCAGGGCATATTGACCTGGATATTCCTTCAAAGCAAGGACTTGATCTTGACCTTCGCGGCCAAAAGATAGAGTCAGCCCTGTTGGGGAATTTTAATGGAGTTAAAGAAAAGGAAAAAATACAGGGAAAACTTAACGGAGGCGGAACTCCGTTTGAGGTTAGGGGTAACGGAAGAATAACCCTGAACCTTAACTGATTACACGTAACAAACTAAGGATTGCAAAGGCCTGTCAATATTAACTGACAGGCCTTGTTTGTTTTAAAAAAACTGTATCATAACCGGACATACGGTGTTACGCCTGCGAACAGTATAGGCTTGGATTTTTTATGCTAATTAATTGATTATTAGTTAATTAAATAATTGGTACGCGTTTTAAATAGATTTTGAGTCAGTTGTGCTACTAAACCTGATTTGAATTTGGGATTGGTTTTGGAATTTAGAGATTAACGTTATGATAAAGAATTATTTACGAAGCGCTATACGCAATATTACCCGGCATAAATTTATATCATTCATCAATATTTTTGGTTTAACCATAGGCTTAACATGCTGTATGCTTATCCTGATATATATTGTTAATGAATTGAGCTATGATAAGTTTAACACCAATGCCAATGACATTTACCGGGTAACGCGCAGTTTTAATACCGCCGATGGTATTGATAACCTGCATTTAGGCGCGGTCGCGCCGCCGTTTGGCCCTTTGCTTAAAAATGAGTTTTCGGACATAAAAAAAGTAACCCGTGTATTCCCGAACGGTAATGTTGTTTTACGTTACAAGGATAAGCTGCTGACCGAAAGAGGTTCATATTTTGCAGATGAGAACTTCTTTGATTTTTTTAGCCTGAAAACCCTTAAAGGCGACCCTAAAACGGCGCTCAGCGACCCGTTTTGCGTGATGATGACCCCGGATATGGCCCGGAAATACTTTGGAGATGAAGATCCAATAAATAAAGTGATCAGGCTCAATAACCAGGTTAATTTTAAGGTTACCGGTATATATGAACCATTTCCGGCCAATTCACAATTACACCCCCAAATGCTGTTATCATTTAATACCTTAAGAGATAGTACAATTTATGGCGAAAAGCAGTTACAAACCAATTGGGGAAATAACGCATTTTTTACCTACTTGCTTTTCCCGAAAGGGTATAATGTTGATAGAGTAGCTTCTTTGTTTCCTGCATTTTTAGATAAGTATGTGCATTTTCCTGGTCAACCTGGTAATTTTAAGGAATCGAAATTCAGCAAATTACATATACAGCGTTTTTTAGATATCCACCTGCACTCACATCTTGACGATGAAATTGAACAGAACGGCGACATCAAACGGGTTTATATATTTTCGGCCATTGCCCTGTTTATTTTATTGATAGCCTGCATCAATTACATGAACCTTTCAACAGCAAGATCAACCATACGGGCCAAAGAAATAGGCATCAGAAAAGTAATAGGTGCGCAGCGAAAAGAAATCATTACGCAGTTTTTAAGCGAATCGGTTTTGATCACCTGTTTCTCACTGGTATTGGCCCTGGTGCTTACCTGGCTGCTGATCCCGCTGGTCAATAAGTTTTCTGAACTGGATTTGCTTTTCAGCAGTCTTTATCAATCGAAAATTTTGATAGCCGTAATAGCGCTTCCGTTTATAGTAGGCCTTATCAGCGGTATTTACCCAGCTATTTTTATGTCGTCGTTTAAACCGGTTAAGGTTTTAAAAGGTATTATAAAAGTAGGTTCGGGCAATATATCCTTCCGCAAGGTGCTGGTAGTGTTACAATTTTCCATTTCCATTATCCTCATTATAGCAACCACTATCGTATTTCAGCAACTGAGATATATACAGCAAAAATCATTAGGGTTTGATAAAGAACACATCATCACCATTGGTAACCCTTTTTCTGACAACGAGCTCAGCGCGTTTAAAAATGAGGTGATGAAAAATCCGGATATAAAGGAGTTTGGACGCTCGTCACGTATCCCGTCGGGGCGGTTGCTTGATGACCAGGGGGTATCTGTTTTTGAAGGAAGTACCTCACAACCGGTTAAGGCCGATTTAAAATTTATAAATGTTGATTATGGCTTTATTCCAACTTATGGAATGAAACTGGCAGCCGGCCGTAATTTCTCCCGCGATTTTAGTACAGACAGTAATAATTATATCATCAATGTAGCTTCGGTTAAGGTATTAGGCTGGAAAACCCCCGAAAAGGCCATAGGTAAAGAATTGAGCTATGGTGGGGTACGCGGAAAAGTTATTGGAGTAGTGAATGATTTTCATTTTGAATCATTACACCAAAACATTATCCCATTGCTCATGCGGATGCCGCCTTTCGCCAATAATAACTACAGTAGATTGTCGGTTAAAATTACCGGTAACAACATTAGCGGGGCTATCAATACTATTCAGGAAACCTGGCGTAAAGCGCAACCCGAAATACCTTTTGAGTACACTTTTTTGGATGACCGGTTTCAAAAACTATATAACAGCGAACAGCAGCAGGGCAGCCTGTTTACCATCTTCTCCTGCGTTGCCATATTTATAGCCTGTTTGGGTCTGTTTGGTTTATCGGCATTTACCATTACGCAAAGGGTAAAAGAAATAGGGGTGCGTAAAGTACTGGGTGCAAGCATACCACAAATTGTAACCGAACTATCAAAGGATTTCCTGAAGCTGGTAATTATAGCGGCGGTAATTGCTTTGCCCGTAGCCTGGTACGCTATGAGTAAATGGCTGCTTGATTTTGCCTTCCATATCAGTATACAATGGTGGGTGTTTGTATTGGCCGGCATTGTTGCCGTAGTGATTGCATTTGTAACCATAAGCTTTCAATCTATTAAAGCGGCCACGGCCAATCCGGTGAAGAGTTTGCGCAGTGAGTAGTGAAGTGGTGAAGTGGTGAAGTGGTGAAGTGGTGAAGTGGTGAAGTGGTGAGTGGTGAGTGGTGAGTGGTGAGTGGTGAGTGGTGAGTGGTGAGTGGTGAGTGGTGAGTGGTGAGTGGTGAGTGGTGAGTAAAGATGCCGGGCAATTTAGGATTTAGAAATTAGAATTTAGAGTTTATAACCATGATAAAAAATTATTTCAAAATTGCGTGGCGAAACCTGATCAGAAATAAAGGTTTTTCTATAACAAACCTGCTTGGGCTTACCATCGGGATTACCTGCACTATCTTTATTTTTTTGTGGGTAAAGAATGAGCTTACTTATGATAAGGCCCATGCAAACTATAAAACAATTTACCAGGTAGTAGCTAACCGCGATTTTAAAAACAGCATTTTCACTGATAAGAACATGGTGTTTCCGCTGGCTAAGGCACTGGAAAGCGGGTATCCTCAAATAAAAAACGCGGTACTTACGTCTCATTTAGAGCAGCACCAGGTTAATTTTGGCGAAACCCGCATTAAAAAGCATGGATATTATGTTGGGGGCAGGTATTTTGATATGTTTTCCTGGAAGTTTATTAAAGGTAATGCAGCTGTTGCCATAACTGATCCATTGTCAATTGTGATCACCGAATCAACTGCCAAAAGCTTATTTGGCAGTGCTGACCCCATTAATAAGACAATAAAGATTGATAATAACGAAGTACACAAGGTTACTGCCGTACTGGCCGATTTGCCTGGTAATACCACCCAGCAATTTGACTTTATTATACCTTACAACTTTTCAAGTGCTGATGTTAAGAACGCCATGACCCGGTGGGAAGGCTCATCATGGGAAGTATATATACAAACGGTGGATAATCCAAATATTCCGCAGCTTGAGAAATATATTACCGGTGTTATGTTTCAGCATAATAAAGATAAAATCAGCACTTATTTTACTTTTCCGATGAATAAGTGGCACCTGTATAGCGATTTTAAAGATGGTAAGAACGTTGGCGGTATGATTGAGTACGTTCGTTTCTTTACTGTAATTGCCATCATAATATTGTTGATTGCCTGTGTTAATTTTATGAACCTTTCAACTGCCCGGTCAGAAAAACGGGCCAAAGAGGTGGGTATACGGAAAACACTGGGCTCGGACAAAAAGCAACTGATATCACAATTCTTTTTAGAGTCGATGATATTGGTGCTTATTGCTTTTATATGTGCTATAATGGCGGTTTATCTGTTACTTCCATCATTTAACCTGTTGGTTGGTAAACAATTATATTTAAATATTTCGGAGCCGGTATTTTGGATGGGCGCAATTATTATCATCCTGTTTACCGGTGTAATAGCAGGCAGTTACCCTGCATTGTATTTATCGTCATTTAGCCCGGTGAAAGTGTTGAAAGGCACGTTTGTGGCAGGTAAGGGTGCAATAGCACCGCGCAAAATATTGGTGGTGTTTCAATTTGTTGGATCAATTTTGCTGATCTCGGCTACTATTATTGTTTATCAGCAAATACAACATATTAAAGATCGGAATATAGGATACAATCCAAACAACCTGATCATGACGCCATCTACAGCGGCAACTGATAAAAACTTTGCATCTATTAAAAACGATCTGCTGAAAACCGGGCTTATCAAAAATGTTACCCGTACCTCATGGATGGTAACGGAAATATCCTGGAGATCGGGTCCACCGGATTGGGAGGGTAAGCCTGCAAATGCCAATATTATATTTTCGAACATGACAGCTGACGTTGATTATGTTAAAACCATGGGTATTAAACTGCTGCAAGGACATGAATTTACAGGGATGCCATCTGATACTTCGGCTGTATTGTTGAATAAAGCGGCGGTTGAAGCCATGCAAATCAAAAAACCAATTGGTATGCAATTACGGTATGACAATCATAAATATACGGTAATTGGGGTAACCGATAATGTGGTGATGTTATCGCCATACATGCCTGTTGATCCGATGATGGTTTTTTCCGATCATAACAATTCGGGTTATATAAACCTAAGGCTAAATAATGACGTAAAACCCCAGCAAGCCATACAATTACTGCGAAATATTTACGCGAAATATAGTCCGGCTGATATTTTTGAATACCAGTTTGTGGATGATGAGTTTGGTAAAAAGTTTTTGACCGAAGAACTGATAAGCCGTATCACTAATATTTTTGCCGGCCTGGCTATTTTTATATGTTGTATAGGCTTAGCCGGTCTGGCATCGTTCACCATCGAAAAACGTTTCAGGGAAATAGGGATACGCAAGGTTTTAGGAGCAACCATACAACAGTTATTGGTATTAATATCTACCGAATTTTTAAAATTAGTGCTGATAGCCTTTGTAATTGCAACGCCCCTGGCCTGGTGGTTAATGCATAACTGGCTTCAAAAATATACATACCATGTCAATATCAGCATATGGTTATTTGGGGTAGTGGGCATATTGATATTGCTGTTAACACTCATTGTAGTAAGCCTTAATACTATGAGGGCTGCAATGGCTAATCCGGTGAAGAGTTTACGGAGTGAGTAGTATTGGTGAGTGGTGAGTGGTGAGTGGTGAGTGGTGAGTGGTGAGTGGTGAGTGGTGAGTGAAAATGCCCGGTAATTTAGAGTTTAAGATTTAGATTTTAGAATTTAAGAAAACCATGATAAAAAATTATTTCAAAATTGCGTTTCGTAATTTTCGGAGGCATAAGCTTTTTACGTTTATTAATATTATTGGTTTATCCATTGGTATCAGTTCGGCCCTTGTTATCTACCTTATTGTTCATTTTGATTTCACCTTTAACCAGTCTTTCCCTGATGGCGACCGCATTTACAGGGTGGTTTCTAACTACACCTTTGCTGGCGAAGAAGCACACAACCGCGGGGTTTCTGGGCCCGTACCTGAGGCGGTAAGGACAGCAGTAAGCGGTGTCGAAATAACGGCTCCATTTTTTAACCTGTCGCAGCCTAATGTATTGATTCCAACAAAATCGGGCATGCCGGTTAAGTTCAAAATACAGGATAATGTGATATTAACTGATAGCCGTTATTTTAATTTATTAAGCTACACCTGGCTCGCCGGTAATGTTAAAACCGCATTAAACGAACCCAACCAGGTGGTGCTCACTACAGATCAGGCTAATAAATATTTCCCTAAAACGTCCTATAACCAAATGCTTGGCCGTGTGGTAACTTACGATACCGTGAACACAACGGTTACCGGCATTGTAGAACCATTGAAGGGCAATACCGATTTTGCCTTTCACGATTTTATATCATATACCACGGCAAAGAACAATACGGCCCTTTCAGACGAGTTACGACTTGATAACTGGGGTGGCACAACCTCCGACTCACAGCTTTTTATTAAGCTTTCACCAAATACTACAGTAGCACATGTAGAAAAACAATTAAATGAATTGCTAAAAAAGCATGATCCACCAAAGCCGTCGAATAAAGGCAATACCCGTAATTTCAGTTTACAACCACTAAACGATCTGCACTTTAATAATATATATGGCACATTTAATTCGGGCCGTACCGCTAATAAATCAACGCTATATGGGTTGTTGGCTATTGGATTGTTTCTCCTGATATTAGGATGTATTAACTTTATAAACTTAACAACGGCCCAATCCTCACAGCGGGCAAGGGAAATAGGTATTCGTAAAACAATGGGGAGTACACGCACCCAGTTAATTGTACAATTTTTAAGCGAAACCTTCCTGATTACTACTATTGCAGTAATAATAGCAGTCTTGCTTGCTCCGGTGATATTGAAGCTTTTTGCCGATTTTATCCCGGAAGGTATAAGTGTAAATATTATTCAACAACCTGGCCTGATGTTGTTCTTAGTAATACTCACCGTGGTGGTAACCCTGCTTTCCGGTTTCTATCCAGCTATGGTGTTATCCGGTTACCAGCCTGTTTTAGTGTTAAAAAATCAGGCCGTTAATAGCAACAGTAAAACAAGAACTGCCTTTTTACGAAAATCGTTAACAGTAGCCCAGTTTGTAATAGCCCAGTTTTTTATAATGGCTACCGTATTGGTTAGCAAGCAGATTTATTATGTACTCCACAAAGATCTGGGCTTTAAAAAGGATGCTATTATCATTATAAACTCTCCGTGGAAAAACCGGACAGACAGCCGTAATCATGTGTTTATGAATAAGCTGCAGGCTATTCCGCAGGTAACAATGATAAGTGTTGGAAAAGACGCGCCATCATCCAATGGGAGCAATTCTACAGAAGCTACTTATAAAGACGGCAAAAAAGAGGTCAAGATAAACCTGGAATTAAAATTCGGCGATCAGCATTATATTGATGTGTATAAGATTAAACTGCTCGCTGGGCGTAATATACAAATAGCGGATACCGGCAGGGCATTCCTGATCAATAATACCTGTGCAAGAATATTTGGGTTTAAAAATCCGCAGGATGCTGTTGGTAAACAGATAGACAATTTCAACGGCGATAAAAAAATAGAGATCGTAGGCGTAGTGGCCGATTTTCATCACGAGTCGTTGCATTCGCCTATTAAACCTTTGGCTATTTTAACAAGTAATGAACACTATAATCATGGTACGTTTCATATCGCGTTAAAACCGCAATCGGCAAACGGGGGCGACTGGAAAAAAGCGATCAACAGCATGCAGCAAGCCTGGAAGGAAATATATCCGGATGATGATTTTGAATATCATTTTTTTGATGAAAACTTAGCACAGCTTTATGATAGCGAGCAACATACTTCAACATTGCTCGCCTGGGCTACCGGACTATCTATATTTATTAGCTGCCTTGGCTTACTGGGATTGGCCATGTACACTACCAATTTGCGTACAAAAGAGATAGGCGTACGTAAGGTGTTGGGCGCATCGGTTGCCCAGATAGTTACCCTTTTATCTACCGAATTGGTGTTGTTAACTATATTGGCTTTTGTGTTGGTTACACCGCTGGCCTGGTATGCCATGAATAAATGGATGCAAAGCTTTGCCGACCGCACTACCATAAGCTGGTGGATATTTGCTTTAAGTGGTACAGGTATGCTGGTTGCGGCGTTAATTACATTAAGTTTTCAAACGGTTAAAGCCGCTATTGCCAACCCAGTTAACAGCCTGAGGAGTGAATAAGCTATTAAATGTTTTAACACAATTTAACTACTCATTTTAAGTAATTTAGCTATCATCGTATAAACAAAAGGTATATGATACATAATTACTTCAAAATAGCCTGGCGCAATTTACGGAAACATCAGTTTTATACGCTTATAAACGTATTTGGCTTGTCGTTAAGCATAGCTTGTGGTATTATCCTGTATCAGTTTATTACTTATCACCTTAGTTTTGATACGTATCATCATGATGCCAAACAGCTTTATAAAATTGTAAACCAGGTACATTTTGATGATGGTGTAATATTATACGACCAGGGCGCTCCTATGGTTTTAGCGAGAGCGATAAAGACCGAACTTCCGCAGATCAAAGATGCCGGACTACTCATCAGGAAACAATCATTTACTATTGCCGTTTCGCAGAATGATGCTGCAGGCCGCAAATTATTTTATGAAAAAGAAAACGTTGGACTTGCCGATAAGCACTGGTTTAATATGCTTGACTATGCCTGGCTTCAGGGAAGTGCTACTAACGCGTTTAATGATCCGTACAATGCAGTTATTACGCATAAGCTGGCTCAAAAATACTTTGGTACAGATGATGTAATGGGCAGGGTTATCCGCCTGAACAACAAGTACAACTTTAAGATAACCGGTGTACTAAAGGACAATGTTAGCAATACCGACTTTAAATGCGATATGTTTCTATCGCAAAGCTTCCTGAAAATTTTATATCCTGATATTCAAAAAGATTGGCAGGAAAACTGGGCGTTTTCTGATTCGCGGAATGTGCTGTTTTTGTCGCTCCCCCCAAACTTATCTCCTAAAACGGTTGAAGCGGCAATTACCAAAGCCGCTGGAAAAGAGATCTCAAAGTCGTACAAGTTTTTACTACAACCCTTAAATGAGGTACACTTTGACGGCCGGTACAGCGGAGTGATACAAAAATCATTACTGGTTACGCTGGGCATTGTAGGTTTATTATTGATTGTAATAGCCTGTGTTAATTTTGTTAACATGGCTACAGCCCAAAGCTTTAAACGTGCCAAAGAAATAGGAACACGCAAGGTTTTAGGCGGCACACCAACATCAATATTTTTTCAGTTCATTGCCGAAACTTTCCTTATTGTTTTATTTGCCGGTTTGCTGGCCATGCTGTTTGTATTCCTGTTTTTACCGGTGTTAAATTCATGGCTCCAAACCATGCTTACTTTCAGCTTGGTAAATGATTGGAAACTGTTTGGTTTTATAGGCATAATGATGATAATGATCACTATGGCGGCTGGTTTTTACCCGGCCCTGATTTTGAGTGGGTTTAAACCGGTAAACGCGTTAAAAAACCAGGTGGGTAATCAGTCACAATCAACTGGGTTTAGCCGCAAAAGCCTTATCGTAATTCAAAATATTATTGCGCAGGTGCTTATCATCGGCACCATTATCATTACCATGCAGGTAAGGTATCTGAAAACCGCAGACCTCGGGTATAACAAAACAGGTGTTATAATGCTGCCATTGCCCGATTTTGATAAGGGAAAAACCGATTTTTTGCGTAACCGGTTATTGGCAAATCCGGGGATCAATGCGGTTTCGTATTGTTACAGGGCGCCATCGTCAACGGCAGATAAAGGCGGTTCTATCAAATATGATGGCCGCGACTGGGAGAAATTTGTTGGACGTACCATTATGGGTGACGCCGGTTATGCCAAAACATTTGGTCTGAACATCATTGCGGGCAGAAACATAGCCGAAAGCGATACCGCAATGGAATATTTGATTAACGAAAAATTAATGCACAAGCTGGGGATCAATGATCTGCAGCAGGTTATCGGGCGTAAATTTACGGCAGGCGATCTGTCTAATAACGCGGGCACAATAGTGGGGGTTGTGAAAGATTTTAATGCAAAATCATTGTATACACCAATTGAGGCAGAGTACATCAGTACTTTCCGGTCAGCCTATCAGTATATCGGGGTACGGATAAATATGAAAAACCAGTCGGCCGCAATGGCGCAGATACAAAAGACATGGCAGTCGGTTTTTCCGGATAATGTATTTGAATACCATTTTCTGGATGAACAGATAGCAGACTTTTATTAAAAAGAAGAACTGCTGAACAAACTTATTACATCAAGCGCTATTATAGCCATTTTTATAAGTTGCCTGGGTTTACTCGGTCTCATATCATTATTGACGCTGCAACGTACAAAAGAGATAGGCATAAGAAAGGTGCTGGGAGCGTCAATAACCAATATTACCACATTATTATCGGCCGATTTTTTAAAATTAGTGTTGATTGCGGTAATTATAGCATCTCCGCTCGCATGGTTCATGATGAGTAAGTACCTGCAGAATTTTGCTTACCGAATTGACATCCAGTGGTGGATATTTGCCGTTACCGCTGCTATCGCTTTACTAATTGCTTTTGTAACCGTTAGTTTTCAGTCTGTAAAGGCGGCTATGGCTAATCCAATAAATAGCCTGCGGAACGAATAACCTGTAAAAAATATGTAAACCTGTAATTAAGATTATACAAGTTACAGGCAATATCTCATTATGTTTGCTTATTAGATAATATAACAATAGAATTGTGACATTAACATGAGTTAAAGCCGGTTATAATCATAATTCCTGCCCCCGGAATGATTGGTGCAGTGTGTAAGAGTTAATTATGGCTTGGTTTTCAAATTAAAATTAACCTAATCATTAACACAATTGCTATGAGATCTGAAATTTACAATTTAATGCTCCCCTTACTTGACGACCCCAGCGGAATGTACGCTATGGACGATTTGAATGCTTATGTAGATAAGATCATGCAAAAAGCTTGTGTAATTTCGGTAATGGAGGAAGGGGTATTGCAGGGATTTTTAGCATATTATGCCAATGACCATGTAAATAAAGTTGCATTTTTATCAATGGTTGTGATTTCGCCATCCGTACGAAAAATGGGATATGGCAGAAGGCTGGTTGACTTTTTTATTGCCGACCTGGTACTTAAAGGGTTTAAGAAATGCCTTACTGAAGTAAGAGAAGACAATATAAAAGCCCAAAATATATGTAAGCGGGTTGGTTTTTCCTGTATAGGAAAAAAGGACAAATACCTGGTTATGGAGAAAATGTTATCGTGAACTTTTACCAGTCCTTTGCAACCATTGTTTAATATTCTAATTAATTCTGTACCAGCTTTATTGCGTACAATTAAACTCTTTAAAACACTGTATCATAACCGTACACATAGTGTTACGGTTGCGTACATGTTCTCTGTATGATTTTATATCAGTTAATTGATTTTCAGATAATTATGTTTTTGGTATAGGTTTTAGCCCGGTATGCTGATAACCTTAAAGATATGCTGAAAAATTATTTAAAAATAGCCTGGCGAAATATAATACGTCATAAAGGGTACTCCATTATTAATGTAGCCGGCTTAACTTTAGGGATTGCAGCTTGCCTGCTCATATTTATCATTATTAAATATGAATTAAGCTTTGATACCGCCCAACCTAATTTTAAGAACATATACCATGTAGTAATCCAGCAAATTCATGAGGATGGATTGCATTATACACCGGGTGTACCAGCGCCTGCAACAGATGCCCTCCGGGTTGATTTTCCACAGGCTAAGGTGGCGGCTTTAAATTCCAGTTATGGCAGCCAGATCACCGTGCCAGATAACAACACAGGCAATAGTACAAGCGATAAAAAGTTCACGGAAGATGTAGGTCTGGTTTTTATTGAGCCGCAATTTTTTGACATTTTTAGCTTTAAATGGCTGGCGGGTAATCCGGCTGTTTTAGCGGAGCCTAATATGGTAGTAATTAATAAAAGTACCGCCATAAAGTATTTTAACAACTGGAACGATGTTACCGGGAAAATCCTGAAAATGGACAACCTGATAAACCTGAAGGTAGCCGGCGTTGTTGATGACGCGCCGGCGAACAGCGATTTTCCATTTAAAGTAATGGTATCGTACATTACCTGGAAACAACACCCCAAAGAGTATGATTATGAAAACGACTGGGGATCTATAAGCAGCAGTCACCAGGTATATATGTTGTTCCCCAACACCGGTGTAAATAATATCAATAAACAACTCGTTGCATTTACCAACAAGCATTACGAAACCGGAACCAAACGCCGGGTAATTTTTGCCCAGCCTTTGTCGCAAATGCATTTTGACACGCGCTTTGGTAACACCATCGGCGATCATCAAATGAGCATGGCTACTTTACGCACCCTGTCATTTATTGCGGTGTTGATCATTATCATGGCTTCTATCAACTTTATAAACCTTGCAACGGCACAATCTGTTGGGCGGTCAAAGGAAGTGGGTATACGCAAAGTGTTGGGAAGCACCCGAAATCAACTGGTAATGCAGGTAATGGGTGAAACCGCCATCATTGTAACAGGAGCGGTTTTGCTGGCGGTTTTGGTAGCCAAAATAGCCATACCTTATTTAAAAAATATTGCCAGCGTGCCAGATAATATCAATTTGTTAAACACAGATAGCATATTGTTTTTAGCAGCGGTAACTTTTGTGGTGATACTGTTGTCTGGTATTTATCCGGCTTTAATAGTATCGGGTTTTAAACCGGTGCTGGCCCTTAAAAATAAAATCACTGCCGCCTCCATAGGCGGTATACCATTACGCAGGGTGCTGGTTATCGCTCAGTTTGCTATATCTCAATTGCTTATTATTGGTACCATTGTGGCTGTAAGCCAGATGGATTATGTGAACAAGGCCGATCTGGGTTTTAATAAAAACGCCGTACTGGTTATACCAGGTTATACCGATAGCCTGAGCCTGCGTAAAATGGATTCATTTAAGCAGCGTGTATTGCAAAATGCGCAGGTACAATCGGTAAGTTTTTCGTCAGATGCGCCATCATCTGATAATAACTCGTCGATGAATTTTTACTTTAACCATTCTACTAAAGATCCGGGTTTCAATACCTATTTAAAATATGGCGATGCAGATTATTTTAAAACCTTTCAACTCCATTTTGTAGCTGGAAAGGGATATGACGTAAGTGATACCGCCCGTCAGGTAGTAGTTAATGAAACATTTATTCACAAATTAAATATTCTGAACGCACAGGATGCCATAGGAAAAACCGTTCGTTTGGGTACGGAAGCAACATTGCCTATTAGCGGAGTGGTTAAAGATTTCAAGACTAACTCGCTGCGCGAAACGGTAAAGCCAATTGTGATATCGGCCCACAAAGCATATGAATCGCATGTAGCCATCAAAATAAGAACCAACAACCTCTCCAAAACCGTTGCCGAATTGCAAAAGATGTGGGAAAATACTTATCCGGAATATGCCTATAACGGGTATTTTCTTGATCAGAACATAGCCAATTTTTATAAGCAGGAAAATCAGATGGCATTGGTTTATAAAATATTTGCAGGTATAGCCATCTTTATCTCGTGTCTGGGTTTATATGGCCTGGTATCATTTATGGCGGTACAACGTACCAAAGAGGTAGGTATCCGTAAAGTTCTGGGCGCATCGGTTAGCAGTATTGTCTACTTGTTCTCTAAAGAGTTTATGGTGCTTATAACCATATCATTTGTTATAGCTGTGCCTACCGCCTGGTACCTGATGACCGGTTGGCTGCAAAATTTTGCATATCGCATTTCCTTAAGTATATGGGTGTTTGTACTGGCCATAGTAACATCTGTAATTATTGCGTGGATAACAGTGGGTTATAAGGCAATAAAAGCAGCGTTGGCAAACCCGGTAAATAGTTTGCGGAACGAATAAGGTTTATACCACAGATATAATCTAAAACACAATAGTCATGATAGGTAATTATTTTAAAACCACGGTGCGTAGCCTGTTAAACAACCGGGCTTATAGTTTTTTAAATATTGCCGGTTTGGCAATAGGTATAGCCTGTGCTTCCCTGATATTTTTGTGGGTACAGGATGAATTTACCTACAATCATAATTTTGAGAAAAGGAATAATCTGTATACCATTTATGAGAACCAGACCTACGAGGGCAAAAAATCTACCTTTCATGCTACTCCTGGCCCTATGGCCGCGGCGTTAAAAACAGAGATCCCCGGTATAAAAAACACTGCGCGAATTGCTGGTAAAGACAACCTGTTGTTTTCCCTTGGCGAAAAAGCCATCAGAGAAGAGGGAAGCTATACCGATCCGGAGATATTTTCGATGCTGAAACTATCGTTTGTTCAGGGCGATGAGTCAAATGTATTCAGAGAGTTACATTCGGTGGTAATTAACATAACCATGGCCAGGAAATTTTTTGGTGATGCCAATCCAGTTGGCAAAACCTTAAAAATGAATAATGAGCAGGAGTTTACCGTTACCGGAGTTTTTAATGATCTGCCTAAAAACTCAACCTTTCAATTTCAATGGCTTGCGCCCATAAAAAACATTGACCACAAAGCTCCCTGGATGAATGACTGGAGCGCCAACTGGGCGCATACCTATGTTGAGTTAGAACCATCAGCTGATGTAAACGCGGTAAACCAAAAGTTACTTCATTATATCAAAACAAAGAAAAACAAGAACACCACTGAGTGTTTCCTTTTCTCGATGAATGATTGGAACCTGCATGACAGCTTTACTGATGGAAAAATGGATGGGGGCCGTATAGAATATGTGTGTTTATTTGCGGCCATTGCCTTTATCATTTTAATTATTGCCTGCATTAATTTTATGAACCTGAGCACGGCACGTTCTGAAAAACGCGCTAAGGAAGTAGGTGTACGCAAGGTAATGGGGGCAGGCAAAGGCAAACTGATAGGCCAGTTTATAGGCGAGGCGGTTATTATGGCGTATATAGCCGTGTTTATGGCCATAGGCATCGTATATATAGCAATGCCATTTTTCAATAACCTTGTTCAAAAGGAGCTTGCCATTAATATTATGGAGCCCGGGCATCTTATTTACCTGATAGCGATAGGGTTGGTTACCGGTTTGCTGGCAGGTAGTTATCCGGCTTTTTACCTTTCGTCTTTTAATCCTATTACGGTTTTAAAAAGTATGAAACTGCCATCGGGCGCCGGAGCAGGTTTTATCAGGCAGAGTTTAGTGGTAATACAGTTCTCTGTTTCCATTATCCTGATCATCGGTACGGTTATCATTTACCAACAAATACAGCATGTAAAAACCAGGGACCTGGGGTATAACAAAAACAACCTTATTTATGTAAGTACCCAGGGTAAATTGATTGATCATTTTGAAAGCGTTTATAACGATCTGAAAGCAAGCGGAGTAGTAGAAGACGCTTCACTAAGTGATTCACGCGTATTGGAGGTTGGCACAAATACCGATAATTATTCATGGGATGGAAAAGACCCGTCAAAAAACCCGCTGATCAGCTGGGAAAATGTAAATGCTCAATTTATAAAAACTATGGGTATAAAACTGGCTGCCGGCCGGGGGTTTTATGCCAATGCCTCGCTTGATAGCAATAACGTAATTATTAACCAGGATTTGGCCCGGCAAATGGGTAAGCAAGGGCATATAGGCGGCATTATAAGAAATGGAGAAAAGAGTTTTCAAATAGTAGGCATCGTTAAAGATTTTCTTTACAATGATATGTATGCCGGAGGAGGCCCGCTTTTATTATATAATCATCCGACAGGAACCAGTGTATTAAGCATTCGATTTAAGGATCAGGCAAACATACAGGATGCGTTAAGCAAGATTGGTACTATCATTACGACAAACAATCCGGGTTACCCCTTTGAATATAAATTTATGGATGATGACTTTGACCAATTGTTCAAAACCGAAACCTTAACCGGGAAGCTGGCGGGTACATTCGCGTCACTGGCTATCATTATATCCTGCCTGGGCTTGTTTGGTCTGGCTGCCTACACAGCCGAACGGAGGATTAAAGAGATAGGTATCAGAAAGGTACTGGGCGCGTCGGTGACCGGTTTAACGGGCCTGTTATCAAAAGATTTTTTGAAACTGGTTGCAATTTCATGCCTTATCGCTTTCCCGGTTGCCTGGTGGGCCTTAACAAACTGGCTGCAAAATTATCAGTACAGGGTTAATGTTAACTGGGTTGTATTCGCGGCGGTAGGAGTGTTGGCTATGCTTATTGCGCTGGTAACCGTTAGCTTTCAGGCTATTAAAGCAGCGTTATCAAATCCTGTTAAAAACTTAAGGACAGAGTAGCAGCATAAAGCTTAAAGCCGAAGGCTGAAAGCTTTAAAATATTTAAGACGGAATAGAAACTTAAAAGCTTAAAGCCGCAGGCTTTAAGCTTTAGCTAAAGAAAGCATCATGATAAGGAATTACCTGAAAATTGCCTGGCGCAACATTATAAACAACAAAGTTTATAGCGCCATAAATATATTGGGGCTTGCCGCCGGTATGGCAGTTGCCCTGCTTATTGGTTTATGGGTGGTTAATGAGTATTCTTATGATCTTTTTTTTCCTAATTATAAGCAATTATACCGGGTTGAATTGAATTTTACATCGCAGCATGATGGCGAACATACCCAGACGGCTTTGTCAATTCCACTGGCTGATGTATTACGAAAGGATATTCCTGAAATTAAACGCGTTGCCGAAACCGATTGGGTGGGTTGGCAATGGCACTCATTAATGGTAGGTGATAAAAAGCTTTACCTGGGTGGTGGGGCAACAGCGCCCGATTTTCTGAAGATGTTTCAGTACCCTTTTATTCAGGGCAACAACAGGGCCGCGTTCACCGATCCTTATTCTATTATTTTAACAGCAGCTACAGCCAAAGCCTTATTTGGAAATGCCGATCCGATGAATAAGATGGTACGTATTGATAATCAGCAAAATTTAAAGGTAACCGGCGTTTTAAAGGATATCCCTAAAAATGCCACCCTGCAATTTAGCTACCTTACACCATTTAGTTTTAAGGAACAAACCGAAACCTGGATGAAGAACGCCCGCACAACCTGGACAAATAATTCATTCAACGCGTTTGTAGAATTGCAACCGGGCATAAGCCTTGAACAAGTGGCGCCTAAAATTAAGAATTTGGTATATGCTCATAGCCCGCAAATGCGGCCTGCGAAGCCCGTAGTAATCCTCCATCCGTTGAAAGACTGGCACCTTTATTCTGATTTTAAAAATGGCAAGCCTGTTGGCGGTTTTATTGATTATGTACGGATGTTCAGCATCATTGGTATACTGGTATTACTTATAGCTTGTATCAATTTTATGAATCTCTCCACCGCACGATCAGAGAGACGGGCACGAGAAGTAGGGGTCCGGAAAGCCATTGGTTCGCAGCGGAGTAATCTGATAGCCCAGTTTTTAGCTGAGTCTGTTTTGATAACCTTCATCGCCTTTTTCTTTTCTATATTATTTGTACAATTAGCGTTGCCTTCTTTTAACACTCTTGTAGAAGGCTCCATTCGTATCCCTTATGGTAACCCCGTATTTTGGAGTGTAATGATATGTTATGTATTGATAACCGGTTTACTGGCAGGAAGCAGACCTGCCTTCTATTTATCGGCATTTAACCCGGTAAAAGTTTTAAAGGGGGCAATAAAAGAAGGGAAAGGGGCAGCGTTACCACGCAAGGTATTGGTTGTGGCACAGTTTAGCTGCTCTATAGCTTTAATTATCAGTACTATTATAGTTTATCAACAAATACAGCATGCCAAAAGCAGGCCTACGGGTTATAATGCCGACAGGTTAATGATGTCTGATATGAGCAGCGACCTGAACAATAAGTACGATGCGCTTAAAAATGATTTATTGGCAAGCGGAATGGTTGAAAGTGTTGCTGCCGCTTCAAGTCCGATAACCAATATTTACAGCCACATGTCGCTTGATAAATGGCCGGGTAAAAATGCAGGTGACGAAGGCGTAAATATTGCAGCCATATTCGTGTCTGACAATTATTTTAAAACGCTTGGCATGCAATTAAAAGAAGGCCGGGATTTTACTAACAGCTGGACCGCCGACTCAACAACTGTAATACTCAACGAAACGGCAGTAAAAAGGATCGGACTTAAAAATCCCATAAATCAATTAATAACCTGGAATGGAAATACCACCCCGGTGCGGATTGTCGGCGTTGTTAAAGATGCCTTAATGGAGTCGCCTTTTACACCGATTTCGCCAACTATTTTTAGTCACGGGCACCAGGCAAACAATATCATGTACCGTTTATCGCCTAATGTTAACACGCATGATGCTATTGCAAAACTCACCAAAATATTTGATTCGTATAACCCGGCCTATCCGTACATATACCAGTTTGTTGATGAAGAATACAACCATAAATTTAATCTCGAAATGTTGGTAGGTAAACTGGCCGGTGTGTTTGCTGGGCTGGCCATTTTAATTTCGTGCCTCGGCTTGTTTGGGTTAGCAGCTTATGTTGCCGAACAGCGTACAAAAGAGATAGGCATCCGTAAGGTATTAGGAGCCTCTGTTACCCAGGTTTGGCTGCTGCTTTCAAAAGATTTTATTTTGCTGGTAACAATTAGTTGCGGAATAGCATCACCAGTAGCCTTTTACTTTTTGCAAAACTGGCTTCAAAAATATGATTACCGTATAACTATAGGGCCCTGGGTGTTTATAATTTCGGCTTTGGTGGCAATGGTTATTACATTGTTTACCATTAGTTTTCAGGCTATTAAAGCTGCACTTACCAATCCGGTTAAAAGTTTACGGAGCGAATAAAAAGTTAAAAGTTTTAGCATAAAAAATATCATGATAAAGAATTACATTAAAATTGCCTGGCGTAACTTAAAGCGTAATAAAGCTTATGCCGCTATCAGTGTTATCGGTTTGGCTTTGGGCATTGCCTGCGGTATACTGATTTTTACACTGATTACCTATCACCTGAGCTTTGATAATTTTCATAAGAACCCGGACAGGGTTTTCCGCATGTATACCGAATGGCATGATGATGGTATTGGCCGTTCGCAAGGAGTACCTCAGCCTTTAGGCAAAACTTTCAGGAGCGATTTTACACTGGCCGAGAAAACCGCACGGGTAATTAATTTCCGGAATAATTTAATTACAATAACCAAGGGGAATGATGTTAAAAAGTTCAGGGAAGAAAGTGGCGTTGTTTTTACCGAACCACAATACTTTGATATACTGAACTTTCCATTACTTAAAGGTGACAAAAAAACGGTATTGGTACGGCCAGGAGAAGCTATTATTACCGAAAAGATAGCGCATAAATACTTTGGCAGTGATAACGCGATAGGAAAAGTAATACGCCTGGATAATAAAGTTAATTTTACTATAACCGGGATATTAAAAGACCTGCCACCCAATACCGACCGCAAACAGGAAATATATGTATCGTATGGCAACATGGATGAATATACCGATAAGGGTCGTGAAGATAACTGGGGCGGAGTATATAGCGGTAGTGAAGCCTTTACCCGTTTAAAGCCCAATGTGAGCGTGGCCCAGGCAAATGCTGCCATGGCGCTTATCGTAAAAAAACATTATACCGGTCGCGATTTAAAAGTGTGGATGTTTAAATTACAACCGCTTAATGATATACATTTTAACGCCGATCTTGACGGCTATGCCGATAAGAAATACCTGTGGGCATTGTTCTTTATTGGCGTGTTCCTGATTATAACCGCCTGTGTAAATTTTGTTAACCTGGCAACAGCCCAAGCCCTTAACAGGGCAAAAGAAATAGGGATCCGCAAAGTACTGGGAAGCCTTCCGCATCAGTTGTTCTGGCAGTTTATTGCCGAAACGGCTTTAATTACTTTGGCTGCGGTTGTCATTGCCGTTGGCTTATCTTATGCAGCCCTCCCGGCTATAAACCATTTGTTTGAGTCAGAAATGCAGTTTGATAAAGGGCAGCTGTTGCTTTTTATAATTTTTGTAAGCATCGTAGTTGTTTTCCTTTCGGGTTCATATCCAGGACTTGTGCTGGCGCGGTTTCAGCCTATACTGGCGCTTAAAAGCAAGCTGTCACAAAAACATATTGGCGGTTTTTCATTACGCAGGATCCTTGTCGTTACTCAATTCTCTATTTCGCAGGTGTTAATTATAGGTGCTATCATCATCGTATCACAACTAAATTATTCACAAACTGCCGATCTGGGTTTTAATAAAGATGCCGTAGTGTTATTGCCCATTCCACAAAACGATAAGATGAAATTGAGCACCATGCGCAACCGCATAAACCAGGTGCAGGGAGTGGAAAAGGTGTCTTATTGTTACCGGCCGCCGGCTTCGCAATCAAATAACTCAACCGATATTTACTATAATAACCGGGCAGAGTCGGAACACTGGGGTATAAATACCAAACAAGGTGATGAAAACTTTCTGTCAACTTTTGGAATAAAGCTGGTAGCAGGCAGAAACTTTTTTCCGGCAGATAGCACGCGGGAGTTTTTGGTAAATGAAACTTTTGTAAAAAAACTTAACCTAAAACCGCAGGACGTTATTGGTAAAACAATAAGTATTGATGGAAAATCAATCAAGGCGCCGATAGTTGGGGTAGTTAAAGATTTTTATAATTATTCGTTCCATACTGAAATTTCGCCGATATGTATTATGCCCGATTATAGAGGGTATTCTACCTGTGCAGTTAAAATAAACATGCTTCATGCTAAATCTTCTCTTGCATCCTTAGAACGGATCTGGAATGAGACATTTCCGGAAGAACTATACTCTTATGAGTTTTTGGATGATAGCATCCGGAAATTTTATGAGATGGACAAAATACAGCTTAAACTGGTAGAGGCCTTTGCAGGTATTGCTATATTGATAGGCTGTTTGGGCTTATACGGCCTGGTATCATTTATGGCTGTGCGTAAAACAAAGGAAATAGGGGTACGTAAAGTATTGGGCGCAAACATACAGCATGTGTTATGGCTGTTTGGCAAAGAATTTACCAAATTATTGCTTATCGCCTTTGTAATTGCGGCACCCCTGGCCTGGTGGGCCATGCACAATTACCTGCAGGATTTTAAATATCGTATCACTATAGGGCCAGGCATATTCTTGGTGTCCATACTGTCAACATTTATTATTGCTGCCATAACGGTAGGCTACCGCTCTATTATCGCGGCATTGGCCAATCCGGTTAAAAGTTTAAGAAGTGAGTAGTGAGTAGTGAGTAGTGAGTAGTGAGTAGTGAGTAGTGAGTAGTGAGTGGTGAGTGGTGAGTGGTGAGTGGTGAGTGGTGAGTAAAAATGCCCGGCAATTTAGTATTTAGAGTTTAGCTTTTACGATTTAGAGTTTCCAATATAATGATCAAAAATTATTTAAAAATTGCCTGGCGCAATATCATTAATAACAAAGCATACAGCGCTATTAACATACTGGGTTTGGCTGCGGGAATGGCCGTGGCATTGTTGATCGCATTGTGGGTTGCCAATGAATATTCATACGATAAGTTTTTGCCCGATACCGACAGGCTATACCAGGTGAGGCGCAATTTTAACAGTAACGGAGAAACGCTTACGTTTAGTTCTACTTCGCTTAAGCTGGCTGATGCGCTTCGTAATAATTTTCCCGAAATTGAATATGTAGCCGAGACGGATGGTATTGGTTCGCACGGACTGATGGTAGATAATAAAAAGTTGTTCCTGAATGGTCCGCAGGTGGGAAGCGATTTTTTAAAAATGTTGAAATACCCGATGCTGCGGGGGAATGCAGGAAATGCGCTAAATGATCCTTTTTCCATTGTGCTTACACGGGCTACAGCCATAGCTTTATTCGGAAACGTAAACGTGATCAATAAAGTAGTGAAGATTGATAACGCTTATAACGTAAAGGTTACAGCCGTTTTAGATGATATTCCATCAAATTCATCCCTGCAATTTAAATATCTTTTACCATTTAGCTTTCTGGAGCAAACCCAGCGCGAAGGTATGAAAGGAGCACATGGCAGTTTTGGTAATAATGGTTATAACATTTTCGTAAAACTAAAACCAGGTATATCCTACACGCAGTTAGCTCCCAAAATAAAGAATATGGAAAAGGGCGAGGATAACATAAATGCCAAAAACTCTGATGTGATCATGCAGCCCATGCCCGATTGGCACTTATATTCCGACTATAAAAATGGTGTAGCGAGCGGCGGTTTTATTGAGTATGTACGCATTTTTAGCATTATAGGGATTTTAGTATTGCTGATTGCCTGTGTAAATTTTATCAACCTTACAACCGCCCGGTCAGAAAAGCGTGCACGTGAGGTGGGCATACGTAAGGCTATCGGGTCGCAGCGTAAGCACCTCATCTTTCAGTTTTTAACCGAGTCGGCGTTGATTACGTTTATATCGTTTCTATGTTCCGTAATGTTTGTGCAGATAGCGTTATCGCCGTTTAACGCGCTTACTGGTACAGCAATCAGCATACCTTTTCAAAGTATTTCTTTTTGGTTGATCGCATTGGGCTGTGTGTTATTTACCGCACTTATTGCGGGTAGCAAACCTGCTTTTTACCTTTCGTCATTTAATCCGGTTAAGGTTTTAAAAGGGACAATACAGATTGGCCGCTCTGCGTCTTATTCCAGAAAAATTTTGGTGGTAATGCAGTTTAGTTGTTCTATTGCTTTAATTATAAGTACGGTCGTAATTTACCGGCAGATCCAATTTGCTAAAAACAGGCCTGCTGGTTACAGCATCAACCGCTTGCTCACCACAAACTCCAACGCCGACCTGAATAAAAATTTCCAGGCCTTAAGAAACGAATTGCAGCAAAGCGGTATTGTTCAAAGTATTACGTCGGCCTCAAGCCCGGCTACTGATATTTACTGGCATAATAATATTGATCACTGGCCTGGTAAGTTTGCCGGTGAAACAGTTGAAATGGGCATAGTATTAATTACCAATGATTATTTTAAAACCCTGGGTATGCGCTTTGATCAGGGTAGGAATTATACCGGTGTAGCTTCCGATACTTTAAACTTAATATTTAATGAAGCTGCTATCAAACGCTTAAGGCTAAAAAATCCAATCAGTCAGATTATAAATTACAATGGCAGAAATATAAAGATCATTGGTGTGGTAAAAGACGCGCTGATGATTTCGCCCTTTGCCAAGGCTGATCCAACCATGTTTGTTTACAGCGCTAATACACAGGATAATATCATTTACCGATTGGCCTCAAATGTAAATCCGCATGACGCTATTGACAAACTCAATCAAATTTTTGCAAAATACAGTCCAGCATATCCGTTTACTTACCGTTTTGTTGACGATGATTATAACCGGAAATTCAGTCAGGAAGTGTTAGTAGGTAAACTATCTGGAATTTTCGCCTGTTTGGCTATTCTTATTTCATGCCTCGGTTTATTTGGGCTGGCCGCCTACATTGCTGAGCAACGCACCAAGGAGATAGGCGTACGTAAAATATTAGGTGCCAGCGTGAGCCAGTTATGGTTTTTGTTATCTAAAGATTTTGTGCTGCTGGTAATAATAAGCTGCATAATAGCTTCACCAGTGGCGCTTTACTTTTTGCAAAACTGGCTGCAAAAATATGATTACCGGGTAAGTATTGGTCCGGGAGTGTTCCTGACCTCGGCTGTTGCAGCTATCATTATTACGCTGATAACCATTAGCTTTCAGGCAATAAAAGCCGCCATTGCCAACCCGGTTAAGAGTTTAAGAAGTGAGTAGTAAGTGGTGGTAGTAAGTGAGTGGTGAGTGAAAATGCTCAACAATTTAGAAATTAGGATTTAGAGTTTCCAATATCATGATCAAAAACTATATCAAAATTGCGTGGCGGAACATTTGGAAAAACAAAGTTTTTTCGGCCATCAACATCGTAGGCCTTTCGGTAGGTATGGCCGCCTGCATTGTTATCATGTTGTTCGTTTTTTATGAGAAGAGCTTTGATAGCATGCACACCAAAAACATTTACAGGTTAAATGAAGTGCAAAAGTTTGAGGGAATGGCGGCGTCGCAAAAAGTGGCCTTATCCATGTTTCCGATGGGGCCTACGTTGAAAAATGAGTTTCCCGAAATTAAGAATTTTACACGTATACGTTGGCAGCAGAAATTCCAAATTACTTATGGCCTCAAGAAAATATTCTCGCCACAGGTGCTTTTTGTTGATTCGACATTTTTGAAAATGTTTGATTTTAAATTGATACGCGGTGACAGGGAAACAGCTTTGCTAAAACCTCACAGCGTATTACTGACCGAAGAAACCGCGAAAAAAATATTTGGAAATAACGATCCTATCGGTAAAACGATAACACATTATGGTGACGACACCACCAGTTATGCCGTTACCGGGATTTTGGCCAACGTTCCCAAAAACTCCCAGCTGCAGTTTGATGCTTTGTTTTCATTCAATACCATTTTTAAGCCTCAAATGTTTACAAACTGGGGCGGTAACTGGCTAAATACCTATCTTGAACTCGCGCCCGGTACCGATATAAGGG
This sequence comes from Mucilaginibacter sabulilitoris, assembly GCF_034262375.1. Classification (NCBI taxonomy): domain Bacteria; kingdom Pseudomonadati; phylum Bacteroidota; class Sphingobacteriia; order Sphingobacteriales; family Sphingobacteriaceae; genus Mucilaginibacter; species Mucilaginibacter sabulilitoris. Next base: position 4,050,734 of record NZ_CP139558.1, read on the forward strand.
CCCTTGAAAAGAAATTTCCAGCCTATCAAAAAAAATATATGCGCAAGGACAACTGGAAATTTTACGATCTGTTCCTGTTATCGCTTAAAGATGTTCATTCCAATGCCGCCGATATAGGGTTGGATTATGTTAATTATCAAAAATTTGATCAGAAACTCACTAACCTGTTTGCTATAATAGCTTTAATTGTACTGGTGATAGCCTGTGTTAATTTTATTAACCTCTCTACGGCACGATCTGCAGAGCGGGCTAAAGAGGTTGGGGTACGAAAATCAATAGGTGCACAGCGTTTTCAGCTTGCTGTACAATTTTTGGGCGAAACGGTATTGCTCTCGTTAATAGCTTTGGTTTTTGCCGCAGTACTGGTTGCCATTGCGTTGCCGTATATTAATAACCTTAGTCAGCGCGATATCAGCCTGCCATTGATGAATAACGGCGGATTGATCATAATTATTTTCCTTTCTGCCATGTTTATAGGGGTTGTCTCAGGTATTTATCCCGCAGTATTTTTGTCTTCTTTTCAGCCGGTTAAGGTGCTTAAAGGTTCGGTTGAAATCGGTAAAAATAAGAGTTCATTGCGAAATGTGCTGGTTGTAAGCCAGTTCACAAGCGCTGTTATATTGATGATAGCCACCGTATTTGTTATTAAACAGCTGCGGTTTATGCAACGGCAGGACCCCGGATTTAGCCGCGACCAGGTAGTTACGGTACCATTGAATATGGTATCACCTGCCAAATATAGTTTGCTAAAGCAGGAATTGCTTAACAGTTCATTGATACAGGGCGTTACCGGAAGCCGGGATATTCTGGGCAGCCACCTTGATCAAACCGGGGTTGAATTTAAATTAGGTGATTCACCACTGCGCAACTTAACATCAACTATATTAATTGTTGATCCTGACTATTTAAATCTGTTCAAGATAAAGCTGCTTATGGGTAAAAACTTTTCTTCTGAAAAATCTTCAGAAGGAAAAGAGTATATTATCAATGAAGCTTTGGCCAAAGAGTTATTAAAGGATCATAAAAACAAACCAATGTCGTCGCTGTTGGGGCAGCATTTTGGCTTTGATTCATCAAATGTGATTACCGGGATAGCTAAAGATTTTAATTTTAATTCGTTGCATTACAAAATAGAAACCCTATTTATGGTTAGTTCTAAAGATAATGGTCTTAGGCAGTTATCAGTTAAAATTAACGGAGCAAGGGCTACAGAAGCTATAGCGTTTATCAGGTCTGTTTGGATGAAGGAACTTCCCGACCTGCCTTTTGAATATCAGTTTCTTGATGATCATTTCAGCGAAGTTTATCGTGTGGATAGCCAGGTAAGTACTGTGGTAAGTATTTTAGCGGGGCTCATTATCATTATTTCGTGCCTGGGCTTATTTGGCCTTGCCTCATATTCGGCCGAAAAACGGATAAAGGAAATTGGTGTGCGCAAGGTTCTGGGTGCATCGGTACAAAATATTGTTTTACTATTATCAAGCCATTTTATACGGCTTGTAATAATAGCCAATATTATTGCCTGGCCAATAGCGCTATATATAATCAATAGGTGGCTGCAGGGTTTTGCATACCGTATAAATATAGAATGGTGGGTGTTTGCCATAGCCGGAGGAGTATCCATCATTATAGCTTTTGCCACTGTAAGTTTCCAATCAATTAAGGCCGCCACGGCAAATCCGGTTAAAAGTTTAAGAAGCGAATAAAATTTAAAGCCGAAAGCTTAAGGCAAAGAGCGTTTGGCTTTATGCTTTAAACGTTCGGCTTTTTCGTTGTATCATAACCGTACGCTTCCTGTTACATAAGCGAACAGTATTTATATTATATGTTTGATATAATATACTGATTCTTAGTGTGTTAAAAGTTTGGTATATTATTGATACTTGATTGCACGAAATGAATTAATATTTTTAAAACAACTAACAAATAATTCACAAACTCAATAATCAACAAATGTTATCACTTCAGCATGTTTCGAAATATTACCAGGTAAGCGGACTTAAAAATTTTGTACTGAACGACTTGAGCCTTGATGTTGATGAAGGGGAATTTATCTCCATTATGGGGCCTTCTGGTTCTGGTAAATCATCATTGCTTAATATTATTGGTATGCTTGATGAACCTTCTGATGGGTATCATTATTTTGCCGATCACGCGGTACACCAGCTTAAAGAAAAACAGCGCTCGGCGCTATATAAACAATATATAGGTTTTGTTTTCCAGGCTTATCATTTAATTGATGAGCTTACCGTATATGAAAACATTGAAACTCCGCTTATTTACCAGGATTTTAAAGGCACCGAACGTAGGGCCATGGTAGCTGATATGCTCGACCGTTTCAGCATTGTTGGCAAGAAAGATCTTTTTCCGGCACAATTATCAGGCGGACAACAGCAACTGGTGGGTATTGCCCGAGCGTTAATAGCTAAGCCAAAATTGTTACTGGCCGATGAACCTACCGGTAACTTAAACTCTAAACAAGGAGAGGAGATCATGGAACTGTTCCGTAAGCTGAATAAAGAAGATGGGGTTACTATTATACAGGTAACACACTCCGAAAAGAATGCCGAATATGGTTCGCGTATCATTAACCTGCTGGACGGTAGAATAGAATCCTCAAAACAACTCTGATTATACAATAATGCGATATTTTAAATTTATATTTTTTGGTTTGGTTACGCTTTCTGCCGTTAAAGTGCAGGCGCAGGGCCAAACCCAATCGGCAACACTAACAGATTCTATACTATCCGTAAGGCAATGTGTTGAAATTGCTATAAAAAACAACCTGGAAGTAAGGCAAAGTGAGTTGGATATGCAACGTCTGCGTATAGGTTATAATCAGGCTAAAGAAAACCTTTTGCCTGCAATAAACGGTACTGTGAATCATAGTATAAACAGTGGGCGTAGTATCAACCCGTTTACCAATAGCTATGTAACCCAGTCATATACTTCGGGCGATTATAGTTTAAATGCCAACTTAACGATATTCAGCGGTTGGCAGTACTTAAATGCCATTAAGCAAACATCCTTAAATTACCAGGCAGGCAAAATGGATTTCCAGCAAGCCAAAGACCAGGTGACCATTAATGTAATAACCGCCTATCTTTTAGTGTTAGACAATACTGAATTATTGACCCAGGCTTATAACCAGCTCGATGTATCAAAAAAGCAAGTTGAACGGCTGGAGATCCTGGAAAAAGATGGCGCCAATAAATCAGCATCTGATCTGTATGATCTTAAGGGAACCTATGGTGATAATCAGATCAGCTTAGTTAATGCTAAAAATACCCTGGAGGCATCAAAGCTAAGTTTATTACAGATATTAAATGTTCCATACAAGAAAGATCTTAAACTTGAACCCGTTAGTGTAACGGATGTGGCTAAACAAACAGATGAAAATTCTGACCAGATATTTAATACATCCTTACAGCAACTTGCTTATGTAAAAGCTGCAGAATTGAGGCGCCAGGGGGCCGAAAAGGGAGTTAAAGTAGCTAAAGGGGCGTTAACACCCTCCATCTCGTTATTTGGGGGGATAACCACCAATTATTCGAGCGCGGCACAAAATGCTGTATTCAGAGATTCCTCCGTTGTCAACACAGGAGGATACGTAAATACACCAACAGGTCAGCAACCTGTTTTGGCGAAACAGGCTAATTTTGATAATCATAATATAGGCTATTACGACCAGTTTAAAAATAACTATGGTACTCAGTTTGGTGTTCGGTTAAGTATTCCCATTCTGAATTATTTTCAAAACCATAATAAAGTAAAACTGGCTAAAATTGATTTGCAGGAATCAAAATATATTGAAGAAAATACTAAAAATGTGCTGAGGCAAAATGTTGAACAGGCGTATTTGAACATGACATCGGCATACAGCAGGTATAATGCGCTTGTTGATCAGGTTAAGGCCTATACCGAATCATTCAGGACAATAGAGATAAGGTTTAACTCAGGTGTTATAACTTCTGTTGATTTTGTAATTGCCAAAAACAACCTCGATAAGGCTAATATAAACCTGATCAACGCCCGGTATGATTGCTTTATCTACAACAAAATACTTGATTACTATCAAGGCCGTTTAGCTTTTTAAAAACAAGAATTTCTATTGATTCTGTAAAAAATTTATACTTTTATTCCGGATTTAAACCCCCGATATCCGTCTTATAATGTTTTATTTACAAACCTGTAAAACATTATGAGCCGGATATTGCTAATTAATAGGTAGTTACTGTATGGTATCTGCTTATAAAAATTCAAAGCATCCATTACCTTAAAAACAAACAATTAATATGAAAAAAACAATTATCTTAACTTTAAGCATTTGCTTACTTTCTATTGGCATGGCATCGGCCCAGGTTATACCAAATTTTTCATTTGGTGTAAAAGGTGGTATAAACTACTCCAACTTCCCGTCAAATGGTATTTTTAATAACAGCAACCGTGCAGGTTACCTGGCTGGTGTTTGGGCGAGGGTAGGTGGTTTGGGTCTTAATTTTCAGCCGGAGCTTTATGTTACCGGTAAGAATATAAATGTTAAGGCTGATAACTCTTCTGTAGAGAATAAAGCTAAATTCACCAGTATTGATGTACCATTGCTGGTTGGCGGTAAAATTGGCGCATTTGGTTTGGGCGGTCGTTTTTACGGAGGCCCGGTATTTTCATTTACCGTTAATAAAGATCAAAGTGTCGGCAATGCTTTTTCTGACGCTACCGCTTTACGTTACAAAGATGCTAATTATGGCATTCAAGTTGGTGCAGGATTAGATATCAGCAGTCTGTCAGTTGACCTGAGATATGAAGGCGGTTTAAACAAAATACCTTACGGTAATGATAACTCACATACCCGCGTAAGTGTATTTAGCCTTTCTTTAGCTTATAAGCTGTTTTCTTTATAAGCAGGGGAATAACCACTTATAAAGAAAAGCCCTGTTAATATTAGAGGGCACTGAAAAAGTCCAAATGGACAAAAGGAGTAGAAGACGAGGGTTTTCTACTCTTTTTTTTGTATCTTAAATCGTCGAAAGAAAGCCACCAGGATGCTTGCCCAACAACAACAGATACAGTTTAGCGCGTTTTCAGGTCTTTATGAGCTGATCGTTCCTAAAGACAATCTTCTTCGGAAGATCAACGACCTGATAGATTTTACATTTATCTATGATGAACTGATCAGCAAATACAGCATTACTAACGGCCGGGCAGCAGAAAGCCCTGTACGGATGTTCAAGTATCTGTTGTTGAAAACGGTTTATACGGTTTCAGACGTTGATGTGGTTGAGCGTTCGCAGTATGATATGTCTTTCAAATATTTCCTTGATATGTCGCCTGAAGAAGAAGTTATTGATCCCAGTTCATTAACAAAGTTCAGAAAGCTGCGGCTAAAGGATAATGATCTGTTAAACCTGCTTATTGGTAAAACGGTGACCATAGCTATTGAAAAAGGGCTCATCCGCTCAAAATCCATTATTGTTGATGCTACCCATTCCCTGTCGAGATCCAACCCGTATTCAGCATTGGAAGTATTGCGGGAACGTTCAAAGTTACTCCGCAAAGCTGTTTATGCGATAGATGAAGATATGAAGGCAGGCATGCCCGAAAAGAACACAGCCGACGAATTGGAAAAAGAACTGGCTTATTGCAGTGCATTGGAAAAGTATATTGAAGCCGATCAACCGTTATGCCAGATACCTGCGGTAAAAGAAAAACTGAATCTATTGAAAGAGACAGTAGCAGATACTCAGGAGCACTATATAGTATCTAAAGACAAGGATGCCAAAACCGGCCATAAATCAGCTGATAGCTCATTCTTTGGTTATAAGACCCATTTGGCGATGACAGAGGAACGCATCATTACCGCTGCGGTAGTAACATCAGGTGAAAAAGGTGATGGTCCGGAGCTTCCCAAACTTTTAGAAATCAGCCAAAACAATGGGATCAACGTAGAAAAGATTATCGGGGATTCAGCTTATTCAGGAAAAGACAATCTTGAACTGACGAGCACTCAAGAGATAAAGATTGTAGCCAAACTAAACCCTTCCATCACTCAGGGTTTCAGAAAGGATGAGGACAGATTTGACTATAATAAGGATGCCGGCATGTTCGTCTGCCCGGCAGGGCATCTGGCTATCCGAAAAGCACGCGGCGGGAAAAAGAATATCGGCGAGAATCAGGTAGACACCTATTACTTTGATGTTGAAAAATGTAAGATATGCCCATTAAGAGAGCATTGCTATAAGCCCGGCGCGAAGGCTAAAACCTATTCGGTCAGCATTAAATCAGACATGCACCTGCAGCAGATGGCATTCCAGGAAACGGCAGAGTATAAAGAAAGTATCAAACACAGATATAAGGTCGAAGCGAAGAACAGTGAGCTAAAAAACGTTCATGGTTATGACCGGGCAATAGCTTACGGTATCGAAAATATGCAGATGCAGGGTGCGTTGGCCATCTTTACAGTAAATCTTAAGAGAATCATCAAGCTGATAAGCTAAGTGCCAAGTTAAAGCGGCTGCTTTGTCATCAATTGCACCTTTAATCGGCTCATATCAGCCCTAACAAATCACCCCATCCCCTAAAATAAAAAAGCGACCAAGTAAAAGTTGCCTTTTCTATTGGTCGCTTCAAATACTTCAGCTTATTAAGCTACTTTTTCAGTGCCCTCTCAATTTGACGGGACTTTTTTTTGCTCATTACTTTTCCTGATTATTTTGTTACATCAACCCATTGCCCTTTAATGAGGCTGTTGATGGAGTGATTGTACATGGCTTCGCAGTAAACCGCGGGCAGGTAGTAGTGACCGGCATAGGCCGCGTTCAGCATTACATAGTAGGTAACTTCCTTGCCTTCGGTTAAACTGAAATAGGTGTTCACCCGATCGTCGCGAATATCACGATAATCAGATGGTGATGATTTAAATGCCTCATCATTGTTTAGCATCCGGCTGTTCAGTATCTCCCAGCCCGAAGGGAATATCTGCGTAAGTGCCAGGTTATCATATCTGCCGCGCCTTCCCGGGTTTTTGATGTTCACCTGCGCTACAAAATCAGTTCCCTGTTTTAATGACGACGGATCGATTGGCTTACCGCTCATGGTAAAATACCCAATCCTCATCTGCATGATCTGTGGATCAATAAAGGTTTTAACATCCAGGCCAGATGATGGCTGCCCTTTTTGTATCAATCTTACATACAGCCGGTTTGCGCCGTTATTTTTAAGCGATACTTTGCCACCGGTTACAGATAAACCGGTTTGCCACATATACGATGATGAATTAACATTTGCTTTGGCGGCACCTGCCTGGTAATTAAAAGTAAGCTTACCATCCGATTTATTTTGCCCGCAATATTGCGCTATAGCAATGAGCGAATAGGCAGTAGTTTGGGTACTGTACCAATCGTCTTGCGATAAGCGTGCGGCTACGGTGCGCAGCAAACCAGCCGCCCTTTGCTGCTGGCCAAGCAAGGTAAGGGTTTCCAGGATCATAGCCTCATCGCGCAAATCAGAACCGTAAGTGCCGTACATGGTATAATAAGGCTTAATGTTGGTTGGTAAGCCTGCTACCATCCTTAAACCCATTTCCGGTTGCCCGGCAAGCTTATAAGCTGCTGCAAGGCGCCATTTGGCTTCTACGCTCAGGTATTTAAACTCCCGCAGGCGGTTCATGGCGCCCAGCTCTGGTGAACGTGCAAGCGCGAGCAGGTATAAACGATAAGCCTGGTTCAAGTCATCTCCATAAAAACTGCGTGAATCGGGTGCCCAGATTACTGCCTTTTGTTTTTGGTATTTCTTCCATTGTTCTAAAAAGCCCAGAGGCATGCTGTAACCTTTTGCCTGAGCTGCAAGCATAAAATGACCGGCATAATTAGTACCCCATTCGTCAGCGTTGCCGCCATCAGGCCAGTAGCTGAGGCCGCCCCCCTGTACCTGGAAGCCATTTAGCCGGGCAATGGTAGCCTTGATATTTCTTTCAGACTCGGCTTTTTGCCTTGGCGAAAGGTCAAGCAACTGATCAAGATATAGCTGTGGAAATGCCGCCGAAGTAGTTTGCTCCACACAACCATGCGGGTAGTCGATCAGGTAATCCAGCCGCTTATCTAAATTCAAAGGCGGTATGCTGGCTATTTCCAAAGTGTTTTTATTGGTTCCGTTAATGCCCACTGCCTGATATGCCGTATTCCAGGTTTCGCCGGGTTTAAGTTCTTTTTCTAAGATCCTTGTTACCGGCGGGTTAGGGTTTCGTACATTCAGCTCAACGTCATAAGCCGCTGTTTCCGAGCCGCTTTTGGCTATGATCTTTACTTTGCCTACACCCACAAAATCCTTTACATTTAAATCAAATGTCACCAGCTGATCGCCGGTTTTGGCAAAGGTGAGTGTTTGGGAATTATTACCCGTTAGGTTGCTAAACGCATTTGATTGTACGGTAATTGTAACCGTTTTAATATTCGGCTCCATAGCGAATACGGTAACAGGCAGCTGTACTTTTTCTGACGGGCCCAATACACGCGGCAGGGTGGCTAATATCATCAGCGGCTTTTTAACGGCAACGGCCTTTTCTGCCATACCATAGCCACCATCGTGCCCGGCAATAACCATAGCTTTAACAGAACCCACGTATTGAGGTAATTTAAAGGGCGTGGTTTGCTTTTCACCCTTGCTAAGGTGAAATGGCCCCATAAATTTCACAACGGGCTTAAATCGATTTACAGACACATTCTTGTTAGTGCCCAGGTTACCGTCGCCGCCTATACTTAAAATACGCTCCAGTCCACCTCCAAAAGCGCCTATCACGTAATCAAAGAGGTCCCAGGTTTTTACACCTAATGCTTCACGTGCATAAAAAGCATCATGAGGGTCGGGAGTTTTATAATTGGTAATATCGAGCAGGCCTTCGTCAACAATAGCGATGGTATAGGTCATTTCCTTGCCCGATGCCTCAGAAACCGTAATAGCCGATTGTGTTTCGGGTCTTATCTTATCAGGCATGCTGATCACCGGTTTCAGTATAGTTTCGGGGTTATCCACTTGTAGCGGTATAGCGCCGTACATACGTATGGGCAGGTCGTTCACTGTTTGGGAATGCCTTTGCAGCAGCGTAACATTCACAAAAACATTGGGGGCCATGGTTTCATCAACTGTGAAGCGGTACTGGGTTTGGCCTTTTTTTGTATCTATCCAGGTGGTTTTTAAAACTTTGCTGCCATTTTCAAGGCTGATCAGCGCGCGGCCGTCTGCGGCGGTTGGGATGGTAAGTGTAGCTTGTTCGCCAACCTTGTAACTTGGCTTGTCGGACGTGAATGACAGCATAGCCGCCTCGGTTGGGTTGGTCTGCTGTAATCTTTCCGACCAGTTTGGCCAATCAACGTATATAAACTTGCCTGTAGAGTGACCTGTTTGCTCATCCTTTACCTTGATCAGGTAACGTCCCCAATCGGCTTTAGGGATACGTAAGGTCCATTTACCGCGGCCATTATTGAGTTGTATGCTTTCGGTTTTAATAAGCTTGTTATACTTGTCCTGGGTGAAGTTACTTGTTTCATCGCCGGTCTGATCCCACCACCAGCGCCAGTGTACTTTATATAGTTCAAGCTGCACATTACGGGTGCCCGTCAAGGCGTTCCCATTTACATCAACATCTGCGATATCAACCTGATGATCTTTATCTGTAACCAGCATACCCGAAAGATCGCTGCCGGCAGGTGTTTTAATGCCCACATAACCCGTATAAACATTGTAAGGTAATGTGGTTTGCTGTATGCTGAAATTACCGCCTGGTTCAAAAACTTTTACCACAAAATTGGCTCTTAACTGTCCCGGCGCTTGTTTTTCTACATTGATATCGGCATTAACAGCGGCAATACCATCGGCACTAAGTTTACCATCAAATATTGTTTGGGTTTGTGTATTAAAGGCCAGTGTGGGATCGTCAAAAACATAATCAGGATATTTTTTGAAGTTTGTTGCCTGCGGCGATAAAAACGCGTCGACTTTAGCCTTCAGGCTTTGAGCAGCCCCGCCAAACAGCCATTGCGCGCTTAGCTTGCCATCTGCATTATTGCCTTTGGTAAGTTCAGTGGCACCACCAAATGTCAGGTTTAGCTTCATGCGGTTTGGCATGATGGTTTCAACCTTAATTTTCTTTTCAAACAAAGCACCGCCAACTTTTACTTTTGCTGTCCAGTTTCCGGTAGGTGAGGAGGTTTCGGTAGCGGTGTGAAAGCTATAAAAGCCATCAATGGATTTTGTTTGAGTTATGCGTCTGTAAAGCCTTCCGTTAGGGTCATACAATTCAAACTCTACCGGATGATCGGGTGGAAGGGTTTTCAATTTATCCTCAAGTATAAAGGAAACATATATCGAATCGCCTGGCCGCCAAACACCGCGCTCTCCGTATATAAAACCCTTCAAACCGCTTTGAACTTCCTCGCCACCTACATTAAAACGGGTGAGGGGCAGGGAGCTTCCGTCATCAAGCTTTAAATAGCCGCGTTGTGAGCCTTTTTTGGCTACCAGCAAATAAGGTTTCCGTTTAATATCAAACTGAACAATGCCATCGCTGCCTGATGTGGTTTTAAAGATCACCTGCTTTTGATAATCCAGCAATTCGAGGTCTACGTTACCCATGGGCTCGGCGCTTAAAATATTAGTTACTGCAACCAGCATAGTATTGTTTGTACCTCGCTTGGCAATAAGACCAATGTTTGAAGCAATTATATTGCGGGTTGCCCAGCGTTGTTTGGTAAAATACGACGGGGTACAGGCATTATCCCTGTCCTGCCATTTGTAGCCATCGGGATAATAGTTATCGTATCTCGACCAAAAATCATCGTCCTCATCATTTACCTTGCCGCTGTTGTTGGTATAATCATCGCCTCCGTAGTCGTCATATTCATCGTCGCCGGTTTTTACACCAGTACCAGGGATACTGCAGTTATATAACGAGTATTCTTTCCTGAAACCGATCACTACCCTGTAAATAGCGCCAGGTTCGGTGCGTATCATCTGGTCTATATCAAGCATAAACCGGTTCTTTTTGTTCAGATTCAGACCTTTATCACCATCAAGCCTGATGGTTTTTTGAACGATTGGTTTACCTACCTGCCGCAACTCGGCACCACCATCAAAACCATTATTCTGAAAATATTGCGGCACATTGTTTTCATATATTTTAATGATACTTACATCAACCGCGTTCAGGTTAACCGCCTCAAAAGGCATCATGAGCCTGCCCGAATCTGGCAATATTACACCCTTGCCGGGGATGGTTACGTTTGGTAACCTATTTTCGAAGAATACATTGGCAGTGTAAGTTTTAGTGATCTTTTTATGCGATATGTTTTCAACCCCTTCATTTACAAATACGCTGTAATTGCCCTGCAGCCGCTCTGGAGCATAAACCTTTACCATGCTGCCATCAATGGTATAGGCTGCATCCGCAATATTGGTAATGCCAATTAAACCATTAAGTTCCTGACCAACCATTATGGCATCAGAGAATTGAACCAGTACATACTGATCATTATCCTGCACTGCGCGAATATCAAGCACTTTAAAATCGCCGATAGCAGGCACATCAAAACGTTGATTACCATTTTTATTTACCTGTAAGCTATTCCCATCCCAGTTAACAGTTAAAGGCGTCACCTTGCCCGATTGTCTTTTTAGGCCCGTTATTTTAAAATGGTGGGTTTTGATGCCGGTATTGTGTTCCCATGTTATTTTAACGGGGAACTCGTAATTTACTGTGATTAGTTTTTCAATAAGGGAAGGGTCTTCGGTATCGGCGGTTTGTACAGTACCATCCAGCCTCATTTCATCTGTGGAGGTGCTGGTGGCGGTTTGTAAACCATTAAAGCTTACGTTAAAATCGGGCCTTATAACCTGGAAGCCAAATTTAAAATGATCAAATTTTTCGGGCACCTTTATTAACTGGCCCAGGTTAAAATCGGCGGTATAGTTTTTTTCGGGATCAAGTTTGCCGGAGGGCTTAAACTCAATGGTACGGGCATCCACCCAATAAGCTTTTCCCTTTATTGAAGGCGAAAAATCAAAAAGATAATTAAGTTGTTCATTTTGCTGATGGGTAACCTGAACCTGACTGGCCAGACGTATCCTGATAGTGCTCTCTTTAGAGATAACACCGGTGGTATATGATTCAATGTATTTACTAAAAGCGGGATCGACCTTTACTTTTTTGCGGCCGTTGGCAACAATGTAAATCACCAATAAAACCAGCACAATTGATGTGCTGACAGTAATAAGGATTTTACGTCTGCGGAATCTGGTATATCCGTTCTCCATAAATAGGTTTATTTAAGATCATGTAAATTAAAAAATTTATGATAATAAATAATTAAACGGAGAACTTATTTTATTGAGCTATAATATCATAACCCCAGGTTTGTTTAATACCGGGATCTTAATAAAATTCATTTCTACGATACTTTCGGGCAGGAAAATGAACTTTTTATCATAAATGTTTTTATTAATATAATAGCTGAGCCAATATTCATTATTAAGACCGAACGTTTGCTCATCAATAGGTTCAATAAGTTTGAATGATTGTTCCTTAACCTCCGGAAACATGTGTCGTAAAGTTGAGGTTTTTACCTGCACGCCATCTTTTTCACCATATCCCTTAGAGGTAACCAGCACATTTTCAATTGGCTGGTTTTTAAGATTGATAAGATAAACATACCATATCTTGCTTTCTATACTCTCGCTCTCAAGTGCTACGGCGATAGCAATATCCTGTACGTTATTTTCGGGAAGGTCTTTTATCATATCATTTGGAGTTTTGAGCGCTGAGTTTTGAATTTAGAGTTAAACTCAGCACCCTCACTAATTTATTTTTTCTTGGGCGCTGCCTTTTTCTTGGCCGGAGCTTTTTTTGCTGCTGGTTTTGCAGCCGCGGCTACTTTAGCTTTACCAAACCGTCCTTTTTTTGCATCCTTGGGCATTGCATCGGCCAAGGCTTTACATTCCTCATAAGTAAGAGTCAATGGATCCCTGTCCTTAGGAATTTTAACGTTCAGCTTGCCAAACTCAATATACGCGCCCCAACGTCCGTTTAATATTTTCACATCCGGATCTTCATCAAAAGCCTTGATAAGCTTCTCGGCATCTTTTTTTCGTTTGGCATTAATTAACTCTATTGCCTGTTCTTCAGTAACGTCTAACGGGTCAATTTCTTTTGGTAAAGAAACAAAGGCACTGTTATGGCTTATATATGGCCCGAAACGACCGATAGCCACTTTCATTATCTTGCCTTCATATTCGCCAACAACTTTTGGCAGCTTAAATAATTCAAGCGCTTCGTCAAGGGTGATGGTTTCTATACTTTGACCATTTCTTAAGCTTGCATACAAAGGTTTTTCCTCTTTATTTTCGTCGGTAGCGCTTTCACCTACCTGTACAAACGGGCCATAGCGACCAATACGTACAGATACTTTTTTACCGCTTTCGGGATGGACACCTAATTCGCGTTCGCCGGTAGCTTTGTCGGCGGTTTCAATGGTGCTTTGTACTTCTTTGTGAAAAGGGTTGTAAAAGTCGTGAAGCATCGCTGTCCACTCCTTAAGCCCCTGTGCTATTTCGTCAAATTGTTTTTCAACGCTGGCGGTAAAGTTAAAATCAACAATATCATTAAAATATTGTACCAGGAAGTCGTTCACTACAGCGCCAATATCGGTAGGGAATAGCTTACCTCGTTCGGCTCCTGTGTTCTCTGTTCTGGTTTCTTTAACTATCGCTTCACCTTTTAAGGTTAATACCCTAAAGTTGCGTGTTTTACCTTCGCGCTCTTCTTTAACCACATATCCACGGTTTTGGATGGTTGATATGGTAGGGGCGTAGGTTGACGGACGGCCTATGCCCAGTTCTTCCAGTTTTTTAACCAGACTTGCCTCAGTATAGCGCGCCGGCGGACGAGAGAAGCGTTCGGTAGCCGACATTTCCTGAAGGGCCAGGCGCTGACCGCGGGTTAACGGTGGTAACATGGCGTTTTCTCCGTCTTGCTGGGTATCTTCCTCGTCATCTTCCGATTCAAGGTAAACTTTCAGGAAACCGTCAAACTTCATTACTTCGCCATTGGCAATTAATTCTTCTTTACGGCTTGATATACTGATTTTTGCAGTGGTTTTCTCAAACTGGGCTTCACTCATTTGCGAAGCGATGGCACGTTTCCAGATCAGTTCATATAAGCGTTTTTCGGCCGAATCTCCATCAATAGTATGGTTATTGAAATAAGTAGGCCTTATGGCTTCGTGTGCTTCCTGCGCGCTGGCGTTCTTGGTTTTATATTTACGGTGATGGTGGTATTTTTCGCCATAGGCAGATACGATCTCCTGCTGGGCAGCATTTAACGCGGTTTCAGACAAATTAACTGAATCTGTACGCATATAGGTTATATAACCCGATTCGTAAAGCCTTTGGGCAACCTGCATGGTACGTGCTACAGAATAGCCCAGTTTTCTGCTGGCTTCCTGTTGCAGGGTGGAGGTTGTAAACGGAGCCGCAGGCGAACGTTTGGCTGGTTTTGTTTCTAATGAACGTACATCAAAATCGGCACCAAGGCAATCATTTAAGAATTTTTCAGCATCTTCCTGTTGAGCAAAACGCTCGGGCAGTTCGGCTTTAAATGCTTCTTTGCCTTTACCAAATATGGCTACAATTTTAAAAGCAGCTTCTGATTTAAATTTGTTAATATCTCTTTCGCGGTCAACAATTAACCTTACGGCTACTGATTGTACACGCCCGGCAGAAAGCGATGGTTTAACCTTTTTCCATAAAACAGGAGAGAGCTCAAAGCCTACAAGCCTATCGAGCACCCGGCGTGCTTGCTGGGCATTTACCAGGTTATAATCAATTTTACGCGGGGTATCAATGGCTCGTAAAATGGCTGGTTTTGTTATTTCATGGAAAACAATACGTTTAGTAGTTGCGTCCTTTAAACCCAATGTTTCAAATAAATGCCAGGATATAGCTTCTCCCTCACGGTCCTCGTCCGATGCGAGCCAAACCATTTCGGCTTCTTTAGCTAATTTCTTTAACTCGCTCACCACCTGTTTTTTGTCAGATGGTACTTCGTATTTTTGAGTGAAGTTATTAGCTATGTCAATCGCATCTTCAGACTTTACCAGGTCACGAATATGGCCATAACTTGACTTTACTGTAAAGTCTTTACCAAGATATCCTTCGATAGTTTTGGCTTTCGCCGGTGATTCAACAATGAGTAGGTTTTTGGCCATTTAAGCAGTTATTTTTTTGCAAATAAAACATAAAGAAAGGGAAACGCAAGAAGAAAATTGAAATGATGTAAAGTTGAAATACTCCAAACTTGTTTTAGAGGAGGGGAAATGTTGAAAATATATAAAGCCTAAAAGCTACTTACAGGCAATAAAAAAAGATTGCAACATTTTAGTATTACACCAAGCGATATCTACATCAGGAAACCGCCGCCCAGCAGGTCATTGCCTTCATAAAAAACAGCAGACTGTCCGGGCGCGATGCCTGATACGGTATGATGAAAATCAACTTTCATATGTTCGCCCATTTGTACTATGGTGCTTTGTGTGCCGGCATCTTTATACCGTATTTTGGTAATAGCCTCTAAAGGTTCGTTTATAGCAGCATATTTAACCAGGTTAAGGTTTTTAACCCAGGCTTGCTTGCGTTCCAGCTCATCGGCGGTACCTAATACAACAGTATTGGTTTGCGGATCAATGGCGGTAACAAACATGGGCTGACCTAATGCTATACCCAAACCTTTACGCTGACCAATGGTATAAAACGGATATCCCTGGTGTTTACCTACAATGGTGCCGTTTGTGAGAACGAAATTACCTGCGCCGATCCGTTCATCCAGATCTTCAACTTTGTGCCTTAAAAAGGCTCTGTAGTCGTTATCGGGTACAAAGCATATTTCATAGCTTTCGCTTTTGCCCGCGAGCTCAACCTGGCCCATATCCATGGCCATTTGCCTGATCTCAGGTTTAGAGAAACTGCCTAAAGGGAATTTAGTACGTGCTAAATTTTGTTGCGAAACACCCCAAAGCACGTATGACTGGTCTTTATTTTCATCTTTGCCTTTTGATATTACATAGCGGCCATTATCCTGCAAACGGATGTTGGCGTAATGACCGGTAGCAATAAATTCACAATCGAGTTTGTCGGCACGTTTTAAAAGAGCGTCCCATTTAATATGGGTATTGCATAAAACACATGGGTTAGGGGTACGGCCGGCAAGGTACTCATCAACGAAGTTATCAATCACAAAATCGCCAAACTCACTCCTGATGTCCAGGATATAATGCGGGAAGCCATAACCTACCGCCAGCGCGCGCGCATCATTGATACTGTCAAGACTGCAGCAGCCGGTTTCTTTTGAACTACCACCAGATGATGCATAGTCCCAGGTTTTCATAGTAAGCCCAATAACTTCATAACCCTGCTCATGCAGCATTACTGCTGCTACCGAACTATCAACACCACCGCTCATTGCCACTAAGATCCTGCCATGCTTACTCATAATGCTGCAAAGATACCTTTTTGATTTTTATGTTGATACATTGTAAGGTCAACAGAGGGTAAAATGAATATCCGGTAGTAAATATTAACCCGTTGGCGGAATTAATTGGCCGGCCAAATGCCTTTTATTCAGCTATTAACCAAATATAGGGCCGAAAGGAAAAATTGCAAGTTTAAAAACTCTGATGCTTTCGATAGTAAGGTCAATGCTTTATATTACAAAAGCAATCATGAGGATGGGGACAAAACCAAACAAATATATACCATGTAAGAACAAGTAATCCCACAATTCCTGCAAACCATGTACCTCGAACAATAAAGTTCTCGTTTCGTTGTGATCGTTTTAAAGTTCGGTCAGAAATCTCATCTACCGCTTTTTTTCTTTCATTTTGTATTTTATAGCCTCCAGTTTCCATAAAATATCTACCATCAAACGTTGCCATAAATTCATCAACAATCTGTCGATTGTATTCATTTACACCGTATGTTACAGATTCTTTAAGTAAATAGCCATCTTTTTCAAGTTTTAGAACTATTTCATTAAATTCTTTTGTCTCATAATTCGGAAACGAATTGCGAAATTCTTCATAACCTATACGTGTATTATTAATGGAAATGAGAGCAGTTAAAACCTGATCTAATTTTTCAAAGGGTGATAATGTACTCATGAGAGATTATTGATTGGTCTTCTTGTGTAAACTACCAATCATTTTTAGTAGTTGTTTGTACAAAAGCCTTGTTAATTGATGCTGTCAAATTGTATATTTCCTCATTACATTTTTTTTGTAATGCTGCATATTGTCTTTTAATAATGCCTTTTGCACCCCAAGGAGTTTTTAAGACTTCACCATTTTTAATTATACCATAACCAGAATGTTCAAAAACTCCTATGTCATATTTTATTTTTCCGTTTTTGAAATAAAGCTTTATGGTGTAATCAATATATTCAACTTTAGTTCCTGCGAGTAGGGCAGTTGTTGCTTTGCCTATAATAGTTCCTGCTTCTTTGTCTTGAACTTGGATAACTGATTTTGAATTTTTGTAAGTATTACCGAACCATTCAAGTCCAGTTGAGTATAATTGATCTTTGGTTCGAGTACTATCCAATTTGATGATGTTAGTAGTATCGATAGCAGTGCCTGACACTTCTATTGATTGTGCTTTTGTATGTATGGAGAAAAAAATTACAAAGCTAAAAAGGAATAGGTATTTCATTTTACTTATTTAATTTAAATGAACAAGAGTTGTATTAAACACCAATTCTTATTACCAAATAATCTTCATGTTGATTTAACATATCGTTATGATCTTTTAAAACCCTTACTGGGAATTTCTTTGTATCAACTTTTCTTGCTACTTCTTTTTTATCAATTGCGTTAACAGCACTTGTCTCTAAATTTTCGTTGAATGTTAACGAAATGTCCGGAACGATGTCGTTAAACGCATAGGTAACAACATTCAAATCCACAATTTTATTTCTACTAATGTGAGTACCATAAAGTTCTTTATAATAAGAATTTGTTAACTTATTATAATTTAGTTTTGGCGGAGTAACACTACTCATTATGAATTGCTTACATAGTTCCAAGTTTATTTTATGAGATAAAATATTTGCGTCTTTTCTCGTTTTCGCCAGTAGAAAAACTGGAAATAAATATTCATTATCAGAATCTGTAGCCAGAAAATGATACTCAACGTAATATTCGTCCATTACAAAGTTTTTATTATAGTAATAAACTAAGATATTTAAAATTTTGCTAAACCAAGATTTTATATTATTAAGTAGTTTTTTCATACTTAATAATATAATACACAATTACTTAGAAATGAATCCTGTTAATCTATTTATAATGATTTAAATAGCCTTTGAATATGCTGATATATCATTGTTTATTGCTGATTCATCGTAGATAGTTAATCCTCTGCCATCTGCTCCCAATATTCCCTTTCTACTCATTGAATAATACATCCTTCCGAAATTTAAAGCCTGCGCAAAATCCTTTCTTTTTAAGGCATTAAGGTAATTGCCCAATGCTTTCAGCAATAAGAAATATCTGAAGTATAAGTAACCATAAATTGCTAAACAAGCTATTATTGAGAATATTATATAACTTGGTATTTGTTCTTCTGTGACCTTAAAGAACTTAAAACCACCGATTGCAGCAAGTATTAATATTGGTAGAAATGCGTAGCGTACAAAATTAAATGTAGCTCTTAATGCGCTTAATTTATTTTCTAACATTGTTTTAGTTTAAGTTCTGCAATTATATAGCATTTATGCTATATTTCAAAATATTAGTATATGCAGTTTTGTTGTGATGGCAAAAACTCATATAGTTGAACCTATAGCGATTGAATTATTGGCTAAGAATGTACGAAAGTATAGGGTGAAAGCTAATATCAGCCAGACTACGTTGGCCAACTTGGTGGGTGTGAGTTATAGTCAAATTGCCAGAATAGAATTAGCAGAAATCAATACATCAGTAAGCATGATATATTTGATAGCTGTTGCATTAGAAATAGAACCAAGCAAGCTATTGGAATAATCTCTGGTAGAAGTCAATGTCTTAATCCCCATACAACTTATGGGAGATATTGTCCTATTTTATGGTTCAATTTATTTAAAATCCCAAATCCATACTACAGGTTAATAAATTTAACTAAATATATAGTTTTCAAGCTTGGTATAATACTGGCAATAGATGCAACTTTTTAAATGAAGTTGCTATGATTTATGCCCATACCTTATTACAAATCAGTATCCTAATCAAGAAAGCTATTCCCAATATAATAGCATTGATGCAATTGTTTGTCGCCTAAAATTCATTTACAAGTAGTCGAACTTCAGTGCACAATATCAAAACTACTTTTGATAAAATGATTGATGCTCTAAAAGAAATTTTAGGTGAGCAACCTTCTTTGCTCAAAACCAGAGTCCGGCCCGGCCCAAAAATAAAGTTTACTGATATAGATATTATAGCCCTTAGTTTAACCGCAGACCATTTGGCATTGAATAGCGAAAATTATCTGTTTGCAGCTCTAAACTCTGATTATAAAGAATGCTTCCCCAATTTATTAAGCAGAAGACAATATCATGACAGGCGTAAAAATCTAAAAAAGGAAATTATTTATCTCCAAGGCATAATAAATCGTAAAATGGAAAAACCACGTAAAAGTCAAGATATTTATGTCATTGACTCTATGCCGTTAAAGATATGTAAAATGGCCAGAATGTTTCGTAGTACGATTTGCAAGGATGACAGTAGTTTAATTCCTAAAGAATCTCAGTGTTGGGCTCAGGATGAATCGTATTATGGTTTTAAGTTAAACGTGGTATGTACAGGAGAAGGGGTTATAAAGAAGTTTAAAGTTGATGACTCAACAAGACATGATATTCATTATTTAGACGAAATTGGTGACGATTTTAAGGGGTGTCGAATTGTAGGGGATAAAGGTTATATAAGTAAGGGTAGAAAGCAAGAATTATTAGATACCTACAATATCCATTTAGAAACTCCATTTAGGAAAAATCAAAAGAATCCAAAGCCATTTATTTATGGCAAAGTAAGAAAAAGAATAGAAACACTCTTTTCTCAGCTAAATATTCAATTTGATATTCAACGAAATTTTGCAAAGACGACAAAAGGATATCTCACACGACTTTACTCAAAGTTATGTACCATAACTTTACTTCAGTACATCAACAAAAGCAAAGGAAAGCCGATAGGGCAGGTGCAGTATGCTTTGATCTAACTTCATGCCGGGCAATTAAAAATAGCTGCCCGGCCCATTTCATTCCAAGACAATATCAGGCCGGGCACAATGCCAAATTTCAAGTATTAATCAAGAAAAATAACAATTAATGATTAGCTAAAGTATTGATTTATAATCTCAAAAAAAGGAGGTTGCTTAAAGTGAAATTAATTCCGCCAACGGGTAAATATTATTATTAACTAATGGTTAATTGTTTCTTATTGTCAGATATTTATAGATATTATATGAAGTGTTTGTGTGGGATATGTGCTCATAGATTATAATTCCCTGTTATGGATTTTTTAAAAAATATTTGATTAGGTAAACTAATAAAGGAGTCTGAACAGTCTTTTTTACGCCGGGGAATTCATTCCTAAATACTCCTGAATATTTTTTATATAAAAGCTATTTTTAAAAAGGTGCAAAAAAAATGCAGCCAAATGAGCCTAAAACGATAGAAGCGACCGTTTTTATCGGTAATGAGCCTTACGTAGATTTCAAAGTTAAAAGCTTTTTTTTGCTATTATTTTAAAGAATAAATATGCAACTGACTATTGTAAAAAACATGTTAGTTTTTTGTTAAAAAAAATGCAAAAGTGTGTTGAACTATTGCAGCATCCGCTCCACGAATTAAATTTGCTTATATCCTAATTGATTTAAAAATGATTGGCCATTTGACACTTGAACAGAAACTGCAAGGAGTGATTTTAGTGATTATTTGCTTTGTTGCTATCGCGAACTATCTGATTTAATAATAGCGAAACCGAACAGTGAGAAAATTTAAGGTGCTTTTTTAAGCACCTTTTTTTTGTGATTATATGTTAATTTAATGTTATGGATTGCGGGTTTGTCCGTTACCTCTAACTATCCATTTATAACTTGTTAATTCGTCAAGACCCATCGGCCCCCGGGCGTGTAACTTTTGTGTGCTGATGCCAATTTCGGCCCCTAAACCAAACTGGGCACCATCTGTAAAGGCAGTTGATACATTGGCGTACACAGCCGCCGCATCTACATCATTTAAAAATGTTGCTATATGATCAGCATTTTCGGATATGATAGCCTCACTGTGTTTGGATCCATTTACCGCTATATGCTCAAGGGCCTGCGTAAAACTATCCACCGTTTTAATGGCCATTTTCATTGACAAAAATTCGGTACCAAAATGTTCCGGATCGGCTTTGTGCACGAGCCCTTCGGTGTAATTACCTTTCAAAACGGCATAAGCGGCTTCATCGGCAAAAAGCTCAACCTGTTTTTCTTTTAAAATATGGGTGAGCCGCGGCAGGTCATTAACGCGGTCCGAATGTATAATTAAACAGTCAAGAGCATTACATACGCTTACCCTACGGGTTTTAGCATTTGCAATAATTTCCGCGCCTTTCTCCAGATCGCCCGATTCATCAAAGTAAGTATGAACAATACCTGCACCGGTTTCAATTACCGGCACTTTGCTGTTATCACGTACAAAATCTATGAGCGACTGGCTCCCGCGGGGTATCAAAACATCTACCTTACCAATAGCATTTAACAATGCCGCGGTGGCTTCGCGCTCTGCGGGCAGCAGGGTTACCACATTAGTATCCAAACCGTGTGCAAGTAATACTTTATGAATAACAGCTATGATGGCTCTGTTTGAAAAATCGGCATCGCTGCCACCTTTTAAAATGCTGATGTTGCCGGTTTTGAAACACAGGGCAAATACATCAAATGTTACGTTAGGGCGTGCTTCGTAAATAACTCCAACTACACCTAATGGCACGCTGACCTTAGTAATTGATAAACCGTTGGGCATATGTGTTTCGGATAACTGTTTGCCTAAAGGACTATCTAACAGAGCCACATTGATCATATCGCCTGCAATAGCTTCAATTCTTGCGGCGGTAAGTTTCAGCCGGTCATATTTGGGATCGGCCGGATCCATACGATCAAGATCCTTTTGGTTTTCGGCCAGCAGATGGTCGGTTTGAGCTATGGCTTCGGCAGCCACATCCCTTAACACCTGGTTTATAAGTGCAGGAGCAAGCGTTGGCTTTCTGCCGGCTATAAGCGCGTCCTGAAAATAGTTATCGTAATTCATATATTAACCCTGTAAATAAAGATAATCATAATGCACTAAAGGCTTTTGATTTTTCACCCCAATTCTTTCCCTGGCTTTATCGGCTCCGTATTCGGCAATGCCTAAGCCAACAGATTTGTTTTTTTCGTCTATCAGCTTAATAATATCGCCTTTTTTAAAATCGGTTATTACCTTGATAATACCTATCGGCAGTAAACTGGTAGCTTTATTTGATATTAATGCAGCTTTGGCGCCATCGTTAACCTGTACAATGCCGGTTGCCGACTTTTCAGAATGTGCTATCCACTTCTTTTTGCCCGATGCTATTTTATTAGGAACAAACCGGGTATGAATAACCTTATTTTCCAATACATCGGTTAAAATATTGTCGCGGGTTCCGTTGGCAATATGAACAGCTATACCTAATTGTGCCGTTTTTTGCGACATGGTTGATTTGGTGATCATGCCACCACGGCCAAACTGCGAACGGCCCGAAGAAACAAATGTGGCAAAGTCAACAACTGACCCGCTAACTTCTTCAATTACTGCAGAACCGGGGGCTTTTGGGTCGCCATTATAAATGCCATCAACATTGGTTAAAACAATAAGGGCCTGCGCATTCAGCATAGAAGCAATAAGACCTGCAAGCTCATCATTGTCGGTAAACATCAGTTCGGTCACCGATACCACGTCATTTTCATTAACAACCGGGATTACCTGGTGTTGTAATAGTAGTTCCAGGCAGTTTTTCATGTTCAGGTAATGCATCCTGTCCCTGAAATCTTCTTTGGTAACCAATACCTGCGAACAAAGTATATCAAAACGTTCAAAAAGATGGGAGTACGTATTGATGAGTTTAACCTGACCTATAGAAGCCAATAATTGTCTTGCGGCTATGGCATCATATTTTTCAGAAATGCTGATCAGGCTTCTGCCAGAGGCTACCGCGCCAGAGGAAACCAGTATTACTTCCTTTCCTTGTTTCTTTATCGCGGCTATTTGTCCAACTAAATGTTCTATCCTTTCCAAATCGGGGAGCCCGTTTTCCTGGGTAAAAACATTTGAGCCAATTTTGATAATGATACGCTGATAATTGAAAGCCATTCCTGATTACGTTGATATGCAAATATTGATAAAAATGATCGATATAAATTGATTATTAAGTCAAAAAAATCAAAAATGATACAGAAAAAGTTTAAATTGATATAAAATTACTTTTTTATGTGGTTTTTGGTTTGTTTTTGAGTGATTTATGTATTGTGAGTATTTAATTTGATATCTTTTTGATCTGTTTCTGTTTAAAATTGGTTTTATCTGCATGGTTTTTAATGAAAAATGCTTGATTTTGACTTTTCAATAAACTAAGTTACTGATATATAGATGTAACAAATTTAGGGTTATCAATCACAATAGGAGAGACCAGAGCGAATTTGGCAGTTTGAAATAAAACGCGTTGCGACACAAAAATTCATAACCAAACCCAAGAGTGATTATTAAAAACTAAAAAAAGAAGAAAAAAATTTGGAAATAGTAAAATTTTCCTATTTTTGTCGACTAATTCTATAGATTATGTATTATTACTGCAAGAATAAAACTATTCATACACCCCAAATGCAGCAGTTTGTCATGTGTTGTTGCTGATTGCGTTAGCCCTGCATCTATCAAACACATTAATCAACGTTATTTAAAAACCACCACCTCCTTACTTCATGAAAATTTTTACAAATTCACTAAAGGTCATAGTGCTTTTACTTACCCTTATACCTGCCGTAAGCTATGCTCAGCTTAATGGCTCCTATATTTTAAGCGGAAAGGTGAATGACGACCATGGGCAGCCCTTAGTAGGAACTACGGTTACCATTAAGGGTACTACCAATAAAGCCGCAACAGACAGCACCGGTAAATTTTCGTTAACAACCAGTGCCAAATTACCTTATACACTGGTTTTTACCGCGGTTGGCTTTCAGTCGCAGGAGTTTTATATTAAAAATGCCAACAGTGCTTTAAATATTCAGTTAACTACGCAGTCGTTATTGATAAATGAGGTAGTCGTTACCGCATCGCGCAAGGAAGAGAAATTGATGCGCTCACCCGTAGCTATCGAAAAATTGAGTATCAACGCCCTTAAACAATCGCCTGGCCCAAGTTTTTACGATGCACTTGAAAATGTAAAAGGCGTACAAATGACCACCACCAGTATTACGCTCAAAGTACCTAACACCCGCGGATTCAACAGTCCCAACAACTTCAGGTTTATGCAGTTGGTTGATGGGGTAGATATGCAGTCGGCTACGCTTGGTGTACCATTGGGTAACGCCATTGGCCCAACCGAGCTGGATATTGCCAGTATTGAAATTACCCCGGGCGCTGCGGCAGCGTTATATGGCACAAATGCTATTAACGGTTTATCAAACCTGTTTACCAAAGATCCGTTTAAATACCAGGGTTTAAGTTTTTATCACCGCCAGGGTTTAAACCATGTTGGTAACGATGCTTTGGGCGCAAGTTCACTTACTGAAGACGCTTTACGTTTTGCCAAGGCATTTAATGATAAGTTTGCCTTTAAAGTTAACTTTAGCTATCTGCAGGGTACCGACTGGCAATCAAATACCATAAAAGACCAAAACCCGCAGAACCTGAAAACGGCCAATCCGGCTTATCCGGAATTAAGCGGCGCAAGCAATGCGGCTTACGATGGGTGGAACAAATACGGTGATGATGCCCTTGCCGGAAGTAATACGGTAGTTGTAAAGGGTATAGTAGTGGATGGTGTTGCAAGGCCAAACCTTACTGTAGCCCGTACCGGTTATAATGAGATTGATCTGGTTGATCCGAAGGTATCTAACTTAAAAGTAGATGGAACCCTGGCGTATAAAATAACTCCTAATACTGTATTGTCATATACTTATCGTTATGGCAGGATGGATGGCGTTTTTCAACGTGGTAACAAAATTTCGCTTGACGGTGCTACCGTACAAAACCATAAAGTGGAGTTAAAAGGGAAAGACTTTCTGGTTAGGGCTTATGAGTCGATTGAAAATACAGGAAATTCATTTAACGTTAAACCGCTGGCAGATAACCTCGACCTGAATCACGCCAGTAACTCGGCATGGGGTACAATATTTAAAAACGCGCTTACAGCTTATGGTAATGCCAATGGAGGTTTAACTTCGGCAAACCTCGCCGCTGCAGAACAGGCCGCCCGTAAGGCCGCTGATGCAGGCAGAGTTGAGCCAGGCACTCCTGAGTTTAACGCGTTACGGAAAACTATTATAGGAATTAATAACTGGGATATTAAATCGAGCCTGATACCTGATGCCCCTGCTACCGGTGGTGCTGCTTTAGTTCAAAAAAGCCACATGTTTAATGCCGAAGCTCAATGGGACCTAAGCAGTAAAGTAAAAGTTGTTGACCTGCTGGCAGGTGGTGATGTGCGTGTTTATTCGATCATTCCGGATGGTAATAACTTTGTTGACTTTAGCCGTCCTATTGCAGATAGGAACACCCCGTTAACCGATGGCTCTTTTGGCAAAAATGTGATCTATAAAAAATACGGCGCTTTTACCCAGGTTACCAAAACTTTTTTTGATAACAAGCTGAAATTATTTGGTTCTATCAGGTGGGATTATAATCCTTATTTCGATCCTAAATTTACCCCTCGTTTGGCTGCTGTTTACACTGTTAATGAAAATCACAACTTCAGGTTTACTTTCCAAAATGGTTACCGTTTCCCATCATTGTTCGAGGCTTTATCTTATGTGAATAATGGTCGTGTAAAACGTGTGGGAAGCCTGCCGTTTATTAACGACGGACTTGGGTATTTAGGTAACAGCTATACACAATCGTCGGTAACTGCCTTTAACGCCGCTGTAAACGCTGCTCCGGGTAGCGCAAGCGGTACAGATGCTACCGCGCTCGCCAACAGAAACCTGTTAAAAGTGGCCGACCTGCCACCTGCAAGGCCTGAGCAAATTACCTCATACGAAATTGGGTATAAAGGCATCGTGGCCAATAACAAGGTATTTATTGATATAGATGCGTATACCAACCGATATGACGGCTTTTTAGGCCAGGTTCAGGTATTTGTACCCAATGGCGCTACCGTTGGCTCAGATGCAGCCGTACTATCTATGCTTGACATTAACCGCGACCCAACTACAGGCAGTGCAACAAATGCGCCCAGCCAGGGCCAGAGCAGGTACCGCGTGTACACCAACGCCAAAAATATTTATCATAACTATGGCTCATCTGCAGGTTTAACCTATAATTTTTATAAAAGGTACACCATATCGGGCAATGTGAGCTTTAACAAATTAAAAGCTCAAACAGCTTCAGATATTTTTGTAACCGGCTTTAATACACCAGAATGGTCAGGTAACGTGTCTTTCGGTAATCGTGAGGTAGCTAAAAACCTTGGCTTCAACATCGTATACAAATGGCAGGAATCGTTCTTATGGGAAAGCCCGCTCGTGACAGGTACCGTACCTGCCATAGGCACTTTAGATGCGCAGGTTACTTATCGCGTGCCGGTATACTATGCTACCTTTAAATTGGGCGCGAGCAACATATTCAACAAACGCTATATCCAGTATGCCGGTGGGCCAACAATTGGTGGCTTATATTACGTATCGGTTACACTTGATGGTTTGCTAAGCAAACAACAGCAATAGTACTTTTTAATACGTTTTATATAGTTTTTTTAAGGTGGATGGGCAGAAATGTTCATCCATTTTTTTGTATAATAAGATTTATCTTTTTGTAAAAGCGATCTTAACCCCCATCAGAATAAAGGTAACTGCAGAAAACTTATTTAACCAATTGCCCATTTCAGGGTTTAATTTTAGTTTAACAGAAAGAGATCCTGCAAAAAAGGTTAATACCATAAACCATAATAAACCGATGAACGCATAAGTAATCCCCAGAAAGATAAAGGGGATTGCGCTATGGATATATGCCGGATGTATAAACTGAGGAAAAAACGCCAGAAAAAAAATGGCAACCTTAGGGTTTAATGTATTGGTAAAAACGGCGGATATAAAAGTGTTCTTTGCAGAAGATGGTTCATCCGGTTCAGATGAGGCTAATAAATTCTGTTTGGTAAACAACTTGCTAATGCCCATGTAAATGAGATAGGCCGCTCCTAAATATTTAATAATACTAAACGCCATGGCCGATTGCGCTAAAATAAGCGACAGCCCGAAAGCGGCCAGGGTAGTATGCACCAATACTCCTGTACTAATCCCCAGCGTTGCATATATGCCAGATTTTCTGCCTTGTGTAATTGATTTGTTCAGGATGAACATGGTATCAATCCCCGGAGAAATTATAAACACGAAAGAGGCAACCATAAATGCCGGAAAATTAATAATGCTCATACTCCGCAAATTTAATTATCTGTTTTGGTTTGGAAATAAAAAAAGCCGGAGATCAATTGATCAGCCGGCTTAGGTGTATAATTAAAAAAGCACCTTTAATGTTGTTTTACCTCATGTAATCCGCATTCTTTTTTTGATTGATCTTCCCACCACCAGCGACCGGCCCGGAAATCCTCACCTTCGGCTACGGCACGGGTACAGGGGGCACATCCTATGCTTGGGAAGCCTTTATCGTGAAGTGAATTATAAGGAATATTATATTGTTTGATGTAAGCCTTCACATCGTCTAACGTCCAGTTAAAAATAGGGTGGAACTTTACCAGTTCGTTCTGCTCGTCCCATTCCACGTTTTCCATATCATGGCGGTTAGCCGACTGATCGGCACGGATGCCGGTTACCCACAGCTTATTGCCTTTGAGCGCTCTTTTTAGAGGCTCAATTTTACGAATGCCACAGCACTCCTTACGGTTTTCAACAGACTCGTAAAAGCTGTTCGGGCCCTTTTTGTTTACCATTTCCGCCACCAGGTCCTGGTTAGGGAAATAGGCGTATATAGGCTGTTTGTACCTGTCCATAGTGCTTGACCATACAGAATATGTTTCACGGAAAAGTCTGCCGGTTTCTAATGTAAAAACCTTAATAGGTATGTTGTTGGCAAATATCATGTGGCTTATAGCCTGATCTTCCCAGCCAAAGCTGGTGGAGAATACGATCTCTCCCGGAAAAAGCTCCGCCAACTGCCTGAGCGCATCCACAGGCTCAAGTCCGGCAGTTATATTTTTTATTTGTTTGATAACGTCGCTCATGTTATAAAACTTTTGAAACAAAAGTAAAAATTGATTTCAGGCTTACCAGTATAACAATTATACCTACCGAAACCATGATTGTTTTTGTTGATATCTTATTAGAAATACGGGCTGCTATAGGTGCCGCCAGCGCACTGCCCAGTATAAGGCCTGCTACTGCCTGCCAATGATCGCTGCTTACCATGGTGATGAAGGTTAAAGAACCCATCATCGCGATAAAGAACCTCGACAACTTCACCGTACCCAGTGAAAAACGGGGACTACGGCCGCCGGCTATCAATGTTGATAATACAATAGAACCCCAGCCACCACCGCCAACAGCATCAATAAAACCGCCGCCTAAACCAAGCAACGAAATGCGTTTTACCTTATCAGCTGATTTTTTGCGCTTAACGTTAAAGGCCTTTGATAGTATAACCATACCTAATATCAAAGTATATAAAGAAACCACAGGTTTGGTGTACTGACTATAGTGCTCTAATGAGGATAGCAGGTAGGCACCGGTAACCGCGCCTATAATGCCGGGGATAACCAATAATTTAAATAATTTCCAGTTAATGTTACCCATGCGGTAATGCATCCAACCGGCAATGCCACAGCTCATTATCTCCGATAGGTGAACCCCCATACTGGCAGATGCCGGCGGAATACCCATAGACAGTGAAAATGTAGTAGAAGTAACACCATATGACATGCCAATAGCCCCATCTATCATCGCGAACACAAACCCGGCGCCTAAAAAGTAATAAAATATAGGATCGATGCCGGTTACAAAATCTTTAAATACGGGTTCCTTTAAATAAAGCGTTGTTACTACAATAGCTATGGATATAATAATAGTTGACCATATCAACCAGATGAAATTTTTATTAACCTTTGCCTTGGGCTCAACTAATATGGAGGTTACGCTATTTAATTTTTTAACCTTATAGGCAAAATCGCCGGTCAGGGTATTCCTGAGTTCGCTCATTTGCTGTAGGCTGATGTCAAGCTCATCGGGCAGGCTCTCATTCAAAACCTCTTTTAAACGCTTGGCTATAGTTGGCGATTTTCCATTGGTTGAAATGGCCAGTTTAAGGTCGCCCTTTTGTACTATCGAAGCCAGGTAAAAATCGCAAAGCTCGGGTTTGTCTGCTACGTTAATGAGTAATTTACGATCATGTGCCGATTGACGGATGTAATTATTCAGGTCGCTGTCATTAGTAGCGGCTATTACCACTTCTGCAGTATGAAGGTCCTCATCAGCAAATGATTTTTGAATAATATTTACCCCTTCATGCTGTGCTGCAAGAGCGTGTACTTCGGGCAAAAATTCACGCGAAATAACTGTTACCCTTGCCTGGTTACTGTTATTTAAAATAGCGGTTAGTTTTTCTAAACCAACGTTGCCGCCACCAACCAGTACGGTATGCAAGTCATTCAGCTTTAAAAAAACTGGAAACAATTGATTGCCACCGGTTTCCTCGTTCTGAATCTTAGTCAAGCTGCTATCCTTTGGCAATAATGTCATACTCTTTTTTATTTAGCGGGATCATTATTGTACCAACGCTTCTCTTTTAGCCTTGCTTTTTTCTAAAAATTCGGTAGCCTGCGCTAAATATGTTTGAGCAAATTCAGCTGATGGCTCGTGCTGATTGATCTGTAATATCAGGTCGTTAAAGCTGCTTGGTAGATCAAATTCGCCATTGCTTACATAGTTATTATCGAACTCACGTACAACGCCTATTTGTGTGCTGGCATTTATGCTTTTATCTAACAATAATGCTTTTGCAGAACTTAAAAATACATTGTAAGCATGGTAAATGGCATCTGACCATGCACCTGCTTCAAATGATTGATTTGCCCAGCCCAATTTTTCTTCCGACTCGTAAAGCAGGGTGGCTACAAGGTCAATGATCACACCGGCGCACTCACCAACGCCTATAGCGCTTACATAGGTTTCCTGGTGGCCCCAGTCAACAAATTCATCCTCGGTAAGGGTGGTTAAATCGGCAAGAGGTTTTAATAGCCTGTAAAAATAATCTTTACCCTGCCTGTCATAGTAGGCATGGAAAGTTTCACCTTCTTCAGACAATGCTTTGAAATCATCAAGCACAGCCCTTAAAACATCGGTAGCTCTTTTTGATGGAACCTTGATCACGCGTTCAGCAGCACGGCCAACACCATCACCAACAGTACCGCCGCCTAGCATAACTTGTACAGAGGGAAGTACCCTTGTACCGGCTTTAAGCGAGCTCCCGTGGAAACCGATATGCGCTATACCATGCTGACCGCATGAATTCATACAGCCACTTATTTTTATCTTGATATCGCGGTTATAAATAAAATCTTCGTATTCATTATAAATCAGGTCTTCCAGTACCCGCGCCATCGTCATACTGTTTGATATGCCCAGGTTACAGGTATCAGTGCCGGGACAGGTGGTAACATCAGCTACGCTGTCAAACCCCGGAGCCGCGAGTTCAAGTTTTGCCAGGCCTTCGTATAAAGCAGGTAAAGCTTCTTTACGGGCAAATTTTAAAAGCAAACCCTGGTTTTGGGTAATCCTTATTTCGTCGGCTACTAAAGGCTCTAAAACTTTTACCAGTTCGCGGGCAGTAGCGGTTGATATATCACCAACAGGTACTTTAATGTACACACCAAAATATCCTTCTTGCTTTTGCTCAAACACGTTGGTAGCAAGCCATTGCTCATATCTGAATGGATTGCTGATATTTATTTCCGGATAAGCAGTCTGCTCAGGAATGGCAGGCAGAGCAATTGTATCGCGGTTAATAGGGTATGTTTTAACTTTGATGGCCTTTCTTTCAACCTCAGCCAAACGTAAAACCTCCTCCAATCCAATTTTCTGGATAAGGTATTTTAAACGGGCTTTGTTACGGTTGGTACGTTCGCCATAGCGGTCAAACACCCTGATTATAGTTTCGATGTATGGTATCAGCTTGTCTTCCGGTAAAAATTCTTCAACCAGGTTCGCTAAAAATGGCTGTGCGCCCAAACCTCCGCCTAAATATACCTTAAATCCCCGTTCACCATTACTGTTTATTTTAGGGATGAGGCCAATATCGTGGATATATGCAAAAGCAGTATCGGCATCGCTTGATGAGAATGATATCTTGAATTTACGGCCCATTTCCTGACAGATTGGGTTGCGTAAAAAGTATTCAAAAGCGGCATGGGCGTAAGGTGATACGTCAAACGGTTCCTGAGGATCAATACCCGCGGTAGGAGAGGCAGTTACGTTTCTTACTGTATTTCCACACGCTTCGCGAATGGTTATATCATCTTCCTGTAGTTTGGCCCAAAGCTCAGGGGTACGCTCAAGGCTTACGTAATGGATCTGTATATCCTGACGGGTAGTCAGGTGCAGGTTGCTGCTTCCGTATTCGTCAGAGATATCGGCAATGCGCAGCAATTGTTTAAAAGTAACCTTTCCAAATGGCAATTTAATGCGCACCATTTGCACACCGGGTTGTCTTTGCCCGTAAATTCCCCTGGCCAGGCGCAGGCTTCTGAATTTCTCGTCATGTATTTTGCCTTCGCGAAAAGCCCTGATCTTTTCTTCAAGCGCAATGATATCTTTCTCAACTACCGGATTCTCCAGTTCCGTTCTGAAGCTTTGCATATATTATGTTATTATAGTTTAATCAATTATAAAAAAAGCCTCTTTGGCTTAGGCTAAAGAGGCGTATATGGTTAATACAAAAATTACAGCCTTGCCTTATTATGTTTTAACAGGTAACACATGATGTTTTTGTACGCTATATATTTACTGTAAAGGCCATTCAATTACCAAATATATACATAGTATAGGGAAATGGTAGAATTTAATTTAAAAAAGTTTGGTTTTGACAGTTAAATGAGATTACGGATGTATGAGTGATTGCTCTCTGGTGATGATATCAGCTATGCTGGTTTCGCTTAATATTTTTAACGTAGCATCCCGTACGTCTACAAAAACATCTCTGATGCCGCAGGTGGTTTCCTGGTGGCATTCATCACACTTATGATAAAAATTAAGACTTGCGCAGGGTACCATGGCAATAGGGCCGTCGGTAATACGCATAATACTTACTAAATAAATATCTTTTGGGTCGCGGTTAAGGCTGTAGCCACCTCCCGCGCCTTTCTTACTATAAAGAAAGCCTGCGTTGCGCAGGTCTAACAATATTTGCTCAAGAAATTTTTTGGGGATACGTTCGGCCTCGGCGATCTTTGAGATCTGCATAGGTGGCTGATCCATATTTTTGCCCAGGATCACCAGTGCCTTAATAGCGTATTTTGTTTTTTTGGATAGCATTTTCTAAAATAAAACTAACAAAGGTAAACAAGAATTTTTGTTAATTATAAATAAAAATATCGAGTAATACTATAGGATACAAGTATACTATCATATTTATCTGCTATCGGAGTGCCCTAAGCTTTTGCCGGGGTTAACATGGTCGCGCACTATTTGCTTCAACTCCTTAATTTCGGGAAAGCGCCCTTGTTCCTTACGATCAAATAGTACTGTGCTATCAACGCTAATGGTGTATTTGCCGCTTGTTTCGGAGGGGTGGAGGGTTACACCATAAATATCATCAGTAAAGGTTGTGAGCAGTTCCTGGGCCATGTACGCTGCCCGCATCATCCAGTTGCATTTTGGGCAATATTCAATGGTGATAGTTGGTTTCATTTTTAAGTGTTTATTTATTACCCTTTAATGGGTTGTATCAGATCCCATAAATTGCCATATAGATCTTCAAATACAGCTACTGTGCCATACTCTTCGGTCAATGGCTGCCTTACAAAATTGATATCAAGTTCAAGCATGTTATGATAATCCCGCCAAAAATCATCTGTATATAAAAACAAAAATACACGTTTGCCAGATTGGTTACCGATGGCTTGCGTTTGTTCATCATTAGCTGCTTTTGCCAGTAAAATTTGGCATTGCGATTGTTCGTCGGGAGCAATTAATACCCATCTTTTGGTTTCACTTAAAATGCTGTCTTCAATTAATATAAAACCAAGTTTTTGAGTGTAAAATTCAATGGCCTCATCATAATCCTTAACCAACAGGGTAATGTGAGCGATATATTTTTTCATTGTTGAGATACTATAAAACGATCCTCTTCGTGGGTGGTTAATGTGGTAATCGTATCTCCAACAGCAATTATACCGGTGCCTTCATGAATCAGGTTTTGCCCGAACATGATCTTTTTGTTTTTTAAACGGTATGAAGCTAATGTTTTTAAAGGCTCTTTTGCCTTTACCCCGGTTTGCTGGTTTATGGTGGTGAGCACACAACGGGCGCAGAGCTTTGCACCAAAAAAATCAATACCGGCTATTTGAATATGATCCATCAGGTCCTCTTCATACGGCTGTCCGCCTGTAAAAACAATATTTGGCCTGAACCTGTCCATTGGTAAAGGTTCGGCAAGGCGATTGTTTAAATCATTAAGTGATGCCTGTCCGATCATCATAAAAGGATAAGCGTCAGAAAACGAAGTGATCATCCCTTCCCGGGCATATCTCTGATCCACCTCACGATGAGTATCATCGGGCATATAAACAAGCCGGCATTTTAGCTGGAGGGCTTCGCTAAACCAGTTATCCATCTCATGGCTAACAAATACACCTTTGCAGGTATCATCCCATATAGCCACTTCCTGTTTGATTTGATTGTTTAATTTAAAGGGGATTTTTATTGGATCTTTTAGTGGACAGGTGACCAGTAAACCATCATTTTCAAGATGTACCTTTAACAAAGCCATTTGCGGGAACTCTCTTTGAGTTAGAAAACTGTTGTGTTCATCAACCAGCATCCAGCGCCTGTCGTATTTAAAACCACGATCGGTAACCTCTGCCCGGGCGAGGGATATGCCACCTAACGATTTTATGGGGTAAATATTTAATTCACTTATGGTAAGCATCAGCAATAACAGGTAAGGTATAAAAGTATGAAATTTGGAACTGTTTTGAATAAGAGGAAATCCCAATAAGCAGCAACGATATATTTTTTGACATTATGCTTAACAAAACTATTTTACTGGCCTTTTCACAATCGATTGTATTTTTTACACTACTTCATTGCTTTAGTTGATTTTAATTAATAATATTGTTTTATCCAATTTCAAAACCAACACAAGAATTAACGTATAAATAATTTGTGAAATTATGCCATTAAACAATGTAAGCGGCAAAGCTAAGGCCGATAACACCTATGATGCGATAGTTATCGGATCTGGTATAAGCGGGGGCTGGGCTGCTAAAGAATTAACCGAAAAGGGCCTGAAAACAATTATGCTTGAACGCGGACGAAATTTTGAGCATATAAAAGATTATAAAACTGCCAGTAAAAATCCATGGGATTTTGAACACCGGGGCAGCGTAACACAGGAACAGCGCCATGTTCGTCCGGTAATTTCACGTAATTGGGGCGCTACAGAACCAATAATGGATTACTGGGTAAACGAACAGGAAGCCCCATATACGGAAATTAAGCCATTTAACTGGTGGCGCTCTTATCAATTAGGCGGCCGTTCTATTTTGTGGGGCAGGCAAAGTTATCGCTGGAGCGATCATGATTTTGAAGCAAATGCAAAAGATGGCTGGGCAATTGATTGGCCAATACGTTATAAAGATATTGCTCCCTGGTATGATCATGTAGAGAAATTTATAGGAGTAAGTGGTTCACTGGAGGGTTTAGAGCAACTACCCGATGGGCATTACCTGCCGCCAATGGATATGAACTGTGTGGAAAAAGATGTGGCAGAGCGGATTAAAAAGAGCTACAACGGTTCAAGGCACATGATCATTGGTCGCTCGGCCAACCTTACTGCTGCCATACCGGGCCGTACAAAATGCCAGTTCAGGAACAGGTGCTGGGAGGGATGCCCTTTTGGCGGATATTTTAGTACGCAATCATCGACCTTACCGGCTGCTTTGGCTACAGGTAACCTTACCGTAAGGCCATACTCTATAGTTACCAAAATACTATACGACAAGGACACTAAAAAAGCAACCGGTGTTGAAGTGCTTGATGCGGAGACCAATAAAACGTATGAGTACTATGCCAAAATTGTGTTTGTAAATGCATCTGCCTTAAATAGTGCGTGGGTGCTCATGAACTCTGCCACAGACGTTTGGCCGGGCGGACTGGGCAGCAGCAGTGGCGAGCTTGGACATAATATAATGGATCATCACTACAACCTGGGAGCATCCGGTTCTGTAGATGGGTTCGAGGATAAATACTATTACGGCCGTCGTGCAAACGGTATTTATGTGGTACGTTTTGCCAATTTATTTGGCGATAAGCGGGATTATTTACGTGGCTTTGGTTACCAGGGCGCGGCAAGCCGCACCGGCTGGAGCAGGGAAATTGCAGAACTAAACATTGGCGCGCAATATAAAGATGCTATAACCGAGCCTGGAGAATGGCAAATTGGTATTGGAGGCTTTGGTGAATTGCTGCCTTATCATGAAAATAAAATAACCCTTGATAAAACCCGCAAGGATAAATGGGGTCTGCCGGTTTTGGCTATGGACGCCGAAATTAAAGACAACGAAAAGAAAATGCGTATCGATATCATTAAAGAAGCCCAGGCTATGCTGGAAAGTGCCGGTGTGAAAAATGTAAAAACACACGACCGAGGGCATAACGTAGGGGATGGCATACATGAAATGGGTACAGCCAGAATGGGTCTTGATCCAAAAACCTCAGTTTTAAATAAGCATAATCAGGTATGGGATGCCAAAAATGTATTTTGTACGGATGGCGCTGCCATGACCTCATCGGCGTGCCAAAACCCATCATTAACTTATATGGCATTAACCGCGCGGGCCGTTGATTTTGCCGTGGGTGAATTGAAAAAGGGAAACATTTAATTATCAGAATAACATGAAACAAAAATTAAAATATCTATTAATTGTATGTCTTTTGGTAGCCGCCGGAGCGCAGGTTTGGGCCAAAGGGAAAGCTAAAGTATTGGTGTTTAGTAAAACAGCAGGCTTTCACCATAACTCCATTGCTGTTGGTGTACCTGCTATTATAAAACTTGGTCGGGAAAATAATTTTGACGTTGATACTACTACCAATGCCGAAAAGTTTACCACGGCCAATTTAAAACAATATGCAGCAGTTATATTTTTAAGTACCACCGGCGACGTTTTGAATGATACCCAGCAAGCTGCTTTTGAGCAATATATTAAAGCAGGCGGCGGATTTGTAGGTGTACATGCGGCTACGGATACCGAATATGATTGGCCGTGGTATGGTAAACTGGTTGGCGCTTATTTTAAAAGCCATCCAAAACAGCAGGAAGCTACCCTGAATGTGGTTGACCGTAATTTTATTGCCACTAAACACTTACCTGCAACATGGAAAAGATGGGACGAATGGTATAACTACAAATGGATAGCGGATGACCTGCACGTACTGATCAAGATTGATGAGAAAAGCTATACCGGAGGAGAAAATGGTGACAATCACCCTATGAGCTGGTACCATGAATTTGATGGCGACAGGGCATTTTATACCGAACTCGGCCATACCGATGAATCATACGCCGATCCTTTGTATCTAAAACATTTGCTGGGCGGTATACAGTATGCCATCAGCGGAAAGAAATAAAAATATAATAACAGTAACAGAAAAGCCGGTTTAAACCGGCTTTTCTGTTTATAAAAATATTTAGTGTAGTTTATGCGTGCTGTATAGCATGTTTAAGCGCCGCGTTATGTTTATAGCGAAATACAAACGGGAATATAATAGAAATTACCAGGGCATATCCGGCAAAAGTAAGCCATATACCATGCCAGTTTTTGCTATGATCGGGCATAGTGAAAAACTTATCGATGATCATACCGCTCGCGATACTTCCAAAAAAAGCACCAAAGCCATTTACCATCATCATAAAAAGCCCTTGGGCACTGGCTCTTATCTCCGGAGTAGTCTGGGTTTCTACAAATAAGGAGCCTGAAATATTAAAGAAATCAAAGGCCATACCATAAACAATGCAGGAACCGATGATCATCCAAAGGCCACTGGCTGGATCTCCAAAGGCAAATAAACCAAATCGTAAAACCCAGGCCAGCATGCTAAACAGCATTACATACTTGATGCCGAATTTGCGTAGGAAGAATGGGATAGCCAGGATAAACAATATTTCAGATACCTGGGATATAGACATAATGATAGCGGGGTATTTTACAGCTATGGTATCTTTATAAGCAGGTACATTGGCAAAATCATGTATATAGGTATCGCCATAAGCATTGGTAAGCTGCAGAGCTGCTCCCAACAATAGCGAAAAGGCAAAAAATATAGCAAACTTAGGGACTCTAAATAAGGTAAAAGCTTTTAAACCTAATTGTTCAACAAAGGATTTATGAGCGACTTTGCCTAAAAGAGGGGGGGCTTTGGGTAAGGTAAACGAATAAATACCCAATGTAAGGGCCATTGCCGATGAAATATAGAATTGATTGGCCGAAGTTTCGTTATGAGTAAGGCTCACAATCCACAAGGCCGCAATAAAACCAATCGTTCCCCATATACGGATAGAGGGATAGGCTTTTACAATATCCTTATCGCTGTTTTTTAAAGCCGAGAAAGCTACGGTTATAGATAATGACAAGGTTGGCATATAAAAGACCATATTCAATAGCATCACCCAGAAAAAAGTAAATGGATTAGTTACAAGCGGGAGCGAAAATAAGGTCATTGCTCCTAAAATATGCATCACGCCATACAACTTTTCGGCATTTATAAAGCGGTCGGCAATAATTCCCGCAAGGGCAGGCATGAAGATTGCCGAGATACCCATAGTTGAAAAAATAGCTCCGAAATGCTCACCCGACCAATGTTTATTCTGAAACCAGTATACTGCGATAGTGAGTAGCCACGATCCCCAGATAAAATATTGCATGAAATTCATCAGTATTAAGCGGAACTTAATATTCATAAGGCACCTGGTTTAAATAATTTTAGTCAGTGTTAAATTAAAAATGGAAAGTAGTGAAATAAATGTAAATCAAAAAGATATAATCAACAGGATTTATTGAATTTGAGTAAAATATCTATTTGACTAATGTGGAGTTGAGCAACTATTTATTTGTATAAAATCAGGATGCTTTACGCTTGTTTAATTCGTCGCGTATTTTGGCAGCTTTTTCGTATGATTCTTCTGCCAGGGCTTCCTGTAATTTGGTTTTGAGCTCGTCGATACTTAAAGAGGCAAAACCACTGCCCACTGTTGAACCTACGGTTTTTTCCTCCGGTGTTTCGTTGATATTTTCAAGGTAAACAAAATCATTACCCTCAATTACGATACCCGCGGTAGAAAGTATAAATTCGTAAGTGAAAATCGGGCAATCGAATCTAACCGCCACAGCTATAGCGTCGGACGTGCGGGCATCAATTTCAACCGTCTTTTTCCCGTCATTGCAAATCAGTTTGGAATAAAATATTCCGTCGACCAGATTATAGATAATGATCTCCTGTACCTCTATCTGGTAGGCTTGTGCAAAACTCTTGAACAGATCATGCGTGAGCGGGCGGCTTGGAGTCATTTTTTCTATTTCGATAGCTATAGCCTGAGCTTCAAAACTGCCTATAATTATAGGTAACCTGCGGCGTCCGCTTACCTCGCCTAAAACTAAAGCATAAGCGCCTGATTGCGTCTGACTGTATGACAACCCTACAATATCAAGCTTAATTTTTTTCATGTTATTACCCATCGCACCTAATAATTTATGCTGAAGCTTTATATTCTTTTACGGCTGCTATTAATTTAGGCACTACGTCAAAAGCATCGCCAACAATACCATAATCGGCAACTTTGAAAAAAGGAGCCTCGGGGTCTTTGTTGATAACCACAATAACTTTCGAAGAACTGATGCCTGCCAGGTGTTGTATCGCACCTGAAATTCCTATTGCAATATACAAATTTGGACTAACAGCAATGCCTGTTTGTCCAACGTGTTCACTATGCGGGCGCCAGCCGGCGTCTGACACCGGTTTTGAGCAGGCTGTAGCCGCGCCCAACAGCGAGGCAAGTTCTTCTACCATTCCCCAGTTTTCAGGTCCCTTAAGGCCGCGTCCTGCAGAAACAACAATTTCGGCGTCGGGTAATGATACTTTATCGGTTGAGCGTACAATCTCCTTGATCATAGCTTTAAAGTCCGAATCTTTTGTTTCAGCAGTAAAGTCTTCAACCTGGGCTGTTTCACCGGTTTCTGTAACTTTATAGGAGTTAGGTACCAGGGCAATAACCTTGTTGGCTGATGTTAGCTCAACAACAGCAAATGCTTTGCCAGAAAAAGCGGTTTTTTTAACGGTGAACTTACCACCATCCTGCTGAGGTAATGCTACCGCGCCATCGGCAACACCGGCCTCCAGCTTTACACCTAATCTTGGTGCTAAGCCACGGCCCGAGAATGTGTTGGATAACACCACAATATCAGCGCTGTGTTTTTTCGCAGCTTCGGCGATAATGGATGCATAAGCCTGGTTTACAAAATTTTTGAGCTTTTCGCCTGAAACGTTAAGCACTTTTTCGGCGCCATATTTACCCAGGGCGGCCAGTTCAGCGGCGTCAACGTCGCCTATAGAGATAGCCACAAGGCTGGTATTATTTTGATTGGCAATGGCCCGGGCGTAGGTTACGGCTTCAAAAACTGATTTTTTGAATTTTCCACCGGCATTTTCCGCATATATTAAAACTGACATATATTATGTGTTTCTTGAAATCGATTTGAATTTATTTATATAACACGAGCTTCGGTGTGTAAAAGCTCAACCAGTCTGGCGGTATCATCAGCAGGTACAAGTTTTACCTGTCCGCGTGGGGCTGGAGTTTCATAACTGAGAACCTCAGAAAATGTTTTAGCCTCAACAGGTTCAACAACAGTCAGTGGTTTAGTGCGCGCAGACATGATACCACGCATGTTTGGTATTTTGGGTTCGGCAACGCCCTCGGCAGTGCCTGCTACAAAGGGGAAGGGGATGGTAAGTGCTTCTTTGCCGCCTTCAATTTCGCGTTCTACAGTAGCGCTGCTATCATCGGCGTCTAATTTTTTGATGATGGATACTGATGGAATATCCAGCAGTTCGCCCAGCATACCGGCAACTTTTGAGCCATTATAATCGATAGACTCGCGTCCGGTCAAAATAAGGTCGAACGGGTTTGCTTTTACGTACTGGGCTATCTGATAAGCCACATACCAGGCGTCGTGCGGTTTCGCATTTATACGTACCGCGTCTGTTGCGCCAATAGCCAGCGCTTTACGGATTGTGGCTTCTGTATTTACCTCGCCAACATTTATTACCGTTACAGAACCTTTACCGCCATCAGTAAGTTCAATAGCACGTGAAAGGGCTATCTCGTCATAAGGGTTTAGGATAAACTGAACACCATTTGTATTAAATTGGGTGTTGTTATCTGTAAAAGTTATTTTTGTGGTGGTATCAGGAACATTACTTACACATACCAAGATCTTCATATCAATAGGTTTTTGCAAATTTAATTAAAAAAGATAGAGTTTAAAATGGAGTTGAGCAGATTAGATAAGCTACTGGAATTTATAAAAAATGAGCCGGAGGATGAGTTTTTAAAATACGCTCTTGCTACGGAATATCTGCGTCTTAATCAGGCAGATAAGGCCCTGATTTATTATGAAGATCTGACCACGAATCATCCAGACTATGTGGGTACTTATTACCACTTAGGTAAATTATATGAGGCGTTAAACCGTAAGGAAGACGCTATAAATATCTACGAAACAGGCATGAAAGTGGCAAAACAGAAACGCGACAACCATGCTTTTTCGGAGTTACAAGCTGTTTACAGACAGGCTATGGGAGTTGAGGAAGATGATGACGATTATTAAATAGTTCATAGATCATAGTTGGTGTTTCATGGTTTGGATGGGGTAATTTTTATCGACACTCATTATTAAACTAATACTTACTGCTATGAACAATGAACTATTAACTGTGAACTAACTATTATTAATGAAAAAACGACATCTTCTGTTTCTACGTGATGTTTTCATTTATACATTTACCGCATTTGGCGGCCCGCAGGCTCATATAGCCGTTTTGCTGCGCGAATTTGTTGAAAAAAGGCATTATATAACCGAAAGTGAGCTGATGGAGCTTAATGCGTTATCGCAGGTTTTGCCCGGTCCGGCATCTACGCAAACATTGGTTGGTATAGCCTGGAAGGTAGGCGGGCTACGCTTAGCCCTTATTACCTTTCTGATATGGATACTGCCTTCGGCTACCATAATGGGGTTAGCTGCCATCAGTTATAAAATGTTTGCCAATCAGGCTAAATTTTCACATATCATCAGTTATGTTCAACCCATTGCTGTTGGGATTGTGGCTTATGCTACTTACACATTTGCAAATCGGTTTTTAAAAACAAGGGTAAGCACCATGCTGGCTATTGGGTCGCTTATTTCAACACTTATTTTGCAAAATGCTTATGCCTTCCCTTTACTCATTTTATTAGGGGGCATCATCTCGTCGGCTATGGAAACCCAGCAACAGGAAAACGAACTGCGGGTTAAGCTATATGCTAATGTAAATCCTAACAAGGTAGCCTATTTTATCGGGATACTATTGTTTTTTGCGGCATTAGGTGCCATCATTAACCAAACATCGCCATTTAGCTTACCGATACGTTTATTTGAAAATTTTTACCGTAACGGCATACTCATATTCGGCGGCGGACAGGTCATGGTACCTTTAATGTATACGGAGTTTGTGGAGGTTAAACATTACCTGAGTAATTCTGAATTCCTGTCGGGTTATGCGTTGCAACAAGCGCTGCCCGGTCCTACATTTTCGTTTACTTCTTTTTTGGGCGGAATTACTTTAGGCAACAAAGGTTTTGGCGTAGGCGGGCAAATAATCGGCAGCCTTGTAGCCGTTATTGGTGTAAACACTCCAGGATTGATACTTATTTTATTCATTGTACC
The DNA here is from genome assembly GCF_034262375.1 of Mucilaginibacter sabulilitoris. NCBI lineage: Bacteria > Pseudomonadati > Bacteroidota > Sphingobacteriia > Sphingobacteriales > Sphingobacteriaceae > Mucilaginibacter > Mucilaginibacter sabulilitoris. Next base: position 4,093,222 of record NZ_CP139558.1, read on the forward strand.
TTTTTGGGAAGATCTGAAAAAAATTACCCGTATTAAGAATTCTCTGAGCGGTATAAATGCGGTTTCTGTTGGTTTTATGGCTACAGCCTTTATTTTACTGGTAAGGCCGTTTGGCGGTAACTGGCTTGCTTATGGCTTAATGGCAGGTACTTTTGCGTTGTTGCATTTTACCAAAATAAAAACCCCGATAATTATCATCATCGGGATACTGTTGGGGCTATTCTTTTAAGCCCCCCAGCCCCCTAAAGGGGGAGTTCTTGATGTGCAGATATGCAAATTTCAGATGTGTAAATGATTTTATAAAAAACATAAAGCCGGGCTTCTTTGAAGTCAGGCTTTATGTTACAATGGGTATCAAAACTCCCACTTTAGGGGGCTGGGGGGCTAAAACGGCGGTTCATCATCAATGTCATCCATACGCGACGGACGAATGATGAAGTTGCTCTGTTTCTCAAAATCCTGTGACGGGGCCAGGCCAGAGAACGCATTACCCGAAGCAGGAGGGAAGCCTTCCACGCCTTCTTCAAGGTTGGCGAACTTAACGTATTTGCCCACAAATTTTAATCGTACCGTACCGGTTTCACCGTTACGGTGCTTGGCTATAATTACCTCACCTACATTATTGGTAGGGTTACCATCTTCATCTTCTGTTAAACCATAGTATTCCGGACGGTACAGGAACAGTACCATATCCGCATCCTGCTCAATTGAACCAGATTCACGTAAATCCGAAAGCATTGGTCTTTTGGAGTTACCTGGCCTGGTCTCAACCGCACGGCTCAATTGGGAAAGTGCTATTACCGGTACATTGAGTTCTTTAGCTACCGATTTTAAAGCCCTTGATATACTACCAATCTCTTGCTCACGGTTACCGCCGCCGGCTTTACCTTCGCCTTTCCCATGCATTAACTGCAAGTAGTCGATAATGATGAGCTGTATATCATGTTGCGATTTTAACCTACGGCATTTGGCCCTGAACTCGAAAATATTGAGGGCAGGTGTATCATCAATAATTAATGTAGCTTGTTCAAGACGGCCAATTTTAGAGTGGATTTGCTGCCATTCCCATTCTTCCAGTGTGCCTTTACGAATCTTTTCCTGTTCAATTTCTGTTTCACCGGATATTAAACGGTTAACCAACTGAACGGATGACATTTCGAGCGAGAACACCACAACCGGTTTATCAAAATCAACCGCCGCGTTACGGGCACAGCTTAGCACGAATGCGGTTTTACCCATCGCAGGGCGGGCAGCAATAATTACAAGGTCAGATTTTTGCCAGCCGGAGGTCATACGGTCAAGATTGGTAAATCCTGAAGGTACACCTGTTAAACCATCCTTTTTATCTTTGAGGGCCTCAATATCCTTTAATGCTTCATGAACCAGGTCGTCCATTTTACGGGCATCCCGGCGCAGGTTACTTTGTGCAATTTCAAATAGGTTTTTTTCTGCCCTGTCTAAAAGGTCAAGTACATCAGATGTATCCTCATAGGCGCTTTGAATTACATCAGTAGATATCCTGATCAATTCGCGCTGGATAAACTTTTGTATGATGATACGGGCGTGAAACTCAATATTAGCAGCCGATGCCACACGGCTGGTAAGTTCAGTGATATAATATGCACCACCAATCATTTCCAGTTCGCCCTGCTTGCGCAGTTCGGCAGTAACGGTAAGAATATCAACCGGTGATGATTTTTCAAACAGCTGTTTGATGGCTGCAAATATTTTCTGATGGTTATCGCGATAAAAAACTTCGGGTTTCAGAACGTCGATAACTGAAGATAAGGCATCTTTTTCGAGCATGAGCGCGCCCAAAACGGCCTCCTCCAGATCGGTGGCCTGGGGTGGTAGTTTACCCAGTCCGCCATAAGGGGTTGGATTAGTTATTCGGCTTCGACGGTCGTTGGTATTGGGCTTGTTTTGCAGGTTATCGTTCTCGAAAATCATAAGTTGACAAAAATATACAAAATTAGTTTCGATTTGTTTAGTAAAGCGCTAACATGCCTTTTTTAGGCCCAACTCAAACATTAACAACAACATAAATTTGAGTATTTATTAATTAACAGTTTGTGTTAAGTATCAATAAGTAATTAACACCCGATGTTGGTAATGTGTTAGTAATGTAAGTTAAGTATTGATAATCAAATTATTAAACAAATGTGGATAAACATTGCGATTGTTAATTATTTATAAAAAACCAAAATGCCTCAACAGTTCAATAAGTGCTTAATCAATTAATATAGCTACTTTTGGCAAAATATTAGAGCTTTTAGAAATGACATTTAATTCAAGACCCCAGCGCGAAAGTAACCAGATGGTTTTTGGCATCAGGGCTATTATGGAGGCCATTACCTCAGGAAAAGAAATAGAGGCTTTGTATGTCCAACGGGGCATTGGCGGTGGTTTATCACAGGAGTTAAAAGCTCTTTTAAGCGAATATAATATTACAGCGCAGCAGGTACCGGTTGAAAAGCTCAATCGTCTTACAGCCAAAAATCACCAGGGTGCTGTCGCTTTTATTTCACCAATAGTTTACCAGAAGATTGAAAACATTATTCCAGAAATATTTGAAAAGGGGGAGGTGCCGCTCATATTGGTTCTGGATTCTATTACCGATGTACGCAATATGGGAGCTATTGCCCGTACAGCGGAGTGCGCTGGTGTACATGCCATTGTTATCCCGGCCAAAGGCTCAGCTCAAATAAATCCGGACGCTATAAAAACATCGGCGGGGGCCCTGTATAAGATCCCTGTTTGCAGGCATGATAATTTTATGCAAACCGTTAAGTTTTTGCAGGAATCGGGCCTACAGTTAGTTTGCTGTACCGAAAAAACACAGGACGATATTTATAAACCTGATTATACCGCCCCAACTGCCGTAATCATGGGCTCGGAAGAGGATGGTATACGCAATGAAATTATCCGCATTGCTGACTACTTAGCCAAAATACCAATGTTTGGTGAAATTGAATCACTTAACGTATCTGTATCCACAGGAATTATACTTTACGAAGCTATAAGGCAACGCGTCGCCCCCCCAACCCCCTAAAGGGGGAGCTTTTTGATTTGTAAATGTGCAGATTTCAGATGTGCAGATATTAAAACAACAAAGCCCGATTCCTAAAAAACCGGGCTTTGTTGTTAAATAGAATTTTTAAAAAGCTCCCCCTTTAGAGGGCTGGGGGGTTAAATATACTTAGTACCGAATTTGCTTTTCACATCGGCCACTACTTGTTTTACATTCTGTTCCTGGTCGCGAGGGCATACCAGCAGGGTGTTGTTTGATTCTACCACGATGTAGTCATGCAGCCCCTGCAATATCACCAGCTTTTCGCCCGGTACATTTACCATACAGTTCGAGGAGTCATACATGATCACTTTTTCTGAAGGGATCACCGCATTGCCCACATAATCCTTTTCAGCCAGGTCATAAATGGAGGCCCAGGTACCCAGGTCGCTCCAGCCAAACTCCGAGGGCAGCACATACACATTGTCTGCCTTTTCCATTACACCATAGTCTATCGAAATATTGATGCATTGCTGGTACGCTTTATGGATATAGGCTTTCTCCTCTTCGGTGTTATAAACCGGACGGGCATCGGCAAATATCTCGTGCATTTCGGGTAAATGCTGGCCAAAGGCCTTCACGATCGCCTCGGCCGACCATACAAAGATCCCCGCGTTCCATAAAAAATCCCCGCTTTGTAAAAACGTTTTGGCTATCTCCAGCGTGGGTTTCTCGGTAAAGGTTTTTACCTTATGAAAATCATGGTGGATCACCTGGTCGGTGTACTGGATATAGCCATAGCCCGTATCCGGCCGCGAGGGTTTAATGCCCAGGGTGATCAGGCAGTCATTTTCGGCCGCTGTCTGCAGGGATTTGTCAATGGCGCTTACAAAGGCTTCCTCATCCAGGATCTGCTGGTCTGAGGGGGCTACCACAATAACGGCATTGGGGTTAAGGCGTTCTATTTTAAAACAGCCATAGGCCACACAGGGGGCTGTATTACGCATGACCGGTTCGGTCAGTATCTGCTGGTCGGTTAACTCCGGCAGCTGGCTTTTAACCAGTTTGGTATAGTTTTCATTCGTTACTATATAGATGTTCTCCTGCGGGCAAACTTTCAGGAACCTTTCGTAGGTGTTTTGTATCAGCGTTTTGCCTGTGCCCAATATATCTATAAATTGCTTCGGGTGGGATGATCGGCTAATTGGCCAGAAACGGCTCCCAATCCCTCCCGCCATTATGATCGCATAATTGTTTTTATTCATCTGTGTAAAAGAGTTATTATTTGGTTTAGCCAGGGCAAAAGTGTACAATAATCTGTTAAATAAGTATTAAATAAAACTAAATAATTACTTAGCCATTTTGTTCGCAATTTAAATGCGTTAAATAAACAAATTGTTTTTCATTCAATAATCATATTAGTATAAAATTAAAAAGTAAATCCATCGTTTATTCATTAAATTTTGTTACTTTAAACTTTTAAAAATAATACTACATCACGTTAAACAATGATAGAAACTAAGAAGTCGCTATTTGATAATCTCCAGAATTTTTTCGGATTCGACAACTTTAAGGGGGAGCAAGAAGCGATTATAACTAACATACTGGCGGGCAACGATACCTTTGTTATTATGCCTACCGGTGGTGGTAAATCCATGTGTTATCAGCTGCCTGCATTAATGAGTGAAGGCACTGCCATAGTAATTTCACCACTGATAGCCCTGATGAAAAACCAGGTAGATCAGTTAAGAGCTTTCGGAGGCTCTGATAGTATAGCCCATTTTTTAAATTCATCCCTTACCAAATCAGAGATAACCCGGGTTAAGGAAGACGTTTTAGGCGGAAAAACCAAGTTATTATATGTTGCTCCCGAATCATTGACCAAACAGGAGAATATTGATTTTTTGAGGCTCAACCAGGTTTCATTTGTAGCCGTTGACGAGGCGCACTGTATTTCTGAATGGGGACATGATTTCCGACCGGAGTATCGTAAAATACGGCAGGTAATTAGCAATATCGGCGAGAATATTCCTATCATCGCATTAACCGCTACAGCTACTCCAAAAGTTCAGCAGGATATACAAAAAAACCTGCAAATGAACAATGCAACTGTTTATAAATCATCATTTAACCGTTCCAATCTTTTTTATGAGGTGCGTGCCAAACGAAACGTAATAAAAGAGATTGTAAAGTTTGTAAGGCAAAACCAGGGAAAATCAGGCATTGTTTATTGCTTAAGCCGTAAAAAGGTAGAGGAGGTTGCTGAAGCACTTAACTTGAACGGTGTGAAAGCATTGCCATATCACGCCGGTTTAGATCCTAAAGTTCGTGCGGATACACAAGACAAATTCCTGATGGAGGATGTTGATGTAATTGTTGCAACGATAGCCTTTGGAATGGGTATTGATAAACCCGATGTGCGGTATGTTATACATCATGACGTGCCTAAAAGCATGGAAGGCTATTATCAGGAAACCGGCAGGGCTGGCCGTGATGGTGGCGAAGGCGTATGTGTGGCTTTTTACTCGGAAAAAGATATAGATAAGCTTCAGAAGTTCATGAAGGACAAACCCGTTTCTGAACGCGAAATTGGTACCCAGATATTAAAAGAAGTTATTGATTACTGCGAATCATCAGTATGTCGCCGTAAACAGTTGTTGCACTACTTTGGTGAAAACTTCAATGAAGCCGGCTGTAACAATATGTGCGATAACTGCTGCGGTTCAAAAGATCATTTTGATGGCGAGGAGCATCTGCACAGAGCGTTAAGCCTGATCAGGCATATCGGCGAAAAATTTGATGATCATCATATCATCAGTATATTGATGGGTGAGGAGAATGCCCAGATCAAGAATTATCAGCATGACCTGCTCGATTATTACGGATCGGGTAAAGAACAAGGCAAAAACCTCTGGAACTCTTTACTAAGGCAGGCTTTACTCAATAACTATCTCTCAAAAGATATTGATCAGTATGGCTTACTGCGATTAACCAAGTCTGGTAATAGCTTTATTGATAACCCACATAGCATCCGCTTTATATTAAACAAGGTTATTGAGGCTACTGATGACGATGATGATGCAGACGGCCCAAAACAGGGCGGCGGCGCATTGGATGCCCAGTTACTGCAAATGCTGAAAGAGCTGCGCAAAAAACTGGCCAAGCAAAAGGGGTTACCTCCGTTTGTTATATTTCAGGACCCGTCGCTTGAGGAAATGTGTACGCATTATCCGGTTACCACCGAAGAGTTAAAACAGATTTCGGGAGTAGGAGCAGGCAAAGCATTGAAGTTTGGTAAACCGTTTACCGATCTGATACAAAAATATGTGGATGATAACGATATTGACCGCCCTGTTGATATGGTGATCAAGAGTGCGGCCAATAAATCTGCCCTTAAGGTGTTTATTATTCAAAATATTGACCGTCACCTTAACCTTGATGACATTGCGGCCTCTAAAGGACTTACCTACGAGGAGATATTGAAGGAGGTAGAGACTATAGTTAACTCTGGTACAAAACTTAACCTGAACTATTATATTGATGAGGTGATGGACGAAGATAAACAGGACGAGGTGTTTGATTACTTCCGTACTGCCGAAGCCGACTCTATTGATGACGCGCTTGCTGAATTGGGTAATGATGATTATACCCGCGAAGAGGTACAGTTGATGCGTATCAAGTTCATATCCGAAATGGGAAATTAAAATCGAATTTTCATAAATAGAAAGCCTTTAGATTAATTACTTCTGAAGGCTTTTTATTTAAACTCTAAATAGTCCAAATTCATATTACCGTTGGCTACAATGTGTACGGTAATCATATGAACCCCCTTTTTTAGATTTATTGTAGTTAGGGAGTCGGATCTGTTCCAGTGGTGCCATTGCCGCCATTTAACTGTATCCCGGTCATCGTGGGTGGAAACTATCTTCAGGTCTTTTGCAATAGTCTTGCCATCCAGATCAAGCGCAATGGAGCCATCACCGTTAGAGGTATACATTACACCAACTCGGTAATTTCTTGATTCGTTTACATTTACAGTGTATTTAATCCATTCGCCAGGTGCTGTCCAGCCCACGTACAGCTGATCCATTTTTGGCGGTACTACATTATGCGGATTATTATCAATACTGTCATGTGCTTTGGTGTAAGATATATCTACCCCTTCGCGCATCCTGAATTCATTTAAAAATGTTCCGTTAGCCGGGTTTAGTTTGCCGCTGCCATTATTAACGCTATCGGTGTCATGATAGGCAATACCTTCACCACCGGTATTGTAATATTCACATTCTATTCTGCCGGGTATTTGCTGTATTTGATTTTGCCATGGTTTACCAGAGGTGCTAAGCATATGATTAACTGAACAGGAAACAAATACAATTGCAATAATACCGGCTAATGCTTTTCTCATTTTGAAATGATCTTAAATTCTGTCCTGCGATTTTTGGCGCGGTCTTCATCACTATCATTCGGGGCTATAGGCTGCGTTTTACCATAGCCTTTATAAATCAAACGGGTAGTAGCTATTTTATTATTTATAAGATATTGATATACGGATTTTGCCCGGTTTTCTGAAAGGGTTTGGTTGATTTGGTCGGCGCCCACATTGTCTGTATGGCCTGATATTTCTATATGCACGGTTGGGTTTGCTGTTAAAAACTCTATCAGTTTTAATAGCTCCGATTTAGATTCTGCTTCCAGATCAAATTTATTGGTGTCAAAGAATATGTTCTTGAGTATTACTTTATTACCCACTTCAATTGGCGATAGTGATACGGAAACGGTGAACGGGGTTTTGGTTTTATAACCAATCAGCGAAAAGTTCTCTGAATAAAACAGATATCCGCTTTTTGAAATATTTAAACCATAATTTTTGCCTGATGTTATAGTTGCCAGAAAGCTCCCGTCTTCTAAATTGGTATAATCCTGATAAACAGGTTGATTGCTTTGCAGGTCAATAATCTCTACAGCCGCCTCTAATGGCTCTTTGTTCCTGGAATCATTTACGTTGCCTTTTACATAGATCACTACATGCGGCCTTACCTTCACGGGCAATTCAAAAGTATAAATGTCATATCCGCCATAGCCATTTAAATTGTTTGAGGCAAAAAACGCATAGTTGCCGTTTGCTGTTAGGGTAAGCCCATTTTCGTCGCCATTGGAATTTATGGGATATCCTAAATTCTCGGGTTTTTGCCATTTACCATCCTTACCCAGGCGGCTTACAAAAATATCCTTATTACCTAAGCCCGGCCATCCGTTTGAACTAAAATAAAGGGTACTATCATCGGGGTGAATAAATGGTGATTGTTCATCATAAGAGGTGTTTATATTAGGCCCCAAGTTTTCTGGCTGGCCCCAGCCTTTATCGGTGAGGGCTGATTTCCATATATCATAACCTCCATAACCTCCGCTACGGTTACTTACAAAATACAATGTTCGTCCGTCTGCACTAATAGACGGCTGTGATTCCCAACCTGAAGTGTTTACAGGGGGGCTAAGGTCAAAGGGTTTTGCCCAATCGTTGCCCCTTTTTCGCGCTATGTAAATATCGCATCTGCCCAAACCATCGGGGCGGTTACAGCCTGTGAAAAACAAGTATTTGCCGTCTTGCGATATAGATTGCGCACCTTCATTATACTGCGCGGTATTAATCTGATCGCTAAGGTAGCTGGCTGTTTGCCATTTGCCCCCATTGTTAAGGCTTTTATAAAAATCTTCGTTATTGTTAATCTTACGTGTAAATATCAACATGCTTTCGTCGGCCGTGGCAACGGGCAGGTATTCATCATTTGCGGTGTTAATCTCCGGTCCCATATTAATGGGTTTAAAAGCTACCGGGTGCTGAACCGCCTGGATGCTGAACTTTGCATCATTGATCAGTTTTTGAGCGTATGTGTTATTTTGAGGGGTAATATTAGGGAAGGTTAAATATTTTTCGAGATGCTGTTGAGCCTGAGCGTACATCGCCTCATATATTTCACTTTCGCCAATTTTAAGATAGACTGCACGACTAAATTCAGGATTAAGTGCAATGACCCTTAAATAATGTTCAATAGCTTGCTTGTAGTAATGTTTTAAACGCGATACATCGGCCAATTGAGCTTGAGCCTCAATGAATCTTGGATCTTGTGTAACGGCTTTTTTGAGGTTGGAGATCGCGTCATCGTAAGCATGGTCATCAATGTCCTGGTGGGCTTTATTATAATAGTTTACAGCCCCCTTATCATTAGTACTGTAAGGTGTTTGCTGTGACCATGCCGAAATAGATAAAAAAATTGATAAAACCGAGATGATTACAATTTTCATCTGTTGTGATACGATAATTATATCGTAAGTTACGAATATTAGGGAATATTCAAATATTTATGTGTTTGTAAAGATATTTCCCATTGCGGGTTATTCATCACATAATCAACTATAAGCGGAGTCATTTCTTTTGATTTTGACCACTCTGGCTGTAAATACAACTTACAATCGGGCGATACCATTTTAGCATGATATTCGGCCCATTCAAAATCAGATTTGTTAAATACAATTACCTTTAACTCATGTGCGTGTTCGGCCACCATGGGTATAGGAGCTTTAAACTTTTTGGGCGACAAACATATCCAATCCCAATCACCTGAAAGTGGGTAGGCCCCGGATGTTTCGATAAAGGTTTTAATACCCTTTTCATGAAGCTGTGTTGTGAGGTAATCCAGATTGTAGATCAGGGGTTCGCCACCGGTTACAACCACTGCTTTTGACGGATGTACGGAGGCATTGCTTACAATCTGATCGGCTGCGGTAAGTGGGTGTAATTCAGCGTCCCAGCTTTCCTTAACATCACACCAGTGGCAGCCCACATCACACCCGCCAAGGCGTATAAAATAAGCTGCTTTGCCTGTATTGTATCCTTCACCCTGTATCGTATAAAATTCTTCCATTAGTGGAAGCAGCGTGCCGTCGTCTGGAATCTGGTGTGCCATAATAATTTTGCAAAGGTACCTAATTTATACTTAACGCATAGCGGTGAATGGTAAACGTAGCGTAAAACGATTTTTTTCTTTGCTTTTTATTTTCGTTAATAATATCTATTATTACTTTAATTTTTAATTAAACGGTTTGTAATTCGTTAACGCTTGTTGCTTCCGTAATTTTATCGCAGTTATGAAAGTCTGATCACCCTTAAAATCCTAAGCATGAAAAAACTTTACCTACCCCTGATTTTTTTGGCAGTGCTTTGTTTGAGTTCATGCGTGGATATAGAGGAACAATATGATTTTAAGGCCGACGGAAGTTGTAACGTGATATATGGTTTTGATATGAGCAAGGCTGTATCAGTATTGGTAAATCTCATGTCCGATTCACTGAAAGAAACTCCCCAGTTTAGTTTGGTTAAGGATACTACGCTCAATTTTTACAGCGCTATGCCCGATAGCACCCAGCAGAAAATGAGTTTGGAGGAAAGCAATATGGCCAAAAGCAGCGATCTTTCCATTAACATGAACCTTAAAAAGAGTGTCATGAAGGTTAATATTAAGCATGTTGCCAAAAATGCTGCCGATCTGCAATACTATCTTCAAAACCTTTCCAAAATAGCCCTTAATAGCCAGATCAATGCTTTTTCGAGCCCCGATAAAGCCTCCCGCACATTTGACGCCCGGCAAATGGTAGCAGGGCAGGATTATTATTCGTATGATATTACCCCTCATAAGTTTTACCGCATAATTGACAAAGCCAAGTTCAATGCTTTTTTAAAGAAAACCCAATCAACCTTTATGATGGCTAAGGCTATGCTGATTGATATGCCTTATAAGGTGATCCTGAGGTTTGCAAAGCCGGTTAAAAAATTAAACAACTCAAAAGCCGTATTATCTGCCGACAGGCGCAGCGTTACCCTGGTTACCAGTATGGATGAGGTGATTAAAAATCCTGCGGTAATGAATTTAAAGATAGATTTTTAATATCTTCATTACTTTTGAAATTCATTGATTCCCTATAGTTTATGAAGTGGTACAAAATTTCCAATATTCAAAACAGGGACAAGCCATTTATAACCAAAGTTAAAGCCGGAAGAAAAAACATTTGCCTGGTTGGGTTTGAGGGACAGGTATATGCGCTTTCATCCAATTGTCCGCATGCTGGTGCTGATTTGAGCGACGGTTTATGCGTTAACGGGAAAATTGTTTGCCCATATCACAGGTACACCTACAATTTGGTAACAGGCAAAGGTGGGGAGGGGCAAAATGATTTTGTAGCTATTTATCCGGTAAATATCAAGGATGATGAAATTTATGTAGGTATCAGCTCCTTTTGGGATAAGTTAAGAGGAAAGTAAATAACTGATTGGTTAAACCAATCAGTTATTTTAATTTATTGATATACTTCTTTATTGGCAGATGCCAGTGTATTTTTAAGCAGCCCTATGATGGTCATTAAACCAACACCGCCGGGTACCGGAGTTATCCATGACGATTTGGGCGCGACATTTTCAAAATCAACATCGCCATATAATTTATAGCCCGATTTGGTTAGGGCAGAAGTTTCGCGGTTCATACCCACGTCAACTACAACAACACCATCCTTTACCATATCGGCAGTAATAAAATTCTTTTTACCTATGGCTACAATCAGGATATCTGCCTGCAGCGTGATGCTTTTAATATCAGGTGTGCGGCTGTGGCAAATAGTTACTGTACAGTTACCTGGAGTAGTGTTACGGGCCATCAAAATGCTCATTGGCGAACCTACAATATTACTACGGCCAACAACAACGCAATGCTTGCCTACGGTATCAATACCATATTCTTTAAGCATCAGGGTTATGCCGTAAGGGGTAGCGGGTATAAATGACGGTAAATTGCGCTGCATGCGACCCAGATTAACCGGGTGAAAACCATCAACATCTTTACGGTGGTCAATTCTTTCCGTTACTTTTTCCGGGTCAATATGTTTAGGCAGTGGGAGTTGTACAATGATGCCATCAATATCGGCATCAGCGTTCAGTTCCTCTACTTTTTTTAGCAGTTCGTCTTCGGTTACATCATCCTCATAACGCACCAGGGTTGATTTAAAACCAACCTTTTCGCAGTTTTTCATCTTGCTGGCCACGTACGTTTCGCTGCCACCATCATGCCCAACCAAAACTGCTACGAGGTGCGGCTGCCTGCCGGTTTTCTGTAATATTTTAGCCGCTTCTTCGGCTATTTCAACCTTAAGTTTTTCTGATACGTATTTTCCGTCGAGTAGTTGCATTGTAGATAATGGATAAAGGATAAAAGACAAAAGAATTGCTTTTCCAATCTTTCATCTTTTGTCAATAAGTCTTTAGTCTAATTTCAAAACCGCCATAAACGCCGACTGTGGTATTTCTACGTTACCAACCTGGCGCATGCGTTTTTTACCTTGTTTCTGTTTTTCTAACAGTTTTCGTTTACGTGATATGTCACCGCCGTAACATTTGGCGGTAACGTCTTTACGTAAGGCTTTCACTGTTTCGCGTGCAATGATCTTGGCACCTATGGATGCCTGTATAATAATCTCAAACTGCTGACGAGGTAAAAGCTCTTTTAACTTTTCGCAGATTTTTTTGCCAAAATCGTACGAGTTGCTCCGGTGTATCAGTGACGACAGGGCATCTACAGGTTCACTATTCAATCTGATATCCAATTTTACGAGGTCCGATTGCCGGTAGCCAATCTGGTGATAATCAAACGATGCATAACCTTTAGATATAGTTTTTAGCTTATCATAAAAGTCAAAAACGATCTCACCCATAGGCATCTCGAAGATCATCTCTACACGGTCAGAGGTTAGGTAAGACTGATTGGTGATCATACCACGTTTTTGTATACAAAGCGACATCACAGAGCCAACAAAGTCAGACTTGGTGATGATGGTAGCTTTAATAAAAGGCTCCTCCACGAAATCTATCTTGCTTGGGTCAGGCAGATCAGAAGGGTTATTTACAGTGATAATTTCACCTTTAGTACTATGAGCAATATAAGATACGTTAGGAACGGTAGTAATTACCGTCATGTTGAACTCACGCTCCAGCCGCTCCTGGATAATTTCCATGTGGAGCATACCTAAGAAGCCGCAACGGAAACCAAAACCTAATGCCGCAGATGATTCCGGTTCAAAAACCAGTGAGGCATCATTTAGCTGCAGCTTAGCCATCGACTCGCGCAGTTCTTCATAATCTTCAGTGTCAACCGGGTAAATACCTGCAAATACCATTGGCTTCACCTCTTCAAAGCCCTGTATACCTGCTTCACACGGACGGTCAACACGGGTAATGGTATCACCAACCTTAACTTCACGTGCTTCTTTGATACCTGATATAATATAACCTACATCGCCGGTTTTTATCACATCTTTAGGTAGCTGACGAAGCTTTAAAGTACCTACCTCATCAGCGAGGTATTGCTTTTCGGTAGCCACAAATTTTACTTTGTCGCCTTTCCTGATCTCGCCGTTCACTACTTTAAAATAAGCGATAATACCGCGGAAAGAGTTAAAAACAGAATCAAATATCAAAGCCTGTAAAGGAGCTTCTGGATCACCAACCGGAGCCGGTACACGTTCAACAATGGCACGTAGTATATCATGCACGCCCATACCTGTTTTACCAGATGCTGCGAGGATGTCTTCACGTTTACAACCAATAAGGTCAACAATCTGATCTTTCACTTCCTCTGGCATAGCCCCGGGAAGATCCATTTTGTTGAGTACCGGAATAATTTCCAGGTCGTTTTCTAAAGCCAGGTAAAGGTTTGATATAGTTTGTGCCTGTATGCCCTGGGCGGCATCAACAATAAGTAAAGCGCCTTCGCAAGCCGCTATAGAGCGGGAAACTTCGTACGAAAAATCCACGTGGCCAGGAGTATCGATCAGGTTCAGCGTATATTTCTGCCCGTCAAGCTCATAATCCATTTGTATGGCATGGCTTTTTATGGTGATACCGCGTTCGCGTTCCAGGTCCATATCGTCAAGCAATTGCGCCTGCGATTCGCGTTGCGTTATGGTGTTGGTATATTCTAATAACCTATCGGCAAGTGTGCTTTTGCCGTGGTCGATATGTGCTATGATACAAAAATTACGAATGTGCTTCATTGAACCGCAAAAATAGCATTTTAAGGCGATAAATCGACATGCTGTTTTTAATTGCTGTGTAGTATCTAAAATTCAGTTTTTCAGCTATTTGTAACGTTAAATTAAACCGGTCATCTTGAGCCCGTTTCAACAAACAAAGGGGTTTCGCTCACAGTAATCTCCAATTTGCCATTGTTTGTAGTCACTGCTTTTTTATCCATGACGTCGGCGCCTGGCTTTGGCGTATAAACAGTAGCCGATGCGGTACCGGTATTTAACTGATAACTTGCGGTACGGCCTTTTTGATCTGGTATGGTTAAAACATAAATGGTGCTGTTGCCCGACTGATATTTATCTACAATGGGCTCTTTATTAATAGTTCCTTTATAAGTGTAATCTCCCATTAACTTATTAGCCTGTAATATATAATCAGCGGCCGGTCTGCGCTTTCCGTCCTCGGCCAAGCCAGATGTGGCATATTGTGTGATGCCGTTTGGGGTATCATCTAAAAGTTGATAAAAGAACAGCCGCTTAACACCGTGTCTTATATAAAGCAATGAGGAGCGTAGTATCCAATCAGCTTGGGTAAGCAACACCGACTTTTTGCCTATCGCTATTGCCTTTTGATAACTTTGCTGATTTATGTCAAACCCGTTTTCAGTTACCCAAACTTCGGGATGCTGAGGAAGGCTTATAGAAAGCGCCGCGAAGCTATTGGCTATGCTGCCAGCTGTTGAAAGCTCAGGTGCCACACCTGTTGTTACCTGCGAGTGTTGCAAAATGTTTCCGTCATTGGAATACAAGTGATAGTTTATTACATCGAAACAGAGGTCAATGCTGCCGTTGGCCCTATAGCCCCGATTGGTTTTACACCATTCAATCATGCGTTTTACATAGTTAACGTCGGCAGTGGCGAGCCCGCCCATAACTACCTGCATAGCGGGATCGGCAGTTTTTACGCCCGCGTTATTACCAAGCTTGCCTTTATTACCATCATAAAATGCCGACATATTAGCCGCATATTCTTCAGGTGTTTGTTTGGTTGCATCGCTTTTCCACCATTTGTCGCGTTCATTATCACATTCGATGTATTTAATGAGGCCAAGCCCAATTTTAACCTCATTTGGTGGGTCATTAGTCCAGCGCGGCCGACTATCAACCTTAACCAGTGCGGGGTTAACCGATGCGTTATATCCATACCGTGCCGCAAACTGGAAGGCGGTGCGGGCCTGATCTGCATAAGTTGCGGGGTCGCTGCGGCTCGGGCCGTATGGTGCAGGCACGTTTTCATCGTCCTGCAGGTTTTGCGGATAGGTGCTTACCAGCCAGGTAGGGCAGTTTTTCAAATCTGCTAATACCAGGATTCCTTCTTGTTTGCACCTTGTATATATCAGGTCATAATCCCAACTGCCGTTGTTGGTAGGATTATAAGTGTAGTTGCCTTTAGTATTTTCGAGCTTATTCCAGTTCATATAATGTCTTACGGCACTAAATGATTTAATAACAGACATATTTGCTTCATAAATATGACTTTTAAGATTTGGATTGGCCGGATCCTGCAGGAAATTCCATTCATATCCATTTACTCCGAACATGTTTTTTAAAGGCGTATTCTGAGCCGCGCTCACTGCCATGATGCTATCACTGTTAATATTTTCAATTTCATCGCCCGGTTTTACCTTATCAGGCTTACAATTATTGAAAAACAGGGTAACAATTGTTAATATTATCAGGAATTTATATGGGAATAACATGGTTATTAGTTTGCCGGATCCTTCGCTCATAAACTACTACAATTTCACCAAATAAAAATAACCAACCCCGTAAGGAGGAGTTACCTGTTTTTAGATTGAGTTTATTGATTAATTTATCTTACGTAATGCAACTTATTTAGTTGCCTAACTGTATTAAAAATGGAGTATTTAACGAAGTTTTACGTAGGTTTCAATAATTATATGATCTACTTTAAGGCTATCAATCTTTTCAATTCCTGTTTGTGTGAGCGTGTCTCCACTAAATTTAACGGTGAATTTGAAATCGAGATTTTCCCAATCCCGCGCATTACAGTAAACCAGGTGTTCTGAATAATCACTATCACGTAGGGTATAGGTTCCGCTACCAGAACTATAAACAGGGTTTGTAGTTTTTCCCTTTTTTAAATCATGAGTAAAAAAAGCGAAATCAGTGCCGTTAAATATTTTAACCATTTCCTGGTCTTTAGGTGGCGTGGTTACCGTAGTATCACCTTTCTCAATGCTTTTACTTGATATTAAATGCCAGCTGCCAATAAGCGGTTGATCCGGTTTTTGTTCAGTCTTGGTTTCTTTTTGCTGACATGATGATATGCCAATAACACAGATTAGCAGGGGAAATAATAATTTCATGGTGTATTCAGGTTTATACAATGGTAAGTAATTTAGCCCAATAAAAAAAGCGGCTTGCACAGGGCAAACCGCTTTTTATAAAATGAATAGTATTATTATTCGCCTCTTTTGAGACCGAATTTTTCAATTTTACTATAAAGGTGGCTGCGTTGTATATCAATATCATCAGCCGTTTTTGATACGTTCCAATTGTTTTTTTCGAGCTTGAACTTGATGTATTCGCGCTCGGCAAAATCTTTGTATTCCTGGAAGTTGTTAAACTGTTCAAAATCCGTTTGGGCTGCACCGCTATTATCTCCGCCCGCCACCGCCGGTGCCGATGGATTGGCAAATGCCCTTACGTCATTATCGGTTATGGTTTTATCGCTCAATATAATTAAACGCTCTACCATGTTTCTGAGCTCACGGATGTTACCCGTCCAGGGTAGAGCCTTTAACGCTTCCAGTGCTGCGTCTGATATTTTTTTAACAGGCATACCATATTCACTGCATATTTCATCCAAAAAGCTCTGGGTAAGCAGCGAAATATCGTCCTTGCGCTCAACCAAAGGTGGAACATGTATTAATATAACGCTGAGGCGGTGATAAAGGTCCATACGGAAATTACCGGCCTCAATTTCCTTCAGCAGGTCTTTATTGGTGGCAGCTACCACACGTACATCAACATCTATCTCTTTTTCACCACCAACACGTGTAATTTTATTCTCTTGCAGGGCGCGTAAAACCTTGGCCTGTGCAGACTGGCTCATGTCGCCAATTTCATCAAGAAAGAGGGTGCCACCGTTGGCCGATTCAAATTTACCAATACGTTGCTTAATTGCCGAAGTAAAGGAGCCTTTTTCGTGGCCAAATAATTCGCTTTCAATTAATTCAGAGGGGATGGCGGCGCAATTAACCTCAATGATAGGGGCGCTTGAACGATTTGATTTTTCATGCAGCCAGCGTGCTACCAGCTCTTTACCGCTACCATTGGCACCTGTAATTAATACGCGAGCATCAGTAGGGGCTACCCGGTCAATAGTTTCTTTTATTTTAACAATGGCCTGTGAATTACCCAAAATGGAACGGACCTTTGAAACTTTACGTTTTAAAACTTTGGCCTCAACAACCAGGCTTCCCCTGTCAAGCGCGTTACGTACGGTAATTAGTAAACGGTTTAGATCGGGTGGTTTTGATATAAAATCAAATGCTCCCTTTTTACTGGCTTCAATAGCTGTTTCAACAGTACCGTGGCCCGATATCATGATAAACGGCAGATCAGGTTTTATTGATAAACCTTCAGTTAATACTTCCATGCCATCCATGCGGTTCATTTTAATATCGCACAGTACGAGGTCATAATCCTTTTTTTCTATTAGTTGTAAACCGTCTACACCATTGTCTACGTCTTCAACTTCATAATCCTCATATTCAAGTATTTCACGCAAGGTATTCCGGATAGCCCGTTCATCATCAATTATTAAAATTTTAGCCATGTTTATAAGTAAATTGGAAGTAATGTTCTGGTTGCTAATATATAAGATTTTGTATAGAAAAATAAACACTTTAGCTGCTAACAAAAATAACCCCTTCCTGTTTGCAGGAAAGGGTTATATAATTCAGCAGCAAATCTGTAAGCCGGGTTCTGTATTGCCAAAAGGCAACTTCTATCATTAATCTGGCCCTGCCATTGCTGACAGGTTTAAACAACCTACCCATTCCAGAGTCGTCTGCCCGAAGGGCAGATTGCGGGAGCGAGCAACTCCGCTTCCGGAACCTATTTGGTTTTTCAACTCCTGAGGTTTACCGCCATCTCCGGTCGCCCGGAAATGCCGTGAGCTCTTACCTCACGTTTTCACCCTTACCCCGATAAATCGTGGCGGTATCATTTCTGTGGCACTTGCTGTCGCCGGCTGCCGGCGCCTTCCCGTTAGGAAGCAGGATGCTCTGTGTTGCCCGGACTTTCCTCCGCTATACAAAGACAGCAGCGATAGAACGCTTTGCAGCTGTAAAGGTAAGTAATTTTTTAATGAGCTGCTAAGGCGAGAGTACAAGTGGCCAAGCTCATTTATATATGTTTTTAATCAATGGTCAAATAAAATGAAACCCAATTAAATTCCTTTTATTAATTTAGTGATTTAACCAAAACCTGTTTACAATGATGAGAAAAAATAACCGGCAAATATGGGCAGTACTCTGTTGCCTTAGCCTGGCTTCCTGTGCCACTTTTCAGCGTAGCGACTTGTATTTCGGAAGGGGTATTCCCAACGGCGGCCAGGTAAGCGAACAACAATGGAAGGCGTTCAGCGACAGTGTTATCAGTCGCTATTTTCCCGAAGGATATACCGAGTGGGATGCTTCGGGCCGATGGAAAGACACCCAAACAAAAGTAACCATAACAGAACCGACTAAAGTAGCCACGTTTTTTGGGAAATCAAGTAAGCAAAGAGACGCTGCGTTAGACAGCATTGCTCAGCAATATATAAGGCGGTTTCATCAGCAAAGCGTATTGCGCACGGATAGTAAATCAAGTGTGCGCTTTATTAGTAAAACACCCTGATCAATCTGATAATATTAAACTACCTGCATTTAGTCAGATCGGTTTGAACCTGCTGCAAATTAATTGTACCGCCTTTATTGCCAAAGGAATTGGTAACGTAGGTAAGTACTTTGGCAATTTCAATAGGAGACAAGTCGCTGGCAGGCATTTCACCTTCAAAGGGCCTGCCGGCTATTGTTATTTTACCTTTAAGGCCGTTTTTTAGAAAACAGGCTAAAGATGTGCGATTGGTCTGTAAATAACCATTATCAGTAAGCGGAGGGATCAGCGCTTGTAAACCTTCTCCTTTTTCACCATGACAGTTTTGGCAATGGGCAAGATATATAACACTGCCACCCGAATAATAGCGGTTAAATTCTACCTGTTCATCGCTTTGGCAGGAAGCTATCAAGCCAACCAGCAAACCTATGCCAACAGTTATAAAACCTGCTTTCATTTAGCAGCATTAGCCTCATCCGGTTCGGCCTTTAACGTTTTTATATCGGCAATTAGTTTTGTTACCTGGGCCGGGTCGGTGCCATCATAGGTGCCGCGCAGGCGTTTTTGTTTATCAACCAAAATAAAATAACCGTCATGAATAAATTCTCCTTGTGGGTTTTTATCCATTACCGATACTAGGTAGTTTTTAGCAATTTGATAAATATCCTCTTTGCTTCCGTGTAAAAGCCACCAGGTATTTCCACTGATGCCCATTTTGTCGGCATATTTTTTCAATACCGGAACGGTATCATATTTAGGATCAATAGAGTGTGATAGTATCCTGAAATTGTCATCTGCCTTAAACTCATTATATACGTTTAGCATATTCCGGTGCATTATCGGACAAATAGAAGGGCAGGTGGTAAAGAAAAAGTCGGCCACATATATCTTACCGGCAAGGCTTTTACCGGTAATCGTATCGGCATATTGGTTTACAAATTTAAAATCGGGTATGGTTGAATAAACGGTATCGGTAACGGTTTGTCCGTTAACGGTTTTGGTAACCGGCTCGCGGTTGCCTAAAATGGGAAGTTTTGCCTGATCGCTTTTGCCCGATTTACATGCGCTGTATAATGATATAATAATAGTTAGCGCACTTATTAATTGTTTCTTCATTTTTTAGTAGTTGTACTCAAATATTTATTTGAACTGGTAACTGCAATATTTATTTGTGAATCAATAACGGTTATCTTCTTTTTTTGATCCGTTAAATAATCAATGATCTCCTGGTGTGATTTTCCTTTGTTTTCAGCATCAAAATTATGCATCCAGTCGCTCATGGCATCATCAGCGTCATCAACTAATTTTAAATATACTTTGGCCGAATCAACGTTTATTGTAGTTGAATCGTGCTTGATCAAACTATCAATGATCATTTTATTTTTCATTAAATGCTCGTCACTGGCCATTACTTTATCATGTACGGCAATAACGCTGTCTAAAAGTAATTTTTCCTGTTTTTTAGTATCCGCACAACCCATTGTTATTGCTGCTGTTAAAACGGCGAAGATGTATTTTTTCATGATTTTATGTCGATAGGGTAAGCAATGGCAAATATTGTAAATAAACCGGTTAAATATTACTTTTTAACACTCTTAAATAATGACTATAGTCAGTAATGGGTAAACTTTGCGCCCCTGCAAATTTTAATTGCTGACCTGCCTGAGCCCGGGTGTGCGTACCGTGATTGATCACATGAGCAAAAACGTCGCTCAGTTGATCCTGGAAATGATCGCCTTTGAAATTTTGGTAGTTAATTATTCTGCTAAAATCACTTTCAGTTAATTCTTTTAAATAGTTTATCCACGCCTCATGATATTCATTTATGAGTTCGGAGCAATGCGCGGCTGTAAACTCGGGCCAGGCATTATTCATGCCAGAGGGTAAGCCTTTACACCTTCTGAGCCATACCAGCTCTGTAGTTAATAAATGCGAAAGGAGTTGTACCGGTTTTTGAGGTTCACTTGCTTTAAATATAGCTTGTAATATGAGCTCATTGGCAAAACGGTCATAATTGAACATTTTAATAAAATGTGTTTTCATCCCGGACAAACAATTAATGAAACAAGTATCCGTGTTAAATCGTTCTGTTCAAAGTATTTGGGATTAATAATATGATAATATAACTGTTACAATTAAGTTATACGGGCGTCTTACCTTTAAGTATACAAAAAAACATAGTTATGAAACTCATCTCAGTTTTTTCAAGGCTTATCAATGGTCTCCGCGAATGGATGATCCTGAAAAGTATGAAATCATCTTTCATACATTAAGTTTTCCGTTATAATTTTTGTTTTATAAATATAATTGCACTTTTGGGCTTTGTGTAGCTCAATTTAATGGAATTAACTGATCAGGATATAAAACTTCATAGACAACTTTTTGGCGCCGATTTTATTTGGGGAGTATCCACTGCCGCCTTTCAAATTGAGGGTGCCCATGATGTGCACGGCAAAGGCGAATCTGTTTGGGATAATTTTACCGCTAAGAAAGGGAAAATATTAAATGCCGATCACGCGCGTATTTCCTGCGACTTTTATAATCGGTATAAAGAGGATATTGATCTGATCAAACAGCTTAATATTCCAAATTTCAGGTTTTCGATATCATGGACGCGGTTGCTACCAACAGGAACCGGCCAAATAAATCAGGCAGGAATTGATTATTATAACCAGGTAATTAATTACTGTATTGAAAAAGGGGTTGAACCCTGGATTACCATTTATCATTGGGACTTGCCACAGGTGCTTGAACAGAAGGGTGGGTGGACAAACCGGGAGGTTGTTGATTGGTTCAGTGAGTTTGTGACGCTGTGTGCCCAAAGCTTTGGCGATAGGGTTAAACATTGGATGGTAATGAACGAGCCTGTTGTATTTACCGGTGCGGGTTACTTTTTTGGTATACATGCCCCGGGTCGCAGCGGTATTAAAAACTTTATTCCAGCCATACATCATGTTGTTTTAAGTATTACTGCAGGGGCCAAAATTTTACGGAACTTATTACCCCAGGCGCAAATAGGTACTACATTTTCATGCTCACAAATAGAGCCGCTTACAAATAAACCGCGTGATATTGCTGCCGCCACAAGAGCCGATGCATTGATAAACAGGTTATTTATTGAACCTATTTTAGGCATGGGTTATCCAGTAAAAGAGTTACCAGTATTAAAAGGCCTGCAAAAGTATTTTTTGCCCGGGGATGAGGATAAGATGCAGTTTGATTTTGATTTTATTGGGATACAGAACTACACCCGCGAAATTGTAAAATACTCTTTTTTTACACCATATATTAACGCCCGTATGGTTAAGGCCGAAAACAGGGATGTTGAGTTAACGGCTATGCGCTGGGAGGTTTATCCTCCATCAATCTATCACATGATTAAAAAGTTTGACGCTTATCCGGGTGTAAAAAATATTATTGTTACTGAAAATGGATCTGCTTTTCCTGATTCGGTAAAAGATGATAAGGTTGATGACCCTAAACGGCTGCAATATTTACAAAACTATATTGCACAGGTTTTAAAGGCAAAAAATGAAGGTTGTAAGGTTAATGGATACTTCGTTTGGACGCTTACCGATAATTTTGAATGGGCCGAAGGTTACCATCCGCGTTTTGGTTTAATTTATGTTGACCACACTACACAACAACGCATTGTGAAATCATCTGGCCAATGGTACGCAGATTTTTTAACTGGACAATAGATCACTCCTGATTAATTACTTGGGTAGCGAAAGATAAAAAGTGGTGCCATCTTCCGTATCACTTTCAAACCATATCCGGCCATTATGTTTTTCCATGATCTGCTGACAAATGGATAGACCGAGCCCAAATGATTTTTCACCTTCTGTACCCGGACGTTTGGCATCAGTAAACATATTAAATACCTGGTTTTTTAATTTATCAGGTATTCCGATACCATGATCTTTTACCTGAATATGAACCTCCTGTTCAAGGTTTACCGCTTTAACAAGTATATGACCATTTGCCGGACTGAATTTTATCGCATTGCTTATAAGGTTGCTGATAACGCGCCATATTTTTTCCCTGCTCATCATTATTTCCTGCGGGTAGCATAGCAATTCAAGATTTATCACCTGGTTTTTTTCAGCCGCTTTAAAACGCAATAATTCTATACTATTGCTTAGTAAGGCATTTATATCAACCGGTTCCTTATTAAGCGGTGCTGTTGCCGTATTGGTAGCTTCAAGTATCTCATTAATTAGTTCGAGTGAGTTGAATGATGTTTCCTTTATGAGGTTGAGCATTTCTTTTTGTTCATCAGTATAATCGTCATCAGTCATTACACTGGTTAATGAGGCTATACCTCCTATAGGATTTCTGAGGTCATGTGCAACTGTACGTAATATCCGGTCTTTTTCCTGGTTATTTAGTTTTAGTTCGTCCAGTGTATATTCCAGATGGTTGTTCTGATCATTGATCTGATCATTTAAAGTCTTAACGGCTATAATATCCTGTTTTGATCTTTTTAAATTTCTGAAAACAAGAAAAATAATGATTACCGCCATGATGGAAAATAATACGGTTAGGTAAATGTAAATAAGCTGTAGTTTGTTATGATCCTTGAGGCTTTCTATCTGGTTTTGTTTATCAAAATTAGCCTGTTGCTGATTAACATCGGTGCTTTTGAGAGAGTTTATTTTTTTTATTGCTGAATCTTTAAGGGTGGAGTAGGTTCTTAAATAATAAAGCGCTTTTTGATAATCCTTTTTCTGAGTATAGTATTTACTCATTAAATCGTTCCAATTAGGCTCAACATCTTCATTGCTTAAGCTATCCAGTTGCACCCGAAGATGCTGTAGCAAATCAAACAATTTATCAGACCTGTTCCGGGTAAGGTACAAGCGCGCAAGTTTTATTTCGGTAAGTTGTGCGTCATGGTTATCATTGCCATTTCGCAGGTTAATGCTGATGCTTTTCTTTAGCAACTGCTCGGCTAATGCGTATTGATGGGTTATTAACGCAACTTCACCCTGATCGCCATAAATTACCCCCCTGGCCACATCAATTAGGTTGGATAAACTACTAAATCGTTTATTACCTGAATTTATATAGCTAAGTGCTTTTGTAAAATACAATGAGGCGCTATCAATCATATTAGCATTTTTATAGCTTTCGCCGATGTTACCGAGCAATTCCTGCCGCTGATAAAAAGATTTAAAGTCATCTTTATAAGCCATACTTTGCCGATAGCTAATTTTAAAATAATTGGCAGCTTGCTGATAATGGGATTGTTTAAACAATATCATCCCCATGCGATAGGTATACTCGGCCAGTATTGCGTTATTGATTAGGTTTTTACCTATAAAGTAGCCCTGATAATAATGTTTGTAAGCATCGCTATACTGGGAAAGATTGAAATAAGCATCTCCGGAGGCAAAGTTAGCTTCGGCGTAGTTAATAAGATATTGCTTTTTTGTAATGCTTCTTCGGGCAGTGATAAGCATGCTATCTGCATACAACAATGTTTTTTTGAGATTATGGGTAGTCTCTTTTTCATACAGGTAGTGGAGGCCATAAAATCTAAAAGAATCATTTACAAAAGGGTGTTTAAGTTGTTTAAAACCAGAATCGAGATAATGTACACCTATTACAGGCTCTTTTTTAATTTCATAATACTGTACAACAGTATCATATATAGGTTTAAATCCGGGCGAATAATCGCCTGTGTCTTTTTTATTATCTGAACAGGATTGTAAAAGTAAAGAAAATGCCAAAAGCAGCCATAAGGCATGGCCATTTATTATAATACGTTTTAAATTAATAAGGTATCGGGGGTCTGACATTAAATGTTGCGTAACAACAAATATAACAGTCGTTACCAAGATGAGCAATAGCAATATACTTAATTATTGCTTAATAATTAAGTGGTTGTTAATGAAATTAATCTTAATGTTTATTTAAACGCGTCTTCGCCTGTTATATCCATGCCGGTTATTAATAAATGGATATCATGTGTACCTTCATAAGTAATTACCGATTCAAGGTTCATCATGTGCCTCATGATCGAATATTCGCCCGTTATGCCCATACCGCCCAGCATCTGTCGTGCCTCGCGGGCAATGTTAACTGCAGTTTCTACGCTGTTACGCTTGGCCATTGATATTTGTGCTGCGGTTGCCCTGTTCTCATTTTTCAACACTGCCAAGCGCCAGACCAGCAACTGTGCTTTAGTGATCTCCGTTATCATTTCGGCCAGTTTTTTTTGTTGTAATTGAAAGCCAGCGATTGGTTTGCCAAATTGTATGCGCTCTTTGGAATAGCGTAAGGCCGTATCATAACAATCCATAGCCGCACCCAATGCTCCCCAGGCTATGCCGTAGCGGGCTTGATTAAGACAACCGAGAGGTCCTTTTAAACCGGAGACATTAGGCAGCAGGTTTTCTTTAGGGATTTTAACGTTATCAAAAACCAATTCGCCGGTGGCTGATGCACGCAACGACCATTTATTATGCGTTTCCGGGGTCGAAAAACCTTCCATACCTCGCTCAACAATGAGCCCTCGTATTTTACCGTTTTCATCCTTTGCCCAAACAACGGCAATATCTGCAAACGGAGCGTTAGATATCCACATTTTTGCCCCATTTAAAATATAGTGGTCGCCGGCATCTTTTATATTGGTGGTCATTCCGCCTGGGTTTGAACCATGGTCGGGTTCGGTGAGGCCAAAACATCCCATGATCTCACCAGAGGCCAGTTTGGGGAGATATTTTTTACGCTGTTCTTCAGATCCGTACATATAAATAGGATACATCACCAACGAACCCTGAACTGATGACGTTGAACGGATGCCGGAATCGCCGCGTTCAATTTCCTGCATAATGATGCCATAAGCCATATAATCAAGTCCGGCTCCGCCATACTCAACAGGTATGGTAGGGCCAAAGGCACCTATCTCTGCAAGGCCTTTTATAAGGTGCATCGGGAACTCGGCTTTTTGGGCGTAATCTTCAATTATAGGGCTCAATTCTTTTTTTACCCAGTTACGCACCGATGATCGTATTAACTTATGTTCTTCAGAAAGTAATTCATCTAATTGATAATAATCAGGCGATTCGTAAAGATCTGTTTTAGCCATAATATTTATAGTTGGTGAGCAAATATATATGATTTACCGGGGAGTTAGACAAGGTGAAATCGCTGTTTTTTTATACTACAGGCCACTTTATGTCAAAAACTATGTTTAGATTGTTTAAACCTGCTTTTTGAGTTTTTTATTTTTTATTTTTTCTCTTAAAAAGGTTCAAGAGCTTGTCGTCTGAGCATAATTTTTCGAATTTTGGTTTTGAAACAAGGAAGGTAAATCAACAAAATCAATTACTTTTGGAGCATGATTAACATTGCTTTGCAGGGCGCGGAGTTTTTTGCGTACCACGGATTTTATCCGGAAGAACAAAAACTGGGGTGCCGATTTGTGGTAGATATTGAAGTTAGCTTTGTACCGCCTGAAGGGTTAAATGATGAGGATCTGGATAATTCGGTTGATTACGAGAAACTGTATATTATAGCCTGCGAAGAAATGAAGCACCCCCGCAAACTCATTGAAACGGTAGGGCAGTCGATCACCGACAGGATCAAAAATAAGTATCCCTTTATTGAATCTATTCGGGTGATTGTTAAGAAGTTAAACCCACCGTTAATGGGCAAAGTTGCACACTCCAGTGTTATCATTAATTATCCCTCAGCAAAATGAATTATAATATAATAACGCCACCTGTATTAGAAGCAATTATTGCCATAGTAGGTGCCGATGCAGTAATTGAGCAGCATAACGATCTTGAAAAATATAGTCATGATGAAACCGAGGACCTGGTTTATTACCCTGAGGTTGTGGCAAAGCCCAGAACCCCCGAAGAGGTATCGGCTTTAATGAAACTATGTAATAAACACCTCATTCCGGTTACTCCGCGAGGCGCGGGTACCGGTTTAAGCGGCGGCGCTTTGCCCGTAAAAGGTGGCTTACTGATAGCGATGGAGCGGTTTGATCAGGTGCTTGAAATAGATGAACAGAACTTACAGGCTACTGTTGAGCCAGGCGTAATAACCGAAGAGTTTATGAACCAGGCAGCAGCTAAAGGCTTGCTTTATCCGGTTGACCCGGCAAGTAAGGGCAGTTGTTTTATTGGCGGTAATGTATCGCATGGTTCTGGTGGCCCAAGGGTAGTAAAATATGGCACCATACGTGAATATATCCTGAACCTTCAGGTGGTTTTGCCATCGGGCGAAATTATATGGACCGGGGCTAATACACTTAAGTACGCCTCAGGGTATAATTTAACCCAGTTAATGATAGGATCGGAGGGTACGCTGGGAATTGTTACTAAAATAGTGGTGAAACTGATTCCTTTGCCAACGCTTGATGCTTTGATGCTTGCTTCGTTTCCAACTAACGAAGCGGCTTGTGCCGCGGTGTCGGCCATATTCAGGGCCGGTATTGTACCTTCGGCACTTGAATTTATGGAACGCAAGGGAGTGGAGTGGGTGAAAGAACATGATGATATTGCTTTTGAGTTGAATGATGGCATTGAGGCATTTTTGCTGATAGAAGTAGATGGCAATAATCAGGATGTGATATTTGCCGATTGTGAAAAAATTAACGCGGTTTTGGAGGAGTATGATTGTCGTGATGTGCTTTTTGCAGATTCATCAGCGCAAAAGGAGGAGTTATGGCGACTGAGGCGTACTATGGCCGTATCGGTTAAATCTAATTCGGTTTATAAAGAAGAGGATACCGTTGTGCCGCGCGCGGCATTGCCACAGTTAATAAAAGGTATAAAAGAAATAGGCGGTAAATACGGTTTTGAATCTGTTTGCTACGGTCATGCGGGCGATGGAAACCTGCACGTAAATATTATTAAGGCCAATATGAGCGATGAAGACTGGAACAATAAACTGAAGTATGGTATCCGCGAAATATTTGAACTTACTGTATCACTGGGTGGCACACTTTCGGGTGAACACGGCATTGGACTTGTTCAGAAAGATTTTATGCCTATAAAATATTCAGAAGTGCATTTTGCGCTGTGGAAAGGTATTAAAAAAGTATTTGACCCTAAAGGAATACTAAACCCCGGAAAGATATTTTAAAAGAATACATGTAACAATTTCAGATGCCCATCTGAAATTGTTACATGTTGTTAGTTTGTATTCAGTATTAACCGGGGCTCATCGTATTCAATCATGTTGCGGCGTTCGTTGCCTGGGATTGATACCGATTTGTTGGCGGCGTAGTCGTAGCTGATGCAGACTGTTTTACCGGTGGTTACAATCTCTTCGCCGTGCTCGGTTATTTTTACCAGTACGTGCATTACATCAAAGCTGCTATTGCCTATGCGTACTGTGCGCACATAGCAAGCTATCTGATCGTTAATGGTAATGGGTTTCAGGTAGTTGATTTCTGAACGCCCGAGGATTATACCCGCGTGGTTCCAGTCCCAGTTTATTATTTCTTTCCAGTAATTGGTCCTTGCTATTTCGAAATAGGTTAAATATACCGCATTGTTAACATGCCCGAAGGCGTCTATATCTGAAAACCGGATGGGAATGCCAGTTTTGTACTTGTAATCAGTGAGTTTTTCAGTCATTTGTGTCAATTTGTCTGTATAAAGCCATTTGTTGCGACAAATTGTCTGCTCGTTTATCGATTTTATCGCTTGGTATAACAGTTGATTAATAGCTTACGAAGTTAACAAAAACAAAAACTTAAAGGAGATATTAAAAATGACACTTGTAAAATTTAACAACGGATTAAAAAATAACGCGGTAGGTCCATTCTTTAATGACGTGTTCGATTCAATATTGAATGACTCATACTTTGGAAATAAATTGGTTGCCCGCGTTCCTGCAGTGAACATTGCAGAAACTGAAAATGAATTTCATATTGAATTGGCCGTACCAGGCTTGAGGAAAGAAGATTTTAAGATCAACCTGGATAAAAACGTATTAACTGTATCTTCAGAAAAGAAAGAAGAAAGTGTAGAAGAAGGTAAAAAAATCAGCAAACGCGAATATAATTACAGTTCTTTCGGCAGGTCATTTACTTTGCCAGAAAGCGCTGATCATTCAAAAATTGAAGCCGATTATACCGACGGCGTATTGAAACTTATTGTCGCTAAAAAAGAAGAAGCTAAATTTCAATCAAGAGAAATAGCTGTAAAATAATTAAAGACTGTTTTCATAAAGTAGTTAGTTTGGTTTTTAAGAAGAGGCCGTTCCATTTGGAGCGGTCTTTTTTTGTTTTATGAATTTTAATTCAAAAACAATGATTATCCTTGTGTGCCAAACAATCTTATCATGAATAAAATAGTCTCCCTGCTCGCAGCAGCCGCAATGTTAACCATAGTTTCATGTGGAAACAATCAAAATAAGGCCAACTCTTCATTTGAGAATATTAAAGTAGCAAAAACCGTTAAGGCTGCAGATGTTGATGCATTTACAATAGATGTTCCGACAGGTTGGACACGTAAATTAGATGATATAAAAGTTGGAAAACAACTGTTTTTAATGGCTCCGGTGAGTGACGGTTTCCAACCAAATTTGAATGTTTTACAGGAAGATATGCAAGGCCGGGATCTGGATGCTTATGTTGAGTATAATCTTAAACACATGGGGCCCGTGGATGTTCAAACCATAGATCAGAGCGATATTGAAGTAAATGGTATAAAAGGTAAATTATTAAAATTCAAAATGAACTACCAAAACAGAGATATGGTTATAGGTTCATATATTATACCGGGTAAAAACGGTATAGCCTTTGTAGTTACAACCACTGCACTTGTTTCTCAGTATCCGGCTTTAGCGGCAACATTTGATAAGACCGTACATTCCTTTAAGCTTAAATAGAATACACAATTGGTGAAGTAATGATTAAAGGCTATATTTAGCTACCACTTATATCCTTTTTCATGAAAAAAATTATATTCTCCCTGGTATGGCCGCTAATGCTGCCATTCACCTTGTTTTCGCAGGCCAATCAGCCTATAAAGCTTCATCCTCAAAATCCTCACTATTTTTTATATAACGGTAAACCCACCATTTTGGTTGGTTCGGGGGAGCATTACGGTTCTGTAATTAACCAGGGCTTTGATTATAAAACCTATTTGCAAACAATGGGTAAAGATGGTCTGAATACCACCCGTTTATTTACCGGTGCTTATATTGAAAAACCAGGCGACTTTGGTATTAAAAACAACACACTTGCGCCATCTGAAAAAGATTTGCTACTACCCTGGAAACGCAGCGATCAAAGCGGGTTTGAATTAGGAGGCAATAAATTCGATCTGGACAAATGGGACGAGAATTATTTTACACGTTTAAAACAATTCATGACCGAAGCCGATCATAACGGCGTAGTTGTAGAAGTGAACCTGTTTTCGTCATACTATCAGCATGGTTGGGAATACAGTCCGCTGAATACCAAAAACAACATTAATAAAACAGATGATATCAGTGCAGCGCTGGCCAATACTTTGCTAAACGGTAATATCTTGGCCTACCAGGAAAAATATGTGCGCAAAATTGTAAAGGAACTTAACGGTTTCGGGAATTTTTATTTTGAAGTACAGAATGAACCTTATGCTATTCAAAAAGATACGGTTATATTACGCAATGAGTATGGGGATGTAAAGGATTTCAGGAATTTCCTGGAAATTGTATCGCAACGTTCAAATGACTGGCAGCGTAAAGTAGCCGGATGGATCAAAGATGAAGAGGGCAAGTTACCTGCAAAGCATCTTATATCTCAAAATATATCAAACTTTCATTACCCGGTTACTAATCCCGATCCTAATATTTCTGTTTTTAATTTTCATTATGCATTCCCAAAAACGGTTGATGAAAATTATTACCTGAATAAAGTAATCGGTTTTAATGAAACTGGGTTCGCAGGTAAATCGGACATTACTTACCGCAGACAGGCCTGGCGTTTTTTGATGGCAGGCGGGGCCTTATTTAACATGCTCGACTATTCGTTTGCAAGCGGTGCAGAAACCGGACAGGATACTTCATTTAAAGCCCCGGGTGGGGGTAGTCCTGAACTCCGGCAGCAATTCGGGATTTTAAAGCATTATTTTGATGCGCTGGATTTTATAAAATTTCGTCCCGATCAACAGGTTGTAAAATCCTCGCCGGGCGCCATAACGGAAGCTTTGAGCGATGGTCATCAACAATGGGTGATTTACCTGGAACATCTTGCCATGAAACCTTATTCCTTGTCGCTTAATTTGCCCAAAGGCAAGTACAAGGCAACGTGGACTAACGTGATAACCGGCACTACTATAAAAACTGAAACCTTTGGTACCGGTTCAATTACCATTCCGCAGGGATTAATGGATAAAGTTCTGTTGGTGAGTGTTATCAGGTAACGATAAAAGATCTGCCTTTCTTTATGTTCACAACTCAGAGTGCTGAGAATTAATTTTCATTGACAATCAAATTACTAAAAATATTAGTAAATTTGATTTGATATGAATGTAGAGAGGATAACCGAGAAGTTGAATATTTTGGCTGATGCCGCTAAGTATGATGTATCATGTGCATCAAGCGGAAGTAAGCGTAAGAATGAAAATAAGGGTTTGGGTAATGCCAGCAACGGCATTTGTCATAGCTATACCGAAGATGGGCGTTGCGTTTCTTTATTAAAAATCCTGCTCACTAATCATTGTATTTTTGATTGTGCATACTGCGTATCACGTAAAAATAATGATATTAAGCGCGCGGCGTTCACGGTGCAGGAAGTTGTTGACCTTACTATTAACTTTTATCGCCGCAATTATATAGAAGGGTTGTTTTTAAGCTCCGGCATTTTTAAGAATGCTGATTATACCATGGAGCGTTTAGTGCGGGTGGCTAAAAAGCTTCGTCATGAGCATAATTTTAATGGTTATATCCACCTCAAATCAATTCCAGGAGCGAGCGACGAGTTGATGCGTGAGGCGGGTTTATATGCCGATAGGCTCAGCGTAAACCTGGAAATGCCGACAGAAGCCGGGCTTAAGCTATTGGCTCCCGATAAAAATCATCAGGATATGATAGATCCGATGAATTTTCTGAAAAATGAAATTATACAGCGCACGGAAGAAAAAAAGCTGTTTAAAAAGGCCCCAATGTTTGCTCCCGCGGGCCAGAGTACCCAGGTAATAATAGGTGCCACACCCGAGAACGACCAGCAGATACTCCAATCGGCCAATTATTTTTACAAGAATTTTAATTTAAAACGGGTTTATTATTCGGGTTACGTACCTGTATTAAAAGATAAGCGCCTACCTGCATTAAATACTTCTGTACCTATGGTTCGTGAGAACCGGCTTTATCAGGCTGATTGGCTCATGCGTTTTTATGGCTTTCACGTAAACGAAATCGTAGATAATGACCAGCCATTACTTGATTTAGATATTGATCCTAAATTGGGCTGGGCAATCCGCAATATGCAGGTTTTTCCTATTGATATTAATAAAGCCGACCTACAAATGATTTTGCGTGTGCCCGGGATAGGCTTACAGTCGGCACAGAAAATTGTAAGCGCCCGCAAATTTGCAAAATTGGGGTGGGAGCAGCTAAAAAGAATAGGCGTGGCCATCAACCGGGCAAGGTATTTTATAACCTGTAAAAACAAAGAGTTTGAGCGCCGGGACCTTACGGGGCAAAATATTAAACAGTTTATCCTGGCCGAATCGCAAAGCAAGTATATCAAAAATACTCAAACCCAACTTAATTTGTTTTGATCATGTATACGCTGGTTTACGATGGAACATTTGAAGGCTTGCTTACTGCCATATTTGAAATTTACGAGCACAAGCTATTTCACGTAAAATTAATAAAAGGGGAGTGGCGTGCCGCGGCGTTATTTGAAGAGGTATTACAGGTTATTACAGATGAGAACCGCGCAAACCGTGTTTTAAAAGGACTGCGGAAAAAGCTTTCATCAACAGGTGTGCAGCGTTTGTACATTGCCCATATGGCCGAAATGGATAACGAGGAAAGTACATTGCTTGGTTTTATCCGTTATGTTTTTGATAATGATCAAAATGTGGAGGAAGATTATGGCAATCGCTACGTAATGCGGATATCCGAAATTATAAAAATGGTTCGGCGCGAAAAGCACCGCATGGAAGCCTTTGTGCGTTTTCAGAAATTAAAAGACGAAACCTTTTATTCGGCAATTGAGCCCGATTTTAATGTGCTGCCTTTGCTTATCAGGCATTTTAAAAGCAGGTATGCTGATCAAAAATGGATCATCTACGATATTAAACGCGGTTACGGGCTTTATTATGATTTGCATGATACGCAATATATCTCACTCGATTTTTCTGAAGTGAATAAACCTGATAATGTTATAACCGCCTTTAGCGAGGATGAAGGAATTTATCAGCACCTCTGGAAAAACTATTTTACCAACGTAAATATTGTAGCCCGGAAAAATACAAAGCTCCATTTAAGGCATATTCCCAGGCGATATTGGAGGCATTTAACCGAGAAAATTTAACAAAAAGTCAATTTTACGCTTTTTTAAAGTTTTGAAAAGTGTTTATCTTGAAGCTTTTTGTGAATAATGATAATGTTTATATCGATACATATTTACTGATAACATTAAGTTTAAAACCTTGTAAATCAAACAATAAAAAATGTTAATAACTATGATTTTAATGTTAATAACATGTTAATAAAAAATAAAAAAAAAGCTTGTCAAATCATTAATATGTCCCGATATTGAAATCATCAAGAACGACGTACTTTGACAACCTTTCAGGAAAACAGAAATTGAATCGGGGGAACCTTCGGGTGAACTAAAGAGCAAAAGAAGTCCCTGAGTCACATGAAAAATGAAAATTACGAAAGTCTTTGAAAAAAGATTGTGATAAAAGAGGTGTTGGTATAAGCTGCAGGAACTTCACGGAGAACCGCAACAGAACCAATGATATGGAGGTAGTCGACCGTTCGCAAGAACAATAGACGAGATCGTATCGGTCATGGATACACAAAACTTGGTGCTACTGGGATGCCACGGTTGAACAGTAGTTTGGAAACGGGAGCTCAATTCGAAAGAAAAGACTCCCGTTTTCGCTTTTATAGGCTTTTTCCTCTTGTTATAATTGACGGGTCATGCGGAAAAGTTGAGGGCTGAAAGTTTTAAGGGGTCATGCGGAAAAGTTGAGGGCTGAAAGTTTTAAGCATAGATTTTAGCGAGTCTGAACAAGAAAAAAGTGGATCATGACGAAAAGTTGGGGGGAGTAGAAGTCAAGCATAGATTTTAGCGAGTCTGAATAAGAAGAAAGTAGTGTCTCTAACGCCTCTGGAAGTCGCTCTGAAAGCTTTGATCTTGGCATTAAAAGATTCGGCAGAGGCATTTGTGCTTCTATTGTCAAAGAAGTTCAGGATAGATTCATAATGTTGATGAACGGACCTTGCCACGGTTTTAAAGGCGTCAATCCCAGATTCCTCAACATGATTATACCACAGCGCCAATCTTTTAAAGGCGATCTGCTTGCTTTTGCAGATGGTGAATATATTGCCCAGCCCGATAGCCAGTTTATACGCTTTGAGCAGTTCCGGGTATCTTGGAAAAAGCAGACCGGCTCTTTCTTTTTGTGAGATGGTCCACCTGGACTCATGTTTAAACAACAGGTAGCGGCTTCTGGCAAGCAATTGTTTTAACGTATCGCCATTGCTGAATATTTCGGGCTGATAAGATTGCTTGTTTTGCCTGGCTTGTTCAATAGCATTGCTTTCTGCATCCAGCACTTCCCAACGATATTTTATACGAGCTTCCTGCACGGCATCATAGGCTAACTTTTGTACATGGAATCTGTCGATCACACGACTGGCATTGCTAAAACACCTGCGGATGGCTTTGATCATGTTTGCCGCCATATCCATCGTCACTTCTTTCACCTTGTTCCTTTTACGTAGCGGTATGCGTTCGATAACTTTTATGATCTGCTCCGTTTGTGTGCCCCTTAGCATAGCTACAATTGCTTTCTTGCCACCTTTAGCTTCTTTATTGGTGATAATGGTATAGAGCTCGCCATTGCTCAATGCTGTTTCATCTATGCTTAGCGATGGCCCGATATTTTGTTCAAACAGCATCCATTCATCTGCATGTTCTTTTTGATCCCAGCTATGAAAATCGCTCAGAAAGTCTTTGTATTGCTGCTGTAGCTGTTTGCCATCAACTGTATATAGCCGCCCTAACAAATGACAGCTAATCGGATTATTATCCAAATATACCTTTTAAAAAAGTGCCGAATTCCGTTGTCATTCGCGCTCCTTTTCTAACTAAGTTCCAGTCCCTTGTGATGATCTCACCACTTGCTTTAACTTCCCATCTGCGTCTTTTAATGCAAAGAGCTACTTTGTGGCCCCGGATAGGAAAATCCTGGATAGCTGTCTCCGGTAAGAAACCTTTTGACTCCAGTTGTTGCTTGTCATAGCCTGCGGGCGCAAGATTCTTTTCCTCAAGGTAAATGTTCAATTGGCCGCTTTCAGAGGAGCGGACATCAGTAAGTTCAAAGTATTCCAAAAGCCCCTCGGGCAAGATCAGGCGGACAAGTGTTTCGTATGCTGTTGACAAATTGTATCGTGTTTGGTATCTGTATACAAAACAAATACTTTTTTTATTCCCCCACAATTATTCCCCTTGATCCTAATTCACCTCCTTTCGCAGCAACAGCTTATAATTACCAATACCAGGCTTACTACATTGGCTAACGTTCTTACGTTGTGCAATAATCCCCATGGGCCTTCAAACGCAAGCCGATGCGCAGCCAAATCTCCCGCAGATGCCGTGTTTACGTTTACTTTTGCCAAAGCATCGTTTAAAGGTACATTTCCAAACATAGTGACCCCGAATACGCCGATAGCATACAATAACGTGGCAATAAGTAAAAGTATAAAGCGGCTGTTATCTGCTGCGCTGTAATTGAGATATGTGCTTACCGGCAGTAATACCAATGTGCCCATAAAACTTACAAAAAATAGAGGGTTCAAAATGGCCACATTAATAGCATTCATCGCGGTAATATATTCGCGATCGTTTAGTTTGCCTAAACCTAAATTTACGGAGCAGGTATAACCGTAAAATAATCCGGCAATCAACGCAGTTGCCGTAGCTGTGATAATTAAAATCAGGGTTGTCATATTTAGTTTTTTCATGGTTACTTCCTTAATGTTTTAATATACTCAATTACGATAAGTATCTGGGCCTGTGTTAATTTTTTACTCCATTTGGGCATAAAGCCTTTACCGGTACTTATAGTTCTGAATAGCTCGTCGTCATTAAGTTTGCTGATGTGCAAGTTTTTTGCTCCCCAGCGACCTTTTGTACCGTCGTTTCCATGACATTTGGCACATTTATTTTCAAACAGGGCCTTACCGGGCGGTTGAATGGTCTGAGCCTTTAATGTTTTTGTACAGCAAAGTGTTATGAGCAGGATAAAAAGGCTGGCGACTCCGATGTGCAACCTTATTAGCGCCGGATGTCTGAATAATTTTGTGCGGCGTTCGTCTGTGTGGGGCAGACTGTTGTGTGAGGTGTGAATTAAGATCATCGTATTTATTTTTTAGTAAAATTGCGATGATCTTAAAAGAGAAAATTGAACAAAACCGACAGTCAATAAAATCCATAGGATTTTATTGACTGTAAATAGGGGTTAATTCAAAATAATGCTGCTTATAGCCTTTTCTAAAGCAGTTTCTTTTAATTCAGATTTGGCTAATCCTTCAACCCTGAATACTGAAATATCAGTTAAACCTATAAAACCCAGAATTGATTTTAAATAAGGAGTAGCGAAATCATAAGCCTGCATTGGGCCCTCAGAATATACGCCACCAGATGCAACTGCTAAATACACTTTTTTATTCTTTACCAAACCTTCAGGACCGTTTTCATCATATTTAAAAGTTACTCCGCCTCGTACAATCTGATCTATCCATGTTTTTAATGAGGAATGTATCGAGAAGTTGTAAATGGGAGCACCTATTACTAAAATATCCGCATCCATAATATCGGCAATGGCTTCGTCAGAGTATCGGGCATTTTCTATGTTTTCAGGTGTTCTATTTTCGGCAGGTGTAAAAAAAGCATTTATGTGTGCTTCCTGCAAGTGCGGAACTTGCTTTTCAACCAGGTTAACCTCCTTTACTATACTGCCTGGGTGGGCGGTTGTAATTTTGTCAATAATAGCTTTTCCTAATTGTAAGCTGTATGAAGAATCACCTTTAGGGGTAGAGATAATATGAAGTATCTTTTTCATGTTTTTAATTTTTTAACGAAGCAAATCTATGTACATTTGCTAACAAAATATTAGTAGTATGCTAAAGGTTAGTGGTAACCTTTTAGTTAGTCTACGCATAAATAGCAAGGGTATGGAAGCAAAATCAAACATAACGGAGGCGAAATGCAAGGCCAGCTTAAATGCTGTAGGCGACGCGCTTTATGTAATTGGCGGTAAGTGGAAATTAAGGGTAATTATAGCCCTGAGGGAGGGTAATACCCGTTTTAATGATATACAACGTGCAATTGATGGAATATCGGCAAGAGTGCTCTCCAATGAGTTAAAGGAACTTGAATTAAACGGTTTTGTAAAAAGGATTGTCCATAACCAAACTCCGGTAATTGTTGAATACATAGCTACCGAATATAGCACTACTTTGAGTAATGTATTAGCTGCGTTAACAGAATGGGGAACTATGCATCGTAACAAAATAAAACAGGAACGACGTCAGGAGGTTGCAGACGTCTGAATTATTTGAATACAGATTTAGTTTGTAACCTGATCTTTATACTTGATTGTAGTTACAGATTCGCTAAATTAGTGGGCTATGAATAAAGATGGTAAGAACGGCGACACCGGTAGTAAAAAAATATTTGTTTTAGATACCTCAGTGATTCTTTATGATCACAATGCATTCCAGAATTTTCAGGAACATGATGTAGCCATACCTATCCAGGTATTAGAAGAGCTCGATAATAAAAAGAACGGTAACGATACACGCAATTTTGAGGCGCGCAGTTTTATCCGTCTCATGGATGATTTGTCGCACAACAGCCTGGTAAGCGAATGGATCCCGCTTAATGGTAAAAGTAAGGGAAGTTTTAAAGTTGCCATGGATGTTAAAACCACGGCTATTGATGCCGAAGAAGTTTTTGGGTCTGACAAAACAGATCACCGGATATTAAACGCGGCTTTGGGCTTGCAGGAAGAAAACCCCGACAAGAAAGTGGTGCTTGTATCAAAAGATATATGCCTGCGCCTGAAAGCTAAAGCGCTGAACCTGCACGCCGAAGATTACGAAACAGGCAAGATTAAAAACCTCGACGAACTATATACCGGTATAACCGATGTAGATAAAGTGACCGAAAAGCTGGTAACATTATTCAATAAACAGGAAAACCTGCCTGCCGAAAATTTACATATTAAGTCGTACACCAATAACCACTTTTATATTTTAAAGAGCAAAAAGGACGATGTTTCGGGCTTTTATAATGCGCAAACCAAGCAACTTGAAAAAGTTACGGAACAGCCGGTGTTTAATATCGCTCCTAAAAACATTGAGCAGGCCTTTGCCATTCATGCTTTATTACATCCCGATATTAAACTGGTAACCATACAAGGCAATGCGGGTACTGGTAAAACGTTACTGGCGCTGGCCAGCGCTTTGGAGCAACGTAAATATTATCGCCAGATATTTGTTACGCGGCCTATTGTACCTCTGAGTAATAAAGATATTGGCTTTTTGCCCGGTGATATCAAATCGAAAATAGACCCCTACATGGCGCCTATATGGGATAACCTGAAATTTATAAAAGACCAGTTCGCGGACGATGAGAAGATGCAGGCCAAAATTGACGAACTGGTAAACAATGATAAAATATCAATAGCCCCGTTGGCCTTTATACGCGGCCGAACGCTGGCAAAAATATTTTTTATAGTTGATGAGGCCCAGAACCTTACCCCGCATGAGGTGAAAACCATTATATCCCGTGCCGGCGAGAATAGCAAATTTGTGTTTACAGGAGATATTTATCAAATTGATACACCATACCTTGATGCGGAAAGCAATGGTTTATCATACCTTATTGATAAGGCCAAAGGGCACCCTTTATATGCACACATTACATTAGAAAAAGGCGAGCGGAGCGAGCTGGCTAATTTAGCAAATGAGTTGTTGTAGGGGTTAAAACCAATTGGTTGGCTTGCAGGTTGTCTTAATAAATTATTTATTAAATGAAAATATCAAAATACCTGCATTCATGTCTTGTGTTTGACATGGTTGGCTTTAAAATACTTTTTGATCCGGGAAAATTTTCATTTGCCGAAGGATTGGTTACTCCGCAAATGTTTGCCGATGTAAAAGCGGTGATCATTACGCATATCCATCCCGATCATTATGATATTGATATTCTGAAAAGTATTCTTGAAATAAGTAATGCACAGGTAATAACCAATAGCCAGATAGGGCAGGTGCTGGATCAGGAAAATATAAAGTACACCTTATTGGAGAATAGTACGGTTAAATTGGGGCCGTTTAAGCTAAAGGCTTTTCCGGTTGCCCATGAACCAATTATGGATAACCCGTTGCCACAAATGACAGGGTTTGTAATAAACGATAAAGTGCTTCACCCGGTAGATTCCATGGAAGATAAGTTGCTTGAGTATAAAAACATTGAGTTATTACTTATGGTGAGCATGGCTCCATTTGCCAATGAACCACGAATTGCCGCCTTTGCAGATAAACTACAGCCCAAACAAATTCTGCCGGTTCATGACGGCTATGCCAAAGAGTTTTTTATTAAACAGCGCTATGCTGCATACGTAAAGCACTTTGATGCCCGGGGTATTAAATTTCATGAAGTATACAAAGTAGGCGATAGTATAAATGTTTGATAATAAATATTACTTTATCATGGGTGAATCAGTGATAGAAATAAAACAAATTGATGTTTCCGATTACCTTTCAGTGAGCCAGCTGTTTAATCAATACCGTATGTTTTACAATCAGCCATCGGATATTGCCCTGGCCGAAACATTTATTAAAAACAGGTTGCAGAATAATGAATCGGTAATATTTGTTGCATTTGCAGATGGCGTTCCGGTTGGTTTTACACAATTATATCCGCTCATATCGTCGGTAAGGGCGGTTAAGAACTGGCTGCTAAATGATCTGTTTGTTGATAATGGTTATCGTAAACGCGGAATCGGGGAAGCTTTATTAAAAGCCGCAGGTAGTTTTGCTAAAACTCATGGCGCTACATTTTTACAGTTAGAAACAGCTATGGATAATTATGCAGCCCAAAGGCTTTATGAAACTACCGGTTTTGTAAAACAGGATATAGCATCAGCTTTCTTTTGTTATCGTAAGGCAATTTGATTTATATAAGAATAAAAAAGCCCCCGCTTTTTACGGCGGAGGCCCTATGGAACCAACCTCCTGCTAAGCTGGCCCACATTAACCTTATCACACTGCTAAGGTGAAGATTAATAATGAAGAAAACATGAACTTCTGTTTTAGGCTTGGTGTAAATTTTACATCTTAGCAAAAAATGCTCGTTTTATGCAGAAACCCGATAGTTTGATATTTGACATGGACGGAACCCTCTGGGATGCCGTTGATACCTACGCCAATTCCTGGAACCTCACATTTAAAAAAATGGATATTAAACGGATCATCGGCCGCGATGACCTGATGCAACTTATGGGCATGGAAGGCAAAAAGTTAACCAAGATATTAATGCCCGATTATGATGACGACAGAGCACAAGGCATTTATATGGATGTAAATGAAATGCGCAGGCAAATACTACCCACAAGCGGCGGAACCATGTACTGTGGCGTTACCGAAGGGATTAAACAACTGGCAACTAAATACAAACTGTTTATTTTAAGCAACTGCGCGGTTGGAATCATCCCCTTATTTATAACCTGGGCCGGCATTAATAATGATATTACCGATTCAATGGCCTATGGGGAAAATAACATGCCCAAACATCATAATATGCGACTGTTAATAGATAAACATCATCTTGAAACTCCTGTTTACATAGGCGATACTAATGGTGACGCTGAACAGACACGTATGGCGGGCATACCGTTTATATTTGTGAGCTATGGTTTTGGTAAAACCGATGATTATGAATTGACATTTGACGATTTTGAATCATTAACAAAATATTATATGAGTTTGTAAAACAATCCTCAATACCTGAAATTATGCTGCCAATGATGAAACGCGTTCTTCTTTTGCTACTAACTACACTTAGTTTTTATACTTCGTTTGCACAGAACGTACGGCTTGATTCGGAAAGGTGGATTACAAAATCATTGGGACATCTGTATTTTTCTGATAAAAAGGTGTATTATAATTTTGTTGGCTTTGCAGGTATTAAAGATCATTATACCATTGTGGATGATACGCTGATCATGACGGATATTTACCACAGCAGCGCGGATAACTTTAAGAAAGAACGCCGAGATAATTTTAAATTCCTAATACGGCATATTGATCAGAACAGGGCATATATAAAAGCTATTGAAACCAATGCCATAAAACTTGCAGGTAATAGTACTTACGAGTTTTTTAATTTTAAAAACAGCTATGATAAGAATATCAAATTTGCAAAGGTATATTTCTTATCGTCTACCTGTTTTGGCGACTGTCCGCAGCTGGCCATTGAAATTTGGCCCAACGGCGATTACCATTTAAAAGCAGGTGAACATGCCGAGCCATATAAAGGCGACTATACTGGTAAATTATCACAAGGTCAGCTTGATACGCTGAATTACTGGTTAAAACACAGTGAACTAAAAAAAATGATCAACTGGGAGCAAGGTAACCAGGTAACCGATGCCCCTAATTATTATTTTGCTATTGATTTTGTTAATAATAAGAAAAAGCTTAGTATAACTACCAATGAGCCACCCTTAAATATAATTGATCTGATTAATTTCATGTTATCATCCTATAAAAAAATAAATTTAGTTCCCGTTGCCCAATAATTGAAATAAACTTGCTTTACAAGTTTTACTTGGGTATTGTTTACTTATTAAGTTTTTGTAGTTTAGATAAAAATATCTGTTATGAAAACCCGTACCAAAACTATTATCATCCTGGTTATATTGTTACTGATCACCGGTTTTG
This sequence comes from Mucilaginibacter sabulilitoris, assembly GCF_034262375.1. Classification (NCBI taxonomy): domain Bacteria; kingdom Pseudomonadati; phylum Bacteroidota; class Sphingobacteriia; order Sphingobacteriales; family Sphingobacteriaceae; genus Mucilaginibacter; species Mucilaginibacter sabulilitoris. The sequence goes on from NZ_CP139558.1 coordinate 4,135,361, forward strand.
TTTATCAGCGATATTACTTTGTTTTTGGCGAAGGCACAAAAGCTGGTACTATGAACTATTTTGTAAAAAAGGGGTATATGTTTAAAACGTACGAGGGCCGTTTAATACAGAGTGGTATACGTACACCTGCACAGGGTGGTAATATTGCTTCAAATGAGTTCATGTTTTCGGTTACCGACGAAAAAGTTGCTCAGCAGCTTAGCAGCAATGCCGGATCTTTTCTGGAGTTGCATTACAAGGAATACCTGCACACTTTGCCATGGAGAGGGGTAAGTGTATTTGTTGTGGACAGTATTATATCTACGAAGCCCGCTAATCAATAATAAGGGGCATTTGTTTATAAAAGATTATCAGCTTTACCGGAGTTAGGAATTTCTATTTTGCTCAGATTGTAGTTTAGCTTACCGTTTTTATTTATCGCCTTTATCAAACCTTTGTTAAATAAATAACTAAGAATGTCCTCCGCGTTTTTCTGGTGAGTTACTGGGTCGGTCCCCGGATCAAACGAACCGAGCTTAACAGCAACTTCGTCTGCTGTGGCTTCTTTTAATTGCGCTAAAGCATATATAACATTGTCCTGGGTACATGCCCCTTTATCATATTCATGAGGAACATGTAAAGGTTTGTATTCTTCCAAAAAATCCTGATCGGGGCTGTTCATAACCTTAACTTAAAAATATGTTAAACATTAATAGTCGAGTCACGCAAGGCTTTGATGTTATCATGAGCAATCTTTAAGCTTTCAAGGTGGTTGTTAAGAATAGACACAACTTGTTCATCTTCCCATATTAGCTCTTTATCATCCAAGGCATTGCGGTAAGCCTTTTTAGCTATATCTTCACCATATTCACAATCTGATAAAATTCCATGCCTGTCTTTATTTATAAAGGCGGCTTTAACGTCCATCCATGCATGATAAAATTTACCAGATAAAGTTGTACCATCGGCTGGATTGCCTCCAAGTACCCTGATGTATTCTCTTAGCTCCGAAACATTATTTTTACTTTGATCAATATATTCGTTAAAAAGCAGGTTCAAACCTGTTTCATCCGTGCTTTCATTGGCCTTTTGATAACCTGCAATACGATCATTATTTATTTTAATCAGATCATTAAGCGCTGATATCTGATGCTGTATATGTTGTAAAAGTCCCATGGCTATTTGTTTTATAAATAATAAACATATCACTTGGGTTAATGTTTTTTTATTTACAGTAAACTGAAATGTAAAGGTATTGTACCGACAATAATAGAGAGAATTGAAGATGTTTTCTTTGTGTATTTAATAGAAATATAATTAATAAGCAAGAAAGAAATTTTTTTTATTAATTGTGAATTTTGATAATTCAAACTCTATATTTAGAGAGAGTATTATTATTAGAATTTACACATGACTGTTATTATTTGAACCAAGCCAATTTAACCGATTTCCTGTTTATGACGCTGTCATAAATTATAATTATCAAAAACAATTTACATCAAATCTGCATTTATTAACCATTTACAACTTAAACAATTAAATAACCTGAACTTACAATAGTTAGGTTAGTTACAACGAATAAACATTTGTTTACGATGACTAAATCTCATAAAAAACAACAGCAACATCATAATAAAACAGCATTGTCTAAAACTCCTACCGGAATTGCAGGATTAGATGAAATAACCGATGGCGGTTTACCACAAGGGCGGCCCACGCTTGTTTGTGGCGAGGCCGGATGTGGTAAAACACTGATGTCACTTGAATTTATTGTACGTGGTGCTATAACTTTTAATGAACCCGGAGTTTTTATGGCTTTTGAAGAAAAGGCCGATGAACTGACCATGAATGTGGCTTCCCTGGGTTTTGATTTACAGAAGCTGCAGGACGAAAACATGGTAAAATTAGATCATGTTCATATTGATCGGAGTGAAATTGAGGAAACAGGTGAATATGACCTTGAAGGTATATTTATACGATTGGGGCATGCCATTGATAGTTTGGGGGCAAAACGGGTAGTACTTGATACCCTCGAAAACCTTTTTTCAGGCCTGAGTAATCAAACCATATTACGCGCCGAGTTACGTCGTCTGTTTGGTTTTTTAAAAGATAAAGGCGTTACCGCAATTATCACAGGAGAGAGGGGCGAAGGTGGGGCATTAACACGCCAGGGTTTGGAAGAATACGTATCCGATTGTGTAATATTACTTGATCACCGGGTTATTAACCAGATATCAACCCGCAGGTTACGTGTAGTAAAATACAGAGGATCGCAGCATGGTACCAATGAATATCCTTTCCTGATTGACCAAGATGGTATTTCGGTACTGCCGGTTACTTCTTTAAAGTTAGAGAAGGAGGTGTCATCAAAAAGAGTATCGTCAGGTATTCCGGCACTTGACGAAATGCTTGGCGGGCATGGTTTTTTTAGAGGAAGCAGTGTGCTGGTATCGGGTACCGCTGGCACTGGGAAAACCAGTATAGCAGCATATTTTGCCAGTGAAACCTGCCGTCAGAAAAAGAAGTGCATGTATTTTGCTTTTGAAGAATCGCCTAAGCAGATCATCCGTAACATGAAATCTATTAATGTAGATCTTCAACAATATGTAGACGATGGTTTGTTGGAATTTCACGCATCGCGGCCAACTTTATATGGCCTCGAGATGCACCTGGTAGCTATATATAAACTTATAAAAAGGTTTCAGCCTGCAACGGTTATACTTGATCCCATCACTAATCTGATTACTGTAGGCTCGGTTAGCGAAGTAAAATCAATGCTGGTACGCTTGATAGACTTTTTACAGGAAGAGCAGATTACGGTAATGTTTACAGCGCTGTCACTGAACACCATAGTGAGCGAGCAAACCGATGAGGGTGTATCCTCATTGGTTGACGCATGGCTTTTGGTGAGGGACATTGAATCAAACGGCGAGCGTAACCGCGGAATGTATATCATGAAATCACGTGGTATGAAACACTCTAACCAGGTACGGGAGTTTATTATAACAGATAAAGGACTTGATCTGGTTGATGTTTACCTTGGGCCCGAAGGTGTGCTTACCGGATCGGCAAGAGAGGCACAAAAATTGAAGGAAAAAACCGGAGTTGCTCTACGAGATTTTGCAGTATCGCGAAAAGACAAAGAAATTGTACGTAAACGGAAAATGCTTGAGGCGAAAATATCCAGTCTTCAGGCCGAGTTTGAATCGACAGAAGAAGAGCTAAACCGCATTTATTATGAGGAGGAGCTGAAACAGGAAATTATTGAGAAAAACCGTGATGAAATAACAAAGATGAGGAGGGGAACTATTGAAGCGGAAAAAAAAACAGGAGTAAAAAGTAATGGAAACAGAAGTAATAAATTATGAGTTACGGTTGTATGTTGCCGGTAAAACCGCAAAATCTGTCAGTGCGCTGGCTAATCTTAAAAAATATTGTGAAGAACATTTAAAAGGGCAATATACTATTGAAGTGATCGACCTTTTAGTTCAGCCACAATTAGCTGAAGGTGACCAGATATTTGCTATACCGACCCTGGTACGAAAAGTACCTGAACCTATCCGCAAAATAATTGGCGACCTTTCAAACGAAGAAAAAGTATTAGTGGGTTTAAACATACGCCCTCGTTAAAACTATAAATAATGTCTGAGCAAGATCAATTTCCTTTAACTGCCGATAACCTTAACAATGAACAAGAGCCCCAGATCTTTCAGTTGCGCCTGTTTGTAACGGGGGCCTCGCCAAACTCGTCCCGCGCTATATCTAACTTAAAGGATATTTGTGAAACTCATTTGAAGGATAATTATGATCTGGAAATTATTGATGTGTATCAGCAACCTTTAATTGCTGAAACCGAACAGATCATAGCGTTGCCTTTATTGATTAAAAAGGCTCCTGGTATCGAGAGAAGATTGATAGGAGATATGTCAAACACAGGCAAAGTATTAAAAGGACTTGGGTTACATACTGAAAATTAATGGAACTGGCTAAATATACTTACGAGGAGCTGCTTAACCGTAATAATGAGCTCCAATTGCAGCTGGAGGAGGCTAACGATACTATAGAAGCTATCCGCAGTGGCCAGATTGACGCGCTTATTGTTAAAGGTGATGATGGCCACCAGTTATATACACTAAAGACCGCCGATCAGACCTACAGGGTTTTTATCGAAAAAATGAACGAAGGTGCGGTAACGCTCAATCGTGATGGAGTTATTTTATATAGCAATTCGCGCTTTGCGGCTATGATGAATTTGCCGCTTGAAAAGGTAATAGGCTTAAATTTCGAAACATTTATTCCGGAAATATCATCAGAAAAATTCAAGGGACTTATTCACAACGGCTGGAACGAGGATTGTAAAGGGGAAATATTATTGGCCAACAAAGAGTCTCTGCTAACACCTTGCCTGCTGTCGTGTACTACACTTGATTTGGATGAAGGAACAGCTCTTAGTCTTATTTTAACCGATCTTACAAATCAGAAAGAAGCTGAATGGGAGTTAAAGGTCAAGAATGAACAGTTGTTAGCTGCCCAAAATGCCGCCGAAAAACTGAATAATGAATTAGAGGATACCGTAAGGGAGCGCACCAACGATCTGCTGATAAGCAGGGAGCATTTTAAACTGCTGGCAAACAATATCCCGCAATTAACCTGGACTAATTTACCGGGCGGCGATGTTGACTTTTATAATTTGCAATGGTATAACTACACAGGGCGTCGATATAGCGAAACTGCGGGTTGGGGTTGGCAGCAAATTGTACATCCGGATGATCTATCCAATACGATGGATAATTATATTAATTCATTAAAAACAGGTAATCCTTTTGAGGTAGAAAACCGCTATAAAAGATGGGATGGCATCTATCGTTGGCATTTGAACAGAGCTGTGCCACTGCGGGATGATAAAGGAGAAATAATATTTTGGGTGGGCACCGCCACCGATATTGAAGATCAGAAAAAAGAAATGGACCGGAAGGATGAGTTTATTGGCATAGCCAGCCATGAACTTAAAACACCATTAACCAGTTTAAAAGGATATCTGCAGTTGATAACTTCTTATAAAAAGGAAGAAGTACCGCCCGTAGTTAAACAATATATTGAAAAAGCCAGCGTCGCCATAAACAAATTGCAGCGGCTGGTGAATGACCTGCTTGATGTTAGCAAAATACAGGCGGGACGATTGGAATATCCTTTGGGTGAAGTTGATCTGTCCGAGCTCTTGGGGTTCGTTATAGAAAACGCCAGGCATATTTATCCACAGCATGAATTTGAAAACCAGTCAAAAAACAATTTGTATATTATTGGAAACGCAGAGCGACTGGAGCAGGTTTTAATGAATTTTATCAACAACGCGGTCAAATATTCGCAAGATAATAAACAGGTAATTCTTAAAACAACCGTACAAAATAACATAGTAAGAGTATCAGTCACCGACTTTGGAATAGGTTTATCAGAAGCACAAATAGACCGGATATTTGAGCGTTTTTACCGGGTGGAAGATAAAAAATTTATGACGAGCGGTCTTGGCATGGGACTTTATATCAGCGCGGAGATCATTAATACCCATCAGGGCAAAATAGGAGTGGAAAGTAAGCCAGGTAAAGGGGCTACTTTTTACTTTGAACTGCCTTTAATGCGCTAAAACTTCGTTAAGTATTTAAAGAAAATTGCAGGTATGTTAAATACTTCTGATATTGGAGCATGTGTTTGTTTCTGAGCGCGATTATCTTAAATAACCCTGTAAATTATGCCGGCAACTGATAACGGAAATGTATCTTTTACAAAAACTGATAATGGCGTGGCTACTATCAGTTTTTATCACCCTGCTCAAAATTCACTTCCCGCAAGCTTATTAAATCAACTGACTGAAAATATTATTCAGGCCGATAATGATAAAGACATAAGAGCTATTGTGCTAAAAAGTGAAGGCGACCGTACATTTTGTGCAGGCGCCAGCTTTGATGAATTGTTGCAGATTAAAGATAAAGAGGCCGGTGCGGTATTCTTCGCTGGTTTTGCCAGGGTAATTAATGCCTGCAGAAAGTCATCCAAAATAATTATAGCCCGTGTACAAGGTAAAGCGGTCGGAGGCGGAGTGGGCCTTGCCGCTGCGGCCGATTATTGTCTTGCTACTCAATTTGCCTCTATAAAACTAAGTGAACTGGCCATTGGCATAGGTCCGTTCGTAATATCACCTGCCGTGATACGTAAAATAGGTTTACCGGCATTTTCACAACTTACCATAAGGGCCTCTGATTTTCAAACGGCTCAATGGGCCCTGGATAAAGGCTTATACAATGAAGTATATGCTGATATAACCGCACTTGACACTGCACTTGATGAACTTACCCAAAAACTCGCATCCTATCACCCGGATGCGCTCGCCGGGCTAAAACAAATACTATGGGAGGGCACTGAAGATTGGGACAAGGTGTTAACCAAACGGGCCGCCATTAGCGGTGAATTAGTGTTGTCGTCATTTACACAACAGGCCTTACAACGATTTTTGAGCGGTAACAGGTAGCTGCCTGAATCACATTGTCCTTGCTATTCCTCATTTTCATACAGCCGCAACTTGTTTTGTAAACTGCGCATATCTTCCTGCATTTTTTCAACTCTGTTTAATAAATGAATTATGGCTTCAATACCCGCTACATTGATGTCGAGCTGGTACAGGTTAATTAACTTTTCGAGTCTTTGCAGTTCTTTTTTATCAATAAATGTGGTTTTATCAATTATGGTGACCTTAACTAATCCGGCTTCATGCATAGCGTTTATAATGCCATAATCTATATTATGAAATAAACAAAAATCTTTCGCCATTATCAAATTTGTTGCTTTCATTTTTTTCGCACTTTACATCATGACCTTGATAGTTCTTCAAATAATTGTTTTTGTTTGTCGGTAAGGTTTTGAGGTACTTGTACATCATAGGTGAGGTAGAGGTCACCAAATTCATTTTCCTTTTTGTAAACAGGCATCCCTTTGCCTTTAAGCTTTACTTTAGTGCCGTTTTGTGTTTCGGGCTTTACCTTAACTTTTACTTTACCAGTTAAGGTGTCGGCCGTTATTTCTCCGCCCAGCACCGCGGTGTAAAGGTCAAGTTTTACGGTTGCATACAAATTGCGGCCGTCTCTTTTAAAGCGTACATCATCGGGTATATGAAATTTAATATAAAGATCGCCGGCTGGGCCATTATTTACTCCAGCACCGCCATGGCCAGCTATTTTTATAGTTTGTCCGTTTTCAATTCCCGCGGGTATGTTAATACGCAGATTTTTACCGTTAACCGTTATGGTACGTTTATGAGTTTCTGCAATATCCTGCAGGCTTAAATGCAATTCCGCATTATAATCCTGACCGCGATATTTAGTCTGCCTGTTTCCGCCCCCTCCAAACATCGATTTGAAGAAATCGGAGAAATCGCCCCCGCCAAAGCTTTCTGCATCGTTAAAACCTCCGAAACCCCCTGAACCACTATAATTAGTTTGCTGTTGCCTGGTTTGTTGTTCGTACACATCGCCATGTTGCCAGTTTTCGCCATACTTATCATACTTTTTACGTTTTTCAGGATCGCTCAATACCTCATTAGCTTCATTCAATTCCTGAAATTTCTTGTGAGCCTCGGCATCATTAGGGTTAAGATCGGGGTGATATTTACGGGCCAGTTTACGGTAGGCATTCTTTATGTCCTTATCTGAAGCGGTTTTACTTAAACCTAATGTTTTATAATAATCGATAAAAGCCATATCGGGTGCAAAATATAACGGTATATATTATTAACCCCTAAATATACGGCTTAGTTTTTTGGGTGCGTATTTTTAATGGAGATATAGTTGATGTAACTTAAATTAAACCGTGGTAGTCATAGTTTGAAACCCTGAATTATGGAAGGAGCTACAAATAAATTGCAGCATAAACTACTTGGATTATCATCAATCATGGCGCCTGTATTATTTGGTTTGTCAACCTTCTTTTGGAGAAACGGCGAATACGGCGTGATTGCCGCTACTATATTGGCCTCATCAATGGTTTTCTGGATACCTGCGTTAAGTACACTATTTGGCCTTTTAAAAAACAAAATGCCATATTACTATTCAATAGGATTATTTATAGCTATTTATGGCTGCTGTATGGGAGGGATCGGTTTTGGTTTATTGGGTTACTTTTCTACTATATTTAATATTTCGCATCAAACATATCTTAAAACCTTATCGCAATACCCTATCAGCTCGGGTATCCTGCTTTTCTGGGCTGGTCCATTATTTCCGTTGAGTTTACTTGTACTTGGCATAAATCTTACCATAAAAAAAGCTGTTGAAAACTGGCTGGGTATCATACTTTGCCTGGGTGCAATATTATTTCCCTTAAGCAGGATATTACGCATTGAGATTATAGCACACGTGGCCGACTTACTGCTGGCCATTCCTTTTATTGTAGTGGGCTGGCGTTCCTTAACCGGAGCAATAAAAATAAATGACACCAAGTAAGGATAAACAAATTGGTTATATTTTTACTTTTATAGCGGAGCTTTCAATAAAAGCTTCGTTAAATATTATGGACAACAAAGTTTTTAATCAGTTTGCAGATATTGAAATCAAAGAAATAGCTCCCGGCTTTTTCTCTAAAATAATACATACAGCTAATAATACCATTAATTTTATTGAGGTAAAAGCAGGTTGTGTGTCGGAATTGCACCAACATATAAACCATCAGTGCGCCTTTGTTATTGAGGGTAAATTTGAGCTAACTGTTGACGGCGTATCACAGATATTGGATACAGGTACTTATGCCATTATACCCCCAAATGTTATACATGGAGGCCGGGCCATTACCGATTGTAAACTCATAGATATATTTGACCCGGTTCGCGAAGACTTTAAATTGCTGTAATTATATGCCCATCACTAAAGCCACGTTTACTGATATCCCGGAGTTGAATATCTTAATTAATAGTGCTTACCGCGGTGAAGAATCCAAAAAGGGATGGACAACAGAGACTGATCTGATAGGAGGAATCAGGATAGACGAGGACATGCTGCGAGAGTATTTTAGTAATGAAGCAATAACCATATTAAAATATACTGATGATAACTCGCGTATTACCGGTTCGGTTTACCTTGAAGTAAAAGGCGATAAATTATACTTAGGTATGTTCAGCGTGTCGCCGGTATTGCAGGGTAAAGGGGTAGGCAGGGCCCTGCTTGAAGAGGCAGAATTGATTGCAAAACAACTGAATTGCCATACCATTACCATGACGGTGATTCGCAGCCGTACAGAACTCATCAGCTGGTATGAGCGGAGGGGATATGCTTTTACCGGCGAAATACAACCTTTTCATGATCATGGCCGTTTTGGTGAGCCGAAACAGCATATCGAGTTAATTGTATTGGAAAAGAAGATTTAAATTCCGTCATTCATCAGTTCCTGAAAATGATCTATGTATTGCCCAAGGTGCAGGCCATCAACCAATGCATGGTGTACATGGATAGATACCGGCATGGTTTTTTTGCCATTATTTTCGGTCATTTTACCGAAAGATATTTTAGGGCAGCTATCCGGAAATGAAAAGCTGCGCGCATGCGATAGGCTTGTGAATTTTATCCATGGCATCGACGAGTAATGAACAATATCGTCATCAAGCTTTGGAGCAAAAAGGGTAGTGGTGTTTTGCACACGCTCAATTTCTTTTTTTGCCCCAATCATAAATTCCTCGAATGACGGATGATAATTTATATATGAAAACCCGAACGTGCCATTGCTCCGGCCAATTGTAGGTCCGGCGTTTATCTGGTCATAAAGCATAACCTCATCGCCGTAAATGCGGTATTTAAATGGATCAAAATTGTTAACTGCAGTGAGTGATTTGTGCAGGTAATAAAGAAAAAAAGATATGTCGTTTTGCTTAACAAAATTGTGCGCCACAGTACAGTCAATATCAACAACAACGCCGTAAAACGGCTCTTCGAAATTTTTAAAAAAGTTAAAGTGTTCTTTTCGTTCCCAGGTTTCTAAATTTAGCCTTTGTTTCATGTAAGTATATACGGCAGAATTTCAGCAAGTGTATCAGCCTGTTTAAAATTGTCGTGACTTAAATTGGTTTCAATATGTTCGTGTGCCCAAGTGGTGTGGAAAGGTACGTGAATGGCGTGGCCACCGATATTTAAAACAGGCATTATATCTGATTTTAAAGAATTACCAACCATTAAAAATTCCGAAGGCTTAATATCCAGATGTTTTATAAGCTTTATATAATCATCTTCCTTTTTATCAGACATGATTTCGATATGGTGAAAATAATGCGCTAAGCCCGATTTTTTTAGCTTACGTTCCTGGTCGAGCAGATCGCCTTTAGTTGCCACCACTAATCTGTAATGATTTTTCAGGCTTGATAACACGTTATCTACACCATCTAACAGTTCAATGGGTTCGTTGAGCATTTCTTTGCCATAATCCATTATCCTTTCAATAGCGTCAATGCCTATTTTTCTTTCAGATATTTTCATTGCAGCCTCAATCATGCTCAGGATATATCCTTTTATACCATAGCCGTATAATGACAAATTATCAATCTCAATTTTAAACAATTCGTTTGATATGGTATGGTGCGGCAAAAAATCTTCGAGCAGGCTACAGAATTTTTTTTCGGTTTGCAGAAAATAGGGTTCATTAACCCACAGCGTGTCGTCAGCGTCAAAAGCTATAACTTTTAATTTCATGTGCCTGTATTAACGTAGTGCAATAATAATCATACAGCCTTAATTATGCTATATAAAGGTTATAATGGGCAAAGTTATAATTGATATTTTACTGTAACCTTTTTTTGAAAATAAAGTACTTAAACATGCAACCTAATTTTTAAAAGTGCGTCATATACATTAAATGATCAAACCTACATTCGTTTAAAATGGAAGAAGTAATGCCACCGTTAAAAGAATTTATTGTTGATTATTGCAACAGATATAAGCTGAATCATGTTGATCCGGGCAGCCTGAGCCTGGATACCAGTATTGATCTGGACCTTGATATATTTGATATTGAGATTGATCTTTTCCTCGCCGATTTTGCCGATCAATTTAAAGTAGATCAATCCAAATTTACCTGGTATAAGTATGGCTATCCCAAGGGCTCAACCCGGGTGCGGATGATAAAAATAATGTTCGGCTATCACAGTGCCTGGGTAAAACAGCTGGCCCAATATTGCTATAAACCCAAATTTAAAGTGCGTAATTTACAGGAGGCCGTAAAAACAGGGAGGTTATTGTAAATCATCTTCTGCAAATTAAATTGCCTATTCAAGATAAATAAAAATTGGGAAAAGACGCTTGATTACAGATCTGTAACACCAGTATGGCGACGCTTTACAAAATTGCGTATATCCAATACTATCCCTGCAAAAAAATAAAATATCAAAGGAAATCCAACAGCCAGGAAGGATGAGTATATAAAGAATAAACGGATCTTTGAGATGGAAACATTAAACTTTTCGCCAAGATAAGTGCATACACCAAAGGAGTACCGTTCAAAAAAAGTGAGTATTCTCTGTATCATGTCAGGCAAGTTTTAATATCTTATTACCAACGCCACATTGCAGGCATTTCTTATAATTACAATAATTATTCTTTAACTCCAGCAGGGCCTGCGACTCAAAAGCATTGTTAATTTTCAGCCCTAAGATAGCAAAATCTTCTGTAATATTATTTCGCTCGGCTGGTAAATTTTCCAACAACTTTAAACTGCGGCTTATATAATACTGCTGCTGATGTTGTTTTCCATAGCAGAACAAGAATAGTGCCAGTGTATTTATGAGTAATATATCAACAGATGAGGCTCCTAATGTTTTGGGCAATGGTTTCGATAACACATCAAACCGGTAATGATCATCCCAATAGTCATTTACTTTTATCGCCGAAAATAAATCACGAAGGGCATCAATATCCTTTATCTCCAGTATTTTAGAGAACAAATGGTTTGACTGTACAATGAGCGCAGCGAACTGCGCCAGCCTTATGGTTGGGAAATTTTGCGGACGCAAACGCATAAATTTCCACAAGTGATTTTCAATGGGTTTAAGATTATATTTCTTCCTCAAAAAATCATATTCCTTTTTTAATTTTAGCGGATACTCGTCTTTAAATTCGGTATCTAAAAAGCCCGCCTGTCCAAATATAAGCGCTTCAATTTGCATCGGGTTGTTTTTGTGTTTGGCAAGGGTAAGCTGCGGTAATGATTTGGCCACCAGCTCAAATGGCAGGGCATTGATTTTAAACCCAAAGTTTGCCGCCAGAAACTGGTAAAAAGTTTCTTCCCAATCGCCCCGGTTAAGGTTGAGGGTATTTACAACGGCTTCTGATCGTTTTTCAAGCCGCTCTACCAACACACGGGTAAGCCAGTTGTGCATAATCAGGCCATCAATACCTCCTATACTGCTTTCACAGGGAATGATACTTTGATTGCCGAAGATCATCTGATGGTATCTGTTATACAATTCATCTGGTACACGGTTTTTGAGCTGCAGCGTTGGCACTTTACGGCCGTTGGGCAAAACAAGAGGTTCATCATTGTGGTAAACCACATGCAGTACCACGTTGCCGTAAGCATTATCGGTAGTGTGCCCATGCTTTTGCCAGTCCGATGCAGATAGATGTACCTCTACGTTGGCAGCCCAAACGGTTTCACCTATCCTAATTCGGGCATTATGAAAATCGGGTCCCGAATCCGTATTATGCATTCCTGCAGATAATATTTCCAGTTCTTCTCCATCATCTGTTTTGAGGTCAATACGATCAAATAGCCTGAATTTCCATACGTAATGCAAAAAGTCTTAGGTAAAAAGCATGAAACAAGGTAAGTATTTTGACTGTTGATTGAAATGAATTTTTTATTTATCCATTATAAAGTTAGTCTGCGCCTGCCAGCATAAGTTAAAATTATCTCTTACATTTATCATTAAATATTTAATATCAATACCATACTATGCTGAAACAAGCCAAAGCAATATCACAAACAACCGGAGGGCGGATTAAATCAATAGTTGGAGGCTCACTCGGTAATTTGGTTGAATGGTATGACTGGTATGTTTACACCGCCTTTTCCCTTTATTTTTCTGATGCGTTTTTCCCGTCAGATAATCAAACCGTACAGCTTTTAAATACTGCGGGTATATTTGCTATCGGCTTTCTAATGCGCCCGATAGGCGGCTGGCTTATGGGCACTTTCGCTGATAAACATGGGCGTAAAATGGCTTTAACCTCATCGGTATTGTTGATGAGTGTTGGCTCACTCATAATAGCCATAACGCCGGGTTTTAAATCAATAGGAGTGGCCGCCCCGGTTTTACTGGTGCTTGCCCGCATTATACAAGGTTTAAGCGTGGGCGGCGAATATGGTACCAGTGCTACCTACCTGAGCGAAATGGCGGGCAGAAAACACCGCGGATTTTATTCCAGTTTTCAATATGTTACGCTAATTATGGGACAATTAACCGCCCTTGCAGTATTGGTGCTGTTGCAACGTGTTTTTTTAACTGAACAACAATTGCATGACTGGGGCTGGCGTATCCCGTTTGGTATTGGCGCTTTTTTGGCGATTATTACCATGTATTTGAGGCGAAGCCTGCAGGAGTCAGCCTCCTTTAAAAACGAAGATAAAAAAGCCGATACTGCTCAGGGTACGTTAAAAGCTTTAGCTAAACATCCTAAAGCGGTATTTACCGTTATCGGTTTAACTATGGGAGGTACTTTAGCGTTTTATACATTTACCACTTATATGCAAAAATTCCTGGTGAATACATCAGGTTTTAGCAAAAGCAGCGCTACCATGGTATCTACACTTACCCTGGCTATATTTATGTTGCTGCAACCAGTGTTTGGTTTGCTTTCTGACAAAATTGGCCGTAAGCCCTTGTTAATCGGTTTTGGGGTGTTGGGTACACTCACCACGATCCCCATTATGACGCGTTTGAGCGAGACTAAAGACGTTTGGGTTGCGTTCGCGCTTATATTGTGTGCGCTGATTATTGTGAGCGGATATACCTCCATAAATGCCGTGGTAAAAGCCGAACTGTTCCCGGCCAATGTTCGGGCCTTAGGGGTGGGCTTTCCGTACGCTATAGCGGTATCGGTATTTGGTGGCACTGCCGAGTATGTAGCTCTTTGGTTTAAGAATGAAAACCATCAGCAATGGTTTTATTGGTACGTTACCATTTGCATCGCTTTATCGCTTGTGTTATACGCTACCATGAACGACACCCGCAAGCATTCAAAAATAGAAGAGGAGTAACACAAAGGATCAGGTAGTTAGTATCAAGTACCAAGACTTCTAAATAGGAACATCTTAATGCCTCAATAAATCTTTATACTTACTACTTAATACTATCTACTCGTTGAATAAAAAAGTATTAATTTTGCCCCCTTACCATTATGGGAAATGCCTACGATATGGCCGATAAAAACAATCTATTTCAACTGGCAGTAACTTTACTGCAACAACTAATATCCATACCATCCTTTAGTAAAGAGGAAGACCGCACCGCCGATCTCATCAATGAGCTTTTGCAGCAGCATGGTGTTGTTACCCATCGCAAGATGAACAATATCTGGGCCTGGAATAAGCATTTTGATCCCAATAAGCCTACCATCTTACTCAATTCACATCATGACACCGTAAAGCCCAATTCGGGCTATACACGTGACCCTTATGATGCTAAAATTGAGGAAGGCAAACTTTACGGTTTGGGCAGTAATGATGCTGGTGGTTGCCTGGTATCGCTTATAGCAGTGTTCCTCTACTTTCATGATAAAGAAAATTTAAAATATAACTTTTGTCTGGCCACAACAGCCGAAGAAGAAATATCAGGTGTTAACGGTCTGGAGCTTATTATACCCGAGCTTGGTAACCTGGAGTTTGGCATAGTAGGAGAGCCTACCTTAATGCAGCTGGCTATTGCCGAGCGCGGTTTAATGGTGCTTGATTGTGTAGCTCATGGCCGTGCAGGGCATGCGGCGCGTGAAGAAGGGGACAATGCTATTTACAAAGCTTTAACGGACATAGAGTGGTTCCGTAGTTTCAAATTTCCGAAGGAATCTGAAGTGTTTGGTCCTATAAAAATGTCAGTTACCATTATCAATGCAGGTTCGCAGCATAACGTGGTGCCTGCCAGCTGTACGTTCACGGTTGATGTACGAGTGACCGACGCCTATAGGAACGAAGAGGTGTTGCAGATCATTCGCCAGCATGTGAGTTGTGAGGTTAATCCGCGTTCTATCAGGCTAAAACCTTCATCTATACCAAAGGAACACCCGATTGTACAGGCCGGTATAGCGCTGGGGCGTACTACTTATGGTTCACCTACAACTTCTGATCAATCGCTGCTTGATATACCTTCAATTAAGGTGGGGCCTGGCGATTCTGCACGTTCACACACCGCCGATGAGTTTGTTTATGTTGACGAGATCAGGGAAGGGATTGAGCTGTACATCAAAATGCTGGAAAGTATTAATTGATTTTAGACTACTCTTCGCAGGTGTTCGTTTTTTGAAAGTGCGAACGCAACCGAACGGGTGCGAACACGATAAGAAATCACTATATCCTGATAAGATAATTACAGCTCGCCGATAAATCCTGCCAGTGCGATAGCCACACCTAACAGTACAGCGATCATTTTACGCAGGTTAAAGCGGTGGTCGGCGCTCGATTCAAAAAGTATGGTGGTTGAAATATGCAGGAATATACCAATTACCACTCCCATAATACGGTTAAAGTAATGCTGTAAATTGCCTATATCACCATTACTGAGTGCGTTGCTGAAAAAATAACCTGCGGGCGCCATAACCGCGAACAGTGTTACAAACAGCAGCGTGTTTCTTTTACTTTGTTTGTTGGTTAACAGGACAGTTGCCAGTGCAAAGGCGGCTGGAATGTGGTGCAGGGCTATGCCGTAAACCAGCTGGTCCTGGTTGCCCTGTGCAAGCGGCATACCCTCTAAAAAGGCGTGCAGGCATAAGCTAACCATAATTCCCAGCGGAAATACTACGTGGTCATGCTTGGGCTTGTGCATGTGGCCATGCTCAATTCCGTCCGAAAATTGTTCCAGTACTATTTGGAATAAAAAACCTATCAATATGAAAACGCCAACCAGGTTATCATTACCATGATAAGCATCAGGTATTAAATGCAGTACGGTAATACCAAACAGGTAAGCCCCGCTAAATGCTAATACCAGCTTAAGGGTTTTATGGTTATCGCCCTTAAAAAAAAATACGGAGGTGCCGCCACAAAAGGCACTCAAAAACAATAAAACAATTTTCCAGGCAGCCATTAAAAAGAAGGTTGTAATTTTTTAAATAAAAAGGCAAACAGAGCACCTATCAGGGCGCCATAAATTGCACCGCAGGTTACATCAACAGGGAAGTGTACCCCAACATATACCTGGGCAAAACTAATAACACCGGCCCATAATATGGCCCAAAACCATATCCACCGCCATTTTTTGAAAAATATCAGGCATAAAAACAGAGCCATGGCAAAATGATCTGTAGCATGGGTTGACGGGAAGCTATAGCCCGTACCACAGGGTACACGGCTAATGTCTGTTTGTGAAACTATGGGGTCGCGGCAGGGGCGCAGCCGTTTCACATTGTATTTGATGATGCTGGCGCTGGTAAAATCGGCAAAGCCGGCTGTAAGTGCCAGCAACACAATGATAATAGCGCCCGTTTTTTTATAACGGTATATACAAAAGCCGATGATGAATATATACAGCGGGATCCAGAACTTTGGGTTGCGCAGCAAAGGCATGATCCAGTCGAAAAAAGAGTTCGACAGGTAATGGTTTATAAAATAAAATAAATGCCGGTCGAGTTGTAAAAGTTGTTCAGGCATTGCTGTTATTTATGTAATTGGTAAAGCCGGGCTTTGTAGTATTCATAGTTCAATCGTCAAAGTTATCAATTAGTTTAAAACAACATTAACGCCGTATGGTTAATGCTCATAAATAAAGAGATAATTTACAATACAACTACATAATGTAGCTTTGTTGCATTTAAAAACAGTGCGTAAATGCGGGTTTTAACAAACGTTTGCGTGAAATTAGCCCGAAAATTGTACATTTATATTCACGGCTTATCATTTAAATATTTTTACTTTTGCCACTCAAACCATAATTATTTTGACACTCATAAAATCTATTTCGGGCATACGCGGTACTATTGGCGGTGCCGCAGGCGATGGTTTAACACCATTGGATATTGTGAAATTCACATCAGCTTACGGAGCCTGGGCTGTGCAAAAATCGGGTATTAAAAAAATTGTTGTAGGCAGGGATGCGCGCATTTCGGGTACAATGGTAAATAACCTGGTTGTGGGCACGTTGCAGGGTTTGGGTATTGATGTTATTGATCTGGGATTGTCAACAACACCTACTGTTGAAGTGGCTGTTACCGGCGAAAAAGCTGCCGGTGGTATCATACTTACCGCAAGCCACAACCCCAAACAATGGAATGCCCTTAAATTACTCAATACCGACGGCGAGTTTATAAGTGATGCCGATGGTAAGCAGGTATTGGAAATGGCTGAGAACAGCGATTTTAATTATGCCGATGTGAACGACCTGGGCAAAGTTACGCTTGATGAGAGCTGGCTGCAAAAACATATTGACCTGATACTGGCATTGCCTCTGGTTGACGTTGCTGCTATCAAAAAGGCCAACTTTAATATTGTTATTGATGGCGTTAATTCTACCGGTGGTATTTTTGTACCGGCTTTATTGAAAGCCTTGGGTGTGGAAACCGTTCATGAGTTATATTGCGAGCCTGATGGTAATTTCCCGCACAACCCCGAGCCATTGCCCGAAAACCTTACCGCGCTGTCAAAAGAAGTGCTGGCAAAAAGGGCACATTTAGGAATAGCTGTTGACCCCGATGTTGACCGCCTTTGTTTTGTTTGCGAAGACGGAAACATGTTTGGCGAAGAATATACCCTGGTTGCCGTGGCCGATTATGTACTGAAAAACAAAAAAGGCAATACAGTATCAAACCTGTCGTCAACCCGTGCGCTGCGCGATGTTACTGAAGATGCCGGCGGCGAATACCATGCTGCTGCGGTGGGAGAAGTGAATGTGGTGAATAAGATGAAGGAAGTTAACGCCGTTATTGGCGGCGAAGGCAATGGCGGAGTAATATATCCCGAACTGCATTATGGCCGTGACGCGCTGGTAGGCATCGCCTTATTTTTGACCCACCTGGCTAAATATGGCAAGTCGGTTTCAAATTTGCGTATGTCATACCCGGGTTATTTTATTTCAAAAAATAAAATAACACTCACGCCGGAAATGGACATAGACGCCCTTTTAAGCAAGGTTGAAGACAAATACCGCAAACAACCTTACAGTACTATTGACGGACTGAAAATAGAATTTGATAAAGAATGGGTACATTTGCGCAGGTCAAATACCGAACCCATTATCAGGATATACTCCGAAGGTAACTCGGAAACGGTTGCAAACGGACTTGCTAATAAAATAATAGCTGATATTAAAGAGATTCTGCAGGTGAATTGATTTAGGTAGTTTATCAGCTTCCTGAAATTGATAGTTTGGATTTGCCTGCCTAATAATTGTTGAAAAGATGCGTGTTTATTTTGATAATGCTGCTACAACGCCGCTTGATCCGGAGGTTTTAAAAGAAATGTATAAAGTTATGGAGAGCCATTACGGTAATCCATCATCCATTCACGCGCACGGTCGTGAGGCCAGAACGCTGATTGAAAGGGCCCGTAAAACCGTAGCTAACTTATTACATACTTCACCGGCCGAAATATTTTTTACCTCAAGCGGTACCGAAGCTGATAATACAGCCATCCGCTGCGGCATTGTTGATCATAACATTACACACGCCATCACCAGCCGTATTGAGCACCACGCGGTAATCCATACACTGGAAGCGATGGAAAAATCGGGTATTATTAAACTGAGCTTTGTTGATGTTGATGAGAAAGGCAACATTGATTACAAACAGCTTGAAACCTTGCTGAAAGATAACGAGCGCAGTTTTGTATCAATCATGCATGCCAATAACGAAATCGGCACCCTGTCAGACATGCAGCGTATCGGTGATTTGTGCGAAGCGTACAATGCTATTTATCATTGTGATACCGTGCAAACCATGGGGCACTACAAGCATGACCTGGGTCAGCTTAAAACGCATTTTTTGGTTTGTGCCGGGCATAAGCTTCATGGCCCGAAGGGTGTAGGTTTTCTGCATGTTAACCATCGAATAAAAATAAAACCGTTTATTTACGGCGGCGCGCAGGAACGCAATATGCGCGGCGGTACCGAAAATATTTACGGCATAGTTGGCCTTGCGAAGGCGCTTGAACTGGCTTACGCCGAAATGGAACAGCACCAGAACTACATCCAGGGCTTAAAATCATACATGATGGGTAAGTTAACCGATCAGATACCGGGTATTAGTTTTAACGGCGAAACCGACGCTGATAAAAGCTTATACACTGTATTGAACGTTGCTTTCCCGGAAATGGAAATGGGCGATATGTTATTGTTTAACCTGGATATAGCCGGTATATCGGCTTCCGGCGGCAGCGCCTGCAGCTCGGGCACCGATATTGGTTCGCATGTGCTTACCGCCATCGGCGCGAGCAGTTCGAGACCATCGGTAAGGTTCTCCTTCTCTAAATACAATACCAAAGAAGAAATTGATTATACCGTTGCCAAAGTGCGCGAGCTTTGTCCGGTAAACGCCTGAGATATTAAATAAATTTATTAAAGCCCGCTATCCGGTAAAATAAGGATAGCGGGCTTTTTTATTGTATTATTTCTGTAAATGGAAATTTATTTTCTTATTTAGATAAAATTGAAACAATATCGCAATAGTATAGGTTTATTAAATAACAGCTAAAATAAAAACCTATGATTACGAATAATGAAGAAACCTGGGATGCCCAGGATAATAATCGTAACGATTTCGAAAATGTCAACGGTTCTTTCGCAGGACAAAACGAAGATGCCTTTAATAATAATGAACTCGACGATGATGAGTTGAAAGAGGACGAAGATGATTATACTAATGATCTGAAACCAACGTTTAATCAGGAAGACCTGAATGATGAGGATGCCGAATATGAGCAGCCCGACGAACTGCCCGATGAAGGCGACGATAACGAGATACCCGAAGAAGGTGAATCAAAAAAAGAAGGTACTGGTTATCAAAGACAATCGGAAGTAAACCAACCCGATAGGGGTGCCGATACCTCTTATAGCGAGCAGAACGACGTGACGCCGCCCAATAAAAAAGAATTTCCATCAGAAGGTCCGGCCAAAACAGATTTTGAAAGTCGTCCGCAGGGACGTACTACTAGCCGTATGCTGGGGCACGAGCCCGGCACAGAGGGAATATAAACCAATTTAACCTACACATTATAAACATAAATAGGAGGATAAAACAATGAACGACTATTTAAAACCCGATGACAATCGGAACAGTAACCAACAGAATTATAGTAAAATGCACACAGGTATCAGCCAAAATGAAAGATACATTGAAAAATATGGACCTCATAGAGGACATTTCAGAGTATTGCATGAAGATGGCAGCCTGGCCGATCTTCCTGATTCGCACGCGGAAGGCGGTGGGGCATTAGCTGGTTGCATCACCAAATAATAATGCTTTACTTATTTATAAAAAGAAAGGCTTTCCAAAACGGAAAGCCTTTCTTTTTATATTTTTATGTATCTAAAAATGTTTAATTAGCCATCATTTTAATAAACGACGCCAATTTTTCTTTCATTTCCCTACGATCAACAATAAAATCAAGGAAACCATGTTCCTGCACAAACTCTGCAGTCTGGAAACCTTTGGGAAGATCTTTCTTAATAGTTTCTTTAATAACCCTTGGGCCGGCAAAACCTATCAGTGCGCCTGGTTCAGCAATATTAATATCGCCCAGCATGGCGTATGATGCGGTTACACCACCGGTTGTCGGATCGGTAAGTAAAGATATATAAGGTATTTTAGCCTGCGATAATAAAGCCAGCTTGGCCGATGTTTTAGCCATCTGCATTAAAGAGAAGGCCGCTTCCATCATGCGGGCGCCTCCTGATTTTGATATCATCAGGAACGGAACTTTGTTAGCGATACAATAATCAATAGAACGGGCTATCTTTTCACCCACTACTGATCCCATTGAACCACCTATGAAATTAAAATCCATACAGGCAATTACCAGGTCCTGCCCGTCAATTTTGCCTGCACCGGCACGTATAGCGTCTTTTAACCCGGTTTTAAACTGGGTTTCAGTTAACCTGTCGGTATATTTTTTTGTATCTTCAAAATGTAACGGGTCGCCTGATACCAGATCAGGAAACAACTCGGTAAATTCGTTATTATCAAACAGTACCGCGAAATATTCTTTTGAACCAATGCGCAGGTGATAGCCACAATAGTGGCAAACATATTGATTTTCAACCTGCTCAGAATAATGCAGGGGTTTCTTACAATTAGGGCATTTATTCCAGATACCATCGGGGGCTTCCTTCTTTTCCTCAGTAGTCGTAATTATCCCTTTCAACTCTCGTTTAAACCATGCCATATCTATGTCGAGCTCTTTCAATTGACTACAAAGAAACGAAAAATATTAAACAACTGGTAAGTTAATAAATGATGAGTTATGCATTGAGAAAATATTTTTATCAAACAAAGTGTATAAATTACAGTATGTGAGGAAATAAAGGGTTAAATCGTAACAAATAATCAGATAGTTATACCTAAAACAAAGAAATTTTATAACTTCGAGGCCCAAACAAAAGCTCATGGATTTAAAAAATTATAAAGGTGTTCTGCACGGCGATCAGGTGCAGGAACTATTTGAAGTAGCTAAAAAGCATCAGTTTGCTTTACCCGCAGTAAACGTTATAGGTACAAATACCATTAACGCGGTTATGGAAACAGCTAAGCTGGTAAATTCCCCCGTAATTATCCAGTTATCAAATGGCGGCGCGCAATTTTATGCCGGTAAATCATTGGATAATTCAAAGCTTCAGGCTTGTATTTTAGGTGCTGTATCAGCAGCAAAACACGTTCATTTACTTGCTGAGCACTATGGTATTGCGGTAATTTTACATACCGACCACGCTGCAATGAAGTTTTTACCATGGATAGATGGTTTGCTTGATCATGGCGAAAAATTCTTTGCCGAAACAGGTAAGCCGCTTTTCTCGTCGCACATGCTTGACCTTTCTGAAGAGCCTTTAGAAGAAAATATCGAAATTTCTGCAAAATACCTGGCACGCATGGCCAAAATGGGTATGACACTGGAAATTGAATTAGGCGTAACCGGAGGTGAAGAAGATGGTGTTGACAACTCTGATGTTGACAGCTCACGTTTATATACCCAACCGGAGGATGTTGCTTATTCTTATGAGCACCTTTCAAAGGTTAGTCCGCGTTTTACAGTGGCCGCCGCTTTTGGTAACGTGCATGGCGTTTATAAACCAGGTAACGTTAAATTGCAGCCGGTAATTTTACATAACTCACAGGAGTATGTTAAAAAACATTTTGGTTTAACCGCCGAAAAACCGATCAACTTTGTATTCCACGGTGGTTCTGGTTCAACCCAGGAAGAGATCCGCGAAGCCATTTCTTATGGTGCCATTAAAATGAATATTGACACCGATATGCAATGGGCATACTGGGAAGGGATAAAAGATTACTATAAATCAAAAGAAGGTTACCTGCAGCACCAGATTGGTAACCCTGAAGGTGAAGATTCTCCGAACAAAAAATATTATGATCCGCGTGTATGGTTACGCAAGGGCGAAGAAAGCTTTGTTAAAAGGTTATCAGCAGCCTTTGAAGACCTTAATTGCGTTGATGTGAACAGCAAGTTATAAGCCGGAATTTACACGCAACAAAGCGTCAGTACAGTTGTTGTATTGACGCTTTGTTGTTTATAATTGTGTAATAAAATCCGACTATGAAAATCCCGAAAAAGAAAAATTTATTTGAACGTTTTGCCAATTGGGCAACTATTGCCACCGGAAGCTCCGCTGCATTTATAACAGCTATATCTGTTATTATTGTATGGGGTGTTACGGGGCCTATATTTAAATATTCTGATACCTGGCAACTCATTATCAATACAGGCACAACTATCGTAACCTTCCTGATGGTTTTCCTGATCCAGAAATCGCAGAACAAAGATTCAAAGGCCATACATTTAAAGCTAAATGAACTATTGGCCTCGCACCAGGGAGCCAGTAACCGTATGGTTGATATTGAGGATATTACCGAGAAAGAACTTGACCAGCTGCATAAGTTTTATGTACAGCTGGCCGCATTGGCCGAACAAGAGGACGATTTGACCTGTACGCACTCTATTGATGCCGCGCAGGAAAACCACACCAGTAAATTGGAAATACTAAAAACTAAACCGCATTATAATGCCCACAAACTTAAAAGTAGAAAAAGTAACTGAACAAGCCGAGCTGGATAAAGTATTTGCCGTAAGGCGTGAAGTTTTTGTAGTTGAACAGCATTGCCCACCCGAGCTGGAATGGGAGTTTGAAGAAGAATCAAATCATTTTTTAGCCACAGTTGATGATGAACCGGCAGGAGCATGCCGTTGGAGAAAGACTGACAAGGGGTATAAATTAGAACGTTTTGCCGTGCTGCAAAAATTCCGGGGATTTGGAATAGGGCAGGCCCTGGTACAGGCGGTGTTAAATGATTTGCCTGCCGATGCCGGTTATGTTTATCTGCATGCACAGGTACAGGCTGTATCGCTGTACGAAAAATTCAATTTTGAAAAAACAGGTCCAGAGTTTGAGGAAGCCGGCATCAGGCATTATAAAATGATCAGAAAATAAAAAACCGGAGGATGCAACCATTTCGGGGCGATGATCGTCTTGAGGTAGTTACATTAATAAAACCTTATGAAAATCCGCAATCTGGTATCATTTAAAACCTTGTTAGCCTGTTCACTTAGCTTCATTGCTTTGCTTGGTAATGCGCAGGATAAAACAAAAACCATCGGCAATAAATCCCGCTCAGGAACAACTAATAATAGTTTTAATATTGTGCAGGGTGGCCAGGTAGGTATTAAGATGAACGCGGGCCGTAAACCGGTTGAATTGCTAAAGCTTACTTTTCATGTTGACAATTTGGGTAAGGATACCATCCCATTTAAAGTTAATGTGTATACCATGGGTGATAAATTGCCGGAGGATGACAACCTGATCAAGGAAGAAATAAAAGGATCAATAGTAAGGGAAAATGGTCCCAATACCCCGTTAATCAGTAATCAGTTGATCAGTGTTGACCTTTCAACTTACAAAATTGGGGTCAAAGGAGAGATAGTGGTTTCTGTTGAGTTTTTACGTACAATCCTTGGAAAAAACCTTGGCTTTTCATGTGGTTTGCTCAATGGGGGCACTTATTATAAAAAAGGCCCGGACGCCGAATGGAAAAAAATGCCAATAATTGGTGCTGATTTTAATGTACTTGTAAAGAAATTGAAACAGGATTAGTTATACATCTCCTGCTCATCTGTATAGTATGTTTTGCGCGTGCCGTCTTTTATTTTAATTTCTGAACCTTTGGGGCTGTGCGTTTTCTTTGAATTATGGATTTGCATAAAATCCCGTACCTCGCCATTAATGATGTCGGGATTGGCATGTAGAATAGCCTTTTCTGCATCCTTCAGCACTGAGTGAATGGCGCTAACCAGATCTTTTATTTTATCAGCGGGTATTTTGTTACCGGCCGAAAACGGTGAGATGCCTGCATGCCATAAAATTTCATCAGCATAAGCGTTGCCTATACCCCTGATGATCTTTTGATCAAGCAATATAGTTTTAATGTTTGTTTTGGTTTTTTGAAGCTTCGCCGTTAAATAATCAACGCCAGCTTCCTTTGACAGCGCATCTGGTGCTCCCTTATCTTCGGGATTGAGCGTTGGGGTGGCAATGCCCTGAAAATCTGTTAATACCAGGCCGTCGCCGTCGCTAAAGTGTAATTCAATAATGGCGTACTTATTTTCGTTTTTGCTCTCAAATAAAAACAGCTTACCATGCAGCATCAAATGCAGCCCGAGTACGTCGCCTTCAGAAAATTTCAGGTGTAGCTCTTTGCCCTCACGATATACCTTATCCAGCTTTTGACCTTCCAGCTTATCCTGAAGCTCTTTGTGCGTTACATTGAGCTTTTTGGCATTAATAATGGCAACTTGTTTAAGTGTTTTTCCGGCCAGTTTTTTGTCAAGATTGTGGCTGAATGCTTGCAGATCGGGTAATTCGGGCATGGTGTTTCTTGTTTAAATAAAGAAAACCAAATATAATACGATTAGTTTTAAAACAAGATCCGGTTAAGCGCTTGCCCGACCAAAGCCTACGGTGTCGCGGTACAATTGCGGCGACACATTGGTTTTAAAAAATCTGCTGAAATAATACTCGTCATCATAACCCAGCTCGTAGGCTATTTCCTTTATGGGCTTATTGGTTAAGTACAACTCGCGTTTAGCTTCAATTATAATGCGCTCGGCAATCAGGTTGCTGATGGTTTTGTTAAAATAGGCCTTAGTAACTCGGGCTAAAGCCTTGGCAGATATATTAAGCAGGTCGGCATAATCACTTGCGCTGTGTTTAGTTTTATAATGCGTTTCGATGGCTTCTTTCAAATCGTGCAATATAAAAGGTTCCTTGTTTACCTTATCTGGGTCCTGGTCAAGGGCCTGCTGTGCTGATTTTAAACGTGAAGCGGTAATCAGGAATATTTTAAGGTATGACACCAATATTTCGTACTGGGCCAGTGCCTTATTCTGCATTTCGGTCTTTATCTGGCTCAGCATCAAATTAAAAGTAGCGGCGCTGGCCTCGTCAATTTTAACATAGGGCGGATGATAAATATTGTCGAACAAAATGCCGCTGCACGATACCTCTTTATGATGTTTATGGATACAAAAAAAATCAGGATGGAATTGTATAACTACGCCGCTTAGTTTATTTTCGGTCGACAACATAAAGGGCTGATAAGGGGTAAACGCAAGTAAATTATCTTCCTCGAAATCATACTCCGAAAAATCAGATTTTAGTTTACCTGAACCTTCTTTGATCCATATTACCGAAAAATAATTATTACGCTGTAAATGGTCAAAATAACTATTACCTTCAAACCAAAACAATTTAAAGGCAAGGTTTCCCTTAACCGGGTCAATCATTGTAAACGTGTTCTGTATGTCTGTCATTTATTTTTTTGTAGTTGCGCTTTAAGCGCCGCATTTTCTGTTCTTAATTTATTAATATATTCATGCTGCGCCGTAAATTCATCCTGAATTTCTTCCAGTGTATATCTGGCGGTTATATGTTGCGGACAATTCCAATCATAGCCTTTTACCTTGAACAAAATAATTCTTTCGGGTTTGAATTTATAGTCAGCAGGAGCAAGTTTATCAAAAAGTTCGGTATTATCCTCTATAGATAACACGCTGGCCTCGGCAAATATTTTTAACCTCGCTTTGGCGGCCTGGTCAAGCAGGAACAGTGATACCTTATTATTGGTAGCTAAATTACCGGTTGATATATATTGCTTATTACCGCCAAAATCAACAAAGCCCAATGTTTCCTGATCAAGTACTTTCAGAAACCCCCTTGGGCCGCCGCGAAACTGGATATACGGATAACCGCTTTCGCTGATGGTAGCCATATAAAAATTATCCTGATGGGCTATAAACTCGGTTTCACTTTCGGTAAAGCCGTCGCTGTACCGATGTGCCTCCATGCGGCTGTAACTTGCCCGGCTGCCATATCGCTCCTGGAAACTTTTTACAGCATCGGTAAATGCAATTTTTGAATAGTTCATGATAATTAAAAATTTAATTGAAAACAAAGCAAAGGCCATTGCAAATGCTTTGGCCCCTACTGCTACTTATCATCATTAAAAATATTATGCTTCAACAGGTTGCAGTGCTTTAGCTGCAGGGAAATCAACTTCGGTATCGGCTGTGTTGTTAAAGTAGTTGGTTAATATGTTTAAGGCAACATGACCAACTATTTCGCCAATCTCGCCATCGGTAAAGCCGGCGGCTTTTACAGCATCAACATCACTATCATTTACCAGGCCTTTTTTGGCAAGTAAAGTATTGGCAAACTTAAAAGCTGCTTCAGTTTTAACATCGGCGAAGCTGGCACGACGTGCATTCTCAATAGTTGATGCATCAATATGTACCAGTTTTTCGCTGATGTAAGCATGTGCAGCTACACAGTAATCACAGCTGTTGTTTTCTGATATAGTTAATGCCAGCAGCTCGCCTGTTTTGGCACCCAGTGCACCATGTGACAGGGCACCACTCAAATTAAGATACCCTTCTAAAAGGGCAGGTGAGTTACCCATAGTACGCATCATGTTGGGTACCACGCCTAATTTACCTTGTATAGTGTTAAATAATTCTTTTGTTTTTCCAGTTGCTTCGCTTGGATCTATTGCTTTTAAACGTGCCATTGTAGTAATTTTTTGTTTGTCGTTATTGACAATACAAAGTTGCATACTACCGCCACGCTGTAACATGGATGAATTACGTTAGTACATGGACAATTTTCCCAACCACTCAAAATAAGAATTTCTGGTACCGGGTAATAGCCGTTTCAACAGCTTTAGTTTGGGTCTTATTAAGTTTGCCGAATAGGTTTAATGTAATATCGGCAGTTGTTTTTTTAAGGGTTCGTCGCCATGTACCAACTACCTGGTCGTCAACTATTATAGGTTGCTCAAAAATAACGTGGCGTGCCTGTTCTAAATATGGAGGTTTAACAAGGGCATCGCGATGTTTATAGGCAATAGCAAACTCATCATACATGGGTAGTAAATGAGCTTTCGGATTTTTAGGAATAATTAAGTCCTCATGATCAGGCATCCAATATGTTTTGCCTTCTATAACTTCATTAATAAGTCCTGCTTTTATATTTTCCAGACCGGTAGTGGCATCAGTGACGGTGAGCCCGCTCCAGGCTGCAAAATCATGTACGGTTGCCGGACCCCGGCTATTGAAATACCCAGCTGCGAGTTTAGTCAGTGCTTCTTCATGTTTTAATGGAGAGTAGGCTGGTGCGCGATCATCAAGCAAGGCATAGGTAAACTGTTTTCCTACACGCTTGCCGCTGCATATTACCTGGTCAAGTTCGGCCTGCATCAACAGCATGGTAAACCTCAACTCATCTGTGGCAATTCCCGCTTTTTGCAATACATCAACAAGTTCGGGGCGGGTAAGCTGCTTATCGCCCTCCAGCGCTTTTGCCAGGGTATTATTGCTTTTATTAAATATAGCATCATCTACTCCGAATTTTTTATACATACCGGCATTGGCGGCTTTGATACGCGGGGCAGTAAGGTTAAGTATCCAGCGTATATCCTGGGGTAAAACAAAATGCCATGTTGGCCTTAACAGGTGCGTGCGCAATATTTTACCATCACCTATGGCTTGCTCAATAAAGTTTTCGTTTGCGATTTTCATCCGCAGTCCTATGGCCCATTTTGCGCCGGCGTAGTCCTGGGCTTGCATAGCCACCATGTATTTTACAACATCTTCGGGCGTTTTAAACTGCGGGTTATGAATTTGCTGATTATAGATTCGCAGGCTGGCCAGGTGGTGATCTTTCATAACGGTTTTAACGGTTAAATTATAAAGTTAAAATTAAAGCCCGAAAATGACAGCTGATTGTCAGCAGTAAAAACTATCTTTTTTTATCCCAAACTAATATGAGATAATGAAGACGGGAGTAAATAGTCAAGTCATTGTAACAAGTTTATAGTTGGCAGGTTGATTAGCGCAGTGTTTACTATTGCTTAACCTTTGTTTAATACTAAGTGTCTTATTTCGCCGCATGAAATTAATCATGCGCTCATTAGTTCTTTTATCTCATGAATTTTAAGAAATATCTATTCATACTACTGAGTTTTACCGTTTTTTATACTTACGGTCAACAAGCTGATCCGCATTATAAACTTATCGGCGATAATATTATCCAGACTAAAAATTACTACCTGTTAACATTGTTGCAAAATAACGCTGCTGCGAAACAACTGGTAAGCAATGATGCAGAATTAGCAAAGCTAACACAAACCAAGCTTGATAATATCAAATCATCACTAAGCACCTGTAAAGACGCTTTATGTTTTACTCAAACCGTTAAGTTTAGTGACGACGAAATAAAAACCGTAAGCGAAAGGTTAACCAGTTTGTATAAAGCCGATAACGCTTTGGGCAACCTGGTTAAGCAGCATTTAATACCATCCGGTACTTATATGCAATACCAAAGCTTGTCGCCGGTACAGATGCTGGTTAAGGCCTGGGAACAGGATGCCAAAGCGGTCAATTATGCTATTGAAGTTTATGCCGAAGGCAGAAAACCCAACTATCCGGCTATTGATTCCATCAGTTTTAATGTAAAAAGCAGGGGGTACCTTAACCTGCTTTATGATGCATCAACTACGATATGGGATGAGACCAAACATACTAAATTGTTTTTTATCCCGACTATGAATTATGCTTTGCACAGCCTGGAGATAAATGAAAGGGATGATGCGGCCAATGATGAGCCGATGATTTTGAAGGATAACAAAAACGCTTACAACAGGATAAAAACCATTAACTGGGCAAAGTATAAATATACTATGATACTGATACCCGGCGCCGGGCCTGATGTTGCAGGCGTTGCGTTAAGTGCCGAGGGTATGCTGCGCTGCAGAGTGGCTGCATTAAGATATTTTGAAGGGCTGGCGCCTTTTATCATGACATCCGGCGGTAAAGTACATCCATATAAAACTAAGTTTTGTGAAGCGGATGAAATGAAAAAGTACATGGTCGAAAAACTGCATGTCCCGGAAAGCGCCATTTTTGTTGATCCGCATGCCAGGCATACTACTACCAATATGCGTAATTGTGTACGCATGATATTCCGTTATGGTATGCCTTTCAGCAAGCCATGCATTACATCTACCGATAAATCACAAAGCTATTTTATAGAACACATGGCTGGCAGGTGCGAGAAAGAACTGGGCTATGTGCCATATACTTTGGGCAAACGCCTGTCAGAAACCGAACAGGAGTTTTATCCGGTTCTTCAATCCCTACAGATTGACGCAGACGAGCCGCTTGATCCATAGGATGTGGATTGATTATTCATTCCGGTTAATATTATTTACGTAGGATATTATTATCATGAAAAAAATATTATTTGCTATAACAGCGATTGTATCATTGGGCCTGATGTCGTTTTTATATGATACGGTTCAAATGAATATAGTACGTGCTGTAACCATTGATTCATTGGGGGCATGTCAGGGTATATCGTATCAGAATGGTAGGATATTTTTATATGGCGACAGAGAGGTAGGCATGATACGTGAATTTAAACTGGTAGGGGATAGCCTTACTTATATCAATAAACAATATAAACTTACTAAAGACGGACAGGATGTGATTAATCACCCCACCGGGCTTGCCTACAATGGTAGCGGACCGGTTTTTATGGGTAACTCCATTCGGTTGAATAAAGAAGGAACTCAATGGAAAGCCGTAATTTATTGTATTGACTGGAAAGGCTTACAGAAAACAGGTACTCTTGACGGTAATATCATTAATACTGTTGATGACGATGCCTGCATACAAGGTACAAGGCCCGAATATGTGAAATATAATAATAAGTGGTATGTGGCCACCGCAGATTATGGCGATCATGGCAATGAAGTGAGGTTATATGATCCAGCTGCATTGAAGAAAGCAAGTAAAACGAGTGAAAAAGGTGTGCTTTATAAAAAGTTTACCTGTACGCCCTGGGTGCAAAACCTGCATTGGATAGCATCAAAAGGCGTGCTTGTACTTATTCAAAACCAAAAAGAAGGCCGCATGTGGCGCTTTACTTATGTTGATCTTAAAAAATCAATTGAAACGGGTACCCAGCAAGTAATTAAGGAAGTCAATATAGACGGGAAACAGGACGAGTTGGAGGGTTTTTCTTTTTTAGGAAGTGCGGATAAAGGCATAGCTGTATCTTCTTCGCGCAAAAACAATGTAACATTTACCAATACATCCTGGTAAAATTCTTCTTGTATCCCTGTATTTTTCCTGTAGATAAGGGGCTGGGTTGTTGACGTCTGGTAAACTTTGTGTAGTTAATATAAACTTAACAAACAGACATCATTGATTTAAGATGATTCGGTTAGATTTGGCTTTTCTTTAACAAATCCTCAATAAATATTATATTTTATTGTAAATAATATATAATAAGGTAGTTGCTAAAACGATATTTTTTAATCCCTAAAGTGCTTGCCTATGTAATGAATGTTTTATAAAACTCAAAAGCCGGTTAAAAGAACCGGAGAATACCCTCATATTCTTCCGGTCCGGAATTAATTGTCAAATAACTGGAAAAGCGGTTGCAATGCTTTCAGTAGTTACCATTAACAATCAACATTTAAATATATGTATAAAAAGATTATACGCAATCTTTTAAAAAGAGATCTTGTGATGATACAAGCTCTTTTGATCGTATTGTTTGCATTTTTACAACCCGCACATGCAAGCAATATCAAAACAACCACGCAGCTTAACAAGCTTGCCGAAGAGCCTGTAAAAATATCAGGTACCATAACTGATGAAAAAGGCTTACCCTTGCCTGGTGTAAGTGTTTACGAAAAAAAGTCACATAAAGGTACAGCATCAGATATCAACGGTAAATACAGCCTCAATGTTGAACAGGGATCAACCCTTGTTTTTGCCTTTATTGGTTACACCAACCAGGAAGTTGTTATTGGCAGTCAAACACAATTGAATATTAAGCTGATGCCTTCAACTAATATTCTTAACGAGGTAGTTGCCATTGGTTACCAAACCGTACGTAAAAGCGATTTTACCGGTGCCATTGCCAGTGTTAAGGCCGAAGAGTTAAACTTAACCGCACCAACCGTAGGTCAGGCGCTTGTTGGTAAGGTAGCCGGCGTTCAGGTATCGCAGGTTAGCGGTTCGCCTTACTCAACCACTAAAATTAACGTACGTGGTGTTGGTTCATTCTATGCCAGCTCAGACCCGCTTTATGTAATTGATGGTTACGCAGCCGGTAACGA
This sequence comes from Mucilaginibacter sabulilitoris, assembly GCF_034262375.1. NCBI lineage: Bacteria > Pseudomonadati > Bacteroidota > Sphingobacteriia > Sphingobacteriales > Sphingobacteriaceae > Mucilaginibacter > Mucilaginibacter sabulilitoris. Next base: position 4,167,466 of record NZ_CP139558.1, read on the forward strand.
TTTATTTATCAACCCGGATGATATCGAATCAATTGACATATTGAAAGATGCCGCATCAGCGGCTATTTATGGTTCAAGGGCTGCTGGTGGCGTAGTGCTCATTACAACCAAGCATGGTTCAAAAGAAAACAGTAAAGGTAAGTTTGAATACGATGCCCAGGTTGGTATTAACGGGTTAGCAAAAAAGGTTAATCTTTTAAACTCTGATCAGTTTGCACAATTGGTTATAGACGGCCGTAACAACTCTTATCATGACCTTTGGATAACTACAGGCCATACCTGGAACGATGCCATGTACTCTGACCCTAATGATGTACGTATTAAAAACGTAGGTAACGCCGGTTCAGTAAGTGTTCCGCCATATTTGTACGATTTTGCAACACAATCGCTCATTCACCAAACAGTTAATACCGACTGGCAGGATGAGTTATACCGCCACCCCGTAACACAAAGTCATAGCCTTTCGTTTTCGGGTAATTCAAATGGTACACAATATTACTTCAGCACCGGCTATCAGGATCAGCCAGGTATCATGTTAGGTACCGGGCAGAAAAAAATCAACTTCCGTGCTAATGTGGATGGTCAGATTGGTAAAAGGCTTAAAGTAGGTGCCAATATAGCATTTACCCAAACCACTAACCAGGAGTCACAAGATGGTCGTTGGGATCATAGCCCTGCATTTGGTGCATTAATCTATATGCCGTTCTTTCCTGCTTACAATCCAGATGGTAGCATTTCTACAAACGTGGCAGCTTCACAATCAAATGCTTACGCTTATCAGTCAATTGAAAACCCAATAGCAACTGCTACTTTAATTAAAATTAACCGCGTTGGTGACAGGGCAACTTACAATGCTCATGCTAACTATTCTATTTTAGATGGTTTGTCATTTAATGCCAACCTGGGCATGCAAACGTACGCCGAAAACTATAACTATTATTTACCAACCAATATTAGCAATGGTGTAAACCCGCCGGGTTCGCCTCAATCTATACAGGCGGCAAAAGCTATACGTCAAACTATAAACTACCGTGATCAGTTAGGTGAGTTTACCCTGAACTATACTAAACAATTAGGTAAAAACCATTTTGATGGCTTATTAGGTTATACCGCTCAAAAAACCACCAACAATGTGCTTACCTTACAAGGTACAGGTTTTCAGGATGACAATATACCTAACCTGAGCGGCGCCAATCCAACTCAAATAACGCTTATTAAATCTGGCCCACCTGAAGGTGTCCAGGCAACCGGAGACGACACCTATACATTACTGTCATATCTTGGTAGGGTAAGTTATAATTATGACAGTAAATACTTCCTGTCGGCTTCATTCCGTACAGACGGATCATCACGTTTCGGTGCCAATGTTAAGTATGCAAGTTTCCCATCAGTATCTGCAGGCTGGAACTTGTCTGACGAACCATTTTACCATAGCTGGCTTGGCGATCAGTCAACCGTTAAATTACGTGCAAGCTGGGGCTTAAGCGGTAATTACAATATTGGTAACTATAAACAACAGCAGTATTTTAACGCGCCATCAAACGCGGTATTTGGTAAAGGAGCTACAGCTCCAGCGCTTACTGCCGGTGGTATTGCCGACCCGAATTTAACCTGGGAATCAACCTCACAATATAACTTTGGTGCCGATTTGGGTTTACTTAAAGGTCGCCTTTTCGTTATTGTGAATTATTACCTTAGTCATTCTTACAATCTGTTATTCCAGAAACCAATATCGGCTATTTCAGGAAGCACAAGTGTACTTGCTAATTTAGGGCCCGACTCTAAGATAAGCAATAAAGGATTTGATGTTCAGCTTGACGCCAAGGCGATAGCCACTAAAGATTTTAACTTAAATTTAAGTGGTAATATATCCATCAACCGCAACAAAGTATTGAACCTAGGTAATAGCAATACCATCCTTACTGCAGGAGCTGAACGTTCATACTTAACCAACGTTACCCAGGAAGGACAACCTGTAGGTATGTTTTATGGCTATAAAGTTGCCGGTATGGTTACCCAGGCCGATCTTGCTAACATAGCTACCGACAAAGCCAACTATAATGCGGCTACACAATCTTATCCGGCTGGTTATAAAATTAAAGGCCCACCTATCTCTACAGCTTCAACCACTCCGATACAGGCCGGTGACCTTTATTTTAAAGACGTTAACGGCGATGGTATAATTAATGCCAAGGATGCCGGCGTTATAGGTACCCCGTATGCTAAGTTTACTTATGGTTTTGCTATAAATGCAACATACAAAGGCTTCTATTTCAGTTCATCATTTGCCGGTTCTTATGGCAATCAGATAGTTGACGGACAGGATTATTACCTGTACAATATGGAAGGCTCGGGTAACCAGTATGCAGATGTTGCCGGTCGTTACCGCAATGCTGCCGATCCGGGCCAGGGAAGTGTTTATCGTGCATCACGCGGTAGTACCCAAAGTAACAGTACAAGGCTATCAACCTTTTACTTACAGAGCGGCTCTTTTTTAAGAAATACCAATATGACATTGGGGTATACGCTTAAATCAGATTTTATAAGCCGTAACCTGGGTTTACAATCACTGCGAATATACGGTGCGGTTAACAACGGTTTTACCATTACTAAATATAAAGGCTATAACCCTGAGGTTAATTATAACTATACCTATAGCGGTTCACAAAATACAAACCTTAGCCCGGGCATTGATTATGGTGTTTACCCGCTGGTACGTTCATATAATTTGGGTGTTAAAGCTACTTTTTAATTAAAAACTAATTCTGAAGCAAATGAAGAATATAAATATAAAGTTATTTTGCCTGGTAGCGTTATTTGCGCTGGGTTCATGCAAAAAAGACTTTTTAGAACAAAGCAACCCGGATGCTTTAAATATAAGCAAGTCTTTTAAAACCGAAAATGACGTATTATTAGCGGTTAATGGTTGTTACGCGCTGTTAAGAAGCGGTAATACAATAGGCGAAGGCAGTGATCTGTGGACCGACCAGCGCTCTGATGATACCGGTACAAATGACAATCAATCAAACGCCGGCGAACCTTTTGGGTTCAATAACTTTTCATTAGTGCCTACCAACAGCTACTTGTTTTCACATTGGAGTGCTATGTATGCAGTTATTGCTAACTGTAATATTGTATTATCAAATATTGATAAGGTAACTTTTGCAAAACCCGAAACTAAACAGAAATACAAAGCCGAGGCTGAATTTATACGTGCCTTGATATATTTTCACATGGTTAGGGAATGGGGAGATGTACCATTGGTTACCAAGCAGTTTACAGACCCCGATGAGGTTACAGCGAACACAGGGCGTAACCCACAGGCAGCAGTATATGCACAAATAATTACCGATCTAAAAGATGCCGTTAATAGTCCGCTGCCGGCTACACAAGCCACAGGAACTATTGGTCGTATATCATTGGCTGCTGTTAATACCTTGTTAGGGCAAGTGTATTTAACCATGGCTACTACGATTGATGCAGCCAATAAAACTGCAGACCTGAATAGCGCATTGGCAAGTCTTACTGCCGCTTATAACTCCAAAACCTTTGGCCAGTTAAAAGATATTCCATATACTGATGTATTTGATGTGGCTAAAAAATCTACCTGCCCTGAACTTATCTGGCAGATAGTGAATATCCAGGGCGACCCTAATTATTATTCAGGCATAGCAGCCAGTAGTCAGGCTAAAGGCGAAACCATTAACTCTCTAAAAACATCAGGTGGTGCAGGTTATAATGTAACCCATGACCTTGTAAATGATTATGAAGCTAATGATCCCCGTGGTGCATTTTCAATTAAATTTGCTAATGATGCTACTGTTAAAGATTGGTTTGTAACCAAGTTCAGAGACGCAAGTTCCGGAGCAGGTACAAACGGTTACGGAGGTAACGATTGGATACTGATGCGTTATGCTGATGTGATCCTGATGCTTGCCGAAGTTAATATGTATTTAGGCAATAATGGCGCTGCTATTCAATATCTTGACATGGTACGTGACAGGGCTGGTATGCCAACTTACGAGGTATCTTCGCAAAACGTCGATTACGCAAAAAAATATCCCACGCTTAAACTGGCCATATTACACGAACGCCGTGTTGAATTGGCTTTTGAACACCACCGGTTGTTTGACTTATTGAGAACCTTTACTACTGACGAATTGGTAGCATATTTTCACAGTAAAAACCAGGCCGATTTTGGTTCGGCACTGTTAACCAATTTCACTACCAAGGACAGGTATTTCCCTATTCCTTTCAATGAAACTAAGTTAAATCCAGCTAAAATGTATCAAAATCCAGGCTATTAATTAATAGTTATGTAATATAAAAGGAGGGCCTGGGTAACAGGCTCTCCTTTTTTGTTTTAAGGGGCGGATAGGCTATTTTCTAAGTTATGCGGTAGTGATATTTGGATCCTGGCTTTATTAAAAATAGCTTACGCCGCTTGGTATTTACAGGCAATAACCGCCATAGCCCAGCCACAATAAGGATTATCTTTATTCAGATTTTTGAAATATTAATCGTTTATCTATCTTAGAGGTAATTAGCCGGGACTAATCAACTATGAGCTAAATTTCTATAAAGTACGTCCAATCAGGTGCTTTAATTATATGATAACAACCTTGTTTGGTTGTGTAAAAGCCTGTATATGCTGGTAGCTATAATGAAAATTCTTGTTTTTTTGTGCATCCTGATTATACCGTTGCGTGGGCCATCCAGAAGACGGGAATCTTCCCTAAATCAGCCTCAAAGTGAAACTGAGTATTCAAATTACGCTATAAATGAAAATGGCGGCCTGGAGATGATTGATAAGGAAAATGAAATATAATGAAGTACTACTTTTTCCGGGATTGGGCTAAAAGCTCGTTTTGAGCTATACGTGTAAGTATAATTTTCTTAATAAGCTCTACCGGCAGCAATTCATCAGGAGTAAAATGTAATGTTGAGCCGGAAACCTTAATATCTTTAAGCTCTTCCTTTAAGCTTTTTACAAGCCCCGGGTTCATGGTATAAAAACTGCAGTATTTTTTATTCGTCCCGATGCCCACCAGCATGTAAAGATACTTATAGCAAGGCAACTGATAGCTGATAGACTCAGTTGCCCGCGGTGCGGTTGCTAATATAATGGAGCGCAGTTGCTCAAGTGTAGCCCTAAACTCCGGCGGCTGCTGCGCTATGTACTCTTGGGCAGTACGTGGTGTGGGGAAACCTGAACCTCTCATTTTATAAATATAATGAAAATCAGCTGCATATTAAGGAACAGGCTATTGTTCGTAAGCTTGCTTTAAAGCTTTAATATCAAGTTTTTTCATTTGCATTAAAGCGGCCATTACGTTGCCGGCCTTCTTTTTGTCTTTGCTGTTTATCAACTCGAGTATAATCGACGGAGCTACCTGCCATGACAGCCCGAATTTGTCTTTAAGCCAGCCGCATGGCCCTTCTTCACCACCATCGGCTGTTAGTTTTTCCCAATAAAAGTCAATTTCTTCCTGGGTTTCGCAGTTTATATATAGCGATGCCGCCTCAGTTAGTTTAAACGAAGGGCCGCCATTCAGGATCATTATTTCCTGTCCCTCAATTTCAAATGTAGCAACAAGCACACTTCCGGCTGGCATAGGTTGTCCTTCGCCATAATAACTGATGTCTAAAACCTTTGAGCTTTTAAATAAAGAAGTATAAAAATTAATAGCCTCTTCAACTTTTCCGTCAAACCACAGGCAGGGGGTGATCTTTTTCATGATAGTTTTTCCTTTTAATTTGTTTTACGTTTTGATTATTTAATAAACCAAAGTTAAGTGACCTCATAGTTATTGAACAGGGGTGAATATGACAATATACAGGGGGAATTGCGTATTTACAGGTAGGTACACAAAAAATAAGGCCCGGTTCTTTAATGAACCGGGCCTTATATATCCGTAAAGGATAAATACTAAAGCTTAATCGCTTTAAATTATATAAATTAAGCGTTTTTTGATTTTTCGCCAGCGTATGGTAAAGAAGATATAAAGGTAACCATTCCTAAACCAAAAGTGATAAATCCAGCATAAACGATGCCTGCAGATGCGTCAATTCCACTAACAGAATCTCCAGGATTGTATGCATGGTTTGGAGTAAAAGCGATATAACCGCCTACAATTAATATACCTATAGTTGTGATTAAAAGTCCTATTGTTCTTTTCATATTCAGTGATGTGAATCTTTAATGCCGCAAATGTATAAACTTTAATGTAATCAACAAAAAACCCGATGCTTAAATATCGGTTTAATGCTAATATTTTTGTGATATTTATATTCTTAGGGTTTTATCTTTTAATTACCGCGAGTTATACTGGTTAATATAGTGGTAAGCTTACAAAATAAATACGGTCAAAACAGGTGTCGGATAATCCAATTTTGTAAGTTTGAATAAGCATTTAAACATTTATCATGAGTATAAAATATGTTATTAAAACGACTTTGTTAATAGCTGTCACCTGGTTTTCTTCCTGCAAAGATTCCGGTTCGCAACAAAACGCTGATTTAAGTTTAAGTAGTTTTTTAAAAGATACTACCCTGGGTGTAAAATCAGGAGGGGTGCAGTTGGTCTCCATCAATACCTCCAAAGGAAAATTTAACGTGTGGACAAAGAAAATCGGTAATAATCCTAAAATTAAACTATTGCTGTTGAATGGAGGACCGGGCGCCACTCACGAGTATTTTGAATGTATGGAAAGCTTTTTACCTGCCGAGGGTATTGAGCTGATATATTATGACCAGTTGGGAACAGGCAATTCCGACAATCCGAAAGATACTGCTATGTGGAGCCTGCCACGGTATGTGGAAGAAGTAGAGCAGGTAAGGCAGGCTTTAAAACTTAATAAAGATAATTTTTACCTGCTTGGGCATTCATGGGGTGGAATACTTGCGCTCGAATATGCCTTTAAATATCAGCAAAATTTAAAAGGGTTAATTATCTCTAATATGATGGCGAGTTGCCCGGATTATGGTAAATATGCTAATGACGTATTATCCAAACAATTTGATCCTAAAGTATTGGCACGTATAAGGGCAATTGAAGCTAAAGGCGATTTTAATAATCCGGAATATATGCAGCTATTATTACCGAATTTTTATGCTAAGCATATTTGCCGTTTCCCGCCAGATCAGTGGCCCGAACCTTTAAACCGTTCTTTAGCAAAAATTAATCAATCTTTATATGTTACCATGCAGGGGCCGAGTGAATTTGGTATAGCAGGCAAATTATTGAATTGGGACCGCAAAGCCGATTTGCCTAAAATTTCAGTTCCGGCATTGAGTATTGGAGGGAAATATGATACTATGGATCCGGAACACATGAAATGGATGGCTACCAAGTTTCAGAATGGCAGCTATCTGTACTGCCCAAATGGTAGCCACATGAGTATGTATGATGATCAGCAAACCTATATGAGTGGTTTAATTAAGTTCATTAAAGGTATTAACGAAGGGGAGAAAAAGATCACTTTATGATTTAAAATGACGTTAAATATTATGGGCCTTTTTAGTGAGGGTATTTCAGCGCTCGCTGCCTTTTTTAATGGTGCTGTTGCGTACAAACAGGAACGACATTAATGCACCTAAAAGAGCTAATGCCGCGGATATTTGCATCACCCTGGCATAAACAGTAATAAAACCCGATTGGTATAGTTTTTTTATCGCTTTTTGCTTTTCAGCGTTAAACCCGGCGGGCACTTTAGCATCGCCCAGGTTAGCGGCCTGTGCCATTATTACTTGTTTTTCCTTAGTATTTAAAGGAATATCATGAATTTGATTTTGTAAAGCTCCTGTAAAAAACAATACAGCCAGTGACCCCAAAACGGCATTGGCAAAAACGTTGGCTATACGGGTGAGTGCATTGTTTACACCCGACGCCGTACCCGAAAAATGATCACTTACAGAACCCATCACAGCAGCAGTAAGCGGTGCTACGGTAAACGACATTCCTGTGCCAAAAACCAATATGCCTGGGAAAAATGTTGTCCAGTAATCACCCGCGCCATTGGTTTGCTTTACAAAAGATAAGATCAGTAAACCAATTCCGGCAGTGGCCGGGCCGCCTATCAATAAAAACCTCGGGCCATATTTATCTGCCAGGGCTCCCGAAAAACGGGCCATAGATATCATCAATACAGTAAAGGGCAAAAAAGTAAGCCCCGATTGTAACTGGGTATAACCCTGTGCCTGAACCATGTTTAACGACAGGAACAGCATGCCCGCGCCAAGGCCGGCATAAAGGAAAAACGTAAGCAGGTTTACCCCGGTAAAAGTTAAATTGGTGAACAAGTTTAACGGCATCATAGGGTGCTTGCTTCGGCCTTCTATAAATATAAAAACGCCCAACAATATAATCCCCGCGCTCAACGTAATGTATACCTGCCAGTTATTTAAGCCAACTGCCGGTACACGCAAAAAGCCAAAGGTAAGTGAGGCCAATCCCAGGGCTATAGCCACAGCTCCGGGGAGGTCTAATTTTTGGTCACGGTCTTCGTCTCGGCTTTCCGCTACCTTTTGCCAAAGGATCAACAGTGCCACAATACCTATCGGCACGTTAATAAAAAATATATAGCGCCACAAACCGGCATCGCCAAAAGCGCCGCCCAATATAGGGCCGCCTAAAGTAACAACCGTAGTAAAGGCCGACCATGTACCTATTGCCTTGCCGCGTTCGTTTTCATTGATCGAAGAAGAAATCAGCGACAGGCTGCCAGGTATCATCAGCGCGCCGCCAATGCCCTGCAGCATCCGGAAAACGATAAGCAATGTAACACCCGGAGCAAATCCGCAGGCAGCAGATCCCATTAAGAAAATAAAGATGCCCGCCATGAATATCTTTTTCCGCCCCAGTTTATCGCCCAATGATCCGCCTATCATAATGAGCGAGGCAAGCATAAGCAGGTAAGCGTTCAGTATCCAGAAGAGGTCGGTGCCGGTAGCATGTAAGCTCTGTTGTAACGATGGTAATACTACATTAAGTGCTGTACCGTCAATAAAGGCCATTGCCGATGCCATGATTGATGAAACCATGATCCATTTACCGGCCGGACTTTTAAGCGCGACTGTTGCCATATTATAAGGTTATACTATAAAGGTAACAATGTGCCGGGATAAAAAATGTTAAAAGTTTGCGCAGGTAAAGGCTGTTAAGTATGGCCCTAATAAAAAGTGAAAATAAATTTGCGTAAGTGATTGCTTACATATTATATTTGTAAGGAAATGCTTACATAATATAAAAGAAGTGATGAGAAGAGATGTATTCCAGGCCATAGCCGACCCAACACGCAGGGAAATTATTAACCTGGTGGCGTTTAATACGATGAACCTAAATGCTATAGCCGAAAAATTTGATGTGAGCAGGCCAGCAATTTCGCAGCACATTAAAATATTAACCGAATGCGGCCTTATCGTTATTAAAAAGAATGGGAGGGAGCGGTATTGTGAAGCTAAGCTTCAGCAGTTGAATGAAGTATATAAATGGATAGAGCGGTACAGGAAATTCTGGTCAGAAAGATTTGATGTACTTGATGATCTTTTAACAACGCTGCAGAATAAGGAGAATAATGAGAAAAAAGCCAGAGGCGAAAATAAATCTAACATAGGTGAGTAATTAAAAATTGTAATTATGAAAAATCAAACAGAAATTATTGCAGAAGATGGCAAACAGGAATTGTTTATTATGAGGGAGTTCAATGCCCCACGTGAACTGGTTTTTAAAGCGTTTACTGATCCGGAGCTTTTGGTACAATGGCTTGGATGCGATGCGTTAACCATGAAAACAGAGCGTAATGCTGAGGGAAAAGGTGCGTCATGGCGCGATATTTTTACCGATCCTGATGGTAATGTGTTTGGCTTTCATGGGGTTTGCCATGAGTTTATGGCGCCGCAATTAATTATCCGCACATTTGAGTTTGAAGGGCTGCCCGAACCGGGGCATGTTTGTCTTGAAACATTACGGTTTGAAGTATTACCAGGCGACAGGACAAAAATTTCTGTTCAGTCTGTTTTCCAGTCGGTAGCCGACCGAGATGGTATGCTGCGATCAGGTATGGAAACAGGTGTATTTGAAGCACACGACCGTCTTGACGCATTATTGGCCAAAGAGTTTGTGAACTAATGTTGTACATTCTCGTTATATACACAGGCCCGCTGCGAAACAACGGGCCTGTTTTATTTAAAAGTATAAAAAGGAAAGCTTCTAAGAGCGACATCAAATCAGAAAATGTCTTTTAACTACCCATTAAATGACGAAGGTATAAGGTTGGGTTATCCAGAAATGATTTGGTGAGCGAAAAATGCTCGGTATCTTCATAGTCGGTTTCATTTACGCCGCTTTCATCAAACTGGTAAATAGTTGCGCCGGGGTAGCAAATAAGTATAGGGGAGTGTGTAGCTATCAGGAATTGAGCGCGGCCGCTTTGTTCAAGTTCATTTATGACCGCCATAAAGGCGAGTATCCTTGCCGGCGACAAGGCCGCTTCGGGCTCGTCAAGAATATAGATACCCGACTCAAACTGGTTATTAAATAATGAAAGGAACGATTCCCCGTGCGATTGCTCATGTAACGACCGACCGCCATAAGCCTGTAAAATACGGGGGCTATCCACAGCAAGTTCATCAATATAGGAAGCGAAATTGAAAAAGCTCTCGGCCCGCATAAAAAAACCTTCGCTAATGCGACGTGGTGTCCAGCTGAGCTGCAAGCCGCGCGCCAGCGCCGATTCATAACCTTCAAACCGGTATCCGGTATTGGGATTGTGGTTCCGGTTACCCCCTCTGAGATTGAACCCGCATTGCTCTGCAATACCTTCCAGCAGGGTAGACTTCCCTGACCCGTTTTCGCCGACAAAGAATGTTACGTTACTTTTAAGTTCGAGCTGTAACCCCCTGTTAAGGCTTGGAATATTTTGCAGAAAACTGCCATTCCGTAAAGCCGGAAGAGATATTTGTGATAAAAATGGCATAAGTTATTGCGTATTGGTTCTAACAAATTTACAATTCTGGCATGATTTGCCCGGTTGTTTGTATTTTTTGTTGACCATGACCTGTATTAATTACCGTTCGGATAATTTAGATTTACCGTTCTCGACGGCATGTTATTGCCCGGAATTACGCAGTGAATCACCGTTAACGCAAGGTCAACTGATTTGATAACTATCAGGTTGTGATTGAAACTTCAGGTATTCTAATGGTGTTTTGCCGGTATAGGCTTTAAAGTCTTTTAGAAAGTGGTTTGAATCATAGTATCCATTTGATATTGCTATTTGCATCAAATCGACATTCTTACTCTCAACCAATTCAAGGTACGCATGAATAAAGCGTTGGAGCTGGATGTATTCTTTAGGTAAAAGCCCGATATGCTGCACAAAACTCCTTTCCAGCCACTTATAGTTTACGCCAACATCATTGATCACGCTTCTTACAGAACTTCTCCCTTTTATTTTATGGATATAATCCAATGTTTTATGTAAGGTTTCAGGCGTGTTGGTCTCCGGAAAAGAATGCTGAACATATTTTCCGATAAATGCTACCTTTTCTTCAATGGAATTGCGTTCGAAAAGCTCCTCTACACTGAAGTTATTGTTCCTGGCAATATGTTCAAATGGGGCAACTGGGTTATATCTGAAATATTGGGCATTTAAATCAAATAACCGGTAGAAAGCACCCGGATAGAAACGAACTATAAAAACCTGGTCTGTATTATTATTGTATTTTACATAAACATTCTTAATGGAGCCGGTACTTGCCCACGCAGCTTTAATTTCGAATATATCCCTTTGTCCGGTTACCTCTACCGTGTCTTGGCAACTTTGCAAAAATACAAGCACAGGAAACCCATCATTAAAAATAAGTTGTGTATTATCATTTAGATCTCTGGCGAAAACATAAAACCCCTCTATAATAGATTCAAGCTCTTTTGAAGGACTAATTCTATAGCCGGACGCATTAAATTCCCCTAATTGTATCTTCTTCAGATAATTTATTGGCATGAGGCAAATTTATGGGAAAAATGTTATTGGCCGGAGAATAATGCCATGTCTAATATTTACTATGAGCACAGTTTAAATGCCTATAGCTTTGCAAAAAACTGAATGACATTAATTTATGGTTATAAAAACGGAAGAAGAGCTGCAGGGTATGAAGAGGGTGAGTGAGGCTGTTGCACTTACCTTGCAAAAAATGACTGCATATACTCAGATAGGCATGAGTACCAAAGATATAGACGAATACGGAAGACAGCTATTAGGGGCCCTTGGTGCAAAGTCTGCCCCATATGAAACCTATGGTTTCCCAGGTTATAGCTGCATTAGCGTTAACAAAGAATTTGCACATGGTGTTCCGTCAGATAAAGTCAGGCTGAAAAATGGAGACATCATTAACATTGATGTATCGGCAGAATTAGCGGGCTTTTGGTCTGATAATGGGTGCTCATTTGTTGTTGGGGAAGATATTCAGGGCGTGCAACACTTGGTAGATACTTCAAAAGAAATATTACTTGAGGCGATTGCTCACATTAGCGGGGGCGTAAAAATTGCTGATATCGGGAACCTGATAGAAACCAAAGCCAAAAAAGCAGGATATATAGTTATCCGCGATTTAGGTGGCCATGGGGTAGGGCGAAGTTTACATGAAGAACCCAGCGGGATAATGAATTATTATGACAGACATGATAAATTCAGGCGATTTAGAAAAGATTCTGTTGTGGCTATTGAAACATTTATCTCTACCAAATCTGCTTTTATTGAAACTGCGGCAGATGGCTGGGCTTTTTCAGGCAGTAAAGGCGGATTTGTAGCCCAGCATGAACACACGATATTGGTAACATCCAGCAAACCAATAATCCTTACAGCGGCGAATGGGATAACGACATGACGCCCGAAATAGCTCAAAAAAATCTTAAAATATTGTAGAGGGGAGGATGTACCGGTCAGTAACAACTGAGTTATTGAAAAGCGGCAGGGCGTTATTTAACTTATTTTAACAAGCGACAAGCTTTTCATTAATTAACTTAGGGCTATTCAACACCTAACGCTATGATAATAAGAATTTGGGCATGCATGATCTTTATTATGCTTACCCGCACAGCAATTGCACAGGAGAAAAGCCTCTATGATTTTCCTGCTCCAAAGGGTTGGCAAACCGAAAAAATCAAATTCCCTATTAATTTTGCGCCGGCGATCCCATTCGCAGGTACGGAGGATTTACACTTTACACCGGGATGGAGTAAACCCGAAAGTGATCAATATTGGTCTTATGTTTTTGTATGGTTCCTGGACGGAAAAGTAAAACCCACAACCGACGACCTCGCTAAATACCTTGAACAGTATTATACTGGGCTTTATATGACCAACCTGGGTAAGAAGTCAAAGCCAGAAACGACGTTTACATCAGTAAGTATAAAAGACAATTCCAAAAAAGGTAAAGATCAATATTATAATGCAGAGATTAATACGCTTGATTTTTTATCAGGAAAACCATTAAAGTTGCTGGTACGGCTGGATGTGCGGTCACTGGGCCACAAGCATACGGCGGTGCTTTTTCAGGCATCACCCAAGGCGTATGGGCATGGCGTTTGGAATACCCTAAGTGCGGTTATAGATGGCTTTAAGGTTAATCGCTAATTCCGCCAACTTTCACAGCGGCGATGGATATAAACGTTATCGGTTATTTATCTAAGTTATGTAATATAGCTGTTAATTCATCCGGGCGCTGCATCATTACATTATGTTCACAATTAATTGTTTCAACGTGCCAGTCCGGATGATTTTTCAAAGTTTCGTATTGTTTTTTGAAAGGAGTGCCTTCCCATCCGCTAAGATAAATAAATGTTCGGTTACGAATCTGCTCATAATTTCCATTCACTTGTAAACTTTGCATGAATGTGGCTAAAGGATGCGATCTTCTCCGACTATCTGATCCCGGCCGGGTCGCAACCATAAAACCATCATTTTCTGCTCCGGTTGAGAAAAGATTTCGGTAATCATCACTCGTGAGCTTCCAGCATGAATCGCCATTTTTTGGAACATAAGCGTCAATGTAAACAAGCGCGTATATCCTTTCAGGTATGCTATCTGCTACCCCGGTGATAACCATTCCGGCGTAACTATGCCCACATAATATCACATCAGTAATATCCCTTTCAACTATAAAATCAATTACGAATTGAATGTGTGTGGTCAGATTAATGATCTTATCCTGTTCAACAGGCTCCAGTTCAAGCCCGGGTAAGGTTAATGCCAAACACTCCTTTTTAAATTCTTCTAATCTTTCAGTTATCGGATCAAATGCCCATGCTCCATGCCATCCGCCCGGAATAAATAGGTATGTCTTTTTATTCTCATTAATCATCATTTCAAATTTAGAAAATTGGATTAATTGTAAGCATAATATTATATGTTATCAATATAACATTCAAAGAAAAGTCGCTGCCCTAAAAACAACAGCGTCTTTATTACTGCTGACTCTCTTTACTTTTAAAGTCCGTGATGGTCTTTCCATCATAACGATATACCCATCAAGCGGAAGAGGTTACGTTTTTGGTTCAGACTTGATATTTTCTTTTGAGAGGTCTGTTTTGCCCTTTCCAGGAAGTGCTAAAACAGACCTCAACAATAAAGTATATACAGGAAGGCATTTTATCATTAGTATTACGTCAAAAATTAAAAGTTTTTGTGGAGTTTGGAATTTTCAACATCCTCTATTTGGTATGGCATAGATCACGTTGCCTGAAACAGATAAATTGAAGCCCATATTCTTTATAGAAGGAAGTAACAATTTCCATGTTTTGCCCATGTCAGATGATCGGAATATACCGTCTGGACGACCACATATTAAATATTTACCCACTTGTTTGATGGATAAAATATTCAATGAAGATTGATGCCCGCTTATTTTTGTGATTAATGAACTATACCAGGAAGGCTGAAGTTCTTCACCTATGGCATTCCAGGTTTTTCCACTATCCAGTGAAATGTGTACGCTGTTTGTTTGGGTTATTGTGTTATAAACTATAGCAGCAAATCCTCCATTGATACGTTCCACGGCGATGCCAGCGCCCCCTTCACTAATCACACGATCCCAGTTTTGACCATCATCGGTCGATCTTAATATTCCCACTGTGCTGGTAGATAGAAGTACACCGTTTGACTCTACCAATTTCATTGAACCGTCTCCAACATGCACTTGTTTCCAGGTTTTTCCACTGTTAGTGGATCTAAAAAGGCAGTTGTTGGAGCCAATGAAAACTGTACCTCCGGCAGTTTCAAAAACGGTGCGTACTTCTCTCTCTTTATAATTCTTGTACATCCAATCTATCGTTTTGTCTATGCGCACGGCTTGCTCTTGAAAATTCGTGTACAGGGGTGACCAATCACTCGTTCCATTTATTTTTTGTAAAAATTGTCCCCTGAAATTATATGCAAATATCCCATTCTTGCTGGGGGCAATGTCACGCTGTGTACCAGGGAAAATCTCTTTTGTCCAAAAATGAGTTGTGGAATTTGGTTCACTGTGATAAATCCCATTGCCGGCACGTAAATAGAGCCCACGGTTATTTGTAAATAAACCACGACTCCACACACCCTCTCTCTGCAATTTTTCAGGCAGCCCTTTGCTAATGTCCTGCCATGTTTGTCCGCCATCAGTAGACCTTAAAACAATGTTTTCAACCCCTGATTTAGTCTTTGTTGTTTCCTCCAGCGTTTTCTTTTCTTTTAGCACAAAAGAATTTAGTAGAAATAATACCAGGAGGATAGCCGGAACAAATACAAATAATCTTTTCATTTTTTTTAAATTTAAAGTAAAACATATTGATTAATAATTAGCGGAAGTAGCAGGTTGGGCAATACAGATTATTTCTGCCCTCCTTTACTTTTAAAATCAAATAATCTGGCTGTATAGAACGTTTCTTTTATTTTTCATAACCTATCAAAATTGATTCACCGAAATTACTTTGATATTTTTCAGCCTGAAGAACCAGGATTGTAAATAAAAATGTAAACTTTGTAAATTAAAATCTTGACACTATGCTTGATAGCCGAAATCTCCTGTACGGGAAGCGTAAATACCTGTTCGGATTGATACTGCTTTTGTTTATCTCTGTAATCGGCGTGGCTTTTAGTATGACCGGCAGCGAAGATTTTGCTATCGCCAGAAGGGAAGTGTTGCTCCGCAGGATAGGAGATGAACTACTTACACAGTCAGGTGACAGTAAATCAAGAGTGCTCCCGGTAAAAAAGATAGCAGAAAATGAATACCAAATCAGGTTTGAAAATAATCTTACTTTTCAACCGGACTCCCTGGTAAACACTACCCGGCGTTTGTTAGCCAAAGACCCGCTCACACGTGATTATGTTGTTAATGTTCTGAACCGTGGCGATGCCAGTGTAGCCTATGGATTTGCTATATCCGGAAATAAAAAAGATGATATTGTAGCATGTAAAGGAAGAAAGCAACCGAAAGCATCTTATATGATCAATATTAAATTTAAACCAACAGGAATAAATATAGCAAAGAATGGATATCTGCTGGGCAGCCTGCCATTTTTAGCATTTGTGGGTTTTATTTTTTTTAGATCTGTTAAGCCGCGGAAAGCCTTACGTGACGGTCAGTATACTGACAGGTTAACTTTAGGTGAGGTTTTGTTCGATGCGAAGAATCGTAAGCTCATCATAAATGGAAATACCATAGACCTTACCGGAACTGAAACGCGTATACTACGGATTTTAGCGCTGTCTCCCAATGAGACCATAGAGAGAAGCCGGCTGCAAAAAGAGATCTGGGAAGATGAAGGTGTTATTGTGGGGCGCAGTCTGGATATGTTCATATCAAAACTCAGAAAAAAATTGGAATTGGATTCAAATATCAACATTGTTGTTATACGCGGCAAAGGATATAAGCTTGAAATTAACACTTAAACAACAAAGCCCCGATATTTCTGTGCCTGTTGCACAAGAAAGCATGAGGGCTAAAGTTAACGGGCAAATGACCAAAAGGTTGTTTGCCCGTTTCTGTTGAAGGGGAGCAGAGTCGCTATAAAGGCATTTGTAGTTCTGTGAAATCGAGTTATAAGATTATAAAACGGATTATCAAGACTCCCCGATGGTTTTGTTTTGCTATTTTTATTTGGCGAGGGCTTTAGCTTCAGTAGTTTTTTGAGGTTATAAGCAACGGCAGCCATAATCATACACTTGTTTGCCATCGCAATACCCTTTGTATTTACTTTTTTCATTCCGGTGAAATTGACCAGGGTACCTAATACCGGCTCGACGGTACCTTGCCTTACTTTCCGCATCTTCCGGCCTTTGCTGCTTTGTACACGCTGCTGCATCTGCCTGTATATATCCTTAATGGCAGACTCTCTGATGACCTTTGTACCTGTAGATGGATTGGTGCAGCTATCTTTGAGAGGACAAGTCGCGCAATCGCTAACCGAAGTTTTATAAAGCTTATGCAGGCCATTGCCTTTGGCTCTGAAATGTCGGAAGGTAAGGTATTTTCCCTGTGAACAGATATACCGGTCATGCTCTTTATCATAGGTGAACCCTTCCCTGTCATCTTTGTAGCCTGAGCGGTTGGGTATATACCCTTCGATCTGATGTTCGATCAACGCTAAGAGCCCCGGCTCACTGCTATAGCCTGAATCCGCCAGGACTTCATGCACTGTCAATCCATTCTCTTTAAGGGTGTTTACCGTCTGCGTTAATATCTCGGGGAGACATTGCCCATCGCCTTTATCGGCATGGAATGCTTGTATGTGGGTAATTACGTGATTTGAGGTATCCACACTCACCTGGCTTAGGTAATTTAAGGCCAATACTTTGCCCGGCTTGTAAGATATGCGGGCATCAGTGTCGGATGGGCTTACCCTGGCTTGATTTACCGGCTTGGGTTTTTGTTTGGCAGAAGCCTGGCTGGCTGAAAGATGATCAGGCAGGTGAATGATATTATCCGAAGATAGCTTTTCAGTGTGTGCATCCAACTCCTTGCCATAGCCTGCAGCATCATCCAATATCTGACGTTCGACCACACTGGACAGGGCGGCATTGGCTTTCACCAGCACACTATCTACAGCCTGTCGCCGACCAGCGACCAAACCGTTATCGATACATTGTTTCAGTACCGTTTTGAAAATGGCAGTAAACGTTTCCTCCCCGTAAAGTTGGCGTGTCCGGCTCAGGGTGGAATGCCATGGTAGTTCTTCATCCAGGTCATAGCCGATAAAATAAAGAATATCCATGCGCATCCGTGATGTGATGATAATACGTCGGTCGCTATTCATGTTTTCCAGATAACCCACCAGCATCAGTTTAAAGAACACGACAGGGTCAATGCTCTTTTGGCCTTCGTTGCCATAATACTTCGCGGTCGAATCATAAAGGAAAGAGAGATCAAGTATGCTTCTTAACCGCCTGTAGAAATTGTCAGCCGGAACGTAATCGGAAAGCTGAAATCGGATGAATAGCTTCTCCTGGTAATCTTTTTTGCCTTGCATGCCTTTAATATACAAAACAAATAGCTGATTAACAAATACTTATAAGAAAAAAACACAATTGCCAAATTAGCAATTGTGTTTTTTGAAAGACCGCTGTTAGTTGTGCAACAGGCACATTTCTATCGGGGCTTTGTACCGAGCTTGGGAAATTGTTTGAACCAATTTTGATATTTTTTGACCGAAATGGAGAAAGTTGTAAACCGTTGATTTGATAATAATATCCCATTGCCGGCACAAACTAAATGTTTTTAAGTTAAGGAAAATCCTCCAGAGGGGTATCGGTTTGTAGCAGGATATATAATGATAATTACATTGGTTACACCCCTAATAATCCAGGTGGTGGCGGTGGACTTTCACCTCCTAAGCCACAATAGCCATGCAGTGTGTCTGAAACTATTAATATTAAAACGGATACTTTATCAAAGCACTTTCCGTGTGCAACAAAATGATCATCTATCAATTATCGACAATTGGAGCATGTTCAAATTTAGTCACACCCTTCGTTACCCCGCAAAAACCAAATATTACCCCGGGCCACGCTTAATAGCAACATGTTAGCTGTAAACGGTTAATCCTCGTCGCCGGTGGCGTTCTGTGACGAAAGGATGTAATATGCACCTTTGGTTACGATCTTGATATCTTTTGGTAACGAAGTCACCAGCTTGACTTCGGTATAGCCCAGGTCGGCCGCACCCGACACGACCTCGGCCTGGTCAAAGGCGAAAGTTTCACCCTGGGTTTTCTTCAGGTAATAGATATATTCCTTACCGCCCGATTTGACAACAGCATCAGTAGGTACAGCAGCAACATCCTGCTTACCGATATTGATCAGCGCCGATACGTACATGCCTTGGATCAGGTTATTCTTGGCAGACTGTTCGATTACTGCGTGTGCGATGATTGCTTTGCTGTCATTCTCAAAGGACTGGTTGACGCCGTAGATCTTCCCCGTGATCTCGCGGTTGTTCTGATTGGTCAGAATGAAGTTCACCAATTGGCCAGGCTTCACTTTGAATAAGTCTTTCTCATATACCACGAGGTCACAATGTACTTTTGAGTTATCTACAATGTTCATCAGTGATCGTGCCGGTTCTGCATAGGAGCCGGTTTGTATATCGATCTTGCCGATAATGCCTGAGATCGGCGCAAACACCGGTATCTGCGTAATGAACCTGCCCTTAGTTGCATTTGCCGGGTTAATACCGACCTGTTGCAACTGCCGGGCGAGCGCTGCCACTTTGGCCTGCTCACTACGGTACGCGCTTTCTGACTGTTGAAATACTTTGCCCACACCGGCATTAGCGGCGTTCAATTCTTTCTGCCGTTCATATTCCTTGGTGGCATAAGCCAGGCCGGCTTCCGCCGACATATAGTCCTGTTGTAACTGGATCAGTTGATTGTTTTCAATAGATGCCAGTTTTTGCCCTTTATTAACATGCTGTCCTTCCAAAACGAATACCTGGTTCACCACACCGCCCATCAGTAAGGTCACTTCCGCGCGGTTTTGCGGCGGCACTTCCAGTTGGCCACTGGCTTTTACCACTGATTTGAGGTTTTTTTGTTCGATGGTGCCAAACCGGATGCCTACAGCATTCAATTGGTTCTTGGTGAGCGTAATACCCGTTTCCGTTTTTGACCTTACCTTTTCCGTCGATTCAGGTTGTTCCTCTTTTTTGGGCTGCTGCGAGCAGGACAGCAGGCCGGTAACCACTGTCAAGCCCAGATAGATAATGATTTTATATTTATTGATTAATTTCATGATTATTTGCCTCCTTGATTGGTCAGGTAATTCAGTTCGATAACAGCTTGGTTGTAGTCGCGTAATGCAGTGAGATAATTCAGCCTGATGCTGAGCGCCTGGCCCATATTCTGGATGAACTCCACATAGCCGATCTCGCCCTTGCTGTAAGCAAAACGGGCGATGCGTACTTGCTCAGCCGCTTGTTTCAGGCCGCTTTCGTCGTAGTAATCTAAGGCGGCCAGGTATTTTTCAAGTTCTTGTAATTGCTGATTATACTGTTTGTTTAATAAAAGTGTAGCGTTCTGCTGTTCTGCTGCTGCGATCTGCTGGCCCACACGGGCCGCCTTCACCTTGCTGCGTTGTGCGCCAAAAAATAATGGTACGGCTACACCCACTTGAAACCCGCCGATGCGTGTGCCGGGAAAATAGTTTCGGTCGATATTGGCAGGGTTGAATGCACCGACCAAAAGTTGCTGATTATAGCCGATCTTCAGATCAGGCAGATAACGGCTTTGCTCGGCTTTTACCTGTGCATCAGCCAGGGTGCTGCGCTGCCGGTAATAATCCAGCTGTGGGTTTCGTGCAATTGCTGATGTATCGGCACCGCCATTGGTCACCAGTTTTTCAAGCGGAGCATCGACCGCGTCCGGTAATTCAGCAGTCGCCATCAGTTGTTGTAGCTCCCTGCGAGCAATCAGTACATCTGCCGCCGCCTGTTTGCCTGCCAGTGTCGTTTCCTTATAAGCGTTTACTGCCGATAGCTGTTCGAGGTAGGAGGTTTCCCCAGTCTTGTAGCGCAATGCAGCACGTTCCGAAAACTGCTTGTATAAGCTATCCTGGCTTTGCAGTTGCTTCCGTTTGTTACGTGCATGAGTTAGCTGGTAATAGGCGATCGTTACCTGTTTGACCAGTTCGCGCTCCGTGAGCACCCTTGCCTTTTCACTGACAGCGGTCTGTGCTTTCAGCACTTTCTTTTGCGCCGCGTAATAGGTTGGGAATGCAAAGCTTTGGCTGATGCCTAAACTGTTGTCAATATTGCCGCCCGAGGTCGGGTCTTGCGTTAGGTTGATGTCTGTTTTAGCCAGATCGAAAGCGGTGCCTTGCAAGGCCTGGCTTTGGCTCACTTCCAGTGCCGAACGCCGCAACTGTGGGTTGGCAGCTTTAGCACGGCTGATGGCTTCTTCCAAAGTAAGCGGTTTGCTTTCCTGGGCTTGAACATTACTGCTCATCAATAAGCCGCCTGCCAATAAGAAAATGGTGATTGTTTTTAGAGCCGTTCCCATGGTGTTAAAATTTTTAACGGGGTGATCTTTTGTGAATAGAATATAAAGGACAGGTAATACCAGCAACGTTAGTAAGGTAGCAGAGATTAAGCCGCCGATCACTACCGTAGCTAAAGGCCGCTGTACTTCCGCACCGGCAGTGCTGGAGATCGCCATTGGCAGAAAACCCAATGAAGCTACTGCCGCGGTCATGATCACGGGACGCAAACGCACTTCAGTGCCTTTTTTTACCCGCTCAATAATGTCGCTCACGCCTTCGGCAGCAAGTTGATTAAAGTAGCCGATCAGTACAATACCGTTCAATACGGCCACACCGAACAAGGCGATGAAACCAACGCCGGCGCTGATACTAAAAGGCATCCCGCGTAGATAAAGCGCGGCCACACCGCCGACAGCGGCTAAGGGTACTGCCGAGAAGATCAGCAGTGTTTCGCGCACCGAGCGGAAGGTAATGAACAGCAATACCAGGATAAGCAGTAATGCCACCGGTACGGCTACCGCCAAACGGCCTTTGGCTTCCTGCAAGTTCTGGAACTGGCCGCCGTAAGTAGTGTAATAACCGGCAGGCAGTTTTAGTTTACTGTCCAGCAGTTGTTGTATTTCCTTAACGGTGCTTTCTACATCACGGTCACGCACATTGAAGCCTACGTAGATCCGGCGTTTGCCATCCTCTCTACTGATCTGCGCCGGGGCATCTTCCAGCTTAATAGTGGCCACCTGGCTTAGCGGCACTTTATTGCCGCTGGGTAATGGCACGTAGAGGTTCTCAATGTTTGTGATGTCTGAACGCAGTTCGCGGCTCAGGCGTAAAACGATCTCAAAGCGTTTTTCGCCCTCGAAAACCACACCGGCCACTTTTCCGGCGAAGGCGGTGCTCAATGCTGTATTGACGTCTTCGATGTTCAACCCGTATTGGGCGATCTGGTGACGGTCATAAGCGACAGTCACTTGCGGCAGGCCGCTTACTTTTTCGATCATGGGTTCGCTGACACCTTTTACGCTGCGGATCAGCTTGGTTGTTTGTCTGGCCTGCGCCGTCAGTATGTCCAGGTCATCGCCATATATTTTAATAGCCACATCCTGCCGGATGCCGGTCATTAGTTCGTTAAAACGCATTTGCATTGGTTGGGTAACCTCCACATTAATACCGGGAATATTGGCCAACGTTTCTTTGATCTTTTCCATCATCTCTGCGCGGTTTTCGGCAGATGTCCAGTCATCTTTATCTTTCATGGCCAGCATCATGTCGCCCCGCTCGAACGGCATCGGGTCAGTTGGCACCTCGGCACTGCCGATACGGGTAACGATCTGGTTGATCTCCGGGAACTTTTGTTTGAGTAGCCTTTCGGCCTTGCCAAATGTCTCGATCACCTGGCTTAGTGATGTGCCTTGCATCATAGATATTTCTACAGTCAGGTCGCCTTCTTCCAGGGTCGGGATGAACTCGCCGCCCATACGGGAAAAGCCCCAAACGGCTAAAACCAGCAGCACAACAGACAATGTAACCGTCAGTTTCTTAGCATGGAGCACTGCGTTCAAAACAGGTGTATAGATGTGGTGCAGGCTATGTACCAACCGGTCAGATATATTCCACTTGTGTTCGGTCTTTTTGCTGAGGAACAAAGCGCTGGCCATAGGCACATAAGTAAGCGAGAGGATGAACGCACCTAAAATGGAAAAAGCTACCGTTTGGGCCATTGGCCTGAACATTTTTCCTTCAATGCCTACTAATGCAAAAAGCGGCAGGTAGACGATCAAGATAATGATCTCGCCAAAAGCGGCGCTGTCCCTAATTTTGGATGCCGCTGCATATACCTCACCGTCCATTTCTTCCTGGCTAAGCTGGGGTTTATGACTAAATTGCCTGTTGCCGGTTATGCGGTGCACAATGGCTTCCACAATGATGACCGCGCCGTCCACGATCAGACCGAAGTCTATGGCACCCAAACTCATCAGGTTGCCCGATACACCGAAGATGTACATCAGTGTTACCGCGAACAGCATGGCCAATGGTATCACCGAGGCAACCACCAAACCTGCCCGCCAGTTGCCTAAAAGCAACACCAGCACAAAGACGACGATTAGGCCGCCCTCGATCAGGTTGCGCTCTACCGTGCCCATCGCGCGACCTACCAGTTCGGTACGGTCAATAAAAGGTTCAATAACCACGCCTTCAGGCAGTGACTTTTGCACCTGTGCCATGCGCTCTTTCACGCGCTTGTTCACTTTGTTAAAGTTCTCGCCTTTGAGCATCAGTACCACACCGGCCACCACTTCGCCCTGGCCGTTGCGGGTGACGGCACCATAACGGTTGGCGCTGCCATATTGCACTTTAGCGATATCGCCGATGACTACCGGCGCATCGTCGCGAATTTTCACCACGATATGCTCAATGTCTTCCAGCGTTTTCACCTGGCCCAGGCCACGAATAAAGTAGGCGTTGCTGCGCTGTTCGATGTATGAGCCGCCGGTGTTGGCATTGTTGCGTTCGAGCGCGTTAAAGATATCGGTAACCGTGATATTGAGGCTGTTCAGTCGCTCATTATCGATGGCCACTTCGTATTGCTTTACATAGCCTCCCCAGCCGCTGATCTCGGCTACACCGGGGAGGCCCGCCAGTTGGCGGCGAACGATCCAGTCCTGCATGGTACGCAGGTCAGTCGCGGTATATTTCTTTTCGTAGCCCGCTTTGGGATGGATCACATATTGGTAAATCTCTCCAAGGCCGGTGGTAATAGGTGCCAACGAAGGTGCGCCAGCATCTTTGGGGATCTGTTCTTGTGCCTCCTTCAGTCCTTCGCTGATCTGTTGGCGTGCCCAAAAAATATCGGCGTTGTCTTCAAATACCACGGTGATCACCGATAGGCCCGAACGGGAGATCGAGCGTTTTTCGATCACCCGCGGCACATTGGCAATAGCTAGCTCAATGGGTGAAGTAATATATTGTTCCACTTCCTGCGCACCTAAAGTGGGTACCTGCGTGATGATCTGCACCTGGTTGTTGGTGATGTCCGGCTGGGCATCAATGGGCAGGCGGGTTGCGCAATAGATACCCGCTGCCACGAGTAATAGTATGGATGCGCCTACGACCAGTTTATTCCTGATCGAGAACGCAATGATCTTATCAAACATGAAATTCTCAGATTAATACGTAAATAATAGCTCAGGGCATAGCAAAGCCAGTCCTAAGCGTATAATAAAAAATAACGTATTAAGCGAGTTGGGGCGGTTGCCAGATATTAAGGCTTTGTTTGCGAAGTGCAGGAACTGCCAGTTCAGGATAGCTTGACTTAAATTGCTGGATCAATATACAAACAGTAATCTCTTCGAGCTTCAGCACCCGTGAACTCGAACAGCAAGAACAAGTGCAGAACGGCGGGCAAGCCTCTTGCGTATCATGATTATTGGTTTGATTTACGCTATATAAGGTTGCCTGGGTAATTTCCGGGCCAAAGTCATCCTTATCCCGGCATGGAAGAATCGCCAGGACTGTCATGTAAAGGCATAACAGGATACTTAATGACCTCATTAAAAGCAAAGTTAGGTTTATCCATTGGAAATAAAAATTCAATATATGATAAATTGAAGATCGTTTCCGGGAGCAAGGGTATGCTAAAACGCGAATATTGACGAAAAAGCTGATTATTACTAAATGTCATTAAGTTAAGAAAAACCCTCCAGAGGGGTACAGGTTCGTAGCAGTATATATAATGATAATTACCGTGTCAGAGGTACGGAACACCGAAGTTGTGTACCGCCTGTCAATCTCTTAACCTAATGATATTTCGCGTGCACCGGCGGAGGCGGGGGCAATTTTTTCCATTAAATTTACCCCTTGTAATTGGGGTCAAACTCCACAATCCATTCAATGCCGTACTTGTCTCTGAACATTCCGGCGTATGTTCCCCAGGGACTGTCGCCAATCGGTCCTTCAACTCCTCCGCCTGCTGACAATCCGTTAAATATTTTGTCTGCTTCTTCACGGCTTTCAGCGCTCACATATATTTTAGATCTGTTTTCACTTTCGCTTACCCGTCCCATAAATTCGGGCACATCATTAGCTATCAACACGTTGTGCTTGCCAATAGGTAAACCAATATGCATTATTTTGTTTTCTTCATTTTCTGCTACCTGAAATTCAGGGCCAGACAGATCCTTGAAGCGGACGATCTTTGTGAACTCTCCGCCAAAAACTGATTTGTAAAAGATGAATGCTTCTTCGGCATTGCCATTGAAGTTGATCCAGGGATTAATTGTTCTCATAATTTTAGTTTTTAAATTGTTAAGTTTTTTTCTTTCGGCTGTAAGATATAAATAATCAATGTGTTGATTTGTGTTCGATTTTAATACCCTTCCGTGGTTTGAACCTTTATTTTTAAAAATAAGAATCTGAATTTCAATTAGTTGGACTCAATTTTAATGTTTGGATAATTAGTTAAATAACTGGAATAAAGCAATAAAACCCGCTAACAATCAATATGTTATCGGGTTTCGTGATGCAATTTGTACCGAGTAAGGGAAATTCTTTGAACCACTTATGCGGTTTTTGGATGTTTTGGAGAGCGTCGAAAGTTATTACTGGATCTGATAAATTCTCCTAACCTTAATATTATAGCAATTGCTAATGAAACAAAACTTATGAATAGGGTTGTATTTAAATTTCAAAAAATCTACAGAAAGATTGATTCCAGAAATTTCTCTGTAAGGTATGGGAATCTAACTCTACTCAAGATCCTTTTATCCATTCAGAGCGGGAGCAGAACCTATCGTTTAATGCCCCAATATACCTGTTTTTCTACCGATTTTCTAAAAGGCGCACTAATTCCGCATATGGGAGATATTTTTGTAATTTTGTCGATCATATAAGTCTCTTACAGTCAATATTAAGTGACCGTAATAATTGAATCCTACTTTTACCTAATGGTAAATTCCAAGCAAAGTCATTTTATTATTTTGCAACAATGAAAGAATTGATAGAATACATTTTGCAATTTGGGAATCTGAACCAACAGCAAATTAACCTTATAACAAGTAATGTCATAGAAATTGAACTTCGCAAAGATGAATATTTTTCGGAAGCAGGAAAAATTTCGCGACAAGTCGGATTCATTGTGGAAGGGATTGTTCGAGGCTGTTATTACAACAATAAAGGCGAAGAAATTACACGGTGTTTTATACCTGAAAATAACTTAGTAGTTGATTATTTAAGTTTTGAATCAAATTCGGCTTCTGCTGCATACTTACAAGCCAGTACTGATTGCAAACTTATTGTATTTTCAAAGCAACTTTGGGACGAATTGTCTTTAACAATCGTTGGTTGGGACATCATTAAAAACAAAATGATTCAAAAGTGTATGTACCAACTATTCAATAAAAATCCTATGATTTCAAAAGATGCTACCACACGTTACCTGGAATTTTTGGATAATTATCCATCACTTGTTAACCGTGTGGCGCTTTCTCATATTGCATCATACTTGGGAGTCACGCAGCAATCATTGAGTAGAATACGAAAAAACATTCGCTAGAATCACTTTTTACCAAATGGTAAATGACTTCATTTTTAATAGAATCATCTTTGCATGGTAAATTTAAAAATAAAGAAAAATGAAATCAGCATTCATAACAGGAGCAAACAAAGGTATTGGCTTTGAAACTGCCAAACAGCTATTGCAAAAAGGATTTTACGTTTACATCGGAAGTAGAAATTTAGAAAATGGCTTACAGGCCGTAAAAAAATTGGCAGCCGAAGGATTGGTAAGCGTTGAGGTCATTCAGATCGATGTGACTGATGATGATTCGGTAAAAAATGCACGAATTGAAATCGGTAAAAAAAAAGACGTTTTGGACATATTGATTAACAACGCGGGAATTAATGCTGATGGCATTGCAGAAGATGCTACGGCAGCAAGCATAGAGAATTTCAAAAAAATCTATGAAACTAATGTGTATGGAGTGGTGCGAGTGACAACCGCATTCATTGATATATTAAAAAAATCAAAAGAGCCACGCATCGTAAATGTAAGTTCAAATATGGGCTCTCTAACACTTCATAGCGACCCGAATTCTCCAAATTACGGCTATAAATCTTTTTCAGCTTATTCTTCTTCTAAATCGGCTTTGAATATGTATACCATACATTTGGCTCATGAACTTCGTGATACGTCATTCAAAGTAAATGCTGTTTGCCCAGGTCTTACAAAAACCGACCATACCAACTTTTTTGGTGGCAATGTTGAAGTTGCTGGAAAACGCATAGTAAAATACGCTCTGTTAGATAAAGACGGAATATCAGGCAAGTTCATCAGCGAGGAATTAGAACCGGAAACAGGCGAAATTCCTTGGTAATAATAAAATAGATAGAGCGAACGGACAAATAAATTACCTGTAACAAGGTATTAGCAGAAATAAGGCTGAAGTGCAAACTTCAGCTTTTATGTTTCCATAAAACTTTTTGTACATTTCCAAACTGAAATTATTGAGCACATACTCAAAATAAAAGCTAGTAAGCTGCAAAATTAACTTAGAATATAAGCCTTAAGTTTCAAACCTAAACCCAAGAAAGAGAGCGGGAATCGAACCCGTTAAAAAATTAATAGACAGATAGTCATAGAGATAATCATGTGTCTCAAAACTATAATTATTACATGTTTTTAATATAAAAAAAGCTAACAGTCAGTATGTTAGCTTTTTTTATATTTCATTTCGTACCCAGCAGCAGGAATACTTTCAACATTTAGAAAGCTTTTTACGGCTTATAGAGCCAATAATTCAAGATTTGAAAGTCAAGGGATTCATAAAATAGTCGTTTTATCAGGAGACTTTATGACATAAACTGTGAGTGATTTTATAATTACCGGGTTTGAATTGAACCCGAAATTTGTAAGTGTCAAAAAAAGTAGTTGCTAAACTGAGACTAGTTAATTAAATGTATTCAAATTCGCTATAATCGTATTGCTCTTTTTTATATGATGTAACTAATTTATCAAATCTATCGTTCTTTTTGTCGCTGCCAAACTTGCAGAAAATTCTTTTTAGGGATTGATTTTCTAAAACTGGAATTAAATTCTCTGGTTCTTGATTTTGAGCTAATACATAAATAAACTCTTCAAGAGCAGGAGCAGTTTTCAAAGTTGAAAGATCAGTAAGCTCTTTTAAGTTCTCAAGATAGATTCTTTTCAGAGAAGTTAATTTGCTGAAACTTGGAAGTCTTTGCACTTGCTTCAATGATTGAATAAATAAATTTTGAAGTGTAGTTAGTTCTGAAACAAAAGATAAGTCTTTCAAATCTCTTATTTGCCACAATTCCAAATACTTTAGTTTCGGCAATGTTAATAACCCATCAAAATTTTTAATACCGCCAATCTTAATATCTACCGACCATAAATCCTGTAGCCCTATTAAATAATCAACATTATTAGTGGATATTGAACGTAATATGATTTTCTTCAGTTTATGTAGATGCTGAATTACTTCTATCCCTTTCTGTTGTCCTTCTAAATATAAAAATTCCAAATTTGAAAATTTTCCTATTATATCGATCTTGGGTTTCTTCGACTTTGTTTGATGAAGATAAAGCTCTTTGATTTTAGGATCAATGTATTCTAAAAAGTCAAAGTTATCTAAATTGAAAATCCCCAATCCAAGCACATCCAAATTTTTAAGTTTGGTTACGCTTTCAATCCCTTTTGCTTCCATTAAGCAGTCGGCAGAAATTTTTCTAAGCGAAGGAAGTTGTTTAATAAATGTTAAATCACAAGTTTTTCCATAGTGCCCGTATACTCTAAATAAGATATCGGGCCTTTTAGAAAATATAATTGTTTCTAATAGCATTATCTCTTTATTAGTTAACGGATCTGCAATCTGAATAGATTTTGTTTTTGGATTACTGCTTAACCTTTCGAGATCATTTTTAGATACCCCCGTAGAAATTTCGTATTGGCCTCCTATTTCCCTAATTGTACGTATGCTCATTAGAATTGATGCTTTATAGTTGAAAATGTTAATTCCATAAAATTAGAAAGATAAATAGGATTTCGTTAAACAAAAAACCCTCTCTACGTAATGTAAAGAGGGTTTTTAAATATTACAGTAAAGTTGAGTACTACCTAACTTTTCCTGTACCCAGCGCCGGAGTCGAACCGGCACGGTTTCCCACAGGTGTTTGAGACCAGCGCGTCTACCAATTCCGCCAGCTGGGCATGCTATGTTGTAAGTGGTATTCCTTACAAGCGGGCTGCAAATGTATCTAAACTCTCTTTAATTCGCAACAGATATTTTTGTCTGTAGTAAATTTCTGCAATTTCAATGCGCCTGCTTTCCTGCGCGGTATGGTCTAAATGCTCATAATCTTTGGTCAGTACATGGATTTTATCGTTAATATCACCCTCAATAGCAAGCACTTCCGAAGTTATTTCCGCCAGTTGCCCGGCATCGTCAACTTCCATCAGGCGTTCATTAATATCCATCATTTCCATTAAAAAATCTGCCGGAAGCTGTGGTTTTGCACCCTCCGATACCAGGTCGTGCAGCTTTAAAATGTACTCCATTCGGCGCGCCGGGTCGGAAAGTACCTGGTAAGCCTTGTTGTTTATGGTTGATAATTCCAGTATTTCCTGTTGTTTAGCCTCTTCTTCACCGGCGTAAAAATCGGGGTGGTACTGTTTGCTCAGTTCATAAAACTTTTTCTTCAGCGCAGCCTGATTAATATGGAAAGATTCGGGAAGGTCATAAAATTCAAAGTAGTTCATAATCAAATTAAACACGAATTTCACGAATAAAAACTAATTAGCACTAATCGATGTACTTTAATTACCAAAATATTATAGAATGTATGATTGATTCTATCAATTAGAGTAATATCCCGCCGTTTGTGAAATTTATGCCCATTCGTTGTAATTCGTGCTTATCACTATCTTTGCTTCTTATACCATAAATAAACTATGTTGTTTGAACAGATACGGCAAAAGCCGTTTTTTATATTAGGTCCCTGTGTAATGGAAAATCAGGAACTGCTATACCAGGTGGCCGAGAAAGTTGCCGAAGCCGGACAAAAGTATAACGTGCCGGTAATCTTTAAATCGTCGTTTGATAAGGCTAACCGCACATCTATCCATTCATACCGTGGCCCGGGCATTGAAAAGGGAATGGAAATGCTGCAAAATGTTAAAGAGCGTTTTAATCTGCCCGTAACAACCGACATTCATGAACCTGTACAGGCTGCAATTGCCGCCCAGGTGGTTGATATATTACAGATCCCGGCATTTTTGTGCCGTCAAACAGATTTGTTGGTGGCTGCCGCCCATACCTGTAAAATAGTAAACGTAAAAAAAGCCCAGTTCTTGTCGGGTCAGGATATGTTTTATCCGGCTCAAAAGGTAATTGAGGCAGGCAATACGCAGGTTATACTTACCGAGCGTGGCAACATGTATGGTTACAATAACCTTGCTGTTGATTTCAGGAATATTTACGATATGAAAGCCTTTGGTCACCCGGTTTGTATGGATTGCACCCATTCGGTACAAAGGCCTGGTGGTGCCGGTGGCAAAACCGGTGGCGACCGTACCTTTGTACCCATGATGGCATTGGCGGCTAAAGCTTTTGGCGCCGACGGCTACTTTATGGAGATACACCCTGACCCGGACAACGCTCTTAGTGATGGCCCTAACATGGTTAAGTTACAGGATCTGGACAAGGTTTTAGCACCGCTATTGTCCTGATGAGTAGGTTTTACGTATTACGTTTTCGTAATAAGTGATTTGATTTAAAATAAAACGTGTAACGTATTACGCAGAAACGTAAATGAAGCATATTGCTAAACGGGTTTTTGATATTGAAGTTGAGTCGCTGCAGCATGTAGCCGATTTAATTGATGATGAATTTACAAGGGTAGTACAGACCATATTGAATACTACCGGCAAAGTTGTAGTAACGGGTATTGGCAAATCCGGCCTCATCGGTAAGAAAATTGCGGCTACATTGGCCAGTACTGGTACACCCAGCTTTTTCCTGCATCCGGGAGAAGCCTTCCATGGCGATTTGGGCATGGTAGGGGCCAACGATGTGGTGATGCTGATATCTTATTCGGGCGAAACTGAAGAGGTGCTAAGGATCATCCCTTTTTTAAGCTGGAATAAAAATGTGGTTATCGGTGTTACCGGCAATCCCAATTCAACAGTTGCCAAAAACAGCCATTATCATCTCAATATAAAAATAGTACGTGAAGCCTGTCCGCTTGAATTGGCCCCTACATCATCAACTACTGCCGCGCTGGTAATGGGCGATGCGCTTGCTATTGCCTTAATGGAATCGCGCGATTTTAAGCAGCATGATTTTGCACGTTTTCATCCCGGAGGCAGCCTGGGGCGTAAATTGCTGGTTAAGGTAAAAGACCTGATGCGTATCGATAAACTGCCTTTTATAAACGAAAATGCATCGTTTATGGATTTGTTGTTAAACATGTCGGCCGGGCGTTTGGGTATGGTAATGGTAGGGGATGCAACTTATATAAAAGGAATAGTTACCGATGGCGACCTGAGGCGTGCTTTATTACAGCATCCCGATACATCAACCCTAACGATTACTGAAATAATGACTGTAAACCCGGTTATTATTGACAGTGAAGAATTTGCAAGCCAGGCCGAGCAATTGATGATCGAAAAAAAGATAACTACCTTACTGGTTGGCTCTGCTCAAAACAGAACTGTTAGTGGCATTTATCAGATATATGGTCAGTAAGGCATAACGCTTTACAAAAATTAAGTTTATTTATATTTACATTCTATCTACCTCTACTGAAAAAAATGTTTGATCAACCATTAAATCAATCTGTCAAAAAATTTACTCCTCCTGCAAATGTCCGCATCGCGATTATTGGTTTAGGATATGTAGGCTTGCCGCTAGCTGTAGAGTTTGCCCATAAATTCCAGGTAAAAGGGTTTGATATTAAACAGAACCGCGTTGATGAATTGAACAACGCATTTGATCGCACACTCGAAACCGAATCGGCTGTACTTTCAGCTGTATTAACAACTGATACAACAGCGGGCAATGGACTTATATGTACATCAAACGTTAGTGACATTGCATCATGCAATGTATATATAGTTTCGGTACCCACACCTACAGACCAGTACAATCGCCCCGATCTTCGCCTTTTGATAAAAGCCAGCCAGAGTGTGGGTGGTGTGCTTAAAGCCGGCGATGTGGTAATATATGAATCAACGGTATATCCGGGCGCTACCGAGGATGTTTGTATCCCGGTATTGGAGCAGGTATCGGGATTAAAATACAACCGTGATTTTTTTGCAGGTTATTCGCCCGAACGCATTAATCCCGGTGATAAAGTACATACTCTTACCAATATTTTAAAGGTAACATCGGGTTCAACACCTGAGGCGGCCGATTTTATAGACGGGCTTTACCGTACCATTGTTACTGCCGGTACACATAAGGCGCCCAGTATGAAAGTTGCCGAGGCCTGCAAAGTGATTGAAAACTCCCAGCGCGATATTAATATTGCCTTTGTAAATGAGCTTGCCAAGATATTCAACATTATGGATATTGATACCCACGCCGTTTTAGAGGCAGCCGGAACCAAATGGAATTTTCTGAATTTTAAGCCAGGACTGGTAGGTGGTCATTGTACCGGGGTTGATCCGTATTATCTGGCACAAAAGGCGCAGGAAGTAGGCTATCACCCCGAAATTATACTGGCAGGCAGGCGGCTTAATGATGGCATGGGAAGTTATGTAGCCCTTGAGGTGATAAAACTCATGGTCAGGAATGATATTTCTGTTAAACGCGCCAATGTATTGGTGCTGGGTTTTACATTCAAGGAAAATTGCCCCGATGTGCGCAATACCAGGGTGATTGATATTGTGAACATTTTAAGCGATTATGATGCACATTGTGAGATATATGATCCATGGGCTGACCCGGCTGAGGTAAAGCAGGAATATAATGTAACCACCATAAAAGACATGGGTAAACTGCGGGGAAATTACGATGCTATTGTTGTAGCCGTAGGACACCGGGAATTTTTGGATCTGGACTATCATAAGCTCCGAAAAAACGAATCATCTGTAATTTATGATATCAAAGGGGTTTTGGATAAAACTATCGCAAACGGTCGTTTGTAAATCAATTTACCACTATTAAAATTAACGATTGTTTTACCCATTGGTTAACTGCTAAATCGCTTAAATATTTTATA
Organism: Mucilaginibacter sabulilitoris; assembly: GCF_034262375.1. Taxonomy (NCBI): domain Bacteria; kingdom Pseudomonadati; phylum Bacteroidota; class Sphingobacteriia; order Sphingobacteriales; family Sphingobacteriaceae; genus Mucilaginibacter; species Mucilaginibacter sabulilitoris. The sequence continues at coordinate 4,201,209 of NZ_CP139558.1, forward strand.
TTTGGTTTTGTTTAAATTTCTTAATTTTTAATTTTGCGCTCAGTAACATGACATTTTCGTAACGACTCGGATATTCAATTATCAGATTGTTATATATAAAATAAATATGCTAATTTTAGCAATATATATCTACTACAATAAGCTCTAATACATGATTCACAGATACGCTACTTTTATTAAAGCAGTGAACCTTACCATAGATTATATTATACTTAATATGAGTATGGTAATTTCTTACTTCATCGAAGACAGATCGTATATTTTTTGGATTAATAACAGAAAATATCTGCCCATTGTATTGGTGTTCAATTTAATTTGGCTGTTATCGGCCAATATCACAGGTTTATATGAACATGTTTTAAATAAAGATTCGATAAAAACCTACCGTGGTGTAATTAAAACCTATCTTTTATTTGTGAGCTTTATATGCTTCACCATTATTATACTCATAGGTACCAAAGCTTATTTCATTACCCGGGAATACCTTTTTTACTCACTGGCTTTATTTGGCTTTTTATTAGGATTATGGAAACTGGTGTTCCTGACCATACGCAAAAGCGACCGTGCCTCATTAATTGATACCCGTGCGGTAATTATTGTCGGCGGTGGCAGGATAGGGGCCGACCTATACAGCTTTTTTAAACAAAACCCTGAGCGTGGTTATAGCCTGGTTGGTTTTTTTGACGACAACCCCGAGCAGGTAAGGGATAAACGCCTTTATTTGGGTGGCACCGATGATTGTATAAGCTATGTGCTCAACAATAAAGTTGATGAGATATTTTGTACACTACCCAATTCAGAAGCATTAACAATTGAAAAACTGATGCTCGATGCGGATAAAAACCTTATCAGGTTTAAGTTTATACCAGAGTATTATGATTATGCCAAAAAACCAACCTTTATACAAAGTTTTGGGCATATCCCGGTAATCTCTGTACGCCCCGAGCCATTAGAGAATATGCTTAACCGGTCAATCAAGCGGTTGTTCGATGTATTATTTGCTTTGTTTATTATCCTGTTTGTTTTCAGTTGGCTGTTTCCTATACTGGCCTTGCTGATAAAACTGGAATCAAGGGGTCCAATATTTTTCGTGCAGGAACGTTCGGGCCGAGATAATAAACCATTCAAATGTTACAAGTTCCGGAGCATGCGTGTAAATCACGACTCTGATAAAAAGCAGGCAACCCGTGGAGATTCGCGTATAACCAAAACCGGTGCATTTATCCGTAAAACAAGTATCGATGAACTGCCCCAGTTTTTCAACGTGTTACTAGGCAATATGTCTGTAGTAGGACCAAGGCCTCACATGATCAGCCATACCCAACAGTACTCACAGTTGATAGATACCTTTATGGTAAGGCATTTCCTTAAACCAGGCATCACCGGCTGGGCGCAGATAAAAGGACTAAGGGGCGAAACCCAAACTACCCAGGCCATGCTTGAGCGCGTGGAAGCCGATGTTTGGTACCTGGAAAACTGGTCGTTCCTGCTGGATATGAAGATCATCTTCCTTACCGTTTGGAACGTGGTAAAAGGAGAAGAAAACGCCTTTTAACATGCCTGTTTTTCACGATCAGCTCAATCGTGCAGTAAACATTCCAGATGTACCCAAAAGGATTGTATCCGTCGTACCTTCACAAACCGAATTGTTGTTTGATCTCGGGCTTGATACCGAAGTTATTGGTATTACCAAATTTTGCATTCACCCGGAGCACAAATTTAAAACCGTAACTAAGGTAGGGGGCACCAAGCAGTTAAATATTGAGCAGATAAAGGCGATGCAGCCCGATCTGATCGTTGCTAACAAAGAGGAAAACGACCGTAGCCAGATAGAAGAGCTGATAAACGTTTACCCGGTTTGGATAAGCGACATTAACAACCTGGATAGTGCGCTCGACATGATCCAATCGGTAGGGTTAATCACCAGCCGCGAAGCGGCAGCAAAAACATTACGTGATGATATCAGTAACCGGTTTAACGCACTCAGCTTACCCATTTTAAACCTGCGTGTAGCCTATTTTATATGGCGCAAGCCCTATATGGTAGCCGGGAGCGGTACTTTTATAGATAGCATGCTTAACGTGTGCGGGTTAACAAACGCATTCCAAACCGCCCGGTATCCTGAAATAACCGCCCATGAGTTAATAGCTACCAAGCCGGATGTAGTCTTTTTATCATCAGAACCATACCCGTTCGCCCAAAAACATATTGATGAATTTAAGGAAATGTTACCCGGAACCAGTGTGATATTAGTTGATGGTGAAATGTTTTCCTGGTATGGGAGTAGGCTGTTATATGCCTCGGCTTATTTTACCACGCTGATAAATAATATAACATAAAATTAATGGCAAAGAAATGAGGTAGATAGCTAAAAAATGAAAATTATGTTTTATTTATTAGCAGTAAACACTATCTTTGCGACCTGTTAAAAATCCTAATGCGGAAGTGGCGTAATTGGTAGCCGCACCAGACTTAGGATCTGGCGCTTCACGGCGTGGGGGTTCGAGTCCCTTCTTCCGCACAACAGTAAAAACCCGGTCAATTTGATCGGGTTTTTTGTTTTATATTCGTTACAACTTCGAAGTAGAAAAGAGCATACGATTTGTAATCTAATTATGGTGTGCAAGCCCGCAACGCTGATGAAATGCTTACATGAATTATATTAAATATAAATGGACAAACAACCGCTAAAAGATTTATTTAAGAAAAGTCAATTGCTGTCTGACGGGGCAATAGAGATAATGGTTGAAGAATATGAAGAAAGGCACTTTGCCAAAAATGAATTTTTTTTAAAGCAGGGTAAAATAAGTGATTCTGTCCAATTGGTTGAAGGGCTTATGCGGGCATATACTTTTGACCATGAAGGAAACGAAGTAACAACCAACTTTTTTTCAAAACACCGGGCAGTTTATGATCCGGCTTCATTTTTCCTTCAAATACCCTCTATGGAAAACATACAGGCGGTTACAGAGTGCCTGGGATACACTATTTCTTATGAAAAGGTTAATAAGCTGTTCCATTTGCTGCCCGAGTTCAGGGAATTTGGCCGGCAGATGCTTGCAAGGGAATTGGTTAGGTCTAAACAGCGTACATTAGCCATGATCAACCAGAGCGCAGAAGAAAGGTATGCTAATTTAATAAAGAATGATTATGCTATCCTTCAAAACGCCCCGCTTAAACATATTGCATCGTATCTGGGTATTACAGACACCTCACTTAGCCGCATAAGACGGGATTTTTCAAAGAAGTAACCTTATACTTGCGACAATAAAAAATATAAACCAATCATCATGATAGGTAGATCCTTCATGGAAACTTTTAGCTGTTTTAACGCATAAGAAAGCTGATTTTCTACCGTGTGTTTGCTAATTCCTAATTCCTTAGCTATTTCATCATTACTTAACTGCCGGATCTTACTCATATAAAATATTTCACGGCAGCGTTTAGGAAGTTCCTTAAGGTGTCCGTTTAACACGTGCTCAATGTCAAGCTCATTTAGCTTTGCCTGACCTAAATTGAAAACAGGGCTGGAGGCATCTTCAACATAACTTTCGTTGTATTCAAGTTTCGAGAGTTTTGTCGCTTTTATATATCTAAATACCTCATACCTGGTAGTGGCATTCAGGTAACTGGCAAAATGTTCAATCTTTAACCATCTCCTTTTATTCCAAATAATTAAAAAAACGTCATGAACTATTTCTTCACACGCATTATTATCTTTAATATAATGGGACGCGGTTTTGTATAAACGCAACCAGTATCTATTGTATAGCATAGCAAAAGCCTGAGAATCTTCTTTCAAGATAGCTTCCCATAATTCCTGGTCGCTTAAGGTTTCGTTTAACATTTAATTGGTAAACTAAAATAGATACAATATTTTGCAAATGATCACATTAAATCGGATGAAATTTAATTGCTCTGATAGTCAGCTTGTTATATAAAAATAAATTATTTATCAATAATTTATGGGAGCAATCACCAATAAAAGCACTCTATAACTCAAAAGCCAGTTATCATCCATGACTAAAGAGGAATACATCATTCTGTTTGAAAAGCACCTGTCAGGCAATACCACTCCTGAAGAGGAGGAGTTGTTATTGAGCTATGATGATGGATTTAACATTCAGGATTTCCATAATGACCAGAGGATAGATAACCAGCAGCACATTCATCAAAAAATCTTCAATAAAATAGAAAACAGTCGAAATAAGTCTGTCAAAAGATTAGCGCCCTCGTTATGGTGGGCTGTTGCTGCTTCGGTACTGCTGGTCATATCAGTCGGATTGTTTTTTTTAAACAAGCATGAGGCCAGCGAGAGCAGGTATAAATCAAATAATTTAGTCAGTTCTTTCAAACCCATAGTTCCGGGAGGAAATAAAGCCATTCTAACGCTATCCAACGGATCAACCATCAATCTAAATGAGGTTTCTAACGGTATTATTGAAAAAAACGAACAGGTTGCTATAAAAAAAGAAAAAAATGGGCAATTAGTTTATTCTTCTGATACCGGCTTGCCCGATAAAGGTGACAAGATATCATTTAACACAATTAGCACACCGCGGGGCGGGCAGTACCAGGTTATTTTGCCCGACGGAACCAATGTATGGTTAAATGCAGCATCTTCATTGAGGTACCCGGTTAAATTTACAGGAGCAGAAAGACATGTGGAACTAAGCGGCGAGGCTTATTTTGAGGTTGCCAAAAACAAGAACATGCCTTTTTCAATCAATACCAACAACGTCAATATAAAAGTATTGGGTACACATTTCAATGTAATGTCTTATGAAGATGATTCATCTGTAAAGACAACGCTGCTTGAGGGATCTGTATTGTTAAGTAAGCTGAATCAACAGGCTTTGCTTGTTCCCGGCCAGCAAGCTGATGTGGCACGCTCGGGTGAAAAAATTAATGTGACTTATGTAAATACGGATGATGCCGTTTCCTGGAAAAATGGATATTTCACATTCAGGAAAGAAAGTGTTGTGAGCATTATGAAAAAAGTTGCCAGGTGGTATGATGTGGAGGTAGAATATCAAAACGATATGAGCAACGTAAAATTGGGGGGCTCAATTTCCCGTGGAAAAAACATAAAAGACTTGTTAAATAAAATACAATTAACAGGGGCTGTTCACTTTAAAATAGAAGGAAGGAGGATTATTGTGAGGTCATAATTTTTACCTATTAGTTAGTTATAAAACAAACCAGGAGCGTTCGAACCGCCCCTGGTAATCAGCAGTGTGAGAAGCTGAGTTAGTATAACTAAATACCAATTGCGTCGAAACAATCAATTATTTATTAAACCTAACATTCAAATGTATAAATTTTTTACTGCATTTATATGCAGGGCTTTATCCTGTATTCCCTATAGATTTCTACTCGTAATGAAATTGACTATTGTTATCTGCATGGTGGCTTTAATCCAGGTATCGGCCTCCAGCCGCGCCCAAAACATAAGCCTGACGGTCAAAAACGCTTCTATAGAAAAAGTATTAGACGAGCTGACAAAACAAAGTGGGTATCATTTTTTGTATGATGTTCAATTAATAAGCAAAGCAAACCCTGTAACGCTTACGGCCAGGGGTGCCCCTTTAAAACAAGTGCTTTCACAATGCTTTTCAAATCAGCCTTTTACTTATGTTTTTGATGGAAATGATGTTATTATCAAAGTAAAGCCCCCTAATACAGATCAAATACAGCCAATTTCTATAACGGGTAAAGTCGTCGATAATAAAAACCTTCCTATACCCGGGGTAACTGTCAAAATAAAAAACACCCGAAACGGAGTTGTCACCAATGGCGAGGGCATCTATAAGATTTCAGTTCCTGATGAAGATGCGGTACTTGTTTTTTCATTTGTGGGATACACGACCCAGGAAGTTCCGGTTCAAAAAAGTAACAACATTGACGTTATACTCCAGGAAGAAAACAGCAAACTCAGCGAGGTGGTGGTAGTAGGATACGGCACACAAAAACGGGCAGACCTTACCGGGGCTATTTCATCAGTAGATGTCAAAACGCTTGATGGAACACCCCTCAGATCGGTAGATCAGGCGCTGCAGGGCCGCACATCCGGTGTTCAATTTACCCAAAACTCAGGTATGCCCGGGGCCGGGTCTGCCATGAGAATAAGAGGCGGTAATTCTGTATACGGCAGTAATGAACCGCTCTATGTAGTTGATGGCATTCCGGTATTTGCCGATCAGGGCGATAATGGAGCCAGTGGTTTAAACCCGCTTAATGCTATAAATCCTGCCGACATAGCCTCAATAGATGTGTTAAAGGATGCATCTGCTACGGCTATCTACGGTTCAAGAGGAGGGAATGGAGTAGTTCTCATCACAACAAAAAGAGGTAAAAAAGGAGCAGCAAAAGTGAGCTTCGATTCTTTTTACGGCATTCAGTCCATACTTAAAAAATACTCGCTTTTAAATGCCGCCGAATTTGAAGCTTTTGCCAATGAAGCTACGGTAAACGAAGGTGGCTCACCAGTTTATGATCTTACACAGGTACCACCTACAACCGATTGGCAATCATTGATATTTCGCAAAGCGCCCATTCAAAATCACCAGGTATCGGTATCGGGCGGTGAGGATAAAACACGCTTTTTTTTATCTGCCAATTATTTCGGCCAGGACGGGATAGCCAAATCATCTGATTTTAAACGTTATAGCCTGCGCGCCAATCTTGACCGCGATCTGGGTGAGAAATTCAAGATAGGCAACAGTTTAACCATCAGCAATGTACGAACAAATCAGGTAAGTGCCGGCTCGTTATTTACAATGGCCACATTACAGCCTGATTTGCCTGTTTATCAGCCCGACGGTTCTTATACCAGTTCAAATAAGCAAGGAACAAACTTTGATAACCCCATCGCTTTGTTAAATGGATATCAAAACTACACCAATATATACCGTACGCTGGGAAACATATATGCGAGTGCCGAAATTATAAAAGGACTTACGGTGAAAACGCTTTGGGGTGTTGACGTCATTTACAATAGAAATGATGTTTACCTGCCGCAATCTGTCTATTCGGGATCCCAGGTTGGTGGTCAGGCAACTATATCCAGTAATCAAACATTTACATGGCTAAACGAAAACACTGTAAGCTATAAACTGAAATTAAAGCAACATAGTTTTGACCTGCTTGGTGGTTTTACACAGCAAAATTCCGTATACCAATCAGTAGACGCCGGGGCTCAATCGTTCTTAAATGATAATTTAGGGACTAATGCCTTAAATACAGGGGCACTGGTAACGGCACCAGCTTCCAGTAAAACCCAATGGTCGCTGTTAAGTTTTTTAGGGCGCATAAACTACAGTTTTAAAGGTAAATATTTAGTAACGGTTACCGCCCGGGCCGACGGTTCTTCACGTTTTGGTAAAAACAACAGGTATGGGTTTTTCCCTTCGGCAGCATTGGCTTGGCGCATGGAAGATGAGTCTTTCATTAAAAATCTTAATCTTTTTAGTACCCTTAAATTGCGGGTAAGTCACGGCATTACCGGCAATCAGGACGGTATCGGGAATTTCCCGGGTCTCGATTTGCTCGGTACGGCAAATTATACCATCGGCGGTGTAAAAGTAATTGGTTTAACACCATCACAAGTTGGCAATCCTGATCTCAAATGGGAATCTACAGCACAAACCGACGGGGGCTTAGAATTAGGCTTTTTTAATAACAGGTTGCTCTTTAATGTAGATGCTTATTACAAAAAAACAAGTAACCTGTTACTATACGTAAAAATCCCGGTTACATCTGGTTTTGGTAATGCATTGCAAAACAGGGGGCAAACAGAAAACAAAGGTTTAGAATTTACAGTTACGGCCATCCCGGCTAATAATAAGTTAAAATGGGAAACAAGCTTGAATATATCCTTTAACCGAAATAAGGTTTTGGACCTGGCAGGAGTGAGCCGCCTGTTTACAGGCACAACAGATAATGCAATATTGGAAGTTGGTCACCCTTTAGGTTTATATTTCGGTTACAAAACCAATGGCATTTTTCAAAATGCAGAAGAAGTTGCGGCATCTGCTACCCCTACAGCTAAACCAGGTGACATTCGCTATGTAGATAATAATAATGACGGGAAAATAAATGACGATGACCGGGTGATTTTAGGAAGTGCGCAACCTCGTTTTTTTGGAGGTTTTACAAACACTTTGTCCTATAAAAATATTGGATTCCTGGTTTTTTTGCAAGGGTCTTATGGCAATCAGCTGTATAACAGCAACAAGATTACTTTAGAGAATTTATATGGCCTTCAAAATCAAACCAGGAATGTTTTAAACAGATGGACCCCTACCAACACAAATACTGATATACCACGTGCATCGAGTATTAAACCCAATAACAGGTCGCTGGACAGATATGTTGAAAACGGCTCATACCTGCGGGTAAAAAACGTGCAGCTTTCCTATAATTTACCAGGTAAACTTTTAGATCATATTTCTAAGGGTATGTCTGCCAAGCTCTATATCAATGCCCAAAACCTGTTTACCATTACAAAGTACTCAGGACTTGACCCCGAAGTTAGCAGGTATGGTTCAAGCAATATTGCACCAGGGTTTGATTCCGGCCCATATCCAAATTCAAGGACATACACATTTGGTTTTAATGTAGGCTTTTAAATTTATTAGCAAATCATGAAAAAATTATCAGTTATACTTTCCATAGCAATTATCCTTACCTCCTGTACTAAATTAGACCTTGTGCCGGAGGGAGTAAATTCAACGGCAAACTTTTTCAAAACTCCTACCGATGCTAATGCTGCTGTGAACGCTGTTTACGCAAGCCTTACAAATGATTATTTATATAATCAATTTATGGAAGTTATACAATCACAAGGTACCGATGATTGTGAATGGGGAAACGGGCGTAACACACAAAATGCAGATAAGAACCAGTTAGATAAGTTCACCTATGATTCCGGAACAAATCTCTTTTATCAATTTTGGAGCACCTCTTATGTGATCATCAACCGTGCAAATACGGCGGTTGACAATATATCCAAAATGACCAATCTTTCGCCAGCAATAAAAAATCAATACCTGGGTGAAGCACGGTTTGTAAGAGGGTTAATGTACTTTAATTTGGTTAGGTTATGGAGCGCAGTGCCTTTAAAAATTACTGCTACAACATCATTAACCAACTTAGAGATTGCACGAAGTGCCCCGGGGGATATTTACAAGCAGATTATTGAAGATTTTCAATACGGGGAAACCAATCTTCCGCAAACATATGGCGCAAAAGATGCCGGACGAGCTACAAAAGGAGCTGCAATGACTATGCTTGTTAAAGTCTATTTAACACAAAAACAATATGACTCAGCCGTTAGTGAGGCAAGAAAAGTAATGGCTTTGGGTATATATTCATTATGGCCTAATTACGCAGATGTGTTTTTGATAGCCAATAAAAATCTCAAAGAATCTATTTTTGAAATACAATACCAAAGCGGGTCAGGAAATATAGGCAGCAACTATGCGGGATTTTTCCGGCCATCGTTTGATAAATCTCCTTTTGCCGGTTTTGGTGATAATCCCGTAACTAAAAACCACTTTGATGCCTACCCGGAAAATGACCTTCGTAAAGCGGTTAATGTAAGGCAATATTCATATACGGCAGACCCCAAAGCCCCGGCATCCGTTAAATTTCCTTATTATGTAGCAAAGTATAAAGACCCCACAGCTCTTACTACAAGTGGCGGAGCAAATAATTATTACATAACCCGCTACGCCGACCTGCTATTAATGTTCGCGGAGGCTTTAAATCAGGTTAATTCTGGCAGTGCTGAGGCATATGAAGCTTTTAATCAGGTACATCGCAGGGCTTATGGATTGCCCATTGGTTCAACATCAATTTATGACCTTGCTCCGGGACTAACACAAGCACAGTTTCAAGATGCCGTAATTAACGAACGGAGATTAGAGTTTGCATTTGAAGGGCAACGACGATTTGATCTGTTGCGAACGGAAAAACTAATACCTGCAATGAATGCGCAGGATGCCAGTATAAGTGTAAAAGACTATCAGCTTCTTTTTCCAATTCCGTCACTTGAGTTAAGCACTAATCCATTACTTAAACAAAACCCGGGATATTAACCGATGGCCCTTGTTTTATGGTATGCACAGAACTGTGCATACAGGGATCCTATTGCTTGAAAAATAAAAAGATAACACAATGAGAAATATAAATAAAATTTTAATTAGCGCTTGTATCCTTTTGATATATAGTTCATTAAGTTATGCGCAAAACAATAATTATGACGTATGCGTGTATGGCGAAACGCCTTCGGGTATCACAGCTGCTATACAGGCGGCACGAATGGGTAAGCAGGTTTTATTGTTATCTACAGACAATCATGTTGGCGGGGTAATGACGGCCGGCTTAACGGCTACTGATATAAACAATTACCGGTTGATTGGTGGAATTGCCAGAGAAGCATTTCAAAAACTATACAGTTATTACCAAAACCCGGCGGCGTGGAGAAACCAAACTCGTGATGAGTTTTTTGAGCTTTCAAAGAAAAGAACATTCACCGGTAAAAATGACTCGCTTAAAATGCAGTGGGTTTATGAATCCAAAGTGCTTGATGGTATTTTTAAACAAATGCTTACAGATGCGAAAGTCACCGTTGTTTATAACCAAAAGATTAAACGGAGCGGGGGAGTGGTAAAAGATGGCACTGTGATCAAACGACTGATCACTACGGGCAATAAGGCTTATTCTGCAAAAGTGTTTATAGATGCTACTTACGAGGGCGACCTTATGGCGGCCTCCGGAGTTTCTTATATTGTTGGCAGGGAATCCAATGCCCAGTATGGCGAAACTTTCAATGGGATAAGGCTTGGCAACGTAATAGTTAGTGAAACTAATCCGGTAGACCCATATATAAAATCAGGTGATCCGCGCTCAGGGATATTGCCCTTTATAGAACCACGGGTTGCCGGCGCAGATGGCACTGCCGATAAACGTACGCAATCCTATTGTTACCGGCTTACGCTTACAGATGATTCTACCAATTTAATACCTATTACCAAACCCAAAAGCTACAACCCATTGTGGTTTGAGCTTATGGCAAGAATTATCACAGCCAATCCCGATATAAATTTAAGCTCCATTATCACATTTACACCAATGCCAAATAAAAAAACAGATACCAATCATTTAGATTTTGTTGGGGCAAGTTATGACTATCCGGAGGCCGGTTACAAGCAACGAAATAAGCTTGATGCGATGCATGCCAATTATGCCCTGGGCATGCTATGGTTTTTGGGGAATGATACAAGGGTACCGCAGCGTATCAGAGATGAGATGAAGCGCTGGGGGCTACCTAAAGATGAATATCAGGACAATCATAACTTTCCAACCCAGTTGTATGTGCGTGAAGCCCGGCGGATGGTGAGTGATTTTGTGATGCGCGAGCAAAATTGCACAGGAGCAGAGCCCGCACAAGAATCCATTGGCTTGGGTACGTATATGCTAGATTGTCACTTTGTTTCCAGGATGTTAGATTCTGCCCGAAGGGTCCGGTTGGAAGGCACTTATTTCAGAAATAACCGGCCTTACACTATTTCTTACCGTGCACTCACCCCTAAAAAAACTGAATGTTCAAATCTTTTAGTACCGGTGTGCCTTTCTTCATCACACGTAGCCTATGGTACTATCAGAATGGAGCCGGTTTATATGGTACTTGGACAATCTGCCGGCGCCGCAGCCGCGCTATCCATTGCAACCAAACAAAGTGTACAAGATGTATCATATCCTGAATTAAGAGAAGAATTACTTAAAGCAGGACAAATAATTTCTTTAACCAATAAAAAATAACCATTATGAAAGTATTAAATGTAATAATTGGAATAGTTTTCATTTCAATTAGCTTATTCAGCTGTAAAAAGCCAGGGCTTGTACAACAAGCGGGTATCAATGGGTCAAGAAAAGTTATTCATAATGATAGTCTGTCATCTGCATCACAGGTACAAATTGTAAAAGAAAATGGGGTGTTCAAGATTTTGCGCGATGGACAACCGTACACTATAAAAGGCGCCGCGATTAACACCAATCTCGATTTTGATTACTGGACTAACCTGACCTCATACGGTGGTAATTCCATAAGGAATTACAATGTTACAGATTCCACTCAACGTATACTGGATTCAGCCTATGCCCATGGGATATCAGTTACCCTGTGCCTTTATGCCGCCCACGAAGAATTTGGCTTTAATTATAATGATACAGCTGCTGTACATCAGCAATTAACCGATTTTACTTATTGGGTAAAAAAATATCGCAATCACCCGGCAGTACTGATGTGGGCAATAGGTAATGAAGTAAACTCGAAGTATACTAATCTCAAAGTTTGGAATGCTGTCAACGATATTGCACAAATGATCCATCTGGAAGATCCGAACCATCCTGCTGCAACAATCGTTGCAGGTGCGGATACTACAATGTTAAGTCAGATTAAGCTGCGGGCACCAAATCTGGATTGTTTAGGGATAAACTCCTATTCTCCTATAGCCACTGTTTATGGAAAGCTGCAGTCAGTTAATTTCCCAAAACCTTATTTTATTGGAGAATACGGGCCAACCGGCACCTGGGAAACATCTGCTAAAACAAGTTGGGGATCGCTGCAGGAGTTTAATAGTTCCAGAAAAGCCAACGTTTATCAAATAAGGTACTCAAGTATATCATCTAATTTTAATAATGGCTGCTTAGGATCATATGTATTTATGTGGGGACATCAAACGCATGGAGCTGTAGCCATGTGGTACGGATTATTTTCAAGAGAGAGGCGCAAGTTTGGATCTGTCGAAATGATGCAAAATCTTTGGACAGGGAGCTTTCCGTCTAATCGGGCGCCGCAAATTCCTACCAACAATGAAATAATTATAAATGGCCAAATAGCAACTGATAATGTAACCCTGGTTGCTGGTCAAAATTATAATGGGAGTATGACAGCAACCGACCCCGATAATGACCCCATAACATTTGAATGGACAGTTGTTAAAGAATCGGCACAAATTTCAACTAACCCCGCAATTGCCGGTACATTTCCTGGTGTTGCCAACACTATTGTTCAGGTTACCGGAAATCAGGTTGTAATAAAAGCTCCTGCGGCGGGTAAATACAGGCTTTATGGTTTTGCAAAAGATAACCATAATCATATAGCAAGTGCAGTTGTCCCATTTCAGGTTTTATAACTAACAGACAATGTTTAGCAAAAAGTATAAGTTGACCGTAATATTAATGCTCGTGATGCCTGTTTTATACGCGCAGCCGCATTATGATATTTGTATCTACGGAGGCACATCAGCCGGTGTTGTAGCTGCTTATGTTGCAAAAAAAGCAGGAAAATCTGTCATTATCATCGAAAGCGGAAAACACTTGGGCGGTCTGAGTTCCGGAGGTTTGGGATACACCGATATCGGAAATAAATACGTAGTTACCGGAATAGCAAAGGATTTTTATCGCAGGGTTGGTAATCACTATGGAAAATTTGAGCAATGGATATTTGAACCCCATGTGGCAGAGGATATTTTCAAAGCGTACATCGCTGGGGCTAAAATTGATGTTTATTATGAATATCGTCTGCTTTCTGTAAACAAAACAGGTAATGAAATAAAAAGCATTGTTGTTGAACCATCAATTGCAGGCCGGGATCTACCCCATAAGGTGATCTCGGCCAGTCAATTTATTGATTGCAGTTACGAGGGCGACCTCATGGCTAAGGCCGGGGTTTCTTATACTGTTGGGCGGGAAGCTAATTCCATGTACAAGGAAACTTACAATGGGGTGCAATTATTAAAAGGTCATCAGTTCCCTGATTTCATTGACCCTTATCGCATCAAAGCTGAACCTGCCAGTGGGCTAATATGGGGGATTAGCCAGGGTAAACTGGCTTCGCAGGGTTCTGGCGATGATAAAGTCCAGGCATATAATTATCGTATTTGCCTTACTAATAATGCCGCTAATCTTATACCTGTAAAAAGGCCCGAAGGCTATGACAGCACACGTTATGAATTGCTGGCAAGATTGATTGAAGCTCAACCAGGTAAACGGACCTTAAATGATTATTTTATCTGGAGTTTGATGCCAAATCAAAAAACGGATATCAATAACAGAAATGGTTTTTCGACGGATATGATTGGTAATAACTATACGTATCCTGAAGGGAGCTACCTTTTAAGGGCGAAATATATTGCAGATCTAACTGAATATACCAAAGGCCTGCTTTACTTTTTTGGACATGACAGCAGGGTTCCGATAGCATTGAGAACGCAAATGTTGCAATGGGGGTATCCCAAAGACGAGTTTTTGGATAATGATCACTGGTCTCACCAACCTTACATACGCGAAGCCAGAAGGATGCTGGGTAAATATGTGATGACCCAGGCCAACTGTGTAGGAAAGGAAAAAGCGCTGGATGGAATAGCAATGGCAGCATACACCATGGATTCGCATAATTGTGACCGTTTAGTTGTGAATGGAATGGTTAAGAATGAGGGCAATGTCGAGGTCGGAGATTTTCCTCCTTACCCAATCGCTTATCGGGCTTTAGTACCAAAGGATAACGAATGCAAAAATTTGATAGTGCCGGTTTGCTTGTCAGCGAGCCATATCGCTTATGGCTCTATTCGTATGGAGCCTGTTTTTATGGTTTTGGGTCAGGTGGCCGCAACCGCTGCAAGTATAGCAATTGATGAAAAAATCGCTGTACAAAAAGTTAGTTACCTGAAAATTAACAGCAAAATAAAAAACGATCTGCTGTTAGACGGGCGTGAGCCCGAACAAATTGTTGATAATCAGAGCAAAAATGTGGTTATAAACGGTAACTGGAAAACCAAAGCAGGTGAAGCCTACGGCCCGGATATGTTATACCTTGATAGTCACGGAAAAAGTGATGAAACAATAAGATTTTATCCTCAAAAAATCCGGCGTGGCAAGTATCAGCTGTACTGTTATTACCCGGCATTATCCTTGGCTGCTGATACCATTGCGATAAAGATTTTTGATGGCAGGGCGCTTCACCGGGAGGTATTGCTCAAGTCAAAAATCAGAATTGAAGGGCAAACAGCAGGTGAGTGGGTACCAATAGGTACTTATCTGTTTTCGGGTAAGCTTAAACCTTATGTGGAAATTGATAACACCGGTTCGGCAGGTTTAATCCCGGCTGACGCAATATTATTTAAACCTTACAAAAAATGAAGAGCTATGGTGCTGGTACCACCTCTAACTATCTCCGGTTTACAGAAAAATAATTGAAATAATCTACTCATCTTCAAATGATAAAAAATAATAAAATAATGGCAGCGGTCATCGTTGCATCCCTGGGTTACTTTGTTGATATTTATGATCTGCTCTTATTCAGTATTGTTCGTATCCCAAGTCTGCAATCTCTGCATTTAACCGGTGCAAAACTTACCGATACCGGGCTGTTGTTGCTAAACCTGCAAATGGCAGGCATGTTGGCCGGTGGTATATTCTGGGGTATATTGGGTGATAAAAAAGGCCGGTTATCCGTACTGTTCGGCTCAATATGCATTTATTCCGTAGCGAATATTGCCAATGGCTTTGTTGACTCAGTAACAGGTTACGCCTTATGGCGTTTTGTTGCAGGAGTAGGCCTTGCCGGTGAACTCGGTGCAGGGATAACACTTGTTGCAGAATTGATGCCTAAAGAAAAGCGCGGTTATGCAACCACCGTTATTGCTTCAGTTGGTGTAAGCGGGGCAATTGCTGCTTACGTAATTGCTCAATACTTTAGCTGGAGGATATCTTTTTTTATTGGCGGCGGCCTGGGCCTTTTACTGCTCCTGTTACGGATTGGTGTATCAGAGTCGGGCGTTTTCGATGCAGCCAGGGAAGTAGCTAACAGGGGTAATATCTGGTTACTGTTCAATAACGGGAAACGTTTCAGAAAATATCTCAGTTGTATTTTAATAGGGGTTCCTTTGTGGTTTGTTGTTGGTGTGTTGATCACGCTATCTCCGGAATTTTCTAAAGTACTCCAGGTAAAAGGGACGGTGAACGCGGGCGCATCCGTTGCCTGGTGTTACGGAGGGCTCGTTGTTGGTGATATTGTGAGCGGTATCCTGAGTCAGCTGCTTAAGAGTCGGGTAAAAGTAGTGTATATATTTTTGAGCATAACTGTTGTTGCTTTAATTATCTTCTTCCAACTAAATGGGGTAAGTGTGCAGCTGTTTTATATGACCTGCGGTGTACTGGGCTTTTCTGTAGGCTATTGGGTTATTTTTATGACTATTGCGACTGAGCAGTTTGGCACCAACATTCGGGCAACAGTAACCACAACAGTCCCCAATTTTGTTCGCGGTGCGGTAGTGCCAATGTCGTTCTTATTTCAATTACTAACCTCATATTTTAAAGGATCAATCATAATAGCAGGAGAATTGCTGGCGATGCTATGCCTTTCGTTAGCTATTTTGTCACTGCGTAAGATGAAGGAAACCTTTGGTAAAGACCTTGATTTCCAGGAAACAGACAAATCCATTAAACCATCACAGGACGGTCGCACGCCATTGGCAGTCGTTAACGATAGGAACACGTATTAATGATAAAAGCAACAATGAATGACAAAGCTTTAGTCGTCAACCTGCTCAGCCGGGCCTTTGATGCTAATCAGAGCGTGAATTATATTATCCGGCAGGATGCTAAGAGAGCGCGCAATATCAGGATCTTAATGCAGTATTCCTTCGAGGTATGCAGCCGGTTTGGTGACATATGGTTATCCGACGACTGCAAAGCTTGCGCCCTGGTACTCTATCCACACCTCAAACGGACAACCCTCACATCTCTTTGGTTAGATTTACAATTGATTTTCAAAGCCATTGACATCAGGAACATTGAGAAAATGCTGGAAAGGGAGTTCATGATCAAAAGCCGGCGGCCTAAAGAACCTATGGCCTACCTCTGGTTTATCGGGGTAGAACCGGATGAACAACGCAAGGGCATAGGAAGCTGGCTGTTGCAGCAAATATTTGTCGAGGCCGGTAAAAAGAATTTGCCTGTTTACCTGGAAACATCCGTACAGGTCAATTTGCCCTGGTATGAACGCTTTGGCTTTGAGGTTTACAACCGTCTGTTTTTGGGATATATGCTGTATTTCTTTAAACGCGAACCGGCTAAATAAGCTGGTGTTGGAATGAGTGCACGGATTTTACAATTAAAGGGATAACCACCACACACACAGTGTTTTGTCAATTTACCTCATGTGTACTAAACCAATGATTGGTTTATCGGGCGTTGGTATTAATGACATTCATCACATGATTAACGATCACATCGCAGCGCACCAGGTTAAACTCATAAAGCTGGGTTGGTTTCCAATAAGCATTCAGTTCGGTGCGAAGCATTTCCTTTGCCCTTGTAAGCCGTATTTTTACATTTGATTCTCCCAGGTTTAAAACCTCCATGGTTTCGGTTGTACTCATTCCCTGCACTTCACGCATCACAAATACCATTCTGTATTTCTCCGGCAGGGTAGATACCGCCTTTTGCAATGCGTTTTTTAATTCTTTGTTCATCAGATCGTCCAGTGGCGTTTGCCTGTGATAATCATTGTAATTATTTTCCATCAGCGCTTTTTGCAATCTTAATTTTCTCTTTTTGTGCAGTAAACTCTCATTGATCAATATGCGGGTAAGCCATGTACTAAAACTCGATTGGTGTTTGAAATTTGATAATTGACGGTACGCGTTCAGGTAAGCGATCTGCATAATATCTTCGGCCTCTTTGTCATCGTTAACAATAGCCATACTGATCCTGTACAAACGAAGATTGAATTTGCGCATCAGGTTTTCGTACAAATGCTGCTCTCCGTTAACTATTCGGGCCACTATTTCTTCATCACTTAAGGCACTAATAATGATGTCACTCACTCGGGTCATAAAACAAATTTATTATTAATAGAGTACTCAAAATTTAAAGGGTTACAAATTCGGGCGAATTATATTTTGTAACCCTTTTTTTCGTCGCGATCTCTAATGAGTATAAAATTCAAAACATCATGGAAGATCAAACTAAAAAAGTCAAAGACATTCAAACGCTGCTAAAATTCACTTACGGGTTGATACCCATTGTTGCCGGTGCCGACAAATTTACCGACCTGCTAACCGATTGGGAGCATTACCTTAACCCCTCGCTAAAAGCCATGCTGCCATTTGACGGCCATATATTTATGATGATAGTAGGCGTTATTGAGATAGTTGCCGGCGTGCTCGTATTCCTGAACCCGCAAAAAGGCGCTTACCTGGTATGCGCATGGCTGGTATTAATTGCTTTAAGTTTATTAACAAGCGGAAATTATTTTGATGTAGCCGTTCGCGATCTGGCTATGGCTATCGGTGCTTTCACACTCGCAAAACTATCAACAATCACTAACCTTAAATCAGCCATCTAAGCATAATAACCCAACTGATAGTTTGTCGGTTGGGTTAAACAGTAGCCTAAATTTAAGAAATTTCAGATTAAATAAAATATATCTTCAGGCTGTTGACATAGGGTTGTCATTAGCCCGTGGTTTCTTTGTTGTATAAAAAATCAACAACAATTAAAACCATGGAAACAAACGCAATTCACCAGCAAGCAACACAAGGCCTTGAACCAATTATTTCACCAGAAGCTTTAGTAGAGCACTGGCAGGGTCATCGCAGGTTAACCCGCAAAACAATTGAGGCTTTTCCCGAAGATAAATTATTCAGTTATTCAGTAGGAGGTATGCGCCCAATGGCCGGCCTTGCCTTAGAAATAATGGACATCAGCGAAGATGGCATCACCGGTATAGCAACCGGCGAATGGAAACCGGTTGCAGAGCTTGACCATGCAACAGAGAAAGTAAAGTTCAACTCTAAAACAGAGCTTTTGGATCACTGGGATCAAATTACCGTGCAAATTAACCAGGTATGGCACCAGATTCCGCAACAGCGTTTTCAGGAAGTAGATCTGGCTTTTGGCGCCTACGAAGGTAAGATCATCGATCTGCTGCTTTACTTTATCGATAACGAAATCCATCACCGTGCCCAGGGCTATGTTTACCTCCGCACATTGGGTATTGAGCCGCCCGCATTTTGGAACAGATTTTAAACATAAGTTACTTTTTATTAAGAGCAGGTTTGCAAAAGCAAGCCTGCTCTGCTGTTTCAAATAAAAACCATAATTTTGGCGGCTTATATAATATTCAATAAATAAATTGTATTCAAAAGACGAGGCTTCACAAATACGACAGGCTTTCTGGACAACTTTCGGGCAATATATAGCCCCGCAATTATCTGCCGATGGTCTGAAAATAAACTGGATAAACTATAAAACCGGTTTAAAGCACCTAAGCTTCAAAATGCAGGCCGATAACCGTTCGGCTTATATAGCCATAGAAATAGCCCATCCCGATACTGGCATGCAAGAGTTAATGTTTCAGCAATTTCAGGAACTGCAAACCATGCTGCATACTTATTTGAATGAAGAATGGGAATGGCAGCTGCACACCACCGATGAAAACCACAAAACCGTGAGCCGCGTCATCAGGATATTGCCGGCCACAAGCATATTTAACAAAAACGACTGGCCCGCGCTTATTTCCTTTTTTAAACCACGCATCATAGCGCTCGATGAGTTCTGGAGCGTTGCTCAGTATAGATTCGAAATGTTTAAATAATAGATGTGCAGGTGTGCAGATTTCAAATGTGCAGATTATTTAAAAATTTCTTTCATCTGCATACCCGCACATTTGAAATCCTCACATCTAAATCTGCACATTTTATTAGCTTTGGCTAAATGAAAACTTTAGGACTAATAGGCGGCATCAGCTGGGTTTCAACTGCCGAATACTACAAATTGATAAACGAAGGCATCAACCAGCAATTGGGTGGCCTTAACTTTGTCCAATGTATTATTTACTCCTTCAATTATGCCGACATTGTGCGTAATAACGAGAGCAATAACTGGGAGTCGACGTTAAACATGATCACCCAGGCCAGCTTGAACTTAAAACAAAGCGGAGCAGAGGCTATTGTGCTTTGCGCCAATACCATGCACAAAATAGCCGATGAACTGGAGCAGAACATTCAGCTGCCTGTGATACATATCGCTACCGAAACTGCACACGAAATTGAGCGCAAAGGCCTCAAAACAGTTGGACTGCTGGGTACAAAATTCACCATGGAGTTTGATTTTTTTAAAGATAAGCTGGTGCAGCACGGCATTAAAACCCTTATCCCGGGCGATGACGACCGTAAGTTTATACATCATACTATTGCTGATGAATTAGGCAAAGGCATATTTAAACCCGAAACCAAGGCGCGTTACCTGTCAATTATTGATGAGCTGGTTGCTGCCGGGGCCGAAGGGATAATATTGGGCTGCACAGAAATTCCTTTACTCATCAGCAGTCAGGATACGCTGGTTACCTTGTTTGATACGGTACTTATACATTCCAACGCGGCAATTAAATTCGCCCTCGGCAATTAAAATATAAGTACCTGAGCTAAACTTCTACATATCGTATCAATTAATCGTCCATTTGACGCTTTTTGTAAAAGCCTGCTTTTTTTAACCGGAAAATACAAATATTTACGTGCTTAAATTACATCTTGTATTAACCATTTATAACAAACATGAAAAGGTTTCCGTTAGTTGCCGGCATGATGCTTGCCGGTCTTTTTGCGAGGGCACAAGCCACTAAAGCGCCGGCTTATCCGCTTATTACGCATAATCCTTATTTTAGTATCTGGTCGTTTTCTGATGATCTGGCCGAATCAACAACCCGGCACTGGACAGGTAAGGATCAATCTTTATTAGGCCTTATTAAGGTGGATGGTACCGTTTACCGTTTTATGGGCAAGGAATCAGCCGAATATAAAACCGTGCTGGCCGCAGCTAATGAAACCCCATATACTTGTAAATATACCGAAGCTGACCCGGGAAAAGACTGGGCCGATGCCAAGTTTGATGACAGCGCCTGGAAAACCGGTACCGCGCCATTCAGCAATGAAAAAGCCGCCGCTAAAACCTTATGGACAAGCCGCGACATTTGGGTGCGCAGAACTTTTACTATTGATGAGCTTAACTTCAATAAACTATCGCTAAGGCTGCATCATGACGATGAGGCGGAGGTTTACCTCAATGGCGAAAAGATAAATGAACAAGGTGGTGCAAACGGCGATCTGCAATATTTTAAACTTAGCGACGAAGCTGTTAGCAAACTCAAAAAAGGCGAAAACGTACTGGCCCTGCATTGTACCAATACAGGCGGCGGCGCATGGCTTGATGCTGGTTTAGCCGATGAGCTAAAACCAACCGATCACGCGGCTTTAGAAACCGCCAAACAAACAAGCGTAACCTTAAACGCTACGCAAACCACTTATACCTTTACCGCAGGCAAAGCCGATCTGCAGCTAACTTTTACTTCTCCGTTGCTGATGAACGACCTGAGTGTTTTATCAAGGCCGGTATCCTATATCAGCTATAAGGTAAAATCAAATGATGGCAAATCGCATGATGTAAAGGTTTATTTAGGCGCTTCGGCAGATGTGGCCCGCAATACTCCTGATCAGGCGGTAACTACCAAACAATACACTACCGGTACCTTGTCTGTTTTAAAGGCAGGTACGGTTGAACAGCCTCTTTTGCAAAAGAAAGGCGATGATGTACGCATTGACTGGGGTTACATGTACGTAGCTGTACCTAAAACAACCAATGCCCAGCAATATGTGAGTACTTCCAAACAATCAGTTAATTCATTTTTTAGTGGCGATACCAAATCTGCAGAAACAGAAGGCAAAAGCCTGGTTTTAAACACCGTAATACCTTTTGGCAAAGTAGGCGCTGCCCCGGTTGAGAAATTTCTGGAACTCGGTTATGATGATATTAACCCGGTACAATACTTCCATACCAACCTAAAACCATGGTGGCAAACTGCCGAAACAAAAACCATTGAACAGGTATTGGCAAAAGCGGCGGTAGAATATCCGGCTATTTTGAAAAAATGCGCCGCCTTCAATACATCTATGTATAAAGATGCCCAGGCTGCGGGTGGTACCGATTATGCCAAACTTTGTGTGCTGGCCTATCGCCAGGCTATAGCCGCCCATATTTTAGTAAAAAGCCCGCAGGGCGAAGTGCTGTTCCTGTCGAAAGAGAACTTCAGCAACGGTTCAATCAATACGGTTGATGTTACTTATCCGTCTGCGCCTTTATTCCTGCTTTACAACCCTAAGCTAATGGAGGGTATGCTTAACGGCATCTTCTACTTTAGCGAAAGCGGCAAATTCGCTCATGATTTCGCGGCACATGACCTGGGTACTTATCCGCTGGCTAATGGTCAAACTTATGGCGAAGGTATGCCTGTGGAAGAATCAGGTAACATGCTGGCCTTAACTGCTGCCATAGTTAAAGCAAATGGTAATAACCCTGAGTATGCTAAAAAACACTGGAAAATATTAACCACCTGGACAAACTATCTGGCCAAAGAAGGTCTGGATCCGGCCAACCAATTATGTACTGATGATTTTGCCGGTCACCTGGCGCGTAATGCCAACTTATCTGCCAAAGCTATTGTAGGCATTGGCTGCTATGCCCATCTGGCTGATTTAATGGGACAAAAAGAAGTTGCCGCTAAATATCGCGCCATGGCTAAAGAAATGGTTGCCAAATGGATGCAAATGGCTGATGCCGGCGATCATTACTCTTTGGTGTTTGATAAAAAGGATACCTGGAGCCAGAAATATAATATCATTTGGGATAAGATATTAAAACTTGACCTGTTCCCGCAGTCGGTTTATGACCGCGAGGTTAAATTTTATCTGACCAAACAACAGAAATACGGTATACCACTGGATAGCCGTAAAACTTATACCAAAAGCGACTGGATTATCTGGACAGCTACTTTAGCAAAAGACAGAAGTGATTTTGAGGCGCTGGCCAACCCGGTTTATAAATATGCCATGGAAACCCCAACCCGCGTACCAATGAGCGACTGGTACGAAACTACCAACGGCAAACAGGTAGGTTTTCAGGCCCGCAGTGTGGTAGGAGGGTATTTTATAAAACTATTACAACAAAAATGGAGCGTTAAATAAGCGATGCTTTTTTACTAAAAAACGCCCCGGCAAATGAACTTGCCGGGGCGTTTTGCTTTGAGTTAATTACTTGGTGGTACCGTCCAGTTGCTGGCATCAAAAACGGGGTTAACTTCCATATTATCATATTGTATGGTGAGTTTCTGCGTGCCGGAAGTTGATACTTCATGAAAGGGGATGGAGATCCCCTGTACCTGTCGCATGTCTGACAGTAATGACGTTGATGTTTTACCGCCAATCCTATACCCAAAAGCAACCAGTTGGTTCTGGTCATTCACCGCGAAAACATAGTTATTGCCATCAAGCTTGCACTCAACAGTATATATATTGTTGTTTGGTGTTTTTTGGGTGTTGAGTATCTGCATTTTATCCAATGCTGCTTTGCGTAAACCCAGCACGTTTGAGTATAGTGTGCTTTTGTCTGAGGCTACCTTATCGGCTGGCAACATGGTTTTACTGCCATTTATCCATTGCCAGCCATTGTCGCCTTCGGTTTGTTCTACGGAACTTAGCTTGCCGTTTTTCCATAATTCCACACGTATCCGGCTGTTGTCAAGGTCAATTAATTCAACTGCCTTTATGCCCATAATGGTGGCAGTTAACCGGGCAGTTTTAACATTGTTGAGTTTGGCCCCGCCATGTGTGTTATTGGCTCTTAACAGCAAAGCCATCCCGTCGGTATTGTTTGTAACCGGTGATGTTGCTGTGATGTTATTGCTGGCTGTTGAAGTGGTTTTAGCGGCAACCGGTTTATCAGTTTCTTTATCATTATTTTTAAAATATATCCTGCCGTCAACCATTGCCATTTGGGTTTTCATGCCGGGCTTATCGCAAAAAAAGCTGTGCAACTCGGTTTTGCCATCACTATAAGTTAGGGTAAGCACTCCATCTTTAATTTTATAGATGCCGCTACCATTGCCACTGCTTGTGCTGCCGCCACCAACATTATCTCCGGCTATTAAGGTAGCTGATGAACGAGAATTACTGAAATGCCCGTTTGCATCAAAATTTAATCCCCGGTGGGTTGATGTACCCACATAGGCCAAACCCGATACACCACCACCGCTGCCCATGGCGCTTATAAACTCATAATAGCCCGGTGGTATAATATTACCCTGGAGCTTAAACAGGTTATAACCATGGCCGTATAATGTACTGGCATCTTTTATGGTATATTGTGAATGCCCACCGGCAAAGTTTAAATCAATCTTCGACCCGCTTACTGTGTATTTACCGCTAACCCTCGTTTTCCAGTCGGCTTGCCCCATCTGGTCATTAAAAGTACCATCGGGCCTGAACAGGAATACAATATCACGGCGGTTCATACCACCTCCAATTAGCGGACTAACCGTAAACTGGCAACCGGCGTAAACCCCATTAAGGCTACCGGTTTGTGCTTCTGCCCGGTAATAAACACCAATTGTACAGGTAATTAAGATGAGGATAAACAATTTCATAGGTCAGGAATTTCCCCAATAAACCTATATCTTCACTTGTTGTTTTGCCAAATATGTTAATTAACAGATACTTAATATTACGTCGATACTGGCGTATCAATTATCACACACCCGCCGGGCTATCCCAGGTACTGTTATCAATCCCTGGGTTTATCTCAAAATCATCATACTCAATAACCAGCTTCTTAAAGCCGGTAGTTACTACTTCCTTAAATGGAATGATAATGCCCTGTATAGCACGCAGATCAAAAAGCGCTGATACCGATGTTCGTCCCGCCGTTTTATTTGCCTCAGCCACAAGTTGGTTTTGGCTGTTAATAGCAAAAATATAATCATTGCCATCTAACCTGCACAATACCGAGTAAGTGTTGTTTTTTAGTTTTTGCATGTTCAGCACCTGCATCTGGTTTAATGCCGGTTTACGCAGACCAAGCAAGC
This sequence comes from Mucilaginibacter sabulilitoris, assembly GCF_034262375.1. Taxonomy (NCBI): domain Bacteria; kingdom Pseudomonadati; phylum Bacteroidota; class Sphingobacteriia; order Sphingobacteriales; family Sphingobacteriaceae; genus Mucilaginibacter; species Mucilaginibacter sabulilitoris. The sequence continues at coordinate 4,226,194 of NZ_CP139558.1, forward strand.
CTGAGTAAAATGTACTTTTCATCTCCGCAACGCGGTTAGGCGGCATGGGTGCTTTTTTGCCCTGCAGCCACCGCCAGCCATCATTTCCATCCATCTGCTCAACAGAAACCAGCTGGCCGTTTTCCCAGAGCTCTATCCGTAGTTTATTGTCATAGATATCAGTATACGATATGGCTTTTACACCCATAATAACGGCCGAGTAACGCATGGTTTTAATGATATCAAGTGCATGCCCGCCGTGGGCAAGGTTTGCTTTTAAAAGTAATGTTTTTGCATCATGATGATCTGTCAGCTTTCTTTTTATTGTTTTGCCGGGTTCATTCATAGTATATTTATTGGAGCAGCATTTTCAGACTGTTTAGAAACTTACTATCTAAGCTTATATTTTCAGTAAGTTTTAGTAGAAACGTTTTAAGTACACGATCTGTATATGTACAATACCGGTTACATCAAAAATTAATCCAATACCACTTTATGGCGGGTAGTGAAGAATCTATTAAACGATAGATCCTTCGTTCCTCAGGATGACAAATGAATTAAAAATTGCCCGGTACCTCACAATGACTTTTGTAAAATATATGTCCGATCTTGACTCTTCACTCTTATTTCGTGGTTCTTTCCAAAACTCTAAAATTTGTATACTTTTATTGTTCAATGGAAACCAAAAATAATAAGAAAACCATACGGGCCTGGGCTATGTTTGATTGGGCCAACTCTGCTTATAACCTCGTTATCACTTCAACCATTTTTCCGGCCTATTATGTGGCCATCACTACTACAGAAACTAATGGGGGCAGGGTCATGTTTTTTGGTAAAAGCTTTGTTAACACCGCGCTGTCAGATTACGCTTTGTCGGCCGCTTATTTAGTTATTGTGTTATTGTTACCTATATTATCGTCCATTGCCGATTATAAAGGCAACAAGAAAATATTTATGCAGTTTTTTACGGCTATCGGCGCGCTATCCTGCTGTACCCTGTATTTTTTTAAGGCTGATAGCATTGAATTAGGCATCATAGCCTTTGCACTTGCCGCCATTGGCTACAGCGGGGGCTTTGTGTTTTACAATTCTTACCTGCCCGAAATTGCCACTGTTGACATGCAGGATAAGGTAAGCGCCAAGGGTTTTACCTATGGCTATATAGGCAGTGTATTGCTCCAGCTTATTTGCTTTGTATTTGTATTAAAACCCGAGCTGTTTGGTATAGTCGACAAAACATTTCCGGCCCGGCTGTCGTTCCTGCTGGTTGGTTTATGGTGGATAGGCTTTGCGCTGATCCCGTTTATTGTATTGCCCAAGGGAAGTCCCAATGCGCAGAAGCACGATCACGATATTATAAAGGGGGGCTTTATTGAACTTGGTAAAGTTTGGGCTAAGGTTAAAACCATGCCTTTATTAAAAAGGTTCCTACCGGCATTTTTCTTTTACTCTATGGGGGTACAAACCATTATGCTGGTGGCTACGGGCTTTGCCGCCAAAGAGCTGCACATGCCAACAGCGGCGCTTATTACCACTATATTGATCATTCAACTGGTGGCCATAGCGGGCGCTACGCTCATGTCGAGGTTATCCGGAAAATATGGTAACGTACGGGTGCTGATCATGGTGGTTGTTATCTGGATATTAGTGTGTGCGGCGGCTTACGTAACTACCACCTCCACACAGTTTTATATAGTGGCTGCCGTAGTAGGTTTGGTAATGGGCGGCATCCAATCCATGTCGCGGTCAACCTATTCCAAATATTTACCCGAAAACATTACCGACACAGCATCGTTCTTTAGTTTTTATGACGTAACCGAAAAGCTGGCCATAGTAGGCGGGGTATTTAGTTTTGGTTTTTTTGAGGAGCTAACCGGTAGCCCGCGTAATTCGGTACTGGTATTGGCTGTCTTTTTTGTTATAGGATTAGTATTATTGTTTTCTTTGCTGTCGGCAGAAAAAAAGCTTAAGAAAAATATGGAATTTAGCGCCGTGTAATTTTGTGTAAGAGATGAAGATTGAGTTGTTTGTACCCTGTTTTATTGATCAATTATTTCCTGATACTGCTTTTAACACCATAAAGGTGCTGGAAAAGGCGGGCTGCAAAGTTAGCTTTAATCCAAATCAAACCTGCTGCGGCCAGCCCGCTTTTAACGCCGGTTTCTGGGACGATGCCAAAACGGTAGGCAGTAAATTCCTGAATGATTTTTCGGATGACAGCGTGATTGTAACCCCATCTGCATCGTGCACAGGCATGGTAAAAAATTATTATAACGATCTGTTTACCAATACCGCGGTGCATAATAAATGCCGCAGCATACAGGGCAATATTTACGAGCTATCGGACTTCCTGGTAAACATACTGCAGTTTGATTACTTTGGCGCCGAGTTGGATGGAAAAGCGGTTTATCATGATAGCTGCGCCGGCTTGCGCGAATGCAAGATAAAGGACGAGCCCCGGCAGCTGCTCTCCAAGGTACTGGGACTTGAATTGCTCGAATTAAAGGACAACGAAACCTGCTGTGGCTTCGGCGGCACGTTCGCGGTTAAGTTTGATGGCATATCAACCGCAATGGCACAACAAAAGGTTGATAATGCACTGGCAGCAGGAGCAGAGTATATCATATCAACCGATGCCTCCTGTTTACTCCATTTACAGGGTTATATCGACAAAAACAACCTCCCTATAAAAACCATGCACATAGCCGATGTTTTAGCCCTGGGGTGGGGGAATGTGTAGTTTTGATTTCGGAATTAGGATGTTCGATTTCGGATTTGGTTTTAATAGGTAAAGAACGTTGCATCGTTTGGTATTTTGGTAAGAACATTTATGGAAATAATTATTGATGGTGAACGGATTAGAAATATAGAGGATTTCCATTTGGAGATTAAAGAAAAATTAAAATTTCCGGAATACTATGGTGAAAATATGAACGCACTTTGGGACTGCTTAACGAGTTCGATTGAGCTTCCTGTCACATTAATCTGGAAGAATGTTAATATAAGTAAGGCAAGCCTGGGGGAAGATTTTAATAGCATTGTCGACCTTTTTTTTCGGCCGAGAAGGAAATCGATGGTTTTAGTATCCAATATATTTAACCACGAGTAGTCCTTTTAAATGTCTGCCCTTGAATACTTTTTAAGCAAGCATCTATATTAAAGCAAGCCGTAGGTTAGGGATTATTTGATTATAGGAATTATAATACCTTGAAACAATTTGATATCTGAATAGTCATAATTGCATGAAAAACTTAGTTGCAATAATGATGATAAACCTTGCATTTGCCGGTGCGGCAAGTGCAGCTAATTTAAACCCGGTAAAAAACGCGGCAGAGCACATCGTTTTAAAAGATAGTATCATTCGTAAAAAAATACTGTTAGCGCAATTCCCGGCCCGTAATGTTTCGAGCGTTGATGTGCGCGAAATTATTTTTAGCCCGAAACAACAAACCGGCAAACACCAGCATCCTATACCGGTAATGGGCTATATTGCTTCGGGATCTGTACTGTTTCAGGTTGAGGGCCAGCCGTCAAAAATTCTGCACACCGGGGAGGCTTTTTACGAACCTGCGAATACCACCATTGTACATTTTGATAACCAGTCGGCCACTGAGGGTTTAAAATTTGTTGCTTATTACCTGCTTAATGGCGAAACCGAATTGATTAAAATGATGCCTGGAAAGTAGATCAAACAATTATTTCTGAGTGCACACTGGATAATTTATAATTCAATCCGCAAATTTGATCATGAGAATAATACAACCACCTCAGCCGGGAGAGTATCCGCCTTATGCCATCATGTATATGAAACTGCTCCCCACAGACGGACTAATTCTAAAGCATCTGCAGGATAATTTTGATATGGTGAAGGAGTTGATCTATTCGTTACCCGAGAACATGCTGTACCACAGATATGCGCCAGGCAAGTGGAGCATTAAAGAAACCCTGGTGCACATTATTGACGACGAGCGCATTTTTGCCTATCGCGCACTGAGTTTTGCCCGCAACGAAAAAAACAACCTGATCGGCTTTGACCAGGATTCTTATGCCACCTACTCTGATGCGGATAACCGCGCTTTGGACAATATTTTTGAAGAATATAAGGCGGTACGGAGATCGACCATAGCCCTGTTCAATGGCCTGCCCGACGATGCCTTTGACCGTATGGGACATGGCACCGGCACTGCTAACGATGCCACGGTAAGGGCCTTAGCCTACCACATCGCCGGGCATGAGCTGCATCATGTTAATATTATTAAGGACAAGTATCTGGAGAGAAAATAGGATATAAATTTGCTTATTCAACGACTACCTGTTTTCCATTAAAACTTAGGGTTTCGTTCCAATGAACTCGAATATTGGTTATTTGCGCGTCGGGATTTACTTTTTGCAATAATCCATTTCCATCTACAAACAATCCCGAATAATATGTGCTGTCTCCGATACCTACTATATCCCGTTTCTCGTTAGGGTGTAAGGCGACAAGCCAAAAAATTGGCTCTTCTTTATCAAGTCGAGACTTGGCCTCACTAAATACCAAATCCCAGTTTTCTCCAACCTTTGATAGTAAAAATTTAAATAACGGGGTATAATCATAACCAAATTTACCGCTGTTCATGGGTAAATGCGAAGACTCATTTTTTAAAAAAGCTTTAGTGTGCCGCTGATAGCGAAATTCGCTTCCGGTGACAACGTTGTATTTACTATTTAAAGACACCTTATTTTCTTTCCGATAAAGTGGTTTTTTTATTCCTTTCATATTCGATTATTTCCGGTCTATATCAATCACCTCGAAGTCTTTATTGCTAATGAGCTGCGATACAGGAAATTCTTTGATAACAGAGTTATCAAATTCCTTGTCCTTCAGGTCATCGATACTGCTTTCCATATTTGTCTGGAATTTATTAAAAGCTACATAAACCAGGTTACCGGTAACATGATCAACTTTAAACAGTGTGTATTGATCATCTTTTACCTTTACTTCCAGCACATCGTCTTTATGTAGTGAAGTGAGCATTTTGCTTACCTTCGATGCCTTTTGCTTATCGGCAATGGCAAATCCGGCAATAGCCAGAGCTATAATCAATAGACCAGAGAATGTCCACACGGGTATTTTAGTATGTGTTTTAAGATTCTCATAACCCAGTTTTATAGAAGCAGGCATTTCTTTCTGTTTTAAAATCTGCTGGCAACTGGTACATTGCGATACGCCGGTTTTACCAATAGGGAACACCGGTATCCAGAAGATATGCGCATATCTTTGAAATACATTCATCTGTACGCTGCCAGATGTGTTGCAGTTGGGGCAATTGTCGGCCAAAGGTTCCGTTTTTTGCAGGGACGCGCGCATTCCGTAAATGATCATGCTTTTTGTGATTTTAAGGTTAAGGTTTCAATTCAATAATTTATTGTTTTGAAATTAATAAAAATTGGTATTGTCTGTATTAATTATTTTATATCAAAGGAATTTATCAGATATTCGTCTAAATTTCGTATCTTTATATTCATCAACAGCCCGGTTATCTGAAATCAGATAACCGGGCTGTTTTGTTATTCACACAATATATAAAAGCTAGGTAATTCGTTTTTTATCTATTCGTTATCAATTGATTAAAACTTTTAAAATATCAAAAAGCGGTCAAAAAAATGTTAAAATTGATCATTTTGAAATGGCTTAGTAATGTTTTGATCAGGTTTTAATTGCTTTTTGAAGTGTTTTTAAGCAGTTTTTTGTTAAAATTTAGCTTTAAAAAGTTTACTTAAGCAGGTTTGGGGAAATCCCCAAAATCAAAATAAAATCTTATTTTAGCGCCACAAAATATAGATCACTTTGTAGGTGATTGATAAAAAATAATTTTTATAAAATTTAAATCATAGTTGTAGATGATTAGTATTACACTTCCCGATGGTTCCGTTCGTCAGTACGACAAGGGGATCTCTTCCATGCAGATCGCGCAGTCGATCTCCGAAGGATTAGCACGTAACGTATTAGCAGCCGAGGTTGATGGTCAGGTTTGGGATGCCAGCCGCCCCATTGAGCAGGATTCGCACGTTAAATTATTAACCTGGAACGATACTTCAGGTAAATCAACATTCTGGCATTCATCAGCCCACTTAATGGCTGAGGCATTGGAGGCTTTGTATCCGGGTACAAAATTCGGTATCGGTCCGGCTATTGAAACCGGCTTTTATTATGATGTTGATTTTGGCGACAAGGTTTTATCTTCTGATGAGTTCAAACAGATTGAGGATAAGATGATTGAGCTTGCCAAAACCAAAGAAGAATATATACGCAAGCCCGTAAGCAAAGCGGATGCTATTGAATATTTTACCGAAAAAGGTGATGAGTATAAGCTCGATCTGATCAAGGACTTGCCCGATGGTTCTATCACTTTTTACACACAAGGCAACTTTACCGACCTGTGCCGTGGGCCTCATATCCCTAATACAGGCTTTATAAAGGCGGTTAAATTAATGAGCCTTGCGGGTGCCTATTGGCGTGGTGATGAAACCCGTAAACAGCTTACACGTATTTACGGCGTTACTTTTCCTAAAGCCAGCGAGCTTACCGATTACCTGCACATGATCGAAGAAGCTAAAAAGCGTGATCACCGTAAATTGGGTAAAGAGCTTGAACTGTTTGCTTTCTCCGAAAAAGTGGGCATGGGCCTGCCTTTGTGGTTGCCAAAAGGTACCGCATTGCGCGAGCGTTTGGCTAACTTTTTACAAAAAGCACAGGTTAAGGCAGGTTATGAGCAGGTAATTACACCGCATATCGGGCATAAAAACCTGTATGTAACATCTGGTCATTATGAAAAATATGGTGCCGATTCGTTTCAGCCTATAAAAACCCCGCAAGAGGGCGAGGAGTTCTTCTTAAAACCGATGAACTGCCCGCATCACTGCGAGATATATAAAACCAAACCACGCTCATATAAGGATCTTCCTGTACGTTTGGCCGAGTTTGGTACTGTCTACCGTTACGAGCAAAGTGGCGAGTTGCACGGCTTAACCCGTGTGCGTGGCTTTACTCAGGATGATGCACACTTGTTTTGTCGTCCGGACCAGGTAAAAGATGAATTTAAAAAGGTAATTGACCTGGTGCTGTATGTATTTAAAGCGCTTGGTTTTGAGGATTATACAGCACAGATTTCCCTGCGCGACCCGGAAAATAAAGGTAAATACATCGGTACCGACGAAAACTGGGCACTTGCAGAATCGGCTATTATTGAGGCTGCGGAAGAAAAAGGCTTACGCACGGTAGTGGAACTTGGCGAAGCCGCTTTTTATGGCCCTAAGCTTGATTTTATGGTGAAAGATGCCCTTGGCCGTAAATGGCAATTGGGTACTATACAGGTTGATTACAACCTGCCTGAGCGTTTTGAACTGGAATATACCGGCAACGACAATTTAAAACACCGCCCCGTAATGATCCACAGGGCGCCTTTTGGTTCTCTGGAGCGCTTTGTTGCGGTATTAATTGAGCATTGTGCCGGTAATTTCCCGCTGTGGTTATCGCCCGAGCAGTTCATTATATTACCTATATCAGAAAAATATGAAGAATATGCAAAAAAACTTTCTGATGTGTTAAAAGATTCCGATATTTGCGGGCTGATTGATTTTAGAGACGAGAAGATAGGGCGGAAGATACGCGATGCCGAAGTCAAAAAGATCCCTTATATGTTAGTAGTGGGCGAAAAAGAGGCGGCCGAAGGCATGGTCTCTGTGAGAAAGCACGGTATTGGCGACTTAGGAAGCATGAGTATAGAAGATTTTAAAGAACAAATAACTAAAGAAATAAAAGTATAACTTGGCATTAAACAAACCTTTCAATAGAGGACCAAGGCTTCCTTTTAAGAAAAAAGAAGCCGAACACAACATTAACCAATTCATCAGGGCTCAGGAAGTTCGTCTGGTAGGCGATAACGTTGAGCAGGGAGTTTACTCTTTAAGAGATGCACTGGCAATTGCACAGGAGCAGGAACTGGACCTGGTTGAAATATCTCCAAACGCTGTTCCACCGGTTTGTAAAGTAACTGATTATAACAAGTTTATTTACGAACAAAAGAAAAAGCTAAAGGAGATTAAGAGCAATGCCAAGCAAACGGTTATAAAGGAGATCCGTTTCGGACCGAATACTGATGATCATGACTTTGAATTTAAGTTAAAGCATGCCATCAAATTCTTAGAATCGGGCGAAAAGGTGAGGGCTTACGTACACTTTAAAGGCCGTGCCATTGTGTACAAAGAGCAAGGCGAGATATTATTGCTTCGTTTTGCACAAGCGCTTGAAGATGTGGGTAAGGTTGAACAACTACCAAAGCTTGAAGGAAAAAGGATGTTTTTAACCCTTGCTCCAAAGGCCTTAAAAAAATAATACAAATGCAGATATGTACATTTCAGATGTGCAGATGCAGTGAAAATAAAACGTTGAGAAACGTAAATATCTAACACAAATAAATAGAGTTATGCCAAAAATGAAAACCAATTCCAGTGCAAAAAAGCGCTTTAAGCTTACTGGAACAGGTAAAATCGCAAGAAAGAACGCATACAAAAGCCACATCTTAACTAAGATGTCGACAAAACGTAAACGTGCCCTTGGTCAAACCAGCTTAGTGTCTGATGCTGACTTAGGTAACGTAAAACGTATGCTTTGTATCGGAAAGTAATTCACAATTTTTTTAACCAGGTATTAGAGTTTTAAGTTCTGTTGTAAAAGCAGGCACTCACTACCAAAATCAAACAAGATGCCACGTTCAGTTAACGCAGTAGCGTCGAGAAGACGCAGGAAAAGGATCATGAACCTCGCCAAAGGTTATTGGGGTTCAAGAAGCAAGGTTTACACCATTGCAAAAAACACAGTTGAAAAAGGTTTACAGTACGCTTACCGTGACCGTAAAACCAAAAAAAGAGAGTTCAGAGCTTTATGGATTCAGCGTATTAACGCCGGTGCCCGTCAGCACGGAATTTCTTACTCTCAGTTAATAGGTAAATTAGCAGCAAAAGAGATCGGTTTAAACCGTAAAGTACTGGCTGATTTAGCAATGAATCACCCTGATGCTTTCAAAGCCATCATTGATGCAGTAAAATAATACGGAACGCTCAGCGTTTTATGAAAAAGGCCGCAATTAGCCACGAATGGTCGGAAGAAATTCGGGCCATTTTTTATGTCTTAAAAAAGAGGCCGGGATCACCACCACATTGTACAACAATTAAAGCAATGGCCAAGTCTCTGACTTCCATAGCAAATCGTCTTTTAGAAGTTTTATAACCCTGTTTATTCCCCTTTTTGTAGATCAATACCAGCATACTGGTTATCAATGTCATATATAACATAACCTGTAGACCGTTTTTATTTAGCGAAACCAGGTGGCTCACGTTGAGTTCTTGTTTGAGGAACCGAAAAAAAACCTCGATGTCCCAACGCCTGCGGTATGCTTGGGCGATGTCTTTGGCTGATAAGTCGAACTCATTGGTTAACAGCCAGTACTCTTTACCATCATCGGATTTACTTTTTACGACAACCAGGCGAAAAGGACGATCCACCAGTACCTCTCTGTAATGTTTATTCCCCCGCTTGTTGGCTATAGGCATACCTGTATAGAGCCGGACAATGCTATCTCTAAGCAAAATGGCTCCCCCCATATCCATGTTCTGCCCTTCAGTGATCAGCGATTCTACCAATTCGAACTTTCTGTTCTCCTTTGAACGACAGATGAAGTTTAGCTCACTTTCACTGAAAGTTTTCATTGTCCGGGTAGATTGAAGCCCCCTGTCCAGTACATAGATATTTTGATGCCCGGGTTCTTTCTTTACGTGCGCCATGACAACCTCGGGCAGTGCATTATCTTCGTTGCCATACTTTGGGCTGGTAAAGACCTGCGCAAGGCCTGGCAGCAAGCCATCAAAAGCAAGACTATATTTGATTGCTTTCTTGCTACTGCCGGCATTGACAATGCCTGCGGTTAGCTTGCCGGCGGTTTCACTGACTATAGTGCTGTCTACACGGATGAGATTATACTGCTTTCTTTCCGTTAACGTATAGGAGCAGGAAAAACGCTCGTAGATGTATTCATAGATCTGTCTGAAATAGTCCGGGGCAACCTTAGACAACCTTTCCGAAATGGAACTCCTGCAGACCTTTTCATCTTCATCAAGGTTAAAAAGCACTTTAAATACCGAATCATTGAACGTGTCCTCAAGGCTTCTCTGGCTAAGCCTGTCGTTGTCTAAAATACCATAGAGCAGCAAATAAAACAGCTTATTGCCATGCAAAACCTTTGCGTAATGATCGATCTTGCTTGTGAGCGACAAATTTGCTATCAGCGCCTCCGGAATGAAACCTAAAAGCTGTTTTACAGTAATGTTATGATCTTTAAATATCGTCATATCTGATTGATTTACAGCATTTAATATACTCAAAATCAATGTGAAAAACAAGTAAATAATTGATAATCAAATGCTTAAATACAAAACATTAAGCCTGAAAAACAAAAAAAGTCGGAAGATAAAATCTTCCGACCATTCGTGGCAGTTTGCGGCCTTTTTTGTTTATAATCAGGTGGTCTTAAATAAATATTTCTTAATCAATTACAATTACAGTTGACGCATAATCCTCGGGACCATTATCAATATCCATATACTGCTTAAAATTCTGCACATCTTTATCAACCATTTTTTTGAACATCGGATTTAATACCTGTGCTATACCAGCCCCTAAACCACCTGCAGGTGGCTGATAACTGATCACCACATCAACAATGGTTCCTTTGCCATCTAAAGCATCCTGAAAGCGTACTTTACCGGCATTGTTGATCATAGAATCTGGTAGGGAACTCCAGCCAATCATTTCATCCTGTTCATCTCTTACTATTTCGGCATGCCAACTTACATTCGCCATACCCGAAGGTAATTTTAAAACCCAGTAGGAATATTTGGCATCAATCATTTCAACACTTTCCAGGTGCTTCATAAAAAGCGGTAAATTATCAAGTTTGCGCCAAAAGCTATAAACTTTATGCCTGGGCTTATTTACGGTGAACGAGGACCGGATATTTACATTAACAGGATTGGTAGATAGCTTGCCAATGCGTTTATATAATTCACAATGGCCTGTTATGCCACGGTTTAACAAATACCCGCCGGCCCCAATTTTAAGAACACTGGCAAAAGGATTAGAAAAAATGTGCTTAAAGCCCGAAAAACCGAGCTTTACACCGCCAATAATTGATGTATAACGCTCGGGCCAGTTCAGATTTATCCGGTCATCCCCGTAAAGCACAGGGTAGTTATCAGTATATTTTATTATTGTAGTTGCCATAGCATATTTAAATAGGTTTAAAATTTAAACAGCTTTCATCCCGCTAAGTTTTTGCTAATTGAACTTTATTTAACCATACTGTAACTAAATTTAAATTTAGTTAAATCGGGGAGGTGCTTTTTAGATCGTTTTAATTCATACTGATAAAGCACCTTTCCCAGATTTTTTAAAAATGGCAGGCAAACAGTGGCATATTCGTATTTGTTGTCATTGTAAATCCCATCTTCGTTCGATTGTACTACCGCCGTAACCATAAACTCAACTTTATTTTTAAAGTCGACGATATAAGCATTGTCAATATCATAACCATAACTGTCGCCCACTTTATTAAATATCCGGATATCCGGCTGAATGATTGCGGTACTATCGCCGCCATAAAATAAGAACTTGCAATATGCAGGGAAATATTCAGGTCGGTTATAGGTTGGTTTTTTATTTTCTGTCGGAAACATGCTCATGTAGTGATAAATAAAACTGTAATCGGCAGGCGTTAGGTTATAACGCTGTACTTTTGGGAATGCCTCCGGGAAAAGCAAGCGCTTTAATACTTGCTGCTGGTCGGCAATGGAGTAAACATTTTTGTTGCTGAAATCAAAGGGTTTATTAACTAATCTGTCGCTGCTATCCATGTAAGCTTTGCCTTGTATCAGGTTTTCCAGTTGCATGGGATAATCGTTATTGTCATACAGCGCCGGTTTATGATAAATTGGTTTGCCGTTATTAAAAAAGTCAACAGGATTGGTATGCCGTGTACTTTCCCCTGCATCACCAATGGCCAGCCTACCAACTATTCGGGTATTGTTCAGCTGATATTTCTTTAGTTTCTGGTTAATCTCTTCGCGACCAACAAACTCATACAGGCGGTTAAACGCGTCATTATCGCTTACCAACAATATCTTTTTGATGTAATTTTCTATACTCGGCAAACCGCTGAACGACGAGGTATCTGCTTTAACTTTGGTTTGTCCCGCAAAAGCGCTGTCGGTAATCATTACAGATTTTTTGGCAAGGCCTTTTACGTGCAGTTCGTTCAATTTCTCAAGTGCGAATATGGCTGTAGGCAATTTAACCGTACTTGCCGGATAAAAATAATGCTTTGCATTAAGCCGGTAACTGTATGATTTAAAGTGAGGTATGTTGTTTTGATCGCGATTAATCTGTGTGTACAATATCTGTACTTCGTTATGTGCAGAGTTGTTTAATATGCTATTAAACAACGCGGGATTGGCTTTTAAAAGTTGTTTTAGAAAAACAGTATCGGGTTCCTGCGCCAAACAGGTAGTACCTATAAATAATAATAAAAGTGTAAAGTGTAGTTTCATCATGATAAATATACTGATGTTAATTTGTGGTTATTAATACTTATCCTACTTTTGCTGTGCTTTAGGTTTCATTCAGTATTTACTGAACGAATTAAAAGGGAATATGGTGAAATTCCGTAACTGTCCCGCAGCTGTAAGCTCTTTAACCATTGTTCACTCTTATTGTCACTATCTGTTGAGACAGATGGGAAGGCAGAACAACGTGGGGAGTAAGTCAGAATACCTGCCGTAGCATTATACGTTATTCATAGCTTTCGGGGATTGAGGCTTGAATGTAAATGCTCTTCTATTAGTGTGTTTCATTTCAAATTACTCTGTCCTATGTGTGCGGTGATGTTTTGCGTGCAACAACATGAAGAAAAACTTACATTGTATTTATAAACTTTTACCTGCTTCGGGCTTGGGCGTTGTGGTTTTTATGTTGCAGATTGTATTACCCAATAAAGTATCGGCACAAACAGATACTACCAAAAAACTTAAAGAGGTAACCATTTCCACTTCAACCATACCACAAGTACAAACCATTACCCCGGCTCAACAAATATCATCCATCGATTTTACCCGCAACAGTGCCTTCACCGTCGCCGATGCCATCAGGAATTTCGCCGGTGTTAATATTAAAGATTATGGTGGTATTGGTGGCGTAAAAACAGTGCTGGTGCGCAGTCTTGGTGCTAATCATACCGGTATATTTTACGACGGGGTTCAGTTAAACGATGCGCAGAACGGGCAAATAGACCTGGGCCGGCTTAACTTAAACAATGTACAATCAATAGCACTTTATAATGGGCAACCCGATAATATATGCGCACCAGCCCGGGCATTTGCATCCGCAAGCTTGTTATCCATAAAAACTATAAGGCCTTTGTTGGGTGCAGAGAAGCCTTACCAAGTGCTTGTGGGAATTAAAGGCGGTTCATTCGGGCTTATCAACCCATATATCCAGTGGCAGCAGCGGATCAATAAAAACTGGTCGGCAGTTGTCAATTCCTATCTTGAAAAAGCCGATGGACAGTATAAATATAAAGTAAATGGCGACGGCTCCGATACTTTAGCCACCCGGCGTAATGGCGATATTAAGGCACAACAGGCCGATGCGGCACTGTACTGGACAAAATCTGACAGCAACCAGTTTAACTTTCATGTAAACTATTATAACTCGGATAGGGGGCTGCCCGGCGCGGTTGTATTTTATAATCCTTATTCCAAACAACGTGTGCAGAACCGGGATATATTTGCACAGGCAGGTTATGAGCACTTATGGGGAAGTAGCTTACATTTGCTGTTAAATACCAAACTATCAAGGTTATATACTCATTACACCGATCCCGATTTTTTAAATAACCAGGGTGGGCTAAATTATAAATACACGCAGAAAGAGGTTTATCAATCAGCCACGCTGGCTTATCATATCCTGAGTAATTGGGAGGTTTCTTATGCTGTTGATTTTGCTTATACCCACCTGGATGCCAATATTACTAATTATGCTTATCCATCACGAAGTACTTTGCTTAATGCCATAGCGTCAAACTTAATTGTCGGTAAATGGCGTTTCCAGGGAAGTTTGCTTAATAGTAATATCAACGAATCGGTAAAAACGGGTAAAGCATCGGCTTCGCGTAATGTTTACTCGCCCACGTTAATGGCTACCTTTAAACCATTTAATAATTCAAATTTTCAGTTAAGGGCATTTTATAAAAACTCGTTCCGCTATCCAACCTTTGATGAATTCTACTATTTCGCGATACAGGTGCGCGATCTTAAACCTGAATTTGCCAAACAATACGATTTGGGCGCTACCTTTACCAAAAGCCTGAACTCGTGGCTTGATTACGTTACATTTACTGCCGATGCGTATTATAACAATGTAACCGATAAAATACTATCTATTCCTAATCAAAACCCCTATATATCATCTATCAGCAATTTGGGTAAGGTTGATGTTAAGGGTATAGACGTAAGCATAAAAACACAGTCGAAACTTAATAATAACTGGCGGGCTTTATTAACAGCCAATTATAGCTTTCAAAAAGCAATTGACGTATCAGATCCGGCAAGCTCTGTTTACCTGAAGCAAATTCCATACTCTCCAAAACATACTGTGGCTATTAACGCCGGCATTGATCACAGACAATTTGGAATTTATTATAACCAGGTCCTTTCATCATCAAGGTATTACAGTGGTGAAAATTTACCTGAAAATCTGTTATCAGGATATTCGGTAAGTGATGCATCAGCAGTTTACAATTTTCTGCTCAAAACTAAGCAGGTAACGGCTGCTGTCGAAGTAAATAATTTGTTTAATGCCAATTACGCCGTTATCAGGAGTTTTCCTTTACCCGGCCGCTCGTACCGGTTTACAATTCAAATAAAAATTTAATAATATAAGAATATGAAACAATTTAAACTTAAAAATTTATTCATTGGCGCAGCAGCCATAACAGCGCTTGCGTCATGTCACAAAGATAAAATCAACCCAAATGATGATAAACCGATTGACCCTTTAACCAATAAAGCGGGTATTTATATACTTAACCAGGGTGCGTTTAATGCCAATAACAGCACGTTAACGTATTATAATTATGCAAACAAACAGCTGATTCCAGATAAGTTTAAGACAATTAATGGGCGTGGTCTGGGCGATACGGGTAATGATATTAAAATATACGGCTCAAAAATGTACATCGTTGTAAACGTATCCAGTACAGTAGAAGTTGCCGATGCTAAAACTGCAAAATCAATTAAAAAGCTTGATTTATTTGATAATACAGTTGCCCGCCAGCCGCGTTCTGTAGCGTTTTATAAAAATATGGCATTGATAACATCTTATGATGGTACAGTGGCAGTGCTCGACACTGCTTCGCTTACCGTGACTAAGTACATAAAAGTTGGCCGTAACCCGGAGCAATTGGTTGTAGCTAATGATAAGCTGTATGTTGCCAATTCAGGTGGTTTAGATTTTGGTAATCCGGATAAAACGGTATCGGTTGTCGACTTGAATACCTTAACCGAAACCAAGAAGATTACCGTTGGCTTAAATCCTGTTAGTATAGCTGCCGATAAGTATGGCGATGTATATGTAATTTCAATGGGCGATTTTGATAAGATATTACCAGCATTAACCATCATCAACACAACCACTGATGCAGTAAAAAAACAAAGTGATCTATCTGCAGCTTATGGCACGCCGATCATTACTTCGGGTGATTTTGCCTATTTTATTACCGCCGACAATAAAATTCAGGTATTCAATGTAAAGACAGAAACTTTAGAAAAGGCAAATTTTATAAGCGACGGAACAGTGGTAATCACCCCATTCGGACTTAAAATAGATGAAGAAACAGGAGAGTTGTTTGTGACGGATGCTAAGGACTATAAATCAAATGGAGAAATTTTTGCCTTTGATAAAACGGGTAAAAAAGAGTATTCACTAACCACAGGTATTAGTCCGGGAGCCATTGCCATTGTTAAGAAGTAATATTTTCTTATTTAATACATTTATAAGTATTTTTACTGCATAAATTTTTGATCATGACTTCAAAAGATAATATAACACGCAACATCGTTCTGGTATTGATGATTGTGGTAGCTGCCGCGTTCAGGCTGCTTGCTTTCGAATATAAAGAGTTGAGTAATTTTAACCCGGTAGGTGCTATCGCTATTTTCGGCGGCGCTTATTTTACCAGCAAATGGAGAGGTTACCTTACCGTGTTACTTACTTTATTTACAACCGATATCATTTTGGGTTATTTGTATTTTTCTAAATTAACTTTATGGTATAGCGGTGCCGAATGGACTTATTTGGCATTTGCTTTAATGGTTTTGGTAGGGAGTTTAGTGAAAAAAGTAAATGTATTGAACGTAGCCTTAGCTTCTGTTGCATCCGTATTGATACACTGGTTATTAACTGATTTACCGGGCACCTTATACCCGCATACGTTGGCCGGTTACGGTACATCATTAGTGAATGCCATTCCGTTTGAGTATAATATGATATATGGCAACCTGGTATTTGGAATTTTGATGTTTGGCGGTTTTGAACTCGCCAAAACAAAGTATACCTTTTTACGTACAAAAAAGCAGTTAGCTCTATAATTAAAAGAATTAAAATAGAAAAGCGATCTGCTCCAAAGCAGGTCGCTTTTTTTATGGATATATAATTTGTTGATAAAAATGAAAAAATTGGTAGTGCTAACAGGAGCGGGGATTAGTGCAGAAAGCGGATTAAAAACCTTTAGAGACAGCGATGGCTTATGGGAAGGTTATAATATTGAAGATGTGGCTACACCAGAGGCCTGGGAGCACAATCCTGTCCTGGTACAGGAATTTTATAATGCACGCCGCAAATCTGTACTGGAGGCCAAGCCCAATGCTGCTCATTATGCATTGGCTCAACTGGAAGAAAAATACGACGTTACTATCATTACCCAAAATATTGACGACCTGCATGAACGTGCAGGCTCAACCAAAGTAGTGCATTTACATGGTATTATTACCCGCTCCCAATCGAGTATTGACGCTAAGCTTACTTATCCGATTGATGGATGGGAATTAAGGATGGATGAAGTATGTGAGTTAGGCTCACCTTTAAGGGCCCATGTGGTGTGGTTTGGGGAGGATGTACCAATGATTGAACCCGCGGCACGCGTTTGTACCAGTGCGGAGATATTTATGCTTGTAGGGTCGTCTTTAGCGGTTTATCCGGCAGCAGGTTTAATCAGTTATGTAGGTCGCGAAGTACCTAAATATATTATTGATCCCAAAATACCAGAAGTAAGGATTAATGGCCCGCTTATCAAAATACAGGAAAAAGCCTCCATAGGTGTGCCGGCTTTGGTAAATGAATTACTTAAAAACTAAACTACCTTAGTTAAAATATAACGTCTGAAAAGCTAATGCCAACTAATTGCATATTCAACTGGAGCGGTGGAAAGGACAGTTCCCTGGCTTTGTACCATTGCCTTCAAAATCCAGAATTAGATATCAAATACCTGGTAACAACCATTAATGATGCTGCCGACAGGATATCGATGCACGGCGTGCGCACAGAGCTGTTGATTAAACAGGCCGAAAGTATAGGGATACCGCTGTATCAAATACGCTTGCCTGAAATGCCCGGAATGACTGAGTATGACGAAGCCATGCGCTATCATTTAACCCATTTTAGAAGCGAGGGTATAACCCATGCTATTTTTGGTGATATATTTTTGGAAGATCTCAGGAACTACCGCGATGCACGCCTGAGTGAAATAGGATTGAAAGGGATTTATCCCTTATGGAAACGTGACACAAATGAGCTGATCAACGAGTTTTTCAAACTTGGGTTTGGTACGGTAATAGCCTGTACTCAGGCACGGTTAGAGCGGATAGTTGGCAGAGAGATAACCCCTGAATTGATAAACGATTTACCCGATGATGTTGACGTATGTGGCGAGAACGGGGAGTTCCATACATTCACTTTTAAAGGTCCAATCTTTAAAGATGAGATAGCTTACAAAACCGGAGTGAGGATATTTAAGGAGTACCAGGCCCCCAAAAATTCAAACGATTCTTGTGTTTCAACTACAGATCAAAAACCTGCAGGTTTTTGGTACTGTGACCTTTTATCGACTTGACTTCTCATTTATTGGTAATTATATACAAAAGCCACCTAAATTTTTCCTTTAAGATGGCTTAGTGTTGTGAGTGTTATTCTTTAGGATGAGACAAAGCCTCTTTTTCTAAATCGCTATCAGATATGAGTGGCTTTTCTTTTTTCGGAGGTGAGTTTTTACTTGCTATTTGTTCCAAGAGTTTTGTTTGCTGTTTTAACTGATCCACTATAGTGGGAATACTAAAAATGGCACGAGCTAAAAAAATAGAGATTAGAATCCCAATTGCATAAAGTACTAAATCTATAAGTTCCATGTTAATAAGGTTTTATTAAATAAATATATGTTTTTTTAAGTAAAGTTAGATGAAACTTTTGTTGCCGGAAAGGAGTAAAAATGTTATCAAACATCACTAAACGCTGAACGCAATCCAGATAAAAAAATGGGTAATAATAAAGCACCCCAATCCCAAAAGCACGTACCTCCAATTAAACCCTCTCTTATCCAAACTGACAATAGGAATAAAAAAATAATCGATGAAAAACCACATTCCGATAAGGCAAAAGATAGCAGAGATAAGGGAGCAGACGATTATCACCAAAGAACTCCAATAGTCGAGGTTACCTTTCCCAAAGAAAGAAATTGGAGTTTGGCAAATAAAATAGCAGCTGTAGGCGTGGCAATAAACTTTGCGTTGATATTTATTACGGGGATATCTCTTAAAAATGCTATTAATTATAACACTCTTACTCAACAGTCCCTTATAGACGCCACCACTCGTTTTGAACAAGAAAACCAACCGTTTTTGCAAATTTTTGTTCAAAACATGATTGTTGAGCCAAGTAAATTTTCTGTTAAATATTCTCTTAATAATCTTAGTAATACTCCTGTTAAAATAATAGAAACAAGAGTTGTAGCTAAAGTTGATACGGCACAGCCCAACTTCGAGGGAGCTCCTTTTAATGTTGTTCATGATGTAAATTCTTATGTGGTTAAAGAGAGCCCTCTACGAAGATTTTTTGGAAATTATCCTATATATCCGGATGCTGCTTTAGCTATTAAAGCGGGGGCGTTTAAGGTTTATATAATGGGTCAAATTAGATATGAGAATTTGATCAGCCATAAGATTAGGTTGTATGACTATAAATTAAAATGTTCCATTATTAATGGCGTAGATACTTATACAGATTTTATAGAAAATGAAAATAGAGACCTTTAATTACCTCTTATCTTTAGGTACATTATTGAAGTATGCAAATACTCTTTCGCTAAAGTTCTGTAAATCGAGTGTGGATTGATTAATATGTTTTAAACGTGCTCTAATTTCATAACGAGGGTCACGCATTGTAAACTCTGTTAAAACAGTTCTGCATTCTTTTCCCCAAATAATAAGGTCAGATTGTCCTTCAGCCTCAAATTCCTCCGGCGTAAGCCATCTTTCACCACGATTGGAACTAAACCACATTCCATTTACACGTGCTTTCTCTGCTGTGACTTTTAACTCCCTTTCTACTGATTCAAACATACTTGCCATGTCACAAATATATGCTAAGATAATTAGCAAAAACAAATCAATTTTTTCAATAGTGCTTTACAATTTGTATAACTATATTTGGCCGTTAAAATATTGTATAACTATCGGAGTGCTATCCAAAATTCTCACAATTAAAATATGCACACATCCGAGGTATAAGTACGCTGAAAAGGCGTGGCTGTATCTTTGCGTGTGTTTAGGCCGTGAGAAGCCTTGGATGGCGGGAGATAATATCAGTCACGCTATTTTTTTATCCTAAATTCTCACATAAATGAAATTACCTAACCTATCAAAAAAGCAATGGATAAGCATATTCATTTTGTTGTTGTTTATTATCACAAATCCCTCCATTAAGGACTTTAAAGAGCATTTAGGGCATACTACATACCGAGACTTGAATAAGAGCGCAAATCTATTCGTATGTACCGTGTATAGTTACGATTCAAATAAGTATATAGGTGTGTTGGGAAACTTTATTCAGGTTGTATATTACATACGAAGCGCTTCCACCCATGATAATCCATCTAATGACCCTTTTAAAGAGTTTGGAGGCAATGTTATAGATAGTTCAGCAGTTGATACTGCATCACTGATGTTGCCTCCTTTACCAAAAGGATTTACACGGATAAAGGAAAATGATTCTTCAACTGTTTTAGATAGTATGAAAGATAAAAAATATTGGGATCGCTATGAGGTTAAGCCAAATATGAGAGGCAACCAATCTCAATAACAATAGTTGGATTTAATCGTAAAATCCTAACCCACCATTACGGACAGATTTCGTGATTCCTATCTAAAAAGCACAAATAAAAAATTGCCCCAAATCTAAATCCATGAACCCTCATTTTTTTACTTACTCTTAATTCAACTATTCCTATATCGGGGCTTAAACTATTGATGAACTCTGATTTTGGATATTGGCCCCGGCTAATATTGGTTATACCAAAACCCGTCTTTTCTAATTTTCCTGATTGAGAGTAGATATTACTCCAAGTACTTTCATGTATGCGACGAGAAAAATCCCAAAACAAATTCATTTCATCCTTTTGCCAACCACTAAAACATTGGAAATCATGTTGAATGAACTTTATTGAAATAAGAACATTGGCCTTATCGCCATCGCTTTGCCATCCTTTCATTAGGGCAGCATTCTTATCAATAAATTTCGGATTTGTATTAACCTTTGAAGCAGATTGAGGAATCAAACTTCTTTTAAGATTATTATTTTGGCTCACGTATTTTTGAATAATAAGATTTCATTGACTTCAACGTAATCTCATTTGTACAAGCTAAGTAAGGAGGTATTCCAGCTCTTGCATTTATCCATGGATTTTCATTGTGAGTCAAATCTTCCAAGTATTTACCAGAGTGTTCGCCATATATCATATTAACATCATTAAGGATGGCTAATGTATCTGAATCAAAATAAATTTCATCTATTCTTATTTCTGATAAATCAAGAGGGGAATATATAGGATATTCTTTAAAACGCTCATAAATAGACCTTACCACAGGCCCATGAGTCCATGCCTCGACCCTTTCATCGAATAAAGGCCGATCGAAAATGGTGTAATTCCATGCTTGAGCATAATAAACCAACTTTTGGAGCTTTATAGGGGAGATAGTATCGCCAAGGTTAGTATCTACCTGTGATAAAAAGAAATCTGCTATATTGTTGGCCTGGTATTGCATTTATCGTTATTTGCGTTTACAATTTAAAAAATCGCTGCATATCAAAAATGAACATTGATACAACTTATTTTAATAAACATTGTTTGTTGCATATAACGACATCAAGGGACTGAACAGTGGAATTCGTCACACGTTCAATTTTGATTAGTTATTCAGCTAAGTAATAAAAATTATGAATTTACACGGCTTCGCAGATTGAAATTGTGTATTGTCAATAACTCACAAATAGTTTATTACTTTTAGTATATCGCAAATATATATCCAAAACCATGATTTGCAACTAATTAAATAAAAATGTGACATAATTGCGTGTAATTTATAAGTATTCTAAATAATAATTCCACACAAAAAAACCGCTATCCAATTAAGGAAGCGGCTTTTTATTAATATTTTGTTAATTAACTTATTTCGAGTTGGGTTTTGGCAGAGGCTTTAACATCCTGTCAATAGCATTATCAAACGCTTTGTCCCCGCTCGTTTGTTTGGGTTGAGGATTACGTACAGGCGCAACCACAACAGGCTTTTTATCTTCTGACTTCATGTGAATGTGATGTTTGAACAATACGAAGTTACACCAATCCCTTAAGAATATCAAGCAGCCGTTAGTTCTTTGTATTTTAATCTGCATTCCATTTTTGATATGACGCAATCTAATTGCTGTTGTGCTCCTAAGTTTCTATAATTATATCTAAACGCAAATTCATCTACGTATTTCTGTAAATGCTTAGGCGTGGTTTTATGATATACACCCTTGATTCCTTTTTTGAATTGACTCCAAAAACCCTCAATTGTGTTAGTATGACAATCGCCATCTACGTACCAACCTTTAGCATGATCTACAGAACGCACGTTATAGTGCATTTCTATTGATTTATAGCCCTGATAACCGTCTCCCATGATATTACACCCTCTTTTCACATATTTGTCAAGAGAGCGCCTTATATGAATCATAGTAACATCAGGTACTACAATGGCTTTTACTTTACCGCCACGTTGTAGCATGCCTAATACAGGTGTCTTATCTTTCCACGATCGGCCAGGAGTATACTTGATACGCTTTCGCTTATGTTTAAATATTGCTTTACCACCAACAAAGGTTTCATCTATCTCTACTGTACCGTCCAATTGTTCCTCTTCCTGATTACCTAATGCTAATCTTAAACGACCTAACATGAACCATGCTGTTTTCTGCGTGACACCTACGTCTTTGGCTAATTGAATACTGCTAATGCCTTTCTTATGTAGGAATAGGTAAATAGCCACAAACCATTTAATAGTGGAAAGTTTACTGGCTTCCATGAATGTACCTGTTTTGGCCGTGTAGACACGTTTACAGGCAATACACTTATAACGTATGCCATCCTTAAAAATATAGGCTGTATCGTTCTCACAATCCTTATGAGGGCAAAGCATGATACCATCAGACCATCTACGAGAGGCGAGGTATTGGTGACATGCTTTTTCATTAGGGAATCGTGTAACGACATCTATTATCGTTTTAAATTCGGTAGACTGTAACATGGTTAAGATTTTTAAATAAGATTTTTAGTTATATAATAGTTAATAGTAGATTTATAGGCTACTTCACCTAAAACCTATTATTATGGCAAATCACATCCAAGTTAAAATTCATCCAGATGTACAAACAGTAAATTCTGTTCCTGATGTGTTGCCTAATGCAACATGGATTATTGGACATAAGACAAATTTGTTTATTGACGGTAAGTATGTATTCAAATTTAAAGTCAGTATGTTGATTAGGAAAGATGGAGAACAAGACCCTACATATAGTTATTCAAGATATATGAGGTTTGGTTTTCTGCCAACAGACAACAAAGATGAACTTTATCAAACTGGGTTATGGTGCTATCAAACTGCTGTTATTGAATTTAACAAATCACTTGATATATTCTTTGGTAGGGATAGATTTATGGACTGTAGATTTGATGATCCAATAGATGTAAATAGGATGATAGACAATGCCCTTAATCTAAGTCTGAATTAAATTCATCAAAGTCATCTGATATAATTATCTCGACATCTAATTCCCACAAAATTTCACGCTCTTTTATGTAAACTTCGTGTATATCCTCATTTTTATTTTTTGTTACTGTTTTCATGATACTAATTTACCAAACATTCAGCAATTTATTTTATGGCTGATAATAACGCCATCTGAGTTTAAAATCTTTAAGTATTTTGAGTTAAAGTTGGGATAGAGTTCACAGAACTATATTCTGAAAAGGAGGGCGATTTTAGGTTAGGTTTGTATATAATTACCCATTTATTTGGTTAAAAACAACACCAAATATAATTTTTTTAATTAATATAAATGCCTTTATAACAGATAATTATACTTATTAATATACAGTAACTGTACATTTTGATGTATTTTATATTCGTTTTTTAGATAAAATAGGGGTGATTGGCCAAATAAAATTCTGTTTTAATGATTTAAAAACTATAATTAGTTGTGTTACAGATGATTGTATATGCTATTTGTTAGTAATTATAGCGATAATAAGCATCTTTGAAATCTGCACGCATTTCTAAAAATCGGGAACCAACTTTTTTTAAAAACTCTTCATCAAGCAATTCAAAAACGCTGTTAACACCATCTGTTAAATCCATCTCGGCTATCTTATAAGTCTGCTCAAGTATTCCCTGTTCAATTTTTACGATGAACTTTTGATTCATACTCAGGATGGATATTTTAAAATCGGGGTGGGGTAGTTCGGCAATAATTCTCATGTCTTAATTATTTCAATAAATCATTTAATGGGTCTTTTCCATGCAGTGATCCAAAACTTTCAATAGGTCTAAAGCGGGCAAAAAGCTCCTCGCTGTACCAGTTTTCACTACGGGTTAATTTTATTACTTCTGCGTGTTCCCGGCTTGTATAAGCAAAGGCTTTCACGTCGTCTAAACTTTGCCAAACCGAAAAGGTGGCTTGCCGGTAAACCGGCGCTTCGCCTATACCAAACGAGGTAATATAACCTGGTGCGCTAATCATCAGATTGGCCACTTCATCAACATGTGACCAAAAGTTTTTTAGCCTGTTCATCCTGATTGTGGCACGGGTTAATACCACTATAGGGCCGGTGTGGTCTTTTATATTGGAGTTATCAAAAGGTTCTTTCCCGTCCCATTTGCCATGACTTTGCAAGGGGCGGCATAATATTGTCCACTTTTCGCGACTCAATATCCGCCACCAGGCAGCGACAAAGGACTGTTTGTGAAAATTATCAAAATCTTCCCTTGTGTCCCAGCAGGCCAGTAATCCCCATTGCTGCCAGTCGGGTTGAAGGTCAAATGTTCCGTTGCGTCCCGATCCCAACAGTTTATAAAACGTGCAGCCTTTTTGAAAAAGCATAGGTAAACGGTGCAAAGCCATAGCCAGCAAAGCGAGCGGAATAAAGAGTTTACGATATCGTACTATAGTTAAACTAACGATCATACACCCTGCTAAATAAAAGATTAAATATGATATTTGCCTTATTTACTTTCAATACAGCATCACTACTTTTGTGTATGGCAGAAGATTTAAATATAACCGCATCAACTAATAAAACGGAGCAATACACTACGCTTATTCCCCAAATTGAGGCCTTGCTTTATGACGAACCCGATCTGGTGGCCAACCTGGCAAATATCAGTGCTGCTTTAAAAGAGCAGTTTAAATGGTTTTGGGTAGGCTTTTATCTGGTAAAAGATAATGAGCTGGTTTTAGGCCCGTTTCAAGGGCCTGTAGCATGTACGCGCATAGCTTTAGGTAAAGGTGTTTGCGGATCGGCATGGGAGCAGGCCAAAACACTTATAGTGCCTGATGTTGACGCATTTCCCGGGCATATTGCCTGCAGTTCGCTTTCGCGATCGGAAATAGTTGTACCCGTATTTCATAATAATGAAGTAGTAGCGGTGCTTGATGTAGACAGTGAGTTATTAGATCAGTTTGATGAAACGGACACCCGTTATCTGGAGCAGATAGTTAAGCTGGTAAGTTTTAAATGAGCAGAATATATCTGATAGCCGGACTGGGGGCCGATACCCGAGTATATAACAATATTGATTTACATGAGCATGATGTAATACCTGTTGATTGGATAGAACCCAATCAAAATGATACTTTAAGTACTTATTCTCAAAAGCTTATATATCAATATAATATATATCATAATTCCATCATTATCGGTAATTCCCTGGGAGGAATGATCGCTGTAGAGATAGCCAATTTGCTCCCGGTAAAAAAGGTGATCCTGATATCGAGCATCAAAACAATCAACGAAGCTCCGTGGTACTTTAGTTTATTCAGGAACCTGCCGGTTTATAAACTTATTCCCGGAAAGTTATTTAACTCGCTTGGTTTTATGATTAAACCACTATTCGGCCATATGAACGCCGAAGATGCCTGGCTGTTTAATGATATGCTCAACAATACATCGCCTGTATTTATAAAATGGGCTATGAAAGCCATATTGCATTGGGAAAACGAAACCGTCCCGCCAAACCTTTATCATATAACCGGAAATAAAGACCTGGTATTTTCTTATAAACGAATCCATGACCCCACCATTGTTAATGGCGGTACCCACATTATGATATTTGACCGGGCAAAAGAGATCAATAAATTATTAAAGCGTATTCTTAAAAAATGAAGTTAAGCGAACAGTTTTATCTTGGTAATGATGTGGTTGCCATCAGTAAGAGCTTGTTAGGCAAGTATTTATTTACTTGTATTGATAGTGTAATTACTGGTGGTTATATTGTTGAAACAGAAGCATATAACGGAGCTATAGATCGCGCGGCTCATTCTTATGGCAACCGGTTAACTCCGCGCACCAAAACCATGTTTATGCAGGGTGGCATTGCTTACGTTTATCTGTGTTATGGCATTCATGAAATGTTCAATATTGTGACCTCGGTAGAAGGGCATGCTCAGGCAATCCTTATCCGGGCTGTTCATCCAACCGAGGGAATTGAAGCCATGCAAGTCAGGCGTAATATGCCGGTTTTGAAATCAAATATTACAACAGGGCCCGGTTCTGTTGCCAAAGCATTGGGTATTTCGCGCAATATTAACGCTATAAGCCTGCAAAGCGATACGCTTTGGCTGGAGGATCGCGGACTTAGTTTTAACGATGATCAAATAACTACTGGCCCAAGAATAGGGGTTGATTATGCAGGGGAAGATGCGTCATTACCATATCGCTTTTATGTTAAGGGTGATATTTATGTGAGCAAGCCTAACAAATAATATGTTTTTTAGCGTACGGATAATTAATTAAAAACTCGCCGCATTCATCACTTCAATCAATTTTTGTAATATTGAGGTAATGAATTATCAGCAAGGTTTAGCATTTGCATTAGAGCAGGATAGGGTTGACCTATTAAAAGACTTCAGAAACAAGTTTCTGATACCTCGGCACAATGATGTGGATGTTGTTTATTTGTGCGGAAATTCCTTGGGGTTGCAGCCGGTCTCGGCTGAACAATATATTGCTGACCAACTAAACACCTGGAAAAACCTGGCGGTTGAAGGCTGGTTTCAAGGTGATGATGCTTGGTTAAGCTATCATAAACAGCTTCTGCCCTCCATTGCAAAAATTGTTGGCGCCCATGAAAATGAAGTTACTGTTATGAATTCACTTACAGTAAATCTTCATTTATTAATGGTAAGTTTCTATAAACCAAATAGTAAACGATTTAAAATAATCATGGAGGGAGGGGCTTTTCCTTCAGATCAGTATGCGGTAGAGAGTCAGGTTAGGTTTCATGGGTTTGATCCAAAGGAGGCTGTTATTGAGGTTTTTCCGAGGGAGGGTGAGCTTACATTGCGCACCGGGGATATAGCTCAGGTTATAAATAAACATGCACCGGAATTGGCATTGGTGCTTTTTGCAGGGATAAATTATTATACCGGACAGCTGTTTGATATGGAAGCGATTGCCCATGAAGCTCACAAAGCAGGGGCTTATGTAGGGTTCGATCTGGCGCATGCCGCGGGCAATGTGCCACTGAAACTACACGACTGGAACGCCGATTTTGCCTGCTGGTGCTCGTATAAGTACATGAACTCCGGGCCAGGCGGTATCAGCGGTGTTTTTGTGCACGAAAAGCATTTTGAAAATACCAAACTCGACCGCTTTGCAGGTTGGTGGGGCTACAGAGAAGATAAAAGGTTTTTAATGGCTCCGGGCTTTGATCCTGCTACGGGTGCAAACGGCTGGCAGGTAAGCACGTGCCCAATATTTCTTTTGGCTTTATTTAAAGCCTCTATGGCTATCTTTAATGATGCGGGTGGTGTCGATATCCTTCGGGGAAAAAGCGTGGCTTTAACAGGTTATATGGAGTTTTTGATTAAAGAGATAAATAAGCAACAAAGCGAGGAGGTTTTCAAAATCATAACGCCGGTTAATCCGCAGGAGCGGGGCTGTCAGCTGTCTGTTGTATGCAAACGGAACGCTAAAGTAATTTTTAAACATCTTGCCGATAACGGCATAATAGGCGATTGGCGCGAACCCGATGTGATCAGACTAAGCCCCGTACCGCTGTATAATACTTTTCATGATGTTTATTTAGCAGTACAGCATTTGGCGGCTGCGATAGCTAACTGAAAAAATGTCACTTCGTGCGAGAGCGAGAAATCTTATGCGATTTGCAATTCGCCCGGCAAGTAGTACAAGATTTCTCCTTACTTCGTTCGTTCGGAAATGACAGAATGAGTGCTTTTGAATTGAATTTTTACTTTTGACTTAAAATATGGTTTATTATAATCCCAAAGAGTGGTTTTCATTTATTTTCAAGATTAACAAGGCCGATACTTTGCGTGAGCTTTTTCCATTAATACTGGCAGTGAGCGCTTATGCAGGTATAGTTACCTATTTTTTAATAGATTTTTGGCAGCTTCCGGATACCAGTCTGCTCAAAAAGGTGAGCTTTATTCATCAAACTATTGGTTTTGTATTTTCATTATTACTGGCCTTTCGTATCAATTCGGCTTATGACCGTTGGTGGGAAGGGCGTAAAATATGGGGCGGTCTTACCAATAGCAGTCGCAACCTGGCTATTAAACTGAAACACTTGGTAAATGAAACCGATGCTGCGTATTTCAATTATATAATACCGCTTTACGCCCGGGCGTTAAGAAATCACCTGCGCGATATTTATGTGCCTGAGCAATCCCGATTTATTACTATTAATCAGGATAAACACGTACCCAACCAGGTAGCATCTGCCATTATAGAAAATGTGTACAGGCTCAATAAAGAGGGTATTATAAACCCGGAGCAATTGTTTAGTATAACTGCCGAAATTACTTCTTTTACAGATATTTGTGGTGGCTGTGAACGCATCAAAAAAACACCTATTCCTTTTTCGTATAGCGTGTTTATCAAAAAATTCATCTTTACGTATATCATGACGCTGCCATTTACCTGGGCGTTTGACCTCAAGTATTTTACTATTCCTATAATCGGATTTGTGCTTTTTGTTTTTGCCAGTATAGAATTAATAGCTGAAGAAATTGAAGATCCTTTTGGCAATGATGCCAATGACCTGCCTCTTGATAATATCTGCGAGAATATTGAAAAGCACGTTGGTGAAATATTAGCTTAACCTGTAATGCTTAAAATAGCTTTCGATCCCATATATGCACATCCATTGCCTGAAGGGCATAGATTTCCGATGCTCAAATATGAGTTGATACCTGCCCAGTTATTACATGAAGGAGTGATTACCGCGGATAGTTTATTTTCGCCTGGCTTATTAGCGGAGGATATTATTCTCCAAACTCATGAGGAAAGCTATTGGCAGCAGTTGCGGGATCTTACCTTATCATTAAAAGAGCAAAGGCGCATCGGCTTCCCGTTATCCGCCCTGCTGGTTGAGCGTGAAATACGAATAGCTCAGGGTACTATCGATGGTTGCCGGTTTGCATTTGATAACGGAATAGCTTTTAACGTTGCTGGCGGAACTCACCATGCTGGCACAAATTGGGGCGAAGGCTTTTGCCTTTTAAACGACCAGGCTGTTGCGGCTAACTATTTGCTGAATAATAATTTAGCACAGTCTATCTTAATAATTGATTTAGATGTACATCAGGGTAATGGTACTGCACAGATATTTGAAAATGAGCCGCGGGTATTTACCTTTTCTATGCATGGCGCAAATAATTTCCCATCGCGTAAAGAAACTTCTGACCTGGATATTTCGCTGGCAGACGGGGTAGAAGATGAGCAATATTTAAATATACTATATGAAGCCCTGCCAAAACTCATCCAACAGCAAAAGCCTGATTTTATATTTTATTTAGCAGGTGTTGATGTATTGAGCAGTGACAAACTGGGTAAGCTTGCATTAAGCAAAAAAGCTTGTAAAGCGCGCGACCGATTTGTATTTGAGCAATGCATTGCAAATAATATACCGGTACAGGTTAGCATGGGAGGCGGCTATTCTCCCTTAATCAAAGACATTGTGGATGCTCATTGCAACACTTTTAAAATGGCTACTGATCTGTATTTCTAATCTTTTGCGAAAATCGGGATGGTTTTATCGCGGTGTTTTTTGCTGATGATATGGAAGCGTATAAATAATAACACCGAAGCTGTAGCCAGTCCTAATGTTAACCCATACCAAACCCCATTTACGCCAAGGTGAAAATAGATACCCAAAATGTATCCAACGGGTAAACCTATAACCCAATAAGCTAAAAATGTAATTACTGTTGGAATATTAACATCACCCATGCCGCGTAAAACACCAAGACCAACTACCTGTGCGCCATCAAATAGCTGAAAGAAAGCTGCTATGATAAGTAATTGAGCTGCAATGAAAATGACATTTTCATCAGAAGTTATTATCCATGGCAATAAATGCCGGCCTAAGGTAAATATAAGCGCGGTAACGGCCATAAAAACCAACACGATATGGTAATTTGAAATGGCAGATAAACGTAGGCTTTTATGATTGCTGGAGCCAAAATAGTTTCCTGATTTTATGGCCGCTCCGGCAGATATACCACTGGCCATCATATACGTCATGGACGCCAAACTAATAGCAACCTGGTGAGCGGCTTGCTGAACAAGGCCAATGGTACCTACCAAAATTGCAGCGCCGCCAAAGGCACTCACCTCAAACGTATATTGCATTGCTACAGGAGCACCAATTTTCATGATCTGAATACCTCTCACACGATCAATATTTCTGATAGCAAAGCTTTTTAAGTATTCCTTAAAAATAGGTGATCTGAGCACATACACCGCCATCACAATAGCCATTATGGAGCGATCAATGAGGGTGCTGTAACCTACACCTTTGATGCCCATAGGATGTATACCGAATAGGCCTTTCACAAAGGTTACCCCCAGGCAAATATTAATTATGTTGCCCCATATAGAAATGAGCATAGCTTGTTTGGTAAATCCAAGTCCTTCGGCAAATTGCTTAAACGTATTAAATATGAGCAGGGGAATTAGCGAGAGGCTCATTAATAGCAGGTAGGGCTTAGCAGTCTCCACAACTTGCGGCGATTGGTCAAGATGACTTATCAGCAACATGGTGCCGAAATAAATACCGGCAAACAAAAGAATACCGCTGAGCATATTCAAAAACAGGCTATTTGATAACAAGAGCCCGCATTCTTTAAAGTTACGGCGACCATTATTCTGGGCAACAAGAGGGGTTAACCCATAAGAAATTCCCATACCAATAACCAGGGGCACCATAAACAAGCTATTTACTAATGAAACAGCCGCTAAGGACACTGTGCCGGCAAAGTGCCCCACAATAATAGAGTCAGACATCTGAACCAGGGTATGCCCCAATTGGGATATAACCACCGGAATGGCCAGCTTAAGACTTTCGGAATAATAGGGTTTATACTTTAAAAAATTGCTTATCATTACTTAGGTATGCGAGAACACAAAAGTAATGATAATGGCTATACAAAAGGGATTAACAGGCCGTGTAAAATTCTTCCTTTTCTGTTGTATTAATACGGATTAAACCAGACAGGATCAGGTCAACGAGGATGCGCTGCGCGCGGCGGCGCCCTACCTTAAGTAATTCGCTGCATTCCTTAACGCCTATACGTGTGTGTGTCTCGAGATACTCTAATAACAGCTTTTCATTGTCCGAATATTCTATCAATACACCCTCATCGGCAGAAGAACGTTTAAGCACTTCTAAAACAATCTTGCTGGCTAAAACGCTCTTATCTTTTACCCGCACATAGGCCCACCATTTTCCATCATCAGCTAACGCGTAATGTGGTTTGGTTTCGCTTGGAGGTGTATCAACAACCAGTACCAGCTTATCATCAACATAAACTTCTTCAAAAACAGGATCTAAGGCCGGTCTGGCAAAAAGATGGGCTGCCTTAGTGATCATATAGCGTTCCTCATCTTCAGATTTAACCCCTTTAATAGTACCGTCATCAGCAACGCCTATTAATAGTTTACCACCCTTGTTATTGGCAAAGGAAACCATTGTACGCGCTATCTTTTCGCAGCTGGTAATTGTTTTTTTAAAGTCGAGTGTTACACCTTCGCCCTCAAAAATCAGTTTTTTGATATTCATTTTAGCTCCGTTATCCCTTAAACTAATTACTGAGGTTTAATATAGGGGGTAAATATTTCCATCCACCTTTCAGGATGGGTTATTTGCGTAAAATCAAACTGACTGTACAAGCCATGCGCATCAGCTGTAGCCAATGACCATCGTCTTAAACCCTGCAAGTCAGGATGATTAACTACACTTTGTATCAACCATTTCGATAAGCCTTTTTTCCTGAAAGCAGGCAAAACAAACACATCACAAATGTAGGCAAAAGTAGCCGCATCGGTTACCACTCTTGCAAACCCAACCTGTTGATCATTCGTGTAAACTCCAAAACACATGGAGTTCGTTATTGCCTTCTCCATCTTTTCACGGGGAATGCCCTGCGCCCAATAGGAATCATTATTTAAGTAATCATATATTACATCCACCTGAAGCAAGCCTTTGTCGGTTGATATTTGGAAGCCTTTCTTAATAAATGCCTCGTCGTTCATAAATACAGTCATCAGAATAAAAAATTATAAGCTCACATCAGTAAAATTCAAATTACGCAGGTATATCTCGTTCATTACAGATACACATATTTCACCATCTTTATTATAAATATCAATTGGGTGGTGCGCCATATATTTACCACCGGTATTTAATACCGCCTCGGCATTTGCAATATCGTCATCGCTTAAATTGATCTTGAAATAAAGATCAGACAAACCCGGTTTTAAATAGTGTATAGATGATGATTTTGACCACACCTTTAATTTGTATCCTTTTTTGCTAAGTAACTGATGAAATAATACCGGGTAAAAAGGATCTGCAGCCGAAAATATAGTCCCACCAAAAATAGAACTGTTATAGTTTTTATTTAAGAAACTTCTTTTTATTTTAACCTGAACACCAGTAAATCCTTTATCAATATTTACAACCCAAATACGTTGAAAAAGGAGGGGAGGGTAGAAGCGCATGGCCCACTTTAACATTCGTTCAGATACCACCATAGACCTTAAATATCAGAAATTATTGATAGAATAAACATATTTTAATTGTAAAATAACACATCTGGTTATGGCGCTTACTTCAATAAACATTATGCGCATATACTTTACAATTTTATATCATGAGCAAATTAGCTTAAACAATATGCCCAATGTGTGGTTAATAGTATGTTTAAATTGATAAATTAAAATCAAATACAGGTAAACTATGAAAAAGCAAATTCTAAGTCTTGCACTTGTCGCGACAATGATAGGTGCAATAGCAACAAGCTGCAGTTCGTCAAAAACAGCCAGCAGCGGATCTGATAGTACAAAAACAGACACTGCAGCCACCACAACAACGCCAAGTACAACCCCTGCAAGTACTGATACTGCTAAAACTGACACAGCAAAAACCGACACCACCAAGAAACCATAATATGGTGCTATAAAAAGGTCTGGGTAATAAATACGCCCGGACCCTTTTATTTTTCAAACATCAGAATGCGGTTTTAATAACGCCACCGTCAACTCTTATATTAGCGCCATTAGTAGCCGACGAAAGCGGGCTTGATAAATAAGTTACAGTATTTGCAATCTCATCCGGACTTATAAATCTTTTGATAATGGAAGTTGATCGCATGGTTTTAAAAAACTCCTTTTCCATCTCATCGTCTGTTAAGCCTTTATCTTTTGCAAGGGCTTTCATAAAATCGCCAACACCTTCAGAAAGTGTTGGGCCCGGTAGTACAGAATTAACGGTTACTCCGGTGCCCTCAGTAAGTTCGGCCAGGCCACGTGCTACAGCTATCTGAGCGGTTTTCGTCATACCATAATGGATCATTTCGGCAGGAATTTGTAAGCCGGATTCGCTGGAAATGAAAATGATACGGCCCCAGTTTTGACTAAGCATGTTGTCGAGATAAGCACGCGATAATTTTACGCCGCTTAATACATTAACTTCGTAAAATCTCATCCAGTCGTCATCGGTAATATCCCGGAACTCTTTAGGTTCAAAAATGCCAATATTGTTGATCAGAATATCAACCTGCGGAACTTGTTTAATTAAATTTTCTACCTGTTGCCTGTTTGAAAAATCAGCAGCAATTCCTTTGATTTTGCTGTTACCGGTTTCGGCTACGAGTTTTTCAACTACGGCATTAATTCTATTTTGATCACGACCATTGATATATAATTCTACGCCTTCATGAGCTAATGATTTAGCTATAGCGTAACCGATGCCGGCAGTTGAGCCGGTTACTAATGCAATTTTATCTTTAAGCTTAAGATCCATATGTTTTTATTTTAGGAGTTTGTTTATTCTTAAAGTTATGCAATTCAAATACCTATGTTGCACAGTTGCTCAAAAGATGGAACGGCATTGACAAAATTAATTCCCCGTTTAAAGGTATCATATATTAAGCTGTTTTATTTGTCTCATAATTAACATTATGTTAAGTGGTAATTTTAAAAAGAAAGGGCTTTTCGCAAAGCCCCTCTTCTATTATTCCTTATTGAGCATTCAGCGCATCAAGTTGTTTCTTGATTGCCTCTGCATTAGTGTTGTCTTTTTTACCTAAATAATAGGTTCTAAGGTTGGTTAATGCATCAGGCGATTTTGGATTTAACTCCACAGCTTTTAATAAATATGGTTTAGCCAGGTCAAACTGAGCGTTTGCTTTTGCTATAGCTGCATCATATTCTTTTTGTTTATTAGCCGGCAATTTATTGGCAGCATTGTACGCGTCAATTGCAGGGTTGAGAATTACATAACCTAAATTTAAATTAGCTTCAAAATAATTAGGATCTATTTCCAGCGCCTTTTTATACATATCAGCAGCTTTTGTATAGCTATCAACCTTTTGCTGTTGTAGTGTATTTTTAGCAGCTGCATCTTTGGCTTTTGCCTGTTCTTTAATAATTGCTTCGGCAGTTTGTGAGTAAGTTAAACCTGCATAATAATACAGAGTTTTGTTTTTTGGATCGGCTGCTAAAGCGGTTTGTATTTTTTGAGCTACCTCTTTTTCTTTTCCTGTTTGCAGGCTTATTTCAATTTCTCTTTTACGCAGATCTGTATTGTTCGGATATTTGGCAATACCGTCACTAACTGATTTAAGTGCGTTTACGGTATCCTTGCCTGCTAAATAAAGTGATGACAAATCCATGTAAATACTCGCATTTTTAGAGTATTTGGTTGTAACCAGTTTATTGTAATTAGTTATAGCTGCAGGATAATTTTTTGAGTTGGCAGCTGCTAAACCTGTATAGTAAATGGCATTGGTATCTTCTGGTAAAACAGTACGGTAATAATCAAATGAGTGGTACGCAAGATCATATTTACCCGCAGAATATTCGGCTACACCTTTGGTTAACTGGTATTGCGCCATATTTAAATAAGCATTGTCAATCAGTTGTTTGTTTTCGCCTTTTGTATCAAGTTCCTTAGCTTTTTTCAACGATTCGTCTGCTGTTGTAAATAACGGTGTTGATGTAGCTGCTACAGTATCCTGAACTGCAAGGGCAGAATAAATGGCGCCTTTTAAAGCAAAAGTTTCAGGTAGCGCCGCAGTTTTCTCATTAGCCGAAGCTTTATCAATTGAGGTTCTTGCTGTTCCTAAACTTTTAACCGCAACAGCTAAAGTAGCTTTTGATGCTCTTAATCCTTCGTAATTGTTATACTCGCTCTTTGCAGTATTTAATTCACCTTTTTGTGCAAACGCTGTTGCTGAAACTAAGCCTAACAGGCCCGCCATCAAAAGTTTGATTTTCATGATAGTTAGTTGGTTATCTGTTTTAATTTATTGTTTACTTTATCTAATTGATCCTGATTGCCTGCTTTGGAATAAGCCAATTGTAATGCCTTTAAACCCTGTACATTATTAGGCGATATTTCGGAGGCTTTTTCAAGCCAAAGCACGGCACGGCCAATATTTTTATCCTCATCTCCCTCCTGTCCGGTTGCGCTTTGTTTTAAATAAAGTAAGCCCAAATTAAAAACAGGATCGTATGCTGAGCTATTTAATTCAATAGTGCGTAAATAAAGCGATTCGGCTTTATCGTATTTGTTCAAATGATCGTAACAATTCGCTGCTACAAATGCAATATCGGCGTTATTTGCATTAATGTCAAGCAAAGGGCCAATTAAAGGCTCCAGAGCCTTATAATTTTTCTGGTTGTTATAAATGTTAGCTTCATCAAGCAGTAAAAACCTGTCATTCGGTAAAATCCTCCTACCCTTTTGCAATATTTCCAATGCTTTTGAAGTGTCGCCTAATGATTTATAAATACTTGATGCCGTTTCAATGTACTCTGCACGTGTACTGTCAACTGCCAGTAAATTACTGTAATATTTTGCCGCATCTACCAGGTTGCCAGCTTTATTATTTGAATAAGCTATATAATCATTAACCTGCTTAAAATTGGGGGCATATTTACGCGCATTTTCAAATGATTGCCTTGCATTGGTAAAATCTGAATTATTGGTAAACTCAAATCCCTTACGAATATAAACATTAGCCAGGCACCGTTTGGAATAATCAATCTCCGGCTGATACTTATATTCTTTTTTATTTGCCGACAGTTTATCAACCAGCGTTGATGTTTCTGCAAGTAAAGTAGCTGGCTGCCCGAGTTTGTTTAGCGAATCAATATATAAGATGCTTGAGTTAACCAGTGCCCGGTAAGTGTTTTTTTCAATATCTGCCGTATCCGACTTGGTAATGATCAAGCTGTCTGCTGATTTTTTTGCGGCAGCTAAATATTTCAGATCGTTTTTTTGCTTATAATAAGCAAGGTTATTAACCACAACCTTTAATGCTTCGCTTTGCGCAAAGGCAAAGGTTGTGGTAATAAATGGTATTAAAAATGATAAAAGAATTTTACGGCACTGCATATTGTTTATTCAGTTGGTTCTTCAGTAGTTGATTCTTCACCGTCGGTTGTAGCTTCATTTTCGTCGGCTACCGTATCTTCGGCATTTTCATCAAGTTCCTTTTCTTCATCTTCGTCATGCTCAATTTTAGCAACTGAGGCAATTTCATCATTGTTTTTAAGTGATATTAACCTAACACCCTGTGTAGCGCGTCCCATAGTTCTGAGCTCGCTTATAGCTATACGTATAATGATGCCCGATTTATTGATGATCATAAGGTCTTCCTTATCAGTAACACCTTTTATGGCCACAAGGTTTCCGGTTTTTTCAGTAATATTTAAAGTTTTTACACCTTTACCGCCGCGGTTAGTAACCCTGTAATCGTCAATATCGGTACGTTTGCCGTATCCTTTCTCTGACACTACCAACACAGTAGTCTCGGCATCATCAATACTGATCATACCAACTACTTCGTCGTTATCACCATCAAGAGTAATACCACGAACACCGGTGGCTGTACGGCCCATTGGTCTAACAGTCGACTCATTGAACCTGATCGCTCTGCCAGATTTAAGCGCCATCACGATCTCGCTGCTGCCTGTGGTTAATGTTGCCTCTAATAGCGAATCACCTTCGTTGATATTGATGGCGTTGATACCATTGGCGCGCGGACGTGAGTAAGCTTCAAGCGATGTTTTCTTGATGGTACCCTTTTTGGTACACATGATAATAAAGTTATTCTCCAGGTAGTTCTGGTCTTTCAGGCTGATCAATTTAATATAAGCCTTGATATTCTCTTCCTTCGGAATATTGATAATATTCTGAATGGCGCGGCCTTTTGAGGTACGTGTTCCTTCCGGTATTTCAAATACCCTGAGCCAGTAACATTGTCCCGACTCAGTAAAGAACAGCATATAATTGTGGTTAGAAGCCACCAACAAGTGCTCAATAAAGTCGGCATCACGGCTGTTACTGCCGATAGAACCTTTACCACCCCTGCCCTGCCGACGATATTCTGTTAACGGTGTACGTTTGATGTAACCCTCACGTGATATGGTGATTACTACGTCTTCATCTTCAATAAAGTCTTCAGTTTGCATTTCGGCCGATGAGTGAACCATTTCTGTTCTGCGCTCATCTCCGTATTTATCCTTAACTTCTAATAACTCGTCTTTAATGATTTGCATCCTTAAGCCTTCGTCATTTAAAATTGACCTTAAATAATCAATCAACTTCATTAACTCTGCATATTCATCCTTGATCTTGTCGCGTTCAAGTCCGGTTAACCGGCGAAGTGTCATATCAAGTATAGCGCGGGCCTGTATATCTGTTAAACCAAAAGTACTCATTAAGCCTTCCCGTGCTTCATCAGGTGTTTGCGATGCACGAATCAGGCGAATAACTTCGTCCAAATGATCAAGAGCAATCAGTAAGCCTTCTAATATATGGGCGCGTTTTTCAGCTTCGGCCAGTTCAAATTTAGTACGGCGTATAACAACCTCGTGCCTGTGCTCAACAAAATGATGTATCAGATCTTTTAAGTTGAGCATCATTGGCCTGCCGTTAACCAGGGCAATATTGTTTACGCTGAATGATGTTTGCAGAGCGGTGTATTTAAATAAATTATTCAATACAATTGCCGCGTTAGCCTCACGTTTAATTTCATAAACAATACGGATACCCTCCCTGCTCGATTCGTCGCGTATAGAAGAAATGCCTTCCAATTTTTTTTCGTTTACCAGTTCTGCGGTACGTTCAATCATCAGGGCCTTATTTACCTGATAAGGAACCTCGGTAACTACAATGCGCTCTCTGTCGCTTCCATGAGTTTCAATTTCAGCCCTTGCTCGGATCACTATTCTGCCTCTGCCGGTTTCCAGTGCTTCACGCGGGCCTTCAAAACCATATATAATACCACCAGTAGGAAAATCGGGGCCTTTTACATATTTCATTAACTCGGTTACCTCAATCTGGCGGTTGTCTATCAATGCAATAGTGGCATCAATTACCTCCGACAGGTTATGAGGAGCCATATTGGTAGCCATACCCACGGCAATACCTGATGCCCCGTTAACCAGTAGGTTAGGGAATTTTGAAGGTAAAACTGTAGGTTCCTGTAAGGAGTCGTCAAAGTTTAATTGGAAATCAATGGTATCTTTATTGATATCGGCAAGCATTTCTTCGGCAAGTTTTTGCAAACGGGCTTCTGTGTAACGCATTGCCGCGGGCTCATCACCATCAATTGAACCATAGTTGCCCTGGCCCTCAACCAGCAGGTAGCGTAAGCTCCACTCCTGTGCCATACGCACCATGGTATCATATACTGATTTATCGCCATGCGGGTGATATTTACCCATTACCTCCCCTACAATACGGGCAGATTTTTTATATGGTTTATTGTTATTTAAACCCAGGTCGAGCATGCCGTATAAAACACGTCTGTGTACGGGTTTTAATCCATCGCGGACATCGGGTAACGCCCTTGAAACGATCACTGACATTGAATAATCAATGTAAGCGGATCGCATTTCTTCGTCAATATTTATCGAAATTATTCTGTCTTCCTTACTTGAATTGTCGTTTTCTGTTCCTTCGGCCATTTTTGTTAATTTGTGGAATCTTCTCTTATAATTGCGCTTTAAAAGTGTTTTTTAAGCGACCTGCGAAGTTAAGAAAATAGTTGATTATTGTGCCATTTTTAACACGGCATTTATGCACATTAGCTAATTTATTAACGTTAAAGTTACCGGCTTATTTAACTTTTACCCAGTGATCTTCAACGCGGTTGCCGTTAGGTAGTGTTGCTATTAATTTAAGCGTATCATTACTAACCAAGTAAGCGTATTTTACCGTTTTACCTAATAGTTTTGAAGGCTGGCTGCAATAAGTTTGCGTTTCGAAACAGCTGTCGGCCTGCAACTTATAGTCGCCTTTTTCATAGATAAAGGGTTTCTCACCTTTTTCAATCACAAGCGCTTCATAATGCTGCTCATCATAAGTCCGCTGCAATTTGTAAGCTGTTGATGCTGTATCCATTTTACCGTTCAGCAAGCCACCTCTGTATTCCCAAGTTCCATTTAATGAGCTTTGGTCAATAGTAAATGCGCATAAGCATACTATAGATAAAAAAACAAGACGTAGTTTTTTCATAGGCATAATATTAAGCCCAGTTAACGCCTTTTTTTAGTAAGGATAGGGTTTTTTCTTCCTCGCTGCCTGGGGTTGCCTGATAGTTATAAAGCCACTTGGCAGTAGGCGGTAAACTCATCAATATAGATTCGATGCGCCCGTTGGTTTCCAAACCAAATTTGGTGCCTGCATCATAAACCAGGTTAAACTCGGTATAACGGCTGCGGCGCTGATATTGCCAGAGCTGTTGCTGTTCTGTGAACGGAGTATGACGATTACGCTCAACCAACTCCGTATACACCGGAATGAATGAGCGGCCCAGCGCTTTTGAGAATTCAAAAATAGTATCCCATGATAATTCATCATTTGCGGTTAGCCTGTCGTAAAATATGCCTCCTATGCCACGGGTCTCGTTACGGTGTTTGATGAAGAAATAGTCATCGGCCCATAGTTTAAACCGGTGATAAAAATCATCATAATAGCTATCACAAACAGCCTTAATACTACTGTGGAAAAATTGGGCATCGGCATCAATAATATAATGCGGTGTAAGATCTATCCCCCCACCGAACCACCTTATAGGTTGTTGCCCTTCACCAAATGACGATGGCATTTCAAAATACCTGATATTCATGTGGATGATTGGTACCATCGGGTGATTTGGATGGATCACTATAGAAACGCCGGTTGCGAAAAAATCGTCAGATTCTACCTGGAGCGCTCTTTTCATATTCTCGGGTAATTGGCCATGCACGGCCGAAAAATTCACACCGCCCTTTTCAAATATATTACCATTCTGAATAATACGGGTACGACCACCACCGCCGCCTTCACGCTCCCATTTTTCTTCCTCAAACTTGCTTTTACCATCGGTCAGCTCAAGTGCCGCACATATCTCATCCTGTATCTGCTGATAATCGGTAGTTATTTGTTCTTTGCTTATCATTAATTATTGAATTATTGATTTACTGAGTTATCGGATCATATAAACGGTAAAATTAGCAAACTATTGACTTGACTGACTACTAAATTCAATAATCAATAATTCATTAATCCAAACTTAACTGATCTCTGCGTAATCCAGATCTTTGCCAAATGTTTCTTTTAACTGGCTTAATGAAAGCAATGCAATAAGAGTCAGTATCCCCATCATAATATAACCACTTGTGATCATTCCATAGTGCCCCTTAAATGCATTGAATGCCAATGTAATTGGAATAAGCGAACCTCTCACGAAATTTGGTACTGTTGTAGTTACTGTTGAGCGTATGTTGGTGCCAAACTGCTCGGCGGCAATAGTAACAAAAGTTGCCCAATAGCCAACAGTACAACCCATAAAGAAACATAACCAAACAAAGTGCTGACTTGTAAGTCCCTCGGCGCTTAAATAGCAAAAAACGCTTATAACCGAAAGTAGTAAAAATACCACCATGGTAAGTTTTCTTGACCTGGTGATCTGAGCGAGTATGCCAGCAAATATATCGCCAACGGCTATACCTATGTAGCTGTATAACACACCATCGCCGGCGCTTAGAGCATCTTTTGCCTTTAAAGCTACCCCAAATTCAGGGCTGAATGTAACGAGTACCCCAACAACATACCATAACGGTGCGCCTATTAAAATGCAGAATATATATTTTTTAAACCTGGCCCAGTTGCTGAAAAGCATAAAAAAGTTTCCTTTTGATACCTCGGATTTCTCTATATTTTTAAACATACCCGATTCAAAAGTTCCTATTCTTAACAAAAGTAAAAGTATGCCTAATCCACCGCCTACTTTATAGGCATTTTGCCAGCCATGCTTGGCTACCATTACTGCGGCAGCTGCGCCAAATAAGCCAATTACTGCTACAATCATGGTTCCATAACCGCGTTTTTCCTTACTTAGCGTTTCGGTTACCAGCGTAATACCGGCGCCCAATTCGCCTGCCAGGCCTATACCCGCAATAAAGCGGATAATAGCATACATGTTTACGTCGTTAACATATGCATTTGCAAAATTGGCCACAGAATAGAGTAATATAGAACCAAAAAGTACCTTTATGCGCCCCAGCTTATCGCCAATAACACCCCACAAAATACCGCCTAATAGCAAACCAAACATTTGTACATTGATGATAAACTGCCCTTTGGTAAGCATGTCGGCATCGGAAACGCCGATGTCATGCAGACTACTTTTTCTTACTATTGAAAAAACCAGTAAATCATATATATCAACAAAATAACCCAAAGAGGCAACGAGAACAAGAAAAACGGCATTCCTTGTAAGTTTGGCAGAAACAGTTGTATCCATTTTTAATTTAGGTGTTTGGACGGCTAAAGTAACAGAATTATATATAATCAAAAATTTAAACACAAAAAAACCCCTGTTTATGCAGAGGTTTTTTGCTAATAATTTAGGTTAACTATGCTTTTTTTACATTTACAGCCTGCAGTCCTTTTCTTCCTTCTTCCACTTCGTAAGTAACTTCGTCATTATCTTTAATGGCATTTACGCCGCCTTGTACGTCTTTGAAGTGTACAAAAAGATCTTTACCATCATCGGTAACAATAAAGCCGTAACCTTTTTGTGTGTTAAACCATTTTACTTTTCCAGTTTTCATAATTATAATTATCGTATTAAAAAATTCGTGTTAAGATTAAAAACTAAAGCCAAACTGAAAATAAAATGGTTTTAATAATCAGAAGGAATAGATAAACCTGCCTTTTTCAAATATATAAAATTATTAATAAACCAAATAAAATTATTTGTTTGGTTGCGGAGTTATCCTTAAATAAGGTTTTACCGCTTTATAACCCTTTGGAAATTTGGCAGGAATGTCTTCGGTTTTAATAGCTGGTACTACAACTACATCTTCCCCGTCCTTCCAGTCAACAGGTGTTGCTACGCCGTAGTTGGCAGTTAACTGCAGCGAATCTATCACCCTCAATATTTCCTGAAAGTTACGTCCTGTTGATGCCGGATACGTGATGATCAGCTTTACAGCTTTATCCGGCCCTATGATAAATAATGACCTGACAGTTGCGTTTACCGACGCATTTGGGTGTATCATATCATAAGCTTCAGAAATTTTACGGTCCTCATCGGCAATGATGGGGAAATTTACCTCTACACCTTGAGTTTCGTTGATATCCCCTATCCATCCATGGTGTGAATCAACCGAATCAACACTTAATGCCAATACTTTAACATCTCGTTTATCAAACTCGCTTTTTAGTGCTGCTGTTCTGCCCAGTTCGGTAGTACAAACTGGTGTATAATCGCCAGGGTGTGAAAAAAGTACGCCCCAGCTATCGCCAAGGTATTCATAAAAATCAATGTCTCCTGCTGATGTTTTAGCTTGAAAATTTGGGGCTTTATCGCCTAATCGTAAACTCATGATTATGTTATTTATGTATAGATAATGACTACTAAGTTAATATACATTAATTAATAAATCAAAATTTTAGATGTAATTATAGTGCAATTTACGCCAACATTACTGAGATATTATTGTTGAACTTTTGATTATACACATATTGCACAAAAACTGTAAACTTAATGAGCAGACATACCTACGACACCGGAATAATTGGAAACTGTGCCTTTTTGGCCCATATTAATAAAAACACTAATGTAGACTGGCTTTGCTGGCCACGTTTTGACAGTACTTTCATTTTTGGCGGTTTGCTGGATAAAAAGAAAGGCGGCGAATTTTCTATTCTGCCGGAGGGCGAATATACTTCGCAACAGCACTATCTGGAGAATACAAATGTTTTAATAACTGAAATAAGCCCTAAAAGTGGCGGAAAATATCGTGTTACCGACTTTGCTCCACGCTTTTACCAACACCAGCGTTATTATAAACCACTTATGTTGTTCAGGAAAATTGAGGCTATTGAAGGCTCCCCACGGGTTATTGTTAAATGTGAACCGGTATCTGAATATGGGGCAGTAAAGCTTAGCGTAAACCGCGGAAGCAATCATATACAATACCTTGGCGGCGAGGAAAGCATCAGGCTTACTACCAATATACCAATAAGCTATGTTTTTGATGAACAACCGTTTGTATTAAACGAAACTAAGTATCTTGCTTTAACCTACGGCGAACCACTCGAAGCGGCTTTGATTTCAACAGCCGACAGGTTTTTGGCCGAAACCATCCAATACTGGCGTACCTGGATCAAACACTCTTCTATTGCAACTTATTACCAGCCTTTTGTGATCCGTTCGGGGTTGGCTTTAAAAATACACCAGTTTGAAGATACCGGCGCTATTATAGCAGCAAGCACAACAAGCTTGCCCGAATCACCTGGGAGCGGCCGTAATTGGGATTACCGTTATTGCTGGCTGCGCGACACTTACTATGTAATAACTGCTTTAAATCACATAGGGCATTTTGAAGAAATGGAAAAATATTTTGGCTATGTTACTGATATTTCCTTTTCTGAAGACGACCGGTATCAGCCACTTTACGGAGTGACAGGCAAGAAAAACCTTGTTGAACATATTCTGGCCGACCTGGATGGCTATATGGGTAACCAGCCTGTACGTATAGGTAACCAGGCATATGAGCACATACAGAATGATATTTATGGCCAGGTAATGATATCCATGCTCCCATTGTATACCGATCATCGCTTTGTTTTTTCAGAAAGAAAAGATTCTGTAAAATGGATAGAATTTTTGCTTAATAAAATTGAACATACCATAGATGAAAAAGACGCCGGGATATGGGAATTCAGAAACATGGCCAATATACATTGTTACAGTAACCTGTTTCAGTGGGCGGGCGCTTCAGCGGCTGAAAAAATGGCCCGAACCA
Organism: Mucilaginibacter sabulilitoris; assembly: GCF_034262375.1. NCBI lineage: Bacteria > Pseudomonadati > Bacteroidota > Sphingobacteriia > Sphingobacteriales > Sphingobacteriaceae > Mucilaginibacter > Mucilaginibacter sabulilitoris. Next base: position 4,270,962 of record NZ_CP139558.1, read on the forward strand.
TAGACAATAAAGAACTTATAGATAAAGCAATTGCGTTAAAAGAACAAGCCGCGGCCCACATTGAAAGCTGCTACGATCCGGTAAGAAAAGTGTACACCAATTCGGCAGGAAGCTCTAATCTTGATGCCAGTACCCTGCAATTAATTATGATGAATTATCTTGATCCTGAATCGCAGAGGGCTAAAGATCATTTACTTGCATTAGAAAAAGAGCTAAGGACGCCTAATGGATTATTTTACAGGTATTTATACACAGATGATTTCGGTAAACCTAAAACTACATTCCTGATTTGTGCTTTTTGGTATGTGGAGGCGCTGGCCAGTGTTGGCCGTTTAGATGATGCACAGCGTGAATTTGCCAATTTACTGCAATACTCCAATCACCTGTTGTTATTTAGTGAAGATGTTGATGAGGAAACCGGCAGCCAATGGGGTAACTTCCCGCAGGCTTACAGCCATGTAGGCTTAATGAACGCTGCTTACCGGATAGCTATTAAATTAGACAGGCCGATATTTTTATAATATTGGCCCGCCTTTTTTATGAATTGTTATAATACAGGTTCATGGGTATGCTGAGCAAAGCTGGTCAATAGTTTGCGTACTTCGGCCGGGTTGCGCAGGTAAAACTTAGCTGCGGATAAGTTGCTTCCTACTTTTATGGTAATGGCGCTTTCCGGTAATGCTTTAAAGATATCTTCGTCGGTATAATCATCGCCAAAAGCGATAATAAAATCGTAGTCCTTGCCCTCAGTGAGAGTTAAAGCAGCTTTACCTTTATTAACATCCATATTCTTAACTTCCAGCACCTTATCCCCTGCTAAAAGTTGCAATCCTTTATCACTGGCAAGGTATTTCAGGTTATTCATTAATTCGCTGGCCCTAAGCTCGCCTAAACCATTTTGAGCTTTGCGGTAATGCCACACTAATGAATATGTTTTTTCTTCAATAAATGAACCCGGAGTTCGGTCTACATAAGTTTCCAGAATAGGATAAATATCATGTTTCCACTGGTCAGAAAGACCAGAGATCTTATGCCATGTAGTATTATGCTGCTTAAACCAAGCTCCATGCTCTGCTATAAGGTACATATTGGTATTGCTAAACCACTCGTCAAGATTCTCATGCTTGCGGCCACTGATCAATACTACCTGGTTAGCTGGATCCTCAATCAATTTGTTGATGATATTATATAACTCTCTGTCCGGACTGGCTTGTTCAATGTTTGATTTAAAATTTACCAATGTACCATCGTAATCTAAAAAGATGATGCGTTTTTTGGTTTTAATATACCGGTTAACGATGGATTGTTCTGTAGCAAAACTTACGTGCCTGGCCTGCATAGATCGCTGCATGAGTTTAACCTCTTTAAGGCGGTCCATAAAAATTTTAACCCAGTGCGAAATATTGAATTTTGCCACCAGTTGCCGCATGGGTATCATCCTTCTATGCTGCTCTTCCAGCGGCATATTAATAGCCTGCAATATGGCCCGGCAAACCTCGCCGGTGTTGTTAGGGTTAACAATAATAGCGTCAATTAATTCTTTAGACGCACCAGCCATTTCGCTCATAATCAATACCCCATCATTATTAATACGACTGGCTACATACTCTTTGCTCACCAGGTTCATACCATCGCGCATGGGCGTTATCAGGCATACATCGGCAGTATAAAATAATGCAGAAAGCATCTCGATCGGGAACGAACGGTAGTAATAATGTATTGGTGTCCAATCCATGGTTCGGTATATGGAATTGATGTTACCTACCTTTTTATCAATTTCATCACGCAGGTGTGCATATTGCGGGACAGTATCTCGCGACGGCACTACGATCATGTACAACGCTATTTTTTCAATGCATTCCGGACATAACTGCAGCATGAGTTCAAAGGCTTGTAAACGTTGTAATATACCCTTGCTATAATCAAGCCTATCAATAGACAAGATCAATTTATTGCCTTTAAAATTATTCCTGATGAGCTCTACCTGTTCCTGAACTTCGGGCTGTAAAGGGAGTGTTGCATATTTCTGCTCGTCTATGCCCATCGGAAATGACTCAATCACGATGGAACGCTCATCCATAGTAATGATATTTGATGAAGATGCTACAGGCAAAATGCGGGTAGCTGACCCTAAAAAGTGGCGCACATCATCAAATGTATGGAACCCGATCAGATCGGCACCTAAAATACCTTCCAGTAATTCAGAGCGCCAAGGGATAAGTCTGAACATTTCGTGCGAAGGAAATGGTATATGCAGGAAAAAGCCGATAGAAACATCGGGCAGTTCCTGCCTTACCAAACCCGGTACGAGCAATAGCTGATAATCATGCACCCAGATAACATCACCGGGTTCAGCAATACTTAATATAATATCCCTGAACTTTTGATTTACAGCTTTATAATAGTCCCAGTTTGATTGCTTATAATTGGCATACGTTGAGGCATAATAATGAAAAACCGGCCATAGCACCTCGTTAGAAAATCCTTCGTAATATTGATTGATTTCTTCCTGGTCAAGAAAAACCGGAATAAGGCTTAATTCTTTTAATTGATGTGTTACCTGGTCTTTATCCTGCTGGTCGGTTATTTCTACTCCGGGCCACCCTATCCACACATTATCACCCTGTTTATATATTGAACCTAATCCGGTTGCTAAGCCTCCCTCACTTGGTGATAAAATATAATCATCGTCTGATTTGGAAATTTTAACTGGTAGCCGGTTAGATACAATTATGGTTTTAGACATGTTGTTACTTTATAATTAATAATTTTATTACTTATTAATAAAGGTAAAAACGGCCGATTTGTTTGTCAAATAATAACAATAAGTGCAAATTTGACACTTTTTATATAATGGAAAAGCCACCCCAATATGTCGGGATGGCTTTCAACTATGAAAACTTTTTGGGGAATTATTTTACTTGTTGGAAAAACTCAACATTAGCTTGTTGTGTAATTCTTACCAACACTTCATGAGTATCATTTTTCAGATCAACGAAGTAAGAAGTTGGGTCGATAGAGTCATTTACATCGGTATTAGCTTGGTAAACAATAACTTCACCAATTTCATAACCTTTGTAATCTTTAGCAATTTGTTTTAAAGTTTTAGCAGGGATAGCTTTTGCGTCAACTCTTTGTGTTACACCTAAAAACTCACCGTTAAGATTGTAGAAAGCTGTTTTCTTAACACCATCTACAGTGAAGGTAGCTTTTTGAGTATTTTTAGTTACTGTCCAGTTAACGTCTTTTGCATCAGCAAAATCAACTGTGAAACCATGCAGAGCTACGTAAGAAACATTAGTTCCACCATCTATTCTTTTAGCGCCATCAGCGGCGAAAACATTAACACTTAATAAAGCGGCAATTGCGGTTGTTAAAAATATCTTTTTCATGTTCGTTTAAATTTTAAATCCATAACAAAAGTATGTCAAGATTGTCAATCTGACAAATAAAAATAAACTTTTATGAATATTTTATAATTATATATGTTTTTTGATAAAAAATTTAAATTTTAGCAATCTACTTAGTGTATAATTTACAATATGTAAATATAAAAACGCATAAAAAAATCGATCTGAGCCAAGCTAAACCGATTTTTCACTTCATCTTAACCTTAATTTAACCGTTATCTGCGAAGCCAGGGTACAAAGTCATGCCGCCATCCATAAAAATAGTGGTGCCGGTTATGTAATCTGCCTCGTCAGATGCAAGCCAGGCGGCAAGTTTTCCAATGTCGTGGGGCTTACCAATCCGGTTATAAGGTATCAGGGTTAATAACTTATCTAATGCTTCGGGTGTTTCCCAGGCAGCTTTATTAATAGGTGTTTGTATAGCGCCTGGGCCTATACCTATTACCCTTATTTTATGAGGTGCCAGTTCCTGCGCAATACTTTTCATAAACATACTAATGCCGCCTTTACTGGCAGCATAATTAACGTGCCCTCCCCATGGTATTACTTCATGAACGCTGCTCATACAAATAATTTTACCTGCTGCCTGGCTTCGTTCTTCTACAATTCCCCTGCGTATAAACTCGCGCGCAGCCTCGCGCGAACATAGAAACTGACCGGTAAGATTAACACTAATTACTTTATTCCAATCGTCCAGACTCATATCTACAAAACTCGAATCTCTTTGTAAACCAGCATTGTTTACCAAAATATCTATGGTACCATACTGTGCGTACATTTGTGCAAACATGGCTTTCACTTCGGCTTCCTGGCTAACATCGGCTTTCACAGCAAAGGCTTCCCCGCCTGTAGCTTTAATTTCGTTGACTGTGGCTTCGGCGGCAGCCTGGTTATGTGCATAATTTATAACTAGTTTGGCACCGGAGGCGGCTAAAGCCAGGGCAACACCTTTGCCTATACCACTATCGGCACCGGTAACCAGGGCCGCTTGTCCTTTTAATGATGGGAATGTATTTGTATTCATTGATAAATGAGATTTTAATTGTTTTAATATAACCAATGTATTTTACATCATAAGGTTTTAAAACATTAAAATATTCGGCTACATGATGATTTCGCTATAAAACAAAAAGAGACGCAATTGTGCGTCTCTTTTTGTAATTAAAATGTGTTAAAAGCTTTATTATAAAGCTTTTATATACTCTAAAAACCTATAAAATGCCTTCTTTTTATCCTCTGTTAGGTCAAAATCAATTTTATGCATCAGGTAATCTTTAATGTCGAAATCATCACGCATAGGTAACTCATCAAAAAGTTCGGCGCGGTGGTCAAGACCATATTTCATGGCCGCATTAAACTCGTTCATAAAATCCTGCGGGATAGGTTTGTTGGCTATCCAAGCGGCGAACATAAAAGGTAACCCAGTAAATTTCTGCCATTCTTCGGCAAGATCATATACAAATTTGTATTTGTCTTTTTTACCAAAAGTACGGTCGCCTATCTGCACAAATGCGGTATTTGGCTCAGTCGACTGTGCATAATCGCCTGCGTTCCTGATAAGTTCGGGACTTAGCTGCCAATGATTTTTTAATAATACCAGCGCAAGATTATTTGACGAGCGCGATTCAGGATCAAGCTGCAGGTATTTTACATCTTTAATATCGCAATTACTAAATATAAAAACTGAATTTACTGCGCCCACAGCGCCAATGCAATAGTCTGATATAATTTCCCACTGCGGAAGGCTAAGTGTTGCTGCAACGGGAATAAGTCCGATGTCAACCACATCATCAATAAGTTTTTGGGCACAGTCTGACGGCATGTCAAGGCTTAATTCAATTTTGTCTGATATTCCGCTATGTTGGATACCATATATAAAGGGCTTGGTGTTAGTGTAGCTTACAGCTGATATTCTTATTTTATTCACAGAAACGCTCTCTTTCAGGGTTGTTTTAAATGTTCGGCATTATTAAAATCGGCAATCTCAAATTTTTCGCCGTCATAAATTACTTTATATAGCACCAGGTTTTGATGCGGGAATGTGTCCATTTGGGTAAGCGGCACATTTGTTAATATGCAGAGTAACAATCGCATAGCACGACCGTGCATACATATTAATACAGTTTTTTCTTCCGGATGGCTCATGATGATATCAAGCGCCTCCCGTTCGCGAAGTTCTACTTCATTAGGACTTTCGCCGCCTTCAAATTTACTGTCCAGCCGACCGTCGAGCCAGTCGCGCATGATCTGTAAAAAAGCGGCTTTATTTTGAGTGGTACTTGGCTGGCCTTCGTGGATACCCCAGGCAAGCTCATCTAAACCTGATAGTTTTTCATATGGGATACCTGAATCAATAAATTTCTGAACGGTTTGCTGCGTTCGTTTTAAGGCTGAAACATATATTTTATCAAATGGTATCGTTTGGTAAGCTTCAAAAAACAATGAAGCTTGCTTACGTCCTTCATCATTTAAATCGGTATCCATTCCACGCCCCTGTACAATACCTTGTCTGTTAAGTTCTGTTTGGCCGTGGCGTACTATATATAAGGTCTTTTGTATCATTCTTTTTTAAGCCTAAAGCTAAAAGCCGTAGGCATAAAGCTTTGTCTGCTTTATTTATTAATTGCCATTCCCAAGCTTTCGGTGTTTTGCTTTCGGCCTCCAGTTTAGCTAATTAATAACAGGTAATTTATAGTAGTGGGGTTTACTTTCTTCCGGAAATTCAAAATCAGTAAAATCAGCTACTACATTATATAATGTATCGCGTTCAATAGGTTGCCTGCCCACGTTTTTAATCAGCTCAACCAACTGTTTGGTACTCATACCGGGATGCTGCTCTTCGGCACCGGCCATGGAGTATATTTTGGTAGTATCATCAAGTGTACCGTCAATATCATCTACCCCAAAGTTTAAAGATAATTGTGCAGTAGTACGGCTGATCATAGCCCAATAAGCTTTGATGTGATCAAAATTATCAAGATAAATACGCGATACAGCGTAATTGCGCAGATCTTCCACTACCGTAGATTCCGGCACATGTGACATCTGGTTGTCCTGGTTACGGAATTTTAACGGGATAAAAGTCTGGAACCCTCCGGTTTTATCTTGCAACTGGCGTAAGCGCTCCATATGATCAACGCGGTGCCAGTATTTTTCAATGTGCCCATATAGCATGGTAGCGTTAGAGCGACCACCCAGCTTGTGCCACTCTTCATGAATGGCCAGCCATTGATCGCCGGTGCATTTATCCTTAGATATCTGATCGCGGACTTCAGGATGAAATATTTCGGCACCACCGCCTGGGATGGATTGTAAACCAGCTTCCTGCATCAGGCGCATTCCGGTTGCATAATCAATTTTGGCTTTTTTAAATATATAATGATATTCTACGGGTGTTAACGCTTTAATATGTAATTCGGGACGATGTGCTTTTATGCGACTGAAAAGCTCCTGATAAAAAGGTACATCGTATTGAGGTAAAACCCCTCCTACTATATGAACTTCAGTAACAGGTTCCCCGTCATATTTGGTTACCATATTAAACATTTCATCCATGGTATATTCCCAACCTTCAGATTTTTGCTTGAGCAGACGCGAATAAGAGCAAAACTTGCAATCGTAAACGCAAAGATTGGTAGGCTCAATATGAAAATTACGATTGAAGAATGTTTTATGGCCGTGCCGTTTTTCGCGAATGTAATTGGCTAAAACGCCCAGATAACCCAGGTCTCCCTGTTCATACAATATTACGCCTTCATCAAAGGTGATGCGTTGATTGTTTAGTACTTTTTCGGCAATGTGCTTTAAATCAGCGGACAAATCCGGATTTTGCAATAATAACTGTAAATTACCTTCAGCTTCCATGTAAAAAACTTTGGGCAAATGTACTAAAAAGGATAAAACTATGCTTAATAAGATAATTCATTGCCCAACCAGAAGTGAGTAATGACATTAAATTTACAGAGCGGTAATTGATGAAATTATAATGCCGGTAACACAATCATCCTGGCAACCTTTTGGCCTATAACCACAATTAGATATCATGCCGTTGTTGTTTGCTTCAAAATATATATCATTATTTTTAGGATCTACCCTAAGCCAATTGGTGCGTGCCTTTGTATAAATATCATCTAATGTAAGTAATTCGCCACCTTGGTTACCATGGGTATTCAAGCTCGTGTTTTCTTCATGCCAATGTGCAGTAGTATCTATGGCATGGGTACTATCCGGCCGTACCCGAAGGGAGACGAAATCTCTTGAAACAATTTTACCATTGTTAACGCCGATTTTTATTTCGGCGCTGTAACCGAAAACAGAGCCTTGATTTTGTGTATAGCTATAGGAATTATGAACGCTGCTCTTATAGTTTAACCATGCCTTATAACTTTTATTAAATTCGTTTCCATTAGCGATATCATCTTTTTTACAGCTGTTTAAGCATATTAAAACAATAATGACAGGAATATAAAAGGTTTTCATGATTCAGGCTTTTTTGGAATATTACGCAAAAAAATCCCCGCATGCTACACCTAATAAAAATAATCTTATTTAATTTGGCCGGATATCATATACAAAATGAAAACTGAAACTATAGCAATACACGCCGGAAATAAGAAGGATGAATCGTCGAAAGCTGTAATACAGCCAATTATATTATCAACCACCTTTGAACGTGGTATTGATGGTGATTTTCCAGGCGGGCATATCTACAGTCGTTCATCAAACCCTAACCGGGAATCGTTGGAGAATGTACTTGCCAAATTAGAAGGCGGCGCCGATGCTGCGTCTTTTTCTTCGGGCAATGCAGCAGGCATGTCAGTATTTCAGTCGTTGGCGCCGGGTACGCATGTTATAGCTCCCGATGATATGTATCATGGGTTACGTAACCAGCTTAAAAATTTGTTCGCTGATATTTTAACTTTTGATTTTATTGATGTTAACAACACCACAATACTACAGCAGCATATTAAGCCTGAAACCGGTTTAATATGGGTTGAAACCCCATCAAATCCGCTGCTTAAAATAACCGATATTAAAAAGATAGTGGCCATTGCCAAACCTAAAGGTATTAAAGTAGCTTGCGATAACACTTTTGCCACGCCCATTTGTCAGCAGCCCATTACTTTAGGTGCTGATCTGGTAATGCACTCAGCCACAAAATATTTTGGCGGTCACAGCGACCTAATGGGTGGCGCATTAATTACCGCCGAAAAAAATGAATGGTGGGCTAAGATACGCCAGGTACAGGAAATGGGTGGCGCTATCCCCTCTCCAACCGATTGCTATATGCTGGCCCGCAGCATCAAAACCCTGCCTTACCGGGTTAAGGGCCATGTGCATAATGCACAGTTGTTAGCGGAGTTTTTAGAAAAACATCCGGGAGTTGAAAAGGTAATGTATCCGGGGTTGCCGTCTCATCCACAGTACGCTATTGCCAAAGAGCAGATGCTGGCGTTTGGAGGAATGTTATCTTTTATTGTTAGAGGCGATGAAGAACACACCCGCACTGTAATAAATAAACTGCAACTATTTACCAGGGCCACAAGCCTTGGCGGAGTTGAAAGCCTGGTTGAGCACCGGGCAACTGTTGAGGGGCCTGATACCAAAACACCACGAAATTTGCTTAGGGTATCTGTGGGTTTAGAGCATATCGACGATTTGGTAGCTGATTTGGATCAGGCGTTGTCCTGAGGCGAAAGGTAAGATAAAAGGTTTTTAATGTCGACTATTGAATGCTGAATTTTGAATATCGAAATAGCATTTTCTTTTATTAATTCATCATTTGATATTCGGTGTTCGATGTTCAATATTGTTTAATTTTTCCCTTCATTATTCAAAATTTGATAGCCCTTTTACCCTTAACCCTTCGCCTTTAACCTAAATATAAAATTTAATTTGGTATTTTAATTAATATCCGCTTATCTTTGAAACATTATTTGGTAGTAATACCATGATCAATTCTCCGCAATAGTTCGGGTGTTGATTTATAAAGAAGCGGCGAGAGATCAGGCTCAGCGACCCGCTGGCAACCCTTCAATTTTGAAGAAGGTGCCAATTCCTGTCCCGGAAAATAACCCCGGGGAATATAAATTTATAACCATGAAAAGTTTAGTTAAAATTTCTACAAGCAACATTTCTGAAACCTCAAACGGTACTATACAAAATATTAGCTTCAATATTGGCTGTATTTGTATGTGTTGCTGCTGTTGATTGACCAAACGCGTTCAATCTTTTCAACTGCGAAAAGCACGTGTTTTAAAACCGGTACAGATCATTACCGGAATTGCCAAAGTCCATCAGATCATCAAAAAAATTTAATTAAACACCTTAAAAACGTACTATTATGTCTGCCAGCAATTTAAAATTCGAAACCTTACAATTACATGCCGGTCAGGAAGTTGATGCAACTACCGGCGCCCGGGCTGTTCCGCTTTATCAAACCACATCTTATGTATTTAATAATGCCGAGCATGGTGCCAACCTTTTCGCGCTAAAAGAATTTGGCAATATTTATACCCGCATCATGAACCCTACTACTGATGTTTTTGAAAAACGGATAGCGGCTTTAGAGGGTGGCGTTGCAGCATTGGCCACGGCTTCGGGTCAGGCATCGCAATTTCTGGCTTTAAATAATATAATGCAAGCTGGCGATAATTTTGTAACCTCTCCTTTTTTATATGGAGGTACTTATAATCAGTTTAAAGTTGCCTTTAAGCGTTTGGGTATTGAGGCTCGTTTTGCCAAAGATGATACTGCCGAAAGTCTGGAGACTTTAATTGACGATAAAACCAAAGCTATATTCCTGGAAACCGTAGGTAATCCAGGTTTCACTATTGCCGATTTTGATAAAGTGGGTGCTTTGGCAAAAAAGCACGATTTACCTTTAATAGTTGATAATACTTTCGGGGCAGCAGGATACCTGTTTCGCCCGCTTGATCATGGGGCACATATTGTTGTGCAGTCATCTACCAAATGGATAGGCGGTCATGGTACTACAATAGGCGGTGTAATTGTTGATGGTGGCAATTACAACTGGGCAAACGGCAAGTTTCCGCAATTTACAGAGCCATCAGAAGGCTATCACGGCCTTGTATTTTCTGATGTATTTGGTATTGGCGGGCCATTTGGCAATATTCAATTCATTATACGGGCCCGTGTAGAAGGGCTACGTGATTTTGGTCCGGCGCAAGCTCCGTTTAATTCATGGCTGAATATACAGGGCTTGGAAACACTTTCATTACGTGTACAGCGCCATGTTGATAATGCACTTGAGCTGGCTAAATGGCTGGAACAGCATCCGCAAGTGGTCTCGGTTAATTATCCTGGCCTGCCGTCATCTCCATACCATGTATTGGCCAAAAAATATTTAAAAAATGGTTTTGGTGGTGTATTGTCATTTGAAATTAAAGGCGATAAACAACAGGCAAGCAACTTTATCGACAGTTTACAATTAGTAAGTCACCTGGCTAATTTAGGTGATGCCAAAACATTGATCATTCAGCCATCGGCAACCACGCATCAGCAATTATCTGATGCCGAACAACTATCTGCCGGGGTTACGCCGGCAGGGTTACGCGTATCGGTAGGTATTGAACATATTGATGATATAAAAGCCGATTTTGAACAGGCTTTTGCCAAAATAAAGCAGCTTGCTGCATAGTTTAATATAGTTTTTTAAGTGAAATAGTAAAGTTATAACGGGATGCGATTGTTAGAAAGTAATAAGTATTAAGTGATGAGTATTGAGTTCGCTTTTTCAACTCAATACTCATCACTCACTACTCAAAACTACCAGTCGCTCCCGGGATAACAAAACAAAAGAATGAATACAGAGATATTTAAGTACACACAAACGTTTGAGTTCGAATCGGGCCAGGAAATACAGGATCTGGAAATTGGTTTTCATACTTATGGAAGGTTAAATAAAGAAAAGGATAATGTTGTATGGGTATGCCACGCACTTACCGCCAACGCCGATGTTTTTGACTGGTGGAAAGGTTTTGCCGGTACAGGTCACCTATTTAATCCTGAGGAACATTTTATTGTGTGTGCCAATATATTGGGGTCGCCTTATGGCACAACTAACCCGCTTAGTATTAATCCGGTAACCGGGCAACCATATTATCAGGCGTTTCCCCAATTTACAATAAGGGATATTGTTAAGGCACATCAATTACTGGCAGATCATTTACAGATAGATCATATACATATTTTGATAGGTGGTTCGCTTGGCGGGCAACAAGCTATTGAATGGGCTATTATAGAGCCCGAACGTATTAAAAATCTTATACTGATTGCGACCAACGCACGCCACTCACCATGGGGAATCGCGTTTAACGAATCTCAACGCCTGGCTATCAGTACCGATCGTACTTTTTATGCCAACACACCCGATGGAGGTCAAAAAGGACTTAAAGCGGCGCGAAGCATAGCCCTGCTCTCCTATCGCGGTTATAAAACCTATTCGGTAACCCAGCAGGAAGAAACTGATGGCAAAACAGATGATTACCGTGCGGCTACGTATCAAAACTATCAGGGGCAAAAACTGGTGAACAGGTTTAATGCTTATAGCTACTGGTACCTGACCAAAACCATGGATTCGCACAATGTGGGCCGTAACCGCAGCAGCGTTGAAAAAGCATTGAGTCTGATTAAAGCACGTACGCTGGTAATCGGCATTAAATCAGATGTCTTATTCCCCATTGAAGAACAACAATATTTATTTCATCATATACCTAAATCGGCCTTTGCCGAACTGGATTCATTTTACGGCCACGATGGTTTCCTGATCGAAACAGAGGCTTTAACAAATATTATTACATCGTTTTTTAAAACTGATGTAAAAGGAAAAATTATAGAATTGCAACGTACAGCGTAATGAGTAAAAAGTTAAATATAGGATTATTTGGATTTGGGGTAGTTGGTCAGGGATTGTATGATATTATCAAAACCAAACATCTGAACATAGAGATAGTAAAATTTGCTATAAAGGATCCGAATAAAAAACGTACACTACCGGCTGAATTATTTACAACTGATAAAGATGAGTTGCTGAATAACCCCGAGATAAACACTATTGTAGAATTGATAAATGATACAGAAGCAGCATTTGAAATAGTTTCGAGAGCATTAAGCTCCGGTAAAAATGTAGTATCTGCCAGTAAAAAAATGATCGCTCTCCATTTGGAAGAATTGATAGAGCTGCAGCATAAACATGGTACCTCGTTATTATACGAGGGTGCGGTTTGCGGCAGTATCCCGATTATCCGCAACCTGGAAGAATATTATGATAATGAATTACTGCATTCTATCAGTGGTATTTTTAATGGTTCGTCAAATTACATACTGTCCAAAGGATTTATAGAAGGTTTAGATTATAACAGCGCCCTGAAACAAGCTCAAGATCTGGGTTTTGCTGAAACCGATCCGACTAGTGATGTTGGAGGCTTTGATGCCAAATATAAGCTGGTAATTGCTGCCGCGCATGCTTATGGTGTAATTGTAGAGCCCGACGAAGTATTTAATTTAGGTATCCAAAATCTTGGTGCCCAGGATTTGCAATACGCTCGTGAAAAGAACCTGAAAATTAAACTGGTGCCGGTAGCCAAAGAGCTTGATGAAAGAAATGTGGCCCTGTTTGTATTACCCAAATTTGTAAACGAAACCGAGTTTTTATACAACGTAGAATATGAATATAACGGTGTAACTGTACAGGCGGCTTTTGCCGATCAGCAGTTCTTTTTTGGAAAAGGTGCTGGTGGCCACCCTACCGGCTCGGCAGTGTTATCGGATATAGCTGCATTACGCTACAATTATCAATACGAGTATAAAAAGGCAAAGGAAAAAACAGACCTTAACTTTACCAACAATATTGAATTGAACATCTACCTCAGATATGATGACGAAAGTTTAGTTGAAGCATTAAATTTTGAACATATACAGGAACGCTATTATTCAGGTAATTATAAGTTTGTTATCGGAAAAATCAATTTGCAAAATCTGATCGACAATCAAAACCGTATATCTGAAAGCAAGGCATTTATCGCTTTTGCCGATCAGCTCACCGGGGTTAGCTTAGCATCGGCATCAAAACAAGCTGCCGAAGCTGTATAATAACATTTAAGTTGTTTGTGATAAAAAGGCTCCATACTTGGAGCCTTTTTCATTTCTATATAGTTTAATCAAGATAGTAATGTCTGATCTGGTTCAGTCCGTGGTCAAGTTCATACACCCATGGTGTAGCAGTAGGTATTTCAAGCTTGCTTACATCCTCGTCGCTAAGGTTATCAATGTATTTTATTAATGAACGTAAACTGTTGCCATGTGCTACTACAATTACCTTCTGATTTCGCCGCATGGTGTTTACTATGGTTTCGTTCCAGAAAGGTAGTACCCTATCCATCGTTTCGCTCAGGTTTTCGGTTAATGGCAGTTCACGGTCTGTAAGATCCTTATACCGAAGATCATGTCCTGGGTAACGGGGATCTTCCTTAGTTATAGCTGGCGGATGCTCATTTGGGTCGCGCCGCCACTTTTGTACCTGTTCAAGCCCATATTTAGCAATGGCGTCATCCTTATTCATGCCCTGCAGATCGCCGTAGAAACGTTCATTCAGGCGCCATGATTTTTCAACAGGTATCCATAGGTGATCAAGCTCCTCTAACACAAAGTGCATCGTTTTTATTGATCGTTTTAAATAGGATGTAAAACCGGCATCAAAATTATATCCGTTCTTTTTTAATATGCGACCTGCATTTTTGGCCTGTATGTATCCATTTTCAGATAAATCAACATCTTCCCAGCCGGTAAAGCGGTTTTCCAGGTTCCATTCGCTTTCGCCATGTCGTACTAATACTATTTTTTGCATAGGTATTTATTTAACATAAAAGTAACTGTTCAGTTGTAAAAAAAATTGTATAATATTTATAAATCAATTAGATTGCGGTAAACCAATAAAAAACTTCAACCTATTATGATTCCTACTACACCAGTAACGGTAAAAGATGGCATTGCCAATCCCGCTCCTCTTGGTCTTTGTGCTTTTGGCATGACTACTGTATTGTTAAACATTCACAATGCCGGTTTTTTTGAAATGAACACCATGATATTAGCCATGGGCATATTTTATGGCGGACTGGCCCAGGTTATTGCTGGTGTTATTGAAGCCAAAAAGAATAATACGTTTGGCTTAACCGCATTTACATCTTACGGCTTCTTCTGGCTTTCGTTGGTAGGTCTGCTGGTTATGCCTAAACTGGGTTGGGGAGCTGCTCCATCAGAAGGTGCAATGTGCGCCTATTTAAGTATATGGGGAGTATTTACCTTATTGTTGTTTTTCGGCACTTTAAAACTAAACAGGGCGCTGCAATTTGTTTTTGCCTCATTAACCATATTATTCTTTTTGCTGGTAGCAGGTGATGCTACCGGAAATAGCGACATAAAGCATCTGGCTGGATATGAAGGTATCATCTGCGGGGCATCGGCCATATATACCGGTATTGCTAATGTACTGAACGAAATTTATGGCAAGGTTGTAATGCCCGTAGGCCCTGTTAATGTTTAATTTAAAAGCTAAAATTAATTCTGCTAAATTGCGCAGGTGAAAGATTTTAAAAAATATTACAATATTCCGGCTACGCCCGATGAAATTTATATGGCCCTTACTAATCCTGTTACCATGGAACTTTGGACAGGTGAAGTGGCAGAAATGTCTACTGAAGCAGGCTCTGAATTTTCTATGTGGGACGGCAGTATAACCGGAAAAAACCTGGAGTTTGAGCCAGGCAAAAAAATAGTACAGCAGTGGTATTTTGAAGGTGAGTCTGATAATTCTGTTGTAACCATTAAACTGCATCCCGATAAAAAAGGTTCATCTGTTGAACTTCGGCACACCAATATTCCGGATGCCGATTATGATGGCATGGTTGACGGATGGAACAATAGCTATTTTGGCGCATTGCAGGAGTTTTTTGAAGGAGAATAAAGCTTCTTCCTCGTAAAAAGATATCATTAAAACAGAAAAGCCGCTCAATTGAGCAGCTTTTCTTGTTATAGGGATTTTCCATGAGAAAATCTTTGCTATTAATATAAAGTAAATTCAACCCTGCGGTTAGCCTGACGGCCGGCAGCAGTTTTGTTGGTTGCAATAGGCTGTGTTTGACCATAACCTGTAGCTTCAATACGTGATGCATTTGCACCTTTACTTACCAAATAAGATTTAACCGATTCAGCACGGTCTTTCGATAATCTCATGTTCAGATCAGCAGATCCGGTGTTATCTGTATGGCCGGCAAGTTTTAAGCTGAAGTTTTTGTCAATTAATAAATTGGCTACCCTATCCAAACTTGGATATGAGTGAGCACGGATAGTTGCCTTACCCAAATCAAACTCCAGGTTTTTAATCGCATCCTTAACAACCTTTTTGTCTTCTTCAGTTACATAAACAACCGGTTTAGCAAGCGGACAACCTGAGCCATCTACTTTTGTTCCTGCCGGTGTATTCGGGCATTTGTCGTTAACATCAACCACGCCGTCTCCGTCGCTGTCTGTTGTTAATTTGGCAAGGTTGGCATTAGTAGTGTTCAAATCATTTCTTAACTGGTCGTTTTTAGCTTTTTCTGCATCAATTTGTTGTTGTAACAAAGTTTTGGTTTGTTGATTTTCCCATAGGTATTCTTTGCGCATAGATGATACCGGATTATGAGTGGCCATTTGTGGTTTTTTACGGCTGCCCAAGGCAAACTCTAAGCCTACGTGTGCGTAAGAGAATCTATCATTGGTTGATCCGCTGTTAAAGCCATCGAAGTTATCAGATTGTACAAAGTTTACAGTATAACCCAAATCAAGGTTAACACCTGGAGCAATATCGAACTTTAAACCCAGGCCAAGCGGAATGAATATTTCATTTATGGAGCCTTTGCCATCAGTTTTAAAATTTGTTTCCTGGCCACCCGGCGTTGTAATTTTAGGTGTATAGTTCATGTTACCTGCACCTACAGTTAAATAAGGCTGGATAAATGGTTTGTCATGGCGCCAGTTAATATTAGCCAATGTAATGTTAGCACTTAAAGCCGCCGACCAATTGATATTGGTTGTGTATTGGCTATAAATTGTGTTACCCGCTACATCAGGCTGGCTGTTGTTACCTCTTACTTTACCTCTAAGGAAATCAGCCTGGATACCTAACGAAGGTAGAATTTGGCCTTTGATGTAAGCGCCATAACCAAACTGTTCGGTGGGGTTTTTAAAATCCTGTCGGCTATTGGTACCAAAAATGGTGTAAGGCGTTAACATACCGCCATGAACACCTATTGACCAGGTGCGGAGATTACTGCCACCTGAAAAAGGTTTAACATAATCATTGCCCGCTGCGGTAGTATCGGCGGTTTGTGCAAATAGTTTACCACCTACCATAAGTCCTGTAAGTAGTAGTGTGGCTCTTTTAAAATTTGATTTCATATCGTTGTGTTTAATTATAGGTTTATTGTTCACTAAACCATAACTCTAACAGACAACATTAATGCCATCAAGATTTATTGAAGTTTTGTTTGTATGCTAAAAGCTCATCAATTTTCTACGTGTTAATATCAGAGAATTTTAGATAAATAACTGACAGAGCATTATTTAAGAGGCTGATTTGGGTCGATGAAAAAACAGTGTTTTAACGGATTGAAGCGATGATTCATTAACTTTTTGTACAAAATGGTTAATGAGTTGAAAATAGTACAATGTGTATTAAAAACCTTATTTTATGATATATTTATATAATACCATAATTAACTATAAGTATAACGGAGCTTGATAATTAAAATTAAAAGATGAAATTTAGATGAAAAATGCATTTTTTCTAAATTTATGACGAAAGAATGAAAGGGTAAACTATGTATTTAATATGTAATATTATTATATTAATAAGTATTAAAATATTAAGCCATTACAGCTACCATGTCAAATAGCTTCTCCCCCAATGTTATATCGCCATGTAATGAAGAATTCTGTAAAGCTTGCTGACGGCTAACCCCTTTTGTGAAAAGTTTCCAGGCAATATCCGGATTGATATTTACTAAACAATCTGCAGGTTTATTATTGTCTGTAATTAATACCCACTTATCGGTGCTTTTTTGAAGGTACCAGCTTCCTCCTGTTTCGCCGGTAATAATTACTTCAATAAGAGTATTTTCTTTATCTTCTACGTTTCGATAAGTGTGGGGAAGCCCCTGCATTAAAGTGTTTATAAATGGATAAAACAGTTCCCGGTGCATAATGCCCGGCTTGTTTACAGCTTCACGTATTTGCTGCTGATGATGCCATTTTTCTGTATACTCACGGGCAATATGGAACCAGTTTACCGATTGCTCCTCTCCTGCCCAGGCCACAGAAAATATGGCCGGTGCAAATAAATCCTGTGAAGCCATATATTCAGAATATTGTTTCCCGGTTATTTCTAATAATTCTGTGAGCAACGCCGGACTTACCCTTTTCATAGCTTTTACCCAGGTTGCATTTAATTCATTAAGATAGTCAACAAGCTCCCGGTAATTATTAATACTTGATGGAGTTTCGCCCGTAAAATGCTGTTGGGATGATATGGTGCGCATATTTCCATCCAACAAATGAGCAGCCACATCTTTAACCTTCCATAGCCGGGCTAAAGTAGGCTTGTCCCAGTCCTCGGGGGATAAAGATTTAAGCAGATCAATAAGTAATCGATCAAGAACCGGGAAAAGGTGCGTGGTTTGTATAGGTACGTCCTTATGCTCCATTCAAAAATTTATTAATCCGGCCAATAAACTATTCAGCCGGATGTACAAAAACCTTTGATTTAATCTCCGCACCCGCTTTGCCTAAGGTAGCGGCAACCGAACAATACTTGTTTAATGACAGCTCTACAGCGCGGGCGGCTTTATCCTCATCAATATCGCCATACAAATGAAACTCAATTTCAATATCCTGCCATAATGAAGGTTCTTTGCCAGCTTCACGCTCGCCGTTAACTATCATTTTATAATCTCTTACATCCTGGCGCTGTTTTTTAAGAATACTGATAACGTCAATACCTGAACATCCGGCAAGCCCCATTAAAAGCATTTGCATAGGGCGCACACCAAAATCCTCACCACCACTTTCGGGGCTGCTATCCATTTTTACCGTATGACCATTGGCATCAACCGCTTCAAATCCAAAATCGCCGTGTACACGTTTAAGTTCTATTTTGTTAGGCATGTTAAATATATTATACTGCTAAGTTATGTATTTGTATGCGCTTAGTAAAGTAAGTGGGTATTGTTTATAGATATTTTAAAGAAAATGATCTCAAGCTGATGGTTCTCTGTCTTTTATAGGTATCACCAATTTTAAGCCCGACCATATCTCGTCAACAGCGCAAACCTTAATATCAACCAATCCTATTTTGAGGGCCAAATCCCTGATCAAGTCTTCAGTCACATCACTATGTACTCTTGATGCTTTTTTCGGCCATGAAACCCATATCATGCCATTGGGCTTAATCCTGGTTTTAAGAACAGGCAAAAGGGTTAATAGTTCGTCTTTTTTGAGTGTAAAGAAATGGATAAGGTCTTTTTTAGAGGTTTCATCGCTTTCTAAACATACGTTGGCTGGCATATCTGTGAATAATTCCATATAATGATCCGGTGCATTAATCAGCATCACTTTAAAAGACGGTTTAATGCCCAGCTTTTTTGCAAGAGGTGTGCCCGAATATCCTGTCATTACATTATCTGCTTTAAATGATGTTTTAAATGTGCCACATAATCGGCTGCAAGCCATTGAACAGTTTGCAGGTTAGGCTCTTGTTTACTGTTATCACATCGGGCACTTAACCTATTTGCCGGATAATTTTTTAATACGCGAATAATTTGATTGTTTAGCAACTTCCATAAGTTAAGCAACTCATTGATATCTGCATCCTGGTAATGCTGCACCGCAACCCAGGCGTCCTGCTCATAAGTAAGCTTAAAATTTTCCTCATAAGTGCACCGTATAAACCTTTGCAGATTAATCTGCGCACTATCTGTTAAATGACCAATGATTTCTTTGTTTGACCATTTGCTGGGAGAAGGCCTTATTTCCCATTCAACCTCTTGACGCCTTACCGCAAGAAAAGCATTAATTGTATCGGATAATAATTGTATAGTATCATTCATTTATGAAGCATTAAAAAAGTATTAAAGATTGTTATTTCATATTAAATAACAAAACCATTAACTTCAAAGCCTTAAACACATCTATGACCCTTAACTATATCTGGATAGCATTTTTTCTGATCGCATTTGTAGTTGCTTTAATAAAATTAATTTTTTTAGGCGATACAGAGGCTTTTAAATTATTGGTTGATGGCATTTTCAGCTCTTCCAAGTCATCCGTAATAGATATAGCTTTACCACTTGTAGGTGCCATGGCTTTTTGGCTGGGTATACTTAACATAGGCGAAAAAGCCGGAGCTATTAATTTTCTGTCGCGTATTGTCGGGCCATTTTTTAGCAGGCTTTTTCCGGAAGTGCCCAAAAATCATCCGGCTACCGGGCAAATGTTGATGAACTTTTCTGCTAATTTACTTGGGCTCGACAATGCAGCCACCCCACTCGGATTAAAAGCCATGGGAAGTTTGCAGGAATTAAACCCGGATAAAGATTCGGCATCAAACGCCCAGATCATGTTTTTGGTGCTTCATACCTCAGGTTTGCAATTGTTACCAGTAACGATTATCGCGCAGCGCGCCATATTAAATGCTGCCAACCCTACCGATGTATTTATACCGTGTATCATAGCAACTTATGTAGCTACCGTGGTTGGCTTATTGGTGGTAGCCGTTAAACAAAAAATAAACCTGTTCGACCGTGTTATTATTACCTGGTTGGGTGGTTTAACTACACTCATAACACTCATGGTTTGGTGCTTTACGCATTATTTAACCAAAGGCCAAATCAGCACCATATCAACAATTGCCAGTAACCTTTTACTTTTTACTGTACCCGTATTGTTTATTCTGGGTGGTTTGATTAAAAAGATAAATGTATTTGACGTTTTTATTGAAGGAGCTAAAGGTGGTTTTGAAACATCGGTAAAGATCATTCCTTATTTAGTAGCCATGCTGGTAGGTATCAGCGTTTTTAGAAACTGCGGTGCCCTTGATTATATGAATGAGTGTTTGCGTTGGGTCTGTATTCAGTTTAACTGGGATACCCGTTTTGTTGACGCTATGCCGGTTGCTTATATGAAGCCGCTTAGCGGATCAGGTTCAAAAGCCATGATGATCAATACTATGCAAACTTTTGGTGTTGACAGTTTTGCAGGGCGCCTGGGCTGCATATTCAACGGTTCGGCCGATACCACTTTTTATATTGTGGCGTTATATTTTGGATCGGTTGGCATCAAAAAATCACGTTATGCCATTCCCGCTGGTTTAATAGCCGATTTCGCAGGCATTATAACCGCCGTATTGGTGGCTTATTTATTTTTTGGCTAATTATTTTTCCTCAGCTCCTCTGTTATACTATATAAACAGGCCAGGGCCCAATCGGTAAATGCGGGCTTACAATTTAAAAGAAAAGGCATTAATGCTGGTTTATGGTACCGTACCGGCGGCCAGGGCGGCCCAGGTGCAGTAGTAGTTTCTCTTATATTCGATTTATTCATTAATAAAGACGGTGGTGAAAAATTGCGTTTGGGTGTAAGTCACGATGCACCTTTTTCCGGTTTAAATTATAGTAACACCAGTGGATCTTCAGAGGGGAGTATAGGGTATGAAACCACACTCCCATCTCGCACAGATGCTTACCGTAAATTTGAAGGGTCAAGGCGCTGTTATGATTTTTATTAATAGCTCAATTAGCTGTTTATATAGGTGTTTTCAAAATAAACTACTTCCCTTGTTCTCTAACTTTACAATGTATCATTTACTGTTTTTAATCAACTTATTAATAGTTATCTTTCTCCAATAATTTAAGATTATTTAATTCTTTAATATTTTATTAAAAAAATCGTAGCCCGGGCAACCTTTAGATATCAGATAACGTGATAACTACAAATAATGACAAACTAACCCATTAGAACCCCGTATATGGGAGAAGCGGAACTACAACAACTGATTGCCGGCTGTTTACAGCATAGCAGAAAGGATCAGAAAATGCTTTATAAGGCATTTTATGGTTTTGCTATGAGTATATGTCTGCGTTATGCGGGTAACCGCTACGAGGCTTCTGAAATTATGAACCAGGGGTTTTTAAAAGTGTTTACCAATTTACATAAATACGATACCGGGAGGCCCTTTATTGCCTGGGTTGGCCGTATCATGATGAATACTTCGGTAGATTATTACAGGAGCAACCTGAAACTATCGCTCACTGATGATCTTGAAGCCGCGGAGGATATAGGCCATTATGAACTCCCCGATCAGAAACTAAATTACGATGATCTGATAGGAATGATTCAACAATTGCCCAATGCTTACCGCACTGTGTTTAATTTATTTGCAATTGAAGGGTTTTCGCATGAGGAGATCGCTACACAGCTAAATATTAGTACGGGAACATCAAAATCAAATTTGTTTAAGGCGAGGGAAAAATTAAAACTTATGGTTCTTAACTCCGGGAAACTTCCGGATAATAACTCTGAAGACACACGACACAAAATTATCGCTATAGGCGCTATCAGTATCGGGTTGTCATATTTGATTGAATTAATAATGAGATGAAAGAGAAAAACGAAAATAAATTAGATCAGCTATTCAAAGACGGATTATCCGGCTCTGAAGATCATATTGCTTTTCGTGAGGAGGATTGGGCTTCTATGGAACGGCTACTGGATAATAAACCCAGTAAAAAATCAGTACTTATCAGGAGGGTATATTATGCAACGGGTATAGCAGCAATTCTGTTGCTCGCGTTTGGTTTATATTTCTTTAATAGAACAGATAAAACTGATAACACACAGGACAAGTTATACGGTAACAATAAGCCGAAAAACAATAAGATTCCCAACAAAGGTAATAACGACCAAACCAGTCAACCGTTAAAAAGGGACGTAGTTCCAAATCTTCCGGCTGGTAGTGAAAGTTTGGGGAGCAGCAACGTGCACAGTCGGGGGATTAAACCGGGCTCGTCCATACCTGTTGACCGGAATGGCCGTTATTTTTCAGATAATTCAAATCAAAGCAAGAGTGCTCAGGCGCCTATAATAACTAAAACACCAGGTGATAGCTCAACTAATACAAGTAACAACGAAACTACAAATAGCAATATAACTGATCCATCAAAAATAGCATCCAACAATACTCAGCAACAGAATAATCTTACTGTAACCACACCGCCAGATACTGCTGCCAATGTAACAACTCCGGAACAACAGGTAAAGACCAAATCAGATAAAATATCGATTAAGCCTATACTGAGAACCGGCCCGCGCTTTACGCTGAGTATACTTGCGGCACCTGACATTAATGCCGTTAACTCGTTTAACAAAAATCAGGTTGGTACAAATTTTGGCCTGCAGGTAGCAATGCATCTGTCTAAGAAGTTCAGTATATCAACCGGCGCAGCTTATGCTATTAAGCCCTATCAGGCAGACGGGAACCAGTATAACTCGCTTAACTGGCAAGGCAGGGCAGCTACCGATCTGCCAAATTATATAGCGGCCAACTGTAAAGTTTTGGATATACCGGTAAATCTTAATTACCAATTTTATTCAAAAGGGAAAAATGCCTTTGCATTGGGAACGGGCTTGTCGTCATATATTATGCTAAGAGAAAACTACCATTTTGATTTTGACGATGGTAGCGGCAGACCGTCATATGACGTGCAGGTAAGTAATCGCAATCAACACTGGTTTGGCGTAGTAAATATTAATGCTACCTACGAACGCAGGATAAACTCAAAATTCAGTACTGTAATACAGCCGTATGTTAAGCTTCCGCTTACCGGAATTGGGAACGGACGCGTTGACCTGAAATCAACAGGTGTAGCGCTTGGTGTAAGCTGGAATATTAATTCTTTTAAACAAAAATAACACCACTAAAACTTCATAAAAAGCTCCTTGTATTGACGAATGCAGGGCGCTTTTTTATGAAGTAAGTAACTGATTATATGTCTTTAGCCAATAAAATAATGTCTTTCCCCTCTATAATATTTTGGGTGTATCCGTTTTGGGTGATATAGATCATGGCCAGTGATAATTCCTGCAAAGTACAAAACCCCTTTGGGTATAAGGCCCGACCTATTGGAAACAACCATCCTATGTATTTATAAAAATTGTGGGTGTTTGATAAACCTTCTATAGGTTTAATAAAACCCGGCCTAAAGGCAAATACTTGTTTAAACGGAAGTTTCATCAGATCATTTTCTGTTTTTCCTTTTACACTGGCCCAGCCTTTACCCTTTTCCTGGCTATCAGTGCCTGCTCCGGACACATAGCAAAATGTCATTTCCTTATTCAATCTGCTCAGGGTTTCAGCAACATGGATAGTTAGCGTATAGGTTAACCTGTAATACTCATCAACCTTCATACCCACAGACGAAACACCCAGGCAAAAAAAGCAGGCATTATAATTGGATAATTCATTTTCGATAGCAGAAAGGTTAAAAAAATCGGTATAAATTATTTCTTTAAGCTTAGGGTGTGAAACCCCTGCGGGCTTCCTGTTGATAACCAAAACCGCTTCAACATCGGGATGCTGTAAACATTCGTGCATTACCCCTTCTCCTACCATTCCGGTGGCACCGGTTACAATTACCTTTAGCTTCGTTTCCATAATTATTTACAAGGTAAAATAAATGTATCTCCCGATATTTTTATTCAGGATCATTGTTAAAAATATTAAAATAAAAAGATAATACTTTTTATTTCCGGGCAACCCTTTGCTATAAATGAACGATATAATTATATAAAGGTTTACTTTTTATGCTGGGCAGGGCCAAACCTTACTCCTACCCGGGATTGACAAATTTAAATTATCTACACATGGTTCCCGTTTCTGTTGTAATTATTACTAAAAACGAAGCTGAAATGATTAGCCGCAGTATTACTATGCTGAAGCAAATCACTGACGATATTATTGTGGTAGATAATGACAGTACAGATCAAACAGTAAGCATAACCAAACAAAACGGTTGCCGCGTATATCAGAAAAATTGGGATGGTTATGGAGCTAACAAAAATAAAGGTATTGAATTGGCCCGGTATAACTGGATACTAAGTATTGATGCCGACGAAATACCTGACACTGCCTTATTAATTTCAATTGCCCAATTGAAGTTTAATGACAACAATACCGTTTACGATATACCTTTTAAAGCCTATTACGGTAATAAACCCATAAACTTTGGTAACTGGGGACGTGATCATCATATCCGTTTGTTTAACCGTACCCGTGTTAAATGGTCCGAACCTCCAGTACATGAAACGCTGATACTCCCGCGAAATGTAAGTGTAAAAAAACTGAATGGGCATTTACACCATTATTCGGTTAAAAATGCCAGTGAACATGAAGCTAAAATTGTCCATTATGCACAACTTAGTGCTTTAAAATATTTACAGAGCGGCAAAAAAGCCGGTTTTGTAAAACTATACATTGCTCCTGTATTCCACTTTGTAAAAACATATATATTTCTATTAGGATTTTTGGATGGTAAAGAAGGTTGGTACATTGCTAAAATGGCCATGAAAAGTACCTGGTTAAAATATCATTACCTTAGTAAGGCCCAACAAGCACCTAAACAAAAAAACTATCAGAATGGCATTCCTGTTATGGCATACGAATATAAAGCTGATATTCATACTGAATAAATCAGGTACCTTTCATGAGTAAAAAACTGGTTCAAAATCTTTCTGCCAATGCGCTTCAACTGGTAGTTAACCAGTTATTTGGTGTGCTCATGTTTTATGTTCTTTCGATAAATCTTGATAAGCACGATTTTGGACTGATTAATCTTGCATTAACTGTAGTATTTACCGCATTTAATATTCTTTCATTTGGGATTGACCAGGTAGTAGTTAAAAAGGTAGCCCATGGAGATGATGCCGGTTCTGTGCTATCTATTTATGTATTTCATGCGGTTTTTGCAGGATTTTTATTCTACGGGGCTCTTTTGTTAGGACAGTTTTTTTTTGCAGATCATAATCAGCTTTACCATCTTATATTGTTTATTGGTGCAGGTAAGCTTATGATCTTTTTTTCAACTCCACTCAAACAAATATCAAGTGGAATGGAAAAATTCAAATTATTGGCTTATATGCTTGTTGTATCAAATGTGGTAAGGGGTACCGCCTTAGTAATATTGGCAGCAACCCATTTTATGAACACAGATAATATTATATTGGTATTCATAGCAGGCGACGCTCTGGAGCTGATTGTTTCTGTTTATCTCTTTAATAAATATACACACATCCCAATATTACCGAGATGGAATAAAGTTGAATATACACAACTACTGCGCGAATCGTTACCACAGGTTGGTGTAGTGCTCATTACATCGGCGCTGGCCCGTTTCGATTGGTTATTTATCGGGTTCATGGTTTCGGCAGTGAAACTGGCGGAGTATAGTTTTGCTTATAAGGTATTTGAAATATCAACCCTCCCGCTGTTAGTTATATCTCCATTACTAATACCGCGATTTACTAAATTATTCAAGAATGAAAATTACAAAGGGGACGATCTGAAACTAATTGTAAGAATGGAGATGATCGTTGCTGGCTTTACTGTCCTGTTGATTAATATGTGCTGGATCCCGGTTATTGATCTTGTTACCTCAGGCAAATATGGAGCGGTAAATATCCATACTATATTCATATTATCATTATGCCTGCCGTTTATTTATCTAACCAATTTTTTGTGGACTATTTTATTTGTGCAGAATAAGCTAAAAATGATCTTCCATATCTTTTTAATTACTTTTAGCATAAACGTTGCCGGTGATTTACTACTTATACCTTTTTTTGCAAATGAAGGTGCAGCTATAGCCTTTTTAACCTCCTGTGTGATACAAACCATTTTGTTTGTTGCGAAAAACAAGGTTGGTGAGCTAAAGGATACACTATTTACTTTAGCAAAATGCACAGTTTGTGCTTTGTTAAGTGGTTTACTCGCAAAAGTGTTATTTCAAAATACCTGCCTAAGTGTAATTATTTCAATTATTTTTTACCTTTTGACATTATTGTTTGCCAGGCAAATAAAATCTGCCGACCGTACAAATCTTCTGAGGATATTGAATTGGTAAAATAATAAACCATTCGCTCTTCTATACAGGCAACCAATCGCATTTTCGGGTCGTAATGATTGTAAAGAACCCCCGAAAATGTTGACCAGGTCAGTGGCTTTTTATATTGATAAAATAAAGGGTAAGGTAGATTGGAAACTCCTTACCTTTTTGCTGCTGTTTTTAAATGTAAAGCTTATTGTAAAAATTCCGGTTATTATTCTTTTTAGTTTATGGCAGTTCAATTTTAAATTCGGTTTTAGTTTTAAAAACTCCCGGCTCCCTCTTTTTTATCCGCTTGTTATAATTATAGCCATTGCTAATTTTTTCATACTCAATAACTATCATGATAGTAATTATATCATACTATTATTAACAGGTATTGTTTTTTGGTTTATATGCATATTAGCAATTCACTACCTTAAATTGGTGGTCGATAATAATGATACAGCTATCATTCATCAAACCATACTTGCATTTTTTGTAATTAATGCCTTAATATCGGTTTTTACACTTGCTATCATAGTGCTAAAAACACATGCCATTAATCCCTATACTTATCAGGGACAGTATCAGAAATATTTTATAAGCACAGGCGATTACATAAAGGGTATTACTTTTGATACTTCCGTAACCAATGCCATACTTAACGCATTGGGTGTAATTTATTTCCTGACCAGGAAAAATGCCGTTATGCTTTTTGTATGTATGGTTACCATGTTGCTTACCGGCAGCAATTTTGTTAATGTTATTTTACTTTCAATCCTCTTATTGTTGTTTGTTTTTAAGACAGATCGCTACCAAAAAAGTCTTGTTGTGGTATGTGTGGCCTTTCTTGTGGTTTTTATGGCCAAAATATCTCCCCAAAATAATAAATATGTTACCGATACCCTGGCAACCTGGTTTCAAAAGAATAAAGATGCAGCTTCCGATTCCATTTCATTTCCGTTAGCAGTAACCACTGCTACCCTACCGGTTAATCTGAGGCCCGACAGTACTTTAAACCCTGAAGAACGCAAGCAAAAAACAGCTATACTGTATCTTGATAGTGTAGGCCGGCTTTTAGATATAATGCGCAAAAAGCAAGAGTTAAAACTCGATAAAAACGTATATCTGGCCGAAGGCGGACGTATTGCCATACAGGAGCCAGATATTAATGGCTACTTCTACCAAAGTAAGACGGAAACCCCGCCAGAGCAAATGCAACTGGTTGATTTTATCCGAATACATAAAGAGTCCCTTCCTATATCAGGAAATAATAATTATGTATCACCGCTGCCCGGAAAAGTTACAGGTTTCTTACAAACCATACATCTTTTCAGCAGACATTCCGAAAGAGCTATTATAGGTACCGGAATTGGTAATTTTTCTTCAAAACTGGCTTTTCGCGCCACCGGATTAAGTTTTGCCGGTGGTTATCCGAATAAATACATTTATATGGATCGTGATTTCCTGAGAAATCATCTTGATGTGTACCTCAATTTTTTTAGCAAAAGATCAGGATTTCACTCATTAGCCAATAGTCCATTTTCGGTGTATGATCAGTTACTCGCCGAATATGGCTTGTTAGGCCTTATGGCCCTTATTGTTTTTTACCTGGGATTTTTTGCAAAACATTATAAGAAGTTAACCTATGGTTTGCCCATTTTATTTTTACTAATGGCTGTTTTATTTACTGATTACTGGTTTGAGCAATTGTCAATAATGGTGTTTTTTGAACTGCTTTTGTTGCTCAATATTAAAGAGAATGAATTTATTAAACCCGTTGCACATGAATTTTGATACTCCTAAAATAACGGTTTTGATGCCTGCTTATAATGCAGGTAAGTATATAGGAGAAGCTATTGAATCAGTGCTGCGGCAAACTTTTACTGATTTTGAATTACTGGTTGTTAATGACGGCTCTACCGATAATACAACAGATGTGATCCAATCATTTAATGATTCCCGGATAGTGATGATATATCAGGATAATAAAGGAGTAGCGCAGGCACTTAATACCGGGCTAAAATACGCCCGCGCGCCATTTATTGCCCGGTTTGATGCGGATGACGTATGCCATGTAGAAAGATTGCAATGGCAATATGAGTTTATGATTAACAACCTTGATTATAGTATTATAGGTTCAGCTGCCGATTATATGGATATGGATGGCACTTACCTTTTTACATCAACGCCACCTGCCATTAGTAATGAAGACATTCAGCAATTGGAACATTCCGTATGCCCATTTATACACTCTACCGTATTTTATAAAAAAGATGTAGTATTAAAAGCCGGTGGTTATAATGAGCATGCTTATACTTATGAAGACCATTTTTTATGGGTAAACATCCTCAAGGACCAAAAAACCTGTAATTTTTTACAACCGCTTATCAAACTACGGTTAAATCCGGAGTCGATAACTATTGACGAGAAATGGCGCCCGCGCAGATTTCTGGAAATTAAATACACCACCTTAAAAAACCGGAGCATTACTTTGAACGAAGGTAATGAGCTTACGGAATTAGGTATCAAACAATATTCGCCTCAAATAAAAGAAGGGTCATATTATGCCTTATGTGCTAAAAAATTACTGATCAATAGCTATCATCCGCAAAAAGCACGCGTATATGTGACCCGGGCTATCAGCGTGTCTCCCCTTAGGCTGGATAATTATTTGTTATATACAGTTAGTTACCTGCCCGAAAAACTAATAGTCTGGTTACATAGAATAAGTTCAGGGAGGGTAACGCAATGATTAAAGTAGCTTTTATTACCCGGTCAACCATTTATAGTGTACCCGGTGGAGACACCGTACAGGCCGTACAAACAGCGCGTCATCTTAAGGAAATGGGTATAACCGCCGAGATAAAGTTGGCAAATGAAAATATTGCCTATCAAAACTATGATCTGTTGCATTTTTTCAACCTTACCCGCCCCGCTGATATCCTGTATCATAGTCAAAAGGCCGGAATACCATATGTTGTATCTACCATTTTGTGCAATTATGGCGAGTATGATAAATATCACCGCAAAGGCGCAGGGCGGCTTTTGCGTTATTTATCAACCGATACCATTGAATATCTTAAATCAATAGCCCGGTATTTGTTGGGGCGCGATAGCCTGGCCAGCCCGTCCTATGCCTGGCTTGGTCAACGTAAAAGTATAAAGAATATTCTGAGCCGGGCGGCTATCATATTACCCAATTCAGAATCTGAATACAAGCGAGTTACGCTAACTTATGAGCATAAGGTAAATCACCTGATAGTACCTAATGGCGCCGATCAAAACTTGTTTCAATATGATGATTCTATCAAAAAAGACGAAAGACTGGTTGTATGTGCTGCACGGATTGAGGGAATAAAAAACCAACTGAACTTGATACGCGCCCTTAACCATACCCCATATCGCTTATTGTTGATAGGTACACATGCACCTAATCAATTAGCTTATTATCAGGAGTGCCGCAGCATAGCGGCCG
Source organism: Mucilaginibacter sabulilitoris (assembly GCF_034262375.1). NCBI lineage: Bacteria > Pseudomonadati > Bacteroidota > Sphingobacteriia > Sphingobacteriales > Sphingobacteriaceae > Mucilaginibacter > Mucilaginibacter sabulilitoris. The sequence goes on from NZ_CP139558.1 coordinate 4,301,042, forward strand.
ATAACGTAACTTTTATTGATCATATACCACAACATGAACTGGTAAAGTATTACCGGCAGGCTAAAGTGCACATACTACCCAGTTGGTTTGAAACTACGGGTCTCAGCTCTATTGAAGCGGCGCTTATGGGCTGCAATATTGTAACCAGTGATAAAGGCGATGTACGAGAGTACTTTGCTCATGATGCTTTTTATTGTGACCCCTCATCGCCTGAGAGCATACTTGCGGCAGTTGAAAAGGCAAGTATAGCTAAATACAACGAAAATTTAAGACACCGCATATTGAAAAAGTATACCTGGAAACAAGCTGCTACACAAACTTTAAAAGCCTACCAATCAGTATTATAACCATGAAACTACGCATAGCCATATTAGGAACCAGGGGCATACCAAACTATTACGGTGGATTTGAACATATATCAGAATACGTTTCGGCCGGTTTGGTAAAACGTGGGCACTCGGTAACCGTTTATAATTCGCATAATCATCCTTATACAGCCAATAGCTGGAATGGCGTAGAGATAAAACATTGTTATGATCCCGAATACCTGATAGGCACCGCCGGTCAGTTTGTATATGATATGAACTGCTTGCTCGACGCCCGCAAAAGCAAATATGATGTGGTTTTGATAATGGGCTACACCAGCAGTTCAGTATGGGGTAAGTTGTATCCTAAAAACAGCACCATTATTACCAATATGGATGGCATGGAGTGGAAAAGATCAAAGTACTCTAAACCTGTGCAGCGGTTTTTAAAGTATGCCGAAAAGCTGGCTGTACAATACAGTCAGTATTATGTTTCTGATTCGTTGGTTATAAAGTCATATCTGGCTGATAAATACCATATTAACAGTGCGTATATTCCGTATGGGGCCGATGTTTATTCGGAACAGGAACGTGAGCAATATGAATTTAAAGAAGCTTTAAAGGAAGATTACTTTTTGCTGATGGCACGCATGGAGCCCGAAAACAATATTGAAACTATTTTAGAAGGGTTTAACAAAAGTAACTCGAACAAAAAGTTTAAGGTTTTGGGCGATACAGGTAACCGCTTTGGCAAGTTTATTACCCACAAGTTTAAGAACGACAACCGCATAGAATTTAAAGGTGCCATTTTTGATACTCCTAAAGTACGTTCATTACAAAATAACTCTTACTTATATTTTCATGGACATAGTGTGGGTGGTACAAACCCCTCTTTGCTTGAGGCCATGGCCAGTGAGGCTTTGATAGCCGCGCATAATAACCCTTTTAATAAATCGGTACTTAATACAGATGCATTTTATTTTTCAAACGCTGTTGAAGTAAGACACCTTGTTGAGAACGTACAAAGAAAAGATCTCGAAAAAAACATGGTACTGAACAATCTTCATAAAATTCAATACCAGTTTAACTGGGAAAGTGTGATAAATCAGTATGAGGAATTTATTATAGAAACCCATAAACACTCAAATAATGAAAGAATTATTGCTCATTAATGATACTAAGGTTAATAAAATCAGTTATTACCATATACTATTGTTAATGGCAAGCTTGCCATTCGATCTTTTTTATAGTCATATTATACTTATAAGCTTTGCTCTTCACACTTTCATTCATTTAAAAAAGGAAAAACTCAGATCGTTGGTTTCTTTAAAAATGCTTGTTTTACCTTCAGTTTTATTTATAACTATAATTGCCACCATTTATACTATAAATATCCCTGCAGCATTTTCAGAGTGGACACTCCGGATTCCAATCTTGGTTTTCCCTATACTTTTTTCACTCAATGAACTCGATCTGAAAAAATACCGATCAAATCTTTTGCTTGCCTTTTCCCTTATTTGTACCGTTACGGTTTTTTTCCTGTTTTTCATTGTTCTAATTACCATAAAGTATTATCATCTGCCTTTAAAGGATATTTTTGCTGAAGGCTTTACCAACCATAATTTTTCAGGACCTATCAAGATACATGCTAGCTTTTTCTCCTTGCAGTTAGTTATAGCGCTGGTTAATTTATTGATTATCCTGATGAAAGGTGAAACATCACCCCTGCTAAAGAAATTGTATGTTTTGAGTTGTCTTATCCTGGTATGCGGTATTATTCAGCTTAGCTCAAAGTCAATACTGCTTATTTTATTTGCAGTGGTTAATATCGTACTCCCTTATTACCTGTTAAAGGGTAAAAAGTGGAGAAATTTTGTGCTAACCGGTTTTGCTATCTCATCCGTAATCATTGCAGGGGTTTTAAGTGTGCCCATTTTTCAGGAACGATTAGTAAAACTTTTCAGGGAAGACCTAACAACAAATAAGACAGTGCCCAGGAACTCCGATTCGCGGATAGAACGATGGCGTGTAGCTACAGAACGCATTAAAGAAAAACCTATTATAGGTTATGGATCGGGTTCAGAAATTGGCTTGTTAAAAGATGATTTCTATAACGCCAAACTATATAGTTCATTCCTGTACGGTTTAAATTCACACAATCAGTATATCAGTTTTGCATTAAAATCCGGGATTTGGGGATTGTTAATTTATTTACTAACGCTTATTTACGGTTTTAAAGAAGCCACAAAACAAAGAGATGTAATATTCATCAGCTTTATGCTGGTAATCGCTTTTATATCCGTAACTGAAAATGTACTTGATGTTGATAAAGGAGTAATGTTTTATAGTTTTTTCTTTTCCTTTTTTAGCTTTTCAAATATTGAAAATGAGCGGGTTATTACCAGACAGCCAAGCCCTGATGATTATTTGAGTACGCTGGCAACCAAGCCCTTACCCGTTACGTCATATTAGTATAAATCCATTTTAATCATTCAATACATTGGCAGAAATCAAAAAAAACATATTATCAACGCTGGCCTATTTCGATGTGTTCAACTATCCGCTTACGAGGGAAGAGATATGTTTATTTCTGCCTGTTAAGTATGAGTCCGTGCCGTTTGATGTGGCTATGGCCTGCCTGATAGGCAGCCGGCTGATATATCGTTTTGACAAGTTTTATACGTTGAAAAACGATCCGTACCTCATCTTACGCAGAAATGAAGGCAACCAAAAAGCCGCTGAAATGGTGAAAACAGCCAGAAAGGTAGGTGATATCCTGATCAAATTTCCTTATGTAAGAGGTATCGCTATTTCAGGCTCTCTATCAAAGAACTATGCCGATGATGAGTCGGACATCGATCTTTTCATTATTACGGCCCCTAATCGGCTCTGGATAGCCCGTACATTAATGCATTTCTTTAAAAAACTAACCTTCCTGGTTAACAAGGAGCATTACTTTTGCATGAATTACTATATAGATGAACAATCCCTGGAAATTGAGGAGAAAAACATCTACACAGCTACAGAGGTTGTTACTTTGATACCCATTCAGGGTGATATCACGTTTGCCGACTTTTTTACCGCCAATGCCTGGACACGTGGTTTTCTGCCCAATCATATTATGCGTGTATCAACTGCAAAATCATTACCTAAAATTATTTTAAAAGGCATGATAGAATGGTTATTAAATAATTTTTTAGGGGATATACTGGATAACCGCTTAATGAAGATTACCGCCAAACGCTGGGACAAGAAAACCCACGAAAAAAGACTTAATAATCATGGAATATTGCTGGCCATGGCCACCGGAAAGCATTATGCCAAACCCGATCCTGAGAACTTTCAGTTTAAATTGATAAGCCGTTACGAGGCAAAGGTGGCTCAGTTACTTGTTGAGAACCACCATAGTGTAGCTAATTAGTTAAAAAGGGAGTATTCTGCTTCAACATAATTTTCGACTCAGGTACTATTATTTGTTTACCCTTATTTATCATGGCCTGAGCTTTGCTTTTCCCTCAACGTGAATATTTATTAGGCTTGTGTGAGGCATATTTAACGTTTTTCCTGGAATTACCTGCAAATAATACTTAAGATAACTATTCATAACATCCTGTGATTCATGAATATAACTTTCCCTGAGTGACTCACCCAGAAAGGCAATTAAGGGTTCTCGATAATACATTTGCCCTTTCTCATCAACATATACAGAAAATGAATAATAAAAATTTGCGTATGCTTTATTGATAGTAATATTAAAGGTTGGATTAAAGTAATCATCAGAGGTATCGAAATTATTCAAGAGATTTCCTTCCGCTTTCCATTTTTCTACATTTACCGACGGACTCTTACTTATAAACGCAACCGGTTGTCTTGCCGCAAAAGCCTTTTTTAAGTCGCTGTTAGCTTTAGTTACTAATGATTTGATAAACAAACTGTCTTTTCGACTTGCATGCCTAAGTGTAATTATATCACTTCGAAGCACATTTTTCACATAATTATCAGCGTAAAAGGTCATATAAATCCCAGCGCCTCTAATATCGACACTATCATTTTGGGCTTTAAGCATTTCCAGCACGAGGCTGTCTTTACTCATCTTTTTTACTTTTAGCCAGGTTCTGGCGGTGTTAAAAACAGAATCATACCCCCGTGTTAGTGGAAAATTCAAAAAGCGTTTTTTACCGGGGCTATATATACTTACCGAATCATCTGAAACAAAATTTACTTTCCATTGAGGTTCTAACTGATAACCATACTCACTAAATGAAAGACCATTTTTTTGGCGACGATTTATCTCAGTGTAGCTAATCCCTTCTATTGATTTAAAAGAAATCAGATCTTTTTCGCCGTTATGCTTAACTATATTAGGATTTTCTTTACAGCCAATAATCATAATACAGTTAATAAATAAAAAGGTAAAGCTTAGTAGCTTGATTTGGTGGTTTATGGTTGGCATCCACCTAAGATAAACAATATTATTTCCGAAATATAAGTTCTTAACTATTATTTCTTTTCAAGCGAAATAATAAAATAGTCACCTATATATTTCCAGGGCCATTTGGTTTTCCATTTATCCTCTTTATCCTTTAGAAAGCTATATGCTTTTGGATGTTTCTCGGCAAAGCCCTCTATGTATGATGGTGGTACTATGGTACATAAACCTTCTAAACCGGATACGTTGAACGTCTTTTTTAACGTATTGATAATAAATGACGGATTGTAATAATAGCATTTAAAATAACTACCTTCTATATGAGCTATCCTGCCCTTGCTACTAAAAAACCGGCGGAAAGCAGTTTTGAATTTCCCCCTAAATAAAAGCAAGGTTTCCCACAAGCAAAATCCGGGTATAATAACCATTGTTACTTTACCTCCTGGTTTAAGTAATGCGTCAAATGACAGCAGTACCTTTTCCAGTTCACCGGTACAATTAAGACCGCCAAAGTTTGAAAATATATAATCAAAAGACCCTTTATTTTTTAACTGATCCAGTTGGGTAAAAGAACATATTTCAATGCTGATACGGTCGCGGTAAGGCTCTGATTTCTGCCTGAGTATTTGTTGCATACCCGTTGATATATCTGTGGCATGTACCCTGTGACCTTCCCTGGCAAAAAATATGGCGTCCTCGCCGGTGCCACTGTTTAACTCCAGTATGCTGCTGCCCGGTGCAAGGCGTTGCAAAACATGCTGCCTCACCCTGGCTCGTTTATAGTTGATGATGGTATTTTCCGAATAGATATCATCGAAAACTACCGATTGCCTGGTAAATGCCGCTGATGCATCCGCCTCATTATTATTTGCGATGATGATATCGGTCATGACACTTTTTCCAGTTTACTTAACTTAACCCCCTCAATAATAGTGGCCGGCGCATGGTATAAAACCGATACAGCCTTTCTGATACGTTTCAGATTTGGTTTGAACGGATTACACAACAATTCAACCAGGTTATATTTGGCCAAATGGGCATGATAGTTTTGATGCACATACTTATGCAACTGCTTATAATAAGCCGGGCTAAAGGTGTTACTAAACATCAGCGCCATTTCATCAGAATCGGTCCAGTTGGTTTTTTGTCGGAGATCGGCTTTTACCTTTTCATAAAATAATGTACCCGGCAGCGGATATGAAACCGAAATGCCTATTTCATGGGGTAAAAGATTATTGATCATTCTTATAGTAAACGCAATATCTTCCTTGGTTTCACTAGGGTAGCCAAACTGGATAAAAAAAGATGGTTTTATGCCACATTGCTTCATTAACCTGGTAGCTGTATATATCTGCTGTATGGTGATGCCTTTATCCATAGCATCCAGTATTTTTTGCGAACCGCTTTCGGCACCGATCCAAACATTATCACAACCCGAAGCGGCAAGCGCCTGCACCGTTTCCTTATCCAAAAGCAAGTCGGCCCTTGATTGTATCTTATATCTGAATTTGAGGTTCTCCTTTTCCACCAATTTTGCAAAATGCAGTACCCAACCAGGTTTTAAACCAAAAATATCATCGCAAAACCAAATATGGTCCATGTTAAAACACTCCTTTAACAATTTGAGCTCTGTAACTACATCTTCAGGACTGCGTGAATTATAGCGGTTACCGTATATGGGTTTAGCACACCAGTTACATTTAAAAGGACAACCTCGGGTAGTGCCTATATTTAACGAAAAATACCCCTTATGTTTTAACCAACATTCACGATATGGTGTGATATCAACCAGGTCCCATGCTGGTAGAGGTAAACTATCCAGATCTTTAAGTACCGGCCGTGCAAAGGTTTTAACAGGCTCACCGTTCTTGATATAAGCCAATCCCTGTATATTCGATACGTCTTCAGCCCCACTTTTTATGGCATTAACCAATTCCAGCAAGGTATGTTCTGCCTCACCTATGATCACAAAATCAGCACCTTCCTGTAAGTACTCCTTAAAACGATCGGTTGAATCAGAGCTTGATACTATCACCGTACAGCCTTGATCCTTTGCCAGCTTGCACATTTTAAATGCGGCTTCGCGCATGTTTGTGAGGCACATCTTGGTGAGATAGTTAAATCCATCATCATATATCACAAAGAAACCAGGTTTGATTTCATTTATGGTATCCATAACTTCATAAGGATTATGCCTGAACATGGTATCAAAAAGCGATACCTGGTATGCGTTCTGCCGCATTAATGAAGCTGCATATAATGTTCCCAGGGGCGGATATGGCTGTCCCTGTTCCCATTGCTTTGGGTCGAAACGCAGAAAATAAGAATGCGTAAAGAGTATATTATTTAGCTGTTCCATAGGTTAAACTAAATTAGTTAATGGTGACAGGTTGAGTGAACACACACATTTTACACAGGTTGGATTTGTTGATGTATCCAAAGATTTGCGAAATTCAATTGCTTCCTTACTATTTAAAATTTGATCAAGCGATGTATCTCTAATATTGCCCATAGTATCCATAAAAAAGCAGGGCCTTACAGCTCCGTCGGCCTCTACAACCGTTGATACCCATGGTGCATTACATTTTTTAAATGGGAATGCGTTCAGACCGTAAAACGCGGCATAATAATGATATATATCCCTGATCTTTTCACGGCTTTCCGCAATGAAGCCACAGTTAAATTCCTCGTCATAATTAATTAATAATGAGCTGATAATCTCATTTAATTCAGATAGTTCATGAGCAGGTATTAATATCTCATCCTGCTTAGGTTCGGTCCATGCTTGCTGACGGTTAAATGCATGACTGCTTACATCGGCCGGTAAAAAACTTACCTGGTCGAGCCCCATTTTTTTGGATTCGGCTATAATTGCCGGCCAGTTTCTATAATTAAGCCGGTGTATAACCGTACGCCCTGTAATGCGATATGCAGGATTTAATTTTTTAATGTGCTCTACCCCTTCCTTTAGCTTGCGGAACGCATTAGGTATGTTCCTGATAGCATCATGCAGTGCTTCATCGCCATCAAGAGAAACAATAAGATCATCAACCCATTTTAGCAATTGTTCCGCATTATTTTTGATAGATAAGCCGGTGGTGAGTAAAGTTACTTTAACTCCAATGGTTTTCAGTATCCGGCATAATCCAAAGAAATTGGTATTGAGCAAGGCTTCCCCTCCAGACATAAGCACCTGTTGGGTACCAAGCTGTTTGAGTGACGACAACAGGCCATTGATATCATTCTCGGTTAACTGTTTCAGGTTTTTATTATCCTTCCATATGTCACACATCACACAACGGCAATTACAGGCGCTATGCGGCATTAATATCACAATGGGCAATGCTGATATCTTATGCGTTTGCAATGTGCGGTAGCGCTTAAAAGTATGATATAATGACTGGTTTGCCATGGTTACGGTTTTAACATAATCCAATAAAAAACATCCTTTTTAATTAACCTGTTCCAAAAACCGTCTGGGTTAAATAATACCTTGTGTTTAAAAGTATACAACTTATTTAGTGTATGATGAAAATAATGGTTGGCCATCTCTGCAAAACCCATATCCGCATAATACTTTTTACACCTTGATACCGATACATCTACTTTGTCACTATTATAAAATGGTGTATCCAGCACATGTACTTTACCGCCTTCGTTTAATAATGAAAAGGCATCTCCAATGGTTGTTCGTACCGATGGGAAATATGATAAAGAGGCAGCGAATATGATCACATCAAACTTTGTATTGCTATTAAAAGCATCCTTATTAAACCCTTTATGAATAAATTGCAGGTTACTTTTTTTAAACACCCGGCGCGCCTGTTCAATCTCCATCCGGTTAGCATCAAGTCCAATAACGTAAGCATGTGGTATATCGGCAAGTTTTGCAGAAAGCCATCCATTGCCACAGCCAATTTCCAGAATATGAAGCGGCTTTTGTTTTGCTGCCAAATAAGTAATCAGCCTCTGGCTTGATCGTTTCCTCATTTTCCATTCCCGATAGTATAGATGTGGGGTGTTGATGTCGGGCAGTTGGGCAACTTGTTTATCGTTATAAGTCCGCCCTTCTCTTTCACGTATGGCAATATACATCTCCTCCAACGCTTCATCGGTGCTCACATTATCCCGGGCTATATCAATTGGATGTTCTTTCAAAATGCTTCGCTATTAAAATCCTTGAATTTCGGGCTGACGGTACTTCCAATACTTTTGCAGCAATTTTATTTCGTACGGATACTTATAAAGATTTGCTTTATAACGCAGGCTTGATAACAGTTTAATTGATTTACGTTTCAAGTCATTAAGTCTTATATCAGTAACGGTTGGATAAACGCCGTTTAACACGGTTTCAAAATTCCTTATCTTATCAATCATTTCAGGCTTAAGCCAGGGTGTAAGCGGGTTTTTACGCAGATCAAAGCTTTCCCAGGCCGGGCTCATCCAGTCTTCCAGTGTTTGCGGGTATTCAAACCCCTGCTCCAGAACCTGTTTATATAACTCTGAACCTTCTGTAGGTACAGGGGTATAAGTATAAAGTACAATCTCGGTACGAGGATTTACTGCTTTAATATTTTTAATAAAATTGATCTCAAAATCTATCTGCGCCTGCACTTTTTCAGGAGTTGGTGCAGGCGTGCCCAGCACAAACGAGTATTCTGGTATAATATCAAATTTCTTCAAGCGTTCGGCAAAGCCAATAATCTGTTTGCCCGTTTGTGTGCCGCCCTTATCCAGTTGCTCCAATATATCGTCGTTACCGCTTTCGGCGCCAAAAAAGATGATCTTACAACCAGCTCTGCGTATCTGTTCTAAGGAGGCATCGCTAAATTTATCCATAGTATCAATGCGCGCCATTCCCCACCATGTCATGTTTTCAGGTTCAATGAGTTTCGCGAACTCAACAGTTCGTTTTTCTGATACAAAAAAGTTGTTATCATGAAATTCGATAGCATCAGCACCCCATTTATCTTTAAGATATTTTACATCATTATAAACCGTTTTGGCCGATTTTGCCTTCCATCGAGCTTCGTAAATAGGAACTACCGCACAAAATGAGCAAGTAAACGGGCACCCGATACTGGAATGATAGGCCATGGTACGTTTTCCCAGATAGGTTTTACCCAGATATCTGTCAGTAATGGGATAAAACGTGTCTAACCTGTCATAAGGTAAAGGGGGTAACGAATCCTGATCAATTAGGTCTTCTTTAATGGTTTTGGTTATTTTACCATCGGCCTTATAGATCAGGTTTTTGATAAACTCATAAGGTTTATGATTCTCAAGCGCATCTATCAACTGGGGAAAAGCATGATCACCAGGGCCGTTGATTATAAAGTCAACAAAACCCGAGTTTAAAACCGCCTTGGGCTGGCTCGAAGGGAAATATCCTCCCCAAATCATGGTAGTATAAGGGTATTTAGCCTTAATTGCTTTTGACAACGGAATAGCCTGCCTTAGCTGCGGGCCTGGCATAACCGTAAAACCCAAATAACCAAATTCGCCTGTATCTAAATAACTTTCTATTTTTTTTAACGGATCGGCCTCACAATTACCATCAACAATTACCCACTCGTACTTGCCTTCAATAGAAGCCGCAATGTTTAATATGGAATTAGGAATACGGTGCTTTGCTATAGCACTCAATGGATTATACAGTAATACCTTATTCATACCTGTAGTATATATTAAGTTTCATAAGTTGTTTAATCTAAACCGGGTGTTCGTTTATAAACTTCTGAAATAATGAGCGATGGAGCCTTACATCCATCGCTCAAACAAAACCCAATCATAAAAAAATGTAAATCGTTCTCATTATATATTACGCTGCATAATTAATGGTGGTTGCCTGTGACAATAATAAAAAGCCCGGGCAACCTAAGCACCGACTTAAGCGTTATTGTTATAAAGACTAATAATATGTTAGCCACCATAAAAAATTACTTACAAAACAAGCTGTCTGCCCCGGCAATAACCGAAAAAAGTGTTGTAGAAGCTTATGACTTATGGTCGGCCGAATATGATATGCAGCCTGACAACCTGATGCTTCATCTTGATGGTAAATTATTTTCTAATCTTATTAGCCAGGTGGATGTTAAAGGCAAACAAGTGGCTGATATAGGCTGCGGTACAGGCAGGCATTGGCCTTTAATATTTAGTAAAGAACCAGCTGACTTAACAGGTTTTGATGTATCTGGCGGGATGCTGGAAAAATTGAAACAAAAATATCCGGCAGCGCACACCAGGCTTATTACAAACAATTTATATTCTGATATTTCTGATTCGGCGTACGATATAATTATATCTACTCTTACCGTTGCCCATATTGAGGATATTGAGGAGGCTATGCAAGCCTGGAGCCGTTTGCTAAAGAGTGGCGGCGAAATTATTATTACCGATTTTCATCCGCATACGCTGGCATTTGGTGGTAAAAGAACATTTAAATATAACAACGCTGTAATGGCTGTGCGTAATTATGTACACCCTATTTATACCATTAAAGAGATATTGCTTAAAAATAACTTTCTTTTATTGAAGCAGGAAGAAGTGAAAATAGATGAAAGCATGAAACCTTTTTATGCCAAACAAAACGCTATGCATGTTTATGAAAAATACAAAGACTTTCCGGTAATATACGGCATTCATTTAAAAAAAGAATAAATGATACTCCATAGGGTAAAGATGGCAGATACCGGGCAGTTGGTGAACGTGCGGATAAGTGATGGCAAAATTGATAAAATAACTCTTACCGCTATTACTGATACCTCAAACATTCTGCAGCTTCATTTTGACGGTGCCATTATTTTTCCCGGGTTAATCAATTCGCATGACCATCTTGATTTTAATCTGTTTCCGCAGTTAGGCAACCGTACTTATAAAAACTATACGGAATGGGGAGTTTATATCCACAAACATTATAAACAGGAAATTACGGTTGTATTGAAAGTTCCGGAGCGCCTTCGTTTACTTTGGGGCATTTATAAAAATCTCCTTTGTGGGGTTACAACCGTGGTAAATCATGGTAAACGTTTAGCTATTAGCAATCCACTTGTAACTGTATATGAGGACACACAAGACCTGCATTCAGCGGCATTTGAAAAGGCGTGGAAACTGAAAATGAATAATCCGCTTAAAAAGAAATTACCAGTAGTGATACATACCGGTGAAGGGACTGACGAGGCCGCTGTAAAGGAAATTGACCAATTAATATACTGGAATAAACTTCACAGAAATTTAGTAGGGATACATGCTGTTGCTATGACCGAAAAACAGTCGGCCTATTTTAACGGAATTGTTTGGTGCCCCGAATCAAATTACTTTTTATTAAATAAAACAGCGCCCATATCACAGTTAAAGCTGCACACCTCTATTCTATTTGGTACCGACTCTACACTTACCAGTAACTGGAACATTTGGGATCATATAACCATGGCGCGCAAAACAGGGTTATTAAACGATAATGAATTATACAGGTCATTAAATGCAAACGCGGCAAAGGTATGGAACCTTAACACAGGCGAACTAACAACGGGTAAAAATGCCGATATTGTTATAGCCGGGGAAAAACCCGGGGTTACGAATCTGGATGCTTTTTATAAAATTGCACCTGTTGATTTGTTACTGGTTGTTCATAAGGGTAATATCCGCTTGTTTGACCAGGGGTTATTAACCCAATTGGCACATTATTTAAAAGGTCGACACTTTAGTTTGATCAAAATAGATGATGCTTTTAAGTATATTGAAGGAAATGTAGACGAGTTGATTGAGCTGATCAAATCTTATCTGCCTGACTTTATTTTTCCAATAGAAGTTATTGACCATCAAATACTCTAAAATTGATAAAACTGGTTGACCTTACCTATTATTCTCATCTTAATTACAAAAACCCAGGGCAGGTTTTTGAAAATCATTTCCCTGCTTTAGCTTTCGCTGCGCACCTTAAAAATGAACTTGATTTTAATTTTATAAAACATGCCTCTTTTGAGGAACAAGCCATTTTTGACGGTGTACCCTATTTCTTTTTCAAGGGTGGTAACAGGTTTTGGTCTGTGTCTTTTAAAACCCACCGGTTTATTAAAGAGTTAAAGCCCGATATTGTATTGGTACAAGGTTTTGTTTTTCCATTACAGGTAATCTTTTTACGGTTGTTTTGCGGCAAAAACTTTAAAATAATTATTCAGCATCATGGTGAATTACCATTTGGTGGAGTAAGGGACCGATTTCAAAAAATAGCCTGCAGCATGGTGAACGGATTTATTTTTACAGCTGCCGGCAATGCGGATATATGGAAAAGAAAGAAAATTATCAAAGGCGGATCAAACATATTTGAGTTACTGGAAGCCTCAACAGTTTTCAAAAAACAAGATAAACAAATAAGTAGAAAGCACACCGGAATAACCGGAGATTTCAATTTTTTGTGGGTAGGCAGGTTAAACGCCAATAAAGATCCGCTAACTGTTTTAAATGGGTTTGCGCAACACCTGCAAATAAATCCAAAAGCAAAGCTTTACATGATCTATCAAACAGAAGATATGTTGGCTGAGATGATGCAAATACTTGGCTCAACCCCGTCATTATCAAACGCGGTAGTATTGGTTGGTAAAGTTCAAAATGAAGAATTACCTTATTGGTACAGTGCTGCTGATTTCTATATATCGGGCAGTCATAAAGAAGGAAGCGGATATGCGCTGCTCGAAGCTTTAGCCTGTGGCTGCATCCCAATTGTGACTGATATACCACCCTATCAGAAAATAATAGGAAACAGTAAATGTGGATTTTTATATGCGCCGGGAGATGCAAAGGCGCTTACCCAGTTGTTGAATACTATTAATAATTTAGATAGAGAAAAAATTTCGATAGCTGCTTTAGATCATTTTAATAGAAACCTAACTGCCAAGAATATAGCTAATGATCTATTTGATATTTGCAATTATTTAATGGCCAAATAAAGCTGCTACTTTGGCTGTGATAGTTTGAATGGGATAAGCTAATACAGGCTCATGCTTTAAATTAGGGTTGTTAAGCAGGTTTTTAATTATATCGGGTAAGTGCTCGGCGTTATCCGGTACATGGTGTTGGGCCGGACGCACATCCATTCCTTTTACTAAACTCACCACATGACAGCCTGCGTACAAAGCTTCACTTACTACGGTACTATAGCCTTCGTACGCCGATGTATGCAACAGTATTTTTGAGTGCTGCATCGAGGCAAGTACTTCCGGATGCGGCAACTCTCCTTTTAACTGCACATTATTTTCCAGTTTAAATCTTTTTATCTGTTTTTCAAGGTTATGCATTTCAGGACCCTTACCGCAAATAACTGCTTTTATTTCAGGGAACTCTGTAATTAAATTCTTAATCACATTAACAAATAAATTATATTGCTTAAGAGGGATAAGTGAGCCCACGCCTATAATATCAATATCCCTTTCACCGGGCGCCGTATTAAAAAGTGCGGTTTCTATTCCAGAGGGGATAACATGTTTCGGAAGTATGTCATAATTTATTCTGAATTCATTTGCTAAAAAATCAGATATGGCTATTAATGATTTTCCTTCTGGTTTTATCCGGTTTACGTATTCGTTGCCTGCTTTTGCATCCTGGCCGAGCAGCCATATATAATGTGGTAAGCCGTTTTTTTTTGCAAAACGGTTGCCCATAAAAGCACATTCACCAATCCAAAAGCTCAGCAGTCCGCAAAGCTTATATTTATTATGTATTTTTTTTAGACTTTTCCATACGCGCCGCCAGGTAATTAATCTGAATACTTGTCCCTTTCCCTTACCGGCAAGCGCAATAACCTCCACTCCATACCAATTATAAGTGGAAGCTTCAAAAGGATATTGAAAACTGATTACAATAATATGTAACTGTGGATAATGTTGTTTTAAAGCCCGTACAAAAATTTGCATGGGGGGTATACATGTAGTATCGTTGGTATCGCCCGGGAAACCAGGGCTCAGTATCACCAATGCTTCGGGTTTATTCATTAAAGGAAACTATTTTGTTGCAATAAGCCAGGCTTGCTGCATTATGAGTAACAAACAGTATAATTTTTCCCTGTGCAGCAAGTTGCTTTAGCTGTACAAGTATAACCTCTTCGGCCTGTTGATCCATTTCACCAAAAGGCTCATCCATTATCAACATATCAAAATCATGATAAAGCGCACGGGCAAGCATAACTCTTTGCCTTTGTCCCCCGCTCAGATTCTTGCCGTTTTCCCGTATCACTTTATTCAGCCCCTCAGCATTTCCCGATAAAAGAGCATTAAGCCCGCAAATAGCAATTACACCGGCTAATTTTTCATGATCCGCATCATCATCACTAAGCGTTATGTTTTTAAGGATAGTGTCATGTATAAAATAGTTTTGCTGTTTTATATAAGCTATCCTTTTCCAATATTGTTTTCTCTGTCCTATATCGGATAAGTTTTCATTGATCAGGATATCTCCTGAATCGGCTTTCAAAAAGCCTAAAAGTAAATTGATCAGCGTTGTTTTACCCCGTCCGGATACTCCCGATACACCTGCCATGTCACCCTTGTCAATGGTAAAACTGACATCATCCAGTATATTATGATCCTTGTAATTAAAACTGACCTTATCAAATCTGATAGATACTATATGATCAGGAATAACATCATTCGATTTAACTACAGGCTCATTTATCGTCAACAAGTCATGAAGCGTAAATTCATATGTTTTTATTTGTCCGCTACTGTTGAGTATTTTGATTATCCCCGGAATAATTTTATAAGCAGCGGCCATAAAAATGCCTATAGAAAGCAGGTCAATTACAGGTGCCCCGACAGACCATTTATTGATTACAATCAATACGAAAAAGCCAAATACAGCAAAAACTTCTACCAGACGCGATGGTAAAGACTGTATAGTTTGTTGTGTTGCCAGATTTTCATTTAACTGTTGCTGATAATTATAATAACGATTAGTTAAAAAATAACTTTTATCATAAATATTGCTTTCTACAAAGCCGGCTAACGACTCCTGTAGATGTTGTATAGTTTTTTCGCTGGCCAGTTTGGTATGCACCCTTACCTGCTTTGATCGCCGTTTTATAAAATAGGCCAGCACAATTATGGGCGGCATAAGTAATAATAACAATAATAAGAACAACACAGGCTGGTAAATCAATATGGCAATTACAGTAAATAATATCAGGGTACTCTGCGAAATAATCTGCTGAGTATTTGTCAGAATATAATGACTAAATTCTATGGGTTGCTGGCTTATTTGCCGGATAAGAACGGATGAATCAACATGTACAAAACGTATGTAGTCATCCTTCATAAAATGAATAATGTTTTTTTTCGATAGCCTTGAGGCAACTCCATAAAAAAAATGATGCTGAAAACGAAGTATCAAATATCCAAACCAGTTTTTCAGACTAAAAAGAATTAAAAAAACACTTATAAGCGATATCGAATCTTTATTGAACCAGCTATCGGGCAGAAACATAACCCTGGGGTTTATCTCTTTACCAGACGTATAAAAACCTATAACCAACAACAACAGGCCCAGAAAAGCAATATCAAGTATGCTGATAAGCAAATCGAACAGAATAAGCCTGCCCATACTTGCTTTTTCTTTTGTGTTCAGCAAGGTCAAAATCCCTTTAATTATTTGCTTCAAGACGCCGGTAAGTTATTATTTGGTAATTACCTATCATTACGAACCTAAAAGCACATTGGTTGCCAGCTATAATGTATAATGCCCCGGTAAAATCATTTACCGGGGCATTATTTCAGCAGGATTATAAGGTATTTTATTTATTAACCTTGATCTCAACCCTGCGATTTTGTATTCTTCCATCCTCGGTGCTGTTATCGGCAATAGGATTGCTTTCACCATAACCTTTTACAGTTAAGTTGTCTCCGCTTATACCGCTGTTTACGAGGTACAATTTTACAGAGTTTGCTCTTTCAACAGATAGTTCCATATTGTGCTCCGGGGTTCCTTCGGCAGAAGCGTTGCCATTCAGTACAAATTTTACTGTTTTATCTTTCTTCATCTCAGCGGCGGCCTGATCCAGGCTTTGGTACGATGATGTTCTTAATACGGCAGAATTAAATTCAAACTGAATATTGCTGAAATTATAATTAGGTGCAGCTGGCGGCGGCGGAGGTGTTTCTTGTTTTGCAGGAGCAGGTGCCGGAGCCGGTTGTGGTTTTGGTGCGTATTGTTGTTCTGTTTCAACCGGTACTGGTTTTTGAGCCAGTTTTTTCGATTTACATGACAATACCGTAATAGCTAATAGTGCAAAGATTAGGGGAAATAAAGGTGTTTTTAAAGCTTTCATCGCTAAGTTTTGTTTTTTTGTAAACATAAAAAATATTCGTGATTTCAACCTAAATTGAATATAACACATTGATAAATAAAGGATTTGGCGGCCATTTTGTTTGAAATAAGCCCCCACGTACCTATCGATCATTTACCGGTACCTAAACGATGAGTTCATTGCTTAAGTATTTAAGCAATGATTTAGCCTTATTACATTATTGCATTTATCGTATTCAAATAATTGCTAAAGAGCATGTTAATATTAACCTTTAGTTTTTAAATTATTATTAAGCAATAAAAAAGTATCCTTATTTCTATTTTTTCTGATAATTATTGCACCAAAAGGAATTGGTCAACACTTCCTTATCATTTTGCTTAGGACAAACTCATCACCAGATCATCATTATTCTGGGTATTTGCTTTAAGTTTTTTGTGATAATAGATGTAAGAACCAGCTGCTACCGCAATGATAATAAACATTGGCGCCCAGTTACCGATTGATTTCCCGGAATTTATAATTGAATAAGTAGCACCAATTAAATCGAACGTTAAACCAGCATACGCCCATTCTTTAATACGGGGATAACCAGGGATTAAGATGGCAATCACGCCTAATATTTTAGCGAAGCCCAAAAATGGTATGATATAAGTTGGATATCCCATTTCTTTGAATCCCTCCACTGCTATGGGCATCACAAGCGCGTCAGGTATCGCCGAGCCTAACATAAAGAACGCGAATAACCCTGTTAAAATCCAATAAATTATTTTTGTCTTTTTCATGATGATTGATTTATTTAGTTTTAAAATTATTACTCCCGTAAAATTAAAGCTACATTGCATTAGGAATGAGGGCCTAATGCGGCTGTTTTAGGGGCTGATTACGACTAAGTTACAAAACCTATTTATCTATATGAGACATATATCAATACTTGTACCCAGGAGAGCTATACTTGGGAGTTTGGAGGGTTCGCGCCAATTGCTTACACAGGTGAATCAGTTTTTTATGGCTGCCGGCAAAGAACCTATTTTTAAGGTTGAGCTCGTGGGGCTTACCAAGGAAACACCTGTTAGTGGTGGTTTATTTACGGTTAATTCAAACAAAACAATTGGTGAAGTTCAAAAAACCGACCTGATCATTATTCCTGCAATTGATGGTGATATCAGTGTTGAGGTTGAAAACAACAAAGCATTTTTACCCTGGATAACTGAACAATATAATAATGGTGCTGAGGTAGCCAGTTTGTGTATGGGTGCGTTTTTGTTAGCATCAACCGGTTTGTTAAACGGAAAAAAATGTGCTACGCATTGGATGGCGGCTAATGATTTCAGAAGAATGTTCCCGGAGGTTAACCTTGTTACGGAAAAAATTATTACCGATGAGCAGGGGCTTTATTCGAGCGGCGGGGCTTTCTCGTACCTTAATCTTATCTTATATCTTATAGAAAAGTTTGCAGGTCGTGATATAGCCATTTTAAGTGCAAAGGTGTTTGCCATTGAAATGGAACGTAGCAACCAATCGTCATTTATTATTTTCCAGGGACAAAAAGATCATGCCGACGATCCAATTAAAAAAGCACAGGAATTTATTGAGAAAAACTATCAGGATAAGATCACGGTAGAACAATTGGCCTCTATGTTTGCACTCGGTCGCCGAAACCTGGAGCGCAGGTTTAAAAAAGCTACAGCCAATACTGTGGCCGAATATATACAACGCGTAAAAATAGAAGCTGCCAAAGTAAGCCTCGAAACTTCCCGCGAAAATGTAAACGAAGTAATGTATAATGTTGGTTACACCGATACCAAAGCTTTCCGTACCACATTTAAACGCATAACAGGCCTATCTCCTATTGATTACAGGAATAAATACCAACGGGAATATGCCGCTTAAACATAGCCGCTATTGGTAAATATCAGGGCATTACCGACGGTTTCTGAGCAAGTATATACTTTATCCTTTCCTGCTGCTGTAAGGTATCAGAGGTAGCATTGAGATCACGTCCCTCAAATTTCTGATAGCTTATAGCCGCGCGACCTGTGCCTGTCGTTTTTATTACTTCAACAGATAAAAGGTCACCCGGTATTCTGGCGCCAAACCAGCGGTCGTCGTTCTGCTGTTTCCAGGTAACTAAGGTGAAATTTTCACCGGATGGGTAACTTACATTTCCTGCAATGGCCGTTTTTAATGCAAGCTCATTTCCATATAACGTAGACATGGTATTATTCTTTCTGTTGAAAGATGAAGTGATCACCTTTAAATTTTTGTCAAATTTAAACGACGCGGGTATCGCAGCTTTCTTATTCAAAAGTTCTTCGCTTGGCTTGCGATTATTGCAGGCAAGTGATACTAAAATTAGAACTATAGATAAAATATATAATGATTTCATAATTAGATACTTATTAATGCTCAATTGGTGAGGTGAAAACAAAATCGGTATTGCTCAGGGGTTTATGACAGCTAACACACTCTGTGGCAAATAAAGCGGTTTTACCATAAGGCACCAGTTTATCTGTTTTAAACCTGGCCCATCCCCATCCCGCGGTAGCGGCATACTTTTTATCATCCTTAATCATATACTCCACCTGTTTAAACGCGCCGGTGTTTACGTTGCCTTCTTTATCTTCTACCTGATCCCACGCTACTTTGGCAAATATGGTTCCGTTTGGCCATGGATTAATTTGATGATCATGTATAGCTTTAATTGCAACGGGATTACCAAATATTACCCTCATGGTGCCGTTGTCAAAACGTTCAGTACTGCTAATGGGCTGCCAATTTTTATAGTCGGGTATATAGGTAATGCCATTTAAAGCTACAGGAAGTTTGGTGTCTGCTGCCGGGGCCTTTTTTTGCCAATGATTATATTGTTTACTGGCTGCGTTTATTTTTGCAGTGTCAGCAACTTTTTGCGGGGGTATTAAGGTGGCTACATATTTTTTCAATACCTCTAAATCGTTTTTAGAAACCGCGGCAGAAGGATGAACCAGCTCATAATCTTTTATAGGCATAGCGCCTGCGGCAATCTGATTTACAACTTCCCAAAGCATCGCCTTTTGATCGGCTGCCGCCAAATCTTTCCAGTTTGAAAAATTTAAATGTTTACGACCGGTATTTACATGCATAGCTACACGCCAGTTAACCGGAGTAATCTGATCATACCAGCGCAAATTGGTTTGGTTGGAATGGCAATCATAACAAGCGCGCGTCAGTATATTTTTCACCTCAGCAGGAGCCTCTATGTCACCCGTTACAGGTGAATGTGAAATTCTTGGTCTGATACACTGGATAACCAAAAAAACTACAAACAGTATTACAGCTATAGTTATGATCCTCTTTTTTAGAACTTTGGGGCGTTGTGTATTCATTGTTTAGTGTTTTAATCAAAAATGCTTAATTATAAGCACTTATATATATAAATCAGCCCCAATTAGACAAATACATACCTGAACCGGACATTTTCAAAGCCGAACAGACACAGCTGGTTTAAGTTCGGTTTGCTTTAACCCACGTCGGCTGTTTTATCCATTTCAAGTTGAAATGTTTTGTTGGTTTCGCTCACCTCTACATCGGTACTGGCCGAAAGATTAGTCACAGCGTTGCCGATTTTAGAGGCCATAGTTGCCTGCAATGTGTATTTACCCAAAGGTACCTGAGTTGCTGTAAATCCGGAACTTTGATCGTCTGCCGGTTTGGTAAGCGTTATCAACTCACCGGCCTCTGGTTTCAGTGTAACAACTGCCGAATTAAAGCCTAAATCAACAATATCAGCGCCTTCCGTGGTTGAAGATAGTGCTGGCACCAATTGAAGTTCTACTGTAACATCCGCAACTTTTTCATTAGCAGCAGGCTCAGTAACATCAGCCGAAGTTGTAGTAGTGTTTGCTGATGAACCTAACGGCAGTATAAGGTCTTTAAGCTTATCAAGAAACTTCATTACCCTACCAGAAAAGAAACCCGATATAAATGAAAATAATAATAGACCATTGCCCATGGTAATATCCGTCATTTTAGTGGTGCTGTCACCTAATAGGTTATATCCAAATACTAATACCAGTGCTGAAACCGGCGCGTAAAACAGCTTTGACACTTGCCCGGGTATTTCTGCGGTATTAAAAGGACCTGTACCCGCTGTATCAGCTGTATCACTATCAGTTTCATCAGTTTGCTTTATCTTAATCCCATTGGCATTACTTACATAATAAATTAAACTTGTCAATACACCAATCAGCGCCCAAAACAAAACTTCAGCATAGGTACCCGGACCGACAAACCAAAAAAAGCTATTAACAATAATTTCCTTGCCGTTTAAATATGTTTTGGCATCCTTATTATTAAGATTAATCAGCAGGGTATTCACTTGCTTTAACCAGGCTTCGTTTACCTGGCCATTGTACTCGCTTGTCAAAAAATTGGATAATGCCTGGTCACGTTGTACCCAGAGATTCAAAATAACTTTCTTTGCAGCCGGATCTTTGCTTGCCAACAGATCAGTATCCGAATAGCCGGCAAGTATATTGTCAATATTTAATAATTGAATATTGTCTAATTTTTTATGATCAGATCCTTTATTGCAACTGTGCAGTATGAGATAAATTGCCGATACGAGCACAAGAACTAAACACAGAGTTAATAACCAACCGGCACCACTCCAGATTTTTGCTTTAATAAATGCGAACATGATTTCTATATGTTTAGGTTAATAATTATTGTTAATTATGAAAGATAGGCGCTAAATACCCACTCCTCTGCAGTATTGCTTATTTTACTCCAGTCGGCGCTGGTTGTATATACTGTTACCTGCGTATCACGCGTAAGGGTGCGTGCAATACGGAATGATGTACCAGGCCCCGATCGGACATTTAATACACTCGCATTTACTTTCATCGATACCGTATCAGGAGTTATATTATTACTTAATTGCTGGATTTTACTATCAATTAAAGGAAAAAAATTATCCTCTGCCGACGTAATGGTATTGGTTCCAAAAAACGCAGTACCCGGACAGGTTTTCTGCTCGTCACCAACCTGGTCATTGTTTACTTTACTTTCAGGGAATCTTTTACCTTTTCGGTCATACCAATGATGATAAACTACTTGTTCTTTTACAGGTTTAAGATTAAATTTCATACAAAGCACCGCGTTTAAAAAAACAATACAGTCTTTATGCTCCTGAGTCATCTGGTCATGCCCTGCATCAAAGTTTCCTAAATTCTCAATACAAATAGCGCCCTTGTTTGCGCCAAAGATACCGGCCGGAGTAATATTTATAGGTCTGCATAAACCAATGTTGCCAGACGGAAACGTGGTGATATTTTGACCTATGTCGCTCCATCCATTATCATGGATATGAAAATTACGCATCGATTCAAGCCAAAACATTTCACCACGGCTTGGACTTATTGATCTGTAATTAGGCTCCAATGTATGATGGTTTTGTACAACTTTGATTTCCCTCGAGAAATCCGTGTTCATCAGGTATTTTCGAAAATCCTGCTGCGTGTAAATGTGAAATTGCGCTAAGGCCATGTTTTTTCCTCCGATATTGGTTTGGTGTTTAATAATATAAATTAGGTCATCGTACGTTCTTCCTTGCGGTATTCTTTTCTTATCGCTTCTACTAAATCGTCGTTACGTATGTATTTATCACTTCTTGAAGCGGTTTGCAGCGAAGCATAATGAATAATGTTTAATATTGCCGCTCCGTTCAATTCATATTTATCGGCCAGGTGAGATAAATTAATAGCCGGCTCAGGCTTGTACGATGCCGGGAATGCCTTTTCCCATAGGTGCAAACGTTCAGCAGCATTGGGTACCGAGAAATGAATGATGGTATGAAAACGCCTCAGGAAAGCGTCGTCCATATTGCTTTTTAAGTTTGACGCGAGGATGAGCAAACCGGGATAATCTTCGATACGCTGCAATAAATAGCTTACTTCCTGGTTGGCATACCTGTCATGAGAGTTTTGCACGTTTGTACGTTTACCAAACAGGGCGTCAGCTTCATCAAAAAATAATATCCAGTTCTTGTTTTCGGCTTTAACAAATACCTTTTCGAGGTTTTTTTCTGTTTCACCGATATACTTACTTACCACCTGCGACAGATCTATACGATACACATCTTTGTTTAAATGCTTGCCCAGCAACGTAGCTGTTAAGGTTTTACCTGTACCCGACGGGCCATGAAAAAGGGCGCGATAACCCGGTTTTATCTTTCGCTTCAGCACTTCATCCTGCATCAGCGTATCATTATGCTGCACCCAGATCATAATCTCGCTGAGCTGGTTCTGAGTGTAATTGTTTAGCACAAGATCATCCCAGGTCATGGCTGTAGTGATATTCTTTGCGGGAAAATCCGGACTAAATTTAGGAGTTATTTCTATGCCCGTAGTAAGCCGGGTTACCAATTCAGGGTCAAGAACAATACGGCCGCTCATTAGTGGTTCGCCTTCTTTTACGGTTTCCAGGTACAACACCTTCTTTTTGGCCAGTATGCCATTAGTTAGTAGGTATTGAACCGAAAGCCTTTTTTCAATATCATTACCGGCCATAATAAACTGAACGGTTTCGCCTGTTGGCAATAATCCACGGTGGTTACTGCCTTTTACACCGCCAAATTCCGGAAAATCTCCTCCCTGAGGCAAAAACTCCTGAATTATACTTTCAAAAAAGGTGGCCATTATGTGAGGCACTAACGCAGTTAAAAGTATAATATACTCTTCGAGGGGCAACTGATGGCTAATGATAAAACCATTTAACGGCGAACCATCATCCTCTATCTTAACAGCTGGAAACACAGCATCAACATTATTGAAATGTGATTGCAGCCGGGTATGAATTACCCGCTTAAGCACTTCAAAAGAGTTAGTTATAGATTGACCTTGCATTTATTTTACTTTTATACTGTGTTACTATTTATGTAAATGCTATTGTTTATGGTTTCTTTGCTTCGCCACCTCTGAAAAGCTCGGGTAGCCGCAATACATCAACGGTTAAAAACACTCCACTACCTTTGGGCAGTTGATCATCAAACTGACCGGGCAATGTTCTCATGATCCATGTGGGCGATTCTCCAGGGCCGCTTACCAGCATTGGCGTGGCTGGTAAGGTTTGATTAACAAAACCCCGTAGATTAATAATGCCACCGCCGAATTTTAGCTTAATAGAGCCGCCGGTGACCCCAAAACCACTACTCGGCGAATAGCCGCTGCTTATGCCTAAAGTGAGATCAGTTTTAGGAATAAAGCTCCATTTTTCATGCATCATATCCAGGTAAGGTTTAAATTCAAATTCCGTATCAAAAGTAAGCGGGGCGCCGGTGGTTTGAGGCAATTTGTATTTGAAAGATGATAAAGGAAAATATTCATGATGCGGGATAAGGGAAAGCGGTAGGGCTATATTCTTATCATCCAGTAATTTTATAGTATCGGCCCTGAACCTCGGATCAGATGCAAATACGGAGCCTAATATGCCAAGTGAACTTAAGCCAAAACCAATAATACCTGCTTTAAATTCTGTGGGTTGTTTGTCCCAAACTTCTTTCTTCAACGCATCGGTTTGCTTGTCTTTCCATTCTTCAAATCCGGGTTTATTATCCAGTTCATCCTTAACAACAGAGGCCCCCTCGGTAAGTGTTTTGGTTGGATCATCTTCCCGTTGAATTAAATCAGGCGCCGATTTAAAAAAAGTATTATTCACTAAACCATCTTCAGGCGTGCGCATAGCTTGTCCGTAAGCTGCATTTGACTGGTTTACCGACAGTTCAGGCTGAAAGAATGGCTTATTGTCCCTGTTCCTGCTCTGGGTGGGTGATATGGTTTGTTTCTCGTTCATATGTATTTTCATTGAACTCATACTTTATTGCCCTTACTGCTTAAGCAAACCAAGATATTCTCAGGTACCATCATTGGCCAACTTAATTTATTCTGTTTAAAAGCAAAAAAATCAGGCTGACTATAAGGCTCAACTTCTATTAAATTTGTTGAACCATATGAGCCACTGGTAGTTGGCTTTGCATGATAAGTAGGTACTACTCTTACATTGTCTGCAGCGGTAAAAGTAACGCCCCCTACTCCTATTATAAAGAGATCAGTTTCACCAATCTTCCCTTCAATACGATACATGGGGCAAAAGGTAAAACTATCCGATCCCTGTGTTGCGCTTATTGTTCTGACTTCATACAATGCTGATGCCTGTGAATCATTAATTGTTGAAAGCTCGGTGGGCCAGCTACCTGATGCTCCAACCGGGCTAAAAGTTTTGTTCTTTTTAAAGTCGTGATTTCTGTCATATTCTGCTGCAGATTCATCAGGACCAACGCCGGCGCAAAATTTCATAACATCATCTTTAGTATATCCTTTTACAGCCATATAAAACGAGATAAGATCGGATGGAAGATCCTCCTGCGCGTAAGATGACTCTCCGATAAAATCAGTCCATAATTGCTGTGCCTCAAATGCTATTGACAGGGTTTTAAAAATGCTTAATGCCACGCTGTTTATTTCTGCAGGTGATAACGCTTTAAGTAATCTTACATTAACTGCCGCGCTGGATAGAACAATGGCAGTATGAGGAACTTTTGATGTCATAGCCGGGCTTGAAAAATCGCCGGTTGAATCTGTAGCATTAGTTCCAGCGTTATGTAAATCATCTGAAGCTTGTTGTACTTTTTTGATAAGGGCCAGAGCAAGAGACGCATCTGCATGTGACCAGTCAATCCACCCGCAATTGGCGGAAAAGTTATATCGGCCATCTTTTGCACCCGCTTTTGTAGGGACCCTGGAAATAGCTTTGGCGCTATTTTGTTGCTGTATCACATGGGTAAGTTCATGTGCTATTAACCTTTTACCACCATTACTTTCGGGCGAGTACTGACCGCTATTAAAAACAATATTGTTACCGGTTGTATAAGCGAGCGCATTAATTGATTGTGCCGATTTTGCCGCTGCCGAATCAGTATGCACACGTACATTTGAAAAATCATTTCTAAAACGCGGCTCAAAAAAACTTCGGCTGCTTTGGGGCAAGGCCTGTCCTGACGAGCTTAATGATCCTACATAGTTATCCAGTTCATTACTTCCCTGTACTTCGGTACCAGAACTTTCTTTACGATGCAGTTTTTCTTCTTCCTCACAATGCTGGCATTTACGCTGAACAGTTGTTAATGATGGCTTAAAAAAAGCATTATCTTTCAGCGCAGGATCATTCATGCCCACGACGTGGTCGGCCATATTATCAGCCTCCTGCTCGTAAATATCATTAGGTTGATTTACAGTTAGTTTTGGCTGAAGAGTAGGTTCAAAGAAAGACAAATGCTTTTTTTTTCCAAAGAAAACATTGCTTGCTTGCTGGCTCTTATTTGTAGTTAATGTGGGAGGATTTTTTTGCACGTTTTCCTAAAATTTATTTACCAGTTGCTGATGTATCGTTAGTTTAATTTCATAAAATCATGTTCCCTTATTTTTGGATGTTTTATTATTCAAGGTTTTGAACCTACGGGTTGATTATTATGTGTTTCAGTTTTCTTTGTATTCCAGTTGATTATTATAATCCTGTGAAAGTTTGCTATACCTGGGGGCAACTTTTCCTTTCTGAGCATCATTACGTCCTGTAGGCATTGCAGTGATTTATTATTTAGTTTAATTAATTTAATGCTGCCTTGCACAGGCCGTCGGAGGGCTGGTTGGCGCATTACCTCTTGTACCATTAACAGTTTGTCGCTTTGTTAATAGTTCCTGTTGCTTTGTTAGGTGTGTTTGTTGTAGTGTTTGATCAAGACAGTAATAATACCCTAATGCCTGATCAATAATAGTTTTACGCATACTATCAGCCATGCGCCTGGTTCCCGCAAACTCATCTGCTACGGCATTGTGGTAAAAAGCAAGGAACTCCCTTTCATCCTTATGTTGCCCGCCTGCAAGCCCGGTTCTATATTGACCTATATGATCAAGCTCATGTCCTGTTTGGAGCACTCTCCTCGCAATTGATGTTTGACTGATATTATTTACAAAATAATCACCTACATCAATATCACCCTGAGTTGTGGCCCCTGAACCTACTGATTGAGTATGAAGACCCGCCTCAGCACTAACATATGTTATATTTCTTACCTTGCCTGAATCCTGCGGGTAATAAGCACAAACGATGTCACTTACTGCACGGGTAGCTCTGGTTGCTATAGGGACAGCGGTATCGGCGGCCCTGTCTATTATGTTTTGAGCTCTTGCATCAATATCATTTCTTACCCCTGGTGCAACCGTAGCAGGCGCTGTCGCACCTTCGGGACAGGTTATTCTTTGAACATTAGATAAATTTGTTGCAGATTGCTGTATTACATGCGTTAGCTCATGGGCCATTAATTTTTTTCCGCTTTCGCTCTCAGGCGAATACTGACCATTGTTAAAAACAATGTTGTTACCTGTAGTATAAGCCAGCGCGTTAATTGATTGTGCTGATTTTGCAGCTACAGAATCGGTATGGATACGTACATTGGAAAAATCCTGACCAAAGCGTGGCTCAAAAAACTGTCGGCTATTTTCTGGCAAAGCTTGTCCTGATGAACCTAAAGACCCTACGTAGTTATCAAATTCATTGCTTCCAGGTATTTCAGCATCTGAATTTTCTTTACGTTGCAGCTTTTCCTCTTCTTCACAATGCTGGCATTTACGTTGAATGCCATTTAATGCAGGCGAAAAAAAAGCGCGCTCAGTTTGGATAGGATCAGGCATACGCATCACTTTGTCTGCCATATGATCGACTTCCTGTTCGTAAACATCATTGGGTTTGTTTATACTAAGCTTCGGTTGAAAAAAAGTATCATTTACCCTATTTAAAGTGTTTTTTTCGGGAGAGCGATAAGTAATGCTTGGATTTTTCATCAGGAAAAATAAGTTACAATTAAGGATTTACAATATCTGTCATCGCTTTACTTACACGCCTGTTGAGCCGTGGAGTTAAACATGGATTCATAATAAAACCACTACCATGTCCAAGCCCTAAGAAGTGGCCCGCTTCATGCGGTAGTCCCAGGCCATCTGCACAGGGAGTGTCTGCAATTAGGGTATTACTTCCATTGGTTATTCCTCCATTGCAACGATGATCTCCTCCGCAAACTGTAGATGTTAAATCACCAACCCGGAATACATTGTAATTAACGCCCGAACCTAAAGCAGTAACAGTGGCCATTTCGCCTCCCCCTGTGCCATTATCATCCACCTGGGTACCCAGATCACCAGGTGCTACTACGTCATTACTTGCACCACCGGTAAACATTACATTTGATTGCAGTTGCCAAACATTGTTGAGTAAAGCCCTCATTACATCGGCTGTTGGAGTATGGTCAGAACAGTGGGGGCCACCAGCTGCGGCTGTCGCTGAATCACAAACATAATGGAATGCAACACTACGGGCGAGCTGACTTTTAACAGATACTTGCAAAGTAGCCAGTACTGTGGTTCCGGCCATTGCGGTAATATTAGCTACTCCGGCGCTAACTCCATTAATTGATATACCTGTGGCAGTAGCAGTTACCGTTGCAACACCAGGCGTATCACTCACAAAAGTTGGAGTAGAACCGGCAGGCGTTACTGTTACCCTTGCTATTCGCCGTTCACCTACAGGCACAACCTGCCAGTTTGGAGCAACAGAAGCATCATAACCGGCAAATTGTTCGGAAGGATCTTCTGAAAATACTGCCGCCGTTGCAGGAACAGGTGGAGCCGGAGGCGGTGGTGGCGTTGGCGCTGGAGGCGGTGCCGGATTAGACATGCTAATATTGGCTACCTGATTGTTTAATTGCGAACCAAACTCGCTGGTTTCGCCATGTGCAAATATAGTGATCATGCTATCAGGTACCCCATTATTACGCAGCTCATTAGCTACAGAGATAGCCCTTGAGCACGATAGCTGCCAGTTTAACTGATCGGTGCCCGGTGTGCTTGCATAACCATCAACTCGTAAAGCATCTGTGCCTCCGCTGGCAGTCCAGCTTACAGCAAAATTGGCTATATCCGCTCTTTGAGCAGGTGTTAACTCTGTTGCAGATGTGGCAAATGACGAACTTAAAACACTTGGTGATGGGCTTGAATTGGCCGGATCACATGCCATTGGAGGTATGTCGCTGGGATTCCCGGCCCGTTGAATCCTTTTTGTAGCTACACCACTCCCCTGCTGCACTACATGAGTAAGTTCATGGGCCATTAATCTCTTGCCACTATCACTCTCCGGTGAAAACTGGCCACTGTTAAAAACAATATTGTTGCCAGATGTATAGGCCAGTGCATTAATTGACTGTGCAGATTTGGCAGCTACAGAATCGGTATGAATACGCACGTTTGAAAAATCATGTCCAAAACGGGGCTCAAAAAACTGACGGCTGCTTTCAGGTATCGCCTGCCCCGACGACCCCAATGAACCTACATAACTATCCAACTCGCTGCTTCCCTGCGCCGCGGTATCTGAACTTTCTTTACGTTGAAGTTTCTCTTCCTCTTCACAGTGCTGACATTTACGCTGTAGCCCGGTTTCTGCAGAGCTGAAAAATGCGGATCCATCCATGGAGGGAATGCTCATCCGCATAACTTTGTCGGCCATAGCATCAGCTTCACGCTCAAACCTGTCGCCGGGTTCATTTACCTCCAATTTAGCCTGTACCATGTGCCGCGAAAAAAAAGGTTGGTTATTTTGCGCTTTGATGGTATTATTTTCGGGTTGTAATTGCTTAGCTGTTAACATAAAATATCTTTTTAATACCAATCCACATTTAATATTTGCTGCATCCATGGAAGGCGAATGGTCGAAAACCCCCAGGGCAGTTTTCCTAATAACACATCAACCGTTTTTTGCTCAATTGTTAACAGCCAGCCATTTTCCCTTTTGGTCAGTTTTCCATCGCGTTCAAAAAAAGAATTTCGCAAACCTTCAATGGAGGTGTTTTTTAAAGGCGTCCAATGATCTATTACAGCTTCCAGTAACTTCTTTGATTCGGTCTTTTCTTTCTTTTTTAAAATGATAGCGGCAGGCAGGGTTTCCTCAAGCGGAAAACCGCATAATATTTTTTCAAGGGTAAGGTCAAACTCGGCAGCATTTGTACTTCCGGTTGCTAAATAATGGAACAATAATACAGCCCTTTGGTGGGTATTTTCATCTTTGAATTTACCGTCAGCCAATAGCCCTAAACCTGCAAAAAATGGCTTGAGAAAATAATGAAGTATTACCGCTCCGCTGTTTTTTACAAACAAAGATTCCTCTTTAGAAATGCCTGTATATTTTTTATTCCGAGGGCGCAGTCTGCCTTCGTTGTTTCTTTCGGCATCCTTATCAGGTTTTTCATCCGGTATATTTTCATTGTTATCAGCTTGTCGGTTTCCTTTATTTTTTTCAGGATCATTTTTTAACTCTTGCTGCGCTACCTGAAATAATTGAAGTTCCTGAAATGCATTTTGTACAATGTTTGTTGCGAGGAGCTTGCTTATATTTTCAAAGGCAGTGATATCCGCAGCTGGAATGTCGAAATGTTCGGTTAATAGCAAGAGTGTACGGAATATTAGTTCACTATCTTCGGCACCGGAAAAAGATGTATTATTCCATAAAACAGGATCGTTCATTAGCGCGTGAAAAAGGCACTTCCATACCATATTCCTATCGTTAATATGGCCTCTTGTACAGTTGTTTAGTATTGTGGAAATATCGATGTAAATAAGCCGCCATGGCTCATTGGTTACCGGAGCAATGGTAAGCATCATGTTTTCCAAAAAGCTGTCTGTAAATTGCCAAATGAGCCTTTGCAGCACAACAGGGGTATGTTTGTAATTATCGCGGAGCCAGTTGAAAAAATATTGATTTTTATTCCCCGAAAAACTGCTTAATATATCACCCTCCCAGGCGCTCATTTCTTTTGTTGCACTGTACCAGGGCAGATAGCCATTCTCTAAAAAATAAATAAAAGCGTTAAAAGCCGACTGCGAAGTACTCAATACCTCCGTGCTGTTTTCATCGCCCAGTTTATCTTTTTTTACTGAGAGATTTTTCCGAAGCTCCTGGATAAAATGATCTTTAAACTCCTGCTCAAAGTTCTGTGCGCTTACATTACCCAAATTAAGCTGTAACGAATCAATACGAATAATTTCATTGGCCGGGAACATTTCATCAAAAACATCCTCCATACTGCTTGCCAATTCCTGTTGCAGCAAAACGTCTACGCGATTTTGAAAAGCATGCGCCTCTTCCCTTTTGGGAATATTCAAAATGATCTGCTGCTTATGAATAATATGCCTTGCCATCAGGAAACTGTTTATTAATATTCCGTTAACTCATTCTTTCTTTTTCCGTGAAATGAGATTCTCAATTTTTCCGGTACTTTTTGTGGGATCTACATTGGGTTCAAACAAACCATTTGCCGAAGCGTGCAGTATTTTAACCACACCATTGGGGTCGTTACAATTCCCATTTGATACCTGCAATGCTACCTTATATTCTTTTTCGCCTCCGTCGCGGTTAAATCTGAACTCTATTTTAGCAATACCTTCCTTAGCGATATCATCTACTTTCCATGCATCGTCAAACTGCCACTTATATGTAAAGGTTGCGTCCTGAACTGTAGGTGTAAAGGTTGCTTGTATAAGTAAATCTGCGTTAATGGTTGATACAAATGAAAACTCGCTGCCCGGTGTTGGAAGCACGGTAACTTCAAACGGATCGGAACTAACGCCATTTACTGTATAAATAATACTGAATTTTCCCTTGCCAGCAGTCGCAGGTGTAAAGGTTTGATTTACCGCATCAATACCTGCAACAGCATTAAATGTACCTCCGGGTACAGATACGCCAATTTTTGTGGGATTCGCATCGTTATCGCAGAAAGTGGCCTGCATTTTGATTACAGGCTTTTCCTGAACCGGTGGAGGCGTTTCTTTTTCTGGCATGATGTAAGCCACCGGCGGACAATCTGAACAACACAGATACGGAATATAAAAATCGGCAATTACAGCGCCGTTTATTACCGGGTATTTCGATGTGACAGTTGCCTGGCCTGCCAATACATCTAAAAGGCTTTGCCGTTCTGCCGCTGTAACCTCCTTACTATCTGTAAGGATTTTTTTAAACCTGTTGAGCGTATTTTCATCCAATGCAATTGCTGCCCTGGTATTTACTGCAGAGGCGGCGGCCCTCGTTGCCGGCTGCTCACCGGTTATTTTTGTGTCGGCGGCCCTGGCAATAGGTGTATTAGCTGCATTGGTAAACACCGCGCCGGCAGCATCTGTAAATGTTCTGCCCGGGACTGTTCTTGTTGGAGGGACATTTTTGTAAACTAATACCAGTGTGCCTCCTTTAGGTACCCCTGCCTTATGTTCAAGTCCGGGATGGTTTTTATAATAGTTTAAAAATGCAAGCTGTTGTTTATACTGGGTAAGCCTGTCCGTATATTCCTTTTTTAATACCTGAAAGCGTTCATCAATACAAATGCTGGTAAGCACCCCAAATGCCTCTACTAAAAGATCTATCTGATAATCTTCAATAAATGATACTGTTGTTGTGTCTTTGGGCGCGGTGTTTTTTACAGTAAGCAGTATTAAAGCGTTGGTGGCCAGTGTTGTATCACGAAGGTAATTCTGATACTTAACCCCAAAATCGTCCATGTCAATATTGGATATATTGTTGGTGTTCAAGGCAAACATCAATTCTTCAACCGTATTTACAAATTGGAAAAAGTAATAGTAAATCGCAGTAAGCGGATCGGCCTGATCAATATTTACAGGATTGGTAAATACTCCTGTATTACTTAGTGAGCTTAAATAACCACTGCCTATGGTATTTGGCACGGCCGGACAATAAGTACGTAAAAAATCCCCTTTTTTATATGCAGTATTTGCTACTATTGCCAATTCGGGCGTAAGAGCTGCCCGCAGTTTAAAATCTGAGAATTTTACGGCCTCAACATTAGTTACGTTGGTTACATTGGTTAAAACCCCGGGCGCGGGCGGAGTTTTTGCAGGAGTATATGGCAATTTGGTAACAAAGCAAAAAGTAGTATGTATTTTACACATTGCCTCGCTTACTATCAAATTGTACTCTGTTTCCAAGTCGCGGATATTACAATCAGGCAGTGTTGCATCACCGCTCAATTGTTCGGCAGAAACGGCAACTACATCAAATGGTAGATTGAAATTTAAACGCTGATTAAGGATGTTAGTTAAAACCGTTTGATAGTTTTGCCCGATATGTCCTTCTACCCTGAAGAAATTATAACTTTCAATATCATATAAAAGCGGTTGTGTTACTAAAGTATTACTGTTATACAAACCAGCATTGTAGCTTAAATTAAAAACAGCATTACCCCGGCTGGTTTTATAATAGCTCCATGCTTTATATAATTCGGCACCAACGGTGTTTATTTTATAGTAATATGGAATTGCTCTTTCAGAGAGCCAGGGAAATTCATACTGACTTGGAGTGATTTTTATAGTCGATTGACTTAGGATATCCTTGTTTTGCGCCATAAAATTCTTTATTAAAATCATCATCCGATTAAATAAAAGAATTACCTCGGCCGACTCTGTACCCATTTTTGCAAAGAGCGGAGAGTATATGAAATAATTCCGATCGCTATCCTTCACATAAGCGTTGGAAGCCAGTGACGCATCGCCGAGAACCAGATGGAGCGGAAATAAATTTTCATCGGGGCAGCAGGTTGAAATAACGCCAGATATTTTCGACGAAAATTCATAATAAGCTTTGATCAGGTCGTCTATGAAATCATAAAAATATTCAATAAAAATCGGGTTTTGCTTCAATAACAGGTCACGGTATTTTTTCAGATCATTTAGCAGGTTGGCAAACGGATTTGAGCTAACCTTTAAAATTGTACTGTATTTGGTGTATGTATCATTATAGGCATTTGAAACCAAGGTTAATGTAGCGTCATCTGCCAGTTTAAGAAATGCATCTATTATATTATCTGTAGTATTCAGATCAGTATAAGGCACATTGAAACGCTTTAGCGGTATCTGATATACCAAATTTGTCTGGAGCTTTGGCAGCACAACATCTCCTCTGGTGGCGGGTACGATGGCATTGCCAGGCAGATCTGTTTTTTTAACAAGTAAAGGTCTGACTTGAAATTCCATTTTCTCGCCTTTATTGTTGCAATCCTGTGTATCGCAATTTTTCAGGTCGGTTTCCCTTGCTTCTAAAAATAGCACAACAACATAATCGCTCAATTTTATGCCTGGAGTAGACAGCGTTTTGGCCTTTAGCTTATCAGCACTTTCAAGTGTTTTAAACTGTTCATCTGATAATAACATCCAGACTTCTTTACCTGTACAAAATGGTTTGTAAAAAGGCAGGGCGCCTTTGTCATAAACAAACGGCAGATCGGCAGGTACGTCAATCGCATTATATGGCAGGTAATAAGTGTATTGCGTGCTATTCTGTGTAATTAAGTATCCCTGCGAAGTTACCCCGCAACCTTTTGTGACACCGATAATACCCGGTCTAAGCGTTATTTCCAGTCCGCAAACAATGCCAATGCCAATCAGCTTATTACGGGTCCAGCGATTTTGCTGATCAAGGTAATTAAAGGTTTCATTAAGATGGTCATTCGTGAGTACCTGATCTGGTTCAAACACGATGTATTCAACTGGATTTGCCATATATCAATTTTTTAAAGATCCTAAAATGGTTTTACCCAACATTACCGGGTTGGTGTCCTTGCTTTCCTCGCAATCATGTAAAGTTGCTAAAGGGTACTCGCTATGTAAATTAAACAGCAGCGGTACCATAACATCATTAGCCTTTTGCAAGTCGGTTATGGTTGTATTATCAAATGAATAATTGGCTAAAGCCGTTATCCAGGTTTTATAAGCGTTCTCAAAGTCATAAAGCGACTGGTCATTTATCCAGCAAACTTTTACCATGGTATGTGCAGGTACTTCCTGTCTGATGATATCCTCAAAATAATTTCTGAAAGCCATATTCCTGAAATGCACAGGCCAGTACGGTAATACAACAGACATTTTGAAAGAATAAGGATCCTGCTCGCCACAGAAATCACACTTTGGATCCAAACATACCGGAGGTCTGGCAAACAGGTTATTACGGGGCCTAAGCAAAAGGTGCTCAATAAGATGTAATCCATCCGCGTCACATTCGGTATTAAACTCGGTTATGAATTGTGCCAGCGCGGTATTTGCGTCCTGTTCCGAAGTGAAATTATTACTTACAGCCAGGTTATTGTATGCCTTATCAAACACATAAATATTCCAATTAGTTCCAGTTTCTTTAACCGCATAATTTTGCCCTGCCAATAGCCTGTCCATAAATGCCGGTAAGGCTTTGTTTAACTCCTCCTGTGTAGTATAAGTAGCTGCTGAGGTAAGGGTATCGCCATGCGGATTTTTGAATACAAATTGGTATTTAGCCGGGGTATCGGTGGTAGTGATGATGGTGGCATTGCCTATGCAATACAAAAACCGTCTGTAGTAATTATCAATACCACCCAAATGGCAAAGCTTTTTTTCCAGACCTGAAACATTATCGGTGTCCCATAATTTAATGGCATCGACAGTTAAATCGTCTTTTTGCGGGAAGTAGTTAAATCCCCTGGCCCTTTGATAACTGATAACGGGATAGTCTTTCAGGAAAGATATTTTACTATCTATCAGATCGGCCGGGGTTATATGTGTTTCTTTCTGGGTGTCATAATCAAGTGAGTAATTTAGCAAAACGTATTCATTAAATGACTCGCCAAACCGGCTCATTAAATGATCAAGAAAACGGTTGCGCCGGTCGGCAAAAACATCATTTGATTCGTACAACTGCTGCCAGCTATTCATTGTAGCAACAGCCGAATCCTGGATTTGCATTACCAACTGTTCAATGGTTTTTGCTGATGTATCCTGTTTATAAACGGGCGCTATATTCTTGATGTCACCTAAAAACTGAGCATAATAAGTTTGTACAATATTATCGGTGGAAAAAAGCTCTTTTGCCCCATTTAACTGCGAAAAGAAATCGGCCAGTAACTGATCAAACAACAATAAATAAGCCTGTAACTGGCGGGCCTGTGCTTTCCGCTCTTCACTAACAGTTGAAGGAAGCCCGGCTGAGCCTACACCATAGGTTTGCGGTAAAAGATATTGCACGGAGGTATAACTATCAAGTGCGGAATAAGTACCTGTCGGAACAGCGAGGTCATCAGTGTGCCCGGAAAGTTTATTGCGGGCCTTTACCGCACGCAGCCATTTCAAGGTATCGCGTACCTCGGTCAGCGATGGTAAATAAGGGAACTGGTTTTTATAGAATAACAGTTTTGATTTGGTTTCGGAAAACACCGGCTTACAGCCAGTTGTAACAGGCATGCACCAGCTTTTGGCCTTTTGACCGGGTATAGCTTTATTGTCAGTTCCATATTTGGTCATCAGGAAATTACGTACGGCCAATACACCGTCAATATCCATAATGAGGCTGATAATGTCGGATGCGTATATTTCCTGGCGTAGCTGAGTTTGCTCCAACTCAGCAGTATCGATAAAGCCATGTTGCAGTACCGGGCCTTCGAATATCGTATCGGTAGTATTGCCTTTATCCTGCAGTTCGCTTAACAGGTAAAAATTTACCGATGGGTTCATATAATCCTCAATTACATAAAATACTTGTGCCTGTATCTGCTCCATATCAGCTGATGGGGATACTTCTATATCGCAGCAAATGGCTATTTCTTCATCTTTTATAGTAGTTACACTTACAAAATCCTCGCAAAGGTTCCTGTTTTCATTCAGCGTACGGACAGCTGTTTGAACAATATGTTTTGATTGCTGAATTTTTAACAGGTACAGGTTAAGCACCTGCGCAGTGAAATTAGCAGTGAAAAATCCCTGAACGTCAGCAGGTAGTACTTGTTGGCCCGAAGGCTGCAGATCAATATTGATAATACCATTAAGTGTTGCGGCATGATTGGCCCCGCCCGAAGTATAATTAAAATCAATAGTTATAGTAATGTTGTTGCCAGCCGGAAAACTGGTTGTTACGCCCGTAATAGATGCCGGATCGGCAGAAAGCAGACCGGCTATGGTGGTATCATTCCATACCGGGAAAATAATAGTTAAACTAACATCGCCCCCTTTAAATTTGGCGGTAGCAGGGTTTAGAACCTGTAATTCGCCATTGTTCAGGTCGCCAAACTGCTGATCAAAATCCAGATCAAGTATTACTTTGTATAAACCAGATAAATAAACCGGGTGAGGTGTTACATCATACGATAGCTCGTCTTTTTTACAATCGGCATAAAGAGCAATTTCCCCGGCCGGAATATCCTTATTATTTACTGTATAAAAATCATCATACAGAAACCAGGCATTATGCACCCCTACTATATCTATAAGCAATTTGCGGTAGTCATTAACTGTAAGTGGCGACTGCGTAAGGATATTTTTAGCCGTAAATAAGGTTTGTGAGGAAGCTATTTTACCATCGGCACCTGTAAGCAGGTCTTCCATAGGCATCCCTGTTCGGTAACCCAATTCGGTAATGGCATAGCAAAGCGCTTCCAGAATAGTTATACCCGGATCGTGCTCATTATAGTCGGTCCATATTTTGCCGCTCAGTTTTTCAATGTAGCCCAGGCCAGCCTCTCTGAGAAAAGCATAATCCTGGTCGGCAATAAGGCCCGGATCTTTTTCAATTACTTTTTGCTTATCCATTACAATCACAATTAGCTGGTGAATTAATGAGGTGTTTTACCTTTGTTTCTTCGTTATAGTATGATACTAAAATTGACCGGGCGGTACTTGCAACCGCCTCATCAATATTGTACAGGGCTTGTTTAATCACTGAACCATCGCGTAGTATGATGTGGTTCATTTTAAAGCAGGTTACAAAATCAACGTAAGGCCTTTCTTCAATAAAATTGAGCACAACTGATTTTTCAATACTGTTGCCAAACTGGATGGCCTGAGGGTTGCCGAATGCCCATGGCGTTAAAAATTGTTCTATGTCATTGCTCAACTGGTTGCCGAAATAAACCGGATCGACCTTTTCGCCGGCCTTTTCACGGAACGTTACGCTAAAATCAAACTGCACTTCTTCAAACTGGGGGTTACACAAATGAAGCTTTACAAATGGCGATGTTAATGTTTTGATGTACAGCTCAATTTCGGTTAAGAGCCCTATACTGGTATAGGGTCTCAGCAGATTGGCGTTAGCTAAACCAGTGAGATCTGGAATGGTGATTGCCATTACATGCCCGGCAAGTGTTTCGCTATATTTTGGCTGATTGGTGTTTTCATCAAGCAGAAAACCGGTATGAGCTACACATTTTACTTTGAAAATTTGTGGAAAATATTGCAATATTAATCGTTCATAATCCCAGGCTGTGATGGCACGGTGCTTATGGCGCAAGCGTTCGCTAACGCGCTGGTAAAATTGGGCATCGGTTTCCTGACCGCGACCATCAAAAGAACTATATGGCTGTAGTGTTTTCTTTAATGCGGCATCAACGGTAGCAGGCTTACTGATAGTGTTTGGCGGTAATGTTTTGGTAAACAATATATTTTTAGCCACATCCTGCACAAACTGAGCTTTGGCTGCATTAGCATCAACGGCTATTAAATTACAAACCGCATCAGTATCATGCTGTACAACTGCCTTTATCCAGATTAAACCGTTGTCGGCCCGGGTATTATCCAGCGTGGCATCGGCGGGTACATTAACAATCACCAGGCCCGAACGTGTAAGGTTATTGGTTTGGTCGGTTACTGATTGTTTTTTGAATGGCAGCCAGTTATTGTTATTTAAATAAAACCAGTTTAACTGGGTCATGTTCTTCAACGGGTTGGCACTGCCATCAGATACCTGGAACAGTATAGAGAATGCTTCATCGGGTTTGGCATTGCCTAAGCCCACCCACAATTCACCGCCGTTATCAGCCTGGATGCCATCTTCCAGGTTAAACACCGGAAGTAAATTTATCTCATCGCCGGTAACGGCAGGATGCATTTCGCGGAAACCAAAAGGTTCCAGATGATAAAAAAAGTTATTGCGATTGTTAAAGCCAGCGGCATCAAAAATGATATTGTCATTAGCCGAATAAGTGACATCTATTGATTTAATGACAGGATGATTAGGAACAGGTTGTGTGCCTGTATCAACTGTATAACTGGTAACAGCGCCTGCGCTGTTTGTATTTACTTTTACAGAAGGCGGAGGTATTTTAGTTAAAAATGTACTCAGGCTATATTCATTGCCTGTTATTTCCAGCCTGATATAACCATCAACCGAAGTAATGGCGTAATTTTCATTGACAGTAAAATCTGCCGGTGATTGTACCACATTTTCCAGCCCTGTAATATCAACTTCTGCCGATAGCGGTGTATTATCAGTAGTAGAAAAATCTATATCGATGATACTTTGCAGGGTATCGTCAAAATTAAACAGCAAATCATCTTCAAACTGGGTGCTGTTCTGTATATCAAACGCCAGATTTTTCTCAACTATATTATCATTTGCCAGAGTTAAATCATTATCTGCCGTAAAATCATTAAGCTGGAAGATATTGTCACTTATATTATCATTTAATGTAAACTCATCAATTATCTGAAAATCAAATTTTTCTGTCTTTGAATCTGTAATTACGATACTGGAGGTATGGATGCTTGTTCCGTCATAAACAGATATCCAATCGCCTTTTGCCAGCGCTGACACATTTACTTTTGATTGGGTCAGCGGTTTCTGCTGCCAGTCAACACCAATGGTTAATTGGGTTAGCTGTTTTTGAAATATCTCTTTACTCCCGATAATGAACGAAGCGCCTGCTTCCGGAAAATCGCCAAAAGGTTTAAATGGCTTGGCCGCATTTATGGCGCCATCATCATTTTGTAATATCAGGTTTTTAAGCTTCTCAACCGTTACAGATATGTTTACGGCCGTTACTGCCGGTATTTTTATTTTTTGATAAGAGGCGTAACTACTAAGCAACACCTGCACCATTGGAAGCGTAGTATCAAAGTTACCGCCGTGCAATTTTGATGAATAAGGAACTATAGCAGGTGCATCGCCGTCTAAAAATACGGTTAGTGAAAACGAAGTACTATTTATTACCGAAGCAGTATAAACGGGTGCGGTATACGTATTTTTTTTACCCGTTAGCTGTATGCTGAATATCCCCGAAAGATCGGCCGAACTGATGTCCGTTAAACTATCACAGGTAAATGTGAGCTTAACAGTGCGTTTACCCTCATTTAAATACAACACATTTGATGCAATGGCAAAACCTATAGCGGCAGTTTTAATATTCTTGGGGTTGCCAAACGGAAACCATGAATTATCCGCACTTAGCAATTTCCCCCCCTGACCATCCTCCGAATTGGCAGTTGGCGAAGCATATAACGTTACAGGATTAATACCCTTATTCAGGTAAATGGATTTTAATGCTTGGACGGTTGCAGTTTGTACTACCAGGTTATTGGTAAGGGCATAAAACTGATCTTTATTATTCGCGTCTTTCCCGGCTTTAAATGATGTGCCCTGTGTAAGTAAATGCTGGTCGATGTTTTTTTGCAACTCAAAAACAAGGTGTACAAAATCGGGCTCAGCAACATTATTGCTTAATTGTAAAACCTGTTTATAATAAAAATCAAGGTGCTTTTTAGTGTATTGGTTAAGGTGTTGCTGTGCAAAACCAAATAGTTTTAAAAAAGCAAGGTACAATGCATAATGCGGCGCATGGGTTGGATAATTATCCAGGGTATCTGCAAGGTAAGCCGGGGTACGGCTTACAATATTTATTACGGCCGCTATAAAGGATTGTACAGCGCCGGTAAATAAATTATGCGTGAGGATATGATTAATGTCATCATGCACTGTACCGCTCAGGGTTATGGGGAAAGCTGCAACGGGTGGATTAACTTTAAACGGATCGTTCAGTGAACCTAATTGGAAGTTTTGTGACAAGATAATTTTCTCAACCGGCGTTAAAGCATCTTTCAGAGTTGAATTTGCATCAATAAGCGAGGCTGTTATAAACAACTCGTAGTATTGATGTAGTATGTTTAAAGGCGCTGCCAGTTTTGACGCTATAGAAACCGATAAAAAGGTTTTATAACTTAAGCCATCGGTTAAATGCTGATAAGCATCATTAAGATCTGTGGTAACTGAGAAAATAAAATCAAACAGTATTTTGAAATAGTTTTTCGCATCCGCGTCATTAGCGGCATTAATAGTTTTATCATTTAAATATTTAATAAACGATGCATAATCGTTTGTTTTCCATTCAGCTACTGAGGCTATTACTACAGCCAGGTCTTTACCCATAAGCTGTTGCCAGTCGCCGTTGATGGTATTAGTGTTATCATAGTAATTTAGCCAGGCGCTATACTTTTTTGTGAGCAGGATAAGATCAGCTGCTGTTCGTTCATCTACCAGCGCACATTTCGCCAATAGGGCATCCAATGCACGCTGCGCCTGGCTGGTGCCATTATAGGATAAAAGCTTGGTATCGAAACAATTATTTGCCATCAGTGTATTTCTGTTCCTTCGTTTTTATAGTAAGGATATACAAAATTGAACCTTGAATTTGTTGTGCGGACAGTGTAGTTGAGGATGATCAGGATCACCCCTTCTGTTTCGCGGCTGTCATCAACCTGTATCGAACTCAGATCAATACGGGGCTCATAATATAATATTGCCGTTTTGATCATTTCGCGGATATAGGTTTTAAAGGTGGTAGTCATGGGCTCAAAAAGCATCTCGTCCAGATTACAGCCATAATCAGGTACCATAACCCGTTCACCTTTTCGGGTAGCCAACAATATTTGTAAACTGAGTTGTATATCAACTTCATCGCTGGTCATGACCACTGAGTTTGCAGTGGTATCAAAAGCCGGCGGAAAACTCCACCCTGTGCCTAAAAATGAATCTGACATATTAACCTCCTATTATTACCGTTGGACATCCTATTATTATTGATCCGCCGTGCGCTGTGGGGTCACCCATTCGCGCCGCGGGTTTACCGCCTATCATTACAGTCGACGAGCCGTTTGCGATAACATCCGGCGGACCTGCGCAGGTACACATATCGCCTGCGCAGGCTGCCGGCAGCCCCCCTATTAATACAGTAGGGCTCCCAGGTGGTAACACGGGGCCGCCTACATGGGGGACGGTACCGGTAACCATAGGGCAAACGTGCATATCCGAAACGCGTGCTGCAAATGGCATATTTTTTATAGTTTTAAGGTTGATTTAATGATCAGTTTGGACGTTTTTAACATAAAAACAGATCATTTTGATCAACAAATTCATTAATTGATCATCACTACGCCGCCCTTTATAGTTGCGGTACCTGAACCCTCCACTTTTACAGATGGCGCCGATAATGAGGCACTGCCGCTGTCTGCTTTGATGGAAGCGCCACCGGCACTTACCGAAAAACTGGATGAAGGACTAAGTGAAATATTTACCGCTTCAATGGTCAGGTCGCCGGTGGCTTTTAATTTGATATTTGCCCCGCTCTCCAAACTTATGGCCGATGAATCCATCGTAACTTTGTTACTGTTCTCATCCTCCATCTGGATATATCCCTCTTTTTCGCTGATAGTTACTTTTTTACCTGCGGGCGTTTCAATTTTTAATGATTTCTCATCATCGTTAAAGATCATCTTCATACCGCTGCGCGAGGTATAGCCTTTTTCGTCGTTTTTATTGGCTGCTTTTAGTGGTGCTGGTTTATTGCTGCTGTTCAGCATGCCCAATACAACCGGGTGCCGGGGATCGTTATTTAAAAAACCAACAACTACTTCATCACCAATTTCCGGGCGAAAAAACGTACCGCGGTTATCACCGGCATCCAAACAGGCAACACGTGTCCATATACCATCCTCACCCGCATCAATTATGGGTAGTCTTACACGAATCCTATCCTGGGTATCCGGGTCATTTTCCAGGTCGGTTACCACGCCTATCTGTAGCCCTTGTATAGCCGGTAGCATGTCAACAGCGGATGCCGAACTTACTTCAGGCTGGCGTACAAATAATTCATTTGATAACCCGAACTGCACATCGGTTGTCCAGTTTCCGTTCACTATTTCATGGCGTACGCCCGATACAAATACTTTTCCGTTAAACCGATCGCCTACGCCTCCAATATTGATCAGGTCGCCGGGGTTTAACTGTCCACCGTATCCGCGAAAACGAACCCGGCCACGGCAACGCGACA
Organism: Mucilaginibacter sabulilitoris; assembly: GCF_034262375.1. Classification (NCBI taxonomy): domain Bacteria; kingdom Pseudomonadati; phylum Bacteroidota; class Sphingobacteriia; order Sphingobacteriales; family Sphingobacteriaceae; genus Mucilaginibacter; species Mucilaginibacter sabulilitoris. The sequence continues at coordinate 4,344,271 of NZ_CP139558.1, forward strand.
TGCGTGCTTTTTGCAAGCGACCGTCTGCCAAGCTTTGCAGCTCATCAGCGGTGAGGTCTTCGCCCGAATACACATCATATTCCGATACTCCTAATACATCGCCCAGATCAGTGCTTGAAATATTCCCGTTCTCTTCAAAACCGGGTTCTGCCGCACTTGCCGAAGCAACTTCCTGATTGGTATAATCCCAGGTTTTGGCAGTAAGGCTTTGGTATTGATTGCGTGCATCAAGGTCTGCGTCAAACTCCAGCATGGTTGCACCAAATAGCGCGTCAAGCACAGTTGCTGAACTGAAATCAGGTTTTTTAGCGCTTATCTTTCCGTTATCTGTTACACAAATTTTCCCGTTTGCCTCCATTCGGGATATAATAAAATCCCAATCAGTACAGTCATATTGCACAATGGATTCCAGCGCTTTGCCGGTATCTTCAATATCGCTATCCAGGCCATAAGTGCCTATAATTTCACCGGCAGCATCACTGTCGTTCATATCATAGAAATATTTGTTTTTGCGGGCCACAGCCATTTTAATGGCCTTATCCCGGCAATCCAATATCAGTAGCGGCGAACCATTTCCCCTGATTTTTAAACTATGCTTTAAGATGATCCCATTAAACAAAGTAGCGTTATCAGAATGATAGCCAACCGCTATTTCAATTTCGGCACCGGGCACTAATGTGGCTTCATTACTTATCGGGAAATCCTGCTTTGCTGCGTCACCGTCATATATTACCAACTTGGCCATCGGGATGCGGTTTATTTCTTTATTGAAGTTTACCGATACCACCTGATAAGCTGCACCCAGTACGTTTCCGTTTACCTTGATAGTGAAGGTAACCAGATCTGTATTTTGTGTTCCGGGTAAGATTTGACTTAATGACATGGTTTATTTTGCAATGGGAGGAAATACGAGTTTCATTCCCGGTGTTAATTTTTTAAAATCTGTCAGGCCGTTATATTGCGCAACCTGGTAATAATATTTGCTGTTACCATATTCACGGTAACACAGCAAGGGAAGCGTATCGCCCAGCTTTACCGTTCGGACGTGCGTTAAATCGGGCGATTGGCGATTTTCGATAGTAGCCAGCTTTACTTCATCAATTACACCGTTAAAAGTGCAATCAGCTTCGGCACGCAGGGGCGAACCATCGGGGTTGAAAAGCTTAAAGGTCAGCGTCATGCGGGTCATCTGGCAGTTGTAGAGCAGCGGCCCCCATTGCAGCTGTACATAACGCGGCTGGTGTGTTGTACCGTCAAAATTATACACCACGCTTTTAAACTTTTCAAAATCCTCAACCACATTGGGTTTATCTGCTGGCAAACCCGGTACCGCCAAACCTGACAGCAGTCCGCCGCCTCCCCTTTTTATCACTCCGGTACCATCAAACAAAAACTTGAACGTGAGCGATTGCGGCGATCTTTTATTAAACGAAGTAATAGTTTCGCTCGAACCCTGCGCGCTTCTTTGATTCACTTCGGTTCCGTAAGTAAGCGCGTATGATTCCGGATTGATGAGCACATCGTATTCCAGTCCGTCGGCTTTGGTACTGAAGCTTATATCCGTATAGGCAACGAGCTTCATCTTTTTTAATTCACCCAGGCTCATCAGCGTTCAGTTTTTTCTTTTAAAATTTCCAGTACCTGTTCAACACATTTGGCAATAATATCTTCACTGCCTGCAGCCGGAGCTGATGATGCAGCCGTCGTGCTACCGCCTTCATGCACTGTGGTTGTAATTTGTAATTCACGAATCTCTACTGGCATTGGTTTAATGATTAAGCTGTTCGTTTAAACTTCGTGTCATCCTACCGAAATACTCGCGCTTGCGCTGCCCCCGCCGAGCAAATCGGCAACGGCCCCTATTGCTCCTGCTACAGCAGCCGACAGGTTCAGCGTTTTGTAATATTCATACCGCAGGGTCATCGACTCAATAACTATCTGGTTTTGTTCTGCATTAAATCCCGAAATGGAGTATTTAATGGGAATAGCATTAGCTATATACCAGGATGATACAGGTAAATGATCTTCGTTTAAAAGCGATATCAACATATTGGTAGGCTGATAATTGAAATTCTCGATAGAATCGAGGCACCATGCTGTTACTCCTGATACCAATGTCATCCCGCGTTTTAAAACCAGGTCGGAGTATCTGTTGCGGCCAGGCAAGCGGTGAACAAAACGATTCTCGCCACCCTCTTTGTAGGTATCAAGATCAACATCAACAGTTAAGCCGGTAACATCCTGAAAACGGAAATCATTGGGCACCTGCGGAAATATCTCAAACACCACCAAAAAGTGGAACCCGGTAAAAGGATAATCAAACATGACTATTCGTTTTGCATGGTTAAACCTTCGTGAGCCAGTTCAAGCGTTTCAAGAGCTACATCATTACCATCCGCCTTCAAATCGGTAGAGGTAACTTTGGTAGGCCATGCATTTTTTACTTTCCACACCACAACCGGCGACAATGTTTCATCAAGCAGGCTTATGGTAATATCGCGGCGCTCAACTGTGTTCATATTAATGGTATTGAACCAATTATAAAACTCGTTGTCTGATTTAAAAATGCCGCGTTTTAAGGTGATGTTGCTAAACTTACGCTGACCGGGCATCTTTATCTTATGATACTCAGGACTTGCGCCATCGCGGTATTCAATTACATCGTTTGTTATATCAAGTCCGCTTACGTCAGTGAAACCGATGCGTGTGCCGCCCCAGTCAACACTAAAATGGAATTTCGAAAGTGGGTAATTAGCCATAATATTTAAGTTTTAGATTGATTGATAATTAATTTTTAATTGACAATAACGTTAAGCTTGTTGCTGTATCTGTGAAAAGCGCAGGATGATAAATTCTGCAGGGCGTACAGGTGCCATACCTATTTCAATGATCATTTTACCGTTAAGTATATCATCAAACGTCATGGTTTGCCCCAGGCCCACTTTTACATAAAATGCCTGTTCGGGTTTTGGGCCGGCAAGGGCGCCCAAACGCCAAAGGTTAGTCAGATAATTCTCTATCATAGCGCGCACGCGTACCCAGGTGTTGCCATCGTTAGGTTCAAACACAAACTGCATCGCTGCCTTTTTAACAGACTCTTCAACCATGATGTAAAAGCGACGTACAGATATATACCTGAAATCGTTACTGTTACCATCAAGCGTACGGGCTCCCCAAACCAAAATACCTTTACCTGTAAAGGCACGAACCGCATTTACCGATTTACCCGCATCGGTATCAATGTTCAGGTCTTCCTGAATATTATCATCAATGTTTACCAAAGGTTCAACCACAGTGTTGACACTTACGTTGGCAGGCGCTTTCCAAACACCACGAGTACCATCAACAGACGCATATATACCTGCAATGGCTCCGCTTGGTGGAACTACAATCCCCTGGTTTTTAATGGCCACGGTAATGTTGCTATATACTGCGCTTGAATCATTAAGCTGTATCTCCAGACTTTTTAGCCGCAGGTTAACTTCATTTATAAAGGCATTTATGGAATTAACCGCTGATGAATACAAGTTGTTAACACGGGCCCTGATGAATTTAACAGCAGCAGCGTCATCGGCAGGTGCCGGTGTGCCATACACAGCGGCATTGGCAGCAATTACCGCATTTGGGTAGGTTGCAAAATTGCCTGCTGTGGCCGAACCTACTGCCCCACCCGGAAAACTTTCATCTAATAGTATCAACTCACGTATCAGCTGATCCATTGGCGAAATGTCCGCTGCACTGGCCCCTGGCCTGGTATAATCAGTATGAATGTCCTTTGTGGTGCGGCCGCCAAAAATATGGCTCGGGTCAGCATCGGTTAGTGTAGCGTTTAAAGCGGAGAAGCCTATCAGTATATCTTTAATGTATGATAGCCTGAGTTGCAGTTCGGCTTTATTATTTGTTACGGGTATTAAGCCATATGCATCGGTTAAAGGAACGGTATTGTATGGAGCTACATTGAATGGGGCCGCAAAATTTGGTGTTTTTACAAACGCGTTGATCCTGTTTTTTAAATCCGCGACAGCCCTGTCAATTTGCGTAACAAATACGTTGTTGGTTATAATGCTGTTTGTAGCTACATTGGTGCCCGCAGGTTTCTGCAGTTTGATATTTTGGTAAGAGAAACCGTATGACAAACTTGAACGTAGCCATGGATAATAAGCTGCGCCGTAATTTAAATTTGCCGAACCTATACCATTCCTGAATACGGTAATGACGTCTGCGTTATCAAATGTTCTTTCCTTGTCCCCGTTAAGTACATCCAATATGGTAAACCTGTCCTGCAGTTCGGCGCATAGTTTAAGAGAAGTAGTTGCCAGGTTATTAAAATCACTGGCGCCAAATAAAATTGCATCAGGAATAACAATCAGCGTAGGTTCATCCTCTTTACGCAAAATTTCAAAACACTTGTTTTTTCCGGCCTCAATAAAATCAGTAATGAGTACCGAGCCGTTAGTGTTATATTTCCCTACAGAAATAATGTAACAATTAACGCCGCCGTTATTATAAAACATCCTTACAGCATTGTATAACTGATACCTTGGCGATATGGTTACTGTATCAACACTATTGTCGCTTTTAAGCGCAACATTGGCGGTAAGGTCGGGAAAATCGGCACCAAAATACTGCGCATACTGTACCAGCGACGAAATGCGTACCGCCTGATTTACCACACTTTTGCCATTTTTTGTTGCATCTTGCGTGTAACCGATAAATACCGGTACTGCTGTTGCCACCTGCGCAATGGATGGTGGAAAGGATGGAATTTCATTCACATAAACCCCTGGAGTTTTAATTGTGCTTTCGTTTATTTGTGACATATTTATCGGTTTTATTAAAAGTTTAAAAAGATTTCTGAACACGCATAAGTATCTGCTCCTTTGCTTATTGACACAAGCCTTTGAGGGTCTGCGCAAGCAATCGGCGTATAGTCGTGATTGTTTAATGTTAATTTAAAGTCTAATGGGCCGTTACTCAGTGGTATAGGTGTAAGTGATGTGATAATGCTTGCCGGATTGGCAAACTTGTATACATTGGCCTTATCATTTATAGTACCTGATTTTTTGCTCGCGATAATGTATTTCCAGATGGTTGCGCGGTTTAAAAAATTGATGGAATACTTTGGAGAAGGATTAATCAGGTGCCCGGTCCCATCCAAAAGCATACATGAGGCAGGTGTTGCTTCGTTAAAAATATCTATTACTGCAAAGGCGCCGATACCGTTCAACTCATCATTGATATATATCCATTGCTGTTTTCCATTAATTGTTAATGAGTATTTACCTGGCTGTAAAATGCTTAAATCAAGTTTAAAAGATGAAGCCGGTGCCGTAAAGGTCATGGTATTGGATAGCACGGGCAAAGTGTAGGTAGCTGTAGCGATATTATAACCCAGAACCGATACAACCGCGGATGACTGCGGGGCTGCAAACTGGTATGTTGATAATGATGGCAACCATTGCAAAGCGTCTTTTTCGGACGAGTATTGATTGCTGTCAACCTTCATCCAATGGTTGGTATCAGTAAGGGCGAACTTATGTGCCGGATCGCTGCTTCCAATCGCCCTGTATATTACCCCTGGTGTAGTAGCTGCCAGATCGCCAGGAATGTAGGTATTAGTGTTTTTATAAATATCTATTTTTGACGACAGGAAACTTTTGCTATTAGCTACATTATTATTCCTGTTGGTGAAATAGTAAATTTTTCCGGGTGCAGTTGATGGTAGATTGGTGAAATTAAAGAACAATGAATTATTAAGTTTCATGAAGAAGGTAAATCTTGTGCCCTCTTCGATTGAGGCAAATGGTGTTAGAGGAGATACGTTCCCATTACAATATATGCCTGCCATCAACTGATTGCCGTGTTGCCTTACAGTCATTTTGTGCCCATCAATCACCTTTAAGGTGTCTGTAGATGCTGAAATACTAAAGTCGGAACAAAGCTTATCTTTATAATAGCTATGAAGCAGTTCAATACTGAACAGGTTTCCGAAATTGATATCAATCATGACGTTTGTAAAGTTTTATCGTTAACAATAATTTCGTGTAGCAATGGTGCATCGCCCTGTATAAACTCTTCACTGATGGTGATCAGCCTTATTTTATACATTACAGATGGCAAATATTTGGAACCCAGTATCCCCCACAGATTATTCAGATCCTGGAATGATAGTGTGTTCAGGTCAAGGATAAGTTTTTCGACACCCGCAGGTAAACCAGGGTTGGCAAGCGGTGTAAATACATTTTGGTATTGAAAAAACTGAATAATAAAGGAAAGCCGTTTTAATGACTCTGAATAAGATGACAGGTTAACGGCAAACAGTATATACAGATTAAGATATACTTTAGGATTTTTATAAATAAGGTTGCTGTCCTGCCTGACGTAATTTTCGGGCGACTTACTTACCTTATCCTCTTCAATGTTCACAAGAGTTAAAAACGCGTTAGATGGGCTGGCATTACCATTGGTGCTTTTGGTTTCAGTATCGTTCCAGGCGATGTTAGCCAGTTGAATAAAGGAATTGCTATCGGAAGGATCCAGTTTAAGCCGCAAATAGTTATCCAGCTGCGCATTCAAAAAGGTTAAAACCTGATCTATCATTGTATAAAGTTTATAATGGTCAAAAATTTCTGTCCTATGCAGGGAATCATAAAACAGAGGGGGTATTAATAATATATAGGGAGAAATATTATAGAAGTAAAAGTAGAGGGTTAATTATTAATTAATGTGCGTACTTCTACGAAAAAAGAGGTAAATACTCGCGTAATTTTACGCAACTTCAACTGTCTGTAAAACAGTTGTTTAAACATCATTTATTCCTGTAAGGGTTGGTCAACATTCGTGGAAAACCATAGAGCCCGGCATCTGACGCATTTAGTGAAACTTCTGTGTCTGCTACGTTAATTTTCTCTCAGCGAAAGTCCCATTGTTGCTATTTAATTTACCAAAGGAAATTGCATTTGTCAGCTTTAGGGCATAAAAACTATTTGAATTTTGTTGGATAAAATATAATTTATATAATTGCGTAATTAGTTACGTAATTGTATTTATATATGGATTTTTTTAATCAGGTTGGAAAGCTGGCTATAGGGAGCAGATTAAGGATGCTCACCGAAAAAATAACAGAAGATGCAGCACAGATATATAAGTTATATGATATTGAAATGAACCCTAAGTGGTTCCCGGTTTTTTACGTGTTGTCGCAGGACGAAGCCAAAACCATAACGGATATTGCCAGGGAGATCGGTCATTCCCATCCCTCTGTTAGCAAGATTATCCGCGAGATGGTTAAGCATGGTCTTGTAACTGAGAAGAAAGATAAAGCAGACGGGCGTAGGAATATGGTAAGCTTATCGGCAAAAGGCAAAATTATAACCGAAAAAATAAAAGATCAGTATGCTGATGTTAACCAGGCGATAGAACAGTTATCGGCCCAGACCAGCAATGATTTATGGAATGCCATTGCAGAATGGGAATATTTATTGGAACAAAAAAGTTTATTGCAGCGCGTGAGCGAACAGCGAAAAGAAAGAGAAAGCCAGCAAGTGCAGATTATTAACTATACACCAGCATATAAGGACGCCTTTAAACAGCTGAATGAACAATGGATAACCACCTGGTTTAAAATGGAAGAAGCTGACCACCGCTCGTTAGATAACCCGCAGGGATATATATTGGATAGAGGCGGACATATTTTAGTTGCTTTATACAACAATGAACCAGTTGGGGTTTGCGCTTTAATTAAAATGGATGATCCTGATTACGATTATGAGCTGGCCAAAATGGCTGTATCCCCTGCTGTCAGGGGAAAAAACATAGGCTGGTTATTGGGAAACGCCATTGTTGAAAAAGCAAGATCGCTCGGTGCTACCAAAATTTACCTGGAGAGCAATACGATTTTAAAACCGGCAATTAATTTGTATAATAAATTAGGTTTCCGCAAAGTGGCAGGGCGTAACACTCCTTATGAACGCTGCAACATTCAAATGGAACTATTTATCAAATAATAGTGATAGTGATTGAAAAATACTGGTTATTTTCTTTTTTTGTGCGATTTACCTGACGCCCCACTACTTTTTTTCGCACCCTTTTTGCTTTTCTTAGAAGCTTTTACATGTGATTTCTTTAAAGTATGGCGACTATGTTTTGGAGTTGTAGGTTCTATAACGCGCGGTGCAAAATCAATAGCTTCAGGATGGTATGACGGATCAAAAGGATCATAATAATAAATGCCAGCGCTGTCGTAGTTCTTTAAATCTGATTTTAAGCGTTCGTTAAATGCAAATTCGTCCTTTTGCTCGGGCGCTGTCCAACCCGCTTCGGCCAGGCCTGCTATGCGGGGGAAAAGCATAAAATCGAGCCTTTTTTCTGACGCTATTCTTTCTGTCCAGATGTTGGCCTGTACGCCTATAATTTGTTTTGAATTTAATTCGTCAGGGGATATTTGCCTGTCGGGGAAATTATAAACATCGGTTATCCTGTTAACCACACCGTTCCATTTGCGGCCAGATACATGCTGACTATCTTGCTCAAAATCAAAGTATAGCGGCAAACGCGGACAAAGTACCACCTGGTAGTTCTTTTGGAGTGCCAGATGCAGTTGACCAGGCAAATTTTGCCGCCACCAAAAAATGATGGTTTTATCGGCCGGTAAATTTGCTCCGGTAGCCTCATCCCAGGCCAATACCTTACTGCCCATGTTTGTAACTGTATCGGCCATTCTTTTAAAAAAATAATGTTCCAGATCGGTTACACCCTCAAATTCCATTTTCTGCATCATGTGCGCAATGGCGGTATCAAGCGACCATGCTTTTATGCCATAAGCCACCTCATCGCCACCCAAATGAATCATGTGAGCCGGAAACAGCGCATTGGTTTCTTTGATGATATCGGCCAGATACTGGTAAGTATGCTCATTAGCAGGGTTAAAGGTAAAGTTTGGATAACCTGCTACACTGCCTCCGCTAAACTCGGGGTAAGCCTTATTGGCCGCGGTTGCATGTCCCGGCATATCTATTTCAGGGATCACAGTTATAAAACGAGCCGCGGCATAAGCAACTATCTCTTTGATATCATCCTGGGTGTAATATTGCGGTTCGGCTGATGTATTACTGTAATTGCTGGCTCCCCCTATCGAGGTTAGTTTTGGATATTTTTTTATCTCGATGCGCCAGCCCTGTGCATCAGTTAAATGCCAGTGAAACCTGTTGAGCTTGTAGTAAGCCATCCAGTTCAATAACTGTTTAACTTTCTCCTTGCCAAAAAAATGTCTTGATTCGTCAAGCATTAAACCACGCCATGGGTATCGCGGAGCATCGTTAATGTTACAGGTGGTTATACAAAGATCACCATCATTATCCCTTTGCTGGTCTTTTACCAATTGCAAAAGTGATGTTAAGCCGTAAAAAATGCCTTCTTTACTTTGCGAGGTTATAGTAATACGGTCAGTAGTGACATTTAAAGTATAAGAGCCTGTTGTTTGCGGCGTGTTAGCCAGAACAAGATTAATAGCGCCAGCTGCCTCATTATTACTTACAGTAAGTGTTAAACCTTTTGTTTGAGATATTTCTTTTTGCAGGTAACCTGCCAGCCCTAATAATGAAGTATCACTTACGGAAACTGTAGCGTGGTTGTTAAAATTAAACTGCCCTGTGCCGTTAATAATTGATTTAGGCTGCGGAATAATGGTTAAATTCTGCGCCTGTACGTAACCTGAAAGCAAAAATAGAACTGTAAAAAGTTTAAGTTTCATTAAATACAAAAGTTCAAAATTATTGGGGCATGCTATGATAGCAAATTTTATGCTATTTACCGGTAATTTATTTGTAATAAGTATAAACTAAAACAGTTATCCGATATAATTTAACTGGAAAACAAAAGAGCGACCCTACCGAAGTAAGATCGCTCTTTGTGTGGAATTAGAATTGTTATCTTTATTTCCAACCGCCGCCTAATGAGCGGTACAAATCCGACATGGCGTTTAAACGCGCGTTTTTAACAGTTGCCAGATCAAGTTCGCTTTGCAATACATTGCTTTGCGCGGTAATCACTTCCAGGTAAGTAGCCTGACCGTTGCTGAACAATAAGTTAGCATTACTGGTAGCTTTTTGTAGGGTGCTTACACGGTTAGCTACGATAGACTGTTGTGTTTTCAGTTTTTCTATACGAACCAAAGCATCAGACACCTCACCTACTGCATTTAAAACTGATTGCCTGAATTGCAATACTGTTTTTTCACGATCAACCAGAGCCACTTTATATTGTGTTTTTAATTTCCTGTGCTGCAACAATGGCTGAGTTAAAGCGCCGGCCACTGTACCAAATAACGATGCCGGAACAGTAAACCAGTTACTTGCCCTGAAGGTATTTAAACCACCAGTAGCGGTAATAGTTAATGACGGGTACATGTTAGCCTGTGCTATTCCTACGTTGGCGTTAGCAACATTCAGAGCAAGCTCTGCGGTTTTCACATCGGGCCTGCGGCTTACAATTGTTGATGGTACACCGGCTGAAAGATTTTCAGGAATGGTTAACTCATCTAAACGGGCAGTACGCTCAACTTTGTCGGGCAGGGCACCGGTTAAAATTTTAATCGCGTTTTCCTGAATCGCAATATCACGTTCAAAACCGGGAACCAGCTGTGCTGCTGAAAGCTGTTGAGCTTCGGCCTGCTGTACGGCCAACTGCGTAACCTGACCAGCATCAAACTGCAGGCGAATAATACGTAAAGTGCTGTCATTCAGCTTCACATTTTTCTGGGCTATATCCAATTGTGCATCCAGCATCAGCAAGTTGTAATAACCTTGTGATACACCGGCTACTATGTTGGTTTGGATAGCCTTTTTAGCTTCGTTGGTTTGCAGGTACTGCGCCAGCGCCGAACGGCTCTGGTTACGGATCTTGCCCCAGATGTCGGCTTCCCAGGTTAAACCCAGATTTGCATTATAATCCTCAATGTGCTTGGTGCCGATGTTATATTGAGTTAAGCTCAAACCGGTAACGCTATTATCTGACGGACGGTTGGTATTGGCCGTTACGTTCAGGTTCAGTTCCGGTACATAGTTCCATTTTACCTGTTTAAACAAGAGCTGTGATGCCTCAATATTTTTAACAGCTATCTGCATATCGTAATTTTTAGCTATGGCGCTGTCAATCAGTTTTTGCAAAGTGGCATCGGTAAAAAAACTTTTCCACTGTATATCAGCAATGCTGCTGCTATCGGCGGTAGTAGCCGAGTTCCTGAATGCTACAGGTAACTCGGGTTTTGGTGTAGCCACATCCTTTGATACTTTACAGGCACTTACAACAAGCGTAAGCAGTATCAAAAAGGAATATGGATTTATATATCGTTTCATTTTATTTAAATTATTAATAGCTATGCCTGATTAATTATTTTGCCAATTCAAGATCTGTTGCATGAACTCCCTCACCGTTGTTGTCTTTTCCGGCATTTAATACGGCCAAAGGCACACCGGAAACTTTTTCCTGTAACGCCTGGAATATTATGAACAGAACCGGGATGATGAACAAGCCCAGTATTACCCCAGACACCATACCTCCCGCTGCACCGATACTGATAGAGTGGTTACCCTGTGCAGATGGGCCTGTGGCTATACTCATCGGGAATAAACCAAATACGAAGGCAAGTGATGTCATGATAATTGGCCTTATCCTTAACCTGGCTGCTTCAATGGCCGCGTTAACTAAACTAAGTCCTTGTTTACGCCGCTGTACCGCAAACTCCACAATAAGGATAGCATTTTTAGCTAACAGACCGATGAGCATGATCAAGGCTACCTGCACATAAATGTTGTTTTCGATACCGGTTAAACCTAATACCACAAACACGCCGAATATACCTGTAGGTATTGAAAGTATTACCGCCAACGGCAAAATATAGCTTTCATACTGTGCTGATAATAAGAAATATACAAATATCAAACAAAGCATAAATATCACAGCTGATTGCCCGCCTGAAGAAATTTCCTCGCGTGTTTGACCGGAGAACTCATAAGCAAAGCCAGTTGGCAATTGTTCTTTAGCAGTTTCCTCTATGGCTTTAATAGCGTCACCTGAGCTATAGCCCGGTTTAGGGATAGCCTGAACCTCGATAGAGTTAAACAGGTTATAACGTGAAGCAGTTTCTGACCCATAAACACGGGTTAGTTTAACCAGGGTATTGATCGGTACACTTTCTCCTGCCTTGTTTTTGACAAACACGCGGTCAATAGCTGCCGGATCTGTTCTATCAGCAATATCAGCCTGAACCACCACACGGTAGTATTTACCAAAACGGTTAAAGTCCGATGCCTGTTCAGTACCAAAGTAAGCCTGCATAGTTGACAGGATGTCTCTGACATTTACCCCTAACTGATTAGCCTTTTCATCATCAACTTCTAATTGTAACTGAGGATAATCTGCTTTATAGGAAGTAAAGGCGAAGGCAATAGCTGGTTTCTGCATTAGTTTGCCGATAAAGTTATTGGCTACACCGCTAAATTTATCCAACCTGCCATTGGTTTTGTCCTGTAACTGTACGTCCATGGCTTCTACGTTACTAAAGCCAGGAACAGTTGGAAAACTAAACACAAAGAAAGTACCGCTTGGTATGCCGGCTAATTTCCCTCTTATTATATTCTGTATCTCATCAATATTCTTAACGGCACCTCTGTCTTTATTAGGTTTTAACAATAGGAAAATTTGACCCGCTGATGGACTGTTGGATAGTGTTAAGAAGTTAAAGCCAGACAACGCCATAACAAATCTTGCTGATGGCATAGATTTCAACTCTTTTTCGGCCTGGTTAATTATTTTACTTGTATTGGCTAATGAAGTTCCGGATGGTGTTGAAACAGCGATAGCCACAAAGCCCTGATCCTCTGTAGGAATAAAACCTGTTTTTGTTCTGTTTACCAGGAAAATTGTAGCAACAACAATTAATACAAGTCCACCCATACTGATCCATTTATTGCGGATCAGAAATTTCAGGCCACCAACATATCTATTGGTCATATAGTCGAACCCACCATTAAAGCCTGCATAAAATTTCTGAGTGAAACTTTGTTTGGGTTTATCATGATCGCCTCCGGCATGTTTGTTTTTAAGGAACAAGGCAGCCAATGCCGGACTTAATGTTAACGCGTTTACAGCTGATATAATGATTGCTATAGACATGGTTAACGCAAACTGTCTGTAGAATATACCCGTTGAACCCGTCATGAAGCTAACTGGTAAAAACACCGCCGCCATAACCAGTGTAATGGATATAATGGCACCGCTAATTTCATGCATTGCTTCGGTAGTCGCCGCTTTTGGGCTTAGGCTCGGGTCATGCTCCATTTTGGCATGCACGGCTTCCACCACCACAATGGCATCATCCACCACAATACCGATGGCCAACACCAATGCAAACAGTGTTAACAGGTTAACGGAAAAGCCGAAAATGTTCATAAAGAAGAAGGTACCGATAATAGCCACCGGAACCGCTATAGCCGGAATCAGGGTTGACCTGAAATCTTGCAGGAATATAAACACTACGATAAATACCAGGATGAACGCTTCTACCAATGTATGCTCTACCTGATCAATTGATTCATCAAGATCAGTTTTGGTACGATAAAACTGATTGTATTTGATACCTACAGGGAAATCCTTTGATAATTTCACCATCAGCTTATCAATGGCAATCTGGATTTCGTTGGCGTTTGAGCCTGCCAGTTGTATAATACCAATAGTAATACCCTCATGTCCGTTTAAGCGGTTCACACTACTATAGCTATAAGCGCCCAGTTCAACACGTGCTACATCTTTTAAACGTAATACAGAACCATCTGCATTTGCACGGATAGCAATATTTTGATACTCCTCTGGTGTAGTTAATTTACCTTTATATTTAATTACGTATTCAAATGCCTCATTACTGCGCTCGCCCAATCTACCTGGAGCAGCCTCTAAGTTTTTATCCTGTATAGCGGCGGTTACTTCGGCTGGCGTAATTTTATAAGCTGCCATTTGAGTCGGATTTAACCAAACACGCATAGAGTAATCCTTAATACCACCAAATACACTGGCAGAACCCACTCCCGGAATACGTTTGATTTCTGGAATGATATTGATCTGTGCGTAGTTATTTACAAAGATCGCGTCGTATTTTTTTGGATCTTCTGAGTAAATACCCATAGCACCAATAAAGCTGTTTTGCTGCTTGGTAGTGGTTATACCATACTGTACAACCTCTGCAGGTAACTGGCTTGTTGCTTGTGAAACACGGTTTTGAACGTTCACAGCTGCCTGATCCGGGTTGGTGCCTTGTTGAAAGTAAACCGTGATACCCAATGTACCGTCGTTACTGGCAGTGGATGTCATATAGGTCATATTTTCCACACCGTTAATCGCTTCTTCCAATGAAGGCGTAACGGAACGTAAAATAGTCTCGGCATTTGCGCCCGGGTACACAGCAGAAACCAATACCGACGGGGGGGCGATATTCGGAAACCGCTCTAAGGGCAATTTTGTTAAACCAAGCACACCAACTATCACCAATAATATGGAGATAACAGTTGAGAGTACCGGTCTTTCTATAAATTTCTGAAACATGACTTTAAAGTTTAAGTGTATGTATTAGTTTTTTGTTACAGCGGCGGCTACTTTATCTGTGGCCTTTTGAGGTTGGATCACCATACCCTCTTGTAATTTATCAACACCGCTTAACACAATCTGGTCGCCTGCTTTTACGCCGTCTTTAACCAGGTAATTGTCTCCGTTTTTGCCAACAATGGTAATGGCGGCCTTTTTTACCTTGCTGCTATCACCAACGGTAAATACAAACACTTTATCCTGCATATCAACAGTTGCTGATTCAGGTACTATCAAAGCATCTTTATGCTCAAGACTCAAGCGTACTTTACCGGTGTTACCTGAACGTAACAAACCTTGTGGGTTAACGAAAGTTGCCCTTACTGTTATAGCGCCGGTGTTTTTATCAAACTGACCGTCTATTACAT
Source organism: Mucilaginibacter sabulilitoris (assembly GCF_034262375.1). Taxonomy (NCBI): domain Bacteria; kingdom Pseudomonadati; phylum Bacteroidota; class Sphingobacteriia; order Sphingobacteriales; family Sphingobacteriaceae; genus Mucilaginibacter; species Mucilaginibacter sabulilitoris. The sequence continues at coordinate 4,359,273 of NZ_CP139558.1, forward strand.
CTATTTTACCTTGTTTGGTGTATTCGGTGCCATCTGCCAGCAATAATGATACTGATGGCAATTGTTTCAATTTCTCAGTGAGGGTTTGACCAGGATATTGCTCTTTAAAGTTTACAAAGTCCTTTTCGCCTAAAGCGAAATAAACGTGTACGTCATGTACATCTGATAATTGAGTAAGTGAGGCAGCATCCTGCGGGCCAACTAAACTTCCTTGTTTCTTTTCTAAACGACCAATGTAACCACTAACCGGGGCTTTGATCAAGGTATAACCCAGGTTGATCTGCGCGGTTGAAACATTAGCTTTGGCCGATTCAATATTGGCTGTTGCTACCTGGTAAGCTGCTTTTGCGGTTTTTAACTGATAATCAGACACAACCTTGTTTTGAACAAGCGGAGTAAGTTTATCAACTTCCAACTGTGCATTTATTTGTGAAGCTTCAGCAGCGTGTAAATTTGCCAGCGCGTTATTTAAAGCTGCACGGTATGGTTGCTCGTTAATTTTAAATATTGGCTGACCTGCGTTTACAAAAGCGCCTTCGTCAACAAATACTTTATCTAAAGTACCGCTTACCTGTGGGCGTATCTCTACATTAACAGTACCTTCTATTGATGCTGGATATTCCTGGTAAGTTGTTTGAGTGGCAGATGTAATTGCGGCTACCGGCAAAGATGGCGGCGGCGGAGCCTGTGGTGCCTGTGGCGCTGAAGAACAACCATATAATGAAAGTGCGACAAGCGCTAAAATGAGACTTTTCATAAATAATTAATTTTTAATGATGATAAATGATAGGGTTAAAAGCCCGTAGGCTGGTAGATGTATATATATGTTGATTGAGTTGTGTTCTCGTGTTGTTAGCGCAGCTAACGTTCTTTGTTCGATTGATTAGGCTTTGCGGTATTGTTTTGCTTTATACCTCTTATTAGCAATATGTAAAATTTAATATCCATTGTGTTATATATATGTTAGCAGATGTTTACTTTAATTTAACACTGTTAAATTATTTAACAGTGTTATTTATTTTTTCAAAAAATTTATACTTTTTGCCTCTCTCTTTCGATAGACCTGATTATACCGCTAATGGCATCCTTTAAAACCTGGCGATTCATTTCATCAGAATAGCCCCTTCTGAGAATATTAATAGAAATAAGGCCATGCACAACCGACCAGAAAGTGTAATACTTTAAACAGATCATGTCTTTGGTTGGATTTTCTATATCCATTAAATCAACTATTACTTCGCTAAATTGAGTGTATGGACTTTCTGACTCTGGCAGGGTTTCCACAAGGTCACAGCAACAGTTCATTTCCACACCAAACATAAGCTGGTATAATTCCTTATTATCAAAAGCAAAGTTCCAATATGCCAGCCACATGGCTTCTAACTGCTTCGCAGGAAGACGATGTTTACCACGGGCCTCATGCAGATCTCTCGCTAATATTAAATATCCTTTACGGGTAAGTTCAAGCAGGATAGCCTCTTTATTGGCAAAATATTCGTATATGATCGGCGCGGTGTATTCAATTACATCGGCAATTTTACGCATGCTTAAAGACTGCCATCCCTCCTCTTTTACAATCTGGAGAGACGCGTCCAGGATGTTTGCCCTGGTTTCGTCTTTTAAGCGTTGTATTCTTTCTTTACTTGCCACTTTTTTATGTGATTAAATTATTTAACAGCGTTAAATGATTTTTCAAAAATAACCGGGATCAAAATTATCACCCCGGTTTTCACACTCGTTAATTTATTTAACAGCGTTAGGCAAAAGTATAAAGGATCTGAAATTTATTTACCATCGCTTTGTCAAATTCATTTCATCTGAATGTCAGGTAAATGATGTTTAAACTTATGCCTTAGGCTTTAAATACATAAGTTGACCCATGTGATAACTTTGGTGATTTGTTCTGTTAATCAATATGTTGATCTTATTCCTATGCGGCTCTTTCTCAAAATCTTCCGCGGAAATTGCGCTGTGTTTCGCAAACCAGTCTGCCGGCTGCATGGCTTCCATCTTTTGTTTAAGCGATGAATTCACCCTGTTCCAGGCTTCTTTGACCTCTCCGATGGAAGGCTTTTCGATTCCTGCGATATCCGGATTTTTCACAAATATATGATCAAATTCAGGGTATAGTCTTTCGCCCAGTTCAAGAAAGGTAAACATGCCATCGCTCACTGCTGTAAGATGTCCCAGTAAGTAAAGTCCAGTATTACGATCGGGCGCTGTTTGAGTAAGCAATTGTTCGTCAGATAGTTTGTCTAATAGCCCATTTAAACGTGTATTTTGTAGCTCCCAGTTAGAGGTTGCAACCTTAATAAAAATATCGATGCTTGTTTCGTTTTGAGTTTCCATGTTGGGTTTATTATTTTGATTCGAGCGCCAAGTTATTGCTTAATCCACTTATCTTTAATATCTGCACGTGATTTTACAATTTCATGATCTGCGCCTAAAGCAACTGCACTTAAAAGGCAACACCGTTATTGCGGTTGGGTAATTCCTTGCATGGATACATTCTGAATTTTATGTCAAGCGAAAATGTATTATTATAGATTGCTCTACAAACTTTGCGAAGCGATGGTAGTTTTCGCGTTTTCCATTTTAGATACCATTAAAATAATAAGCGCTCCGAAACCAGCTATGATACCAAACGCCCAGCGTAAACCGGCCGCTTGTGCTATAAAGCCCACAGCCGGAGGTATAATCAGGAAACCCAAATACCCCACGGTAGATATTGCAGCCAGCGCCTGACCAGTGTTCATGCTTTGTGATTTTCCGGCCATGCTGAAAACTAACGGTACCACGCATGATACCCCCATACCCACCATTGCATAACCTGAATAAACAATGTAGCTGTAGGGTAATATAACCGAAACTAACAATCCTGTGAGGATCAGGATACCGCTAAAACTCAAAACTTTTTTTATACCGGCAGAAGCAACGAGTTTATCCCCCGTAAACCGGCCAATAGTCATAGCCACCATATAAACAACAAAGGCCGCTGTTGAAGCAGGTTTTGAAGCATGGAGTACCTTTTGAAAATAGATACCGCTCCAGTCATACATCGTATTTTCGCAGGCCATGGAGGCGAAACAAATCAATGAGAACTTCAGCAGGTGCTTGTCAGGTAGCGAAAAAACAGATTTATTAACTGTATTAACCGGTTTTTCATGATAGGCATGAGGGTAAAAGATTGCCGTAATAACAATCATAGCAAGCCCCACAAACATTAAATGATAAGATGGCGGAACATTAAATGATACCATTAAATATCCCAAAGCAGCTCCCGCGAACCCGGCCATACTCCATATACCATGAAAAGTAACCATGATAGACTTATCATAAAAGGACTGTACCCCTACAGCCTGCGCGTTTACTGATAGGTTAAATATATTTCGGGCAGATCCAAAGAAAAACAGCAATATGACCAACTGCCATATATAAGTAGTAAAACCAGGCAAACACAATAACAAGTTGAAAGCAATAGCACCCACAAGCATAATACTCCGGCTGCTAAAATGCTTTAACATTTTGGCTGTAATAGGAATGGTAAGCATGAGACCTATGGGCAAAGCAAATAGTACCGCGCCTAACTGCCCCTCATTTAAATGTAATTGCTGTTGTATTGATGGTATGCGTGAAGCCCAAGACGAATATCCAAACCCCGAAGTAAAAAAGAATACTCCGCAGGCAAGTCGTAATTTCAATTTCCCGGGAGCTGTTACCTGATCCATACTTACTTTAAAGCGCAAAAGTAGGTATAATTTACAAGTGTAAAAGCCGCTACTTTAAAGTAATCTATTTATTAATATGATTAATATCCCTTAAAGTTTATAAGTGAAATCAGAATTATCCGGCAATTGCAATTTTGAGCCGTTTGTTTGTGCCCGTAGTTAATAAGCATTATTTTTGAGAACATAAATAAAATTAATAAGGTATCTTGTACCTTAAACCTGCTTATTAAAAAATGAAAACCAGCAGTACGACTTCCGAACCTACATATAAAGCTGCACGGGTTGTAGCTCCATCAATAGAACGGCATTTTAAACATTTTCACTCTATGGTTAGCAATGAGAATGACGCCGATCTTGCTGCCCCTACTCCCGATATAAGTACTATTGAAAGTATAATAGATATTGCTTTTTGGGCCAGCCTACGCCGTGAGGAAGGATATTCGCCAAAGTTTACCCTGGCTTTCCTGCCCCCTGAAAGCGCCGGACAGCCTTTATTATTTGGTCATAAAATACCGCTTGCACCTAATATCCTGACAAAATTTGCTTCGGCCGTTCAACAGCCTGGCATACATTTGGGTGTATGGATAGAGGATGGCGAGCTTTATGTATGGGGAACCACCCTGGCCATACCTGCCTATTGTTTTGTGCTGGAGGTGATAGAACCAGGTTTGTTGGTCATAAAACACCGCCGGGTTGATGGATTTGGCAAATTTGTAAATATTGCCATTTTAAAGGGCGACGATATAAAAGTAGTTGATGAGCAGGGCTCCACGCTTTCTGATTGCCCTACTATTTTGACATCTATGCTCGACTTTACGCTTCCATCCTTATGGAACGATCCCGTAAATGTGCTGGTGCAACTGGCAGCGTCAATGCAAGCCCATAAACGCGGCGGCATTTTACTGGTTGTACCTTCTGATAATGAAGAATGGAGAGAATCAATCATTACGCCCATATCCTACCCGGTTTCTCCGGCTTTTTCGGGCCTTACTGACTTGATGATACATGAGGGTATTGAGAAATACCATACCTCCTGGCAGGAGAAGCTGCGCAGGGCTGTTGATACCATTGGTGGCTTAACCTCAATTGACGGTGCAACTGTTATTAACGACAAGCACGAACTACTGGCCTTCGGCGCCAAAATAGGCCGTTCGTCAAAAAGCGCCAGGATTGAAGAAATTGTTGTTACCGAACCTGTGGTAGGTTGTTCAACCAAGATAATCCACCCTGCGCAAAATGGCGGGACAAGGCATCTGGCAGCTGCGCAATTTGTATTTGACCAGCAGGATGCCATAGCATTGGTGGCTTCTCAGGATGGCCGTTTTACGGTTTTCGCGTGGTCGCCGGTTGTTAATATGGTTCATGCCCACCAGATAGATATTTTGTTGTTGTGATGGAAGAGTGATAAAAGAGAAAGGACGATTGACCACTGCTTTATGCCTCGTAATGACGCGTATTATTGGGGAGGTAACTCCCCTAAAATCTGAAACCAACAGTTATATAAGGTAGAGCACCTTCTTTAGAGAAACCAACCACACCTTCAATTAAAACTAATTGTGCCGGTATCAGGTATATCCCCCCGCCATAACCATCATGCCATTGACTTGATGATTCGCCGGGTACCCATACCCTGCCCACATCATTAAACCCAATGATGCCCAGTGAGCCGGGGAGCAGGTATGAGCTAAAATCAAGCACCTTGAGCCGCAATTCCAGATTGTTATAGGCGATAGTTCTGCCGGTAAACCGGTTGGTATGAAATCCCCTGAAGTTTTGCGCCCCACCCAGTTTCATAAGCTGAAAATAAGTGGCATTGCCAACAGTAGTACCTAAGCCCGTGCGATTTGCTATTACCAGCACCGAATCCCGATCAGGGTTTAAGTAAAAACTGAATTCTGACAGGATCTGTCCGTAAGTATTGTGGCTGCCTGAGCCACCGCCGCTGAAACCGCTTGCGGTAGTCGTCCATAAAACGCCCTTTGTGGGTATAATCAATTTGTTGCGGGTATCAAGCAACGCATTGGCCGTTAAACCACCATAGACCTTAGTGCCAAACACGCTTTCAGCGGGATGGGTTTTGTCATAATCATTTAAGAAACGTGTCGTATTATTCGAAGCCTGGCTGTTATAAAACTGCCCTGCTATACCCGTGCTTATTCTCCAGTTACCATAAGTGTGGTGCAGGGAAACATCGGCGGTAACATAATCGTAGCGGTTGCGGAAATAAGATATTTTGCGGTTGCCCTCGTTTTCATAAACAGTGTTATTACCTATCCCAAAGAAATTGCTAAAATTGTGCGGGCCGCGCGACAAAATATTAATACCCAAATCATTATTACCTATGGCCTTTTTCCATTCGGCAACATAGCTGAGTAGTAACGATTTTCGTTCAATGGAATAATTGGCTAAAAACTCCTCCCTGAAAGCGTAGGGTTCTTTTCTGAAACCATGTTTTTCGTATGAGAAGCCACCAATAAGCAAAATACCTATATCGGTGCTATAGTTGGCTAAAATTATGGGTTCAAACCTGTCAAACTTATAGCTGGTTTTGTTATAGCTGTTTACAGCGGTATCTGTAGAAGTTTTGTTTTTTGCCTGCGATGATAACGGTAACTTATTTTGCTGATCAGACCGGTCATACACATATAAATTGCGTTTGTTATGCAGGTTATTGTCCACATAAAAACTGTCTACACCATCACCGCCCACCATACGTATTTTTATTGGCGACGGTTCATTACCGCTAACCGAAAACACATCCTCTCCTGCAAAACCGTACAATCTAACTTCCTTTGTTACACCGGGCTGAAATGTACGCTGATAAGTTACCTTATCGATACTACCATCTTTTTTTATCTTGTTAACTGTTACAGTTAAATTACCCCCTGCTTCGTTATTGATACTAAACTTATCTGTTTTATCGCTAGCCGGTATTTCCACCTCACGCGATATAAACCGGTAATATTCCAATGCCTGCTGAGCCAATATGTTTCTGCGCGATATCATTTTATTCACGATCTCGCGACCCGAAAGTTGGTAAATGCTATCAGGCATACGCTTTACCGCTTTATTGATCAACTCATCAGTTAGCTTTGATTGTACATAGGCAATCTGCTCCTTCCAATCGTCTTCACTAAGCTGGTTTAAAAAATAACGGTCAAAGTAGCGGGCATTAAAATTCCAGCCTTTAATGTCCCTTATTTCGCCGCTATAACCCTGGAATTTTGACTTGAGCCATTGATGCGCCACAATCCATGGCAACACGCCTGATGTTTTATAATAAACCTGGTCACGGTCGCGCGGCACGGGCTCATAAATAGTTTCATGTTTGCCGTCAATCTTTTCCCATCGCCATTGATCCTCGTGCCTGTCCCAATCGCCTAAAAGCATATCGAGCAGGCGTGCCCTTAAAACAATCTTTTCATCAACCCTGTTATCGTTATCGTCCTGAAGCTTGCGCTGTACTTTTTCGGTATTGTCTGTTTTATCAGCATCCAAAGGCTCACGTTCTTCAAATAGAAAAACCTGGTTGGCAAAATCCTTTCGATACTCACCCAACGCGGCATCATCCGGCACATATACCAGTTCGGGGTTTGAATGTGGTATGCCTAATGCCTCGGCCATCGGCGGTACGGTTAGCGCCGAAAAAGGATGAGCCGCCGATACCTGGTCCTGTAAAATATCTTTTGCAACGGTGGGCCTCAGGTTGGCAGGTAAACCATATTCGGGATATTTCTGAATTGTTCTTAACACCCATTGCTGCCCTGTAGGATCTTGTAAACGCAATGATTTGGTTTGCTTTCCCCCACCTCTTTGCAGAATTTTTAAACCGCCTTTTTCGGCAGCTATATGAAATATTCTGAAATTAACCGGGGTCGCCCAAAGCTGCCGGTAGTTTTCGCCAAGAAAAAAGCGGTGAGTTTTGCTTACGTTGTTGTAAGAAGGTTCAATAGCCAGTTTTATGCTATCACCCTTTACCTGGGCTTTTACACTAACGGTAACCAAGAATAAAGCTCCCGCTAATATTGGGGATAAAAATCCGGCTAAATTTTTACGGGGCTTCATGATATGGTTATGCTGCAATAGTAGTATAACCGCATATTACAAAATAGTTTTATTTTTCTAAAGCTATTTCGTAATTAACACCAACCCTTAAGGCCTTTAAACCGGTAACACCCTGCAATTCTTCCAGTTCAAGAAACTCCAGATCGTCGGTAAGTATATTTTGCTCTTGCAGATATTTTATATATTCCTGATATTCTGCCGCTTCCGGCTGATTAAAATACACCATGGCTATTTTTCCGGGTTGTGTTAACCGTTCAACGGTTCCTGCAATTAAAACCTTATCGATACGTTTTTTTACAACTTCATACCTGATGTTGTAAGCGCCTTCCACATCAAAGCGCCTTTCATCGTTACGAAAGCTGATATCAATAGGGTTTGAATGTATAAATATGAGCTGCGTTGTTTGTAGCGGCCTTGAAAGCTGATCGGCTAATCCATAAGTTATCTTTGCAATTTCAGCCATCGACTTCAGTTGCCATAAACGTATGTTCTTTAAATATAGCACATCAAATACCTTGTCGGGGGCTATGGATTGCCCTATGTAAATATCATATTCCACCCCATCGGTACGGAATTTTTCAAAATAACAAGGAAACGACTCTTGTACATCTTCTTGTACTTGTTCAAGATAATGGTTGATAGATGTATTAACCAACTGCATTGAAGTTTCCAGGTTACGGCGGTTGGCGAATGACAAGCCGTTTTCCTCTTCCAGCGCATCAAAATACCGGTCAATGATCACCCGTTCGTCAGGATAATTTTGTCTGAAATGGTTTAAAAAAGGGTTCACCTCATCATGCAGGAAAGTATCGAGCATCAACTCATCATTAGTGGTAATAAACCCATTTACCTTTTCAAACCATTCTTCGCACTTGTATATTAACCTGTCTATAAGGGGTAAATGTATATGCCCCTTTAATACGGTTAAAGTTTCCATGATAATGGTAAGCAGGGCCTTTAAGTCTTCCTGCAAAGCGCTATTACGTTCGATGGTAGAGTTACGGATATCAACGGCTCCAAACAGTGGGTAAACATTATCGAAAACAATAGTTTCAATATCCTGGTTCTTTTTCTTTTTACTTCCTTTTTTCAGATAGTTCCAGGCTACCTCGTTAAATTTCCATTGCACTGACGGTTGCAGTGAGGTGAATTTATCCTTTATAACAGATTCTATTCGGGCGGCAAACTGGTCGATACTATTTTGCAGCAATTGTGCAATCAATGGAATAGCTGTCTGTAGCTTTGACAATAGTTTTTCGTAAAGCAATATTTCTTCATAAGAGTAAACCTCCATGATGCCGGCCATTTTTTTATTATAGTAAACCGGGAAAATACCATACGATTTGATGCCTGATTGCTTTAAGACATTGAGGAAAGGATGTTTTAAAACCTTTTCGTCTGTAAGTGACCTGAAAAATACGGGCCTCGGGTTTTGCTTATAATCTTCGGTTATGGCATAAAAAGTTTCCTCGGCCAGGCTAAACTCTTTTGCAGAGGATATAAGTACGCTTTGCGAACACTCATTGGTGTCAAATATCAGCTTATTGTTAACCGTTAAAAAAGGTAATAACCCAAATTCAATAGCCGGGTTTTCTGACAATATTTTCAGCGATTCGAGAACAAGACTATACTGCTCCTTTTCTTTATTTGAATGGTTAACCAGCTCATTCCTGATGCTTTCAAGTGCATGCGGCAGGGTTACATCGGTAAGGGTAATAACCGTAAAGCCCTCAAACTTAAAGTTAGAAAGCGGCAACATCTCTTCAAGTTTTTCAATGCCCTCATAATCATTGATATAAGGTTCTACGGTATCAAAGTTAATTTCGGGCAGTTCGCCATTTAACTTAATATTAACAAACTGGCTGTTAGTTTGGATATTATAATAACGTGACAGATTACTTTCCGGATCGGTATAGGCAAATAGCAACTCATTTTTTGTTACGGTCGAAAATCCATAAAAGCGTTCAAGTATCAGGTTATAAATAAACCTTTTTTGCCGCTGGCTAAATAATTCGCCCTTACCAATATTTACCGCGTGTAAACCTGAATGATGGTTGGTATGAAACTCATAAAAAGCATCGGTACTGAAAAATATTTTATCGGGAACGGGGGTGCTTAAAGCCCAGAAGAATTCCTTTTCATTTAAAATAGGCGGTGTAAGTATGCTGTAAATCAATTCCAGCATTTCGCGATAATTTTCTGCATTTTCGGGATGCATATCCAAATCTATGCAGGTATCACGCTCAAACTTATCTAACACATACTTATAAAATTCGCTTTTGAGCGTTTTTTCGGTCCGTACACGTTCATGTAAATGCTCCACGAACGGATTAAATGAAAGGCAGGTATCTACCAAACAATAAGTACATTCTCCTTTATTTATATCTAAAACTTCGGTATGCATGTCGTTATAAAATTTACCCTCTATTAAAACCTGAAAGCTGTTGAAAGATACGGGTACCATCCTTCTTCAGAGTGCCCTGCGACAATTTTTATAACCGCGAGCCTTGCCGGCGCTACATAAATGCCACCACCGGTTCCGTTATGCCATTTATCAGAATGTTCGCCTTTTTCCCAAACACGGCCAACATCGTAAAAGCCTAATATGCCTATTTGACCCGGAACTATGTAACTGGCAAAATCGGCCAGTTTTATACGCAGTTCAAGGTTATTGTATAAACTATACTGCCCGGCAAACCGGTATAACCTATAACCTAATAAATTATCCTGCCCGCCTAAAAATAAGGATTGATAAAAAGGTGTTTTACCAACTGTGATACCGCCACCCACTCTTTCGGCCAGTACAATGGTACCTTTGGTATTTAAACTTTTATACAATGCCGCTTGTGGAATAAGCTGTGTAAAAGTTGTTGAGTATGAATTTAAACCTGTATAACCCTGTAGTTTAACATTTACATAGCTGCCCCACGCCGGGAGAACTTTATTATTACGCTTATCGCTGGTAAAGTTTACAATAATACCGGCAAATAATTTTCGCTTGTCAAAGGTATAACTATCATCGGCATTTGTTAGTAATGGATTTGTAATTAAACGTCCTGCATTGTCCTTAACGTCAAGACTATAGTACTGGAATGATGGGCCAACGGTTAATACCGTCCCGGTTTTATTATTCCAGCTTAAAGCCGGATCAAATTGTATAGTGTTGAACCTGGTGCGATAAAAGGTTTTATAATCGCCCACTTTATTAAAGGCTGTTTCGTTACCGCGGCCAAAAAAGTTGAGGTTTCCGGGGAAGTTTACCTGCAGTTGCATTAGTAAATTTGCATTGCCAACTGCCTGTATCCACTCACCATCATATCTAAACTTAAAAGCCTTGGTAGAAAACGAATGACTTAAAAACACGGTTTGCACATCGTTATAAGGCAGCTTGCGAAATCCTTTCTGATGCGTGTATTTAAAACCTGCGCCAAGTAAAACACCTTCATCGGGGTTTATTTCAATGTTAGCCAGCGGCATGGTTGTACTTAGTAAATTAACCCTCAGGTACGAGGTATTAACACTGTCTGCCGATATATGCTTACGTACATTGGAAGTATCGCCTGTAAGACTTAGTTTTTTGCCCCTGTCATATAACTGAACCGTGTTTTTGGATTTAATGATGTTATAATCCTTATGCCCTGTACTATCGATAAACCTCAATTTAATAGGTGATGTGGCATTATTTAAAATTACTTTATCATCACCACCAGCTACGTACAGCCTGATCTCTTTGGTAATATCCGGACTGTAATTGGTATTCATTAAGGTATCCTTAATATTACCGTTCTTACTGATCTTGTTGATAGTAACATTTAGGCCATTGCCTGGTATATCTTTAATGTTTACCAACTCATCTTTATTAGAAGTATGTATGTCGACAATCTCATTAATAAACTTATAGTAATATGACATGGCAGCCGGTATATTGGCCCTGCGCTCCTTTAACTGCCTTAGCAATACATCGTGCCTTAATTTATATGATGATTGCGGTAATCGCCTTAAACCAGCTTCTAAAACCTCATCGGTTTCGGCAGCTACAAAGTCGTTTACGGTTTTCATATACTCATCATAGTTATACTGCATAGCCGGAAAACGTGCCATGAACATGGTTTTCCATAAAGAATATCTCACATCATATATTTCTCCGTTAAAACCCTGCAGGTTTGGTGCAAGCCAGGGCTGGGCCGCGATAGTTGGGAAAATACCCTGGTTGGTATAAATCACCTGGTCGCGGTCGCGGGGAACGGCGGTATAGGAGTCGCCTTTGTCGGTTTTATTATTTTTCCAACGCCATTGGTCGCTGTGCCTGTCCCAATCGCCAATTAACAGGTCGAGTAATCGGGCGCGCAAAAATTCTGGCCCATTTACAGCATTGTCATTATCCTTTATCAGGTCCTCGATCATTTTAGTGGTGTTGGCCGATTTCCCTAACGGTTCTCTTTCTTCCAGTAATACTACCTTGTTATTAAAAATCTTATTGTATTTACCCAGGTTTTCATCGGGCGAAACAACTCCAATTATTGGGTTAGCATGCGGAACATGTGCGGCATCGGCCAATGGTGGAACAATTAGGGCCGAAAACGGGTGCTGCGCACTCATTGCGTCGTTTACCCAGTCTTTAGCAAAAGTTTCCTGGAACTCGGGCGGCAAAATACGCTCCGGGCTTTTCTCAACGCTCCGCATTACCCATTCTTTGCCTGACTTATCGGCCAAACGCAGCGACTGTGTCTGGAAACCACCGCCCTCCTTAATTGGTGTTAAGCCGCCATGTATCTGCGATATTTTGATCACCGGTAATTTGGTATCGGCTGCCCATTCTTTGCGGTAGTTTTCGCCAAATAACAATCTGTGAAATCCGCTTTTATCATTATATGAAGGATGTACTTTAACTATAACACTATCGGCAGCTATCGGTTGATGAGCCACGTCGGCCTGGGTTTGTACAGGCGTATATGGCTGTGTATAGGTAAATGCTTGTTTTACGCCTGTTTCACTGTCAATATAGTAAGTAAAGCGCATGCTGTTATCGGTTAATATATCGGCTGTTACGTAACCTTGGGTAGCATCAGCAAATAATGAATGTTTACCTTTTATGGCATAAGTATGCTTTGCCCCTGCTCCGCTTACAACTTGTACTTGTTTGTCTTTTATAAACTGAAGCCCATGCTCGTGTCCCGCTACATGGATCATATTAGGAAAGCCTGCAAAAACACCATCTACCCTTTTGATCATGTCTTTGTAAAGCGGGTGTCCAAGATCTTCGGGGTTATCAAATGTTGACCTTAAAACAGGGTACAAAGAACCAATTACAGGCAAAGGAATGTACAAACTATGGTTTACGGCGGTTAAGGGGAATAAATGATCCTTAAATGAAAAATACCCGCCATGTGTCCCATAGCTCTGGAATGGATGATGCGAGGCCAGCAGAATTACTTTATTACGGTTTCTGTCCAATATATCCTGCATTTTTTCAATAATGTCATCTTTGGTTTTGCATTCGCACTCCACACCCGGATTGTCTTTGTTGAAAGGGAACAGCCACCACTCACTGTCAAATGCTATAACGGTGAGGTTATCGGTCAGGTTTATCTCTACAGGGTCGGCACAACCATTTTCGGGTACCATTTTAAGAAGGCTGTCCTGCTGGTCGTGAAGGTATTGCCACTGGCGTTTTATTTTTGCAAGGCCAAGAGGCCCCATTTTATCCCAGTCGTGATTGCCCGGGATAAAATATACCGGGGCGCCATTAGCCCGCATCGGCTGATATTGCGATTGCAATATTTTTTTGGTTTCCTCTTCTTCGGGACTGCCGGGTAAGCCCATACCACGCGGATATATGTTATCGCCAAGGTACATTACCGAAGTTTTATTTTTGATGATATTATTCGCAGCATGCTTTAACACCGCACTTTGTTGCGTGTCCATCTCACCGGCATCGCCAATGAGAATAACACGGTAACGTACTGAATCCTGGGCATGACCTGCGATGTAGCCAAGTAATAAAATGAGCAGCAGGGGTAATTTTTTAATCATAGGTTGGGGTATTCTTATTCTGATAGCGTTGTTGAAAGAGTTTTTTATTGAACCAGTGTCCGGCCCAGGCGGTACCCATGCCAACCACAGCTCCGGCCAGTACATCACTTGGATAATGCTTGCCAAGATACATCCGGGAATAACCGACAGATGAGGCCCATGCAAAGGCGGGTACGGTGACATACCACTTCTTGTACTGCAGAGAAAGTGTTGTAGCAGTTGCGAAAGCTAAACTGGTATGCCCGGACGGAAAAGACTGGTTATGTGTTTGCGTATTTACAAATATTTCGTTGGGATATTTATCGGCGGGACGTGTGCGGTTAACACCCAGTTTTATCATGTGTGTAACCAGTACGTTTGCACCCACAGAGATAAATGTTTCTGTAGCGTTACGCTTCGCAATGTCGTCATTACTCGCCAAACCATATATTAATGTACCAAATGAAGCGGCACCGATAGCATAATAGGCAGAATTACTTGTATTACGCCAGTAAAGCGAAGTTGGGTGCCTCGGATTAATGCTTTTTAAGATATCGACATCAAGGTTTTGGGCAGTAGTACACTTATAACCGGTAAATGCAAAAATAATAAAGCATGCTAAAAAAAACTGTTTGCCTTTTACCATATTACTTTATGTAGTTGAATTTTAACACATTACTGGCGCTAACCAGATCGCCCTCGTTTGAAATATACAGGTTATTCTGATTATCAAAAGCAATGCCCTCAGGTTGCATGAACTGAGCAGGATTTAACGCAAATACGCTTTTTACCTTCCAGTTGGCATCAGCAAGCACAAGGGTTTTATTAACCGACGAAAGGATATACCATTCGTTAGTAGCCGAGTTTTTTGCTAAGGCAGAAGGCTTGAAAGCGCCTTTCTTTTTACCGCCTAATTGTTCAACGGCTTTTACATCTATACGGAAACCTCCGGCCGGTTTAACCGAACCATCAGCTTGCAGCTGCAAAATATAACCGCTGCTTATTTTATTTTTATCAGCGCTGCAGTGCTTGCATAATATGTAAAGCCTGTTGGTTTTTTCATCAGCATACATACCTTCATACTCGCCTGCGGGTAAAATATCCTTTAGTTTTTTTACCCCGCCAATTTCTTTATTTCTAACCTGGCTAAAAGGAAAGCTGAATAAAACGCCATCGCTGCGCAATATGATGGTGTAATTGTTGCAAATAGCGATATCTTCATAATCGCCCGATTTGGCAAACCGGCTTTCACTAATCTTTTTATCGCCCAATTTAAAGTAATATACTTTTCCGTCTTCATCCTCTTCTGCATATAACGAATCACTGCGACCGTGGCGAAAAGCAATACCTGATATTTCGGTTAAATTGATATGCATGTTGTACTTTACAGGTTTACTTAAGTCATACCCTTTGGGGTTACTGCTAACCTCGGTTGTGTCTTTGCAGGAAATGCCTAAAAGTACGCCGGCTGTACCAAGCAGCACAGTTATTAATGTAATCACTTTATGCATAGCTTTATCAATTTTAAACCTTTTCATATACTTTTTGCTGTACAAGCTCATAAATGGCCCGTTGAGATTGTATTAACGGTTCATTTCTTTCTATTGCTACATTTTGCAGCTCACTATTTAACATTACTGCCTGCACATTATCTTTTAACTGCAGATCAATGATAGACATAATTTCGTTTCTGATCTGCGGGTCATAAACCGGGAAGCAAACTTCAATGCGCCTATAAATATTCCGGTTCATCCAATCGGCCGAGCCCATAAAAACCTCAGGAGTATTATTATTATTAAAAATGAAGATCCGGCCATGTTCCAGATACCGGTCAACAATACGGCGTACAGTAATATTTTCACTCATACCCTTCACACCCGGAATAATGCAACATATACTGCGTACAATCAGTGATATTTTTACCCCCGCCTGTGATGCCTCATACAGTTTGGCTATCAATATCCGCTCTTCAAGGTTATTCATTTTAATAGTTATACCCGAAGGCAACCCTTGTTTAGTATTAGCAATTTCTCTGTCAATCAAATCCAGAAAGCGTTGCTGTAAGTTAAATTGTGCAACCAATAAATGTTTAAATTCAATAGGATAGTTCTCTGAGGTTTTTGCTTTCTTACCCAGGAAAATAAACAACAACTCTATTTCGCGCAGCATTGGCGGATTGGTTGTCATTAATATATGATCGGTATAAAAAGCTGCGGTGCTTTCATTAAAATTACCGGTGGCCAGCAATCCTGCATATTTTACACGGCCGTTAATAAGCCGTTTCACCAATGCTACCTTAGCGTGCACTTTAAGGGCCTTGTCGCTGTAAATGATCTCCACTCCTGCCGCTTTCATCCTTTTGGCCCACTTAATGTTATTGGCCTCATCAAACCTTGCTTTTAGTTCAACCATTACCCTTACTTTTTTACCACTTAAAGCAGCGCTGATCAAGGCGTTTACAATACGTGAGTCGCTGGCTACCCTGTACAGGGTTACGGATATTTCCTGAACATCGGCATCAATAGCAGCTTCATTAAAAAAGCGCAATATGTTATTATATGATTGGTAAGGGGCATGAACAATGTAGTCCTGATCGGCTATAAAATCAAACAGCGATCCTGTTTCAGTTAACTTGTTATCAGTAACTGCCTGCCACTTGTTATACCGTGTACCTGGCAGATTTACAGGTAAACCCATCAAGTCTTTCAGATTATGATACATGCCTCCTTCAACAACACTTGATCCCTGTAAGCCTAATTTTTCTGAGATCATGTGCAGGGTACGCAAAGGTACGTTCGGCTGGTGCAGAAACCTCGTGGCCATCCCCATATCACGTTTTAACAATTGCTTTTCAATTTGCTCTGATAAATCTCCGTGATATTCATCTTTCAGGTCCAGTTCGGCATCGCGTGTTATTTTAAAACTGTAACATCCACTTACCGTCTCGTTTTTAAACAGTTTATCGAGATTGTGCCTGATAATATCATCCAGAAATATGATGTATTGCTGATCGTCGGACGCAACGTTAAAAAAACGAGGTAACTGATTTGAAGGAATATTAAGCAGCACCGTCCTTTCCTTTGTTTTTTCTGAGCCTAGATTTACTAAAAAATAAAGTCTGTTGTTTTCCGGAAAGAATTTTTTATCGGTTTCGGACAGATCAACAGGCTGCAAGAAGGCCATTACCTGGCTAAAAAAATAATCGGTAACCTTATCCTGTATTACGGCAGGAATTGGTTCATTAAACAGCAGATTGGCGTGCTTATCTTTTAACAGTGGAATGAGTTCACGGGTAAATATTTGACCAAATTTTTCTTGCTGTGCCTCAATAAGCTGCTGTGCTTCTTCTAAAACGTCTTCCTTATCATGTGGGGCATGTTTTGACAGCTTGTGTAATGCCAGTATAACCGGCATCCTTACCCTGTAAAATTCATCAAGGTTAGAAGAAAATATCGACAGAAAATTCACTCGTTCCATTACAGGTAAATCCTGTTTTGCAGCCTCCAGTAAAATACGCTCATTAAATAGCAGCCAGCTCAGGTCCCTGTCGAAAAATGAGTAATGATCCATAGCAGAAATTTTTTGTAATTACGGCGTTGATGCCTATATCAATGATGAAATAATGAACGCCAGTACCGAGAGAATAAGCCCGAACATAAATATGTTGTATGATACCCGTAGCAACCGATATTTTTTTCCTAAAACCACGCCCTGCGAATAGTTATCACGGATAAGGCTGCCGTATAAAAAATCTTTATCATCCATCATCTTCAGCATGCCTTCACTATAATCAGTAAATGACATGCGGTAAAAATTACCAAAGAAAAGCAGATTTACAGTTTTCTTTTCAATATCAGCAGGTGTAAAAAGGCCCGGTGGAATGGAGGGGCGGGTTGCCAGTATTGAAAATATCATGGTGAGCAAACTTACTGTAAGCAACATAAATGTAGGGATCAACAAGTTTGAATGCTCATCGAGCTTACGCAAAACCAAGCTAATTATGGCCGATAGGATGATGGAGTTCACCGTGATCATAATATGGGCCTTATTGTCGGCCATATCGCTCAGGCGCTGATGATTGGTTGAACTGATACGGAACATCGTTTCAATCCCTCTTTCGGGTTTATCAGCTTTGTGCTTTTTATCATGTTTATCATGATCATCATGAGTTTCGTGGATCTCATGATCTGTCTTAATTACTGTTCCGCCAGCTAAATCAACCGCTGTAACTTCATTGGGTTCAGGCTTTTCGTTCACCTCAGTCTGTTTATCTTTTAACCTGGCAAGATTCTTTTCCTGCTGATCATTAAGTAAAAGGCGGCAATAATCAGTAAAGTACTGGTGCGATTGTAAAAGCTCTATATTGGTTACCCGCCATGCATCCTTATCAAACTCTTTATGACCTATAGCCTCCATCTCTTTTCGCATCAGCTTACTCTTATCGCGAAAGTCATCAGTCCCGAGATGAAACAGATCGGCATCGCATAGAATTTGCTCCAGGAGGTTAGTTGGCTTTTGGGGCATACGGGTGGCCATGATACAGGCATTAACCTTATCAATTACCGCGGTGTCAACCTGTAATTGTTTTAAAAGATGGGTTGCTATATCGGCACTTTTTACTTCATGGTTATGCTTATCGGTAAAATAACCCGTATCATGAAACCAGGCTGCTGAAATAACAATAAAAAAGTCTTCATCAGACAGTTGATAATGATTAGCTATTTGTGTGGCAGAGGCAACCACGTCCTTAGTATGCTTAAGATTATGATATATTAGCTCAGGATCATGATGCACATCAAAATATGATATTACATAATGTTTTACCTCTTCTAACAATTGTTGAAATTTCATGATAGCTTTTTACGGTTAAAGTAATCAAATTTATTCTAAAAAATTTTAATTACAGCCTGATAAAGGTCAAATCTCCTGATTATTATTTAATGATCTCCTGTTATTACAGCCGGTAACAAACCATAGGGATGACTTAACTGAATAGATAAAGTACAGGAAGACAAAGTTTATAAAGTTTTGGTTTCTTCTACCGGTGTTTCCGGCCCTTCATAACTATAGTTATAATGCGGATACGGAACTATGAATGTATCCTCTACCCTTATGGACTTTTTGAAATAGGTTATCCAGATAAACGCCATTATTATAGAGTAAATAAGCGCGTAAGGGTGCGGTTCTACAAATTTATTATGTTTTAATACCAGTGTACAAATAAAGTCAATTCCAAAAAACGCTGCTGTAAACAAAAAGTAATTGATGATCAGTTGCGGTAATATGTCACGTTTATTTATGAGTAATATCAAGCAATAAACTGAGTAACACATCAATATGATAAAACAGACAACCTCCATTGTTATAAATAGCTTATAACCCAGGACCTGCTTACCCGAAGCAACCAAATTCCAGGTTGTAAGGCTAAAATAATCACTGCTGATAAGTACAAGCGCAGAGAATAACCCGGTTAAGCCCAGTATAACAGCAACCAGTATAAGCCATCCGCCAACTGGCCAGAATGTTGAACCGTAGCTAAAAACAATGGCCGGTGTTTCACGCTGATAGATCTTGATACCTATAATAATTAAACCTATGGTTAATGAACCTGCAAGGAGTACCATGAAACTATTGGTATTTGATGGCTCCGGCTCCGTTCCAGGGGTGTATGAAAAGCTATAGCTTAACCCATCTGAATTGAGCTGCTTTATATCTTCTTTAAATTCGGCAAGTTTTTCAACTGGAACGTGATCTTGTAAATAAGCAAGTTTATAATTAAGTAGCAGCGTATCGCCATTGGCGGTATAACGCGACGAAAAATGATAATAATCCCGGTTAATAGAATTATTCTTTTCAGGTACATCCCAACCTCCCGGCAATATTACCCGTTGAGTATAATCCATATCATACGGATAGTTAACAGATACCGGTGTTTTTGTTTGCCCGGTGAAAGACGGTAACTGGTCTGCTACATAGTTGGCATAAAGATCGGCTGTGTACTTATTTGAGGTAGAATCTTTTTTGAGGAAGTTACTGATCAAATAAGTTTCGGTTGTGGTTAATACATTATTTTGCAAATCATCATCTACAATTACGGAGTCCTTTGATTCAATCTTTGAATAAATTTTTGAGTAGTAATCCAGATAATTCTTTTCGGTTTCTGCCATACCTGCCGATGCCAACTTGTCGCGTATATCATCAGCATGGTTAAGGGTATAGGTTGATTTTACTGTGAACAGTACAGGCGATTTCATATCCTTAATTTGATAGGTATCGGTATAGGTTATTTTGCCTGTTTTTGATTTCGGAATAGTTGTAAGCTGGTTATTCCCTGCCTTTAATATCAATCCTTTGCCATAGTCGGGGAAATAGATATCGGTACCAGCACCACCCTGGTAGTCAATAGTGGCGTCTATCCAAACCTGCTTCCCGTTAACTGTAGCGATTACAACGGCGTGATTAAAGGCGTTGTATGTAGGGATATATTCGGCAATGTGCTCATCCTGATCAGCATTGACCAAAACTATATTCGCCTCGATATCATTTGCTTTAAGCATAGATACCAGGAGCAAAGATTTATCCTTGCAATCGCCATAGCGTTGTTTAAATACCTTTTCGGGGTTATTGGCCCGGTGTGAGTATTGGCCTATTTCAATACCCATATATCTTACCTCGTCCTGAACAGTTTTCACCGCGGCCCTGAAATATTTTACTTTATCTCCCTTAGCCTCTACTTTGAGCTGTTTTATCCGGTCGGCCAGCTCACCTTTAATATTTGTGGCTGTAGGATTAATACTTAACGCCCAGTTAACTATTCCGGCCCAGTCATTGTATTCGCTTATTTGCGCATAGCCCAGCGCGTTGTACCATGAGGGCTGGTTATCATCATCATGACCTGCCGGAATCTGAAAGTCCTCATACTCATATCGCTTTAAACCTGCAGCTTCGGATATGATGGCTTTTGGAACTTTGTTAAAGTATTTAAAATTCAATTTCCGCTGTGCCGAAACAATAATAGCCGTGTATTGGTGAGCGATGGGCTGGTACCATTGAAAATAAACCCCATCACAATATTTACCATTGAATATGGGGTTTCTGCCGGTAATGGTATAAGAATATTCTATCCGGTCGCCTTTTCTGATATCATCAAGGATACATAATGCCGAAAAACTACCTTGATATACAAAGTTGGAAAGATCCTTTTCGTCGGCCAGCACCTTAAAAGATGAGGTTTTGAGCCGGTTTATGGGTTTGTTGTCGCGCCAGATAGTAATATCATGGAAATCAAGCCGCTCAAACGCCGGGTCAAAACTTACTGATATCTGCGAGGCGTTCTGTATACCTGCTTCAGAAACTATTTCTTTTATAAAGTGATGGTAATCTGCTTGTTTTTCTACATGTATCTGTTCTTCAATAAGGGCATAAAAAAAGCCTTTTTCGATACTGCGTGCAGATGGCCTTTGGTTATATGCTTTGTATGTACCAAGCCACGTTGGTTTGGTCGAAATATGAACTGCAGGTGTGCCGGAATTAACAGCCGCGCTGCTAACAAGTAAGCATAAAAAGTAAATTAATAAGGTCAGGTATATTTTCCGCATACAGGGAATGAAAATAAATAAAGAACACGGATTTTCTTTTATTTATTTTAATATTCCTTTAAATGACAAAACCACCTCGTTTTTAGTGAAGTGGCTTTATCTGTTATGTTTAAACAATTATTGCTGACCTAATACAGGGGCAAACTTTTTCATGTAATCTTTTAGTTGTGCCTCCACCTTGTTACTAATATCGGTTTGTTTGCTTCCTTTGGTAAAATCAACTATGCCATTAAGCAACTGCATGCTAATTTGTACATCGCGCATGTTTACATTGTTAGCGTTATCGGTAAGCAAGTGATAATTATAATCAAGCTGATCAGTAACATAGTTATCAATATTGGTTACCAGTCTCTTACCCAATACTACATCATTAAGCTGGAATGCAAGCTGAGCCAGGAATAATTTACGACCTGCAACATCAATATAAGGGGTAATATCCGGCATCTCCTGGTCGTATTTATGCAGCACCTTTAATGCCAGATCATTATGACCTTCATCAATAAGATTTTGCGCCAGATCTATAAACGTAGAGGTCATTACAGGATAAAACATAGATGTTGACTCATGGTCAAGATAACGGGCATTTTTAAAATTGCCAAACTTGAACTTGTTCATGATGTTGTTATACATCACCATTGTGTTTGTTTTACTTAGCTGATCACGTCTGGAAGTATCCTTTTCAAACGGAATTAAGTGGTATGTAAAACCTTCTTTATACAGGTAAGGCTGTAAACCAATCAGGTTTTCGTTGCCTATGGTTGTAGTAAAGCAAATTGGCCTTTTCCAATGGTTGTGAGCTAAAATATCCAGCATAGCCAGGTTATCTTTAGT
Source organism: Mucilaginibacter sabulilitoris (assembly GCF_034262375.1). Taxonomy (NCBI): domain Bacteria; kingdom Pseudomonadati; phylum Bacteroidota; class Sphingobacteriia; order Sphingobacteriales; family Sphingobacteriaceae; genus Mucilaginibacter; species Mucilaginibacter sabulilitoris. The sequence goes on from NZ_CP139558.1 coordinate 4,381,507, forward strand.
AACATAGTTTGATGTATATTTCCACTCCATTGTTTTAGTGATCTTGCTTTTCTGATCGGGAGTTACCACCCCGTTCTTTACAACTTCATCAGGATCAATGGTGATTTTGAAATCTTTAGTAGGCAAATAATTGCCCCAATCACCACTTTGATATTGCACCTGTGCTGCACGGTCATCTGACGAGATGAAATCAAAAATTTCCTTTACTTCAACGGGCGCGCCCAATTTACGGTCGTTAAAATAGATCACATCCCTTACGCCTTCTTTGTATTTATCATAAGGCATGGTAATAGGCAATGGTTCCGACTGGTTCATTTTGCCCTGCATCTGGCGTATATACCAATCACCGGTAAACAAACTCAGGTTAACAATACGTACATCGGGCCTTATGCCTTCTACTTCCTGGTCATACCATAAAGAATAGGTGTCATTATCGCCATAAGTAAACAAAATAGCATTAGGCGGGCATGAGATCAGGTAATTGTAAGCCATGTCATGTGCCGTCCATTTGGTTGAACGGTCATGCGCTTTCCACTCTTTGCTGGCAAGTACAACCGGGGCCAGCAATAAGCAAATTGCAGTGGCGCCAATGGCAGCGAACTTAGGATTTAGAAACTTGCGCGCAAACTCGGCAATGGCAATAACGCCCATACCAATCCATATAGCAAAAGCATAAAATGATCCTACATAGGAGTAATCGCGTTCCCTCGGCTGTACAGAGGGTTGGTTCACATACAGTACAATAGCAAGCCCGGTAAAAAAGAACAATAACAGAACTATAAGAGCATCCTTGTTTTTACGGTTGAAGTGATAAAAAGCGCCTATCAGCCCAATAATTAAAGGCAATGCATACAAAGGCGTGTAAGTTGTGCCATTAACCACCGATTTGGGCAGATGCTTGGCGCCGTCGAATATTCCGGTTGTCCAGTTTCCGTCAATACCTTCGGTGTTGGTTTGTCCATCGGCATCGTTATAACGGCCAACAAAGTTCCACATAAAATAGCGCCAGTACATCTGATACATCTGCCAGCTAAACATCCATTTAAGGTTATCTGTAAAAGTTGGCGCCTGACCATCGGGAATACGCAGCCAATCTCTATAAAACTGTACATCCTGCGGTTCGGTACTGTACATACGCGGTAAAGGGGTGGTATGATCATATACCGATTCTATTTTACGGCCGGCATTTTCATATTGTGTTTTACCTTTGCGATAAATGATACTTCCCTCCTTCTGATCGGTAAGTTTTGCATCAAAATACGGCCCATTTAATAATGGAGTTTCACCATATTGAATACGGTTTAAATAACCGTACAACGTAAACGCGTTATCGGGATGTGAGTTATTCAGATCGGGATTTGCGCTGGCTCTGATTGGTATATATGCAAAAGAACCATAACCAAAATATATAAAGGCAACGCACAACAATGCGAGGTTAAGCACGGGTTTCTTTTTACGAATGCTGTATAATATTCCGAATACCAGCGCAACTACAATAAGTAATATAAAGAAAAAGGCACCGCTGCCAAAGCCCATACCCAAGGAGTTTACAAAAAACAGGTCGAAATATGCCGCGAACTTTATGGTATATCCCCTTATGCCATATTGTACCAGGCCAAGTATAACAATACCTGCTAAAAACGCCAGGATGCCATTTCCAACAGTAATATTTTTACTCCTGCGGAAGAAATAAACCATGGCAATTGCCGGAATGGTTAATAAATTAAGCAGGTGTATGCCAATAGATAAACCAATAACGTATGCAATAAAAACCAGCCATTTATCGGCGCCTTTTTCATCAGCATGGGCATCCCATTTTAATATGGCCCAAAATACAATGGCTGTACATAATGAAGATAAGGCAAATACAATGGTTTCAACTGCCGAAAACCAGAAAGTATCGGTATAAGTAAAAGCAAGCGCACCTACTAAACCGGCACCCATAATCAAGATCAGGTTTGATTGTTCAACCTGGTCATCACGCTTGTTCAGCAGCATTTTTTTTGCCAGTGCGGTTATAGTCCAAAACAGGAACATGATGGTAGCCCCGCTTGCAACTGCCGAGCCTAAATTAGTAAAATACGGTACTTTGGTATTATCCCCAAATGAGAGCAGCGAGAACAATTTTCCCAGCATAGCAAATACAGGGTATCCGGGCTGGTGAGCTACCTGCAAACGGTAGGCACATGAAATAAATTCGCCACAATCCCAAAAACTTACGGATGGCTCTAACGTTAAAATGTAGGTAACAGAAGCTATAACAAAGCAAAGCCAGCCTAAAAGATTATTGATTTTTTTGTACTGCATTTAATATAGTATGGTTTTATCGCGCGGGCAAATATCAGGATTTTTATAGCTTAATAAAAAAAATACCCTGCTATCAATCAAATTTAACATTAATTAACTTTTACAATAGTTAATATGTTACAGCCAGGCAAAAGATTAATAATGCACAAGGTTAAATAATAACAATCATAGTGTAACGAAATTTTTATCTTACCATAAATAATACTTATTTTGCTCCGATGCAAAAACTTTACTTTTTTCGCTTTACTAAATTATTCTTATTAGTTGTAACCATCTCGCTTTCAGCGCAGTTGAGTAAAGCACAATCTGTTTATTTACCTAACTCCTACCAGCTTTATCAAAAATTTAATTCAGATATATATAGTAAAAAAAGCTCATTTCATACTTCTTTGCGTCCATTTTTGATCGACAGTGTAATTAATCATACTTATGATTCGGTTATGAACGTTGGCGTTGACACCGCCCGCAAAAGCTGGGTGAGCCGTAAGTTATTTAACGAACACCTGTTTGATGTAAAAACTAAAGACTATACCTTTTATGGTGACTTTCTGGCCGACCTGCAACTTGGGCGTGATTTTAAAGGCCAACGAACAACATATTTAAATGCACGCGGCTTTCAGTTCGGCGGAACCATAGGTGCTAAATTTTCATTTTACACCAGTGGTTTTGAAGATCAGGGTAAATTTCCAACTTATTATAACAACTTAGTTAATACAAATGCTTTTATACCGGGACAGGCTTACGCCCGGCATTACAATGCGTTGGGTCAAAATACTCAAGATTGGTCATACGTTACGGCGCTTATCTCCTACACTCCTATTAAACAGCTAAATATTACTTTAGGTCAGGATAAGATGTTTATTGGCGATGGTTACCGCTCTTTGCTGTTATCAGATTATGCTGCCAATATGCCTTTATTAAAGCTTACCGCCAATCTGGGACCGATACAATATATGATGGCATGGACATATCTTGAAGATCTAAAGGAAAAAAGGTTTGATACCTTTGGCAGCTACCGCCGCAAATGGGCACTGTTTCATTACTTAGACTGGAATGTGAGTAACCGGGTATCATTCGGTTTCTTTAATGCAATGATAACTCCTGAAGCTGATGCACAGGGAAACAGGCGTGGCTTTGACATCAATTTTATTAACCCTATCCTGTTTTCAAGTTCTTTAGGCTCATCAGCATCACCTAAGGATAATGTGTTTATGGGCTTTACCGGTAAGTATAAAATATTTGATAAAACAGCCGTTTATGGTCAGTTATTGCTTGACAGATTTAAGTTCAATAATTTCTTTTCGGGCAATAACCTAGATAATACCAACGGTATACAACTGGGTATCCGGGGTGCCGACATATTCAAGGTTAACCGCCTTAATTACCTTTTTGAGTTTAATACCGTTAAGCCTTATACCTATTCAAGTACGCAACCGCTTGACAGCTACACATTTTTTGGCGATCCGCTGGCTCATCCGTTCGGGGCCAATTTCAGGGAGTTTTTGGGTATCATGAACTACTCTGCCGGCCGGTTTGATTTCCAGTGGCAGCTTGATTATGGCAAATATGGTCTTGACGCCAGCAAAACTGATAATAATGGTAAGATAATTACCAAAGCTTATCCAGCTACGCCTAACCCTACCCCTGTTATTGGCCAGGGTATAAGTACACAACTTTATTATACCGAAGGCACTGTATCATATCTCCTCAATCCCAAATACAACTTACGTTTTGAGATTAGCGGCTTATACCGACAGGAAAAAAATGCCGTGAGCAATAATAAAACTGCAATGATAACCTTTGGCCTTAGAACTGCGTTCAGGAACTTATATCACGATTTTTAAGGGATAAAGAAGTTATAATTTCAAAGCATTAACAATCTGTTTTATCAGTTCTGCCTCAATAAACGGCTTTGTAACAAAACCCGAAAAGCCTTTTTTCGACAATTTTTCAGCTTCTGTTAGCTTGGCGTTGCCACTGATAACTATTACAGGTATTTCATTTAATGGAGCATTTAATTGTCGTATCGCGGCTATAAATTCATGACCATCCATAGTAGGCATCTGGATATCTGTTAATACAATGGTTATTTTTTCCGTGGTCAGTATTTCAAGTGCTTTTTTGGCGTCTGATGCCTGGTGAAATTTGATATTCCACTTACTTGTCATCATTTTCAGGAACATCAGGCTTAATTCATTATCATCAACAGCCAGAATACTAATACCATTAAGTAGCGATAACGGATCGTCTATTTTTTGTTTATCAATAGCAGTATTGATGTTTTTACCTTCATCGTAGGGAATATAGAAACTAAAAGTACTGCCTTTGCCTGCAATGCTTTTTATGCCAATTAATCCTTTTTGCAGCTGAACCAACTGTTTGCAGATATAAAGCCCCAAGCCTGTTCCTGTTTGGCCGCGGGCCGAATTGGTTTGATAATACTTTGAAAAAAGATTTGCCTGCTGCTCCTGACTAATTCCCTGACCTGTATCAACAACATCAACCTTTAAGCGGTTAACGCCATCTGCAATTACAAGCTCCGCGTTAACGGTAACCCCTCCGGTATTAGTATATTTAATGGCGTTACTCAACAAGTTTACCATTATTTGCTTAAGCCTGAAACTGTCGCCCAAAATTAAAGCATCCTTATCCCCTTCAAAATGATAACGAAGGTCAAGTTTCTTTTTGGCAGCGCTGAATTCCATACTTTCAATAACCTCTTTCAACACAAAATCGGCATTAAAAGGGTCTTTATTGATCTTAAATTCGCTGCTCTCCATTTTCGCTGCATCAAGGGTGTCATTCAGGGTACGCAACAACATATCAGACGATAACCTGATTGAGCCAAGCATATCGGCCTGCCGCGGGGATAAATTGGTTTGGCTGAATATATACAGGAATCCCTTAATAGCTGTAAGCGGATTACGTATCTCATGACTCATGTGTTGCAGTAAATCCATTTTTTGCTGTGCAATGGTTACCGCCCGCTCATTTTCCTGCAGTAATAATCTTTCAGACGTTCCGAGTTTTAATATAAATACAATCAGCAAAGCAGCAAATATTAAAACCAGAAAAAGCGCGGCCAGATAAAAGTTGTTTAGCAATTGGGTTGTTTCCTGGTAGCTTTTAAAGGTCATGCCTTTAAATTCGTTGGTTATGCTGTAGTTAATATCCTTTACATCATTTATAATATTTTCCAATTCATTCCTGATGCTGATATTAAGTGAGATTAACTCTTTTTGTGTAGTCAGTAATTTCTGGTTGCGATCCTGCAACTGTTTCAGTTTTTGGTTATATATATTTTTATCACGATACGCTATTTTTCGCGTAGCCGAATCGACTATGTGATTAGTACGGTTGTGGTTTACTTCAATAATATTGGTTGACGCAGCATTGTTGTTTTTATTGGAAATGGCGTCTTTAATTCTTGCGAAGAAGCCTCTCTTTTTAAGAGGAATACTTTTTTTTACCGTATCAGTTTTAGTTTCGACAGTCTTTTGGGTGAGTGACTTATCAATATTTAACCCAGTTATTTTTTTATTTGAAGCTTCGTTGTAATCGGCATATATAGTAAGCAGGGAATCAAAATTGTGCTTAAGCCCAGACAGCCTTGATGATAATTGTAATTTCTTATTATACAAATACTGCACTTTTTGATGTTGTTTGGCGCTTAAATTCTGAGTATCCGAGTGTTCTTTGAGCAAGGTATCTATCTGGTTAAAAGCCTGAGATAACTTTGTTTTATAAGCCTTGCTTTTTGTATCGTCGGCACTCAATAATGATTCCTGAAAATCATCTTCCGCTTCATGCAGCAATAGCAAGGTTTGTTGCGGTTTTGACTGATCATATTCAACATCATGAGCCAGTTTTGAAAGTTCCTGCAATTTACGAGAGATGGTATTACGTACAAAAAGTGCCGCTATAGCCAGAATAATAACAAATGCCAGAAATGCCAGCAGGATTTTCCTTGAATTTTTTTGAGTATAAGTTGATTTCATTAAAGCGGTTAGCTAAACAAGTATAATGGCGCTATCATTATTAAAATTAAAGGGCAATAATAACATTTATCAAAATTTTAATCATATATTTTAACTTTAAAGTAATAATATATTAAAAATATAAACAATTAAATAAAAAATTACATTATGATAAAAAATGATAGATTCAGGAATAGAAGCACTATGCTGTTATATACAGCGCAGTAAAAGATATGAATAAAAGCCAGATGCTTAGCGAATGTACTTAGGAGGGTAATAAAAAAACCAAATAATTATTTATAATAGTTATATACAGTAAAGAATGTTTAACAGGGCGTTAAACATTCTTTACTATATAATATTTTATTTTCTTTCCAATACGTAGCGCCAAACTACCGCACTTAGTATAGCGCCCAATATTGGTGCAACTATAAACAACCACAACTGGCTAATGGCCGCGCCACCCACCAATAATGCGGGGCCAATGCTGCGGGCAGGATTAACCGATACGCCAGTAACAGGTATGCCCACTATATGTATAAGTACCAAACTTAAACCTATTGACAAACCCGCAAAACCACCATGTATGTTTTTTGTAGAAGTTGAACCAAAAATAACGAGCAGAAATATAAATGTAAAAACAGTTTCAGCAACAAACCCTGATAACAAGTTATAATGCGCCGGTGAAAAAGCATCGTAACCATTTTGTCCTAAACCATTGGCTGCAACGCTATAACCATCTTTACCTGATGCAATAAGCAACAGTATCCCTGCGCCTGCAATGGCTCCCAATACCTGGGCAATAATGTAAATAACAGCCTCACTTGCCTTCATTCTGCCCGATACTACCATTCCGATAGAAATAGCCGGATTAATATGGCAACCTGATATATGGCCAATAGCGTAAGCCATTGCCACAACCGATAAACCAAAAGCGAAAGATATACCCAAAAGGCCAACGCCTGTTGCACCATTGGCCCCGGCAATTACCGCGCTGCCGCAGCCCATTAATACCAGCACAAGCGTACCGAATAGCTCAGCAGTAAATTTTGAAAAGGTGTTTGTTTCCATAGCAATTTAAATTATATAAAAGGATTAGATGAAGTGATATTGCAATGTTGGTTTTTAATTAAGGTGATGAGCCATATTTTAGTCTTATTCTGTTATAGGTGATGTGTTCTTAAATACTGATCAAATAAAATGAGTTTTAAATTGATTGGGGAGTAGTTTCGATAGATAGCCAAATATCATCGACAAAAAGGCAAAAGAATTAGATAGAAATTTCAAAAGGTTAAAACCACTTATCGGTAAATTTTTTAAATGATTCTTTATACTGGTCACTCACCGGTATAAGTGTTTTTCCTACCCGTACAGTGTTCTTGGTAATGGTATCAATTTTATCAAGCGATACTATGAACGAACGGTGCACCCGCATAAATGAATTAGCCGTTAATTTCTCTTCCAGGCTTTTCATGGTTGTAAGCGATTTAATATAGTTGTCGCTATTGGCTACGTAAACTTTTACATAGTCTTTAAATCCTTCAAAATAGAGTATATTCTTTAAATAAACCTTTACCAATTCATATTCAACCCTTAAAAAAATAAAATCATTTTCGGTATAACCAGTCGCGCCAGGAGCTTGTTTAACATGGCTCTCTATGTCGGCCTTTGCTTTATAAGCCGCTTTAATAAAAGCTTCGTAATCAATTGGTTTAAGCAGGTAATCTAATGCATTTACCTTATATCCTTCCAAGGCAAAATGTTCAAAGCCCGTGGTGAAAATAATACGGGGAGCTTCGGGCCCTTTCCGGTTATTAATGATGCGGGCCAGCTCAATACCACTAAGACCAGGCATATTAATATCAAGAAAAACAAGTTTCAGGCTGTTATTTTCAATAGCAATAAGCGCATCGGCAGGGTTCGTATGAAACGATAGCAGGTTCAGAAACGGAGTTTGCACTACAAGACTACGAAGGTGAGAAAGTACCATTTCGTCGTCGTCAACAATCATACAATCTATTGGCATAGGTTTAAGAATAAGCAATAATTCTTAAATACAAAGTAACTATTATCTTATAAATTTTATGGCGGGTTTATCATTTATAACAACTTCATTACAGTTAGCGCGCTAAATGAAATTGATTAATATTTTATTCCCGTCATACAGAGGGCAACAACTTATAAGAATAACAATATATGAATATTATTTGAAACAAATATAAAGTAACACTGTAAATGTTACGTATTGACCAATACCTGTGATACGATTTTAACCCCAAATACCCCTTAAAAAAAGATCCGCCCCTTTTAAAGAAGTGGATCTTTTTGCCGAATATGGTTATGAACGTGTTACCAGAATCTGATATAAATTGCCGACAACAGTATAAGTATTACAGCGATTAGAATAACAGATGAAGGTTTTAGTTTAAACATTGAACTTTCAACCGTGATGGCTTTGGCATTTACTATAGGGCCAGCAAAACTTACGGCCACCATTATAATTACAGTGATCAGGAACGACCAGCTTAATGAAATAAAGAAAGGGATTTCGTATTCGCCTGCGGCATTGCGGAAGGCTGTGTATAGCCATGTTTCATGACCAAGCATGGTAACTGCAAACTCATTAAAAAATACCGATGCACCAAAACCTACCAATATGCCAATAATGGCAGCTTCGGCGGTAGTCCTTTTCCAGAACATACCCAGCAGGAAAGTAGCCAATACACCAGGGCTCACAAAGCTTGAATATTTCTGCACAAAGGTATAGCCACCAGCGCTTCCGATGCCTAAAACGTCATTCCATGTAAATGCCACGGCTATTAACAAACTGAATAAAATGGCGGCCCGACCAGTCCACACCATCTTTCGTTCAGTGGCTTCTGAACTGATGTATTTCTTATAAATATCCAATGTAAAAATGGTAGCGATACTATTTATTTTTCCGGCCAGCGAAGCAACTATGGCAGCAGTTAAAACCGCTAATGACAACCCCTTAAGGCCGGAAGGTAAAAACGATAATATGGCCGAATAAGCGCCATCTTTACCCCCATTACCTAATTGCGGCAAGTGACCGTGCTTGTACAATACAAAGGCAACAATCCCGGGTAGCATAACAATTACCGGCATCAGTATTTTTAACAAACTGGCAAACAAAATACCAGTACGCGCTGTGGTGATATTGGCCCCTAAAGCCCGCTGCGTGATGTATTGATTACACCCCCAGTAATTTAAATTGCTGATCCATTGCCCAGAAACATACATGGCAAAACCAGGTAAAATAAGGTATTTGGTTATGGTTTCTGAAGAAGCACCGGCAGCAGGTTTTTTAAATATTAAATGAAAATGGTCGGGCGCATCTTTCAATAATAAATTAAACCCGGTAAGCACATTGGTTCCGAAACCAAATTTTTCGCTAACAATGGTAAGGGAAAGATAAGTGATGGCCAATCCGCCAACTACCAATACGCCTACCTGTATAACATCGGTGTAACCAACAACACGCATACCGCCCAAAGCTATTATGGCACCAAAAATGGCCAGGCCAATCATAATTTCATGGAAATATTCGCCGCCCAGCAAGCCGTTGATGGCTAAGGCGCCCAGGTATAATATGGCAGTGAGGTTAATAAATATGTATAAAAGCAACCAAAATATCGACATTACCAAAGCCACACCGCTGTTGTACCGGTTTTCCAAAAATTGCGGCATGGTAAATATTTTGTTTTTAATATATACCGGCATAAAAAATACCGCCACTATTATGAGTGCCGCCGCCCCTACCCATTCATATACCGCAACGGCTATGCCCGCAAAAAAACCATCGCCGCTCATGCCAATAAATTGCTCGGCCGAAATATTTGAGGCAATAATAGATGCGCCAATAGCCCACCAGGTAAGTGAACCTTCGGCCAGGAAAAAGCTATGTGAACTGTTGTTGGTCTCGCTCTTTTTTTTACGGTAAATGAAGTAGCCGTAACAAGAAACTATGATAAAGTAGAAGAAAAAGACCAAAATATCGGCCGTAGAAATGTGTTTCAGCATGAGTGTTTTTTTGCAATAGGAAATTTAGGCCGTAAATTTTCGGGGCCGGTTCAATTTTTCAAATCTATAAAATAAAATGAATTGGCAATGCCGCACGAAGATTTGTAAAATCGTGCGGCTATATCTTGGTCAGGGTATTAAATTGTCGCTGTTTAAAACTTCAGTGTCGACGGCAGGTATTTGGCAACCAGATCTTCATAATAAGGGCGCAGTTTTTTCCAATCTGGCGGAACCGGGCTTTTTGAATAAAGATCATATGGGTTAAACAACGCTACCGATTTAAACAACTGATGGTCATGCGGAGTCATCAGGTGACTGTAGGCATTTTCACGGTGCTGCGGGTAAAAAGAATGATAACGCAGCATGTACAGCCCCTGTTCGGGCAGGTATGGTTTCATCATGTGATAAACATATTCATCATGCCCCCAGGTCATATGTACATTCTCTAAGCCGCAATTAGGCTCATAAACACCGTATTTAGTATTATAACGCGGATCATAAGTATCTTTGTTATCCTTAAAATATTCAGAATAAACTATTTTATCAGAAAAAGCGCAGCCTACGGGATAGCTGTCACCAACAACGGCCCATTGTGGTTCACCAAAAAGGCAAAGTACTTTACCCATATCATGGAATAAACCAACAAGTACCATCCAATCGGGTCTGCCATCGGCACGAATAGCTTCTGAAGTTTGCAGCAGGTGTTGCAGTTGGTCAAGATCCGTATCCGGATCTGAGTCATCAACTAATTGGTTGAGAAAATCAAAGGCATCCCATACAGACATTTCCTTTTTATCAAACGAAAGGTATTGTTCTTTTTTCTGTAGCACAAAATCATAGGTCTGATTGATATGTTGTAAACGGTAAAATTCACGAACAGAATCTTTTGTTGTTGCTTCGTAGTTACGATATGCTTCTGTATCGCGACCGGCTGCAATGGAATCGGCATCCGGATAACGAACTAATAAATCGTCTTCCCATTCTTCTATTGAATCCAAAGGGCCTTGATCTGGTGCTCCGTTAATCTTGCTCATAATATTAAAATTTAAAAGGAAATATAATTGGTAAACAATCCTTTATGACTAATTTTCATAGCTGTTCAATACAAATTTCCTTATTTTAATAATTAAATTCATCAAAACAGCCCAATTTATTTGCTTAAACGTTTACCTAAAAATAAAGAAGCTTAATTGGTATGCTTTACGCTATTGTTTAAGTTTAAAAGCTCTATTTTTTATTATCTTGCTCAACTTTTGAAGTTATTTCATAAACCTGTATAAACTATAAACATTTATATTTAGCTAAAAAAATAAACGCAATCGATTACTGAATTTTGAAGCCATTTCCATACCGATGACCGACGGAACAAAAAGTAATAAAGTAAACATGAAAACACTTGCCAAAGTGTTGAATGTATCTATTGCGACAATATCAAAAGCGCTGAGAGACAGTCATGATATAGGTGATGAAACAAAACAAAGGGTAATTGAAACGGCAAGATTGTTGCACTATGTACCTAATCCCTACGCCAGCAGCCTGCGAAAACGCTCAAGTAATACCATAGCCATCATCATTCCGGAAATTGCAGATAGCTATTTTAGCCAGGCTATTAATGGTATTGAAAGCATCGTTGATCAGGAGAAATATCATGCGTTGATATATTTAACACATGATAGCTATGAGCGGGAGGCTCAAATGTTCAATGAACTTACCAGCGGCCGGGTAGATGGCATACTCATGTCGGTAGCCAGTAATACTAAGGATACCCAGCATATTAAAAACTTACAGCAGGCAGGCGTGCCCATCGTGTTTTTTGACAGGGTTGTTGAAGATATACCAGCTGCAAAAATTAAAACTGATGATTTTAACAGCGCGTATATGGCTACCAGGCACCTGCTTGATCAGGGTTGTAAAAACATATCTTTGGTTACTATTGAAGGGTACCCTTCAATTTTACAGGCGCGCGAATCTGGATATAAAAAGGCTTTGGCTGAACGCGATATAGAGCCGGAAGATCAAAATATTTTTAGTTGCTCTAATAAATATAACCAGGAAAATATAGCTGTTTTAAAGGAGCATATCACAAACGTGAAGCCCGACGGTATTATCGCTACGGTTGAACACCTGGCCACCACTACTTACCTGGCCTGCGAAGAATTGAAGCTGAATATTCCGCAGGATATAAAAGTGGTATGTTTTACCAATCAGATAACTGCGGCCATACTCAATCCATCGCTTACTACGGTTTTGCAGCCGGCGTATGATATGGGACGCAAGGCCGCGGAATTATTGTTCTGGCACCTGTCTGGTCGATATGTTCAAATGGAAAGTGAAAATATTGTCATGCCCTCTAAACTGGTAGTCAGAGATTCTACCCGAACCGCTGACTAACAGGTAAAATTCCTGTCTATAGCTTTTGCGGAGTGCCTGCCATTGTAAAAGCTAAAGTTCCGCCACCTGCAATGTCCTGATGTGATATCTGGTAATCTTTTATCGGCTTTCCATTAAAAGTTATCTCTTTAACATATTTATTTTGGGCTGATAAGCCAGTTGCCTTAATAACCAGTTTTTTGCCATGCTGCAAGTTTAAAACCATATAAGGGAATTGGGGAGCGCCAATACTATAGGAACCCGAAGCGGGCGCTACCGGGTAAAACCCTAAGGTATTAAAAATGTACCATGCCGAAGTTTGACCACAATCGTCATTACCGTTAATGCCCACCGGTGCGTTTCTGAAATTTTGCGATGAGGCATGTTCCCTTACCAGTTCCTGGGTTTTCCAGGGCATACCACAATAATTAAAAAGATAAAGATAATGATGACCGGGTTCATTGTCGGCATGGTAATGACCCTCGGTAAAATTTCTGGTTAGTTTATCAGCAAACTTTTTCTCGCCGCCCATAATCTTGATCATCCCCGGAACGTCGTGCATAGCGCCAAAAGTATAGGTCCATTTGGTGCCCTCTGTAAAGCCGGAATCTGGCTTGGCAGAAAAGCTGCCGTCGGAGTTACGGGGAGCCATAAAGCCGGTAGCGCTGTTATAAACGTTTTGATAATTTTTACTCCAGGCTATTAATTGCTTGTAATCATCATCTTTTCCTAATCCTTTGGCAACCTGCGCCACCGCGTAGTCATCAACAGCATACTCAATAGTGCGCGAAACGGATTCACTTGTTTTATCAACCGGTATATATCCCAACTTATGATAATTGGTTAGCCCACCCCTGGCTTCAAAGCTTGTCCAAAGGTCACGGTCGCCCCATCTTTTATGGGTGTCACCATCCGGAGCGTCATAGGAATCCTTGTGCAAGGCCTCGTAAGCTAATTTGGTATTAAACCCTCTGAAACCTTTTACATACGCATCAGCAACAACGGCATCAGCATGTGTACCTATCATAATATTGGTATAGGTTGGGTTTGGCCACATGGGCATCCATCCACCCTCTTTGTACATTTGCAGTAACGACTCCACCATGCCATCAACCCGTTGCGGTTGGGTTAACGTTAATAATGGATGCAATGCCCTGAAGGTATCCCAAAGAGAATAATCATTATATGACGAACCATGGTGAACTTTATCATCAAAAGCGCTGTAATATTTGCCGTACTCCGAAAACTGGCGCGGAAACAACAGCGTATGGAACATTGCCGTGTAAAAAATAGTCTTCTGTGTGTTGGTCACCCCGCTTATCTGGATTGATTTTAAGGCCTGCTGCCATTGATTGCGGGTAGCGCTGACAACCTTATCAAAATCCCAATCAGGAATTTCCCGCTTGAGGTTATACCTTGCCTGATCAATGCTGATGAAAGATGTAGCTACAACAACCTTAACCTCATCGTTCGCTTTTGTACGGAAGGAAATAAAAGCACCCATTCGCGTGCCGTATTGCTCATGGCTGCCTTTATTGATCACCTGCTTATCCCAGGTACCATATTTTTTAATCTGTTTATTAAATTTGATAACAAAATAACCTTTAAAATTCTTTAGTTCGGGCCCTAACTGTGCCGATTGCCGGTCGGGGTTATAGCCGGTTATTTCGTTATTCACGGTATCTACATAAACATAACCTTTCAGTTTTTTTATTCTTGCCGTGTAATCATTAGCCCAGTCTTTAAGTGCCGGGTTAAGGTTAATCCCCTGGATGATAATATGTGCCTGATCTGCCTTGGGGAAAGTAAACCTGAACATACCACAAGTATTGGCGCCGGCAATCTCGGCTTTAATTTTATCGGCACCTGTAGTTTTTAATTTAACTGAATAATAGTAAGGTTTGGAAACTTCATCTCTATGGTCAAATGACAGCACACGTTCTTTTGGCAAAACCCTGAGTTTGCCTACTTGCGGCATTACCGAAACATAACCGTAATCGCCCATCCAAACTGTGGGCTGGTGACTGGCAGTAAGCCCTATAACCGAGTTGTCTTCATATTGATAAACCATGTAACTCATTTTGTTTTCGCGGGTTTGGGCAACAAAGTTGGTCATGGCAAACGGTACGTTAACACAAGGCATAGTGCCGCCGCCGCCGTTGCCCTCCAACAAACCCTTGCCAAAACCTTTAATGGCTGTGCCTATAAGTGGGTTAACATAATCCACTTCATCCCGTGTTTGTTGAGCGCCCTTGGTTTGCGCAAAATTATTTCCACATAAAAAGGTCAGTAATCCTAACAGATAAATACTGCGTTTAAATTGCATAATCAGCAGAAGATATAATTGGTGAACGGTCTTAATACAAGATTAAGGGCAAATCTCTAATTTTTAAGATCATATTTATAAAAACATTTGATTTTTTTACTTAATCGTTTACATGCGTTTTAAGCTTATATATGCCATAAATGAGCAAACAAAACAGATCGGCTTATGCCATTTTATTGTCAAAACCGGAATTCTGTTTGGTAATTGATATAAATTCTATGGAATTAGTAGAATTATTTACATATTTGCATCTGAAATCGTTCTTTATTTCATTTTTGATTATCCAGAAAGACTGAGGGAAAGGCCCTGTGATGTCTTAGCAACCTGTACACATAGTTATAAAGGTGCTAATTCCTATCTGCAAAATTGCAGAACAGATAATGATATAACCACATATCCGCAAATGACGGTTTCTGCTATACCCTCCCTTTCTGTTTAATTGAATGCCAGTTAATATTTTTTTAATGATGAGTGTAATTATATAATTACCTGTCAAAAATAAATTCAATGAACAACAAACTTTTACTTATAATTTATTTATTCCTGATTACCAGCATTACCACGCAAGCCCAGACGGCTAATAGCAATAATCCGGCTTTAAATGATCGCGGTTACCTGGTTAAAACGGGTGAACAAGCTCCCAATGATTTTGAATTCGCATTAACAGATGGCACCAAAACATCGTTAAAACAACTGCGTGGTAAAGTGGTGATACTTCAGTTTACGGCCAGCTGGTGCAGTGTATGCCGCGAGGAAATGCCACACCTGCAAGCACAGGTATGGAACGCTTACAAAAACAAGGGCCTTGTACTTATTGGTGTTGACCGAGACGAACCACTTAAAAAAGTGCAGAAGTTTCAAAAGGACATGAAAATAACCTATAACGTGGCGCTTGACCCGGGTGCCAATATTTTTGGGCGCTTTGCCGATAAAAAAAGCGGGGTTACCCGAAACGTAGTGATTGACCGGGATGGCCGCATTGTATACCTCACCCGCCTGTACGATGAACAGGAATTTGCCTCTATGCTTAAAGTTATTGATAACCTTATAAATAATAAAAACGCGCGAGTAAATTAAAAAACAAAAAACGCCCGCTATAGCTTTGCTTTATAAAAACCAGCATTGCAAAAATCTTTATATAAACAACCAGTACATGAAAACACAAAGTACAATTTTTAAAACAACCTATTTAAACATCCGTAATTTTACAAAATCTACCACCTGTAATACTTCTGCCACATGCATGCAAACCATGCATTGTTGCTGTTAAAAAAAACTATGCTGTTAGGCTAATTGCAAGTTAGCCTTGTATAGTATTCAACAAGCAATTAAAACCTTTACAATTTTTAAAAGACAGTATCCAGAAGGTAGATATAATTGGTACTCCAACTATTAACTGATCGTCTTTTTTCATACTGTATCCGGGTAACATTAATCATTTCACGATCTATTACCATGTCAAAAAATTACAAATTATTATGGGCAATACTATTGCCTTTTATCCTCATCCAAACAGTTGCAGCGCAATCTGTTAAAATAAGCGGTGTGGTAACCGCCAAGTCCGATGGGTTACCGTTGCCGGGCGTAAGTGTTTCTATCAAAGGAACTACCAACGGAACACAAACCAACAGCGATGGTAAATTTACACTTAACGCCAAAGCGAACGATGTATTAAGAATAACTTACATTGGCTTCACTCCTAAAGAACTCCCCGTTACACAAAACCAAACTGATCTTCGAATAACCCTCGACGAGCTGGCCAACTCCTTAAATGAGGTGGTAATAACGGCGCTTAACATATCAAAAGATAAAAAGTCGTTGGGTTATGCTGTACAGGGATTGAAATCAAAAGACATATCTGAGGCCAAAGAAACAAACTTGGTAAATGCACTGAGCGGTAAAATAGCCGGTGTAAATGTAACCAGCAGCCAGGGCGATATGGGATCATCCCGAATCGTTATCCGCGGCGAAACCTCTGTATCTGGTAACAACCAGCCCCTGTTTGTTGTGGATGGCCTTCCTATTGATAATACCCAGCAGTTGGGCACGGCCGGATCAAGGGATTTCGCCAATCCTATATCTGATATCAATTCTGAAGATATAGAATCTATTTCGGTACTTAAAGGACCCAATGCCGCGGCGCTTTATGGTTCACGTGCTGCAGCCGGGGTAATACTAATCAAAACAAAAACAGGTAAAGGAATAAAAGGTATTGGTGTCACAATCAATTCAAATACATCTTTTTCAAATTTATTAGGCTTACCAAAATATCAAAATGAATACGGACAAGGTTCAAATGGCCAGTTTAGTTACGTTGACGGAAAAGGCGGCGGCATTAACGACGGTGTTGACGAAAGCTGGGGCCCGGCTTTGGACGGCCGACTTATTCCGCAGTTTAACTCAGGCGGAAAACCGGTACCCTTTATAGCCCACCCGGATAATGTGAGCAGTTTCTTTAAAACAGGTGTTACACTTAACAACGGTGTTTCGCTTGGCGGTTCAGGTGACAAATATGATTTTCGTTTGTCATATAATAATCTTCATCAAACTGGAGTAATTCCCAATACCTCTCAAGGCCGCAATTCGTTTTTGCTGAATGGTACCTATAAATTAACGTCTAAATTAACATTAACCGCCATTGCCAATTATGTTAAAGACGACGCCGATAATTTACCAGGTGCCGGTGGTAAACGCGCCACAAGCACCATGCTCCAATTTACCTGGTTTGGCCGCCAGGTTGATGTAAGCCAATTAAGAAATTACCGTGATGCTAATGGTAATAACATTAACTGGAATAACAGCTATTACAGCAACCCTTACTTTATGGCCTATGAAAATACGGTAGGTCAAACCCGTAACCGTTTTATAGGAAGCGCCGAACTGAATTATAAAATTATCGATGGTTTATCTGCAAACTTCCGTACCGGTACCGATTATTACAACGATCGCCGCAAAATCAAAGTGGCCTATGGTACCAATGGTACGCCATTTGGCTCTTACGAAGAAGATGCCTATGATTTTACCGAAACCAATACCGAGGGCAGGTTGCAATATACCAAGAAATTAAATGATGATTTCTCTATAGACGCGTTAATTGGCGGAAACATACGTGCAAGATCATTCGAAAACAACGATCAGAAAGCACCTAAATTAGCTGTGGCTGACTTATATACATTAAGCAACTCGCGTGATCCGCTTATATCATCAAATACCTATAATAAATCAAAAATATATAGCTATTTCGCCTCCGGACAAATAGGGTTCAGAAACTATGCTTTCTTAAACGTTACTGCGCGTAATGATTGGTCATCTACACTTCCAAAAGCAAGCTTGTCATACTTTTACCCTTCAATAAACGGAAGTTTAGTACTTTCAGAAGCGCTTGATATAAAAAGTGATATCTTGAGTTATGTTAAATTACGTGGCGGCTGGTCAAAAGTTGGTAAAGACACCGATCCGTATAATTTGTTAAATACTTATGCTTTCACTGCTCCCTTCGGTACTAACCCTCAACAAAGCGCTAACAGCATTGACCTTAATCCTAACCTGAAACCAGAAATTACCACTTCGGCAGAAGCTGGCTTCGAACTTGGTTTTTTTAACGACAGGATCCGTTTAGATGCAAGTGTTTACAATACGAATAGTAAAAACCAGATCATCAGCGTGGATGTGAGCCCAACCACAGGCTATAGCCAAAAACTAATCAATGGAGGTACAATTAACAATAAAGGACTGGAAGTTCAACTGGGTTTAACACCGGTAAAACTTAAAGATTTTAACTGGGATGTTAATGTAAACTATTCTCGTAATAAGAGCAAGGTTGTTTCGCTCGATAAAGATGGCAACCTGCAAAGTTATATATTAGGAACTGATGGCAATGTCCAAATATTAGCGGCTGTAGGGCAACCTTATGGTGCAATTTATGGAAATGCTTTTCAACGCGATGCCAGCGGTCAGGTAATAGTAGCTGCTGATGGTACTCCGGTTATTGACCCCACTAAGAAATATCTTGGCAAATTTACACCAAGCTGGTTAGGTAGTATCAATAACAGCTTTACTTATAAGGGCATTAATTTAAGTTTCCTGATTGACGCTCATATTGGCGGATCTATTTATTCCGGAACTAACAGTACCGGTACTTATACCGGCATACTGGCTTCCACCCTGCCGGGACGTGGTGCAGCCAACGGAGGGTTAAGCTATACTGTTGGCCAAACCACTTTCAACGATGGTATTATTTTTAATGGTGTAAAAGCCGATGGCAGCAAAAATACTACCATTTTATCGGCGCAGGCTTATTATAAGGCATTAACCAATGCCGATGAGCCATTTGTTTACAGCGCATCATATATTAAGTTAAGGGAGGTAAAACTGGGTTATACCGTGCCGCAAAAGTGGGCAAACAGCATTGGTTTCCAGGGAGCTTCTGTTGCTGTAGTCGGACGTAACCTGTGGATCATACACAAAAACGCTCCCAATATTGACCCGGAAACAGCTTTTAACACCGGCAACGGACAAGGTTTGGAAGACTTAACCCTGCCTACCGTGCGCAATATCGGTTTTAACATTAACCTTAAATTCTAACAATCATGAAACTAAAATATACGTCCATCATATTATCAGGTGCATTGCTGCTATCATTGGCCTCATGCAAAAAGGAGCTGTCTGATATTAATCAAAACCCTAACGCTACACAAAACCCTCAGCCCGATTACCTGCTTACCGGGGCTACCAAGAGCACTGCAGATACCTATTGGGGAATCGCCAACAATATGGATGCCAGCTTGTTGTTTGTGCAATATTGGGCAAAAATTCAATACACTGACCCCGACAGGTATATCTATACCAATGGTTCATTTCAGGAATTATGGACTACAGGCTATTCTAAAAGTATTGTTAACCTCAATAAGATCATCTCATTGGCCGATGCTCAGGCTAATCCTAATTACAAAGGAGTGGCATTGGTTTTACGTTCATGGGTGTTTACTTTACTCACAGACCAGTACGGCGATGTGCCTTATAAACAAGCAACAAATATTCAACAGTTTTTAACCCCCGCTTATGATGCACAGAAAGATGTTTACTTTGCTCTACTCGATGATTTGAAGGCAGCACAAGCATCCCTTGATCCATCGGGCAAAGCTATTTTAGGCGATGTTGTTTACGGCAACAATATTACCTCATGGAAAAAGTTTGCTAACTCCCTGCGCCTGCGTATTGCGCTGCGTATTGCCGACCGCGAACCAGAAAAAGCTAAACAAGTATTAGCCGATGTACAAGCCGAAGGTAGTGGCTATATTAGCTCTAACAGCGAGATAGCGCAGTTTGGTTATTTAGATTCACCTAACCAAAACCCTATCAGTAATTTGTTTGACACGCGCGACGATTACCGTATCAGTAGAACCATTGTTGATCAGTTATTTGCATTGAATGATCCCCGCTTGCCTATTTATGCCAGCCCTACAAAAGATGCAACTCCTAAAACTTATGTGGGCATACCAAACGGTTTATTAGTGGGCGACGCTGCTAATCTGGGTTTTACCAAAACTTCAAAACCAGGCACTTATTTTACAGCGCCGCATGCTCCTGCGGTTATTATAAGCTATGCAGAGGTATTATTTGATCGTGCAGAGATAGCTGCACGCGGCTTTTCAGCCGAAAATGCCGAGGACCTGTATAACCAGGCCATAAAAGCCTCCTTTTTACAATATGGCATTAGCGGTACGCCTGTCGATACGTATTTGGCTCAGCAGACTGTTAAATATGATGCCTCTAATTATAAAAAATCCATAGGTAACCAAAAGTGGATAGCTTTATTTGGCCAGGGTCTCGAGGCATTTGCAGAATGGCGCCGGTTAGATTATCCGCAATTGAAACCTGCTGTTGCCGGCGCACTCAACGGGAAAATGCCTGTAAGGTTTATTTACCCCGGAACAGAGCAATCGCTTAACGGTACAAGTTATAAAGCTGCAGTTGCCCACCAGGGTGCCGACGTGCTTACTACCAAACTTTGGTTTGATGTAAACTAAAAACTTAAACTTTAAATATAAAACAATAAAGGCCGCCAATGGCCACGAATGGTCGGAAGCTTAAATCTTCCGACTTTTTTGTTTTAATAGAGACTGTTTTATTTATATAATCATCTGATTTTCAATAATTTATCTTGTTTTTGCCGTATTGGTTTACTATATTAATAGCTGATAATCAATAAGATATGCCATTTTCAAAGATCATAAAGTGACTGTAAAAGAGCTCTTGGGCTTCATTCCCGAGGCGCTGATAGCAAATTTGTCACTTACCACCAAGATCGATCATTACGCAAAGGTTCTGCACGGCAATAAGCTGTTTTATTTATTGCTCTACGGTATTTTGGACAATGACAAGCTTAGCCAACGAACACTGGAAGATACTTTCAATGATTCGGTATTTAAGATCCTTTTTAATCTTGATGAAGCTGAAAAGGTGCGCCGAAGTTCTATCTCGGAAAGATTATCCAAAGTCGACCCGGATTATTTCAGACAGCTCTATGAATGTATTTATGAACAGTTTTCCAGGGCTTATGCTTTAGCGGAAAGGAAGCAGTATAACCTGATCCGTGTAGATAGTACGATAGTTAGCGAAACGGCCGGTAAGCTAACTCAAGGCATCGTTAATCCCAGCAGCAGTAAGAAAGCGGTCAAATACAGCTTTGCTTTTGATGGCCTACTACCTGGTGACGCCCATGTATTCACCAGCCCAAAATATGGCAACGAAGACAATGCATTGCCGGAAGTGGTCATGGCCCATGTAAAAAAAGAACAGGGACATCAAAATAGCTATGTATTAGACCGGGGGCTTCAATCTACCCGCACAATGAAAGCTTTCAGTGAAGACCAGGTAACCTTCATCTGTAAAGCAAAGGAGAACAGGAAGTTCGAGCCAGTAGAATCATTGATCGCCGAAGGACAGGACATCTTGCTCAGAGATAGCCTCGTCCGGCTTTATACGGGTATACCTGTAGTCAATAAACGGGGAATAAAAACTACAGAGAGGAACTGGTAGATCGTCCTTTTCGTCTGGTTATTGTAAAAAGTAAATCCGATGTGGACAAAGAGTACTGGCTGTTAACCAATGAGTTCGATTTATCAGCCAAAGATATTGCACTGGCCTACCGTAGGCGTTGGGATATTGATTCGGTTCCTCAAACAGGAACTCAACGTAAGTCACCTGGTGTCTGTTAATAAAAACGGCTTACAGGTGATGTTATATATGACATTAATAACCAGTATGCTGGTATTGATCTACAAGAAAGGAAATAAACAGGGCTATAAAACTTCCCAAAGACGTTTTGCTATGGAGGTGAGAGATCTAGCTATCGCATTAATTGTTGTTCAATGTGTAGGTGATCCAGGACTCTTTTTCAAAACATAAAAAATGGCCGGAAGAAGTTCCGACCATTCGTAGAAAATTGCATTACATCTTTTTGTCCAGCAATTCTTTGACCGTACCCACCACAATACCAAACTACCTTAACTCTGTTGAGGAAAGATATCTGATTAACCGCTTTTAGCCAGTCAATATAAAAAATCGAAGACAACAACATTAATAATGTATTAATAATATTTCAAATTTTATAATAATTATTAATCAAAAATTAACAAAGATTGCTCTTTTTATTATCAAGCTATTTGCTTAATCCCGGAGCAAAAGTTTAAATCCCCATGTAAATCAGGGTAATTATAAGTATAACTAATTATTTATAAGCCAATTATAAAAGTACAAATCAAAACCCGGCCGGTGCTGTAAAACAATAATTTTAATTTGATACAAAAATCAACCATGTGCATAAACATCGGCGTATCAACATAATTAACTTTTGAGAATTTATTAATTAATTAATAATTACAATTATCATTTTAAATTAAATCATCAATCAGCGTTATAAACTATAATATCAGGTCGATATATATATGATTAAGTAGCCGTTTTGGCACTTTATTCATTTTCTGTTCATTGTGTTCACTATGCATATATATAAAATTTTAGTGCTATTATTGTATAATTTATAAGATAAAGATATCTTTATTGTTAAATTATTACTTTTTGGTTAATATATCAAATTGAATTATTATTTTTATCTGCCATATATTATTGTTCTATATATCCATCATCTGGGATTAATGGCAGTTTTTGCAGATAACCATCAACGTTTAACATTTTACCTACCTAAACAATATGAAAAAACGTGCAATAATTGGAATAACCCCATTTGAAAAACCCGATGTATCGCTTGCACTTCATCTGCATCATGCCGGCGCATTTCCCGTATTAAATCTCGGACTTAATCATGCCATAGCCGAAGAAGCTCTTGAAAAATTAGTGAATAGCGGAATAAATGATTTTGGTGTCTGTCTTGTTTCTGCCGGGCTTACAACTATTAAACTTCCGGCTCAGGTGAGCATGGTTATTGTGCCTTATGGTGTAAAAATCAAAACCGCAAATAATACCACTTTAGTTTACCAGGTTCATGATCTGGAATCGGCAAGAATGGCAAAGGCCGAAAGTGCCAATGGTATTATTATTAAAGGTAATGAGGGTGCCGGAAATGTTGGATATGAATCCTCATTTGTATTATTCCAACGCGTTATTCAGGAAATTAAGGATATCCCGGTTTGGGTTCAGGGTGGTGTAGGCATCCACACCGCAGCAGCATTATCTGCACAGGGCGCTGCGGGAATTGTGCTTGACAGCCAATTAGCGTTATTCCCTGAATGCTCGACCCCTAAAGCCCTAAAAGACATCTGCACTAAACTGAGCGGCACTGAAACTAAATTGATTGATAATTGTCGCGTCCTGGTTCGTCCAAACTCTCCTGCACTTCCGGATAACGCATCCTATAATGACCTGAAAGCATATTTTACTGATCTTGATCCTGAAAAGAGTTATATCCCCATGGGGCAGGATATTGCCCTCGCTACCGATCTGATTAACCGGTATAAAAAATTAAACAAACTCATATTTGGCATTAATGAGGCCATATATGGTCATTTAAACCAGGCAAAATCACTAAATGTGATCAGTCCAGGTAATGCTTTGGCAAAAGATCTTGATATAATCTACCCTATTGCACAAGGCCCAATGACCAGGGTTAGCGATGTAGCTCCGTTTGCTGATGCTGTGTCAGAAGCAGGTGCGTTGTCCTTTATCGCGCTGTCTTTATTAAAGGGTGACCGTGCCAAAGAACTCATCATCGATACCAAAGCACTGGCCGGAGATAAAACCTGGGGCGTTGGCATACTCGGTTTTGCGCCACAAGAGCTGCGCGACGAGCAGATGCAATATATACTGGAGGCCAAACCACCTGTTGTTTTAATTGCCGGTGGCAGACCATCACAAGCAAAGCCGCTTGAAAAAGCAGGCATAAAAACTTTTTTACATGTGCCCTCAGCATCCTTATTGGATATGTTTTTAAAGGAAGGCGCTAAAAAGTTTGTTTTTGAAGGACGTGAATGCGGCGGCCACGTAGGCCCCCTATCCAGCATGGTACTTTGGGAAAAACAAATTGAACGTTTGTTAAAAGAAGATCAGCCCGAACAGCTGAGTGTGTTTTTTGCCGGCGGCATCCACGATGCTTTTTCTGCAGCGTTCATTTCTATAATGGCCGCTCCGCTGGCCGCCAAAGGCGTAAAAGTGGGTGTACTCATGGGTACCGCCTATTTATATACTAAAGAGGCGGTTATTACCGGCGCCATACAGGATAAATTTCAGGAGCAGGCCATGCAGGTCACTGATACCGTATTATTAGAAACAGCACCAGGTCATGAAACGAGATGCCTGAACTCTCCATTTGCCGATTTTTTTAATACCGAAAAGGAAAAACTGCAACAAGCCGGTGTTGATAAAAAAGAAATATGGGAGCAACTGGAAACGCTAAATGTAGGCCGTTTGCGTATTGCTGCCAAAGGTATCGAACGACGCGGCAATGAGCTGGTAACCATAAATGAAGCCGATCAGCTTAATTTAGGCATGTACATGATTGGCCAGGTAGCTGTTATGCACAATAAAGTTATTTCATTACAGGAGCTTCATCAGGATGTTGCCGAAAATAATTATCAGCATATTTTAAACGCTGCATTACCTGAACTGCCCCAATCAATGGAAAAATCACTTGATGTGGCTATTGTAGGTATGGCCTGCATTTTTCCCGAAGCAAAGAACCTGGAAGAGTACTGGCGTAATATTATTTTAGGAAAAGATTGTGTTACCGAAGTGCCTGACGAACGCTGGAACAAGGAGCTATACTATGATCCTGCATCTACCGCAGATGATATGTCGCATTCAAAATGGGGTGGTTTTATCCCTAAAATTGATTTCGACCCGCTTGAATATGGCATTCCGCCACAATCACTGGCTGCCATTGAGCCTACCCAGCTGTTAACTCTTATGGTTGCTAAACAAGCCATGGAAAATGCAGGCTAAGCTAACGGCAATTACGACCAGGATAACGTATCGGTAATTATTGGTGCCGAGGGCGGTAATGACCTGGCAAACAGCTATAGTTTCCGGGGATATTTTAAACAGGTGTTTGGTGATATACCGGCTGAAGTAGACGCGGCATTACCCAAAACTACCGAGGATTCTTTTCCCGGTATTCTGGCGAATGTAATTTCTGGCCGTATAACCAACCGAATGAACTTTGGTGGTCGTAATTTTACCGTAGATGCAGCCTGTGCTTCATCACTTGCCGCTGTTGATCTGGCCTGCCAGGAATTATTCCTCGAAAAATCGGATATGGTACTGGCCGGCGGGGCCGATTTACACAACGGCATTAACGACTACCTGATGTTTTCGAGTACCCACGCCTTGTCACGCAAGGGCCGGTGCGCAACCTTTGATGGGGAAGCTGATGGTATTGCTTTGGGCGAAGGCATAGCCATGCTTGTATTGAAAAGGCATGAAGATGCTTTGCGCGATGGCAACCGTGTTTATGCTGTAATTAAAGGCGTAGGTGGCTCCAGTGATGGTAAGGCATTGGGCTTAACCGCTCCGCGTAAAATTGGTCAGGTACGTGCTTTAGAACGCGCTTATGGCCAGGCAGGCATTACCCCCGCTGCTGTGGGCCTGGTTGAGGCTCATGGAACGGGAACCGTAGTTGGCGATAAAACAGAATTAAGTGCGTTAACAGATATGCTTAACCAGTCGGGAGCGCTTGTTGGTCAAACCCATCTTGGTTCGGTAAAAACACAGATCGGGCATACTAAGTGCGCGGCAGGTTTAGCCGGGCTTATTAAGGCTTCACTGGCTGTTTATCACGGCATAAAGCCTCCAACCATACATTTAAAAACACCTAACAGCTTTTACAATCCGGAAACCAGTCCGTTTGCATTTCATACTGAAGCAGGTTTATGGATGGACGAAAAACGTTATGCCGGTGTAAGTGCGTTTGGCTTTGGCGGCACTAATTTTCATGCTGTAATTGAAAACGCTAACCCGGTATCGGTGCAAAACCCGACAATAAAATCATGGCCGTCAGAGCTTTTTGTTTTCAGGGGCGACACTTATGACGAGGCAAAAACACGATTAAATTCAGTTAAATCATTATTAGAGGTAAATGATAATATCCAACTGAAAGACATAGCCTTTAGCCTGGCAACTGCCAATGCAAAACCAATACAACTCAGTATAGTTGCCGATCATGCTAACGATCTGATGATGAAGGTTGAACTGGCCCTTTCGGGTATTGAAAGCAAGGATACCTATATTGTTAAAAAACGGGAAGGTAAAGTCGCGTTTATGTTCCCCGGACAGGGAAGCCAGCGCATCAATATGGCCCGTGACCTTTTTGTGGTATTTCCGGCAATGCGTAGTTTACTAAAGCAGCATCCGGAATATGAAAAAGTACTTTTCCCGAATGCCGTATTTGATGACAGCCTGCTAAAAGCACAAAAAGAGGCCATTAAAGATACCCGTATGGCTCAGCCGTTGCTGGGTATTGTTGACCTGGCCATAGCTAATTTCTTAAAAACACTGGGTATTGAGCCCGACATGGTTGCCGGACACAGCTATGGCGAACTACCTGCCCTTTGTTTTGCAGGTGCATTTGCTGAAGACGATCTTGTAAAACTAAGCGCCGAGCGCGCGCAATCTATTTTAAATGCCGTTGAAAATGGCGATGCCGGAGCGATGGTTGCCGTAAATGTAGCCCAGGATGAACTATTAAAAGTTATTTCTGGTTTAAAAGATATATACGCGGTAAATTATAACTCTCCGCTGCAATGCGTACTCGCAGGGTCTACCCCTGCTGTGGAACACCTTATGGAGGTGCTTAAAACAGCTAAAATATCTTTCAGAAAGCTTGAGGTTGCCTGCGCTTTCCATAGCCCACTGGTATCCAAATCAAAAGTGCTATATCAACAGGTACTTTCAGGTGTGCAGTTCAATGACCTTGCCTTGCCGGTATGGTCAAATACTACCGCAACAGAATACCCAACCCAGGCCGCTGACATCAAAGAACGGCTTACCGATCATTTAATAAAACCTGTAAAATTTGTTGATGAGGTACAACAGATGTACGCTGCCGGCGCCCGGGTGTTTATTGAGGTTGGCCCCGGAAAAGTACTGACCGGATTAACAAAAGCCTGCTTAGGTAAAGATGAAGTATTATTATATGCCGAAGATAATGGCCGCAATAAATTAACCCAACTGCTTTGTATGCTGGCTGATTATATGGCCACCGGACGGGATATTAACATTGAAAAACTATTTGAGGGCCGCGATGCGAAACTACTGAACCTTGATGAACCGGGTCTGTACAAAAAAAGCGCGACTGTTTGGTATGTAAATGGTCAGCATGCTATTCCTGCTACCGGAAAACTACCATCAAACGGAGCCCTGCCTATAACCGAACCTATTAAAATGATAAATAAAGATCTACGAACCGAAATACCTCAGGTAGTAAATTCTGCTGCCGAATTAATGATGCAGGAGTACCTGAACAGCATGAAAATGATGATCCAGGCACAGCGCGATGTGATGCTTACTTTTTTAGGGCAAAACCCCGCTATCAATAACCCCATAGTTTATCAAACACCGCTCACGGTTTCCCCTCAGCCGCTGCCTGTTGCAGAACGTCAGCAAGTAATAGCTGATCAGGATGTTCAGGTAATTGAAGCCCCGCCCGTTGTTTCGAAAACCGCTGTAGCACAAAAAGATATTAAACAGATATTATTACAAGTAGTAAGCGAGAAAACAGGTTACCCGCAGGAAATGCTGGGTATGGAAATGGATCTGGAAGCCGATTTAAGTATCGACTCTATTAAACGTGTGGAGATCATAGCTTCATTACGCACCGAGTTAGGTGGCTTTGATCAGACCGGTAAAAACGAAGATACAGTGATGGAGCAGTTGGCTGGTATAAAAACGTTAAGCGGTCTTATAAAATGGATTACAGAGAACGCCGCCCCAGCCGCTCCTGTGGCACTGCCAGTCATTAATATAGAAGTTAATGTACAAGCCACCACGCAACCCAAATTTTCACTTGAGGACTTGAAACTGGCCATATTACAGGTAGTGAGTGAAAAAACGGGCTACCCGCAGGAAATGTTGGGTATGGACCTTGATCTGGAAGCCGACCTGAGTATTGACTCCATTAAAAGAATGGAAATTATTGGCGACCTGAAATTGAAGATTGGTTTTGGTAAAGCTAATGAACAGGGTGATGATATTATGGAAAAGCTTGCCGCCATAAAAACCCTCAATGGCCTGGCCAATTGGATAGCGGAAATTGAATCAGAAAGCGCCGGATTGCTTACTGAGGCAAAAAAGATCATAGAAGAAAAAAACACAGAAATCACCGTTAATGAAACATTATCGAGATTGCGCTTTGAACTTTCTCCTGCTACTCTATCTGCTATTGAGCCGTCAATAATTAAGGGACAGCGTTTTGCCATAACCGATGACGGCGGCGTGCAGGCCATAAAGATCAAACATTTGTTTGAACAACACGGCGCTATAGCAAATATTGTTTATCCCGGTGGAAATCTGCAAGGCTATCAGGGACTTATTATCCTGAACATGTTCGCATCTCAAAAAACGGTAGGAATTTTTGATCATTTTTCATTGATCAAAAAGCTCGATTTTGAATCGGTTAAATGGGTTTATCTGATATCAGATACCAAACTGCATTTAAAAGAATTTACCGATGTAAAACTGCTGAGGCGTTACCAGGGTTATCCAGGCTTTTTCAAAAGTCTTGACCGGGAGTATGACCGAACTAAATGCCGCCTGGTTAGCCTGGGAAGCCCTATGTCGGCAGAGGAAATAGCCGACATAACATTAAAAGAGATCCTTACACCCGATGAACCATCGGAAATTATCTATCAGGATAATAAAAGACATGTGATGGAACTGGTACCTTCCCAATTGATAACCGGCGTAGAAGACTCGCACATTAAGCTTGATAAAGAAGCAGTTGTATTGGTATTGGGCGGAGCGCAGGGTATTACCTCCGAGCTGATGATCCATTTTTCGAAAGATTATCCATGTACCTATATTTTAGTTGGCCGTTCTGCGGATCCGAGGAATGCATCACCAGGCCCGTTAGATGCTCTGCAGCATAAAGATGAGATACGCAATTACCTGGTAAAACAAGGTGATATTAAAAAACCGGCTGAAATTGAACGCGAAACTGCCCGTATATTTAAAAACAATCAAATCATGCGCACCATCACCCAGATGGAAAAAGGCGGATCGACAGTAGTATATGAATCTCTCGATTTGTGCGATGAAGCCGGTTTAAGCAGCTTTATCAATAATGTTTACGATAAATATAACCGTATAGATGGCGTGGTACATGGCGCCGGGTTACTGGAAGACAAATTATTCCACAGCAAAACATCTGAATCATTTGGTAGGGTGTTTGACACCAAGGTAATCCCACTGCGTACATTGGCCGAACATTTAACGCCTGATACCCAGTTTGTGATCTTTTTCTCCAGCATAGCCTCGGTTTATGGCAACCGCGGACAAACAGATTACGCGGCCGCAAACAGTGTATTAGATAAATACGCCTGGGCCCTAAAAGAAAAAATAAATGGCAAAGTAATGTCCATAAACTGGGGCCCTTGGAAAGGCGCCGGAATGGTATCGCCAACACTCGAAAAGGAATATGAGCGCCGTGGAATAGCCCTTATCCCGTTACAGGATGGCCGCGAGATATTCTTAAACGAACTGAAATACGGAAAAGAAAGCCAGGTATTGATCATGGCCGGTAACAACTGGTAAATAATTATCAGCCCAAACCATTCACACATGAAAAAAACCGACGTAGCAGTAATTGGAATGTCATGTATTTTTCCCGGCGCTGGCGATGTGGAAACTTTCTGGCAAAACATCATTAATAAGGTCGATTCAACCCAAACTGTGCCGGCAGACCGGATAGATCCGGTACATTTTGATAAGAATGCTACCGGGGTGGATAGATTTTACTGTAACCGCGGTGGTTTTATACCTGATTATGAGTTCGATCCCCGTCGCTTTGGTATTTTGCCGGTTGCGGTTGAGGGTACCGAGCCCGATCACTTATTAACGCTTGACCTGGCTTACCGGGCACTGGAAGATGCAAGTGTATTTGCTAAAAACATTACCCTCGAAAAAACGGGAATCATTATTGGCAAAGGTAATTACGCAGGCCCAGGCGCTACCCGTGCTATAGAAATTGTAAGAACCGGCGAGCAGATAGCATCCTTGTTAAAAGAAATGCTACCCAATTTAGGTGACGATGAGATAGCCAGGGTAAAGCACGAATTTCAGCTTCGTAAGGGCCGTTTCAGTGCGGATACTGCTATGGGGCTTATCCCCAATCTGGTGGCGTCGCTGGTGGCTAATCGTTTAAACCTGGGCGGGGCGGCGTTCACACTTGATGCGGCTTGCGCCAGTTCGCTTATCGCTATAGACCACGCTGTGCAGGAACTAAACAGTGGTCGCTGTAATATGGTTATAGCCGGAGGTGTACATGTTGGGCAAAATGCGGCATTCTGGAGTATATTTTCGCAGTTAGGGGCTTTATCCCATCATGGAACCATAAAGCCCTTTGATACAGATGCCGATGGCTTAATTATTGGTGAAGGCTGCGGTTTTGTGGTACTGAAACGGCTGGAAGATGCCATAAATGATAAGGACAAAATCTACGCTGTAATAAAGGGCGTGGGCGTTAGCAGTGATGGCAGCGGCACCAGCGTAATGAGCCCTGCGGTAAAGGGGCAGCTTAAAGCTATTGAACAGGCCTGGGAAAACGCCGGCGTATCAGCAAAAGAAATTGGTTACCTGGAGGCCCATGGAACAGGGACCCCGCTTGGCGACAAAACCGAGCTGCAAACCCTAACCCAATTTTTTGGTTACCAGCCAGAGTTACCCAATGCAGGTATCGGGTCGGTAAAATCAAATATTGGCCATGCTATGCCGGCCGCAGGTATCGCGGGGTTTATAAAAACGTGCCTGGCACTTTATCATAATACCCTGCCTCCTACTTTGCATTGCGAGGCTCCGCTGGAGCAGATGAGTAAAACCCGCTTTTCGGCAGTTCAAAATCCACGTAACTGGACAGAATCCGGCTTACCCCGGATTGCCGGCGTAAACGCGTTTGGTTTTGGTGGCGTCAATGCCCATGTTGTGCTTGAAGGTTTTACATCTCCTAAAAAAGATGAGGTTTTATTGCTTGCCCGGGAAAGTAACGAAGCGCTAATTAACGCACTTGAAACGCATGATTATACACAAGGCTCAGGGCGGTTTCGTATAGCCGTATTTAATCCTACGCCCGAGCGTGTAAAGAAGGCCGCAAAAATTGCAGCGAAGAACCATCCCTGGCGTAATAAGCAGGATATCTGGTATACCAATGCTCCCCTGCTTACCGATGGTGGAAAGATAGCTTTCGTATTCCCGGGTTTAGATGGCCTGACAGGCGGCGAGGTTGAAAGTGTGGCCAATTATTTTAATATATCAGCAAGCCATAGCACACAAGAAAGCGGATTGTTGAATGAGGCGCTGGGAATCTTAAACAAGAGCAGTATACTGGATACCGCCCTAAAACAGCTGGATATAAAACCCGATATGAACGCCGGGCATAGTTTAGGCGAATGGCTGGCCGCCCGCTCTTCTGAACTTACAGAAGAAAGTTCGGTCATAGAGCTGCTTGATGTTTTAAACCCCGAAACTTTTGAGTTAAAGGATTCCCGCTTTATTGCTGTTGGTTGCGGTATCGATCTGTTGGAATCTATTATAGCGGGTATAAAAGACTTATATCTCTCCAATGATAACTGCCCGCAACAGGTAATACTTTGCGGCAGTAAGCCGGCACTGGATGAGCTGGTACCTATATTACGAGCAAAACAAATATTTCACCAGGTACTGCCTTTTCAATCCGGCTTCCACTCTCCTTTTGTCGCCGACAAACTGGATGTGATACTTGAGGGAATGCAACGTATGCAATTCCGCAAAACCACTACACCGTTATGGTCGGCAACCACTCTGGAGCTTTATCCGGAGGGTTTTGAGGCCATCAGGCAATTAAGCGCCGAACACCTGATTAAACCGGTGCGCTTCCGGGAGCTTACTGAGAAATTATATGCTGAAGGTGCCAGAGTTTTTATACAGGTTGGCTCGGGCGGTTTGATGGGCTTTATTGATGATACACTAAAAGGAAAAGAGTTTAGCACTATTGCATCAAACGTGCCAATTCGTTCCGGGCTAACACAATTACAGCGGGTATTGGCGGCTTTATTCGTGGAAGGTAAAGAAATAGGAATGGATTTTATGGGGTATAAAACGAGTACTGTGCCTGCAACGGCTAAAGGTATTAAACTACAATTGGGGTCTCCCATAATTCATAATCTGGAAGGGCTTAAATACATAGCGGCTAAACAAAAAAGCCCGGTATCAGCAGAGGCGCTGTTAGTTGATGTTGCAGATCCTGTTATGCAGGCTTTTAACAGCAACGTGGCGGAAATGGTTAACATACAGACCGAAATGTTGCAACTATTTCAGAACCGGACTTTGCAACCGGTGGCTAAAACAACGCCGGCTCCGGCAAAGCCTGTGCATGTAACGCATGTACCCCCAAAAAGACAGGCCTTCTCTAAACAGTTGGATATCTCCCTTAATAATTGCCCCTATCTTATTGATCATTCTCTGCTGCGGCAACCCAAAGGCTGGCACTGTGTGGATGATATGGATCCGGTAATACCCATGACCATGATTTTTGAGGTATTTGGTGAGATAGCCGCGGAGCAATCACCGGGCGAGCAGGTTCAAAAAATCATGAACATTAAGGTATTTCAGTGGATGAACGTTGTTAAGCCTTTCCGCGAAACCGTTACTGGAGAATGGAAAGACCAGCAGCGCGTATATCTTGACCTTGACCGTTTTGCCAATGCCGAAGTGCAGCTGGCGTGTCAGCTCAGTCTACCCCCCGATATACATTTTGATATTGGTGAACTGTTGAACATCACCCGTACCTCCGAGGAGATCTACGATGCGCACATGTTTCATGGCCCGCGATATCAGGGAATTAAAGAAATAAAAGCAGGAAGTAAGGGCATTACAGGCATCATTGAAGGCGCGGCCGGAAAAGGTTCGCTATTGGATAATGCAGGGCAATTATTCGGGTTATGGTTACAGCTTACACTTACTAAAGACCGTATTGCCTTCCCCGTAAAAATACAGGAGATTGAATTTTTTGGTGCGATGGAAGATCAGCAGGGGCAATTTGAATGCACCTGTGTGCTTACCGAATTAAATGATGAATTTGCTACTGCCAATTTTGTAATGAAACGCGGTGGCAAGGTATGGGCCCTAATTTCGGGCTGGCAAAACCGCAGGCTGGAAATTGATGAGGCTTTGTGGAATGTCTCCATGTCGCCGCTGCATAATCGTTTATCAGAAGAAATTGCTCCCGGTATATTCATGTTTCATCAGGCCTATTCGCGTGTTGTTTCGTGGGACTTTATCCTGAAACGTTATTTCAACCAGGAGGAAAAGAAATATCATTCCAACCTGCTCCCCAACAAAAGAAAAACCTGGATGATCAGCCGCGTGGCTGTAAAAGATGCCGTACGAAACCTGCTGAATAAACAAAAACAACAAGCTTGCTACCCTATCGCTTTTGAAGTAAAATCAGATGAACTGGGTAAACCTTACCTGAATGGTGATTTAACCGATGGAATACATATTTCTATAGCTCATAAAGGCACCGATGCGGTTGGTATAGCTCAATTTGATAAACCCGTAGGCATCGATATGGAAATTATTGAGGATCGTGGAGCCGGTTTCACCGATGTGGTTTTTACTGAAAACGAAATGTTACTGCTCAAAGATAAAGATATGGCCGAGTGGGCTACCCGTTTCTGGGTGGCCAAAGAAGCTTATGGCAAATACCTTTGTAAGGGCTTGCAGGGCAACCCAAAAGCTTACGTGGTTGAGGAAATAAGGGATAATGACCTGCGCATTAACGACATTTTTATTAAAACATTAAAACATAAAAATTACATAATCGGATGGACACTATAACATCAGCAAAAAAAATGAACAACGACGAGATCTTTGATCTTATGAAACAATTTATTACCGAGGTAATAGGCGAGGAATTTGTTGAAGAAATGGACATTACCCCCCAGAGTTCGTTCACCAAAGACATGGAAATGGATAGTATAGAAATTGTATCCTTTTCCGAAAAAATAAAGGCACACTTTGGGGATCAGATTGATTTTACCGGCTGGCTGTCATCAATGGACCTTGACCAGCTTATCAACCTTAATTTGGGCATGATCATTAATTATATACACGAATGCCAGTAATAAAAGTAAATAACAGGAATGTGCATTTCCAGGAGCTTAATCAAGAAGCAGCCGAAACGGTGCTTTTGGTTCATGGTATGTTCAGCAATCTTTCTGTTTATTATTTTAATATAGCGCCCATACTGGCCCAGCATTTTCATGTAGTGATGTATGATTTAAAAAGTCACGGTATGAGCGAACGCGCATTGGATGGATATGATCTTACCACCATGACCGATGATTTACACGCGCTGATGGATGCGCTAAATATTAATAGGGTTCACCTGGCAGGATATAGCTTTGGCGGGCTCATTGCGCTGAAAATGGCATTACGGTTTCCTGATAAGCTGAAAAAACTGGCCATCATTGAAGCGCCCGACCCAAGCGACGAAAAAGCCCGCGGCATTATTGACGATTATAGCAGGGAGTTTCTGGAGCATTATATAGAGAATTTCACAGATACTACAAAGGTAAAAATGGGCAAACGCCAGATGGAGCGTAACCATCGCATGTATGAATATCTTTTTTATCAAACCAGCATAAAAAATGATATGGAGGCCGAAAAGAACTTTTTGAACGACCCGGTGATTCCGGTTTTAAAAAAAGACACGTTGCTGCTTTACGGATCAAACTCTAATTGCCTTGGCACCGGCAAACAATTAAATAATATGATAAAAGGCTCGGAATTGGTATCGGTAAACGGCGACCACAACATTCCCATACAGGAGCCCGTGTTGATTGGTAATATGATCAATACATTTTTTATGAACTAAACATTACATACAAAACACATCCCTATGGCAAAGTTTGTATTTGTTGTACCCCCGCTAACCGGGCATATTAACCCCACACTAAGTATGGGGGCCGTTTTACTTCAGCGCGGCCACCGGGTTGGCTGGATAACGCTCGACCAATCTTTGTCATCAAAACTACCTGATGGCGGCGAACTGTTACACATCAGCTATGATGAAAATGATCAGCAAAAACAGCAGAGCGAACGGTATCTCGATATTATCACAAAAAAAATAGTATACGGTATTGACAGTATTAAGTTTCTGTATGAAGAAGTATTGATACCACTAAACCGGCATAGTTACGAAGGTATAGCCGCGTTACTTGATCGTTTTGAACCAGATTTGGTTATTACCGACCACCAGATGTTTGCCGGGGCCATTGCGGCTATTAATAAAAATATACCCTATGCCACATCGGTTACTGCTCCGGCTGCTATTAAAGTAATGGACGAACTTCCAAAAGTTCATGAATGGGAGGTGAACCAGATAGTGGCGTTGCAGCAGGAATTAGGTATTCAAGGTAGCTCGTCTATTGCCTGTTCAAAACTGCTCACTATGGTGCTTACCTCGCAGTTGTTTTTTGGAGAGATGGAACTGCCCGAATGTTATCGGTTTACAGGCCCCGTGATCAATCGGCGGTCGGCTAATATTAAATTCGACTGGTATAGGTTTCAAGCCAGCTCGCTTCCTAAAATATTGGTAAGTATCGGTACCACATTTAATCATGAACACAAAAAAAGCTTTTTTGCAAAGGTTATTGAAGCATTTGGCAATGAAGAGCTGACGGTAGTGGTGGTTTCGGATCCTACCTTGTTTGATCACTGGCCCCCAAATTTCATCGTAAAACCCCAGGTTCCGCAGTTGGAGCTCCTGCCCCATTTAAATGCTGTGGTATGCCACGGCGGGCACAATACCGTTTGTGAAACCCTTTTTAATGGTTTGCCCATGGTGGTGATCCCTATAGCTTATGATCAATCGCATGTTGCGGGCCGTGTGGTGCGTACGGGAGCGGGTTTGCGCTTGAATTTTAACCGTTTCAAGGCTGGTCATCTTAAAGAGGCTGTTTATGAAATACTACAAAACTCGGGTTACACCGAATGCGCTCAACAATTAAGGAGGTCGTTTGTGGGAGCCGGAGGTACGGAAACCGCTGCAGATATGCTTGAGCACGCCTGCATAAAACAAAGTTTAGAAGCATAAAACTAAATCACAATCATGGCAAGATTTTTATTTGTTGTCCCTCCGTTTTTTGGTCACATCAGCCCTACATTGAGTATAGGCGCCAGTTTAATAGCCCGTGGTCACGAAGTAAAATGGCTGGGGATAACGCCGCTCGCAGCTAAACATATACCGCCCGGCGGTGAATTTATAGTACCCGAAGCCGAACTGGAAGAATACCAGGAACAAATAACCCGCATATTAAAACGCCAGGATGATGGCCCGGCGTGTTCAGGTCCCGAAGTAATGAAACTGGCGCTGGAAGAAACCTATGTTCCATTCGCCCGTATCATGATACCTGGTTTAAGCAATTTTGTTGATGCCTGGAAACCAGACGTGATCATTAACGACTGTATTACTTTTGCCGGGGCCTTATGTGCTCATATCAAAGGTATCCCAAGTGTAACAACCACCCCCGTGCCACCCGATGTAATGGGCGATACCGCGAACAGTGCGCCTAAGATATTTGAATGGCAGCAAAACCTTATTAAAGGGCTTCAGAGGGAGCTTGGAATTTATGGGGAGGAAATATTTATCCATTCGCATAAGCTCAACCTAATATTCACCTCACAAACCTTTGCCGGGTTTAATGAGGCGCCTGCACACATGAAATTTGTTGGCCCGGTAAAAGGCCGGCCAAATGAAGCCCCCTTTGACTGGGACAAACTGGCCAAAGTTACCACGCCAAAAGTTTTTGTTTCGCTGGGCACCTTGCTCGTCGATATACGTAAGGAGTTTTTCCAAAAGCTGATCACCGCGTTTGCCGGTGAGCCGGTGACCATAATAGCGGCCACCAATCCGGATATCTTTGAAACATGGCCTGATAACTTTATTGTGAACGGATTTGTACCACAATCTGAACTGATGCCGCACATGGATATGGTAATATGTCATGGTGGCTTTAATACCGTGAATGATACGTTTACAAACGGCTTGCCAATGCTCATCACCCCTATAGCATATGATCATTTCCATACGGCCAAGCTTATTGAAAATTCGGGTGCGGGTATCAGCATACGCTATAAGCGCCTGCGGATAAACGATCTGCGCGAAACGGTATTTAAACTGCTCCGGGAACCACAATACTGTAATGCCGCATTAAAAGTAAAAGAAACTTTTTTGGCAGCGGGCGGAAATGATAAAGCCGTTCAACTGCTGGAAGATTTTGCCAAAGCTGAACAAGTTCTTGAACCCTTTAATCAGCGGCTATGAAAAGAAAACTGTTATTTGCCGAAAGGGTAATTTATGGGGACGGAAAAAAGGCCTTCAACGCTGTAGTGCCCATAAAAATTCACGGGAGTTTCTCCGAAGCTGATTTAAATTTTGCCCTAAGTAGGATACAGGAAAAGCATCCGCTACTAAAGGCATTTATTGAGGTTGATAAGTATAACATGCCATGGTTTGTTGTTGATGAAGCTGCCGATAACCCAATCCCGGTAAGAACGATGGCCCGGATAAGTGATGACGATTGGGAAACGGAAGTAACGAACGAATGGTCGACCTCATTTAACACCGGTAAAGGCCCGTTGATGAGGGTGATATGGATAAAAGGCGAACACGCCTCAGACCTGATACTTGTAATGCACCACTGCCTTTGTGATGGCCGCACAGCCATGTCAATTTTAGCCGATCTGTTAAAAGTGCTGAATAACAGCCAGACAGACATTGGCAAACAGGCCCCGATCCTGAGTATGTATGATATTGTACCGGCCGAAGTACTGGAAAACAAAAAGAGGATCATCAAGGCAAAGTTAAAGGGGTTGCTGAATCATTTTTTACTGTGGATAATTCCGGTTAACAGAAAATTACCGAAACGGGGAAAGGATTACATGATACACTGGAAACTGGATAAGGACCTGGGCAACCAGTTAGTGCTCACATCTAAATCTGCCGGTGTTACCATAAATACTCTGTTATGTGTGGTCATATTAAAGGCTTTCCAGGAGATAAGAAAAGAAAAATTCTTTAATAACATAGCATGCCCTGTTGATATCAGGAAGTACATGCCCCTGATAAAAGAAGACTGCATTTTTGCATTTGTGTCAATGGTGGCTTTAGCTGCCGACAATAAGTTAAATTTTATTGATAATGCCAAAAAGATGCAGGAAGTTATCAATACAAAAATAGCCAAACTTGATCCCTATCAAATGATCATGATGTTTGAGGAATCGCATTCATCCATAAACTACCTGATTGATTTTTTAAGGTACAGTAAGCCCGATAATGATTTTCTGTTTTCCAACCTGGGGCGGATAGGTATCGAACATCAGTATCGGTCATTTGAAGTAGAAACCATTTACAGTCCATCGGCTGTTGGCCCTTTTGGTAATACCACAGGTTTTGTAGCATCTACATATCGCGGTCTGATGGATTTTACCTTTATCGGAAATGAACTATTTATTCCTTATGACGAAGCATTGTTGATAAAGGAAAGGATCGTCGACATTATCCAGGAGCAAACTGCTCACCTAACACCAGCCACAGCCGTATGAAAAGAAAATTAATGATGGTAGAGCGGATTATGCATGTTGATGCTGCCACCCCGCTTAATTGCGTATTTACTGCAAAAATACAAGGTGCCATAAATCAGGACAACCTGCAAATGGCGTTGTTTAAAGTTCAACAGAAACACCTTTTGTTAAGGGTACGTATTGATGAAAATTTGAAAGGCGGACCTTATTTTATATCAAACGCACGCATCGGGAAAATACCTGTCCGCATGGTAGAACGGCTTACTGATGATGATTGGCTAAAGGAATCACAAACAGAGTGGTTTAAACTTTTTGAGGATGAAAGTGAGCCGCTTGCCCGGTTGGTTTGGATAAGGTCGGCAACAGTGCATGAACTTTTGCTCGTAATGCCCCACTGCATTTGCGACGGAACAACCAGCGTAACGCTATTGCGTGAAATACTGAGCTTGCTGGATAACCCTCAACAGGATCTGGAAACTTATACTCCTTTTAACTCGGTGAAGGAATTGATGCCGGATACATTTGATCCCGCTAAAAATGTGCGAAAGGCCCGGATGTTCGCCTTTTTGGGCAGGTTGTTTTTCTTTTTTAAAAACACTAATAGTAAACATCGGCGTGGAAACAATTATGTCCTGCACTGGAAACTTACCCATGAGGAAACACTGGCTATTGTAGAAAGCTGCAAAAATGCCTATACATCGGTACACGCCGCCTTATGTGTAGCCATTATGGAGGCATTTCAACAGGTAAATGGTAATAAAGCCCATGGAAAAGTGATCAGTCCGGTGGACATCAGGCGTTTTATTCCTGAGATAAAGCAGGATATGATGTTTGCCTTCGCGCCTATTGTGGAACTGACCATCAGTAAAAACGCGAACACTGATTTCTGGGATGCCGCCCGTAAAATTAAAGCCGACCTTATTGCTAAAATTGACGCCATGAAAGTTCATGAAATGTTATGGATGGGCGAATACATGCATGCTACTGTTAAGCGGATGATCAGTCTTTTAAAAGCGACTGGTGGTACGCATGATATTACGTTTTCTAACATGGGTCGGTTAAATATCCCGGA
Source organism: Mucilaginibacter sabulilitoris (assembly GCF_034262375.1). Taxonomy (NCBI): domain Bacteria; kingdom Pseudomonadati; phylum Bacteroidota; class Sphingobacteriia; order Sphingobacteriales; family Sphingobacteriaceae; genus Mucilaginibacter; species Mucilaginibacter sabulilitoris. Next base: position 4,421,888 of record NZ_CP139558.1, read on the forward strand.
GAGTTATCAAAATTTTGAACTGGAAACTATTTACAGCCCTACAGTAGCGTTTCCGTGGCGTAATGCAAATACCCTGGTAACAACCACCTTTAAAAATCAAATGGACTTTACATTCATGTCAAATGATGCTTTCCTGACCGAAACTGAGGCATTGAATATCAAGACCGCAGCTATGGGTTTACTATTTGCCAACGTACAGCAATTAGCCCATGCCTGAGCTTAAACAACATAAAACCATGCTGCAACGCTTTGTCAGAAAGCGAATGTGGTATTATGTTATTACCAATATCATATTTAATACGGCGTTCGCGTATTTCTGTTTCTATAAGTTTAACGCGGTTTATTTGTTTGAAGGGGGGCAGAATATGGCCAGGCTGATGTTACCTATGTCGTTCCTTTTGCCTTTTATGCTCACGTTTGATATGCTGAAGAAAACCATGCTCCAGGTTGACCAGGGAAATATTGATATAACACTGAGCGAAGATTTGAACAGGAACAGGTTCATCTTTCAAATGGCGGGCATCAATGGTATCAGTACATTTTTACCCGTTTTTGCCCTCATGCTTGCGGTTAATATGAGTTTGCCTGATCATTATAAATTTGATGCCTTATTCCTATCCATCGTTGATGGTTTAATGGCCGGTTTATATTCCGTTATCTTTACTTTTCTGCCCATCAGGAAACTAAAAAAACACCTGCGGAAAGAAGTTCAGCAACCTGTGTCAGTTTAATTTTTAAAACCTTGCTGTTCCTTGGTGAAAATTTCCATAATCTCCGGAGCTGGTAGCGGCTGTTCATATATTTTGACATTGTCCATATAACCGTGAAATACCCGTTCTGAAGGAAATTCCTCATTTCTGCCAATCTGCCATTTGTTGGCGACAGATAAATTAACAGGCCCTTCAACCGTTGATGTGCCGGCTAATTTACCATCAATGTAAACCGATAACAGGTTACCATTACAAACTCCGGCTATATGGTGCCAGTGTTGCTTCCAATCGGCAGGCAGGTTTACGGTACAATCGCCCCGGCCCCAGCCACCGGCAAAAAAGGTAAGTGTTTTGTTGCTGCTCATTTGTAAAACATGCGTATCACCTTTGGTGAGCATATCTACCAAACCCCTTTCTTCGCCCTGAGGGTAAACCCAGGCCATCATGCTAATGGTTTGCCCCATGTTATCCAAACTGGCGGAGTTGGGTATTTCAACAAAACAATGATCGCCCAGTAATACCCTTTTGTCATTTTTATTGATGCTTGAATCCGTGCCGATAATATGTCCGTTATTTTCAAAACCTGATTTGTCTGTAAGCTGATTTTTACCACCTACTTCAAGCGAAAGATCAAGTAACGCCGAACCTGAATCATCATTGAAAACTTTATATGTTCCACCTATATCATTAATAACCAACTTCTTAATTCCTGACACCCGATCTGTAAAATGATGCTCCTGTGTTTTGCTTTCGCCGGGCACGAGTTGTACGGTATCAGTATATAAAACAGTATCCCCTATAGCTACCGGGATATGTGCCAGTTGATCTCTCCCGGTCAGGTTTTTTACGGTGTATTTTAAACGCTGCTCATCCCCTTGTTTTATAATTGGTTTTACTGTTAAACCCGATATTTCAAACGGATGTTTTACCGGCTTGGCCGGTTCAATTACTTCAACAGTATTGTCGTCCTTTTGCCCTATACCTACAATTATCTTCCCTAAACGGTATAGTCTGCAGCTTATAGAATCTGCTATGGTCTGGCCGGTTGTCACAAGGATATTTCTGGAAGCAATTTCTTTTCCACCGGCAAATAATTTTATATTCTTCGTACCTGTTGAACCGTTATTCTTCAAAGTGAAATACAACCATAATGGCTCGTCAGGCTCAACTTTTGTTTTCTTTAGGTCGTATTTTATTATTCTGATATTAACCGGGCTTTTGGTTTCTGATAATACCGCGGCGTCTTTGTTCAACGGCCAATCAGCAGGCTTGTTGGTCATCGTAAATTGCATAGTTCCGCCTTGTGCAATAAGCGCATGCGAAACTGATAATTGCTCATAAGACTTACTGTTGATGGTTAACGAACCCACATATTTATTTGCGGCAGATTGCCCCTTACCCTCTATAACCAATGTTTTATGATTAGCCAGGTGCAGTTTTACCCTTTGAAACAAAGGCGACCCAATAGCATACTCCGGCCGGCCGGGACTTACCGGGAATATCCCTAATGAATTAAATATATAAGCGCTTGACATAGCACCCAGGTCGTCATTGCCGGGCAAACCATCCGGTCGGTTTTTATATCTTGATAGCATAATATCCCTGCACCACTTCTGCGTCAGATCGGGCCTGCCTGCTGCATTAAACAAATAGGGCAAATGGATAATTGTTTCATTATCAAATAATATAACATCATTACTTAAAGTAGAATCAAGCCGGGATACAAATGCTTCTGCTCCACCCATCAGGTTCACGAGGTCTTTAGGGTTATGGGGCACAAAGTATGAGTAAACCCATTTATCTCCCTCTTTATAACCAGACATCGCCGGATTTACCTTAAAATCAGATCCAGATCGCGGCAGCATAAACATGGTTGCAGGATAAAACAGGTTTCGATAGTTAAGGCCACGTTTTTGCAAAAGCTCATAATCGGGCTGGTTATGTATTACCTGTTTGGCATATTGAGCTAATGTCCAGTCGTCATAAGCGTATTCAACCGTTCGGGTAACCGATTCCGATTTCGTATACGGCACATAACCCATGCGGTGATATATGTCCATATCCTGCTGTACAAATGGCGAATCGACAATATTGCTTTTCATGGCTTTATAAGCCAGTGATTTGTCAAAACCATTAACGCCTTTTAAATAGGCATCAACAATTATAGGAATGGCATGATTGCCGGTCATACTTTCGGTAGGTAAATGACCGGTTTGCTTATAAATATCCAGCATCGACAAAATAGCGTCGTTCTGCTTTTCAGGATATAACAAACTCAACAATGGGTGCAGCGACCGGAAAGTATCCCACGGCGAAAATCCACCATACTCATATTTTCCGGTGGCATGATGTACCTTTCCATCAGCCCCACGATAATTGCCATCCACATCAGATATTACCCAGGGAATCAGTAAAGAATGGTAAAGCGCGGTGTAGAATATGGTTTTGTTAGCCTCGCTGCTGTCGGTAATATCCACTGTGCTTAATTGTTTTGTCCAATTAGCTGCCGTGCGCGCCGCAAAAGCCTCAAAACTTAATCCGGCTGTTTCCGTATCAATATTATGCTGTGCGCCTGCGTAACCGACAGTTGATGTGCTCAGCTTAATTTCAATAACTTTCGGAGTGGCAGTACTTTTAAAACTAAATAAATACCCATTTTTTACGGCTTTCTTATCGGTAAAAGCTTCACTGAAATTGATCACTATATTCAATACCGAACCATGTATAACCTTACCCGATATAACTGTGATGTTTCCCGCGTTCCCGATATAAACCTGCGCGTTTGCTTTAGCCGGGAAAGTAAAACGTAATATGCCTGTGCGTGTAGCCGCGCTGGCTTCAGTTACGATGTTGTTATCATTAAATTTCACTTTGTAATAACCGGGACGCGCAACTTCATTACGGTGCCGGAAGCGACTGCTATATTGCCCGGGTACAAAATCCTGCCTGCCGTCAACAGGCATGATAAACAAATGGCCTGCAGATCCCTCTGGAAAGCCGCTATGATGCCCCAGGCAGCTGAAATAATAAACGGATGAATCGGCATAATTATAACCCCTCACTCCTCCTGTGCGGGTTTCCGGACTGATCTGGACGAAACCTGATGGGGCAACCGCGCCGGGATACGTACCGCCATCGCCACCCCAATGGGTAAGCACACCGCTTTTGGTGGTGCCAATAAAGGGGTTTACATAGTTTAAATGCGTTTTTTGTTGTGCATGAATATCTGCCGTTATTAAAATCAACAACGAAAACAGCGCCAGCCTTACTCCGAAAATTACATTATTCATTAAACACCTTATATTTTAATGTAGATCTTTCGTTTATCCATTATATACCCTACCAGCCAGCACAACATCATATAGCTTACTGCAAAAACCAGCGTGCCAAACGCACCGGGAAAAAGCGGCTGGTAAAACACCTGGTTTATCCAGTCATAAAAACTGAGGCCTGGTTTTACCCACAAGGTCGAAATGACAGTGAACAACAATTCCGATAGCAGGTAAATAGCCAACGAGTTACGACCAAAAACCAGGAAAAAGTTAGTGCCCCGCTTAATATTCTTTAGTTCTATAACATAAATGAGCACACCAATAATTACCAGATCAATGCCAATGGTAAGCAAGGTAAAAGTACTTGTCCATAGTTTTTTAGCCAACGGGAAAAACTGCGCCCAAAACAGGGCTATACCAATAAGGCAAGCGCCCGCAATTAACAAATTGGCCACCGACTCAAAATTGCGGCCCTTACGCTGGATGTAAGTTCCGGCCAGATATCCGGCTATTACGTTTACAATGGCGGGCAAGGTACTGAGCAGGCCTTCAGGGTCAAAAGCTATTGGCCCGCCCTTGTCATGGTACAGATGGGCATTCCCCATAATTAAAATATCAAGACGGGTACCGGCATTGCCCAGCATGGTTAGTTCCTTTCCGGGCTCACCAAGCAATAATAAAAACACCCAGTAGCCGAGCAATAACATAACTGAAATGATAACCGCTGTCCGTTTGCTGCAATAATGAACTATTAGCGAGCCAAAAAAGTAACAAATGGCTATGCGCTGCAACACACCCATAATACGGGTATTGGCGAGCGGATTAAAGGCCCAGCTTCCTGCTTCGCGATGGAAGAACGGGAACCAGTACATCAGGTAGCCCAGCAAAAATATGATGATGGTACGTTTACTTATTTTACGCAGAAAGGCGCTGTTGCTTTCAAATTTGTTTTTTGAAAAGCTCAGCGCGTTACCCACCGCGAAAAGGAACGACGGAAAAACAAGGTCGGTTGGGGTAAAGCCAAACCATGCAGCATGATCAAGCGGCGCCCATTGCACCGTGCCCGAACCGGGAGCATTCACAATAATCATGAAACATATCGTCATCCCCCTGAAAATGTCGAGTGTTATAAATCTGTCTTTTGCTAAAGCCATGTATCTTTATCTATTTAGAATTTTCCCTGAAGTGTATAAATAGCCCGACTGGCTGGCTTTTCAAGACGCATACTTACCTTATCGGGCCGATTGCCGTTTTCGTCGTAAATTATCAGTTGATTAGCGCCTGGTTTTAGCCAGCACTCCGGTATATACATACCAATGTTACCAATTTTTTCGGGATAGCGCCCCAGGTTGTGCCCGTTTACCCATACCGAACCATAGCTTAAGCCATCGGCATGCACGCGCCATATCAACTGTTTACCCGGCACCTGCGGAACAGTAAATTGTGAACGGTAGAACTGTGGTCCTTCAAACCTTGTTTTTGCTGTCAGCTTATTCCAGCCATCGGCAGTTGCAAAATCACCGGGGTTTCCAAACATTTTCCACCTCGTTAATACCATGCCGTCACCAATACTGTTAATTTTTACGGGTTGATCTATTCCACCCTCATTGGAGTTATTTTCGATGAATACCGTAAGCGTAATGGGTTGTTGGAGTATGGCTGCGTCATTAACTTCTACTGCAAAAGGTGAGTTCCAGCCTTTATGCTGGCTTACCTGCTTGCCGTTAATAAATACGGTAGCGTCCTCATCCACACTTCTGAAATTGATGGTGAGTTTGGAAGGATTACCGGCCTGAACCGGGATAATGGTTTGAAACCAGCCAAAACCCTGCTGCTTGTTAAATACATCATCGCCAATTTTATACTTTTTCCAGCTGGTTGTATCAAACGCGGGAATAGCATTTTTCACATCGTCGGCTTTTTCGGCTTTGATAAAATACCAGTTGTTGGTGGTGGATATAAAAGGCCCGCCCTGTTTAAGCTGAACCTGCCCTGACAGGCCCTTTTTATCTACGTCGGTTATAGAACCTATGTAGGCCGCCAATTTATCGCGGCCGTCATGCGCGGTAAATATGGCCAGTGTGTGTTTACCTTTTTCGAGGTTAAAAGTTACTTCACCATCGCGCACTTTCCATTGGCTTACCTTTTTGCCGTCAATAAAGGCTGTGGCACGGTCTCCGCCATCAACTTGCATGGTATATTTTCCGGTTGATGGAATGTCTACCGTGGTACGGTACCAGGCATCAGCGGTAAGGTTATTATCCGCGCCCATCTGCTGCGGATCGGTTGACTTGAACCAACTGGTATCGTTATAAGCCGGTGCAGCATAAACAGCGGCATTTTTGTTTTGCCAGGAAGATAAAGTTACAGTTGATGAAAATTGTTTATTTTGCTGATATACAGCATTTAATAAAATTGACTTATTCTCCAGATATAAGCGTGCTGCCCCATTTTTTTTAGCTAACAACGGGTATTCAGCTTTTGACAATAGTTGTTTATTTTGCACACTCAGGCCTGCCAGGTATGATGTGCCGGTAACAATAACCGATGATCCGCTCGCTTCGGTTATCCAGGTTTTATCCATCCCCCGGGCATCTCCAACCAAAATACGAACACGCTGGCCGGAAACTTCAAAACTGTATTCAGCTGGGTTATCTGCTTGCAGGGTTGCCGCAACACTGATATTGCCATCTTTTATTTTAAATGCTTTGGCATCCTGGGTAGCAACCGGCTTGCCGTTCACTTTAAAATAAAATAAAGCCGGATTTTCGCCGCTTGCCTCCGCTAAAATGGTAGTGGTATTGCCTTGTTTAACCAGGCCATATACGCGTGTAAGCGCCCAGTTAAGCGTTATATTACTGTTTAAGGTATAGTTGTGCACCAGAGGATAAATCTCGTCAGGGGCCAGAGTGATACTTGCCGCGGGGATATCTTTATCGACCTTAACCTTTGCTTTAACCTGCTTTTTAGATGGATTATCCAGAAAAATAAGATCACCAATATCGGCTGACCTCGCGGTTACTTTTATAGTACTGTCGGTGACGATATCCTGATAAGCGCCGGTTGCATCAGTACAGTTTTCCAATATATCCTGAAAGCCGCGGGCAAAAAGTGCCGCACGTTTAAACCCATAATAAATAGGACGCAGATCACCTGACTGCCCCAACGCCGAGCCGTAATCATAAGAAGCGGCATCTTCATCATTATTGGTATAGCCAAAGTTGGAGCCGCCGTGCGCCATGTAATAGTTATAACCGCCACCGCCATGCGCTATGATTTTCCAGGTACGGCGGGCGTACACCGCCGAGTCGGTTGGCTTTGCGCCGTATTGCGAATACCATACGCTCCAGAACTCGGTAGAAAACCATGGGTTTGGCCGTTTAGCATCATCCAGTGTGCCATCGCCTGCGGGATCGCTGGCATGGTGCAGCCCGCTAAAAAAGTACGGAACCTGTATACCCAGGCTAAGCACTTTGCTTTGCAGGCGTTTAAAGTAATTATCAGGTATTACCGTTCCCCAGCCATTATTGTGCTCATTTTCTAATTGCACCATGATCACGGGGCCGCCTTTGTTTATTTGCTGGTTAAAAACAATGGGCAACAACTTATCAAAAAAACGATCCACACATTTTTCAAACTCCTCATTGTCTTCGCGCACACGCAAGCCGGGTTTAAACTTAAGCCATATCGGATAACCGCCCAAATCCCACTCGGCACAATAATACGGGCCTACCCTAACAATGGCGTACATACCCAGACTTTTAACTGTGGCTAAAAAAGCATTCAGATCATGGTCGCCGCTAAAGTTGAACTTGCCTTCAATCGGTTCATGAAAATTCCATAAGGTATATACCTCAACACAGTTAAAACCGGCGCGTTTTAAGCGCAACAGCCTGTCATACCACAACTGCCGAGGCACGCGGGCATACTCCAACCCTGCTGAAGCCAGAAAAGTGCGCTTGCCGTTTATTAAAAAGCCTTTCCTATCGAAATCGATAAACGGTTTGGCCGAATCGCTGACTGGGAAAATATGATCATTAACAGCCTGGCCATAGCTTTTGTTAGCACAAACCAACAACCATAAAACCCAAAGGACAATATAAATGCGCCTGTTCATTACTGTTGACTGTATGTTTGCTGAATAACGTTATTGTATTTTTCAAATAACTGTTTGGCCTTTTCAACCGGCTTACCGCTCGTGGTATTAGGGTAAGCGTTATCATGCCTGTTTACCCATTGCCATTCCCAATCTTTTACCTGTTTGTCAAAGGCTTTATCGTCAAAGACGGTACCTGTGGCAAGTGATTTATCCAGCTGACTAAAATACATAGCCCAGCGGGGCTTATAATAGCCTTTAATAAGACCAGCCCATTGACGGTTAGAGTACTCGCGCAAACCGCTTTCCTTATCGCCCCAAAGCGTCACCAGATCGCGGGCATTAAATTCATATAGGTTCTTTTCTTTATCGGTGATGCCGTTGGCCCTGGCCTCGCTGATCCATTTACCTAATAAAAAATCCTTACGGGTGCTTAGCAAAGCATCCAGGTCATCCATCAGCTGTAAAAATTCGGCACTGTATTGTTTAAAATGTGCCTGGTCTTTGCTTTGGTAAGCCGCGGCTACCTTCTGTTGTAATGGATTGGCATAGTTAGCCAGCACCTGCCGGGTAATATCAACTATATCATACTGAAAACCATCGCTTTCTTGGAGGCTGTCGGCAGTATTGATGAACAAACCCCAGGCTTTAGCTAATTGAGCAGGGTCATAATCTAATTTGGTGAGTACCCGGTCGATGCTTTTTTTCATGGTAGGCCTGGCTACGATGATAGATTCCTGCCCGCCCTCGGTTAGGCCGCCGGTGTAAACGGTATTCAGGAGAATGTGCCAGGCGTCATTTATCTGGTTGTTGCTTTGGCCATAACGTCTTTGCGCATAGTTGATAAGCCATTTATCTACGTCAATGGGGGTATCTGTCCAAACGTTTTCCAGCATGAGGGCAAACAGGGCTGGGTTTTGCTCAATGCCTTCGGGCGTTATGCCTATGCCGCGCATGTTTTTTGATTCGGGATCGTGCAGCGCTATGGCCGGGTCGGCGGCTACGTGACGCATGCGACCAAACAGGCTGATGTTCCCGCCGAAATTCTGCAGCATGCTCCAGATCCAGGGCTTACCATAATAAGCCTCCGTACGGTTCCAAACCGGGTGGGCGTCGCTGTACAGGTCTAATACGATCATTTGCTCGTTCGGAACTGCATTTAACAGAGCTTTGATCTGCTGCGGCTGCCAGAATTTGTTGTTGTAATGAAACATCCAGCCCTGCATTACCCAAATGGCTTTTGGGTCGGCGGCAGCCATGGAGTTGAACACTTTTTTGCTCATGCCATCCAGGTAGGTAGAATCATTGGTTGGCGGCACATTTTCATTAAAAGTATCGGCAGAGTACAGGTGGTCTGTACCAAACTCTTTGGTTTGGGCATCTATATATTTTTTACCGATGGTTTCAAACATCGGATCGTCGGGGTCAAGGATATAAACATCGGGAAAACCGGCATCCCAGTTGGTCTTTTTAACTTTAGCGCCGGGGAATTTATCTTTAAACGATGGCGGAACATGCCCTGTAAATGAAGACAAAACAGGTTTCATACCAAATGAGCGTTCACGCTCTAATATCTTTTTCTGAAGTTCTTTATGCGAGTCCATCCAATGCTGCGGCAGCGGGCCTCCCCAGGCATCAATGTTGCCCATCCAAAACCAGGCAAAATAAGCAGGGCCGCTAAAAAACTCATCAAGTTGTTTATCGGTAAAGCCCATGCTTTTATACACGGTTTGCCAAACAGCTTCTTCGCCAGTAATGGCAAGTGGCAGGTTAATCCCGTTCAACGCCATCCAGTCAATTTCCTTTTGCCAGCGGTCCCAATCCCACCAGGCCATAGAGTAATTGTAAGTACAGTAGTTTAAATAATAACGATATTGGTAAGGCGTAGTTTTATGAACCGGCCTTTTAACCATGGGTAAGGTTGCCGGCAAATTAAGATTGGTACCGTTCCAGCCAATATCGCAGAAACAATAATTTTTGAGATAGTAATTTAATGCCGAAGCAATGGATAAACCATTGTTGCCGCGTAAAACAATTTTACCGCCGTTGCTGTCAAGTTCAAAAATATCCTTACCGTTTTGCGGCGGAATTTCCTCAATGATAAATGAGCCGCTTTTGCCAGGAATAATCCGTTCAATAAAGGCGTATGACGCTTTTTGATCAACCTGGGCATTGGCGTTTAAAGCAGAAATAAAAACAACAAGCAGCAGTAAATATTTTTTCATTTAACAGTATGTAACGTGTATAAAACATTAATGGCATTTCGAACGCAGAGAGAAATCTTATACTACAAGCGGTGTTCGCTTTGCAGATTGTATAAGATTCTCCTCGTTCCTCGTCCGAAATGACAATTTTATATAGCGGGTTTAGCTATAAAATGCCGACAACCAGAACAAAGCATCTGCGAGAGAAACTTTAACGCTGATTGCCGGCATTTATTTAGTCATCCTTTAAAAGTTAGGATTTTGTTTTAAAATTCCCTTACTCTTATCAATTTCAACCTGAGGGATTGGATAATAATAATGTTTAGGACGGATGAAAACAACATTCTTGTTTTTGTCAAGCGGCGCCTTAGATACTGGTGAGTTATAGATAGCCGCGATATCAACAATTTTGTCTTTGTCCCAGCGCATCAGGTCCTGGTGACGTTCGCCTTCACCGGCAAGTTCAACCCTGCGCTCGTGAATCAGTTCCTTCATACCTGCACCAGAAACCGGCTTCAATAAAGGTGAAGCCCTGTGCCTAACCTGGTTAATCAAAGCATCACCTGCACCGGCACCTTTGGTACGGATTAAAGCTTCGGCCACCAAAAGGTAAATATCAGCAGAGCGCATTAAAGGTACAGCGAAGGTATGGTCAACACCGCCACCGGCGGCCGCTGCATTAAATACAGCATATTTGCGGAAAGAATATCCGGTGGCCGAAAGGTCAGCCGTAAATGTTGTTGGCCCGTTGCCGTCGCCTAAGTCTACCTTATCGCCTACGCTCAACAGTGTGGCCTGTTTACGCGGATCATTAGCTTCAAACTCGTCTGCCAATCCCTGCAAAGGCTGGCTAAAGCCATAACCACCCCACGGACGTGGAATGTAGTAAACAGTAAAGTCGTTTTGGATAATGTTTTGAACTGCCTGTATAGAGAATAATAACTCTTTACTGTTTTCATTTGCACGGGTAAAGTTATCCTGGTAATTGGCAGCCAGCGCATAGTTAGCATTTGATATTACCTGTTGCCCGGTAGCTATAGCCTCCGGGAATTTTTCCCAGTACATATACAATTTAGTTAAAAGTCCAAGTGCTGTGCCTTTACTCACGCGCCCTCTGTCGGCAGCACCATAACTTTCGGGAAGCATAGTGATGGCCTGTTTCAGATCAGATTCAATCTGTTTGCGTACATCCTCAATTGGTGATTTAGGAACGTTGAAGTTTTGTTTGGTGTAATTATCTTCGGTAATGATTGGCACATCGCCATAAATAACCATTAAGCGCCAGTAACCAAAGGCCCTTAAAAAGTAGGCCTCGCCAATACTGCGTGTTTTTACCGCCGGTGAAATGGAAGTGATCTTCGGAATATTCAAAATACAATTGGTTGAGCGATTAACGGTTTCATATTTCCATTTCCAGCTGTAGTTAACCTGCGCGTTTGAGGCATCGTAAGTTAAATTTTCAATGGCCTCATCTTCACTATGATCGCCTGAGCGCCAATAGTCGTCAGATGCCACGTCAAAAGTTGTTTCGGCGTGGGCTATATAATCCTCCCCTTCCAGCAAGCTGTATATACCGGTTATTGCATTTACTGCATCGGCCTCGTTCCGGAAGTAGTTTGATGCATCATAAGCGCCCTTTTGGTTCAGCTCAAGTGTTTTTTTACAGCCTGCGGTAAATACCATTGCCAAAGCTGCTGTATATAATATATGTTTTGATTTCATGAGGTTATAATTTAACTGTTAAACCAAATGTTATTGTTCGCACCGCGGGATATTGGGCTACATCAACCCCCCTTTGCAGGTTACCATCTGTATAACCAAGTTCAGGTGTATAACCTTTATAATTGGTTATCATAAATACATTTTGTCCTGATGCATATATTCTTACGCTATTTAAAGCGGCTTTTTTGGCCCATGCAGCAGGCAGGGTGTAACCTAAGGTCACGTTTTTAAGGCTGAAATAATTGCCGCTCTCCACAAAAAGGTCAGATGTGCGGTAATTATCATTTGCACGGTCTAATGACATCCGCGGAATGGTATTGCTGGTACCGGGTCCTGTCCAGCGGCCCAATGTTTCGGCATACAGGTTAAACGGATAAGTTGGATCAATACCCTGCATCCTGTCGGCATTATACAGGCTAACACCAAATACACCGGTGAAATTTGCGGCAAGGTCAAAACCTTTATAGGATACGCTGCCTTGTAAACCTGCAGTAACATTAGGGTTAGGATTGCCCAGGTTAGCACGGTCGTTACCGTCTATCAAACCATTGCCGTCCAGATCAAGGAAACGTACGTCGCCTGGTTTTATATTACCCTTACGAGGATCATTCTTCAAAGCCGGATCATTGTCGATATCGGCCTGGGTTTGGTATAGGCCATTGGTTTTCCATCCGTAGAATGATGAAATAGGCTGACCCTGATATGTCCTGGAAATTTCCTGGCTTGAACGGCCATAAACAACCGAACCTACAAATGAACCGGCGCCATTTAATTCGGTTACCTTGTTTTTAATAAAAGAAGCATTTGCGCCCACAGAATATTTTACCTTATCACCGCCCTGGTAATTAACCTCCAGTTCAACGCCACGGTTATTCATTTTACCAATATTTCTGTCGGGAATAGCTACTAATCCAAAAGTGCCTACCTCTGGTGGCGCCAACAGCATGTCTTTGGTATCCTTATTAAAATAGGTAATGGTTGTATTTAACCGATTGTTCAAAAAGCCCGCGTCTAAACTAACATTGGCCATTGATGTACGTTCCCAATGAATATCGGGATTGGCTATAGTGGTAATAGCAGCTCCGCTTACCCCTGTTCCGCCGAAAGCGTAACCACCATTGCCATAAGTGTTATTTACCGTTATGGTACTCACGTATTGAAACCCGTCAACACTCTGGTTGCCTAACTCGCCCCAGCCACCGGTAAGTTTCAGGTTACTGATCCAGTTGATGTTTTTAATAAATTGTTCGTTGGATAGTCTCCATCCCAGTGAAAATGCAGGGAAGTACCCCCATTTATTGGTTGGGCCAAATTTTGATGAACCATCAGCACGGAAAGTCACCGTAGCTAAAAAGCGTCCATCATAATCATAAAACAATCTTCCAAAACCCGACTCCAGCGCCGAAACTTTGTCAAGGCCTCCGCCCGCCGAAGGGAATTTATAATTGCCCGACGCGGTTAAAAGCGAGGTTCCCAAGTCTAAGATCCTTTGATCTGGCGAAGTATCATCATAGCCAACACGGCCTGCGGCAAAGTTGCCGCCTTTAAAATTCTGATAAGAATATCCTCCGGTAAAAACAACATGACTTTTACCAAATGTTTTATCATAAGTAACAAACGCTTCCAATAACTGCGAGGCAACTTCGGCCTCTGTTTGTGTTAAAGTAGAGCTGGTGTTTTGCCTGGCCTGGTTCAGATCCTGTATACTAAAGTTATATCCACGGTTAATGGTGCCATCAAAAGCATAATTAACACGCAGTTTTAGGTCTTTTATAAAAGTAATTTCGGCAAACGCATTAGCTAAAGCCCTGTATTTCCGGGTGTAACGATCAGCTTGCTGGATGGTTGCATAAGGGCTGTTGATATCACCTAACTGATTGGCAAATGCTTTTGAGGTACCATAAGTACCATCCGGGTTTACCAAAGGTATGGCCGGGTTAAAACGCAATGCCGAGAAAATTAAACCTGTTTGTGAGCTGTACGTATCAAACCCGTTGTTATCTGTATAGGTTAACTGAATATTTTCGCCGAGTTTAAGCCAGGGCTTTATTTTATGCTCTGAATTAATGCGGGTACTGAAACGTTTAAAATTGGTTTTATCAATAATACCATCCTCATTATAAAGAGAAGTTGAAAAGTAATAGTTTGATACATCATTACCGCCTGTTATATTGACATCGCCGCTGGTTACATGGCCTGTACCCATAATGGCCCGCTGCCAATCAGTTCTTTGTGTAGCATAATAATCATTATTCCAGGGTGCATCTATAGCAACACCGTCATTGGTATAACGTTCTCTTTTTAATTTATACAGATCTGGCGCAGTAAGTAAGTCGATATATTTGGTTGACTTAGAGAAGCCATTATAAAAATTGACCGTAGTACCCAGTTTTTGATTATAGGTACCCTTTTTTGTGGTTACCAAAACTACTCCATTTGCCGCACGTGTACCGTAAATAGCGCTTGCAGAGGCATCTTTCAAAATGTCGACAGAGGCAATATCATTCGGATTGATATCACTTAGCGCATCAACGTTGCTGGTTGGTACACCATCAACCACTACAAGTGGGTTGGCATCATTAAGGGTACCTGTACCACGTATCCTGATACTGGGCGCGGACCCCGGCGAACCATCATTACGCACAATGTTAACACCACTGGCCCTGCCATCCAATGCCTGCGCAGCAGAGCTCACCGGTAAATTTTGAATATCGGTACCTTTAACACTGGCCACTGAACCTGTAAGGTCAATTTTTTTAGTGGTACCATAACCTACTACCACCACCTCATTTAAGGCTGATGGCAGCGCATCCATAGTAATTGACAGGTTATGATTGCCGCTAATCGGGATTACCTTTTTGGCATAACCAATATACGTTAGTTCCAGTACGCCATCGTCGGGGGCGTTAATGCTGAAGCTGCCGTTAACATCAGTAGTAACACCCACATTGGTACCCTGAAGCTTTACGCTTACACCTATCAATGGTTCGCCTGTTTTATCAACAACTTTCCCTTTTATAATGGCCTGCTTGTTGGCATCTTCCTGGTTTGAGATGATCACCACATGGTCATCGCTCATTTTGTAGGAAAGTTTATTATCGATAATTGTGCTTAAGATCTGGTCTATCGTTGCATCCTTTACGTTAAGATCAACTTTCCCCAGCCTTTTAATAACCGAGTAGTTGTAAAAGAAACGATAATCACTTTGTTTTTGAATTTTGGTTAGTATGCTGCTTACTTCGGTTTGCTTGATACTAAGCGTAAATTTTTGCTGAGAATATACACTTGCCGAAACTTGCATGCATGTAACCAGAATTATAAAAAATACTGCTTTCATCAGCAAAATAACTTTTAGACATACGGGTACACCCTGAAGCGGAAATACCCTTCTTGTTTTTTTCATTACATTTGTTTTGAAAATTAATGGATAGAGTAAGCCTTGTGTTACAATACCTTACTCTTGTTAAATAAATCCTATTTGTTTTTACAGGGAGGAGTGCCAGCTCTTCCCTTGTTTATTGGATTTTCAGGAATCTGATAGGTAATTTTTCAATGTCATAGCGTTAGTTTAAGGGGTTATTAAATCAGTTTTGTTTCTCTTTTCGCGACAGGTAAATAGTGCTTCCCTCTATTCTGAATTGGAACGGAGTTGTCATTTCAATAATTTGCATAGCCTTTTGTAGTGGCTCCTGATCAAGCAGACCACTAATTTGCTCGGTTTTAAGCGCCTGATCTTCAAATGCTACCTGCACATTATATTTGCGTTCTATTTGTTTGGCTACGTCTTCAAATAGCTCGTTAGTAAATAATATCCTGTTGTCAAGCCAGGCTGTTTCTTTGATCTCTTCGGGTTTAACTCTTGGCAATGTAATAACCTGATATTCAATTTTAGCTACATTAACATTATGATTTGCTACAGCCGTTGTTTGGGGCAGGTTATTGCTTACCATTAACTTTTCGTTGGGCAGTAGGATAATTGTTTTTTCAGGGTTATTTTTTAGTTCAACCTTCACTTTACCTTTCAATAAAGTGGTTTCTGTTGTTTTATCATCATTATAGGCTTTCACATTAAATACCGTTCCCAGTACTTTTACTGTAAGCTTTTTGGTGTGTACAAGAAATGGTTTCTTCGGATTCTTTGTTACTTCAAAAAAACCTTCACCGTTAAGGCTAACCTCCCTTGTGTTTTTTGAAAACGTTTCGGGATAAGTAAACTCGCTCCCTGCATTCAGGGTTACTTTAGTACCATCGGGCATTACCAGCTTTTGGGTTGTGCCGTAAGGTATATGGATGGTATGCATCACAAGCCGGGCAGCCTCATCCCGCTGTTTAAACTCGCGTATATAAAATAAACTGCACGCCATCCCTAATACCAAAATGGCTGCAGCAGCCCATTGCCATTTAAAAGCAGGCTTTGGTTGCTCTGTTTCAATATATATTACAGGCGCCTCATTTGAAGCTTTAATTTTATACCAAAGCTCTTCTAACTTTTCGCTTATATTTTTTTGTTTTGATTCATTTAATTGACCGGTATTACCTTTTAAAGTATCGGTAACCTGGTGCATTCTTTTATATTCCGGAAATTGTTTAAAAAACACTTCGAGCTCGGCCAATTCAGCTTCGGTAGCGGTTTTGCCCATACTTTTAGCCATTAGCTCAATAAACCTGGATTTGCCCATAATAATTAGTATGCTGTAAGGACACAGCAACAGGCGCTTTTTCTTAAAGAAAATAAAACTTTTTTTTCGGCACCATTTGATTGGTAAATAACACCAGGTGAGTTCACACTTTTACGCAAGAAGAGTTTACAGACCCATGCTTTAAAAATAGTCAGTTCGGGTATTACCACCCAAGCAATTGTGCCATACCTATTTCCTACTGCTCCTGTTATTAAAGGTTACGGGGAGTAAGCAACGCCTGCATAAGATATCCATGTATCAACTGAGCCGGCATCAAGATCAATACGGTTTCATTTTTAAGTTAAATTAAAAATAAATGCGTTCCGTATCTCACCCGGAACGCATCACATCGTATTCAATTAAATTCCACAACCCACGATCATGGCCTCCATTCCCAGGAGCATTATTCTGATCTAAGGCTTTTCACCGGGTTGGTCATTGCCGCCTTGATACTATGATAACTAACGGTGAGTAACGTAATGAGCACAGCACCTGCTCCGGTCAGCGCAAATACCCACCAGGACAGTCCTGTGCGATAGGTATAATACTGCAGCCACCGGTGCATGAAATACCAGGAAACAGGGACGGCAATGAGTAATGCGATGCCCACCAGAATGACAAAGTCCCTGGATAATGAACCCCAGATGCTCATCACCGATGCGCCCAGCACTTTACGGATACCGATCTCTTTGACGCGCTGTTCAGCTACAAATGACGCCACCCCAAATAAGCCAAGGCAAGATATGAAGATAGCGAGCATCGCGAACACGGAGGCCAGCTTTCCGGTACGTTCTTCCGCTATGAACTTTTGCGCATATTCACTATCTGCGAACTTATAATTGAAAGGCGCATCCGGCGCAAACTTTTTGAAAACTGTTTCGATTTTGGCTAATGACCCGGCAACAGGCATGCCGGCCTTGAGTTTCAAATTAACCACATTGAATGATCGCTCCCGGTCATCCATTAAAAACACCACCGGCGTAATGGGATCAAAAGGCGAGGTCATGACCATGTCCTTTACGACACCCAGCACTTTCCAATCTTTTTCGTGCCATTTAATGGTTTCACCTATTGGCTCCCTCAGGCCCATCTGCCTGATGGCCGCTTCATTGAATAAAAAGCCTGACGAATCGCTCGGAAACTCTTTAGAGAAATTCCGGCCTTCCTTCATTTGCCAACCCACCACACTACCAAAATCCGGGTCGACCAGTATCGTGCCGAAAACCTCCTGCCGGTTGGGATCCTTTCCTTTCCAGCTTAGGTTATCCGCGGATGACCACACGCCGGTCGTGGGGTTAGAGGATGCCGAGACGCCAGTTACAGCGCCGGTTCTCAGCACTTCCTCCCGGAAAGCGCTATACCCCTTTATAGCGTCATAGGGGATCGACACCAGGTTGTTCCGGTTATAACCTACCGGCCTGTCCTTTGCAAATTCAATTTGTTTGAAAACAACGATAGTCCCGATAATCATGGTAACTGAAACAGCGAATTGAATGACGACCAGTATTTTACGCGGCATTGCAGCAGCAGGGCCTGCTTTGAAGGTGCCCTTTAATACTTTCACCGCATTAAAGGACGACAAGTAAAGCGCCGGGTAACTGCCCGCGATAAGCCCTGTGAAAAGGCAAAAACAAAAGCAGGTCAGCCAAACCAGCGGATTAGTCCAGATCAGGTGAAGGTCTTTACCTGAAACGTCATTGAAAAACGGCAAAGCCAGCCATGCTAACAGCACAGCTATCAGGAATGACACGCCGGCAATCAGGAAGGACTCACAGAGGAATTGGGCAATCAGTTGCGTGCGCAAGGAACCAATGGCTTTGCGTATGCCCACTTCTTTTGCGCGCTTTTCGCTCCGGGCCGTGCTCAGGTTCATAAAGTTGATGCAGGCCAGCAATAGCACGAACAGGCCGATGATACCAAAAAGCCATACGAACTGCAGGCGACCTGCAACAGCAACGCCGTTTTTGAATTCATACAGGTGCCACTCACTCATCGGGGACAGGAATAGCGCGGGTCTGGCGGCATTTTTCGAATGGTTATACAGGATATTTTGAATTTTACGCGAAAGCTGGTGCAGGTCGCTGCCCTGGTTTAATAGGGCATATAATTGGAATGAACTGTTAAACCAATTATTCATGCCATCGCCGTTTTGAGTCAGGAGACCAACAGGCGCTATAAAATTCACATTACCGAACTGTGTATTTTGAGGCAGGTCCCGGTACACACCTGTTACCTGCACCAGGTACGCGTCGTTGAGCTTGATTGTTTTATTGATCGGATCGGTTTCACCAAATATGGCCCGGGCTAATGATTCATTGATCAATAGAGTGCCGGGTGTTTTAAAGGAGGTTTTTGATCCTCTGATCATATTCAGGGTGATGATATCTGTAATAGCAGACTCAGCATAACAGCCTATCCTTGAAAAGGCATGGTTGTTATAGTTCATGTTCTGTTCCATCGTAACAACCGAGGCCACCTGTTTAAAGTCGCTGCCATATTTATCCCGCAGTTCTGTCGATAACGGCAAAGGCAGCGAGGACTGCGTCACCAGACCACCGCCGGCATTTTTGTTGGTTAAAACCTGTACAATGCGGTCATAATTCGTATTGGACTTATCGTATGAGACTTCGTCCCATATCCATAAACCGATTAGCATAGCCACAGCCATACCCACGGCAAGGCCGGTAATATTGATGAACGAAGAAGCTTTGTTCCTGATCGTATTTCGCCAGGCGATTTTCAAATAATTTTCAAACATATGATTGCGGTTTTTCTGATCCGAAATTACCGTTGCGGCCCGGAAATCATATGTCACTTTATAAGATGGCAGTTCTTTTTTATATTCCGCTGGTGTTTTGCCGGTCAGTTGCTTGAATGCGCGGTGAAAAGTACTGGGGGAGTTAAAGCCGGAATCATAAGCGATGCCCTGCAAGGTAAGGTGATCAAAAGCCGGGTCCTGCATCTTGCGGGCTACATCGGCTACGCGGTAAGCATTGATAAAATCATTAAAGCTTGTTTTAAGCACGGCATTGATGATCCGGGACAATTCGTGGGTAGTCAATCCGAGCTTTTCAGCCAGTGAGGTCAAACTCAATTCTGGGTCTTTGTAATAAGCGTCGATCTTTACCATATTTTTAAGCCAGGTGGCTTTATGCCTGGACTCATCCGGCGATGTTAGTTTCAAAAAATAGGGTTCATCTGCTGGCGAGTTAATTTCGGGCCTTAAGATCACCATTCCGGCCGCCCCTATTGCCAGTACGGCCAAAAGGAGACATAAAGGATAAAATACTGGGGTTGTCTGATTATTGTGGTTTAGGAAGCCGATGATCGTGAAGGGTATCCACGATAGCCATAAAATGGCAAAACCTGTCAATAGGTTGTTCAACCATTGTAACTTCAGCCGGTAACGGTCGCCCCCGTTAAATTTAAGTCTCCCAAAAAAGTCTTTGATCATCTTGTGAGCGGCATACCAATAGACGCAAACCGAAATAAATACCAGTAGCCGGAACGCCATGTTCGGCCCCGGAGGACTTGACGGATAGAAAATATTCACGCCGACTTCTACCAGCAAGGGGCAGAAATGCAGCAGGTAGCCGGAACGAAATTTACTGTCTGGCTTTGTAATGCTCCATACATACAAATAGATAAGCGGACCTAAGGCCAGTAAAAATTGCCATGAGGCAAGGCTCCAGCGCGGAAAAGCGGTTTCCAGGTGAATGTCAGTGTCCAAAGCCCGGATCATCTGCATGACGGTAATCATTAGGATCAGGCCGAGGATCCGGTTTGCGGCCTTGTTGCCTCTTTTGGAAAGTAACAACATCAAGCTGAAAGCGAGCCCAACGAAAATTGTTCCCAGGAAAGCCAGGTCATAAAGGTTGATATGGAAGGTATACGCTTTCAAGCCATGCACTTAGATCAATCTCTGTTCCAAAAATTTAATCAATTGATAAACAGGTGAATATCTTAGCGATGATTAAATAGTTTGTAACAGACACGAACATAGGTATGTCCGGTTTTGGATGCTAAAAAAGGAGTCAGGAAACCGCAATTGTGTAAAATCACCTTCTGTGAAAAGTGTAAACTTACCTGGACCCGGCGTATTTTTGTTGGCCGGTATAGGGTCTATTATACTCACCCTATTGACAATCAGTTTTCAGGCGGTAAAGGCGGCGCTAATGAACCCGGTAAAAAGTTCAAGAACGGAATAAATAACTAAGCGAATTAGTAATCAACTTTCTGAAAAGCAGATGTTTTTATTTGCTGCCGAGCACATCATCCAGTTTTTTAAGGGCGATGGTTAACTGCGCAAAAACAGTTTTGTACGAAAGGTCAAGAATGGCAGCCACTTCATTACATGACAGACCATCTTCTTTTATCATTTTAAATACAAGTTTGCAGCGCGGAGGTAACCCATTAACAGCTTTTAAAACCCGCGTTTGTAACTCCTTGCTAATTAACAGCTGTGAGGGGTCAACAGGTAAATCAAAATAATAGCTTTCTGTGAGCTGGAGTTCTCTTATTTTTTTTGAAGATATACTGCGGAGGTGGTTAAGACAAGCATTTTTAGTGAGTACATACAGATACACCTGGAGGTTTCTGATGGCATGTGAGTTTTTGCGGCTTAACCATATTTTTACAAACACATCCTGTACTATTTCTTCAGCAGATTCCCGGTCGGCCACAAAACCGATGGCGAATTTTAAAAGCCGGGCTTCCTGTAGTTCATATAGTTCGTTAAAGGCTGCCTCATCCCCATCAATGTGAATACGTCGAATCATTTCATTTGTACTCAAAACAAGGGGCATGTCTTAATCAGTTTAAAAACTCGGTTTCGGTAACAAATTTGTACATTATTTTGTTAAAAGTTAGTAAAAATGTATCAAATTGATACGTTTATGCTACATAAAAGTATGTTTTTTACCCTGTAAACGCCTGTTTTTATGGCTTTGAGCCGCTCCATTTCTTTATTGTATATTTGATTTTCGCAAGTACGGCCATGGAAATTAAAACACTTAACGAATTTTATGAACAAACCACCTCTCTTATACCTGAAGGTATAAACAAAGAGATAGGTCACTTCAATGTATTTAAGATCGACGAGTTAATGAGCCGGCTTAAAAAAACGACCGTTATGCCTTATAACCGCCGGGAATATTACAAGATCAGCATGATAAGAGGCCGTAACAAGGCCGAATATGCTGATAAGGTAATCGATATTGAAAAGAACGCCCTGTTGTTTGGCACGCCTAAAATTCCTTATCATTATATTCCGTTGGATGAAGACCAGCTGGGCTATTTTTGCATTTTTACAGCTGATTTTTTGACCCAGGCCAAAAGCGGTGTGGTACTGGACGATATGCCCATTTTTCGGCCCGGGGGCTACCCTGTTTTTCAAATAAGCGATGAGGATGTTGAAGATATCACCCACATATTCAAAAAGATGTATAAAGAGTTATCATCTGACTATGCTTATAAATATGACCTGCTGCGTAACTACGTACTTGAGCTGATCCATTACGGGCAAAAGCTGCAGCCGGCAACCGCGCTATACCCTTCTCATACCGCTTCGGCGCGGGTTTCGTCCTTATTTATTGAATTGCTTGAGCGGCAGTTCCCTATAGAATCTCAGCACCAAAGACTCAGTTTACGCACCGCCAAAGATTATGCCGGCCGCTTATCGGTACATGTAAACCACCTGAACAAGGTTCTCAAAGAAAACACCGGCCAAACCACTACCGATATCATCAGCAACCGGATCATCATGGAGGCCAAGATACTCCTCAAACAAACCAACTGGAATATCTCGGAAATTGCCTATTGCCTTGGTTTTGAGCAGTTAGCGCATTTCTCGAATTTTTTCAGAAAACAGACTACGTTTTCACCAGCCACTTTCAGAATTTAATATCATTATTTGAATTTCGCAAACACCGGATTGATGCTTGCAAACAGGCAACATACTTTTACAGGTAATTTTGTTGAAAAAAAACGTCAAAAAAATTAAAAAAACGTATGATTTTAACAAATAAAATAGCTTTTATTACCGGTGGAAGCCGTGGTTTAGGCAAAAATATGGCATTAAGTATTGCAAAAAAAGGTATTGACGTAATCATTACCTACAACAACAAAAAAGATGAAGCGCTTGATGTGGTAGCTCAGATTGAACAGGCCGGTCAGAGGGCGGCGGCCTTACAATTGAACACAGGTGACGTTAAAAGTTTTAATTCATTTTTTAAAGAATTAACCAAAGTCCTGAAACAAACTTTTAATACCGATCACTTTGATTTTTTAATAAACAATGCGGGTATAGGTATCAACGCCCCGTTTGCCGAAATGACAGAAGAAAACTTTGATCTATTATTTAATATCCATTTCAAGGGTGTTTACTTCCTTACCCAAAAGGCATTACCTTTTATTAATGATGGTGGGCGGATCATTAACCTTTCGTCAGGATTAGCCCGCTTTAGTATGCCAAGGTTTTCTGCTTATGGTTCAATAAAAGGGGCGGTTGAAGTGTTTACCCGGTACCTGGCCAAAGAACTTGGCCCTCGTAACATCGCAGCGAATGTTGTAGCACCAGGCGCCATAGAAACCGATTTTAGTGGTGGCATATTGCGCGATAACCCTGAATTGAATAAGCATGTGGCCGAAATTACAGCATTAGGCCGCGCAGGGTTACCAGACGATATTGGCGGTGTGGTAGCTTTTCTATGTACTGAAGAAGCCAGGTGGATCAACGCGCAGCGCATTGAAGTTTCGGGCGGCATGAATCTCTAATTATTAGCGGGCAGCAGAGCTTTGCCGCCCGCTAATAACATAAATCAATCGTCATCATCCTTACCGGCCAGTTTGGCCGGATAAGGTTTTTTGCCTTTAGCGGCAAACCATAATATCCTGTTCATTACATCATCGTTTCCATCATCAATATGATCATATTCTGGCTTGGATGATAGCTGGGCAAAGTGCAGTGCCGATCCTTTCAGTGATGATAATGGCGGGCTCACCCTGTTTAACGGAATACGATTATTTACACATTTATAAGTGTAATTTGATGGTTTGCTGGTAAAGCAATCAAACATTGGCAGCGCCGTCGCGTCAATAATGTTCATTGGCGGTAAACCTAATATTTGCTCAATAGAGCGCACAATGCAGGTTTGGTTATAATTTTTGCTCACTTTGCCTTGCAGCCTGCTGTATGGGCTTATCACAAACCCGGTAGTCCGGTACGCCGAAACATGATCCCATCCGGCCTGGGAATCATCTTCGGTTACAAATATTACGGTATTTTTCCAGAAACGACTTTTTGATAAGGCTTCAACCATACGACCAAGCGCGAGGTCATTGTCTGCAACCATTGCTTCAGGTGTGGGGTATCCGGGCCTGGTACCTACTGTATGATCGGCAGAAAGTGCCATAACCATTAATTGCGGCAGCTGATCGCCGGGCATTTTCTCATATTCATTTAACTCCTTTATAAAGGCAGAAGCTCTTAACTGTTCATTGATCTTATGCTCGTCAGAACCCGGGTAGTTTTGCGATAGCATTGGCCTTACGCGGGATATGGTACTGGTATTATTAAATACAAAGGGTTTACCTGCCTTATAATTATTGTAAATATCGCTCCAGCTAAGTTTGTTGTCAAAATGTACAGCACAGGCTTCACCGTATATCCTTACGGTTTTACCATGATCGGCCGCGTTGTTCCATATAAAACCATTGCCATCATAAACCAGTGCATCTTCCTGCACATGCGGATAGCTGCGAAACCAGGATCTTACGCTTTTTTCAACGTAATCAGTCACCATGGCGGCATCAGTCCATTGATGGCCTTCGGCTGAGCATTTGCCCGATACATAGTAATTATCCAATAATAAAAAATTACGCGCTAAACTATGCTGATTGGGTGTAACGCTGTCGCCATATATACAAAGCAATTTAGCGCCATCTCCCTCCGGCATATCGCCCAAAACCTGGTCATAGGTACGGTTCTCTTTTATAATATACAGCACATGGTTAAATACCGACGGCTCGCCTATGCGTTCGGGTATAGGCCGTGCAGGAATGTTTTTACGGGGTAACAACTGAGCTATCTGTTGCCTGAAGCTCAGGTTCAAATCCAGTACCTTTTTTGTATATTGTTTTAAAAGCTCATCATCAGGAAGTGAAATAATTGATACAGTTGCTTTTTGATGATGTGAGTTATATGCATTAACACCACCTTTGGCCTCGGCATCTAACCCTGCTTTACCTATTTCCTTACTGCCTATACGCGAGCCCTCACCTTCCAGATTGGTTACAAATAAAGTGCGCTCATCAACGGCAAGTCCACCGGGATAGGCTTCGGTTGGTATAAAGCCCTTTACTACATTATTGCCTTTACCCTTATTAGCTGCTTTTGAGCCGAGCTTTACAACAGCAACCGCGTTGTCAAGCCCATTGGCTACATATAAAGTTGTGCCATTACTGTCAATGGCCAAAGCATTTGGGGTATCGCCGATATAGCTTTTTTTACCCGGATTTAATTTAACATTAATGGCATCTACATTCTTTAGTGAATTGGCAGATATCACCGATACCATATCACTGTTGCCGTTGGCTACATAAACAAAATCCTCATCAATACTGCTAATGATAGCGTTGGGATGCAGGCCTACCTCTATCTCTTTTATGATGCCGCCATTCTCTAAATTCATTACCATGACAGTGCCCTGCGCAGTGGCGCCGGTTTTGGGGTCTATATAAGTTTTTCCGTAAGGCACTCCCGCAGTTTCCCGGTTCACGGTATCTACTGCATTAGGGCCTGCCCAGTTGGTTACAAATACTTTGCCTTTTGCTATTACAATGCCATAGGGTGCAACGCCGGTAGGCTGTGTCCAGACAGTTTTATTGGTCGACAGATTAATTTTAACCAATTGATTATTGCCATTTAAAACCACATACAAAAAATTTGTACCGTTTTCATTGTTTATAGCCAGATCATTTGGTAATGCCAATGGCGATTCACCTTCGGCTTTAAACGTGAAAGTATTTTGGATACTAATCTTTTCGCCATCCCAAATGGCCTGAAAAACATAAGATTTGGAGTCTTTACCCTTACCGGCCGCCGCGCTCCAGAATATTTGGGTTTGGGCATTTGTTTTTAAAACTTTTAAACCCGAATAGGTACTGGTAAGCCCACGGTAGCGGGCATCCTGCTTATAAGTCCACCGGCTAATTACTTTACTTTGTGTTGTATCTATTAAGGTTATGCCAAACCTGTCTTCAACGGCAATGATCTTGCTGCCGGGTATTAGTCTAACATCCATGCTATGGTTTTCATCGCCCGGGTCGCCAAATGAAATAACCTTGCCGGCCGGGTCAATAACCCGGTTATATGGCATTAAAACAGGGAGTATGTTGCGGTTAAGTGTACTGTCGTCATAAGCGCTGTGCATATTAACCTGTTCGTTCGCGGTTAATTGCTTTTTGCTATTTACAGTATGACAGGCTGTAAGCGAAAACAGCATCATCACTATAAAGCCACCTATGATCAAATATTGTTTTCTCATTCTTCTTTTCAAAGCTTGTAAGCTGTAAAACTATGATAGCAATGTATATTGAAAGTTAAGAATATTAATTTATCATAATTGTTACTGTTGGGTTATAAGTAACAATTGGCCATTAACAAAGAAGATTAAACAAGATAAGGTATTATAAATAATTAATCACCATTTGGCGCCATGCCCGGGCCTGGTGCGCCTCCTTATCCCAAATGTATAGAGAGTTGCTTATCCCTTTTTCCGTTAACATATTACTTAGCAAAACGTTATTTTCCAGCACTACATCTTCCCGGCCTACAGCTAAAACATAGGTGGCTTGCCTTATAAGGAGCAATTTCTCCTCGTCGTTTAAATTAGACAGATATTGTGTTGGCATGTTAAAGTAAACGTTTTCGTCCCAATATCCGTCAAACAGATCGTCATAATGTCCTATTTGAGCTGCAAGATCGTACCGGCCACTCATGCCAATCACTTTATTAAATATGCCCGGATGGCGCAGCGAAATATTCACGGCATGAAATGCACCAAGGCTGCAACCTGCAACAATTTTAAATGAACCGGGATTTTTCTTGTTTAAAAAGGGCATCACCTCCTGCAGAATATACTGCTCATATTGCATATGGCGGGTAATTTTCTGCGACGGATGAAACCCTGAACTATAAAAACTTTCGCAATCAAAGCTATCTACACAACAAACCTGGATATAACGCTTTTCAATTTTTTCGCGCAGTACCTCAATTACCCGCCAATTTTCATAGTCATAAAACCGCCCCATCCTTGCCGGGAAAAACAATACAATAGCACCGCCAGAACCAAAAATAAGCATCTCCATGTTCTTTTGAAGAGCAGGACTGTACCACTGAATATATTCTCTATCCATATACTATACATCGCAAGATGGCGCTATTGTGTGATGTTTATATTAATTCTGCATGAAAGTTTTCTGAAAGCCGGGCATGAATGATCTGTTTCCAAAGAGCATACCCCTTACTGCTCAGATGAAGCCCGTCTGGCTGAAAATATTCCTTTTCTGGGTAACCATCCTTGTTCAGCATCTTATTATATATATTGATGAATTTCCAGTTATTGTCCCGCTTTATGATCTCGTTTTCAATAATATTATTGGTATATTTAAGCGAGTTGATCAGGTCCCAACGGGCAATGCTGGGTTTAATGGATACATAATAGCAAGGAATAGAGCCAAAGCGCTCGGTAATTTGATGGGTTAACTGTTCAAAAAATATAAATATTTCTTCCGGATGCCTTCCGTCGCCCAAATCATTATCGCCTGCATATAACACGATAGACCTGGCATCATATGGGGCAACAACCCGATTAAAAAACCAGGAGCAAGCCGCGAGTGTTGAACCGCCAAAACCCAGATTAACAGGCTTAAAGAGCTTAAAGTCCTCAAATAATGTATTCCACAACCTTATTGTTGAGCTGCCATAAAATAAAGTTGATGGCTCATACGTCAATTGCAACCTTTCCTTTTCCAGTCCTTTAACCTCGTTCTCGTACCAATACATACTGCTTTATATAATATATTGCTAAAAGTAGAAAAATACCGTTAAAAGTAGAGAACCGTTTAAAGTTTAGTGAAAACATCAGCTAAATCGGGATAAATCACGTTTTCCCATTTCTTTTAATCCAAACTTAATACCGGGTTGGTATTTTTGCGCACATGACGACAGTTAACACTTTACAGGTAAAGCCGGTTTTTAAACTGGATCAGCCCGACGATACGCATAAATTTCAACCCCTGCCCCGCCCCTCTGGTTTATACCCTTATCATTTATCTATTGATGACGTATTACCTGGATTAGACAATAAAAAAATGGTTTTTCATCTGCTTGGCGATACCGGCAGTGTACGTCATCCGGAAACTATTGAAGTGGTTGCCACCGCTATGGCGCAGCAGTATAATGATGTTAATACTAATGAACGGCCGCAATTTCTGTATCATTTAGGGGATATTGTTTATAATCATGGCGAAGCAGAACGGTATGAGCAGCAGTTTTTTTTGCCTTATAAAAATTATCCGGCGCCCATATTTGCAATTGCCGGGAACCATGATAGTGACATAAACCCCGCTAACCCAATTTCTTATCATAGTTTAGATGCTTTTACAAAGGTATTTTGCGATACTGTTTCACATCCGGTTAACTTTGGAGGAGCTACCAGCCGGATGAGCATGACGCAGCCCAATATATACTGGACACTTAAAACGCCGCTCATGAACATTATTGGGTTGCACAGTAATGTACCCAAGTTTGGTATCATCACCGATGAACAGCGCAAATGGTTTATAAAAGAGCTGACCACCCACAATCAGGAAAGACCCAATAAGGCCTTGATGGTTTGTCTGCACCACTCCCCTTATTCTGCAGATGTTAACCACGGCGCGAGCATACCGATGATTGAATTTCTGGAAGGAGTGTTTGAAGAGACCGGTATTAAACCGGATATGGTTTTGAGCGGACATGTACATTGTTATCAGCGTTTCCATAAGTTATATGCCGATAATACCGTGATACCCTATATTGTGGCCGGTGCCGGCGGATTTGATGAACTGCATGCCGTAGTACAACCGGGTGATGAACGTTTTACCACCGAAAACCCTTTGTTTGATAATGTACAACTGGTAAACTACTGCGATTCAACACACGGATTTTTAAAATTGGCAGTGGAGAAGAATGCCAGCGGCTTAACTTTAACAGGTAAGTATTATGCCATATCAGGCAAAGAGCAGCCCGTTCAGCTTACATTGGCCGACGAGTTTACCGTTAATATATAATCTTGTACGGGGTATTTTAAATCTTACAGAAGATGATTGCTTAGATCACCTCCTGTAAGGTTGTAATATTTATTTTCCGGTGGTATTACCGGGTGCGTTATGGGGATTGAACGCGGGATTTAAACGGAAATATTTATTACCATCTGCAAAGTATACCACATAGTCTGATTTAAAATGGGTGCTTTTTAAGTAATAGTCGGTAGTTATAATTTGGGCACCAGAATTGCAGGCCGCTGTAAAATCTGTTTTATCGTTTGCACGTGCCTGTTCGGTATCTGAGTCAGCACGGGTGCGGATTATATATCCCTTTTTAACCAGTTCTTTTATCTCCGGATCCTGAGGGTTGTTGCGGATCATCATGGCGGCTTCCGGATTACCAGGATCGGTATTAGTGAATAACACCCTGCCTTTTAGCGATGGGTGACCTTCAATGTAAAGCGCCCTGTCTTCCTTATTATTATCCATGATGAATACAAACTTGCCCTTTGCCTCTTTTAACGTTGGCCAGTTACCGTGCAGCACAGCGCTTTCAAGCGTAGCATATTTACCCCTTACCATATCTGGTGTTATGATGGAGTTGCCTAAACCATCCTTGATATCCTGATCCAATTCGGCAAGGGTTTGGGTAGTGAATTTTTCAGGTACGGTAAGTTTCGGGTCTTTGGGTTTGCCGTCTTTGGGTTCCAAAGTGATAAAGATGGGGTTATGATCCGGGTGCGCATCTGACCAGGCTTTTAATTGTTTTAAGCCATCTTTAAAGGTCAGGCAATGGCTGCGGAAATCAAGATCGACAATATGAAATACCTTAAAACCCGGTTTCTTCATTTCACCTTCAGGATCGAACGATGGCTGTCCTTTAACCCAGTCTAACCCTTTAGGGTGCGCATATTTGCCACCCTTTGAATCCGCGTAAACGTCAATTTCCAGGTTTAATAAACCCATATTGAGCTGATCTGTAAGATCAATGTGCTCATAGTCGATTTTTTCGGCAGACTCGGGATTTTGCTGCTGGAAAGCTTTGAACAAAGCAGGATCAATAGCTTCTTTATAACTATTATGCGAACCTATTACCTGTATTTTATTGATAGGCAGGTTATCATTATTATCGCCCAACCTGGATGCAGGTAAGGCCAGTATTAAAAAAGCGAGTAAAGGGATTTTCATGTTTTATTATGATTATTACGGTGGAGATAAATATTAGTTACACAAATAATATCAGCATTTGCGTAACGGGACAAAATTGCGCCGTATATATTGTATTTAAGTTAACTATCTATTAACAATAATAATAGTGGGTAATTTTTCAATTACATTGTTTTTATATGATTGCAGCCAACTTTTCTTTATATTCAATTGTTAACTTTAGTATCGGTATATTTAAATGACAGTTTCGCTTCATTAAGCAGGATCAAATATAAACCGCACATCAGCATCATAAAAATGGAAGACATACAATTAAAAAATGATGAAACCGCAACCTCTTTAAATCGTGTTGACGGCCGATTGAAAGTAACAGGCGCCGCAAAATATTCTGCTGAGTATAAATTCCCCGGTTTAACTTACGCGGTGCTGGTTCCTGCTACTATTACAAGCGGCACCATAACCGGTATGGATACTAAAGCCGCAGAACGTGCCCCCGGGGTGCTTGCTGTGATAACCCATCTTAATGCTCAACCTGTGCCGGGTTATCAGCCAGATCCGTCAAAACCCCAAAGAAAGGGTTTGAAATTATTTTTTGATAATCAGGTATTTTTTAACGGCCAACCTATAGCCCTTGTGGTGGCCGACAGCTTTGAGCGCGCCACCTTTGCCGCCTCACTTATAAAAGCCACTTATCAACAGCAACCTTTTGAAACTAATTTTAATAAAAATATTAATAAAGGTGTTACCCCAAATGGTGGTAAGTATACCGATTATGTGCGCGGCGAAACTGACGCTTATAAAAATGCCCCCATAAAAGTTGAGCAGGAATATACATTACCAACCGAGGTACATAACCCAATGGAGTTGCATGTAACCACCGCAACATGGGACGCACCAGATAAAGTAACCGTATATACCAAAACCCAGGGCGTTAAAAATAGTCAAAAGGCCATTGCCGAGGCCTTTAAACTGGATATAAATAATGTGCAGATCAACTCGCGTTTTGTGGGTGGAGCGTTTGGTTCGGCGCTGCGCACCTGGCCGCACGAAATAGCGACAGTACAAGCCGCCAAAATGGTTAATCGGCCGGTGCGGTTAATGTTTACCCGCGAGCAGCAGTTCACGCTCGTAGGATACAGGCCGCACACCATTCAGAAAATTGGTTTAGGTGCCACTCCCGACGGTAAATTAGTTGGCATGACGCATGAGTCGCATTCACAAACAGCTGTTTATGAGGAGTTCACAGAAGGATCGGTTAATGTTTCCAGATTTTTATACGCCAGTCCTAATGCCAACACCCGTTATAAAGTAGTTCCTTTAAATGCTGGTGTCCCCGCTCCTATGCGCGGCCCCGGTGAGGCGACAGGATCATTCGCGTTGGAATCGGCACTTGATGAGCTTTCGTATGCCCTGAATATTGACCCGATTGAATTAAGGCTCCGCAATTATGCCGATACCGATATGGAGCGAAACCTACCGTGGTCGAGCAAATATTTAAAAGAATGCTATCAGTTAGGTGCTCAGCATATTGGCTGGGACAAACGCCCCTCCAAACCGGCCTCCCTGCGCGATGGTGAATGGCTGGTAGGCTATGGCATTGGTTGCGGCGCATTTGGTGCCTACCGCAGCAGGGCCTTGGCGAAAGCTAAATTGATGCCGGATGGTTCGCTGAATATTCAAAGTGCAGCAAGTGATATCGGGCCGGGCACCGGTACTGCCATGGTAATTATTGCATCAGATATTTTGGGTATACCCGCTGATAAAATCACCTTTGATTTAGGCGATTCTTCCTATCCGCAAGCGCCTACACAGGGCGGCTCGGCTACGGTTTCAACTGTGGGTTCTGCGGTGCATGATGTGTGTATTGCGCTTAAACAAAAGCTCAACACGCTGGCGGGCAAACCGGAGGATGATACCGCCCCTGTCGCTTATGATAATATCCTGAAACAACACAATTTACCCTATGTCGAGGTGACCAAAGAGTCGCAGGGTGCGGATGAGAATAAAAAATATTCTATGTATTCCTTTTCATCTCATTTTGCGCAAGTGCTTGTACATCCGGTAACCGGGGTTGTAAAGGTAAAAAAGATTGTAGCTGTTGTTGATGCCGGAAAAATTGTGAGTATGAAAACCGCCCGGAGCCAGATGATTGGCGGAGCGGTAGGCGGTATTGGCATGGCGCTGACCGAAGAAATGATATTTGACCACCGTTATGGCCGCTACGTGAATAATAACTTCGCCGATTATCATGTACCTGTTAACGCCGACATTCCGCAGATGGAAGCCATCTTTATAGACAAACCAGACCCTTATGTAAACCCACTTGGGACAAAAGGCATTGGAGAAATATCACTTATAGGTGTAGCAGCCGCAGTTGCCAATGCTGTTTACAATGCCACCGGTAAACGGGTGAGAGATTTACCGATCACTCCTGATAAGCTGATTTAATTAACTGTATAAACTAAACCATTTGGAAAGAATTTCGGAAACAGATCTCATTTTAAATGAGGACGGCAGTCTTTACCATTTAAATTTATTCCCCGACGATATAAGTGATCTGGTTATACTCGTTGGTGATCCGGACAGAGTTGCTCGCGTGAGCAGGTTTTTTGATATTATAGAAGTAAAAAAAGGGAAGCGTGAGTTCATTACACATACCGGCAGGATTGGTAAACAACGCATCACGGTTATTTCGACAGGTATTGGTACAGATAATATCGACATTGTGTTAAATGAGTTAGACGCTCTGGTAAATATTGATCTGGATACACGACTTGCCCGTTCAAACTTTCAGAGCATTGACATCATTCGTATCGGCACATCTGGTGCTTTACAACCTGATATCCCGGTTGACAGTTTGTTGATTTCTTCGGCTGCGTTTGGACTGGACACGCTCATGTATTTTTATGAACAGACCTTAACTTTGGCAGAAGAAGAGCTTTTACAGCAATTTTGTTCCATCATTCCCGATGGTTACCAGCTTAATCCTTATTTAGCTTCAGCGGGTGATAAATTGATTAAACAATTTGGCACCATGGCGCCGCAAGGTTTAACCATTACCGCTCCTGGCTTTTATTCACCGCAAGGCAGACAGGTACGTGCTAAATCATCAGTACCTCAATTATTATTAATTGTTTCAGATTTTCAGTCGTCACGTGGAAAAATAACCAACCTGGAAATGGAAACCGCCGGGATATATGGCCTTGCCTCCGCCCTTGGCCATAACGCGTTATCATTCAATGTAATCCTCGCTAACCGGTCAACAAATAAATTCAGCAAAAATCCGGGCGCTATAATGGATGATTGCATACAATCCATTTTAACAAAAATCACAGAAACATATGGTTAAATTGTACAAGATAATATTTTAACTAAAAAGGCCCGGTTTTAGCCGGGCCGTTGTTAAGTAAAATATAAGATCAGTATTAGTTGTATGATTTTTAAGGAAACTTTACGCCATTATAACTGGACACATTTGCCTGCGGAATGGATGATCCGTATTGTTTATTGATTGCCTTGATAAACTCATTGGCTACAATGGCATAACCGCGGGGCGTTAAATGAACGCCATCTAAAGAAAATATGCCGCCACTTATATAATTGGAACTTAAATTCACTCCGTCAACAATTAGTCCATTGGCCTTTACATTATTTAAAAACGTATAGGCATCAAAAATGGCAAGTCCTTTCGAGGCAGCGGCGGTTTTAATAGTAGTATTATATGATGTCACATAATCACGGGTGAGTGCCACCTCATTTTCATCAAGTATATATTTATTTTCAATAGGCGTATATGGTGTAAGGCCGTAAGGTAAATTACCAGCTGGTGTAGCTACGGGCGTGCCTATTAAACCTGTATTAAACGTTAAAATAACCAAGTCTTTAGCCGTTGCTTCCCTTGGCGCATAAGTAGCGCCTGAAACAAGCGCATTAACATATAACGCTTTTGCCGCCGGATTTGCTTTTTGAACGCCGGCCAAAATAGCGGGAATGGTTATAGTATTAAAATATGGTACAGCGGTAACGTCAGGAATGGTTGCAACAGCTCCTTTTTGCCCCGTTGCGGTTAGTTTACCTATTGAAAAATTATACAATTGGGTAAACAAAGCCTTGTCGGTTAATACATCGCCGGCTCCGCCACTTGTAGCATATAGCAACGCGTCATTATTACCCAGCCAGTCGGTGAAAAAGGTAAATGGTTTAGCCGTAACAAAATCAAGATAAGTTGTAGTATTTGTCGGGGAGGTACCTGGCAACAATCTTTCAAAATAGCCGTTCAAATTACCATAAGGGGCATAAGTTATATGCTGTAGTTTAATACCTGGTACTCCGTAGTTATTTAACTCGCCAGAATATTTGGTATAAAGTGTAACATCGCCAAAACCCGGAACCGTGATTTTACCACGTACCGCCAGATTGCTGGTAACCGGCTCTGTTTTAGGTGTACCGTCCTGGTTAAATCCTGCTAATTTTAAGTACCCTGAACCATTAGCCTGATCAGTATTAAACAAGGGCTGGGTAAAGGTACCGCCGCCTGCGCTCTGCATTTGTTTGGCAATAATGCTGGGATAAGAGTTTAACTGTCCCTCTCTGTAAAGCCCGCCGTCGGCATAGCCTGCGGTGAGCGAATTACCTACGGCTATGTACCTTGAAAAATCGGCTGTGCCCTTTGAGGGTGTTGGTGTATTAATATTGGTTTTACAAGCCGCAAAGCCTAATAAACCCGTAACTAAAAATATATGGAGATATGATCTGAAAGTTTTCATTTGATTTGGAATTTAGATATTACCAGTGATAAGCAAGTGATAGGCCGGGGATATAAACATTAGTTTTAAACGTACCGGATAGTTGCGACTCAATATTGGTTTGCGTGCGCGACATCAGATGTTCAAACTCAAATGAAACATCCAGATCAAGATTTTTAGTTAATGCGTAACCTAAACCACCTGTAAAATAATAGCGATTAGCATCGGGTGCTTCGGGCGTAACGTAACCATCCCTAACCGCTGTAGAGGCATAGCCACCGCCAGCGCGGATAAATAATTTGTCATTTGCCTTATATTGTGCGCCGCTACGATAACTCCAGCCATCCTTATAATTACGGGGCGAGTGTGTATCTTGTAATGCAGCGGTATTTTTAGCATAATCAAAAGAAAGTGTTTTATACACATCCCAATTGGTGAAATTCACATCAAGAGCAACAGTCCATTTGTCTGACGGAGAATATCCCAACCCTATTGATGATGTCGATGTTAAAGGCAGTGTAGTGGTAAATGTATTGGGCTGCGGAAAGCTGGACTGCAACGATCCGGGTACAGTAAATATGGCATCTCCGTTTTTCACTGTGGTATTTACTTTAGAGCGATATGCCACTCCTATGGTAAGGCCTACCTCGGTTTTAGCAAATACGCCGGCATTCCAGCCAAAGCCGTGACCGCTACCTTTAAGTTCGGCCTGTCCGGTTTGCCCCGATGAGTTAACAAGCGGTATAGCCCGGGTTAAATCCACATCGCCGTGATTATAAACAAACCCACCGCCTACACTAAGGTAATCAGTCAATTTAACACTAACGGTTGGTTGAATATAAATAGCTTTTAGGTTAAGGCTTTCCAGTACGTATTTTCCAGACCATTCATTTCCCCAGTCGGTTAATCCGCCAAATGGTGTATAAACGCCGAGGCCTAATTTCCATCTCGAATTTTTTGGTCCCCAAACAGCGTAGGCTGTAAATGGTGTAGCTATCTTATTTGTATTGCGGAACTGGTCGGTAGTACCGCTCGGATTAAAATCTGATTTAAAAAATAGCGGACTAATGCCTGCTTGTATGTAATTTTGAGGTAACATGGCAACTGCTCCCGGATTGAATAATACAGAGGCCCCGTCCTGCAATAAACCTGTTCCGGTATGACCCATGCCAATTTGTTTCTGTCCGTGAAGGTTAACCTGGAAACCCTGGGCTAATACAATAGCGGGCATTATTGCAAACAGCAATAGTATAAGTTTTTTCATAATTAAGTATAATTGGTGTATAATATGCGGTTTGTTTTGGGGTAACAAACCGGCATTTATTAAAAAATAAAATTAAGCGGCTTTGAAATGAAAAAAAGGGCTATAATGCGGAGATATTAGTCAAAAAGTCGGAGAAAACTTAATTGATAGTATAATTACAGAAAATAGCACTAAATATTATTACTGTTTAATTAACACTTTAATATATTCCGGTAAAAATCATATCTTTCCGATACATGAGTAAAAGTTCCAGATACATGAGCAAAAAGATTGCTCAGCTGAGCCTTTCAAAATTTGCTGATCTGTATGCAGATAAATTAGTTGGCCCGGATTTTTTTATAGCCGATGAAAAACAATTACTGAGTTTAAGCGAATATCCCTATCGCTCTGATGGTTATATTATTGGCATTTGTACACGTGGTACCGCCCAGGTTGAAGCCAACCTGCAGGTGTACGAGGCCAAACCCGATGCCATGCTGCTGGCAACACCTTTCCATATTTTAAGGATATATAACAGCAGTGATGATTTTTTATGCAGGTTTATTGTTTTCTCCAAGGCCTTTTTAACCGAAAACAATGTAAACAGCCATTTTCTGGAATCATTCAGCTATTTTAAAAGCGCATCACTGCCGGTGATCTACCCCAGTCATGAGGACGCCAAAATGCTGCTTGATATTTATTTACTCATGCAGCAAAAGTTAGCCCGTGAAGATCATCCCTATCGTATGGAAATATCCAGGAGCATGCTGACTACTATGCTTTACGAGGTTGAATCTATTTACGAAAAACAACATGTAATTATAAAAGGTAAACAAACCCGCAAGCAGGAATTAAATGTATTGTTCCAGGACCTGGTATTTCATCATTATAAAGAGCACCGCACTGTGCAATACTATGCCGATTCATTATATGTATCTCCAAAACACTTAACAGAAACTATTAAAGAAGTAACCGGGCGTACCGCCGGGGAATGGATTGACGATGCTGTGGTGCTCGAAGCAAAGGTGTTATTGCGGAACCATGATATTAGCATTGCCAGGGTTGCAGAGCAAATAAATTTTCCCGATCAATCCTCATTCGGTAAATACTTTAAAAAACATACCGGAATGTCGCCTTCAGATTATAGAATGGTAACGGCACACTAATAACTTCATTTCTTTTTGTTACAGCGAAAGTAAATTACAACCAGTATTTCTTTCCGACTTTTTGACTAATATCTCCGCATTGCTGCCCTTTTTTTGGGCAGCCTTCACGTCTAATTTTACTCCAGATTATAAAACCAACAAATGCGGCTGCTAAATAACAGCAACCGGCCTAATACCTGAAACAAGTATTGCAACACTTAAATCATTGATAATAATCAATTCATTGTCAGTGCTTTATTGTTGGTTGTATGTGATTTATCTTTAATAAGTTAAGAGATCATTATTATTAAATATTTTAATTATGAGTGAGACCGAATCTATAAAAGCCATAAAGGGCGGCGAATTCCTGATCAGGGAAACACAGGCGGAGAATATTTTCATTCCTGAAGAATGGAATGAAGAACAGTTGATGATCGCCGAAACATGTACCAATTTTCTTGCTCAAAATGTAGTACCTAATTTAAGCCGTATTGATGAGCAGGAAGAAGGTCTGATGCCCCATCTGATGGAAGAAGCAGGCGCGCTTGGTTTGCTCAGCATCTCCATACCCGAACAATATGGCGGTTTTGGCAAAGATTTTAAAACCTCCATGCTGGTTACCGAAAAACTGGGCGCTGGCAACTCTTTTTCTGTTGCCTTTTCGGCGCATACCGGCATCGGTACGCTCCCGATCCTGTATTATGGTAACGATGCTCAAAAAGAAAAATACATACCCAAACTGGCCAGCGGCGAATGGAAAGGCGCATATTGCCTAACCGAACCGGGCGCAGGCTCTGACGCTAACTCAGGTAAGGCCAGGGCAAAACTCTCTGCCAATGGTAAGTATTACCTGCTTACCGGTCAAAAAATGTGGATCACCAATGCCGGGTTTGCTGATATCTTTACTGTGTTTGCCAAAATTGATGACGATGAAAACCTGAGCGCCTTTATAGTTGAAAAAAATTTTGAAGGCCTGTCCTTAAATACCGAGGAACATAAAATGGGTATTAAAGGCAGTTCAACCAGGCAGGTGTTCTTTAACGATTGCAAGATTCCTGTAGAAAATTTACTATCTGAAAGACAAAATGGTTTTAAAATAGCCGTTAACATTTTAAACCTTGGACGCATTAAATTAGGCGGCGCAACCGTAGGTGCCAGCAAAGAGGTTATCACCTCAGCCATTCGCTATGCTAATGAGCGTGAACAGTTTGGCCGTCCTATATCTAAGTATGGCGCCATTCGCTATAAGCTGGCCCAGCAGGCTATCCGTACTTATGCTTCGGAGGCAGCCATATACCGGGCAAGTCAAAATATGGAAGAAGCCACCGAAATGTACATGGCATCGGGAATGGATGAAATTAAAGCCAAGCTCAAAGGTACCGAGCAATTTGCCATTGAAGCGGCTATTATTAAAGTACATGCTTCTGAATCGCTTGATTACGTGGTTGACGAGGGCGTACAGATTTACGGAGGTATGGGGTACAGTGCCGAAGCGCCTATGGACCGTGCCTATCGCGATTCACGTATCAATCGCATATTTGAAGGCACCAACGAGATCAACCGGATGCTCACCGTTGATATGATGTTGAAACGTGCTTTAAAAGGAGAACTCGACCTGATGGGCCCGGCTCAGAAAGTTGCTGGTGAACTGGTAAGCATACCCGACTTTAGTTCTGCAGAAGACGAAGGTTTATTTGTGAAAGAGAAAAAATATATTGCTAACTTTAAAAAAGCTGTTCTGATGGTAGCAGGTGCAGCGGTTCAAAAACTGATGACCCAATTAGGTAAGGAGCAGGAAGTATTGATGTGTATGGCCGATATGCTGATTGAGTTGTACGTGAGTGAATCATTACAATTGCGTTTAGAGAAACTGGTTAGCTTAAAAGGCGAGGATGCGGTTAAAGAGCAATTAAATATGATGCGCGTATACATCAGCGATGCTGCCGAACATATAGCCAAATCAGGAAAAGAGGCCATTAATTCATTTGCCGAGGGCGATGAACGCAGAATGATGCTAATGGGCTTAAAACGCTTTACCAAAACCGAAGATATTAACACCACACAGGCCCGCCGTAACATAGCTGCAAAACTGATCGAAGAAAATAAATACTGCTATTAACGACTGCCCCCCAACCCTCTTTAGAGGAAAGGGAGTGCCTATCACTCGACGCTTCCCGACAAGAGGACGAAAGAGTCTCCCCAGCCAGCCGGCGGGGAGGCTCGGCGGGGTTGCTTTACCCAATTTTTTAAAGACTAAAAACAAAAAGCTCTTCTTTTTAAGGAGAGATACAGAGAGAACTATATGAAAATATTAGTATGCATAAGCCAGGTACCCGATACCAGCACCAAAATTGTACTGAAAGATAATAACACTGCCATAAACAACCAGGGCGTTACCTACGTGATAAATCCTTACGATGAATGGTATGCGCTAATACGTTCCCTTGAGCTAAAAGAAAGTGGCGTAGCTACTGATGTGCATTTAATTACCGTTGGCAAACCTGATACTGAACCAGTGATCAGAAAAGCCCTGGCCTTAGGCGGCGATGAAGCCATAAGGATAGATGCAGATAGTAACGATGCTTATGAAACCGCCAGTTATATAGCCGAATATGCTAAAAGCATAGGATATGACCTGATCCTGTGCGGCAAGGAATCAATAGATTATAACAATGGTGCCGTAGGTGCCATGCTTGCAGAACTGTTGGATACCGATTACATAGGTTTTGCAAGCAGCATTCAAACAGATGGAAATAGTGCTGTTGTAAAACGTGAAATAGAGGGTGGTGAGGAAATTGATACTTGTCACCTCCCCGTGGTAATTTCCTGCCAGAAAGGTGTTGCCCAAGCCCGCATCCCTAATATGCGGGGTATTATGGCCGCCCGCACCCGTCCGTTGAAAGTTATCACACCATCTTTAGTTAAGGCAGTTACCGAAATTATATCATACGAAATGCCGCCTGCCAAGGCGGGTATCAGGCTGGTAAATGCCGAAGATATGGATGAATTGGTTGCGCTGCTGCACAGTGAAGCTAAGGTTATCTGATATTCCATTATTTTAACAAAAACCTATAAAAATGTCTGTAATAGTATTGGTAGAACATACCGAAGGAGTTATAAAAAAGAAGAGTTTTGAAGCTGTGCGCTATGCGGCGGATATCGCCCAAAAAAAGGGAACAACCGTTAGTGCCGTTGTATTAGGCACAATTTCAGATAGTGAAATGGAAGCCCTTGGTCAATATGGTGCGCAAAAAGTGCTGCACGTTGCCAATGAGCGTTTAAATGAACTA
The DNA here is from genome assembly GCF_034262375.1 of Mucilaginibacter sabulilitoris. Lineage (NCBI taxonomy): Bacteria > Pseudomonadati > Bacteroidota > Sphingobacteriia > Sphingobacteriales > Sphingobacteriaceae > Mucilaginibacter > Mucilaginibacter sabulilitoris. The sequence continues at coordinate 4,462,470 of NZ_CP139558.1, forward strand.
AATGCAAGAGCCTACACCTGGGCATTGTTTACAGCTGTCGAAAAAGAAGATAGTAAAATAATCATAACACTGCATGATATAAATGGTCGCGCAATAGCACCAAGGCTGGCGGCCAGGTTAAAGGCTGGCCTGGTGGCGGGCGCCCTATCCTATCCCGACCTGGATAAAGGGTTTGTAGTTAAAAAGACGGTTTTCTCAGGCAAAGCTTTTGCCTATATAAATATTACCAGCGATATTAAGATAATTACGCTGATGCCCAATACCTTCGCTCTTAACAAGACAGAAGGCAAAGCTTCTGTTGAAAAATTGGACGTGGCTTTTACTGATAAGGATTTTGGAGTAAAAGTAAAAGAAGTAAACAAGATCAAAGGTGAAGTTCCGTTGGCCGACGCACAATTGATCGTATCTGGCGGTCGTGGTATGAAGGGGCCTGAAAATTGGGGGCTGATTGAAGATCTTGCTAAAAAACTGGGCGCAGCGACCGCTTGCTCTCGCCCGGTAGCTGATGCTCACTGGCGCCCTCACCATGAACATGTGGGTCAAACCGGTGGCACTGTTCGCCCTGATCTGTACATTGCTGTGGGTATTTCCGGGGCTATCCAGCATTTAGCCGGGGTTAACGGTTCAAAAACTATTGTGGTGATCAATAAAGATCCTGAAGCGCCATTTTTTAAAGCAGCCAACTATGGTGTAGTTGGGGATGCCCTTGAGGTTTTACCAAGACTTACACACGCTGTAGAAAAATTCAGGCAAAACCATAAATAATGCAGCTATGAATATTTTTTATGAGGGACAAATATTATGGTCGCAGATTGATGCAAATCAGCACATGCGGCATTCGGCCTACGCCGACCTGGGTGCGCAAGCCCGGCTTAATATGCTCGAAAGTTTAGGTTTAAAGCCCACAAAGCTTTTTGAGTTTAAAATCGGGCCCGTACTTTTTAAAGAAGAACTCAGTTATCTGCGCGAAATAACCCTTGGTGACTTTGTAAAAATAACCTGCGAAGTAACCCGATCTCGCCCGGATGGTTCTCGCTGGACGATCAAGCATGAGGTGTTCCGCGGCGACGGTGTAAAGGCTGCAGTAATCATAACCATTGGCGCCTGGATAGACATGGAAAAACGCAGGCTCACGCTATTACCCCCAGAGTTAAGCGAACTATTTATGAAGGCCCCGAGAAGCGCTGATTATGTGGAAGAAGGCGTTATCACAACCTGATAAAACAGTTATCGGGGCAATAGATAAACATAAAAAATCTGCGAAAAACTATTATCTTTATAATAAACCAATAAATAATATCACAAATAGAAAGTTCCGAAATTTTGACAAATGTTTCCGCCATTTTAACCTTTGTTGAGCTTCGTTAAAAAGGATATTTGTTTATTATAAACCAATTTTAAATTAATTTTTCAACCTGTCGCAATACTGTTTGGCTCTTTAAACGGGCACAAATTTTACTGTTTACATATAATAGTTTGTATTCGTTTTCAAAGGCATATTTAATTGTTGACAATAATCTATTAACCATGTTATCACCTAAAAAACATTTCATTCCCTTGGTACTTATTATACTAACTATACTATCGGTAAATATTGCGGCGAAAGCCCAAACCGATAAGATTGAGGGGGTATGGTTTAACGATATCAAAAACGCCAAAATACAGATAAGCAAAGGCTCCGACGGTAAGTTTAACGGCAAAATAATATGGCTTAAAGAACCATTAAAAGATGGCAAACCCAAGGTCGACGAAAAAAACAAAGACGAGAAATTGCGCAACAGGCCCATTATTGGTTTGCACATACTGGAAGGTTTTGTACCTGATGGAGATAACAAGTACACCGATGGTAAAATATACGACCCTAAAAATGGTAAAACATACTCCTGTAATATCACTCACAATGGCAAGACGCTGTCAATCAGGGGATATGTAGGTATATCACTTTTAGGGCGCACAACTACCTGGGAACGGGCAGAATAACCAAACATATAACTGAAATAAACCAAGCACGATATATGGATGCTAAACGAATTATAAAGAAAGTAGCTGTACTGGGATCGGGCGTAATGGGAAGCCGCATTGCCTGCCATTTTGCCAACATCGGGGTACAGGTATTATTACTTGATATTGTACCAAAAGATGCTCCTGCCGGTGATAAAAAGGCGCGAAATAAAATAGTTAATGACGCCCTTGATTTCGCTTTAAAATCAAACCCCTCTCCCATTTATCTTAAATCATTCGCCAGGCGCATAAGTACAGGCAACTTTGAGGATGATATGTCCAAAATTGCCGAATGCGACTGGGTAATTGAAGTAGTAGTGGAACGCCTTGATATCAAGCAACAAGTATTTGAAACAGTTGAAAAACACCGCAAGCCTGGTACACTCATTACCTCCAATACATCGGGTATTCCTATACATTTAATGGCAGAGGGACGCAGCGATGATTTTAAAAAACATTTCTGCGGTACACATTTCTTTAATCCCCCTCGGTATTTAAAGTTGCTTGAAATTATCCCTACTAAGGATACTTTACCTGAGGTTGTGGATTTTTTGATGGAATACGGCGAAAAGTTTTTAGGCAAAACTACGGTATTAGCTAAAGACACCCCTGCATTCATCGGTAATCGTATCGGTGTGTTCAGCATCATGAGCGTGTTGCATTATGTTGAAAAAACCGGCATGACGGTGGAGGAAGTAGATAAGCTAACAGGTCCGGTAATTGGTCACCCTAAATCGGCCACGTTCCGTACCAATGATGTGGTTGGATTAGATACCATGGTGCATGTGGCAAACGGATTGAGCAAAAATGTGCCCGATGATGAAGCAAAGAGCTTCAACATTCCTGATTTTGTAAACGGCATGCTAAAAAACAACTGGCTGGGTAGCAAAACCGGACAGGGTTTTTATAAAAAGGAAAAAGTAGATGGAGCAAATCAGTTCCTGGCCCTTGATTTAAAAACACTGGAATACAAGCCATCGCAAAAGGTAAAATTCCCGTCGTTAGATATTGCCAAAACAGTAGATAGTTTAAAGGAACGGTTAAAGATCCTGTTTGCTGCAAAGGATAAAGCCGGCGACTTTTATCGTACTACCTTTTACCAGCTTTTTGCGTATGCGAGTAACCGCATCCCTGAAATTGCCGACGAACTTTATAAAATAGACGCGGCCGTTAACGCGGGCTTTGGCTGGGAAATGGGCCCCTTTGAAAAATGGGACGCATTAGGTTTAGCCGACACCGTAAAGGCAATGGAAGCGGCGGGCAATAAACCGGCCCAATGGGTGTATGATATGCTGGCTTCGGGCGCTGACAGCTTTTATAAAATAGCCGACGGTAAACGCCAATATTATGACATTGCCTCAAGAACATACAAAGTAATTCCGGGAACAGAGAATTTTATCCTCCTGAGTAATATCCGCGAAGCAAACACTATCTGGAAAAACAGCGGCACCACCATTACCGATATTGGCGACGGTATCCTTAACCTGGAATTTCACACCAAAATGAATACCATAGGCGGCGATATTATTGAAGGCATTAACAAAGCTATCACACTCGCCGAAAAAGATTATAAAGGCCTCGTAATTTCAAATGATGGCGCCAATTTCAGTGCCGGGGCCAATGTGGGCATGATATTTATGATGGCAGTTGAACAGGAGTTTGATGAATTAAACATGGTGATCAAAGCTTTCCAAAACACCATGATGCGTATCCGTTACTCCTCCATACCTGTGGTGGCAGCACCCCATCAGATGGCTTTGGGTGGTGGTTGCGAATTATGCCTGCATGCCGATAAGGTAGTTGCCCACGCCGAGCTGTATATGGGTTTGGTGGAATTTGGCGTTGGGCTAATCCCGGGTGGTGGCGGAACAAAGGAGTTTGCCTTACGGCTTTCTGATGAATTACAGGACGGTGATATTGAATTGAATAATTTCCGCGACAGGTTTTTAACCATTGGTCAGGCAAAAGTATCTACCTCGGCTTATGAGGCATTTGAGTATGGCTATCTGAAAAAAGGTCGGGACGTGGTGGTTATATCACTAAACCGCTTACTGGCCGAGGCTAAGCAGCACTGTCTGCAAATGGCCAATGAAGGCTATGTACAGCCGGTACAACGTACAGATATCCGGGTACTGGGCAAACAGGCATTAGGACTTGGTTATGTTGGTGCCAATACCATGTACAGTGGCAATTACATCAGCGAACATGATGTTAAGATATCGCAAAAGCTGGCCTATGTACTTGCTGGGGGCGATCTGTCGCAGCCATCGCTGGTAAGTGAGGATTATTTACTGGGTTTGGAGCGGGAAGCTTTTGTGTCCCTATGCACCGAACGTAAAACGTTAGAGCGCATACAATCTATTATAAACGGTGGCAAAGTGTTGAGGAATTGATTTTCAAATATCAAGTAATTAGTATCAAGTATCATGACAGTATTCTTTTATAAGCATCTTCAAAAATCTTGATACCTGATACTAATTACCTGATACCAAATATTAAATAAAAACGAACATGAATGCATATATAGTGGCGGGCAGCCGCAGCGCAGTTGGAAAAGCAACCCGTGGGGGCTTCAGGTTTACCCGACCCGACTCTCTTGCTGCTGATGTGATCAAACACCTCATGGCATCTGTACCCAATGTGGATAAGGAGCAGATTGAAGATGTGATAGTTGGTAACGCCACACCAGAGGCAGAACAAGGTTTAAACGTTGCCCGATTGATTTCCCTGATGGCATTGGATACTGACAAAGTACCCGGCATGACCGTGAACCGGTATTGCGCTTCGGGCCTGGAAACAATTGCCATAGCATCGGCCAAAATACATAGTGGCATTGCCGATTGTATTATTGCTGGCGGGGTTGAAAGTATGAGCCTGCTCCCTATGGGTGGCTGGCGTATTGTACCCAATGCTGATGTAGCCCTTGCCCACCCCGATTACTATTGGGGCATGGGTTTAACTGCGGAGGCGGTAGCTAAAGAATATAATATTGGCCGCGACGAGCAAGATCAGTTTGCTTATAACTCGCACCAAAAAGCCATTAATGCTATAAAGGAAGGCAAATTTAAGGACGAGATAGTGCCCATGAGCATTACCGAAACTTATGTGGATGAAAACGGCAAAAAGAAAAACCGGGAATTTAAAGTAGATACTGATGAAGGGCCACGGGCTGATACGTCGCTTGAGGCGCTCGCCAAACTTAAGCCCGTATTTAACGCCAAAGGCGTGGTAACTGCTGGCAATTCATCGCAAACAAGTGATGGGGCTGCCTTTGTAATGGTGGTAAGCGAGCGATTTTTAAAAGCGAACAACCTTAAACCAATTGCAAGATTGGTAAACTACGCAGTTGCGGGTGTACCACCACGTATTATGGGCATTGGCCCGTTGGTTGCTATTCCTAAAGTATTAAAGCAAGCTGGCATGCAACAACAGGATATTGATCTGATAGAGCTAAACGAGGCCTTTGCATCGCAATCGTTAGCGGTTATTAAAGGGCTTGATCTTGACCCTGAACGTATAAATGTAAACGGCGGCGCCATTGCACTCGGTCACCCGCTGGGTTGTACCGGCGCAAAACTATCGGTACAACTTTTTAATGAATTAAAACGCAGGGACAAAAAATATGGTATGGTTACCATGTGCGTAGGTACTGGGCAGGGTGCAGCGGGCATTTTTGAGTTATTATAATATTTACTATTTAAACTGTTGCATGTATGGAAAAGGCAGCAAGATTGTTTGATTGTATTGTGGCACAGGCCAAAGCGCCAAAGCCCGATTTACTGAATGCCAAAGTTAATGGCACATGGAAAGCTTACAGCACCCGGGAGGCTCATGACATGATCAATCAGTTGGCTATATCGCTGCTGGAAATGGGTGTATCGGCAGGTGACGGTACAACCGAAGGGCGCGACAAGATAGGATTGATCAGTAGTGGCCGACCCGAATGGCTCATTACCGATCTGGCTGTTCAGCAAACCGGGGCTATACTGGTACCCCTATATCCTAATACCAATTGCAAGGAACTGGAACAAATATTAAATGAGGCCGAAATAAAATACCTGTTTGTAAGCAATCAAGAATTATGCGACAAAATACACCAGATAATTGATAAACTGCCCGCGTTAAAAGCTGTTTACTCGTTTGATACAACAGAGGGTTTTACCAACTGGAGCACGTTGTTTAAGCCATTGCCGGAAGGCTATCAGGAAAGAATCAAAACTATCTCCGATACCATTACCGCCGACACGGTTGCCACTATTATCTATACCTCCGGTACTACCGGGCGACCAAAAGGCGTTATGCTCACCCACAAAAATATCATGTGCAATGTATGGGCATGTGGTGATATACTTGGCCGTATTCCGTTAGAGCATCAAAAGGCGCTCAGTTTTTTACCACTCAACCACATATTTGAAAAAACCTGCACTTATGTTTACCTCTACTACGGCTTCTCTGTTTTTTATGCTGAAAGTATGGAAACTATCGGTGCCAATATGAAAGAAGCCAAACCAGATATTTTCACTGCCGTACCCCGTTTGCTGGAAAAAGTATTTGAAAAGATCATGGTTCAAGGCCAAAAGCTGCAGGGTTTTAAAAGAAAGGTCTTCTTTTGGTCAATCAAGGTTGCAGAAGAGTTTGAGATAGGTAAAACTGACTGGTGGTATAACATTAAACTTGCCATTGCAGATAAGTTAGTGTATAGTAAATGGCGGGATGCTATAGGCGGCAATGTGCGCGCCATTGTTATAGGTAGCTCCGCCTGCCCAATTAAACTCGAAAAAATATTTACAGCTGCTAAAATGGTGGTCATAGAAGGCTATGGACTAACCGAAACCTCGCCGGTGATAGCTGCTAATCGTTACCAGGAAAGTGGGCGCAGGTTTGGTACCGTTGGCCAATTAGTAAATGGTGTTGAGGTGCAGATAGCCGAAGATGGCGAAATACTTACTAAAAGCGATTGTGTAATGGTCGGTTACTACAAAAACCCCGAAATGACCGCAGAAGTTATTACCAATGGCTGGTTCCATACCGGGGATATAGGAGAACTGGATAAGGACGGCTTTCTGCGGATAACTGATAGAAAAAAAGAGATCTTCAAAACCTCGGGTGGTAAATATGTAGCACCGTTGCCCATCGAAAATAAAATGAAAGAGAACTATTTTATTGAACAGATGATGGTAGTAGGTGCCGAAAGAAAATTCACCTCAGCGCTTATTGTGCCCTCTTACACTCATTTACAGCCATGGTGTGTTAAAAACGATATCCCGATTACAACGCATCAGGAAATGGTTAAAAATCCAAAAGTTATAGCATTGTATCAATCAATAATAAATGATTTTAACCCCGAATTTAACCATGTGGAACAGGTTAAAAAAGTAACGCTGTTACCCGATGAATGGTCGATAGACAGCGGAGAACTCACCCCCACCGGTAAAATGAAACGGAAGATCATTACCGAAAAATACAAAACCGAGATAGACAAAATGTACACCGGCGAAGAGCATGAGAATCCCTCACTTGTACACTAAAGCCAATAAATAAAATATATGACCACATTTCAATTAACCATAAATAACGGACTGGCTGTTGTAACACTCGACAGAGGACGTTCCAACGCCATTAATCATCAAATGGTTAAGGAGCTGATTACCTGCATCAAAACACTGGAACAGGATACCAGCGTGGATGGCCTTATTTTAACCGGCAAGCCGGGATTCTTTTCATCGGGTGTTGATTTAATTGAAGCTTACGAATATAACGAAGAACAAAGCCGCGCCCTGTGGACCGATTTTTTGCAACTCCAACGGATGATGGTAGCTTTTAAAAAGCCAATGGTGGCAGCCATAAGCGGGCATTGCCCAGCAGGAGGTTGCATCATGACCATTTGTAGTGACTATCGTGTAATGGCCGATGGACCGTTTATAATCGGCTTAAATGAGATACCCGTTGGCATTATCGTACCCGATAGTGTATTTAACGTGTATTCATTCTGGCTTGGCGAGCACAAGGCTTACCAGTATTTAATGGAAGGTAAACTTTTAAAAGTTCAGGAGGCGCTTGATGTGGGATTGGTTGATGAGATAAGCGCCTCCGAAAATTTACTAAGCACGGCCGAAAGAAAGATCCGGACGTATATGCAGTTAAATCCGGTTACCTGGAGCCAAAGTAAACTGAACCTGCGTAAAGAACTGATTGATAAATTAAGTACCGACCCAACCGCCGCTTTAAACAGTATGCTTGAACAATGGTGGGCTCCGGAAACCCGTAAGGGGCTGCAAATGCTTATTCAGAATTTGAAATCCAAATCGGCAACAGCCCAATAACTAATTAATGATGAGCGATAATAAAACTGCAGAACCGGGTATGTTAAGAGGTGATGCCTTGAAAGGAAAAACCATTATCATTACCGGAGGTGGCACCGGTCTTGGCCGGGCTATGGGTACTTATTTTTTAAAATTGGGGGCTAACCTGGTAATCACCAGCCGTAAACTGGATGTGCTGGAAAAAGCCGCGACAGAGATGGAAGCAGAAACAGGTGGAAAAGTTTTGGCCATTGCCTGCGATGTACGCAATTATGACGAGGTTGAAAAGATGCTGCAGCAGTCCCTCGATACCTTTGGCCAGGTTGACTGTTTATTAAACAATGCCGCAGGTAATTTTATTTCCCCTACCGAACGGCTTTCGGCAAACGCATTTTCGGCTGTTATTGATATTGTATTAAAAGGTTCGGTCAATTGCTCGCTGGCCCTGGGCAAATATTGGATAGACAAAAAACTACCGGGCAATATTCTAAATATCATTACCACATATGCCTTTACCGGCTCGGCTTATGTGGTGCCGTCGGCCTGCGCAAAGGGTGGCGTGCTGGCCATGACACGCTCACTGGCTGTTGAATGGGGACGACATGGCATCCGCACCAACGCCATAGCGCCGGGACCTTTTCCTACCGAAGGTGCATGGCAGCGCTTATTACCAGGGGATTTGGCACAAAAATTTGATTTTAAAACCCGCGTCCCGCTTAAACGTGTAGGCGAGCACCAGGAACTGGCTAATCTGGCTGCATTTCTGGTATCTGATTTTTCGGGCTATATCAATGGCGAAGTGATTACTATTGATGGTGGTGAATGGCTGCAAGGCGCCGGACAGTTCAGCGGGCTTGAAATGATACCTGATAATATGTGGGACGGTATTGAGCAGGCTACAAGAAAGAAATAGTTTGCTTATACTTTATATATCCATGTTTTCCAGGTATTTATAGCCACTACCTGTATTAATAAGTAATACTTTTTCTCCAGCCTCTACCCATCCGGTAGCCTTTAGTTTTTTGTAAGCCGGCCACAAAGCAGCTCCTTCTGGTGCCATAAGCATGCCTTCATATTTAGCTATTTCTTTTATGGCAATGCTCATTTCCTCATCGCTCACAGTAAGTGCAGCACCCTGACTTTCACGAAGAACTTTCAATATAATTTTATCGGCATAAGGTTTAGGTACGCGTAAACCATTGGCTATAGTAAAACCACCATCAGCAAATTCAGAAACATATAGCCCCGCCTGAAAGGCTTTAACTATACCATCACAGCTTTGTGATTGTACCACTACCATACGCGGTCTCTTGCTGCCTATCCAACCTAATTGCTCCATCTCGTCGAAGGCTTTCCATATACCGATAAGCCCAGTCCCCCCGCCTGTTGGATAAAAAATCACATCGGGCAATTGCCAGTTAAACTGCTCAGCAATTTCATAACCCATGGTTTTCTTTCCTTCCAACCTGTATGGCTCTTTCAGTGTTGACACCTGAAACCAGTTATTTAACAGGGCATGCTCATTAACCAGCTTACCACAATCGCTTATATTGCCATTTATCTCTATCAATTCGGCACCATATAAACGGCATTCATCTTTAAAAACTTTGGGGGTTTGTTTAGGCATATATACAATAGCCTTCATGCCTCCCCGAGCCGCATAAGCAGCCAATGCCCCTCCTGCGTTTCCTGCAGTTGGTGTAGCGATGGTATGAATACCTAATTCTTTAGCCTTTGATACAGCGGCGCTTATCCCTCTTGCTTTAAAAGAGCCCGTAGGATTGCCTGATTCATCCTTCCAGAATACTTCATTATTATTCGTGTATTGCTTAAGGTTTTCAACGGGTATTATAGGCGTAAAACCTTCACCAAGTGTTACAATGTTCTTATCGTTGATAACTGGTAAAAGCTCCTTATAACGCCACATGGTTGCCGGTCGATCCTTTAAAACAGACTTGTTGAGGCCGGTAGTTAAGTCATATTGTGTAAATAAGGTAGATCTGCAGTTTTCATTAATACAAACCGTATTGATAACCCCGGCATTATGCAGAGTGCCACACTCCGGGCACTTTAAATTTATTATTAAGGATGTTCCTACCAATTCAATATGATTAACCATCAGATGTGTAAAGTTATTACTATTGTAAGCCCTGGAAGTAATTCCTGCGCAATTACTTTTGCTCAAATATATCTCCCGGATTCCACGTTGGCCGGTCAGGATTCTGCGCCACGAGGTACCCGATCAGAAAGTTGAGCTGGGCATATTTTTTTCCCGCCTCAAAATCAAAAATGCCGTTTATATCATCCTGGGGCTTATGATAATATTTAGCCCGCCAAGGCGCCACAATTTCATTCATATTGTTTTTGCCATCAGCCGTTTTGCTGCCATATTTAATATGCAGGGCCGGGATACCCTGTAAAACAAAACTATACTGATCGCTTCGGGTAAAACGCGACTGAGCAGGCTCAGGATCGGGCTCAACACTTAAGCCAAGATGATCTGCCGCTTGTGTAACCTGGTTAGCCAGTGAAGAATGTTCGGCACCTAAAGCAGTAATTGATAATAAAGGAGCTATAATAGTGGGCATATCGGTATTAATGTCCGCAACCATATTTTTAACAGGTACTGTTGGGTATTTTGCAAAATAGCCCGATCCCAGGTCGCCGGATTCTTCGCCTGTTACCAACACCATGAGTATTGACCGTTTGGGTTTTATTTTAATATTCTTATATACCCTGGCAATAGCCAATAAACTGGCTACCCCCGAAGCGTTATCATGCGCACCATTATATATAGAATCACCTTCTATAGGTTCACCTACTCCCAAATGATCTAAATGAGCACTGTGTACTACATACTCATATTTTAGTATAGGGTCTGTGCCAGGTATTTTGCCAACAACGTTATAGCTTGTAACATCCTGATAACGTGAAGTATATGAAATATTTACACCCACATTTAAAGCAAATGAGTGAGCTTGTCCGGCTTTCAGATGGCTTGTAATATCGGACAGCGATTTACCGGCGCTGCCCAGCAACATATTAAACAAATCATAATTAACACTACAAAATACGCTTATTTGATCAGAGTAATAAGTACGGGATACAGCCACGCGGTCCTGGTTATCAAGCACGCTATAAATGCCCTTGCTAATATTATTTAATTTCATTGTTGAATCAGCCTGTCCCATCATAACGCCTATTGCACCGTGCTCGGCAGCAACCTTCAAAATTTGAGCCGTACTCATCGTATGTGCAGCGACCGAAGACGGAAATTTTTCCGGGGCTCCACGCATCACCAATACAATTTTCCCTTTTACATCCAGTCCGGCATAATCATCATATCCAAGAGTTGGTTCAGTGATGCCATACCCTGCAAATACCAGGTCGCCCGAGGTCCTCACAGCTGGATTTGCCGGGTTAGGATAGATCACATAGGCATCATCTCGCAAAATCAAATTATTAAACTGACCACTATTTAATGATAAAACAGGGTTACTGGTAAATGCCCTACGCATTTTCACCTGTTGTAACCAGGTGGCATTTTCGCCTGCAGGTTTAACACCAAGCGATTTCAATTGTGCAACAACATAATCTACAGCCATTTGATAACCTTCAGTCCCTGGTGCCCGTCCTTTCAACTTGTCATCGGCCAAATAGGTAATATCTGCTTTTATTTGTTCGGGAGAAACCAGCTTTAATGACCGCTCAACATCTGTACTTAATTTTAGCTGCTGGGCCGATAACGCATTACCAATTGTAACAATAAACAGGAACAAGAAACAAAATTTAATCATCACTTAAATAAATAACATTGTCAATTATAATATTGGCCAAGATATTAACTAACGCTTTTACAGGCAAGTTTTTAGTGATATTGATGTAAATGAACAATAAGAATACAAATTGGGCCAGTACAAGGGCATACACATGCACATGAATTAGAACTAACCGGTAAAAGTTATTGCTTTGTTTTTACAGTAGGCTTTCCAGCGGTGCCAAAACGCGCAAGTACCTTATTAATGGTTGAACTATCTCTTAAAATGCTAACCCGCATGCGAGTCATGGCGTAATCTGAAATTTGCCAGCCAAGCGGCAATACCGGCCAGATACTGGTATTCGGCACCCGTTCGGCTGTTGGTCTGAACTGGTAAAAACCATAATTTTTTATGCGGGAAAGAGAATAGTTCCAATCATCTGATTTTTTCATATATCCTACCCTGCTGTTTAATATACCTACCGGCGGCGCCAGTGGCTCAAACAAGTTCCCGGGCTTGCCGGTAGGTTCCATTCGCTCCACAGAATTAGGGAGCGAAAGGAACTGAGGTTGTATGTGATTAAATATGGTATCTTCCTTTATCAGTTTACTTCGTATCCTTTCAAATACGTTTAACACCGACAGTGAAGTTTCAGCACCTGAATTATCCCAGGTACCGCCATCGGTAAAATGATGTTTGCCATTTAACTTTGCGGTTGGACTTATATACGGAAACCTGGCACTAAGAAAAGCCGCTGTACTCAGGCGCAAATCGCCAGGATCTTCAATTTCCTGTTCCAGGAATACAGTAGAAGGAAAATCAAGGCTATCCAATATCACCGGTGCTGTTATACCTTTTTTGCCGCTATCTACATCAAAAGTATTGGCAAATAATAATGGTACTTCATAATTACTATGCTTCCATAGCCTCCCCATAGTAATTTTCATATCCAGGTTATGTGTATGGGTATGCCTTTCCCAATCCTGTTCCATGAGTCGTGCCCGGTCTGCCCAGGGTGCTATACCCAATGACGATGCCAGCATATCCCGGCCAAGCAAAGCAACTATATTTGAAGTAAGATAATCATTCTGGTAAATCGCAAGGGAATTAAGCGGATAAAAAACTGTATCATTTACTGTATTTTGCCTGTATTGATAGCGGGCATTGCAAAGTAAAGACAGGCCAATGGTACCGCCTGACGCACCTGAATAAGAAAAAACGTAATGCTGAAAGCCTTTTGCAGAAATCCCTCTTTTGTACTGACTTTTTAACAAACTATCCAGCGTGCCTATAACCATGGTTGTCCATACCGTAGCCCGGATGCCTCCCCCATAAGCATTTACAAAAAACACAGGATATGGCTTACCTGGATTACGGGCAACAAAATCCTTAATCTCCTGTTTGCGACTATACAACCATTGTTCTGTATACGTATTTAATGAATCAAGTGACTTGTGATAGCCATTTTGTTTTTGAATATGGGCCTCATGATATGCTGTAATTGTACTTATTGACCGGTAAAGTGTAAACAGCAATAAAAATGTGATTAAACTGATCCCTGTTTTTTTACCGGCAAACAGTAAAAAAGAAAAAAACAATAAGTAACCTGCCGCGGCACATATTACTATCGGCATTGTATAAAAACGGTTGCCACTGGTAATGGTATCTAAAAACGGTGGGAAATTACACAGGATAAAAAAAAGTGTAGCTATCAATCCGCTAAAAACTATCCATGGTGCTATATGCCACCCGGCTATAGCTGGAATACTGGTGCGAAGCGTGACGGTAATCATAAATATCACCGACAAAAAGAACAGATCAAGCGAAAGATAGGCAAGAAAATAAGGCTCCCGGTTTTGTTGCTCATACCCTCCTCCCCACATGATCATAGGAAACAGCAATAAACCTATGCTTAGCCAATAGCGCCATAAAACAACCTTGGCTCCGGGCATGTAAAACCTTTCAATCCAATGGTAGCTTAATACAATCTTATAAAAAATCAAAGATGCAACCAGTAAAACCAATGGCGAAATTCCGTTAAGCAGATAATCAATATGGTAAGCATTCATGGTTTGCAGAATACCTGTAGCCGGGATCAGGAATCCCGCAGCGCCCAGTAACCGACCAGTATCTACCTTACTTAATGGCCTTAGCCCTGCCGGTAAACGAATATTAAAATCAACAGCGCCCACAAAGAATGCCTTATAGCTTATTTTAAGCGAATTATCAATTGCTTTTGGCAGATGCCAGCACATTAAAGCCAACAAAGTGATTGATGCTAAGAAATAGAAACTTGCCCATCGGGAGGTATTGATTGATAACAGCATATCCTGAACCTGGTCGCTGATAAAAAGCCCCATGAAAAAAACCATCAATGTCATCAGTACAGGACGAAAGCGCCAGGAATACTTAAGTAACCTTGCCAGCCATGCTGATGTGTAATCGAGCCAAAACCGGGGTTTACCCAGTTTAAATGACTCATACAGTAACTTTCCAAAAACAATAATGAACAGCAGATATTTTGTATATGCTAAAATGCTGATTGTCCAGGCATCCGGCAGTGTTTCCCCGAGCCTGAAATTAACCAGAGCCCTCTGGGTTAAAATATTTTCAAATACATCTATAACTCCTGCTATTATAACCAGAACTGAATATATTACAATTGTTTTCTGAGGGATTACCCGGCGCCGCGGATTTGCTTTCTGGCAGCCTATCCTGATTATTAAAATAATTAAAATGGCTACGTAGCCTAAAATAAAACCATAATCGGCATTGTTTTGCAACGTTACTGTCTCGATTCCGGTTGTAGTTTTTGGGAAGGTGGACTTACTGGTGTAAACTTCGTTTTTTTTGAATCCGGCCTGCCATTCCTTCAGTATCGAATCTCTTTTAGCGTTACTGGTATTGAATTCCCAGTTGATGATGCCTGAAGGGGTATATTTTGTTACAATGAGATAATTATCCTTCAGGGTCATACTCCCGACAATCAGAAAGCCGGTGAGCAGTAACAAAAAAATCGGTTGGAAATGACGATTGACCCAATTCTGTAAACGTCGAAGCATAATCATGTATATAACTAAAGTTACAGAAAAAGAGCCGCAAAGAAAATGACGCAGGTCAATATTTACCTATGCACCAGGACAATTACTAATTTTCATGAATAACCTTTCCTTATTTTATAAAGATGCCTTCCGCATTCAGTTTCTCGTGCAATAAAAGTAATATTTCGCTTTTTGCTTCTTCCGCTTTAGATACTTCTGTACTCCAGAAATATGCCTTCAGATCAAATCCATCTTCATTAACCTTTGTAAATAATATCTGTGGCTCTCGGCTTTGATAAACATATTTAGATGCGCGGATAGTTTTTTTGATGGCCGACGAAACTACTTCCATATCCGTATTTCCACTCACAACCAGTTCCATTTCCAGCCTGCGCTGGCTATTGGTGAGCGTCCAGTTAACAATCTTTTGTGAGAGTATATCGCCATTAGGTATAATTACTTCGGCTCCTTCCTGCGTTAGTAAAGTACTTGAACGTAACCCAATTTCCCTTACCCTTCCGGTTTGATCGCCAATTTCCACTATATCACCTATTTGCAGAGGCCTGTCGAAGATCAATACTATGCCCGATACAAAATTGTTTACGATGTTCTGCAATCCCAAACCAATACCAACACCCAATGCGCCAATCACAATCGTGATCTTATCAACCGGTACACCTGAAGCAGCCACTGCCAGCAAATAACCGAGGCATAATAAAACAAGCTTGGCGATTAACAGCCGGGAGCGCTGCCCTTTATCGTGCACTTCCTCCTCATCTTCTGTATCCCCGAAAAAGTAACCCACATACCGCTGCAGTAAATGCGCCATCCAGATAATAAAGAAGAAGAGCACTACACCTCCAACGGTGAAGGTGGCATTACCAATGCTTCTCGGCGTATGCAAAAAGCCGGTAAGGTTTTCTAATAATGAGGTATATACATTCAGGTTAGTGGTAAATACAATAAGCCATAATATAACCACAAGGAAAAGAATAAGCCGGCGGAAACTTTTAATGATTTGTCCATGCTCAAAATCGCCAGTAAACCCGCGTTTAACACGACTGGCTACTATTTGCAATAATATGGCCTCTACGCAAATCTGGCTAAATACAGCCAATCCTATTGCCTGCATAAAGGAGAATATGGCGGCGTTGCCCAATATCTGAGCAAGCGAAAAGCGCCCGAATATATTAAAGAGCACCGACAGCACATTCATAACATTGTGCAGGATGATCACAAACCTTAAAAACCCTTTCAGATGCAAATTCTGCCGCATTTTTGAAAGGAAGAGCAAACCAAAGGTAAAAGAGAATATATTAAGTAAGATTAATAAAGAGCGTTGCCAGAATCCCGGATCGGCCATGTGGTGGGTGAAGGAGAAGCAGATATAAAGAACAACCATTGCGATCCAATAGAGAAACAATTCTCGCGGCCATTTTTTCCAGCAAATTACGGTAAGAATAATCATGAGCACAAACTGCATTGACTCAATGTAAGTTGAGGGGGCATACAGATCAAACAGCGGTGCGATAGAAAACATCACCACAAACGAGGCAATAATAAATCCGGATGGCAGATAGGTAAAATCAAGATTACTAATACTTTGCATTGCTTTCCGGCGTTTTAATATCCGTATATTCCGGTATATCCATATAAAGAACAATACGCCGATAAGTAACAAAAACAAGCGTTTATTACCACTGTCTTTAAAATAGTAGTTCAACGCTTTCTTTTCACCCTGGTAAGCTTTATTAAATGAAGAACGGGCGTTTGCTGCATCAGCGGTAGTATCTTTTTGCCACAAATAATTATACTCTTTACCAAATATGCGGATGGCCGATGTAGTAAGCAGGTTGTTTACTTTTTCGAGTAATTGTACTGTAGTTATAGTACTGGATGACGTATGGGTTTGCAGCCGGTTTATTATGGCGGCGCTTCTCCTTAGTTTTGCGGTACTGGTACGCCATACCGTGCGCATATCCTTTAATTGTGGAGCAAACTGCTGTTTCAGCACAGAATCCTTTAATAGCTGTCTTAATACTGTATCAGACCGCAGCTTTCTCATGCTACCTTTGAGATCTGTTAATTTGTTATCCGTACTATCCAATATTTGGCGGTGCTCTTTAAGGTCACTTTGAATATTCTGCAGTAAGGTCCTGAACACTTGCAGGTTCCGCAGGTTTAGAGCGCTACTGTTATTGAGGATATTATCTTTTAAAACTATCAGAACAGAATCAGCATCCTTTAGCTTTGTTCTTATTTGGGTGATATTCAGGCTCAGCTCACTTTTGTTATCTATATTATTGAGTAACATGTAAGTGTTTTCAATCTGCAACTGATAATCACTGCTGGTAAGCTTAGCCGAATCGGCAAACAGGGATGACATGCCGCCACCTTTTTTTGTTTGCCGAGTGTTATTATACACGTGTTTGGCTGTATCGGGTTTTAAACTTTTTGTTTTATCCTGGGCAATTGCCGCAAAACACAACGTTAATAGTAAGCAAGCTAAGGTCAGGCAGCGAAGGTGGTTCTTCATGAAGGGAAATTTTTGTTTTGCTAAACAATAAAAAGTCGTTCTATTAAACTATTTACACCAATACGATATTGGCCGAAATCTGAATAATATTTCTTGTTATTACAGTTATATTTCGCCCGGTAAATGTAAAAACTTCTTTTATATGATAGTTAGTATGTATTGTTAAGCAATAAAAAAATTACTCAAAAGTCATGAGGATATAAAATTTGTTACAGCAAGTAGTTAATGTTTAATCAGCACATGCACCGTTTCACCTTCCTTTGCCGTATAGGTGTGTTTCGTGCCCTTAGTAATAATATTTATAGCAACCTTATCATTTGATTGTCTTACTACTTTCAGATCGAATACTGCACCAAACGAGTGAATATTATTCAGGGCTATTTCGTTCCATCCTTTTGGCAGCCGGGGTGTACAGTCAAAACTATTAAAGCCCGTTGGCCGCATCCCGAATAATCCTTCTGTAAATATACGGCAGTATAAGCCACTTTCGGCCGAAAGATGCCTCTGGTTACCTTCGGGATAGGCTTCAACCGGATATGGCACATGCTCACCCAGCAACCTGCGGCGCGAGTAATAATGCAGGAAAGTCATTGCCCGTTCCGTTGCCCCAGCCTGCAGCACCCCGCGCAGTGCATATAGTGTTGACCGGTCCCAAAAAGTATCCTTACCTGCCTCAGTAGCTAATCCGTCGGCTGTCCAGAGCCTGGGTGAGAACAACGCATCTATAGTACCCTTACTCCTATTGTAAATGCCCATGGTTAGCGGCATGCAGATCCAGGCACGTAAAACATTATTTGTTTCATAATATTTGTACGTTTCAAATCCATCTACATTGGCACCAAAATACTTTTCAATATTGTTTTTCAATTCAGTAGCCTGTTTTGTATAAGCATCCGTTTGTTTTTTAGGTATCTGCAGTTGCTTGCCAAGCAATGCTGCGGAGACCAGCGCGTCATAATACAGACTGTTGGTAGAAAGATTGGCTTTACCGGATGGGAACCGGCCTTCCAATTCGTCACTTTTCGACTCCACAACACCATTATTATTAATATGTCTCCGGCTATACTCCAGGCACCAGCTTATTAAAGGCCATAATACTTTGGCCGAATCGGCATTACCATTGGCAAGGGCATATCTTGAAGCTCCGTATGCAATCATAGCCTGATCACCACGGTCGCCGGCGCCTTTCCAAACCGTATCCCCTTCTGCTACTATAGAACTGGGCAGCGGCTCATATTGCGGGTTCATGTACCGGGCAAACATCCGGTAACAATTCATAGCCGACAAGTTGCCTATGCTATCGCCCGAAAAGGCAAAAAAAGGACTGATATATTCAGCCTGATCATTTGCCCATATAGCTGCATAATAAGACAAGCCACCGGGGCCATGCATATACCCGCCTTTTGTTTTAAATATACTTTCGGTTCCACGTATTTTGGCAAACGCAAATTCGGTGTTTAAAATACTATCTGGTGTTATCAGCTGCAATGGTGACAGGATTTGGGCAATTCTTTTCATACGGGCTTTTTCTTCGGCCTCCGGGGAAATGGATACCGGCACCAAAGGATGATCCGTTGCCCTATAGCAAACAGCAAAAGCGGTTGATTGCCCGGGCTGCAATATCCTGCTACCATCATTTACCGATTCCATGATAACCGTATGTGGTGCTGATTTGCTGCGAAGCGTATCTGTAGTTACTTTACGTTTCAGGTTCTCTATAGAAATGGTAACCGGTTTATTGCTGATATTGGAAAATTCAAACCGCTCAATTGCTAAAGGCTTGTCTACAGAAGGAAACAGGCTGCGTTCAATTTTTACCAGCGGTGGGTTGCCAGCCTGTGCGGACATGCGCATAACGCCATGCTGATTAATGCCCTTTAGCTGATAGGCTGCCCCTCCGGATTCGTTCTTTTGAGAAATATCAAATCTGAGTAGTTGATTGTTGATATAGATGCGCGGCAGTTCATTATCATCAAAAGTATAAGCAATGTGGCTCCTGGTATCATCGGGCAGCATCCTAAAGGTAGGGAAAACTACCGTACGGGTAATTTTTGAAATCCCCGCGGTATCTACGCTATATGCTATCCAAAGAGATACCTTTTCTCCCGACATTTCAATATGATCAGCATGTGGCAAGCGATCTTTGATATCCCATGCGATACTGCCGTCATGCTGAATAGACCACCTGTCGTTCTGTTGGGGTAAAATTGTTTTCTGAGCATATAGCGTATGTTGAGCTAAAACAACCAGTATAATTATGAGGGCCTTGTTTATATAAAATTTCATTAATTTATTGAATTATAATTAGTCTCCAACCTTTACGTTCACCGCTTTTCCGGGTTCTACAACCACTACTATAAATGAGATTGTTTTACCCTGCTCATCTGTTTCCTTGTGTACAGATGTGGATTTTCCGTTAGCTTTAGCTGTTTTATAAATCCCATAAAACATGGCTTTCCATTTCAATTGCTGTTCGCCTCCGTTATATAAGGTTGACTGGCGTTTGCTATTGTGTGTTAAATTTATCGTTGTATTTAGCAAAGACAGGTGTGTTACGGTTGCATTGCCGCTTCCATTAGTTTTATAAATGGTGCTAACAATGCCGGATTGCGCGTTGGGCTTAACACCCATTAAACCCTGTATAACACCTTCTACAACCCCAAAAGAAACTTCAGGGTATTCCCTTCTTTCGGTAGAGGGATCAGCAAGATACAGGATATAATCTCTCGCTTTATCCCAGTTACCGTTCTTGTAAAACAGGTAAGGCAGATAAGATGTATTCTCCACATTCCATGTTTTTGAGGCGATATGCATCATGGTTTGCTCCCTCCGTTGTTTGTTTTTCAATGCATCAAACCATAGCAGAAAAGTTTCGCCCTCGTCTTTCCCGAATTTGTGATCATTACCGTAATAGGTATAATATCGTCCATCTTTTTCGTCCCACCAATCGGCCTCCAGACGTTGCCTGTAACGTTCGGCCTTTTGTGCATATAAAGCAGCTTCTTTTGTAGCTCTCTTAGCCGCGAGTATTTCCGAATAGGTAAGCAGGCCGCGGTAAAGTGCAGCCACAAGGTCAACACCGGTTTTTAAATTGGGTACGCCTTCCGAATAGGAAGGTAATCCGCGGCAACGATGAAACGAATCTTCTTCATTAAAGGGAACCGGCGCATTAGGGTGTGCAGGCCGTGTTAATAAAGAATCGGCGTCGAGTACCCAGCTATCTATATAATCCTTAACGGTTTTTTCCTGAAAATTAGTAAAAGCCTTATCGTTGATGTAATATTTGTTCCCTGTCCATAAATACAGTCTCCAGGTAGCATCTATGAGGTCGAAATTAGCGGTCAGGTTATACCAGAATTCCTTATCATTTCTATAATCTTCAGGCGCAGGTTTAGCCCATTTATTCATTTCCCAATAAGTACACCAATTTTTTGAAGCAGAAATATTGCTTGCAAACAAAGTGAACATATTATGATTCTCCTTGCTTAGTCCTAATATTTCGGCACCGATGCTTTGATGCGATACATCACGCATGCAAAATGCCTCCCTCGGCGGCAATGCCGACTCATACCATGGGCCTACAGGATCGCCCACTTTACCTTTGTAATGCAGTGCCATACCCTTAGCCCATACAAAAGCCCGCTCCATTTTCTTGTCTGAAGATGTGAACTTTACGTCTGCCTCCTGGGCATATGCAATGGTAGAAGACAAGATCCAAACAATAGCTAAAAAACAAAGCTTCCTGCAGGCAAAGGAAATGATGGGGCGCATAATGTAATTGGTTTAATAAAATTAAAATAAGTCTATTCTGGTCTATTCTATAAAAATAGAAAATATACTTAGATGGTCAAAATTTATTTTGCAAGAATTAATGGTGAAAACAAAATAAACATCAATATCATTAACACAAGCAGGATTCCGCTGTATAGGTGCCGGTTTTTCCAGGGTTCAATATTTACCAGGTTGTTCAATTTTTGCTGATAAGGAACCGGCATAGGATATAATTTACCAATAACGAGCATAATACCACAGGTTACCACAAACAAAATGGCCAGGATATGCAGAAAATGGATATGCAGATCAAATACCAACTGGGTAAGGCCATAAGTAATAATAAAAAAAGCCAGACCAACCTTTGCTGCAAGCGCCGGAACCTTTTTGGTCATAAACCCAATGAACATAATAGTAAAAATGGGCACGTTAAAAAAGCCGTTAACTATTTGTACATAAGTATAAAAGCCATTTTTTACAAATATGATAAAGGGTGCAATAAACATAGCCGCCAGGCAAACAATAATCTCAAACTTCTTGGCCGTTTTGATCAATTGTTTCTCTGACACCTGCCTGGAATGTTTTTCCTGCCAGGGTTTATAAATGTTCAATACAAACAATGTACCTGAACTGTTAAGACCAGCATTGAAAGTGGTTAAGGCCGCGCCGAAAATAATGGCGGCAATATACCCGGCTATAAAAGGCGGCGAAACCAGGCTGTCCAGTTTCGGGAATACCTCTGTTGGGTTATGCATGTTGGTAAAAATATGCACTGCAATTAAGCCAGGAACATTTAAAAGTAACGGAGAAATGAGCTTGCCAAAACAGGCCACGGCAATGCCTTTCTGGCTATTTTTCAGATCCTTTGATGCCAGTACTTGCTGAACAATATATTGTTCGGTGCCCCAATAGTAAAGGTTTACGAGTAACATACCTGTAAACAAGGTGCTAAAAGGAATAGGATCTGAAGATGAACCGATACTGTTTAAATGTTGTGTATGTACATTCAGCACAGTATGCAGGCCCAGCAATATGCTGCCATTCCCAAGATATCTGAGCGCGAATATGGGCAACAACAGCCCGCCGGCAAAAATGCCAAGACCAAGCAGAGTATCTGAAATTGCGATAGCTCGCATACCACCAAGTATGGCGTACAAGCAGCCAATTGTACCCATAACCCAGATCAGTATCCAGATGATTGTCCAGTAATCCGTTTTTAAAATTTCTGAAAAATGAAATAAACCATTGAAGGCTACTGCCCCGCTGTACAGCACTGATGGTAATAAATTAATAATATAACTAATGAGGAAGATGATAGATACAAGCTTTCCCATCCCCTGACCATAACGTGCAGTGAGATAATCTGGTGTGGTAGCTATGCCCAATTTGAGATATAATGGCATCAAAAACTCAGACACTATCAGCATAGCTAATACGGAGGTTATACCCCAGGCCATCACCGACATGTTATGGGTATAAGAAAGCTCGTTTTCCCCTATTATGGTCGCGGTATTGATATTGGTAAATAACAAGCCACCGCCAACCAGTAAAAAGCTCAGACTCCTGTCGGCCATAAAAAGGCTATTAACAGTCTTGAGCTTATTTCGTCGTAATTTATACCAGGAAGCAAACGACAGGATACCGATAAAAAACAGGAAACTTGCAATCACCAGCCAATTCATTTTGAATTTTTAAAGTGTGCTTCTTTCAAACAAGATCATAGGAACCGTTAGCTGTATTTTTTCTTTATTAAGCACAGCAAGCCCGGCCATTTTACCCATGTTAGAAAAATCTGCCGAAAAAGTGGTTATACCGATAATTTCCTTTGCAGGTTCGTCATTGTGTGAAAGTACACCTAAATCCTTTCCTGGCTTTAATTTTTGGCTGTTGCAATCGCGCATGATCTGCCAAAGTGCAAAGTTGTCCAGCGTAAAATAAACCTTCCCCTTTTCTACAGATCCTGGTATGTATTCACGTTCCACGCGGCCTTTTATGTTAAAGTCTTTCAGGAATTTTTTAAAGGATTGCACAATTTCCTTCGGGTCTAACGAATCGGGAGAGTGATAAAATACCATCTCCTTAAACTGTCTTATTTGCGGTGCCAGCTTTGAAAAAACCTCGTATGAAGATTGCCCGAACTCCTGTGTTATGTGGTTAAAATCTCCATCAAGCGGTTCAAAGCGGTCAAACATTAACAGCTTATTGCGCGGAATAATATCTAACAGCTCCTTCGTTTTTGGATGAGGGATAGGTGCAATAACATACATGCCATACTTAGCCTTTATTTGCGTGAGGATGGTTTCAAATATTTCAATATCACCATGATGAAAATATGTACTTAAATGAATATTGGAACCCAACGTATGGCGAAAATTACGGTAAAACTGTTCCTCAAATGTATCGAGGTTATACATAAGCAACGCTACATTAAGGGTTTGCTCTGTATTGCCGTTGCCAACAAAATATCCAAGGCGGTTCTTCGATTCAACAATACCGCGACTGATAAGGTCTTTATAGCCTTTCATTATAGTTTCCCTTGAAAAACCAAGTTCCTTGATCAGTTTGTTCACCGATGGCAGCATTTCATCCTGCACAATTATCTTTTCGTTAATGGCATTGATCATACCCTGAACAAACCTGTCGTGCTTTGAATAGGAAGGCACGTCTGTCAGTTTTTTTATTTCTTGAATAATTTTATCCATTACACGTATAGATTTTTAGCCAAATTAAGAAAAAAGACAGCCATCATGCTGCCTTTTTTCTTAATTGATAGTTCATTTAATGTTTGTCCAATAATAACTTGTGTAAAGCTCCCTGAACTTCAAAATAAGCAACCTGCTTCTCCGGTTCAAAGAGAAGCGGGTTGTCTGATATCTATTTAAATCAATATTTAGGATTCTGTTTCAGGTTCTTATTCAGGTCCATTTCACTCTGAGGGATTGGCCATAAATAGTTTTTCGCCGGGTCAAATACACGTGGCGCCCCAACTTTAATGGTTGTTCCTGGGGTTAGCGTAACCGCACCATTTGCCTGATTAACAGTACCAAGCAAGCTGCCTGTTACCTGGCCATTCATCACCTGTTCGCCAATCTTCCAGCGTTGTATATCAAACCAGCGAAGACCTTCCACTGCCAGCTCTACCCTTCTTTCTCTCCGTAACAAAGTACGGAGGCTTGACTGATCATTGTACTTTGACTGATCAACAACGGGCATGTTTACGTCAGACCGCCTCCTTACGGCATTGATATCATCATATACCGTAGCATCTATTTTATTGCTTTCAATTTTAGCTTCTGCATCCATTAATTTTATTTCCGCATAGCGTATCAAGATCACATTCATACCTACCTGATCCATGTTCGGGAAGTCGGCAATTACAGGTGTATATTTACGCAAGCCGTAAGCCGATGGACTGCAATTGTTATCGCCCCAATGATCTAAGGTTTTCGGGCTGGCTGAAATTGGATCATAATAAAAGCCATAAGGCAATTTACTACTGTATTGTGAACCGGGATAAAATACGGTTGCAGCAAACCGCGGGTCCCGGTTTTGATAAGGCTGAGTTGGGTTATAACCCGATGCAGGATCATCAATTGTTTTACCATTGGTTGTTTCATAAGCATCTACAAGGCTTTGGGTAGGTGCAATTGAATTGTAACCACCCAATGAATTAATGGTCATATTTCTGGCCCATCCAAAATTATTATCGCTTGCTTTAAACTGAACATCGAGTATCACTTCCTGGTTGTCGGCAAAAGGCTGACGGAATAGATCGACATACTTTGGATATATCGCATAGCTAAACGGCGGCGCCATCAGTTTCTGACAGTCGGCTATACACTCCGGGTACATTTGGTTAAACAATTCTATCCTGGCTTTTAAAGCAATGGCAGCGCCACGGGTAATACGCCCGATATCTGAGCCGGTATAACTTACGGGCAGATCAGGTGCAATGGCGGTAAGCTCTTTTAATATATACGTAACCATATCAGCTTTTGAAGTTTGCGTTACTTTATTTGCTTCTTCCGTGGTCAGGTTATGCTCTACCAGCGGAACCGATCCGTATAGCTGACTTAGTGTAAAATACTCATAGGCCCTTAAAAACCGAGCTTCGCCTATTACCCGTGCTTTAAGTGTGGCATCCATATTGGTTGTGCCCACATTATCCAAAAACCAGTTACAGGTTTGTATAGTGCTGTAGTTCCATTTGGAATACCCGGTATTGGTTGGTGTGGCTATACCTGCCGAGAGGGCCAGCCAGTTTTCCCACGGGAATTGATCAAATGTGTTATCGGAATTATTATCGGCAAAAACTCCGTAGTAGCCATTATTGCTCCCACCCCATTTGGAATAGCAGCCGTTGAGCGCAGCAAGTACGTCATTAGGTGATTTCCAGAGCACAGCATTTGTATAAGAATCTAAAGGAGCCCTGTCGAGGAAATCCTTTTTGCAGCCCGCCGATGCCAGCGTGCCTGCAATAATTAAGATTATGAATAGATTTTTCATTGTCTAATTTTTTAATAATTAAAATGTTACCTCAACACCAAGGGTATTTGTTTTGAGCTGCGGGTACGAGCCGTAAGCATTGTTCCCTGTATTTGTTTCAGGGTCTACCCATTTGTAAAAGCTGGTAAGGGTGAAAATATTTTGCCCGCTATAATAGATCCTGACACCTTTTACACCCAGTTTTTCGAGCGACTTGGCGGGCAGGGTATAGCTCACTAATAAATTCTTTAATCTTAAATAAGATGCATTTCTTACCCAAAAAGATGATACAAAACTTTGAGGGTTATTTTGCGTGTAGGTTGACCACAAACGCGGGAAAGTAGCCGAGGTGTTTTCAGGCGTCCAGGCATCAAGCAATGCTGAGGTAGGGTTACCGATATTAGCCTGCTGCAATGAGCCCAGTTCAAAACCCTGAACGTAGTTCTTCACCCCTAATGCTCCCTGGAAAAAGCCGCTCACGCTGAACCCTTTCCAACCTGCGCCAAGTGTAAAACCAAACGTGGTTTTTGGGAAAGGCGTTCCCAGATATACGCGGTCGTTACCATCAATAACACCATCGGGTTTACCATCCGGACCGCTGATGTCTTTGTACATCAGGTCGCCGGGAGCAATAACACCACCGCTTTGTTTGGCATGATCATTTACTTGTTGTTGTGTTTGGAAGATGCCTTCAGCTTCGTATCCGTAAAATGCCCGGATAGGGTTACCTAACACCCGTCCGCTGGAAATAGATTCGGTACCCGCAAGGTCAGTAAACTTATTGGTGATGAATGAGGCGTTAACAGCAATATTGTAGGATACATTGCCAATTTTGTTTCTGTAGGCTGCTGCCAGTTCCCAGCCCGAGTTACGTACCGCGCCCGCATTTTGATAAGGCGTTGTAAAGCCATAAACACTACCGGCGGGCAATTGCAATAATATATCGTTGGTGTTTTTTACAAAATAGTCGGCTGTGAAACTCAAACTGCTATTCAAGAGTTCCATATCCATACCCACATCAGTAGTGGTTGTTTTTTCCCAGGTAATAAATGGATTGGCACCATTATTTAGTGCGATACCCGGGGCAAGCGTTTGGTTAAATGAATAATTTTGCCCGCTTGTTATAACCGAAATAGCCGGGTAAGGACTGACGATATTAAGGCCGCTTGAGCTAAATAATGTCTGGTTACCTGTATTGGTATTTATTAAGGTTTGATTACCTAACTTACCCCAGGAAGCCCGCAGTTTAAGCATAGGAATGGCATTTGATAAAGAGCCAAAAAATGATTCTTTCGAAATGTTCCAGCCGGCAGAAAAAGACGGATAAACGCCCCAGCGCTGCCCATTAGTAAACCGGGATGAACCATCATCGCGCAGGTTGGCTTCCAATAAGTATTTGTCATCATAGGAATATCTGGCGCGACCGAAATACGACAGTAACGCCAATTGGCTGGCAGTGCCCCCATTTTGTTGTCCTAACGATGGCGCTGCGTTTATTTGCGACAAGGAACTGTTGAGGAAATTTTGCCTGTAAGCGTACAGATACTGATAGTTGGTAAGTTCTTGAGAAGCACCGGCTAAAACGTCAATGCTGTGTTTACCAAAGTGCCTGTCATATTCTAATAACCCCTGCAGGTTGTAGTAACTATTAATAACATTAGCATTGGCTATTGAACTTTGGCTAATCGTTGTTAATGGTAAAATGGGGTTCTTGGGATCATAATAAGTATCGGCAGATTTAAATTCCTGGGCAGGATTAGTATTATACCTGTAAGAGAATGATGGTTTAAAATGAAGCCCCTTGATCAGCTCCCAATCAACCCCTACATTGCCTGTAAAAAGAGTGCTTTGATTATTATTATAGCCTGGTGAGTTAAGCCACGAAATAGGATTACCAAAAGAAAGATAATTGTAAACGCCATTTTTGTATTGATTTACAACTGTGCTGTTCATAGCTGCCGTTGTACCAATAATACCGCCTATATCTCCGCCGCCTAACCCGTCGGGGGCCGTTGTAGGTGCATATAAAAACGACAGGTTGGCGTTCACGCTAAAGTTTTTGGTGATGGCTGAGTTGAGGTTCATGCGGGTGGAATACCTTTTAAAATTTGATTTCTGTATAATCCCATCCTGCTGAAAATAACCCAGGGAAAAAGCGTATTGGGTTTTATCATCTCCCCCACTGATATTAACCGCATGGTTTTGCTGAAAACCGCTCCCTTTATAAAGAAAGCCCTGCCAGTCGGTATTGGGATGTGTATCGGGGTCGGTTTGGTTTTTAAATAACGTGATATCGTTGTCTGTCCAGTATGGAGTTTGCCCCTCGTTGGTCAAAGCCTGATTATACAAGGTGGCAGCCTGCCAGGAGGGTAAAAAATCGGGCAGATTAGTGGCCTTTTGCTTGCCCGCGTAGCCGTTATAATTAATCTGCATCCTGCCGCTTTTACCGCGCTTTGTGGTAACCAATATCACCCCGTTGGCAGCCCTGGATCCATATATCGCTGCCGAAGCCGCATCTTTCAACACGGAAACCGATTGTACATCATTTGGGTTTACATCAGACAAACTACCGATAATACCATCAACCACAACCATGGGGCTGCTGTTATTCAATGTACCAAGGCCGCGGATATTAATATCGCCGGATGAGCCAGGTTGCCCTCCTGTAGTGGTAACGGTAACCCCGGCCATGGTGCCTTGTAAGGCATCGTTAAGGTTGGTAACCGGGCGGTCCTGAAGTTCTTTTGTTCCAATAGCTGATACCGAGCCCGTAAGGTTTGCCTTTTTTTGAGTACCATAGGCTACTACTACTACTTCGTTCAGGTCTCTGGCCTTTTTATCCATTAGCATTATCACATTTCCGTCCCAACTGCCGGTAACTTTTACTGTTTTTTTCCCATAGCCAATAAAGGAAAACTCCAGCGTAGCGTTTTCCGATACATTGATTTTGTAAAATCCGTTGACATCGGTCATTGTTCCCAGGGTGGTACCTGTAAGATGGACACTAACAGCGGGCATGGGCAAACCCTGTTCATCTTTTACGTGACCCGAAATGTTTTTTTGTTGTTGGGAAAAAGCTTGTTGAGCAACCAGCAGCAGTATGCCGCACAGCATCAATAAGCACAAGTTTTTAGGGGGTACTTTTCTTTTCATAATAAGTTTTAATTAATTGGTCTATTCTGGTCTATTCTTATTTATAAAGGTAGTAACATTTCAGATACAAACAAATTTTTCGTAATTAAAAATTCGAATCGTAAAAAGCTGATAATTTGATGGATAAAAAACCTTTTAGCAGGCCAGAAAGACAGGTTATGAAATAAGCACTTTCGTGCAAAACCCGGATATGAAAACAATTAAAGAAAAAAAAGATCAATTTTCAGCATCAGGTTTGATGCTAAATTGCAGATTTCGGGAGCATAGCAATTATAAATCCTGCTTATTAATAACTGGGCATTATTAATAAGCAGGAACAATGAAATGAGTACTGTCGTTAAGTGTTACTTTTTACTGTTTAACAGGTAAACTCCAGCAGCAAGACCGGCTAAAACACCCAATGCCAAATACTTGTGGTGTGCCCCGGGTTTACCGGGTCGCCCGAAACTACCAATTGCACTCATACCATAATTAACAGTATTAAAAAGATTGCCATTTGTAGAAACCATGGGGTCGGCGCTTTTAAAATACCTGCGCATTACCGAGCCGGTTATTTTTGCAGTTAGTTGCGGAAATAAATTATGCGATAGTTTTAACAGTGACGACGCGCTGCCTACATAAGTGTTTGACCTTGGATTCAATGTTATTTTTACCATGGCCCGTGCAACCCGCCGTGGATCGTAAACAGGTGGAGCAGGCTTTAGCGCTTTCTCTGTATAATTGGCCGCATGTACTATGCCTGGCGTATCCAGAAAAGCGGGAAACAGGTCGCAGATATGAATATCCGGCCAACTTGACAGCTCGGCTTTAATAGCTTCCGAAAAACCACGCAATCCAAATTTGCTGGCTGTATATCCGGCTCCATAAGGTACCGGTAAAAAACCACCAATAGATATATTATTGATCAGAATGCCTTTTTGTTGTTTCTTAAAAACCGGCATTACGGCGTGGGTGCCATTTATATAACCCAGCATATTTGTTTCTATAACCTGGGCGTGAACCTCTATTGGTGTTTTATCAAATTCACCCGCTGCAAGTACACCAGCATTATTTATCCATACGTCAATTTTACCTTGCCAGTCATTAGCGGCATTAACCAAATTAATTAATGCTTTTGGGTCGGTTACATCGGTAACAACTACCAATGCATCTGAACCTAAAACACCACACTCTCCAGCCAGTTCATCCAAAGCTACTTCATTTCGCGCGGCCAATACCAATTTCACATCATAAGGAGCAAACTCTAAAGCCGCTGCACGCCCTACACCACTTGATGCGCCGGTAATCACAATTGTTTTACCTGCTAATGCATTATTCTTCATATCCTAATAACTTATTTAGCCTGTTTGTGTTTGCGTAAAAAGCAACAGGATTTTGAGATGTACGCTCAGGTCATCCACACTTATCTATTCACGGTAAATTGAAAACCTGCTCCTGTGGGAGTGTTCAGTGGCGAATGATCCGGAATGTCTTCCATGATACCGCTCTTGTAGACCCTACCCCTGCGCCAAACTACTTGGTGTAATGCCGAATTGTTTTTTGAATGCAAAAGAAAAATGCGACAAGTCCTCGAAGCCTAATTCGAGGTAAATATCGTTGGGCTTTTTGCCTCTTTTCTGGATCAGAAAATAGCCCTCGCGCAGCCGTTTTTGGATAAGCCAATGGCTGGGCGTATCACCAAATATTTTTTTAAAATCGCGCTTAAATGCCGATAGACTGCGACCTGTGAGATAAGCAAAGCGCTCAATACTCACATTAAATTTATAGTTGTTATTCATAAATGCTTCCAGGTCTATTTTTTCAGGCATGCCGAAATCAAATAGGATATCAGCCAGTTGCGGATCGGTTTGCAGCAATATCAACAACAACTCCTCACGTTTTAGCTGCGAAAAGGTATCGTCCACTTTGCCCTCACCATTATAATATGGCTCAAGCGAACGGATATAGTTTGGCAACAGTTTATTTTTTTGTAGTAGTACAAAGGTGTCGTCGAAGGCCGGTTGGGCGGTCACAATGTTATGTTTCTGTTGAAACGTTTTCAAAAAGGCTTCGTCAAAAATGATTACAACCTTACCAAACCCATCGTTGTCTTTTTGCTTACTGTACCTTGCCAAATGGTTTTTCCGTGCTATACAACATTCATTAGCCTTCAGCATGTATTTCCGGTGGCCGTCATAACCTACGATAGAGCCCTGGATAAGGTACAGGAAAAAATGCTCCGAGATAAATTGCTCTGGTGAAATCTCCGGACCGATATAGCATGAGGTAATGGTTGTTGCTATTCTCATGATGAACTTATATTATTATGCCTGAATAAACTCTCGGCTGTGGCCAGGACAGCTTCCTCGTTGGTGCGCGGTGACCATCCGAGCATTGTTTTTGCCTTCTGGTTACTCGCATTTCTGACTCTCCCAAGCTGTGGTACTATAGCCTTTGCCTGCGAATTAAACAGCGCTGCAATGCGCACGAGCCAATCGGGCAGTACTTTCGTGGAAACATTTTTAGCTCTATCACCTAATTTTTCTTTAAATAACATGGCAATCTGGTGTAAAGACATCACACCGCCCGATAAGGCTAGGAAACGCTCGCCCTTTGCTTTCGGGTCGGTCATAGCACGCAGGTGCAAATTGGCCAGATCGCGCACATCAACAATGCCAAGATCAATTTTAGGAGTTGCTTTCATCGATCCGTCAAGCATTTTCTTTAACAATTCAAACCCGCTCGATAATTCGGGGCAGAGCGATGGCCCAAAGATAGCCATTGGGTTAATGACCGTGAGTTCCAGGTTACCCCTTTCTTTTGCCATGAAATCCCATGCTGCCTTTTCGGCCATGGTTTTTGATTTCAAATAAGCGGAAAGCGTTTTATCATTATGATCGGTCCACTCCTTTTCGGTGATCAGCGTATTGGGGTCGGTATGGCTATAACCTACCGCCGCGAACGATGAGGTAATTACCACGCGCTTTACACCAGCATCCCTGGCGGCTTTTAAAACACGTATTGTTCCGTCTACTGCCGGGCGTATCATTTCATCTTCGTGTTTAGGGAGGCGTAAAAAAATTGGAGAAGCAACATGCAAAACATATTCGCAACCTTGTACCGCTTCTGCCCAGTTCTTATCGGCGGTCAAATCGGTTTCAATAAATTCTATATTTTCAAAAGAGTTGATACCTCCCGTTCTTAACATATTCTGCACACTATCTTTTTTACTAAGTGAACGGAGTGTAGCTCTTACTTTGTAGCCCTTTTCAAGAAGCTGTAGTATACAATGCCCCGCGACAAATCCTGAGCCGCCGGTTACCAAAACAACTGATCCTTTATTTGTATCTGTCATGATTTTATAATTTAAGCTACAAAATTCATGATTAAAACAAAAACTAATTTTGTTGTAAGGTCCAGTTTTACTTTGCTGTAAAGTCCATATTTTAGACTACCTAAACGAAAATTAATTGAAAGAAAAAACGTGATCTGAATTCAGATCACGTTTTTTCTTTTGTGGTGGAATATGTTCCTTAAATATTCATTTTCTTCAATTCGCTTACCGCATGATCTGCGGCACGGGCTGTAAAAGCCATATAAGATAATGAAGGGTTTACACATGATGATGAAACCATAAATGATCCGTCGGTAATAAATACATTGGGAGCATCCCACATCTGGTTCCATTTATTAAGCACCGAGGTTTTAGGATCATGTCCCATTCTGGCAGATCCCATTTCGTGTATGGCGCCCATATCTTTACGCTGTTCAAACCCTTTTACATTTTTAAGACCCGACTTTTCAAGCATTTCTACTGCATCCGCCTGCATATCAATATCCATTTTACGTTCATTCTCTTTAAGCCCTGCATCTACATTAAGTGTATTCAAGCCCCACTTATCCTTAACCTGTTTATTGATACTTATTTTATTTTCATAATATGGCAATACCTCGCCAAAACTCACTATAGACATAGCCCAGTTTCCGGGTTCGGTAAGCGTATCCTTAAGTTCAGCACCGATATTTATTTCGGCTACTTCCCTGCTCCAGGTTTGCCTGCCGGCAGAACCCTGATAACCAAATCCCCTGAGATAATCACGGCGGTCGCCAAACAGGTTACGGTAACGCGGTATATAAATACCGTTAGCTCTTCGTCCAAACGTATATTTATCCTCATAGCCTTCCATTATACCGGAAGCACTACCGCCAACATGATGATCCATAATATTATGCCCCAGCTGCCCGCTGCTGCTGCCCAGGCCATCGGGCCATATATCGGTAGCAGAATGCATTAAAATCCAGGCACTGTTAAACGTGCTCGCGTTCAGAAAAACAATTTTAGCCTTATATTCATAGGTTTTATTGTTCTCTGCGTCAAGAACTTCAACTCCGGTTGCCCGTTTGGTGTCTTTATCGTACAACACCCGGGTTACAATTGACCATGGCCTTACCGTTAAATTTTTAGTGGCCATAGCAGCAGGTAAAGTAGACGACTGTGTACTGAAATAACCA
The DNA here is from genome assembly GCF_034262375.1 of Mucilaginibacter sabulilitoris. Classification (NCBI taxonomy): domain Bacteria; kingdom Pseudomonadati; phylum Bacteroidota; class Sphingobacteriia; order Sphingobacteriales; family Sphingobacteriaceae; genus Mucilaginibacter; species Mucilaginibacter sabulilitoris. The sequence continues at coordinate 4,496,008 of NZ_CP139558.1, forward strand.
CCGAACGGACAGCCAAGCGCACACTTGTTACGATACTGGCAGTTGGTACGCCCTTGCATTGGCACCGTGATATTGGCCGTACGACCAATGATCATTGCACGCTTACCGCCGTATTGCTTTTTAATACGCGCAGACACATCTTTTTCCACGCAGTTCATTTCCATGGCCGGCAAAAACTGACCATCCGGAAGCTGCGCGAGACCTTCTAAGGAACCACTAATGCCTGCAAATTTTTCCGCATGATCATACCAGGGCGCGATGTCTTTATAGCGCACGGGCCAGTCAATAGCGATGCCTTCTTTAGCATTGGCCTCAAAATCAAAATCGCTCCACCTGTAGCTTTGGCGGCCCCACATCAGGGAACGACCGCCCACATGATAACCACGCCGCCAGTTATAGGGCTGAACTTGTGTATAAGGGTTTTCCGTTTCGTTAACCCAGTAATCCAGATTTGACTCGTTTAATCCTCCTGCCTTAAGCAGCATGGGATAATCTTTAATTTTTGACTGAATAACACCATTACGATGCGGAAATTCCCAGGGATCCTTGGTCGCTGATTTATAATCTTTGATGTGTTCAATGTTTTGACCCCGTTCCAGCATCAGCACTTTAAGCCCCTTTTCGGTTAACTCTTTTGCCGCCCAACCACCAGAAATTCCCGAGCCAACAACGATAGCGTCATAAGTGTAGTCGTTCATAATTTGGTATGTAGATATTTTTAGATTTATATTATTGACCTTATACTTCCGCCATCCACGCCGATGCCTGCAAAATATATGCTCAGTATACAGAGCAGCAAGATATAAACATAATCTTATTTTATCTCCATTGGATTATGAAAGTAACACAATTGTCACATGGACGTTTATGCTGTTTATAAGCTAAGAAGCTTGTTTTACACGCCCTTTGACTGATATTTCACGCTGACCGGATATGTCAAAACTTTTTACCGGGATTGTCCCATACAATACATTTAAAGATGGTTGACCATTTTTAAGACTGATTACTCCAAAGCCGGTATTGGTTGAAATAAAGCTTTTAAAATCTCCAATTTTCGAGTCGATATGCAGCACTTTGTCAACGGCATCAAACCTTGCTCCGGTTAAAGCCTGCAACAAGCCGTAACTTGCCATGGCGCGGGCATACCAATGACCACACTCATACTCATTAAATGGGTTGCGCACGCGGCCGTCATACCTGTCGCGGCAAGCGCGTACTACTTCTAATCCTTCGTTTACCTGGCCGGTGAGCATTAAATGCGAAGCTACCTGGTATTCAATACCCGTCCACACCTCATCACTGTACACAAATGGTATGGAGAGCTTCCCTCCCTGCGGCCATGAACACAGCAACAAACCACCCTCTTTACCAATGGCATAGGTAGGTCGCTGCGGGTTGGCATGTTCTGACAGATCTTTTTTAAGATTATATTTATGTACCGATGCCAAATGCTGCTTGATCTTCCCTTTATCCAAAGTAATATCAAGCCCGCACATATCGGCTATCCAGGCGCCCAATATCCCGTCAGATAAACAACCTGAGCCATACTGGTATTTAGGTCCCTCTTTTTGCAGCAGGGCCATAGCCTCTACCGATCTGTTTTTTATCGTTGTAGGATCCGGAGCATTAAGGCCTGTCCATTGAATTTTTTGGGCGAAATACTCGCCGTTAAAAAGGGTATTCTCCAAAAAAACCTTACCTTTTGCGTAAAGCGCTTCATAATTTTGGGTAGGTTCATGTAAAAACTTGCCCATGGCGGTAATGGCTGTTAAAGCGCCAAGGTAAAAAGTTGTGCACATTGGGTCGGCACCCCAAAATTCAATATCGTAGGTGTTATGATGTGGCTCTTCCAATACACCTTTGCTGCGCGGATCCCAGGTTTTGATGCAGTAATCCATGCTCATTTTTACCTTTGGATAAAGGCGTTTAAGCCAGGCATTGTCGCCGCTAATGCGCCATTCGCGGTAAACTTTCATAATGCCGCCCAATTGCCCGTCGGATGCAGCATGGAAGTTATGTGCTACAGGTCGTATCGGGATAGACGTACGGAATTGCTGATGTCCGTTGCAATTCTGGCTTACCTCAAATTCTGTTTCCCGCAATGAACGCTCCAGTGATGGAAATAGATGTGATACTGCCTGTGCATAGTTCCAAACATGGGTGCAGGAACCGTGGCAACTTCCCCAGTTATCACCGCAGCCTTCCCAGCACCAGAAACGTCCGTCGGTTTGCCTTAAAACCGTCGGCGATTTCAGGATGGTCAAGTTAGCAGATACCGCTTCCAATACCTCCGGTGGCAGGGACGAATCATAAAACGCTTCTTTAAATGTATTGGAGTTTTTATGCAGCTGGCGGTAATTCTGTTGCCAGTAAGCTGCCACCTCGTTTACACTTTTAAATTTGCCGCTATACCAGGGCTTATGGAATTTATTTGCGGGTTCAGTAGTTAGTGGATCACAGGGCTGGTCGTCATTATTACGTGGCTCATCGCCCACACGCAGGTTGGTATCCGGCACATACCAGGCCATCATCAGTTTTATAGTTTTCTTTTCACCCGCATTTAAGGCCAGTGGCACATACAGGGAGGCACCCGGAGCTCCTGAATCTACTGGTGCATTTTTTCGTACATCGGCTGCCTGAACAGCATTCCATGCCATTGTAAAAGCGTCCCACCAATCACCGCGGAACCAGCAGTGGTCAACCACCGTACTATCATTATCTGTAAATATGGCAAAGTCGCCTGCCTTTTCGGGGGCCTTTTCCGTTCCATCCTGTGACAATACAAATCCGTTGGCTATGGGTTTAACCGAATTTTTAGCATCCCTCTGCTGCATAAAGTTGCGGGCGTTATAGCTAAAAACAGCATCAACAGCTTTGCCGCTGGTGTTTTCAAACTCATACTCCAAACCGGCTACCGGCAAGCTCGAATTATCGGCATCGGTTGGTATAAACGGGCTCCAGGCTTTAATGCTCACTTTAACCGGCATAGAGGCATCCTGCAGATCTATCGCTGTGAACGGGAATCGTGCTGTAAATTTTGTTTCCTGATAACGCGGCAAACCCCAGCTTCCGCCGCCCCCGCCAAGACCAGAATCATGCTGCCCAAACTTTTTCCAGATTGGAACCGGGCCTTCCAATACCCGAGCGCCTTTCTCCATTCCTTTTATCGAGATGGCAGCGAACATACAAGGTTCATTATATATTTCGGGGTTATTGCGTACCGACATGTGCGATATTGCACCTGTACCCTCTATACAGAACATACCCGCGCCTATACCACCGAGTGGAAATGCGACACGACTTAAATAAGCATCTTCATAAGGTTCATTATAAGCGCGCGCTCCATCGGCCGCCTGACTTGTTGCCAGCTTTTGCTCAGTGGCTTGCTCTGAACGGATTTTAGGCGAAGCAAACAGATCGGCAGGCATGGCAGAAACGCCTATAGCGCCAATACCTAAATTTTTGAGGAATTTACGCCTGTTATTATCTTCTTTCATTATCATAGATTTATTAATTATATAAATATCATTTCACTTCAACCGGCCAGTTGTCTGTACGGAAAGGGCCGACGGGCAATCCTTCTTTACTGAATAAGTTGCCGATTGCTGTATTACTAAAGCCATACCGCACGGCTACGGGCTGTTTCACCTGTTCGCTCCATGCTATTATCTTGTCCTTTTTAACACTTGTATTGGCAGGATAAAATACCTGATCGGCCCCGGATATGAATATCTCTGTGATGAATTTACCTTTTACCGTAAACCCGTTAGCTGCATTATCAAATAATAGGGTTGCCTTCTCTTTATTTATGTTTATATTTTTAAATATCGGATTTTTATAATTAATTCCGGACTGGTGATAAGTTTCGGCAAGGGCCCAGTTGGCCAGCCGCAAACCAACATCGTTTTTATTCGCCGGGTGCACATTGTTCACATCCGAAACCAGGTCGGTGATAACAACCATGCCCGTATTGTGGTGTTTCATGCTTTCGGTTTGTGATTCGCGCATCAACGCTCCTACGTTTTTAAGCTGGTATTTAAACGGAGCTACCTGCACAAAATAAAACGGAATATCTTTATTAAATGCCTTGCGCCAGGCATCAATCATTACGGTAAACAAGCGCGGGTAAGTGGCAGCATTTATGGTGTTATTCTCGCCCTGGTACCATATTGTACCTGCGATAGAAAAATTAGTAACGGGCGCTATCATGGCATTATAAGCGTAACCGGCAAGATTGGGGCACTGCCCGTTGGCTGCAATTTTGGTAGCTGCCTGTTTTAGTACAGCATCGCCGTTTACAATACTATCCGGTGTCCAAACCTCTGCTGAAGAGCCCGACCATGCGGCCTCTACCAGTCCTACAGGTACATTTAATTTACTGTTTAAATTTTTGCCGAAAAAATAACCTACAGCGCTGAATGATTTAAGGGTGTTACTATCGCAAACCTGCCATTGCGCATTGCAATCGTTCTGTCGAGTTTGCGCCGTTGCTTTTGGGATATGGAAAAAGCGAATGTTACTATTATAAGCCGTTGGCAATGCCTGTTTAATATCCTGCAATCCCCAATTGCCACTCATTTCCATATTGCTTTGGCCGGAGCAAACCCACACCTCACCTATCATGATGTTGGTTAAAATAATGGTATTTTGCCCTTTTAAGGTAATGGTAAACGGGCCGCCGGCTGAAGGGGTGGTGACGGTAAGCTTCCAGTTGGCATTACCATCGGGTCTGATCTCGGGATAAGTTTTATTATCCCAGGAGGTAGTAACCGTGATTTTTTCATAGGGCTCGCCCCAGCCCCAGAGTTTTACCTGGCTTTGCTGCTGCAATACCATATTATTGCTTAAAACAGCCGGTAAACGGATAGTAGCATAAGACGGAATTGTTATACAAGCGGTAACAACAACGAATATTATTTTAACAATTAAGCTTTTGCAAGTATTGCTCTTCATGGAATAGGTCTTAATTTTTGATCTTAAATTGAGGGATTACATAACTGTACACGTCATAACGCAGTTCGCTCCAGGCGCTTTGTTCCGGGAAATCCTTTCCAGGGTATAGCTGCTGGTGATTGGGAATGAATTTTATCTTAACTTTTATGGCCTCAAGTCCTTTGATAAGTTTAGCCGGAATTAAAAATTCATCATCGCGAAAGCGGCGATTGGAGGTTTGCACATTATATTGCCTTTTGCTTAATTCCCCTTCTGGCCTCGAGTAAACACATGTATTTGACCCGGCCAGATACCAGATGCCCGCCTTTTGCCATTTTGTTTTGCCATTTGCAGCAGCTATATACACCTCAGCGGTTTGGTTTGGGTAATTGTAATCGAGCGTGCGGCGCAGCAGCGCACCCTGGTTAACAGGAGTAAGCTTTACCATAAACTCCGATATGCCACGGGTATAACAACCATCTTCCTGATGCGATGGATAGATCTCCTTCCCCATCAGTTCCTGGTACTCAGGCATCTTGTTGAGGTCGTATCCCCATGCAGCTTTAGGGTAAGTGTCAGGCCCCCATTCATAACGCGAATTAACAACCTGCACAGCAGAAGCATCGGGCGATTGGTAAGCATGAAGCTGTTCGCTCTTGACCTGTCCAACATCCAAAGAATCGGTTTTTACCAATGATGGAGCGGGTAAGCCATACCAATAAGTAACAGCTTCATAATGCTCGCGCGATACGTTTTCATTATGCTCAAAGCGAATTACTGCACGCTTACCAAAAGGCATCATATCGGCCATGAGAAAGCGGTATGCCGATTGGATAAGATCTTTCTCGTTAACCGCGGTTTTCTTTTCCGTCGATCCGCAGGGATGCCCGGCTAATGGCAGCGTCATGTTTTCGCCTCCCCAATAATCGCCCCCGCCAGCCCATTCTTCTGTTCCGGTACCATAAGCCTGTGGGGTTTGACTGTCATCAAAAAAGAAACGCGGGTCGCCCTCCAATGTACTCAGGTTGGCATTGTGCGAAAATATGAACGATGTACCCATAAAACTACCAGACCAATCCTGATGACCTTCTATCCCGCGGGTATCCAGCCAGGTCATATCCTTGCCAAATTCGGGTTTTGGAAAATCGCGGTAAGTGGCATGAAAATAGGCGCTCCGGTTGGGTGGCATACTCAAAGGCTCATACCTTATTTCGTAACTCAGCCCAGTATCTTGCGGAGATATCCCGGTAAGCTCAAATTTGGCCGAACGGAAAAACGGCATTGGGTAATAACAAGCCAGCTCCACTTTTTGAGTGGCATAATCAAAATGAATATTAATTGGCAGGCCTTTTACAAAACCAGCTTTATGTTCGCGGTTGAACATTGTACCGGCGCCAAATAGCAGACAAATGGGTGCATCAATTGAAGGGTATTTTGCTCCATCCCAGGTTATCTTTAGTCTTATACGTTCCAGATCTATCGCCTTATTAAGGGGTAATGTGAATTTCAATGCCCTTATGGCGGAGTTTGTAGCTTTTATGGTACCAACCGTTACCTCCGCTTTGTTGAGTTTTAAATTCCCGCGCAGGGTTTTAATGTTTTTTGGAGCGATATCTGTACCCGCACGGTTAAGCAGATCGGTTACATCCTGATCAGGCGCTTGGGCTGCATCCCATGACCTCATCGGTTGAGAAAGACCATCATTATTAGCAAAAAGATGGTATATATAATAGCCGGTACCATACGTTGTACGGGAATAAGCTATGCTCAACGAATCGCGGAAAGGCATTGGCGTCCAGATCAGATCGGCTCCCTTGGTGGTTGTCCAGGTGTATGCCCACGGACTAAAAAAAGTTTTCGCCGGAATAAATTCGGTATGCTTAAGCACTTTATACGCATTTACGGGTGCTGCTGTGGCGGTTTCCTGAACGATATTATCTGTCCCGTCAATATTGAAGTGCCAGGGACTGCCGTGCCAGTGGTTTGCCCTAAAAAAGTATAATATACCGTTGCCTTTTACATCAAGCGTTACGCTTTCGTCCTCTTTATTATTCATAAATAAAAAATGAGAAGCGTCGCTTCCGCCACCCGTACGGTCGTAGGTACTGCGCATGTATGCCCTGACACCAATTCGTTGCAACGGCAGCAAATCCCAGCGGCGGTAGGCATCCAGCCCTATCGGAATAATAGAAGTTGCGCCCTTCTTCTTTTGCCGCTGGGCATAAACAGGGTGAACCAGGGTTGCTGATAGTAAAAATAAAAGCGAAACAACTTTAAAAATCCCGGTTATGTTCAGATACTTCATACTATTAATTGTCTACTCTTTTAACTTCCAGCGGAGGGGCGCCAAATAGAGCCCTTTTTTATCCCAGCCGGTATTTGAAATAAACCATCCCTCTTTTTTATCATATATTACCTCGGCCGCATGAACAGGCAAGGTACATACCAGGTTCTCTACCGGAAAATTCTCCGGATCTTTGGAATAGTATACATCGGTACGGTTATAACTTGTCATGGCACGGCAAATGAATAAATAAAACATCCCGCTTCTCTGTACCACAAATGAGCTTTCCGCATCGCCACCCCAGTCAACTTTATAGGGTTGTATATGAACTATTTTCGGGCCGCTCCAATGCAATAGATCTTTGCCGGTACGTACCGCTACACATGACCGGAGATCAACCTCGTTAAACACCCTGGTATAGTAGTAATAATATGTGCCGTGGTATTTCATGATGTAGGAATCACGGGCATGACCCGGATCGCTGAAAAGCGGGTTGCGGTCATGCCTTGTCCAGGTGTACATATCTTTACTGGTCGCCAGGCAAAGCTGTCCCCATGAGGCATAATTTGGGGCATTTTCCTGCATATTGCCAATGTTGTAAAACATGTAATAAAGCCCATGCTCTTTTATAATATGCGGAGCCCATAGCACCCGTTCAACACCCGGCTTTGCGGTAAGCCCGTAGCCGTGATCCTCCCATTTTTGCTGGCTGAGCGATTTAGCCGTGATGTGAAATAAACGGGTTTCATTCCAGGGTGAAACGGGCAAATGATGTATGATGCCGAACGCGTGCCAGGTGCCATCATCAGCCTTTGCAAAAGTGTGGTCGTTGGTGTACCAATTGCCTCCTTCACGTGTATCATTAGGGTCGAATATATGTACAAACGGGCCGCTTATTTCCGGAATCTCCACTGATGGATTTTGTCCGTATGTAAATAAACTACTGATTAACAGTGTTACTGTTAGCGCTAAAGTGATTTTCATAATTTCAATTTACATAAAGCGGCCGTGATATTCATACTTTTTGTTTAGCCTCAGGGGTTATGGGACTGGATTTTTTGCCATATCGTTTTACCCTTAATGCTGCCTGTTCCTTATGCGCCGCAAAACCTTCCAACTCGCACAAACGCATAGCATACTCTCCTATGAAAGCGCTTGCCTCTTCGGTACACCGTTGATAGGTGCAGTTTTTAAGAAACTTGCCTACCCAAAGCCCGCCGGTGTATTTGGCGGCCTTCATGGTAGGCAAAGTATGATTAGTACCTATCACTTTATCACCATAAGCCACATTGGTTTCGGGGCCGAGGAACAGCGCGCCGTAATTAGTCATGTTATCAAGAAAATACTGCGGATTTCTGGTAAGCACTTCTACATGTTCGTAAGCCAGTTTATCAGCTTCTTTAACAGCTTCGTCCTCATTGGCAACTAAAATGATGGAACCATTTTGCTCCCAGGCAACGCGGGCAATATCGGCTGTGGGCAGGCGCAACAACTGGCGCTCTATCTCTACAACGGTTTGGCCGGCAAGCCTTTCAGATGTTGTAATAAGTGCCGCCGGGGATGTAGGGCCATGTTCTGCCTGGCCCAAAAGGTCACAAGCTACCATTTCGGCATCGGCTGTGTCATCTGCAATAACCAATACCTCTGTAGGGCCCGCAAACAGATCAATGCCCACCCGGCCATACAGCTGGCGCTTTGCCTCTGCTACATAGGCGTTTCCAGGGCCAACAATCATATCGCAGGCTTCTATAGTTCCGGTACCTATGGCCATAGCAACCAGCGCCTGCACCCCGCCGAGTATGTAAATTTCGTCTGCCCCGGCCAAATGCATAGCGCATACCGTAGCCTGCGGAATTTTCCCGTTTATAGGCGGTGTGCAAGCTATAACCCTTTTTACCCCGGCCACCTTTGCTGTTAACACACTCATGTGGGCTGATGCCACCATTGGGTACCTTCCACCCGGTATATAACAGCCTACGCTATTAACAGGGATGTTCTTATGCCCTAAAAACACACCCGGCAAGGTTTCAATTTCGATATCTGAAATAGATGCCCGCTGCTGTTCGGCAAAAAACCTGATTTGTTTTTGGGCAAATAAAATATCGTCTATTACCTGTTTAGGTGTACTCTCTAAAATTTCTTTAATACTTTGATCGCTAAGCTTAAATGATGCCGGTGACCAGTGATCAAATGATTCGGAATATCTTCTTACAGCCTCGTCACCATGCTCCTCAATATCGCTGATTATTTTTTGTACGGTTTCTTTAACTTTTGTATCCGCGTCCTTAATATCCGACGCACTTCTTCCACTTTTTAAAACCTCTGCCATTGTTATGATTTATATATTTATTTGTTATTACTCTCCTGAAGGTTTTGTCAAGTTTTGGGTTGTACTTACCGGCACACCAAAATTTGGCGTACCATCGGTATTCCAGGTGAACTTTTGTATCCGTGGACTTCTTCCTCCACCGCATCCCAAACCGCTTTGCGCATTCGCGTGATAAATTATCCAGTCTTCTTTGCCATCCTTTGATTTAAAAAAGCCATTGTGCCCCGGCCCAAACACGTTATTGTCGATACTCTTGCTAAATACAGGCTTGGGGTTCTTAGTCCAGTCGGCCGGGTTCAGCGGATCGCCACCTGCTTTAAGGCTGAGCATACCCAAACCATAATCGTCGGTATTGCAGCTGCTGCCCGAATAAATAAGGAACACCTGTCCTGCCGCGTTCTTCAGTATCTCCGGACCTTCATTAACAGCCGAGCCTCTTCTCTCCCAATCATACTGCGGTATAGAAATTTGAACTTTTGGAGTTTTCAGCGTCCAGGGGTTTGCCATTTCGGCTATATAGATGCGCTGGGTAATGTCTGACGTGGAGATCTGCCCGCTCCAGATAAAATACAGTTTTTCTTTGTATTCCAATATAGTACCATCGATGGCAAAAAAATCGCCATTAGGATCGCTTAGTTTGCCTTTCTCTACCCAGTTGCCATCCAGCAGATCTGTGGCAGAGTTTTCTAAGACAAAACAGCGCTGTGTTGCCAGATCGGATGAAGCCCCTGCTGTATAGTATAAATACCATTTCCCCTGCAGGTAATGTAATTCAGGAGCCCATACGTTTTTAGAATTGGGGCCGCTTGCCGGGGCGCGCCAAACCACCGTAGGGGTAGCTTTACCTAACTCGGATACCGCCGAAGTTTTGGTGATAGAAATATTAGATACCCCTGTACTCATGTAGTAGTACACATCACCCTTTTTATATATCCAGGGATCGGCCCCGCTGGCCAGCAGCGGGTTGGTAAACGTTGTTTGTTTTTGCGGCTGGTCCGGAGTTTGGGCAGCAGCTTTATTATCTTTTTTAGCACATGATAAAATAATAATTACTGGTATCAGCAATAAAATGAACCTTACCAATCTGTTATTTTTTATGATATGCATGATGCGCTCTTGATATTGTTTTTTCATATAGAAATGCTGTATGCTTTTTGTCATTTACGTTAATTACCCCATAGTTTCGGGTCGTTGCCTTTGCTTTTACGCCACTCGTTGCGCCAGCGATGGATATCGCCCGGGCCGATGGCGGGCATAGGCTTGCGGGCATCAGCATCGGGTATTTGTGGCACCGGTGAGGCCTTGTCCTGATACCAGTAAGCAACACTGGCCAGATCAAGTGTGAGTACATTATTACTCCCGTGCTCTATAGTAAACCTGAAGGAGTTATCGAAGTAAACCGGATCGGCAATATTGAAACGGTAAATATGTGTTTTACCCAAAAAACCTATATTGTTATTCACCTTAGCGTAACCAAAATAAGGTGTGGAATATGGGGTTTTGGGAGCGCCCCAGGAGGTATTAAAATAATCTTCCGTACCGGTGCCATTTAATGCAGGCGTATCGTTACCATCAATAAATATCATATCATCACCCTCACCATACCAATAAGGCGTTGGGGAGTTCACATAATAGTTTACCCCAACAAAGTGCCCCTTGCCTTTAATATCTGCTATCACATAATTATCCTTACCTGTTTTATTGGGTTTATTGGAGCCAAACATCCAGTGTTCATTTTCTATGCTATCAACCGATCCGGTTAGCTGCTTGTTATACCAGGCGTGAAACCTGCCAGTATTTTCGGGCAGCTTTTTCATTTCGGCATAATCAACATAAAAGTAAAATGCCTTGATATCCTTACCCGATTGATTTTCGATCTCAATCCTCGCGCCCTTTGCAAATGGCATAGCAAAATAGCTTACCATTCCATTACCGTCAGATGGCGTGGCCAGCAACGGGGCAGATGTGAAGAGGTACGACTCCTGCCATCCCTGCCCAAAAAACGGCCCGATTGGTGACTCAACCGAAGGATAATTGTTACCATCCCAATACATGCGGATGATAACATCATTACGGCTCAAAAACCGGGGTTCCGGTGCCATAGTGATCCAGATATGGTTGATGATGCCTGCTCCTTTAACGTCAAAAATGGTACGCTTTTCACCGGTTTTTATATTCTGCAGGTTGTCATGATTATCGCCGCTTTGGTCATAGCTGCTTACGCGCTTTGATTTTATACCTTTTTTAATCTGGGTAAGCATTGTCATTTCCTGAGCATGCAGCGGTAACGTAAATGCCAGTACTAACACTATGGATATGTATTTTAACGATCTCATGATTAAGTATTAATTACCCCACAGTTTTGGATCATTGCCCTTACTCTTACGCCACTCATTACGCCAGCGGTGTATATCGCCAATATTGATCAGCGGCATAGGTTTGCGAACTTCTTTATCAGGAATAGGTGGAACCGGGGATGCTTCACTTTGATACCAGTACGCTACACTTGCCAGGTCAAGCGTGAGCACATTGTTATGCCCGTGTTCAATAGTGAACTTAAAGGCTTTGTTGAAATATAAGGGATCGGTAATATGAAACCTGTACAAGTGCGTACGCCCAAGCCAGCCTATATCATTATTTACCCTCGGATAGCCATAATAAGGATTGGAGAAAGCTGTTTTTGGGCACCATGCGGTATTAAAATAATCCTCGGTACCGGTGCCGTTTAGCGTTGGAGAGGTTGCCCCGTCAATGAATATCATTTCATCACCCTCGCCGTACCACATCGGGGTTGGTGAATTGACGTAATAGTTTACGCCTACAAAATGGCCTTTGCCCTTAATATCGGCGATAACATAATTTCTCTCTCCGTTCAGGTTATTGCCCGATTTGCCAAAAATGCCCCATTCATTTTCACCTTCTGTTTTGGAAGTTTCGGTTAGTTGTTTGTTATACCAGCTATGAAAACGCCCGGTATTGGCCGGCAGCTTATCCATAGCCACATAGTCAATACTGTAGTAAAAATTATCTATAGCCCTGCCCGATTGATTTTCTATTTCAATACGGGCGCCGTTGCTGAAGGGCATGGTAAAATAACATACCATACCCCGCCCTTCAACCGGGCTTGCAGAAAGTGGTAAGGAACTGTATTGATATGACTCGTTCCAACCCTGACCAAAGAAAGGGCCTATAGGTGATATTACTGATGGATACTGCTTACCATCCCAATACATTTTGATGATGATATCATTGCGGTTCAACGCTCCTGGATCGGGAGCCATCGTAATCCAGATGTGGTTGATGATACCCGTACCCTTCACCTCAAAAATGGTCTTCTTCTCGTCATTGGCTACCTTGATAAAATCATCCGTGCCACCGGTGTGATCGTAACTGCTTACCCTTTTGGATGTAAGGCCCTGTTGTATTTGCGACAGAGCTGACAGGTCATTATTCAATACCTGCGCGTTTGCAGCACTATTGACAATAGCTACAAGCAGTAAAACCTTAAAAATTATTTTTTTCACGTGATTTATTATTGCTTTAGCATTTGGTCAATAGCCGGTTTTGCTTTGGCTTGTATAGCTGAGTTTTTGGTTACGTCCCAGTAACTTTCGTTCTGCTGTATCTGAATTTGGGTGGTAACTATCCAGCTTTGGATCCAGCCGGTGAGGGTACACCAGGTGCCCCAGCCCGCGTCTGAATTGGATGCCCAGTAATCCCAGCGGCCATAGTCAAAACCCCTCATCCAGGCACCATCAAGGTCGTTATGCTTCTTGCTTTGCACCTGTATGCGGGTTAAAAAGTCTGACAGCTTATTAACCGCGTCCTTGTATTTTTTATTACCGGTAGCTTGTGCGGCCTCATTTAAACTAAACAATGCGAAATTGCAGGTGTACAGCATACAGGCGGCTTTTTCACCATTCCTGAATATAAGCGAACCTTCATCCGAGCCATAATCGGCGTTGGTATTGAGGGCCTTGAACATGCCTTTGCCCTTGCCCAGTTCTTCCTGTATGGCGCCGCTGGCATCCTGGTATTTTAATATTTCATTCACCATTTTGTCGAGCCATTGGCGGTGTTCTTCAGTATTTTCAACGCGTACCAGCCAGGCCAGCGGTAATATCATACGTGCACGCTGGGTTTGCATACTGCTGCCCCACTTCCATTGGTCAGGGTAGCCCTCCATGGTGGTTTTAATGGCTGTTTTTGTTCTTTCCAATAAAGGTGCATACCCGGTTTTGCTGTACAGCCATAAGTAGCAGGCCCACATCCATGATTCAAAATGCGGTGATTCATGCACCAGGTCACGGTTATAATAGTATTGCCAGCCATTTTTAATAATGTCTGCCTCCTCCAGCCGCTCGCCCCTGAAACCCTGCTTGCTTGTTGTTCTAAAATTACCCAGGATAGCTTCTGCCAGTTCTTTATCCCATTTATCAGTGTGCAGATATGATGCGGTAGCCATGGCTCCCAGTATAGCCCGGGAGTTATCATCGCCATAAAAAGTTCCGGCATTGGTAGTGGCCCAACCCAACAGACCAAAAGCCGCGCTGTTTGGATCATTTTTTGCACCGGCCCGCAGGTTAGATGTCCTGAACATGTAATCCACAAGGTTTGCCGATTTAGATTCGTACTCTTTATTGTTTAGTAAACGCCCGGCGGCGGCCATGGCCATACTTACCTCTCCCTGCACATCGGCACGCATCCAATAGCGGTATTGCTGGCTGCCGTCGTAATAAATGGTCGAGGTATGCCCTTCTAAAACGCCCAGGCTACCGTCGCCACTCGGCTTAGCCTGACTAACAGGCGGCCCAACGGGTTTTAAACCATCCGCGCCATATTTAAGCCAGTCGGCCTTCCAGCTCGGGTCAATAAAAAAGCGGCCGTTGTTATACCATTGCGCACCCTTTTTAATGCTGTTTAACCGTGCTGTGGCCGGTAATGGCGTATTACGATCATACATAGGCCGCACATCTTCTATCCATTTATCCAGATGTACAGCTTCGTTGCCTGTTATGCGTGACAGGATATATTTCCAAACCGTTTTTATAGATTGCTGCGGGCCATACCTGCCGGTTTCAAAATTGCTTAAACCTGTCATGCTCACCAAGGCGCCACCCTGCTCAAAAAGTAATGGATATGCCTTGGTGTCCTTTAGTCCATACTCTGCTTTATCAAAACCTACTACTTTAGCCAGCACAATTAAAGGGTTGCTTACTTCAACAGGCAGGATGTAGCTGTTTTGGATAGCCAGCAGATCCATAGGTTTTAAGGCACTGCCAAATACATTGCCGGTAACAACCGCTCGCTCCAGGTGGGTTTCAACCGGTTTCGACGGAATGTTTAAACCCGGGAAAGATGATGGGTACTCGACGTATAGTTTAAGTCCTTTTTTATTTGCCTGGCTCAGCAACTGCGTACTGATCTGGTTAACAGGATCCAATTTAGGATAATCAGACGCAATGATAAATACCCCGGCGCCGCGGGTTGCAGCGGTAATAGTGGCCTGCGGGGTATTATACTTCCTGATACTATAGCCTTCGCGTTTTAACAGCTGGTACAGGTCGTTTTTTTCGCTGCCATAAAAATAAACTTCCTTCCCTTTTGCAAAACCATTTGCAAAGGATGCTATGAGCAGGATGCATAGCCAAACAATACTTTTAATTGTTGTAGGTATCTTCATTTCATTTATCTGTTTAAATAGTATTTATTGGTTATACAATTCATTCAATAACCGTAAAGCCTCTTTGCTGACTACCTTATCGGCACCCACTTCCATGTACGACCATTTACCAGGGCCAGCTTCATAACCGCCCAGTGCAAGCGCTTCTTCGGTAGGGATATAGCCTATATTATTTTCTGCAAATCCCACTATAATGGTATAGTCGAAAGGTGAATTTTCCTCAATTTCCTGAGCAGTCTCTACAAAGGGTTCGCCAGGTAAAAAAACAAATGCCAGCGCGCCTATCCGTATAGCGCTGAAACGCGCCAGTGCATCCGCGGTATTGGTCATGCCGGTTCCCTTTCTTATGGGCAGCTGCACCTGGCCGTTGATAAACGTAAAATTTGTTTTATTTATAACCGTTTCATTATCATCTCTTAGCGCTGTTTTTGCTAATGCGAATCCGTGCCTTTGCGCATATAACGCTCCCATAGAAACAGTTGGCGGATTGGTATCGCCGGCCGCCCCGTTTAAAAACATGGGCATTCCGTTTTGTGGTGATAACTCCAATGCTTTGCACATTTCGCCGGGAAACTCAGATGAGATATGTTTCAGACACATTTCGTGTACCGGGTGGCATATCGCGTTTACCACAGTGGCTATGCCTTTACCATCCAGGTCGTAAAATTTAATCGTTTTAACACGTCTGTCAACCGGCGGCAAGTTCAGTAGTTCGGGTGCTATGGGCTGAATACTGTCAGACATCACAATACCTTCAAGCGTTTTTATACGCCGTTGCATGGAAAAACCCTCCAGCTTATTATAGAACACCGATAGCGTACATTGTCGGGCTGCTGCGATGGCGCGACTAATGGCCTCTTTTATCCTGAACTGTAACTGAACCAGCCAAAACTGATAGATCTCAGTTTGATACAATCCCGAAAGGGCAACCGATTCCGGTGCATTGTGCGTATGTGTACAGGTGAATATAATCTTATCGGGGCTGATAATATCGGCCATGCCCTGTTTAAAATTATCCCATCCGTCAACCGCGGTATCGTTTAAAGCAAGCAAGTCTGTAGAAACCAGGGCAACCAATTCTGTACCTGATCTGAACACCAGCACACGGGCCTTTAACGGTAACCTTACCGATTCAAAAGGTTCATAAAGTCCTTTTACAGAAGACGTTAGCAGCCCCACCTCAAGCGGTGGGGTTATATCAGTAACCGAAGTTCCAATAAACAATGATGATTGGGCCATGTTTAGTTTTTCTTTTTAACCCAGTTTAATGATTGCTGCCAGAACTGGTCATAACTTTCCCACAGTTCAAAATTGATACCCCAGTGTGGAGCCGGGTCAGACATGTAAGTTAATACCCTGCCCTTGCCATATTCACCAACCACAACCAGCGGATGCCCGGTTTCCTTAATACGCACAAGCACCTGCCCTTCAGGTTTCTCATTAACTTCATTATAACCAAATATGGGCGGGAACTTATCCCATGCCAATCCTTTAACTACAGGATGATCGGGTACAAGCACTTCGGCTGTAAATCCTGCCGATGACTCTACCAGATCTTCAATCAGTAGACAATCCACCGGTAAAGCATCTTTCAAGCTGCTCCTGCCCCAGCCCGATTTAGCCTGCACACCACTAAATGACAGCCAGCCGCCCAGCATCATTAAGCCGCCACCGTCATTGATCCATTCCTTGATCACATTTAACCTGTCGGGAAAGGTTACTATTTTGTTTTCGCGCCTTGCACGGTCAAAAAAGCTGGGATACAGATGAAAACACTTAGCCTCAACATCACTGATAATCAAACTTACAGACTGCTCCAGGTGTTCTTCCAATTTCCCAGGTTCCAGGCGGTATAACTCCCAGTTAGCCAAAGGAGTAACATCAACCAGATATTCTAATGCTTCAGTAAGGCGTTCACCGTAAAAGTGCAGGTCGGCATCTTTTGTTTCTGTTCCAAAGGGGGTTTCGATAAATGTAGGGCCAACGTGAAATACCCAGTCGCCAAGATATAATACATGTTCTTCTTTTGATCTGAACTCTTTTTTTGCTCTCATAAAATTTTTAGCGTGTTGAATTAATTATTAATTTTTTTGGAGTTATTCTATTACTGATAATGTTGTTTTCTCGGGGGATTCAGCCTCTGTATTTTTTGCAGTGCGGACAGATAAATAATCGAGGTATGATTTTGCTGTTCGTTTAAATACAATAAATAGCACAATACATATTATAAGCTCTGCGAGGCTCCCGAAATAATGCCCGAACCAGGCCTCGGTAAGCCCCTGGATAAGCAAGGATGTAGCCGCAAAACCAACTACCGCCACCCCCAAACCTCTGAATATAGGTTTTACAATGTTTGATAATGGTGCCGAACCGTGTTTTACCCTGAATGGTTTCCAGAACCCCAGCGGGTGCACACGCTGATAAAAATCATTCAATAACTTATCAGGATCGGGTTTGGTTAGCAAGGCCACAGTTATCCAGAGTATAGTGGTTAGAGCCATTACCAGCAAGGTTGACCACCACCATGGCAGCACCAGATTTTGCGCGCCGGCTACACCCAGCCATAACAATAGTTTAGGGCCTAAAACAACGATACAGAAAATCCCTGCCCCACCGAATGAGGCGGCTACGCGTGCAGGCCCGTTAAAACGCCACCACCACCATTGTGCCCAATTGGCGGGCAATTCGGCTGCGCTTAGCTGCAGCATAAATATGGCTACATCGGTAATAATACTTACATTAAATACCACGGCTATAGCCAGCGAAATAATGATGGCCATACCTACTTTACCAATGAGCATATAATGTTTTTCGCTTGCCGAGCGCACAAACCATTTGCGGTATATGTCGCTCACCAATACCTGGCTGCCAAAATTCAGGTTGTCGCCCACTACAGACATGGTAGCTGCCATCATAGCTGCAACCAGCAGTCCCATTGCCCCATGCGGCAGCATCTCTTTCATTAACCGGCCATAAACCAACTCCCGGTCGGCACCCGCGTTACGCAATTCGGGCCAGATCACTGCAGCGGATATGCTTGGCAGCGTAACCAGCAACAGCAGCACAAACATGCTTATTGCTGTAACCACGTACATGGTTAATGCCTCAGATGGCGTGCGGGTTGATAAAATGCGCTGCCCTTCCATTGCCCCGCCCATTGGGGCGGCATCGCCGCCGTAGCCAATACTTTGTCCAAACATCCAGGCCATGGCGGCAGCTAAAGGGAATACATCATGCTTTGCAGGCGGTGTCATTTGCAGCATTTCGGGGTGGGTTGCACCAAATACATGCGAAATAGCTGCGGTCATGGCAATGGGCCCGCCAAAATGCGCAAGCGTAAGCCCGGCAAGGGTGATAGTGCCGATAAAAAAAATGCTCATTTGAATGAGGTTGGAGATCACCACCCCTTTATAGCCCGAAAAGAAAACGAACAGGAAAGATACAGGAACTACCAGATACAGGGTTTCGACTTTAGTGAGACCAAATGCGGGGCCCATGATCTTGAAAGCAGCAAGCAGTGTTATACCTGTCCAGGCGGGCATAGCGATCAGCGAAGTGCGTACCGCTATCCAAATGCGCATAGCTGATGCCGCTTTTGACGGAAACCTTAAGCCGTAAAACTCAAGCGAGGTGAACAGGTTTAAACGTCGCCAGAAAACAGCAAAGAGCACCCCGCCAATAAACAATGCCAGGCCAAACCTGCTCAGGTACCACCATGAAATGAAAGCGCCTGTTACAACCGCCAATCCTCCGTAACCTGTAGCCGCATCCGGACTAACCAGCGCGGCGGTATAGGATATGCCGTTTAACCAGCCCGGTATTTTGCGCCCGCCCAGGAAAAAGTTTTCGAGATTGGTTGAAGCAAAACGCCGGTGCCAGAGCGACAGGCCAAACATGAGCACTAAGTAGCCTACTACTATCCAAATATCTAATTGGTTCCAGTTCATATAAACTTTATTTTTCTTGTAGTAAGTTACCTATTGTTATAAATGATTAAAAATTGAATTAAGAGCATACCGTTTTTCGAGTTATTTAAAAGGCTTTACCAGCCCGGGTTTTGTTTCAGGTTTTTATTAAGCACCAGTTCATTTGATGGTATGGGCAGTAAATAATCCCGGTCGGGGTTAAACTGCCAGCCGTTAACCGCAGGACTGTTTTTCAGCGGAAAAATATATCCATCACTTGAAACCGGAATGTTTGATAAAGGCGGATTAAACGGCTGCCCTACAAATTGCTGGTATTTTGCGCCGTACAACGGTCTCTTAATTAGTTGGGTAGCGCCCCAGCGCATCAGGTCGTCAAAGCGATAACCTTCAATAGCCAGTTCTATCCGGCGCTCGCGTCTTACTTCGTTCAACAGTGGTGATATGCTTTTAAATTCCCAGTTGGGGTCTGTAAAACCTACGCCGGCAGTTAAATGCGGCATGCTAACCCTGTCGCGCAGCACATTGATGGTTTTGTCGAGCACGTCCTGAGTACCTTCGCCTAATTCAACTTTAGCTTCGGCGAAATTTAAAAGCGCCTCCGCATATCTGAATATGATACTCGCGGTTGAGCTGCCGGTTCCGTCGGCGTCATCCGGCGCTATACCTTTAAAAATTTCAAAGCCTGTGGTACAACGGCCATCGCCTGGCTGGTTAATATCCGGTAGGTTAAACTTGCCGGTAGTGTCGCCATTAGCTATAATTCTTGGATAACCATGCAGCAGTATCGTTTGTGAAAGCCTTGGATCGCGGTTGGTTACCTGGTCGGCTGTAGTATTATCGCCTTTATATAAACTACTTACTGCTATGGGTTTACCATCGGTACACAAATAATAATCAATCAGTTGTTTTGACAAGCCGGTATTACCGCCGCCATAAGCTAGCATATTTTGTCCGAAATGTATAAGGTTCAGCGCCTTATCAAACTTTTTCCATAAGATCATTTCTTTATTGGTTGAAAGATCTTTTTGATTGAACAGGCGCCAGTAACCAAATTTTGGATCATTGGTAATTGGGGTAATGGAATAATAATTAGCATCGATAAGCGCTCCGGCTGCGTCAGCTGCTTTCCGGAGGTATTTAGCATAATCGTTACCTGTTACGCCAAAAGATGTTCCGGCATGGTACTTTTCCCAGGTGCCTTCGTACAATGCTACCCTTGATTGGAAAGTTAGCGCCGCTCCCTTATTTAACCGCAACGGCTCTTCTTTACCCGGAATAGCCAACAGGTTCACCGCCTTATCCAGATCATTCAAAATAGAATCGGCTATGATGTTCCGTTTGAGCCTTGGCGCCTGCAAGGCTTCCATATCATCAACATTAAGCGGCTTGTTGTACCAGGGTAAATCGCCAAACGCCTTAAGCATATTAAAGTAGAACCATGCCCGCCAGAAATACATTTCGCCCACGTAGGTATTAGTTGTTGCAGGCGCATCCGGCGATTTATGGTAATTGGCCAGGAAATAATTCACTGCCCGGATGTTGCCCCAATCCCAACCGCCACCTGAGGCAGGCACAACACCTGTGCCCGCCAATTGCGAATTGTAGTTGTAATTGCCATGCACCATATTGTCTGACGAATTATCCAGCCAGAATATCCCCCCGGTATAAACATTCGGCGCCCATCCCGGAAACGCCGGGTAAAACTGGTTGGAGTACAGTTTCATTTCTGTAGCTGTAAAATTCAATTGCTGATCGGTAATGTGGTCAAGGGGTGGTTTATCTAATATTTTTTTACAGGAGGTAAAAGTTATAATTACCATACACATCCAAAAACCTAATGTCAGTTGCTTATTCATGTCGATACCTTTTTAGATTTAAAAATTGATGTTAGTTCCCAGTGAATATGTTTTGAGCAAAGGGTATATTTTACCCGTTCCCCAGCCTCCGCTTACCACTTCCGGATCAAAGTTTTTATTGATACCTGAGAAAGTGAGCAGGTTTTCGCCGGTAAAATATATCCTGATCTTGCGCAGGCCCGAATGCTTTAGTAGCCTGGATAGATCATATCCCACCTGCAGGTTTTTGAGGCGCATATAAGCCCCGCTTTGCAGGTACCGCGTTTGTATCTGGTGATTTTTTGCACCCTCCGATGATACATAAGGCGTAGGCCAATAAGCATTGGGGTTACTTTCTGAATAATAATCGAGCGTGGTTTGGTAAACGTTGTTACCAAAGTTTGGCGTAAAGCCCCAGAACAGGTTGCCCGAGTTATTACCCGCACTGCCGCCGCCCAGCCACAGATCGCGTTTGGCTACGCCCTGCAAAAACATACTGAAGTCAATACCTTTCCAACTGGCGCCGAGGTTAATGCCGTAACTATACCGCGGAGTGCTGTTACCTATAACCTTCAAATCGCCGTGATTGGCCAGAGTGTTATTGCCTATGTTGATTTTATTGTCGCCGTTTAAATCAGTATAGAGCACATCGCCTTTAGTCCAGCGGCCAAACAGGTACGACTGATCGGGCATACTGGCCAGATCATTGTCCGTTTTGATCAGCCCGGCAGTTTGGAAGCCCCAGATATCGCCAATCTGGTTACCGGGGAAATAGTTTGACAACAAATTGGTTGGATTGTAGTATTTAACAATCCGGGATTTGTAATCAGACAAAACCACAGATACGTTGTAGTTAAAGTCAGACCCGATCTGGTCACGCCAGGTAAGGCCCAGCTCAAAACCCTTTGTTTTCAAGTCAGCATTGTTTTGATAAGGCACTGCTGCGCCAAGTGCTGCCGGTAACACCGAGGCCGGCCCCAGCATATTCAATGTAGTGCGGGTATAAACATCAAATGTTAAATTAAGTCTGCTTTTCAGAAACGACGCATCGAGCCCGAAATCAAGTGTACGGGAAGTTTCCCAGGTAAGATCGGGGCTGATCAGTCCCGGTGAATTCAGGTAGCTTGGTCGTTCGCCATTCAGGATATACCCTATATTAGTGCCGATAGGTATGGTTGCTAAATACTGGTAGTTAGCAACATTCTGATTACCCAACGAACCATAAGATGCACGCAGTTTAAACTCATTAATGGTATTTTTCAGGCCCTCCCAGTAATTTTCGCGGGCAAGGTTATACCCTGCAGACACCGACGGGAAAAAGCCAAACCTGCTGCCTTCCCTGAAACGGGATGTACCATCATAACGACCATTAAATTCAATCAGATACTTTTCATCGTAATCATAATTAAACCTGCCGAATGTGCCGATGGTAGCCCATTGCGATAAAATATCATAGGCATATTGCGTACCTGTTGCGGTACTGATGGATGGCAGATCATCGGTGATCAGATCTGACCGGCTGCCGCTTACGTTGTAGCCTTTGTAAACCTCCACCTGTGTACCTGCCAGTATTTTAAAGTGATGTTTATCGAAATTCTTGAGATAGGATGAATACAGGTTGACGGTGTTGTAGTTATCAGATATCATACCCTCACTTACCGAATTTACCGATGGACCGATGTTATATTTCGTGCCATCAACGTTCCAGGAGTATACATATGCGCTGTGGTCCTGGTATCGGCTGGCGGTGTTATTGTAGGCATAATCCAGGTTTATCTTCCAGTCTTTAATAGGCTCAGCTTCCAGTGATCCGGTAATGGAAAGATCGTTCTCATTATTTTTGCTGCGGCCGCCGCTGTTGAGGAACTCTACATTCGATGCAGTACTGAATTGACCATCAGGATTGCGCAGCGCCCAATTTGGCCATCTGGTTGATGCCATGTGCACCCAGTTGCCTAACTGACTGGCATAGGGATATGGTAGATTGGTATTGCGCTTAGAGAACCTGGTTATCAGGCCTACGCGCAGCCACTTGGTTGGTTCGGTGCGTATGTTGCCGGTAACATTGTACCGGCTGAAATCTTCATTGGCATAACGCAACTGGCCGCCCTGATCGTAATAGCCGGCGCCTATGTAGTAGGTTGTGTTTTCGCTGCCGCCACTTACATTGATGTCGTGTTTTTGGTTAAACGACCAGGGTTTAAAATATTCCCTGAACCAATCTACATTATCGGTATTCAGGGGCGATGCGTAGGTGTATTTATTGGGATTGGCCGGATCGGGCGTACTTACGGGCCAGGTGCCGGGCTTATTGATATTGTCGCGGATCTTATTAATAATATCATCAGAGAAAACTGTACCCTGACCGCTGTTTACTGATGCTGCGTTATACGCCTCGGCAAACTGCAGTGAATTGGCCATTTTAGGCAAGCTTGTATAAGAGCTTTGTCCCACGATACTATTCAGGGAAACTGCCGTCTTCTCGCCTTTTTTACCGCGTTTGGTAGTAACCAATATCACACCGTAGGGCGCACGCGCACCATAGATGGCAGATGACGCGGCATCTTTCAGTACCGATATAGTTTCAATATCCTGCGCATTCAGGTCGTTGATATTATCAACCGGGATACCGTCAACTACGTACAGCGGACCGGTAGCAGACAATGAGGTAGTACCGCGGATATTAAAAGATGAGTTTGTACCCGGGCCTCCCGGATCGCCGGTTGTGGTAATGTTAAGATTGGCTACCTTGCCTTGCAATGCCTGCCCTACGTTTGCCGCCGGACGATCCTGTAATTCTTTACCGCTTATCTGTGTTACGGCACCGGTAAGGTTAACTTTTTTCTGGGTTCCGAAACCTACAACAACCACTTCATTAAGTTTCTGCCCTTCCAAATCGGGCTCCAGTTTAATAGTGAGTGTTTTGCTGTTTCCAACTATCACCGTTTTTGCTTTATAGCCTACAAATGTTACGGTAATGGCATCATTCTCATTCGCGACATCAACTGTGAATTTTCCGTACGTGTCGGTAACCACGCCTTTGCCGCTTGATTTTACCTTAACGCTTGCTCCCGGTAACGTTTCGCCTTTTTCATCTACCACAGTACCGGCTATGGAGATCGCCATTCTGACCGGCTTTTCAGAGAAGGTTCTTTTTGGTGAATTATAAACTTCGGTTACGGCTTTTACCTTAACCGGGGCCAATACAATCAAACCTAATAACACCCCTATCAAGGAGTTTTTTTTCTTTAATAAGAATTTTGAATACGTAGTCATTTTTTCATAATCTAATTAAATCCCTTTGTTAATTAAAATAATAAGCCCCAATTATTAAAAGGCTTTGAGACTAATATCAATTTACATTAAAACTGATATTGGCTCTGCTGGCACTTAAACTAAATATTTGTATTCGTAAAACCACGGCTTTAGCCGCCGCGGGTTATATAGGTATTATGGTTGCATTTTGAATGCGTATTCAAATTTATAAAAATCAAATTAACGATCAAATAAATTTGAAAAAATATTTCCTTTTATTCTACAACCCCTTTAAACGCTCGGCCAACACAGGCAATGCCGGCAGGTTACTTTCAGGCTTATCAAGATAAAAATAAGCGGTTGCCGAATAATTATCCACCCTATAAAAATTAACCCATTCATCTGCCGGAAACTTGTCATCAAAAAGATCGGGGTATGATGGTACGTCCAAAAGCTTTATCAATCCATTGGCTGTCATTACAGATACCGGTTTTACTTTACCGCCTGCCTTGGCTATCGCCCTGATCAGGTCACGCCCCGCCCCTCCCATTTGCTGTATGGTTACCCGACAATCGGTATGGAAGTATATCGGATCGGGTATGTGATAACGGTAAAAAGCAAATTGCTTCTTTTGCTTATCTACAACAGTGGCTCCCTGGTATAATTGTGAGAATGGCCCCAGGTTCCAGGCCGAACCGATATAATCTTCTGTGCCGGTGCCGTTTAACGTAGGGTAATCTTTATCACCATCTAAATAAGTTTTCACCTCGCCTTCACCAAACCAGGTATCACCATATACCTTATCAGCAATTACACCGATGTTAGTTCCCAGAAAGCGCCCCTTACCATTTACTTTCGGCAGGATCTCAAAATCTTCTCCAAGCCCTCTGCCGGTACTATTGCTCCAATAGGCATGGAAATAAGCGATATCCCTGGGATGTTTTTTCAATTTGGTAAGGTTTACATCATAAAATAGCAATTGGTTCTGTTTCGACTCATTCACCAGTACGATTCTGGCATGCCTTTTAAATGGCATCGGCGCGTAACAATTAAATGATCTACCTTCCGGATCGGTAAACAACGCACTTTGAAAAGCCGTCATCCGCCCAAGTCCGATCCCAAAAAAATCGCCCAGCGGAGCCGATACGGCAGGTTTTGATGTACCATCCCAATACATTTCAATATGGATGGCACGTAACGCCTCGGGGTTACGGTCAATGATGGTCATCCAAATGCGGTTAATGACGCCGGCTCCGTCAAAATCAAGCAGGGTAACGCTTTTACCCGCGTTTACCCATTCGCTTGAATGGCCTTTGGCGGTTTTATTCTCCATCCCTCCCTTTCCCTTTTTACCTGTGTGATTTTCAAAGCTCACCCATCGGGTATCGGCATCAGCAGGCAGGGTATATAATTCCTGGGCTTTGAGGCTCGCCGAAGAGCAAAAAAGCGCCAACAATGTTGCTATGGTAAATATTTTATTCATATCTGTTTTAAAAAAATGTTAATACCAGGGCTCGCCCCCGGTATTAACTAACCAACTAATTATCACCAACCGGGGTTTTGAACCAGGTTAGGATTTTTATCTGTTTCGCGCTTTTGCATTGGCCATAAATAATGCTTCTTTTCAAAAACACGCTTTTCAACTATCGTTCTTACAAAAAATGCAGGATCTGTTTTTGACGTGCCGGCCAAAATGTTCATACCATAAATGTAGGTATTATCGGTTTGTTCGGCTATTTTCCACCTGTGGCAGTCAAAATACCGCTGCGTTTCAAATGCCATTTCAATGCGGCGCTCATGCCTGATGCGTTCGCGCATATCGCTTTGCGAAAGCCCGGCAGGCAACCCCGGCATCCCCGAACGCGCCCTGATCAGGTTTACATACCGGTATACATCACCAACGGGTCCTTGTGATTCATTCAAAGCCTCGGCATAATTTAAATACTGTTCGCCTAAACGAAATAGCACCCAGGTACGCAATACCGACTGCACCACCGGCCGCCAAACAAAGCTTGGATTACACAGCTTTTTCACCAGATAACCTGTTTTTGAATAGTTACCAGAGCCTGCAGCTTTTTTTCCGTCGGCCCCGTTAAACCAAAATTCCAGGCCATTAGTACGGCTTTTCCAGATATCGCCCGAAAAATGAATGGTGGCATAAAAACGCGGATCTCGGTTTATGTACATATTGCTGGTGCCGGCCACATATTTGCCTCCAGGGTCTGCATCCGCTGTAAAACCAGTCTCTGTATATCCCGATTGCGGATTAATGATAGGCGTATGATCGGCATTATAACCGGTTATCGGACGGGTACCATTAGCCATTTCATAATCATCAACCAGATCCTGTGTAGGCGCGTTGAGTGTAAATCCGAGTAAACTCAAGGGTTCCGAATACACATCATGGTCATTAAACAAACCAGCGTTGTAGGAGAAAAATGTTTCCTTATTATTATTCACATAAAATATTTCCTGGTAATTTTTAACCGGATCATTTGTGGCCGAGGTGTAGAGCCCGTAACCTGCGGCTTCTGTTTGGTCAATACATGCCTTTGCGGCGTTTGCAGCATCCTGCCAGCGCGAGGCTGCGAAGCCCGGAAATAAATGCGTCCCCTTATCATCAACCAGTCCGGTGTAATCAGGGTTTCCGTTCCACAACGGGCTGGCCATATACAGTAATGTACGCGCTTTTAAGGCTAAACAAACCGATTTGGCAGGTCTGCCATAATCAATATCAGAGGTGATGCGCGCAGGCAACAAGGCAGCTGCCTTATCACATTCAGAGGTTATAAAGGCTACGCATTTATCAATCGGGTCACGTCTGATGCTTTTCAAATCGGCGGTGAGCGGTATAGTATGATCTGAAATGGGCACCGGGCCATACACTCTGATCAGTAAAAAATGAAAGTAAGCCCTTAAAAATATGGCCTCCCCTTTAAACCTGCTTCTCAACGCCTCGGTAAAAAAATCATCCAGCGGTACTTTATCAATATTTTCAATAAAAATATTGGTTTTACGGATAGCATTGTAATTTTCGGTCCACGGATCGGGAAGATTATTACCATAAGATGTGGGGTTCCATGAACCCGCGTTCATACTGTTTGAAAAAGATGGCGCGTAAAATTGGTCCATTTCGTCAGACGCTCCTATATAAGGATTACCTTTGGTATCGTTATCAACCTGGCGCTGCTCTTTAGGTAGCGAAGCATATATGTTGCTCAGGAAATTCTGGGCATAATCGCGGTTGCCGAATACCTTATCAATGGTAAGGTCATCATCGGGCGCCTTATTCAAAAAATCTTTCTTGCATGATGCGGTTACGAAAAGCAACAGCGTAACCATCATTGATTTTACAAGTAATTTCATAATATTATTAATTAAATGTTTTAAAAAGTAACCTGAAGACCTACATTCATTGTGCGTACCTGCGGATACGAGCCGAAGCTTACCCCATTGCTGTTGTCTTGCTCAGGATCAATCACCTTTAAATGATCCCAGAGTAACAGGTTGGTACCATTCACAAAAAAGCGGGCATTGCTTATGCCTAACTTTTGCGAAAAACCCTTGGGTATGTTGTAACCAATTTCGGCCGATTTGAGGCGCAGGTAGTTGCCATTAGCCGCGTACAGCGTATTGGTAACATAGTTATTGGTGTTTTTCACATCAATAACCGATGGGTATTTGGCATTGGCGTTATTTGCGCCGGGTATCCAGCGGTTGTCATAATATTCTTTAATGATATTATAATTGCCTACACCATCCATAAACGCCCATACCGGGCGACCGCCCAGGAAGAAAGTAGAACGGGCCGCTCCTGTGAAGAACACGCTGATATCAAAGCTCTTGTAACCCAGCGTAACGCCAAAACCATACATAATTTCGGGATTGCGGGCATAACCAAAGTAGGTTTGATCGTCTGTAGTGATCACGCCATCGCCGTTCATGTCTTTGTATTTAATATCGCCCGGGCGGATAACCGACTGCAACTGGGTTTGCGAAGGGCTGTTGTCAATTTCCTGCTGATCTTTAAATAAACCTAAGGCAACGTAACCATAAGGGCGGTCGATACTCTGCCCTCTTGAGTTTTGATAAGCCAGCGGCTTTACCGGTGAGTCGTCTTCTACGATCTTATTGCGTGCAAAAGTAAAGTTACCCTGGAAAGCGTAATAAAAGCCCGATTCGGTACGATTGCGGATCTGGATATTACCATCAATACCCTTGTTATTTACAATACCTAAGTTGGCATAAGGGATGTTGCCCCCAAAACCTGCCGAACTGGGTATTTGCTGCCGTTGAAGCAAGATACCGGTACGGTGTTCGCGAAAGGCATCAACCTGCAACACAATTTTGCCGTTAAACATTTCCATATCCAAACCCAAATTGGCTTTGGTTGATGTTTCCCAGCTTACGTCTTCATTACCAATGCGGCTTTCTGCAAACGCCCCGGTAGGATAAGCCTGGCTGGAGCCGAAGGGATAATTATCGGCGCTTTTATTAATAGTGGTTTGAAACAGGAACCTCGAGCCGCCAATCTGGTCGTTACCAACCTTTCCGTATGATCCCCGGAGTTTGAGGGAGCTGATGACACTCTTATTCCAGAATTTTTCGTTAGATACTATCCACCCAAATGCCCCTGAGGGGAAGAAACCATACCGTTTACCGGCAGGAAAATTCTCTGAACCGTTGTAGCCGCCGTTAAATTCGAGCAGGTAGCGTGAATCATAGTCATACGTTACCCTGCTGGCCAAACCCTGTCTTCTGAACGGTATATTGTCAATGGATGCTAAACCCGGGTAAATTGCCGAAAGGTTGATATACTCCCGCCTGTTCCCGAGTAAAAGGCCGCTCACCGAGCTTTTACCAAACTTCCGTTCGTAATTAACAGATGTTTCTAAATAAACAGCCCGGTTTGTAAGACTACCGTAACCAAAACCCAGCGCGGTTTCGGTTTGGATAAGTTTATACTGCTCTTTCCCATCAGCATCTTTACCTAAATACTGGTAGGTACTTGGTATTTTGTGACGTGTATTATCTGTTTCGTTAAAATAATCATAAGAGAAAAGCCCGTTAAGGGATAAACCCGGTGTAACCAGCGAAGACAAATCCCATTTTGTGCCTAATGAGCTTTGCAAAGTGGTGCGAAATTGCTTCTGATACCCTTCCTGAGTGGTACGGGTGTAAGGGCTCTCGGACAAGAAGGTACCCTTACCTGGTATAGAACCATCCGGGTTTTTAAACGGGTAACTGTTATTTGGTGTGTAATTCAGGGCATCGTAAATAACGCCGGCACTTGAGCCCGGATAATTACCATTTGATATGATACCGCCCAAATTAAGCGCGATGGAAAAGCTTTTGGACAAGCTGACATCCACATTTGACCGGAAATTATATCGTTTTACACTGGTGTTTGTAGGGTACGGAATGGTTGGGTCTTCTTTATAAATACCATCCTGAATGGTATAGCCCACATTGGTAAAGTACTTAAACGTTTGATTACCACCCTGCAGGCTTAAATTGTTAATGGTTTGAAAAGTATTTTTTTTCAGGGTGGCGTCAATCCAGTTCACATCCGGATATAAAAACGGATCGGAATGGTCTTTATACTTTTGCACCTCTTCGGGTGTAAAGAAAGCGGGTTTGCCCACGTTTGCTGTGGCCTCGTTTGCTAATACTGCATATTCATAGCTATTTATAAAATCGGGCAGGCGCAGCGCGGTAAGCATAGCGCTTTCGGTACGGAAAGTTACCTTTGGCCGCCCTTCTGCACCTCGTTTTGTATTGATAAGAATTACACCATTGGCACCACGAATGCCATAAACAGCTGTAGCCGAAGCGTCTTTAAGTACGGAGAAGCTTTCCACCTCCTGGATATTAAGGTTGTTCATATCGCGCTCAACCCCATCAACCAATATCAACGGAGCCCTGCCGCCGGATGTGGTGCCAAAGCCCCTGATATACACGCTTGATGCATCATATCCCGGTTCACCGGAGCTTTGCCTGGTGATAATACCCGGCAATCGCCCCCCTATGGCATTTGATAATGAAGGGGTTGATATCTGTTGCAAATCGGAAATTTTCACTGTTGATACCGCACCGGTAACGGAGACCTTTTTTTGCGTACCAAAACCAACAACTACTACGTCGTTCAGTTTTCGGCCGGCTTCGTCGGGCACCAGCTTTACCCGTATGGTACGGCGGTTGCCAACCCTGATGTGCTGGGTTTTATAGCCAACAAATGTTACAGCTATAGAATCGTTCTCGTTGGGTACTTCAATCAGAAATTTCCCATATACATCAGTAATTGTTCCTTTTTGGCTGCCCAATACTTTAACGGTAGCGCCGGGCAGTATTTCGTCCTTTTCGTCGACAACCGTACCCGACAATACAAATGAGGGCGCGGAGACCGGTGTAATGTAAATGCTGTTATGGTTAATATTTACGGTATTTTTTGCAGAGGCTTTTGTTATGGTCACTATTTGGCCGATGCCCATCATCAGCAATAATAAAACCCGATATTTTTTAGTAATGTAAAAGCTTGTTTTAAGGTTAACAGGAGGTTCAATATCCAAAACCCTGGGCTTTGTAGAAATTCGCATAAATTAATAAAGTTTGGTTTATGTTTGGTATTTATTAATTATTCGGGACAACCATATCAATGATTATCACAGCTGCACTAAACAGCTTCGTTTTGTTATCATTTCAGGGCGGTTTTTTGTTAAATTCTTTCATTTTTGATCATTTTTTATTGTTTTATATCGTTTATGTTAGTTAAGATTACCTATAATTTTTTTTGAATACGTATTCAAAAAAAATTAAATCAAAAAAAATGACTGGGTCATTTTTTAGCTTTTACAGATGTCCGGACAACGAGATGCCCTTTCATCATAATCACTTGCGGTGCCGAATCCTTATCATTAATCTCTTTGAGCATGAGTTCTACCGTGCTGTCAACCATCTCTTCCAGGGGCTGCTCCCATGTTGTAAGCGAATATGAAGGCCATTCGGACATACGTATATTATCAAAGCCTATCACGGATACATCCTCCGGAATCTTTAACCCAATAACCCTTATGGCATCCATTACACCTAATGCAATAATATCATTACCGCAAAATATACAGTCAATATTTTTGTTTCTTGTTATTAGCTCCTGAGCGGCTTTAAAACCACTTTCATAGGTGTAATTACCCGGCTCAATTACCAGGTCGCTGATGTTCCTCTCATCAAGTACTTCCTTAAAGCCCTTTAACCTGTCAATAGTAGTTGAAGTATCTGAAGGGCCTGAAATAAAGGCAAACGATTTATGCCCCATCTCTACCAGGTATGTTGCTATTTGCTTGGCTGCAAGATAATTATCACAAAAAACAGCACTGCTTTCCAGCTTTTCTGTATAACGGTTAAACAGGATCACCACAATGCCGTTCCGGTTAAACTTTTGTGATGCCGATGATGATAACAGTGCATCGGTAATGATAACGCCCTCTACATTGTACTCCAGCAGCTGGGTGATTTCCTTTTCCTGGATCTCCTCGTTTTCGGAGTTGATGAATATCAAATGATACCCCAAAGCTGATAAGCGATTATGAAATATCTCCAAAACCGCCGAATAAAAAGGATTACGAATATTGCGCATCACAATACCAATCATCATGGTTTTCCGGGTGATCAGGCTCCGGGCATGTGCATTAGGCTGGTACTCCAGCTTGGCAGCGGCATCCAGTATCTTTTTCCGTTTCTTTTCTGATACATTGGTATTGCCCGCGAAAACCCTGGAAACAGTAGACTGTGATACGCCCGCCAGTTCCGCAACATCCTGCGAAGTGTAATTTTTTTTATTCAAGGTTAATGGTTATAAAGAATTAAAGCATAAATGAATACGTATTCATTTATGCAAATATAATTTGTTTTATTAAAAAAAGCAGATTAGTTAATAAAAAATAACTTTTTGTGAATTTACTATAAAATTGATATATTTTTTTGCAAAATATCAAACGATATAGTTCTCTGTTACCAAAACTGAAGAATTATTTGAAGTTTATTGGCAAAATAAGACACCTAATATAAGTTAAGGATCTTCAAGTGAAACGGTTTCGAACCGATATTCTTTCTATTCCCAAACTATAACACTTTTACAAAAGTGAAGCCCAAAACCCGGTTCTGATAAGTCGGCATAATCATCGTTCCACTTTCATTATCCTGTTTTCCAGATGAAAATTGCCGTTTGATACAAGGATAAACAAGGTAGGCAAGTTTGGTAGAAAGTATACCCACTCCTGCTCCCGCCACCACATCGCTAAACCAATGGGCGTTATTATAAACCCTCAATATCCCGGTTGTTGCCGCTATCGAATATCCGGCGATGCCATACCAGGGTGAAATATCACCATATTCCTGATTTAAAAATTCAGCAGAGGCAAATGCATTACCGGTATGTCCTGACGGAAAAGAATATTTATCGGCCTCACTTGGGCGGCTACGCTTACTTAAATTTTTAACCGTGAAAGTTGAACCGGCGAAAATACCTTCAGATAGAACATAAAGCGCTGTGCGGTCGGCAAAATTATGCTTGCCATGTACACCAGCGAGGTTTAAGCCATATACTATTGCAGCTGGAGCATACTGTAGATAATTATCGGCATGTGTTTTAAAACCAGGATGATCCTGCTGCATATCATTATACACATTAAAATCAATTTGTCTGATACCTTTGACATGAAAGGAAAGTATACCCCAGGCAACAAACACAGACGGAGGAATATAAGCGACAATGGAATGATTTTGTTCTTCGATTGTTTTATTCTTGTGCGTAATATTCAAAGAATCTGTAATTTCCGGTTGTTGCGCAAAACATATTGTTGGAAAAATCACAAGAATAAAAATGAATTTTTTAAAAAACATGACTACATTAAGCTAAAGTAAGATAACTATAAAGCCAATGTTAAACCACAATTCTGAATTTATTCTGTAGCTTTTTCAAACCGAACCTTAGCCAGTTCAAATGATGACTTAAAATTGTAACTGAAAATCAATTAAATCCAAAATGTATCCAAATTAGGCTTGTATTTTTAAAGAAAAGAAGTGAAAATATTAATCATTGAAGACGAAGAAGGATTACGCGAAAGTATTGAAGCATACTTTCAGGAAGCCGGCAATATCTGTGAAACAGCAGACAGTTATCACGTTGCCATGGCTAAAATTAATCTTTATAGGTATGACTGTATTTTGCTTGATATTACCCTGCCCGGGGGAAGCGGTATTGAGATACTTAAAACCCTCAAAAAAAACAATAATAAGGATGGAATACTGATTATATCAGCTAAAAACTCACTTGATGACAAGCTGGAAGGACTGGATCTTGGCGCGGATGATTACCTCGTTAAGCCCTTTCATTTGTCTGAACTTAAAGCCCGGGTTTCTGCCATCACAAGGCGAAAAATGTACGATGGCAATAATATATTACAATTTAACGAGATCAGTATTGATCTGTCGGCTAAAACAGTTACGGTTTTAAACGTTCCCATAAAATTTACCCGTAAAGAGTTTGCTTTATTGATTTACTTTATAGCTAATAAAGGCAAAGTAGTATCCAAAAACGCAATCGCTGAGCACCTTTGGGGTGATGGCATAGATTTGGCCGACAATTTTGATTTTATTTATTCGCACATAAAAAACATCCGTAAAAAACTGATAGAAGCCGGAGCTAATGATTATATACAGGCTGCATATGGCATGGGTTATAAGTTTAACGATAAATGAAACTTTTAGATAAATATAACCGTGTAAATTTAATTGCCGCTATTATTATCATGCTGATAACCGGTGGGATATATTACCTGGCCATTAGTTCGATTCTCATCAATGAAAAAGACAAAGCGCTGGAAGTTGAAGAACAGGAAATTTTCGATTATGTAAAACTAAACCACAAGTTACCGCAGGTATTTGAGTCACCAGATCAACAGATCAGCTTTAAACAGGTTCCAAAAAACTCCATCACCCGGCAGTTTATCAATACAACTTATTACAAAAAATATAATGAACCTGAATCTGGAAGAGGCCTGATCAGTTTTATTGATATGGGCCATGCTTACTATAAGATTTTAATTGTGGAATCAAAGGTCGAAACCGAATACCTTATACAGATCATATTCGGCATTACCATAGGCGTTATCCTGCTCTTGCTTTTGGCCCTGGTTATCACTAACCGACTTATTTTGAACCGGCTATGGCAACCTTTTTATAATATACTCGGTGAACTTAAACTATTTCATGTATCCGGTACCCGAAATATTCCGCAACTGGATAGTTCTGTAGATGAGTTTAATGAACTGCACCAAGAAGTTTCGGCAATGACTACCCGGGTAAAGCAGGAATATCAAAACCTTAAAAGCTTTACAGAAAACGCATCGCATGAGCTACTCACCCCTATTGCGATCATTAACTCAAAACTGGATACGCTGATACAAACCGAAAATTTGAGCGAAGGCCAAAGTAAGTTATTAACTGACCTTTACGGAGCAGTTAACAGACTAACCCGTTTAAATCAATCCATGCTGCTGCTTGTGAAAGTAGAGAACAGACTGTTAAAAGACGAGCATCTGGTAAACCTAAAGGCGCTTACCGAAGAAATGATCATTCAATTTGAGGAAATATTCCAGAGTAAGAATCTGAATATTTCTTATAATCTTGATGAAAAGCAGGTTTATGCCAACCGGTACCTGATGGAGATTTTACTGAGCAATTTACTCAGCAACGCGATCAGGCATAACTATAACGGCGGTGAAATCAGGGTAACCCTAACCAATGAATGCTTAATGATAGAAAACACAGGTGATGAATTTCCATTAAAACAAGATCAGATTTTTACCCGTTTTCATAAATCATCTCATTCCGAAGGTAGCGGACTTGGCCTCACTATATCCAAACAGATCTGCGAAAACTTCAATCTTTCACTTGATTACAACTTTAAGCAACCTTACCATCAATTCAGTATAGGTTATTGACTGCGTTATTGTTATTACAAACTTTCTACAGATTTCGGATTGATATTTATTTATAAATCATATAAATGAAAAAAATCATATTAAGACTCGCCTTGGCGGCTTCGGTAAGCCTGGCTCCGCATTTTCTGCACGCGCAAACTTATGTATTAGATAAAACTATTCCCCTGCCCGGCGATGGTGGGTACGATTACCTGTCGATAGATAAGTTAAACAATCGCTTATATGTTTCGCATGGTACGGCAGTAAACGTTATTGATCTCAAAACAGAAAAACCAGCTGGTATTATCGGTAATTTAAATGGCGTTCACGGTATCGCCATTGATAATAAAACCAACCGGGGTTTTATCAGTGATGGCAAGGTCAACGCTATTGTAGCCTTCGATCTAAAAACACTTAAAGTTATCAGTGCCATTCCTTTAACAAATGCCAATGGCCCCGATGCGATTATGTATGACCCGTTTGCTGATCGTATTTTCAGTTTTAACGGGGACAGTAACAACTCGTCTGTTATAGATCCCAATACATTGAAACAAGTGGGTACGGTAGTGCTTGGTGGTGCCCCTGAGTTTGCGGTAACTGATAGCAAAGGCAAAATCTATAATAACCTGGAAGATAAGAGCAGTCTCAACGTAATTGATAGTAAAACATTAAAAGTAATTAAAAACTATCCCTTAACGCCTTGCGGGGGCCCTACCGGTCTGGCGCTGGATGCTAAAAACGAGCGTCTGTTTACTGTTTGTCGCGAAAATAAAGGGCTGAGTGTCATTGACATTAATACAGGTAAAGTAATTGCAACTTTGCCTATTGGTGCCGGTGTTGATGCTGTAGCTTATGATGCTGTAACCAAACTCATATTTTGCTCTTGCGGAGATGGAACAACAACTATTATTAAGCAACAATCGGCAGATCAATATAGCGTGCTCCAGACGCTTAAAACGCCCCAGAGAGCCAGAACACTCACCCTTGATAACCAAACACATAAAATTTATTTAAGCGTTGCCGAATTTGAACAAGGCACACGCAAGGCGTTGCCGAATACCTTTAAGGTGTTGGTATATAAATTATCAAATTAAGTAGTCAAGCTACTATAATTAATCATTGTGCTAAGCTATAAACCCAGGCATGCTTGTCTGGGTTTTATTATTTATTGATATTTATATTCACAAACCTCTTTCGTATTTTCTACCTTACACTTGTCCTGATTTTTTGTAGCTATCATTAAGCTTTAATAAAGTTGGCAGTACAATCAGTAACAACGGCAAAGCAAATAATAAACCTCCAATTACAGCTATAGCCAGTGGCTGGTGCATTTGCGCACCGGTACCAATACCTGCGGCAAGCGGTAACAATGCTATGATAGCACCTGTAGCAGTCATTAGTTTGGGACGTAAACGCGCGGCAATGGCATGTACAATCTTTTGCTCACCTGTCCATTCGGGGTTGCCTGTTTCATACTGATGATAAGTGAATATGGCGTTCTCAGCTATAATGCCTATGATCATAATAATCCCGGTATAACTGCCCACGTTTAATGGTGTATTGGTGACCAGTAATGCAATAAAACAACCCGCCGCACCCAATATGGCCAGCAAAATAATAATAGTAGCCACTGCAAAATGACGGAATAGTATTAATAAAACAATAAACACCAATATACTGGAAGTGATCAGAATGGTCAACAATTCTTTAAAAGCCTGTTGTTGCTGAGCATAATCACCGGCATATTCAATATGATAACCGCCTGGCAGGTTTAATGTGGCCAATTTACTTTGTATATCTTTTAGGGTGCTTCCCAAATCGCGGTTATTTAACCTGGCAGTAATAACACCAATCATCTTCTGGTTTTCACGCGCTATTTCAGCCACGCCTGATTCCACACTAATTTGCGCTACAGACGATAATCCTTTTAGCTGCCCGTTTGGTAAAAATATACTGGCCGCTTGAAATTGCTGCAGGGAGGTTTGAGCCGCTTTAGGATAAATCATCCGAATGTCTACAGACTGCTCCTTTTCAATGATAGAACTGATCACGTTACCATCCAGTTGCGATTGCAGCTGAAATTGAAAATCAGTTGGATTTAACCCTAACTGTGCCAGTTTACCCTCATCAGGAGTTACGTTAATTTCGGGGCCCGCAATGGTGATGCCGTTAAATACATCAGCTGTGCCGTTAACACTTTGAACCAAATCGGCCGCTTTTTTGGAAAGTGCCTGCAACGTTTTCTGGTCGTCGCCATATATCTTGATCTCAATCGGTTGTGCCGATTCCATCAGGTCGCCCAGCATGTCCCCTATCACCTGTCCAAAATCTACCGTGAGCTGCGGCAATACCGCTTCAATTTTAGTGCGGATATTGTCCGACACTTCGTTGGTTGTTTTACCGCGTTGCTTTTTAAGCTGAATCAAATAATCGCCATCGTTGGGTTCTGTAATAAAGAAACCCATTTGTGTACCCAGCCTGCGCGAAAATGAGGAAACTTCCGGGGTGCTTTTAACAATTGCATCTACTTGTTTTAACATCCTGTCTGTTTCTTCCAGGGTAGTTCCGGCAGGGCTTTTAAAATCAAGCACAATGGAGCCTTCGTCCATAGATGGTAAAAAACCAGATTCGAGTTTACCCGGAATAATCACCATCATGGCAATACAAATGATCATAAATACAAAACTGATCGCAGGTTTTCTCAAAAAAAATTTGATCCAGCTCTCTTTTACAACATGTGGCTTTACTTCTTTTTTACGAAGCGGAATATGAATAAACAATATAGGCAGCAGTAGCCAGGTAACAAAAAACGATATACTTAAGGTAATGATCATGGAGAAAGCCAGCACTTTAAAATATGCTCCCGCTACGCCACTCATCAGCACAAAGGGAATAAAAATAACTATAGTACTAAGTGAAGAGCCTAACATGGATGGGAAAAGGTACGATATCGCTTTCTTTACAACCACTTTCATTTCCTCATCCGGATGATCTTCATGGCTGCGGTATATCTGTTCTACCACAATTACGGCATCATCTATCATTAAACCAATTGCAGCAGCTATTGCACCCAACGTCATGATATTAAAGGTATACCCCACCAGTAATAAAACCGTGATAGATAAAGCCAGCGTTGCCGGGATGGTGATCAATATTACCAAACTGGCACGCCATGATCTTAAAAATACAATTACCACTAAAATAGCCAGTACAAGCCCTATCCACAGTACATCTTCAATACTCTTTACACTGTCATTTACAAAATCTGCCTGTTTATAGTAAGGTCGCAGGTGTACACCTGCTGGAAGTATTTTACTCAAAGCGTTAACTCTTGCCATAACACCATCGTTTACTTCAATTAAATTGGCGTCAGGCTGTTTAATTACTGCAATTAGCGGCACATCTTTGCCATTGGCATTAATACGTATGTATTCTTTTTGCGCGGTAATCACAATATTTGCGACATCGGCTAAATGAATGATGCGGCGCGGATTATTGATCACGATCAGATTTTTCAGATTATCAATATTCTCAACGGCATTCCTTGTCAGGTTCAGATATAATCGCCCATGATCATTAATATAACCGTTTGACGCCAGTATATTGGCTTGGGTAACTGCTGCGGATATTTGCTGGGGTGTAATACCAAGTGCCGACATTTTTGATGGCTGCAGCACCACCTGGTATTCTTTGGTTTTACCACCAATTACAGCAATATCGGCCACTCCAGATACGGCCGCCAAAAATGGCCTTACCTGGAACTGTGCTATCTTTTTTAATTCAATACCGGAGCGGTTTCCCTCCAGCGAAAAACCCATTACCGGCAGAATGGACGGATTCATTTTCTGCACATTGATCCTGGTATTGGGGAGCAGATCACCACTTATTTCCTGTGTTAAGGCTTGTACCTGTGCCATCGCCTTATCAATATCAGTGTTCCAGTTTAAAAAAATATTGATCTCCACGCTGCCGCGGGAGGTGGTAGTGCGTATATAGTCCAGGCCTTCGGTACGTTTAATGGCGTTTTCCAACGGAATGGTAACGGTAGTCATCATCTTATCCACTGGCTGCTGACCGGCATCTGCAATAACTTTTATTTTAGGGAAAGTAATATCCGGAAAAAGCCCAGTTTTCAATTTAGTATAACTAAATATCCCGCCCATGAATACCAGTATCAGGAAACCCAGTAACGGCTTTTTATAATAATGATGAAAATGCTCCATAGATACCAGCTTACTGTTTTTGGATTTTAATTGTTGATGAATCTGCCAAACCGTAGGCACCGTCAACAATAATCAGATCATTCATGCCAATCTTATCCGTTTGTATTTCCTGCAAAGAATCGGACGATATTTTACCCGCTGTGACTGCTATTTTATACGCACGGTTGCCTTTTCCCAGTTTAAATACCCAAAAATGTTCTTGCGTTTCGTCCGTCTGTACAGCATTCACCGGTACGGCCATCCCCTGATCTGGCTTAGATAGTGGAATGCTCACCTTTAAATTGGCTCCCTCGGGCAAATTGGTAGAGGCTACGGGAACAATAAATGACTGTGTTTGTACGGTAGCATCCGCAGACGGCAAACCAGCTTGCAGGTAGGTATTCAGCTTACGTCCATCAGGAAGCAAGACGGTACAAAGTGTACCAGCTTTTACTTGATCAAGATACTCTACCGGTACATTTACCAATACAACCAGGGATGATTGCTGAGTTAGTGTGGCCAGTATATCCCCCTCAGTAACGTAATCGCCGTTTTGGTAATTAACAGCTGTAATAATTCCGCCTGTTCCTGCAACAACCGGTATAGGTGCTTTAAACTTATCCAGTACCCCGCTTTCATCCAGGTGTTTTAAGGCTTGTTGCTCCTTACTGGTGATTGTACAGTATATGCCGCCAGCTTTAACCATATCCCCCGTTTTCCAGCCCCGGTGGTGTACATAGCCCGCAATTCCAGCCCTGATCACTGCCTTTTGCTGGTATTGTGTAACCCCATTAAAAGTAATGCTGTTATTAAAAGTATGAGTTACAGGGCTGCTTACGGATACCACCGGGATACTGGCCACAGTTTCATCTGCAACCGGAGAAACACTTGTACAGGCGTCCAGTACCGTCAGCAAGACACCAAATCCTAAAATGAAGTATGTTTTATGATGCATTTTACCAGTTATAATAGTTATATTGATTAGTGAGCAGCAAAAGCTGAACCTTTGCTCCGTTCAAATTTTGTTTAGCTGCAGCATAATCCTGCAGTGATTTTACATACTCTATGATCGACAATTGTCCACCCTGCAGTTTTTCCCGGTCAAGTCGCAGCAGCAAGTCTTGTTTGCTTATCAGCTGCTGTATTTGGGTAATGCTTTGATTAAGCAAATGAATTTGCTGCATTAGGCTCTGCAAATAGTTGCGCTGCTGAACCGTAAAGTTATCACGGGCATACGTTATGCTTTGTTGACTAATTTTTACCTGGCTGTCATTTATCTTACGCTGATGCCCGTCAAATATGGGAATCGCCAGGTGCAGCGCGGCCTGCATACCTATATTATGGGGTATACTATTAAAGTCAGAAGCCAACATTCCTCCATTGCCGGCTAAATCAAGCGTTGGCCGGTATTTAGCATTAAATACATTTTGCTGGGCAATAATGCTCAGACTATCCAGCTTGAATTTTTCTTTATAAAAGTAGTTTTGAGGTGCAGCATTGATATTTATAAGCGGTGCACTCAACTGCACCATGGTTGTATCACTTACAATGGCTAAATTCTTAAGGGCCCCATAAGCATCTACTTCGGTTATTTTTGCCTGGCTTAGTTCATTTTCCCGGGTATTTTGCTCAATTTCCAGCAACAGATAATCACTTTGCTGCAGCAGGCCCTTTTTAACCAATGCTTCAACCGTGGCTTTTCGCCCCTTTACTTCATCTACAATCCGAACCAGGTATTCTTCCTGCTGTTGTAACTGATACACTTGTATATATTGGTCTGTTATGGATTTACGCAGGTCATGCTCCAGCTGCACCCTACTATTATTATTCAAAGCAGCATCATTTGTATTCTGCTCTTGCAGGGAATTTATGGTGCGTTTATTTAATAGCTGAAGTGTTACATTTAATTGAGTTGCATACATGCCGCCATTGGTTTGCCCAATATCATAACCAAAAGCTTTTGAGGATGGGTTTGCAGTAATTGCTATAGCTTTTCCATTATTGCCAAAATAGGGAGCAAACAGGTAATCGGATGTAAAATTTACTTGCGGAGCCTTATTTTGAGCATTAATTAATTGCGCCTGTAAACCATAAAATTGCTGCTGATTTACATTTTGCCTGATGGCTGCGTCGTTTTTTAATGCGTTATTAATAAAATAATTCAGATCAAGCTCCTGGCCTGAGACAGGCTGAGTTAAGATCAGGATTATGTCCATTAGCAAAGCAGCACGGATAAGGGCGGCGATTCTCATGTATTCAATTTTATTCCACAAGAATAAAACTAAAATCTGAAGAAATTTAGGATGATGTTTATACTATCCTACTATTTATCAATCAGTAAGTCAGACGACAAAACCAACAGTTGAGTTACAAGTCTCAGCGACATTTATTGAACCTTGATTGTATCATTAATCGATAGATAAAATCACTAAGCGGGAAAAGAATCAAAATATTTTTTTTAAAAATCCTTTGAAATACAATGCATTATTATTTAACTTTGCATAACAAAGTACTTTTAACTCATAAATGAAAAATTCAGAATTATGAGCAATAAATGCAATTGGCGCTTGATGGATACTGATTATCTAATGGTTTAAGAATTCATCGAAGCATCCTGATCTTGATAAAAACCAGAACTTAACTTTAAAATATATGAAAACCTCAAGAACAAAATTTGTTATCCTCTTTCTCGTATTTTCGTTTGCTTTTCTATTTGGCACCACCTTGCTTTTAGATCAGCCACCGGAGTCATTAGTGGGATCGGCATCACAAGTAACTTGGAAAGCTACCCTGTCTACGGTGTTGTCACCTGTCAAAACAATCCTGATTGGCCCGCTGTTGCCTTTCATTAAATATTTGCACCAGGACCCGGATACGCCGCCGCCATTTTTTCTTGCCATGTTCGCTTTTTACTGGACAATCCTTGCGATAATTATTTATTATCTGGTCAGAAAAATAAAACACACCTGATCAACAGAGCGCTGATCAGTATTTTATTTTTCTGCTAAAATCAATGTGCGTGAAGACGCGAAATAGCAGGCAATTAACTCCGATGACAGGATGGCCCGATTTATGGAGAACCTAATTTAGGATTACTGATATTTTTTAAGCGGTTAGTTTCACCTCACTTGGCAAAATACCATAATACTTTTTGAAAGCGCTTGTAAGATGGGCCTGGTGTTTAAAACCTATCGCATGAGCTGCCTCGCCGACACTTTTATGCTCATAGAGTATCATTTTTTTTGCGGTTTCCATCCTTAGCCTGGTAATATATCCATAAACGGTTGTACCATAATAAGCTTTGAAGCCTTGTTTTAGTTTAAACTCGTTCAAACTAATTAACCTCGAGAGTTTTCTGATAGTTGGTGGATTTACATAGTCCTTATCAAGTAATACCTTTGCTTGGTAAAGTTTATCCAGGTCATCAGTTTTTATCAATGTTCTCTCCGTGTCATCGCCGTTAACCTGCATTTGCTCCAGCTGTAGCATTAGCAGTTCCAGTACTTTCGATTCCGTATAAAACTTTTTTAATTCGCCTGTTTTCTTACATTCGCAAATATCATTGATTACGCGTTTCATTTCCATGGTCACGGCAAGGTCCTGTGCAGCGAGAGAAGTATATTTACCCTCGAGTATAGCGGATACAAATGCAGAATGAATTAAAGCATGACGATCAATTAAATGAAAGTAATATTCTTTGGAAAGCACCATCAGGAAATAATTATATTCTACATCAGGGACAACCTCATAATTCCTCTTTGACGACGGAATATAGCGAATGTTGTGGCGATTATTACCATAAACACCCTTTTTGGGGAGTTTAGCAGGTAGTGTACCTCCTTCATAAAAAATAAACTGCGAAGTAATCGTCTCCCCTTCTACTTCTGCAAGTATGCGCACCGGCTCATTAAACTGCATATTGGAATGAAGTAGAAACAATCCACCGGCACTTAACTGGTAATAGAATAATTTTTTTACAGATTTTCTTTTGATAGAAATGTGCTTTTCAGATAACTGCGAACCTGGCGAATAGGCATCGGGCAGATCCTCGATAAACAGCCATTCGTCAAAACCTTCTATTTTTGATTTGATCCTCATACAATTTATTAAGCTTTTAAAGCAAGCAACCTTGATTGCTAATTAGTTTTTAGTTTTAGTCTGTTCTCGATCATGCTATTCTGAACCAATGATATACTCGAAGATGCCCGCTTATGGAAAATATTAGCCTGAACTGTTTTCTTGTTGACTGTATTTAACCCCGAAGAACCATTGATCAACTTTAATACATTGCTTAAACAAGCCTCCATTGGGTCTCCAAGTACCGGATTATCTTGCTCTGCTACGAATACATCTGGCGGGATCCCCTGAAAATAAGCTGACCAGCCCTGCGCATTGCGGATCAGGAAACTGGATAAATACACACTGTATATGTCTATAGTTACCGGGAAAAAACCTACCGGCTTTCCAAAGGTAGTTTCACCTACCAGTTTAATATTGAAGTAAGGTTTCAGGCTGCTGATCAATAATTCGCTCGCCGAGGCTGTACGGAATGAGGTAATAAAATAAATGTCCTTTACCGATTGAAGGCTCCCTTTTTTATTAAAGCGATGTGTGTTTGCACTCTCTGTATAATCCACATCCGCCATGGTTGCTTGCCGGCCCATGTAAGTAACAGGTTTACCATTTGCATCCAGATATGGTTGATTCTTTAAGATGGTTGCCTGGCCATTCTGAAGCAAGGAATTATACTGTTCAGAAAACATAACCTTCCCGTTTAATGATTGAGGTGCAATCAGGTTGGCAATATATTCCGCAGTTTCTACAAAACCGCCT
This sequence comes from Mucilaginibacter sabulilitoris, assembly GCF_034262375.1. NCBI lineage: Bacteria > Pseudomonadati > Bacteroidota > Sphingobacteriia > Sphingobacteriales > Sphingobacteriaceae > Mucilaginibacter > Mucilaginibacter sabulilitoris. Next base: position 4,540,266 of record NZ_CP139558.1, read on the forward strand.
CCGTTTGATCGTAAATCAACTACCAGCTGTTGCGGGCTTACCACTGCAAATTTTGAAAAAGCCTCATCAAGCACTGTCTGGCAGGTATATAATTCAGGGAAAGAGCCTAATGCAATATAGGCGACTGGCTTATTTTCATTAATGATGATAGTATCTTTCAGCAACGCCGGCAATGATGGTGAGCCAACAGCTGCCAGATTACCCCCTTCACCTTTTTCGGTAAGAAAGGAGTACTTCGGTGTTCCTGAACTAACGCCGGCCTCATATGCCATAGATGTTTGCGGGTTGATTTTTAATTGCGTGATGTCAAACAGCTCTTTTTCAAAGGCACCTGCAGCATCGGAGCCTGTTGCATATCCGCGCGGGTTAAAAGCCGCGTAAGTTGGGATAATATCGTTCCATAAATAGATCTGTCTGGCATATAAGAATATAGAATCAAGCGTAAACTGTACCCGTGTACCTGTAGTTGGGGAAATGGGGATATCTGCCGGTATTTCAGCTACTTTTTCGCATGCCGAAACCCCGGTTACTATACCAATAAGAACGATGATACCTGATTTACGCATTGATATTTTGTTTAGCTAATATTTATTTTCATGAGTTATTTGGTAATCATGGTTGGTTTATCAGGATACCAGTCAAAGGGGGCAAATTGATCGCCATCATAAGTCACCTGGAGATTGCTCAGGCTTCCGGTAATGATATTTTGCGGCAACTGGAATGTCAGCTTATTATCTGTCCGGCTGGATAAGGCTATATTATATTTTACATCCGGCGAACCATTTTCAGGGGTAACTAAAAGTGTTATAGCCATCGTTTTCGGGTAATATTTTTTTAGCACGGCAACGGTGCTGTAACTGATACTCAACTGGTCACCGGCCTTCAGCGTTTTTCCTTCCTCATTGAAAATGAAACCTTTAAATACATCGTAAATATTGGGTGGGGCTATATGGAACGGACCTTTGGTTACGGTATTTTTTCCGCTTATCATACGTAGTTTATAATATCCTGTATCGATAGTCCCGTCGGCAGGAATTTGTGACAGAATCGCTGTCGAATTGAAAATAAATGAGCCATCATTGGCCAGTGGCAATGAGAATTTCTTTTCGCCTGCGTTTACAAGATATAAATGTGTCTGACTGGTATCTGCCACAAAATATTGTCCTTTAATAATGATATAACCGGCTATCTGCAAGAAGTCAGAACTGCCCACTTCAAAAACCGGCGCCGGAAGATTAATCATAGGGTAAAATTTATACGTTTTTTTACTGCCATCCTGCGCGGTTACTGTGTAAACGGTATTGGTTGAAAAAGAAACCGGAGCCCCGGAAGCCGGGTTGATTCCAGCCCCTTCGGAAATTGTAATTTTAGGTGTTATACTTGCGGGTGTATTTGCGAAAGGCGGCCAGTAAAGCAGTATACTGTCGCCAATAATTGCTGCTTTAAGCGGACTGCCTGCAGAATCGGTCACAGTAAAGCTCTCGATGGCATGGTATGGCGTTTTTTGATACTCTTTCTTGCAGGAAGTTACTAAAACAGATACGCCTAAGAGGATAACAGAAAAGAAGAGTTTGATTTTTTTCATTTTTTAAAATTTAAAACAGCCCGGAGCTGATCATGCTGCCGGACTGTTTTCCTAAAGGAATTGTTTTAGCAGATTAGTTTACAATGCCACTCTGAAAAGTGTAAACCGCCCTGTTGCTGGTCGCACCTCCCTGTCCGGCTATGGCAGTAGCTTTAAATGCATAAGTATTAGCACCATCGTTTACAAATAATACCATATTAGCAACCGGGCTTGCTACGTGGGTTGTTGAATTATAGTTCCACCATCCGTTAGGAGTTGATGTAGTACTTGTATTCTGGCCCCATGAAGTTACTGTAGTTGCAGTTGCGTAATTAGCAGCAGAAATGCTTCCTAATGCAGTTGTAGTTACCAGATATTTAAACGTATATCCAGATTTTGGGGCGATAGTGCCGTTATTGGTGCTGGTTAACCTAAGGTTGTAGGCAACTGCACCAACTGAATCCTGTGCCCCGGTGTAAATGTTTACATATCTGGTTCCGAATGCTGCAGGGCCGAGGGCAGGATTGCCATAATTTCCGTTAATTACTCTGGTGTTGATTGGGTTTACCACTGCCTTTTCGTTTTGTACAGCCAATGGCGAAGGGCTATTGTTTTCCTTTTGGCAAGATGAAAAAATGAGTGATACCGCTGCTAAGGCGATGATTGATTTACTGATGTTTTTAATGAATAAAGTCATGGTATTTGTAATAAATTATAAATGTTTCTTACACGTAAATCTGATGCTGCATCCGTATCCACCGTTCTTTTGGCGCCTTATAGAAACAGGATAAGGTTTTAGCATTGCTGACCTAGTACCCGGGCATTACGTGTACCTACTGCCCGGAAATCAGTTTCTTTATATATCGCGGCCTTACCAGCCGGTTAACAGTTATTTTATATAATCAAAGGTTGGCAACTATTAAGTGCGCTGTAGTAATTACCGGAGCCCATTTCCCAAATTGAAAGCTGAACTGTACCGTTCCCCAGTCACCGGCTGGCACTTCAACTGGGATCGTAATTACGGCTTGTTTCCTGTCGTAACTTTTAACCGGAAGGTTGAAGGTTTTACCATTGATGACGACTGTTACAGCGCTCAGGTTGATAAAATAATTATTCGCCAGGAAGGTGGTGGAACCACCTTGTACTACAGTCCGGGTATCCCATGAGGGCCCTATATCCGGTACATTATAATATACCTGCAGTGGCTTTACCAGCTTTACACTGTGACCAAGAAAGTCTATTTGCACATCGTAATGACCGCTGTCGGCATCTGCCGGTATCCTCGAGTTAAAGAAATAAGCATCTCCAAACTGGTAGCCATCGGTCCCGATCTGAGCAGTAGAAAGGTCTGGAACCAGTTCTTTTTTCGTGCTCTGCTCAATGAGTTTTACTTTTAATGTGGCAGTGCTGGTGCTCAAGAAATTACCAACTATATTAGGAATAAATGAACCCGGCTCGGTCATGGGTAAATCGTCGAACCAATTTAAGGTAAGCCCGGGTGTATTTTGCTGAACTATAGCTAATTTGTAGGTTCTGGTGCTGCCATCAACCGCCTTTACCGAATAGGTTTGTGTCTGATCATTAATATCAACAGGGCGCTCAGCAGTCATCAGCGTAGCAGTCGGATCAACCACTATCTTAGGCTGTATAACAGTCATTGCGTAATAATAGGGTACGTATACCGTAATGGTATTTTCCGTATTATCAACGGTACCATAGATCACAGTATCCTGCAAATTGACCACCCTGTATTCCGTGATTTTGTTTTGCGACAGATGCGGGTAATCGATAGATTTTTTACATGAACAAAAACCGGTAAATACTATAAAGACGAGTAGGTAAAAGTATCTGATTGTCATTGATTTACTTTTATTTAATTTCAAATTTTGTACTACCCGCCGGTACGATCACATATTCAAAAGTGAAATACATGTGCGGGGTATTTGTAAACATTTGATCGGGTGTAAATACATCTTTATAACAGCTGATCATTTTAATTTTCGCGTAATCTCCTGCGGCGGTTTTTACGATAATTGTACGTGCAGGCAGTGTGGTGCCGTTGGCCAGTTTAAGCGGGTTCCCGAGAGCGTATGCTACGTGTACCTTGGTATCGCTGCCATTACCTACTGTTGTTCCGCCAAAGTCATAGAGATACCAGCCGGTTCCTTGTCCGAAAGCTCCGGCATCATCAGTACCTATCAAACCTTTACCTGTCTTAAATTCATTATCAGCAGGTATTGCTGTTACTTCGTCAAACGTTTTTTGTAATACGGTTATCCCGCCCTTACCCGGGCCCTGATAGCCGGTGTTTGCAGCATCAGCATTGTTATTCCCACTCAGGAAGCTGTTGTATAATCCGCTTAACGACACATCCCAGAAACTGGTTTTGGCATAGCTTGCCGGTTGCTCTTTCTTATAATCAAGACTAAACAGTATTTCCGTTTTAGGTGTAGTAGGATTCTGGTCATCTGTTTGCGCGGCCAGATTCTCTACCCGCTGTAACTTATAGTAGGGAACTTTGTCGGCATCCCTGGCTGGTGTTTCGGGTGTGGGATCGGGATTTACTGCATCCTTTTTGGAGCAGGCTGAAAAGCTAAGAACAAAACATAGTATGGCAATACAGCCGGTAACACGTTTTTGAAATAAGGATATTATTTGCATGATTATTTGATATTGATTAATTTTTGGTTGATAAATTCCGGCTGCCGTCTTGCTGTACATAATAGCGGAAGGTAAAATATGGCGAAGGCCAGTTTAGGTCGGTCACTACTGTAGGAGCTCCTTTGTACATGCTCACCAGTTCCAGCTTGGCATATTTACCGGCTGCGGTACGCAAAACAAACGTGCGATTCTTTACAGGCACAGCTATGTGAGTTTTAAGGTCATAGAAATACCAGCCGCTGCCGTTGCCGGCATCCCAACCAACGGCTGTTACCCCATTGGTAGTGAACTCAGTATCAGCAGGCGCTTCTTTTACCTGGTCATAAGCCTGGTTAACAATTAGCATCGCACCCTGACCTGGCCCTTCAAAACCATAGCTGGCCGAATTGCTGCCGCTGTTGATCCCTACATAAGAATTGTATTCGCGTGCGAAAGAAATATCCCAGGCCGCTGTTTTTTTCTGGCCGCTGTCAACCTTAGCATTAGTAGTTAAACTGAAATAAAAGGTTTTAAAACCAGTGTTAATTGTACTCCCAATATCGCCGGGCAGGTCGGTAACAACGGTACTGCTGCCGTCTTGTAATTGCGGTTTTACTTGTTCTTTGGTGCATGAGCTAAATACTGCCATTGCCATTGTGGCAATGAGCAGTATTTTATAGCACGAGTGACAGGTTTGTTTTAAATTCATATCAATCAATTATTATTCTTAAAAAAGCGATAGTTAAGGCCAAGCATAATGGTGCGGCCACTTTGGGCAGGCATCAGCTGGTCACGGTAGTTCAGAAAATTATCGGCAGTTATCTGTATCGAAAAATGCTTCGCCATCAGTGTTTTTTGAACAGACGCGTTGAGCAGGAAAAAGCCGGAGACGTAAGTATCATAAGGATCAAGAAAATTATTGGGTCGGTTTGCCTCCTGAAAACCATATTTACCGCGATAATTAACCCTGAATGTTCCGGTGATTCCTTTAGGCTCATACTCATAAGTGAATTTAATGTTGGCCATATGTCGCGACCGGTTATTCAACCCGAAGTAATCAGCAGTGGTTGAGCGGCGGGTTTGGCTGGTATTTGGGTCATAAACCTGCGCATAATTCCCTATACCGGCCTTTATGGAATCAATTACTCCCCTATCTTTTGCATATAGCAACTGGTAACCTGCCGAAATATTTAACCCTTTTGCTGCACGCCAGCTTAAGCCAATATCGGTACCGGTAAGAAAAGCCCTGTCGATATTAAAATAGGAAAATACCTGCTGCCCTCCTTTCTTCGAGGCAACCTGCTCGGTATTAATAAAATTGCGTACATCGTTATAAAACCCGTTTACGTCGGCCTTTATAGCAGGGCCTAACTGTAAGGTAAAACCGACACTGTACGCTACTGAACGCTCAGGCTTAAGGGTGCTCACCCGGGCTGCATTAGCAAACACTGCCGAAATTTGCCCTGCATCCTGTAATTTCTGAAGTTCGGCTTTAAAAACATCGGTCCCCAATACGGTATATCCACCGCCTGCCAGGTTGGTAAAATTGAGGTAAAGCTGCCGGAAGTCGGGGGTCTTGAAGCCGGTTGCTATAGCCGCTTTTAAGGTTAAGGCTTTTACCGGCTGATACTTTACGCCAAAGCTTGGGTTAAGGCTACCACCGTAACGGCTGTGATGTTCCCCGCGGACCCCGCCTGTGAGGCCCAATTCATCAGAAAGTTTCCAGTCAGCCTGCCCATAAACAAATGCTGTCGACTGGCTTTTAGGGCCGCTGTACAGATTATTATTCATGGTTTCATATTGAATACCGGCACCACCAGTCAGCACCATTGCACCCCAAAAAGTTTGAGCGGCCTGTACTTCGCCACGGTGCAGGTATTGTACAAAGTTGTTAGCGGGTATTACATAGCCCTGAGCAAGACTGGTAATATTTTGATCTGTAGCGTACCGGGTGAGGTAATATTGTGTTTTTACTCGTAAGCCATTTTTAAAATTGGTATTTAAAATGGCCGATGCATTCAAATCTTTTTCATTTAACTCATCACGCGTTGGAGATGTGCTGTAGGATATATCATTAATGGAATTTCTTACTGCATACCTGCCTGTAATATTCAGCGCATTCATTTTACTGAGTGTATAGCGTGCCCTGCCTTGTATGGTATAGCTGTTATAGGGTGGAGCTGTTTTACCCTCACTTAAATACGGATTAGCATTAAAACCATCTGTACGGTAATAATTGCCGGAGAGGTATCCGGATCCCTTGCCCTTTGCAAATGGAGTTTCACCTTCAAGGGTGGCATCCAACGTATTAAAGCTACCATAACGCAAACTGGCCAAACCCTGACTTTGATGTATATTTTGACGGGTTACAATATTTACCACCCCCGCCAGCGCCTCACTGCCGAATAAACATGATGACGCACCTTTGATAATTTCTATCCGTTCAATATTGGCAACCGTAATCCTGGAAAGATCAAAATTACCGGAGTTCCTGCCGGTCATGGGCTGGCCGTCAATCATGATCATGGTATAGCCACTGTCAAAGCCCTGCAACTGCAAACCCACAGCCCTGGCTCCTGAGCCTATATCATTTACGATGGCCAGGCCGGTTTGTTCTTTCAGCACTTCATCAAGCCTTCGGCTTCCCATCATTTCTATTTGTTTACGGGTAATTATGGTTGCAGGCATGGGGGTTCTTGTAAGGTCAATAAGGTTATCATGACTTTCCTGTTTGCCCAATACATTAACTTCCTTCAGATTCTGCGATGCTGACTTTAAACGTATATTGGAAATATTTACGAGGGTATTACTGATAGTTACTTTTTGAAAACGTTTTTCGTAACCCATGGCTGATATAATAAGGGTATACTCTCCTGAACTCAATTTGTCTATTACAAAGCGCCCTATGGTATCCGTTTGTGTTCCTCTTAAATTCTCTTTTATAAGGATACTTGCTGCAGTTAACGGCTCTCCCTGCTCATTAAGAATTTGTCCGCGGATACTATAAAGTGGATCTGCGGAGCAATTGAAAACAAAACAGGTTATTATAAGCATCAGGTAAAATTTGAACATTGTGATAAATTGTATCCTTATTTTTAATAAGTCTAAATAAACACAACAAAAGTCGCTTATACAAATGGAAAATCATTTACGCAATCGGGATTTTCTTTTACTGTTTTAGGATAAAATTTTATGCTTTTTAATATTACAGGATGGAGTTGAGTCTGAAATAGAAATAATAAGAAATGCCGATAAAATCATAACTAACTAAAAATAAATAAGTTATATTTTTAGCACGTTCAATTCCAACCTATCGGCACCTTAAAATCCCGATTGCGTTAATGAGCTTTTCTTATTTTGAATGATTCTAATTAAACACTTGCTTTGCAGTATTCAACACTGTATTTAACTCGTTAATCATTATGCTAAGCAATCAAAAATTAACCTATAAGCTTTTGTTTATTTGTTTTTTCACCCCTTTTTTCCAGGCATTTTCTCAGGAAACTACAGTAAGAAAAATTCAAAATTTAAACGCCTCAGATAAGGTCGCTTACTTTAATCTGGAGAAAGGCACCCCGGTAAATGAAGCCGATACTGCCCAAACAGGTTGGGATATCTCTTTTCAGCATACCGGTATCATTATCCAAAATTTAGCAGAAGGCCAGGTAATTGCCAACACTTCGTTTGATAAGGTGATAGCAGCACCTGCCGCGGGATACAAAAAAGGTAAACAAGCTATTCCATGGGGCAGCGGCAATGGGTGGTACACCTACAATATGGATACTCATATCATCAACCCAATTGAAGGCAAGATCATTCTAATTCATACCGCTACCGGAAAATATTTTAAGCTGGTTATTGATAGCTACTATAAAGATGGCGCTGATGGGTCGAGTGGTTATTATAGCTTTCGGTATGCTGGTATCAATCCTGAAAAATAAAATATTCCACACCAATGAAAAAAAACAATCAATATAGCTCCTGTTTAAAAAAAACGGGAATAATAAAAGGCATATTCCTTTTGCTGCTGCTTGGATTTAGCATCCAAACTTTCGCTGCAGTACCTAAGCGAATAATTACACTTAGTGGTGCATTAACAGAAACAGTCGATGCCCTGGGTTTAGGTAAAAATATTATAGCTGTTGATATAACCAGTATTTACCCTGCTTATGTTAATAGCCTGCCAAAAGTGAGCAAGAACCGCTCCGTATCTGCAGAAGGGCTGATTTCCTTTAATCCGGATCTTGTACTTGCCCCTGAAGGCAGTGTTTCTAAAGAAATAGCATATCAATTAACATCTGCCGGCATTAAATTGGTTACCATAAAGCAGGAATATTCTGTCGGCGGGGCTGTAGTATTTATTAAAGCGGTAGCTGCCGCCTTGCAGATACCACAAAAGGGCGAAATCCTGGCAAGACAAACACAGACCAGGATAGCCAAGGCCGTTGCCGCAATAAAAAAGACAAGCAAATTGCCAAAAGTACTATTCATTTATGCCCGGGGAACAGGTGTTATGCTTGTTGCGGGGCAGCACACTAATATTGATGCCATTATAACACTTGCCGGCGGCAAAAACGCCGCACAGGGCTTTGATAATTTTAAGCCCTATACTACTGAAGCTTTAGCAGAAGCCAATCCGGATGTAATACTGATGTTCGATTTCGGGCTCAGCAGCCTTGGCGGCGAAGATGGCGTTTTAAAAATGCCCGGCGTAGCACAAACTACAGCTGGTAAAAATAAACGCATTGTTCAAATGGATGCAGATCTGCTGGCCAACTTTAGCGTAAGGCTTGACCAGGCCATTACTCAGTTGAATAAACATCTGCAATGAAGAAAAGCCTGATTTATATAATACTGTGTATAGGCGTTTTTTTAACTGCCGCTTTCTCGTTAAGTATGGGGGCCATGAAAATCCCCCTTCAGGATGTATTATTTATACTCGCCAAAAAAACAGGATTATTTTCAAATCATACTGTAAATGAGCAGTATGAAACCGTATTAATGATAGTACGCATGCCGCGGGTACTTATGGGGTTGCTTATCGGGGCGGCATTAGGAATTTCGGGAGCAGCCATACAAGGAATCTTTCGCAACCCGCTTGCCGAACCGGGTTTAATCGGAATTTCTTCCGGTGCTTCCCTGTTTGCTGTACTGATCATTGCTTCAGAGGTTTCACTGTTTGCAGGATTGGGCAACTTGTTTGGTTATTATTTCCTGGCTTTCGGCTCATTCGTAGGTGCAGGTATCGCAACCTTTGTAGTTTACCAGATCTCCCGCAGCGATGGTAACCCTAATGTAGCCACCATGCTGCTGGCAGGGATAGCTATTAACGCGCTTGCAGGGGCGCTTACAGGTCTGGTTACGTACATGGCAAATGAACAACAGTTGCGCAATGTAACGTTCTGGTTGCTGGGCAGCCTGGGCGGCGCTACCTGGCAAATTGTTTTATGCCTTTTACCATTTATACTCATTCCATTGGCATTTTTACCTATGATGGGAAAAACACTCAATGCGTTTGCATTGGGCGAAACCCAGGCCCAGCAGCTTGGGCTTCCGGTTGGCAGGGCAAAGCGATGTGTGGTTATACTTGCTACAATGGCTGTAGGTGCTTCTGTAGCTGTTTCGGGCATTATAAGCTTTGTTGGCTTGCTCGTGCCGCATATGGTAAGGTTGATATTTGGGGTAGACAACCGCCGTGTACTGCCTGCATCGGCACTAATGGGTGCAATAATACTCACACTGGCGGATATGATTGCCCGCAAGCTGGTTGCTCCTGTCGAGTTACCTATAGGTGTAGTTACCGCTTTACTGGGCACGCCTGTATTCCTCTATATTTTGATAAAAGATAAAAAGAAAATTATCCGATAAAATGCTGACTGTTGAAAACGTAACCTTCATGGCCGGAAAACGCGTCCTGGTAAAAGATGTATCATTTGCCGTTCATCCAGGCGAGATCCTGGTAGTACTTGGAGCCAATGGAGCTGGAAAATCATCTCTGATGCGCCTGCTTAGCGGAGAAAAAGAACCTTCCGCTGGTACTATTCATTTATCCGGTAAATTATTGAACAGTTATACAGCAAAAGAATTGGCGTTGAAACGGGCCATGATGAATCAGCAAAACATTATTAACCTTGATTTTCTTGCGCTTGAAGTGGTACAAATGGGACGTTACCCCCACTACCGCAACCAGCCCACCCCGCACGACTGGGATATCATTAACCAGGTTATGACCGTTACCGGAATAAGCCACCTCTCGGAAAGGTCATTTTTAACCCTGTCTGGCGGTGAACAGCAACGCGTTCATCTGGCAAGGGTACTTGCCCAAATATGGGATACGCCAGAAGCCTTGTTATTACTTGATGAACCGGTTTCGGGCATGGATATTCAATACCAGCAGCAAACTCTGGCGTTGGCCGCTATGCTGGCAAAAAAAGGGTTTATGGTAATTACCATACTGCACGATATTAATCTAGCTGCCCAATATGCCGATAACATCCTCATGCTCAAAAATGGCCGCAAATGGTATCATGGCGCCCCTTCAGAAATACTGAATACAAAAAGTATTTACGATGTATTTGAAACAGAAGCTGATGTTTTTACAAATCCGCATACGCTTCAACAACTTATTATGCCTAAAAATATAACACACCAGATACTTGAAATCAATTTAAAAACCATTACTACATAAAATATGGAAACCATTAGCTTAAAAGAACAATACCTGGCATTTAAAGCCCAAAACCCAAAAAAACGTATCCGCGACATAGCCACTGCCCTCCAGGTTAGTGAAGCCGAACTATTGATGACAAGCCTCGGAGAAAACACCGTTATATTAAATGACACATTTGAAGACATTTTAAAAGAAATACCATCGTTGGGGTATGTTATGGCGCTTACCCGTAATGAATATTGTGTTCACGAACGCAAGGGAATTTATACCAAAGTTTCGTTTACACCGCATGCGGGACTGGTATTGGGTGCCGATATCGACCTGCGCTTATTCATGAACCAGTGGAAACTTGGCTTCGCGGTAGAAGATAACGGACACAAAAGCCTCCAGTTTTTTGACTGTAATGGCGTAGCCATCCATAAAATTTACCTTACTGAAAAAAGCAATATTGAAAATTATAATGGTCTGGTTAACAGGTTTCGAAAAACGGAGCAGAAAACTGTAATGGTGTTACCTGCCGAAGCACCTGCTAAATTTGAAAAATCAGATGACGAAATTGACCTTCCTGCTTTTCATCAGGCCTGGGAAACCATGCAGGACACACATGAGTTTTTTGGATTACTTAAGCGTTTTGGCCTGAGCCGCACGCAGGCTTTACGTCTTGCTCCCAAAGGTTTTGCCAAACAAACAGATATAAATAGCTTTAAAAAGGTTATGCAAAGCTGTTCAGCGCAACAGATACCTGTCATGGTATTTGTGGGTAATAATGGTTGTATACAAATCCATACTGGTACAGTCACCAGGCTGGTTGAAATGGAAATATGGTTTAACGTGCTTGATCCCGAATTTAACCTACACCTGCGTCAGGATGCTATAGCTACTATTTGGCATGTTGCAAAACCATCTGCCGATGGTGATATCAATTCTCTTGAGCTTTATGATAAAAACGGAGAAATGATAATGCAGTTATTTGGTAAGCGCAAGCCGGGTTTACCAGAGCTGAATGAATGGAGAAAAATACTCGCTGAAAACCTTTAGATTTTGACTGCCTATGCTAAATTTCACTGGAGATACAGCTGAGCAAATTATATTATTTTGTAAAAAGGAAGGTTATAAACGATCTTACAACAAGGTTTACATAGCAAAGAAACTATATGAGGCCGGAGATTTTATTGATGCGGAATGCCTGTGGTTAACATTAGTACCGAAGGAAAAAGTAAGTCGGGCAACCGTATATTTAGTTTTGCAATGGCTTGTTATTAATGATTTTGCAGTAAAAAAGCTATCAGGGAAAAGAATGTATGTTTACCGAATGAAGTGAGTTTCTTTTATAATCAGACAGTGCCGGATAGCATATCACATATAACCATTACCACCACAGCTTTGCCTTTGCAATAATTGTTGTATCGGCATAAGCTGTGGTTGATCGTTTTTTATAATCTTTCTACATAATTGATAATAAAATCCGCAAGCTGTTCCTGTTCCGCGACAGATAACAGTTCACCATCGTAAATCCAGAAACCTTGCGCATCAAATAAAATACAGCCCAGATTATCAGCTCTTTCTTCAAAAGCAGTATACAGTTGGTAGCATTGACCTGCTTGTCCATACAACAGGTCGGGCACCACCCGTATAACTTCATCCGGGCCATTTGTGCGTTTTACAAAGGCTTTAGCCTCTCTGGTCAGATAGCTATGTGTGGTCATTTCTAAACTATTATAATTTTTTTTCAAAGATAAGCAAATACTAATATTTTTAGCATTATTTTTGTGCATTAATTATTAGTATGCTCCAAGTTAAAGCCGATATCATCAGCCAGTTGCGTAAAAACCTTTTGCAATGGGAAGGTTATAAGCCACCGGTTGCGGGTGTACGCTCGTTGATGGGCCTGGGCCAGGTAGAATCGGCATTTCCAAACGGAGTGTTTCCGACGGCTGCGGTTCACGAATTTGTTTGCGGTTCAATCGAGCAGGCGGCGGCAGGCGGTGGTTTAGTAACGGGCATACTTTCAGTGCTGATGCAGCAAGGCGGAGTTTGCGTGTGGATTGGCAGGGCACAGCATTTATTTGCCCCGGCCTTAACAACGTTTGGCGTAGAGCCTCATCGGGTAATTTTTATCAGTTTAACAAAAGATACGGATACGCTTTGGGTAATGGAGGAAGCGTTGAAATGCCCGGGACTTACAGCGGTGGTCTGCGAATTACGCGATATGGATTTTAAGCAGTCACGGCGTTTGCAGCTGGCAGTTGAGCAAAGCCGCGTTACGGGCTTTGTATTGCGAAACGCGGCAGATAGACTTGGTTCTACGGCCTGCGCGGCGCGCTGGCAGATAAAATCGCTGCCAAGCGCCGACCTCAATGGATTGCCGGGACTTGGTCATTTACGCTGGGAAGTGGAGCTTTTAAAGGTACGCAACGGGCAAACGGGCAGCTGGATACTCGAGTGGCAGGATGGCTGCTTCAGACCGGTGAATGAATTGATTATTTTAGAAGAAAGGCAGGTTGGGTAAGCGATGGAAAAGCGTTTTATGGCAATCTGGTTCCGACATCTACTGACGGATGGACTGGCGATCCGGCGGCCGGAGCTAAGGGAGGTGCCTTTTGTACTGGTTACCCCTGTAAAAAACCGGGTGATTATTACTGCGGCCAGTTCTCTGGCAGAACAGCAGGGCGCTTTTACAGGTATGGCGGCGGCAGATGCGCGGGCAGCAGTGGCTGAACTTTTGGTGATTAACGATACGCCGGGCAAAGCAACCCAATTACTACGGCTTTTAGGTTTATGGTGCATTCGCTATACCCCTGTTGTGGCAATTGACCTGTCCGACGGCCTGATTCTGGATATATCTGGCTGTGCCCATCTCTGGGATGGCGAACGAGGTTATCTCAAAGAGATTGTTTTAAAACTACGCAAGGCTGGTTTTGATTCCCGGGCCGCTATCGCCGACACGGCAGGCACGGCCTGGGCGGTAGCGCGGTATGCTACCGTCTCTCCTATTATTCCTGCCGGCGGTCAGGCACAGGCTTTAGCAAGCTTACCCCCTGCAGCTCTACGGTTAGCAGCAGAAATACTGGAAAGGCTGAAAAAATTAGGTTTCCGCAATATTGGTCAATTGCAGCATATGCCTGCCTCTGTTTTGCGCCGGCGCTTTGGGAAGGAGTTATTATTACGCTTAGATCAGGCGCTGGGCCGGATAGATGAGGTATTGGTACCGTTGGTGCCTCCGGTGCCTTATGCAGAGCGCCTCCCCTGCCTGGAACCGATTCGGACGGCTGTGGGTATAGGTATAGCTATTGAAAAATTACTTTCGGTTTTATGCCTCCGTTTACAAGCCGAAGGCAAAGGCCTGCGTAAAGCGATACTGAAGTGTCACCGCGTAGATGGCCGAAAAGTACAGGCGGGAATAACAACAAACCGGGGTTCGCATAGTGTTTCGCATTTACTAAAATTATTCGAATTGCAGATTGCAAAGATAGAACCGGCTTTGGGTATTGAACTTTTTGTACTGGAAGCGCCAAAAGTAGAAGATATGGAAACGGTGCAGGAACAACTATGGGCAGAAGCCAAAGGTCTGGCCGGCACAGCACTGGCAGAACTGCTTGACAGGGTGGCGGGTAAAGTTGGGCCTAATGCTATACACCGCTTTTTACCGGCAGAACATTATTGGCCGGAACGTTCGGTAAAAGTGGCCGTCTCTTTAACAGAACAACCGGAAACATCCTGGCCTGTGCAAATGCGACCTATACGTTTACTATCCGTACCAGAACCTATTGAGGTGATGGCGCTGGTACCTGATAACCCGCCAAAACTATTTATTTATAAGCATAAGCGACACATGGTGGTTAAAGCAGATGGGCCCGAGCGTATCGGGCGGGAATGGTGGCGCGATACGGGTGAACACCGGGACTATTATGCAGTAGAAGATAGTGAAGGGCAACGCTATTGGGTGTTCCGGTCGGGGCATTATGATGGCGGCGATGCGCAATGGTATTTACATGGATATTTTGCTTAGAAACAATGACAAACTACGCGGAATTACAGATAACCTCCAACTTTAGCTTCCTGCGCGGGGGCTCTCATCCCCATGAATTGGTAGAACATGCTGAAGCTCTGGGTTACTCTGCCATAGCCATAACCGATCGGAATTCTTTAGCGGGCATTGTACGGGCACATATGGCGGCCAAACAACTGAAGATCCGATTTATTCCGGCTTGCAGGCTTGACCTTGTAGATGGCACAAGCTTACTGGCCTACCCTACTGATATTGAGGCTTACGGACGTTTATCGGCCTTATTAACGAGGGGTAACCTGCGAACAGAAAAAGGCAAATGTGAGTTATACAAGGCAGATGTCTATGAACACCAGGAAGGCATACTCTTTATAGCAATACCGCCCGATAAGCTGGACAGTCGCTTTGAACTGGATGCCGGCTTTTTGAACGATCTGTATGAATACCAGCAGTATTTTGGGCGCTCACTTTACTTAGCCGCTTTTTTTAATTACCAGGGACAGGATGCCAAGCGCTTGTTTCGGCTGGCAGAAACCAAAGTACCCTTAGTAGCAACAGGAGATGTACATTACCATCATGCTGCCCGCCGCGAACTGCAGGATATACTGACCTGTATTCGCGAAAAATGCACTATCCATACGGCAGGTTTTAAATTGTATCCTAATGCCGAGCGGTTTCTAAAACCATTAGATGAGGTAGGGCGACTATTCAAGGGATATCCCCAAGCCCTGGAAAATGCAGCCTATATTGCTGATACCTGTACATTTTCTTTAGATGAATTAAAATATCTTACACCCAGGGAACAACTTATAGGCGGGCTCACCTTCCATCAGCGACTTACCAAATTAAGCTGGGAAGGTGCAAAAGCACGTTTTGGCGACCCAATTCCGGAGAAACACCAAAAGCAAATAAAACTTGAACTGGCCTTTATCGAAAAACGCAAGCTGGGGTGGTATTTTTTACGGGTTTACCGTTATACGCAACAGGCAGAAGATCTGGGAATTTTACACCAGGGTCGCGGTTCAGCAGCAAATTCTATAGTTTGTTATTGCCTGGGGATTACAGCGGTGAACCCGGATAAGTCGCGTTTGCTGTTTTCTCGCTTTATGTCTGATGCGCGTGATGAATGGCCGGATATTGATGTGGATTTTGAACACGAACGTCGTGAAGAGATTATCCAATTCATTTATGATGATTACGGGCGCGACCGGGCGGCTATAGTGGCCACGGTAACCCAGGAGCGCCATAAAGGTGCTATTCGCGATGTGGGCAAAGCTATGGGGCTGTCGGAAGATACGATCAAAAGAATAGGCGCCACAATCTGGGATTTTCACGAAGAGGGTTTTGATGAAAAACGGCTGCGGGATCAGGGGCTGAATCCCAAAGACCCGATGATACTAAAAGTATTACAATTAACCTGCGAACTGATGGGCTTCCCACGGCAATTGGGCCAGCATACGGGCGGCTTTGTAATTACCGAGGGGCAATTGACCAACCTTTGCCCGGTAATGAACGCCCGGATGGAAAACCGCACGCAGGTAGAATGGAACAAGGATGACCTGGAAGATCTGCAAATTCTGAAAGTAGATGTGCTTGGATTAGGAATGCTGACGATGATCCGCAAAGCTTTTGACCTCATGCTGCGGCACCATGACCGCAAATTAACACTGGCTACTGTACCGCAGGATGATCCTTTGGTGTATGATATGATCTGCAGGGCAGACACAATAGGGGTTTTCCAAATAGAGAGCCGGGCACAGATGTCTATGCTGCCGCGTTTAAAGCCGCGTGAGTTTTATGACCTGGTAATTGAAGTAGCCATAGTACGGCCGGGGCCTATTCAGGGCGATATGGTGCATCCTTATTTGCGCCGTCGGAACGAAGAAGAATTACCAGAATATCCGCAACCAGAGCTGGAAGAAATACTAAAACGTACCCTTGGTGTTCCGCTATTCCAGGAGCAAGCGATGGAAATAGCCATCGTAGCAGCCGGATTTACTCCGGCAGAGGCTGATCAATTACGGCGTAGTATGGCTTCATTCAAAGCGAACGGTCAGTTACATATGTATGAAAAAAAAATGGTCGAGGGCATGGTGGCGCGTGGTTATGAAGAAGATTTTGCGCGGCGGATATTCAAACAATTACAGGGTTTTGAGGGCTATGGTTTCCCCGAGAGTCATGCTGCTTCGTTTGCCTTACTGGTGTATATATCCTCCTGGCTCAAATACCACTATCCGGATGTGTTTTGTGCAGCGCTTTTAAATAGCCAGCCGATGGGTTTTTACCAACCCGCACAAATTGTGCGCGATGCGCAGGAACATGATGTAAAGGTGTTACCGGTTGATGTAAATTATTCAGAATGGGATAATACGCTGGAACCAAACGGCGAAAAACTTCACGCAGTGCGGCTGGGTTTTCGACAAGTTAAGGGTTTGAAGGAAGATGACATGGCAGTGCTGGTGGCAATGCGGGAAGGTGGTTACCGGCATATCGACCAGTTGCGGGCAGCTGGTATAACGGAGGCGGCGCTGGAAAAGCTTGCAGATGCGGATGCATTCCGTTCCTTAGGTGCCGACCGGCGGATGGCCTTATGGGAGGTTTCCGCACTGGCTGACCGGCCCATTGGATTATTTGACGGCCAACTGTCTGAAAGTGTTCTGGAAACAGCGATGGATTTGCCGGAGATGACCCGCGGCGAGCATGTGGTACAGGATTATATTTCTACCGGGCTTTCGCTGAAAGATCATCCTGTCGGCCTACTACGCTCCAAACTTACGCAGTTGCGTAACATACGGACGATTGATCTTTTGAACAAAAAAGATGGCGACAAAGTGTGTATTGCCGGTTTAATTACCGTGCGGCAACGCCCCGGAACAGCCAAAGGAGTACTCTTTATGACGCTGGAAGACGAAACAGGTGCGGCGAACCTGGTGGTATGGCAAAAGTTTTTTGATAAGTACCGGAAGGAAATTATGCAATCGCGCCTGCTGATGGTAGCGGGCAAATTGCAGGTGGCTAATGGGGTAACGCATCTCGTAGTACATCGTTGTTTTAACCTGACGGCATTGTTGCGTGGTTTGACCGAAACTGATCTCTCGCAACCGACACGCGGTGATGAAACCACTAAACCGATTAATTATGATGGGCGGTCAACGGAGCCGGCTGTTTCTACAGAAGGTGCTTTTCATAAAGGAAGGAATTTCCATTGATAATGTTAATATTGTAAACGAATGAGTGAACTGAACCCTGCGATGCAACTGGCCACGGAATACCTGGAATCTACTAATACGGTGGTTTTTCTAACGGGTAAAGCGGGCACCGGTAAAACCACTTTCCTACAAAACCTCAAGCAGACTTCAAAAAAGAAGCTGGCGGTAGCAGCGCCTACGGGTGTAGCAGCCATCAATGCAGGCGGAATGACCCTGCATTCGCTGTTCCAATTGCCATTCGGTCCGCTTTTACCCGGCGGAGATGAACGACCGGAAATGCATTATAATCCGGAAAAGAAAGAACTGCTGGGTAGTTTGGAACTGCTGATCATTGATGAGATCAGTATGGTACGACCTGATGTGCTCGACCAGATCGATCTGATTTTGAGGAATATCAAGGGCACTACGTATCCATTCGGCGGTGTGCAGCTATTATTAATTGGTGATCTTTCACAATTGAGCCCGATCATCCGTGACGAGGAATGGGGAATGTTAAGCCGCTATTACTCAACACCCTATTTTTTCAGCGCGCTGGTTATGCAAAAGGCGCCCTATATCCGGATCGAACTGGATCATGTTTATCGCCAAAAAGAGCAGGATTTTATACGTATCCTGAACGAAGTGCGTAACCAGCAGATCAGCGGAGAGAGTTTAGCGTTACTAAACGCTCGATATGTACCAGATTTTCGGCCGGCAACTGATGATCCATACATTACCCTGACTACCCACAATAGTATTGCACAACAGGTTAATACAGAGTTTCTGGAAGCTTTACAAGGGCAAGAGTTTGAGTTTTCGGCAACGGTAAAAGGAGATTTTCCCAGGGATGCCTACCCTACGGAAACCAACCTCAAGCTCAAGATAGGTGCGCAGGTTATGTTTGTCAAGAATGATGGCTCGGCCGAAAAGCTGTATTATAACGGCAAGATCGGCACGGTTAGTCGAATTGAAGGTAATACCGTTTTTGTTCAATGCGGCCCGGGAGATAGAGAGATTGAGGTAGAAGCCGTAGAATGGACAAACGTCAAATACCAATTGGATGACGAGGCAATTAACGAAAGTAATGCTGGCAGCTTCGCCCAGATTCCTTTAAAACTGGCATGGGCTATTACTATTCATAAAAGCCAGGGGCTCACTTTTGATAAAGCCATTATCGATGTCAGCGAAGCTTTCGCATCGGGCCAGGCTTATGTAGCGTTAAGCCGCTGTCGCACATTATCGGGCATGGTTTTGCGTAACCCTATCGGCACCCATAATATCATCGGCGACCCAGCAGTAATTCGTTTTAACCAGCAGGCGGCTTTGATCAAGCCTAACGGACAAACACTTTTGCGCGACCAGGCTTTATATGAGCAATATTTGCTCGGTGAACTATTTAATTTCGGTCCTTTGCAAACCAGGCTCAAAGGTTTTGAATTGCTGTTACCCGATCTGGAAAAGGAGATTATCAGCGTGGCCGGCAAATTCACTAAGCAACTCAAAACAGAACGTAGTTCACAGGCGGCCGTTTATTTTCTTGAAAAACTGACGGCTGCTACCGAAAACCTGCATCGGCAATTACCTGGCTTGATCGGAACGTCCAAAGAACTTGCAAAGAAAGCAGACCAGCTTATTATTTGGCTAATGAACCGGATACGACTGATGGAACATTTCGGGCAGGCGCCTTTTTCGGTGACCACATATTTGTTATTGATCAAAGAGGGTATTAAAACGTACGACCACTCTTATCTGAAGACACTAAATGCACTGCCCAACGAAAAACTGTACGAACAATTATTGGAGTGGCGGGAAGAAACAGCAGTTAAAGAAAATATTATGCCGAACATGGTGCTTTCTGAAAAAACCGCGGCTGCTATAGCCGAAAAATTACCGGCTACCCTTAAAGCATTGAGCGCGGTAAAAGGTGTGGGTACACAAAAGGCTACGCAATACGGACCGGAATTGATTGGATTGATCCGCGCCTATCAGCAGGAATTACAGGGATTCGGGACTGAGCAGGTTAGCTTGTTTTAAATGTTCTGATTAGATATTTTAGCACTACCCGGATATAGCCAACAAATAATCGAAATCTTGCTGAACTACATAAGACTTACCAGCTAAGCGCACCTGTTGTTCCTGGCGGATTCCCTGTAGCTGCACAGTCTGCGGGTATGCCTTCACCTTGTCTTCAGTTAATAACTGGTAAGCATCTTCAGAAATGATCAGATCATTATCCAGTTCGCGGGTTTTGGCCTGGAGTCTGGACGCGATATTAACAGGCAAGCCCATAACTGATAATTGAGGTGCATTATCTAAACCGAACTCGCCAACAAAAACCTTTCCGGCGTGTAAGCCCACACCAATTTCCAACGGACCGCCGTAATATGGTTCGGCATAAGACTCGTTAAATAGACTAACCGTCTGGAACATCATTTTTGCAGCCTGATAGGCATTATTCACGGATGCCGTTAATTCAGTTTGCAAGCCAAAGACAACGTACAGGCTATCGCCGGCGATCTCTACCACCCTGCCTTCAAACTTTTTCACGATCTGACCAAAGGCTGTAAATAAACGGCGAACAATTTGTATAACGGTTTGGCCAGGCTGAGCTTCCATCAAACCAGTAAAATTCCGGATATCCAGAAAAAGAATAGCCAGCTCCTGTTCCTTATCCGGAGCACCAGGCGCGTGGTTCAGTATCAAGTATTTATTTTCCATAGTTGTAAGACGATTAGCCATTTGAAACATTTTAGACAAATGTAAACTGATGACTAAAAGATGGCAAAGTAAAACAGGCGAACAGGGCTGGCCAGTCGGTAAAAGCCGGGACATTAGCGGTAAAACAAATAATAAGCCTTATTTATGCTGGAAGTTAGATTCTATATGTGGCCGAAGACATAGCCGAGGATCAATGCCATGATAATTAATACCCACCAGATATATTGCCATGTTCGCAGACGATTAACTGACTTTTTAAGATTACTAATCTCCGATTCATGGGCTAATTTTATATTTTGCAGTCTCATATTCTGCTGCTGTAGTTTGGCGAGTGTTCCTCCCACTTCAAGCGGTCTCTGTTGCTCCAGCCAGTACCTTCGGGTAAAGCCGCCCTCTTTAAGAAATTTTTCACCTTTGGGTTTTAGAATAAGTTTTTCAGGCAACTCATAATCACCATGTTTGCCAGATTTCGCGACCAGGCCTTCTCTCGTCAGTGCCTGTACCATAGCGAAAGCAGAGGCTTCGTCCTGATCAAAAAGTTCAAGCAACTGTAGTCGGGTCAGGCTATCAGGAATACCAAATGCCTCCAGTATCGTATCCAGCATTTCGCATTCATATTCATTCAAATCTGTCATTAATACAAAAATAATAATAACTTTTGTCATGATTATCGGCTTTCGCCCTATAGATCAGTCGGTAATTATTGTATTAAGAAATGATATATGATGCATAATATTGACACATCTTCGCGTGTTAAAAAGAGCTAATGAAATCAAAGTGATCGAGAAAAAGTAATCCAAACAACAAAATCCCCCATTGATGGTACAACAGAAACAAAGGCCACTTTTGGAGTGACCTTTAATTAGTGTTTAATCTCAGCGTTTTTTCACCATCACTGCATACCGACAGCTCTTCATCGCCGCTTCGCAATAAAAGCCCATTGGTCATGGAATTTCTTTATGATTTTACTGAAATAGTCGGGTTTGCGGCGTAAGCTGCCCAAAGCTCGTCTAATGTTTTGCCGGTTTCATTTTTCCAGCTATCATCAGTAAAAGTATGGCCGCGCAACTGACCATCCAAATCTTTTACCAAACCTGGTTTAATGCTCGCTTCAATCCAAACCAAGAAGCGGGCAGTAATACGGTAGCTATTTTCATAATTCTGTGTAGCTTTAAAGGCTGGCAACGACCACTTTGCCCCCGCATTATCTACCCCGAATTTATAGCGGGCATAATCGGCGATGCCCTCGGTTAACCATCCAGGGCCGTTACTTTGGCCGTAATTCTGAACAATGTGCATCACTTCGTGGGTAACCACATCAACATCACCCGGATGTTTTGTCATGTACTTTGAGCTAAAAACAACCCGGCCATTATCTGTAGCGGCTACGCCGTCATAAGCTGTATCAATAACAAAGGTTACTTCTTTTACTGTTTTTTTATTGTAGGCCCTGGCCAGTTTAGGGTAAACTTCATAAAATGTTTCAACCAGTTTATTTTTCAGGTCATTGCTAAAGGCGGCGTCCTGATTTTCCACTGTTAGTTTGTATCCTTTTTTATTAAAAACTTCGGAAGATTGCGCATGGGTATCGACGGTAAAAGCCAGAATAAAAACCAAACCTGGTATAAGTGCTTTTTTCATGATATAAATAATTGTTAAATATATGTTTTATAGAATTGAGTAGTTATAATACAAACACGTTTATAAAAATCCTGGTGCTGACTCTGCAACAACATTTAAACAATTTTGATAAAACGTTTTATCAAAATTGGTATACATCTTACCCATTCAGATAGAAAAATCAAATATAGCTTAGTAGAATGTTTTAGCAAATTTTTATGGCATCTTTTAAACAAGTTAAATTTTTATGATTTTTTCAAACGAAACAACAGATTAAAAATTTGTTCAAACAATTAAGACTATTATTTATTTGCAATCCATCACAATATGAAACATGTTAAAATATTTATAAAACTACTCTAAATATGCGCCCCTTTCACTGATTTTTTAGGCGAGAGCCTTTATTGTGGGTTGAGCTACGTTCTATTAGTTTTGAAGGTATTTGCAGTTTAATTTTTGAAATATCGTACTTTTCTCCACCCATTTGCGACAATAAGAGGTCAATTGCCGATTTAGCAATTTCATATGTAGGCTGCCGAATAGTTGTAATGCCAGGAGGATACAAATTAAATATTTCATTATCATCAAAGCTTACCATTGCCAAATCCCCGGGGATATTAAGCCCCAATTCTTTAATGCTCTGCAACCCCATAATACCTAAGTAGTTGGTGGTAAAAAACACGGCATCCATCTGCTTTTGCTGTTCTATGAAGGTTTTTATCGCATTTACCGCGTCGTTTTTATCAGTATCAAAAGATAGTTTAAGTATCATCTTTTTATTTTCTTTAATACCGCAGGCTTTTAAAGCCTCTTTATACCCTAATGTACGTTCATGCAGCTGTATCAAATCAATATCGGCTGTTATAAGCCCTATCTTTTTGTAGCCCGCATTAACCAGATGTTCAACTGCGTTGTATGAGCTGTTATAATTGTCAACCAATACATGCGGAATATCCAAACCTGGGAAATAGCCATCTATCAATACCACAGGCTTTTCATTGGCTAAAAGTTTTTGTATCTCTTTCTCCAACCCTTTCATGGGAGTAATAATATAGCCATCAACCAACTGTTGCGAGAGCATCCTGATCACATCCTGGCCTTTTTGAATGTTGTTATTGGTACTACAGTAAATAATCCGGTACCCCTCCTTTTCAGCCTCCTCTTCTATTACTTTAGCCATAGCTCCAAAAAACGGACCACCAATAGTCTCAACCACCAGGCCAATAACTTTTGAAACACCGGTGCGTAGCCCTATAGCCATGCGATTGGGCTCATACCCGTTTTTGGCAGCTACGTCAAGTATTTTTTTTGCTATTTCCTTACTGATACGCCCCTTTCCGTTTAAAACAAAAGAAACTGTTGTAATAGAGGTGCTGGTAAGCTTTGCGATATCTTTTATAGATATTTTCTTTGTACTCATTGTTAAATTATACGGATTTGCCGTGATTTTTGGGTTTATAAACTGGCCGGATAAATACAGCAAATCAGTCTGATTATCAAAAATATAAATTTATAATAAAGTCCAGCCTGTTTGCATGTAAACTTCAACATAATTAACACTTAATTTAGGACAATAAGAGGTTTTGGTACTTTGATGTTAATAATGTTACATTCCGCTGCAAACCCTGTTGTTTCCAGTCGCTCCTCCTTTTGCGGTAAAACTACTCCGACATTGGTAAAGCCTTTTATCAAGTTAAAACATAATTAATAAATATGCTTAAATTACCAATGAAAATTAAAAGTCCCTTAATATTTAACATTTGATATCCCAATCTATATATGAGCATTACGCCCAAGCTTAATCGTTTTGACCTGTCAATGATCGTTATTAGTCTGGTGATAGGTATGGGCATTTTTGCTACCCCTGGTGAAGTAGCCATAAGTTCCGGCAACCCTTATTTATATTTTGGAGCCTGGCTTTTTGGCGGTGCTGTAAGTTTATGCGGCGCGCTCACCTTTGCAGAAATAGGTGCCCGTTATCCAATTACAGGAGGTTTTTATAAGGTTTTTTCCTATTGCTTTCACCCAGCGTTCGCATTCATGATCAACTGGATACTAGTAATCAGCAACGCGGCATCGGTTGCAGCGGTTGCCCTCATTGGTGCTGAATATATTAACCCGATTATCATGCCACCAAGCTTACAAAATGATCTGGGCATCAAAATCATGACCATAACATCTGTATTGGTATTATACATTATTAACTTTTTGGGTATTAAAATGAGTGCCCGAACTCAAAATGTACTTACCATATTTAAAATAAGTATGATCCTTATTCTTTGTACTGCGGTTTTAAAAAGCCATATCATGCCGGGCGATTATAAGGTTATTGAAAAGGTTACCGATAATAATTATACCCTGAGTGCGTTCGGGTTAAGCCTGGTTGCTGTATTTTTTACCTATGGCGGCTATCAGCAAACGATTAATTTTGGAGGAGACATTATTAATGCAAAGGTTAATATACCCAAAGCCATTTTTTGGGGAATGATAACGGTAATATGTTTATATCTGCTCATAAATTTTGCCTACTATTCTGTTTTAGGTATCAATGGACTGCAACATAAAACTGCTTTGGCTGCTACGCTAGCCGGCGCTATTTTTGGAACACTGGGCTATAAAATAATATCATTGCTGATGTTTGTATCAGTACTTGCTTTTATTAATGTAAATATCATGGCCAATCCACGGGTTTACTATGCCATGGCCGAAGATGGTATACTACCCCAAAGGTTCAGGCGTGTGAACCAGCAAACCCAGGTGCAGGAATTTGGTTTAAGTTTTTTTGTCGCAGCCGTACTTATCATATTGTTTTTTGTGAGCTCCTTTCAAAAAATACTCAGTTATGTAATGTTTTTTGATACTATTGGCCTTTCGGCGGCGGCAGTTACCATTTTCATTCTACGAAAAAAAACCAAACACTTAAATGGCAGCGGCATTTACACCATAAAATGGTACCCGCTCATTCCCGTTATTTTTATTGCTACTTATTGGTTTGTTACCATAAGCATTTTTATTGAAAACCCGTTGGCCGCATTAATATGCCTTTGCGCTTTTGTTGTTGGCCTCGCTATATATTTTGTAACCAAAGGCGGTCAAAAATCAATTACAATACCTTAATTATGGAACTTTCATTTATATTAAATGAACTGGGAGAAGATAGAGAAAACTATTTTAATGCCGTTTCACCTCCCATTATACAGTCGAGCAATTTTACCTTTAAAACGGTAACGCAACTCAGACAGGCTATGGCCGATGAATTTGAAACAAATTTATACTCCAGGGGGCAAAACCCAACGCTTAATATACTACGAAAAAAACTGGCCGCACTTGACGGAGCCGGAGATGCTTTGGTATTTAGCAGCGGAATAGGCGCTATAAGTGTTCCATTGCTTTCTTTATTACAAGTCGGCGATCATGTGATAGCGGTTAAAAATCCATATAGCTGGACTTTAAAACTTTTTAATGAATTTTTACCCAAATTTGGCATCACTACTACCTTTATTGACGGAACTGTTTTTGACAATTTTGAAAAAGCTGTTAAACCCGAAACCCGCCTAATATACCTGGAAAGTCCCAACACCTTTAGTTATGAATTGCAGGACATAAAAAAGATAGCTGGCTTTGCCCGGGCCAGAGGTATTATGACCATGATTGATAACAGCTACTGTAGCCCGTTATATCAACAGCCTATCAGTATGGGTATTGACCTGGTTGCTCAATCGGCTACAAAGTATATTGGAGGACATTCAGATGTGGTGGCGGGTGTACTTACCGGCAGCAAAGAACTTATAAGGCAAATTTTCGACCATGAATTTATGAATCTCGGCCCGGCTATTTCCCCACACTCCGCATGGCTGATGTTGCGAGGATTGCGTACATTACCATTGCGCCTGCAACGTAGTTTTGAGAGCACTAAGATAATTACTCAATGGCTAAATAGCCATGAAGCAATACAACAGGTAATATGGCCCTTTGACCCGGCTTTCAAACAAAGCCAATTGGCCTGTGAACAAATGCAGGGCTGCGGAGGGTTGTTCAGTTTTACGTTAAAAAATACGTCATTTGCAAATATTGAAGCATTTTGTAACCATTTGCAGCATATATTACTCGCGGTTTCCTGGGGAGGCCATGAAAGTTTGATACTTCCATCTATTGCGTCGATTGCGGAACCGGAGTACAAACCAGGTGATGAGCGCCATCAACTCATCAGAATGTATGTTGGTTTAGAAGACCCTCAATATTTAATAAACGACCTGCAACAGGCACTTGATAAATTATAGCTATAATCTTTTCAAACCTTACATAGTAAAATACAATGCTTCCTTTGTCAGTGTCTGGCAGGAGCATAGTGGTCACTGGTGCACCGGAGGCAATAATTCTGTTGTTAAATACATTAAAAACTTCAAGAAGATCATCCTGCCCGCACTGGATAAGGATGGATAGACCCCAATTAATTAATCTTAATAAATCATTCGCTTTTTGATTTTGCTAACTTATCAAACTCTACTACACCTGCCCTGGCAGCCCATATATTGTACAATGCCTCAAGTTCAGCTACTTTTTGAGGATATTTGACACTGAGATCATTTAATTCCGAGCGGTCGGTACTGATATTATAAAGTTCCCATTTATTTTCGGGTCGTTGAGATACCAGTTTCCAATCGCCTTGTCTTACGGCACGGTTGCCCTCATGTTCAAAAAACAACCCATTATGTCCTTCCCAATTTTGCCCTTTAAATACAGGTACAAGACTTATACCTTCTGTAGGTGTTATATTATTGCCATGATAAACTTTAGGATAAGGGGCGCCAGCCAAATCAACGCAGGTTGCCATAAGGTCGATGATATGAGCAGGCTTATTAACTATTGAGCCGGGCTTGATAACATTTGGATAATAAGCTATAAAAGGAGTAGCTGTGCCACCCTCATATTCCCAATGTTTAAATAAGCGAAAAGGCGTGTCGCTTATATTTGCACCCAATGATCCGTAAGACGTAAAGGATGTTGGATCACTTGCCGGCTTATTGCTTGCGGCCAGTACTTCGGGTGTAAAGCCGGGGCCCTTAATGGTTTCATTACTGGCTCCATTATCAGACAAAAACATGATTACGGTATTTTCTTCTTCACCTAACTCTTTTAGCTTCTTTCTGATGCGACCTATATTTTGATCCATACGATCAACCATTGCCGCGTATACCGCCATTTTGGTATCAAACTGTTCCTTTTCTTCCGGGGTAAGACTATCCCATTCGGGTACGCTCTTATCTCTGGGCGAAAGCTTTTCATCTTTATTGATGATACCGAGCTGTTTTTGACGCTCGAGCCGTTCCGCTCTTAGCTTATCCCATCCTTTCATGTATTTGCCTTTGTATTTGGCAATATCTTCGGGCAGGGCCTGAATTGGCCAGTGCGGACTGGTAAATGCCATGTATAAAAAGAATGGTTTATTTGTATTTTTATTACCCTCTATAAATTTAATAGCATAATCTGCATAGGCATTTGTTGAATACCAGTTTGGCCCTGGTGTAAATTCCTTATCATCTAAAGCGATAGTGAGCTTTTGATTAGGGCGATAAGGCATCGTTGGATTAAAATAACTGCTTGCACCGTCAATTAAACCAAAATAATGATCAAATCCCCGTTTAATCGGCCAATGCGATGGGTCTGTACCCACATGCCATTTACCTGCCATTAAAGTACTATATCCGCTCTGTTTAAGCGCCTCGGCAATAGTTACGCAATTCTGATTCAGGTATCCCTGATAAGCAGGCACATCACGATGGTTTACCATGTCTCCCACCCCGGCCTGGTGCTGATAAAGCCCCGTGAGTAATGATGCGCGGGTTGGACAACAGCGCGAAGCGTTGTAAAACTGTGTCATGCGCAAACCGCTTTTGGCCATTGCATCGAGATTGGGCGTTTGAGTTTCAGAACCGAAACAACCAATGTCGGAGTAACCCATATCATCGGCCAGGATAATAATGATATTTGGTCTTTTTCCAGTCACTTTATTTTGAGCAAACAACGTATTGCTTATAATTGATAGAAGAATAATAATGTGGAATAACTTTTTCATAGAATAGCGGTAAAATGAGCGTAAACTAAATTTCACTTCGTGATCAACCTGGAAAACCCTGCTTCGGCAATTTTAAACACGGTACCGTGCCTGGTTCCTTTTGGAAAACTGACCGAATCGGATATATCGGTCCAATGTTTCAAATCAGTTGATGTAACAGCACCATATTGATGATCCCGGTATTTATCAAAATAAACAATCCATTTGTTACCAACGCGCAGTGTTGTCGGCCCTTCTGCCCAGTAATTGCCGGTGATGGGCCCTTCGGGTTTTGAATATGGCCCGGTCAGTTTATCAGCATATGCAATTTTTATATTTTTCTGTACCGGATTCAGTGTTTCGTCTTTAAACACCATAACAAAGCGTTTACCATAAGGTACTATTGTTGCATCGATACAATTATACCCCGGATTGAACAGCAGCTGCGTTGGGGTATAAGTTTTAAAGTCTTTAGTGGTAATGTAATAAATACGATGATTGTATTTACTTTCAGATGTACTGTCAATCAACGGAAAACGCCCGTCAATTGTTGTCGCCCAGTATATCATATATGTTTTTGATGATACATCATAGGTAATTTCGGGGGCCCAGCAATTACGGGCACCTTGCTCCTTAGCCATAACAGGCAACTGTTGTTGTTCAGACCAATGCAACAAATCGGGCGAGCTCGCGTAACCGATACCTTTGTCTGTCCAGCTGTCTGTCCAAACCATATGAAACAGACCATCTGCTCCACGAATGATACATGGGTCACGCATGAGTTTATCTTTCGAAACTTCGGGAGTTAAAAAAGATTGGTCGTCATTTAAAGCTGTCCATTGCAATCCATTTTTACTGTACGCCAAATGCAAACCGTCCTGTCCGTTATCTTTAAAATAACTGAATATATAAACCTCTTTAGTCGCAGTTTGTGCATTTGCATCCAACACAAATAAAAACAGTAACAGGAATATCAGCTTTTTCATGTAATGGTACTTTTTGGTTATTTAAAGTTAATGGTAATATCTTCACGATTACTGTGAACAGTTTTTATCCAAAGCAAATGAGTTGTTTTATCATAATACCAACCTGCAATATTGATTAATTTCTCCATGCTGTTTACTGCATTTACTGCCCCATTGTTTTCAGCTACCATGGATGGTTCCTTATCAGCTGTCCAATGTATCTTAGCTACGTAAGTGTGCGCCGCCGGAACAAAGCTGCCTGTGGGTTTCTTAATTTTTAATTCCCATCCTTCAGCTACATTAGTCATGTTAATGCTGGTAATGGCAATTTCACCTTGTTTATATTTCAGACTGACACCATCATCTTCATACAATTTAAACTCTGATGATTGATATGGAAACATATCCAGTGTAATTACATCTACCGGTTTTTCATCCATATATTTCATAGTTGGCTGCATTGGGATAATACTTCCACCTTTTACAAAAAGTGGTAAATAATCCGGCGGCGTTAATATATGTATATATTGCTTTCCGGTATACTCTTTACCTGTCCAGTAATCAAACCAGGTTCCTCGAGGCAAGTATATGGTGCGCGTCTGAGCACCTTTTACAGTCACCGGGCAAACCATGATATTGTCGCCAAACAAGTATTGATCGGCTATACTGTACGTATTTGGATCATCCTGATATTCCAGCACCAGCGCGCGCATAAGCGGCATTCCGGTTTGGTACTGCTTGTATGCGTTGCTATAAATATAGGGTATCAACCTGTAACGAAGATCATCGTATTTTTTAAAGTTAGCCAACGCCTCTGCTCCGTAGTTCCAGGGTTCTTTATAGCCCGGATGATCCATGCCAAATACCATTGCCACCGGACTAAACATACCAAACTGCACCCAACGCATATATAACTCCGGATCGGCGGCATGTTCAAAGCCGCCCATACAATGCGCCCAATATCCTACGCCCGACATTCCAATATTTAACCCGGCCTTTATAACCGGTGCAAAATATTGCCATTCGCTTGGCCAGTCGCCCGCAAAAATGAACGGGTAACGTTGTATACCAGAATAACCTTCCCTTGTTTGGTTCAAGCCACGCATACCGTTGTATTCCTGAAACTTTAAATATGGCGCTTTAGCATAGGCAATGGGAAATACATTATGCAACTGGGTTATTTCTTTACCTGTAGGACCTACTTTTTCACTTTCATTTGCTAATGCCCCAAATGCGCTTCCTTCATCCGTTTTCAGAAATTTGGCGCCGATGGATGCCACTTTCATAACCCCGTTATTCCACCACCAGTTTGCTGCCTGCTGATCAAAAAAATTCACAAATTCGCCTGGCTTACCATTTTCAGGGTATGTAAAACCTTTAGCCTGCGCCTGATCAAGCAGGTTTAGATTTTTTGCATTATCAAACCTCGGGCGAATATGCAGACCTACCATTTTAAAGTTCATGGCATATAAACTATCGAACATGCCTTTTGGATCCTTAAATGTTTCGCGCCATTCAAACGTTGTAGCCCCTTTACCCCCGTTTTTGCCAAACAAACGCCAGGTAGAATCAAGAAACAGAATATCAACCGGGATACCCATTTCGCGCATTTTACGCGCCAATTCTATAACATACTTATCAGAGGTTAGCTCTTCGTGACCCCATGTGCCACCGCTGTAAGTACCCATGTGTAGTCCGAAAGCAAACCGCGGCAGCAATGGCGACTTACCTGTAATTGATAGATAACTGTTTAAAATGGATGGAAACGTTGGGCCATAAATAAAATAATAATCAAGCTCACCGTCATTTGCCTTAAAACTGTATTGACCACCGGTTTTACTACCCATATCCCATTCAGTGGCTGATGAATTATGTAAGTATATACCATACCCTTTAGTGCTCATAAAAAATGGGATGGGACTATAATTAGCCTCATTAACATTATAGGCACCTAACAAATTATTTTTGTTCTTTCCTCTGCCTACATTCAGTTTCACCAGTTTATTACGCTGATCTGTAAAATCCATACGCTCACCAAAACCAAAGAAATGCTCATCGGGCATAAGGTCTTTGGTACACATAACGGTATCACTAATATGATGCAAACCGCCATTTTGCTTACTATTGGGAACATATTCTGATGATAACATTATCCCTTTATTATCAGCCACGTTAATAATAAAAGGCGATTTAAGAACCGTAATAATTAATGCAGAGGTTTGAATAACATATGCCGATTTTGCATCAGTCACTTTGTAATCAACCGTTGGCCAGGTATAATTTTCCTGCATCAAATGCTCGTCGGGTGCAAACTTGCGACTCCAGCTGGCCCTTATACGAAACATGACAGGCGAACAAAATTCAATTTTAACGTCGCCATTGGCATTATTAAACGACAACGTATTGCCTTGCTTTTTATATCCGGACTTATTGCTACCAATACCCGTTTGAGCAGAAGCATTCACCATACCTAATAAAACAATGGCTAAAAGCAGGGATACCTTCTTCATTATTTACTTAATTTATAAACCTCACTACCTGCTAACAGGAAACAGCCTAAACCATAGTCTTCAAAATCTGGTACATTATCATAGCCTACAGGCTGGCCATCTTTTGGTTCTTTACCGGTTCCTTGTACGAAACCCAACATGCCATCCGGATGCAGGCACTCCTTCGACATGGCGTTCCATGCTTTGGTAACTATTGGCAAATAAGTTTTCTTTTTCAGGATGCCGTGATTAATACCCCATGCCATACCATAAGTAAACAGCGCTGTGCCCGACAATTCTTTACCGCCGAAATTGGTGGAATCTTTTAAACTCACATTCCAATAACCATCAGCACGCTGCAGCGGCACAAGTGCTTCAATCATTTCTTTATAAACTGATAAGTACTCATCGCGGTGGGGCGCATTTTTAGGCATAACCTCCAACACGCGCAACATGGCTGCTACTACCCAGCCGTTACCGCGTGACCAGTAACAATCTGTGCCGTTTGGTTCTTTATAGGGAGGCACAAAATCCTTATCCCTCCACCAAAGATGATCTGCAGTGTTATACAATCCTTTGCCGCCGTGTACGCTTTTAGAATAATTATAGATGTCGAACATCTTTTCATAATACCTGCTATCCTTATAAATTTCACCAAGCCTTGCATATACCGGCATAGCCATTTGCAGCGCGTCAATCCAGTTCCAATCATCTTTCTTTTGGCTGTTCACCATCAGGTCAATACTTTGCTTTATTTTTTCAATACGCTCGGGCTTTTTATCTATCAGGTACAAATCAATATAGGTTTGTCCGCAGCATTGATTATCAGCATTGCGGGTATCAACAGCTCCACGAGGACTCCATTGATGTTTCTCGCCCCAATCAACCGCATAATCATAATACTTTTTTTGAGGATCAATTTTATACATGGCCATTAACCCTTCGTAATAAACGGCCCTGGTCCACAGATTACTGGTGCGGGTAATACCCTTTACAGTAACAGTAGCTCCCGGATCGGGCCATTTTTGCATAAAATAACTGTTAGCCAGAGCCATATCGGCCAACACTTTAGTTTTTGACGGTTGTTGTGCACGCACAGCGCCTATCATGCCTATAATAGCACAAGTACACAATATTGTTTTTATCTTTACAAATAGTTTATTCATTTTGTAGATTTTATTTTATCAGATTTAGAAAACACTATAGTCATATTAAGGCATTTTTTTAAGCCCTTCCCACGTCACCTTCCACTTACCATTTTTAGGAAAACCCGGATTGATGGCAGTTGAGCCATCCCAGCCCGCACACATCATAGCTACAGCGGCCAGTAAACCACCATTACCCGGCAGGTACATACGTAAACGTCCGTCCTGGTAATTATGCCCATTTGGTAAGTATGTATTGGTTTTTATTGACATAAATAAAGCATCGATAGCTTTTTCGGGCATATTTAAACGAGTTGCAGTCATCGCAGTCATCGGAAAATCCCAACCCCATGTATCTTTCCAATCCCAAACATCCCAAACCAGGCTAAAGGTTTTTTTCATTACCGCAGTGTCCAGTTTATTATTATAAGGCAACATGCCATAGGCGGCTAATACCGCGGGATGATCCGTTTTTAGTTTAGGATTTGTATAAGCATCGGGCGAACTTTCGGCAGCCAGATAAACGCCATCTTTTTGGGGCAAGGTTGCCAATTTTTTCAGGATAAGAGCATATTTCTTATTGGGCTGCATATCCAAGCGTTTGCGCCATTGCTGAGCCACATTTAAAGCCCAGCGCCAATATTGCAGTTCGTAAGTTGGGTTATATGTCTCTTCGGGATTGTAGCGCTCCTGCGCCAGGATAATACCCTTCCCCAGATTATACCGATCATGCTCCTTGTCATAGGTAGGAAATGAGGCCAGGAAATCTGCGTCGGCCAGCACAAGGTCTTTATATTTATTCAGTGTTTGTTTATTCGGATGGGCGCGGTAATCCAGTTCGGCAAAATAAATAAAGTGAGGCTGCTGCCAGATCAGGAATGCCCCTACTGAAGATGGGCTTTCATTCCCATCTGGATCGGTCATTTTTTGCCAGCGTACCCCATCATATCCTTGTCTTTTGGCAATTGCGCGGGCATTTGCCTTTACGTGATGGTACCATTCCATACTGTTTTCAAGCAATTGCTCCCTTCCCCATAGTGCAAAGTGGATACCATGCCACCAGTGCATTTCGAGGTGGGGTTTACCATACCAGCTGTTATAGGTTAAACCTGTTTCTTGCGGGGGCTGATGACCCGAGCATTGTATTTTGGTAAGATATTGAGATAACACCACCCGGCGTTCCAATTCATTTGCCCGCGGATCTGTACTGCCGCTAAAATCAACTGCCCCTCCGCTTTGCCAAAAGGCTTTCCATTGTTGTATGCTATTTGCTTGCGTTTGAACAAAATTAGGTAAGGCTTTGGTTGTTGTCTTCGGGGTGAACAAACAGGTAAATGCCAGAACATCTGTTTTGTCTTCTGATGATAATACAAACTGATGAGCAGCTGTGTTTTTAACCGATGCAATGCCATCCCAAGCAAGGCGCACAAAATAACGGTTAGTATCTAAGCGATGAATAATAGTAGCCTGCCTGTCACCAGATGCAACAATAGCAGAATAATGTTTTTGAGGATTTTTCCAATTGTCACCATAATCTGCAAACTGATTAGTGGGAAAAGGGAAACGCAATCTTACTTTGAGCCTGCGCTGAGCTAATAACGAGGATTGTACTTTTACAGCTATTAAATCCTGATCCTGATGCGCGTAGGTTTGAACTTTTATAACCTCGCCATCAAAAATAAAAGAGCTGTTAATAGCCCCTGTCCACAGATTAAGTTCCTGGCGAACGTTTTGTATATCACTTATTTGAGCTTCTGTTCCGTCTTTATGTAGTAATATAAAGCCCAGGTTACCTAATTGCAGGCGATGCACATTTTCTCGAAACCAGTTAGCCGCATCTTTATTACGCCCAGCCTGGTTCCATTGCACTGAGTAGGTTACTTTGCGGCCATTAAATGTGTAGTTTTTTAACGTTTCATCAAATTTATAGCCTGCAGTATCGTTAAAACTGTGCCAGCCCCACTCCGATTGTGTGCCCAAAGGAATGCCTTTGTCGTAATGCTCTGGAAAAGTTTGCAGCCCCGTAGCGTCAACCGTAAAAGCAAAACGACCATTACCAACAGATAGGGAAGATAAGGTATCCGTACTCGTATTAATTACATTATGACGCTGCACCAATGCCTTGCGGTCTATTTTATTTTGTGCCTTTCCAATAACCGGCCAAACACACATAAAAAATACAAAATATACTGGCAGTAGTTTTTTCATGTTCCGGTATTATGATTCTATTTTAAAAATAAAGGGTGAAGCTGTCATATATTTGCCTCCCTGCGAAGTAGTAAACATATAGGTTGGCTTCCCATCTTGAAATAATAACTGCGGTCTTTCAAACCGTCCGTATTTGTTCAGGTATTTTGGCGGGGGAGGCTGATTAATATGGTAATATTCTGCATTGAAATAACCAATTTCAGGCTCGCTCCATTTTTTGCCAGTTTTTGATTCCATGTACAGGCCGTATTGATGATTAAACACACCCATATCCCGGGCCAGCATTTTAAAACGACCTTTATCAAGCCAAACAAAAGCATCTTCCAGTTGGGCATTGTTTCCCCTGCCCGAAAAATCGATAACCGGGTTTCCGTCATACTTGATATAAGGGCCTTCCAATTTATCGGAAATAGCTAAACCATATTTGCGGTTACCCTTTACCAGTGGATCTGTTGATGTTTCATACTCTCTGGTATTCCATGATTTATAAAACAGCCAGTATTGACCGTTTGGATGCTTAATAAATGCAGGATTGGTAGTACAATGATCGTCCCACGCTCCGGATGGACCGGGGAGTAGTAACGGTTCATCCGCGCGAGCCCAGGGGCCATCAAGTGAATCTGCAGTGGCCAGTCCAATACGTTTAGTATTAGTTTTACCATTAGAATTACCCATAAAAAACAAGCAATATTTACCGTCTACCTTTTTTATTGACGGATTATGACAGGTTGTTGCGTCCCAATAACCGGGGCCACGCGGAGCAAGGATAGTATCTTTAAATTTAAATTCGCTTTCGGGCGTGTCCGCTATAGCATGGCATATTTCGGATCCATTGATCCATCCACCCATTTTTTTTGAAGCAACCCACCTTGAAAAAAACACATGGACACGGCCATCGGGGCCCTCTATCGGGCTATTGCACCACACATAATAACCTTCCATTTCCAGTGCGCGGCCAACCGGTTTTAGTTTTTTTGCAAAAGCAGAAACATGATCTTTTGAATTACCAAATGTTAAATCAGGAAATAATGCTATTGCCGAGGCTATACTTAATTGCCCAATAAAATTTCTTCTTTTCATTATTTAAACATCTTTGCTTATTGAACGAACCCTTTACTTTAGATATTTATTCAGCCCTAAGAGATTAAATGATCTGATACCCTGAATAACAAATCTGGCGTTTAACTGTGCACCCAGTTCAAGTGTATGGGTAGCATCGGTACCAAAGTAGGTTGATTTTACTTTTGCTTCGCCTTCAGCGTCATAATCATCTACTATCATTTTGTTTAGGTCGATGAAAAAGATTCCGGTTTGTGCTCCTATTTCACAGGCCCATTGCCCATAGCTGTTTTCATTGTTACGCCCTGCAGATTTGCCATCTTTCCAGGTATTACGCGGTATTGGTGAGCAGATAATAGGTGTTGCTCCTTTAGCTTTAATATCCGTAATATATTTCTTCATATACCACCCATATGTATGCACCACTTCCTTCATTTTCCTAATTGGGTTATATATTTCTTGTTGGTCGTCGCCAATGCCTTTAATAGTTCCGCGGGCACGGACCGTATCATCCAGCGCGCCACTATCGTTATGCCCAAACTGCATAATCACAAAATCGCCAGGTTTTATTTTCGTAAGGACTTTGTCCCACAAACCCATGGTTTGGAAAGTTCGGCTACTCGTACCTCCAAGTGCGTCATTCTCAACCGCAATCTTTGTAGTATCAAAGTACCCAGCAATATAGTTTCCCCATCCCCATAAACCGCCATCACCCTTGCCCTTACCGTTCTTTACCGTCGAATCGCCGATAAGATAAAAAGTTGGTTTATCAGCCGGCTTTATCAACATAAAAGAAGATAACAGCATAACCAGTATGAGCAGCAAACTTAAACCCGCATTTGTACGCGTAATAATTTTCATAACAGCTTAGTAATTCGTTTTAAGATATTTACTCAAAGGGTTCTTAGGATCAGCTTTAATACCATCAACTACCGATTCGGCATTTACGGTAGCGCCCACTTTATTAGTATGGGTATGATCTCCGGGGAAAAACTTTTTGACCGAA
The DNA here is from genome assembly GCF_034262375.1 of Mucilaginibacter sabulilitoris. Taxonomy (NCBI): domain Bacteria; kingdom Pseudomonadati; phylum Bacteroidota; class Sphingobacteriia; order Sphingobacteriales; family Sphingobacteriaceae; genus Mucilaginibacter; species Mucilaginibacter sabulilitoris. The sequence continues at coordinate 4,577,599 of NZ_CP139558.1, forward strand.
TCTGCTCCCCACTTATCATACTTGTCGGCCGTAATGCGGTTCATATCAATAAAAATGGCGCCCTCTTGCTGCGCTACTTCCTGAGCCCATTTGCCATAATCATTATTGGCACGGATAACTTTGCCATCCCGAAATTCATTTCGCGGGATCATGGATAATACTATCGGGATAGCCCCTTTAGCTTTTGTATCCCTGATAAATTTGCGAAAATACCAGCCATAGGTATGCACCGTTTCTTTAGTGCCATTGGGCCAGGTTAGCTCTACAGTTTCATTACCCGTACCTTTTAATACACCCCGGTACCCTGCTTTTGTAGTATCGGGCTTACTACCTTCATTATGTCCAAACACCATCATTACATAATCACCTGGTTTTAGAACGGAATCAACCTTGTTCCAGCGGCCTTCTTTTATAAAAGTACGCGTGCTGCGACCTGCCATGGCGTGATTTTCAATATTGACTTTTGAAAGATCGAAATAGTATGGGATAGTACTACCCCAACCCCATGTTTCTTTATCGTTATTATGTGTTGTGGAATCACCAATCAGGTAAATTGTGGGCTTTTGTTGTTTAATAAAAGCCAAACCTGCGAAGGTTATTGCAAATAGAGCTATAACTCGTTTCAATGCTTTCATCTTATTTTTTTAAGTTTTTAAATGCTGTCGGTCCATTTGTTTTAAGGGTTATATTATCACCTTTCAAATTTTGGGTCATGGAGTCTGGAAAATGAATTGCATCTGCCTATAGTTATTATTGGCCAACCCCGGCCTCATTTAAATTAAGTTTAGTATTGTCCTGACTGGTGATCTGCGAATTTTTCCACTTCCAGCCCTGTGCAAATTGTACATCACCTGCTGTGACCGCCTCAATATTAACCTGGTTAAAATGGAAATTCTGCAGGGTTGATTCCTTAAGCCCAATGGCATTAATGGCTTTCTTGGCACCTGTAACTTTGATATTTGAAATATAAACATCCTTAAAATGCGGTATCCCTTTTTCAACTGGCTCCACTTTGTGCAATATCTTTTTCCAATGATCGGGCAGTGTTGCCTCATTATAGCCATCAGGCAGTTTGGAATAGCTATAGCTTGGGTTCCAATTCATGGTAATTTGAAAAGCCGTACCCACGCCATTCATGGTTATATTAGTAAAATGAATGTCCTCCACTGTACCTCCCCGGGTAATAGCCGATTTAATATTTAGCCCGTTACTGGTACCATTGCCTGTTAAATCTGTTGCGAGCACGTGCCTGATACCGCCAGATGTTTCACTGCCGCAGGTAAGTAACCCGGCACCGGCTCTTGATATGCATTTGCGTATTACTATATATTCGGTGGGTTTATTCACCCTTAAACCGTCCCAATCGCGGCCGGCCTTAAGACAAAAATCGTCGTCATTGCAATCAATATCACAGTTTTGTACAAGTATCCAGCTTGATGAATCTATATCAATACCATCGGTTGATGGGCCATGTCCGTCAACGTTATTTCGGATAGTAATACCATCAACGGTAACTTGTTTGGAATAAAGCAGCTGCACAGTCCAGAAACCAGCCTGTTGCAGCGTAATGTTTTTAATGGTAACATCTACAGAATTAGAAACCAGCAGTGTGCGGGGACGCTTAGCATCATAATCAACAATCCAGCGCAATCCTTTAGGATCATATTCAGAACGCATTTTGCGGTAAATATCCCAGAATGGTTTGCCCTGAGCGTTTACCAATCCTTTTCCAGTAATTGCCACATTAGTTTGCCTGTCTATATTGATTAAAGCGGCAGGCCATTTCATCTCAATACCGGCTACACGGGTATCAATTTCCGGGTAATCTTTTATGTTTTGACTGCCGAGCAACTCGACTCCCTGATCAATACTAAGGCAAACATTCTTTTTAAGAAAAATTGATCCTGTTAAATATCTACCGGGTTTAAATGAAACAATACCGCCACCTTTTGCCGAACATTGGTCGATAGTTTTTTGTATGGCAATTGTGTTTAGCGTGTTGCCATCATTAGTCGCTCCATTATCATTTACATACCATACAGTTGTCTTTGATGGATACTGTTTTGCTCCAACTTTTTGTACCCAATGGAGTCTGGTTTGTGCATTTACGGTATATGCAGCAATAAAGAGTAAAAAAAAAGAATAGCGTAATAATTTCATAGATAGATTGTGCTTAATGGCCTATGCCTCCAAAATATTAGAGACATAAGCCATTTTTTTATATTAGGGATTAATACCCTGGGTTTTGAGCGTATAGCCCGGGGGTAGCATCCAGTTGTGTTTGCGGTACAGGGTAAATAATGTAATTAGCTATAACCGGTTTAATAGCTTTCTGAGCATCTTCTTTTGCAATCCACGCGTTCATGATAGTTAGTAGGTTACCACTTCGCTGCAGATCAAACCAACGTGACCCTTCATTGGCAAATTCCTTTCGGCGCTCATCAAATAATTGCGCAAGGGTTACACCTGTTACAGAGGGCAACCCTGCTCTGGTTCTTACCTGATTAACAATAGCGTCAACATCGCTTTGCGACCCCGCGGCGCCATGTAATATGCACTCTGCCTTAAGCATTAAAATGTCGGTATACCTGATGGCGATAAAGTTAATCCCCCAGTCAAAACGACTTGCAACAGGAATTTTAGTAATATCAAGCCACTTTTTAAAGAACGGGCGAATTTCTGTGGTACCTGCGTTAGTGTATCCTGCAGTATACACGCTAAATGCCTTACGTACATCAGCAGCGTCGTAACTGGTCGCCAGATCATTTGATACAGGGATGATCTCTAAACTACCATTTGATTTGTTGTCGCCAATAGATAAGAAATAAGTATTTGGAGCAAGCGTCCATGGGAACGAAGCACCGTACAAATCACTTGTACCACTTATACCGCTGGTGTACATGATATCAAAAACGGCCTCTTTATTAACGGTGGGACTTTGATTGGTATAAGAAAATACATTAGGATAACTTGGATTAAAAGCAAACTGACCGCTGCTAATAATATCCTGCAACAATGGCAGTGCAAGGTTCCACTCATTTACTCCTAATCCCGGGCCTTCTATACCATAATCAGGTCCTGATCTGGCCATATAAACCTGGGCCAACAGAGCCTCTGCGGCAAATTTGGTAGCACGCCCGGTATCACCTGCCGAATAAGTTGTTGGCAAATTTCCTATAGCAAATTGCAGGTCGGCAATAATCTGTTTATAAACATCAGCTACCGAACTGCGGCCGGTAGTATTTGCTTCCTGTACGGTTAAAGGGTGATCGATAACAGGTACCTGGCCGAAATACTTAACCAAATCAAAATAATAAAACGCACGCAAAAATCTGGCTTCAGCTTGCAGTCTTGTGGCCAATGTTGCTGAGCCAATGTTGCTGCCGTTCTTTGTGATCTGGTCAAGCAGCGTGTTCGCTCTGAAAATTCCATTAAAATCGGTACCCCAGGCTTCGGTAACATAAGCGTTTGCCGCCAATGATGGTGAAAAATCATTTACCGGATCCCAATCGCGAACAGTAACCGAAACACCATAAATATTGTCTGACCGTATTTCGGACAGGTTAGACAATCTTACAGGGTAATTATGCAGGTCTGCGTAAACTGCATTAGATGCCTGCAGAAAATCACTTGGTGTTTTATAAAAAGTAGCTGACGCCGGAACCGAAATAGGTACCTGATTTAAATCCTTTTTACAGGAAGCCATTATAAAAACAGCTGATATGGTTGATAGAAAAAATATCTTTTTCATGTTATTGATATTAAAATAATTAGAATGTAACATTTAACCCAAAGATCAATGATTTAGCCAGTGGTAAGCCACCGTAATCACCGGCTTCAGGATAGTTACTGTCAGAGCTAATAGCGGTGTTTTGAGCCTCAGGGTTAAAACCACCATAATATTTATCATGCCCGAAGAAATTTTCGGCCGTAACATAAAGCCTTGCAGCCCCTAAAACTTTGGTTTTAAACACATTTTTAAGATCATAACCCAAAGTAATATTCCTAACCCTTACATAATCTGAGGAATACAACCAATCAGTATTGGCAACAAAACCAAAGGTAGAATAAGCTTTGCTCACACGACCGGCACCCGGATTTTCAGGAGACCTCCAGCGATTATCATAAAATGCAGGTGCATTATCAGTAAAGCCCTGACCGGTACGGGTTATGGCCCTGCCCAATAGTGAATAAATTGATCCGCCGTTTTGCCCCTGCACTAAAACACTAAGGTCAAAACCTTTCCAGCGTACTGTATTGGTAATACCCCAGGTATAAGTAGGGTTTGGATGACCAACAATTTGCTTATCAGCTTCAGTTATTACACCATCGCCATTCAGATCCTGGTATTTAGGGTCACCAACTGTTTCGCCGGTACCGTAGGTCGCCGCATGGTTATCAATATCTGCCTGGGTAAGGAAACCTATTTGTCTTACAACATAAATGCTGTTTAACGGCTGGCCCACACGCAAAATAGCATCGGAAACATCAAATGAGTTAGGGATGATGATTTGTTTTTGGTTGCCATAAAGGCTTACAATTTTATTGGCATAATGGCTGATGTTGATAGAAGTGCTCCATTGAACCTTACCAATTAAATTACGACTGGTTAATTCAAGCTCCTGGCCAATGTTACGTACCGAACCCGCGTTACGCAGTTGCGAACTGAAACCTGTTGATTGAAGAATGGGTACATTTAACAATAAGTTTGTATTTAACTTATTAAAATAATCAAATGAGCCTGTTAAACGATTGCTGAAGAAACCAAAGTCGAGACCGAGGTCATAGGTTTGAGATTTTTCCCATTGAATATCCGGATTCACCAGGCTATTTGGAGCCTGACCAATAGCTAAAGCCTGAGGCGAGCCGAGTACATAACCGTATGAGCCTAATTGCTCAATGCTGCCGTAGTCAGGAATAGTATTATTTCCGTTAACACCATAACTGGCGCGCAATTTTAAATCGCTGATAACAGGTATTTTTTTCATGAAATCTTCCTGTACAATTCGCCAGCCTAAAGATGCAGATGGGAATACACCATATTTAGTATTCACGCCAAAACGCGAAGAACCGTCTTCACGCAAGCTTGCCGACACCAGATATTTATCTTTATATCCGTATTGAACACGGCTAAAATAAGATACTAAAACACTTTTGGTACTGGTTGTATTACCTGTTACGTTAGCGGCCGCGTTTAATGTTTGTACTGAACTGTTTACATATCCGCCTAATGACGATAATGTTGACTGATCTAAACGGTCGGTATTGTATGATTGCCCAACTAATATATTCAGGCTGTGTACCGCATGAATGGTAGTACTGTAATTCAGCGTGTTCTCGTTAACAAATGTTTGCCTTTTAAAAGTACTGAACGACCCTGAGGTGTTTGCAGTAAGGTTAGTGTTTTTAGATGCATCAAATGTTCTGTTAGTCAGCGTACCGGCAATCGTGTAGGGAGTATAGCCATTAGAAGCGTTATCTACGTTATCCAGGTTTAATGAACTTCTTAAGGTTAACCCTTTTATAATTTCGTATTCGGCAAATATGCTACCCAGGGTACGGTATTTTTTGGTTTGTCCTACTTTGTTCTCTAATTTAGCTATAGGGCTGTTTGCTGAGTTACCCCAGGTATATTGCCCGTTTTTAAAAGCATTAGGATATAAGCCTACGGTATCTTCCTGTATAGGACTGTAGCTAATTGCCTGGTGAAAAATATTATCCTTACCCTCTACACCAGGATCCTGAGAAATAGAGTATGTAGGCGCTATGTTTAAACCTAATTTTAAATTCTTGGCAACCTTTGCCTCCACATTGGCCCTGGCAGAATAGGCTTTATATCCCAGCCCTTTTATAAAACCATCCTGATTGGCATAATTTCCTGAAATAAAATAATTTACATATTCATTGCCGCCGCTGGCGCTCAAGGCCTGATTTTGCATAGCACCTTTTTGCTCAATGGCTTTCTGCCAGTCGATATATTGCAAGCCTGGATGACCTGGCATAGCCCATCTCGGATCGAGCATATAAGCAGAACTGAAAGCTCCGCCATTCATTGCCTGACGTGTTGCATTATCATCATTGGCCGTTGCTCCTTTTGAACCGTATTTAAGTACATAAGCAGCATTGATCATTTCAGTAGCGCGATCTATCCATTGGTCGCCGTTAAGCATGGGTAAATATTTGCTGGCAGCATTGTAACCATAAGAAGCGCTATATGTAATTTTAGCCTTACCCGATTTCCCCTTCTTGGTAGTGATCAAAACAACACCATTAGATGCCCTTGATCCATAAATTGCAGCGGCTGCCGCATCTTTTAAAACCTGGATATCTTCAATATCATTGGGGTTGATGTTATCAAGCGGGTTTCCCGACCCAAAACTGCCACCGCTACCTACAGCTGATACAGAAAGCGGGAAACCATCAATTACATATAAAGGCTCATTACCAGCACTTATCGAACCGTTACCGCGAACACTCACGCTGAATGCCTTGCCCGGCACACCGGTTGTTTGTTTAACACTTACACCCGCCATCTGCCCAACCAATGCCTGGTCAACACGGGTTATGGCACGCTCATTTAAATTATCAGCTTTAAAGGTGGCCTGGGCTCCGGTAACATTGGCCCGTTTTTGGGCTCCGTAACCTATAACTACTACTTCATTTAATTGCGACTCGGTTTCTGCTAAGCTAACATTGATAGTGTTACCGGTGCCTACAGTAACTTCCTTGACGTCAAAACCGACCGACTTAAATACTAACACCTGTCCTGCGGTGGCCTTAATGGTGTACTTTCCATCGATATCGGCGGTGGTACCAGATTTTGTGCCTTTTATTTGCACTGAGGCAGCAGCAACCGGAAGATGCTTGCTGTCTGTGATGGTACCCGTAATGCTAAGTTGCTGTGCAAAAGCACTATCTGCTGCGGCTATATTAAAAAGAAGCAACAGCAATAGCATTTTACAAGAATGAATAAAAATTCTTTTCATAAAATTAATTTAAGGGGTTTACTGTTTGGTACAGTTGGTATATAATTGTATATACGAACATAAAAGTTAATTTCAATAACACCATCCTGTAGCATCCTGCTATCGATATTATAAACACAAAAAAAGACGGTCAAACTGACCGCCTTTTTAATACAAAATCATTAACTAATTATTTAATACGCAGTGATTTAACCGGCATTAAGGTCACAGGTCCTATTAAACCTGAAGGCTTTGGCTCCCAATTTATTGCCGTGAATAGACCATCCGGCCCTTTTGAACCGGCACTATGTGATTGAAAATTGGTGTTATAAAATATCCGATAAGGTATATGCTTTTTATCCATATCAATAATTCGGTTGGCCATCAGGTTGGCTACCTTTATTTGCAATTGGTTAACCGCTTTTAGCTGTGCTGAAGGTATGGTAACCACATACTGCGGACCGATGAGCGTAGCCAGCTTTTTCCCATTAAGGTACACCTCGGCGCTTTCATTAACCTTCCCCAGATTAAGCTGCCATGTCACAGCATTTTGAACTGGTTTTTTAAAGCTGATGGTATAGCTGACAGTTCCAGAAAAAGCCTTAAGGTCATCGCCACCTAAATCTGTCCATGATTTAAGTTGTGCTGTCTTTATTGATTTCGGCAATGTTGGGCCACCTTCGGTAAAATTAAGCGTCCAGGCACCTGTAATATTCAACGGTTTACCTACAGCCTGATAATAGGTGTAACCTGTTGCTTGAATTTTCACAGGCAATGTTTGCAAAATACAGCTTTGCCCGGGTTGTAATTGCAAATACACATTGGTTTTACCATTGGTCTGTTTTTCGATTTTTGCTAACCCGTAATTTTTTGTCATAGGGTCAAATACCATTACAGACGCGGCTTTAATGGTTAGATTTACCCAGCCATTAACCTCATTGTCGCCATTATTAGTTATAAAATAACTATTGCCATTTTTATAAATACGGCGTACAAATTGCAATCCCTTATCGGTCATTTGCTCTCTGTTTATATCTGCAGCATCCAGCAATGAGGCTATATCATCAGCAATTAAAAAACGCCCCTTGCCAATTTCCGCCATTTTAACGCCATTATTTTTAGTTGTAAAGTTTAAACCGGCAAGCAAATTCTTAAATTCTTTTTCACGCTCATTCAAACGGGAATATCCAGGCACGCCCGATGGCAGGTTTTTATATACTACAACTGTTGCCCCGGCCTTTGCCATATTTACTATTTTACTAAATGTTTCAAGCGGGATATATTTGCTGTCGGGCAAAAGGATGGTTTTATAATTAAGCCCGCCGGTTGATATATGGTTACCAGAAGTTTGCAAATTCAGTATTTGTTTGTCCGATATAAAATCAAATGTATAGCCCTTTTTGAGCATTTCTTCGGTAGAAAATTCAAAGCCGGTGCCCTTGAAATCTGGTTTCATGGCATCATAATGCTTGAGCAAGCCCCTATCGCCCGGTTCAGAAAAACTATCAAATAACGGGTAGTAAACCAGCACATCATTATCTGGTTTTCCTTGTTGTAAAAATGACTGGCAATTGGTTATATATTGATTAAGGGTCGAAAAATCATTCCAAAACGGGTTGGTTTGATTAAAATGAACCGCTGCATAAAATAACCAGCCTGGCCATTTAGCGTTTTGTGGCGAATAACTAACGCCGTGATAAAAAATATGGTTTACACCCCCAACAAAATATTTATCAATGGCATGTTTGACATCTCCTAACGATGATAAAAAATGATCATTTAGCCATGTTGCCGACTCAGATGATGCCAGCGGTTTACCCATTACGTGGGCAGCCGATGTAGCAAATTTAAATCTTAGCACATCATCCCCTTCCGTTTCCGGAATATCAATAGCGGCGTAAAGATCCAATATATTTGATGGAGAACCATGTGATTGATTACGTATTAACGTGCCCTTTGCTTTGGCCCAGTCATGCCATGGTTTAGTAAAATCATCAAGTAACAGGTCTGATATAGTTTCACGATAGTCGCACAGTATCCTGTTGTTTTTTTCCTTGTCATCCTTGCCAAATAAAGCCGGTAAATGATCACGCAGATCATAACCGCGACGTTTAATAAATTCATCAAAAAACTGCGGGGTAAAGTTTGATTGCCCACGAGCGTCATCCACTTCGTATGAATCATTAAAATATGCTCTGATTCCGCTTAAATCCTGACCTTTAAACGCCTGATCAAAACGTGCGAGATAATGGTCAAGCGCTGGTTTTGAAAAATGGTCAATAACATATCCTTCACCACCCGGAGCGGCGCGCTCTACCATTTTACCATGCCAGCCCTGAAAAAGTGCGTATAGCTTCCATTCACCCACAGGTGCTGTCCAGTTAAGTTTACCGCCTGCATCAACCTTATCTGTAACATTCAGAACCTCCCCCTTACCGTCATAAGCCATTAAAACAGTCAAAGGTATTCGTTTCTCAAATCGCACCTGGTCAAGGGCCATCAACTGTAGGTTTTTATTACTGCTAATAGGTTCAACCAGGTCACTGATCTTTGGAGTTTGTCCGTCTGCCCGCACTAAAGGTTGCTGTACAAATACAACAGGTTCACTCAGTTTTTCACCGCCTTTAACATCGTAATTTTTCCAGAATAGTTCTTTACTTGCATCTTCATCGGTTACCCACGGTCCGCCAAAAGGCCAGCCTGTGGCGTTGGCCAAATCAATGCCCATATTTAAGCGCTTAGCTTCCTGCAGCGTAAACTTAAGCATATCAACCCATTGAGGTGATAAGTATTGTATAAACTCGCTTTCGTGCCCTTTTACACCATAAATTGGTGTTATTTCCATTCCGCCTAAACCGGCGTTATGGTAGCTTTCCATGTTCCAAGTAAGGTCTTTTTTATTTACCGCGCTACCCTCCCACCACCAACGGGCCCAGGGTTTGGTTTGTTTGGTGACCGAAGGCCAGCCAACTTGTGCAGAGGCCGTTTGAGCCCCCATTAAAAGTGCCCATGCGATAACTATTTTAAAATTATTTTTGATTGATAACATCTGTTTGAGGCTATTAGTGTTTGGCAATTTCTACAGCGTAAACGCCTTCATGACCTTCAAAGTTGGCCCTGAAGATAACCCATTTTTCATCAGGCGAGAAATGTACATTGGGTTCAAGGTGGTAATTATGATGTTTCATATTTACCAGTTTTTCCGATTTAAAGTGATCACCATTAGGTTTAAACAGATATATCCACATGCCGTCAGGTGCTTTAGCTACCTGCCCAGAATTGCCTCCATCCCCTGCAAATGTTTGCTCATCTTTAGTCACGTTAAAATGGATAGACCATTCGTTCCTGTCCATCTGGTACACACGATCTTCTTTTCCAGTTTTCATATTTATACCCGCCAGAAAAAAGGTTTGCCCCTTAGGTTTCTGCAAATCAAACCATTCGGTATTACCCAATGGCGAAAAAAATTCATGACCAGCAATTTCATTTACCATAGTGCGCTTATGCAATAGTTTGTTTTTGCCGTTTTTTATATTAATATTCCATATACGATCTACCTTTTCCCATGGGCCCTCATGACAGTACGACAAGTTATCGGGATCTGTAGGGGAAAAAAGCAGGTGATTAGTCCACTCGTTTTCCTGGTGTATTTGTTTTAATGTTTTGTGTTTAACATCGAGCACATACAGCGTATGCTGTATATGCGCATCATATATACGATTAAAGAAATCATGCTTTTCAGGATATTTTGCCAATATTTCACGTTCCTGTTCGCCGGTAGCCTTAACACAGGCCATATAAGCTCCATCCGCATTTACGGTTCCAACGCGCCCCTTAAAGTCTGGATCAAAAGCGTAAATAAATCTGGTTTTGTGGGTGTTAACATTTACCGCAAATATGCTGTCGCCGCTTTGGTAAAATGCCTCACGGGTTTTGGCGCAAACCATTTCACCTGATACCTTTGTACGGTCGGTTAACTGCTTTATTTTCTGTGTTTTTAGATTAACCGTAAATAGTTGCATTCCTTTATCTGTTTTGCCGTAAAATACCATCAGATCGCCCTCGTTCTTTTTCTGAGGAACAAAAGGTGTATTATTGAAATAGAAACTGCCATTGTCATTTTCGCGATTTACCAGGCGAATCACCCTATGACCAGTTTCATTGTCAATCCACTGAGCAGGCATGGGTTTAGTACCGCCAGTCTCTATTGTTTCCTGGGCCTTTGCATTAAACAGGCCTGCCTGTAAAAGAGCGAGCGCCAATACGGCCAGTTTTTTGTTCATTATCATTTTATTAAGGTATTAATTGGTTGTGGTTGTATTTATATCAATTAGTTTCCATCGGGTTTAATTGTGCTGTTTTTGGGGCTGGCGGGTAAGCTAAATTTTTCAGGCGAATCCGGATGCGATGGATCAAAAGGCGGCCCATCAATAATATAGTGCGCAATACCCAAATGATTACTTTTAATGCCTTCTATAACGCATTTTGCAAGTTCATAGGCCCCATAAGTATTAAAGTGCGTATTGTCAGCCAGATCCTTTGGCTGGTTTGGAAAAGAGTTTGCCGGATACCAAACAAAAGCTTTTTTGGAACCCTCATTACCCAATGCCTCATAAAACTTAGCAGTCATCGCGTTAAGGTCTATGAGAGGCACACTTAATTCTGTCGCAACTTTTCTTGCAGCATCCGGGTAATCGCCGAGGGTGTTTACTACTTTGTCACTGTCGTTAAAAGCGCGGCGACTGGTAGAGGTTACAATTACGGGAATAGCTTTTTTCTCCCGTGTTTTATTTACAAACAGCTTAAAACGATCTGTGTATGATTTATAAGCGCCATCCTCCGGCCCTTTTTCTTTCTGATCATTATGCCCGAACTCTATAAAAAGATAATCGCCCGGCCCAATTATACTGAGTACTTTATCTAAACGATGGCTACTTAAAAAACTGCCAAGACTCAGTCCTGATTCGGCATGATCGGCAATAGCTACGCCCGGTTTGAAAAAGCGGGTGATCATTTGTCCCCATGAACACCAGGGCTCATCATCCTGATCAACTACAGTTGAATTTCCGGCGAGGTAAACGGTCACCTGATTATCTACTTTTTCTATCTCCAAGGCATCAACACAAGGTTTTGAGCCATTAAATTCAAGACTCAACTTATCATCCCAATCGTACTTTCCTAATTCCCGGGGTTTAAGTGACACTTTGCCGCCCGTACTGATAGAAGGCTTACGAATGTTTACAATAAAGCTCAGTTTTTTTACTTCATTTTTGGTTTTTATCTTTTCCAGCATTAATCTCCGTGATTCGGCCCGTACAGTGATATTACCGATACCATTAATGTCTCCAACCGTTAGCGTAACTTTATAATTACCCTCCGGCACATTTACTGAAAAATAAAAAGGCTTATTGCTGGTCACATACTCACCTGTAATTTTTTTTCTGTCGTCGCGGGTTACCGCTATTACTTTAGCGCCAAAATCAAACCCATAACCTTTAGCATCATTAAAAACATCATTGGGACCGGCTTTTTTATAACCGGGTGCAGCTTTTTTACTGCCAAAATCAAACTTAAAACTGGTTTTCTCTTCCTGCGCAAAAAGTGATATCGGCGAAACAAACCACAATAAGATACAAAAAAAGCACAGCAAGATCTTGTAAGGCAGCTTGATCATCACATATAATAGTTTATTTGGTTATTGGCCAGCCAATATGTACCGAGGTTTATAATAGATAAAGTTATATGATACTAATCCAAACAGCGTCCTGCACTATCCTGATTAAGAACAATTCTATTGTAACAAATTCATCACTTTAAGATGTTTTAACAATATTTCAGTTTACAGGTGTGGTGTCGACAATGTTTAGACCATCCGATAAACGGATATGGTTATTGTCGGGCATCAGGTTAGCATTTGGAACAACTATAGCACCCGATGAGCCTGATTTAATTTATAATCCGGCGACAACCGTACAGTTCAACTCTGCCATACAAGTCGTTATTCATTTATGGCAAGTAGAAAACCTCTTTCAATGGGGCGCTTACCGGCGAATTATCCGGATTGCTTTCCATAATATCGCTCATGTATGCCCACCATTTTTGCATAATTGTATTTGCCGGCAGTGCATCCATCTTTGCCCGATCAGCCACATTTAAAACTCCAATGAGCGTATTGGTTTCTTCATCTAAAAATATCGAATAGTTGGTGATACCCGCCCCCTTCAACAAAGCCGACAATTCGGGCCATATCTCAGCATGCCGTTTTTTATACTCCTGCTCAAAGCCGGCAAAGAGCTTCATTTTAAATGCAACCCGCTCCATAATAAATGTATAGAAGAATTATTTAAGATAATTGGTTATAAGTAAATTTCAAGATAAACGATTATTGGTGTTTAATGAAAATTCTTATTTTGCTAAAATAACATTGCTTTAATCATATAACCATCCTGTAGTGTCATGCTTGCTTATAAAATGTTCTAAATTTAATTACTTTTAATTTTTTGCCATTTATCTGCAGTCAATTTTAATAGTTATGAAGTCTTCACGGTTCTTGGAATATATTTATATTGATTATTATTCGTCTACTCCTAAATATGTGCAATTAGCTAATTCAATTATCAAAAGTGTACGTGAAGGAAAGTTAATCATTAATGAAACATTACCCTCTATTAATGAGTTAAACTGTAACTTCGAAATATCTCGTGATACCGCCGAAAAAGCTTATAAGCACCTTAAATCAATTGGTTTACTTGGCTCCGTGCCAGGTAAGGGGTATTACATTAAAAATACCGAGGCCGGGCAACAATTTAAGGTTTTTTTAATATTTAATAAGTTAAGTACCCATAAAAAATTGGTTTACGACGCCATTGTTGATGGTCTTGGGCATGAAGCTGCCATTGATTTTTACATATATAATAATGATTTTGAATTTTTTAAGAAACTGATTCAAAATAACAGCAACGACTATACCCACTACGTGATTTTACCTCACTTTATGGACGGTGGCGAAAACGTTCACGACATCATTAATACCCTGCCAAAAGAGAGACTTATAATACTTGATAAGCTGGTGCCGGGAATAAAAGGCGATTTTGCCGCGGTATATGAGAATTTTGAAAAAGATATTTTCCAGGCCCTGGAAGAGGCGTTACCGCAGTTAAGGAAATACCATACCTTAAAGATCATATTCCCGGAATACACGTATTTTCCAGGCGAAATTCTGAAAGGCTTTTTCAGTTTCTGTATTCAATACGCGTTTACTTACAAGGTAGTTCATGATATACAAGGAGAACCGATAAATGAGGGTGATGTGTTTATTAACCTGATGGAAAACGATCTTGTGGTTTTGATTGAGCGTATCCTGGCTACGGAATTAAAGATAGGTAAAGATGTCGGTGTAATATCATACAACGAAACCCCGTTAAAAAAAATCATTCTGAATGGTTTAACCACCATATCAACAGATTTTGAAAAGATGGGCAAAATGACGTCAGATATTATTAAAAATGGCTCTACAGGTCGCTATGAGGTACCATTTTATCTTACACTCAGATCATCTTTATAGTGATTTTCTGATAATTATTTTAAAGGCATTTTTAATAACAGCCGCTTCATTTTGCAACATTAACTCGGCTGTTTTTCTGCCCATTTCTTCAAAGTCGGTTGTAATAACGGTAATGTCCAATAGCTCTTTAAACACGGTTTCATTAAAAGATATAATTCCGATATCTTTCCCTATTTCATAACCACTTATTCTTGCACCTTTAATCAAATCGGCCAGGTCATTTTCGGTAAGTACAATATAAACAGTACCTCTTTTCAACTCATCAACTTTAAATGCGGTTATTACTTCAAACTTCTTATTGTTCTCTTCACAAAACTGCATTACCCCATCCTTAATCTCAGGTGGATGATGGCGATCTAACGGATATATGATAATTAATTTTTCATACTTGGCAATCAAATCAGTAACTACATTTAACGCGCCGTAAATATCGTTCCTGAAATCCTGAAACACGGCTGCCTGTTTGGATAATTTGGGTAAATCTTTATCCAGCAATATCAGCTGGTCACTGGGAATTTTCTTTAAAATAGCTAAATATTCCTGTTCATTGCTGTAATCAAAAAAATGTGGCATGATCACATAATAATGGTAACTTCCTAAATTGGCGTCAACACTTTCTTCAAGCAAAGCGGGATTATAATGGTGAATATGAAGATCTACTTTGGCTTTATCTCCCAAAGTGCGCACAATGGTATCATAAACCGTTTTTTTATAAGAGCTCAATTTATTGAATAACAAAAGCACCTTGATCCTCACATCGGGCTTGCCTATTACAAAATATCCCTTACCAGAAACCGAACGGATATAACCTTCTCGTTTAAGTATCATATAGGCTTTTTCAATGGTGTCCCTTGCCACGCCATGCTGTTTGCTATAGGTATTTATTGATAGCAGCTTTTCATTTTTTCGGTAAATACCCTTGTCTATATTCTTACTAATAGCTGCGGCAATTTGCTGTACCAGGGATTTCATCCCATAGTTAGCCCTTTGTTTTGTTCGCATTCTGGTTTATTTATTATTGGTTTACAACAGCCGTTTAAACAATTCTTAAATTCTTCATAACTGGTTATAAAGCAATGAAAATATATAAAACATGTTATTAAACTAAATTATTGGGATTTATGAAACGATGCCGGAATTTCTCTTATCAGATGCTTAAGGCTGCTTCACATCCGTAAATTTATAATAACTTTTTAAATGAAGCACTAACGTTTTGTGATCCCGGTATATCAATGGGCTACCGCCCGCCAAAATTTTGATGGTATTGGACCTTTCCCAAACTCTTTTCCGGCTTTTTTTGGAACAAACAAGAAAGCTGTTCCGCAACCCTTTGATCATCTTAATTTACTGGTTGCTGTTGGTTATTTAAATTGCTTCAACACAATCAAGTAATCTAAAGCGTACTGAACGGGGTGGTCAACGGTATCGGAATATTCAGTTTAATTTTCATGGTTGTTTTTTATTGACAGTCCACTCTGCCATTTGAAGATCACGGCTACCGTTGTTTACCTTGATGCTTATCCTGTAAAATGTATACGCCACATTGTTGTTAAAGTGGTATATAATTCGTTGAAAACGGTTTGCAAAAACCTCATTGTTTTTGGTGTGCAGGTTTATCCAGCGTATACCATCTTCTGAGCCCTGGAGCACCCAGCCTTTAGGATCACGGTCGGGCGAGTCATTTGCCGATGTCATGGTGTAAGCCCCAGCTACTACAGGCGTTTTAAGCTCAAACTTCATAACCAGATCGCCGGAGAAACCCGACTGGAAAAACTTGGTATTAGGATCGCCGTCAACAACTTTTAATGACCCTTCATTAGAAGTAGGTCCCCCGCCGTTGTCGCGCGATACGGTAAGCGTGCCACCTATTGTAGCAAAATAACTTTCACCCACCTTGGTACGGTCGAAATTAGGATCGGCCACGTTCAATATGATCTCCCTGGCTGCCGAGTACCCCTGCGAATTCCTGGCGGTTAATGTTACGTGATACAAGCCGTCAAAAGCATACCTGTGTTTCGGTGCTTTTTCTGCCGATGTACTATCGTCCCCAAACTGCCACAATATATCTGAGTAATTGGTTGACGTGCTGGCGAACTGATAACTTAAAAAA
The DNA here is from genome assembly GCF_034262375.1 of Mucilaginibacter sabulilitoris. NCBI lineage: Bacteria > Pseudomonadati > Bacteroidota > Sphingobacteriia > Sphingobacteriales > Sphingobacteriaceae > Mucilaginibacter > Mucilaginibacter sabulilitoris. Next base: position 4,594,238 of record NZ_CP139558.1, read on the forward strand.
TCAACACTATCTGTTCGTGCAACAGTGAAGCCGGCGGTTGGTTTAGGTGCATCCGGTTCAGGTTTTGGCGCCGGTTTATCTTTTTTACATCCGGCAAACAGCATTGCTGCTATTGAAAATACAGTTATAATACTGAATGTTTTTTTCATGTCCTTAATTTTATATTTAAGAGTTAGCATAGCTGGTTTACGGAGCCGGATATAACTGGCTTTGCGGCACTATCCTTCTGCCGTTGATTCCGGCCGATGGCACTTCAAAAGTTAAACGCGCACGTTGCCCGCCTACATTTTCACGATGATTGGCTTCAATTTTATAGCGTTTTCCGCGCTCTAAGAATATTTTGGCAGTACGGCTGTCTTTATCCCACTCGGTGGTGAAATCATTAATAATGGCTTTGCCGTCTATATACAATCTTGATCCATCGTCCCACTCATTCTGCCAAAACACATATTCACCCCGTACAGGCGCGAGGAATTCGCCCGTCCACCGGGTCGAAAAATTATCATGGCTGATGCTTGGTACGGCGGTCTGCCAAACCCCATCATTAGGCCAATCAATAGTAGGTTCTATCTGTACCAGATCGGGCTTTCTACCGTCAAAATCAAGCAGTTGGTTGTTTGAAAAGTATTCGGCCTTTAAGCCGGTGCCATTGCCGGTTATGTAGGAGTTATTATCGAGATTTACCTCTGGCTGCACCAAAACAATCAGTTTACTATTTGTTGGGTGCAAAATATGCTTTGTAGGGCTCGCCAGGCTCACCACAAAGCCAAAGCGTTTATTGGCCGTTATGTTTGCGTCAAAAATGGGCCAGCCTATTAATAAACGTATCTGCGCGGTAGCCGCATTGGAGTTCACCCTGATCAATGTGTCAATCGTAAACTGATCTGGTTTAAGAGCGACGGTATTAGCAGGCAGCACCTTGCTGTTCACCAGCGTGGCGATAGTGTCCATATTTAACCTCACTTTAACATTAAACGCACCAGCCGGTACGCCCGCCAGGTTTATGATTAGTGGTATGGTAATACCCGCAGGCGATGTGGTATAGTTTTTCTGATAATCGACATTCATGATGCCACCGCCATTTAAAAGCGACAGATAATGAATATTGCTTTCCTTAACAACGGATTTGGTATCAAGTACGACCAGAATATTAGATTTTGCACCTATGACCTGGTTACCCTTACCCGGATCAGTAAGCTTAAATGCAAAAGCTACATTTTTCCCATAATTAGCCTCTATAGCCGTTAGCCTGATGGTAGCAACCGATGTTGCTGTATCGGCCCCGAACAACACATTAATTACGCTTGAATAATCAATTGCCCCTGCCGGTAATACTATCGTATTTTTCAGGGTGCCGTTGGCAATAAGCTTATTTACGGTATCATTGTTAAGCGTTATGCCCACCTGGAAAGCTTTAGTTGCCGGACCGGACAATGATATTTTAAATGGTACTTTAACTGTTTCATTATTAGCAGTTATATCACCGGTGTCGGTACCTGCGCCGGAAATGTCCCTGTCTGTGTTTTTTATTAAGCTCAGGTCATTAAAATCATTTTGCCTGCAGGCTCCTGCTATCAGGATAAACAATCCGATAAGCAAACCGTACCTATATTTTTTCATCATCAAATAATTTAGTTTATCATGGTTAATTTTTATTGATCAAGCCAAACGCGGCCATCAAGCCCCCAGGCCTGCCTGTTTGGTATTCTGAACCAGTTTATTATTTGTGCCGGGATATCGTCCGTTTGCGGAACAAATATGGCAAGCGCCCCTGCAGGCGGCGGACATATGAGGTCATTAAAATCTTCCCATTGATAATTTCCCTTCAATTGAAAATCACGGGCCTGCGGGCCAACATCCCTTATCTTATCTCCCTGTCCGTCGGTACCGGGCCAGTAGGCCGCCAGGAAAGAATAATAAGGATGCCCCTCGCTAATCGACGTTTCGCAGGCATAGTTACCAATCACAGCATCAGGAACATCAACTTTAAAGAATCGAATATCACTTACATACACATCTGGCGTGCCATGACCTGTACCATTTAAAAAGCCTAATTTTAGAGGGCTATTGTTGCTGAAGCTGCCGGATGAGGTTACTTCCAGTTCATTATTGAAAACCCCGTCGGTATACGTTCTGATATATCGCTTACCGGCACGTATCTCGCATTTAACGCTAAGATTTTGCCATCTGCCTTTTTGCAGATCGCCACCGCGGCATTGGTGATAATCGTTATCGTTGGTACCCCTCATTTCAAAATACCAATAAGCATCTTCGAGATAAATTACCCAACCTACACCGGGGTGGCCACTTGACCACTCTTTCCTTTTACCCAAAATACTTGGCCAAAAGAATTTGTCTTCATTTTTTTTGACCTTTAGCTCAATGGTGAATTTGGTGGTATCGTCCAGGTTAAAAATATCGGCGGTATCTATCTGCGCCCTTACACCCGTATCTTTTAAACGTACGGTGCGCCCCAGGTATCTATTACCTGTAAATGGCTTACCTATTACCCGCTGTTTATATTTTGGATTATAATAAATAGTGAAGGTATTTGCGGCTGTGTTGCTAAAAACCGTATTATCATCCTGATTAGCAGGAAAAGCAAACTTACCACCACCGCTTGAGGCTATCACAACCAGCCAATCTTCGTTGGCATAGTTCTTCCTGTTTTTAAGGGCGGTTATGATCTCGCCTATGTAACGGTCAAATTTTTCTATAGCAGCTTTGTACTGAGACTTTGAATTATCATATCCGTATTGGGCTCCAGCTTCATCAATATCGTTAAAATGCCCTACGATCAATTGTGCCGTATCGGTATTAAGATCACTGACAACAGCAGTTTTGATTTGTTCGTCGGTATCAAATAACTGGCTTATCGCAGCACCTTGCGTCAGCTTGTTTTTAAAAACAGCCGAAGACGAAAACGACACGACTTTAGCGTTTGGTTTTTCTTCTTTTATCCGTTCAAAAAAAACCGGGTAAGTGGCCAGGTTGTTACCTGTAAGATCATCGGATAAAATCTTGTGTTTTTCTTTTTTTACACCGGTAAGCATATTGGCCCAATTGCTTACGTCACGGGTGGAGTCCGGATCGCTCAATGCAACCCAACTATAAATAGAATTGGGCAGCAATGCCTTAATATTGGGTACATTGGCGGCGTTTACAGATGCCCCCCTCGCTCCGTCAACAATGAGGTAGAGTACTTTACGTTCGCCAAATGATGCTTTGGCCGTGTCTGTATAATTTTTATCGGGCAGGGTGCGTACAAAATCCTTATTACATGATATTGCTGCTACAGCCAATGCACAAATGATCGAAAAAATTATTTCTTTATATCTTTTCCTGTTCCGCATCTTTTTATAAATTATAGGTTCTCTTAAAATTTATTCAATGGTTACGCGTATGATATTACTAACCTGTATGTTGTCAAACCGATAAAATCCGCCTATCAGCAGCAATGCTCTTTTTCCGTCGGTCGATTTTGTTTGTATAATATCATTCAAGGTACCGGAGAATGGTCCGGTAGTATTATAATTCCCTGCCAGCTCGCCTTTACCGTTTAATACCATAAAGCCGTTACGGGTAACGTTATCATACTTTTTAAAACTACCGCTAACTACAATCAGCCCATCATCAAGCTGGCGGGCAAAACCCGGGTAACCCCCTTCAAATAGTTTAGGTGTAAAAGTTTGGTCAAGGGTGCCATCGGTATTGAGCAGGGCCATTCCCATAGCCGGTTTGCCATCGTATGACCTGAATATCCCAGTTATGAAATATTTTTTTGTAACAACGTTGTACGTTAATGATGAGATAATATTATCGGCACCTGTACCGGTTTTGAAAGATGCGTCTATGGTACCATCTGGACTTAACCGAACCAGGCGGCCTGCGGCCTTCTGATCAAATGTGGTAAAGTTTCCAAATACAACCAATTTCTCCATCTGATCGGCATCAGTATGCATATATGAGTCAATTGGCCCGTTTGCCGAAGGCTGACCTTTGTTGGTGGTAGCATTAAAGCGATAGGTTTTATCCAGCGATCCATCCAGATTAAAACGGAGCACCTGCCGTATTTCAGTACTGTCCAATATTACTGTGTCACGAGTAAAATCATGATTATGTTCGGTATAAACCCGGCTCACATAATATCTGAAGTTACCGGTTGCCGTTATCTTGTTCTGGTGCTTATATATCCGGCTTATAAAATCGTTGGTTCCACCGTTGAATCTTGGGAAATACTTGGTTGTATCTGTTTGCGACGGCCTTCTGTAGGTTTTTATACCGATCGTATCAACGCTGCCATCAATATTTAAACTGGTGATATTGCTGATATTTTCGGTACGCTGATTGTAGCCGCTAAAACCTCCCGCAATAATATATCTGCCGCCAAGTTCAACAACCCTGGATAAGGCGCCATTTGCTGCTTTCCCGGTTCTGAATGTACGGTCGAGTTCCCCATCGGCTGATGTTCTTACAATCCTGTTAAGCGGGGTAATAATTCCTTTGTTATCATAATTGGTAAACCAGCCAAGTACCAGGTTTCGCCCATCAGCAAGCGTATATACCTGGTTCACGTAATTATTTGCTCCGGCTGTAGCTCTAAACGAAGGATCGATGTTAATTAATCCGTTCACCTTAAATATCGGGCCGATTACCAACTGATTATCTATGGCGATGGAGGTAATACCAGTGCTGCCAAACGGAGGCACCTTTACTTTAATGGTCGATTCCGTTACTTCAGTAACCTGCCCGGGCTCACCATTGAACATAAACTTTATTTTGTCCTTAAAAGGTATAAGCCCGGTAGCGCTAAAGGTTACCTCGGTACCCACCGCGCCAGTTGCAGGCACAGGTGCCGCATCCCTGCTCAGGGTAACACCTAATGGCGGTTTCCCGTCTCCGTAAGGATCCGAAAACTCTGTTTTATTTTTTTTACAGGCCTGCATAGCAAATACTACCAGGGCAAGCGTTATGATGTAGTTAATTCTTCTCATGTTTCAATTCATTACCATTGAAAAATCATTTATACTATTAATTAGATGGATGAAGTCCTGCAAAATAAATCTCATCATAAAAGTCGGTGGCATTAAATCCAAAGTACGCCTCGTTGTATTGCAGGGTATGTACTACCCCGTTTTTTGGCTTAATATCAGAGGAGGATATATTGGTGCGAAAAACAGCATTTTCGGCATTATTGATATCATATATATAGCCTATTACCAGTGTACGCGGACCAATATATTTTACGTTATTGGCATCGCCATATATCACCCCAATGTTCAGCACATCCCCACTGTAAGAGTAATATAGTGCGCCCGGATACTGGTTTTGCAGGGTAAAGTCTATCTGCGGATAATCCTTAAGCCTGTTGATACCCTTAAACATATACCGTTCTAAATATTTTCTCCATATCGCGGGATCGATGTCTGACAGTTTTTTGACGGTATCGCGCCCAACCTCAAACAAAAAGTTATTTAATGAACCCTGGGTTTTGTTGTTACCGATGGTCCTTTTGATTACATCGTCGTCAGGCGCAAAAAAGGTAAAATCGGTATGGCGAAAGGTATCTTCCATTCCGGCCAGCTTTACTATCTGGGCAATGGTATCAAACGGAACCGCCTTATCCTGCAGATATTGCAGCATGTCTCCCGGATAATCAGCGTTGGCTTTACCCCCGTCCTTGTAATATTCATCGCGCTTGCAGCTGGTGAACAGCAGTAATAAGCCCGCAAAAACAATAATTATATTTTTCATATTTCTTATCATTACTCTTTAGAAATAGGTTAGTTACCTCCGTTTATCCAATACATGTTCAATGACATGAAAGGGTTATTGGCAAGCGCGTTGCCGTTGAGCGGCCATGTCCAGGCACCGCGGTTAAACTTGTCTAATGTCAGTACATCATATGACCATTCGCTGTTCATGATCCTGCGGGTGCGCACCATGTCAAAATAGTGATGTCCCTCGCCCATTAGTTCGCGTGATCTCTCCAGGAAAATAAAATCTTTAAGATCCTGCCCGCCACCACCTGTATAGCGCGAAGCCTCGGCGCGGTCCCTAACTTTGTTAACCATGGCAATTGCGGCGTCGTCCTCTCCCAGTTCGGCCATAGCTTCTGCGCACAGCAATATCTCGCCAGCATACCTGAATATCATAAAAGTGTTATCCGGATTGGCATCCTCTTCGCCGGTAGCAAAGGCATTCTGGGCAAATTTGAGCATCATGAATTTCCCGTTGTCGGCATATATATCCGAGTTAAACCATATGGAAACCCGCTTGTCTGCTGTGCCAGGATATAACTTTTGCATGTATTCGCCCCGGTAATAGGCAAAGCTTATCCTATGGGTATATTCGGGTCTTTTATAAGGATAATGGAGAAACATATCGCCTACCGGTGCAATGGCGGCATTCTGGTCGCCGTAGTTAATACTGCGGTAAAACTCAAAAAGGCTTTCGTCCGATCTTCCTTTGATAACCGTTGCCCATTCGGTTAACGGCAGTAACCTGTAAGCATTGCTCTTAACAAGCTCCTGCCCCAGGTCGGCGGTTTCCTGGTAGTATTTAGTTGCATTTGGTTTATCGAAGCCGGCATTCCACATATCCATATTCATGACAAGCGCTATCATGCTGCCCCTGGTGGCACGCACGCCTTTTAATGCGGGGTCGGCATAGGTCCAGGGTAAACCATCTTTATATTTTTTAAGGTCGGCGATACATTTATTTAAAACAGATACCATGTTTTCACGTGGTAAAGCTGTTGAATGAAACGCATCGGTATAATAAGGCACATCGCCATAAAGCCTGACCATAAAGAAGTAAGCCAATGAGCGTATAAAAGCTGCTTCGCCTTCAAACTGCATTTTCTCGGTTTCGGTTACGCCGGGTACGCCTGTTTCCAGCTTTGAGATCAGGATGTTAGCGCTTTGTATCACCTGATAATAACCGGTCCAATCGGTGATCAAACCAAAGTTGTAGAAATTCCATGGCGGGTTTCCGTTTATAAGTCCCAGCAGGTCATTCCTGCCAAGTACCTCTACAAATGCGCGTGCGGGTCCAAGATCGGCTTGTGGTTCATACAGCACTTCACCAGAGCGGTACTCGCCGGTAGCGCCAATAAAATGCGTTTCATTGATCTTACCGAAGAAGGTCCTCGACATATCATAAATATTGGCAACAACGTCGTCTTTTGAACGGTAAAAGTTATTACCCGTTAATTTGTCAATGGGCTGTACGTTTAAAAACTTCTTACAGGAAGGTAAACACAAGCTTACTGCCGCTGCTAAAATGTATATCACACTTTTTTTCATGATCCTGAGTTTTATTTACTTGTATTGAGTTCGATATTTAAACCTAAGTTATAAGTACGCGGTACTGGATATCCGCTTGATGCATCCCGGCCAAGAGAGGTCACGTTCTCGGGGTTGGGGCCATTATATCCTGAAAATGTGACGAGATTATTGGTGGAGAAATAAAGCCTTACATTGTTGAATCCAAGCTGTCGTACAAAACGGCGATTAAACATATAAGAGAAGGTAACCGTATTGATCTTTAAGTATGATCCATCCTCCTGCCACAAGGTTTGATCAGGACGTAGCGGTTGTATCTGGTTAAACCTCGAAAATGAATAAGGATTAGGATATACCGAGTGGTCTCCGGGTTTACGCCAAATGTCCAGGTTATCCAACGGCACCACGGCTAATAATGCATATGGATCGCGCATGATGGACAACCTGTCAGACAAGGCATTATTTAAAATTGTTCGTTTGGCTGTATAAGTAGCGTAAATATTTAACCCGAAATTTTTATAGTTGATATTTGTTGATATACCACCTGTAATTAAAGGCTGCGAGTTACCGGTTATTTCATAATCCCGGCTATCAAGTATATAGTCGCCGTTAACATCTTTATAAATCGGATCACCGCCTTTGAAGGCAAGTCCGTTGGTTTGATATTTTTTACCCGTTACAGGGTCAACAGGCACGTTGGCATCGGTTGAATAAACACCCTGGTTGATAATCAGGTAATTTGACAGCGTATTTTTACCCACTCTGAAAACAATATGCTGATTATTATTATAATCAAATTTGATATACTGGCCGTTATACTCGGCGGGCAAACGCAGCAAATAATCCCGATTAATGGCCCCGTTAAATGATACGGTCCAGTTAAAATCTTTAGCGGTTATTGGTCTTACGGTTACCATCAGTTCATAACCATAGTCAGCAATGGACACATCGTTACTTGTCTTTTTCTGAAAACCTGTGCTATTAGGCAAAAACCTGTCGAACAACAAATTATCCACTTTTTTATAGTAGGTATCAAAACTCAGGTCAACCTTACCTTGCCAAAGCGTCATATCAAAGCCCAGGTTGTACTGTGTAGTGGTGGTTGGTTTTAATCCGGGGTTGGGTATAAACTCATAGTTGACACCAATGGTTGGGTTGTTGTTGAAATTACCATTCAGGTTATACAAACCATAAATACTTTGCAAACTGCCCGTTGGCACAATATTCTGGCCCCAGGTTAACCTTAAACCTCCGGAGGTTAGCCAATCCCAGTTTTTAAACCAGTTCTCTTTGTAATAGTTCCATCTGAAACCGGCGGCGGGGTTTTTTGAGTACGGATTCTCCAAACCGTTGGAGGATGTACCATCCAAACGGTACGAGAGCTCCAGTACATATTTCTTTTTATAATCGTAATTAAATGAGCCGGCAAATGACGCGATAGTAGCATTTTTATAATTTGACAGCACACCTCCACCTCTTGAATTATAAGGGTCGAACCCTATTGGGCCCTGCAATTGGTCATTCGGGATCCTGGTTTGCCTGATAATACCACTTTGCCCCCCCTGCTTATATATTTCATTAAATGTATTGATGAATATGGTATGATCTACACCGAAAGTTTTGGCATAAGTGATAGCATTACGGTTATATAACGTGAAATTACGGCCTTCAAAATCATATATCTGTGCAAATTGGGCATTTGCAGCAGCGGGTGTAAATGTTGATTCGGCATCTGAAGTATAATCATAGCTGATGCTTGACGATACAGCAAACCCGGGAAGAAACTCATAACGACCATCGATATTAGTGCGTAAATTTCTCGTATTGTTGCTGTTATTGGTTTGCAAGGCTGATATTACTCCATCGGGCGAAAGATAAAATGAAGGGGGCGGCAGCAAGGTAGAAGCCTGCCCGTTTTCGGCCACTCCCTGTTGCAATAAGCCAACTCCATCACCCTTGGCCTGACTACCTAACGAACCGAATAGAGAACCGAAGAACCTGAATTTATCATTTGGCTTAAACTCCATGTTCATGTTCATGTTATACCTGTCAAAACCTGTGTTCTTGATAACCCCTTTTTCTGAATAGTATCCCATATTCACTTTATAGTTAAAGCGTTCGTTCCCGCCATCAAGGGCTATGTTATGGCTTTGATTATGGGTTGTGCCATAAAAAATGGACTGCCAGTTTGTGGAGTTGTTCCAGTAGGCGTTTAAACTATCTGCCAGGAAACCGGTTTTACCCAGTTTTCTAAGCTCATCAATGATTGTGGTGTTGGCCAATATCTGCTGGATTTTTGCCTGACGCTCCGCATTCCCCCCCAATGTTTCACGCAATTTTGGCGTCGCGTTAACAAAAAAGTTACCGGTATACCGCACTCTTGGTACTTTTGAGTTTCCGCGTTTAGTGGTTATGATGATTACCCCGTAAGCTCCCCTTGACCCATACATAGAGGTTGCCTGTGCATCTTTCATCACCTGTATACTTTGGATATCCTCTACAGGTATTAGTGATAAAGGGCTCACGCCCGGCCCCTGTGTCTGAAAACCAAACTCAGCTGCCTTATCAGCATCCAAAGGCACCCCGTCAATAATATACAAGGGGGATGTGGGTTGTAAAAACGACTCGCTACCACTGCCTGTTACACTAAGTGTTGACAAACCACGTACCTGAACCGAACCCCTGAAACCCGGGGCACCCGTATTATTCTGAACATTTAACCCGGCAACTTTACCTTGCAGCAGGTTCTCAACATTTGAAGTTGGAACATCCTGGATATCCTTAGCTGTTATGGTTACCGAAGCGCCGGGGGTTGTTTCTTTATTCCTGTTCTGGTAGGCTACAATGATAACCTCATTTAGCCCTTTTTTGTCTTCAGTTAATGTTACGGTTATGTTTTTTTGCCCGGGTTCGGGTTTGACTTTTTCCGAAACAAAACCAATAAAAGTAAACATAAGCGTGGAGCCGGCTGGTACGGTAACAGTAAACTTTCCCTTGATATCGGTTTGGGTCAAACCCTTATTACCCATGTATATATTTACACCTGGCAAGGTCTTATTGGTCGATTTTTCGACCACTGTACCGCTAATGGTTACATTTTGCGCTTGCGCAAGAACGTTTATGCAGGAGAAGATCGTGCAAACAACAAGCGCTATATAAAATAGTATGCGTTTTCTCATCGTGATAAGTTTTAAATTCGGTTATTCGTCTTCAAACTTTGGATTGTCCTTTAAAAAATGGAACACTATCTCCCAGTCGCCCTTTTTATATATGGCAAAATCAATCCCGAAACTTGCCACTACCCTAATACCGCCAAAACCAATTCTTGAGTATTTAAATTCGGCATGGTCCCGGGTGCCTCCAGGCGCGTAAACAGTAGGTATTTCCACTAAAGGGATTGGGTAGGCAACATCATATTGTACATAGGTTGCGGTTTTTTGCATGTTAAACCCGTGTACTATTTTATCCCACGTTGTTTCGTTAAATAAAGCGGGATTCATGGCTACCGAATCTTTGCTCAGAAATTTGAACCTTAGCGAATTCCCGGTCCCCCCGGTAAAGGGACGTATATAAACCACCACATCCTTTTTGTCATCATTACTTTGCAGGGCGATATCGCTAGTTGCGCCTATCACACCGTTTAAAAATGGCCTGATATAATTTCTGCTTGCGGGGTTGTTAGGTGTTTTAGGATGCGGGGCGGGCCCACCGGAGTAAATATTAAAATCATCAGAAGGCTCATACGGGCGCTCGCGAAATGGGCGTACCTGCAGGTCCCTTATAACCGTACTGCCGCCTGTGTTACTTATCCTAACATCAAAATAACGTGTATCCTGCGAAAAATTGGTACTATCGGCTGGTCGCGGTTTAATCAGTTCATTAGTAGATGATGCCCACATAATAAACTCGCCAGATGAGCGCACCTCAAATAAAGGATGCTCTTCCAGCTTTCTTTTCGCTTCTATTTCGGCAAGACTTTTTTCAAGACCATTGTAAGGCGCTATCCACACATAAGCAGGCTTTTTCTGAAAAAGATCAGAAACAGGCCTACCGTCGCCAAAACGCGCGTTAATTATCTCAAACTTTATTGGTTGTGTGGAATTGTCCCCATTAAACCCACCCATTAAAGTAGTACGCCCTAAAATGGGGTCAAAAACTTTATTGCTGTAGTTCACGTTCGAACTCAGGTAATCCTTTTCGTCGGGAATATTATATATCTTTTTACAACTGCTGAGCGCTGCAACAGCAAACACGATAGCTATAAATCCTTTTTTTACGAATATTTGCATCTGTTTCTTTTTTTTCATTGCATTGATATTTTGATCTTCCATAGCTTACTTCACTTTATTTATGGTCCACTCGGCCAGTTGGAAAAGGCCCCCGTCGCGTAGTTCTGTAATGTCTACGCGGTAGAATTTATAAGCTGTAGTATTAGGGCACCTGAAAACTTTTGTCTGGTATCGTTCTTCAAAGAAGAAATTACTCCTGCGGTCGAGTTCAGTCCATATCTTGCCATCATTTGAACCTTCGTAAGTCCACGCTTTGGGATCGCGTTCTGGAGCATCATTAGCAGATGTAAGTGTGTAAACCCCTGACACCTCGGGTTCATTCAACTCAAACTGCATCCATAAACGTCCCTGAAGATCGGCAAGGAACTTGGTATGGTCATCACCGTCAATTACCTTTTTAGAGCCTTCGCCATTATCTGGGCCACCATTGTTATCCCTTAAAACTGTAAGCTTGCCCCCTATCAAGGCCATCAGATTTGGTGGTGGCGGAACAAATGTTAACCGCGATACAAATTCATCAAAGCCGAAAATATGATCGGGGCTCACGACATGCACAATGCCATTGCGGGTGCTGATATTATTAGATCCGGTTGTTGTGGTTGCCCAATTTCTGATAAACTTGCTTCGTTTGGTATTACTGTATTCAATAACGTCGGGGCCGCCGCCTGTGAGTCCCGATGCTGATATTTTAGAAACCCGGCCATGCATCGGATATCCAAAACGTACACCATAAAGATCAAGCCCATCCTGCAAAAGCAGAGAATCTGTTGTACGTTTGCCCCTGATAATATAGTACGAAACCATGGTATCCAGCTGCACACCATCAATATTGGCCAAAAACAACGGATCTTTATCACCTTGCCGTCTTAGCGTATTCAGGTTGTTAAGTGCCAGCTGAAAACTTGAATTTGTAACCGCAAAGAGCGTAACATTACTATCCGCAAGCGTTTGCTTTAAGCCCGTCCTATCTATAACGGCCAGCAGTGAATCGTATACCCCGGGCTTACTTTTCAAATATTCATAGGTATTACCTGAGAATTTTGTACTAATGTCAATGGCATTATGATAACCGCCATCTTTTTTGCAGGCGCTTTGTAACAGTATTACCAGCAGCAATGGCTTTAAAGCGCTCATATATTTTATTAGTTTTTTCATATATGGTCTGTTTATTTCCAAAATGGGTTTTGTGTTAATAGGTTATTCTGAGAAATAAGCCTGCGCGATACCGGCCAGTATATACCCTGCGAATTGATGAGTTTCAGAAATGCAGGGTTGTTTTGCTTGATCTTGTTATAGCGAACCAGATCATACCATCTATGACCTTCGCCCAAAAGTTCGCGATGCCGTTCCTTAAATATTAAATCAATGATGTCCTGGCCGAAATCAATTTCGGTTATCCCTCTTCTGGTCATTACCACCGTTAATTCGTTTTCGGCACCAGTCAAATCGCCTAAAACAGCCAACGCTTCGGCCCTGAGGAGCGTGATATCTTCAATTCTTGTAAAAATTAATGCGCTGGTAAAGTATCGGAATGTTGGGTCGGATACCCCTCCCAGAATAACCTTTACTTTACTGAAAATTGGGTACTTACCGTTAATATTGGTAAAGTATCTTTCTGACCGAGGCTGGCCAAGGGTGTCTATACTAAAGCGTTCGTCCTTCGGCTGATCAAATATTTTCAGAATAGTATCTTTCGGCATATAGACATCAGGAATTTTTTTATTCACCACAGGCTCGGCCAGGGTCAGTTCCTCCAGGTGCCCGGTTACCGATCCGTCGATATGCCCCCAATCGGAGTTAAAACCAAACACCTGGCTCGTGTTCTTATTAAAAAAGAAGCCGTTTGATTTGGTAAGATCTTCGGTGTTCTGGTAACTGATACCGCTTTTGCCATAGTTGTCCTCCACAAATTTGGTGTATGTGGCCACATCGGTATAATTACCCTGCCATGCTGCTACGTGTGCCAAAACCGCATAAGCCGTATTTTTTGTAGCCAGAGCCCCGCCCCACCTGGTGGCATCCTCATTGTAATAATTACCAGGCTGTTGAATGTCGTTATTACTATAAACAAAAGGCATATCAGCTGAGGCTTTAAGTATTTCCTCCTGGGCCCATACTAATATTTTACTGCCGTTCTCGCGCGGCTGGTTTTCAAACTTACCATCATGAGATGAAGTGATAAATGGTACATCTCCCCATATCCTTACCATATAGAAATAAGCAAAAGCCCGTAAAAAGCGCACCTGGGCAACATCAACCTTCAGGTAGTTATCAGTATAGCGCTTATCGGCAGCTTTTACGTCGCCAATACGTTCGAGAAAAATATTTGCGGCATTAACTATTGCATAAAACCGTGTCCAGTCAGACAAGGCATCAATAGTGGGATAGGATGCATTTAATTGGTTACCCGCTATTGCCTTCAGGTCCTGCCGGTTAGGGCTGATAAACTCACCGGTCCTTACATCGCCATAAAGCCAGTGCCCGTTATTATCAGATAAAGCTGCGCGGGTGAGCGCGTAAACCCCCAATAGGCCGGCGCGTGCATCTTCAAGCTTATTCCACATATTTTTTTCACCAACAACTCTTGATGAATCAATATCCAGCGTTTTATTACAGCTCATCAATGCCGTTACAAACAGCAGCACAATACATGATATCTTTTTCATTTTTACAACATGATTTTTGTGATCGTTCTTCATATCATAATTCCATTTTTACACCCAAGGTGTATGTTCTTGGTATCGGCAGGCCATAACCGGTATCATAACCATCATAGTTTACCAATTCAGGATCCTGTCCCGTATAAGGTGTTATGGTAAACACATTATTTGCGGTTACATACACGTAAAACCTGGTGAGTTTGATTTTCTTCAGGTGCATAGCCCTGGTAAGGTCGTACCCTATTGAAATTGTTCTTAATTTCAGGAATGAGGCATTTTCAAGAAAAAGATCCTGATCAACACGGTACGGAATGACGGTGCTCCATGGATTATACAAAGGATACTTGCTGTAGTCGCCGCGTTTTTCCCAGAAGGTGATCTCTTTAACAGAATTAACATCGCTGTTACCTTCTCGATTAATAAAATCAAAGCGGTTTGCCATCTCCTGATGAATGAGGTCACGGCCCAGATTGAAATAGAGGTTTACGTTTAGGTTCCAGTTACCATACCTGAAAGTGTTATCATAACCGCCTGATATGCGCGGCATTGAGTGCCCTTTCAGTGTTTTATCATTGTTATCAATCACATTGTCGCCGTTTATATCACGCCATCTGGGGTCGCCGGCATGTAAAGCGATACCATTATATTTAAGCGGCTGACCGTTTATAACAGGTATTTCACTTTCTGATTTGTAAATGCCGTCGTTTGTCAATAACCAGTACTGATCAACCGGACTCCCCACCTTTAAAAGCTTATTATCTATCGTAATTTGGCTTAAGCCTCTTGGTAGTGCCTTCAGTTTATTGGCGTTATGGTTCAGATTTAAAGACGATGCCCATCCAAATTTTGTATTCCGGATAATATTGGCCGATACAGACACATCGATACCGCTGTTGTTGAGAGCCATGCCACTTTCTATCGACTGCTTATAGCCATACTCTGCAAAGGCAGGGATACCGATCAACAGATTCTTTTCCTGTTTCAGATACCAATCAACCGAGAGGTGTAAACGATTATTAAGCAAACTTGCATCGGTACCCAGGTTAAGCTGATTTGAATACGACCAGGGAATTCCATAACCTACCCATCCGGTGGAGTAAGGCCTTGCTAGCACGCCAATCGCGTTATATCCCGGTACAGTTAAATTGCCAGTATAACCTACCGATGCCGTATATTGCGGCCCCTGTGAATAGTTATCAAACGTGTTAAGGCGGCCTAACCGACCCACGCTTGCACGCAAGACAAGATCACTGATGATAGCAGTACTGTTAAGCAGTTCTTTCTTAACATTCCAGGCCGCAGATAATACCGGGGAGTAAAACCACCGGTTGGTAGGTTGCGCGTTTGATGAGCCATCTGCACGTACCGTTGCCGATAAAAAATATTTTTCTTTAAATGAATAATCGGTTTTAGCGTAAAAAGAAACCAGATTGTCCTTGGTCTTATCCAGAAAACGATAGGTTAATTCGCGGAAAGGCCGTGGTATTCAGATAATCAGGGTTATCAGAACCATCCGGGTTCTTGGGATTTGAGACTAAAAGGTTAATTTTGATATAGTCATTTACTCCTTTGTATGCATAAGCATTACTATACTTATAAATGTCCCATTGGGTTGATTGCCCGAGTTCAAAATGAAAATCATGTACTTTATTTACCGTCAGATCATAGGTTGCCCGGTTATCGGCCATAATACGCTGGCTAAAGCCAAAGTAGTTGGAGGCATAGCTGTTGCCCTGTAAAAGTGTACGCGCATAAAATACATCGCGATACCCTTCATTATAATCCACATTAAAGCTTGTTACAAACTTAAATTTCCCAAGGTCGATACCTATTTTAGCATAACCATCGACGATATTGTTCTTATTGTTATCAAAACTTTTTTTGTATTGTTCCAGGTAATCGGCATAAAAATCTTTATTTGGCGGCAGCGGCGCACTTAGATCGGGGAAGTAATTGATCTGTGCAAACCGGTCGCGCAGGTATTTATTGCGTTGCCGCTCAACCCGGTTAGCATTTACCATGGCCGAAAAAAGCAGCCATTTTATGGGCTTCATATTGATGTTGAACATGGCACTATATCGGTTTAGCCCTGTGCCATCAGCTACACCATCACTTTTCAGATCACCCAATGAGAAACGGAAATTGGCCCGGTCGGTTCCTCCGGAGATACCGAAGTTAATGCCGTAAACCACCGCGTTGCGATAATAGAGATCGCTCCAATCAGATTTTCCGCTATAAACGTTATTTAACGAATCGCTCAGATAAATGGGATAATTCTCATCGTCAGAATATCTGCCATTGGTTGTATAAAGGTCGTAAAAGCGCTGCCTGAAAGCGTTTTCATATTTACCGTTTATAGTAATTACATGCGGGCGCTGTGCCAAACCTATATAGGAATCAAAAGTGATACTTTTGGCGGCTACAGGGGTTTTGGATGTCAAAACAATAACACCGTTAATTGCCCGCGGGCCATAAATTGCCGTAGCCGACAAATCTTTTAACACCGCAATCGAAGCGATATTATTCATATCGATATCAGCAAACGGATTGGTAGCCGTCCCCATCCGGTTATAGTTATAAAGCTGTACATCGTATGCAAAAGGGTGCTCTGTTACGAGCGGGATACCATCCAGTACAACTAATGGCTGCGATTGGTAAACATCCTTGGGAGAAAGCAACGGCATAGGTACTCCCCTTATAAACATATTTTGCATAGTACCCGGTTCACCGGAAGGCTCCTGTACATATAACCCGGCAAATTGTCCTTTTAATAGCTGCTGCAGGGAAACACCAGGAAACGTTGAAAGATCATAAGGTTTTTTGATAACACTGTCGGCCAGTTTATTATAAACAGTATGTCTTTTAATAATATTTATACTGTCTTCTAATAATGAGTCTTTAACTACAGTATCCCGGCGGATGTGAGCATTACTATTAAGTTTTATATTGCTTTTTTTACCCTCATTCCCCTTGGCTAAGCCAGTAGGTGCACATGTGGTAATTGCAGCAAAAACCACAAGGCACAGCCATAAGTATCGCATAATTAATGGATCTTTAGATTGATGAAATAAAAATTTGTGATTTAAAGGGCCATATCCTTTAGTGCCCGCAAGTGGTTTATGCGAACGTAGGATGCCTTTAGATTAAGTAGCATGTAATTCTTTTCCCATAGTGGTGATTTTGAGAAAAAAGAACACGAAATCAAAAATAATCTGCAGGAATATTCTTGACAACAGTGCATAGTTGTGCACTCACAGGCCTATCATCAGGATGACGGAACCATAGTGTTCTCTTCCCTATCAGTGATTAGGTTAATTAATAAATGCTTTTAGCATCTAAAAACTCAAAGGAGTTTTCATGGATGACTCCCTATCAGGTTATTAATTCCGGGAAAGTTTGGTACAGGTAAATCAGGTTCTTCATGTCAGTGATATTGGTTAATTTAATAAGTACATAAATCTCAAAAGGAAGTCTTTCAGGCAGACTAAACTATTGACAGTAACATATTTTTTACAATTGGTTTTAACAAATATAATTAACAAAAACGTTTTACCAAGTGATATTAAAAAAATAATACATTTTTATTATTTCAATTAAAAACAATCGATCCATATTGAAAAAATGACAAAAAAAAGACTATTTACTTGACTCATTTTAAAAATATTTTAATGTCGACGACAGTATAACGCCTTAACAATGGGTTAAAATGAGGTTTATCAATGGTTAAAACAGTCATAAAATGTAGTCTATACAGTTTAAATTAAAATATTCCGATTCATACACATAATTCTCATAATCTGCACTGAACATTTCGATAAAGGAATATACTCAGACCAGGCGAACAAAAAAACATATTTCTTTAAAATTAATACTGCGCAGATGGTTTCATATCTGTGGGAGTAATTTATAAGTAGTTAAAAACCGGCTTATCAAAAGCCTGACTTTACCTAATTACTAAAGTGACAAGTTTAAAGTGAATATCATAATATTGATAAATACCTAATTTTATTAATTAATAAAGGTTTTAGAAAAATAGCTATTGCTCTATACTAAATTTCAAAATCCTTAACAGGTTAGATTATAGAATCTTAGGTGATTGTTAAAATGCATAGACAAACAGCTATATCATTCCATTCTTCCAAAACAGAAATTAAATAACTATAAATGAATAATTTACATATATTTTCTTCAAGCCTAACATGATTTGCTTTTTTTGAGTACTATCAGGGCGAGACTGTTGTCGTAATATATTTTACAGCATCTTTTTTGGGGTAAATTCAAGTATTCTCCTAGATTTCGGTATGACGATTTTTGTACGTTTAATCATAATTAGTTTGGCACTCATCATTTCATGTGTATGCTATTTTAGGCTGTTCTATTTAGCTGGATAGTCCTGACGAAATTTCTCTTTGTGACGGTGCCGGTGCTGAGATTGACTAAATCCTCTTATCAAGACAAAAAAAGCCGCTTTTTAGTGTAAAAGCAGCTTTTTAGAAGTGCGCCCACCTGGGCTGCTATGATATCTTTGTAAGTAGCTAATTATCAATCGCTTCTGAAGTTAACCACCACGCCGATTGGGCGTTTTACTCGTTTACCTCTTTCGCTTACCCAAATATACGAAAAATTGCTGGTTGTCAATAACAAAAAAATACTGGATTCCAGGTTCGTGCCCAACCCAGGCTACTATTCTATATTAAGAAGATAACGTGTTGATTATAAGCGAATAATTGATTGATTGAAAATTACTCGTTGATAAAAATGTGCGCGCGATGGTAGCGAATATTCTCCCCATCTAGGGCGTGATCTGCCTTGAAAGTCACCTTTTCGTATTCCCCACCCAAAACTTCAAATTCATCGGTTAAAGTGAGAATTCCTTTATCCAACATGACATGGTGATTAGGGCATAAACACAAGAGATTGTCAGCTTTATCAAAGCCGTTGTGTGGCTTGCCTAGAGGTTTAATATGGGCAGCTTCGGCGTAGCCAATTCCTTTGATGGTAATGCGAAGACCGCAGATCTGGCAGGTATAATCGTAAAGTGCTTTCAGTTCCCGTGAAAGTTTGGTATCCCTTACGATACGGAGAACGGTACTAGTCTGCCTTTTACTATCTTCATTACCGGCAGGTAGTGATTGAATCGGTTCAGGCGGCATGGTGGAACCAGGTTGGATTTTTTGCAGGCGGTAACGGCAGATTAAAAAACCGTCTTTCCCACGATCTTCGAAATGCTCGGTCACTTGATAGAGACCACCATATACAAAGCCTGACTTTGGGCTAAAAGCAGAATGGTGCTTATAGCCACGTGTTACCCTAACCGGTAAGGCATGTAGTTCACTGACCAATAAAGCTTTGTTACCAGGACTTTCCCAACTCTGATCTTTGATTTGTCTTCCGGTATTGGGATCATTACCACCATGACCGGTATAAATGATCTCGTCTCCTAAGTCAAAGTCATCCACATAACCGCCATTTAAAACAATAGAAGATGCGCCCTGGCGCGGATTTCCATCGATACCACCCATGAGCACTTTATGAATGCCAGCCTCGGTTAGAGCTTTTCGATTCGGAAAAATATCGCCCTCTTCCAGATCGGGTAAGGCACCAAAAATATACGTGGTCATTGAATTGAAATTAGATAAGGTAAAAAAGGTCGGTCTGCTGGGGCAAAATTAAATTGATCAAATTCACTGAGACTGATCCATTCGACTAGATCATGATCATGCAATTGGATATCTCCGTTCAAATAAGAACAATGATAAGCTTTCAAAACAATGGAAATTTGATCGTAGTGATGAATACTTTCCATCAGGAAATGATTCACTTTAACTTCAATGGCTAATTCTTCTTTGAGCTCTCTTAATAAACAAGCTTCCGGTGTTTCTCCCACCTCTATTTTTCCACCCGGGAACTCCCAAAATCCGGCTTGAGATTTATGTGCCGCGCGCCGAGCGATCAATAATTGCCCTTCTTTAAAAATTACTGCGGCGGCTACAGGGATTATATTTGGCTTAGACATCTATTTAATTCGAAGATATGATTTGTCCATTAAAAATATGGATCTTTTGTAAGTGCAGTTTTAAATTCAATGTTTAAGCAAATAATACTTATTTTCAAATAGATTCGAATTAGTGATCGCGTATTTTCTTAATCTTGCATATTAAATAAACCCTAAACACATGAATAAGGTCTTGTTGGTGTTAACCAGTCATTTGAATTTTTTAAAGGAGAATCATTGTGGGCTATAATTTCTACGGTTTCAACCCTTTGGATTTTGAAGAATTGGTACAGGCTTTATTTCAAAGATTACTGGGCAACAGCTCGTTGGTATACGGCATTGGTGCAGATGGTGGAAGAGAGCTGAGTTTCCTAGGACGCGCATCATTTGCTTCACCACAAGAGTTTCATGAAGGGCTTTGGATTGTGCAGGCTAAATTTCGCTCGCGAGGTGGAGTGATCCAGCTTGATCATTTCCTGCCGCGCAGACAGTTCGTGCAGCCGGTAACTAAAAAATCCCTCCAGGCCCAGCAAAACCGAGAGGCCCAGGATCAAAATTAATTTCGGGATAAAAACTATTCTCATCATTATAGGTCAGCTATACCCCTATATAATATCATGCCATTACGCTTGAACAGGCAAAACCAGTAATTTTCCTTGCCGCTGTAGTTTTTTTTGAACAGATTTCAGATCGGAGTAGCCAGAAGTCTTCGCAGATAAATAAAACAGAGATGATTCAAAACAAATGTTATTTTTAAAGATCTTTTTTACCAGTTTGAACATCAAATAACAAGGTTAATTAATCTTTTAAATAACTTTACCTGATTTAATCATACGTACGCCAAAAGGGCGATGTATAAATGAATAAAAACAATTAACTTATTCATTTATGCTACAACGGATAAAAGAGGAAGAAGTAAATTCAGATGAGGCCCGACAGCGACAATTTAATTACCACGAATGATTCCGAACTTTGGGATCTGTTTCGTGATGGTAATGATGCTGCTTATACACAATTGATCAAAAAATATTCAAAGCCACTATTTAATTACGGGTACCGCATTTGCCAGGATAAGGATTTTTTGAAAGATTGTATACAAGATGTTTTCCTGGAGCTTTGGAACAGGAGGCTCCGGATCAGTTCGACGCCGGCAGTAAAGTGGTATTTATTCAAGGCAGTAAGGTTAAGAATATTTCGCGAACAAAGTAAATGGAACCGTGGCGAAGAACTCGATGAGAACTATGAATTTTTAGTTGAATTTAACATCGAATCAAAGATCATTACCAATCTTGAAAGCGCAGAACTCACAACAAGAATAAAACATATTCTGAATGCCCTCCCACCGCGTCAGCGGGAAATTATGTATTTGAGGTTTTATGAAAACCTCGATTTCGATAACATTTCGCAGATCATGGAAATCAGTAAGCAATCTGTACATAACCTGCTGCAAAAGGCATATAAAAACTTTCGTTCCGAATGGATTATCCTTCTCGCAGTGTTTTTAGCCTCCTGAACTAATAAATTACACAACTGTTAATCAGGTAATTACTAACTAATTCTTAAAATTATTCATTTTTTTACTTTTCAGAGGGGTAATATTTAATCGGTTTGGAATATATAGTATTATAAACCAATTGAATTTCCAGTGACCGATTATAGTAATTTCGAAGTCGAAGACTTTTTACATGACGATTTTTTTATCGACTGGGTTTTAAAAGGCACACAGCAGGACTTTTGGGACCAATGGCTTTTAAAACACCCCGACCGTAAAATCATTGTCGAAAAAGCGCATTTAATTATTTCTGCTATTGTTGTTCAACCGCTAAAGGATGAACTTACAGACGCAGATGTAAACTCCATCGCGGCATACGTTCATGAACATGGTTTTACCGAAACTATTGAGCCTAACATCATTCCGCTAAAATTTCACCAGACCAAATGGTTCAGGTTTGCCGCCCTGTTCCTGGCCTTTGTGACAGCGGGCTTAATATTTTCAAGAATAAGAACAGGCAACAATTTAAAAGAACAATCGCTTGTACAGGTTACTGACCCGTATTTAAACGTCATCAACAATACCAGACAAACCAGGCTTGTACGAATGAATGACGGTAGTTTGGCGGTATTAAAACCCGGATCCGGTTTAAAATACCTTAAAACTTTTAAAAGCAAAAGGGAGGTTTTTTTAGATGGTGAGGCTTTTTTTGAAATTCATAAAAACCCTTCGATGCCCTTCCTGGTGCACAGTCATGATATGATTGTCAGAGTATTGGGCACCAGTTTTACGGTTAAATCATTTAATCACGACCAGGAGTTTAAAGTAATAGTAAACACCGGCAAGGTGCTGGTATACAATCAAAAAGCAGTTACTACCGCTGATAAGCAAAAATATACGGTTACGCTGATACCCAACCAGCAGGTGATTTATGAAGCAAAAGCCTCGCAGGTAACAAAGGAAACTTTAACAAAGCCGCTAACACTTTCAAAAGAGATAGCCCAAAAAGAGTTCACATTTGATAATGCTCCGCTATCTGTCATTATTGAAAAGATAGAAAAAGCCTACGACGTTAATATTGAGTATGATAAAACCAAACTCGGCAACATCAATTTAACAGCATCACTGTCTGACAGGCCCCTTGATGAAAAAGTTAAACTGATTTGCAAGGCTGTAAACGTTTCGTGTCAATTTGTTGATGGCCGTATTATTATTGATAACCCAAACCATATCCCAACCAATTAACCTGATTATTTTACCAACACTAAAAAAATATGAAAGAAAAAAGTACATAGCCCCAAAAAACAAACCGGCAATATTTGCGGTACTGCCGGTCCAAATGTTTAGCCCCAAAATGATTGATATCCATTTACTTTAACCTGTTAAAAGGTTGAGCGGGGCTTTTTTGTCAAGTTATTAACGAATTATTAACTCTAATCAAATTTATGAAATATAAACCTATACTCGTAAAAATAATGAAGATCACATTTTTACAGTTAACATTAAGTCTCTCATTGTTAGGAAGCGCCATAGCCAAAGAAGCAAAAGCACAGGCTATTTTAGATACCAGGGTTACAGTAAACGAGACTAATACCGCGCTAAAAACGGTCATAAAAAACCTGGAACAAAAATATCATATCAATTTTGTGTATAGCCCTGAGCTGATAAATGGTGTGCAGAAGGTAAACGCTTCCTTTACAGAAAAAACATTGGGAAATGTATTAACCCAATTATTTACGCCGCTTAACCTGGTTTATGAAGTTTCCGGCGATGTTATCGTAATCAGGAATAACGCTCCGGTGGCGCTTAACAAACGCGCGGATCTGGATATGACCCAGACCCCCGTATCCGGTAAAGTTTTGGACGATCAGGGCCTGGCTGCTCCGGGTGTTACGATCACCATTAAGGGTACCAAAACAGGAACCATTACCGACATGAACGGTAATTTCACCTTGAATGTAACTCCGGGTACCATATTGGTTTTCAGCGCCATAGGCTTTGAATCACAGGAACTACCCGCCAAAGCCGAAGCCATGAAAATTACTTTGGCAGCAGCTAACAACAACCTTGCAGAAATTGTAGTGGTCGGTGCCACCTTCAAAAAAGGCGACCTTACTGGCTCAGTAAGTAACGTAGATGCCAAAACATTACAGGAACGCCCGGTTACTAATGTTAACCAGGCCTTACAAGGGCGCGTTGCAGGTGTATTTATTGGCGGCGGTTCTAAACCAAGCGATGATGCAACCATCAAAATACGTGGTATTAATACTATTAACTCAGGCTCATCACCTATTTATGTAGTGGATGGTTTGGTCATGGATAACAACCAGGGCGGCTTTAACTCCATCAATATGAATGATGTTGCCTCCGTTCAGATACTAAAAGACGCTTCTGCCACCGCCCTTTACGGTTCACGAGGTGCAAACGGCGTCGTGGTAGTTACTACTAAAAAAGGCAAAAGAAAAGCGGGCGATGGCGTGGTAACTTATGACGGCTGGGCTGGTTTCTCCAACTTTGCCAGGATGCCCGAAACCCTTAACGCCAATCAGCTATTTGATTTAAGACTGGATGCTTATGCAACCGGTTACCTAAAGGATAACCCGAATACAAACAGGCAGGATTATATTAACAACACCTTGTTAAAAACCAATATAGCGTTCTCTAAACAAGAGTTTGATACCCACAATAGCGGCAAAAGCTATAACTGGCTCGATCAGGTAAAACGTACAGGTTATCAGCAAAACCATGCTTTAAGTTTTTCCGGTGGCTCTGATAAAGGTACTTTTTATCTGAGCTTTGGTTACGCCGGCACAAAAGGGCTTATTCAGGAAGTTGATCAAAATAAGTACACCGGTCGTTTTAACGCGGAGTACGATGTTAAAAAATGGTTAAAAGTGGGGACTAACACCGGCTTTACCCGTACTGATGATGACTTACCTTCTGACGATGTGTATAACAAAGCGCTTAATGGCAACCCGCTGTTAAATTATGAGCCATACCGTTCGGCGGACACCCGGTACACGGCTGACTACCTTACCGTGTATTACCGTTCACATGGTGAGCAAAACAACAACGATTACAACCCGTTCAACTCGCTTGACATCACCCGCAAACAAAACAGGAACAGGCTGGTATCATCAAACTATATCAATGTTAATCCTGTAAAAGGATTGGATATACGTTCAACCTATGCTGTTGACTTCGCCAATCAAAGTTTTTTTGAGTTTACGCCCAAAAACATACAGGAAGCCTACAGGCAATACAATGGCGATGCACGTGCCAAACATGAGCGTTGGAACGATTTGTACTGGCAATGGGATAATACCATTTCATACAATACCACCATTAACTCCAAGCACAGAATTACTGCCCTGTTAGGTACTACTGCCAGCAAACGGAGTTATGATTATACCAAAGCCCAGGGCGACAGGTTTGCCAGTGATGATCTGCTATATTACGATCTTGGTGGTGCAGCCGCTACTGATAAAACGGTAATAGGATCAGACTTTTATAAGTATTCCCTATTTTCAGTTTTTGCCCGTGCTACTTACAGCTATGACGAAAGGTATTTCCTGACCGCAACTGCCCGTTACGATGGCTCATCAAAATTTGCTGCAAATAAGCGTTGGGGTATTTTCCCTTCATTTTCAGCCGCGTGGGACGTTACACACGAGGATTTCATGAAAGACCAGCAAGTGTTTAACCTCCTGAAACTGCGTGCCGGCTATGGTATAGTAGGTAACCAGGATATTAAAAACTATTCATTCCAAACATTATATGGTTCACGGATTGATAATGGCAACGCGCTGCTCCAAAACGATGGTCTTCGCGGTAACCCGGATATTACCTGGGAAAAGCAAAAACAAAGCAACCTGGGTATCGAAATGGGATTCCTGAACTCACGACTTAATGTTACCGCCGATGCGTTTTACATCAACAATGATAATTTGTTACTTGACCGTTCATTAGCTCCCACTATCGGTTACAGCCATCAATGGCAAAATATTGGCCGAGTAAACAACAAAGGTTTGGAGATTTCTGTAAGTGGTCAGATAGTGAAAAGCCAGGACTGGAACTGGTCGCTCGCCGGTAATATCTCCTTTGATAAAAACACCGTAAAACAACTATACGGAGTCGCCAAAGAAATCTATAACACCGATCCAAGTAAAGATAGCCGTACAGGTAACGTATTCCTTGGCCAGTCGCTTAACAATATCTATACTTATGTTTCAGGTGGTATAGCGCAGGAATCAAACCGTGCCGAATGGGAAGGCATTAACTATAACGGTAAAACAGTAGGCCTTGGTGATCTTTTCGCTAAAGATGTTTCTGGCCCTAACGGTGTAAAAGACGGTATTGTCAACCAATACGACAGACAAGTAGTAGGCAAATCAGATCCTAAATTCTACGGAGGTTTTTCGACCGATTTGTCATACAAAAACCTGGCGTTGAACGCTGTTTTTGTTTATTCGCATGGTGCTAAAAAAATCAGCAGCTTTTATGAAGGTACCATCAACAGTATTGGGGAGAGCATGGCCTCAACAGATTTGCTAAACCGCTGGACGCCGACCAACACCAATACCGACATACCGCGTGTAATTGGCAATACCAGCTACAACAGGTTTAACCCATCTGAACTGGATTACAGCTTGCAAAACGCCTCCTACCTCCGTTTGTCGGCGCTTACGTTAGCTTACAACCTGCCGCAATCTATACTGAATAACTGGCATGCTAACCGCCTGCGTCTATATGTAACCGGTTCAAACCTGTTCTGCATCACTAAATACAAAGGCCTTGACCCCGAAACAGGCGATTATGGTTATCCGCCTGTGAAAACGTTTGTTCTTGGAGTAAATTTTGGATTCTAAACGTCAATGCAAAAAATCATGAAAAAAACCATTATAAAGATATTCATCGCCGGAGCGGTAGTTATTTCTGCCGCCTCCTGCAAAAAATTTCTAACCGAGGAGAGTTTGACCAAACTCGATGAAAACAAGGTGTATTCAGACATCGGCCTTACCGAAACAAGCCTCAAAGGGATATACGGCAGCTGGAAAAACATACGTACAGACGAACAGGGTCTTATCACCATGATGGGTACGGACGAATTACAGCAGGGCGCCTTTCAAATGAAAAGCGATGCTGCCAAAGGCGGTCTTGACCGATATGACGGTAACCTCAACTCCCTGTTAAACCAATTAGCCAACCAATGGAATCTGCGCTGGCCGGTTGTAAATGAGGCTGCCAAAATCATTAAAGGTGTCGAAAAACCAAACATATCCCCCGACAGTAAGGAAGGGCATATTTTAGGTGAAGCCTATTTTATCAGGGGTTTTGTTGATTTTGAACTGGCCATGTACTGGGGCGAAATACCCATCCGTGACCTGAGCCGTGAAAATGAACTTGGCGTCCGCCGCCAGCCGCTTAAAGATGTCTGGACTTTTATCATTAACGATTTGACCAGGGCGTCAGTGCTTTGTCCACAAACCAATGACCCGGGCAGGGCTACCAGCGGTGCGGCACTTGCCATGCTAGGCAAGGCTTATATGTCGGCACCGGAATCAACCGGCTTCCGCAATTTTGATAAAGCGCGTGAGGCTTTTGAAAAAATGATGGGAAGATATACACTGGTACCTTACAAAGATCTGTGGGATTATTCAAAAGGTAATACGGCTGAATCTATCCTGGAGTTTCAGTTCAGCCCCGTTTATCCTAATAACAATAAAATCCAGTTCCAGATAGGTTCACGTGCAGTACAGGCCTTTTTTGGAGATGGCTGTTATTATTCAGGATATGACAAAGTGGTACCAACAATTCATGCCTATGAAACTGTTGCCAATGGTGGCGTATGGGAAGATGGCGACCTTCGTCGCGATGAAAGCATCCGTTATAACTTTACCTACTATGGCGAAACGCCTACACTTGATCCTATTTTATGGGAAGATCTGGGCAACGATTATGACGAGCTGAAACCTCACATTAAAAAATATGAGGACTTTCGTACAGACAAACATACCGACAACAAAATCAACAATGAGTGGAACTCAGGAAAGAATATTCCTATACTCAGATTGGCGGATATTAAACTTTGCTACGCCGAATGTTTAAATGAGCTTAACAAAACAGGCGATGCCGTAGCTGTAGTTAACGAGGTACGTACCCGTGCATGGGGTGGTACATTACCTAACGATAAAAGATGGAACACCATGTCGCAGACAGATTTCCGTACCAATATCATGGAAGAACGTATCAGGGAACTTTTTGCCGAAAACTGGCGCCGTATTGACCTGATCCGTACCGGAAAACTTCTTGAGCTGGTAAAAGCGCGCAATAAATGGACCAGGCAATCAGGAACAATTCAGCCATTTAATGTCCTTTATCCAATACCTGACAGCGAAATGAAGCTTAACCCTCAAATTACGCCACAGGATCAAAACCCGGGGTATAAATAAAGAATGTCAAAAACGCATATCTGCTTTAATAAACCCTATTAATTGATCACAAAGTAAAAGCCCTGCAGGTCCTAACTGCAGGGCACTGAAAAAGTCTATTAGACAAACGGGGTAGAAAATTTAGTTTTTCTACCCCGTTTTTTGTATTTTAAAGTGTCGAAAGAAAGACACTAAAGATGCTTAACCAACAACAGCAGATCCAGTTCAGTGCCTTTTCGGGGCTATACGATCTGATCGTTCCCCAAGACAATCTTCTGCGGAAGATCAACGACTTGATAGATTTTACATTTATCAACGATGAACTGGTCAGCAAATATTGCACAACCAACGGTAGGACAGCTGAAAGCCCTGTACGGATGTTCAAATATCTGTTATTAAAGACGATCTATACTGTTTCAGATGTTGATGTGGTCGAACGTTCGCAGTATGATATGTCCTTCAAATATTTCCTGGAAATGTCGCCGGAGGAAGGGGGCATTGATCCCAGTTCATTGACAAAGTTCAGAAAACTACGGCTGAAGGATAACGATCTTTTAAATCTGCTTATTGGTAAGACCGTAACTATAGCTATTGAAAAAGGAATCATCCGCTCTAAGTCCATCATTGTTGATGCCACCCATTCCCTGTCAAGATCGAACCCCTATTCAGCCTTGGAAGTGTTACGGGAGCGTTCCAAACTGCTCCGCAAAGTGGTATATGCTATAGATGAAGATATGAAGGCGGGCATGCCGGAAAAGAACACCACGGATGAATTGGAAAAAGAACTGGCCTATTGTAGTGCATTAGAAAAGTATATTGAAGCCGACCAGCCGTTATGCCAGATACCTGCGGTAAAAGAAAAACTCAACCTGTTGAAAGAGACGGTAGCCGATACGCAAGAGCACTATACGCTATCCAAAGACAAGGATGCCAAAACCGGCCATAAATCTGCAGATAGTTCCTTCTTTGGTTATAAGACGCATTTGGCGATGACTGAAGAACGCATCATCACAGCCGCGGTGGTCACTTCGGGAGAAAAAGGCGATGGCCCGGAACTTCCCCAACTTTTGGAAATCAGTCAAAAAAATGGTATCGAAGTCGAAGCAATCATTGGTGATACGGCTTATTCCGGGAAAGATAATCTTAAGATAGCAACTGAACAGGACATCAAGATCGTAGCCAAACTTACACCGGCGATTTCTCAAGGAACCAGAAAAGAAGAAGACAAGTTTGATTATAACAAAGATGCAGGTATGTTCGTATGTCCGGCGGGACATTTGGCTATCCGCAAAGCCAGGGAGGGGAAGAAAAATGTCGGAAAAAATCAATCTTACCTTTACTTTTTTGACGTTGAAAAATGTAAGATATGTCCATTAAAAGACGGCTGTTACAAACCCGGGGCTAAGACCAAAACCTATTCAGTAACTATAAAGTCAACCACACATCAGGAGCAACAGGCTTTCCAGGAAACAGAATACTTTAAAGAAAAGGCTAAAAACCGATATATGATCGAAGCTAAAAACAGCGAGTTGAAAAATGTCCATGGGTATGATCGGGCAATAGCCTATGGAATCGAAAATATGCAGATGCAGGGTGCATTAGCGATCTTCACTGTCAACCTGAAAAGGATCATCAAATTGATCGGCTAAGCTACAGCCAAAACGGCTGCTTGGTCGCCCTCGCAACTCTGATAAGCCCGCTATCAACTATGACAAATAACCCTCCAAAATGATTAAGCAAAAAAAGCGACCAAGTAAAAGTTGCCTTTCTCTTGATCGCTTTATGTACTCAGTATTATTGAGCTACTTTTTCAGTGCCCTCGGTCCTAACTGCAGGGCTTTATTTATTATTAATCATTTACCTGTTGAGCCGGTATGATAGCCGATGAAAACGGTAACGTATTAATTGCAAAAAAGGCTTCCATATAGCTGCTATGGGCAAATTCCTCGTCTTCGCCAGGCAAGTCAGTTTGCAATTCGCGGATTACTTTTGGCTAAGATGGCTACATACCTGTCGATATTCCTTATTATTTAACAGTAAAATTGAACGTTTTATAATAATCATACGGGGGATTGATATCAGCGGTACCGGTCTCAAATTCCTTATTTTCAACACCATCATAAGATAAATGAACGGTAGGCGTAAACTTGGTGTTGATTACCCTCCAGTCCACCTCAACATGAACGGAATTCCCAACGAACGGATGGTACTGAAAGCTGTACCGCTTTTCAAATATCATTGTGTCTTAGTGAAAGACAAGAACATTATCCTTCCCCGAAGTCTCTGTTATGGCAACGAGGTAAAAAAAAGATCCAGGTACAGCGGCCTCTATCTTTAACAGGCCCCCGGGTTTCTGTTCTGCCGGTTTTTCATTTCCGTTAACAGTGGAAGGGTCGCTTCCATTTCCTTTTCGACAGCTAAAAAAAGAAAATAAGATAAGCAAATAAGTGATGGTGATAAGGTATTTCATATATAATTGCTTTCAAATATAACTATTTAAAATAAATATATCATATCATCAAAGGCATTTATAGAGCCGATCATCAAACATTCCGGAGCGATGCCGATGCGAAAAGTGAAAAGGCCAAAAGGATCGATTAATTGAGGTATCGTCAGGGACATTTTAAGGATCATTGCAACGATGTATGCGATGAATTGGCCAATACATCCAATCCCTTTTTAATTTTGTTCAGGGCTTTTTGATATAATTCTTTATCACCATTCATCATGGCTGACAATAAACGCTGTTTTTTCAAAAGGTATTTTGAAGCATGTTTTTTATCGTATTGCATAACCCAGCTTATATTATCTATAAGATCACAATATTTGATAGTTTGAGCTTCCGGACTGATGGTGGTTAAGCGTAATCCTTCCTTTGCTTTACGTTTCTTTTTGCTTAAATGCGGATAAACATCCGGGGTAAATACATCGGTCAGCTCCACTACGCAGTTTGCAATGTACCCGGCTTCTGATCTGGTATAACCGAAGCTGGTCAAAGCATTTAATAATTCATTTTCGGTAGTTGACGTGTCTTCTAAAAGATCATGACAAAGACCGGTCTCATAACCCATGCAAGCTGCAAACTGTGCCATTTTCGCCACGGCCGCAAGATGAGTAAAATAAGGTTCGCCGCTGCGCTTGATCAAATTACCTTCATATTTCAACTTCACCCAGCGTGTCAGTAATACAGCAGGCTTCATATGATTTTATCCAGTTTAAAATAGCCTAAATGAATTTTATCCGCTGGCAATGCGGCCCCCTCACTGATCACGAGCCGGTATTTTTCTTTAAAAACCGGCGATGGCAATTCTTCGATCCTGTAAATGTTATCGACATCAACTCCATATTTTTCATCGATATGCGCGGTAGCGGTGCCTTTTAAAGAATTCGTTTTAAAAAATGAGCTTTCCCGGGCTGCCTGGATAGCCAGCGCACGGTTACCCTGCACTGTCAGCACCGTATCGTGCTGCTCCTCCAGTTTGCCGCCTGTATAACCACCCAAGTTTAAAAAGAACAGTTTATTTGCTGAAACCGGGCGCTCGTCGTTTTGCGGCACCACCCTGATAGCCCAGTTATCCACGCTGGTCACTTCCCGCCAGCCGTCAATGTGCAAACTGTTTCCGGCCTCAGGCCAAAATGATTTGACTTCCGGCACCAGGTCTTTCAGGCTATCGGCAATGCCAAAAAAATAATCATGTTGTTCTACGTTTCTTCCAGGGGCTTCCGCTCCAAGTAATATCAAATACAGTTTCATGCGATAAATAATCTTTTAAGAATAGCAGCGGAGGCTTCTTCACTAAAATCCAAACCTGAATAATCGGGGTTGTAGCCGCCTATATACGGCACGGCCATGATATAGATGCGGTCATTAAATGCGCCATAAGCATCCACTACCTGGAAATGGTCATTAATGGTAATTCCGGCAACTTTTAAATAATAATCCCCGTTTTGATCTTGCAATACCGCTTTCCCCTCCCGCATTGCTTTATATCCTTCATCCGCCGAACTGAATTTGACGCGGGCAGGGCTGACGGTTCTTTGGCTAAGCAAGCTTTTAAACGGTAGATCCTCAAATGCTAAATGCGGCTGGCCAACGCAATCAATATAGGTATTAAAATACACTGCCTGCCGCTGCCCGCATTCATCATCATAGTGGTAGGTTGCTCCCCCTTCGGCCATCGCTTCCACTTTACTATTGTCTCCGACCGAAATGAGGCTTAAAATGCCGGCCTCATGTAAGGCCAGTAATTCTTCACTTGAACTTTGGGGAATGTAAGCGATAACAATGGAGATTAGCGGTGTCAGGGAATTTTGTAATCGCTGCATGTCTTCTGCCGATAAGTGTTTAGCAGGATAATTTAGCGCGAAACTCAAAACGCCCAACATCTCTTTCCAGTAAACGGACCCTTTTTTTTTGATGGATTTCTCAGCTTCATCATATTCTGCCTTGAGCAGCAGGAACGGATCGAGGCATTCGCGCAGTTCCATCATTTTGGCCACAAATGCCTCCAGGTTCATATCCTTGATCTGCTCGTAAAATGCAGGTTCTTTATCTTTTATCGGTGCCTTAAAATCTTTTTCAAAAACATAATCGAGCGAAAGGAAACCATGATTATTTTTAATATGTGCCGCGATCTCCTCTTTACTAAGCAGTGAATCATTGGACAGGTGAGAATCCTCCAGGTGAAACCGTACGGCGGGCAACATCCCGTTTCGGGTATGTAATATCAGTTTAAAATTCGGGCTTTGATCCAGGGTGCGGTAAATCAACCTTCCATTTTGATCTTTATCAAACCTGCCGTTATAACGGGCCAGTGTCCTGACCGCGTCAACCGCGGTAAGCGACGAACCTTTGATAGCTACCGGGTGGTCAAATGTAAAGGCCAGTTTTAAAGGCGGGTATGGTGAATCAAAATAGTTGGGAATTAAGCCTTCGTGCTTAGTTGGCCAGTTATGCCCGGCACAAATGACCACATGATCAAACTCAAATTGCGTTTCGTCACCAATCTCAACTAAAATTTTTTCTTGTTCGGGCTGGTCAATGATATCAGTCACCCGGCTGTTATAATGAATTTCAAAATCTACCCCCAGTTCCTTAGCCTGTTTTTGAAGCAGGTCAAACTGTTCTGTCAAATACTGGCCGAATAATAAGCGCGGCAATACTTTATATTCATTGAAACGCTCCGGGTCAATATGGAACTTGTCGAGCGTATCTTTCGATACGGTTTTGATCCAGTCTGCCAGCGTGGTAACGAGTAAAGGAATCTCATTGCCGGATACATTCGTAATATGTTCGTCATTGGCGCCTTCGGCGCTGTAAGGCATGCCGGCGCCCAACCGTTTTTTCTGCTCAAAGATGGTTATTTCCACATCCCTTCTTTGAGCATCCACCAATCTTTTGAACATGAACAGGCCGCTTGGCCCCCCGCCGACAATGGCGATGCGCTTCCTATCTTCCACTAATACAGGTTTCCACTAATTAGGAACAGGCAGTATAATTTGTTTGTTTTTAACTGACATTAAGAGATATACCTAACCAATTTTTGACGTCGCGCATATGCCAGGTATTCCGGGCGGGATGCTGCAGCGAAGCGGGCGAAACAAAACTGGCCGGGGTCTGGAAAATAACTAATCCCACCCATGCGGTTTACCGACAGTGGAAAATCAAATGGTGAAACTACTGAGCGGCGAATAGCATCATTTGGCTAAAACGGTTTCGCTTCCGTGTTACGCTGCCGGATCTCCTCTTCGGTTTTCAGTATGAAATGCGTCGTGATGTTTTGTTCGGCAATAACTTGTACTTCTTCAATACCAGGTCGCAGATTACGCTCATACTCCTCAAAAGCCAGCACATGATTTCCGTTATGCCTGACCAGTGCATCAGCCAAAGCCGCCGCACCTTGGATCGCCAGTGAGCCGCCTTGCCCCGCTGCGGGTGACGGGCAATAAGCTGCATCACCGATTAGTGCTACCCTGCCCTTTGACCACGACGGCATTCTGATTTGGCAAAACTTATCAAAGTAAAAATCAGCCCGCCCGATTTCCTCCAGTAATTCACTTGTCCGCCACTCGTCCCCTTCAAACTGTTCAGTAATGATTTGGCGTTGCTGAACTATGTCGCGATAATCATAAGGTATTTCGTTATCAGACAAGAAAATAAAGATGATATCTGTTTTGCCATTATAAGCATTTACCATCACTGACTTATAAGGCACACTAAACGTTTGCATTATCCGTTGCGGCACCAACAATTTAGGAACGATACTGATGGAAAAATAAGCACCCATAAAGTGCGCATAGTCATTTTCGGGGCCGAACCAAATTTTACGTGCCCCGGAATGCGCACCATCGCAACCCAATACCAGATCGAAAACACGCGCAGCACCGCTTTTGAAAGTAACCTGCATACCGTCCGCGATTTCCTCCAGACCCGTGATGCTGTTACTGAACATGAAATTGACACTACCCAATGTGCCCATCAGTACCTCCACGAATTTTTCGCGTTCGATCTCGATCTCCTCAGCAGGTTTAACCGAACCGTCATTGACCGTGATTGTGCCTTCGGTCATATCCTCCCCATTTTTATATTCAATCCGGTCAATACCCAACTGATGCGCCTGCAACTTTTCATATAGGCCCATGCGCTTGGCAACGGCCACCGCGGGTTCATTCAGATCGACCGCCGCACCATTTGTCCGCGGTGCAACTGCGAGCTCCACCACCGTTACCTTATAACCAATATGGTTTAGCCACCAGGCGCTGGTCAGACCGGCGATACTGGCACCGGCGATGAGTACTTTATGATTTTTCATGGCACAAAGATCTGCGCCGGCTTTTCAGGAAGATAGGACAATTGCGACAAAATCATCGCCAAGTTCATTTTTTCGCTTTGCAAAAGTGGCCGCAGTCATCCCGCTGTAACGTTTAAATTCCCGGTTCAGATGAGATTGATCGGCATAACCCAGTTCGTATGCTAAACCTGCAATAGCGGTATCAGGATTTTCCCATAAGCGGTCACGCGCCTGTTCAAAACGTATTAAGCTGGAAACATCCTTTACGGTGTGGCCAGATGAAGCTTTAAATTTCCGCTCCAAAGTTCGGACGGTGGCATGCGCGGCGGCAGCAACCGAAGTTACCGGTAAAGAACCATTCGCTGCCAACATTGCCTGGCCTGCTTTATTAAGTTCCGGTTTCATTGCTGGCTTTCGGTCTAAGAACCAATCGCGGACCAACCTCAGGGCATCAACAACTTTACCATTAGACAATAAAGTTGTTAAGCCGGATTGTAAGGAAGCCATAGGGTGCGCGAAGTGTTGTACCCCGCCCTTAACCGATGGTAGATCCAATAAATCATATATCGTCCAGGGCAAACACTTAATTCCAATGATCTGCAAACGTCCTGTTGCCCGAAAATAAACAGGCTGTTGCAGTAAGCCAACAATATAAGGCGATTGCAAAATCTCAAATTGATCATCGTGCTGCAAACTACAACCTTTGCCGAAATAAAAGATGATCTCCGTATGCCCATCCGGCATGACCTCAAAAGCCGGTGGCTCCGCGCCAAAATCCATATCCCGGTACCAAAAGCCACGGATGCTGTGGCGCAATTCTTCAGGTACTTCCAGTTCGCGGTGTTGCATACTCAAAGATAACGAACTTTAAAACGTATACGTATCATACAGTAAAGGATCTGATTGACCGTGCATACTCCAATTAAAAAGGCAATGGCGGAGACATCCCAATATATCGTTGCGTTACGCATCAAATGCAAATCATTTTTTTAAAAATATTTTCAAAAAAGCAAATTATATCGTTATATTCGTTTGAACGTCAAGCAATTCTAAAATCATGGGAAATCACTTTACTTCAACTAAAATCTTAGGACGGATCAGATCCGGTCAGGATGCAAATGTCAATCTTCCTTTTGGTGATACCATTTTGAAGATTTCGGAAATTCATCATAAGATTACCAATCTGCGTCAAAATGATGATGAAAGTGCAGAGTTCAATCTTGAGCTCAACAAACTTGAGGAGTACTTGCATTCCGCTTATCAGGAGTTAGCTGATGCTGCGTCAGCTAAGATAGCCGACTGGAAGCAAGGACCGATCGATAAAAACCTTCATTTGACCGAAGACAAGTTGTGTTTATAATGGAGATAACGAAATAAGGCTGTTCCGAACATGTTTATTTCAAGGTTTTCATATGATTCTCTCTATCTTCGAGAATATCAGTCAAAGTTTATTTTGGCCATTTTCCCTGGCTCAAGATTTAGTGGAAAGTGAAAATTACATCCACTTTCCACTAATTTATTCTACCAATATATATCTTGAACTAGAGTGTTACGCGCGGGCCATGCTGCGTTTTGCTGAAGATAATTCACAGGCAAGTGCCCTGAACCTTAAGCTCATTGATGATTGCGTAGTGTCCTTTGACAAATACAGCCTCCCTGATTTCATCACAAGTTCATTAGATGAAGCGCTCCGCAGCGAGGAACTTGCAAACAAATTAATAAAACAAAGCATAACCATTCAGCAGCTTATTCCATCTGAGTGCTTTTGGTTAGAGCAAAATATAGCATCAAGAAGTGATGCTTTTTTTAGCACCTTTTCCGCTCTTTATTTGCGACTGGTTGACTTAATGGCTTTGAATCAATACAACATATTCTACGAAACAGCCTTTGTTTATTTGAATGAGAACTTCAAAGATGAAGTGCTCTTTGAAACTTTAAAAAAAAGGTATTTTGAAAAAAAATCATTCTCCCACTTAGCCTATTTTTCCTCCCAGGTCGCCAGGTTAACAACACGTGCCAGGCCAGATTGTAATGATTTGATTTTACAAGATTTTTATTGGAATTCCGCATTCTTGCAAAATAGCAATCTATCGGATCAAACCTCCCCCAAAAGCGAGATCAACTTTATAAACAAGAAATTGAATACGACATTTACATTAGCTCAGATCTTAAAAGCTGATAGCAGGTATTTAACCGTACCAAAGGACTTAATGGCGATGACAGCATTCTTTTCAGAACTCTCTGGATTTGAAAGTTCCATCCACCGGATACTATATACCATGAAAGCACTTGAAATAACAGAAGAAGTCCGACATTACTGGCAGGCCAGGTTTTTCCGGCTCGTTCGCATTGTTTTGAATGACACAAAGAAAATTGAGGAAACATCTTTTCAAAATTCCAGGGGGATACTTAGTGGAAATTCTTGACGAGCCAACATCATTAAAGGCTACAGGGCTTCAGCTTTTAAAAGAAAAAGGGCTAAATGTACCCGCCTTCTTCGTTGTGGGTTTTCCCGGCTCACGGTTTAAAAAGGACTTATTTGGCATAGAAGAAACAAGGATATTAAAGGATCATTTATCAAAGTTTAAAAATACATCGCTCTCGGTTAGGTCTGCTTCCAAATACGAGGATGGACGCAAAAAAAGTAATGCCGGGATGTTTTTATCTTACAATGGCGTACAAGGGATCAACGCCGTCAAGAACTGCATTCAAAACATTCTTGGGGATCACTACGCTAAAACCGGAAACATCAATTGCGAAATAATTATACAGGAAACCATCAATACGCGTTTTGCGGGGGTCACCTTATTTGAATCTGCATTATCCAAGTGTTATATGGAATCCTATTACGGGAGTTGCCGCGGGGTTGTAGACGGAGTAGTTGTTCCATATATATCAACCCTGGAAGCGGGTAGGTGGTCACACATCGATAATGTCCACATCACAAAATCAAAATTTATTGTTTCTAATCATTTTATCGACAAAGTGCTAATACCACTGCCGGGTCAAAAACTCAACAAGGTCAGCCAGGCCTTTGAACTCGGAAACATTCGTTTTTTACAGCGCTATAACGCCGGAGAGTCAATGGTATATGGCGTTAGAAAAATGCCATCATCATCCTACAGACAATCTATGGACAACATTTTAAAAGAAATCCTGAAAGTTGCCCCTTATTTTAAGAAAGGTGTCGACGCGGAATGGGGAATAAATGAACAAGGTATATTATTTTTTTTTCAAGCCAGGGCACTTACCCGTTCACTGGCTCAGCTTTCGGTGGATGAAAACACGACAATGGACGTTTTAAACGAAACCACGATAAAAGGACTACCTGCGTCAAGCGGTTGTGTTACCGGGACAGTTACGCAACATAGCAATGCTACAAGTCCTTGCAAAAAGATACTTTTCATACGGGAGGCGACCATTGAAAATGTTGAATATTTACGAAACTTTAAAGCCGTCATAAGTCAATTTGGAGGAATATTATCCCATTTAGCGATTGTCTGCCGGGAACAGGGTATACCATGTGTGGTTGGTATTCAAGCTCAAATTGCCGAAGGTACTGAAGTATCAATTGATGGAAAATCAGGAACTGTAAAAATATTAGCTAAAGTGTAGCATGGAAACAAAAAGTGATCAAGCAGTAGTATTAAAAAATATGGCTGATCTGGCAATTGCTGACTTAAAAATAGAATATATTTTCCAGCGGTTGTATCAAGCCATTCTGGCAATGGATCCAAACGCTTCGGTAAGCGATTTTGATTATTACGCAGCCTTATATCTTAAAAAAAGGTACCATATACACATTAGCGATCTTTTGCAACAGAAACCAAAAAAACTCATAGATATTCCTGCCGTCAATGATGTACTCGATAGCCAGGCTGATGATATTGACAAATATTTTTTGCTGTTTACTGCAAAAATGAAGGCGTTTTCCGAACATCATAAGCATCGGGGCTTCTTTCTTAATTATCATCGAAGAGATATCAAGCAGCAAGCTATGTTAAGATCATTCATCATGGCCAGAAAACGACTCCGTGATTTCTCAAAAGCTGAAATAAGCTATCACGTTGAAAAGATTTTGCCTGACCCATTTAATGGCGGCACAACATTGTTAGTTCTTAAATTGTATGCTGACTGGGCGCAAAATGCAATCGGCATTCCCGAAAGATTCGAGCAGCGATTTTTCAGCCGGTTTCCGGAATTGAAATTTGAATCAAGCACCGGAACTTTGTTTTGCCCTATTCATATGATCTTTGATAGCGAATATTTAGACAGGTATGGTCAACATATTCCAAATAAGTTCGCTACGCAGGATGTTATTGAATTTTCCCAGGAAAACAAAACTCAGCTTAACTGCGGTAATCCATTTGAGACGTTATATCAAAATAATTTCTTTGCATTACCCCCTGCCTGTTAATCAAGCAATAATCTACTTGCACGCTCTTTTAAAACGGCTGATTGAATCAGATGATTTACGAGTAAAAGGTTGTCAGGCCGAAAGGCGAGTTTTTTAAGCTTTAAACACCTTTTGAATATATATGAATATTGAGCGTCAATAAAAGCCTCGGATGAAACGAGCGCTTTGAGCCCTAAACAGTCGTTCAACTTACCCCAAACAAAATGCTCATCCCGCACGTGATGGCATGATGGAAAATAGTACCCCCTTGAATCGATTAAACCATTTAATATTACTGCAGGACAAAGTAATGTGCAATCAGGTTGAAAAAAATCCGCAGGTGAGTCATGTATAGAAATCTCCAGGCCGATGGGGCTGATTGGTAAAAGCTCCTCGCATCTTTTCAGCAACATACGTTGATCGCTAAATGCATCATTCGTATTCATGGTAATATTGATCCGGTCTACTTTTAGCTCAACTGCAAGCTCGATAAAGTCTGGAAGTGATGCCAGGTTGTATGCATTGACGACAAATGAGAGTTCAATTACAGGATATTTATGAATTCCTTTATTGGCTACCAACTGTCTTATGTTATTCAAAAGCTTTTCAAAAACGCGCTCCTTTACGCCATGTGCCACCGCGTAAATCTGCGCATTACCCGCATCTACAGATATACGCACCTCACGACATATCTCCCCTATAATATTATTGATATTACCAACCAGCAAGTGACCATTTGTCACGATACTTGTTGAGCAATTTTTATAAAAAAAATATTGCAAAACTTCTTCAATCTGCGGATGCAACAGCGGCTCCCCACCGCCACATAAGCGGATGGAGGATTGAGGGTATCCTGACATGTCATCCGCGATTTTCTTTACAAGAGTTAGCGGCAGGTTTCGTTTATTTTCACGATAATCTGCAGAAATACAGAAAGGACAGTTGTGATTGCAAGTATCCGTCAAAAAGATTTCCAGAAATTTCGGAAAAAAAGGTGTTCGATTTAACACAAATTCTTCAAAGGATTCGTACAAGGAACGATCTACTTGAATTCGATTTGATTTAAATGCCATAGTATTTTCGTTGCACGGATTCGGTATGCAATACTAATATAAACAATTACAGAATTTAGTCCAACACCCGATTTTACTTAACCATTATCAGCGGGATTTTTCACCTTTTAGCAGACAAAGAATCGGCCATTATTCTTATTTTCAACTTATTCCTCCCAAACATTCTCTAAGGGTAGCCCTTTCTCCTTTCTTGCCAAATCGACCACCTCTTGAATAAAATCAGTCTTTAAACGAGTATACTCCGCTATAGACAAATCTGGATTTTCTCTTAATTTCTTTTTAAGTTTTCCATATCGAATGATCAAGTCATTATCTTTTTTAAGGTAATCCAGGAATAAAAACTCATTTCGGCTGTAAAAAGATTCAGCGTATGGCAAGATATGCAGATTGTGAGTCCAGATACCATTGGTATATTTTGCAAAAAGGAACCGACCTGACATACCTGTATTCACAAAGTAATAGTGTGGTTTTAATAAGATAGATTCATAATATGAAATATCCTCCAAAACTGATACAGCTACGAAAATGTCAATTACCGGTTTTGCCCATTGTCCCGGAATCGCAGTACTTCCAACGTGTTCGATGGCAACTGTCGCAAAAGGGTAGTTTTTTATTTGTTCCCGTTCAGCCAGAAACGAGAGCTTCCATCCAGGGTCATATTCAACTATTTCGAAATGGTCTTGCATATTATAACTTAATTCTGATTTACCTACAGAGGACTGTTTACTGACCTTATTTATTGTGGTTTTTACCTATTTGAAAACCCCAAAATTCCTTTCATTAAAATTGGACGAGATCACGGAAAAATGAGCGCACTTTAAATTTGATGGGATCTGCGGCTAAAAGATGGAACTATACGGTTTTCCCGTCAAATAACGGCTATCGCATGAGTTGCTTGCGCCCTTACGCCAATGTCAACGCCATCATACTACGTAAAACCTCCAGATCAATATCAGCAAGTTTGTTAATATACAGGCAACCGCCTCCGGTGGTATGTTTACCCAACTTTTGCAGCGCCGTTTCGTGCTTTTTCAGGTCGATCAGGTAAATGGTCAGGTTCGCTTTACGCGCCGCGAAACCGATACGGAACCAATCGACCTGCCTGCCGCTGGCAGGGCTTTCATAACGTTTCGAACCAAAACCGATGATCGAACTGCCCCACAGAACAGGTTCCTCCCCGCTGGCCTGCTCCATCATTTCCGCCAGCACCAAACTATCCTGGCGTTTTTGCGCTGTCGGCAATGCCGCTATATATTCCATTACGCTGATCCCAGTGGGCTTAGTTTTAACTTCTGCAAGTTTCGGTTTCTTTCCAGCCATGCTAAATTATAATTGAAGTAGTTGGGCCCGACCGGCCAGTAGGCCTTCTTCGCGACGAATATAGCACAACCGGTAAGCCTTCTCGTATTGAACGATCTCACCCACTAAAGTCGCTCCCTGTGTCATTAAGCGTTCCACCAGTTCGTCAAGATTGGTCACCGCGAACATCGTTCGCAAATAACCCAGCGCATTCACCGGCGCATTACGGTGATCCTCCGATCCCGCTAAAAAAGCGATCGCGTTATACAGGGATTCCACTACGATACCCATATTATCCATTCTGATCAATTGATTTGTCTCCATTATAACACGAAGTTAAACAATTGAAAAAAAATTTGCAGAAATTAAAACTATTAGTAAGTTTGTACTTACCGTAAGCAACAACTTACTTATTAAATTATGAATAGTAACTTGGCATTTAATGCGTTAGGAGATTCGACCCGACGCTCCATCTTTGAGAAACTACAGCGCGGCCCCCTATCGGTCGTACACATCGCCGAAGGGATGAGTGTTAGCCGTCCTGCTGTTTCCCAACACCTCAAAGTATTGCGCGAAGCGAAACTGGTCAACCTGAGAACGGTCGGCAACAACAATATTTATGAACTCAACCGGGAAGGAATCATCGCGATGAGAAATTACTTAGATAAATTCTGGGATGACGCGTTGGCGAATTTTAAAGTTTTAGCAGAACAAATACAACAAACCAATGATACCCAACATTAAAAAAGAACTGGTGGTGAATGCCGCACAACAAACTTGCTTTGAGGCGTTTACCCAAAAAATGGACACGTGGTGGCCACGAACCCATCATGTCGGCAAATGCCCCATGACCGAAATGGTACTGGAAGCCGGACAAGGTGGCCGCTGGTATAG
This sequence comes from Mucilaginibacter sabulilitoris, assembly GCF_034262375.1. Taxonomy (NCBI): domain Bacteria; kingdom Pseudomonadati; phylum Bacteroidota; class Sphingobacteriia; order Sphingobacteriales; family Sphingobacteriaceae; genus Mucilaginibacter; species Mucilaginibacter sabulilitoris. The sequence continues at coordinate 4,636,844 of NZ_CP139558.1, forward strand.
TAAGCATGAGGATGGCAGCGAGGTCAATGTCGGCATCATATTAGCCTGGAACCCTTATGACCTGCTGCTACTGAACTGGCAGATCGATGCCAATTTTCAATATGATCCATCGATCACCACCGAAGTCGAAGTTAAATTCATTGCCGAAGGAGATAGAACCCGCGTTTTCATGGAACACAAAGACCTCGAGCGTTTGGGCGAAGGCGGCAAAGCCATCGACAGCATGGACGAAGGCTGGGGCATGATCCTGAACCTGTATAAAAACGTCGTGGAACAATGAAAACACCGCTGAGGATCGCCAGCATTTTAATGTTGCTGCATACATTCGGTCACATTGTTGGCGCGTTTACCTGGAAAAAGGCGCCAAATCCCTCTATCCAAAAAGTGGTAGACGACATGCAAAGCAATCATTTTGCCTTTATGGGCAAACAAGTCAGCCTCGGCAGTTTTTTTGACGGCTTTGGCTTTACGATGATCGGTGTTTTATTATTACTGACCATCATACTCTGGCAATTGCCCGAGCGTAAATTCATCCTGCCGATAGGCTTGTTCTTATTATTTATGGGCATCATCGAACTGATCTATTTTTTTCCTTTTGCCGCAGCCTTTTCACTACTTGCCGGAATATTAACTCTTTATGCTTTTATCCAATGGAAACCATCGAATTAAACATCATTCAAAAAGAAATTATGGTGGCTGCTTCGCAGCAGACCGCCTTTGAAGTATTTGTTAACCAAATGGGGCTCTGGTGGCCCGCTTCCGGCCATAACGAAGGTTGCCCGATGGTACGGGTAGGTTTGGAACCCAAAACCGGCGGACGCTGGATCGGTTATAATGGCGAAGGCGGCGAACGCGAGTTGGGCAAAGTACTGATCTATGAGCCTTATACGCTGTTTGCACTTGATTGGCAGACGGACGCCAACTTCCGGTTCAACTCCGATCTGCATAGCGAGGTGCGGGTGGAATTTATCACAGAAGACTCCCACAACACCCGCGTGAAACTAACGCATAAAGACCTGCACGTGCTGGGTGATCTTCAAAACGCTTCAGATATTAATGAAGGTTGGGGCGGCGTTCTGGAGGTCTATCAGCACTTTGCGACCAATTTCAGTACACGTATCCAGGTAGCCGCCAGTCCGGAAAAAGCAGAAGAGGCGATCAGTGAAGTAGCCTGCTGGTGGGCCAAAAATTTCGAGGGCAGCGCAGCAAACTTACATGACCAGTTTACGGTCCGCTTCGGCGAGACCTTTGTCACTTTTAAGATCGTTGACCTGATCCCCGGCGATATCATCGTTTGGGAGGTGAAAGACTGTTACCTGCATTGGCAAACGGATAAAACCGAATGGAACGGCACCCGCGTAGTATGGGAGCTACTCCCCGAAAATAATGGCACGAAGATCATCATGACCCATATCGGCCTGACGCCGGAAGTGGAATGTTATGAGAACTGCCGGGGAGGCTGGACGGAACACATCAACGAAAGCCTGCATAATTTCATTACTATGGGGAAAGGAGAACCGCAATGAAAACGAACGTTATTTTTGGCAACCACTCCTCCATCTTAGTTCCTGAGCGCGAACGCGAAAATGTTAACAAATTCTATATCTACACCCTCGGCGGCCAGCTCATGCAGGCCGACCCCGAACGGGACTTTATCCGTATTGGCGATAACTTCTTTATCGCATTCCTATATGGCGATGTTCCTGACGAGAGCGAGGTGCATCGTAAAGCTCGCGCTATCTGGCTGGAAATCAAATCGGATCATGTGGCCGAAACCCGTAAAAAGATTGTGGAATCTGGTTTAGTGCGCCTACTGGAGATACCTGATCCACACTTGTACTTTCAGGCTCCTGGCGGTCAGTGCATGCGGTTGGTCGGGACTGATGAAGACCTTTCATTTTATGAGGGTACGGGCGAAGGTCCCGATATGGAAAAAATCAATGCGGCCCTTGGCCAAATTAAATAGCTATCAATGCCGTTTAGCCATCAAAGGTGCTGATCAGAACCTGTTCAAAAGCATTCTTTTCATTCGTCAATGGTGGGCTAAAAATTTCAACTTATTTAACACTTTAAAGTTTTCAAGAACTGTAATGATCAGAAAGACGCTCATCATACCCTGTAAAAACCAAAAATGAGCGTAGGAATAAACGTAAATACCCCAGATATTACCCGGTGGAGGTTTGGAGTTAGTTCCGGGAGTAAAGATATTGCAACAGGTAAAAAAGCGTTGCCACAACAACTAATGGTATTAATAAACGGTTTATTTTTCCCGCTATGAATTTGGAATTGGTGGTAAATCTGGACACCGGCTTGTAAGCATAAACAAAGCCTGAAATAACCGTGAACAACGGCATCCGGATGTATTGCAGTGCGTAATATGAAAACCTCCATATCGAATCATCAGCAACCTGTAGTCCATCACGTGAAGTACCCCCTATAACATGTCCCAATACCATTAGAATTATAGCGAGCCCTCTAAGGGTTTCAATATTTAAATTTTTTTAGCCCGGCTGATTTCCATCATATATAGAAATGCAAATAAGCTACAAAAACAGACTATAACCAGCTATTGAATACTTGTTTGATACTTAAATTGTATACAAGTTGAGAAATGCGCGTAGCGGCAGTCGGATGGTCACTGGCTAATTCATCTTTTAATAGTCTGAATTTCCGCCATTCAAATGTTCAAAATTCACGGTGTCCCTGTTAGCATTTCAGCTTTTTGAATTGGATAGGCTCCTAAAAGACAGACAACTACACACCTTCAAAATCTTGCTCTTTTTACAAATCAGGAGTGTTTCTGACATGAACATATGTAATTTTGTGACGGTAATTGAAACAAAACCTATGATAAATAAGGATTCTTTCAAGAAAATAACCAAACTGGAAAGTATGATTTCCAGCAACCTTTTTGTTTCTGATTTTTATCAGATCAAGCACTGGGCTTATGATTTGACAGCGGAAAATAAAGTAAGCAAAAGATACAATGATTGCCTGTGTGTCGTATTTGTAAAAAAAGGAAACTTTCTGTTTGACTTATCCAAAAACTCCTATGATATGCACTCAGGGTATATCATCATCGATAAACCTAACTATGAATACCAGCTGCGGCCATCGTTAGGAGAATGTACTATATTTAATTTTACGGACAGTTTTTACCGGCAACTGCTGGATGATCTCCACCTAAAAAATACGCTCTTTTTTTCAAACCCTAATATTCTTTCCCTGATGCTGCAATCACAACCGGAAACTGAATACCTGCATTTTCAAATGATGAAAGGAATACACCGGATGGGAAAATTAGAGATGGATACTATGGTGTTGGAATTTATGAATATGATTGTTTCTACCATTTCAAATACTTCGGTAGATGATGAATTGAACGCTTCACTGAATATGAACCGCCTGGGCACCGTAGAAATGGCCAAAGCGTATTTAAATGAAAATTTCATTAAGGATATTTCGCTGCAGGAAATTTCCAGTCACTGTTGTGTAAGTCCTTTTCAATTCAGCCGCATCTTCAAAAAGTTCACATCTTACACGCCAAACCAGTATTTGCAAAATATCCGGTTAAAACATGGTGAAATGTTATTGAAGAATACGAATAAACCTGTTTCTGAAATTTCTTTTGCAGCAGGCTTTAACAGTGTTGAATACTTTGCTACTGCATTCAGGCAAAAATATAAAGTGAACCCATCTCAATATAGAACGGGTAGTCATACAATCAGGATCAAGAATTAAAATCGTCAAACCCCGCATTCATGAAAAAGGTATGCATTATTATAAGTTTGAATTTCTTTGTGTTGTTAGTGCATGCGCAAATAAAGTTTGTCAAATGTGATAATGGCATCACCATAGCTTACGAAAGTTTCGGGCGCTTCAACGACCCAACAGTGATACTGATCAACGGTACAAGTGCTCCCATGACCGACTGGCCACTTGCATTTTGCAAAAAGATTGCGGCAAATGGCTACAACGTTATACGCTTTGATAACAGAGATGCAGGAGCATCATCGAAACTGGACGCCCTTGGCCAGCCGGATTGGGCGGCTATAGCCCCTTTTGTAAAAACCTGCAAGGCTGCACCGCTGCCTTACACCTTAATGGATATGGCCCGTGATGTAATTAGTTTGATGAAAGCGCTAAACATTACTAAAGCGCATATTGCTGGTGCATCAATGGGCGGGGCTATTGCGCAGTTAATTGCAATACATTACCCTGACAAACTACTATCATTAACCTGTATGTCAGCATCTTCCGGCAACCCAAACCTGCCGCCTCCAAATGCCGGCGCTTTAAAGGCCATGACTACACCTCCGCAAACCACCAATAGAGATACATTGGCAAACTACCTTGTACATACATACCAGGCGCTGGGCAGTACCGATGATCTGGAAACCCTAAAGAAAAAAGCATTTGATGTTGCAGATCATTCATGGTATCCCGCAGGCGCTGCAAGGCAGGTAGCGGCAGTACTGGTGGCGGATAATTGTGACCGCAGGGACGACCTCGCTAAGATAAAAGTTCCGGCAATGATTATTCACGGCGATTCGGACCCGCTGGTTTCCCTGCAGGCCGGAAAAGAAGTAGCAGCAGCTATACCAGGAGCTGAGCTAACCATTGTACCCGGAATGGGTCATGATCTTTCAACTAAATTCATTGAGGTAATTGTAAATGCATTAGTAAAAAATGCGGACAAAGTTAAAAGATGATGTTGATTTTTTTAAGATGAAACCTATAAGAATAATAATCAGAAAGGAGAAAAATGATGACCAACCACAAGAAAGGAACCCGTGAAGAATGGCTTGACGCCCGACTGCAGCTGCTTGATGCCGAAAAGGAATTAACGCAACGTTCCGATGAACTTGCGAAACAACGCCAGGAACTTCCCTGGGTTCGCATAGGCAAAGATTATCAATTTGATACGAGCGAGGGCAAAGCCTCGCTGACCGATCTTTTCAAAGGTCGCTCGCAGCTCATGATTTACCACTTTATGTTCGGGCCTGACTTCAAGGCAGGGTGTCCCACCTGCTCATCAATCGCCGATGGTTTCAATGGTGTCACCGTACACATGGAAAATCACGATTTGATGTTTTGGGCAGTGTCACGGGCACCGCTGGAAAAGTTGGAGGCATACAAACAGCGCATGGGCTGGACATTCCCCTGGGCATCCTCATTCGGCAGCGATTTTAACTTTGATTTCAGCGTAGGTTTCACCAAAGAGCAGATGCAGGATGGTATAAAATACAATTACCGGCAAGAGGAAGGTTATTCGCCGGAAACCGCGGCACATTCCGGCGCTTTCCAGTGGCGTGAGGGACAGGCCGCAGGCGAAGGGGCAGAAGCGAAGTTTGCCGCTATGACCGGAACCGATGTGCTGACCTATCACCGGGAAAGGCCCGGACTGAGCGCGTTTGCGCTGGAGGACGGCGCCGTTTACCATACCTATTCTGCCTATGGGCGGGGTGTTGATGCCATTTGGGGAATGTACCCATGGTTTGACCGTGCGCCGAAAGGCCGTAATGAGGGAGAGGGCCCGTGGTGGCAACGTCACGACGAATACAACAAACCCTGACAGTCGCAACATAGCGATATTGTTTATACATAAAACCACAACCTATGAAAACGAAAGAAAAGAAAAGCCAGACATCGGTTAAGGATAGCTTGGATAGGGCTGGATCGCCACAGATAGTGGACAGGGCCGGCTTCCAGAACAACTGGATGCGCTGAGGGTTCGCGAAAAGGCGCATACCCATGAAAGTGACGCTATAGCGGCGGCACGCCGCCGCTTGCCCATGGTGGAAGTAGACGGCGTTACAGCGCTCATTGGCGAGCATGGAGAGACGACACTGCTTGATGCCTTTGAAGGACGTACCATGCTTATTGCCTATTATTTAATGTGGCATGATGGAAAACCCGCTGCACAACAATGTGAGGGTTGTACCTGGGTCACCTCCCATATACATGAGCTATCTTATCTTTTTTCCAGGGACATCACATATGCCACATTTTGCCAGGGCCCATATGAAGAGAGCTCCCGGTACCGGGAGTTCATGGGCTGGGAAATGCCTTGGTATTCAGCGCCAAATTCGTCGCTTGAAACGCTGCTGGTAGGACGCAAGATTGGCATGATGCATATTGTGTGTTACCTGCGCCAGGGCGACCGTGTATTTGAGACATACTGGACAACCTTTCGCGGGGTAGAGACCATCGATTATAGCCTCGCATTGATGGACTTGACTGTGTATGGACGTCAGGAGGACTGGGAGGATTCTCCTGCCGGCTGGCCGCAGGATCGAAGCTACTTTCGTACCTACGGCGGGCCGCCGGACTGGCTATCGACAACCGAAGATCATGGGGGGCGCCCAATTCCTCAATGGCTTAGACTCGAGGCCGGATATGCTGACGACCTGACTGGAAATACCCCGTAAGTTTAAAGTTCAGGCTAAAAGAAAGTGAGTTATGAATATAGGCTACCAATCAAACGAGCCCCGGCAGGGCGATTCGGCGCAGATGCATGGTCGTGAGGTACAACGATCTAAAAAAGCCGCACACCACCTTGAAAAAAAAAGTCGAATTGCTTTTATCATCATCAGCAGCCTTATTTTTCTTGCCAGTGTCGCCGCAACCATTTATTTTACCAGTTCAATGTCGGGGGGAATGGATATGCCCGGCGGATGGAAAATGTCCATGATGTGGATGCCGATGCCCGGACAGGGCTGGGCAAGTTCGGCGATAACATTTCTGCTGATGTGGGAGAGCATGATGATTGCCATGATGCTGCCTTCGGCGGTCCCCATGCTGCTCCGCCATGGCCGGACACAAAATCATGAGCGCCAGTTATCCGCTTGCCTATCGATGCTGCAGTTAGCAAGCGGATACTTTTTTGTCTGGCTGCTTATTGGCATTTTAGTGGCAGGGGTTGGTATGGCCCTGGGACAGTTAATGATGGAGTCGTCAGCTTTCAGCAAAACGATACCCTTATTATCCGGTTTAGCTTTGGTACTGGCCGGAATTATTCAGCTTAGCCCATGGAAAATGCGCGGACTACGGCAATGCAGAGTAATGACTGCGCGCCTGAAAAATCAAAGTAAATGGCACATTGGCCTTAACGAGGGAATATCGTGCGCCATATGTTGTTCAGGCCCTATGTTGATTCTTCTTGTCATTGGTGTAATGAACATTTTTGTAATGGTGTTGGTGACAGTCATCATTGCACTGGAAAAACTCTTACCTAAGCCCGGCCTGGTTATAAGCGCTTCAGGCTTTGCGGCTATTGGTTTTGGGTTGGTCACAACAGTTAATTCGCTTTTCTAAATAGTTCAAATAGCTCAGGGGGAACCTGGACCATAGGAGAGGTAATGCGCTTTAACAACAGCCGGCGGAATCAAATCAAGCTGAGCCAAAACTATTCATGAAATAAATTTCAATTAGTGGTTACATTACCCGGTTGGAAGTTGACTAACAATAAATTTAAATCAAATTATTATGAAAAAGTCAACTTTAATTCTCGCAATTGCTGCCCTTGCATTTGCTTCCTGCAGAAAAACAGATGGTGTTGCACCGGTAAGCTCCACTCCTGATGTAAACACCGTAGCCTCTAAACATGGTGGCGCAGACGACAACATTAACCACGATGCTAATGACGACAATTTGCCTAAACACAGCGGAGCTGACGATGGCGTAAAACATGATGCCAATGATGACAATTTACCTAAACACAGTGGTAAGGATGATAGGAATATCACCGTTCCCACAAAGGTTACTGCCGCGTTTAATAAGTTGTATCCCGGCAGCGTTATCAGGGAATGGAAGTTAACCAGTGATGGATTATATAAAGCACATTTTACAAGAAAAGGCGTTGCTTATGAAGCTTCTTTTAAAGCTAATGGCACACTTGTAAAAATAGAAAGAGACAAATAATACGATTTCCTTCTTTTTTCTAAAGCCCGTAATTAGTTACGGGCTTTAGCTGTTGAAATATTTTACAAGTTATTAAAACACAATACCTGTCGCCAAATCATTTTTTTATCAAATACTTTTTGTTAAATTAGGTAACAATATTGCCTTAAAATTAAACCGAACAAATGGTTAGAAGGTTAAATAGCTTTACACTTGCTTGCATTCTGTGCCTGTTTTTGTCATGCTCTAAAGATAAAAAAACACCGCTTCCCGATCCTGCGGTAACACCACCACCTGAAACACCTCCGGGTCAGGGGCCAGGCGATCAAAACAAAGGGATCTATTCTGATTCTCTTTTCTTTGTTCAGCAAACTGATATTACTATAAAACCGGTAAATGCCAAAGCCGGTACCTACAGCAGCATTCCCGACGGGCTTAAGTTAGAAGAAGCTACAGGCGAGATAGACATAAATAAAAGTGAAACCGGCCTCAAATATAAAGTTACGTTTACGCCTTCCGGGGGTGGGGAAACTCAAACATCCTATGTCATTATTTCGGGTATCAATTACCAGGACAAAATATATAATTTATCAAAAGGGGATAGTGTGGCCGTGCCCATATACAATGCCAATTCAAAACTTGCTTTACCCGGTGCAAATAAAAGCAGCGTTTTTGACAAAGATGGTGACTGTAAAAAGGCAGGCATTGTGGTTAACAACAATGACGGGCGTATTAACCTTGCACAATCAGTGCGAAACCAAAGTATAGATACCGGCGCTACGGAAGAGGTAAAGCTACGCTATAGCATCAACGATAATAGCAATAAGGCCCCAAATGGACTGAACGTGAAAATATATTTCTACCGGACGGCCAAAGAAATCCCTCAATATCTTACTGATTTATTGGAGGAGAGAAAAACTTCCATATTGACCGAAGCTTCCGCGCCCTCCGCTATTCAAAGCAGCAGCCTGATTACGGCCAGCCTGTCAACAAATGCTAAAAAAGCCACCCGTGCAAGGCCACCGTGTATTATTGTGGTAAGCCGATAGTCAATACCATCGATACGGCATATTTTGAATATATTTAATTTATGTATTCAGGCCGTTTTATTCTTTGTATGCTTTTTGTATGGCTATTTTTCAGGCCTGCAGCAAATGCTTTTCAGCAATCACCTAATGAATACAAAAGGCTTTTTAGTTATGCAGAAAAGCTGGCTGCTGCTGATAACCCAACCGATAAAACAGACCAGCAGGCCCTTACTTTATATAAAAGAGTTATTGCTATTTTATCTCAAACAAATGCCGATGCTCCTTATCTGTTTAAAACCTATGTTAGCACGGGCGCTTTTTTACAGGTACTAAACCGGTCTGGCGAAGCTATAGACTACTTTCAAAAATCTTTCATTTTAAAGAAAAAGCTCTCCGCTCTCCCAGATTCGGTACTATTTAAACCATTACTCTATTGTGGTAACAGCTATTATCAGCAGGATAATCCCGACTCCGCGGCAATACTTTATAACCAGGCAAAAAATATTGCGGAAAAGTTCCCCACGGTCAGTGGCATAGAAAGGCTATATAATACCTTAGGTGTGGTAGCTTATTCAACAGGCAATTACAATAAAAGTATCCCATATTACGAAAAAGCTATTTCCATGTTACAAAGCCAGTCATCCTACGAAACCGCGCTATTGGTGACTTACAAAAGTAACCTTGCCTCCGCTTATCGCCGGTTAAAAAGATATGATGAGGCCCTAAAACTTTATAAGGGTGCCCTATCCTACCATATTGAAACAGATAAGTTATTACACAACATTGGCGCAGTATACCTGGCTATGGTGCAACCGGCACAAGCTATTGATTATTTAAAAAGCGTAAAATACGAGGATAAAAAGAAATTAAATGACCTGGGCAAAGCGTATCTCCAGCAAAACAATTATATGGCTGCGCTTGGATATTTGGAAAAGGCACAGGCATTAAATAACAAGGCCAGCAAAGCGCACAAGAACAGCGATTATGGCATCACCTTAAAATATACAGGCGATGCGTGGGTGCAGCAACAACAGTTGATAAAGGGGCTGGATTATTACCAGAGAGCCATCCAGAATCTGCTTTTGGATTTTCGTGACTATAATATTTATACTAATCCTCAAAATTTTAATAGCGTATTTAATGCCGATGAATTACTGGAAACCTTGCTGGCTAAAGCTTCGGCTTTTAAACTATTGTACGCCCAAAACCACAACATTAAAGATTTGGATGCATCGTTACAAACCTTTTTATGCTTTTACAAACTGGCAGATCATATTGAAAGATTTTATGAAAATGATGAAGCACGATACCTGATCAGCAGCAGGAAATATGCAGCGCACCAATTGCCTATTGATATCTGTTTACAATTATACAATCTTACTCATCAAAAAAAATATATTGAGCAAGCCTATTTCCTTGACGAAGAAAACAAAGCCAGCACGCTTTCTTTATACCTGGAAGAATCGAAATTAAAAACCAGCAGCGGCGTGTCCCAATCTTTATTACATCAGGAAGCTGTTTTGAAGGAAAATATAACCCGGATATCATTGCAGGCATCGGGCGAAACTGACAGTCTTATTTTGAATAAACTCAGATATCGTATAAATGATTATACCATTAAGCTGCTTGCTATACAGCAAAAAATAAATCAGCAAACGGGCTTTAGCCAATTGACTGTGCAAGGCAACGGTATTAATATTTCGTTACTTCAAAAAAACATTCCTGCACAAAGCGCCATCCTATCGTACCACGTTGGTCAGGTCAATATTTTATGCTTTGTTATTACCCATAATGGGTTCGATTTCTTTACCAGGCCGCTTACATCCAATTTCATGTCGGTGCTTAAGGATTTTTTCAGGGAGGCTCAATACCGGGAAGGTAACAACAACAGTAAGATCCGTGAACTTGGTAAAAATTTATACGGGCAACTGATCAAGCCCGCGGAAATATTTCTTGCCGGCAAGGATGCGCTAATGATCATTCCGGACGATGAACTTAATTACTTACCATTTGAATTACTGGCTAATGACGAGGGCACGAACCTGTTGAGGAAATATTCCATCACCTATAATTATTCCTGCGGTATATTGCAAAACAGCAATGTCAATTTGGCTAACAGCCAGCCAGGCAAACTGGGCATAGCGCCGTTTAATAAAAGGGTAAACAGTTTAGACATGGAGACCCCGGACTGGGCTCTGTTACCTGCCTCAAAACAGGAAATCGAAAGCATGGGAGGTACTTCCCTGTTTAACGAAAAAGCTACTAAGCAACAATTTTTAAATAGCGCGCATCAATATGGCATTATTCATTTAGCCACACATGCGTATGTCAATGACCTAAACCCAGGCAAATCATACATTGCGTTTTACCCGGCCGCACCAGCTTCCGGAATTACTTATAAACTGTATCAGCCAGAGATATATAATTTAAAACTGGATAAAACCGCTTTGGTAATATTGAGCGCCTGCGAAAGCGGAACGGGCGAGCTGATTAAGGGCGAAGGGCTGATGAGTCTTTCAAGGGCTTTCTCATACGCCGGGTGCAATAATATCATTACATCGATGTGGAAGGCTGACGACGCTTCAACAGCTTATATTTCCGCGAGATTACATGCGTATCTGAAAAAAGGACATACCATAACCCAGGCATTAAAAGAAGCCCGGCTCGACTACCTTAATGACGACCAGATACCATCTGCAAAAAAGGCATCTGGTTATTGGGCCCATTTGCGTTTAATAGGGGGCTTCGAAAAAACGGAAGAGCACCATTACCTTTTTGTCTGGTTGCTGATTATAGTCGTTTTTTGCGTTATCCTCTTCATAAAAAGAAACCTGGACCGCCTAAAACAACCCCGGCTCAATCAATAAAACATCACCCGCTTGTTGGGTTGACACTGTCTTTTTTACAGCTGTATAAGCCGTAACCACACCTAATAAAATTATAGCTATGCTGATGTTGTTTTGTTTTAAACTTTTCATAATCCCTTTCTGTTTTATACTTAGTATCCACCACAGTAAGATATGTAACCCCCTGTTTTAAAATCCCGGCTTATCGACCAGGATTTTTGATGAGGAGTAATTTTAGTTTAAGCAGGGTAAAGCAGGTAACCCTGTCATGATACAAATGATCGCTATCATGGTATATTTTTTCGAATAAGGGCTTTGTTTTCGCGGGCTCGTTATTCCGTAAATAGGTGATTGCAAGATAATACTCCGCATCGTCCTTATAATTACCAGAAGAGTCCCGCAGTACAGTATTAAATTCCCTGATGGCGCTGGAGAACTGTTGTGTAACTAAATACGCCTGTGCGCTAAGAAAGTAATCTTTTACAGTATGTTTTTTGTTTTTTTCAACACCGGAGATAACCTCGTAATAATCTTTATTGGTATAGGCCTTTTCAACAACTGATGTTTCTTTTGCGCCACGTTCAACACCGGGTTCATAAGGTCGGTAATGATCTGCCGATAGCCTCGACGGAGATACGGTTATATATTCATAAGCCCCAAATAAAAACAGCAATACAAATAATCCGGCTGCTATCCTCATTGTATAACGAATAAAAGGATAGCTTTTTCTCTGTATCGATTTTGCTCCTTCATTCCTAAACTCATTCATCATTTCCTGATGTACTGATGCTACCTGCTGTTTTAAGCCGTAATGCTGCACCACTAACTTAGCTGCCTGCAAATTTTCCAGCTCGGCCCGCATGTCTGCATCTTCTGTAAGCAACTTTTCAAAAGCACTTAGCGCTTCGCCGGTTAGCTCACCATCAAGATACCGTATCAACTTTTCGTTTGGCTGCCCGTTATTGTCCATATAATAATGCGCTTTTAAATTGTTGTGCCAACCCCGGATTGGCAGAAAGCATCTCCTCCAGGCTTTTTAAACACTTATATTTTTTATTCCTGAGCACCTGCTCGTTTTCATAATTAACCATTGGTAATATCTCTTTCATTGAAAGGTTATCATAATAATAAGCGGTCAAAATTTGCCGGCATATAACCCCCAGTTTATCCATCAATGTCATAACCATCTTCTTGGCGTCGCGTTCAATTAAAAAATCACTTACATCTTTTTCATCCGTATCTTTCTCGTTTTCGTATTTTCCGTCTCTTGCCATTGCCCTTCCACGTTTCTTTAACTCATTTAGCCACGTATACTTATTAAGAGCGAATAAAAATGTTTTGATGGTTGATTCTCCTTTGAACTTTCCCTGCCTTACGATGTCAATAAAGGTGACTATCATCTCCTGAAAAACATCTTCGGCGTCCTGCTCCGATCCCTGGTTCTGCTTTACATAATTGCTTAATACAGCATAATAACTGCGATATATAAAACCGATAGCCAAATTGCTTACATGCTCTTTTTTTAGCATTTCGATTAACTCCCAATCGGAGAAATTCGATATGACTTTCTTCATATAATACGTTGTTAGTAAATACTGTAGTTTACAATGTAACCAATGTACTTTTTTTAAAATTGTTTTATTTCAAAAGCCAAAAAATGCCTGTGAAAAAACTTCAGTGTTTCCGGAGGTTGTCGCTTATCAAGCTTTTACGGTTGCTGCGTTAACTGAAGTCTTTCCCGTTAAACTATCCACAATTACCGGGCAGTCCAAAAATAAATAAGTTGCTCTGTTCTCTAAATCCTGCCTTCACGTTGGCTAAACAATCATCAGGTGTTTCCAAAAGGAAATTTGAAAGATAATATGACCAATCCCCTGAACAATCCGCCGATTAAGCTAAATTGCCATCATATGAAAAAATATCTTCTCATCGGCCTTTTATTGCTGACATCTCCTTTAATGCTATCTGCACAGCGCAATGACGGGGCCGTTATTCCCGGAGATTTTGCAGATCCTTCGATTATTAAAGTGAAGAGCACTTACTTTGCCGTGGGTACTTCATCAGAGTGGGCTCCTCATTTCCCAATCTACCGGTCTGCCGATTTAAAAAACTGGTACCAGAGCGGTTACGTTTTCGATAAGGCGCCAGATTGGACGTCAGGATCGTTTTGGGCGCCAGAGTACTATAAAATAAAAAACACCTACTACATTTATTATACTGCCCGGCGTAAATCTGACAATGCATCTTACATCGGCGTAGCCACATCGAAATATCCGGATAAAGAATTCAAAGACCATGGAGTACTTATTGCTTTCGGCAAAGAGGCTATTGATGCCTTTGTTTTTAATGATGGAGGGCAGTTGTATATTACCTTTAAAGCTTACGGTTTAGATAAACGCCCGATCGAACTGCTGGCCAGCAAACTTTCCGCCGACGGTTTAAAGCTTGAGGGTAATATATTCTCCTTGCTTAAAGATGAACAGCGTTTAGGAATGGAGGGGCAAAGCATCCTTAAAAAGGATGGCTACTATTATTTGTTTTACTCGGCAGGTAATTGCTGTGGCATACAATGCAGTTATAATGTACAGGTAGCCCGTGCAAAAGGCTTTAGCGGGCCTTACGAATTATATGCGGGCAACCCTGTTTTGGCCGAAAACAATAAATGGAAATGCATGGGGCATGGCACGTTTGTAACAGGCGAAAGTGGCAACTACTATTACCTGCACCATGCGTACAATAAGGAAAGTTCGGTACTCACCGGCAGGCAGGCGCTACTATCCGAATTGGTTTGGCCTGAGAATAGCGGGTGGCCGCGGTTTAAACCACAACAGGTAGTTGGTAATAAAGCGCCGGATATTATTGACAAATTTATGGCACCTGCTATAAGCAAGTTTTGGCAATGGGATTTTCGACATGCAACCCCTGACATAAGTCAGCAAAAAGGCGTACTTTACCTATCCGGGAATGTTAAACCCGACAATCAAACAGGCGTTGTCCTTACTTCAAGGCCTGTTTCGGGCAGCTTTGTGATGAATGTTACCGTGCTTAATTACAATGAGGCGCTTAAAGGCCTATCCTTTTACGGTGATGTTAACGCGGCTTTAGGCATAGGCATCCAGAATAACCGGGTGCTTGTATGGCAGATCAGTGAGCATAATTTTTCTGTCTTAGCAGAAGCTCCCGTTTTGAAGGAGCCAGCGCAACTCAGACTGGAACTAACTACAGGCAAGCGATGTAAGTTTTATTATCAGCAGGGCAAAAAAGGCTGGTTACCCCTATTGACAGCTGACACGCTGAAAGTGGATGCCTTACCGCAATGGGACAGGAGCCCAAGAATAGGCCTGCATTTTAAAGGTGATAGCAGTCTCAATGCTCAGTTTGCAAATTTCAGCATTTTGATGGACCATTAGTTGTTCCTTATTGACTTTCTGAACGGTCCATGGTAATTAATTTTTTTAAATATCAATCTGAATAAACAAAGGTATAGTTGCTTTTAAGCGGTTAGTTTATTCAAATCGGCCAGACATTTATGGACGAAAATCCGATCTATCTTGTATTTTTATGTTGTGAACAACATAAAAATCTTTTCGCTTTCCAGGCACAGCCGGCTCTTTGAGGTACCCGATCCTAACGCGGAATATCTTTTCGTAAACTCCGGTGACCGTCCTTATTACGAAGAGCCGTATAGGGCCGAGAGCTACGCAATAGTATTTATAAAAGAAGGCAGCGTGAAAATGAATGCCGGTTTTACATCCCGCGAGGTTATCGCTCCGTCGGTCATCACCTTAGGTCCATCGGTTATCCGGTATTTTACCAAGAGCAGCGATCACCTGAAAATGGATGTCATTTTTTTTAAAGACACTTTTTTGCTGCAAAGCCATGCCGATCATTTTTTTCTGGCCAGGTACCAGTTTTTTGAAAACAGCGATCTGCATGTGCTGCCACTGAAAAAACCTGGTGTTATCAAATTCGTCAAACTATATGAGCTGCTCCGACTTACATATACCGCAGTCAATTTCCATCGGGCTGATATTATCCGGAGTTACATCTTTGCATTGGTTTATGAGGTGGATGACTATCACCGGCAACATGCCTCCGAGATACCGGTACCCGTAAAATCCCATCCTTTGTTTGCCAAATTCAGGGTGCTGCTCAATAACTATTATAAGTATGAGCGCAAGCTTGATTTTTATGCAGATCAACTGAATATGACCGCCAAATCACTTTCTGCAGCTATTAAAAAGCAAACGGGCCGCTCTGCCGGGAAATGGATAGATGATGCCATAATCCTTGAAGCCAAAGTGTTGTTGCAGAATAAAACGCTCACCGTATCCCAGATCAGCGGGATGCTCAATTTTTCCGACCAGTCTGTTTTTGGTAAATTCTTCCGTGCGGGTACAGGGATGTCGCCTGTTGAATACCGGAAGAAATTTGATTGAATGTTGTCTTCTTCTTTTGGCTGAAATAAGCCATTTCGACGAACATTGAGGTGATCCGGCCTATTTTTGCCAGCTCTTTCTCCGGAAATTTGTCCTATTAAACAATTAATAAAGTTTAGACATGACAAAGCCGGCACACATCAGTTCACACGGATCCAAAGAAACTATGTTGATCATTGCAGAAGATGTGTTTGCTCAATACAGCTTTGCCGGTGCATCCATCAGGCTCATCGCTCAAAGATCGGGCATGAGTTCGGCAATGGTCAGCTATTATTTCGGTTCCAAAGAAGCGCTTTACCTCAACATTTTCGATCTGCGCCTGAAAGAGGTCCACGAAGAGATCAGCCGGTTCGAATGCCTTGATGTTGATCCGGCCAAAAAGCTGAGATCATATTTAGCTGCCTATATCGGGCGGGTCGCCTCCAATCGAAGTTTTCATCAACTGGTTCGTAATGAATTGGTTACTACACAGCATCCGTTTATTATAAGCCGGTTACTGGAAGCCAGGACCCGTATCTATGATTTCCTGCTCCAGATGCTCAGATGCGGAATAGCCAGGGGATATTTTAAAACTGTAGACGAGGAAGTTTTTGCGCTGAATATACTGGCCCTGGTGCCGTCGCTCTATACGGATCATTTACCCGCTCACAGTCATTTAAATCAATCATCATCCAGTAATCCTGCCAACCGGATATTAAATTATGTGATGTCAATGCTTTATCTGAAAAACCATAATCCATTAAAAGTAAATTGTCATGAGTAATTATATCCACCACGGCAAAAGGCCACATTTCCGGCCCGCTGTTTTATCATTGTTCATTTTAATACTGTCGGCAACAGGCAGCGCTCAGGAACAACCGGGCAGTAACTACAGACTTACGCTTACAGAAGCGGTACAATTTGCCAAAAGCCAAAACAAATGGGTACAGGCAGCCAATATGGAAGAGAGCGCCGTCGGTCAAGATCGCAAAGATGCTTACAACGCCGCGCTGCCCAGCATCAATATCAATGGATCTTATCAGCGTTTCTCAAGCCTTACCTTGTTTTCAGAAGGCCTTAGTCATTCCACGACCGTGCCCAGGTCGCCAACGTCGAACGCTGCCACTTTGGGTGCCGATGCTTTATTTAATATTTATAACGGTGGCAGACAGCGGGCTATGCAAAAAGAGGCAAGCACGCGACTGAACCTGGCCAGGCTAAACACGCGGGATCAGTCGGGCAATATTGCCTTACAGACAGCCGGACAATATCTGGACCTGGTGAGACTTAACGACTTGCAAAAGTTTATCCTTGATCAATTGAAAAGGGCTCAATCCCGGTTGAACAACATCAATGCGTTATACAAAAATCAGAAGGTAACCCGGAGCGATGTGTTGCGCGCGGAAGTGACATTGTCTAATGTTCAACTCTCTCTGGAGCAGACTGAAAACGATATCACGATTGCCAATCAAAAATTGGATGTATTAATCAACGTTCCTGATTCTGTACGCATCCTGCCTGTCGATTCAGCTGCGATGCCTAAACCGCAGATGAGCTCGTTGCTACCGCTTATTGACGCTGCCATAGCTTCATCTTACACTATTCGAAAAGCTGCTGAAAATGTTATACTGCAGCAATCGCGATTAAAAGCCGTGAAAAGTGCTAATATGCCAAGCATGAGTTTTTACAGCGCTTATGGTTTAAACTATCCTAATTACCTGTTCTTTCCGCCGGTTAACCAGGCTTATGCCATTGGGTTTGTCGGGCTAAAGGCACAGTATAGCATCTCATCTTTATATCACAATAAAAGCAAGGTGGCGGCGGCTCGGATCAGAGTAAAAGAAATGGAAGTGCAGCAGGATGCTTATACTGATAATGTTCGGACGGATATCAAAGCTTATTACTCCAAATATGGCGAAGCGCTTAATCGCATTGAGGTTAATCAGCACTCGGTAGAGCAGGCGTTGGTTAACTACCGCATCGTCAATACCAAATATTTGAATCAACTGGCGTTGCTCACGGATTTGCTGGATGCGGATAATTTGTACCACGAATCAAGATTTAATCTGGTAAAGGCTCAGACTGACGCGTTGACCATTTACTACTACATTCTTTACATAAGCGGGAACTTATAAATCATCATAAAATGAAAAAGCAAAATCACAAAACGCATCCTGGGAATATAATTATCACCGGTTTGGCATTAGTTTTAATAATTGCCGGGTCTATATATTTTTTCCAATACCTGAGCTACAGCGCCCACTACGAAGAAACTAATGATGCCCAGGTAGAATCCTACATCAACCCGGTTTCGGCAAGGGCCGGCGGATATATCCAGCATGTTTACTTTAACGAGCATCAACTCGTAAAACAAGGCGATACGCTGGTTACGCTGGACGACCGGGAGTACCGCGCCCAACTGGAAGCTGCCGAAGCCGCCATGGATGATGCCCACGCACAACTAACCGTGCTCGATGCCAGCATCCGCTCGGCAGAAACCGGTACACGGATCAATCAGGATCAGATTAAAGGCGCACAAGCCCGGTATGTACAGCAACAACAGGACATTCGCCGGTACACCAACCTGGTAAAAGAAGAAGCTGCTACGGGGGCCGACCTGGAGCAGGTTAAAGCACACTATGATGTGGCCGAAAGCGATTATAGTGCAGCCATCAACAGCCTGAAAACCAACGAAGCACGAATTGCAGAACTTAAAACACATTTCGCCGTGCTGCAGGCAGATATTAAACACAAGCAAGCCTCGCTGGAGCTGGCCAGGCTCAACCTATCATACACTGTTATCCGCGCACCATACACGGGCGTGCTAGGGCGTAAAAACATACTGGAGGGTCAGCAGATTCAGCCGGGGCAACCGCTGGTAAGCATCATAGACGAAAAAGAAAAGTGGATTACCGCAAACTATAAGGAAACGCAGGTAGCCGGCATGTATGTAGGACAGTCGGTAGAAATCAGGGTTGATGCCATTAATCATAAGGTATACAAAGGCCGTATCAAAGCCATCGCCGGCTCAACCGGTTCGCGCTTTTCACTTTTGCCGCCGGATAACTCGACCGGGAATTTTGTGAAAATTATCCAACGTGTGCCGGTAAAAATTGAGTTTGCAGATGAGCGCGGCGAGAAAGTGGTACCTGGAATGAGCGTAACCGTAGCGGTTAAAAAAAGATCATAAATCATTATGGAATCGGCATATTTTAAAAATTGGATAACCGGCTGGCATTGGGGTGTGCGCATTGCGCTGTTCTTCATTATGGTGTCGGGCCTGGTGCAACTGGGTTTGTTTGTACTTACCCAAAGCTACATGGTTGCCTACCTGGGCGCACAGCCTGAAGATATTCAGTTTGGTGTGATGTCAACTTATGCAGGCATTATCACGGTTTTACCTTTACAGTTTCGCTTTTTTAAATACTTCCAGACACGGAGTTATTTATTGGCAAGTATGATGATGGCAATTGTGCTCAATATTGCTTGTCTGTATTGCCAGGATATCAATCTGTTTTTGATCATCCGTTTTGCGCAGGGAATTATTACGGCCAAT
The DNA here is from genome assembly GCF_034262375.1 of Mucilaginibacter sabulilitoris. NCBI lineage: Bacteria > Pseudomonadati > Bacteroidota > Sphingobacteriia > Sphingobacteriales > Sphingobacteriaceae > Mucilaginibacter > Mucilaginibacter sabulilitoris. The sequence goes on from NZ_CP139558.1 coordinate 4,656,594, forward strand.
GTAATTGTGTTTGGGTTGTTACTGGTGTTTACCCGGCTTCCTTCAGAACGGGCGAAAACCGTAGCGCCGGCCGTGTTTTATGGAACCTTGCTCAGCAATGCTGTGCTCATCGGTTTGCTGGCTGGCGTAGTGGTAGAATCAGCGGATTGGAAGGTGACCTACTATTACCTCGTCTTGTTTCAACTGCTGCTACTGGTCATCATTCTATTGATGTTAAAGGAAAAATCAGTAACCAGGCATTACCCTTTGTACCAGGTTGACTGGGCCGGTGTGGTGATATTTGCCTGTGCCGCTTTGTCACTGGCCTATACCACTATTTATGGCTCGAAGTATTACTGGTTTGCCGATGTAAGGATTCGTCGGGGAGCTATCGCTACCGTAATCGGTGTTGTCTTGTTTTTATACAGGCAGTATATGCTAAAGCGGCCGGTAATTCATCTCAGCATCTTTAAATCCCGCAATTTTGTGGCTGCTGTATGTTTGCTGGCCATTTATTATGGCTGTAAGGACAGTATCAACCTTGTGTATAATTATGCCGGCGGTGTACTTAAATGGAGCGCACTCCAGGTGATGACGCTCGCTTTGTGGAATATTGTCGGAATGGTTGGCGTGCTGGTTGTAGTCATCCGGCTGATGCTCGTTAAAAAAGTTACGATTAAAGGATTACTTATAGCTGGATTTGCATTGCTTGGCGCCTTCAATTGCTGGATGAGCTTTTTGCTGACTCCCGACCTCGCTTTTACCGATCTGCTTTTACCGGTGTTTTTACAGGGTGTTGCTTCTGGTTTTTTGTTTGTACCGATTATGATCTATGTACTTTCATCAACCCCGGCTTATGCCGGCATGAGCGGAATGCTCGTAGCTGCCTGTACACGTTTTACCGCCACCGCCAATTCTTTTGCCGGGTTTTATAACCTGCAGCTATATTTTAACCAGTATTTCAAAGAAGGTTTTTTAGGTTATCTGACAACGGACAACCAAAATATGGCTACCCGCTTGACTAACTACCGGGAGCTTTATGCTTCAAAAGGGTTTACCGTTGAACAGGCCTCCGTCCTGGCGAATGCAGCGGTATGGCAAAATCTTACACAGCAAAGCCAGTTACTAACCAACCGGGCTTTGTTTATCGGTTTTGCCATACTTTCGCTGGTTGTGGCGCTATTGATGCTGGTCATTCCCGCCATAGGAAAAATCTGGCTGCACCTGAACAAACAGCGAATGGCGATGGTGTTGGGCGATCGAATCTTAAATATGGCGGGAATGATAAAAACTTTGACCATTTCCGAAAAAAGATGATAGCACAGGCAGTCTACTTTTGCTTTAAAACATAATAAAAATGGAAATTGAAGAACAGAAAACAACAGGTATAACAACACCCGAAGCAAAACAAATTCTGGGATCGGTGGCAATATTGGAAGCATTGATTGCCGAAGGAGTTGACGTTTTTTTTGGAATACCCGGAGGCGCCAATATCGCCATATATGACGCGTTATTTGATTACAGCGGGAAGCTTGAGCACATTTTGGTGCGGCACGAACAAGGTGCCATTCATGCCGCCCAGGGATATGCACGCACCTCCGGAAAAGTGGGCGTGGCTTTTGCAACAAGCGGCCCCGGCGCCACCAATATGATAACCGGTATTGCCGATGCCATGATAGACAGCACACCCGTTGTTTGTATTACAGGACAGGTTTACGCCCATCTTTTAGGATCGGATGCCTTCCAGGAAACGGATATCATCAACATGACCGCCCCGGTAACCAAATGGAATTATCAGGTAACCGACGCGGAAGAGATCCCTTCTGTATTGGCAAAAGCATTTTACATTGCCCGTAGTGGCAGACCGGGACCGGTGCTGATCGATATTACCAAGAACGCGCAACTGCAAATGTTCAATTATAAAGGCTACACCCGATGTGATCATATCCGGAGTTACCGCCCCAAACCAGTTGTACGCCCCGAACACATTGCCCAGGCGGCCATATTAATTAGTCAGGCTCAAAAGCCTTTAGTTATTTGGGGGCAAGGCGTGATCATAGGCAGTGCTGAGGCAGAATTTAAAACCTTCATTGAAAAGGCGGGTATTCCAAGCGCATGGACAATTTTAGGCGCCGGTGCTATCTCAACCGACCATCCGCTTAATGTAGGCATGCTGGGTATGCACGGCAACTACGCGCCAAACCTGCTCACCAACGAGTGCGACTTACTAATTGCCATAGGTATGCGCTTTGACGACCGGGTTACCGGCCGTTTAGATAAATATGCCAAACAAGCTAAAGTGATACACCTTGATATAGACCCGGCCGAGATTGACAAAAACGTAAAATCGACCGTGCCCGTTTGGGGCGATTGCAAGGAAACCCTCCCGATGCTCACTGCCCTGATTGAGCAAAGAGAGCATACCAATTGGCTGGCACAGTTCCGGGCTTATTACCAGGAAGAACTGGATACGGTGATCACGCCGGAATTAAACCCGGCATCGGACGATATAACCATGGGCGAAGTAATGCGTCATCTGAATGAACTTACTCAGGGCGATGCCATTATTGTGTCTGATGTTGGTCAGAACCAGATGATAGCCAGCCGGTATGCTAAACTGAATAAAACTCGAAGCAATGTGACAAGCGGTGGTTTGGGGACCATGGGCTTTGCCCTGCCTGCTGCCATCGGCGCAAAATATGGCGCGCCTGATCGGACGGTCGTCACCATTGCCGGCGACGGCGGTTTCCAGATGAACCTGCAGGAATTGGGCACTATAATGCAAAATAAGGTAGATATAAAGATGATCATTTTAAATAACCGCTTTTTAGGGATGATCCGTCAGTGGCAGGAGTTATTCAGCGACAGCCGCTATTCGTTTTGTGATCTGGATAATCCTGATTTTGTTGCGCTGGCCGCTGCTTACCGGATTGAGAGCAAATGGGTGTCTGACCGGGAAGAGCTCCCGGTAGCCCTAACCGAAATGATGAATAGCAAAGGGGCATTCTTGCTTGAAATACTGGTAAGCAAAGAAAATAACGTTTTCCCGATGGTGCCGCAAGGGGCCAGTTTAAGTGAGATCAGGCTGAAGTAACAACGGAAATACCTGGAATGATCCGCATATATTAGTTAAGCAGATCATTCCATCCGCTCAAATTTATAAAAGTGTGTAATTAAAAGATAATAAAATGGATTTGATAGCCTCCCTGCCTGAAATTGAATTACATCCCGAATCCATATTTGTGATGCATAAAAAATGTGAAAAATTTGCACCTTTTCATAAACATTCCAAAAGTCAGCTCACTTATGTGGAAGGAGGGTTAGCCTATCTGCGGTTCCGGGAAAAGCTTTTGGTGATACCCGCAAGGCACTACTTCTGGATTCCGGCAGGTATAGAACACACCCTCACTATCGGCCACGCAGAAACCCGCTGCCGTACCTTATTTTTTCATATCAACGGGGATGAGCAGAACGAGTTTTATACCCGGATGGGCATTTACCCTATTAACGATCTACTTTTCCAGATGATCAGGTTTACAGAACAATGGAACGGGCATATTTTACCAACCGATAAGCGGTTTTCCTTTTTACACAGTATTAAAAACATTCTGCCGCAGTTAAGCAGTCAGCCGTTATCTGTGGCTCTACCCTTTACGGAAAATGAGCGGATGCTGAAGATTCTGACGTACCTGGAAGATCATCTTGCCAAAAACCACACACTACACAGTATCAGCATTAAGTTTGGTATCAGCGAAAGAAGTTTATCCAGATTTTTCCAGTCCACCTTAAGTGTTTCCTTTTTGCAATACCTTAAACTGCTTCGCATGGCCAAAGCGTTTCAGCTTATTGTAACCAATGAGCATTCATTGGCAGACGTGGCTTTTCTGTGTGGTTATCAAAGTCTGTCGTCGTTCAGTAATACTTTTTATCAGGTTACTAAAACACGTCCTTCGGCTCATTTGGCTGGCATTGAAGCGGCTTTAGTTTAAGCGGTTACTTCATTGGCCAGTTGTAATTGCTGGTAATGAATAATCAGATTGGTCAGCGTAGAGCCTCCTGTTCAGCCTTTGCCCTGTAAAATAACTCAGGATGTAATCCTGATTTGTTTTTACCAAAAAATATCAAAAGCTGGCTAGCTCAAAGGTTTGTTTTACAGGTTATCGGCTTAAGTAAATTGATCCTCAACAATAGGTATTTAATGATTTATATAAGTGTCTCGGTACTTGATTTTAAAAAATGTTCCGGATCATTCAGTAGGTCAGGCTTGAATGATATCACAATCAAGGTGCCGTTATCAACATAAAAGCTAATTTCAGCGTCAATATCTTCGCCAAGCCCTTTTATTAATCTCAGTCCTAAAGATTCTGGCTCGGTGTCGTGATCTATTTGAGGCATCCCGATACCATCATCCGCAAGCTCGAGTATTATTTGCTTCTCATTTTCTTTCATTGAAATTGATATCTCACCTTTTTTGTTATTGGGGAAAGCATATTTTATAGAATTAGTTACCGCTTCATTGATGATTAATCCCAATGGGATGGCGTGAGAAAGGCTAAGATTGACTGGCTCTACATTTAATTTGAACTCAATCCGTCCCGCGGTATCAAAACTATTTTCCAGGGTTTGTACCAATTCGGGAATATAAGTAGCCATATTAATGGTTTTTATATCGTCAGACTGATACAGTTTTTGATGAATCAACGACATGGCATATATGCGGTGCTGGCTATTTTCAATCGCCGCCAAAGCATCGTCTTCAAGATACCGGGCCTGCGATTCTAACAAGCAAATTACGGTGTGCAAATTATTTTTTACCCGGTGATGTACTTCCTTTAAAAGCCATTCTTTTTCTGTAAGCAAATGCTGCAACAACTTATTCTTTTGGGTAATTGTTACATTATTTTTCTTTCTTATCGCACCTTGCCAATATAATAACCCGGCAATTATGAGTAACATGCATGAACCGGCAAAAATCCAATTTTTTGTATGCTGCGCATGTAGCAGATTTGTACTTTGAATCTCACTGTTTTGATTTAACAGCCGGATATTTTGATCTTTCAGCTTGATCTCATTTAATCTTTTTTCGGTTTCATAAATAACCTGTATTTGTTTTAGCTGCCTGCTCTTTGTTTCATTCAATAACGAATCATGTAATGTATTAAACTTTGACAGGTTAAATAGTGCAGCTTTGTAATTTCCCTGGGCAGAATCCAATTTAGCTTTAAGAACATAATCCCAGGTTATTGTAAAATGATCGTTAACTGCTCTATCGATAGAATCAACTTTTTTTAGATAAAATTTTGCTTTGGTAAATTGATGGGTATCGGTATAATATCTAACAAACCTGGCATACAGCCGGCTTACGCGAAGAGGAGTAGGATGATTTAAGTCAATATACTTTTGCAGTTTGTCTATATAAAACTCAGCCTTGACGGGTTGATTCAACCTTGAATAAACTACCAGAAATGCAAACGACACAACAGTCCCTTTCAGGTTTGATAATGAATCCCGCTCAGGCAGGCTGTTTATAAAATTCAATGCTTCTTTGTTCTGATTTAAATAGTCATAATCGATAACAATGTTTTGCAAAATGTAACCTATTGCGGGCAGGTCATGACGCCGCTGCGCGTTTTCCAGAGCGAGCTTATAATATTTTTTTGCGTTTTCCCGGTCGTGTATGGAGTCGGATATCATCCCAAGCCCATTGTAAATGGTGCCGATCATGACCGAATCCTTTAATTCCTCAGCCACTTTTAGAGCTTTCAATTCATAGGTCAGCGCATTTTCATAGTCAGATAAATCGTAACAAAGCGCGCTGTAAACATGATAGGCGCCCTGAAGTTTTTTATAATGTATTGATTGATAAGCCTCAATAGCTCGTTTAATGATGGGCAAGGCTTTTGCATCGAGGGATTGGGTGCTGTAAAGATCGGCCAGAAATTGAAGCGAATAAGCTTTCAATTCTGTATGTTTCGAATATTCTAAAGCAGTTACGGCCCGCTCTACCAAATGCATCTTTTCCCCAACCTGTTTAGGGTCGTTAAATTCATAGTGGTGCGCCAACTCCAAATAGGCCGAGCCTAAATGATATTTATCAGATGTATTCTTTAAAAGGGCAACTGCTTTTTCGGCAAACTTTTTACCTTGCTCCTTTTGGCCGTTCTCCCGATAAAAATTAGCCTTTACCAATGCCATGTAACCCCAAATCGCCGGCGACTTGACCCGGCCGGAAATCGATTCAGCCTTTTTAATGAACAGCCCGGCACTGTCAAGATCCGCTTTCTGTTCGCCGGGCTTTAATATGTTAAAAAGCGCCAATCGCAACAATTGATCTATCCTGACGGTGTCAACATTCTTTTGATTCAATGATTTTAGCAAATTATTAGCCTCCAACCGGGAAATATTATGCGTTTCATCCTGCCCCCTGACAATACCTGCGCCGGACAGAATCAGTATAATAAAAACACATCTTTTCATAACTTTTCAGTAATAAAAAACAGTGCTTTATAATTGGGTGATTTGCTTTTGTAGACCTGTTGAATAAGATTACCAGACAACCATAAGGTTACCTGAGCTTTAATACAGGACATCATTAAAATGAATATGATGAAAGGGGGCTGTCTATTCATGATATTACAGTATTTTAATCAAAGAGTTAATCCATCCTTTTCATAACATATTTATGAGCAGCGATGTCGTCAGAAGAATATCGAAATAAAAAAGGTTTGGTATATTTAAAGAGTAATCTGATAATAGGATTGTGATCCAGTTTTAATAAAGCTCCGCATTTTTTTTTACAAAAAAAAGCGCTTATATCCATTGCAGTTGAAATATTTTCAATCATGGTCTTGATATTTCGTTGTCACACTTCATAATTTATGAGATATGAAGAATTCAGTCACCTACAACTACAATTAAGTAATTAATAATCAATTATTTACGAAATGGCATAAAAATAGATTGAAGTGGCAAGTGTTAAAAAACGAACCAAACGATAAGAAAATGAGTTATACAGTCTCTCAATTTCCCGAAGTGGAAAAAGTAAATGAGCGAATTGCCAACAATGACTTCTTTAAGGATGTGATCGATGGTCTTTCATCTCAGCCGAAAAACCTAAAGTCTAAATATTTTTATGATCAAGCCGGCGATGCGATCTTCCAGGAAATCATGAAATCTCCAGAATATTACCCTTCGGATTGCGAAATGGAAATATTTGCAGAACAATGCGCAGCTTTAGCCGAAGCGATGATGTGCAGCGAAAATGAATTTGATTTGGTAGAACTGGGAGCTGGTGACGCGACAAAAACAAAATTTCTTTTGAGACATCTTAGTGATCAAAATATAAAATTCAGTTACAAGCCTATCGATATTTCCGAAAACATCATTAATTACCTGCATGCTACCTTGCCTGTTGTTTTTCCGAAAATTCAAATGGAAGGTTTTAATGGTGATTATCTTCATATGCTAAAAAAAGTCAGTTCGACTTCTCAAAAACGCAAAGTAGTACTTTTGCTGGGATCAAGCATTGGGAATATGAATATCGGGGAAGCTACCGAGTTCTGCATCAAAATCAGGGGAACGCTTTCGCCGGGCGATATGCTGCTGATTGGTACAGATTTGCGAAAGAACCCCAGCACCATTCTGGCAGCATATAATGACAAAGAAGGCGTAACGAAAAAATTCAATCTGAACCTCCTAACCAGGATAAACCGTGAATTTGGCGCTAATTTTGACATTCTCGACTTTGATCATTTCCCAACTTACGATCCGCTCACAGGGGCTTGTAAAAGCTATCTGATCTGTTTAAAAACACAGGTAATTCGAATAGGTTCATTTGCTTTATCCTTTCAAAAAGACGAAGTTATTGATATGGAGATTTCTCAAAAATACACGTTGGAAGACACGAGATCTCTTGCCAGTTCAAGCGGCTTTGTCCCGGTGGCTGATTTTTATGATAAAAAGAAATGGTTTCTGGACACCTTATGGATAGCTTGTTGATTAACGTATATATAGTATCTTTATAAAACACATTGCAGCATGAAAGTCGTATCTGTGAATGTAGGGCAGCCACAAGAGATCCCATGGCGTGGTCAAATGGTTAGAACATCCGTGTATAAAACCCCCGTTGCCGGACGCGTTCGTGTACGAAAACTCAATTTTGAAGGAGACGCTCAGGCAGATCTGATAGGACATGGCGGTGAGCATCGTGCAGTGATGGTTTATCAGGCTGAATCGTATCAATACTGGCGTGATACCCTTCAGCGTAAAGATTTCGTTTATGGGCAGTTTGGCGAAAATCTTACTGTAGAGGAAATGGCCGACAATGAGGTTTATATTGGCGATCGTTTCCGCATCGGTTCGGCAATTTTTGAAATAACGCAACCCCGCGTTACCTGCTGGCGGGTGGGTATCAGCACCGGAGTTCCGGAAATGCCGGCGTTACTTGTAAAACACAGGCGACCCGGTTTTTACTTCCGTGTTATCCAGGAAGGAGAAGTCGGCGCGGGAGAGGTGATAGAAAAAATTACCGATGGAGATCAAAAAATGAGTGTTGCGGAAATTGATGGCTTACTCTATCTGAAAGATCATCCGGAAGACAAACTTCAAAGGGCCTTAAAAATTCCGGCACTCAGCCAGGCCTGGCAAGTATCTTTTCAAAATTTGCTCGATGCTGCTTTACAGGGTGTGACTAAGGGAAACGCCGGTTTAAGCGGATCAACTATCGAACTATCCTGGAGCGGTTTTAGACCTTTCGTAGTAAAACGTGTGCGTATGGAATGTGAAGGAGTCCGCTCATTTGAGCTGAGCACTGGGGATGGCAGCCCAGTACCTGGTTTTCTGCCCGGGCAACATATAGCAGTTAAGATGTATCCTGCTCCAGACGGTGCTCCGCTTATACGTATGTACTCCCTTTGCGGACCGCAGGATGCATCCAGTTTGCGCATTGCGGTAAAACTGGAAACAAACGGTGCAGGAGGTATTTATATGCATGAACGGGTGCAGGAAGGTGATATTTTAGAAATCAGCGCGCCACGCGGCACCTTCACTTTGTCTGATGGCACGGGCCCGTTGGTACTCCTGAGCGCCGGAGTAGGCGTTACTCCTTTATTGAGCATCCTGCACTATGTAGCCTGCCGTGATTCAGGCCGAAAACTTTGGTGGATACATTCCTGCAAGAACAAATCTTTTGAAGCTTTCAGCGAAGAAGTAAGATCACTTGGGATGCAGCTATCTGCATTTCACCGAGTGATGATATACAGTTCTCCTGATGACCATGAGCATTACGGTCTTGATTATGATATCAAAGGACACCTGGACTTGCAGCAATTAAAAGCTATACAACTGCCGAAGGAAAGCGAATGTTACTTGTGCGGACCGCCGGCATATCTCCAAAATGTTAAAGCTGCGTTGAGATCCATAGGTATTTCCGACGGGAAAATTAAATCCGAACTATTCGGCAGCCAGCCTGAATCAGCCGCCGGAGGCGGAAAGGCTCCTCACCTGCCCACCGAAAATACGGGACAAGGCCCGCTCGTGACCTTCAGTAAAAGCAAAATATCCTTCCGGTGGAAGCCCGGTTTTGGCAGCTTACTGGAAGCAGCGGAAGCCTGTGACGTACCGGTTCTATGGTCGTGTCGCATGGGTGTCTGCCACCGTTGCGAAACGGGTATAATAGACGGGCAGGTTACCTATTCGCCCGCTCCCCTTGATCTTCCGGCAAATGGAAACGTGCTGCTTTGTTGTTCTGCCCCGGCAGGTCCGGTTGACTTGGACCTATAGGTAATTTAAAAGAAACCCATCCCGATTTTACATGGATAAAAATCCGTGTTTCATAAGGGTATATTTTTGATGGTTCATCATTAACAGTGTTTTGATTATTAACTCAATAATTACATCATGAGCAAAGAAACAAACTTAGAGGCGTTAACGAGATTTGCCGGGGCGGTAAATACCGGAAACTGGGACTTAATGAATGAAGCTGTATCCCCCGACAACGTTGATCATGATCCCGCAGCAGGACAAGTACAGGGCCCTCAAGGCTATATCTCTTTTTTCAAACAGCTGCGGACCGCATTTCCCGATCTCAAGGTAGAATTGGTGCATATGGTTGCCGACGAGGATAATATAGCCATAGCTTACGAATTAAGCGGAACGCACCAAGGCGAATTTCAGGGTATACCACCAACCAACAACCCAATAAAGGCCCGTGGCTTACAAATAAGTAAGTTCAAAAACGGTGTGATGATTGAACGATGGGGAAGTTCAGATCAGTTAGGTATTCTGAAACAAATAGGCCAGGAATTAAAATAAGGCTTATCAGTTCTTTGTATCGCCCCTTCTTATCAGGGCTTACTTTTATTCGTTAATTTTTTTACCCGTCAAAAAATAAATGATTGCGATAGAATAACACGCGGCTATTTCCTGTTTTTATAATCTTTTTTCATTTGGCGGCAAAAAATTCCTTTAGCATCAAATAAGCATTTCAGGTACGGATTAAATAAAAATACGAGTCCAATAAGCTCAATTTCTTAATTGAACATCTTTCCATTTCATATAAGTTTGATATATAAATGCAAGTATTACCAGCACCAAAACAAACGCAATTATTATGGCTACAAACATAAAGGTTGCTCTATTGGTTAATAGCTGGCCCTGTGTGCCAAGGGCTTTTGCTAATGATGCATAGGCAGCTGTGACAGCCTGTTCTGTCGAAAAGCCCTTTGAAAGAAACAGTTGCCTGAAGCTGTTTAAGCGTTCAGTGGTTTGCTCATCAATATTGGTCAAATGATTTAAAAAGCTTTCTTTATAAAGTTGGTTATAATAAAGCTGCAGGTTATAAAAACCTGCACCGGCATTCAGCAATGAAGTAAACCGTGTAAACGCAGCCACGGCAAGCCCGGTTACTCCGGCGGTAACAGGTATTGAACTTAAAGTAAACACCATTATAGGCACAAATAATAGACCAGATGCGGCTCCCTGGAAAAAAAGGGGCACTATCAGGTCGTCAAAGGCAAGGTCGGGTGTGAATATAAAATACATCCATAACTGATATAACAGCAACATACTGAAACCAGCTATTAGGAAATACATGAAAGTATTTTTATAATGTATAAGAATAATGGCCGATATAACCATAAATATGAGCAGACCGGCTATATTACTCAACCCTAACATGGTTACCTGGAGCGGGCTCCATTGTAATATTGATGCGGTATAGCCAAAAATGATATTTATACTTTCCTTTGAGCCATAGTATATGGCTAGTAGTATTAATCCAATCCAAAATTTTTTATATTTAAAAACCGAAATATCCAGATGGGGTCTTTTAACTATCGCTTCACGGTACAGGTAAGCTATAGCTGCGGCTATTGTAATTAGGGTTGAAAGTTTGATTCGAATATCAGTAAACCAATAGTATTTTGACCCATAAATAACGGTATAAGCAAAAGCTATCGCGCCTGCAATAAAAAACACCACCCCTGTCCAGTCTATCTGGTATAATGGGTATGGCTTAATGTTCGATTTTGCATTTAAAGTTAATCTTATAAGAATCAGTACAATTACCTGGAATATAATAATATAGTTATAGATGGTTTTAAAATCGGCGTTTAAAGTTACATTGGCAGCTACGATACCAATTAATATGCTCGCACTTAAAACAGTTCCATAAAAAACAGAGGGACCTACGGCCTGCCGATATTCGGGTTTTAAAAAACCCGGAATTAAAACGAGTATACTGCCAGAGGATATACAGATTATTACTCCCTGAAAAAAACGAATGATAAAAAACAGCATTATATTGGTAGTATACATACATATTATACTAAGCAATATTCCGATAAAAAGATTTATGGTAAGATAATCCCTGATCTCAAAACGTCTTAAAAACCTGAACTGTACCGGCAAGATTACAATAATAGCTATATAAGTTAATTGTATAGCGAAAGTGATATCCTCGGGCTGGGCACCCAAGTAAGAGATCACATAGGTTTGACTAAGGCCAAAGGCGGCAAATTGCACCACACCCGAAAGCAGGATAATAAACAGAATGATGATACCGCCAAGGTTCCATTCTGCCAGCCATGGTTTAAAGTAAGCAGGTGTTTTCATATTGTTTTCTTTTTAACAGATACCAAAACATTCATACCAACTTTTACAGCAGTTATACCGGTGTCGATAAATCTTATTTTAACAGGCACCCGCTGAACAATTTTCACAAAATTACCGGTGGCATTGTCAGGCGGCAGCAAGGAAAACTTTGCTCCGGTTGATGCGGAAATGGCTTCAATTTCGCCCCTGTAAACTTTATCATCAATAGCATCAACCCTGACCTCAACTGGCTGGCCTACGTACATATCAATTACCTGTGTTTCTTTAAAATTAGCAGTAACCCATTTGTCTTTTTCGTTCACGATAGATACCAGTGGTTGTCCGGGTTGTATTTGCTGGCCCTCTAATATGGTTTTACGACCCAAACGGCCGGTGTAAGGGGCTGCTATAACTGTGTAACCTAAATTGATGCGGGCGAGCTCCAATTCGGCCCTTTTTCTTTTTAAATCAGCAGCTAAAAGGGCCTTTCGCGATTGTAGCTCATTTATTTTAGCATAACTGGTTTTAAGATTGTTTCGACTAGCACTGTAGTCGCTTAAAGAAACATCATAACGTGACTGAACGGTCTCGAGATCGGCACCAGTTATAGCTTCTTCTTTTATCAGGTTTTTATAACGCTTAATGTCTTTTTGTTGTAACGTAAGCCGGGCTTTTGCACCGGCAATCTGATCTTTATTTACCAGAGTATTAGTTTGTGCCGATACTATATTTGCAGTTAACACACCAAGTTGTGCATAGGCGTCATCTACAGCAGCTTCGGCTTCAATTACCCGTTGCCGATATTCCCGGTCATCAAGCACTATCAGCGTATCTCCTGTTTTTACTAACTGGTGTTCATTAAATCGAACAGCTTTAATGAAGCCACCTACCCTTGCCGATATTGGGTTGATGTATGATTCTACCTGTGCATCATTAGTTTCCTGATATCGGCTCTGGGTTACAAAATAACTGACAAAATAGGCAATAGCCACAATTACAACTATTAAAGCCATTATGGATAAGATTAAATTCCCCGGATGGCGTTTTTTATTTGGTAATGCTTCCATAATATAAGGCGGGTTGATTTTATAAGTTTCCGGAAGTGTATAATAACTTGTAGTAAATAAACAGTGCACCGGTTTGTGCCTGTACCAGGTTGTACCGTGTTCCCTGATATAAATTGTCGGCATCGAGCAAATCGGTAAGCAGGGCCAGCTGATTAAAATATTTGGCATTTATTATTTTGTAATTTACCCTTGCCTGTTCTACTGATTTCTCGTTAACAGCAATACGGTTAATTGCTTCCTTATATTTAATTAGCAAACTTTCTGCTTCCTGCCGTACATTATCGCTGATATTCTGCTGTTCATGCTGCAGTTCCTGCAGCCTGATGCGGCTCGCCGCCGTTTTATGTTTATTCTGGTAAATAGACGAGATACTATATTGAACCTTGAAACCAACAAATCCGATAGAAAAAGCCTGGTCAACCGGAGGAAAGAATATGTTATTCGGATAATTGATGCCATAAGCAGAATAAAGGGATACGCTAGGAGAAGAACCACTTTTTACCGATTTGATCCTGGCGTCCTGAATTTTAATGATTTCACCGGTTTTACGTATAGCATAAGCAGCTTTAGAAGCTTCAACCACTAAAGGAACCAGGCTTTCGGCAACCGGTCTTGGCATAGCTGCCGAATCTAGCAGGGACACTCCGGTGGAAACTGATAAACCAAGCAATATGTTTAATTTCTGACTGGCTATAGTTATATCATTTTCAGCTTGCTCAAGGTCAAGTCCGGCGGCCGATAATGTCAGTTCTGCGCGCAACAAATCGCTGCGGGTTACTTTTTGATTGTTGTATAGGGCGGTAATATTTTTCACCCGGGTTTCGGCGCGTATCACCTGTTCTTTAATAAACCTCCTTTGATCATTTAACCTTACCAAGTCAAGATATTGAGCAACCACCTGCAATCCAACATTTCCGGTTTGCTCCTGTGTATTTACGCTTGCGAGATTTTTTTTACCGCTTTGTTCATCTTTTAATGCTTTTTGACGGCCACCGGCATAAAGATTAAAGTTAGCGGATACACTTGCATCGGCACCGTCTGAGGTTGGATATTTCGGCATTGATTTAACAGGATTCAGTCCCTGGTATAAAGTAAGGCTTGTGTAACGCTGATAGTTTGCACCTGCAAAAATTGACGGAAGCGCATTGTTCTCAGCATCTTTCAGGTCAGAATTACTGGCGCTTTCTTCGCTTTTGGCGGCCTTAACTAAATTATTATTGGTTTTTGAAATATTGATTGCCTGCTGCAGTGAAAGTAGGTAAACGTTACCGGAATCGGCTTTTATCTGGGCCTCTGCAATATGAAGCAAGACGAAAATTACCGCAAAAGACATTCCTGTTAGCTTAATAATAAGCCCGATAGCATTTGTTTTCATGATCTTGGTGTTAAATATTAGCAGCTATTGTTTGATTATAAACAATAGCTTATTTCTTTAATATCCTACCCATAAATAATCATGCTACTGCATATTCCCTGCACGTTTAGATAACGATTTAAAAAAATAAGATACAGTTTATATTCCTTATGCCCATCCGTTTCATCTTTCATCTAATTTAAGTATAATTAATCAGCGTTTCAGAATAATCAATAGAAAACGATCGGTTGAAAGAGTATTGTTCAGCGCTCATTAACAACGACATCTCCGGTCCAAAAAAAAACTCAATAATATCAGTTAACATACGACTGCAGGATAGCACCATAACTTGAGCAACGAATGCGATACAAGGCGTTGTCTCTAAGACGCCGGATATGTTCAACCGACAATTCGAATTTTTTGGCAATCTGTTCTATAGGAACGGGGATCGCCGCATTTAACCCAAAATAAAGTTGAAGAATTTCCTTTTCCCGGGCATTAAGAATATTTAATGCGCTATCAATTACCAGTCTTTTTGACTCTAATGAAAGATCACTGTCAATGTCATCACTTTTAGATGGAAGAATATCTAACAAGCTAAGCTCAGCGCTATCTTCTGATAGCTTATCCAGTGAAATTTCATGATTGAAAAAACTAAGCAAATCATGTAGTTTTTCAATTTTCATGTGCAGGTGATCGGCAATCTCCTCGGGCGTGGGCTTTCTTTTAAGCTCCTGCTCCAATTTAGCCTCAGACTTTTTAATTTTTCCAATTAATGTATAAAAATTGCAAGGGATATGAACCAACCGGGATTGCTCTGCTATGGCGGCGATTATTGCCTGGCGGATCCACCAAACTGCGTAAGAAATAAATTTAAACCCGCGTGATGTATCATAGCGATGAGCAGCATTTATTAAACCCATATTACCTCATTAATCAGATCCGTTATTGAAACTCCCCTATTTTGATAATGTTTCGCAACCGAAATAACAAGGCGTAAATTTGATTCTATAAGCGTTTGTAATGATTGTGCATCGCCCTGTTTTGCTTTTTGCGCAAGCAAAACTTCTTTCTCGGCAGTCAGTAGATCAATCTTTTTCAATTCATTAAAATATCTTTTTAACGAATTGGCGTCGCGATTGATCATATCATTTGTTATAATTAACTGTTGCATGTCTAAATAATAAATTCATATGTAGCAAAAAGTAATTCGCGCATTCAGAGATGTTTGGTTTTCTCCAAACTTCCATTTAAGCTTAAGCAATAAATTTATTTGTAACAATCGCATCTAAAATTAACAGGCCCCGCTCACCTGAAAAAGTTTCAATAGTGTATATGTATTTGAAAGATTTGCTTAAGACGTCAAAATTCAGATCGATGAGTTCTATATGAACAGCATCCAGATTGTGGTTCTCATTTCTTTGAACGTTAACCAATACATTGTTGTTTAACGCGAAAAAATCATTATCCCATCCCTGTTGGTGAAGAGCTACAATTCTTTGGGTAATACGCCCATTGACCTTTTTGTTTACAGTTGTTTTTGGCTCCATGATTTTATTATATTGATACATTGATTGTTTGACTAAAATCCTGCTGAAAAGCGCTTCCCATTATATATGTACTTTATTAAATAAAAAGGTTACTTTAACAAAACTAAAAAAGTGCCAATTTATAAATACCTAAAAATCAATAATTTACATAAAATTCCTTTGCCAAATAATTGGGATATATCGCTTAAAATGGAATAACCCACGAAATATCGTATTTACCACTAAATGCAACCCAATTATTTTTATTACGCAGAAAATCAGATGTTATTTCAGACTAAATAAGGTAAGCTGGTTCCTTGGTACCTTCTGAATAGCCAGTGAGTAATCAGGTTTGCTTATCATGTGCACTGAACAAATAGTAGTATCGTAAAGCGTACAAAATCAAACTTTAAACCGTAGCTATAAATTTCCCATGCCGTCTTTTCGGGTTTAGGAAGCTTCGGTTTATAAAATAAGCTGGTGGTCAGTCAATTTAGCACTTTGGGAGGCTGATCGGTATTCGTCTGCCAAAGGCAGATTAGAATGATCAAGGATACAATTGGTAAAAATTGCGCGATCAGAAACCAGCGCCAAAAACTGCGGCCAATTTGTTTAGCCAAAATACCTGCCGCCCATTGAAAACAATTGATGATACTAAGGACGGTTAACAAAAAGAGAAGCTGAAGGACCCACATAATGTTAAAGATTAATCGTTTATAATGAAGTATATAAGCCTAAAGTTCGATATCAGAAAGATCAGTTATTTCGAGCGTTGATGCGCTTTTGCCTATCATGAAAACGGTAAAGTGAAATAGAACTTTGTTCCTTTATTTACCTCACTTTTCACCCAAATTTCACCGTTGTGTTGTTTGATGATCTCCTTGACGAGGTATAATCCGATACCATATCCTTCGATCGTATCGTTTTCATCTTTTACCCTGTAAAATCTGTCAAAAATCCTTTGCTGGTGAGCTGGCTCTATCCCTATGCCCCGATCCTCGACCACCACCTCTATATACCCGTCCTTCTTTGTGTAATGCACTAAAATAACATCTGTGCTCGGCGAATACTTGATCGCATTTGTCAATAAATTGTGAATTACCTGGCCGACTTTTTGTCTGTCAGCAACTATTTCTACAGAAGGCCCACGTCTCAAATAAAGAATATAGGTGGGATTTAAAAGGTGTAGTTCGTTAATTTCCTCTTTCAATAGCTCTTTGATGTCAAACCGTACGGGAAAATGATCAATTTCGCCCGCTTTTCTTAACGCAGAATCTAGGTAATATTTAATCATCGAATTCATTTTATGAACTTGCAGCTCTGCTTTTTTTAACAGCTCTAAAATGTAGTTATCGCCTTTACCAGCTAATATCCGTTCGCAGAGCTGCAGGTATAATTTGATTACCGAGAGCGGTGATCGCAGATCATGACTGGCTATGGCCAAAAAGTTCAGGTCCGTTATCTCCTGGTTTTTTCTTTCAGAAACATCTTCAATCAGGCCATAAATTTGTCTGAGGAAACTACCCTCGGTAAAAGCTGCAACACCATTTATTCTAAACCATGTTGGTGGCGAATCTTTAGCAGTAACTAATGGCACTTCTATTTCAAAAGGAGATGGTTCTTTTAAAGCCGACGATAGATATTTTAAAACTTTTTCAGCAAACTCAGGCGCGATAAATTCACGAAGCTGGCTTATTTTGATCTGTTTTTCCTGAAATTTTGGTACCATTTTTTTGCATTTGCTACAAACCCATAAGTACTGTTTTGGGATATCAATTAACCAGCTGCCGGCATTGATTGAATTTGCTATCATTTCAGTTTTAAATAGATCAGCCCATGTACTTTCCTCCCCTGCAACATCCGACCGAAGATTTCTTATTTTCATATTATATTCACCACAATCTACCTGTGTATTGAATGGAATATTTTTTTTTTGCTGCATTAAATTCATATTTTAACTTTTGATTGGGAATTAAGAGTATTTTGCGATCTCGTCATTTTAAAATAGTTATAAATGCTACTTTAAATAAGCAACCAATATACTCGCCGCTATTCTGCAGCCCGCCGTTTCCAAAAGCTTAACGAACTTTAATCCGCGTACATAAATTTGGTATATCACCGATATTTTTCGCTCGTCACAATTGGTTTCCGTACGACTAAGGGACAGATACAAAACGATCATTATGCAAAATCCGATCGGGATATGAGTAGCCAGATAAATTGTTTCCATTGCCTTTAACTTGATTGTAGATTATAAGCTTAAAAAAAAAGAAATATCCACTTAGTTTACCGAATCGTTTTTATTACCGGTTGGTTGTTATACTGCATAATTCAATACGGCTTCTTATCCGATCGGCAATGCGTAAATGCTATCACGGGATCTCCCGTACCCATTGGCTTCGCCAGGCCGGTGCCTCGAAAGGGCTTGCAAAATACTGTGTCTCGTGTACAACCTTACCATTTAGAAACTCCATAATACTCACGGTGAATGATGACGCACTCTGATAAGTAATGATATATTCTGTAATCCAGAGTTCACCTTTGCCAAGAATTCGCCTTATTCCGAAACCAGATGGCTTACCAGGATGATGACTGCGTAAGGCCTGTAAGTTATTACGACCGATGATTCGCTCTCCTGACTGGGGATAATCGCAAATAACATTATCATCATAAATAGCATGCTCCGCATTTAGATCACCAACCGCCGAGGCATTCCAGTGTGCATTCAAAGCTTTGCGTATTTGTTCTTCTTCCATCACCTGATCGTAGTTTAACTACCTGTTGGGATAAAACCCGGAATACCTGTCTTCACCACCTCATTCAATCTCTGCCTGATTTGGATATTATTGATTTCATCGAATGCCCCTTGCGGCAATGAGGAGATGTTAAAATTCTCGCGAGCACGAGCCGCACTTTTAGGCGTGGTAAGTAAAGCTGTGCCTCGCTGAACCGCCCAAGCTAAAAGTACTTGAGCAGGCGTTTTTCCAACTCTCGCGGCAACGTCTAAGATGACCGAATTTTCAAGCAGGCCCGGCCTTAACCCGTGACCCAATGGCGCAAATGCCAAAAACACAATACCTTTCTCCTTACAAAACTCCAGAAGTTCCGTTTCTGGCAGATATGGATGGGACTCGACCTGGACAACTGCCGGTTTAATCCTCGCTGATTCGTAGATAGGCAATAGTTGTGTTAAGCTGACATCAGACAATCCGATCGCCCGACATTTACCTTTATCTACCAAGTTCTCCATCGCTCCCCATGTATCAAACAAAGTTGTGTCCGGGTCATAAATAACATTGCCATTTTCATCCCGCGGATCTTGTTCTTCACCCGGCTGAAATGAAAAAGGTGTGTGAATAAGGTAAAAATCCGCGTAATCAATACGGAGCCTTTTCAAACTTGCCTCTAATGCCGGTTCTACACGTTCAGGCCGGTGATTGGAGTTCCATAATTTCGTGGTCACAAACATATCTTCGCGGGGAATACCTCCGGCAGCCATTCCTACCTGCAACGCTTCGCCTACCTCGCTTTCATTTCGGTATCGTTCTGCGCAATCAAAATGTCGAAATCCGGCTTCGAGCGCATCTTTAGTAGCTCTTATTGTCTCGGCCGAATCAGGAATCAGCGTACCAAACCCGAGGGCGGGCATAAAGACAGTTTTATCTTTTGGCTTCATCATCATACTATATATCGTGTTTACTTATTTGTTGTATTGACCTTATTTAAGAATAAACATTTATACCGTCAGCCTGGCGTTGTAGGAAATGTCATTTTGTGGTGTAACGAAAACGTATTAATGTTTGCTCTTAGATGCTTAACCTGCTATACTTATTTCCGAACAAATTCTTCCGCCATAACCGGGAAACATGTATTTGCTTTAATCCAAACAAAGCTGAAATATCCTTAGCGTCATTGTTCATATTTAGCCCGGTATATTTTACTTTTCACCAACGCTTCAATATCCAATGGCCTGTCAATACCAGCCAGGTCCGAGTCGAATATCCTGGTGGCCACCTCAACGGCGATATTAACCGATACCTCGAAAATATTACTCAATGGCGGATAAATAAGTCCCTGCTCAAAGTCTTCGGCTTTTACTTGTTTTGCAAGCGCTTCCGAAGCAGTTAAAAACATTTCATTTGTCAGGCGCCTGGCTTCAGTAGCAAAAACCGCAAGGCCTATGGCGGGGAAAATGTAAACATTGTTTCCCTGGCCGGGAATAAATGTTTTTCCATTATAAATAACCGGTGGGAACGGGCTGCCGCTGGCAAAAATGGCCTTTCCTTTACTCCAATTATAAGCCTCATCCGCAGTACATTCAGAATGACTCGTCGGATTTGAATAGGGAAATATAACAGGTCGTTCGTTAATGGCCGACATTGCTTCAATTACTTCGCGTGTAAATGCCCCCGCGATTGTACTCACACCAATTATCGCGGTTGGTCTGATATTTTTTATGGTGTCGACGAAACTATCGGATGGCTCCTGATCATGAGCAAATTTTTGATTGTACGCGGTAAGATCGCTTCGGGAGGTGACTAATAGCCCCTTATTATCGAACATATAAATTCGTTCATAAGCAACTTCAGCAGCCAGTGCTTCTTTCTGCAGGCGCTGTACAAGCATATCAGCAATCCCTATTGCAGCTGCTCCGGCACCAAGAAACAAAAATTTTTGATGGGTCAACGGTTTTCCCGAATATCTGCTCGCCGCAAGAAGTCCACCGGTGGCCACAGCCGCCGTACCCTGAATATCATCATTGAATGTGCAAACCTTGTCACGAAAAGTGTTTAATATCCGGAGCGCGTTGATACCCGCGAAGTCTTCCCACTGGATACATATCTTGGGAAACACTTCTGTAATGGCCTCTACAAATGCGGCAATGAAAGCATCGTACTCTTCTCCCCGTGCTCTTTCCTGTCTGAGGCCGGGATATAATGAATCATTAAGAAACTCCTGATTATTCGTCCCGGCGTCAAGCATTATCGGTAAAGTGTATTCGGGCGGCACGCCGGCACAAGCGGTATACAGGCTTAATTTACCGATGGGGATACCCATTCCGCAGATACCTAAGTCACCCAGGCCTAGAATGCGTTCACCGTCGGTGACCACTGTAAAACGAACGTCCTTTTCCTGCCAGTTTTGCAAAATCGCCCGTATATTATCTTTTTCCTTAATGGAAAGATAAATGCCTCTGGGCCTTCTAAAAATATGCCCAAAAGTTTGACACGCTTCCCCTACGGTTGGTGTGTAAACCAAAGGCATGTAGCTTACAGGATCATCCATCAGCACTTTGTAAAAAAGCGTTTCGTTAGTTTCCATCAGCTGAAGAAGATAAACATACTTATTGATCGGTTTTTCCAGCTTACCAATCTGTTCGTGAACTCGTTCTACTTGCAGATCAATTGACTCTACTGCTTCGGGCAACAGCCCTTTAAGGCCCAAAAGTCCCCGTTCTTCTTCAGTAAAAGCTGTTCCTCTGTTTTTTCGTGGATCATGTAAAACAATAAAACCGTCGTTCGTTTCCATGTTGCTGATGCTTAATTAACATTATAATTATTCTATCAATTGTTCATAGAAAACCAAATACAATGCCGATACATAAAACACTAAAAACAAGACTCTTACGAAATACATTCTCCGAAACCGCCACGATATTTCGATTAAACCGATCCTGATACAGGAAATACCGAGGTTCCATTTGATCAAAATTCAAGTCATGTGCAGCACTCAGCACCCATCATCTTCCAAGTTCACACAGTTCCATTGTTAAAGCTCCGCAGTTGTTCAGCTTGTTTACAAATGAGGTTCAATGCTTGATTAACCTCATTTAACCGATTAATCATGATATAAAAAAACAAAAATCCCCATGCTGCCTCACCGGGGATTTTTGTTTTATACGTAAATTTTGCTGAATAATAACTGCGGCAAATCATAGTGGAAACTTTCACTGACTATTTTTCCACCCTTAACCTGATAAATACCTATTTCGTTCATCATGCTTCGGTCCTTTCCTTTGAAAGTAACCTCTATATCAACTGCTATCGCAAAGAAGTTACCGGTAACAATCGGGTCTGATATGAGATAGCTGTGAATGGTATCTACTGTATCAAACTATCCATAGGTTTTTTCCAAAACAGCAGTTTACCTTCTGATATTTCCATATGCGACCCTTTTGGTTCATAGCTTATGACAATATCTGCGTAAAACTCATTAGTAGCTTCTACATTTTTTTTTCCGGCAAAGCTGCACTAATCTGTCGGCTACTTCTTTTGTGCTCATAGTCTCTTTAAGTTAATTCGTAATCGTTTTGATAAAATTAAAAGATATATTTATCAAAGTGGTCAAAACCTACATCAATCAGTACCCTGTTTAAAGTACTTTTTTTCGATGCCCAATTTTTTCATGCGTGAATTTAACGTGGAGGGGTTGAGTTCCAATAATTCCGCAGCGCCCCCAGGTCCATATATTCTCCCATTGCATTGTCCAAGGGCTGAAAGGATATGGTCGCGTTCCATTTCAATCATGCTTTTGACACGCGTTTCAGGTGTGGTGACTGTATTTTTTATTTGTCCCGGAAGCTTAAGAAACTCGAGTATTGGCCCCTCATTAATTAAAACACTTCTCGCCATGATATTTTCCAATTGCCTGATGTTCCCCGGCCAGTCATAATTCATCAAACTTTGCCAAACATGATTGGATACACCCGTAATAACTTTGTTTTCCTTATGAGCGTAAATTTTTAAAAAGTGATTAGTCAGTAATGTAATGTCTTCTTTACGTTCGCGCAGGGCAGGAAGGCTGATCGGAAAAATATTGATACGATAGTACAGGTCAAGCCTGAATCGTCCGGCCGCTATTTCTTCTTCCAGATCGCGGTTTGTAGCTGCAATAATCCTTACATCTACCTTTTTTTTGCGGCCGCCAATGGGTTCAATTTCTTTTTCCTGTAATACTCTTAACAGTTTAACCTGCAGCTCCAGCGGGAGCTCTCCTATCTCATCCAAAAAAACTGTTCCTTCATTTCCCTGTTCAAACTTTCCTATCCTTTTATCTATAGCACCCGTAAAAGCACCTTTTTCATGACCGAATAATTCCGACTCAATCAGATTTGCCGGGAGCGCTGCGCAATTTACTGCAACAAACGGCTTGTGCTTTCGGGCCGAGATATAATGAATGTTTTGTGCTATAAGCTCTTTTCCTGTTCCACTTTCACCCAGGATCAATACCGAAATGTCAGAGGTTCCAACAATTTTGACGTCATTCAATACTTCATTCATTGCCTTGCTCTCCCCTATTATTTTTTTGAAATCATGCTCCAGTGAGCTATTCTGCATATCCTTCTGGTTACTTAATAATCCAAGACTCTCACGATGCAGATACCAGGCAACATCAAGCATCACGAGCACATCTTTTTCCCGAAATGGTTTTACCAGAAAGCCATAAGGTTTAGTGGCTTTAGCGGCATCCAGTATCTGTTTATTTGAATTTGCAGAGAGGTAAACAAAGGCAATATGTTGATCTTTTAATATTTTGCCTAAATCAATACCTGTCAATTCGCCTTTTAAATATATATCCAGTAATACCAGGTTCGGTTTTTCATCTTCAATAATTTTTAAAGCTTCAGGTACTGAACGCGCAATTTTACAAACAATATAGCCGGCTTTCCTGAGAATAGACCGTAAGTTATCAGCTTCAATAAACTGATCTTCAACTATAATTACCTTAGTATTCATATATAGGCCTCCATTTGTTTTGAAGTTTTCAAAATTTCGTACTGATTATTTAATGTGTCTGTTTGAAATATGAGAGCGATTTTCGTGCCTTTACGGGTCACAAAACTGGTGTCGGCTTCAGTGTTTTCACTTAGCCCACTGATCAATCTTAACCCCATTGATGTTGAGATTAGTGGTTTTGAGACCATATGGGGTTGAGCTGAAACACCCAACCATGAGAATATCATTACGATGCTTATTGTAAAAAACTTAAACCATAAGCCTAAGCGGCTTATGATATGACAATAAAGACAATAATAAATAACCATATGCCTGATGATATTACATGAGGTGCAAAATGATTAATTATAATAACTCATAATTAATAAACCTCACATAAAATATTGATTAGCAACAAAATACACAGCTGTAATTTAAATAATTATTTAGAGTTTGAGAAGGAAATATTGAAAAACTTGCCTCCTTTCATCGTATAGATCAGCTGCACATGCAAAAGTAAACCGAATTGTTTTGACAGCTCTTGTTGCTCGGTTCAGCATGACAAACGCGAATGAAATCGCTATGATTTAATGATATATCAGCAACTGATATCGCTATTTCTTTTTATTTCATGTTTTTGAATAATATAGATAGCTCACAACTATCTGTTTATCAAATACATAATCACATGGCTTCTACTTTGCGATTGAATTGTTGTGTACCTGTTAAACAAACATAAAAAGACACATGCAGAAATTATGGAAATTACCCTTGAAATTGCAGAGCTTACAGTTGCTGCCGCCAAAAATTCAGCACTCGAAATTGGCATACCCATGAACATTGCGGTTGTCGATTATGGCGCCAACTTGTTATTGTTTTGTCGAATGGACAAAGCATGGCTTGGCTCTATGGATATAGCCATCAAAAAGGCTAAAACAGCACGATTCTTCAACATTGAGACTGGTGATATCGGAAAACTTTCGCAACCAGGCAGCCCATTGTATCAGGTAGAAATATCAAATGGAGGATTAATTTCATTTCCCGGTGGCATTCCCCTCAAAAACAATGAGGGAGAAGTAATTGGCGCGATCGGCGTTTCAGGAGGTTCAATAAGGGATGATTACAAAGTGGCTGCGGCCGGAGCCGATGCTTTTAAAAAAATAAATAATATAACAAAGGAAAACTCGGTCTAAAAACAACAACGCATTTTCGTCATCCAGGCTATCATCCAAAAATAATATGGTTGCGGCTTAAATTTATTGGGCGAATATATCTCGCTTAACCTGATTTAATACAGCCATGAAATAAAGGCTTGATTAATAGTATACGGTTAATAGAGTTGCGATAGTATATAATAAACACAAATACAGAATATGAAAACTTATGACGCAATAATAATTGGTTCCGGCCAGGCTGGTGGCCCTTTGGCTAAAAAATTAGCCCTTGCCGGAAAAAAAACTGCATTGATCGAAAAACGATATGTTGGTGGTACGTGTATAAACGATGGTTGTACCCCAACTAAAACGTGGGTAGCATCTGCAAAGGCGGCCTATGAGGCAAAAAAAAGCCGCGAATTGGGAATATCTATTAAGGGTTATAAAGTGAATATGATAGAGATCAAAAAGCGGAAAGATACAATAGTATCCATGTTTCGGCGTGGTAACCAAGATAGAATTGAAGCAACTGCAGGCCTTGATTTGATATTTGGTGAAGCCACATTTATTGATCGTAATACGATTTCAGTAAATCTAAATGATGGTGGCGCTATCGAATTAAAGGCTGATCTCATTTTCCTTAATACCGGTTGCAAATCGTTTATACCAGATATAGCAGGGCTAAGTGATATTAATTACCTCACATCAACCGGTATACTTGAACTGGATACAGTACCTGGACATTTACTGGTTATCGGCGGGAATTATATCGGTTTGGAATTCGGGCAAATGTTCAGGCGCTTTGGAAGCAAAGTTACGATAGTGGAAAGATCGGCACACATTATTCCCCGTGAGGATGAAGATATCTCAGCCGCATTAAAAAGCATTCTGGAAGCGGAAAGTATTGAAATACTCACCAATTCACAGGCATCGAAATTTAAAGATAATGGGAAAGGTAAAATAACGGTTAAGATAGAAACGAACGGTACAAGCCGCAAAATAAAATGTACGCATGTATTGATAGCCGTAGGTCGTACCCCAAATACAGATATTTTAAACCTTGAAAAAACAGGTGTAGAAACAGACGAGCGGGGATTTATAAAGGTAAATGACAAACTTGAAACAAATGTCAATGGCATCTATGCTTTGGGAGATGTGAAAGGCGGGCCGGCCTTCACCCACATTTCTTACAACGATTATACCATTGTTTACCGCAATTTACTGGAGCATGCTAACCTAACTACAAAAGACCGGCTTGTGCCCTATTGTATGTTTACCGACCCGCAATTGGGCCGAATTGGGATAAGTGAAAACGAAGCCAAAGGATTGGAATTGAACATAAAAGTCGCTAAATTACCAATGGCTTATGTGGCCAGAGCCGTAGAAACCGGCGATACCCGTGGCCTAATGAAAGCGATCGTAGATACGAATACCAAAAAAATACTCGGGGTGGCTGTTTTGGGTCAGCAGGGCGGCGAGATCATGTCGGTATTGCAAATGGCAATGCAAGGCGGGATCAGCTATGACCAAATCAGCTATAGCGTGTTTGCACACCCCCTCTATTCTGAGTCATTGAATAATCTTTTTATGTCCATCGAAGATTAGGGCACATATAATCACGGTGAGCAGCTTGCAAAACATTTAATCAAATTTATACGATTGATTGAAACGCAGCCGGTTAGTCGCATTTGTCAGAACAAGCGTATAAATTTGCTTTTAGTAATTCAAGTTTTTTCAAAACGTCCAAAATAACCTTTCTTAGTTTATCTGCCGGCTTTTATCAGCTAAACAATAGGATTTGGTAACCCTCTAAAAGATTTTTTCAAAGAGAAAATTAATAATATCATGATACCTGGTAACATCATACCAACCAAACCATAATGTTGTCCGGAATATGCACCAAGAATACAGCCTGTAATAAATCCGCAAATAGTAATTGATCCCCTGGCCATTGATATAAGCAACTGGGCCTTTTTTAACCCAGACTGCGGATAGGATTCTACCTGCAAGGATAACTGTACAATATTTCCTGTCATTAGGGTTGTCAATCCATAGGTATCTTTGGCAAAACGTTTTCCAAATGTACTTTGCATGCCCATCGCCGAAACCGACAGCATCGCCACCCAATATTTTAAGACGGTCATTTCTTCAAAATTTGACAAACCGAATATGTAAGCTAATATTCCTCCGCTCAGAAATAAAATTCCCTCAAAAAAGAAAAGATTTCTGTTTGAATATTTTTTAATTATCCAGCCACCCGTCAACACCGAAAATATGAAAACAGGAATGGCCAATAAACTCGCACAGGCACCTGAAAATTTGCCTGTTATAAGATTATCGGCAAACAAAACAATATTGCCGGTTATATGATTCGAAAAGATTTTATTAGCGGCAACATATGTTAACGCGTCGCTGTACCCACCGGTAATGGTCAAAACGAGGGTCAAAAACTGGGTATCATTCGGTTTCTTTTCCATATTTTGTAAATCGCTAGCAAGATAGACGGCGTACGTGTATGCTTGAATTATAGAATATAAGTTGAGTTAATTCTTATTTATTCCTTTTTAATAGGCAACTCTGCATAGCCATCTCAGAAAAATCATTCAGCAGACGGATAATTCTTCTAATACTTTGAATTCGCCTAATCGATTTCCATGCCAATGATAAATATTTGATTATTAAATATTTAATTTACAACAAAAGAAAAAAACTCTTGAAATATCCATATTCAGGAATGCCATCCTTGAGATGTCGTGACCCTGATTCTGTCGATGACAAAACCAAGCGTGAGTTAAACGTGAAATGAGATTACAATTGCGCGTAAGTATGAGGTCCGGTAACAATCTTTATACTTATGTTGTGATAATGGCACCAGTAATAAAACTACTTTTTATAACCATATATACCATTTCCGCGATTTCTTCCACCTCACCCACACGGTTCCACAAACGTGATTCCAGATTTCGATCTACCGCGTTCTTATACTTTAGCGTACGCACGGATCCCGGCATTATAGTGTTAAATCTGATATTATATTTTCCAAATTCTGCCGCCAGTTGTAAGGTGAGAAAATGTATTGTTCCTTTGGTTGCAATTTGTACAGTTGGAAAAGCATTACTGAATGTATCATTCCCCAGGGGTGTACCGATATTGATCACCATGCCACCGCCCTGTTTAATCATTTGTGGAATAATTGTTTGAGTAGTGAGTACAGCTCCCTTGAGATTCGTATTAAGAAACCGCTCCAGATAAGCTTCATCTAAATCAAAGAACGATCTGGTTTCTGAAATTCCGACGTTATTAATTAGCACATCTGCAGACCCGAATGTAGCAATAGCTACAGCCAGTAGTTTTATACCGGTAACTCTATTGCTAACATTACCGGCAACCATAGCCAGGTTTTCACTACCTCCAAGTTCAAAAAAAATCTCAGTCAATATTTCGGCATTCAACGCATTAATCACAACATTATCGCCATTTTCCAGACAGCAACGGGCTATTTCTTTGCCTATACTTGATGAGGCACCGGTAACAATTATTGTTTGCTTTTTCATTATTGTATTTCCAAGCCTATTCGCTTTAATTAACAACAAATGGTGTCTGGCATGGCCTTAATTGTCCATGTGTATACACTCCCATTACTATTCTGTTGCTTGTGGTCTTATTCGGTACATAATAAATTAGTTTGTTAGTCGCAATTACTCAATTTATGTGCCGACGTGAAGCTGAATGATTGCAGACAGACCATTGATTGCCATTATGCGATTAAAGCGATCTGTTGCTATTTTCTGTTCAATAGATATTGTATTGGACGCCCGGGACGCTGAATTTTTAAGTTCCATTTGGTTTAGTTTCAATTGCCTATAAAGAACCAAAGGTTTTTTCGGAAAATTATGTGACATAGATCACATTCGATAGAGAAAAAATATTTATATGGTGTATTTCCATTTCAAAAACATAAATGCTGGTAAGCGTTGGAATTGAACAAACGCCGAATTTATTTACGCTCCTTGATATTTCAAGGTCATTATTCGTGATTTATGATATATAAAGATTTTGGCAATCCTACAACAACACAACACATTGACATACAATACATTATAAATGGCACAAAAATAGGTTGGCAAAAGCAGGACGACTTTAAACTAAATCATTAAAAACCATGAAAAATGCCAGCAAAATTTTCGCAGGTACAATTGTTGCAAGTGTGCTTGTGATGCAGGGTGCATTAAGCAATGCTCAAAACACAACCGGCAATGCCTCACCAAATGAAGCCATACGACCTTTTCATTTTACCGCCACAGCAAAACAACTTACCGATCTTAAAACCCGCATCCTGGCAACACAATGGCCCGAACGCGAAACCGTTAACGATCAAACACAGGGTGTGCAGCTGGCTACCATCCAGGCGCTCGCAAATTATTGGGCAAAGGACTATAATTGGCGCAAGTGTGAGTCAAAACTGAATGCCCTGCCACAGTTCATTACCAATATTGATGGGCTCGATATACATTTCATCCAGGTTCGTTCCAAGAATAAAAATGCTTTGCCCATCATTATTACGCATGGCTGGCCGGGTTCCATCATCGAACAGCTAAAAATTATAGGCCCGCTTACCGATCCTACCGCCTATGGCGGAAAAGCAGAAGATGCTTTTGACGTTGTTATTCCATCACTGCCCGGTTATGGTTTTTCGGGCAAACCAACCGCTACCGGCTGGGATCCGCAGCACATCGCACGGGCATGGACAGTGCTGATGAAACGTCTCGGATATCAGCGGTTTGTAGCACAAGGCGGCGACTGGGGTAATGCGGTTACCGAACAGATGGCGCTGCAGGCCCCCCCCGAATTGGTTGGCATTCATACCAACATGCCTGCTACCGTTCCGGCCGACGTTGCTAAAGCACTCCAGTTTAACGAACCGGCACCAGCCAACCTTTCTGCAGATGAGAAACACGCATGGGATCAACTCGACTTTTTCTACAAGCATGGTCTGGGGTATGCTAACGAAATGGCAAACCGCCCGCAAACATTGTACGGGATACAGGATTCGCCTGTTGGACTGGCTGCCTGGATGCTTGACCACGACGGAGTCAGTTTGGCGCTCATGACACGCGTTTTCAATGGTCAGGCTGAAGGTTTAACCCGTGACGATATTCTTGACAATATTACCCTTTACTGGTTAACAGGCACTGCCGTTTCGTCGGCGCGTCTTTATTGGGAAAGCAAGCTTGCATTCTTTGCGCCAAAAGGCATTACCATACCGGTAGCGGTAAGCGCTTTCCCGGATGAGCTGTATCAGGCCCCGCAAAGTTGGACAGAAAAAGCTTACCCAAAGCTTATCCATTATAATAAACTGGACAAAGGCGGGCATTTTGCCGCATGGGAACAGCCAGAACTTTTTGTTGAAGAAATGCGGGCCAGTTTTAAAACCCTGCGAAACTAAAGAGAACCGAAAATGGAAACCAAGAAATTCAAAATCCTGGATACCCAAAGCCGCATTGATTGGGTAGGCAAAAAGGTAACCGGAGCACACAACGGGACCATAGCTATTAAAGAAGGTGAACTCAGTTTAAATAACGGTAAACTTATTGGCGGTAAATTTATTGTTGATACCTCTTCTATCAAAATACTTAATGTGCCCGACCCCGCGACCAACGCCCAGCTCTCCGCTCACCTCGCTTCGGGTGATTTCTTCTCTACAGAAAAATATCCCGAAGCTTCATTAGAGATCACTTCCGTTTCGGGCAACCAGGTTATAGGTGACCTGACCATTAAAGGCACCACTAAGCCAATTGATTTTAATGCAATTGTTAATGTTAGCGGTGACCAGTTAACCGCAACCGGCAAACTGCTAATTGACCGTACTCTATATGGGATCAGGTTCCGTTCGGGTAATTTTTTTAAAGATCTGGGCGATAACCTTATTTACAATGATTTTGAACTGGATATAACCCTGACCGCCAAAGCTGTACAGGAAATTGTTTTATCCTAAAAAACGGACTTATGCCATACGTAAAAATAGAAATTACCCGTGAAGGTGTAACAAGAGAGCAAAAGCAAATCCTCATCAAAGAGATAACCGATTTGCTCATCCGTACATTGAACAAAGACCCGCAACTGATTCATGTGGTAATACAGGAAATTGATCTGGATGACTGGGGTTTTGCGGGTGACCAGGTATCTGAACTAAGAAAAAAGGGTATAACCGCTGAACGGAAAATATGAAAACGCTTTTATTAATCTCTTTTTTTGCAAGCGCAATGCTGGTATCAAAAGCACAAATTTCAAATCAAATGGAAACTACTCATCAAGATTCATCAGCGATTACCCGGGTGCTGGAAGATCGTTATTTTAAAGGGGTTTACGAGGGTGATATCAATATGCTTAAAAACATTTATCATCCCGGCACCCTCTTGTTTGGAGATGTAAAAGGCCAGCCATATGCCAAAACACTTGATCAGTATCTTGACGGGGTAAAAAACCGGCAAAGCGTGAAAGATTCAGGCAAACCTTTTAACGGAACAATCATCTCCATTGAGGTGATCAATTCCATAGCTGTCGCAAAAGTTCATGTTAAAATGTACGATTTTAATTATGATGAGTTTCTTGCTTTTCATAAAATCGATGGCCGCTGGTTGATCGTTAATAAAATGATTACCGATGTGGGTAACTAATCAAATTCAATAATCGAAGAAACAAAATCATCATGAAAAAGTCAGTTCAATCAGTGACAATATTATGCTTCATTACTTTGCTGGGTACGGGCTATCTCAATGCCCAGGGATTGCCCAATAAAACCTTTGGTGCCATTTATCAGGAAAATATTAAGTGGGCGCCATTTCCTGCATTTCCGCCGGAAGCCCGTCTATCCATTTTGGTTGGTAACCCTAAAAATCCTGAACCTTATGTGGTTAGGGTGAAATTACCCGCAGGTGTGAAGCTTATGCCACACAGGCATCCGGAAGACAGAATATACACGGTTATATCAGGTATATTTTACATTGGTATAGGCACAACATTCGACGCAGACAAATTGAAAGCATACCCGCCTGGGAGCGTGATCGTACTACCCGGTAACACACCTCATTTCCATTGGGCAAAATCGGGCGAATATGTAACACAGGTTACCGCTAACGGCCCCCTCGGCATAAGTTACATCAACCCGGCAGATGACCCGCGAAATAAAAAAAATAAAGTTAAAAGCCGTGATTAAACATACATATATAAAAATTAAAAAGTATATCTCTTATTAAATCATGAAGAACATTTGGCCAGCTTCACAAAATGGAAAAATATTTTTAGAGACGCTCATGGCAAGAGACAACCTTGATTTAAGCTTAATCTTAACAAGCGCCCTCACCCGTTCATGAAAGCGGCGCATTTTAAACTGTATATATAACTATTTTATAAAATGCTTCAAATCAAACATATGCCGGAACAACTTAACTTTAACCGCCGCCACTTTTTAGCTACGGCCGCCATGACCATTGCCGCAGGCCCGCTTGTTATGCTCGGCTCAGCCGATGCTCAGCCGCATAGTACAGCACCGGCCGAAGCCTGGTCAATTAAGCCCGGTACGAACGCCGCATTTGACGCTATAAAGCAGATCAACGCAGGCCTCTTAAATGTTGGTTATATTGAAGATGGCCCTGTCAACGGCCAGGTAGTAATACTTTTGCATGGCTGGCCTTATGATATTCACAGCTTTACAGCTGTTGTACCTTTATTGACATCCAAGGGGTACCGGGTAATTGTACCCTTTCTGCGCGGTTATGGCACAACGCGCTTTCTGTCAGACGCGACCTTTAGAAACGGCCAGCAAGCGGCTATCGCTCAGGATATTATTTCGTTTATGGATGCACTCAATATTCGAAAGGCTATCATAGCCGGTTTTGACTGGGGCGCGCGTACGGCGGTGATCATAGCCGCACTCTGGCCTGAACGTTGCAAAGCACTCGTGTCCGTGAGCGGCTATATTATCGTCAATCTAAAAGCCAATACGCAACCGTTGCCGCCAAAAGCCGAGTTGGGATGGTGGTATCAATATTATTTCGCCACAGCGCGAGGCAAGCTTGGCTACAGCAAAAATTGTAACGAATTTAATAAGCTCATCTGGAAGATTGCATCGCCGAAATGGAACTTTGATGAAGCAACTTTCGATCGCACGGCAGCATCGTTTACCAACCCCGATCATGTTGCAATCGTGATTCATAACTACCGGTGGCGCCTGAGTATAGCTAAAGGTGAGCCAAAATACGACCACCTCGAACAGAGACTTTTTGAAGGGCCGATGATCACTGTACCTGCTATTACCATTAGCAGCGATTTTGACGGCGCCGCAGCAGACGGAAAAGCCTACACCCGCAAATTTTCAGGCAAATATTCACACAAGGTACTTAATGGCATCGGTCATAATGTGCCGCAGGAAGCTCCGCAAGATTTTGCCAATGCAATTATAGAAGTTGATGGCTATGCCGGATAACGTAGTCAGAAAAATTTAAACTAAACAATGTGTTCAAACTAAAATATAAAATTATGAAAATCAACAAAATTCTTTTCGTTGTTACTTCTCACGATGAATTGGGTAACACCGGCAAAAAAACAGGTTTGTGGATTGAGGAATTTGCCGCTCCTTATTATACTTTTCACGATATGGGTAAAGAAATTATTATCGCCTCGCCAAAAGGAGGTCAGGCGCCTATTGATCCTAAAAGTGATCTGCCTGAGAATAAAACTGAGGCTACCAAAAGATATTACAGTGATAAGGCAACACAAGACAGGCTTAGCAATACGGTAAAATTGACCGCTGTTTCAGCGGGCGACTTCGACGCGATTTTCTATCCCGGTGGTCACGGCCCAATGTGGGATCTTGCCGAAGATAGAAATTCTGCAAAGCTTATTGAAGCTTTTTACTTTAACGGAAAACCGGTTACCCTCGTTTGTCACGCACCGGCGGCTTTGAAGTATGCCAGGAGGCCTGATGGTTTGTGGCTAATAGAAGGAAAAAGGGTAACTGCTTTCACCAACACGGAAGAAGAAACAGCTCAGCTTACACATGTAGTACCTTTCTTGCTGGAAGACATGCTAAAGCAAAGAGGCGCCCAATTTCAAAAAGGAGAAGACTGGAAGCCGTTTGTAACCCGCGATGGGCTGCTGATCACGGGGCAAAATCCAGCCTCCTCTATTTTAGCGGCTCATACCTTATTAGACTATTCAGAACGGATGTAATTATGCTAAGGATAACAGCTCGAACGATTAAGCCTTGTGACAAATTTTGTGGTTCACAGCTATGACCATATGAAGTAAAGTTGTCCGGGCTTTCTCTTTTAACTTTATTTCCTTCCTGAAATGGAACATTTCTTGACACTGATTTTTTCAAAACGCCGGCACACTTAATCTGAAGAGCGGGCAACCGCTTAGCGCTATCGCGCTTAAGGTGTCATGCTCTCTACTTCCGGATATTGATTTGGTTTGTGCGAAAAAATATAATGTATGCGGTCGGGTTCCTTAAAACTTGATCGCGTATGTCAGCGGTTTGCTCCCCCCATTTCCAAAGCAAACTATTTTCCTTTAGGTAATCAGCACAAAATGCTCACTTTGCGCGCTATGCATTGTTGCAGCGTCTCCGTACAAACAGACATGGTTTTTTCATGCGGGCTAGCAAAGGCTGTGATTGAGCGCCTGCCGTCCCTAAAAAATCCGGTGCCACATCTCTGAATGTTCCCCTGAACTCTCCCGTCAAGCCAACCAACGATAAATAAGCACCCTAACCACCACGGCCAAACACGGGTTTGAGCTTATAACTTAAAAGTAATGGGTCCGATATCCTTCACTTTCACGCGCAGCTCACCATCCACAAAACACATCAGCCCCCTCCCCCTTCCGTACTTTGTACCGAACCGGTCAAACATAATGGTTAGTGTTTTCCCGTGGTAAGAAATATTGTCTAAACAAAACCAGTCCCATACCCGATCAGGTATCAATGGATTGATCATTACGATATTGTTGCGTTGAGGTCTTAAACCAATAACCCCGGTAATGACCAGGTCGCAAAATGAAGAATGGTTATAATCTTTCCCACGTTCCGCACCACCATTGTTCTTTTGCCACCCCCGTTCTTTCAATATGGTCCTGGAAATCCAATCGCCGGTATAAGGGTTAATTACTTCATCTATCCATGGCAAAACACATCCGCCGTCGTTAGTTCTCCGCTGCGCATGAGCGTAGATCAGCATTTGTTTAAAATAATCCGTTTTGGTAATTACAGATTGCGGATAGTTATTTAATATATTGGCCATGGCGGTAAGCGTAACTGAAGTTGAAAAGGGCCAGCTCGGCCCGTTCCATTTACATTCGTGCCCGGTGTAGGATATTTCAAATCCAGGGTCACTTTGTTCAGCAGTGGTCAAACCATAAGGTGCAAAAAAGCCGCTGTCAGACTTGATAAATCGCCAGGCCTGTTCATAGCCCTTGCCTGCCGGCGGCAGGTTAAAATACCAGGGCGTATAACCGAGAAGTTCCCTGACATCAACAAGTCTGTTATTTCCGGAGGGTAATGTTTTGAAAAAAGTAGCGTTCTTGTCCCATAACTTGCTTAATGTGGCCATTTTAATCGTATCAGCCTTTTTGAAAAACAAATCTGTTGTCCGCTTATCCTTTTTCAGGCCTGCAATACGGGCAATGGCTATGGCATCGCCATACATGTATGCGTTAATAGTGGGACGTTTACCATTACCTCCTATTGAAATTTCCATGCCATCCCGGTTATCTGCCTGACTAAAAAGCCCGTCAGAATTCTTTCCAACAAAAAATTGATCCTGGTAAAGCCAGCCCTTTTCCCACCCGGCATAATTAGCTGTTAAATCGGGTAAAAGACCGGTAATAAATTGATCATCAGGATTTACCTCATTATTAGCCCACAGTGCATCTGCAATCCAGAAACTATAGCTTCTTACCGGCCCACCTTTACGAAGCCAGAAAGTGGCATAATCCTTCATATATCTGTTATTCTTTAACCACCTGCCCTCGTATATATGCTGAGCGGCAGCGCAGCTGATCGCGTTATACTTTCCGGCCCAGCTTACATCCGGAAGAAATTCGGTGATGATAAACCCATCAGGAGTTTGTTTAATGTGCTTACGGAAAGTCCACCAGCGAAAATAGTAGGTAAGCTCCAGGCTCTTATCGGGGCAATCTAAAAGCGGCACATTTGACTTCATAAATGTCCAGGCCGAATCATTGGGAAAATAGCCCTTGTATAATTCCGCATCATCTTTATTGAATTGATCAATATATGTTTTAAAGCTATCGGCATTCAGGATAAAATGGCTTTGCGCTGCAAGCTTAAAAAAGGCTGCTGACAGAAAACATAAAAGGGCTATTTTCTTTTTCATCATCATACTTAGCGGCCGGTTACAGGAAACTGGGAAATCCGTAATTGGGTACAACCATACGGAACCAGGGTAATTTCCTCTTCTTTTCCAGTCTCCAGG
This sequence comes from Mucilaginibacter sabulilitoris, assembly GCF_034262375.1. NCBI lineage: Bacteria > Pseudomonadati > Bacteroidota > Sphingobacteriia > Sphingobacteriales > Sphingobacteriaceae > Mucilaginibacter > Mucilaginibacter sabulilitoris. The sequence goes on from NZ_CP139558.1 coordinate 4,692,977, forward strand.
CCATAAGTGATGCTATAGGGAATCGGGCCCGTCATCTCATTGTATAATTGCCATGAGGGCACGCGCCTCGCTTTTGTAGTGATTGTAACCGGCACGTTGCTCATCGTCCATGGATAATCAGTTACTTTACCGCTCTTTTGTACCAAATAGTCTTTGTTTAATTTGTCGGTATCCGGTTTAATTAAAGCATAATTCCATGGGGTGGTAGGCCGGATTTCGTCATAAGCGCTACCATAGTCAATAGAATCTCTGTCATTTTTTACGTGTGTTACCGCTTCACCTATTTTAAGTGCATAAGTTATAGGACCGCGCTCAATGGACACAGCGTTCTCGTGCCAGGTATTTTTAAAAACATGCATAGGAAGATGCAATTCTACTACATCACCGGTTTTCCATTCGCGTTGTATTTTGATGATCTGTCCGCCATTAGCTTGCTGTATTACTTTGCCATTTAATTTGACCGAGGCTTGTGTACACCATTGAGGCACGCGCAAATGCAGCGGAAATGACACAGGGTTGTTCTTTTTCCCCGTACTTAGTGTGAATTTGATACCGTCGTCAAAAGGGTAGTTAGTTTCTTCCTTAAGTGATACCTGGCTGCCATCGGCCACATAAGCGGTTACCTCGTTGGGCGAATATACCAATGCCGCCAGCCCTTTGTCGGCTGTTGCATACCAAAGGCTTTGGGTAAATTTTGGCCAGCCCTGGTGCATATTTGATGTACAACAAGGATAACCAGTAAGTAACCCGTAACAAACATCGGTTCCGCTATGATTCACATCAAAATTACGGGTATGACGCGTAAGCATCACCTGGTTGGCTTGCTGAAAATACTGGCGGTCAGTCAGGTTTTGTGCCACCTGTGCCGGTAAAGCGTTAAAGGCTATTTTTTCAAGCCGGTCCGCATAACTTACATCTCCGGTAACCGCCAATGTACTTTCCAGCGTAAACATCATCTCTACAGCAGTACATAGCTCCGAGCCTTGTGTAGGATCGTTCCCATGCAGGGCCTCGTCCCCCCCAAAAAGCCCGTGGGCCATTTCATCATATTTACGCAGATCTGCATATCCCTTCACGGTAGCATCCCAATATTTCTGCTCAGGATGCTGCTGATAATAAATAATGGGTTCTTTCATACCCTGCGCTAAATTTACGCCATGTATACTACCCGCCTGTGATAGCAATGGCGTATTCAAAAAAGCACCGGCAAAATCAAAAGTTTGCTGATGCAACAGGTCACCCAGATCAAGCAGGAACTTGTCGCCTGTAATATTATAAAGCCAATAAACCACCATCAGGTTATCGCCGGCACGGTAACGCGCCCAAAAAGACCAGTGGTCAAGCGGATGTTCGGGCAGTTCTTTTAATTGATATTTAAAATAGTTGGTCATCAAACCGATCACCCGCTTATCGCCGGTTGCACTGTAATATTGCTTAAGTATTTTAAGCATCACCATTTTGGGCCACCAATCGCGGCTGTTGTCGCGTTGTAAACCAGGTTCCGTGCCATAATCTTTAGCCGGACCGAAATACCCATCAGGCTGCTGGCTTTTAATAGCCCACTCCACCCAGGGTTTTGTTTTTGCTATTAATTCCCGATCATTCAGGATATAAGCCAGCGGTAAGAGCCCGTCTATCCAGTAGGGCCCCCGTTCCCATTGGTCACCATCCCCGCCAAGCCAGCCATTCCGTTTGTTCATGACCAACGGATATAACTTATCCAGGTTGCCGGTCGCGCCATTTTTCTGCCGTACAAGCATTTCCTTTAACCAGCCTTGTGGTTTGATAGCGCCCAAAGGCAATTCCATGTAGGGGTTTTGTCTTAAAGGCGCCCGGTTGTTGAGATAAACAACCGGTTGGTTTTTGGCGCCGGTTTGTCCATAGGTATAAGCGGATGCTGCCAGAAAAACAATAAATAAGCTAATTTTCATGTTCATAGTATTTGTTTTAATTGAAATAATTGGACTGCCAAAGCGCGCCTGTTTAAATTTCCTCGGAGGTTAATTCATGTTGTACCCCCTTGATCATGTCTTTTTTAGTAACAATTATTTGCTCAATGGCCAGTATATCCATTTCACTTTTTAAAAAACATTGCAAAGCGTCTTCTGGGGTACATACAATGGGTTCATCTTTAACATTAAATGAGGTATTAATGAGAATAGGGCAACCTGTTAAGTCAAAAAAAGCCGCTATTAAATTGTAAAATTCCGTATGCCTGTGTTTGTTGACGGTTTGAATCCGAGCTGAAAAATCTACATGTGTAACAGCAGGTAACACCGATCTGGTAACTTTTAATAACTCCAGTCCCTTTTTGTTTGCAGCATCGGCAGCCGGCAGGCGGTGCTTTTCTTTGATGGAGCTTACTAAAAGCATGTAAGGACTCGGGCTGGTAGTATTGAAATAAAGGTGCGCGTATTCTTCCAAAACAGCCGGTGCAAATGGCCGGAATGATTCCCGGAATTTGATCTTTTGGTTCATGACCGATTGCATATCCGCCCTACGCGGATCACCCAGAATACTGCGGGCTCCTAATGCCCGCGGACCAAACTCCATGCGACCCCTGAAATAACCAACAACTTTGCCTTCATCAAGATACCTGGCAATCGTTTTGTTAAATTCGGCTTCATTTTGGACCTGATAATGTAGCCCCCGGTTCGCAAGCATTTCGGCAATATATTCTTTTGTAAATGAAGGCCCGAGCAATGCATTTTTCATCAGGTCATGGCCGGTCTCTTTACGCTGGTTGTTCAGGTACTGATAATGTGCAAAGTAAGCAGCGCCCAAAGCGCCTCCGGCATCTCCGGCGGCAGGTTGTATCCATAAGTTCTTAAATCCCGATCGCTCCTGTATCTTACCATTAATTACACAGTTTAAGGCCACGCCGCCGGCCATACACAGATTTTCATTCGGATAAGACTGCTCCAGATCAGTAACCATATTCAGCATGACCATTTCCGTTACTTTTTGTACAGAACAGGCAATATCCATATGAAATTTATCGAGTTTTTCACCTGCTTTTCTTGGGCCGCGGCCAAACAACCGGTAAAAGCGTTTATGGGTCATGGTTAAACCCGCGCAGTAATTAAAATACCGCATATTAAGCCGGAAAGAACCATCCGGCTTTAAATCAATAAGCTTTTCAAGAATCAGGGGTACAAAACCGGGTTCTCCGTATGGGGCCAAACCCATCACCTTATATTCGTCACTGTTTACCTTAAAACCGAGGTAATAAGTGAACGCTGAATAAAACAACCCTAAAGAATGAGGGAACCGCATCTCCCGGAGCAATCGCAGCTTGTTACCACTGCCCAGCCAAACGGAGGTAGTGGTCCACTCTCCTACGCCATCGGCAGTAAGCACAAGGGAATTTTCAAAAGGAGACGGAAAAAACGCGGAAGCCGCGTGGGCTTGATGATGTTCGGTAAAAAGCAGGTTATCATCTTGATAAGTCCACCTCTCATCTATGTGGCCAAGCGCTTTGATGATATGCTTCTTCATGAATACCTTATCCTTTATCCACAATGGCACCGCTTTTAAAAAGGATGGCAAGCCGGCGGGCGCCGTAGCCAGATAAGTTTCAATCAAGCGCTCAAACTTTACAAACGGCTTTTCATAAAATACAACATAGTCAACCTGACCTAGTGAAATTCCGGCCTCCTCAAGGCAATACTCTATGGAGAAAGCCGGAAAACGGGCATCATTTTTTATCCGCGTAAAGCGTTCTTCCTGCACTGCTGCGATGATTTCACCATCGCAGAGTAGGCAGGCCGCGCTGTCATGATAATAAGCAGATATACCCAATATATACATCGGTTTAGAATAAGGAATAAATAAATGGAGCCAGAACAGATCCCTGTGCCATAACCACCAGCATACCTAAAAGAACAAGTAAAATAAATAAGGGCCAAAGCCAAAATTTACGCCGGTGTTTTAAAAACTCCCAAAATTCAACCAGTAGTTCCATATTTTTAAAACTGTTTTTTCAATGAAGACGAAACTGCCTGCTTATCATCCGTAAGCCAGTATGACTTTTGCCGGGGTTGATATTTTCTGTTCAACGGATCGCGGCCTGTCATTTTTAAAATCAGGTTTACAGGCGTAAAAAACAGAATATATATCAGGGTAAGCCAGATAAGGGTATTCATGTAACCCAGGTAATGAGCCAGTTTTTCCCAGATGATACGCGGCATTAAAAGCCACGACGGCTTCATCAAACTCAGGCTGATAAATAACAACGCAAAACCGGCAAAATACGGCCATGCAGGCAGCGCTTTAGTATGCTGGTATAAAGCTATGGCTGCTAAAACAGCACCAAGCGTTAATCCAAATTTGCGGTTATCCTTATTGGCCGGTCGTTTATCTGCTATCATACGCTTTTGCATTAATTACCCCTGTTTTCAAGGTTAGCATAATTTTTTTTCAGTTGCTCCTTGAGCAGGTTATTAGCAGGGTCTTTTTTAAGTGCATTATTAATGCCAATAATAGCGGTTAGCTTTTTGCGGACACTTAGCAACATGCCGTTACCGGGATTATTTTTCAGCGCGTAGTCAATATAATCGATGGCCTTTTCCGGACAATTAACCTTTACTTCCAAAACAAACAGCTTTTGCGCAAGTGCTATGGATGATTTTATGATAAAAGCCCGGTGCCAGTAATTAATAGCCTTAAAATTGTCGCCGTCCGCTGCGCTGAGTTGCCCGGCAAAAAGGTAAAATGCAGGATCGTACGGATATTCGAGCATCACGGCTTCAGCTACTTTTAACATGGCTCGCTTATCATTCTTTTGCTGATAAAAGCTCATAAGCTGATCCATGGCATCATTCCAGGGCAAGCCATTTTTGAGCATATGCATAGCAATAAGTTCTTCAGGTGTACGGGGATAAGGATCGGCGATTTTTTTATTGTTAAAGGGCCAGCCCTTTTTTAAAAAAGCTATACTATATGCACCAAATAACGAATCTACCTTGGTTATCGGCATCTGTTGCCATAACTGTTTAACGGAGATACTTGTGACCGGCTTAGCCGCAATGACGCGATGGGCGGTAAGGGATTGAAAAAATGCTTCAGACATGAGCGAATAACCCCATAAATTGGGGTGTACATGCTCGAGCAGTGTGCTATTATCCAGTATTCCATAAACCGATCTGCTCTCAAATGCCTTTTTGGTGTCAACCAGATAAACACCGGGATACCTTTTAGTTGCTGCTGTGATAACGCTATCCATTTGTTCAGGAGCCCTGAATCGCAGCATATCCTGATCTTTCGCCTTTATAAATAACTGTCTGGCTTTCAGGCTATCCTTTTTCAGGTAGGCCTCCATACCTTTTTGATAAGTTATACCCGCCCCATTACTCGGGTCACGGTCGCTAATAAAAGGCGGCAAGTCTTTTTCATTGCTGACCAGGTTACTTATCAAAACAGGAATTTTTTTGGCCGATAGTAAACTACATGCCGCATTAATGTTCCGCGCAAACTGGGTAATACCTGTTTTAAATTTAACCGACTGGTAAGCTATACGCTGGTCGGCTGCCATTCGCTCCATCAGACTTTTATTCACACTATCTCCTTTTGCACCGGTAAGGCGCCCCACTGTTGATAATGTATTAAAGGCGAGCTGAACAACCCGGAGCTTTTTAAGCGATATCAGCGATTGTATAACCCAGCGCTGATTACCCAACTTACTGGTTGACCCGATCCCCAGGGCGCCGTAATATTCATTATGACCGCTGTAAATCAATACCGCATCGGGTTCATATTGATCCAGTTCCTTAGCCATATCCAGCACGGTATAAGAGTTAACCGCTGTAAGCGAGAGATTAATGATCTCAAAATCGACGTCAGGATACATTTGCATCAGCCTGTATTTTAACCAGCGATGAAAAGCGCCATTATGCATATAGGGATATCCTATAGTTGTCGATTCGCCTAAAACAAACAAGCGAATGGTTCCTTTACTCTTTTTTATTTTAAATGGTTCAAAATTGCCAATGGTGGCATTTGCGGCATTGGTAAAGTACCGTTCGGAAACGTATTTATTCATCACCAGGCAATCCGGACAACTTTCATCAGTGACAAACAAGGGGAGGTTATGCCCATAGCTGAAAAGTCTTAATGTCCCTTCCAGCAATGCCAGCAATAAAAAAGGCATAGCAATAGCAGTCAGCTTAAAAATGATCTTCTTTTTTTTACTGATCTGACTATTCGCTTTTGCGTTGTTTTTTACTGCCGGCACTTGTAATATTGTTATTGGTCGTGGTTATTTGCCTTGATATTGACGCTGCTTATCCGTGTGGGCAGCCAAACCTGCATTTCGGATTTACCCCGATTGGCCCAGGAATAATAGGGGATCGCCGTGAGTGTGCCCTGCGCTGTTTTTACACCGTTTCCGTCATCTGTGGGTGCCAAAACCGGAACCTGCGCTTTGATGGTTACTATCCCATTCAACATATTCTGATCATATGCTACGTTAAAAGCAGTATTTTCAGGGACGATGTAACTTTGTTTCTCTTGATCGGAATTAACCTGTTCAACACAATACATGAGCGGCCCTCTTTGCAACGCTATCTTATTCACATTTACCTTTACACTATCAATCGCCTTGATTTTGCGAACGGGCATTGGCAAATTAAGGCTTAGCATATCACCTTTTTTCCAATCGCGTGTTATTACGGCATAGCCATTCTGCATGATATATTTTGCCGGTTTACCGTTTAAGGTAATGGTAAATGTACTGTCGGCCTTGTCTGTAAACTGATAGGTTTCGCCCGGTACCGGCTGGTTCACCGCCCAGCCCGGAATCCGTACGTGTAACGGAAAGTTCAATTTAGATACCGGGTTCACAGCCATTTTGATATTTCCGTTCCACGGGTAGTTGCTTTGCTGCTGCAATTGCACTTTACCCTTTTTTAATGCAACTGTAGTACTGCTGCCAACAAAAAGGTTTACCCAAACGGCATCGTCACTGGATGCATAAATATAATTGCCTAATGATTCTACCAGCCTGGCGATATTGGAGGGACAGCAAGCGGTACCGAACCATTCGCTCCGTTGATAATTATTATCTGAAGCCAGCGGGTTTCCATAAAAGAAACGGTCGCCGCTTAAGGATAACCCATCAAGCGCTCCGTTATAAAGACTGCGTTCCAGCACGTCAACAAATTTGGCATTACCTGTAAGTAAGTTCATTCGTTCGTTCCAAAGCACCATCCCTACTGAGGCGCAGGTTTCGCAATAAGCGCTTTTGTTCGGCAGATCATAGTCAACCGTAAAACCCTCATTACTGCCAGATGAACCTATGCCGCCGGTAATATACATGTTGCGGTATACGACGTCTTCCCAAACATTATTCATTGCTTTCAGGTACCCCGGATCGTTGCGGGCGGCGCCAACATCTGCAGCACCGGTATACAGGTACATGGCCCTTACCGCGTGCCCTTCAATTTGCGATTGCTCTTTTACCGGTACATCATCCTGGCAATACTTTTCGCCCATGTGCCTGTTAGTCCAGATAGCGCCCCTGCCATAACCGTGTCCGCGTTGCTGCAAATACCAATCGGCCAGGTCAAGATATTTTTCTTTTCCGGTAGCCTTGTACAGTTTAACCAATGCAAGTTCTATTTCCTCGTGCCCGGAAACCCAGTGGCGGTTCTGCTGTTTGAAGGTGCTGTCTATGTTGTCGGCAACGCGGCTTGCCACGTCGAGCAGTTTGCGTTTTCCGGTGGTATTATAATAGGCAACCGCTGCTTCAATCAGGTGACCGGCGTTGTAATCTTCATGCTTTTCCATATCAGACCAGCGGTTCTCCAATCCCGAGAGGGTATAATAGGTATTCAGGTAGCCATCAGGCTGCTGGGCGGCGGCTATTTTGCTGATCCATTCATCGGCCTTTGCTTCCAGCTTAGCATCGGGATGGTTTTTAAGGGAATAGGCAATGGCTTCCAGCGCCTTGTACACATCAGAATCGTCAAAATAGATGCCTTCATGTTTTTCGCCCTGTTTGCGTGCTACCTTTTCAAAGTTCCTGATACGGGGCGTAACCACTTCGGTTTGCTGTATACAAACGGGTATTGTTATATTCGTTACCGTATTGATCCGGGGCGACCAGAATTTATCATTGATTTGCACCTGTGCAAAGTTAACCGGTGTCATTTTTACGATGTTCTGTTGCGCATTAGCCGCCCAGTGTATCATTGCCGGCAGGGCAAGCAAAACAAGCTTTCTTTTAAGAATGTCCATATTGTAAGGTTTATATAAGCACCGCAGATAAACCGCGGTGCGGTATGCATTTAATAACCTGGATTTTGTTTAAGATTTGGGTTTGAATTGAGCGCTTGTTGCGGTAGCGGGAAAATGATCTTATCGTCGCCTTTAGGCTTATGCGACAACCAGCTTTTTTTGGTATAAACACCAAAGCGTATGTCATCACGTCTCCTGAAACCTTCCCAGGCAAACTCATAACCCAGCTGGTCTAAAAATCCGCCATATTGTACGGTACTCTGATCGGCAGGATCTACAATCTTGTAATTTTCAACATAACCATATTTGTAAACCGTGTTTTTGGTAAGATCAGCGGCGGTAACAGCAGCTTCGGCCGGATTCTTTTTAAATGCCCGGGCTCTTACCTGTGTAACCAAAGCGGCGGCTTGCGCAGCGTCGCCCGTTCTTAACAAACATTCCGCTTTCATCATTAATACCTGTCCGTATCTGAAAAAAGGAAAGTCATTGCTCAGATTTGACATTGCCCCTAACTGAACTTCAAACTTGTTCATGCGGTAGCCTTCAGATTCTCCGGTGAATAATCCGTTAGGAATATCTTTAGTAAAATTTAATGGTTTGCCAGCCTGGTCATAGGAACCCAATAAAGGTTTGCCATCTGTGCCAAATTGCGGCCCTATAAGCCAGGTATCATTTAAACGTTCATCATTGGCGCTATAGGTATCTATAAATTGCGATATGCCCATAGCCGACCCGGATCCCCATGGTGTGGCCTGCATATTTTTTTTGCCTTTTAAAGCACCATGCCAGGAATACATTTCGGTAAATAAGCCCTGTGCCAGCGTTTGGTCAAAGGGTATGGCAAACACGATCTCAGGTGAGTTTTCATTTTGGGTTTTAAAAATATCGGAATAGTTGTTTTCAAGTGTGTATTTACCCACAATGTCATTACACTGTGCTAAACACTCCGCCCATTTAGCCTGGCCCGCGTAAACCTGTGCGTTTAAATAAACATTGGCCAGCAGTGCTTTGGCTGCCCATTTATTAAAACGGCCGTACATCGTTTTATCCTGAACCTCGCTCAAAGCCGGTATGGAAGCTGTTAATTCGGTTACCACAAAATCATAAATATCCTTACGGGCGGTCATTTGCGGAAGTTCCTTGCCTGATGTTGTTACCAGAGGCGCGTTTCCAAAATTATCACAGACCAACCAGTAGTAAAATGCCCGTACCGTTCTCATCTCTCCAAGTAAAGCTTCTTTGCTTGATCCGGCTACCGGAGCTATTGTTCCCTTTTCTATCTGCTCGATGATCCGGTTACAATTAATTATTCCCGAATAGAATGTATTGAACATATTATTGAGCTGGGGGTCTTCGGAATTATAGGTATGCAAGTGCATGTGTTTGTAGATACCGCCGTCGTCCCAGCCCGAGGCGTTAGCAGGCATCACTAGTTCGTCACTAGTAGTTTCCTCCAGCATATAATAGTTCTGATGGCCAAACATGTCGCGCATTTTAGCATATACAATCCCAATGGCGGCATTGGTATTATCATATTTATAAGTTGTTGAGGTAACGTCTGAGTAAACAACCTCATCAAGATTGCTTTTGCATGCCGTTAAAGCGGTTATCATGAGTACCGACACAGCTGCTATATATTTTAAATTGCTCATAAAAAATCCTGTTTAAAAAGTAAAAAATGCGCCTAAGGTATAAGTCGAAGTAGCCGGATAACGATTTTTATCGTCTACACCCGGGGCGAGTACTCCTGAACTGTTATTTGAGGTAAGGATAGACACTTCCGGATCAATACCTTTATAACCTGTAAAGGTTTTCAGGTTGGATGCAGAAGCGTAAACCCGGATGCCTTTAATCGCCTTTATTTTTACAGGTATATTATAGCCAAGTGTAACGTTGTCTATCTTCCAGAAATCGCCATTTTCTATATAATAACTTACATATTGCAATGACTGGTCATCGGCGAGCGCAACTTTGCCATATATTTTATCATATGATCCCTTTAGAAGATTACCCCTGGTCAGCATTACAGGCGCGCTATAGTATAATTGCGCCGAGTTATATATTTGGAAGCCAAATGCACCCCGCATGCTGATATTAAGGTCGAATTGCTTATAGGTGAAAGTATTGTTCCAGTTGAGGTAATGTTTTGGTAAACCGTTACCAAGTATCGTTTTGTCGTTGGCTGTTTGATTAGCAATAGGTTTTGGTTTACCGTCGGCACCTTGAATAATCCAATGACCGGTATCGTCAATGTCAACACTTTTAAAACCGTAGAAATTACCCAGCGGCTGCCCGATTTGCACACGACCGGTTTGCTGTTGAATAGGTTCGCCGGTATTACCAACATCAAAAAAACCACTCGCCAATTGGAAGTTTTTATCTGACAACGAAAGCAGTTTATTACGATTGGTTGAATAATTTACCGATGTGCTCCACTGAAAGTTAGTTGTTGTTACCGGAATGGCATTAATCTGTACTTCAATGCCTTTATTTTGCATAGAAGCGGCATTGGCTATAATATTGTTATATAAATATGGTGGAGATGCTACCGGGTAATTAAACAACAGATCGGTAGTTTTACGTTTGTACACATCTATCGATCCACTTATGCGGTTGTTGAGAAATCCATAATCAAGTCCTATGTTTATTTCTGCCTTTTTTTCCCAGCGCAGATCGGGGTTGGCATTACTTGAAGGATTTACAACTTGTATGAATTGACCATTAAAGTAATTATACGTGTTAAAGTTTAGCTTATCCAATGATTGATAGGGTAATGCTGGTTCTGTTCCTGTTATACCATAGCCTGCTCTTAATTTCAGGTTGCTCAATGTCTTGCTGTCTTCAAGAAATGACTCTTTCATCACATTCCAACCGCCGGAAACGGCAGGGAAATTTCCGTATTTATGGTTTGCCCCGAATTTTGAAGAACCTTCCCTACGTATACTCGCAGTGAGCAAATATTTATCTTTATAACTGTAATTTACCCGTGAAAAATAACTAATCAGCTTGTTTTCAGCCTGGTAAGAAAACAATGTTGACTGACCGCGTGATAATGCCAGCCCTGCACGTATGTTGTTATAGGTAAACTCATCGGTCGGAAAATCAAAGTTTGACATACTTGAAAATTGCGAGCCCAATTGCCTCCAGCTATATCCTGCCAACACATTGATCTGATGGTCATTAAATCGCTTGCTGTAGTTAGCTGTTAATTCAAGCAGGTCTTCCTGATTGCGAAGATTGGTTATAGCGGCGTAACCGTTTTTGCCGTCATGAACTGTAGAATATTGGTCTTTTGTTTCATAGTACCCAACATTAGAGTTATTGAGGTTTCTCGAACCTAACAATTTAATGTTCAAGTCGTTTATCGGCAAATACGTAATAGTTCCTATTGTGCGCAAATTACTATTCTTCATTAGTCCTACTGTATTCTGCAATAATGAAACAGGGTTCTGATAATCAGTTTTATCCGGATGCTCAACAAATTCCCCATTATCGTCTTTAACGCGATCTGTGGGATTATAAGTGAGGGCATTTCTGTATACACCGCTATTATATCCTGCATCAGGTAAACCGCTGATATTATTGAGGTCACCTGATGTACCTACATAGTTACGCTGTTCAAAACCACTCAGGTTAGCATTAAATTTTAACTTGCCATCAAACATGGTGTGGTTAACCTCAATGCGTGGATATAATATATTATTATCGGATTGTTTCATTATACCCTCAAGCCTCCGGTAATTGAAGTTAACTACATAGTTAGTATTTTGAGTAGCCCCTTTAAGACTCAGGTTATATACCTGCGAAAATGGAGTTTGGGTGACCTGATCAAGCCAGTTCGTATCATGTCCATAGTCGGTGGCACCAGGTTTTTTTTGTGCTACAAGCTGACGGTATTCATCAGCATTCATAAAATCAAGCTTTTTTGTAATACGTTGGGTGGAAAAATAAGTATTAAGCTCGATGGTGGGCGCCGTATTGGCCTTTGCCTTTTTTGTGGTAATCAGTATTACACCATTTGTTCCGCGGGTACCGTAAATTGCCGCGGCCGAACCGTCTTTCAATACATCAATTGATTCAATATCTTCGGGTGCAACGGTGGTCAGCGTTCCCGGTACGCCGTCAATTAAAACCAATGGGGCTGTACCTGATAAAATGGTTGTAATACCGCGTAAATTAATTTGCGAAGTAGCAGTCGGGTTACCGTCCGTTGTGGCCACGGCCAAACCGGCCACTTTACCGCGAATGAGTTGCGCTGCATCGGTGACCGAGCCTTTTACAAAGTTTTCGGATTTAACGCTGGATATGGCACTGGTGATATCACCACGTCGTTGGGTACCGTAACCTACTACTACAACCTCATTCAGATTTCGAGGCTCGTCTTTTAACTGCACATTTATCACCGTGTTATCCGGCGTTATAGTAACCTCCTGGCTAATAAAGCCTATAAAACTAAAAACAAGTACTCCTTTATTATCAGTGAGTTTCAACCTGTAATTACCGTTAATATCAGTAATAGCGCCCGTTGAAGTGCCTTTCAGCACCACATTTACGCCCGGTAAAGGCAACCCTTTGGCATCACTTACTGTACCGGTGATGGTAACCGGTACTTTTTGGGGAACGTTTGTTTGATTTTCCTCCTGTTTGCCTTTTATCGCAATGGTTTGTTGTATAATGGTATAACTTAATGGTAAACCTTTAAGACACTGATCCAAAACCTGATTTACAGTAGCACCGTCCGCCTGGACCGTTACCATTTTTGTTTTTAGTAAGCCAAGCTTACTGTCATAAATAAAATGATAATTACTTTGTTTTTTGATCTGCTGCAGTATCTTCTCTACCGAAACATTGCTTTCGTGTATCGTGATGTTCTGTGCAAAGCTTCCGGCATGTACTTGTGTAAATGCTACAAACAATATAACAGCAATAAGTTTCATAACCAGCAATAGTTTGGACATACCGGGCCATATAGCCCCGGGCTTTAATTTAATTTTCATACTTTAGTGAAGTTTGGGTTAAACGCTTAAGTTCAATTTGTCATTTCTGATGATTTGGAGCCCAAGCTATACGCCGGTAGGTGGTGCAACACTTACCGGCTTTTTATGGCTCCAATTCTTTTACGAGGATTGTTGTATTTCTTTTCTCATATTACATCTTTAGGTGAATAATTAGGTTTGTTATCAAAATAGCAAAGCCTGACCTTCTCATGTGCCGGCTGTTGCTTAATTAAGTACTTTAACGCTTTTTCCATTGATGCGGAATTTGGCGCCCTCAAATTCGAGCAGGTTGATCAGCCCCGACAGATTCACATTTCTGGACATGCTGCCGGTAATTTTAATATCAGAGGGGTGATCTGCGTAACTGACGTCAAGATCATACCAACGCGCGGCACTTTGCATGACATCTTCAATAGACGAATTATTAAATTCAAACAACCCGTTTTTCCAGGCTACTGCTTCCTCTGTGTTAACTTCACTGATATTTATCCCCAATTGCGTTGAAGAAGCATCCAGCTGTGCTTGCTGGCCGGGTTTAAGCATTGTTGTTTTTGCGCCCGAAATAATTTTCACACTTCCCTCCAGCAAGGTTGTTTTTATAAGCCGCTCATCAGGATAGCTATGCACATTGAAATGTGTGCCCAGCACTTCAATTGTTTGATGATTACTAATAACCCGGAACGGTTTTAAAGGGTTATGGGCGACTTCAAAATAAGCCTCACCTTCAAGACGCACCGTACGATCATTTCCCTTAAAGTCAGTTGGAAAAGTAATAGAAGATTCGGCATTTAAGAACACCTTTGTTCCATCAGCAAGTATTACATTGTATTGCCCGCCACGAGGGGTGGTCATCGTATTATAATTTACTTTTTCGGAATTAGCGCTGCCACCCTGATACCTCAGCTGGCCATCTGCGGTTTTGTCAATAACTACATTATTGTCGCTGGCCAAACGTCCGTTTTGGGCACCAGTAAGCATAATCCGCTGTCCGCTGGCAAGCGTAAGCATAGCTTTATTACTACCCGGTGATACGTCGCGCACGGGAGCTTTACGGTGTGGCGCGCTCGCGGTTAAATCCGGCAGCTCTTTTTTATAAAAATAAATTGAAATGGTAACCGCCAATACGATGGAAGCCGCGGCGGCAATCACCGGCCACAAGCGTATAATCCCTTTTCGGGGTTTAATATTTGCCTTAATGAGCGTTTTTTTCAAAAGCTCGGCATACAGATGTTCGAAGTCATCCGTATCGGACAAAAGTCTTTTTTCACTTTGCGAGGCGTACCAGTTTTCGATAAGGTGCCGTTCATCGGCTGAAGCACTCCCATTTAAATATTTTTCAATAAGCTGATCTGCCTGCTGTTGGTTCATGAAATTGGTCTTACCTGATTGGTTTAAAAGTAAGACACGCAGAAATCACCCTGGGGGTATCGGATTTGAAAATAAATTAAAAAAATTGACATAAAAGCCCTAACGCCACAAAGCCAGTAACAACAGGGCGGTACCGCCCGATTCTTTTAAATTGTATCGAATCACCTTGAGCGATTTATTGATCTGTTTTTTCACGGTTTCATCAGAGGTACCCAGCAATTTACCAATTTCTTTATGTGACAGGTTTTCTTTCCGGCTCAATTCAAACACCTGTCGCATCCGAGGCGGTAAAGCAGCTATTTCTTTTTCTATCGCAGCCATAAGATCACGGGTGTCAATATACTGAAGCGTTTCTTCGCTTGCTTCTGAGACATATATGGCTAACGATTCGAGATAATCGTTTCTATATTTATTTTTCCGGATTGCGTTCAATACTTTGTGTCGCGCGATAGTGTACAGGTAGCCTGCTAAATTTGACAATTCAGGTATTTTCTCCGGATATAGCCATAAACCGCTGAAAACGTCCTGTAAAATATCCTTAGCGTCCTCCTCATCTCTTAGCATTTTATAAATATGCCCGTACAACAGCCTCCAGTAGCGGTTATAAACAACCTGAAATGCGGGCTGGCTACCCGACTTTATTAAGTCGGCCAGTTCGATATCCGTTAAAGTAGTTAAAGGGGACAATTGGTTTTTTTAAACCGAATCTACGCAAAAGATCAGCAAATGCAACAATTTCATTACAAGCCCCTGATAAAAATCAATAACCAGGCAAAGCTGGCTGCAAGACTATTCCTTCCGGCAGCAATATCGGTGCTTTTATCGCGCTGGCCACCATAACTTTTCAAACCATCAAAGCGGTGGTAAAGAACCCAGTCAATAGTTTGCGGACAGGTGAAACATTCGCCCGAAATCCTTACCCTCTCCTTTCTTGTGTGTAAGGGCTCCTTTGTCGGGAAAGCTCACCGGTCAGCAAAGACTTAAGTCAAGCGCTCGATCAAATCTGCAGATCGTATTTACAGCTCCTCAAACCAACATGCTTGTTCGCGATGATAACCTCGATCAGCGTTATTTAAAGGCTATCTTGCGAATTTCATGTACATGATTATCAGAGAAATAGATTTCGTTCTCGGTCTTCCCCATCGCTAGTGATTGCGCATAAACATCTGCTTTCCGGCCTATACCATCCCTGCCCGTATTTAAGCCATCCAGTCCGGCGATAACGGTAAGTTTTCCGTTGTCGATACGTTTGATATAGTCACTGGCTGCCAGGTAAATGGTTCAGCTGTCCTTGTTTAGAATAATACTGGTTATGCCACCCAAATCCAGATTTTTTATATGCGCGCTGTATAACCATTGGGTAAATGCTGATACAAGTGTCCTCCCATATGCAAAATACATCACTTTAATGTACCCCACCGCAAGGGCGCTGAAGTTCCGGTGCCGCTCTTCACTTTCGGGGTATTCCAGGTACTCGTTAGTAAAGTTTGGCGGGTCGGCGCCAATCCAGCCCGATCTGGTGTGATGAGGAATTTTACCGGACCTCCATCTTGCCCAGACCAAAAAAAGTCTCCATACGGGTCTTTAGCCAGCGTACCGAAAATCGCATAGAATGAAGCAATGTCAGCCCGGATCAGCAGATATAGATACAAGCCGTTAAGCGTTACAAAAACATATCTTTTGACGGAGCCTATCCATAACAGCTACAGCCGCGCAAACGTGTTTTCCAGGCTGAAAAGCAGGCGGTCACTGCAGGTTATCCAAATCAGGCTGATAACGAGATATATACATACGATCCTTAAAACGCCAGATCTCATACCACATCAGTAAATAAACTCCTTTAAACAATAAAATTAACTATTGGTTACGCTTTGATCAGATTAAGCGGTGAACCACATGCGTCGGGAGATGATGGATGAGCTGTACCATCATTTATTTTTTTTGAGATTTGATAACCGATCCCGGCGAAGACCGTGAAGACAAGATGCGCCGGGACAAGCTGCAGGTAATATTTATTAAAGCTCAAAGCAGGCGGCAGCGGGTGCATTTTAAAGGTTGTCTTCCAAACGGCTACTGCAAGTAACCCGCTTAGCCCGCCCAGCCATAGGTTTGTTTTCAGGTCAGGTTTTAATTTTCCTTTTCGCCAGAGCTCAACGTAGACCAGTGCAAACAGCAAGCCCATCCCATAGTGGCCGAGCCAGCCTAAAGCCAAGCGCTCTTGCTTGCCCAGTTTTGGAACAAGCCGACGCGCCAATTGTCCCAGGCGCTCCGGTTCGCTGAAGTTTTCTCCATCGGCCAAAGAGACCAGGTAACTAAATAAGGTCATGAAAGTAGTACCCGCAATTCCACTAATTAATATTTCCTTAGTTTTCATCGTTATTGATCTTAGCCAGGTCTTTGGTCGCATATTTTCTCGTGTTTTCTTTTTCATATTATTCCCCCTCCTTATCACTTTCTGCCACGGCTTTTTTGTCCTCTTCCAGCAGGTTGGTCGTAAAAGGGTTTTCGGCTAACAACCCGGCCATAAAGGCAAGGTTTGCTGTCATATAACGCAGGCTTTTATTGGTATACAGATATCGCTCGCCACCAGCCTCGACATAATCCTTTTCGCCGCCGGCCATACCCACCCAATAGGCATTCACATTTGGGGGAATGGTAAAGCCGACCTCCTGGAGTGACCACAGTACCTGCGCGGCGCAACTGTGGGCACCATCCTCGTTTCCGGTAATCAGACAGCCGCCTACTTTATTATAAGGCATATATTGACCATTCTCCTTGCTGCTCAGGTTCTCATCACGGAAGATAGCATCTAGACGTTCGATCACCTTTTGTGAGGTTGAGGCGAGATGGCCCATCCATATTGGGGTGGCAATAATGAAGATGTTACAAGACTTGATTTTTTCCAGTAGCACGGGCCATTGATCTCCTTCACCTTCATCCGAGCTATTGCCGGTCAGGACCTTGTAATCGTTAAGCCTGACGATCTCCGTTTCTATCCCCAGTTCTTTGAATTGAGCCGCAGCTTTCTCAGCCAGCGCGCCGGTGTTGGAAAAATCCGGGTTGCGTTTTAATGTACAGTTGATCATAAATGCTTTCATAGTAATCGGTTGTTTAAAAGCAACTGACTGTTAGTCTGTTTGTTTCAAATACTTTTATTTAATCAGAAGGAAATGTGGGTGTTTTTTGCAGTTGCTCACCGGTGTCAACGGCCAGGCAAAGGCTACGGGCACTTTTCTCAATTGGAATTTTTATCTATGTTAATACTTGACCAACTCCGATCAGTATGTACATCTCAAAAGTTAAAAAAGATGTGATCCGGCGGCATTTACATCACGGGTGAACCCAACATCAGATACCTTGCGGAGCGACTTGAGCTCCGGCATTCTACCATTCGGTTTTACATCAGTGAGTTCCGGCTGCTGGAACAGCAGCGGCACGATAAATTAGAAGATTACAGCTCAGACGAAGAAGCGGTCTTTAATATCATTGGTAATACCTATCACGATGCATCAACCTCTGTTCAATATCAATGTACCTTCAACCCCATCGATAAATTAATCGAACTATTCGAAGAAAATAAAAAACTTTACCAGGAACTCCTTCGAAGCGAACGCGACAAAGTCGAGATCCTAAAAAACAGGACTAAAATAAGTTCTCGACGGAAATCCGGTGCGTGTAAGTTGTGGATGATCTTTATCGGTGAATTTGCTGCCTACGTTGACATGATGCATCGGTCTCCTTATCAATTGAACGAAATTACCAAAACCAAACAAAAAAGTCTCTCTGATTTCTCAAGAAGCTTTTCATTTGCTTTATAGCCCGAACAGGACTAAACTCGAACCGCTTTTTAGAGAACTTGCAGACACTGGCTGCGTTATCACCAATTTAACATATCGCAAATCAATACTTAATTTAGATCTTGAGAGCTTTTGGGGATTTGGATTTTTATTTGAAACGTAAAGCTGTCAGCGGGAAATTTATGCTATGTTATGAATTTCGTTAAATTTCGCTGTCCACGCGGCCATATCTTTAATATTCAGACCGTCATCGAAATGAACAGGATCAGGTTTACCAAAGTCGCCACCCCACCGGATGCCTTGAGCCTTCACCTCATTAATAAATCGCCTTACAACTCCCGTGTCTGTCAGCATTCGGGCAGAATTAAAAAAGGCGCCGTCCAGTTCTAAGTTGCAATCAATTGCATGACCGACCATATGATTGCTATGCGTAGCGGGAGTCACAATAGCCCCGGCCACATTGGCGTCAATCCTGAAGGAAGAAGTCACGAATACAGTAATATTAAACTTCTCCGCGATGCTGTTGATCTTGATAAGGGTTGGTTCAAAATCCTCATCAATGGTGCAGTTGTTTTTAAAATTGGATGCTGTGAATTGTTTCATGGTTGACTAAGATTTATGGTGACGATGAAATATTTAATAGTATTAATAAATTGTAGCTGTTAATGGAGAAGCGTTCAAATAAACTAACCCTGAAAAATGGGTATTAATGGCTTATAATCTTAGAAATTTTGTTTAATATAAAGTTAATTTGTTGATTTTCATAGAAATATTAAAAATTTCTTTATAATTAAGAGACAGACGGTAATTTGTGAACTGTTTGAAAACACGTGATGTATTATAAAATAACAATATAAACATAAACAGCTTGAAAATTTGGTTTGAACCCGTTAGGGGCTCTAAGTGTAATCGAGAGCCCCACAGGATTTTTTCGAACCTTTTTCTCGTATCTTTGAAAGATATTGCAGACTTTATTTAAAGTGGTTCGGGCCCAGTCTCAGGAGCCACAATGTGCAAGCACATTTTACGGTCACGCGCACATCTTTTTTTTCACTCTTAACGTGTTGTTAATCTGTAAGATAAGTTGGAGTAAAAAGTCAACGCTATCGGTTTGATGTTGCAGGTTTTCAAAAGTAATTTTTCTGGGCAGATCGAACCGGGATAACGCAGGCTGCGCAAATCGAGCCCGTAATGCTCAAAATAATAACGGCACCAATATTCCTCTGCGCATTTGCTTATCCCGTAAACAGTAACCGGTTCAGTAACGGTATGCTGCGGACAAAATTCCCTTGGCGAGTCAGGCCCGAATACAGCGATACTGCCGAACCAGAAAACCTTGCTCACTTTTTCCTGGCGGGCCACTTCCAGAACATTCAACAAGCCTTTCACATCCCAGGTTTGTTTGGGGAATTGTTCGCCGGTGGCCAATAACATCGCGGCCAGGTGGTAGATCTGCGTCGTACCGCTGGTGTTTACCAGTTTCTTCAGGCCAATCGGTATCCAGCACATCCAGTTGGCAGTAAGGTCCGGACTCACTTAACGCGCCGGTCCGCCGCAGTAACGGATTCCTTGCCATACTTTTCCCTTAACGCGATAACCAGTTCTGTTCCAATCTGCCCGCAAGCGCCGGTCACCAGGATCATTTCATTTTTGTTCATGAAGTCATTGAGCTTATAAATTGGCTGCTAAGGTGACTATTTGAGGATGATAACCGAACGGAAGTCTTATTTTGGTAGTTAACGCTGAATTTGCGGCTTATGACAGTGGAAACTACCAAAGTAAGCAGTATTTCAACCCCGTCACATGATCAATGTTTTGCAAAACAGCGGCAGGCTACCATTTGTCCTATACGGAAACTAAAATTGTACCATGTAATGCTTAAATTTGCAAGATGATAACCATGGAGCAATATGAGGCCCTGAATGAAGCAGAAAAAGCCGGCGCAATTGTGCAGGGGGAATTCCTGGCCGACCGGGAGGAAAACGGTATGATCGTTCAGTTATATAGCCTTGGAAAGATCTATCGAGAGCTCTATTATGACCCGCAGGCTAATAAGGTCCTGCGTTACCGTGCCTTTCAGGACATTCGGCATCTGGCCCCTTACCTCGCCCATATCCGTTTTAACCAAGATTAACCGGCAAAAACAGGAACAACAGCGCAGGTTAACGATTAGTTCCGGAGTAAGAATTCAACAGCTGTAAACCATGAAAAAAATAATACCTTTCCCGGCGGGCAACCCGACATACCGGTGCCCGGAATAAAACCCGGAACTTACACCGGAAGACCTACCTTCACACGCGAACCCGCCCGTTAAACCCGGCAGTCTAAGTTAGCGGTTTCCATAGCCGCTCATAGCAGCCTTACCCTCATATATACCGGAATAGTCAGTTACTTTTGAAATCCTGTAAAAGCTGTGTCTTTACTGCTTCCATATTCTCAGTCATTCGTAGATACACCTTTTCATAATGCTGTATTAACTCGTTTAAAACGACCAGATAATTGCCATATATGTCTTCTCGTTCCTGCGGGAGTGTTCTCCGGATCACTTCGGAGAGGTCAAGGACTTTTAAATACAGTTCATGTGAGGTCTTATTATCATCCAGCATATCTGCGAAATCGTACGGGATATGATAATAAATACCGACGAGGTTATATTTCCAGTTTTCGGTTTGCAGCCTGGACTGGTATCCGTCAAGACGGTCTATCTCCAGTTTGAGGAACTGGAGCGTGACTTCGCTGCGGTAATCCTGCCGGTTCTTCCAATAGGCAATGTTCTTTTTGATCATCGACATGAGCTCTCCATGCATGAAATAAAAGCTTTCACCGATCTCGGCGCGTTTGCCACGGTACTGTTTTTGCAGTTCAAACTGCTGTTTGCGGCGGTCGTTCACATAGCTGAAAAGCCCCGTCATCAATTGGGTCAGCAAGGCACCAAGAAGCCCGGAAAAGGCGCTTAGTATAACAAGGGTTCCTGTGTTCTGCATACAAATACTAACAAAATTAGCAAATATTTCTTTTCCGCAAAACATAAAAAATAATTTAATTATGATTGGCGCCTAAAATAATTATCATTCCTTTGCCAGCGTCAACTCCTACCCTTATACTTTTTCATCAAGGGCTATCGATCAGCACTTTCGTATCCGTTACTCGGACATAAAGCTGGGCAGGAAACTACTTTTTTCTCCATCCACTCGATTTTACAGATATTAGCCCTGCCTTATCACAATCATACCGTAAAACATGCCCCGCTGATTACCTATTGTGTTCATACCAAGGCGCACCGGCTGGAACAGGAAACAGCGAACGTACCCCGAACGGGGATCTATGCGGCATGGAGACCGGCGTACGGGCAGCCGGATGAGACCGCCATTCACAAAGAAGCCAATAAGATCATTGGTAAACTTAATACCATGGAAGTGATCGCCAAAGGTCATTGTCAGGCCTGGATACTGCTGGCGGCGCGATATTATCCGACACCTATACCTTCAACGCAGGCATGGAGTTCCAGAGACAAAATATCTGCACGGAGATCGCCACCGAGGAATTATGCCGCAAGTTAACTGGTTACGAGGGCCCGGAAATAACAGATAGCGTCAAGATCTGGTGCGATACCTATGGCACCCAGCGCACGTATACCAAAGATGACCTGACCATAACCGTACCTTCTCATTATTACAAGATCATCAAATACCTTGACCATACCACTAACCAGGTAGTGACGCTATGTTACTGGATGCCCAATCAGCCTACAGAGCGACGAGCCATGCTCCCGCAGCGGATGGTTGACCATGCGGTATTGGTAAATAATCTTGGATTTGATCCGCAAGTCGTATTTAAAGAATAAAAGCCGGTTGATCGAAAAATGAAACTATCGCTTTCACACACCGCAGCTCAGACCTTTCCCGCACAACGCTTACAATATTTACAATTTTTACAAGCCCTGCAGGGACTGGCACCGACACAGGTCGCTGCTTTGGTATCGCTGGTTGCGGTTACCCGTTTTCAATCGTTTGCGCTGACCAGTGTATAGGCGCCGAGAAACATAATGAACATGTATTTTTTCATGACGGTTTGGGTTGATAACTTAAATTTAAGCAAATAATCCGCAAACTTCAGCGTCGGCGTACTTCTGCCCCATCCCGTTCCGCGGCTTTATAATAGTCCTGGCATTTATTTCTTTTTATCAAGCAAGTATTTATATTTACTTCATAAATCATCTAATACATTACCAATGAGCAACTTCCGAAAATAATCAATATACCAAAAACATATTTTACGGAATGGTAAATATGGCAATCATTATTTACGACGGCGCTATCGATATCAAAATTAAATCTTAAACAAATTAAACAAATATCATGGCTACATTTAAGAGAAAAAACGCCTGGAACCAGAACGGGACATTCAATAATTCCGACCTTTTGTGGTACGCGAAAGGCGTTGGCCTCATGCAATCCCGCGCATTAAATGATAAAAACAGTTGGTGGTTCTTCGCGGCCATTCACGGTTACTACCTCAGCGGGGCCTCTTCCTTTCCTGACTGGGCCCATATTTCAGGTCCGCCAAAAGTACCCTCCAAGCCCAAGCCTTCGGATATCGTCATGAAAAAATACTGGGACCAGTGTCAGCACCAAACCTGGTATTTTCCGCCCTGGCACCGGGGTTACCTGATGGTGCTGGAAAAGCAGGTCAGGGCTGCTATTGTGAAACTGGGCGGCCCAAGTACCTGGGCGTTACCCTACTGGAACTATTTCGGTCCAAATGACGAATATAAAATTCCACCTGCATTTACCCAGCAAACCTTACCAGACGGCAAACCAAATCCGCTTTTTGTCAAACTCCGTTATGGCCCGCAAAAAAACGGGAATATTTATGTACCTATTACTTCGATTTCGCAGAATTGCCAGCGAAATACGGTATACACCGGCAGTAATGCCGCAACCAGCCTGCCTGGCTATGGTGGCCCAAAAACAGGGTTTTCTACAGGAGCCGGTACCAGTGGCAACCTTGAAAACGACCCGCACAACGAGGTGCATACAGCAGTT
Source organism: Mucilaginibacter sabulilitoris (assembly GCF_034262375.1). Taxonomy (NCBI): domain Bacteria; kingdom Pseudomonadati; phylum Bacteroidota; class Sphingobacteriia; order Sphingobacteriales; family Sphingobacteriaceae; genus Mucilaginibacter; species Mucilaginibacter sabulilitoris. Next base: position 4,716,419 of record NZ_CP139558.1, read on the forward strand.
GGCGGAATTATCAGTAATACAGATTACGGTTTAATGGCAGATCCGGATACCGCGGCGCTTGACCCCATATTTTACCTACATCACTGCAACATAGACCGCATGTGGGCTTCATGGAACGCCGCCGGGAACAACAATCCGGCAGATCCTGCCTGGTTAAATGGTCCAACTGCTGTCGGTGACAGAAAGTTCGTGATGCCACTACCCACTGGCCCTGACTGGTTTTATACGCCTAACGATGTAAAAAGCCTGAGTCAGCTTGACTACGACTATGACAATATTTCAACAGGCATAGCGCCACCATTGGTGAGCCAATTGACCCAGAGATTGTTTAAATTTGGTGTCAACGCAATTGAAACTCAAGACCAAAAAAACATGGACATGGGAGGCGATACCGAATTGATAGGTGCTAACGAAGGTAAACTTCAGTTAAAATCTTCTGGTGCACGTACCACGGTTAAATTTGATGAGGGCGCATGGAAAAAAGTGCCGGCGAGTTTAATGAAGGCTTCTATTAAGAGCGTACCGGATCGTGTATATCTCCAGCTCGAGAACGTTAAAGGCAACATGGATGCTAACCGCCTCACGGTCTCCGTGAACCAAATACTCGCCGGAACTATATCACTATTCGGTCTCCGCAAAGCGTCGAAGAAAGAGAGTCACCATGGCGGCGGACTTACCTTCTTGCTTGATATCACCAATATAATTGACGACCTGCATCTTAATAATGCTTTAAGTTCTGAGTCGCTCGATGTGCTGATCTTGCCGAACAATGAAGTGCCTGAAAAAGCAGAGATCACGATAGGCCGGGTAAGTTTATACCGCGAAGGACAATCATGACTACATCCAGAAAAACCCGCACATTTGTCATTTACGTGATCCTCACCGTGAGCGCGGCATTCTGGGTATTGTTGCTGATGAATTCCGGGAGCACAACTATTGGTCAGCATCTCCCCGTAATTGTGCCGCATTGCCCTATCATTGTTTCAGGGGAATCACCGGTATCGTTGCAGGCTTTGTTGGCCATGAACCCCATCAGCTCATTGATGATCGGTTGGGTATTCATGGTAATGGCGATGATGCTTCCGACACTGATCATCCCGATACTGTATATTTGCGAACGCAGTTTCAAACACCGCCGCCTGCGGTCTGCCTTAATTTTTGCCTTTGGATACGTCGGAATCTGGGTAACTGCGGGCGTAGTAATGATTGCGGTGACCTTTGGATTGCGCCTGTTGATGCCAAAGCTCTATCTGCCCGCTATAGTCATGACGATCGCCGCCCTGGTATGGCAATTTTCACCAATCAAACAGCGTTGTTTGAATAGCGGGCATAACCATAAAGCACTTGCCGCGTTTGGGCTTGCCGCAGATCGTGATGCACTGATATTCGGTGTTCTGCATGGCCTATCATGTGTGGGATCGGGTTGGGCATTGATGTTGTTTCCAATGCTCTTGCCGGTAGGACATCACTTGGTAATGATCGTCATTACCTTAATGATGATCGGTGAACATCTGGAGCATCCACAGCCCCCCCGGTGGCGTTTTAACCTGAGCGGCAAGCTCCTGCGCATCCTGATTGCTCAAATTCAGATCAGGCTAATTACCCAGCTAAATATGCCCCCTGCTTCAAATGCCAATATTCACAATTCCCATAATTAAATACTATATTTTGGCGGAGTATTACCAACCTTATCATGAAATATCTGTTCATTTGCTGCGCCTGCACAGCCCTTTTTTCCCGGCTTGTAAAAAGAGCGGCCAGCCCCAACCCGGCAGCAATAAACCTGATGATTTAGCGGTTATGCTTACGGGTAAATGGAAACAAAGTAAAAACAATACTAAAATATACGGATTAACCGGCGACGCGTTATTGAAATCTTTAGATACCAATTTCAGTAAGCTCGATGCCTTTTATACCACTTATATTACCTATAATAAAGACGATTCCGGTTATTTGACAACCGCACCTTATAAAAAGGCCAGTTCAGACAAACCGTTCGTCGATACCACCTCCTATTTCGACTATAAAATATCGGAACAGGAATAGTCCTCCTGCAGGAAGGTAACGTACTGGAAACGGACCATATCACCCGCCTGACCGGCACTGATCTGGAGGTCATCACCACTTATAACGCGCAGCCAAACTCCGACATGGGGCTTGACCTGAAAACAACCTATAAATTTGTCCTGGGTTCGTATTATTTGAAACAGTGACCTGTCGTTCAAGGCATGATCCATCAATGACGGTTGTTCTTTTTGTTATAAGTGATCTTAAAAATAGATCCTTTTAAGTCATCCGACACATACAAAGAACCGTCAGGCCCCTGTGCCAGGCCTATTGGCCGGTATTCGAATGCCTTAACTGGTTTTTGCAAGTCCTCCCCCGCGAAATTATCAGCGAATATTTCCCAGTTTCCGGATGGCCGCCCGTTGCGGAACCGCACGAAAGCTACGAAATAGCCTTTGTGTAATTGATGAGATTGCCCGTGAAACACAATAAAAGCGCCATTCTGATATCTCTCCGGGAACATGTTACCGGTGTAGAAAAGCAAATCATTTGGCCCGAGATGTGCCGGAAAAGCAACCAGCGGGTCCTGAAACTTTTTATCACCTCCTTTTTTTCCATTTCCGCCATATTCAGGGGCCAGGATATTTTTCTTTTGGACCGGATCATAATAAACAAATGGCCAGCCTGCATCCGAACCCTGGTGCAATTCATACATGGTTTCGGCAGGCAAATCAGCGCTTTGTTCAGGCGTGTAGTACTGGGGAAATTGATCATCAAATTGCCCGCGCCCGTGCTGCATACAATATAGCGCACCGGTGTTGCTGTTCCAATCGATACCAACGGCATTTTTGATTCCGCGCGCATAATGGACCCCGTCCCGATAAGTCTGACCGGGCTTATCCGCCTTAAATTTCCATATTCCCGCTGCCGAATCTAAAATCGGACAGCCTGGCATGCCCTTCCCCGACCCGGCTATCCTGCAATTATCAGAATAAGAGCCGACCGTTACAAAAAGGTTGTTTTGATCATCTATCGCTATTGATTTTGAATTATCCCGGTGCCTGTCTACCAGCCCCTGGACGATCACTTCCGGTTTATCAGGAGAGATCACCTCTCCTTTTTTATCCAGACGGTACCTGTAGACACCGGTATTAGATGCGGAATAAAGCAGGTTTTCTTTGATTTTGATGCCGGTACCCGGGTAATCTCCGAAACCCGTTTTTTTATCGATCAGGCCATCATGATCCGTATCGCTCAGGAAGTAAATTCCCTTCCCGTCTTTTAAAGCATTTAGCTTTACATAAATGTCACCCTGTTCGTTTACAACCAGGTGTCTCAACGCGCCCAGCGAGTCGGCGATAATAGTGGCGGCAAAGCCGGGTGGAAGCTTCAGATTCGTTTGGTGCGCCGCTGTGCGTTTTTTTTCTTTGGTTTTATCATCGTGGCTGCAACCCAGAAAGCTGGCTAAAAGCACGGTTATCGATAAGCTGAAAGTTAAATTTATAAGCTTTTTATTCATGGAAATCTTGTTGCAAAATAATTGTTCAGCATTCACCCGGAATATTTTTCCCGGACCTTCATCGGCAAAGGTGCCAAACAAATCTGTCAAAATACAGTCGGCTCTGTAAAAATTTGATGAATATAACTCAATGAAGCAGGTTCTATAGCTATTTTGAAGGCGCCTTGTTTCATAAACGACCCATAAACCGCGAGAAGTTGGTTAAAAGAAAAAATTAATCATTGGTTACACTTTAATAATATTAAGGAATATTTTTAAAAATGAGATATTTTTTAATGAAGCCTACGGGCGATTTGTATAGTTTTTGACGTAACTTATCTTACCCCAATAATTTAAAAAAACGTTCACAAATATTTTAGGTTGATACCTGCTTAATGCAAGACAAAAAAAGAACAGGCCGCAACTGGCCATAAATAGCTTTGATAAGAATATTTGATTGTTGTAAACCGCCTCTAATGTTAGTAACGCAGTAAAGGTCATTAGCGATTTGGGCGATACTTTAGCTTGGTAGTTATCAACAATAATAAAATACATTACAACCCCTAATGCAAAAACAAACAGTTGATTAGGAAAGCTAAAAAACAAGAAGCTATACCACATGGTCGGGTTAGAAGTAAGTGGGTGTGTTTGGAGTAGATAAAGTACAATTATCCTAAAGAGCAAAGCCAATAATAAAAAGTTAAACGCAACCTTTGTGTTTTTAATATATTTAAATAGCAGAGGCAACAACGCGTAAAATACCATTTCAACCCCTACCGTCCAGCCTCCAGGCCCAACGCTGGTGGCCCAATTTGGCCAAAAACTATTAATGAATAAAATGCTTGCAATTATATGTGCTGTGGTTACGGGGAAGGTCTGACCTGGTAACACGGCATTTTGCCATAAATAATATATTATTGCCCAATAAAACAATGGAGCTATTCTAAATATACGCCGGATAAAAAAGCTTTTAATTGGTTTGACATCTGTATGACTTCTAAGGTGGTATGATCTGAATAATGTAAATGCACTTAAAATAAAAAACCACTGCACTCCGAGGTTACCTTCATCTAATAAGGGAAGCAAATAAGGATGCATCTTAAAAAGTCCAGTACCGTGGTTTTGTGTATGTGAGATAACAATAATTAGAATAGCAATACCACGTAAAGCGTTTATGTAAGGAAGTTTTTTCAACGATATTTGATAGGTTAATGGCAATTTTGAAAGATATAAAATTTGCCATTAAATAAGAGTTAAACACCTATTAAAATATCTTTAAACGTTTTTAAAAGGTCAAAAAAAAACAAGTGGTTTTATTTTTCGTCACATATGGATTTTGCTATTTTATAATAAATCGCATTGATATTTATAAAAAGCAGCAGATTTAATTTGCTATGACTTTTACATATACGGCTAAAACATGCAAAAGTTACCCGGCTTGCTATTCCTGAGGCATACCGGGATGCCGCCAAAAAAACTACAGGCCAGGCAGTGCAGGCTAAAAAAGCATTTCAGTTTAATAAGCAAGCCGGCTTATTACAAACTATTTGTAACCAGAGGAGGCTTGAAGCCGTACAACTGCAAACAACTCTTAGCGGTAGTTACTCTTATATATGCGTTTTTTAATTTTTTTATTTCTTGGGACACTTTTTGTTTTGACCTCTTGCTCCAGCAAACAATATCAATCTCTCTTTGAACAAAATAAAATCCCTCCAGATAGCCTTGTGCAGAAAACTCCATTAAACAACTTTACTTATCGCATAAAACCGCAAGACATACTGCAAATCAGAAATTTACAAAGCGTTAAGTATATCGTTGACGAAGCACCATCTGCAGGGAACATTACTACCGGCGGCAATGCCACTACCGGCCAAACCTATCAGGTTGAAGACGATAGCACCGTGGTCCTGCCCGTTATTGGTCATGTAAAGGTGGTAGGCCTTACCCGCGCCGAAGCGGCAAAACAAATTGAGGCCCTTTACCGTAAAAGCCTTCTTAAAGATCCCATCATCGAATTGAAAATCGTGAACCTGAAGATAACCATGTTAGGGGAAATAAAGGGTCAGGGAAATTACACTTTAACAAAAGACAGAACTACTTTGGTTGAAATGATTGGTGAAGCAGGCGGCCTTACAGAAAAGGCGAATGAAACAAATGTGCAGATTATTCGCGGAGCGCAAACCAATCCTCAGGTAACATTAATTAATCTTAGAGATATCCGGTCCATCAATGACCCGCGTGCTATTCTTCAAAACGGCGATGTTATTTATATAGCTCAAAACAAACGGGCTGTACGTAATGAAAACCTGCAAAACCTGTCAGTTATTACCCAACCGGTATTGCTTTTGCTAAATACCGCCTTAATTATTTTCACGCTCTCTCATCGCTAATGGAAGAAACAGAAAAAACGCAACGGAAGCTACTTACCCAGGAAATTGATTACTTTAAGATCAGCAAAATTTTGCTGAGCAGATGGTATTGGATAGCGGCTTCTGTTGGTTTAACGGTATTGATTTCTTACACCTATTTATGGTATACCCCAAAAACATATGCTTCTTCAGGCACATTAAAAATTGAAGAGAAAAAATCAGAAATATCCGATGTCATAACCGTCATGAGTGTTCCCGAGCGCGGGCCATCAAAAATACAAAGTATCACTACGGTTTTACAGAGCCGCAACCTTATACTGAGCGCTGTAAAAAACCTGGACTACCGCATCAGCTTTTACCTTATGGGCCGTGTACGTACCAGTGAGCTATATCCTTCAAAACCTTTGGATATCGATTTGATCAGGTTTGACAGTTTAAACTTTTACCATGATCAGATTGGTTTTAAATCTGTCAATCAGCAATTATTTGAATTATCGTATACAATCGCCGGTAAAGAGGTTCAGAAAAAATATGCCTATGGCACACCGGTAAACGTGGGCCCTACAAGTTTCACCATAAAATATCCCGGTGTTCTAAGTAAAAACACCACTTACCTGTTCAAATTTAATATTCCTGAAGATTATATAAGCCGTGTAAGAGGTGGTTTGCAAATGGGTGAAACGGCAAAGAACTCCAATATTATCGGCCTGCAGGAAACCGATTCCAACCCGCAATTTGCGGCAGATGTTTTAAACAATATTATGAGTGAGTATGTGCTCTTTGACCGTAATCAAAAAGCACAGTCAGCTTCACAAATGATAGATTTCATTGACAGTCAGCTGTCCTTCCTTTCAAACGAGGTCAAGGGATCCGAAAACTCCATCGAAAAGTATAAGCAAAAATCAAAGATCATTGATGTGGCTACAGCTACAAGCACATCAACCTCCAGGGCTGCTGAAATAGAATCAAACAAGTCGTTGTTGAAAATACAGCTGATAGCGCTTGATCAGCTTAAAGACCAGATTACCAAAGAAACGGATAATGTAAATTTCAATTTCACCAATATCGGGACAAACAACCCGGCTTTAGAGTTATTGGTTACAAGACTGGATAACCTGATACAGGAAAGAAACGCCTTGTTAAAAACATACAACGCCGATTCACAGCCCGTAACAAATATCAACCAGCAGTTATTGCAAATTAAACTAACCGCGCTTACCAGCATAAAAGCCATACGTAACGGCATTGAGAAAAACATGGATTTTCTTAACGAGCAGCTTGCACAGGTTAGCCAGGCCATTATGGCCCTGCCGGTAGCCCAGCGCGATATGGTAAGCCTGCAGCGCGACTTTGAGATTAATGATAAGGTATACTCCTTTTTATCAGAAAAGAAATTAGAAGCCCAGATCAGCAGGGCCGGCATATTGCCCGGTGCCACGATTATTGAGCTCGCGCAGCCCAATTTAGCACCTGTATCCCCTAATGAGCATGATATACACCGTTCCGCCATTATTCTGGGATTGGCCATAGGCCTTGGGTTGATTATTGTTGTACGCGTATTAAACCCTTATATTTATGATAAGGAAACCATTGAAAGTCTTACCACAACCCCCATACTCGGTGTGATCAGGAAATTTCAGGAACCTATGGATGAGAATAACAGCGAAATTTTAGCGCTTATTAAACCTAAGTCCATATTTGCAGAGTCGGTGAGGTCCGTACGAACCAACTTAAACTTCCTATCTTCTGAAAAGCAAAACAAAGTTATATGTGTCACCTCAGAAGTTGCCGGAGAAGGCAAGTCGTTTGTGGCCGTCAATCTGTCGAGTACACTTTCCCTTATCGATAAAAAGGTTATTCTTGTCGGCGCCGATCTGCGGCGCTCCCGGTTACATAAAACCTTTCGGGTTAACAATGACAAGGGATTGAGTAATTACCTGGCGCACCAAATTGAAATGGAGGATATTGTTCTCCATTCAGAGTACCAGAATCTTGATTTTATAACTTCCGGCCCTGTCCCTCCCAACCCTTCGGAATTATTGCACAGTGAAAGGATGCGTACTTTAATTGCCCAGTTGCGGTTAAAGTATGATATCGTAATGATCGATACTGCTCCTATCGGCCTGGTATCCGATGCTATTCCCCTGATCAGGTTGAGCGATGTTAATGTATTTGTGATAAGGTCCGGAAAATCAAAATTTTATGCAGCTTCTATCCCCCAGCGTATAACACAGGAATATCAGCTAAACAATACGGTAATAGTACTTAACGCCTATGAAGAAGAGCCCCTGCACTCGAGGTATTATACTACAAAATTTAGCGGCGATGGTGCTGGTTCCCGTTATTACTATTACTCCGATTATAGTGGATATGAAGGATCCGACTATTATCTGAACGATGATAAAACCAAATGGTGGGAAATGGGGCGATGGTTTAAATAATAAAATATACCATTTAAGATGGAATCAAAAACAAGCGCGGCGATAAAGAGATGGTATCCGGTTTATACAAATCCTCGTGCCGAAAAAAAAACAGTTGAGGTATTAACCGATAAAGGAATTTTAACATATCTCCCACTTCACCGGCAACTCAAACAATGGAGTGACCGTAAAAAATGGGTGGAGGAACCCTTTATTAAATCTTACGTATTTGTAAACATTGCAGAGCACGAGCGGACATCGGTATTAATGACAAAAGGGGTATCGCGTTTTTTATATTTTTCCGGCAAACCTGCTTCGATGCCTGACCGCCAGATCAGCGAATTAAAATTATTGATGGCAAGCTCGTTGGAGCTTGAAATTACGGAGGAGGATCTGCAGGCAGGAGAAAAAATCATTATAAAAGCCGGCCCGTTAAAGGGCCTGACCGGGGAAGTGGTATCACGCCGGTCGCAAAAACAACTGATAGTGAGGCTTGAAAGTATTGGCTGTTCTATTATAGTCCATGTTGCTGCCTCCTTTATTGAGCGTTTTTAGTTAGCATTTATTTTAATCACCGACAAATTCCGGGAGTTATACAAGCCGGAAACAATATAAAACAGAGCTTTATAGTAAATCATAAAGCTCTGTAAAATAATAAGTTACGTGATAAAAATGTGACTTACGCGGCGAAGCTGTGAAAATCCACCAACCATGTGCAGGATAGCAGGAATAATTGATAACCGGCTGCAGCCCGAAGAAATAGACCTAAAAGTAAGGGCCATGTGCCAGGTGTTACAGCATGGCGGGCCTGATGATGAAGGCGTATTTCTTGATCATAGCGCCAATTTGGGATTCGGGCATCGCAGGCTGTCTGTTATTGATCTGAGCAGCAACGGACATCAGCCAATGACCGATAGCGCGCAAAAAACATGCATCACCTTTAATGGTGAAATTTACAACTATCAGGAACTTAAGCGTGATTTGTTAAAACGGGGAGCTGTCTTTAAATCAGGTACAGATACAGAGGTTATCCTATCGGCCTATTTACATTGGGGAACTGCCGCGTTTGCAAAACTGCGGGGTATGTTCGCTTTTGCTTTGTATGATCGTAATCGGCGGCTAACCTACCTTGTACGGGATACTGCCGGAATAAAACCCTTATATTATCTGGCCTGCGCTGGGGCTTTGAGTTTTGCATCAGAGGTGAGAGCATTTTCCGCAGCTGGTATTACCATAGAAAAAGACGACAACTGGCCTATAAGGTTCCTGGCTTATGGTCATATCCCGGAACCATATACGACCTTAAAAGATGTTTTCAGTTTGCCCAAAGGGCATTGTTTATGCTGGAACAATGCTTCATCAACATATAGCATAACTGAATATAGGAAGGCACCGGAAAAAAATCAGGTAAGCAATATTGAGGAAGCACAGCAAATTGTGCGTGACGCCTTAATAAAAAGCATAAGCCGTCAACTAATAGCTGACGCCTCCATAGGCGTATTTTTAAGCGGTGGCATTGATTCAAGCCTGATTACATTGCTTGCGGATCAGCAAAATGAAACTGAGCTGAAAATCGTATCCATATTCTTTAACGAAAAAAGATACGACGAGCAATCATATCAACGCTTAATTCTGAATAAGCTGCAGGGTGAAAGTTTTTCTCACCTGGTACGACAGGAGGATTTTGAAGGATCATTCCCCAGTATTATTGATGCTATGGATATGCCCACTACCGATGGCATAAATAGTTGGTTCATCAGCAAATACGCACGTAAGAATGGTTTAAAAGCTGTCCTGTCCGGTATTGGTGCCGATGAATTATTTGGCGGATATCCGTCTTTTAACCGGATCAGGTACATGAAATACCTGCGCAAAATCGATCCGTCGGTATTTTCCGCTATTACAGGCTTGCTCCCGGACAGGTATAAAAAACTCACTTTCCTGGCCAGCGACCATCCATTGGCTGACCAGCTTTTATTAAGAGGATTATTTCCGCCGGGGGACATTGCGCAACTGCTTGATATAGACACTAAACACATTCGGGATACGCTTTTTGATTCCAGTCCTCTGCCCGCTATGAATTTATACAATGAAGAACATGCGTCATGGCTGGAAACCAACCTGTATATGCAGAACCAATTGCTCAGGGACACCGATGTCATGAGCATGAGCCAGGGTCTGGAAGTCAGGGTACCCTTTTTAGACGAAGATTTCACCAGTGCAGTAGCAGGTATTGATCCTGCCATAAGGTTCAATGCTCAGCAACCAAAAAAACTTTTGATTGACAGCTTCAACGACCTTTTGCCTGCCGAAATATGGAACCGGCCTAAAATGGGTTTCACTTTTCCCCTCCAGCAATGGATGATGCACCACAGGGATATAAATAATACCGAGCACTATAAGGGTAAGACGGCCAAAAATATTATCAAAAAATTCAAAAATAACAAAATGCACTGGTCAAAGATTTTTGCACTTTACCAGATACAGGGTCATGTCTAAAAAGGTAATACTTTTTACTTTACAAACTTTTAGCACTACCGGTGGCATTCAAAAAATGACTCGTACGTTGGGACACTCCCTGTACCAGATCGGTTTGGCAAATAACTGGCATTTTGAACTTTGGTCCGCTTATGACAAACCGGGCGATTTGATGGATCAATACCTGCCCGCGGCAAACTTTAAAGGCTTTAACATCAATAAGGTGAGGTTTGCTTTAAAAGCCATCGGCAGTAAACCTGATGTTATTCTTTTAAGTCACATCAACCTGGCCATCATCGGATTGCTGATTAAACTCATTAATCCCAAATGTAAGATATGGGTAGTAGCGCACGGTATAGAGATCTGGAGACCACTTACATTCATTCAAAAAAGCTTGTTACGGCGCTGTGATAAAATTATCTGCGTAAGTAACTACACCAGGCAGCAAATGATCAGCAGGCATAAAATAACAGAAGATACCTGTGTGGTATTAAACAATGCTGTTGATCCGTTTATGAAACTGCCGCTGACCTTTGAAAAAACACAACATTTACTCGACCGTTACCGACTTAACCATGACCATCCCGTTATTTTTACCTTAACCCGTATGGCAGCAACGGAGAAATATAAGGGATATGAACAGGTAATAAAAGCCATCAGTGAATTAAAAAAACAATTTCCCGGCATAAAGTACATATTATCAGGCAAATATGATCCACTGGAGGATACACGGATCAACAGCCTCATAACCCGTTATGGTTTGTCAGAACAGGTCATACTTACCGGGTTTATTGAAGAGGCAGAGCTTACTGATCATTTTTTACTGGCCGATTTATTTGTTTTACCCAGTAAAAAAGAAGGTTTTGGCATCGTGTTTATCGAAGCCTTAGCCTGTGGACTGCCTGTTATTTGCGGAAATGCCGATGGTAGCGTTGATGCCATTCGTAACGGGGAACTAGGCAAAGCTATTGATACAGATAATCTGGCGGAACTGCACGGGTGTATTGCTGAATACCTGGCAAGACCATTAACACCGACTAAACGAAAACAATTACAGGAGCAATGTTTAGGTTATTTTAATGAAGCGAACTACATCAATAAACTGCAGGAATTATTATACGCATGAATACCTTAACCAACGATAAGGACTGGGATACTGAAATTACCGCGAACAGCAGCTTCTTCGACTTAAAACTTAAGGACGTATGGCATTACCGCGACCTGCTTTTATTATTTGTAAGACGTGATTTCGTCTCCTTTTATAAGCAAACGATATTAGGGCCCGTCTGGTTTTTCGTACAGCCGGTCATCACTATCTTGTTTTATACCCTGGTTTTTGGTAATCTGGCGGGTATACCCGTCGATGGTCTCCCAAAACCATTGTTTTACCTTGCAGGAACCATTGTCTGGAATTATTTCGCAGAATGCCTTACTAAAACGTCCACGGTTTTCCGGGATAGTGCCGGCTTGCTTGGAAAGGTTTATTTTCCGCGCCTAATCATGCCATTAAGTATAGTGCTCTCCAATCTGATAAAATTTGGGGTACAGTTTGTATTGTTCCTGATCCTCTATGTCTTTTATTTGGTTAAAGGTTCCGTTATAATCCCTAATATTTTCATAATAATGCTGCCTCTTTTAATTGTTATGATAGCAGCATTAGGCTTGGGCTTTGGCATGATCATATCTGCCGTAACCACCAAATACCGCGATCTTGCCTTCATCGTATCATTTGGTGTCCCCCTTTTAATGTATACGACGACGGTCATCTTCCCGCTATCAGTTGTTGAAGTAAAATATCCTGCTTACAGCTGGCTAGTAAAATTCAATCCGGTTACAGCCATCATTGAAGCATTCCGGTACGGCTTTTTAGGGCGCGGGACTTTTAGCTGGGAACTCATCGGTTATAGTTTGATAACTACGCTTATCGTATTACTGACCGGCACCGTTATATTCAACCGGGTTGAAAAAACTTTCGTAGATACTGTATAAATGGCCAAAGTAATCAAGGTAGAACATCTTTCCAAAGCCTATCAGTTAGGCGATTTCGGCACAGGTACCATCTCCCGCGATCTGGAGCGTTACTGGGCCAGGATACGGGGTAAAGAGGATCCATTTTTAAAGATAGGTGAAACCAATGACCGCACAACCAAAGGCCATAGTGACATCGTCTGGAGTCTGAAAGATATTAACTTCGAAATTGAACAAGGCGACGCAGTGGGGATTATCGGGCGTAACGGTGCCGGTAAAAGCACATTATTAAAAATATTAAGCAGGGTTACCTCCCCTACCGCCGGTGCTGTAAAGATAAAAGGGCGCGTTGCCAGCTTACTGGAAGTCGGTACCGGTTTTCATCCTGAGTTAAGCGGGCGGGAAAATATTTTTCTGAATGGGGCCATTTTGGGTATGCGCAAAGCGGAAATCAAGCGTAAATTTGATGAAATTGTTGCCTTTTCCGGTGTTGAACGGTACATCGACACCCCGGTTAAAAGATATTCCTCAGGCATGTACGTACGCCTGGCCTTCGCGGTAGCGGCTCACCTGGAATCGGAGATATTGATTGTCGATGAAGTACTCGCCGTCGGCGATGCCGAATTTCAGAAAAAATGCCTGGGGAAGATCGGCGACATCAGTAAAGGCGAGGGTAGAACCGTTTTATTTGTAAGCCATAACCTGGGTGCTGTTCAGAAACTATGCCGAAATATCATACTGATGCACAACGGTGCGATTAACAATATGGGTGAAGCTAATCACATGATCAGCGCTTATCTGCAGGATGTGACACTGAGTAAATCGGTCTACGAAGTCCCATCTCCTGCAAACACCGGGGACATTCCCGGCTATGCGTATAAAATCCAGGTGGAAGATGCCCAAGGGACGGTTATTAACGAAATTGCCGCAGGTACCTTTTGGCAAATCAGGGTATTTTTCAAAATCACAAAAAGGGTAGAACACTTTATCATCGGGCTCGGTTTTACCGCTGCAACGGAAATAAATTTAAGGACAAGCTGGAGCAGGTCCGCAACCCTGGACGAGGGTTATTACCAGGCTGTTTTTAAAGAGGACCGGTTACTGCTCTCAACAGGTGTTTATATGATAAATTTAGGCCTCTCGGTCAGGGAGAAAACATTTCAATATGCTGAAGATGTTGCGGCTATTACTATTTCAGGAATCACAGACGAATTACTGGATCAAAGTATCATCAGAACGAGCGGAACAGGGTTAATACTAAACCCCATGTCCGTAAAAATTATTAATGACAGCAAAGTTTTTCAGTAAAATGTATGATCGTAAGGCCTTTTTAAGCCAGGAGCCTGAAACAAAGAAAGAATTATTGAAACTTTTTAATAAGAAGGACAAACTTCTGATTTTTGACATTGGGGGATGCGAAGGCGAGGATTCTATCCGTTATTCAAGGCTCTTCCCGCAAGCAAAGGTCTGGGTATTTGAGCCGTTACCGGAAAATCAGGAGATCATTAAGACTAACATTGAGGCTTCAAATTTAAAGAACATACAACTTTTTCCGATAGCCTTATCCGATCAAAGGGGATACAGTGATTTTTTTGTATCATCCGGCCGCCCCGATGGCGTTGAGCCGGATACAGACTGGGATTTCGGTAATAAATCCAGTTCGCTGTTAAAACCCGGCGGGGTATTGAACACCTTTACCTGGTTGAACTTTAAATCAGTTATTCAGGTTAAAACCGACACATTACATCATATTTTCGCGGACTATCAAATCGAAGGTATTGATTTTATCCACATGGATGTACAGGGCGCGGAACTCCGTGTTTTAAAAGGCACGAAAGAATATCTAAAGCGCATCAAAGCGATATGGCTGGAGGTTTCCGAAACCCCGCTATACCATAATCAGCCACTGAAAAATGACATTCACGAGTTTATGATAAAAAACAATTTCAAGTTGATTAAAACCGCGGTAAAAGATGGTGCCGGAGACCTGATGTACATCAACTCCTTTTACTTTAAAGCAATAGGTCTGGGGAAGCTACAATTTTTCGTCAGGCAAAAACAGTCCGTTAACCATAAACTCAGCTCACGTGTTTCTTTTTAAAAGAAAAGCACCCGCTTTACTGGGAAGGACCTCTTATTCGCAATGTGGTGAAGACTTGATCATCAAATTCATCTTTGATCAATTGCAAATCCACCATCCGAGTTATATTGATATAGGAGCTCATGACCCTTTTTACTTAAGCAATACGGCGCTATTCTACCAACTTGGCAGTAAAGGTATCAATATAGAACCAGACCCTGCTCTTTTTAAGACGTTTGCCAACCACCGGAAGCACGATATCAACCTCAATATTGGTATAGGCCAGGCATCCGGAGCAGCTAAATTTTATATCATCTCCAACCCAACCCTGAATACTTTTTCAAAAGCGGAGGCTGAAGGTTATTTCCGTGAGGGGCCCTATATCGTAAAAGAAGTTATTGACGTTCCCGTAGAAACCCTGGGCGATATCATTAATCGTTATCACGAGGGAATATTTCCGGACCTGTTAAATCTTGATGCGGAAGGAGTTGATGAACAAATCATACAATCCATCAATTTTCAGCAAAGTATACCTACGGTCATTTGCCTGGAAACGATATCATTTTCATCTTCCGGCAACGGAAAAAAAAACAGGGATTTAATAGATTATGTTACCAAAAATGGCTATCTCGTGTATGCTGATACGTATATCAATACCATTTTTGTCAACAAAGCAGTATGGGCGGCACAACATAAATGATCATCACCAAATTACAAGGGGGCCTCGGCAATCAAATGTTTCAATATGCCGCGGCTAAAGCAGGTACTCAAAGCGGATATGTCTTTTTTGATCGTTCATTTTTAAAAAGACAACCTGTTTCGGGAACAGCATTTACCGCAAGAGCATACGAGCTTTATATTTTCAGGAACATTAAAGGCAAATTTTTAAAGGCCGGCACAGCGGGTCTCTTCACCAGTCGGCACCGAGTGTACAGCATGCTCAGAAGGGGCTTGTCGATCAAGTGTGACCATATTATCCAGACAGAAAAAAACGAATTTGTCGATCTCAGCGGGATAAATAAAGCCCATACCTATTTGGACGGGTATTTTCAAAATGAGCGCTATTTTAAAAATATCCGGGGTCAGCTCCTGGAAGATTTTAATTTTCCTGCGATGATCAATACCGGTGCAAAACAAGCGGTAATGTCTGTGGTCAACCCGGTAAGTATTCATGTCCGGAGGGGAGATTATCTGAAGCCGGCGATCAATGCTTACCATGGTTTGCTTTCGCTGTCCTACTATAAAAAGGCAATGGAAGTTATAGAACAAACAGTAAGCGATCCCCACTATTTCATTTTTTCCGATGATCCCGAATGGTGCAGGGACAGTTTCGGCTTTTTAGGTAGCCGGGCGACGGTTTTGTCCAAAAGAGCTGACCCGCACTGGCAGGACATGTATCTCATGACCTTATGTAAGCATAACATTATCGCAAACAGCAGTTACAGCTGGTGGGCCGCATGGTTAAATAAAAACCCTGATAAAATCGTTACGGCGCCGCAAAAATGGTTTGTGGACCATGATGCGCAAATTACCCCGCAGGAATGGATAAAGCTTTAGTTTCGATCATCATGCCGGCTTACAATGCGGAACAGTTCATTTTTGAAAGTATCGAAAGCGTGATCCGTCAAACCTATGCCTATTGGGAACTGATTGTTGTTGATGATGGTTCTACAGACCATACCGCCGGTATCATACAACAATTTGCCGCTATTGATGCCCGGATAATCTATTTATATCAGGAAAACGCCAAACAGGGGAAAGCCAGGAATCATGGAATCAGCAAAAGCCGTGGTGACTATGTGGCATTTCTTGATGCTGACGATAAATGGGAAAAGAGCAAACTAAGTATGCAAATGGGTATCCTGTCCGCGCATCATCAGCTTGATCTTATTTTCTCACAAGGCTACTTTCTCCAGGATAGTGATGTCCGTAACTTTGATGTTAACGTACAGGAAACCTGGGATTGTAACTCCGTAAAAGATTTCTTATATCACAATCAAATCCCAATCCTTTCTGTAATTGTCAAAAGAAGTGCGCTTTTAAAGGTAGGCGGATTTACGGAGCAACCGGCGATCCAAAATATCGAAGATTATCATTTATGGATAAAACTGCTCCTGGCGGGCAGTATATTCCGGTCGGTTGCCCATAGGTTATTTTATTATCGAATTCACCCGCAACAGTCTACCTTTGGAAACACCGATAGTCGATTGCTTTTTTTCAATCTGTATGAGGATATCTATTATTATTACGCCGATGACCGGCAAAAGCCAATATTTATGGACAAGATCCGCTGGTTTATTTTCCATACAGAATACTACAGCCGGTGCCTGCTGGTTTATTCCTTTTATCTGAATAAAAAGAGATGGCGGGTGATCGCCGTGGCCATGGAGAAACTATTTAACAGGCCCAGCGCTTTGAATCAGAAAATCCTATTCAAACTCCTGTCTTGGGGATCAAGTCAATGAAGGTAGCCTATAAAGTCTCGGTGGTCATCTGTGTATTTAATGAAGGAAGGAAGTTATTAGATGCGTTAAGATCACTCTGCGCGAATAAAATTATTGAACAAACAGAGGTTATCATTGTTGACGATTGTTCAACAGATCCCGAAACCCGGAGGTTGCTTACACTGTTAACAAAACATACCCGGTACCACATCGTTTGCAGCCCTGTTAACCTCGGCCTGTCACATTCCCGGAATTTAGGTTTTGAAAATGCCTCAACACCGTATGTTTTACCTTTGGACGCTGATGATACCTTTCCACCGGAAGCCATAGATATCATTTATCAGGCTTTCCTGGACCACCCGGAGGCTGGCTTTATCGCAGGTAATTATCTTTTGAATAAACCGGGTAAGAATCAGGCAACCGTTGTTGATTGCAGCATGATCGCTACGAATGAGCTCATTGATATCAAAAAGTTAGCCGGTCATTGGAGCCTTTTGGGAACCAGTCCTTGCAAGAAAGCTACCTGGGAGCTTGTTAACGGGTACGCCCTTAAATATTCCTATTCCGTTCAGGATGTCGATTTTTGGATACGGGTATTGAAAAAAGGCATCATCGGCCATTATCTGGATCAAATCATCTATTCCTGGAACCAATCTGCCTCGGGAATGAATATGAATTTTGACCGTATAGATATGACCAGGTTACTGGAAGATCACCGTGATTTTTATCGGTTAATTTATACCGACCATTATGTAAACAATGCCATTTTCGAAGCTTATTATCCCTATAAAGAACCTGATGTCCTGATGGCCGTTGGAAAGAAATATTTTTTTCAGCTTCGCCCTATAAACAAATTGCGCACGATCGCATTTTTTATTAAAACTTACCTGACAAAACTGTCTGCTTTATAAAGTCTGTACATGATCTCCATCATCATTCCCACTTATAATGCAGCTCATACCTTAGAACGGTGCTTATCCAGCATCGTTAATCAAACGTTCTCCGACATGGAGGTGTGGCTGATTGACGGAATTTCTACAGACCATACCCTGGATATTGTCAAAAGGTTTCAGTCCCGCTATGCCGGTATCCATTTAATTTCTGAACAGGACAAAGGGATCTACGATGCGATGAACAAAGGAATAGCATATTGCAAAGGAGACTGGTTATATTTTTTGGGGGCCGACGACGAATTGTATGGTTCCGATGTCCTTGAGGAGGTTAACCGCATCATGCTTAGCGGAGGGTCCAGGGTGATTTATGGCAATGTCATGATGCGGGGCCATAACCAGTGGAACCTTAATGAGGTCGTTTTTGACGGTAAGTATGACCTGGATAAGATCGTCAACACCAATATCTGTCACCAGGCAATTTTTTATCATAAAAGTATATTCAGCGAATTCGGCTTGTACAATTTGAACTATATAACCGGAGCGGATCACGATTTTAACCTCAGATGTTATGCCCGTGTTCCTTTTACTTATGCAGATATCATCGTGGCCAACTTCCACGTTGGCGGGCACAGCACGCACGTGCAGGATGATGAATTTCACAAAGAAAGGGGCGCGATGTTACTTAAATACTTTCGAAGACGCTTATTCAGCGGGGCATTTGTCAATTCCCGTTTATACATTCAAAGGGCCGCGTTAAGCGCCGGTTCCCCGCTGGGACTGAAGGACAGGCTCATCTGTTTAGCAGCTTACATCAATTTAAAGGTTCGTTCACTGCTAACCTGAGCATTATTATAAATATGTTTAAAACGCCCATTCTGTTATTGATTTTTAATCGGCCGGATACTACCGAAAAAGTTTTTAACGAAATTCGCAGATTACAACCCGCGGCTTTGTACATAGCCGCCGACGGGCCGAGAGAAGGCAAAACGGAGGATATCGAACGCTGCAAAAAATGCCGCGAAATCGTCATGAATAACCTGGACTGGGATTGTGAGGTAAATACGCTTTTTAACGACACAAATCTCGGATGTGGCGCCGCGCCGGCCAGCGCCATCTCCTGGTTTTTTGAACATGTTGAACGGGGGATCATCTTAGAGGACGATATATTACCCGATCCATCATTCTTTAATTTTTGCCAGGAAATGCTGATACGTTATGAAAATACACCTGATGTGATGCACATTAGCGGCTGCTATTTTTTACAGGACTTTTTACCTGCAGATCAGGAGCAAAGCTATTATTTCACCAGACATATACATGTCTGGGGCTGGGCAACCTGGCGACGGGCATGGCAATATTATGATTATGACATGGCGGAGTGGGACCGGTTTAACTCAGATGAAGCGCTAAGTGATTATTATGGTCCTTACTATATTTTTTGGAAAACCCTTTTTGCAAACATGCTCCATAAGGGCAATGATATATGGGATTACCAGTGGATGTTTGCCATTTACAAGAAAAATGGCGTAGCTATTAATCCGGCGGCAAATTTGGTTCAAAACCTTGGCTTCGGCGAAAATGCTACGCATACCACCGATTCCGAATCAATTTATACCCGGGTCAGGCTTCAAACTATTTCGGAACTGGCCCATACACCGATGAAAAGTATTGACCTGAAAAAAGACAGCTTATATTATCAGCATTACCTTCATTTTGATCTGCAGGCCGAGCACAATAAACAAAAAGCCTTATGGAAATTTATAAACCGTTTAAGAAAATTAAAAGCAAGATTTCAGAAAGGCTGAAAGCGGATCAATTTCTTTCCAACAGTGAGAAGAAAAAGCTGAGACGCCTGAAAAGATATGAACCGGCTAAAATTATATTTTTAAAAAAGGAACTGCGTATTGTAGATTCCCTGACATTTCTCCATTCCTACTCGGAAATATTCATCAACAAGATCTATAAATTTGCTACGGTACAGGAGGCCCCGGTTATCATTGACTGCGGTGCAAATATCGGACTGGCAACTATTTACTTTCAATTAAACTTCCCGGGAGCCCGTATCGTAGCCTTCGAGCCGGATCCTGATATTTATGAGGTTTTAAATCAGAACATAGCCGCTTTCGCGTTCAAAGATGTCGTTTGTAAAAATGAAGCGGTATCCAACCGGGATGGTTTATTAAGCTTTTGGCCCGAGGGTGGCCATTCAGGCATGCTGGCCCCCCCTACAGATGAATTGAAATCGGTAATGGTGAAAGCCATCCGGCTCAGAGATTTTTTACGCCAATACCCGCGGATAACCTTTTTAAAAATCGACATTGAAGGCGAAGAAATAAATGTCATTCCGGACATAGCGGATGAATTAAAAAAAGTGGATTACTTATTCCTGGAATATCACGCTTTTATCGGCAAGGAACAACAACTGGATCGGCTGTTGCAATATATTACCCGTGCGGGATTGCGTTATTATATCAAGGAGGCTGCCGATAAACCGCTTCCGTTCATCTACAGGGAGCTGTTTTTAAATATGGAAATGCTGGTCAATATATTCTGCTACAGAAATTAAGATACCTCAGCGCATGGAGTTAGTGTTCATTGCCATTCCGATTTATAAACAGGCGCCTGCGGCGTCCGAAATGCGTTCACTCGATCAATGTATAAAGATCCTGCATGCTTATCCGGTCATTTTCATAGCTCCTCAAAGCCTGGACACACAGGCTTATGAAGAGCGCTGCAGGGACCGGGTGGATTTTAAAATTATCCGCTTTGCGGATCAGTACTTTGAAAATATCGCGGGCTATAATCGGTTAATGTTGTCACCCTCCTTTTATAAAAAATTCCTGAACTATAAATTCATGCTGGTATACCAGTTAGATGCATGGGTATTCAAGGACGAGCTTCGCTACTGGTGTATACAAGGATATGATTTTATCGGGGCGCCTCACCTGCCTGCTGAAAACGCGGAAGGTGAAATGCAATTTTTGAAAAACTATGCAAAGTTTCTGGAAGTTATCTCCGGTATCTTTAAAATAACCCGTAAGGTAAAGAATGTAGGAAACGGTGGCTTTTCCCTGAGAAAGGTAAAAACATGCTACTGGATGCTCAGGCTGTTGAAAAGCAAAGTGCTGCGCTGGGGACAAAATAATGAAGATGTTTTTTTTAAGTATTGGGGAAACCTGCTTTATCCGCTTTTCAAGATGCCCGGCGATCAGACCGCGCTCCTGTTTTCCATTGAGGTTTTGCCCGAAGTGTCGTTAAAACAGATCAGCCCCGCCATACCGTTTGGGTGCCATGCCTTTGAAAAGTATGACAAAAGAAACTGGCAACGGGTCATGGAACAGCAT
Source organism: Mucilaginibacter sabulilitoris (assembly GCF_034262375.1). Classification (NCBI taxonomy): domain Bacteria; kingdom Pseudomonadati; phylum Bacteroidota; class Sphingobacteriia; order Sphingobacteriales; family Sphingobacteriaceae; genus Mucilaginibacter; species Mucilaginibacter sabulilitoris. The sequence continues at coordinate 4,737,920 of NZ_CP139558.1, forward strand.
TAAACCGGATAATACCCGGTTTGTCCTAATCACCAAATTATGAGGGAAACCCATTTAGAAAGGCTCAGTGAGATCGAAATAGATCTGAATAACAACCTCTATTTACATTACAGTACCTATCATCACGACTTGTTTGATCAGCTCGGAAGATATGCAAAGGGAAGAACATTGGATATCGGGTGCGGCAATATGCCCTATAAAAAGGTACTCGGCCCGCTGATAACCGAATATATAGGATGTGATATTGTACAGTCCAGCACAGCCTGTGTGGATATATTGTGCCCGGCAAATGATATCCCGGTTGGTGATTCTTCATTTGACACGGTTATTTCGACCCAGACCATAGAACACTTAGAGGATCACCAGGGAATGGTCAATGAAGCATACCGGGTCCTCGATAATTCAGGATACTTCATCATAAGCGGGCCGATGTACTGGCCACTTCACGAGGAGCCCTATGACTTTTTCCGCTTTACAAAACATGGTCTTCGGTACATTTTGGAAAAAGCCGGATTCGAAATTGTAACCATCAGTTCAAACGGCGGAAAATGGGCTGTAGCTGGTCAGGCGCTGATACATGCCTTATATCCAACGGTGAACAATATCCGAGGCTTTAAGGGTAAAATAATCAGAATGATAGCCAAAGGATTTGGCGGTGTGAAAACAATTAACCGTTTGTTCTCCTATCTTGATCATAAGGTGCCCGATTACACCAACACGATGAATTATGTGATCGTAGCCAGAAAGAATCAACACCTGGTCAACTCAGCTGCCCGCAACCATCATCATGCGCTTTAATCTTCCCGACTTAAATGACTACAGGACCCGTTTTTTGAACGACGGGATAGTCAGCCCTTTGAAAACCACCGGGACGCCAGAAAATGGGCTGCTCGGTTACTTACCCGGGTGTTCCGGTGACCAAACAGGCTGGCCCTGGACAGCACAGGTCGACCCTGATACGTATAATGGTAATAACTACTGGCCTAAATTAACCATTGTGACGCCGTCTTACAACCAGGGCGCCTTTATAGAGCAAACAATAAGAGCTGTACTTTTGCAAAACTATCCCAACCTGGAATATATTATCATAGATGGAGGAAGCACGGATAACACAAGGGAAATACTGGAAAAATACGCTCCATGGATCAGTTACTGGCAAAGTGTGAGCGACGACGGACAGGCCAATGCCATCAATCTGGGTTTTAGTTTGGCGTCCGGGCACTACCGCGCATGGATTAACAGCGATGACTATTACCTGTCAGGGACTTTCCACCACGTTATTAAAACCTTTATCAAAACCAAAGTTAGTTTTATCTATGGTTATGCTTATAACCTGCATGCCGATACAGGTACCCTGGAAATGATCAAAGTACTCCCGGTGCTGGATTACTTTTTAAGAATGCCCACACTGGCCCAGCCTTCGTGCTTTTGGAGCGCGGGGATCCATCAACCCGTCATCGAACAGCTACAGTGTTCGATGGATTATGAACTTTGGCTGCGTATGGTGAGGGGCAATAGCAGAAAGCTTTTAAGAAGCCCCCTTTCTGTCGCTCATGTACACCGGCAGGCAAAAACATATGATCCTAAAATGTCCGACGCCTGGCAAAATGATCACGATCTGATCTGTCATCCGGAAAATCACGGCCCCGTGCAACAATGGGCCAGGAAAATATGGTTACACAAGATCTACAACCGCTTTATCAAATTAATTGAAAAAGTTACTTTCCATCAAAGGGCTTAAAAGCATTTTCCATATCCTCAAATTCAGGATACAGCTCCGGCTATTGAAATCGGTTATCCGAGATACAAACGCCTGGCTGTTGTTTGACCAGGCGGGGATCGCCGGTTTTGGTGTCAATCTGATCAGGTTATATTTCCCGATCTACTACGATAAAAAAGAATCAAGAGCATCCTTTTCAGCCCCTGTCGAAAAACAATTCAGTGAAATTTTTGACAATGCTGATACCGGCAGATTTCAGGCTGACATACTGGTCATGCTTCAGGAGATCATACAATTACCTGTAAAAGAAACGCACAGCACCACCCCGTACCTGGATAACTATTATTTTGGCATCTATGACGCGTCCGTACTTGGAACCATGATGATGCATTTTAAGCCGTCTAAGATCGTGGAGATTGGTTCGGGTATGTCAACCAGGTATATGAAGCTTTTTAAAACCAGGCTCGGACTGACGACCGAGATCTGCTGTATAGACCCCTTTCCCCGGACGGAAATCGAAAATGTCGCGGACTCGATCTTTCGGCAACCATTGGAGCATATCAACGAACGGGAAGTATTTGATCTGAAAAGCGGCGACATCATATTTATGGACGGCTCTCATTATACCTTCCAGGGTAATGACACGTTAACGCTGTTTTTCAAACTTTTGCCTTCGCTGCCGCCAGGGGTAATTATCCACATTCACGATATTTTTTTACCTTATGACTACAGCGATAAGGTCGCGCAGCAATTATGGTCGGAACAATATCTACTGGCTGCGTTGTTATCAGGCGGTTTCCGGGGTCTCAGGGTGCTTTATCCGGCTTATTATTTATCAAAAACGGCCCCCGTCATAAAAGATACGTTAGCCGGGATAAACCGTTCATTTGAAAATACAACCTTTGCGTGCGGCCCTGATCATACCGAAGGATACAGCTTTTGGTTCAAAAAGATATAAGCAGCCATGACCTATTCGCTCCTTGTTCCGTGTTACAATGCAGAAAAATATGTCGTGTCATTCCTCAGCAACCTGTCGAAGCTGCACAAACCCTTCGACGAGGTTATATTTTATGATGATGCCAGTACAGATGCTACCATGCAGTTATTACTGGCCGGCGGTCACCAGGTCATCAAAGGGGATATCAATAAAGGTCCGGGATATGCGCGGAACAGATTGGCCCATGCCGCCACAGGCGACTATATACATTTTCATGATATTGATGATGAATTTAATCTCGGTTTTTTATTGTTCGCAGCCGAAAAAGCGGCCGAACCAGGCAGCGATGTCATCGTGGGCCAGGCCGACTGGATTGACGCGGTCACCCGTGAGGTGATGATCAGCTGGCGGTATAATCATGTTGAAATAAGCAATGATCCCCTGTCCTATTTCCTGGCCCATCCTTTAGGTGTCATCAACACACTCTGTAAACGATCTGTGTTTTTACAAATAAATGGTTTCAACGAGGACATCAGGTGTTGGGAAGACGCCGATTTGCATATTCGGCTGGCCGCCGCCGGAGCCGGATTTGCCGTCATTGATGAAATACTCGCGTATTCCCTCCGGCATCATCATGGTATCAGCCGGGATCAAACATGGTGCTGGAACTGCAGGCTGAAATTTTTGGAAGGATACTTCAAACTTTATTCAAAAAGGGTGGACCGGGGGATCCTTAAAGAAGAGCTGAAAAAAATTCAGCAAGTATTGGTCATTACTGCGCAATACAGGCGTTTATCCAAGATCATTCGCCTAAACCAGGTTTACCAACTTGGAATTCCGACGCGAAACATCAGTATACTTTATTACCTTAACAAAATAATCCCTGCGCTGGTCCTCAGCCGTCTTCTGAGGCTTTATACAGGCTCCAATTCTTAAAGCGTATCTCATGGCCATGTACCAATTAAAAAAAAGGCTTAAAAAGTTTCTGGGTTTACTCCCCTGGCAGGAAGATGAAGCCGGGCAGCAAAAACAGATCGATAGCTACTTTAAGCGCAACGAAATAAAAAAAATCCAGTTTGGCTGCGGCCCGAACTACTTGGCTGACTGGTTAAATACGGATATCTGTAAAAGTTCGGATGATGTGGTATATATGGATATTACCAGACAGCTTCCCCTGCCGGCAGGTACTGTTCATTTTATCACGTCAGAACATTTATTAGAGCATATCACCTTTTGCAAGGCCAGGGAATTCTTAAAAGAGTGTTTCCGGGTACTAAAGCCCGGCGGGATAATCAGGATAACAACGCCCGACCTGGAAACGGTCATTGACCTGTACACGAACCAGAAAGAAGACGCCCGTGCCTATGTCGATCACATTGTCCGCCATTTTATACCAGGGGTGACCTATAACGAAAATGTTTTTGTCATCAACAATGCGTTCAGAAACTGGGGGCACCAATTTTTATATGACAGGTCTACGCTTGTTCATTTACTGGAAGAAACGGGTTATATTGCCATAGAACAGGTATTGCCGGGAGAAAGCAAACACCCCCTGCTTCAGAAAATCGACTTTAGGGACCAGTCCGGATTCAAAAAAATAAATGAATTTGAAGTGATGGTATTTGAAGCCGCAAGACCTTAATTAACGCCGCATGCTGATCACGACCTATACCAGGAAACTGGTTCATTATCTGCTCATTCTTTTTTACCGTACCAAGGGAATCGCCATCATGTCCCGTTGCAAAATACACTACCAGGCGCTGCTGACCCGGGGCGTGTCAAACGGACAGAAAGGCAAAGTAATGGTCGGTAAGGGCGGTGAACTATCCAAAGGGGTGGTTTTAAATGCCTATGGCGGGAGTATCATCATACAGGAAAACACCTTTTTAGGAGAATATGTCGTTATTTACGGTCATGGCGGCGTCCAAATCGGCAAAAACACGTTGATCGCCATGCATTGCTGCATTGTTAGTTCCAACCATGCTATACCAGCGAAAGCAACACTCATCAGATCCCGGGGAGATGTATTGCTTCCGGTTAACATCGGAAACGACGTCTGGATGGGCGCCGGTGCAAAAGTTCTCGGCGGCGTAACCATTGGCGATGGGTGTATTATCGGGGCAGGTGCAGTGGTTACCAGGAGTTTACCACCCTACGCAATTGCAGTGGGTGTTCCCGCGCAGATCATTAATTTCAGAAATGATTAATTTGATATCGGTCATCATACCAACTTATAACCCTGATTTAAAAATATTAGATCAAACATTATACGCCCTGCAAAACCAGACCCTGGATCTAAGCCTATGGGAGCTTATTATTGTCGACAACGGCTCTGTTCCGGATGTCCGGCTTAACCTGAACTGGCATCCACAGTATACATTAATTAAATCACCGGATCCGGGGCTTACCTACGCCAGGGTTAAGGGTTTCGAACACAGTAAGGGCGATCTGGTGATTATGGTGGATGACGATAATGTTTTAAATAAAGATTACTTACAATGCGCCCGGCAGCTATTCGATTCAAACCTCATGCTTGGGGCGGCAGGGGGCAAGTCATTACCCGAATTTGAAAAGATACCGCCGGATTGGCTGAAAGATTTCCATTCAAATCTTGCGGTCCGGGATTTGGGGGACAGCACCGAGATCAGTTCCTGGAACAACACATATCCCGCCTGTGCCCCGATTGGCGCAGGTATGTGTGTTAGAAAAGCGGCGGTCGCCTCCTACGTCAATAAAATCCACACCGGCATGAGCATCATCACGGACAGGAAAGGGGATGCTTTGAGTTCGGGCGGCGACAATGACCTGGTGGTCGACATTCTTAAATCCGGATGGCAGGTTGGTTATTTTCCGGAACTGGTACTGCGGCACATCATACCCGGGAAACGAATGCAACCGGGCTATATGGCAAACCTGGTTAACAGCAGCAATAAGTCCTGGGTGCAGCTATTGGATAGCCATCAGATCAATCCATGGAAAAAAATCCCCCGGTGGACTGTTCCGATCCGAAAAATGAAAGCCTGGATAGCCTGTAAAAGCTGGCAAAACAAAAGCAATTATATCAGGTGGCGGGGCATTTGCGGGATGTACGACGGTTTGGCCCGGTAAGCGCCATCTGATTATAAAAATATGTTTGAGAAAGTTACCGGCTCTTTGGCTTATCGCCTTCCCTATTTTTACCGGCACTTGGTGAAGTTCAAAACCAGGCCGAAGATCGAACGCAAGGTTTTTCCGGCAGCTACCATCGTCATGATGACGGGGAAGAATTATCTGACGATGTCAAGTATGTCTTTGTTATCAATGATTAAGGCCTGGGATTCCTTGCCCAGGCTAGTGGTCATGGGGGATGGAACCATCTCCGTTCCTGAAATAAAAAACAAAATCAGTTTCTGGCCGGGCGAATTACTGATTGAAGACTGGGGTGTTACGGCCGCCTATCACTCCGGCAAAAAAAGGAATGCATTGCTGGAATACGCGGATCACCACCCTTTCGGCAAGAAACTGGCGGTCATCTTGCGTTATGCGGAACAATCACCGGTGGTGTGGATCGATAGCGATGTATTATTTTTTGACAATTTTACGCCCTTTATCCCCCAAAAACGGGATGGATGGGCATGTGGCGGATCGGAGGACTTTGAGGCAGCTTACCACCATCAGGTACTGAGGCTGTTGGGGAGTAATTTTCATGATCAGTATAAATTTAACGCAGGGGTGCTGTATGTTTCCGGGGAAGGGATCTACGAACAGTTTGATTTGGAACAGGTGTTAGCAAAAATCCACCCTGATTATGATTTTTGTACCGAGCAGAGCATTTTTGCGCAAATAGCCAGCGGATCACTGGGCGTCTTATGGTCCGGTAATGTAATCAGGAACTTCAACGCTGATAACCAGCAAATAAAGGCTATGCCGGTGGACAAGATAATAGCGCGCCATTATACCAGTAATGTCCGTCATTTATTCTGGAGGGATGCTTTTTTCCATATATGAACATATCAGCCAGTAACCCGCAAAAGCATAACCCGGTCATCGATATGTTAAGGTTTTTCGCCGCGTTCATGGTGTTTGTATTCCATTTAAACACATTTGTCCCTCCTGCCGCCAACTGGTACCGCTCCGTAGTAAAATACGGATGGCTCGGGGTACCCGTTTTTTTTGTCATCAGCGGCTACTGCATTTTGCTTTCGGCCGATAGCGCTGAAAATGGTCAGGCGTTTTTACGCAAAAGATTTTTCCGGATTTTTCCGGCTTACTGGGTTAGCCTGATCATCGTTTTGGTTGCGGCGTTATTTCAGAAGATTTATACGGGCACTAACTCCGTGGCCAACATTCCCCGAAACGCCCTACAGCTCGCAGGTACGCTGAGTTTGTTCACCTGGCCATTTAACCATATCAAAATTACCAACTGGGTCTACTGGACATTGACTTGTGAGCTGCTGTTCTATCTCCTAATAAGCCTGTTATTTTTAGTCAGAAACAAATACAGGATATTCGCGCTCATCATCATCTCCCTGATTTCGGTGGAGCTGCCCCATCAAAACGAAGGTTATTTGTTTTTCTTTGATCACTGGTCGACATTTTGCTGCGGCATAAGCCTGTTTTTTTTCTTTCGCAATGCGACCAGGTCAGATTGGCTTTACTGGAGCTTATTCTCGGGCATAAACGCCTATAACTTAGTGATTAAAAATTTCCAGGTCCAGAAGAACGAATATACCATAGCTGCACTGCTGACCATATTGATCATCGCCTTTAGCCATTATTCCAAACCATCCAAAAACATTTTGGCGACACTTGGTCTGTATTCCTATTCGCTTTATCTGATCCATGTTCCTATAGGCGTTTTCATATTAGGTTATTATAAAAGCCAGGCTGTCGTCAGGAGCACTTTTCTTACCGTGGCCTTTGACCTTGCCGCGTATTTCCTGATCACGCTGGTGGCCGCTTTCATGTTTAAATTCGTCGAAAAACCCTGCATAGATTACGGAAGAAAACGAACAAAAATGCAAACAAATCACGTGGGCACATGACCCGGAGCCGTCAGTTTATACAATTACTCATAGATACTTTTTACCGGCACCCGGTTTCAGCCCTCAGAAAGTACGCTCGTTTTGGCGGATGGCTGAACTATCTTTCCATGCTGAAGGGTGCGGGCGCGATGAAACGGGCATCCGGCAGACTGTCACCGGTCAGGTCATACGCCGACGGCTATCCAATTTACTTTTTGACCGGTAAAAATCACCTGTATCAAACCTTGTTCTGTATACAGTCACTTGCTAAGTTTACTTCCTGCCGGTTCCGGTTCATTTTAGTGGACGATGGCAGCTTTGACACGCGCATCATCAAACGTATTGAGCTGCAGTTACCAAATTCGGAACTATTTAAAAAAGCTGATATCGAAAAAAAACTGGAAGAGCTGCTGCCGGAACACACTTTCCCAAATTTGAACCATAAGCGGAAAATATATCCCCACATTAAAAAGCTCACAGATATCCATACCCTGCCTGGTGAAAAATGGAAACTGGTACTTGATTCCGATATGCTGTTTTGGAAGGAGCCTGTCGCCATCATCAACTGGCTAAAAGATGCTCATATGCCTATTTATATGCAGGACTGCCAAAACTCATACGGGTACTCCAAAACAATCATGGAATCCTTGTGCGGAACGAACATACCTGATCTCATCAATGTCGGTGTTATCGGTTTAAACAGTAACACTATCGACTGGGCGAAATTAGACGCCTGGACAGGTTCGATGGAAAGCGCGGAAGGTTCTTCCTATTATCTGGAGCAAGCACTCACGGCGATGCTTATCAATGAAAATGCGTCGCTTGTCCTTCCTTCGGATGAATACATTGTCAACCCGGCGGCGACAGCCGTAACGATACCGCAAGGCATATTACACCATTATGTTGACCTGTCAAAACAAGTTTATTTTAAACAAGCGTGGAAGACGGTCTGAATAATTATAAAATACAATCACTTTGGATAGGCGGCGAATTGTCCAAAGTTGAACAGCTGTGCATACAATCATTCCTTGATCATGGGCATGAATTTCATCTATATACCTATGAAACGGTCAGTAATCTTCCCCCGAAAACCCAAATATTCGATGCAGGAAGCATTCTGCCGAAGGAAAAGATCTTCACCTTTGATACAGGTTGGGGGAAAGGTTCAGTGGCAGGCTTTGCAGATTATTTCAGACTATTACTGTTACAGCGCAACGGCGGATGGTGGACTGACATGGATGTTGTTTGTTTAAAGCCATTTGACTTTGCCCGGGAGATTGTTTTTTGCTCCAGTACGGAAGGGGAATATGGTTCGTTAGCCAATAACAGCGTTTTTAAGGTACCAAAAAACGCGCCGTTCCTGGACCATTGTATTCACAGGCTGTCACTCGGGGACATCAGCAAGATGACATACGGTTCGGCCGGACCGTTTTTATTCCAGTCGGTAATTAAGGAACTGCAGCTGGAAGACCAGATTGTACCCTATCATTATTTTAATCCCATATCCTGGAGATATGTCGGGGAATTAATTTTAGATCAAATGACACGGGCCGATAAAATCAAAGAATATGTCAGACCCTTTCTGAAGCCTCATACGATGCCTGGCCGGAGAATAGTTAAAGCGTCATATGCAGTACATTTTTGGAACGAGATATGGAGAAGCAGCCGGTTTGACAAAAACGCCCGGTACAGCGCGTCGTGCCTGTTTGAGCAGTTAAAACGTAAACATGGAATTAAATAAACCGGAGTATTTGCCTGTCCCTGACAATCCCTTGATTTCGGTTTGTGTGCCCGCTTTTAACTGCGGCAAGTTTATAACCGAAACGCTGACCTGCCTGGTTGACCAGACTTACACCAATATCGAAATCATTGTAGTAAACGATGGGTCAACGGATGATACGTTAACAAAAGTCAGGGCCATAAAGGACAGGAGGCTTACGATAATCGATGGGATTAACAAGGGAGCAGCTAACGCGAGAAATACGGCGTACGGTTTTGCTCATGGAGCGTATGTTATTTTCTTTGATGCTGACGACTATGTCGGACCGGATTTCATTTCTTTACAAGCCCGATACATCAGGGGCACAAAAAACGATGTCGTCATGGCCGCCTGGGGGAGATTTTACCAGGAGGATCTGAAATCCCTGAAACGAGATCATTTACCTGGTACAGCGATGACCTTCAGAGAGTGGGTCAACCTTTATTGGTATAACTGCAACCCGATGACAAACCCGGGCAGAGCCCTTATCCCCGCTGCATTAATAAAAAAAGCGGGGTTATGGAATCCGGAGCTTAGCCTTAACGATGACCTTGAATTCTTTACAAGAATATTTTTAAATGCGGACAAGATAATCTTTAATGCAGAGGCCCTTTTTCACTACCGGTCCGGTATAGGCGGCCTGTCAGGGAAAAAAAGCCGGGCGGCTTATCAGTCATCTTTCACTGCGCTGGCACAGGCGACCGAAATGGCTTTGAAACATTTCAGTCATGAGGGCCTGGTGAGGCAAAGCTGTGCAAATCTCTGGCAGGGTTTAATTTATGAGCTGTACCCGGATGAAACGGAGATCACCCGCCTTGCGCAGGAGAAGGTTGACGAATTGGGAGGGGCCACACTGGCGTTCCCCTGCGGAGGATATACCCGCTATTTAGCGGCTTTGGTCGGGTGGAAATTAACCAAACAACTTAAATCGAAACTGGCCAGGTGAAAAACAACATCGTTATTGTGTCCCAATCCCACCTTTGCCGCAATCCACGGGTTCTAAAAGAAGCATTAGCGTTAAGCAGGGCCGGATATGGGGTTACGGTCCTCACCGCCGTATATTCAAATACCTTGTTAGACGAGGATCTCCTCTTACTACGGGGCACCGGCATCCGCTATGAGCGCTATAGTAATTTAATCTACCGCAACATGCGATCGCTATGGGCCCGGTTTATTCGCAAAGCAGCCTTCAAACTTCAGGAAGTTTTTCATATAAATAGTAAATACAGCCTGGGATACACCCCGGATCGGCTGCTGCGACAGTGCATCAGTCTCCGGGCGGACCTCTATATATGTCACCAGGAGCTCGCTACAGTCGTCGGCAACCAGTTGCTGCAGTTGGGATACCGGGTAGCTTTCGATCTGGAAGACTGGTATTCAGAGGATTTGTTACCCCGGGACCGCGAATCGAGACCGATAAAACTTTTGAAAAAGGCAGAAAGGGGTGCGCTGGAAAACGGTATTTGCTATACAACTTCTGAGGCCATGGCAAAGGGAATACAGGCAAGTTATCATGCGGTGGTCAGGCCGGCTGTGATCTACAATTCTTTCTCCGCGGCTCAGCTCCGACAGCCGGTTGCCCCATCGGGAACATTACCGCGTTTATACTGGTTCTCACAAACCATCGGACCGGGGCGGGGGCTGGAGTTTTTCATAAAAGCGATGTCCAAAAGCAGATTCAGCTGGCAGCTGAACTTACGTGGCAATATATCGCCTGCCTATCAGCGGCTCTTGGCCAATAACGTTACGATGAAGGACAGGCTGATATTCTTGCCTATGTTAAGCAACCATGAGCTTATGGATGATCTTGGCAATTACGACCTGGGACTGGCGCTGGAACCAACAAGCCCGCCTAATAAAAACTTAACCATTTCAAATAAAATCTTTCATTATATGTCAGCCGGCTTACCGGTGATCGCATCCAACACCGCGGGGCAAATGGAGATCGCGCGTAAAAACCCAAAATTCACTTTTGTATATGACCAGGATAACCAGGAGGGGCTTGTTACCATACTCGACAATTTAGGGAAAAAGCTAAAAGATAATAAACTGATGGCGCCCAGAAACGAAATTATAGAAACCTACCGGTTACATTTCGAGTGGGAAACAGAAGCAAAAAAACTAACAGATATCATCGGTCATGCGCTCCGCTAAAGAAGTCAGCCTGCAAATTAATCTCTTTCCCGGCGATTACCCACACGTCAGGCATATATTGCCTCACCAGCTTAAGACATTGTCGGCTCAGGTAGATGAGATTATCCTTACCATCGATACGAAACCCTCAAAAGGCCGCTTTGCAGCGGGCTGGCAGGAGTACAGCGAGATTTTTGAGGATTTTCTTCATTTCGAAATCAAGCCATTTTTTAATGTCAGGATAATTCCTGTAGATTATAACGAAAAAGTAAAAGCAGCAATTTCAAATTTCTTTTTCAATAACAGTGATATGCCCGGCAAGGATTTCAGGGGAGGTCCTTTTTACGCTTATTTTTTTGGCCTGTACAGCACAACGCATGATTTGGTTTTTCACCTGGACTCCGACATTCTTTTAGGTGGGTCAAGCCAGAAATGGATAACGGAGGCGCGCTCGATTTTCGATGCTGATCCCCGCTGCTTTACCATCTCCCCTCTTCCCGGCCCGCCACACCCCCGGGGCGTGCTGATCGGGCAGCCGGGAGCAATTAAGATAGGCGATTATAAATATCAGTTCAATGGCATGAGCACCCGCTTATTTCTGCTAAACAAAGTCGCGTTCAGGCAGCAAAAATTAACAATAAACAAACCCGGCCTGCGTGATCAGCTCAAGGCCATGGTACAGGGAAACCCCAATGCTGATTTGCCGGAACACATTATATCGGCGTTTATGAAAAAACACAACCGCACAAGAATTGATTTCTTAGGCTCCGGTAGCGGACTGTGGTCTTTGCATCCCCCCTATCGTACCAAAGCATTCTATGAACAACTACAAAGCGTTGTTAAACTTGTCGAACTTAACCAGCTGCCTGAAAACCAAAACGGGTTTTACGACCTCATCGATGAGGTCTGTGACTGGGGCGAGGCGAGAACAAATCTGATACGGAACCGATGGTGGAAAAACTAAAAGTACCGGTTGATCGGAACCGGAAAGATACCATCGTATTGATGATATCGATAGGTAAAAGAAGTCATCTGACTAATTGTACTTATCAAAGAATGCACCATTGGGCAAATCGTCATGGTTACCAGGCGATGCTTATCACCAAAAGTATCAGCGATTCTCCTATGGCGCCGCACTTCAACAAACTCATTGCCCACCGTGCGGCTCCCGGATTTAAACGATATATCATTGTTGATGATGACATCCTGCTGAAGACCGACGCCCCGGCCATGGAAGATGTACCGGAGGGGCTGATTGGCCTGGTGCCTGATGCCAATCAGTCCTGCACCCAGGCTAAACACGTTCAATGGACTGCGAATACCGGCTTTATTGTTGCCGGCTCCGAAGCATTACATCTTCTGGAACAAGCCTTCCGGAACGGCGAGTACCCTTATAGTTGCTGGGACGGGAGTAATCGGGGAATTTGGGGGCCACATGACCAGGCAGCGTTAAATGACGTAGTTTTTAAAGAAAACGCCGTCTACAAACTGGATTGGAGGTGGAATTATCAGGCCGTGGTCGACTTTTATGGCAGGGGCGAGGGCTGGGAAACCTGGGCGAATAAAAAGTGTTACCGCCTGGGATATTATATCTCGCTGTTATTACCGTCCGGCGTTAACAGAAAACTGATAAACAGTTGCTTCGGCCTGCACATGACGATGGGCGTTTACCCCAGATTCTTTTCACACATTCATCGATAGCTTTTGAAAAACCTGCTGATCATTTCGCCATATTTTCCACCGGTCAATGCCGCCGACATGCAAAGGGTAAGGACAAGCATTCCTTATTTTGCTGAAGGTAACTGGAATGCGGAAATAGTGGTGGTCGACGAATGCTATACGGACATGAACATGGATAACTTATTGTCTTTAAGCGTACCCGATGCTATCAAAGTCCATAAAGTTAAAGCATTCCGGAAAGCATGGACAAGTAAATTCGGACTGGGGAGCATTGCCATCAGATCGCTTTGGTTTTATCAGAAAAAGGTGGACCGGCTTTTGGAAAGCAAACACTATGATCTTATCTATTTTTCAACTACACAATTCCCTGTATGTATTTTAGGCCCCCACTGGAAGAAAAAATACAGGGTACCCTATGTCATCGATATGCAGGATCCGTGGCACTCCGATTATTATCGGGACAAAGCAAAAAGGCCGCCAAAATACTGGTTTTCCTACCGCCTGAATAAATATCTCGAACCGCTGGCCATGGAGCAGGTATCCGGTTTGATCAGCGTTTCTGAAAGTTATATTAAAGACCTCAAAGCCCGGTACCCTGTCCTTGAGCAGGTGCCGTCAGCAACTATTACATTTGGCGCTTTTGACCCTGACATGGTCATTGCTGAACAATACAAAGGCAGGTTCAGAAAATTATTAGATGATCGTTACACGAATATCGTGTACACCGGACGCGGTGGTACGGATATGCACGCCGCCATAAGTGCCGTTTTTAAAGTACTGAAACGGGGAATAGATGAAAATAAAACCGGATATGACCGGTTAAAATTCTATTTCATCGGCACCAGTTACGCGCCTGCCGGTCAGGGTAAACCAAGTATCATGCCGCTGGCCCGGATATATGGTGTTGACAAACAAGTTACAGAGCTGACCGACCGGATAAATTATTATCATTCCTTAAATACGTTACTGCAGGCTGATGCGCTGTTTATCCCCGGATCAGACGACCCGGGATACAGCGCCTCTAAGATTTATCCTTACTTACTGACACAAAAAAAAATATTGGCTATTTTCAACCGGGAGAGTCCCGCGATCTCCATACTGAAGGAACATGGTGTGGATCATGTATATGACTATCAGCGTGTACAAGATGCGGATATCGATGCCTTCCTTTCCGACGTAAGCGCCGGTCATCACATGGTTCAGCAGCAAAATGCAGCAGCAGTAAATAAATATTCCGCGCGCGCCCTCACCCTCAGTCAATGCCGGTTCTTCGACAGGTTATTTCCATGCGGTTAGCCATCATTACCACCCACCCCATACAATACTACGCGCCCGTTTTTCAGTTAATGCAACGGCAGGTTGATGTAGATATCAAAGTTTTTTACACGTGGGGCGAAAAGGCTATCAAAAAATTTGATCCGGACTTTGGAAAAAATATTGATTGGGATATTCTATTGCTTGAGGGTTATGAATATGAATGGGTAAAAAACACGTCAACCGACCCCGGCTCGCATCATTTTAAAGGCATCATTAACCCAGACCTCATAGCTCAGATAAGTACATGGCAACCGAACGCTATTTTAGTATATGGATGGGCTTATCATGCTCATTTAAAAACCATTCGCTTTTTTAAAAATAAGATTCCGGTTTATTTCCGTGGTGATTCCACGCTACTCGATGTTAGAAATGATTTTAAAACCCTTCTTAAAAAAATCTATTTAAAATGGGTTTACCGGCAAATTGATCACGCTTTTTATGTAGGTCTTAACAACAAAGCCTATTTTAAAAAATACGGATTAAAGGAAAATCAGCTTAGCTTTGCGCCACATGCTATAGATAATGACAGATTTGCCGTTAATAGAACAGCCGAAGCGCAAAAATTAAGGCAAACTCTTGGTATTCCTTCTGATGAATTGCTTGTTTTATTTGCGGGAAAATTTGAAGAAAAAAAATCTCCGAATTTATTGATCGACGCTTTTTGTTCATTGAGCCTGCAGTCTTCCCATTTATTGTTGGTGGGTAACGGGCGTCTGGAAAAGTCGTTAAAAGCGAAAGCAGATAAAATCAAAAATATTTATTTTCTTGACTTTCAGAACCAATCTGCCATGCCAGCCATATACCAGGCTTGCGACTTGTTTTGTTTACCATCCAAAGGACCGGGCGAAACATGGGGGCTTGCTGTAAACGAGGCGATGGCTTCCGGTAAGCCGGTGTTGGTGTCTGACCGGGTTGGGTGTCAAACTGATCTGGTTATTCCCGGCATTACAGGGGAAGTTTTCAAAACAGAAAATTTATTCGATATTACCGAAAAGCTTGGAATATTATTAAAAAACAAGGGTGGCCTAAAAACATTAGGTATCAACGCGAAAAATAAGATAGCCGAATGGAGCTTTGACCAGCAAGTGGCCGCAATTACAAAAAACATCAATAAAAAAAGTGCAAAGTAGTAAACCTGCGATTGAACGTTATATCGTATTATTTATACCATGGCTGCTTGCCCTGCTATTGAAAAATGATGATGAACTATCCTATATGATCGCCTGGCTGGGGTCATTCCTGATATTTTACCTGACCCTTAGCGGATGGATTAAGCCTATCCCTGACGATAGAAGTATTGCCGAGCAGTTAATGCGTCCTGTATTCCTGGTACAAATCATTTTTGCAGGTTACATGGCATCAACATCCATATTTTATTTTATGGATGTTTTAGGTTATGAAAATTTTGAAAAAGTAAGCCATCTTTTAATCGATCAGGAAAGATTGCGGCAAACCGCCTTATGTCAGCGTTATTATTGCCTGGGTCATGCGGCTTTTGTATCCGGCATCCTGATTTTTATGGATTACCCCGTTAAATCGAAATATTATGTAGAAAAACAAGGCCTGGCCAATCTGCTCATGATGTTTGCGATTATCAGCTTTCCCGTTTCTATATTATTTTTAAAGATCCCCGGGCTGTCGCAGTTCTATTACCAGCTGAACACCCTGAGTTTTATGGCAGGTACACTGGCGCTGGCCTTTGCGCTCCCGCTAAAAAAAACCGGGAACACCTTGATATGCATCAGCTTTTATGTATTCAATTTTTACCAGGCCCTGATATCCGGATTTAAGGAGCCTATTATCATCAGCGTACTGGTACTGGGCGTGTTTTTGTATCCCAATTACAAAAAACTGGTCGCGGGCGTTTTTATCCCGGTACTCCTTTTGCTGTTTATGTTTTTACCTACCTATAACCGCATTTTCAGGCAAAATGCCTGGGCCGGCGATACAAATGTAAAAGAGGCCAGTCAAATAGCCCTGGATGCCACTTTGAACAGCAATTCGGATGAAGACGACAGCAACTGGGGGTTTTTGACCTATCGGCTAAGCGAAATTGACATGTTTATCAAATTTACCCAATCCACACCAAAACAAATTGATTATTACGGGTTAGCATTGATCCGTCAATCCGGAATGGCCATCATTCCACGAATATTCTGGCCGTCAAAACCAAGTACAGAAGAAATGATCATGGAGCGGGTATACAACGCGGGGGTAATTAACCGGGCGGCGGTTGTTTCAGCAAAACCCGCATTTATTGTTGATGCTTACTTATCTTACGGAACACTGGGTGTCTTTATTTTTTTATTTGCTTACGGAGCCGTGGCCCAATTGCTCTCCATAAAAGCAGAGCAACTCTTTGGCGGGTACATTTTAGGGACGGCCCTTATATTTTCCGGGTTATTTCAAATTATGTGGCGGGGGATCAGTTTCGAGTTCCTCATTAACACGGTATTCTGGAGCTACATCAGCATGCTTGTCATTCACAAAATATTAATCGCCGTTCATATCTTAAAGGAAGTTTGAAAATATTGCAAATATCAGCTTCTTACAAGCCTGCCTTTATTTATGGTGGGCCAACCATGTCCGTATCAATGCTCAGCGGGCAATTGTCCGGGGACGATTGCCAGGTAACTGTATTCACCACTACAGCCAACGGAGCAAATGAACTTAATGTGGTACCGGGAGCAACCGTTTTGGTTGATGGTGTACCGGTTACTTATTTTAAACGCCTTACCAAGGATCATAGTCATTTTTCACCGGCGTTGCTGAAAGCCGTATGGAAAAATGCAAAGAAGCACCATGTAGTCCATATCCATGCCTGGTGGAATTTAGTATCGGTTCTGTCCTGTATCATAGCGGTTTGGCGCGGGGTACCCGTGCTGATATCCGCCAGGGGTACTTTAAGCCCTTATTCCTTTCAAAATAAAAACAAAGGGATCAAATTATTTATCCATTATTTACTTGGTAAACCGTTTTTAAATAAATGTCACTTCCATGTCACCTCTGAGCGGGAAAATGAAGCTATTAGCAGCGTCGTCCGGCCAAAAAGTATTACCTGTATATCAAATTTTGTAAAATTCAACGCATTAGAAGTTCCTTTTTTCAAAGCGTCATCAACCTCGCTACGGTTAATTTTTTTTTCCCGCATTGAGGAAAAAAAAGGGTTGGATATTTTGATCGGTTCACTACCTGAATTAACTTTTCCCTATACACTTACAGTGGCGGGCGACGGGGATAAAAATTATGTGAACCAGTTAAAAACGCTGGCCAAAGAAAAGCAGGTAGAAGACCGTATCAACTGGATAGGTTTTCAAAATGAACAAAAATTTGAGTTGCTGCAGCAACACGATCTTTTGGTGTTGACATCTCACGACGAAAATTTTGGGAACGTGGTCATTGAAAGTTTGAGCCAGGGTACCGCGGTATTGCTTAGTAAAGCAGTAGGTTTATCCGGCTATGTTACAAAAAACAATTTAGGCTGGGATTGCGAGCTTAATCCAGCTGATATCAGCGCCAAATTAAATGATATCTATAATGAACATGACCAGTTAAACCGTATCCGCGAAATCGCGCCGGCAAAAATCCTTGCCGACTTTGATAATGACAAACTGCTTAAACAATATATTGCCTTGTATGGCAGCATAACCGGTTAATCATCATGGCTCCCTCCTATTCTTTCATCATCATTACGTATAACGAAGAGCAGCATTTACCCCGCCTGCTCCATTCCATTGATGGCTTAAACGCACCCATATTTATTCTGGATTCGGGTAGTAATGATAAGACTATGGAGATTGCAGGGCAGGCCGGGGCAACCATTCTCCGGCACCCTTTCGTCAATCATCCGCAACAGTGGGATTTTGCGTTAAAAAACTTCAGGGTTGTAACGCCGTGGGTTATTTGCCTTGATGCTGATCAGGTAGTTACACCTGAGTTAAAAGAACTGCTGATCAAGTTTAAAGATGAGGATCACCAACAGGTAAATGGCATATATTTTAACCGGAAAAACTTTTTCAAGGGCCGCTGGGTCAGGTATGGAGGGTATTACCCTTTCTATATGCTCAAAATGTTCAGATATGGCATCGGGTATTCCGACCTGAACGAGCATATGGATCACAGGTTTATCGTGCCCGGCACAACCATCATCTGGAAACAGGGCCATATCTTAGAAGAAAACCTAAAAGAAAACGATATCGCTTTTTGGATAAATAAACATAACCGCTACAGCGATTTGGTGGCCCAGGAAGAAGTGGAGCGTATGCAAAATATAAGGCGTCAAACGCTCAAACCCAACCTATTTGGCTCGCCCGATGAGCGTACAGCATGGCTTAAGCAATTGTGGTGGCAACTGCCACGATATGTAAGGCCAGCGTTATACTTTTCTTATCGTATGATATTTCAATTGGGAATATTTGAAGGACGTACCAGTGTAATATTTCACTTTTTACAGGGCTTCTGGTTCCGGCTTGTGGTTGATATAAAAATTGACGAACTTCTTAAAAACAAACAAAAACAAGCCTCAACCAATCAGATCTCGCCGTTCAAATTCGCATTGAAGTTTGTAATGCTGTTCCTTGTATTGTACTACTTCAACATCTTGTTTCTCGGCGTTACAAGTCCGGGTAACCACTACAGTAGTTTTTTAGCCACACATCTGAATTATATTGAAGGTTTGCGTTCCCTTTTACTATCGTGCAGCGCCCTCATTATTAGCTGGCTTGGTTTTGATGTTATCCACAATCATATCGACTTGTTGGTGGCGGGTAAAGGCGCTATTCGTTTAGCTTATGATTGTCTGGGTCTGGCGATTATGAGCTTTGTAACAGCTTTTGTATTTGCTTATCCCAAAAAGCTAAGGCAAAAACTTATGTTCTTAATTCCGGCTATTTTGGGGATACAGCTATTAAACGTAACAAGGCTGGTTTTACTGGCTTTATTCTGGAACAGGAAGGCAAATAAGGTAATTGATCATCACACGCTGTTCAATATCATCCTGTATATCCTTCTCATGATCAGCCTTTACTTCTGGATCAAACACAACCACAAGTCAACAGTATCTAAGCAGACTTAATAATCCGCGCATTAAAAGGTAAGCTTAGACCCATAAATTAGTTTTGAACTTAGGGTCTTTTTTAAGTCCCTTACTCTTTAATTTTGCGGACCGCAGCAGGATTTATCCACCGGTTAGGTCATTCCTGATCCATGTGCCAATTCGCCTCTGTTGCTCTTTCTATTACTTCATCACCGTGTTTTACCTGACCATTTTCCACTTGTACCGACCGTTCATAAGATTTCAGATAACGGCGGTCCTGCTTCATACAGGCAAAAATTCGTAATATCAATTTGTTACGCACAGCATTAATGACAGCCATTTTAGGTTTCCCGTCAAGCTCTATCTTCCGTTTATAATATGCATTGATTTCTTCGTCCCACCTGATGGCGATCAACGCGAAAATGTGCAATAGTTTCTTCATCTTTTTATTCGAGATATGCGAAACCTTCTCTCCCCATAGAGCTGCCCGATTCATGTTTAAAGGGTGCCACCCCGGCATAACAGGCAAATTTCTTAGGGTTGGTAATATCCAGAAATTCATTTCTAGAAAGTATAATATGACTGGCGCAAATAGTGCCCACCCCTGGAATAGATGTTGACTAACTTGTTTCTATTGAAAATGTTCTTACTCAACGGACCGATATGCAACATAACAAGATTCCTAAGACAAGGATCAATGTTATCCGTGCCGCGTTAGAATTAACCACCAGGGAGGGAGAACCGGATGATCAAACTCATCAATATGTTAATGGTTCAATACCAGGCAGCCGGTAAGATCTATCTTTCCCGGGATGCTGCAAGCTGGCACTCATCGAGAAGCCCGCATGCTTATATTAAAGCGGTAAATGAACCTCCGTACAGGGACCTGCATCAAACCCCGTTTGGTTGTCCTGGCGCCTCTACCTATATCTTCTCAATTTTTAAATGTGATTGAATCTGTCTTCAGCGGCCTGGCCAAAACCGTATTGCACAACAGTGACTATGAAACGATCAGTAATTGCCAAAATGCCATTGACCTTTACTTTAAAAAAGCGGAATGAATACTTTATAGCTAGCCCTAAACGGGCCGGTAACAAAATATGGGGTCAGGAAGTGGTTAAACCTGCTTTTTATGAAGGGCACAATTGTAAAGATCCCAAAGTCAGGTGATCAAAAACGGCATTCAGTGGCTTATAACTATATTTAATCAAATGTATCACTATAATTTGACTGCCGGTCCATCGGGATTCGTTAAACACTGTTAACTTTAGCATGATTATTTATCCTAAATAGCTACTTATGATCAAAGCCAAATCGTTATCAGCCCTTATTTGTCTCATAGGAACTTTTACAATAACGGCAGTTGCGGTACCACAGCTCCGAAAAACTGCTGCCAAAGAGCCAGTGGATTACGTGAATCCTTATATCGGTAACATCAGTCATATGCTGGTGCCCACCTATCCAACCACGCACTTGCCCAACAGCATGATGCGTGTTTTCCCGGTACGTAATGACTATACGAGCGACCAGCTGGGCGGCTTACCTTTAATAGTTACCCATCACCGTTCCAGATCCAGCTTTAACTTCTACCCTTACCTGGGCGATGAAAGCGGCATATCATCAAAATTAAATTTAAGTTATGATCAGGAAAAAGTTACTCCCTACCGTTATCAGGTATATCTGGACGAATTAAACGTCAGTGTTGATTTTGCTCCTTCTCATCAGAGTGCTGTTTATCAAATATCGTTTGATAAAAAAGGTGCGCCCTATCTCGTGTTTAATTGCAAACGCGGGCAAATAAAAGCAAGCGGCAAGGTAATCAGCGGTCATCAGGACCTGGACAAAAAAACAGCTGTTTATATTTATGCGGTAACAGACGTTGCTCCGGCCAAAGCAGGTGTACCCGGGAGTAGCGGAGTGAGCTGGAACGCCGAGCCCACAGCTTCTATTGCACTGCTGTATCCTAACGGAACGAAAAAAATAGGCATCCGTTATGGGGTGTCTTTCATAAGCGTAGATCAGGCCAGGAAAAACATGGAGCGGGAAATTAAAAATTATGATGTAAATGCCATAGCATTAACGGGTCGCGACATTTGGAACAAGGCTTTGGGAAAGATAGCGGTGTCAGGTGCTTCTGATAAAGAAACTTCCGTATTTTATACGTCGCTTTACCGTACCTGCGAACGACCTGTATGTATCAGCGAAGATGGCCAATATTTCAGCGCG
Organism: Mucilaginibacter sabulilitoris; assembly: GCF_034262375.1. NCBI lineage: Bacteria > Pseudomonadati > Bacteroidota > Sphingobacteriia > Sphingobacteriales > Sphingobacteriaceae > Mucilaginibacter > Mucilaginibacter sabulilitoris. Next base: position 4,759,730 of record NZ_CP139558.1, read on the forward strand.
TCAGACGGAAAAGTGCATCATGATGAAGGACACCCCTTTTTTACGGATGACTGGCTCTGGGACACCTATCGTGCCGCCCACCCATTGCGTATTTTGATCAATAAAGCTACGGAAAATGACATTTTACGTTCCTACCTGCTCATGGCACAACAAACCGGGGAAAACTGGATGCCTACCTTTCCGGGAGTTGACGGCGATGACCGGGGCATGAATTGCAACCATGGCGTCGCGATCATGGCAGATGCCTGGAACAAAGGCCTGAGGGGATTTGACCTGGCGAAAGCTTATGAAGTTTGTAAAGGTGCCATTGAAGATAAATCGTTGTTGCCCTGGTCACATGCGGTGCCGGCAGGCGAGTTAGATGACTTTTATAAAAAGAACGGGTACTTCCCCGCCCTGAAGCCCGGTGAAAAAGAAACTGTCGCCAACGTGAATAGCTGGGAGAAACGTCAGCCGATCGCGGTCACGCTCGGAACTTCTTTTGATGAATGGTGCCTTTCGCAAATCGCACTCGGCCTGGGGAAAACAAAAGATGCGGATCATTACCTTCGGGCTTCTTACAATTATCGCCATGTATTTAATCCCCAAACAGGTTTTTTTCATCCGAAGGATAAAGACGGCAATTTCATTGAACCGCTGGATTACCGTACTTCAGGAGGCCCCGGGGCCCGCGAGTACTATGACGAAAACAACGGCTATATTTATCGTTGGGACGTGCAGCACAATATAGGCGACCTGGTTTCGCTGGTGGGCGGAAATCAAAAATTTGTTGATGCGTTAGAGGATATGTTTAACGAGCCCTATCCTATGTCAAGATGGAGTTTCTATAATATTTTGCCCGATCATACGGGTAACGTAGGGATGTTTTCTATGGCCAATGAGCCAAGCTTCCATATTCCGTATTTATACAACTATGCGGGAGCACCCTGGCGTACTCAAAAACGAATTCGTTCTTTGCTGGACGAATGGTACCGGAATGACCTGATGGGTGTTCCCGGTGATGAAGATGGCGGTGGCATGACCGCTTTCGTAGTATTTAGTCAAATGGGCTTTTACCCGGTTACGCCGGGATCTCCTACCTACAACATCGGCAGTCCGTGCTTTCCATATGTTAAAATAAATTTAGGTAATGGCAGGTTTTTTGAAATAAAAGCGCCGAATGCCTCATTCAATAACAAGTACATTCAATCAGCCAGATTAAATGGAAAGCCATGGGACAAACCATGGTTTAGCCATAGCGACATCGCTAACGGCGGGACGCTGGAACTGGTCATGGGACCGGTTGCCAATAAAACCTGGGGAACAAGCGCTCCGCCTCCATCGGCAGCACCGATGCCATAAACCAGGCGGATAAAATCGACTATTAATGATAGGTTGGATCCCCGACTTCCGGAATTTCCAGACTTGGCCCGCGGATTAAAAATGACGACAAAACAGACTAAACGCGTTCAGGCAAATAAATTGTAAATGAAGTAAGGCCTCCCACTGCAGATTCTACATTGATCTCTCCGCCGTGGGCCTTTATAATATCATAACTTAAAGATAACCCCAATCCTGTTCCCTGGCCAGTTGGCTTGGTTGTGAAAAAGGGATGAAATATCTTTTTGATGATCACCGGCGAAATACCGGTTCCGTTATCACTTACGGTAATTTGAATATTACTGCCATTTTTTTTTGTGGTCACAGCGATCAAAGGAGAATAGTTCGCGCCCAGATTGTTTTTTTTCTCATTAACCGCATAAAAAGCGTTGTTAAACAAGTTTAAGAACACTTTACTGATCGATTGCGGAATAACGGGTATTTTACCAATCCCATCATCAAAAAAAGTATTGATAGATGTGCTGAAACCAGCGTCTTTTGAACAAAAGCTTTTGTAGCTTATTTGCAAGGTATCATTGGCCAGCTTGTTGAGGTCTGTTGGTTCTTTTTGCCCGGTGGCAGTTTTGGAATGTTCTAACATGGCCTTCACAATACCATCAGCACGTTTGCCGTGGCCGTTAATCATTTCCAAATTTTGCTGAAGGTCATCTGCAAGGCCTTCCACATCTTCCAGGTTCCCCTCCTTTAGCCCTTGTTTCAGCTCGTGGATCAACTCCATGTTTACTTCCGAGAAATTATTTACAAAATTCAGCGGGTTCTGTATTTCATGCGCAATTCCTGCTGACATCTCGCCAAGCGAGGCCATTTTCTCTTTTTCTATCAATTGCAGCTGCGTTAATTTAAGCTCGTGAAGCGACTGCTGTAATTCATTTTTCTGAAAAAGTAATTCTTTAGTTCTTTCTTCAACATGCTTTTCCAATAATAAATTTTGCTCCATAAGGCTTTGCTTTTGTTCTTCCTGCAAATCATGGAGCTCCCGGTGATACTGAAGTTTTTTCCGCTGGCTGATAATAAAAACGATCAGGAAGCTGGTAAACAGCAGCACCATACCGGATATGCCAAATAAGACCCTGTATTCTATATCAATTTCCGACAACTGCATATTTTTCAGAAATTACGTAAAAACCTCTTGTTATAAAAAGACATAGAATGATATAGGAAACATTATGAATATCCCAGATATTGTTGGCTAGGTCCGGGTTTTGCGTGATCATAGGAACATAGAATAAAAACACAAAGAAATTAACCACTACGTATATGCTCAACCCGGTTACGACCCAGAAATCCGGGCTTTTAAATGCTGTTTCTTCCTCAGCATTCAGCACGGTTAAATAATAAAGCATACAAAAGATCAATAAAAGGTAAGCTTCTGCCGAAAATAAATTACCACTTAAATGATCGGGCAGGAAAAAATGCTCAAAAAACACGAAGTCGATTATCAGGAACAAAATAAACGTGCCAATGATGATATTTTTTAGTTTTTTAAATTGATGCCGTTGAATGGAAAGAAAAAAGCAGCTAAAACAAACAAACCGAACAACCGAATGGATATTGTAAACCGGATTATTACTTTGAAGGTATAGAGGAAAGTGAAACGGTGTTCTGAAATCACCAATGATATCTCCAAACAGGTTAAGCGCAAGTGCGAGCCATAAATAGACCACCACGGAATTTAAAAATGACGGTTGTTTTTTATGAAATACCCAGACAAAAAGAGGTATGAATAATGCCCATACCTCAGACCAATCAAAGAATAGCCTGATCATCTTACTCATCATTAATTTACCTTCCGCGGAGGGGATGGATTTCGGGTATCTGTTATACGGGTTTTGGTGAGCGATGCTAATGATGTAATATCGCCAGTGATTCCGTAAATAGTATAGTGAAGATGATTTATAGGTGACGATCCAATTGTTTTCATTACCGGGTCAAATATGATATACTTATAATTTTTTGTGGTATTATTTAAGTCGTTCAAGATTGTATCAATACGTTTTTTAGCAAGATTAAGATTGCCCAAAAGAACATTCTGGCCATTTAACTTTATCTCTTTGTCTTTACCAATATGAAGCTCTTTTAAATCAGCATTGTTATTTTCATCGTTAGCTCGCTTTTTAGGCCATGCATATAATGTTAACTCATTTGAAGAATTGAGATAAAACTGAAAGATAATTTTATGTTCGGCCCCGGAGGTTGAGGTTAACAAATTTTTCGTCTCCTCTTTGGACAAATACAATGTTTTGGCGATTTGACCCCTACAATCGATTGACAGCAGTAACAGAGTCGAAAAGGCACAGCCGAAAACCGGCATCCATTTCTTTTTCATTTTGCAGTTTGTTTAAGTAAGTATTAAAATTAGTTTATTCTTGATGGCAGTACCATGATCGACTTGTATAACCTATTGTCGGCCATGATCTATGGTTTTTTGGTATCAAAATCGATAATAAACAGAGCTTGTTTAACTTGAAATACTTTAGCACCTAAGGTTTCAAAAGCGAACGACTCTGCTGAAAGCTGTATATTTTACTAAATATAAATACTTTCTATTGTAATTCAAACAGTTATGAATATATGTAAAAAAACTGCTATCCTTTTGTGAACTTCTGTTCAACTGGCGCATGTAAAAAACTCATAACCAATAATAAAGCAGGTGTAAATAGCATCTCATGGGAATGGGCACCTGCAGCAATGGTCTCATTATCGGTTTGATTCGACTTCTGCCGAAAACAAAAACTCACCGGGCATGATCCGATGAGTTTTAGGCAGCATAAGGTTATTAAGCGTAAACAACGGTCAATGTAATAGGCACATTCAATGCTTTTGAAACAATACAATATGATTTGAAATTTTATTGTTTGATATTGATCGACTGTTATTTACGCTCGGCAATTAGGATCGCAGCCAGTTTATCCGGCATGGAAATAAAAGGGGTATGGCTGCTTTGCAGGTACACACTTTAGCCACTTTACCTACTTTTACCATATACTGTTGCGCAGGGTAGCTGATCGCATGGTCATTAACCGCATGGATGTAGACTTTTTTAATATTGCAGAAATTCTTTTCTGTCAGGTGAACCGGTGTAGCAAGAGGTTCCAGCGGTTCTGGTTTAATATTAGCCGCTATATATTCCTGAACTTGTTGAGGTGCATCGGCGGCAAAAATATCTGCTGCTGCATCTTTTGCGATGATCGCTGCGCCATGTTCCTGATCGATAGTAAGAGATTTGCCTATGTGAGATGCAGGGCGACTTCTCAGGTGTGCGCTGTATAACCAATTAGCGGTATTATCAAAAAAGCGCCGCCGTTTCTCACTACCAGCGGCGCATATATAAAACCAATTTACGAATTAACTGCTATTTTTTTTCCTTTTACAGGATGCTCAGGCGGGCGTACAGTTCCGCTATACACGCTTCATCTAGGAGCCATTTGGGTTTCTTTAACACATCGGGGTTTGGCGTCCAGTTATTTGTGATCAGGCCGTACTGGTCGCGGGAGTTTTGCCAGGCATAGTTCAGGTCATTTTCAATGGCAGCTATATACTGATAATTACCATCTACCTTATAAAGGGCCTCATACCCACGAAACAGCACTGTTACAAACCATGGCAGGTCTATATACATGGTTAAATTCTTATTATGCGGCACACTCGTATAATATTTATAGCTATCCGCTGCAAGCCGTTTAGCCTGTTCAAGATATTGCTTTTCGCCGGTGAACTGATAGAGCATTACAGCCGCTTCCAGTAACGACCCGGTGTTATACGTGTAAAAAGTAAGGTTCTGTTTACCATCAAGCTTTACATCGTTGGCAATAATGCCGTTGGCCGGGTCGCGCAGGGTTTTGTACATCCATGTATAAAACTTTTTACCTTGCTCCAGGTAATATTTATCTTCGCTGCCCTGGTAAATTTTCAGCGCCGTAAGCGTGGCCATGCCATTGGTACAGGCGGGTTTTTGATCTTTATGGCCCTCCAGCCATGTTACGCCGCCGCCAACGTCATCGTTCCATCCGCTTAAAATAAAGTCGAAAACGGCCTTGGCGCGTTGTAGGTACAACGGGTTTTTAGTATTGAAGTACGATTCCATATAATCGATACCCACCAGCCCGTTATCGTCGTAGTAACGATCTGTTTTTTCAAATTCTACAGGGTAGGCTTGGTAGCCTGCAGGTTTACGGACCGTATCATGGTATTGCTCTACCCCCGTTACCAAACTATCCTGGTAAGGTTTGTATTTAGCTTTTACCGATGATATTTTCAGCAGCGCATTGGTAGCCGAAAACACACCCGAGAACGGCCATAAAAAACTCACCTCTTTCTCTTTAACACCACTCCCCTGGAAATAGTTAAGCGTATCCTTTTTGTTGGATGGATAGTTTTCAGAGAACAACCCTTTTTGTGACGGTACACGGTAGCGTTTCCAGATATTGGCATACATGCTTTCGGCACGTTGCTGGTATACGGCAGTGAGTGCTTTTTGCTGCGCTGATAATGATTGAAAACATACAACCAGAGCCCCGGCAGAAACAATAAATCGTAAATAGTTATTTATAAATTTCATCAGTTCTTTTTTTTACTTATCTATAATCAGATAGCATTGCCTGGCTACGCTGCATCCATGCCTGGTCAACGCCTTCCTGCCTGGTCTCTACGCTACTGCCATCAAAATTGCAGAAATGGTAATACCCAAGATTGGTGGTATTACGCAGTTTGGAGTTCATATAATCAATATTTTGCTGGGCGTAATCAAGCCATGCTGTATTGCCATCCCTTTGGTAAAGTTTTATCATAGCCTGCGACCCCCAAACGCACCAGGCCGGGTTTATCCTGCCATCGGTGGTGTTAAATATGTAAACATGGTAAGTGCTGTTCCATAAGGTGGTGTTCATGCTACTGCCCAGGTTTTGCGCTTTGGTTATGTAGGTATTATCTGCCATGATTTGCCCATATAATAAAAAGGCTTCTACCATTATCGCGTTATCATAGGTAAACTTTTCGGTGTGTTTGGTTCCGCTGCCTGCGCCATCAATTTTCCAGATATACAGCCCGGTGCTTGTATCCAGCATATTAGTTAGCAACCAGTTTTTTATAGATATGGCCCAATCCCTGTAATAGGTTTGACCGGTGATCTGGTATAGCCTCAGGAATAATTGTAGTGCCAAACCATTGGTTTGCGTCGGCTTACTTTCTTTAACTGTGTTCCACCAAAAACCACCGCCGTAGGTATTGTCCCACTGACCGCTATTCATCAGCCAGTTTGCACATGCCTTAGCGGAATTAAGATAATTGGTTTGGGTTGTCCCGGTGGTAACATCATAAGCATCAAGGTACGCCACTCCCGAAAGAGCATTATCATCCGCATACTTATCACCCGATGCCCCGGTACCATTCACGTTGGCTGAGGCGTAGTAACCACCGTTAGGGTTTGCGCCATCCCACATGTTATTCATCCAGGCAAAAGTATTATTCATGTATGGGGCATATGCTGTAGCGCCCAACTTTACCATAGCAGCATCGGCATATATCTGGCTGATGTTATACCACTCATAAGCGGTGGTGGTTTGGGTGGTTGTATTAACCCTGTAACTGTTGTAAGTGGTTAATAAATTACCATACACAAAATTGTGCGTTTCGCCGGCTTTAATGTAATAAGCCGAGCTGGTACCCTGCGTTTTTAACTTATTTCCCCCTGTGACTGTTTCATCAACAGGCGGTTTTACAAAGGATGGGGCCTGGTCTTTTTTGCAGGCGGCAAAGCTGACGCCCAGCATGATACATGCTGCCAATAGCTTTGTGAATTGATTAGTTTTCATAATAGATTGTTTATATAGGTTAATAGAAATCATTATATAACTCCCCTTTATCTAATCCTGTTCCTCTGTCGCGCCGGCTATTTTACTGTGCCGATGGCGGCGGTGTTTTTGTGCCCCAGTTGGTATTCGGCTGACTGCCCATGATCAATGTTAATTTGCCGCCCTTCATCAACTCATCGCGGTATAGCCAGCAATTGTCTAATGATTTGCCGTTAAACGCAGCCGATTGCACGTACACGTTATCTTCCGAATTGTTCTTTGTTTCGATGGTAAGCGTTTGCCTGTTACCCAGCGTGATAGTTGCCTTGTCAAACAGCGGACTGCCCAGTTCAATTATCGGGCGGAGGTCTGTTAATCCCTTTACATCAAACAAGCCCAGGGCGTTCATTACATACCATGAGCCTAACTGCCCCTGGTCTTCGTCCTGCCCGTAGCCATAACCGTGGATGGGTTCGGTACCATAAAACTCCTGACCGATAAGCCTTGTCCATTTCTGGGTTAGCCACGGTTTGCCCGAGAAATTGAACAACCAGCTGATATGCAGGTTGGGCTGATTGCCGTGGTTGTAAATAGAGTTGATGCCTGCAAATGCATCTATGGTTTTACCGCCGCCAAAACCAAGTTTTTCTGACACGGTAAAAATGCTGTCTAAACGTTTGTTAAAATTATCCTTCCCAATGGCCTCAATAAGCCCGGCCGGGTTTTGCGGCACATAGAAAGTGTATTGCACCGCGTTACCTTCCTGGAAACCCCTCCATGGCTGGTAAGGGTCAAATTTTTCTATAAAACTACCATTTGCCCTTTTTGGCTGCATCAGTTTATTTTGCGGGTTAAAGATCTGTCTCCACCCGTTAGAATATTTGATGAATTTATCATAATCTTCCGTTTTGCCCATGGCTTTGGCCATTTGAGCCGACGCGAAGGCACTGTAGCTATACTCCAAAGTATGCGAACCCGAGAAATTTGAGCCGGTAGAATCGGTAACAAAGTCGCGGCCGGTTTGGTCCAAAAACGGTACAAAACCATGCTCTAAAAATGCTTTCGTATCCATTTTACCCGATCCAACAGCACGGTTGTTATAATTCAGCTCGTTTGCTTTAACCGCCTCGTAAGCCAAGTTTACATCGTAATTACGGATGCCTGAATTATAAGCCCCCGCTACGGCGAGGCCAACAAAGTTGGTACCCACGCCCGATACGTATTCGCTGTTAGCGATACCATCGCCAAACCAACCTTTATCTTTATAAAGCTGCAGCTGCGTGTTTACAAAGCTGCCATACCATTCCGGGTAAGATAATGACCATAACTGGGTAATGTTCCAGAAACCACCCCAGATAGCATCGCTGTTTATAAATTCGGCTTTCAGGTTTTTATCTGTTTGCGCAGGTAGCTGCCCGGTTAGACCGCCATGTTTGGGGTATGCACCGTTAACATCGCTGGCAATGCCCCTGCCCAGTAAGGCGTGGAACAGGCCCGTATAAAACTTGGTTTTGCTTTGCACATCGGCACCTTCAACCGTGATTTTGCCTAATTGTTCTTCCCATGTTTGTTGTGCCTTCTTTTTAGCCTGCTCAAACGACAGTCCGGTAGCTTCGACTGTGAAATTTTCTTTCGCATTGGCGATAGAAGTGTACGACAAGCCGGTTTTAACCTCGATGGTTTCGTTAGCGGCGGTTTTGTAATTTAATACCAATCCGGCGCCTTTACCTATAGCGGTTGTGGTGTTATCCTGTGTTTTATTACCGTTAAACGCGGTTACGGTTTCAGGCTTTTTGCTGATCTCGCCATAAAAGAACATCGCTACTTTACCTTCCGGGTCGTAGATCCTAACATATTGGGGGTATGTAATCACATAACCTTCAAAATGTGTTCCATCCAGCATTTTTATGCTGGCATCGGTAGTTTCGCCGCTTTCACCCTGCTTGTTACCAATATCAAGAATAATGTGCGATTGATCGTTCTTAGGAAAGATATACCGTTGAAAACCTACACGCCTGGTAGCGGTAAGTTCGGCAGTGATGCCATAATTATCGAGCAGCACCTTATAATATCCGGGTACTGCAACCTGGTTTTTCCGGTCGAATTTTGAACGGTAGCCGCTTACCGTGCCGTCAAGGTCGCCGGGAGTTGTCCTTAGTTCGCCGGTGGTTGGCATATAACTTATGCCACCTACCTGCCATTCATGAAAATGCACAAAACCTTCTATCGAGTTTTGGCGGGTGTCGTATCCCACGGCTTCCCACCCCGATGCGTTGCCATAATGCCCGTTTGTAGAGGGTGCCAGTTTAGCCATACCATAAGGCACCGCAGCAGGCGTATAAAAAAACCAGCGGCTATGTGCCGTACCAATATTTGGATCGACGTATTTTGAAACGCCTTCGCGTTTAATGCTGCACCCGGCGAGCATTAAAGCCATCAAAGCAATACCTGAGTTTAACTTTACTTTCATGTGGATATGTTTAGTTGCGGGCAAGCCGCATTTTATTCTTTCCTATTCGTATTTGTGCATCATTGCCTGGATCCGTTGCATCCATGCCTGGTCAACCCCTTCAATTTCGGGCGCACGGTCGTTGCCTGTAAACCCCGCAAAATAATAATAGGCGTGTGTATCCTTGTTCCTGGCCACTTTGTTTAAGGCATCAATATTATTTTTGGCATATGTAAGCCACTTGGCATCCTTGTCCTGCTCATATAGCCTGATCATACCCTGTGTACCCCATCCGCACCAGGCAGGATTTACACGTGTTTGGGTTGGGTCGGTATTAAATATATAGCCTTTGTATGATGCATTCCATAAAACGGTGTTCATGGCATTACCTATTGCCTGCGCTTTTGTTAAATAGCTGGCATCGTTCATAGCCTTGCCATACAGGATATCTGCCTCTATCATAATAGCATTATCATAAGTAAATTTTTCGATGTGTTTGGTGCCCGTACCAGCACCGTCAACCATCCAGATGTACAGACCGGTTGATGAGTCGAACATATTGGTACGCAGCCAGTTGTTCACTTTTGTGGCCCAGTTCCGGTATTCGGTATTACCGGTTAAGGTATATAACTTGGAAAAAAGCTGCATAGCAACCCCGTTTGATTGTGATGGCTTGTTTGGCTTCGCGGTATTCCACCAAAAGCCACCGCCATACGTATTATCCCAAAGGCCACTATTTATCAGCCAATCGGCGCATGCTTTGGCCTTATCCAGATAAACCTGTTTATCAGCACCTGTGGCAACGTTGTAAGCTTCCAGATAAACCATACCAGTTAGGCCGTTATCATCCACAAATTTATCACCTCCGGCACCTGTACCATCCAGGTTTACCGAGGCAAAGTAACCGCCACGCAGATCAGTCTTATCCCAAAAGCTTTCCATAAAGGCGAAGGTTTTGTTCATGTACGGCAGTGCTGTTTCGTCGCCGGCGGCTACCAATGCGGCATCTGCATAGATTTGACTGGCGTTATACCATTCAAAGCAATTGGTTGCATGCGTTGTAGTGTTGGCGCGGTAGCTAAACTTTGAGGTAAGCAGGTTATTGCTTATAAAGCTACGCGTTTCCTTTGACAGGTCCAGGTAGGATGTGGCGGTTTCCGGAGGGTCTACGGATGGCTTTGTGCCACTGCCGCCCGGTGTCACCTCTTTATTCTTACCACACGACACTGCCGTTATTACCGCGACAGCCATCAACCCGAATATTACTTTTCTCATTGTAATGATGATAGAATTTATAAAGCACCTGCAGTATAAACTGCAGGTGCGCAAATGCGTAATGGCTTATAACACCGTTACTTTATGTGTTAACGCGTCCTGGGTGAACATGACATCAACCTTAACGTGTTTTTTATCGGCCGACGGATCAAACTTGTATGTATTGTTCCACTGATCGTTGGTTACCGGCAATAAGTAAAAATAAGCAGCCGGTTTGCCCGCAGGCGGATCGTTGTTTTGAGCGCTGCTACCCATATACTCCAGGCCTGCGGCAGTATGTAAGATAAACTTATAACGCTCATCACGCCCCCACGAGAACTGGTAGAACTCAACAGCCACATTCGGTGCCTCAAATACACCATTGGCCGTATAATTAAGTGTACCAATCTCGGTGTTGTAAGCCGACATAAATAACCCGATAGATTGGATCTCGACAGATTTTGCGGTAGCCGAGGTAAAATCAAAATTTAAGCGGAAAGTCTTTTGCGCGCCGCTAACCGTGACCGGGTTGCTGCCTTCTTTGATGATGCCACTCTCCACATAGTACTGTTTGCCGCCATCGCCTGCTTTATCAATAAGGATATAGTCGCCGGCCTTTAGTGAAGTATATGTTTCAAACACGCCGTCATCCACCCTTTTAAGCTTCACCGCTTTGGCACGGTCGGTGCCGCCTTCAGTTGCCGACCCGGTAAGGTAAAGCTCGGCAGGGTTTTCGGCAAAACCGGCAGGCCTTTCTAACTGGATCGTTCTTGAAACCGTAGCCGCTTTAGCGTTCGTACCTTTTGAGGTAATAACCGTCCATATTAATTTGCCTGTAGTTGACGAGGCTATACCCGCCGTATTGGCAATTTTGTTCAGATCCTTATGCGTAAGGGTAAGCTGTGTTTGTACGCCTGCGCCGTCTGATACTATTTTGTAAACCGGCTTGCTAAAATCGCCGCCGGCTTTATCAAAGGCAACTTCGTACAACACCAGCGTACCATCTGTAGCGGCGGCGGATTCCCATTTAAATAATACCGATCCATTGCTGGTAGGATCTAACTTCACATCAACGTTATCAGCCGGCGAAGCTAAGGTACCAACCGGGGTTAAGCTCAGGTTTAAGGGCCTGCCTTCCTTTTTACAGGCGCTAATTGCGATAATGGCGAGCAGTATTACACTGCTCAGCCTGATCAATTTTTTCATCTCGTCTAATTTTTTAAGGTCTATTTGGCATACCCTGGATTTTGTCCAAGATTTTTGTTCAAATCAACATCGTGTGCAGGTATAGCCCACAGGTAATCGCGTTGAGCGTTAAACTTGCGTAACTGTGCCCGGATGTATCCATTATCTGTGCCCTGGTCTGATGAGAATTTGGCACCATGCGCGTAACCATTCATCACGGTTCCGGCTGTTTTCCACCTGCGGATATCATCTGTCCGCAAGCCTTCCATAGCAAGTTCAACCCTTCTTTCACGCCTGATGATGTTAGTCATATCGGCAGAAACCGGATAGTTTAATGCGCCTGCGTCTGTAAAACCAGCTCTTGCACGTAATGCACCAATGGTTTTGTTCCATACGGTAGCGTCCATCTGGCCAAGACTTTGTTTAGCTTCGGCATAATCAAGCAAGATCTCGGCATACCTAAACAAGTGTAAGTTATTTCCCGATACAAAATTCGCTAATGCGCTTGGATCGAAATATTTACGCCAGTAATAAGCAGTTGGCGAAGCCGCCTGCGAACCCGCACTATACTCATCCAAACCCGGCTGTACAGGGTCGGTTCCCGGTTTTATATAAATAGTTTTTGTAGAGTTATTAGGGTTTACCCATACATATTTGTCATAAACAACGGTAGCGGTTAAACGCGGGTCACGGTTAACATAAGGGTTGTTTTCTGCATAGCCAGAGCCTGTTTCTTTGATATCTTTACCATTCAGCATAATATAATCATCCACAAGCTCCTGCGTTGGCGACATGCTGCTTACGCGGCCACCAACTGTACGCGGTGCAAAATCCCAGAAGTTTTGCCAGGTGCGGGTAGTTGGCACATATTGTACCGACAGGATCACCTCGTTGCTGGTTTTATTTACCGTTGGGTCGCTAAACAATGCGCTGTAGCTGGGGGCTAAAGCATAAGTACCATAAGTGGTCTGGTTGTTCATTAGTTTTTCGCAAATGACTACTACATCAGCCATACGGTCGCCCTGGTACAATAATACCCTTGCCTGTAAGGCTAACGCCGCGCCCTTGGTAATACGGCCGTTTTCAGTTGCAGGTAAAGCATCTTTTGATGGCAGGTCGTTAACCACAGCGTTCAGTTCATCAAGTACAAATTTTACCACCGCCGCCTTTGGCGAGCGCGAAATTGTTTGCGCCTCTTCCGGTGTTGCATCATGATCAACAATCGGAACATCGCCATACCATTTGGCAAGGTTAAAATGCTCAAAAGCGCGGATAAAACGGGTCTCGGCTACCAGCCTGGTTTTTATAGCCGCCGGTAGGGTGGTATTCAAATTGATATTTTTCAGGAAAATATTGCATGATTTTATCGCGGAATAATAAGCGTTCCAGTCGCCTGCAAACTTAGCGGTTTGTGATGTGGCATTACCGCTGGCAATGATATTAAGGTCGCCTGATGATGAATAAGCGTTATCAGATATAGCCTCGGCATCAAAATATAAACTGCTGTTATATATTAAGCTATAGTTGTTGTATAAGGCGTTGTACACGTTCGCGTCAACCTTCCAAAAGGTAAGGTCAGAGAACCTATCTGTTGGTGCAATATCAAGTTTTTTACATCCTGATACCGCTACAACCGCAACAGATACGATCAAAAGCTTTTTTAAAAATTTCATTTTTATATATTTTAAATATGATCTGTTTAGAATGTTATGTCCAATCCGGCACCGTAAAATATTGGCAGCGGATATTGCCTTGCGCTGTTCGAAGCGGATCCTGGGTTAAGGTTGTTACCAAACTCAGATGTTTCCGGATCGATGAATTTCAGCTTACTTAATGTTGCCAGGTTTTGCCCTATGAGGGACACCCTTAACCTTTGGATGCCGAGTTTTTGGGTAACGCCCGTGCCAAAATTGTAGCCGATGTTAACATTCTTTAACCTTGCGTAAGCAGCATTGTACTTATAAAGGTCAGACCCGGTGCGCCAGTTGTTTGTGTTTGATGCCGAGCCTATGTTGGCCAATATCGGGTACCTTGCATCAGGGTTGGTTGGCGACCAGATATCCGTTTGGTGCTCATACACCGTTGCTCCGTAACCGTAGTGGAATGGCTCAACAAGCTCTCCCCTCAGGAATGCATCGCGTTTGCCCACACCCTGGATGAATAACGAAAGGTCGAAACCTTTGTAGGCTATGCGGTAGGTAAAACCAAATGTATAACGCGGGAACGGATTGCCTAAAATGGTTTTATCTTTTTCGTCGATGATACCATCTTTATTCCGGTCTTTAAACTTCAGGTCACCCGGTTGTACACTGTTGCCGGCTATTTTAGGCGAGTTATCTATATCCTGCTGATTTTGGAAAAAACCATTGGTTTCGTAACCGTAATATTGGGTTATCGGAGCACCAACTTTCCTGATCAATTGAAATACATCCTGGTTGTAAATGTTTTCGGTTGCAGAGCCGGTTAACTTTAACAATTTATTTTGGTTATCAGCTACGTTTACACTGAAACTTTGCGTAACATTTTTACCCCTAAGGTTATAGGTTAAAGATGTTTCCCAGCCGCTATTCCTAACCTTGGCAACGTTAAAATCGGGAGATGCCGCGCCGAATATATAAGGTACGTCAGCCCTTGGTGCCAGGATATCGCTGGTCGTAGACCTGAAATAATCAAACGTTGCGGTTAGCTTATCCTCGAATAAACCGGCGTCTAAACCGATATTCAGTTTTGCTGATTTCTCCCAGGTAAGGTCGTGGTTTGATATAAAAGTACCAGCGCCGCCAACTATGTTATTACCAAAACCGTAGGCATTGGCGTAATTAAAATAAGTGGTTTGGTATTGATAGTTACCCACATTTTGGTTACCAACAATACCATACGACGCTCTTACTTTAAGCAAGCTCAGCGTTTTTTGGATATTTTGCATAAACGATTCCTTCGATACGATCCAGCCCGCGCTTGCCGATGGGAAGAAACTTGCCCTGTTACCCGCCGCGAACCTTGATGAAGCATCGTCACGGAACAAGGCTTCAAAAAGATATTTATCCTTGTAAGCGTAATTTAGCCTGCCGATTACCGAAAGCAAACTGTAGGCGTTTACCGCGATACTGTTATTTGAATTTTGGGTGTCCACGATAGTACCCGTGGTAGGCGTGCCCAGGTATGGATCTGTTAGTGTTTTCTGTAACTGAAAACCACGCTGGCTGGTGTTTTCACTTGATACGCCTGCCTGTATTTTAAAATAATGATCCGAGATCTTTTTGCTGTACTCGGCGTAAACTTTTGTGTTTAACAATAACGATTTGCTGTTGCCATCTAAAACGGTAAGGTCGTTACCATAAACCCCCGCAGGTAAATAATCAACCTGTGTACGTCTAAAAAAGGTGCCGTTATTTTGAATAGTACCGCCAAATTCACCGGTTAGTTTCAGATCTTTGGTAATGCTTAACTGGCCGTTAAAGGCAGCAAATATTTCATCATTATCTGCCTGGTTGTAACCACCTTTTTCTAATACACCATACTCGTTGTATTGTGAAGCTATGGGGTTGGTTAAATAATTGCCGTCAGCATCCTGCCAGTTGTAGTTATGCGGTACGCGGTTGGCATCAGCAAAAATGTTATTATCGCCAACGCTGTTTGTTTTATTACGCGTTTTGGTGTAATTCAGGATGATGTTTGTCCTTAATTTGCCTATTATTGATGTTTGGTTTAACCGCAGATTATACTTTTGATAACCAAAATCGGCACCTTCACCTCCGTTACCTATCAGGTTGCTTCCCTGGTTCTGATAACCGGCAGATATATAGTACGAGTTGTTCTCGCCACCACCGGTGATGTTTACGTTGTGCGATTGCTGGGGCGCTTTCTTTAACAGGTGCTCTATATCCCAGGTACCGTTACCCTGCTCTTTTAAAGCGGCGATCTGGTCTGGCGTGTAAGCCGGTGGTAAACCCGAGTTTACCAGCGACTGGTTCTTGTAATAGGCATTGTCCCAGGCATCTACTTTATGTACCAGTACATTTGCATCTTGTAAGCCAAAATTACCGGTGTAAGAAACAGTTTGCTTTGAATTGAATTTACCCGCTTTGGTGGTTACCAAAATAACCCCATTGGCAGCACGCGAACCATAAATAGCTGCCGAACCGGCATCTTTTAAAATGGATACGCTTTCGATATCATTGGGGTTAAGGGTGTTTAAACTACCGCCAATTATACCATCAATAACTACCAGCGGCGTGTTATCGCCCAGGGTACCTACACCGCGGATATTTACGGTAACATCGCTGCCTGGATCTAAGGTGCTTTGCTGTATAATTAAGTTTGGCGATTCGCCCTGCAGTGCTTGATAGGTATTTAATACCGGCTTGTTTTCGATACTTTTTGAACTGATGGTACCCACAGCGCCGGTAAGGTTAATTTTCTTTTGGGTTCCGTAACCCACGACGATCACTTCGTTGAGGCTGGTGTTTTCGGGCTTCAGACTAATATTTATTTCGCTTTTTCCGGCGATGGCAACTTCCTGTTTTACAAAACCGATGAACGAGAAGGTAAGGTTTCTGCCTGCGTAGGCATCAGGCACGGTAAGCTTGTACCGGCCGCCAACATCTGTTACCGTACTTACGGCTGTACCTGAAATGCTAACGTTTACCCCTGGTAATGGCTGATTGGTATCATCCAATACCCTGCCGGTTACGGTTATATCAAAAGCATTTTTTTTGTAGGGATGTTTTACAGCTGATGTGTTTGCATGGGCTATACCGCAAGGCAGCGCAGCAATGCCAAGTAGCCCCACTACAAGCGACTTATTAAAAAGCCGCTTTAGTTTTTTTAATTTGTGTAATAGTTTTAATCTCATAACGATGGGTTTTATTGGTTGTACTTTGTTTTTAGGTTATTATTATCTATGGTTCAGCATCTTCTCTTTATGCCTTGCCTTTGTAGGTTTCCTTCCAGTAATGCTCAATATTTTCGAGCGAACGACCCTTGGTCTCGGGGAGCAGTTTCCAGGTTATCCAAAGTGCGGGTGAACAGCAGATGGCGAACAGCCAAAACGTCCATGACGAGCCCAGACCCTCCAGCATAACAGGGGTTAGCTGGCCAACCAAAAAGTTGCCTACCCATAAGGATAATGTTGACAATGCCATGGCCTTGCCTCGGATGGCGTTGGGGAAGATCTCTCCCACTACCACCCAGCAAACCGGGCCGAAAGAAAAGGCGAAACAGGAAATAAATGCCAGGATGAAGATCAATATCCACGGGCCTGATGTAATGCCCATCGCGAATAATGCGCCAATGACGAGCAGCGAAACCACCGCGCCGCCTACACCTGCAAAAAGCAAAGGCTTGCGCCCCCATTTATCAATGGTAAAAATGGCCACAAAAGTAAAAACCACATTAACCAGCCCAATGGTTACCTGACCGCCAAGCGCATTGTTCAGCGTAAACCCGGCCTGTTCCAGTATGCGCGGACCGTAATAAATTACTGCATTTATACCGCACGCCTGCGATAGGAATGGCAATAACAGCCCTATCCATAACGCTTTGCGGTAAACTGGTTTAAAAAGTTCCGTAAGCGAGGTATCGTCGTTATCGTCCTGTGCTCTAAAGGCCTCAATTTCCTTTGCGGCAGCTTCTTCTCCGTCAATTTTAATGAGTACGGCTTTTGCGTTTTGCTCCCGTCCTTTAAGCAGCAGCCATCTTGGCGACTCGGGCACCATAAATAACGATACCAGGAAAATAGCGGCGGGTAAAGCGCCCAGCCCGAGCATGGCCCGCCACACCTCGGCAGAAAATATGGTTTGCATACTGCCGGCACGGTGCGCATCGCCCGCGTGGTTAGCTAAGTAAGCGTTTGAGAAGTAGGCGAGTACAATACCAATAGTTAAAGCCAGCTGATAAAGCGATACCATCATCCCGCGGTAGCGGGACGGTGAGAACTCTGAGATATATAAAGGCGATACCATAGAGGCCACACCGATACCCAATCCACCAATCAGTCTAAAAATTATAAGTACCGTAAAAGAACCCGACAGCATACAACCCAGCGCCGATACCACAAATAATATGGCTGCTAATATCAATACTATCTTACGGCCATACTTGTCGCTCAGTTTACCTGAAAAACTTACCCCAATAATGCAGCCAAGCAGGGCGCAGCTTACGAACCAGCCTTCGCTAACCGCGCTCAAGCTAAAATCGTTCTTTACCAAACTAACCGTACCGGAAATAACCGCCGTATCAAACCCAAATAAAAACCCGCCAAGTGCTGCCACAACGCACACCAGGTACAGGTAAGCACTACTCTTTTTTAAGGAGACAGGATTTATTGTATCTATCATTTCAGTTATTTTAAAAATGCTTTAATCACTTTTGCACCGCCTTCGCCCAGGTTGGTTAATATGTATGAACCAGCCGCAGCAGGCACTACAAATGTTTCTGCGTAGGCAAATTCATGTTTGGAGCCATCGGCGGTTTCAAGCAGCACCGCTTTACCTTCTACCAGCATCATCACGTGGCATACGTTGTTGGTATCTAACGTTACCTGGCTATCAAATTCAATGCGGTGTACATCGTAAAAATGCTCGGCATGTGTTGGCACGTGTACAAGCTGGTAGCCTGCGCCCTTCTCAATAACCTCCGGCTTTGAGACTAATTCGCGGTAAACCTGTTCGCCTTTGCGAGAAAAATCAAGGTTGTTAAAGGCGTGGTCTATATTGATAGGTCGTGGGTTGCCTTCCAGATCAAGACGTACCCAATCGTACATTTTAAAGGTAAAAATGTATGGTGTGGCACTTATCTCTAATACCATGTTGCCCGCGCCGGCGCTATGTACCGTACTGTTCGGGATCAGGAACAGATCATGCTTTTGGGCCGGGTGCGACTGCACGTACTTTTCAATCTCCATCTCATTACCTGTTTCCTGGCTCTCTTCCAGCACATTCCTAAATTCTTCGGGGTTGATGCTATCCTGGAAACCCAAATAAACACGGGCGTTGTCCTGGCAATCTAAGATGTAATAGGTTTCATCCTGTGTGATTTTTTCGCCAAAGGTTTCCTGTATGTACTTTACCGTAGGGTGGCATTGAATAGAGAGGTTACCGCCATCAAACGTATCCAAAAAGTCGAAACGGATAGGGAACTCATCGCCAAAACGGTCGGCATGCTTACCCAGTATTTGTTGATTGTTGCTAAACATCAGGGTATCGAACGATACCTCCAGCAGGTTGCCGTCGCTTTCAAATACCAAACCATTCTCGGGCACTATCAGTTCAAACGACCACGCGAGGTTCACCACGTCTTTATTTAAATTGTTGATGTTGTCCTTCATCCACTGCCCACCCCATGCACCGGGCTCAAACCACGGGCGGACCCGAACAACTGATTGGCTGATCTTTTTTAACCCTTCGTCCAGGTCGGCCTTACGCATCCAGTTGATGGTGCCGGGCCATTGGCCGTCAGCCACCACAGCAATACGCTCGAGTATGTTTTTTTTGTGGTTATTCAGCATTACCCAATCCACAAAATAAAAACGCTTGTACATCTGGAACGGCTCGTTGGCGTTTGCGACACCCAGGTTGGTAATGCTGCCCGCGCGCATCCTGAACTGCAACTCGTTCTTTGGCAGGTCGATATAAATAACTGGCACATCCCAGTCTGCTAATGCAGCGCCGGTACCTATAATAATATTGATGTCTCTGGTATCGTCTGCATTCTGCCTCGTGATATCCGTATCATAGAGATCATTTAACGTTAAAGTGGTTTTTGTACCCCAAACAGATTCGTATTCCCCTAAAAATGGCTCAATAAGTTTTTCAACTTCCTGAGCAGGCTTTAATAGATCCGCAGTTTTGATCCAGTTAACACTTAAGCCTGCTTCTGCAAAGCATGCCTGCAGCCCTTCTTGTATCTTATCCCAAAAAACGCCGGCATAACCATCGATCACAACAGCTTTTTGGTCGATAATGTATTGGGCAAGAGAATTAAAACCATTGAATATTTTACCCCGGCCTATAGCGCAGGCAGGGTAAATATTGTAACCGCCTTTGGTATTAAAGTCACCATTTAGTTGTGCCGGCATTAAAAATTGAGCTGTTTTTCGCAGTTCCGTTTCCACTTTTGCTGCTCGCTTGTCATTTTTGATATCAATATTCATTTATTTATAGTAATGTATGTACATATTAATCCCACCTAAAATCGACTAACATAGCCATGTGAATGTTTCAGAAATGGGGAAATATATAGTTTGCTTTAGATTATAATGTACAAACATATGAACAAATTTGATATAAGCAAGTTACTTGAAAAAATAAAATTGTTAGTGTTAAAAGTACACATTAAGCTAATTATGACTGATTTTATATTTTTTTATGTACATACAATTCAACTTATTAATGAAAATCACTATCATTGTAAATAACTGAGCCGTATGAAATAAAGAGTCGGTATTATCTGCAGGTTACTTAATTGTATTTTACAATCAAACAAAATCGTCTATTACTAACGAACATCTGGGCCTAAAAAGAGACACATTGGCGAACAATAATTTATAACTATTTTCGCGTTACAAAGTAATGGAAATAGCTAACCTGATAAAAAAGTATAATGACCTTCGAATAAGCGAAGTGATCGACCACGATCGGTTTAACTTGATTGCTATTGACCATCATTCCACAAGAATTGAGGGGTCGACGTTAACCGAGGTGGAAACACAGGTTTTGATAAATGAGGGACGCACTCCCAATGGCAAACCATTGAAAGAGAGCTTGATGGTTACAGATCATCATGCCGCTTTACTTTTTACGATCGAAAGCGCAAAAGCAAAAAAAGCATTAAACGTTTATCTATTGCAAGAAATCAATGCTTTAGTTATGAAAAATACGGGTAAAGTATATAATACTATGTTAGGTACTGTGGATTCCCGAACCGGAGCATTTAGAAAAGGCAATGTCACTGCAGGTGTTTCATATTTCCCAAATTTTGACAACGTAGAGCGTTTGACTAGAGATTTAATAAAAAAACTTAATGAGGCTATTAATTCTCCTTTATCTATAGCTGAGCAATTAAATCTTTCTTTTGATGCGCACTTTAGCCTTGTAAGTATACATCCATATTATGATGGTAATGGCAGGACATCCCGATTGTTAATGAATTATATTCAAGCCTATTATAATCTTCCTTTGGCAATCGTACAAAGTGAAAATAAAGCAGCTTATATTCAGGCATTAATTGATACTCGCCAACACGAAAACATTGAAATATTTCGTGAGTTCATGGCTGGCAAGTATTCGTTTTTACTTAACCAAGAAATTGAAAAGTTTGAGGAGATGAAAAAGCCATCAAAAGGAAGAGGCTTTAATTTCCTTTTTTAATAATATAAAAATTTATATCACGCTAAAACCGTGTTTTCAATAAGATACTATATTTGTTGCTCAGGACCTAAGGATTTGTACGAGTCCCTATGGCCTTGACCAAATCCTCGGTTTCGAACCCGGGTTTTTATAATCTACGGTTTTGGCGCAATATGTTGCTATTTCACTCTTTGTAGCGACTTTCATATGCGCTTTTGGCGCATCCAGCAATCGTCGCAATTCGCTTGTGATATTTAAGTAAGCGGCGTTATCGTTCGTCCAGTCGCTAATTGGTTTCCCCGTCGTTAGGTACTGCTTTGATTTCCCGAAACGGTGAATTTAACCAATCACAATGTTCAGCTATAATTGGAACTACAATTATCTTTCCAGCTGTCTGGAGTTCCAATGCTTGTTGAAATTCCTTTTCGTAACAGTAATTAGAATTGAGATAATCCGGGCTTACAATAGCAATAAATAATTCAGAAGACGATAGCGCAAATGAAATAGTTTGATTAAGATTCGCCCCCACCAATATCTCTTGATCCTGCCAGGCATCGATTTTACCTTCACGTCTTAAAATTGCAAGATGGGTATGTAATTTTTCTTTAATCTTTTCGTCAGCATGACTATAGGATATGAAAGCTTTGGCCATAAAATTTATTTTTTATACGAAGGTGACGAAAGGTCAGAAGGTATCAAGACTCAATGAATAAAGGGTGGTTTCCGCTATCTTACCACAAGCCTCAGTTTTTTTAGGGAAAATTGCTTTTTCAACCTTGGCCGGTAAAATTGTAAAGGTATTGTTTTAATGCCTCATACCATTAATTGGATAAAACACACCAAAATGACCCTCTCCGGCCAGATAAAAAAGGTCCCCTTTGCCAGTTGAAAGCTATAGCCCAAATAATCAACGGCGACATAAGCTATCCACAGCGTCCATAACAAAGCCGTAGCCGTCAGTAAGCGGCGCAGCCACCGAAATTCAAGAAGTGACCTGTCCATCAGAAAAGGTTGTAATCGCCGGTAAAGATTTTGTATAAGTTGATGGGACAAGTACAGGTAAATGATGATCGAAATAAATATGAGCAACTGTAATATCGGGTTCAACAGGTGAAAGGTGTGTGTCATATAGGTTGCCGCTCCCGTCCTGATACTTTCCCTGACCTCTAATACCAAAACTCCTTGTTCAAGCAACAAGGGCGTGAAATGAAAAAAGTCCTTCTAACGGAATTTATATTCCGGCCGCGTTATTTTCAGCACATAAAAATAGATCAGGGGGCCCAGCGCCAGCAAGAATTGCACCGCAGGCGGTCCCAGCCTGGCAGATGTCCTTTAGAAAAAAAAGATATATCGCTTTGTAATTTAAATGCGATACTACTGTTGGAGAAGCTAATACAACTCAAGCCAAATGCTTATTGCACTTGTTGTTGATGTTTCATCGGAAACCAACCAAAAATACTTTTAGTTACCCGAAGGCGCTCCCTGAACATCGTCATTACTGATACCCCTTTTGCTTTTCTTCACCGTTTCTTTCAGTTTGCCAAAGCGGTAATTCAGGCTGGCGGTAAAACCTCTGAAATAAGCGCGGTTAATATTTGTTTGGGTAAAATCGGGCCCGAATGAACTCCGGGTGTTATTCCTGTATTTGCTGAAAGGGTTATTTACCGTGGCCGAGAACGAAAGTTTATCCTTCACTACATCTTTATTAACCGTAAACGATACACTGGCGTATGGGTTTGACGTACCCTGGATAGAAAGGTTGGGACCATTCAGAAACACGTTGGTGCTAACCCGCCAGCCCTGCTCAAAATTATAGCCGCTATTTAATGATGCACCATACATAAATCCTTGATTTTTCACCAACTGACCATTTACTATACCCTGTACGCGGCCGTGTGCAATTCTTCCGTTAAACGATGAGCTCCATTTTTTGGTGATGGGGTAATTGATATTGCTGTTGAAGGTAAACAAGCGGGCTCTTCCTGTGTTATCAAAACTGTTGCGCGTAATATTCGTGGCGGGATCGAAAATCACAACGGGCATAATCAGATCGTTAAAATAATTATAGCCGAGCATCAGGTTTAATGAAGCCTTTTGCGTTCTGCTATAACCCAACTGGATATTATTGGAAACCGCGGGCCTGAGGTTGGGGTTTCCCGACGATTCGAAGTTTGGGTTCGAACGGTCTACAAAGGGGTTTAGCTGGTATATACCCGGGCGCTGTATCCTTTGCGAAAACCCGAGGTTTACGGTACTGGTGTTTTTAAACTGCTTATTAATACTTACCGAAGGCACTATATTAAAAAAGTTTTTGTTCAGCTGCGATGCGGTAGAAATAAAATCAGCATCGATCAGTGTCTCCTCTACCCTGGCACCCGCCTTAAAGCTCCAGTTTTGCAAGGTATAGTTATAGCTGTTATATGCACCTAATACATTTTGATTATTATCGAATTTATTACTTCGCGACGGATCGGCCTCGAAATTACCTGTTGCTGCATTATAGCCGAGGTATTGAAAGTCACTCTTGTTATCACGTATAATTGCTTTCACCCCCATTTCGATATTCAACTTCTTTACAGGTTGTACGTAATCTACCTGTAAAGTCTGTTCGGACGATTCGCCTTCATTGTGTTGCAGGTAATCAGGCGTAGCATAATTCACGCGATTTGATGCCGCCAGCGCCGCATTCTGACTGTTGTTGAATGTATAGTACTGGTACGAAAAGGTGAGCAGCCTTTGCTTACTGCTTTTGAAACCCAGCTGGTAATTTAAGCCCACATTCAGGCCCCTGCCACCTGCCGTATTGCTATTGTACAGGTCATACCGCTGAACCATATTGCCTGTTTCGCTCAAAACAGAACTTTGCGTGTTGATGCCGTCCTGGTTATTTCCGTTAATATTGAATTGCCCCGAAATAAGGTTAAGGCTGTCAATTTCGTAGCTGATCCCAACTTCGGCATAGCCATTTTTGCCATCCCATTCTGCAGTGTTATTTTGGTTAAGCCTCGTAGGGTTGCTCCCTGTAGTAAGCCTTGTTATGGAACTGAGCACTTCGGGCGAATTGGATACATTCCCGCCAAAATAGCCTGATAGTTCCAACTTACCCTGTTTAGACGAAAAAGAACCGCCCAATCTCGGGCCGCCTACCGGGAATACATGGCTAAGGTTTAGCGTGCCATTATACCCGTTATTCACTTTTTTATTCGTTACAATATTGATGATACCTGCCATCCCCTCCGCATCATACTTCGACGAAGGGTTGGTAATTACCTCGATGCTTTGAACGGTTGAAGCAGGCATGCTTTTGAGTATATTTTTGGGGTCGCGCTCCATCATGCTCGATGGTTTGCCGTTAATAAATATGCGGTATCCGCTATTTCCCTTCAAAAGGATGTTATCGTCGCCGTCTACGCTTAACAAAGGCACTTTGCGCATCATCTCCAATACGCTGTTACTTTTGCTGTCGGGGTCGGACTTTAAGTCGTAGGTTAGCTTATCAACCTCCTGTTTAATTATCGGCCTGTCAGCCGTAATATTCACCGTTTTAAGCTGTGTAGTTTGTTCCCTAATGGCAATGCTGCCCAGATTTATGGAAGGTTTTGTATTTTTCGTCAGATCAACAGCGAGTGTTTTTGTATTAAAACCGACATTGATCACCGAGAGAAAATATTTTCCTGATGGCAGTTTTTCAAATTTGAACGCCCCGTCAGTTTTGGTCACCTCCGTGCGTACCAACTGCTTTGCATCATCGCGCAGGTTTACTGTTACATAGCCGAGCGGTTGTTTCGATAGCGAATCGGTTACAATTCCGTTTACAGCAAGTAAGGTTTGCCCTTTCTGCCCGAATGCCGGGATCATAATGATTGAAAGTAAGATGAGGGATAAAAACTTTAGTTTCATAATGTGTGCCAGGTGAAATATTTGAAAATAATTTTGAGGAGCTCTCCCAATTTATATCGCAAATACATAGTACCATGCAATACATGGTATTATACACATATGACTACAGTGCAAATGAATTTGTTACACCTGCCTGAAATAAAAATCAACAAGATAAAAATTATTTTTACAATACTTTTAAATACAAAGTACTTTTTTTACACCTTTATATAACTTATAAATGAAGTATTGTGAACGTGTTTGTAGTTGATTGAAGTCAGATCAGCATGGACCGGCAGAAAACGCCGCATTACGGTATAAGCAACGACCGCACTTATTAGTTCAATGAATATCATAAAGGTTTATAAATCGGGTTTAAAAGGCTGCAAGGTATAGCTTGTCCCGGTTTTCTGTGTTTAAAATCCTGTCAAAAACATTCAAATTTATAACATCAAAGACGTTCGGCTCAGAAATGAGCCATTTGAGTCAACTGTTAGCTGCTTCTATCCTTGAAGTCGGCAAGTCTCGGCCGCACACGCTTTTACTTACCACTGCAAGAAGGTACGGTTAGCACGAACATATATCCCTGTAGGTTGTGGGCGCTCCGCAAGACCAACGATATCAACAGTTCAAGCCCCAATAAATGCCTATGTTAAAACTTATAATAAAACTTTTTAATCAAAACTATGCTTTCTATAGAATGGGTTTAGATAACAAGAATGTGCTTTTAAAAGCAAACGCATTTGTTACTGAAGGTAATAATGAAGGATTTCTGTCTTTATGTACCGAAGATATAAAATGGGATTTTGTAGGCGACAAGACTTTAATAGGAAAAGAAGCCGTACGGGCATATATGAAGGAAGTATACGTGAAACCACCGAGGTTTGACGTTGAAAATTTAATAGCAGAAGGTAATATTGTCACAGCAATCGGCAAAATCAGTACGAAGGACGAAGATGGAAAAGTAATTGACTACTCCTATTGCGATGTCTGGAGTTTTCGCGATAATAAAATGGCTGAATTAAAGGCTTTCGTGATCGAAATCAAGCCAAATAAATGAATTTCCGCCAGTAAGTTTTTTTCCATCACCGATTATATAACAATTCACTATAAAACACCGAACCATTTACTGAGAATATTCAAGTAACAGATGAAAAATTGCTGGTAACGCTACCTGACGGAACCGATTTCACTAAGGTTTACGAGGTTTTACATCCGCTGATTGTTAATAGTATCAGCCGGGTACGGAATAGGGAAACAGACCTTCAGTTCACCATTAGGTCTAAAAATCAGTAACGGGATTTTATAATCCATAAGTATTTAAAGATTTTTCTTTAATAAAGACGTCCCTGGCCTTTAGCTACAGGGACGTCCTATAATTTCATCTTCTTTTCCTCCTTTTAGCGATATAGATAAAGAACAATATCCACAAGCGCCAAAACCAGCGATAAATAATGGTAGCTTCTATGTCAGCATTTACAAGCTTGCTGTTGTCTCCGCCTTATGTAAACTCACTACAAATAAAACCGATCCGCCGATTATCCAATAGTAGTAGGCATCCACTCCTTGAAACGAAAATACGAACGGTGCGATCACAAACACAATTCCTACCAGCGCATCTACCGCTAAATGTCCTTTGTAAGGGATAATTCGAAAAACGCCCAATTGATGGTCAGTCAATAGTGTAAGGATAAAAGCCGCGATTCCTGTTCCGACCGATAATTGAAGAGCGAGCGGGTTAGAATTTCCCAATCCTAACACAAACGGTAATACGATGAGTGCTACAGCTACCGGATAATCCAAATAAGCATGTATTTTTTTGGTTATAAATCCCATGTCTTCTTAGTTTAAGCTTTAAAATACTGTTCTTCCACGATTTGGCCGTTCTGCCAAATGGTTCGGATTATTTCGTGCCATAAAACTTTGCTGCCATCTTTCATAACGAAGTCAAAAGTGAATTCCGCGAAAGAAATATCTTCGTTCAATGAAGCGTTATGCAGAGTGATGCCATTTACCTGGGCAATAGCACCTGCAAACCCTTGCATTTTGGCGATCATTTCTGATTTGCCGTTTGTTACTGTACCATCAAAATCAATGGTTTTGGCATGAGGAGCGAAAAACTTTTCTGTCGCTTCTACTATTGCTCCTTTTTTAACCATCTCGTTTTTAGCGGAGAAGATCTCATTCAATGAATTTTCCATTTTTATTTGTTTTGAATTATTTGTCAACATTGACAATCCAAAACTCCGGCAATTCGAAAGCAATAAAAATGAAGCTGGTCAAGAAAAAAGGTTGATGTAGTTCAACTTTTTCCCCGGGTTCTTTTATTCCTGATCCTTGACAGGAACTCAGTTGACATTCCGAGGTAAGAAGCCAATGCGTATTGAGGCACGCGCTGAACGAAGTTAGGGTAGTTCAATAAAAAGTTCTCGTAGCGTGTTTCCGCATCATGCATTAAGTTAAAAAGGATTCTACGGTGCTCAAAAGCAAGCCCTTTTTCAGCCATTATTCTAAAAAAAGTCTCGAATTGATGATTTGTCTTTTTTAACTCTTGCTCTTTGTCGTAGTCTATTTGCAAAATGACACTGTCTTCTAATGCAACGATGAAAAGGGTCGCCGGATGCTGATAGATATAACTGTTGAAATCGGATACCCACCAATTTTCGATAGCAAACTGAAGGGTGTGGTCTTGCCCTTCATCTGTAACCGCGTAAGTTCTGAAAGCCCCTTTTATCACAAAAGCTCTATGCTTATTCGTAAAATTAGGCTGTACAATAAATTGTCTTTTTTTTACTTTGACTTCTTTGAAGCAAGAGATGAATTGTTCAGCTTCATCATCCGCTAATGAAACAAATTTTTGTACATAATCTAAAAGCTGTTTTTTGTTTATATTCATTGTGTGTTATCGTTGTTTCGCATTATTATACCACACCACCCAGCGCGAACCGTATGCGAAAAGCTTAAATAGCATTAACTCTACCAATGGTAAAGTTAATGCTATAGTGCCTATTTAATTTGACATCAGGAAATAATGCACAGATCGAAGTCTTCTTTTTCTGCCATCGAATTTATGTTAGCATAATAGGTACACCCTCCTCGCCATTTATGTACGAACGCGGATAATTGTTTTGCCTTTAACCCGATCCATTGCATTATAGGTAGCGACGGCATCATCGAGCGTAACAACGCTCCCGGTATTCGTTTTCAAACGCCCCTCACGGAACCTCTTTGCGATCTCCATCAATTGAGACCGGTCAGCTTCGACAACAAAGTCGATATGCTGCGCTCCGTCCGCTTGTTCTTCATTCCAGCCGGTAATGGATACAAATTTCCCTCCGGCGCGAATTACAGCTAAAGATCGCTTTGCTATATCACCACCAAGAACATCAAAAACTAAATCGACCTTGTCGATATTTTCTAATGCATCGCCATCCAAATCGATGAACTCATTTACACCAAAATCAAGTGCGGTTTCGCGGTGAGCGGCGCGTCCGGTACCAATTACATAAGCACCAAACTCGCGTGCGAGTTGAACGGCCATCGAACCAACGATGCCTGCAGCGCCATGTACCAGGACTCTTTGACCGGCTTTAAGCTCACCGTGCTGGAACAGTCCCTGCCAGGCTGTTAAGCCCGGCATCACCAGCGCATTGCCCTCATTGAAGTCAATATCATCCGGTAATGGCGCAAGGTTACGCGCCTCAATGGCCACGTATTCGGCCAGCGAACCATTGCGATACCAATCCTGAAGGCCAAACACCCGCTGTCCTACCGACAGCCCGGTCGTGCCATAGCCCAACGCGGTTACCACACCCGCCAGTTCGTGTCCTGGGATCGTAGGCGTCCGGTCACGATCGGCGCGATCGGTCCAGGTCGACGGCCACGACAGCTCGTCCCCGGTAATACTGGCCGCATAAACCTGAACAATGACATCGTTTATAGCTGCCGGTGGCTCCGGTAAGTTAACCAATTTCATTCCTGCTAATCCCGCATTTTGGTCTGTTACAACAATTGCTTTCATCATATACCTCCTTTTTTTAGTGGGTGAACACCTACTTAGTGAAGTGGTGTTACCATAGATTACTGTTTTTATTTTTAGAATTATATTTATTACTGCGTGTTCAAAAAACTTTCCGGTAATAGCTGAACCCTTGCGATCTTCTTTCCGGTAAATTCGTTTAGTTATCAGATTAATTTAATCGCCGGTCAATGGAAAAAAGGATGAATTGCGAGTTCGAGACCAAGGATTGCGATTAAGATAAAAAACCAGCGCCGAAACGTTGTCAGGCTTATACGCTCACGAACCCTTGTTCCTACCCACATACCCAGCAACGCAGGAATGATCGCGAGTGCCGACAATGTAATATTTCCAAGATGAAATGCGCCCCCACGAGCCAACCCCATCGCAAGCGCAATGGTTGAAACCGTGAAAGACAATCCCAGTGCCTGTATCAAATCATCCTTAGAAAGCCCGAGGGCCTGAATATACGGAACGGCGGGAAGTGTAAAAATGCCCGTTCCACCGTTGATCAACCCGGTTGTTAACCCAATAACAGGCGATAGTAAACGCTCTAAGCGCGCAGGAACGGACAATGGTTTCGCAAAAAGGCCGTGCACCGCATAAACAATGAGCGCACTGCCCAAACCAACACTCGCGTAAATCGTGTTTGCGCTCGTCAAAAGCCACGTGCCGGCGAGTGTGCCAACCAAGATGCCGAGCATCATCACCCAAAGCCTTCTTATCAGGGCCAGGAAATTTGACCCTGTAAAGAGCTGCCAACAATTCGTAACAAAAGATGGAATAATTAACAGCGAAGCTGCGCTAACCGGCGACATGATGGCACTCAAAATAGCTATAGCAACAGTCGGAAGACCCATCCCGGCTACGCCCTTGACGAACCCGGCTATGAAAAACGTCAACGCGATAATAAAAATATGAGACGAAATATAATCAATCATTTTGACGCATTTGGATTGGGAAGTCTTGCATTTGAAAACTTCGCCATTGGGAATTATGAAAGGTCAGATCGTACCTGCCAATGGAACTTCTGGATAATCTTTGTCCGGATCGAACACGTTATTGAAAAAGTTCGTGAGCGAGAACATGATTACCAGTGCGATGATCTCCATGAGGTTTGCATCGGTGTAGCCTGCATCACGAACTGCTTTCAGATCGGAATCACTAACCTGGCCGTGAGTCTCGATGACTTTGCGTGCAAACTGGACTGCTGCGTCCCGCTTCGGGTCAGTTGCATGTCCCTTTCGAGCGAGAATGATCTCATCTGCCGGAAGCTTGGCCATGTTAGCCGCATAGCTATGACTACCCAGACAATAGTTGCATCCATTCACCTCGGATACAGCCAGGGCAATGATCTCACGTGTCTTCAGATCAAGCGTTTTGTTCAAGGAGTTGCGCATCGTTGCCCACGTGTTGAACGCAATTGGGCTCTGCGCGAAGGTCGCCAACATATTTGGCGTAAATCCCAAGATCTTTGTGAACGTATCCAGGGTTGGTTTTGAATCGGCCGGTACTTCTTCCGGCTTTAGTGCTTTTGTTCTTGGCATTGTCTTTTTTGTTATTCGTAAAATAATATGAGCAAGCAAAAATCTGCAAATTCACCCTCCACTAAAATGAAGTACATCAAGAAAAAAGATTGATATAGTTCAACTTTTCCCTCTGATGATTCTAAATTCTTGAAGCAATTCTGTTGAAATTCGGGAACTGGATATAAAAGATATTATTTCGCTAACGGGGTCACCGTTTATTGTAATTTGAAAATTCCCAATGAATATTTTAATGTTAGTATCCAATTTCGGTTTAATAGGATAGCATAAATACCTAATAAACCTATCCTGTCCATTACAAGCATCAAAAATCCAACTCCAAGTCAAGTCTTAGAATAAGTTGAGCGATTCCGGATGTTTTTTCAGATGCTTAAACTTCAAAATCAAAGATAAGGGCCACAGTTTGAAGTCTCGGGTACCAATACTCGCATTTTAGAGGGACCAGGAAATTGTTGATTTATTTTCCGATTTGACTTATAGGTAATAATCAAGGAATGGTGTCATTTACCATTCCTTGAATCGTAAGATTATCCACGCATCTTTTTAGCACAATAGATAAAGAACAATATCCAAACGCTAAAACCGACAATAAATAGCGGTAGTTTATTAGTTGAGATGGTCGCCGCAAGAAACGCGCCCGTTCCGATTACACTAACTATGCATAATAAAATGAATGTTCTCATGGTCTGGTGATTTATTACGCGCTTACAACGCGCATAGTTTTACGTTGCTCGATTGGGTTGCTTATCTCTTTTACTTTGCTTTTTTTCGAATTAACAATCCATTAGCGTTTCCTCTAATGATTTAAGAATATACTTATCCTTAATTTTTAAATTTTCGTCAAGTTGACGAGCGGTCACATAGTGATTCGTTTCGATAAACCGGCGAACATCCTTGTGAAAGACTTTGATTTGGACGTGGTAGGTTCCATCGTCTCTTTTAAATTGTTCATAAACCACAGCATTTACAGTTGCCATAACTTTAGTTTTTTAGGCACGTAAAACGTCGTGACGGTTTGGTGACGGTTTTACGTGAAGTTCAACAAAAAATTATGCAAGTCCCGACTTTGTGCAGATTTACGACGTCGGCGTCGTGGTTGGTAAAACCACTCAAATATAATAAAAAACCCCATTTTTATTGTCAAAATAGGGTTTTACTCAAGTGCGCCCACCTGACCTTCCGGAACATTATCTGATATTTACCAACAGTACTAAATTTATAAACCAGCTCCGTTTATATTAGCAACATGAAGAAGCTATTTATTTTTTGCCTGATCGGCACTTCAATCGCACTGATTTCCTGGGGTTTTAAAGGTCATCGTGCCGTAGCTGCCATTGCTCAAAAGCATCTGACCAGTAATTCCGCCTATGTTGTTTCAGCTTATCTCAAAGGTGAAAGTATGGCCGACGTATCCACCTGGGCCGATGAAAACCGCAATAACACGACTGCACCCTGGCATTTTTTGAACCTGCCTTTAGGATTAACACACGAACAATTTGTCA
The DNA here is from genome assembly GCF_034262375.1 of Mucilaginibacter sabulilitoris. Classification (NCBI taxonomy): domain Bacteria; kingdom Pseudomonadati; phylum Bacteroidota; class Sphingobacteriia; order Sphingobacteriales; family Sphingobacteriaceae; genus Mucilaginibacter; species Mucilaginibacter sabulilitoris. Next base: position 4,792,080 of record NZ_CP139558.1, read on the forward strand.
AATCGGTAAGTGAAAGCGATAATAATGTTTACAGCGCCATCCTGAAAACAGAAGCGAACCTGAAAGATAAAAGCCTGAGTGGGGACCAAAAAAACGAGGCTTTGAAATATCTGATTCATCTGGTGGGTGACGCACACCAGCCGATGCACGTCAGCCGCAAGGAAGATAAAGGCGGTAATACCATACAGATACGCTTTGACAATAAAGGTACCAATCTACACAGTCTTTGGGACAGCAAACTGATCGACCATGAAGGGTTGAGTGAAACTGATATTGTCAGGACTTACGATGCAGCGACCGCTGCGCAGATCAAACAATGGCAATCAGACAGCCCAATGGAATGGATCTGGGAAAGCTACCAGATCAGCAGTGAATTATATGCACAGGTAAAATCCGGCCAGGATATCGATGAAGCTTATTATCAGAAATCTATGCCTGTGATCCGTAAACGGATTAACCAGGCCGGTATCCGCTTAGCGGGGGAGCTTAACAAACTTTTCAATTCAGTCCCTGTACCGACAGTCATTTCCACTGCGGCAGCTACGACAACGGCAACGCTATCGGTCAAACTGGAAGATGTTAAAAACGCTGTCGGCAAAACCGTGAGCACGCAGGGAAAAGTTTACAGCAGCAAAGACATCAGCAGCATGGTACTGGTAAATTTAGGCGCTGCTTACCCCAACCAGCTACTGACCGTGGCGCTGAAAGGTAAAGCTAAAGATCTGGGCAACCAGTTGGATAACAAAACCATTACCGTAGAGGGCGAAGTGATTGATTATAAAGGTAAGCCTGAGATCATCGTAACAGATCCTGCAAAAATTAAATTCTAATCATGAACGAACCGTTTATATTACCGGTAGTTTACCAAGGAACGGAACACGAATTTAAGGCACGCTTTGAGCGGTGGGGTTATACCCACCGCATCGCTGTACTAATTGATGAAACAACGGTTACTTTTGAACCGGACGAAGAAGGTGGTTACCGAGTAATAAACAGTTCTACTGACAAAAAAATCCCTGTAAACTTATTGCAAGAAGTATCGCAAAGATTACAGTCATTAATCGGTTAAAGAGCGGAAATAACTGATAGACTTAACCGGGCTCGTCCGCAGGAATAAAATAAAATAATACAGGATAATATTAAGGCAACAGATAAATAATTTACTATATAAAATACTTATATTTAGTGGATTAACCAACCTGTCATGAAAAAAGTCCTCCTGCTTTTATTTTTGGCGCTAAGCACCATCGCCACACGCGCGCAAAACAATCTGAAGGTCTATTATGGCCTGCTCCATGCACACACCTTATTATCAGATGGATCCGGAACGCCGGAAGAAGCCTACGCGATGGCAAAAGCCAATGGCCTTGACTTTTTCGCTATAACTGAGCACAACCATGCAAAAGCTGAAGATAGTGGCGACGAGCGTAAAGATGGTGTACTTATTGCCACTGACCCCAGGCTTTACAATGGCCAAAACAATGTTACGATTACCCGCAAATGGACAGAAAACGGCCAGCAGCAAACAGAAACCATCAGTGTAAGACCCTTAGTAAAAGCGGCCGCTGCGGCTACTACGCAAACTTTCCTGGCAATTTATGGTCAGGAATTTTCAACCATCTCCAGTGGCAATCATGTAAATGTTTTCGGATTGCCGGAAGTGCTCACCGTGCGTAATGGAAATTTCAAAGGTTTTTTTGACTTGCTTCGCCAATATGAAAGCAACGGATTAAATGCTGTAGTGCAATTAAATCACCCCGATGTGCACACGGATCTGTTTTATAAGGGCGATGATAACTCGGTTAAAAGAAACATGTACAATGATTATGGCATAGATGCCGGAGATCTCGGGCCGGACTTCGGCAACTGGGTAAAAACACAATCACGGTACACCCACCTGATCGAAGTGCTGACCGGACCGGCTTTATCAAAGGTTTACAGGGCCTATAAACCGTTAGAAGACGAATATTTCTTTTATTTGAAACAAGGCCTGCGTATTTCACCTACGGCAGGACAGGATAACCATTACAAGACCTGGGGAAGCATTACCGATGCCCGGACCGGTGTACTAAGCGAATCCCTGTCCGAAAAAGATATTCTCAATGCTTTCCGTAACAACCGCACATTCGCGACAGAAGATAAAAATCTCAAAGTAATCCTCCAGCTGAACGATGCTACTATGGGTTCTGCCATCAACGCAACAGTTGAAAGCGAACTTAAATTTAAGGTGTCAATCAGCGACAGTGATGAGCCAAATGCTACTTATGATCTGCAGGTTGTCGGTGGTGCCATAAAACCGGAACTGAGCACTACGGCTACCGATTGGAAGGCCGAAGACGGCATACTCCTGACAAAAAACAACATCGGCGGCGGTGATGTATCATTGACCGGCCTGTTTGCTGCTGCTGAACCATCATTTTATTATATCAGGGTTACTCAAAATTCCGGGCAAAAAAAGGATCGCGCCTGGACCGCGCCGGTTTGGGTAAATTTAAACGGCACAGCCGCAAATGTTACACTGGCCACGCCGGCCGTAGTACCAGCCCTATTTTACTGGACTTCATCAATCTCCTCGAAAGTTTACCATAAAAAAGGTTGCCATTCCATTGACCTGATCAAACTGGAGAATTTGCAATCGGGCGATATCCCGCCTGCGGGACGCACACTGCATAACTGTGTGATTGGGGAAAGTGACGAGCAGGAACCTTAAAAATGCAACTATATTACCATTGAGAAAGAACTTAGAATAGTGCCTATACATTGCGCGTATGGCCTAAATATCAAGAATATATTAGTAAATTATCTCGACCTTACGTTATCCTCATGTTCTGTAAAGCCCCCCTACTCCTTGCATTGATGTTTGTCTCAATTCGATTGTTTGCACAGCCTGCTGCACCTTCGGATGCCAAAATCATTACTGTTGATTTAACAAAAAATTCGTTTTCGCAGGCCATTCCCTATGATAAGCCACTGAATTTGATAGGCGTCCTGCCGGATGATAAGGTCACCGAATTAAAGCTGTATATAAAGCCCGGAAATTTTGGCTCGGATGATTATATAGCGAAGGAGTACCTTCAATGCACATGGGAAAAGAAATTATCACCAAACTTCACATTGCCTGTCGATGTAATATATGACACGAAAAAATATATGGAAGCCGACCATTATTACGCATTAGAAATCATCGGTAAAGATGGGAATGGCAAAGTTTTACTTGATTTTCGTTATATTATTAATACCATTTCCGCGCCCGGCGACCAGATAAAAATGGATTTTGGTATATTATATGCGTCAGGTCCCAAGATGCTTTCCGGCGAGATTGCGGCGCATTTGTATGCAGTCCCGGTAAATGATGAAGCAGATCCGGTTAACTTCAAAGGCTTATCTCAAAATATATTCAAACGAACAAGCATATACTTTGGATTATCCGTAGCTAAATTTAAAAGTGATACGCGCCAGGATACTAAAAACTTAGTCGGTATCGGGAATTTGGTTTATGGACTAAGTATCCATAGTCCACTCTACGGATGGTATGGCCGGCATCAGGTGCTTCGACGGTTATTACAGCCAATGTATTTCAATTTCGGACAAATATTGTTCAAACAAGCAGATGCTAATCCGCTGATCGTGAAAGACCGAAACAAAACTGCTTTTTATGTTGGTGTCAGTTATGATTTTAATTTCACTGCATTAATCGCTCCACTAACTAAACTATTCACACCATGAAACAGAATTTTATTATCCTATTATTGGCACTGGTTACCGTGGCCTGCAATTCGAAATTGGAGGATCCTGATCTGGTTCCGGATTCTGAAAAATTACAGATTACCGCTAAAACCGCCATTGCTTCAGGAGGAAAAGACATGACTTCCATCGTTGTCCGTGTACCAAAAGATGCCGGAGCATTAGCAGTAGCATTTTCATCGACCGCCGGAAGTTTTATTTATAGTGGTACTAAGACAGATAAAGCTTACGCAGACTCACTCAGTGGAGACTATCGTTTTGCGCAAACAGTTTTAAAATCAGACACCAGCCATGGGAATGTTTACGTCACGGTTGGTGCAACCACCATTCAAAAGAGAATCACCATAAAATTTAATTAGCTATGCAATTTTTGAATAAGTTTTTCGATAATGTAAAAACAAGGTTTAATACACTTGTTGGAAGAACAGAACCGGTTGGTTGCTGTAAGATTCATGTAGGAGGAGCTGTCCAGACCTTTTCCCGCATCACGGAACGGCGATGTAATCAAAAAGGTGAAGAGCACGGAGCAGACTTTGTTGAGTTCAGAGAAAACGTAGATTGTGATTAAAAACCATGCTCAAGCGATTAAACGGTTGATCGGTGTAAATTAAATTCCGCCAGTCACTTATGCGTTTGGTCGTGTCCTTTTAAATCCGGAGATTTATTCGATCTCCGATTCCAAATACAATTGTTGACCGATATACCGCTCCTTTAGCGGTTGCATATCAACGCGGATCTTAGTATCCGTAATACGGGCATAATGTTGTGTTGTTTTAATGTTTTTATGCCCTAACATTTGACCAACCGTTTCCATAGGACACCGTTGGTTAAAGTAACCGTTGTGGCAAATGTGTGCCGCGCGCAATGGTAAGTAAGCCGTTTTTTTATCCCGAGTTTTTTTGCGATCTCTTTAAGATAACTATTAGCCCGCTGATTGCTGATACCGGGCAAGAGTTTGCCTGGCGGTGTTCTTGGATGATCCTTGTAAAAATCAAGTAAGGCCAATGCCGGCGGCATCAGTTATCGTCAAAAAATATCCGGTGGGTTGCCGTCCCCAAGACCGACCGAACCTCAAATGTTACCTGCTGTCTCCTATTCAGAAGTGCATAACATTACTTCCGCAGACATTGCCCAATTAACAGACACGGATTCAAAGGCATTCGTGAATGAATTGACGGAAAAGGCAAGTAAAGCCTCTTATGTAAGATGGTTTGGCGTACTACCGCTAGTTTTATTCCTGCTGATCATGGTGATCACAACTTTTAGCAGCCGCAGAGTGATTCTCCAACCGGCTACCGACAGTATTTTTGCAAAAGTGAACTTTTATCCCGGCGTCAACATTCGAAAGGAAGCAAATGCGAAATCCCTGGTATTGAAAACAGCTGTCACCAACGAAAGATTTCAACTGCTTGATTCAACACAAAGCAAATGGTTAAAAGTTGGATTCAACGATTCGATAGGTTATGTTGCACGTCGTTTTGCAGCTATTGAACATATCCATCATGAACAGGTCGAAAGCGAAGAGCCTTACCTTTCCAATGCTTATGCACCTTACGAATTCGCCGGCGGCACACTTCTTTTCATCGTCCTTATAAGGAAACTAAAAAAGGTCGACAAGAGGCGGTTCGAAATGGCTTTGCATTATGAAATGGATGAACAATTCAGGCAGGTTTACCGGCAATTCAATGCGCATTTCACGGACTTTGCCGGTTCAGCAAGGATCTGGCAGTATGTCAATGCACGACAGACCAATGATTATAAACGAACAGGCGGAGCAGGTAAACTTATCAACAGGGTAGCGCTAAGAGGTATTTCCGCAAATCAAGCCCCACTATCCTACTTCTCCACTAATATAACAATACCTTGCATAAAGCTAAGTAATCTGGAATTTTACTTCCTGCCGGAACGGTTACTGGTGAAACGTGGAAAAACCTTCGCAGCAATATTTTACAAGAATCTGCGAATCGATGGTTTTACAACCCGCTTTATTGAAGATGAAAGCGTACCACGCGATGCGAAAATAATAGATCAGACCTGGCGCTACGTGAATAAACACGGAGGGCCGGACCGCCGGTTCAACAACAATCGCCAAATCCCGGTTTGCGCCTATTCTGAATATACATTAACATCGGATTCCGGTATTTATGAAGTCATTACGACGTCTAAACAAGGGGCAATGGATGCGTTCGCCGGATTTCTCGGACAAATAGGCAAATTACAGACCAGGATGGCGATATCCTAAAAAACGGGGTTATTGCATTTTTTGCAACAAATGCCATAACTACTTCAAATACGAAAACTTCAAGGTACCGGTCTGACACTTTGAAGTTTTTCGTTTAAAGAAGCGGAAAACTAAATTACACCAGTTGCCTCTTCAGTCCCTCTTTACTTGGAAGATGAGTCATTGAAGCGTTCTGTACATTAACCCTTAGGAAGGATAAGGACAGAAAAGGACAATTAATATCTTACTATAGTTATCTAATTCCACACATAGCATACTGTGTCGATAAGCATTATGGTATTGCTGAACTTGCTCCAAATATTGAGTGAGCGAAGTTTCGATCTGGCGAATAACCTGTGATCTTTACTCCGCTCACCAAACTTGGTTATTTAATCGTATAGCTTTTAGTATCCATTTCTGCCAGCCTGAAATAGCCAAAAGCGTAATTTTTGCTATTGGTCTGATTAATAATATTACCGCGCACAGCACTTGGTGTTGAAGGGAAAGGGTTGCCATCATTGCCAGTAGCCAATATTAATTTGAACATGTAATTGTAGTAGCTTTTTGAAATTCCGTAGAGTTTGAAGTCTACCTGGTCTCCAGCTTTTAACTTTTCATGCGAATAGGACTCCAGCATTAAATTACCATTAGTGTGTTCATCATCTTCAACTTCAAGCTCAGGAAACGGCGAGTGCGGCTGTCTAATACTGTTTAGATAAGAATTTGCCTGATTTGCATTATCCTTATAGTAAAATGTTATTTCGATTTCATCACCCATTTCACCCCCTTTGTCGTTCTGCTCAATATTATCTTCAATTTTTGGAACAGGGGTAAATGTTTCTGATGCCGTATAGGTTTCCCCGTTTAATACAATTTTTAAGTTGTAAGTCTGACCGATGACAGGAAGGAAATTGTGACAAACATATTGCCCGGTTCCGGGAGTTTCTACAAAATTAAAAACCGTGTTAGACGGGTTTGTTACCGTAATTACTGCACCTGAAACGCTCGGAAAATCGGAACTGTAATAACCTGTTGTGGTCGATAATACGATCTTTTGTTCATTGCCGGCTGTATTTTTAACCCAATCTATAGACGCATCAATAACCAATCTTGGCGATGCTGTCTTAAGAGGCACATTAATAGCTTTCTCGCATCCTGTCACAAACAGTCCAACGGATAGTCCAACAGTTAGAATTATAATTTTTTGTAGTGGTTTCATTTTTATCTTTTTATAAATAGGTGAGTTGTTTTTAAAATTTCACGTTGTAAGTTACGCTCGGAACAATACCAAAAATGGATACTCTTCTTGTCTCGCTTGTTCCCGTATCTTCATTCTGCCTGAAAGCGTACGATGCCGCGTTATTCCTGTTATAAAGATTGTAGATGCCGAAATTCCATTCACCCTGCCATCCTTTTTTCTTGTCGGGTTTGGGCGTATAAGTTGCAGATACATCTAAACGGTGGTAAGCAGCTAAGGAATTCCCATTTCTTTCGCCGTAACTCGCGACATTGACGCCCTGGTATAGGTATTTTCCATCAGGGAATGTTGCTGCTTTGCCGCTCTGGAAAGTTAAAATAGCCCCAAATGACCATTTCGGACTTACAGCATAATCGCCCGTAACAGATAAATTATGCATTTTGTCATAATTTGCCCGGTACCATTGTCCGTTGTTTATACCCGGTTCATCTGCATTTCTGCCTGGTGTCCTTTGTTGTGCTTTAGAAAGCGTGTAGGAAACCCAGCCCGTCAGCTTTCCTGTATTTTTTTTCAACATCATTTCCAGACCATACGCTCTCCCTTCTCCGTTTAAAAGCACGCTTTCTACAGCATCGATCCCTAACAGATCTGCGCCGTCAATATAATCTGCCTTGTTTTTTACCTTTTTATAGAAGGTTTCCGTTTCCAAAGAATATTTACCCTCTTTAAAATTGTGGAAGTACCCCAGTGCTACCTGATCTAAAATTTCCGGTTTAAGGTATTGGTCAGAAGGGGCCCATATATCAAGCGGGCTTGCAGAAGCCGTATTGGAAATCAGATGAACATACTGGCTCATTCTATTATAACTAGCTTTGATGGACTGATCATTGTTTAGCGAATAAGCTATGGCAACTCTTGGTTCCAAGTTGTCAAAACTGGCTATCTTTTTATTTTTCGCATAGTTTATTGTTCCTGTGGGGGTAGCCTCTTCGTAAACATGAAGCTCCTTATTGTAATTAACCGGTTGATTATTAGCATAGGTGTACACTTCCTGCGCGCCTAATCTTTGAAAATTACTGTAGCGAAGTCCGTAATTCAGTGATAATTTGTCAGAAAGGTTTTGTTCAGCGCTGATATAGGCCGCATTTTCAAAAGCATATTTTTTGGCCAACTGGTCCGGATTTACACTTGAAATCGTCCCGAACGGCCTGATCGTTCCCGGATTAAAATTGTAGTAAATTGAATTTATACCATAATTTAAAGTCAGGTTATTTGAAACATAATGTTTAAAATCATATTTAAAATTGTAATTTTTAACCTCTGCTTTCCAGTCAAGACCAGCGGATTTTACTTTGATCTGGTAGTCATAATCACTATAAATGGCAGATACATTAGAGAAGATCTTGTCTGAGAATATATGGTTCCACCTGAGGTTAAAAAGTTTGTTACCGTAGGTGTTTACAAAACTGTTATTAAAATTTAGGTAGTCGTTTCCAAAGTATCCTGATACAAAAACATTGTTTTTATCATTGAATTTGTAATTGAACTTGGTGTTCAGATCGTAAAAATAGGCTGAATTGGGTTCATTCGCCATTTTCAGAAAAAGATGTGCATAAGAACCTCTACCCGCAACCACGAAAGAACTTTTATCTTTAACGATGGGACCTTCAACAAGCAACCGGCTTGAAACTAATCCGATACCCGCGTTTACATGATACTCCTTGTTGTTTCCTTCTTTTTGATAAATATCCAGTACTGATGATATACGTCCTCCGAAATTAGCGGGAATTCCTCCTTTGTAAAGTTTCAGGTCTTTGATCACATCAGCGTTAAAGACAGAAAAGAATCCGAATAGATGCGAGGTATTATATACAACGGCTTCATCAAGCAGTACCAGGTTACCATCCACAGAGCCTCCTCTTACGTTAAATCCCGACGCGCCTTCCTGGGCATTAGTAACCCCGGGAAGCTGTAAAATTGATTTTAGAACATCTACCTCACCCAAAACAGCGGGCATCTTTTTGATCGTGGCGATAGACAGTTTATTGGTACTCATTTCAGGTTTTCGGATATTGTCTTTTGTTGTATTGCTTTTTATGACAACTTCACCCAATGTTTTACTATTTTCTGTCATTCCAAAATTCCTTTTAGTGTTTCCGGTCAGCGTAATCGTTTCTTCTACATTGTCAAAACCCACGTGGCTAATGATAATGGTGTAAGTCCCTTTTGGCATTGTCGCTGTATAAAATCCGTAGGAATTGGTAGTAATACCCACTTTCGCTTCCGGAATGTAGATAGTTGCGCCAATGAGTGTTTCGGTATTGGAGTTATTAGATATCGTGCCGCTAAGGGTAACTTTTTCCTGCGAATATGCATGGCCTGCAAAGGCAAAAAAGAGTACTAGCAAGGATAGGGCTCTGCTTTTCATTTATTAATGTTTAGAGTTAAATGTTATGATTTGCAGCTAAAGTATCCTATTGTTGACCCCGCATATTTTAGTATATACAAAATGCCTTACTTTATATATTAAAGCAGTTTATACATATAGAAAAATAAATTGCACACTAAGATTTCAGCTAAAGAAGATGGATTTCTAAAAAAAATTCTAATTGAAATCACAGATGGCCAAACCTTTTTTCCGGATTAATAGAGAATACTTTTCCAAGATTTAGACATAATTTTGATTACTCAATGAAAAACAAGCCTACCCTTACTCATCAAATATGTTAAGCGGCATATGTTCATCCTGTTTATTTTTGGCGTTAAAAGGGTTGCCCAGCCAAGCTACAGGATAAATTAAGAAGCCAGCGGCATTCTCATTCAGAAAACAACGCTATTAAGTCAGGTAAATACAACTTGGTATAATTCTTTCAAAAGCGGAAGTCCCAAATGAAAATTTGCTATAGCTACTTTTATAACCACAATTTTTAAAAGACTTGTGTTTTTGTTTTATGTATTGCCTCCTCCGTTCTTGGGTTTTCGGCTTGTAGGTCATATTTAAGGCTTAGAAAAGGTTTGCCATCTTTAAATTTTATTTTGGTATATTATTAATGAGCTTTTGTATAGTAAAAATTTGTATTGTTTGCGGGTTGCTAAATTTGCTTGAAATCTAAAATAGGCTTATGAATAAAACTTTACACAGAAATATCATGGATACGAATTGGATGCTTCAGTTGATTGTTTCAAAAAAATACAGATTGCAACGTCATTTGTCAATAATCGCATTTTGTATTGTTGTTTTGTATTATAGTCCGCCAGACTATGTGGAACCTTTCGAAACCTATAACCGCCTGGTTATTTTCGTTCAGATAATATTATTGGCCTACAGCAATATGTATTTTTTTGTACCTAAATTTTTATTCAACAAAAAATACCTGGGTTATGGTCTTTTTGTGCTTTCAATCATAATCCTTACGTTCTACATTCATGAATTTTTCGCCTGTTATTTTAAGCCTGATTCACTGCCTTACCAGAATGACAGTATTAACTTTTTCACGTTTTCCTTTATGGTCCTGGTGCTTATTGTTGCATCGGCAGCGGTTAAATTATTCCAGCAGTGGATATCTGATGCTCAGCTGATCTTTGATCTGAAACTGGCAAAAACTAATGCTGAACTGGAACAACTGAAGAATCAGATCAATCCGCATTTCCTTTTTAATATGCTCAACAATGCTAATGTTTTAATTGAAGATGATCCTAAAAAAGCTTCGCAGGTGTTGATGAAACTCAGTGACCTGCTTCGTTACCAGCTTTATGACAGCTCGAGAGATAAAGTTTTATTAACTTCAGAGATACATTTTTTAGAAGATTTTTTAAACCTCGAAAAAGTCAGAAGAGACAATTTCAATTTTCTAATATCCAAAGAAGGTGAATTAAGCGGTGTTCAGGTTCCTCCCTTATTATTTATTTCATTTGTCGAAAATGCTGTAAAACACAATAATGACTCGACGAATTTATCCTATGTAAATTTGTTTTTCGATGTTCGCCATTCGGAGCTTTTTTTCAAATGCATAAACTCAAAACCCGCCGTAAAAGCAGTTAATAAACCCGGAGGATTAGGTCTGGACAATATTAAAAGGAGATTGGAACTCTTGTTCCCTTCTTCACATGATTTGAAAATAGAAGAAAATACGGAAACGTACTGTGCTACATTAATTTTAAAATTATAAGATGAACTGCATTATAGTAGATGATGAGCCATTAGCAAGAAAAGCAATCGAAAAACTGGTTTGTCAGACAGAAAATCTGGAAACTATAGCTTCATTTAACGGAGCGGATGTTACAAGAGAATTTCTGGCAAAAAATACTGTTGATTTAGTATTTCTTGATATTCAAATGCCAGGAGTGAATGGGATAGAATTTGCCAGAACTATTCCTAAAAAAACTTTAGTGGTGTTTACTACCGCTTTTCATGAATTTGCTTCTGAAAGTTATGAAGTCGACGCTATTGATTATTTGATCAAACCTGTGAAATTAGAACGCTTTCAAAAAGCAGTTGAAAAAGCACAGACGTATTGCAAATTGTTTCATACTGATGGTATAAACAGTAATATAGAAAACATAACCGATGACTATATTTTCGTAAGAGCAGAACGCAGAATTTTTAAAGTACATTTTAGCGACATTCTTTATATCGAAGGTTTAAAGGATTACGTGGTTATTTATTTAGAAAATCAAAAAGTAATTACGCTGATGAATATTAAAACTATTCATGATTTGCTTCCAAAAAGTATTTTTGTCAGGGTCAGCAAATCTTACATCATCAACGTAAACAACATAAATTCTGTAGATAACAATACTGTTTACATAGGGGAAAACGAAATACCCATCGGCAATATTTACAGGGATTACTTCTTTAATGAATTTGTAATTAGAAAAATTTTAAGTAAGTGATATATCACCGGGACATCTTTTAAATTGTTTTCGACCTTTGATAGATATACTTCGGAAGTTCGGCATTTTACCGCAAGTTTGTTCTGGGTTATACCCTTTGACAAGGACTGAAAAGGATTGGAATAAAGCAAAAAACCCTCTAAATCAGCAATTTATAGGGTTTGTAATTCTTAAAAAATCACATTCTGTGCGCCCACCTGGGCTCGAACCAGGGACCAAAAGATTATGAGTCTTTTGGGTACCAATTTTATATTGGGCGAAAATCTGCGTTTCTGATTTACAGAGGCCAATTTAAGGCTAAATTTTTGAAAATTCAAAATTGGCTGTAACACATTTGTAACACATTTTGGATTCGTGTAGTCCTTTGGTCTATCCTAAATATTTAGAAATGCAATATTTAGATTTAAAAATTTGCCGACTAATTTTATTAAATATAGTTAAGCTCACTTTTATATTCCATTATAGTTAGGCTCAAATTTTTGTCTAAAAATATATCTCCCTGTATTAATAGCAATAATATTAAGTTTCAGATTCTTATATGAGCTGTCAAGTTTTCCTTGACAGCTCATATAACTTTAGATAACTCTTAAGAATATGCTTGCATGAATTTTTAATAACATTTCTTGCATAAAAGCTGATTTATGTTGACCTTTGAAAAAATGTAATAATGTCGGCGCTGGAACAACTTAAAATGCATTTGCAGAAAGGACAGGTTTATCGAAGGGATGATCTTGTCAAATGGTCGCGTTCGGTAGACAGGCACTTGCATGCATTATTGAAAGAAGGTGTATTGCAAAAGCTATCTCAGGGCGTTTACTATTATCCCAAAAACTCAGTATTTGGTCAAACACCGCCGGAAGAAGAAACCTTGGTTCGTTCCTTTCTGAAAGATGATCGTTTTTTACTGACTTCACCAAATCTATATAATGCGTTAGGTGTGGGCACTACACAACTCTATAATCAGCGCACTGTTTATAATCATAAGCGGCATGGGAAATTCAAATTGGGTAATCGTGTGTTTGATTTCCAGATGAAACATCATTTTCCTGAAAAGTTAACCCCTGAATTTTTACTTGTCGACCTGGCTGGCAATTTAGACAGATTAGCAGAAGATCAGCAACAGGTAAAAAATAATGTTCTATCCAAAGCTGGTAATATGAACAAGACTGAGTTACGACAAACACTCAATCAATACGGCAACGGCAAAGCTAAACGTTTACTGGCACCTGTTTTAACATAAGACCATGGCTGGATATCTTCACCAACATCCTGAATTTCGCGAATTACTCCGTATACTGGAAAGTGAAACCGATATACAGGCGGCTTTGATCGAAAAAGATTATTGGATTATGCATGTATTATATGGCCTCAAATCACAAGGATATGATTTTGAATTAAAGGGTGGTACTTCACTGTCAAAGGGCTACAAAATTATTGAACGATTCTCAGAAGATATCGATATTCACATCAAGCCGCCGGAAGATCAAAAAGTGAATGAGAACCCTAAAAATGAAAAGCCAGCCAATGTTGCTGCCCGCAAGCATTTTTATGACTGGCTGGCAGCGGAAATTAACATCGATGGTATAGTGCTCGTGGAACGTGATACCGATTTCGATAATACCAAGTCATATTCCAGCGGTGGGATACGCTTATATTACGACAATCTTATTGACCAGGTGGAAGGAATAAAGGCAGGAATACTTTTGGAAGCAGGTTTTGACCAGGTTACTCCGAATGAGGAATTAACGATCAGTTCCTGGGCTTATGACCGGGCAATCGCTCTAGGTGTTGAGATTATCGATAACCGAGCTAAGGATATTGCCTGTTATAATCCCGGCTATACATTCGTAGAAAAGTTGCAAACCATTGCCACGAAATTCCGCAGGGAAAGAGAAACTGGCAATACAAGTGTAAATTTTATGCGCCAATATTATGATGTTTACAGTTTATTAGGTCGCGAAGACGTACAAGCATTTCTTGGAACGCCGGAATATTTAGCACATAAGGAGGAACGTTTTCCGAAACCCGACTTAGCTATCCCGGTAAATAAAAATGAGGCCTTTCTCTTAAATGATGAACCGTTGAGAGCATCCTATAAAAAAAGATACGCGGACACAGCCGCGCTTTATTATGCCGGGCAGCCTGATTTTGATCAGTTGCTTGCAAGGATTCATCAATATATCGATAAGTTATAGCGATGGCCTAATTGGAGATTCCGCTGAAACTGACCACCTGATTCCGATTTAAAGTGGTTCTTCGTCACATTTGGTGAATTATGCTGACTTAGCGAGAACCATTTTTCTCAGCAACTGAAAACCCGCCCTGCCGTACATTTTCCTTTTTATATTTTTGATCCGGTTTACCTGGCCCTCAACTTGCCCGTTGCTTATAGTTGTAATGACTGCATTATTTACTGCCTCGTAGTCCTTTAGTAGATTTTTGGCAAAGTTCTTCAATCCGCACTCAGACTTTACTGCCTCTTCAATCCAATTTTTTAGCAGCCCATCTTCCTTGGCAGCGAACAGTTGCTTAAACCCCTTTACCAGTTGCTCCAGTTGTTTTATCTGTGGTAGCGTTTCGAATAGTAGTTTCAAGAAATCCCTGTCTTCATTACCTTGAAGATCTTCTGATTCCATATAGAGCATTAGCGATAGTCTGGTAGGTGACCAGGTTTTTACCACTATTGGAGCTTCGGATTTAGTTCTGATAAAGGGCTGCATGCTATAAACTTCGTTCATCTTGCAGCAAAACTGTGTATACTTCCCGTTAAAACCCATCTGTACAATTGATTTATGCAGTTCGCGATATGTTTTACCTCTGTTCTCTTCCTGCAGTAGAACGTTAATGAAGGCTTCCAGATTAGTTGAGCTTCTGGATTGCCTTTTCCCAAGCTGTTCCATTAATACATATTTCCTAACTGTACCACGCGCCAGCTTTGTAATTCTGGCAATTTGCCTTAATGTAATTCCAGTGCTGTGCAGCTCTTTAACCTTGTCGAATTTGTGCTGTCTGGCAACACCAATATTTGCGGTTGAAATGTTCGGCTCTGCGGTTTCTAGTCTACTTGGAGCAGGCTGTTCAATCTCAACACGACTAGATTCCCCCCTTTTTGGATCATTATAAATGGTAAATACTTCCCTCAGTTCTTTTCCCTTTGATTGAAAGATCCTTTTGGTTGCTTCTCCAAGGTTCATAAGTAGATGAAAGCGGTCTGCTACCTGGTTAGCATGAGGTGCGCCAGTTTTTACCCCTAAGGCGTATGGCCCGTACCTATCTCTGGAAACGGTTGTTATTTCCGGATGCTTCCTGAGCCATTCGGCAAGAGTGCCCGACTCGCGGTCAGGCAGCAGGTCTACTACTTCTTTTCTTTCCAGATCGACAATAACAGTTCCGTATGTCTTCCCTTTTTTGAACGCCCAGTCATCTACACCTATTATACCGGAGGTTAGTGCCTTAGGCTGGATCTCAATCCCTTTGATAACCCGCAATATAGTGGTTGGGCTGACGGGAACGCCAACATAGCGACTGATTGCAGCACCTGTATTTCCGCCAAGCTCAAGTGCCATCCGCATCAGAAGGTCATTTGACCGAACCATTCTTCTGTAGTAAGGCCTGATTTCATAATCGAAGCGTTCAGTAAATACTTTTCTGGGGCATACCGCATTATCACAAAAGTATTTCCTTGCTTTGAGCTTAACTTTTGCCATGTGTCCCGAAATCGGCAGGTCTAAAAGGGTTCTGGAATACCTGCTATGGATTCTTTTGCTTCTTTTGCCACAAATTGGACAAGCTGAATATTTTTGACAAACAGCAGTGTGAATATAGAGTACTCCTGGTTCACAATAGATTGTTTCAGCTTTTAGCTGTAAATTAGAAGGAAGGATAAATTGTGGTATCATAATGCAATAGTATATTATAAAATTACACATATATTATTCTTATGTTTGTATTCATTAAAAGAAAAGTATCGTGGGTAAATCTGTATTAAAGGTGCAGCGATTGGAAGCTGGCGAGATAAAGAAGATATTAAATACAAATGATGCTTACACAGTAGGCGTAAGGTTATATCTTGTGTATCTGGTAGCTTTAGGTCATTCAAGCAGGAAGTTGTCTGAACTTCATAATATCAGCTTCAAGCAGATTACGAATTGGGTACATCGATTTGAACAAGATGGCATCGAGGGGCTAAAGGACAAAAAAGGCCGGGGAAGGCGAAGCGCTATGTCAGATGGACAGCTGAACCGGATAAAGGAACTGGTTCTAAAAGAAAGCCCCGCCAATTATGGCTTCCTGTCAGAAAAATGGACAGGGCCGCTACTGGCACAGTGGATCAAAACGGAATACGGATTAGAGTATCAAAAAGCTCAGATATACAACCTTCTAGAAAAGATAGGGATCGCCTTTGAAAAAAAAGCTGGCTTAGTTATAAAAGTGTAATTATTTAATATACTTTCACCAAAAGTGACGAAGAACCACTATCTCCATAATATACAAATAAGCTTCCCATTTGCAGATAAAATCCTCCAATCGGGTAAAACGGTCTATGGAAATTTGCACCGTTCCCATACATACATTACCGCTATCATAAATATTGAAGTAAGGTGCATGATAAAGAGGCGTGTTAGCATTCGGCTTTGTTTTTCCTTTCAGGGCATACACATTAAGACTGTTTTTACTGGCTTTCCAAACCATTGCGGGAATATGTGCTTCACCTTTTGGAATTTGCAAACCATCTACAAAAAACAAATTGGTTGCCATCGGCGGCGTGTACCAAACCACATAACCCTCGGCCTGTGCATCAAGATATAATACATTGGCAGGTAGTAAACCCTTTGGCTTTAGATAATTGGTTTTCAGTTCCTCGGTAGCTTGAAACAACTTGCTCAAAGTCACCATTTCTGCTATGCTTAACGGGTGGGCGTTGATTGGCTGCCCCCGTTTACCAATGTCATAACTTTCTACATAAACCTCATTTTTATCGGTTTCGTAACCGTAGTTATCTTTTTGGATGGCTTGGTTCTGATATATTAGCAGTGCCTTTACTGGCGCAAACTGGTTGTTAAATTGTTCACTTATGTTCGTCATGGTCTTTTTAAATTAGTGGTCGTATTGATTTAGAAAAGTGCAGAGCCTGTCTAAGAGCGGAAAAAAACGGTTCTCAAAACCAAAGCTTTCGGATGTGGTGAGGTCAACATTATCAAACAGCACCACATCAATAGGTTCATCGGTAATCCCCATTTCCTGAAAGCTGCAATCAATTATCGACATGACTGTTTCAATTACAGAATCATTACCACTCCAATAAAAGCTGACATATTCATCGGCTTTTATCCGCTCATTTACATCAGGTTAATACAGGTCGGGGCGTATTGCATCGAACATATTGCGGGTTGGATATGCCTTATACAATTGCACAAACTCAATGGCCAGTATCGCCAGATCATTATCCCTAACTTCTGCATTGGCATAATTCAAAATAGTATCTTCCATTTGTTCGAGCCTTACCTTTTCATCCATTAACCTGCCTAACTTGATGCCTGAATTTTGGAGCATTGACAGTTCGTCCAATTGTTCCTCCTTATAGGCTGTTTCTTCTGCATCATCCTCATATATTTCCTCGTTAATCATATCTTCCACATAGCGGTACTGGTCGGCTAAAAAGGTGTTATAATCTGAATACATAGGTATTTGCACAACCTGATACAGGTAAGCAAAAATGGCGGTCACCACTTCGGAAACTGGTTGTTGTTGGGCATCCGACACCCAATTCCAAAGGGGTTTTATAGGAATATAATACAGCATACTACCCGTATCATACTGGTTTATGGTGGCTAAAACCGCCTGGTGCGTATCATCTTTCAGGATGATGCAGTCCAGTTTTTTATTAATGGCTTTAACCCGTTCGTTCGTGATAGACCATGAATGATAGATATTTTGCGGGAAAGAAAGCCCGGTGACATCAGGTATTTGCAGGTCATAGTATTTGCAAATATTTTCAAGAGAGCGGAAAAACTCCGTTTCCGCTTTCTCTATATTGCCGTCAAATAACCAAAAGGGTTTAAATGTATGGTTCAGAAAACCATCACCACCATTTCGGGGGGCGCGCTTCTTAACGGGTTGCGCTGTATTTCTCCCGCATCGGGCAGACGGTTTAATTTTTCGGCGTATTGGCCGAACTTTGCATATACTCTCCATAGGTCATTATCCTTATCAATTTTTACTTTGGTGATTACTTTATTTTTCATGATTAGCCTTTCGTTCCCATCGTGGTTTCAAAATGGTACTGCATTTCATCGTCCTTAAATTCGGGGCCTCGTATTTTGGCGGTGGTGAGTATCGGGTAAATGTTGGCGTAATAATTCCGCACATCCTCGGTAGTCATAATTTCATTGGGTCTTGCAGGGTCTGCCAAGCGCACTTCCTGACCATTATTTTTATGCAGGAACACCCTGCTGATTGTTGTAACTTCCATGATAAATCTATTAGGCTAAATCATTAATGAATGCTTCGTATTTGGCTTTATGCTTTAAGAGTTCAGCACTCTTTTCATTGATTTCCTCTGCCTTTTCGAGGTAGTCAGCACAGGTTTGCAATAGGCTTATCGCTTCGTCATACTTAAACACCTTGCTCAATTCTGCGACCTGCTCCAATACACCTACATAGCGTTTTTCCTTTTCAGCCAGTACCTTTTGTTCATTTTCCTGTTTGGAGAACAGGTTATTGGTTTCATCCTGTTCATCATCATCATCGGTGTCATTGGTAGTAGCAGATGAAGATTTACCTTTGTTAGCTTTGTTCTTTTTGTCCAGTTCAGCTTTAGAGTTTTCGGCAGCCTTTTTAAGGCTTTGCTGATAGGCATCCAAATTGGCAAACAGCGCTGCGGTTTGCTTTACTGGTGCCGCTATGGCGTTAAAAAATCCCTCGCCCAATTCGATAGCATTGCCTTTCAATATCATCGGAGGAATGACGTTGCCTGCGGTATCTGCCGTTGCGTTCGGCAGGAACACCGAAACGGTTAACACACCCTCGGTATTTTTTATAAAGTTTAAGTTTAAAGCCCCCTGAAATTCAAGGGCGCTGATATGTTCAAAAAAGTTCGTTTTCATGGTATCTCGGTTTTTTGTCTTTTAAAATTTTTGTTCCTTTTCCTTTTTGGTAGTAATCTTTATACCCGTTGCTTTCGATGACAGCCCTAAGCATAATTTCGGCGTGCCTGATGGCAAAAGCATCTTCCGCACTTACAAATAACAGGTTGGTGTCTTTGAAAAAGCGCAGGGCGTTTGCGATAACTTTAATGGCTTTTCGTTCGGTTCTATTGGCTAAATGGCTCATGTGCTTAATATTCTAAATTGATACATTGCTCTTTAGTAGCATTTAACAGGCTTTCGATGTAGGCTATAAATTCGCCCTGTTTGATTATCCTTTGGAATGTGATGCTTTCAAAAGCGTAATCATTCTTGATGGTCAGCCATTCATCACCGCCATCAATCTGATTGATAAAGCATAGGTTTTTGAAATAGTAACCTTGTCCAAGACACCAGTTGCCATATTGAAAAATCAGTTCCTGTTGTTGTAAGGTGTTTACCCTGACAAGCATGTGTTTGCTGAAAGGCGGGTCATTTGCTTCGGCAATCCAAGGGTTATCCAAGCCGATGGCTTCCCATATTTCTATCAAATCATTGGCATCAAAATCATTTTCCATGATGTGCGTATTTTATTCTTGAAATGTTTTATTAGATTTTTGAAACAGCACCCCGATTACAGGGTGCTGTATAGTGGTTTTTAGAATGGCAAATCGTCGTCGTCACCGCCACCCGCTGCCACGGCTTTTTTCTCCGCTTTTTTCTCTTTGGACGTATCGTTCGGTTTTACACCGTTTGAGCCGAAAAGCTTCACGGTATCAACAGCGCAACCCAAGTCGGCCTGTACTTTGCCCTCACGGTTTTTCCATGTTTGGGCTTCCACCCATCCTGAAATTTCAACGATTGCGCCTTTGGTCAAGTAAACAGCCAAACCGGGGTTTACCCAGTAAGAGCAGTTAACGTAAGCGGTCTTTTCCTTTTTTTCACCCGCTTTGGTTTTGTAACGTTGGTTCAGGGCTACGGTGAAATTGGTTACTTGTTTGTCGCCTTTAATGGTTCTTACTTCGGCGTTTGCGGTAATTCTTCCTGTGAATAACATAACTTTTGTTTTTTTAAATGAATAAATCTGTTTCGCTTTCCTTATCTCGCTTTGCTTTTCTTGATTATTTTTTAAAAGAAAAAGGGAAAAAAGAAAGCCATAGGAAGAGCCGGCTCATAGCCAAAAGGAAACGGAATAAGTCCCGGAGGGTGGGTTGGTGAGGTACGAGGCAAGCCATTATGCCGTAGTCTTTTGGCGTACTCCAAAAAAAGAATACGGCAAGACCTTAGCTGCGCTTTTTACCCGTTTCGAATAAAAAATATTAATAAATAATCCCCAATAATTTTGAAGGGCACCAAAGTACAAGTGAGTATTAGTTAACTTTAGACTCTCAAATCGACCATTATTGACTTTCATCCTAATTGCAAATGGCTAAAAACAATGATCATATCCGAAAATGTAATGGACAATGGTCTGTTCCTGACGGAACAGCTGTACCCGGACAACTTACCATAGAGTATGAGAAGGGGGCAATTTTATTGGAGATTTATAGCACAATCGATATAGAGGGTAATAACGCGGAACTGCTATTCAATTCCATTAATGCCGTACGTAATTATTATGTGGACGTGATATGGGGATTTGCGGGGGAATTGGGAGATGTTACCTTGTTTCAATGTAGCTGGCATAGCAGTGAAGGGGTTGGTGCAGGCCTAATTATAAATAGATATCGGGCCGAATTTTTAATTAGGGATATTCACCTTAGAAAAGACTTTAGAGTTAAAGCAGCAAAGTTTAACTATCCGTATTTGGGCGGCTTTTTCTTTGGTTTTAATAATCTAAATCTTCTGCATGAAATTAAGGATCTTACTATACTTGGAGATTATTATAATAAAGAAATGGTTGTCACAGACAATCTTAAGTTGAACTATGGTTCAGATATTAAAGAGTTTTTTGAAGATCTTGGTAGTAAAAAAAGGGTTCAGGTAATTGACGAGGTTATTTTTAAATATAACGAATCCGTACAAATAAAGGATTTGATGATAGACGCATTAAATTTTCGGCATTTATTGGAGTTTTCCTATGGTAGCCGATTACCAATTCAAGTTAAGGAAATAGAATTTGCGGATTTGTCAGATGAGCAAAAACTAAGAAAGAGATTACATAGTGAAGGAGAAAATCAATGTTATCATATCACTAATTTTAACCTAAATTATGCTGAGATTGTCCAAATGGGTTCTCTAAACCAAAACGAAATGTTATTTAGCCGGTGGACTCTTAGCCTTGAGGAGCTGACTGCGGTAATACAGCGTTGGTTCAAATTGTCTAATCTTAAGAATGTGGTTGATTATTACCTGGAGAGCGTTAATGAACGGACGGGCATGAAATCTCCGCAAACACATGTAAAGATCAACAACCTTTTTTTGAATTTGATTCAGGGACTTGAAGATTTCTATCGTGAAATGCTGGAACCTCAAGCAATCAAAAAAGACCGAGAGTTATTTGATATGAAGAAAGCTACAATTTTAAAAGATATCCAGGATGCATCTTTAAAACAATGGTTGAATAACACCTTTAAATTTACAAGATATTTATCGCTGGAAGATAAACTTCAGGGCCTTGTTGATCATTGCCGGCCAGCATTGGAAACAGTATTCAAACCTTTAGATTGGACAAATTTCCCAACCGCATCAAAAGATTTAAGGCATACTTTATCCCATGGCATGAACAAAAGCCAGCATCTGAGCGCCGACCTTTACCTAAATTATTACATGGCTAAATTACTGCTAACTAATTGTTTGTTACAGGCACTTAAAATAAGTCCAATTTTTTACCGCGCTACTCTGCAAACCAATTATCTGCATAACGAACTATTTGGTCAAATCATTACGAGACAAAAAGCAGCAGCGAAAAGAATTAATGAATAAATTAATAGCACAGAAAAACAAAACTGCCAAAGTGATTGGGCAATGATTATTATGTATCAAGGTTATCCCATTCATCACCGATAACCCAACGCAACGCCGATAGCTTACCATTGATCATTCCCCATTCAAAATCATCAAAGCTCAAATTTTCAGCTCCATAGGTTTCTTCAACTTTCTTTGCTGAAGCAAGCGCGCCTTCCCATATGTCTTTAATAATGGTGTGTTGAGATTTCTTAATATTGAATTGCTCTCTGTCAATCAG
Organism: Mucilaginibacter sabulilitoris; assembly: GCF_034262375.1. Classification (NCBI taxonomy): domain Bacteria; kingdom Pseudomonadati; phylum Bacteroidota; class Sphingobacteriia; order Sphingobacteriales; family Sphingobacteriaceae; genus Mucilaginibacter; species Mucilaginibacter sabulilitoris. The sequence goes on from NZ_CP139558.1 coordinate 4,814,447, forward strand.
TTTTATTTTACCTTTTTTGATTGAAGCTTCCCTGACCTTATGCCTGTTGTACCAAATCTTTTGCTCCAGGTCGTGCTCAGCTTCCAAAATTTCTGAAAAATTCCTGTATTCGAAATCCCAATCGTTTTCATATTCAACCTCATCAACCAAGTCAGGATTAATAGTATTCAGCGCTTCGGGGAGACTTATAAAATATTGCGATTTTGCTGTGTCGAACATGCTTGCTAAATCTTCATGAGGATGTTTTTGATTCCCATTTTTTAAACTAAAATCATTTACATTTATGGGTAATAAACATTAAACCAAACTCCTGCGCTAAATTTTGAATTTTATACTCATTGTAACATTCGATAATGAGAGCATCACCAATGCTGTTTTTAGAAAGATGAAATGGCGCTATTTTATCAATCGCCCTTTGTGTGGCACGAAGCTTTATTTCATCAGAAACAGAAATTATTTCTGCATTCTTCGTTACTTCTTCCATCCTAACAATCGTATTAAAAGCGTTATCACTCATGGTAGGTATCTTTTTATCAATGTCGTTGAGCTGGGCTAAAATGCTTCCTTTGGATTCCTGATCACCATGTTCAGCAACCATCTCTTTAACTTTTTTAAATTGACTTGATAAGCTTTTACCCGCATCGGCAACGACTCTTTCTTTATTGCGATCAAATTCAGCGTAAAATATTTCCGGTAGAATAAGACTCACTTCTCCCTGTTCAATAAAGTTTGCAAGTAAATTCAGTGTACTTTCACCTTTGGAAGTCTTGGCAATATCCAGCCAGACGCAGGTGTCTATTAATAATTTGACCATAAGATTTAGATTGGTTTAAATATAAAATTACAATGCTCATTGAATATATAGCAACCCTCAACGTTAAAATCTGCTAATGGGCCATTTGTGAATATAGAGAAATCATGATTTACGACACTTAAGGCTGATTGATCCAATTTTCCTTATCCGCTTCAATTCTCACCAGTTCAGTTTCGAGATCCTTTAAATTGGCGGCTTCGAATTGCATTTTCACAAATCCGCCGTCATCTAATTTACCTTCAAATGATTCAGCTCGATAATTGATTATTAAATCAGCTTTACCAGTACGATGGATAAGTATTTTTTTGTGTAATTTATGTGATACATGATCGTAACTGTGAATTGCGGAGTAACACTTCACTTTGAGATGATCAAAATAAGGAATAGTTACTGTTACTAAGCCAGTCATGGTATTATACTGAACACTTACGCCGCCTTTATGGAGCGCAAATCCTGATGGTTTTTTTACGGTGTATTTTGCATTAGTTGGATAAAGGGTATGTATAATTTTTGTCCCCTTATACAAAACAAGTTTAAAGCGACGATTTTCAGCGCTTATTATTTCGGGCATGCCATCGTAGACATCGAATAAATCAGGTTCATTGTTGGATGAGGCTTTATAAAATTCAGCTTTATAAAGTGCATCAGCCAGTTCAACGTAGGAGAATACAGGTATGGAAGTTGGACCAAATTTGCTGGGATAATCGAGTTTAACCAGATCAGGATCATCATTTCTCCAATAAGTTCGGCCACTATATAATTCATGCCTGAGGCGAATATGCTCAAAACCGGTATCTTCATTTCCACCGATCAATATCAATCCATTTGCCGGGCTTAAATTCATAATAGCGGTCAATGTTCCACCAATGGCGAAATAATTTTCCTTTCTCAGTTCCTGCATGGATTGAGCTCGCACTTCGATGTTTGCTATCTCTTCTTGTGTTAGTAAACGCATGGCAATTACCTTTTACTGTTTATCAAATCCGTCATTATCCTGGTGGCTTCCGCCTGATTTTCCGGTTTAAGTTTAACAGCTTCGTTAAAGTCCTGGAGAACCTCCTGCATCTTATTTATTTGAATGAAACAGATGGCCCTGTTAAAGTATAATTGCCCTTTTTCTTTGTCATGTGTGTATTCAATGCCTTTTGTAAAAGAGTTAATCGCCGCTAAATAGTTTTTTTGATCATAAAAATCTTTACCTGCGATTCCAAATTTCTGAAATGCATCTTGAGTGGTACCAAATGGCGTAACACCAAATTTTTTAACCTGATCCCAAAAATCGATTTCATCAGTTTTGGCGAGTAGCTCGGGGTGAAGTAATCCATTGTCATTCCGACAATATAAAATACCAAAATTACCTTGTTTAACATGTAAACCTACATAGTTATAATTATCCCGGCTAAGGAAAAAATTGATAGTATAGGCACCTTGTGCGGCTGTGCCATGTGTGATCGGCATACCAAATGAGTTTGCGCTATCAGGAACTTGAAAATTTAATTGTTGAGAAGCAAAGTAGGAATCAATGTAGCCATCATATATAAACCGGTTACCGTCGAAGAAAATTTTAATTTTAAAGCCTGCAACTTCGGGAATATCCTCATCTTGAATCACATCGTCCATAGCATCAGTCATTTTTTGCATGAGGTTACCTGAGGCTGCCTTAGTGATTGACATGAAATTTTGACGTTTATGATTTAAATTTTGGCCAAGCATATTACTTTGAAATTTACCAAATGCCTTTTGAGATCCGATCCAAGACGCCTCTACTTTTGAAACGGTACCATTTTTAATTTCATATATTCCTGCCTTTGTATTCAGCATGGATGCTAAAGTATATTCGGTTTCCTGATTTGAAGCTAAGTGACTTAGCCTTAGAATATCAAGTATAGTTTCATCAGTTTGGTCACCAGTTAAAGATTTAATAGCAGATTCGGCATATTGAATATTTCCGGCAAAGGATACACAATGGTGAGAATTAAGTATCGTAGCTTTTAGAACGTTTTCTTCTTGCTGATAATGTTGGCCCTTATTAAAATCCTGACCATCCGGTGCAGTTAATTTAGTATCACTGACAATGTAAATTACTCCATTTTCTTTTCTTGTGACAATTAGGCTCATATTAGCTTAAAATTAACAATTTTCTTAGACACTTTTTAGCTTATGACATCCTGTTTACGTAAATACAAATCATGTTATTAGGTTTATTTCAGATATTTGTTGATTATAATAACGATTAATGAAAACGAGGATTATAAATAAAAACGGGCCGAAGCCCGTTTTTATAATCAACTTACCAGTAGTAGAGGTCTAACACACAATTGCCATCTCCCGCGTCAATTACACGTTCAATATATTTTGGGCAATATCTTCTGGTTTCTTTATTTACCAGGATTATTTCCTGGCCAGGATGGAAACCTTCATCCATTTTACCACTAAGGGTTACCGCTGAAAGCGGGCAGTCGTTAATTAAATATATATTATTGGACATAACACAAAGATTTTTAAAAATCTAACGATTTAACAAATTACGATGTGGCGGGTTACGATTTGGGCGGGTTACGATTTGGGCGGGTATTTGTAAAATACGAATAAAAAATAAATCCTGCAAATAGGTACAAAAGCATTAGGAATTGCAACGGCATCCTTCGGCAGAAGATACAGTGAAAAGTCCGACCGCAGGGAATGCCCGGAATAATAGGTTCACGTTTTGAGCAATTAACTTTAATGATTCGCAGCTGCTTTAAAGGCCCAATCTACCACATTAGCAAGTGTCTCTGATACCGCTTTCATTCCTTCCTCGGATTCCAGGTCAACATCGGCAAAATTATATCCATTGCTAAGGGTATGTAGCACCATGTAATATATACCACCAATCAACAATCCTGCAACAGCCCTAAAATTAATTCCAGAATTTTTAAAATGCATATCCGTTTTTTCTAAAATATCCTGGCCCATAGATTCCCGCACGTTATGAATACTACGCATCAGTTGGCTGGAACCGGTAAGTTCAATTAAAATCAAATTTTGCATTTTTGGTTGCTTGTAGAAATACTTAAACAGTCCCTGCAATGTTTCTGTTATAACCAATTGTGAATTATCATCACTTACCTCTTGGAAAAGACGGTTCAACTGTTCAGCAAAGACCATCCAATAATCATTCTCGACAATATAGGCCTCCGTCAAATTGTTCATGTTTCCGAAGTAGCGGTAGATCAGCTTGCGATCAACACCAGCCTGCCGGGCTACTTTGCTGATACGTATAGAGCCAAATCCTCTGGATTTAATAATGGCACCAACCGCATCTATAAGTTTGCGTTTAGTTTGTTCTTTATCTTTCATGGTAAGGTTTAGCGGTTTTAACTTGACTACAATAACATTTGTGAGTTAATGCTATTTGATCGTTAATAAACTTTTAGACTACTTCATCAATTAATTCTGTTATTATTTAATATCTGAAACTTTTGAATGGTGATATTTATCCATCAGCATTTGAAGATTAGTCCAGGCCCCGCCATTAGATGCATTTTGATACCCTCTATTGACGAGTATTTTTACAGCCTGGATACTTCTTACACCATGAGAACAACAAGTTAATATTGGGCATTTGAGATCGAGGCTTAATGGCGTACCTTTTTCCAGTTCTGCCAGAGAAATATTAAGTGAACCATTAATATGTCCCATTTTATACTCTTCAGGCGTACGAACATCAATAATGATGGGGTCCTTGGCTAGAATATGCTCCAGGGAATGGTCATCCGTAGATGTAGCAAACATTCGATAGATAAAAAATATGCATAACGACATAAAGCCAAAGAATGTGAGGTATTTCATAAGCGAATTAGTAATTGGAAAGCTGAAAACGTTATATAGTTGAATTTTTAAAAATTACTTTTTAAATCTTAAAGGGCTTTTGAAAAATCTTACTTCGGCATATTAACGAGCTCAATTGCTTTTTTTACCAGCACCAAGCCATCGCTGGAAAAGTTTAGCAGCCTGGCAACTTTGTGGCCATGCGCATCCATTTTCAATAGCGATTTGTATAGAATATTCACTATCTTTTCAGGATCATGTAAATATTTCTTACGCAAATCCTCATATTGATATTCCAGGAAAAGCAGGCATAAGGCATTTTCCATAATCTGTACTTCAGCATCCTGCTTTATTCTTTTTTTAAGAATTATCTCTCGTACGCGGCTTATTTTATTTTCTTCATATCCTGCTTTTTGCATCAGGCTGGAAGCAACTGCCGCATGATGTCCTGCCAGATCTTTGCGCCATTTTAAATAGTGCTCTCTTCCTTCAGGATAAGTTTCTCTTGGAATTTCCCATCTACCGATATGCTGACTCCGCGAAGCAAGTAAAAGCTCCTCGCTGGAAGCAGACTGTAAGGACACAACCCACTGAGAGAGCATTAATGAATAGGCATATTCCAAAGGATACTCAGCATTTCTCCAGGTTATAGAACGCGGGTCCTGCTGATTGTATTCATCAAATAATTTAAAAGCTTCCTGTAGTTGATTCATTGTATATGTAAAAATTAAAAATGGAGCTTAACGAGGCCGGATTAATTCAGATTTAGCTTTTCATTGCGCATATTCAAGTTGACGTTTGTGCGGCGATACTTTTTATACCAGATGAATCCCATTAAACCAATTGCCGCATAAGGGGCAACCAATAAATACAGGATGCCGTGGTTGAGCCCTTTAGCGAGCCCATCATTTCCAGCCTGCCTGTTAGTTTCAACCGTGGCAACACATTGTGAACATTGTGCGGCAGCGATTCGGGCCTTCCCGATCATTAAAAGGAAGACGATTGAACAAAGTATTAATTTCGATTCTTTCATAAAGTGTGTAATTGTTAGTTGTTTAAGATATAGCGCTAATCATTCACCCTTTCAGGATCTGGTTCATCAGGCACATTTTTTAAAATAAACTTATCAATATAAAATGTCCCGAAAGGAATAACACAGGCGATCAGTACTTTCCAGGTTGTTTCCCGGAATTTCCATTGCTCCTCCACACCAACACTTAAAGTACTGATGATGAACCATAAAAATAGCAAGCCATGAACCGGTCCAATGGCGCGCACCAAAGCCGGATTTCCTGCGAAATACTTTAATGGAACGGCTACAAAGAGTAACAGTATGAGGGAGGTCCCTTCCACATAGCCTGCCAGTTTTAATCTTCCAAGCTGAGTTTTTAATAGGTTGATCATATTTTTTGAATAATAATTTTCGAGGGTATCATATCGAGGGTATCTGTCTAGCTGCTTTAATTGATCTATTGTCAACCTACATCCCCCGTACTAATGGCCGGCTGGCCAACGGAGAAAATGGCCATGGAATAGCAACAAATATGACTGCGAGAGCAAGTCCAAACCATCTCAGCATGGTGCTGTATTTATCATGATCAGACTTTATTCGCTTAGCTTTTGCTGAACCTATTGTGATCAGTACAACAGCAACCATCATCATAATCAGGTGAAAATAGCGGAAGAAGGTTTGTTCATTAAATACCTTGTTGGGGTTATCCATCATTTGATACATCACAACAGGACTTTGTACATACATAGCCATCCCGAGCAGCAATTGGATATGAGCAATGGTCGCTGTCCAGTGTCGCCACTGATTTGCTACTTCCGAAAACGCCAGTTTTTCGGTTTTCCCTTTATAGGAAATGAAAATTGAATATAACAGGCTGCCAAGGACCAGCCATCGCCAAAAGGAATGAAGAAAAAGAAGGGATGGATACATATCAGGGAGTTTGAAATCTTTTATCGTTTATAAATTCTTTATCAGTAAGTGTTTTTAAAAATGCCAGGATCCTATTTTGCTCTTTTAAATTAAGTACGATGCCTAATTTGCCATTTCGTTTCAGTTGAGGATCAAGATTTGGATTTGGTTCGACACCATGATCATAGTGCGCCAACACCTCATTCAGGGTAGCTAATCTGCCATCATGCATATAGGGGGCCGTAACCTCTACATTCCTTAAAGATGGTACCCTGAATTTGCCAAAATCTTTGGCAGTATGGGTTAAACTGTCTCTTCCTTTGTCCAGAGACCAAATATCGAGGCCATTGTTACGGTAGCTACGGTCAGTGAATAATGGTTCCCGATGGCAAGAACTGCATTTTTGTTTGAACAGCGCATATCCCTGCATCTCTTCCTCGCTGAAGTTTCCGCCCGGCTCTTTACGGACATACTTATCATATTTGGAATTAGAAGAAACCAACATGGCCATAAATTGGACAAGCGCATTTAAAATATATTTCGATTTGATTGTGCTGTCACCAAATGCTTCCCGAAACAACACCGGATAAAATTTTAATGTCTGTAGTCTTTTACTGATATGATCAAGGTCATTTGCCATTTCGCAGGGGTTGGAAATCGCATTATGAGAAGTAAGCTTAAACTGATCAATGCGTCCGTCCCACATAAATCCCTGCTGCCAGGCCAGGTTAAATAAGGCAGGTGCATTCCTTGTTCCCGTGCAACCTTTAACGCCACGGCTTACCGGGAGATTAAGATTTGCAAATGCGGCATAAGATTGGTGACATGTTCCACAGGATGTTGATTGATCCAGCGATAATTGCCGGTCATAAAAAAGAATTCGTCCAAGTTTAAATCCTGCCGGCGTAACTTTATTGCCTTTAAAATCATAAACTGGTTTCGGAAAATTACTTGGCACTGAAAACGCTGCCTTATCTTCGCGAACATTATAATCGATTTGGGTTGGTCGAAGATTATAGGCAAAATAGCAGATGATCAGGTTGATCAGTACAATGATAATTATCAACTTCTTTTTCATTAATAGCGCGGCAACACCAATCAAAGCAGGAACATAAATAGTCCGGTTGCAAATGAGCAGGCTGCAGATTTAAATTTTCTTCCTTTTATTATTGGTCTTGTTTCGTCTCTGCGAGCAATAGGTCCATGTCACTCATCAACTGCTCCACCTGTTCAGTTTTAGTTCCGTCATACGCACCTCTCACACGTTTTTGCTTATCAACCAGCACCAAATAACCTTGATGGACGTACCCTCCGGGGGCTTTGCTATCCTCGCCAACCGAAACGAGGTAGTTGTTTTTCGCAAGTCCATAGATGCTTTCTTTAGGTCCGCGGACAAATTGCCATTGGGAGCCGGTAACCCCTAATTTTGTAGCATAGCGTTTAAGAATTTGTGGAACATCATATTTATAATCAATGCTATGAGATAGCAGCATTACCTCGTTATTCCCTTTATATTTCTCATAAACCTTCATTAAATTACGGTGCATTACCGGGCAGATTGAAGGACAAGACGTAAAGAAGAAATCTGCAACATAAATCTTTCCATCGAACAGGTGATTAGAAATGATTACGCTGTCCTGATTGATAAAACTGAACGCGGGAATTGTTTGGTAAATAGTATCAACAGTGGGTTTTCCATCTATTATTCGTTTAATAGCTTGCCGATTACCATAAATGGGAAGTTTATTCGGTTTTTCCTTACAGGCCGTGATGGTTACAGCAATCATGAACAAATAAATTACTTTCTTCATATTAATTGGATTTTAAAGATTGACCTTACTTTTTAATTGTGGTAGGCGTATTTTTAACATGTAGCCTTGCAAATAAATTATTTGATGCAGTGATCGCTTGTTCAAAGTCGCTGCTCAACTTGTTTAATTTAACTGCCTCTTTTTTAAAGTAAGCGTTAGTTTCATCTGTAGAACTTCCTTTAAACTCAGGCTGGTAGTTATGCATCCAGTCTTCCATATCATTGTCAGCTTTTGTTAAATAATGCTGCACTTTAGTGATCTCCTTACGATCCATAATGGTATCACTTATTGGACGGCCGGAGGGTAGATTATTAAGCTTCAAAGTATCTAAGCGCATTTTGATTGACATGGCTTGTTCACTCGTGACCATAAGCGCGTCGTGTTTTTCGAGGATTTGCTGGCGTGGATCCTGGTTTGCCGATTGTTGTTTGCAAGCTACCATCAGAGCCAGCAGGCTAAATAATGCAAAGCGATATTTCATAAGTCTGTTCATGTTTTGTGTGTTGATTAAGTTTTTTGCTATCCAGGCGATAATCCTTTATTGTTCATTGATCATTTTGCACGTTATGATCCGGCCGGCTCTCTTTTTTGAGGATGTGCCTGTCGATATAAAGTATTCCCAATGGGATGACGCAGCTTAGTAAAACTTTCCAGGTCGTTTCACGGAACTTCCACCGATGTTCAATTGCTACGTTAAGCGTATTAAAGATGAACCACAGGGTAAAAATCACATGGAATGGTGAAATCGTCCATAGCATATTAGGTTGTCCTAAGAAATATTTAAGCGGTAGTGCAGCTCCAAGCAACAGAACCAAGGTAACTCCAGCCGCATATGCACTTACTCTTAAACGCCCTAATGCCGATTCAAAAATCATTTCCATAAAAAAGATCAATCTAATAACATACCACATAGTATGTTATAATTCAAATAGAATGATGTATTTACCTCATTTAGTATGATAAAACTGAGGTTAGATCACACCATTCCCAACGCTTTATTATTCCAGTAGTAGCATTTAGTTATGCTCATGATGGAACCCAACAATAATTAATGGCTACCTGAACCGGAATAACAATCCGGCTAATGAAGAATCATTCATTAGTCCGCATCACTATAATTTGAGGATTCCAGGATATACGGGTCATCTATTCCTGTATCACTCAGGGAAGTTCTGAAAGCCCGACGGTAATCGGATGGCGTAGTCATCAGTAGCCTTAAAAAGGTTCGCCTCATTGAACTTAGGCCGCCCAAGCCGCATAGCTCAGCTATATTTTCCAGTGAATTATCTGTGTCCTCCAATAATTTTCTTGCTTCCTCTACCCGGACCTTTTCAACAAACTTGGCCGGGGGGATACCAGTCTGCTTATGAAATACCCTTGTAAAATTTCGTGTACTCATGTTTAAGTGGTCTGCGATCCGGCGAACGTCCATATTCTCATGTAAATGCTCTTTAACCCAATTACGTAACTTAAGGCTAAGGCCTGAGCTGTCATAGGAAGAAAGCAAGCTTCCGAACTGGCTTTGATAACCAGGTCTGTACCGATAAACCACCAATTCCCTGGCCACCCTAATGGCAAGTTCCTTTCCAAAATCTTCCTCAACCATAGCCAAAGCCATATCTACTCCTGATGAGACACCGCCTGAAGTGTATATATGGCCATCTTTGGCATAAAATAGATTCGTATCAACATGTAGTTGCGGATAGTTTCGCTGCAGTTTTTCATTAAGGTTCCAGTGTGTGGTTACCTTGTGTTGGTTTATCAAACCTGCCTTTGCCAGCGCAAATGTACCCGCACATACTGACCCGATCCGTCGCGTATTTTTTTCTGTTCTTTTAGCAAGCCATGTATAAAATGGCTGGAATAAGTTAACAGGACTTTCGTGGAACTCATAATTGCATATGATGAGTGTGTCTATGCTTGACTTGATATCCATTGCGCTGGTATCGCATAGAATCTTTATACCTGCTCCGGTGGTAACTTTTTTATCTGCCGTGGGTGCAGCAATTTGAACTTCATACTCATCGTTCGACCCTGAATCTTTGAGAAATATGTTGGTAGTGGTAAATACATCAGAAGGACCCACAAAATCCATAAGCATACGACCTGTCATCGCAACGATTACGACCTTTTTTTTCTGCTTTGTATGATCGGATATTAAAACCTCATCTTTCATGACAACAAATTTACGAGTTGATTTAGTTGTCTCAAAGGACATAAATAGCGCACTTTAGGCCATTTTGAGTTTTTTATAATTATTCTTCATTCAAAGAAATATAAATAAATAAATATTTGATTATCAAATATTTAAAATCATAAACTAAATAATGTTGTGTCGAAAAACACCTCAGTTTGCTCCGTCGAAAACTTAACATTTAAAGATTCGCGACCACTTGGAATTAGAAATTCCAGCAAAACATAAATAACTTTGCCCCATACTAATCGGTATGGAAATGTCCAAAGCAGAGTTAACCAGGATTGAAATTCTTAGAAAAGCCTTTGACTTGATTTATCAAAAAGGGTATCAGGCGACGAGCATTGATGAAATACTGGCAACATTGCAGGTAACGAAAGGAGCATTTTATTACCATTTCAAAAGTAAGGAAGAAATGGGCATTGCGCTTATTTCGGATGTCATGCACAAGGAGCTTTGGCCTGCCGTAAAAAAATCTATCGGTACTACCAAAGATTTTAGAAAAAACCTTTATAAGATGCTGAAAGACCTTCTTATTGATCATCCTGTTCTGAATAGCGAATATGGTTGTCCTTCGGTAAACCTTATCCAGGAAATGGCACCGTTAAATGAACGTTTTCGTAAAACACTTAAAAAGAATTTAAGTGAATGGCAGAAACTTATCGAGGATGAAATCGTCAGGGCTCAGGGTGCAGGTCAATTAAGTGCAGATCATGATCCACGGAATATTGCCTTATATGTGATCACTTTATACCATGGTGCCCGGAACATGGGCAAAGTGCTTGGCAAGTCTTATTATGCTACTTTTTTGAAAGAGTATGACAAATATCTTCACTCGTTAAAATAACAGGCATATGCTAACATTTCTATCATGACCATTCAAATATCCTGTCCAAAAACATACTATGTGGTATGTTATTTTACTTTCTCTGATCACTTGACTATGCTATCCTTTGATAACTATTTTAAATACTTATCACTTGAACCGAATACGCTAATGAAACCGACTATTACCACCATATTTTTAAATTAATGCCACAAAGAAATTATAAACCGCTTATATGGGTGCTCACCATCGCTATCAATGGTTTGATAACGCTTGCCTTTTTCCTGCCTAAAATCTCTTCATTTAAGGGGCATGATTTTTCAAAGCTGCCGCTCCTTAACGCTATTTTAAACGGTTTAACCTTTCTTGCATTAATGATTGCGCTATACGCAATACGCCGGAAAAAAATACGCATGCACCGAACATTTGTATTTCTTGCGTTTTCTTTTACTTCGATTTTTCTGTTTTCCTATTTACTCTATCATTTTTCCACGCCATCAACCAGGTATGGCGGTGAAGGTTTACTTAGGGCTGCTTATTTTTTCATTTTAGTCACACATGTTTTTTTAGCTGCCCTGATTGTGCCACTTTCACTATTGACAATGGCATTCGGATTAAACAATCAGCTAATCCGGCATCGCAAAATTGCCCGATGGACCATGCCGATCTGGTTGTACGTCAGCGCTACCGGGGTAATTGTATACTTACTTATTTCGCCTTATTACCATCATTTAACAGGATAGCAATGCCATGGATTTCACATAGAAGCTATCGGTGAATTTGGTTCACTCTTTTTATCACACATTTCTAACATATCAAATCAATTTTTATGAAAAAGAATCTGTTACATGGAATGATAATTCCAGCTATTATATTTTCTTCCTGTACATCGGGGAATCAGCAGGCGCAGAACACGACTGCACCTGAAGTACCGGTGACCATCGTAAACCAGACCGATGCGGTGGTCTATAATGAATATCCGGCGAAATTGGAAGGCCAGACCGATGTGGAGATTCGTTCGCAGGTCAACGGCCTTCTGGAAAAAATATTCGTAGAAGAAGGAACATATGTCGAAAAAGGAACACCACTGTTCCAGATTGATGCACGCCCTTTCCAGGAAGCATATAACAACGCCCAAGCCGAATCATTAGCGGCGAAGGCAGACGTGGCAACGGCAAGAATTGAGGTGGAAAAGCTTACGGCACTTGTACAAAATAAAGTGGTCTCTACTTATCAATTGCAAACCGCGCAGGCAGCATATGATGCTGCGGCGGCGCGTGAAAGGCAAGCGCTAGCAAAAGCCGGAAATGCCAAAATCACACTGGGCTTCGCAACCATTAAAGCTCCGGTGAGCGGTTATATTGGTCGCCTCGGGAAGAAAACCGGCAGCCTGGTGGCTCCGTCGGACGCACAACCGTTATCTTACTTGTCTGATAACAGGGAAGTGCATGCTTACTTTTCTGTTGGTGAAGCTGATTTTGTCGCCTTTAAGGATGGTTTGAAGGGTACTTCTATTGCTGAGAAATTAAAAAACGCCTCAGCAGTGACCATGGTACTTTCCGGCGGTACAGCTTATCCGCAAACCGGTAAACTGGATATGGTGGATGCCGCATTCGATAAATCCACTGGTGCAATTACTCTACGGGCAACGTTTCCGAACAAAGACGGTTTGCTTCGTTCCGGGAACTCAGGCAGAATTAAACTGGGACTTAAACAGACTGACGTTATTGCAGTGCCACAGGCAACTACTTTTGAACTGCAGGACAAAACCTTTGCGTTTATAGTAGATCAAAGCAACCAGATCCGTCAAGTCGCCTTAACCATTTCGGGTTCAACTGATAATATGTATTACATCTCCGGCGGTCTGAAAACAGGTGACCGTTTGGTATTGAAAGGCCAGGAATCCCTCAAAGATGGCATGCCTGTTAAAGCTGAAATATCTAACGCAAAAATGGCCAGCAACTAACACCCTCAAATTATTACACCATGTTAAAAGTTTTTATCGATAAGCCGGTTATCGCCACGGTGGTCTCCATCATGCTGGTAATTCTCGGTGCGGTAGGCCTTATGGGGCTACCCATTCAACAATTCCCTGATATAGCTCCCCCTGTGGTACAGGTGTCAGCTAACTATCCCGGTGCAAATGCAGAAACGATGGTACGCGCGGTAGCGCCGCCATTGGAGGAAGCAATCAACGGGGTTGAAAATATGACCTATATGAGTTCCACCTCGAGCAACGATGGAACATTAACGATTTCAGTTTACTTTAAATTAGGAACTGATCCGGATCAGGCAGCGGTAAATGTACAGAACCGGGTATCATCGGCAACCGGGCTTTTACCGCCGGAGGTGGTTCAGGCAGGTATCACCACGCAAAAAGTCCAGAATTCGCTTATTATGGCCATTAACCTGATGAGTGATAGGCCTAAACTGTATGATGCAACTTATCTGACCAACTACGCACAAATCAATATCATTCCCGAACTTAAACGTATTCAAGGCGTTGGCCAGGTGACTTTTTATGGCAGCAACAAAGATTACTCCATGCGTATATGGCTTAATCCGGCACAAATGGCCGCTTACAACATTACTCCAACGGAGGTGATGGCAGCCGTCAAAAGCAAAAATCAGGAAGCAGCCCCCGGAAGATTTGGTGAGTCAAGCAACCGTTCTTTTGAGTATGTACTTAAGTATCCCGGAAAATATACTAAGCCGGAGGATTATGGAAATATGATCATCAGGGCGAATGCTGATGGCAGTATGTTAAAGCTCAAAGATGTTGCAAAGGTTGAACTGGGTAGCTATACTTACAGTTTGCTCAATACCGTAAACGACAAACAAAGTGTTCTTTTCCAAGTCATCCAATTGCCCGGCTCTAATTCAAGGGATATACAGACCAAGGTAGCTGAGTTTCTAAAAAAAGCGGAGAAGGATTTTCCACCCGGAATTAAACAGCAGATACTTTACAATACCAAGGATATGCTGGATCAATCCATTGACCAGGTGGAGCATACTTTAATTGAAGCCTTCATCCTCGTTTTTATTGTGGTTTATCTATTCCTGCAGGATTTTCGTTCCACATTGATTCCTGCGATAGCGGTACCTGTGGCCCTTATCGGTACTTTCTTTTTTATGTCTGTCTTTGGGTTTTCCATCAATCTGCTGACCTTATTTGCGCTTGTACTCGCCATCGGAATTGTGGTGGATGATGCTATCGTGGTCGTGGAAGCCGTACATTCCAAATTAGAGCATCGGAACATGACACCAAAGAAAGCCACGATGGCTGCCATGCATGAGATCACCGGAGCGATCATTTCCATCACACTGGTCATGGCTGCTGTATTTCTTCCGGCCGGTTTCATGAAAGGTTCAGCTGGTGTGTTTTACCGTCAGTTCGCGTTTACCCTTGCCATTGCTATTGCCATATCTGCCCTGAATGCGCTAACCCTTAGCCCGGCTTTATGTGCCTTATTATTGAAAGATGTGAATCATGATCACCGCGAAAAGCCAACAACTTTCAAACAGCGATTTTTCTTTGCTTTTAATAAAGGATTTGAGACCGTGACCGGTAAGTATGTCGGAGCTGTAAAAAAAATGATCCAGTTCAAATGGCTCAGTATGGGTGGACTGGTGTTGATTGTTCTGGTTACCGGATGGCTTATTCGACGGACGCCGACCGGCTTTATTCCATCCGAGGATTTAGGCTTTATCGCCATCTCGGTGAATCTTCCGCCAGGATCTTCTATGAACAGAACACAGGCATTTCTGGATGAAGCGGCTAACAAAGTAAGAGATATGAAAGCAAAATTTGCTTTCAATGAAGTAGCAGGTTTCAATGTATTGACCAGTTCAACGAGCCCATCTTCCGGTGTAGCGTTTTTCAGGATGAAAAAAGATGGTGAACGCGGTGATATGAATGATGTTGGGGCGAATATAGCTGAACTGCAAAAGCGCCTCAATACGATAAAGGGTGCCCAATGCTTCGTGTTTTCTTTTCCGACTGTACCAGGGTTCAGCAATGTAGATGCGCTTGATTTTGTGCTGGAGGATAAGGCAGGCGGAAAGCTGGATAAATTTGGTGGAATCGCAAACCGCTTTATTGCCGAATTGATGAAGCGCAAGGAAATCGCTGTTGCGTTCACGACATTTCGTGCTGATTACCCTCAATATGAAATGGTCCTGGATCATGAAAAGATCGAGCAGCTGGAGGTTGACGAAAAGGATGTACTAAGCACCATGCAGGCCTATTTCGGTAGTGCGCAGGTTTCCGATTTTAACCGTTTCGGTAAGTATTACCGGGTCATGGTGCAGGCGGAGCAGGAAGAACGTGCCGATCCAGCCTCTATGAATCAAATTTATGTAAAGAACAAGACGGGTGACATGGTACCTGTTAAAACGATGATCAGGTTAAGAAGAGTGTATGGCCCGGAAGCGATTACTCGTTACAACCTCTTTAATTCAATCGGTGTCAATGCGGTGCCAAAACCAGGCTATAGTACAGGAAGTGCTATCCAGGCCGTTCGCGAAGTAGCCGCAAGCCAGCTGCCCACAGGTTATTCATTCGAATTTTCCGGGATGACAAGGGAGGAAATTTCTTCCGGCGGCCAATCGGTGATCATTTTTGTTCTCTCTCTTTTATTCGTTTACTTCTTATTATGCGCCCAGTATAACAGCTATATTCTTCCACTGGCGGTAGTACTTTCCGTGCCGACCGGTATTATCGGAGTTTTTATAGCAATTGGGCTGACCGGCATCGATAATAATATTTATATCCAGGTAGCCCTTGTAATGCTGATCGGATTGCTGGCAAAAAATGCTATTCTAATCGTTGAATTTGCAGTGCAACGCAGACATGCCGGCCACACCCTGGTGGCATCGGCACTGGAAGCTGCCAAACTTCGGATTCGACCGATCATTATGACTTCCATTGCATTCGTGGCAGGTATTTCCCCCATGATGCGGGCTACCGGGCCATCTGCTATGGGTAATCATTCCATTAGCATCGGCGCGGCCGGGGGGATGTTAGGCGGAGTTGTCCTGGGTTTATTTATTATACCGGTTCTGTTTGTGGTTTTCCAGGCCCTGCATGAAAAAGTCTCAGGAAATAAAGTCCATTCGGAACCCGAGTCTAAACTGGTATTAGAAGCGGAAGCAGTCAATTAAAAAGCACTCAAATATTTAAAATATTCAATGAAAAACTATAATCGAATCATCTTTATTACCGGGTTGCTTTTTACGGTTGCAGGGTGCAAAATCTCTAAAGATGTACAGGCACCCAAACCGGAATTGCCGGTTACCTTTAATGGTGTGGCAGTGAAAGACACCATAGGTATAGCTGCGCTGCCATGGAAAAGCTTTTTCCATGACGAAGTATTACAGCGGCTGATCGATAGTGCCCTTGTAAAAAACTTTGACATGCGTATCGCGTTAAAAAACATAGAAGAAGCGCAGCAGGTTGTCAGACAATCCAAGTGGAACAATGTACCTACTGTGAACTTCAATGCGACGGCCAGCACCAGTATTCCTTCAAAATACAGTCTCAATGGTTTGACCGCCAGCCAGTTTTTAGGTTCCAATCATATAGAGGATTATGCTGCCGGAGCAAACCTTTCCTGGGAAGCTGATATCTGGGGAAGGATTCGTAATACCAATAAAGCGGCGCTTGCTGTTTATCTGCAAAGCAATGAAGCAAGGAAAACCTTGCAGACTGATCTTGTTGCCAACGTGTCCAAAGGTTATTTCAATCTCCTCATGCTGGACGAACAGCTTCGGGTCGCGCAGCGTAATATGGCCTTAAGTGACAGTACATTGCACATCGTAGGTGTGCAATACAATTTCGGGCAGGTTACCTCCCTCGCTGTTCAGCAAGCGCAGGCACAGCAGCTGACAGCGGCAGAACTTGTTCCGCAATTGGAACAGGAGATCGCATTACAGGAAAATGCACTGCAGATCCTTGCGGGCCAACTGCCGGGCACTGTCCAACGACACGCCATCCTTGATGAAATCAGGTTCCCTATAGAACTTTCAACAGGCATTCCCTCGGTTATGGTCCGTCAAAGACCGGATGTCAAAAGCCGTGAGTTAGACTTAATCATCGCTAACGCGAAAGTAAGTATCAATAAGGCTCAAATGTATCCTGAACTTCGGATTACGGCCAGCGGAGGTGTCAATGCGCTGAAAGCCAGCGACTGGTTCAATATTCCCGGCTCACTCTTTGGCATAGTCGGCGCGAGTGTCCTTCAGCCATTGCTGCAGCATAAGGAATTAAGTACCCAGTATAAATTAGCCGGTATCGAGCGGGAGAAAACCGTTATACTTTTTCGGCAAACCGTATTAAAAGCAGTTGGTGAGGTATCAGACGCGATGGTAAAGATCGAGAAATTAAAAGATCAGGACCTTATCGTAGCTAAACGGGTTGAAACACTTCAGCAGGCGACTGCAAATGCCCATTCACTTTTCAAAAACGGCATGGCGAACTACCTGGAGGTAATCACAGCACAAGGAAACGTGCTGCAAAGCGAGCTTGAATTAGCATCCGTAAAACGGCAGGAACTATCCGCAATTGCTGATCTGTACCGCAGCCTGGGTGGCGGGACTAATTGATTGAAGATTACTTATAAAGTGAATATGAAAATGATTTATCATTCGTGGTGGAAGGCGATGGCGCTGTTGCTGGTGTTTTCCTCAATTTTTACAGGTTTGCTGCTGCCGGTGCCGCGTCTGGCCATATTACATGAAACCATACGCAATTTATATTTCCATGTCCCCATGTGGATGGGCATGCTAACTGTTTTTATCATATCGGTTATCTGTAGCATCAATTATTTGCGAACCGGTAAACAGGAATATGACCTGGCTTCTACTGAATGTGTAAAAACGGGCTTGTTTTTCTATGTGATGGGATTGATCACCGGAATGATTTGGGCGAAGTTTACCTGGGGTGATTATTGGAGTAATGATCCTAAGCAAAACAGCGCAGCGATCGGTTGTCTGCTTTATTGCGCCTATCTGATCCTTAGAAATTCCATTGAGGAAGAACAGAAACGCGGGAAGATAGCAGCCATTTATAACATTTTCGCATTTCCAATAATGGTGGTTTTAATATTTATTCTACCACGAATGACTGATTCGCTGCATCCGGGCAGCGGGGGGAATCCCGCTTTTGGGAAATATGATCTGGACAATGGCATGAAGGTCGCGTTTTACCCGGCCATGTTGGGATGGAGTTTGGTCGCCGTCTGGATCGCTACCCTCCGTTACCGGATGCAGCTGATCGATTATAACCAAAATCAAATTTCTTAATAATTGGCAGGCCTGCGATGTTAACGCTATAGGCCATTTTACGAATAACCATGAAAAAAATCACTACCCTGTTCTTATTGCTTTTGAGTGCGATTACCGCCTTTGGACAGAGCAGACAAGAGATCGATATGGCAGATGCCATGCGAAAAAATGGTAAAATATGGGTCGTTGTAGCAACTATAGCCATATCGTTTGCCGGCCTGGCCATATATCTGATACGGATTGACAGGAAGCTGAAGCGTATGGAAAGGGTACAAAACGATAATGAACAGCATAAATCAATTAACTATAAAATCAAAGTCTTATGATACAAGATGAATTAAGAAAACAAACAACCTCAGCGCATCAGCAATTAGAAAAACTGGTAGTCGCCCGGTTAAAAGCTATTCGCAGCAACCAGGATTACGCCAATCTTCTGAAAATATTTTATGCCTATTTTAATCGCCTGGAGGAAGCGATCAAGCCATACATTTCCGCTGAAGTTCTGCCAGACTATGCAGATCGGAGAAACGCGGTCAGCCTTGCCAATGATATTGTTTCCCTTGGATCAGCAATAACAAAGTTGCCGAAGGTGACTATCCCTGTAATTGACAGCACGATTAAAGCCCTCGGTGCATTATATGTAATGGAAGGTTCTGTAATGGGTGGTACAATTATTATCCAGATGCTCGCGAAGCACGGGGTTACAGAAGGTGTTTCATTTTTTAGTGGGTATGGTTCGGAAACCGGTGCTAAATGGGCATCCTTTGCATCAGTACTCGACCGTTATATTCATGAGGATTTCGGGCAGGAAGCTATTGAGTCGGCAAACCAAACTTTCTCAAATTTTGCAAATGTTTTCCTGCAATACGAAAACAGGAACTTACAACTAGGATAGTCCCATCTTTCCTCACCCTCAAATTGGTAAATTAATGGAATTGTTAATCCTAAAACGAACATAAAACCTATGACCAGACTAACTTATCGGGTTGAGGAATTAAGTGCAACCAGTGGTTCTATCATTTTTGAATGGAAAAAGATTCATCTGTCTATTCCCGTTTACACTATCAAATATCGACCTTAAAATGGACATAGACTAAAATACCCAGCACTTCCATTATCTAATTAACATTACTGATTTAAATTTAGAATACAATGAAAACAAAAGTAAGCTTAGATGAAAACTCCAAATCTAGAAGAACTTTTTTAACAAATATGACAGCAGCCATTACAGCAATTTCGCTATCTCCAATTTCGTCCTTTTCCCAATCTTTAAATTTGCCAAATAGAAACGCACAGAATGGAAAGTTGACGCTAGGGATGGTAGTTTTCGAGGGATTCGAGTTACTAGACGCTTTCGGACCACTTCAAATGTTCGGTATCCTACGGGATAAAGTATCGATTGTCATTATTGGAGAAAAAGGAGAAACCGTTAAAAGCAATGCCGGGCCTGTATTGAAACTAGATTATACTTTTTCAACCGCGCCTAAGATTGATATCGTAATGATTCCAGGGGGTATAGGAACACGGCGTGAGGTTAACAACGAAGCATTTTTAACTGCTTTTAAAGCACTTGCTGATGCAGCACCTAAAGTAGCAACTATTTGTACAGGTTCGGCAGTTCTTGCAAAAACCGGACTTTTAGACGGTCATAAAGCAACAACAAACAAACTTGCTTATGCTTGGGCGACCAGCCAGAGCGATAAAGTCGGTTGGATTCCAGAAGCAAGATGGGTAGAAGATGGCAAGTTCTTCACATCATCAGGGATATCAGCGGGCATTGATATGGCGCTCGGGCTTATTGCAAATATGTTTGGGAAAGACACCGCAGTTAGGGTCGCGAACGTAGCTGAATACGTATGGAATGATGATCCGCTTAACGATCCGTTCGCAAAAATGAATGGACTTATTAAATAAAAAACGTCAGCATTTTTTTCCCCTAGATAGTTTCTTATAGATTCTGCATTAAAGAAATTGAGCTTTTTCGCCGAATTCACTGATGACTTTGACGTAGCCTTTAAGCTGGTCATTGATACTGAATTTCTTACCAAATGGTAATGGTTAAATGCCTGGCACTCCTGAACTTTGAGCAAATTAAAAGTTATGAATAACAGAAAAGTTTTGCTTACCGGGGTGACAGGTTTTTTAGGCTCACACACGGCGATACAGCTATTAAATAAGGGGTACGAAGTAATTGGAACAGTACGGGCTAAGAATAGAATCAATTCTATCAGAAATGTGATTGCTGCCCATACCGACCAGAACCATAAACTCAGTTTTGTAGTAGCTGACTTAAGCGACAAGGAAATTTGGACAGAACTAACCCAAGGCGTGGAATTTGTACAGCATGTCGCGTCTCCATTTCCAAGGGAATTGCCTAAACATGAAGATGAGTTGATCGTTCCTGCTAAAAACGGAACATTAAATATTTTAAACGCCGCGGCAGCAAACAACGTCAAACGCGTGGTGATGACTTCATCGCTGGCAGCGATAGCATATGGGAAATCTAAAGAGGAATTTGATAAAGTATTTAATGAAAATGACTGGACGGATATAAACCAAAAAAAAGATATTACACCTTATTTAAAGAGTAAAACTATTGCTGAAAAAGCCGCCTGGGATATTATCCGAGATACCCCATCTACTTTAGAATTGGTAACCGTATGCCCCGGTGCTATACTCGGGCCTGTGATTGAGCAAGATTTTGGCACCTCCGCGAATATTGTCATTTCCTTATTAAATGGCAGTTATCCAGCAATACCGAAAATTGGGTTTGACATTGTTGATGTACGTTCCGTCGCTGATTTGCTGATCAGGGCAATGGAAATACCAAAAGCAGCTGGCAACAGGTATATCGCCGCATCAGAATATTTGACAATGAAAGAAGTTTCCGGCATATTAAAAGAGCACTATCCCGAACGAAAAATACCTACTGCAGAATTTCCTAATTTTGTAACCAGAGTGATTGCTATGTTTCGGCCTGAGCTAGAACCCGTATTGCTCGAAATGAAAAGGAGAAAAACAGATATAAGCAAGGCCATAAATGAACTGCAATGGCAGCCTATATCCGCGAGGGAAGCGGTAGTCGCCTGCGCAGAAAGCGTTTTAGAACATAAAATAGTGATCTAATGGAAAATTTAAAGTCAGCTTTAGCCTTTGGAGGCATTTTGGCCCGTGAGGACATAGATGCACTATCTTTAAATTTCAGGTATCGTAAAGTAAAAGCCGGCGAGTATGTACAGGAGCTTCACGAAGTAGCCTGTGATATCATCTTCATCAATAATGGCATTTTAAGAATTTTGGGTATAGATGCAGATGGGAACGACGTCACAAAGCATTTTGTGCGTGAAAATCAGTTTTTTGCTAATTTGGAAAGTTACTACACCAAACTGCCAGCCACTGAAGCCATACAATCGGTAATAGCCAGCGAGATTTATACCATTACCTTAATAACGTTCGAAAGACACCTCAAGGAAATTCCCAATTTGTTCATATTCTTCAAAAGCGTTAGCGAAGCTACGTTGCTAAACAAAATTAAAGACAACGACTTTTTGAATTTTGGTGATGCAAAAACGAAATACCTGGAATTAATGAAACGCTACCCCGTGCTAGTGCAGCAGGTTCCCCAGCAGTACATTGCATCTTATTTGAAAATTACCCCGCAGTCGTTGAGCCGTATCAGGAAAGAATTATCCCATAATTAAATATTTGCTCCTTAGAAATTACGGGCGGCATGCTTAATCATTGCCTTTAATTTCAATTTTTTAGATTTATGGGGGTTAGGCTAATAAATTGTCTTTATGATCCTTTCAGTTCCCACTAGCAAATCCTCTATTTCAGAAGCGCTGGGCGCCTTTTTTGTGTTTTTAACACAAAGATCGCGCAGGTCTATAAGGTATTGAATTTGCCTTCCTGTTCCAAAATCATATACCTCAGCTTTTTGTAATAATTCATTATAATCCTTCAATACCGGGTTTTTCTTAGGCAACTTAAGATCATACTTGGCCCGAAGGGTTTCAAAGTGCTGTTGAATAATAGCGCTGCAAACACCACCGGCAGAACGGGCGAGTCCGTTTTTGGCAAGTTCATTTGCCGCGACAAGCATCTTATCAAGCAAATCAGCTTGTAATATTTCGCTTATTTCCGTTATTGTACTTTCCAGGCGAACAGTTACCGAATCGAAAATATTGAGCTGTTGCTGAACTAAAGGAATTACATCGACTGGCCCGACAATTACTTTTTTATCAAATCCGGATGTAACAAACGTATTTCTAAGATAATCCTCTATGGTATAATTTTCCTTTTTTATTTCCTTACGGGTCTTAGGTACTTCATACAGTGCCATAAAATCATTAAGCCGAAGCGGTAGAAATCACCTGATGACGATTTGGGCTTCTGAATACCAGGCCTGATAGGTATTACTAAAAATGGGCAATGATTTTTTGAAAGTCTCAAAATCCTTTTTCAAGTTATTTGTAAAATGAGCTTCCATTTGCTCAGGATAAACTTCAACCTGAATGGCATTAACAAGATTCACTCCCTGATTACGAAGTCTTTTAATATCGATAGCAAGTTGTTCCGTTTGTTTCATAGGCAGCTAATTTAGCGAGGTATATAATCAACACCAATGAAATTTTATCGTTTGAATGCTATTAGAGAGATTACTGCTGTAAATCAAGAGCATATTTTTTCCAAAAATGTCATGAAGATATTTTCGTACTGAAACGCTGGATCAATATTTCAAATCCATACCTCATGAAAATTACACAAATGGCCTAAACTGTATAATTTATGTCCTTTGAGACAGCCGCAATAAGTACTAAGTTTGAGTTATGAATCAAGACATTGCATATCCAGGCAAAAAGCGTGTCATCATTATAGCCATGACGGGCAACATGTTACTTAATTTTTCGGGTCCGACGGACGTATTTATCACCGCTGATACATATTTGCAAAATTGTGGTATTAGTAATGGTTATGATGTTAAAGTAGTTGCCCCCACTTCAAACAAAAAAGTAGATACAGCTGCCGGGGTTAGCATTAATTGTGAAAGCTGGATAGCAGATATTCAAGGGTGTATTGACACCCTGATCATAGCAGGAAATGATTCCAGAGAGGCAAGCCAGATGGGCCTGATTGAGTTTTATAATTGGTTATCTACCAGAAATGAACAAAATACCCGCCGTATTGCTTCAATTTGTGGCGGTGCATTTGTTTTGGCAAAAGCCGGGATATTACATGGCCGCAAAGCAACTACACATTGGCAGTCGAGCGAACGGCTGAGCAAAACCTATCCGGATGTTGAAGTTAATTCCAATCCATTTTTTACCAGAGATGGCTATGTTTACACTTCGGCTGGTGTTTCGTCTGGAATTGATTTGTCGTTGGCCATGGTTGAAGAGGATTATAATAAAGACATTGCTACCCATGTAGCTCGAAAATTGGTTTATTATTTAAGCAGGCCGGGTTTCCAGGCACAATTTGGCAACCTGCTGCCGGTTTATGAAAGCGATAACATCGGCCAAAAAACACAAAACTGGGTTAACGAACATTTACATGAAAAATTAGATGTCAACCTGATTGCCGACCATATGAATATGAGCACCCGGAATTTCACGCGCGTGTTTCATCGCGAAACAGGGATGCCGCCAGCTAAATTTGTCGAGAAAATGCGGGTTGAAGCTGCCCGCAAATATTTGGAGGATACGGATACTTCGCTGGAAAGATTAGCTGAATTATGCGGCCTCGGTGGCCTGGTATCCATGCGTCGAACATTTTTGAGGCATTTGAATACCACACCGTCGGACTATCGCCGGGCGTTTAAAACTT
This sequence comes from Mucilaginibacter sabulilitoris, assembly GCF_034262375.1. Classification (NCBI taxonomy): domain Bacteria; kingdom Pseudomonadati; phylum Bacteroidota; class Sphingobacteriia; order Sphingobacteriales; family Sphingobacteriaceae; genus Mucilaginibacter; species Mucilaginibacter sabulilitoris. The sequence continues at coordinate 4,838,933 of NZ_CP139558.1, forward strand.
CACTTAAAGATTCCGGAAAAGCTGTGTTGCTTACTCCGGATGTTGCAAATCTCGCTGATACACGATAGGTAATTTTAATGAATCAAATTAAACGCTGATACTTAGAACGAAGCGTATCAGATAACTCATCCCTTTACTTTTTAATAAAACATAAAAATAAACAACATGAAAATTGCAATAAATGGATTTGGCCGAATTGGCAGAATGGCCTTGCGTGCTTTACAGGATAAAACGAACATAGAAGTTGTCGCGATAAACGATTTGACCGATATAGATACATTGGTGCATTTGCTTAAATATGATACAGCCCACAGCCGCTTTCCCGGCGAGGTGAGCGCTGATGGAGAAAGCCTGGTTGTTAACGGAAAACGAATTAAACTATTGAGTGAAAGAGATCCTGAAAAACTGCCTTGGGGTGAGTTAGGGGTTGAGCGGGTGATTGAGTCGACCGGAAGATTCACCGATAAAAAAGCTGCCGAAGCTCACATCCGTGCAGGGGCCAAAAAAGTATTGATCACGGCACCTGCTACAGGCGGCATCAAAACCGTTGTACATGGTGTTAACAATGAATTAATTAGTGATGACGAGATTTACTCTACAGCCTCATGTACCACAGGCAGTATCGCACCGGTGCTGCATATATTAGAAAAAGAATACGGAATAGAATCGGGCTATATGGTTACGGTTCACGCTTTTACCGCTGATCAAAATTTACAGGATGCGCCGCACAAAGATCTTCGCCGGGCTCGTGCTGCAGCTTACAATATTATCCCCACAACTACCGGTGCGGCAAAAGCCATAGGCGATGTTTTACCGAACCTAAAAGGTAAGCTGGACGGTTACTCATACCGCGTTCCGGTAATTGACGGTTCAATTGTCGATCTGTCGATCAACCTGAAACAAGAGGTATCAGTTGCTGAACTCAATGAGGTATTAAAGCGCTATGCAGACACCACATTAAAAGGAATCATGCAATATACTGAGGAGGCTTTTGTATCGTCCGATATTTTGGGTAACACACACTCATCAATTGTAGATGGCACTATGACCAAAGCTATCGGCAAATTGGTTAAAGTGGTAGCCTGGTATGATAACGAAGTTGGCATATCTAACCGGATCTCTGAACTGATCAGCGCAATATAAAACTATCTTAAAATAACAAAAGAGCCGCAGTCGATTTCGTTGCGGCTCTTTTATTAATCATAGCTTAACAGCTATTTTTTTAGGATCATAGTTTCTTGATCTACTTTAATAAGCTCGTTTTTCACCTGTCCAACCTGTTTTTATTAAAAACTGTTCCCAGTTCAAAGAGTTAGGATTGATCCGTCTACTCCATTCCAGATCCCGGTTTGGTTTAAAATAGCCATATTCAACAGCAAACTCAACCATGCCTGAAAACTCTCTAACCAAGTCATTGTTATTAGTAAATTCCGGGAAGTGTTGGAGCAGTTCTTCACTGGTAAAAGCGGAACTGTAAACAGCTTTCTTTCCAGTCACGCTTATGAAAGTCTCTACCAATTCCTGTGGTGAAATGATTTCTCCAATGACAGGCATTGCTTTACCACTATACACATCTGGATTCGAAAAGATCTCCAGTACCGCAGGGCCTGTGGCTGTAAGTGGATCGACAAAAGGGGCTTTAAAATTCTTTGGTAAATAAATCGGAAAAACCAGAGTATCGTTATCCTGATATGGCGTATAATACTCAATTAAATTTGTGAAAAAGAAGGCCATATAAATAAACGAACTGGTAATTGGCAGTGTGCGTATATATTCTTCAATCCTTGCCTTGTCTGTAAAATGCGGTGCGAATAATTTCCCGGCGGATATTTTATCAATATTTTCTAAGCTACTAAAAATCACATGCCTTACACCAGCTTCAACAGCCGCATCAGCTAATTCTTTGCCTAACTCATATTCATGGGTTGCCGGAGGGGCAATTTGAGGTGTCATCAGAAATACACCGTCAGAGCCATGAAAAGCCGACACATATTCATTATAGTGTCCCAAATCAAGCGGAATATTAATGAGTTCGACACCTTTTGCTGCTAAACTAACGGCTTCCTGTGAATTTATCCGACGGGTAATACCGCGAACACGGTAACCGCCACTTTCTAACAAGGAATGTGCCGCACTGAGACCTTGTTTTCCTAAAACCCCGACAATAGTGATTAAAGGTTTGCTGTCTGTTGGTATTGTTTCAGTTTTTGAATTGTTGCTCATAAGATAACATTTGTATATATATTAACAAACTAAAGTTTTTATAGTTGCAAAACTATTTATAGTCATGTATCTTTGCAATAACTATCATTTTCGATAGGTACCATCAGTGTTTATATGGGAAAAGAGCATGAAAATGACCTGGTCATGGTCAACGAAAAATTATACCCCTGCACGTTAAGCGTTGCCATGGATCTCGTGGGCGGTAAATGGAAAGTGGTAATTCTTTATTATTTGAAAGACGGAGAAAAACGCTATAGTGAGCTTAGGAAAGATTTACATGGCGTTACCGAAATGACCCTGAGCTTGCAGTTGAAACAACTCGAAGCGGATGGTTTAATCTCCAGGCATGTATATGGGGATAAGCCACCGATCAAAGTCATTTATAGTTTAACAGCGTTTGGTAAATCATTCAATCCAGTCCTTGACGCTATTCGTATTTGGGGCAATCAAATCGTTGAAGAAAAGGGTGAGTTTATTAAAAGAGGCTGAAATAAAATTTTCTCTGAAAATACTTACCATTTTAAATTCATCTTACTAAGCAATAGCCAAAATAAGTGGTTTTTAAATTCATGCATTTAGCACAGTTAACAAATCAAAAATTAACGCAGTGTTATTCTACATTTGCATTTAAATCATTTCATGACGAGTCACGGAAATATAGCTAACACAATAAATAGAAATACAAAGATCGTGTTGTTATTAACATTCACCTTTGTAAGTTCATATGCAATCGGATTCGTCATATTTCCATATTCTTATTGGATAGCCTCTTTTGGTACTACCATTTCCGAAATAATAATAATTGCTTTAATCAATGTGGTGTTTTGCGGAATTGTGCTGGCAATCAGCCTCTATATTGACAAGATGTTAAACAAAAGGATACCATGGACGGATCAGCCTTTAAAACGTTTATTTACCCAAACTTTACTGCAAATCATAGGAATTTTATTACTTATCATTTGTTGCGGTATTGCAAACTATTTATTTGGAAATCCTGTGAATACAAAACCTTCACCTGTTACCTTAAGACAGGGTTTTTATATCGTTATTGCCGTCATAGTATGGGCTCTCATGGTTAGCGCACTTAACACTGGTGATTTTTTATTAACGAATTGGAAAATTGCCACGCTAAAGGCGGCTGATTTTGAGATTAAGGCTGCACAAAATAAGCAACTGGCGGCTGAGATAGAATTACAGGCCCTTAAATTGCAACTCGACCCTCATTTTGTTTTCAATAATCTAAGTGCACTTTCAGAATTGATTTTGAAAGATCAGCAACTAGGATATGAATACACAGAGAATTTTGCTAAAGCTTACCGGTATTTATTAGTCAACGCTAAAAGGAAGCTCATCACATTACGTGAAGAATTAAAATTCCTTGATGCCTACCTTTTTCTGATTAACAATCGAATGGGAGGCGGAACTGTTTTTGAAGTTAACATTGACGAATCACAGCTTGAAAGGATGATTGCTCCGGTTTCGCTTCAGTTGCTTATCGAAAATGCGCTGCAGCATAACCGCAGAGAAGAAAATAACCCATTAGTCATCAAAATTTACTCGAACAATGAGAATGAACTGGTAGTGTCCAACATTATGTTACCCTTAGTAAATAAAGCTAATTCAACCGGCATTGGCTTAAAAAACATCATTAGCAGATATGCTTTAATAGGTGATCAACAACCATCCATTCATCAGACCGCTGAAACTTTTACAGTAAAAATCCCCCTTGTTAAATGAATGTTATAAAAAAAATATTGATCATAGAGGATGAGAAGCTAAGTGCTGAGCGAATAAAGAGGTTAATACTTGAGATCAGACCAAATACAGAGATTGTAGGTATGCTTCCTGGTGTTAAAAAAACAGTAGACTGGCTTTCTGAAAACGATTGCCCAGATCTGATCATGATGGATGTGAAACTGGCAGACGGACTGAGTTTCGAAATATTCAACTTAACCGATGTAAAATGTCCGGTAATTTTTACAACCGCATATGATGAATATGCGGTTAAAGCATTCAAGTATAACAGTGTGGATTACCTGCTTAAGCCCATAGAAAAAGAGGAGTTGGAAGCTGCCTTAATAAAATATGAAAATGTTACCATACAACCATTATCTCAACAGGTATTAATAGAGAGCGTATTGGCTCAACTACAACCAAAGGAATATCGTAGACGCTTTCTTCTGCCGTACCGGGATACCTATCGAAAGATCAATGTTTCAGATATTGCCTTTTTCTTTTCAAACATGAACATTAGCTACGCGAATTTATTTAGCGGAGAGCAAATTATAGTATCGCAAACACTCGAAATCCTGGAACAAGAATTGGAACCAAAGAATTTCTTTAGGATAAACAGGCAATACATTTTACACATCGATTCCATTGAACAGATCCATAATTTCTTTAATGGTAAACTAAGGCTCAAAGTCAAAAACTGCGATGATCCAGATATTATAGTTAGCCGGACTAAAGCTCCGATGTTGAAGACGTGGTTAGATTTTTAACCGAAAGTCACAAAACTATCTTTCGATCCTTGGCCTTCAAAGCAACCAACATCAATTCAATAGGTCGAATTGACGACTGAGTCGACATTTATAACGTTTCACCTAAATATTGGCTTTATGGGCCTTTAACTGGGCCTAGTTTTGCATCATCAAAATAATAATTTACAGATGATGAAAAAAACAAAAGTAGTAGCCATTGCTGGTTTAGATGTTAATGCTATAAAAGCCAAAATTCAACGTTTTGGCACACACCTTAAAGCGGAAATAAATGCAGCCGTCCAGAAATTAAAAAATAGAAAATCGGGATTAACAGACGCTGGAAAAACAGCGCTTTTAGCATTTTTCTTATTAGCGATGTCCTCGCTTACTGCTTCGGCTCAAAAAACAGTTGTATTAGATGCTTTATCTAAAAATGGTATTGACGCCGCTATTCTCGACCCTAATATTTTTTTACAGCCTGACAATTATTGCTATGAATTGAGGCAGACAACCATAGCAGCAGGTAAAGAGAAAACCATTGAGGCAAAATTTGACCCGTCTGGCCCCAATGGCGAACAGTGGACGGTTGTTTCTGTAGATGGAAAATCTCCATCTAAGGGGGATATTAATACCTTTCGAAAGAATCAAACTAAGCCAGCAGAAACTAAAACAGATGAATCTAGTTACAGGATTGAAAAAGCAACATCGGATCAACTTGTAATTAGCAGTAAATTGGATGCTAATTCAACACCTAAAGACGCGTCCTTTATGAAGGATTGCAGATCTTACATGACTATCGATCTCAAAACAAAACGAGTTGAACAAGTGCAGGCACTTAATGAAAAGCCTGTAAAAATTAAAATAATAAATGTCGACAAACTCACTATCGTTACAAAATACAAATGGGATGACCAGGCAAAACGTTATTTCACAACCAGTCAGAATCTTGATATGCAAGGTAAATTCTTAGGTCAGTCAGTACCCGTACAGACAACCTCAGAATACTCAAATTATGTTAAAAGGTAACAGGTAGATTGCCGACATTTCGGCACTTACGCAATTAAATAAGATAAAAAAACGCACAGATCATGCTGATCTCGTGCGTTTTTTTATTGTCCAGCATATTCCGGGGTCTGGTCATTATAGATTATAAATATGTTAAACTTTATTGACCATCTGTTGTATTGGGCGTGTAAGATTGCTAAAAGCAATATCATATTTGCTGTAATAAGAAATTTTCATTCTTGTGGTTTTATTTTGAAAAAGTGTCGATTAATTTATTTTTTCGCTGGCGGTAATGTTTCAGTTACCTTGCTGCAATTAGCCATCCCCATATAAGGGTCTTTGCCTTTATCTGTTTCGCTCAAATAGTAAGCTTTGGTCATAGTGCAATATTGACGGTAAAGAATTGTATTATTTAATTTTAACTTTTTCACTAAAGCATAGAGGTTGTTGGACAGGCTTGCAAAATGCTCCCGCTGGTGCGCGATTTTATTTACCTCACTGATATGCCTGCTGTCAAATTCCGATTTCGGTAATAAGGCAGCCTCATCTGCGCTTAAGCCTGCTTTAGGGATGTCATCAATACCCGTCAAAAGTGTCCTCGCTTTAGTTTCAGCTGCAGCACCATCGCCACTAACTAACGCATCTTTCAAAGCCAGATAGTTAGTTATCACGGCATTTACTGGCTTGCTTAACGCTGTTTGCGCTTTAACAGTTACGATTGAGGCCAATGTTATTACAAATGATAGCGCGGTAATTTTTAAAGGATTCATACGTTTATTATTTTATAAATGATTAATTATTGAGGTGTTTGAAACCGCTTGTCGTTTGCAAAGGCGGTATCTGTCAATGTTTTTAAAAAAGCAATCAGTTGTGATTGTTCCTTCATATTCAAACGTATTCCTAAAATACCTGCTTTATGAAGGTCTGGATCAAGGTTGGCTGTGTTTTTAACTCCCGAATTATAATGTTCCAAAACCTGCTTTAGGTCGTCAAACCGGCCATCGTGCATATAAGGGCTGGTTAGTTCGACGTTGCGTAAGGATGGTACCCTGAATTTACCTCGGTCGGTTTCCAAATGAGTTATGCTGTCTCTGCCAATATCTTCTGACCTTAAGTCCAGCCCGTTGCTGCGGTAAGTAAGATCAGTAAACAAGGGCTCCTGGTGACAGGTACTGCAATGGGTTTTAAACAAGGCGTATCCCGCCGTTTCATCGGAGGTGAAAGTTCCGCCTGCTTCATGCCTGATATATTTATCATACTTGGAATTGGCTGAAACCAGCATACTCGTAAATTGTGCCATCGCCCGGAATACCCGTTGTGAATTGATCTCAGCAGTACCGAACGCAGCTTTGAATAAAGCGCTGTAAGCTTTCGTTTCCTGTAACCTGCTCACAATTGTATTCAGATCGGTTGCCATTTCACAGGGATTTGTCATTGCATTCATCGGCGAAACTTCAATATGATGCACGCCGCCGTCCCACATAAACTCCTTTTGCCAGGCCAGGTTAAACAGCGGAGGTGCATTTCGCGTACCGAGGCACTCATCCACGCCGTGACTAACTGCATGGTCGAGATTGGCAAAGGCGGCGAAGGACTGATGGCAGTTTGCGCAGGATATAGATTTATCTTTAGATAACAACGGATCGTAAAATAATATCCGGCCTAGCTTAAAGCCGTTACCGGTTACCGGATTGTCTTTAAAATCATAAACCGGCTTAGGGAAATTAGCAGGCACGGCGAAGCGAACGCTATCCGCGACAACACCATAATTTATCCCTTTGAATCCATTGTCGAAAGCTGTGCAAATCACAATAAAAGTAAGCAGCACCAAAATGACAGTGATCTTAACCTTCATGTTAATTTCTTACTTTAATGATCTTAAATAAACCATTAGCATAGTTGTCTGCTACAACTACGGAGTTCGGGCCGCCCATTGTGAAATTTAGCTTGGCAAAATCAACAGTCGTTTTACCCTGGAATAAAGCTCCGGCATTAGCTACCAGTTCCAGTTCCGGTAATTTCCCATCGCTTATCCTTAAAGTATTTGGAAACTTTTGTGTAAATGTGCGAATAGTGTTATCGGGGTCTTTGGCACCACCGATGTGGAAAGTCAGCCTGTTCTTCTTAGCTGTTGATTTCGTTGACTCACCTTCCAGTTTGACAAAAATATAACCACTATTCCAGGTCCAAAACATACCTTTAGCAGGGTCAAGCGCACCTGATTGGGCACCTGCAAAATTACGAAGACTATCCACGCCAATGGTAAATGTCATGCCGACATACTTCCCTTCTGGTATATTGGTAATCTTTTGAATTAGAGTTGAAGAATCAGCTGCATTTATTAAAAAGTAAGAATCAGGTACAATTACCTTGCCGCCGTTTTTCTCGATAAGGCTCACATTGCTGATGTAATACTTAAACGTGGTTACTTTGAAATCATCACCGTTGGCGTTTTTGTAAAGGGAAACGGTGTCGTTTAACTTCAAGTCTCTACCGTTTATTAAATTGACGAAGTGTACAGATAGACTCCCGGTCTTTATGTTTTTCTTAGGATCATCGATTTTCGAATTGGCGGTGGTAGCGAAGGCGATGGCTGACAATAACAGTAGGGGCAATAGTTTTTTCATGTTGTTTTTCATGTGATTTAAAATTTAGCGATCAATGTTGTTCCATAAGTTCTTGGTGTTCCCAAAAGGAAGGTTCCAAAAGAACCGTAAGCGACATACTTTTTATCAGAGATATTACGCGCCCAGAAGTTCAGCTCTAAATGTTTGCTCGTAATACCCGCTTTAGCATTGAACAAATTATAGGCAGGCTGACTTAAACTGTTGATGAAATCGAAATAATATTTGTCTATGTATCGGTATTCGCCTCTAACGAATGCAGCGAATTGTTGCTTGCTTCCCGAGAAATTGTATGTGTACTGAGCTGCCAGCATCGAACTGACCGGTGGGGTGTTGATGGGCTGATCACCTTTGTAATCGACAACGCCTTTTGCATCTGCACTGTACAACAATAGCGAGGTATAGCGGGCATGGGAATAACTCCCATTCCAATCTATTTGCAAGCCTTTTATGGGTAGGGCGGTTAATTCCAGTTCCGCGCCCTTATTGTGCATTTCACCTACATTCAGTATCAATGCGTTAATACCGTCCATTGCAGTACTGATTTGCTGGTTATGCTGTTCAAGGTAAAATGCGGTCAGGTTTAATTTCAGCTTGTTATTAAACAGCGTGTTTTTCCAGCCGATCTCGTAATTATCTGAATGTTCCGGCTGGTAAGGAACTTGTGCGGGATTGGTCGCATTGGTATTTAATCCCCCGGCGCGGAAACCTCGTGCATAAGAGCCGTAAAGCAGCATGTTCTCTTGCAATTTGTAGCTTAATACGAATTTGGGTGTTACCGCGTGAAAGCTGGCACGATAATCCGCATTAGGAGTCAACAAGGTTTCCGGATCAGGATCTTTTTGGTAATGGGTATACTGCCCAAGTCCACGGCTTTCATAATCGTAACGTATCCCGGCAGTAAAGTCCAGCTTATCAGTTAAGGAATAAATACCCTGCCCAAAAAAGGCGTAACCTTTATTATTGCCGTGGCTGATGCTGGTCATGGTAAAGGGAGCGCCGGAGGTTGGATCGAGCTGTAAGTAGTCAGGCCCATAATAGACCGGCGAATAGGTATAGAGATTTTGCGTAAAACCATATGCGCCAGCTACCCATTTGAATTTGCTTTGGCTTGCCGATGGCGAGGCAAAACGGATTTCCTGTGAGAAAACATGCTGGTGGTTATCGGGCGCGGTACTCAGGATATCTAAAGGACTAAAATCATAATCCACACCCTTACCCTCATACCAGGCGTGCCAATCGATGTAAGATGATACGGAAGTGAAGTTAAAGTTCCTGCCGTAGTAGTTGGCAGCCAGCGAGGTGTTGAAGTTGTTTCTCCGTTCCACATTGGTATTGTTTGTATTGACCTGGTATGGTTTTGAAAATACATCATCAATTGATCCTATCCAGGGAAAGCTGCCCCGGTCATTGTCATTCTCTGTTTTTACATTCAGTGCAAGTGACCATTTGGCCGAGGGCAGATAACGTAAATTAAAATTGCCTGAATAATCTTCCCGTCTGTCAAAGCCGCTTTTGGTAAACTCATTATAATAGATCGAGCCACGGTGATTATAAGTAAAAGAGCCGCTGGCAAACAGTTTGTCTTTGATGATAGGTTCTGAAAGGCTTACCGTATAACGCTGCTCTCCGTAATTGCCAAAAGTCATCTCCGCATAACCGGATGGCGTATTGCCAGGTTGTTTGGTGGTAATATTGACCACACCGCCGAAGGCGTTGCGACCATATAACGTTCCCTGCGGGCCTCGCAGGATCTCAATGCTCTGTACATCATTGAACAGGGGCGGCGCTGAAAAGTAATCAAACTGGTAGACACCATCGACATAAGTAGCGACGGCCTGCTCATTGGAAAATCCCATCACCCCGCGAATGTTAAAAAAATTAGAGCTGGTGCTGTTGCCATGTTCCACAACAAATAAACTTGGTGCAATGGCGGTCAGGTTCGTAATATCCCATAAACGGTAATCCTTAATTTGTTTGGCGTCTAAAGAAGTGATCGCTGCCGGTATTTTTTGTATAGCCTCCTGTCGCTTTTCAGAGGATACTGTCACCTCATTCAGTTGCTGGTTACTTTCAGCAAGTTTAAAATCAAGGATCAATATTTGCCCTTTTTTAAGTTCAAAGGCTTTCAATTGCGAAGCGTAGCCGAGTGCAGAAATGCTTATGGTATAATTCCCCTCAGTCAAGTTATTAATGTTGTACTTGCCCTGGCTGTTCGTTATATCGCCATAATTGGTATTGAGTAGTTTAACTGTTGTATTAACAATGGCTTCTCCGCCGAACACTGTAACAGTACCTTGCACTTTTGATGATTGTGCAAAAACATGGATGGTAAATAGAATAATGGATAAAGTATATAAAAATTTCATCAGATTGCCGTAATAGCAAGCAGAAACGCACAGCAAAAAATGCTGGCCTTACCCGAAGCTTAATGAATAGTCGAATCGTGGAAGTAGTAAAAACTGTCCTTAACGATACATTAAAATAAATTGAAATTAAGCAATCTGTTGCTTGGGTGGTCTGAAGATAGACTTAATATAGCTACTAGTATATTGATAAGTGTAAACGGGGAAGGTACTTTTTACCGATACTAAAACAGTCGGCTCAATAGAGGAGAATTTGAAAGGCTCCTGAAAAAAGGAAACTTCCAGACGATTCAAATTGTCCTTTGCTTGCTGCTTTTTTTCATTTTCCTCGGCTTGATGAATTTTTTTCATGAAATAACACTTACCGTTACAGTGCATCCAGGGACGGGCTCGGTTGATACAAAGGGTTTCGGCGATGTACTTCTGGTTCATCTCAAACCCCGCATATACCATAAACAATGAAAAGTTGGAACTGATCAATGTTATAAGTAGCAATATTGCGGTAAACCGTTTAAACATTAGGGCAAATGTATGACTATAATGGCAATAAGTAAATCATCGGTAAAAATACAAATTGATATATTTTATCTTAGTTGATGGCAAAATATATGTCTGAAAATTGCAATCTTCAGACATATATATTTAATACATTACTCCATCTCCAAAAAACAAAGAATTAAGCGCTTACAACCCTCATTGATCCTCGTGATGTGGAATAATTAATATTTATAACGTTCTCTTTCGCATTTTGAAATTGAACAATCAAATCAACCACCTCGCATTGCACATCATCTACAATTCCCCAATCTTTAGCTAAATAAATATCAGTGGTCGCATGGCCATTGTCAATGTGATTTAGCGCTTCAGCAATATCGTCGATGCTCATCCGGCAATCATTCCTTGCTAAAGTACCAAAGGTATGCCGGGCCCAATACAAGGTAATTTCGAGTAAGCCGGTCAAGTCCCGCAAGCCCTTCATTCCTTTATATAAAGCATAATCCAAATAATCATAAGCACCATATCTGTTGTTCAATTTTCCCAAATATTTTTCAAGTAAAGGTTTTGCTTCATCAACAATCTTAATGCTAATAAAGGCTTCATCCTGTCTTCTGCCTTGGGTTTTTGAACGTTTGTATTCAAAACGACCATCTATGACGTTTACTTCGGAAGCATGGTAGAAATCAACAGCATTTGTGCCGCAGAGATAAAAGGATAACATAAACATATCTCTCGCCAATTCAATACGGGTATCTTTTGGTACGTCTGCATCGCGGATTTGAATTACCTCTTCAACACTAAAACTTCGAACTTTAGTTGCTGGAGGGGAACCTACTTTGTACTTGGTGAATGGGTAGTGCTTTATCCTGATTATACCAAGTTCGTCATTATTGTATTTTCTCTTTGCCTCATTAAATAGTGTACGAAGATCTCGCATGTGTGCATGCAAGCCACCTTTGGAAAGACCTTTCTCAGTGGTGGTCACTAACTTTCCTAATTGATTATTGCGGGATATGGTACGGGGAGCTTTTAGGAAGCGCTCGTACATGTACAGCATGTTGGAATGGATTTCATTTATGGAAATATTTGAACGGCCAAAATAATCTATTAGGCTGTTTCTTATTTTCCGGAATGTTCTTGAATATGGCTCGCGGCCGTTTTCTTTGAGATAGTCAATGTGGGAATTAGCAAACTCAATAAGATCAATGTCCTTATTGCTGTCCCTCAAATAATCCCGCAACTCTTCACAGGTAAAGAAATCAAGCCGTGAACTAATTGCGCTGATCAAAATCCGGTAATCATCCAGGGTTTCATCCAGCCACTTAAGAACAAATTTGTCCTTAATGTCAAAGTCCTTGGTGATTTGCCTTTTAGAAACAAAATGAGGAGAATCTATAAATTTTCTTTCTCCTTTGTGATACACGACATACTTTACATTAAAAGTACCATCGCTCTTTTCATGGTGCGAATAAATTCTTGCACTTACGGTCGTAGCCATAATTTACATAAATTATGACGCCAAATCCCGTTACGTATTTGTTACATGGGGGCGTCAAGTTCAACAAAAAACTATGTAAATCCCGTAACAAATATGGGGTCAAGCAGAAAAGTTGTGGGATAAGATAAAAAGTATTTGTTTTGTATTTAACGAAACACGATCTCTTGTCCAACGCATACGAAACCCTGGTCCGCCTTATACTTCCTGAAGGCTTGTTAGATTATTTTGAACTGACTGACGTTAAACCGTCAGAAAGTGGTCAGCTGAATATTTACCTGGAAGAAAAGAACCTGCCTCCTGCCGGTTATGAAAAGGCACAAATAGAGTCAAAAGGCTTTCTGCCTGAAACAGCTATCCAGGACTTTCCGATCCGTGGTCATAAGGTAGCACTCTGTATTAAACGGCGCAGATGGGAAGTAAAATCCAGCGGTGAGGTCATCACCAGGGACTGGGATTTAGTACGAAAAGGGGCACGAATGACAACGGAATTCGGCCTTTTTTTAAAAGGTATATTTGGATAATAACCCGATCAGCTGCCACTTGCTGGGCAGGCTTTACAGCGTCGACGGAAAACAGCTACAACAGCAGTATAAAGATCACCTAAGCGATTTTCATACCTGGCCACAAAAAGAGCATGCAGAAGAATGGCTGCTGTTTCCGGATAATATCGGACCGTCATTAAGCATCGATGAAACAGCCCTAAGCAATGGCGAGCTCTACACCATTATTACCAACAAAGCAGCCAAAGGCGGCAAGAAAGCGATTGTAGCGATGCTAAAAGGCACACAGGCCGAGCAGATCATGGCCGTGTTGGAACGTATTCCATTACGTAAGCGGAACAAGGTCAGCGAAGTAACGATGGATATGGCGGCAAACATGATCAAATCCATCCGCCGGTGCTTTGCTAATGCCAGCCGGGTGATCGACCGATTCCATGTGCAAAAGCTGGCTTATGATGCTGTACAGGAGGCGCGGATTAAATATCGCTGGGAAGCGTTGGATGCCGAGAATCTTGCATATGATAACGCTAAAAAGAATAAACAAAGCTATCAACCCGAAGTGTTCAGCAATGGCGACACGCTCAAGCAACTGTTAGCCCGGAGCCGTTACCTGCTTTTCAAACATCATACGAAATGGAACCTGTCACAAAAGCAAAGGGCAGATCTATTATTCCATAAATATCCGCTATTACAAAAGGCCTATCAGCTATCGATTCGGCTGGGCAGCATCTTTACCAACTGTAAGAACAAACAACAAGCTTTTAAAGGGCTGGCTATCTGGTATAATGACGTGGAAACTGCCGGTATAGATGCGTTCAGTACGGTGGCAAGGTCAGTCAAAACCCACTATGAATCAATCCTGAACTTCTTCGATAACCGGGCCACCAATGCTTCTGCCGAATCATTCAACGCCAAGATCAAAGCTTTCAGAGCTACTTCAAGAGGCGTAAGAGATACCGCTTTCTTCTTATTCAGACTCCAAAATATCTATGCCTGATTTTTTATTCCCCCCAACCTTTCGGACTGATCCCAAATATGTAACAGCCACGGTGCCGCAGGTGGTCCTAACCCGCATGTGTAAGACAAAAAAACCCGCTTATCTTATCAGAAAGCGGGTTTTTTACTCAGTGCGCCCACCTGGGCTCGAACCAGGGACCAAAAGATTATGAGTCTTCTACTCTAACCAACTGAGCTATAGGCGCAGGTTATTTGTGTTTGTTTAACGGGTGCAATTTTACATATTTGACATCAAATTACAAAACCATTTTTATGCAAAACATCAAAAATATCATTTTTGACTATGGTAACGTCATATTCAGCCTCAATTTTCTGAAGGTACAATCAGCTTGGAAACAGCTGGGTATCAACAACGCAGACGACTTTTTCGGACACAAAAACCAGGACGAAATTTTTGACAAATTTGATCGCGGAGAGGTTACTGCTGACGAATTTAGAGCCTATATTAGACAAAAAACAGGTAATCCAGCATTAACAAATGAGCAAATTAACACTGCATGGAACAGTATGTTGCTCGGAATTGAACCTGGTAATCATGAATTGCTGTTAAGTTTAAAGGAAAAATACCGTACTTTTTTATTGAGCAACATCAATGCTATCCATTACGATCACATCATGAATTATTTGAAATCTGAGTTTAATTTTGATGGTAATAACCACCTCTTTGAAAAAACATATTATTCGCACCTAACCGGCAAACGTAAACCCGAACCCGAAATTTTTGAATTGGTATTAAAGGAGAACAACCTTAACCCATCCGAAACATTATTTATTGATGATAGTCCGCAACATCTTGCAGCCGCTCAAAAGTTGGGTATACAAACCTATTTAATGACCACTCCCGATACCATTCAGCAGTTCTTTAAAAGAGAAGGGCTATAAATTATCGATTTATAGCCCTTCTTAAGCAACTCATAATTAATAATTATTTCGACCTTCTTTTACGCTCCTTAACAATTAAGCTTAACTCCCGGCTCATTTGCCCGGCAATGGCGGTATTTTCCTGCGCCCGTCTGAATAAGTAAGGCAATACCGCCTTAATTGGTCCATAAGGAACGTATTTAGCTACATTATACCGAGCGTCTGCAAGGTTAAAACTCAGGTTATCGCTCATACCCAATAACTGAGAAAAGTAAACATGAGTGTGCTTATGATCTATTTGTTTGGAATCGAGCAATTCTGCCAGTAAACGGCAACTTTCTTCGTTATGGGTACCTGCTATAAAAGCTATTTTATCAATATTAGTAGTACAATAATCAAGCGCCGAATCATAATCCAGGTCGGTTGCTTTTTTATCGGGCTGAATCGGCGATGGATAGCCATTTTCTGCAGCACGTTTACGCTCCTTTTCCATATAGGCACCGCGTACAATTTTAGCACCCAATATAAATCCTTCGCTGACAGCAATCTCGTGGTCGTTTAACAGGGAGGCAAGCTTATCGTGCCTGTACATCTGATAGGTATTATATACAATAGCCTTTTTAGCATTAAAACGGCTCATCATGGTGAGTGTCAGCAGATCAATAGTTTCCTGTATCCAGCTTTCTTCGGCATCAATCATCACTGGTATATTGCTGACATGGGCCTTATCACAAATGGCAAGTACACGGTTTTGCACCCTCTGCCATTCTTTTTCTTCATCATCGGTAAGAGGCTGCCGGGTATCCAGCTTTTCCAGTAACCCGAATCGGCCAACACCAGTTACTTTAAAAACGGTAAGCGGGATAGCTTTATCGTTAGCAGCTCGTACTATAGTTCGTATAATCTCATCACGGGTGCTATCGAAAACAGCTTCGTCGTCCTCCCCTTCTATGGAATAATCGAGGATAGTACCAACGCCACCGGTATGCAGGTTTTTGATAGTATTATTACACTCGTCTATCGTTTCGCCACCACAAAAATGTTTAAATATAGTTGCTTTAATTAAGCTTTTTATAGGTAAACCAATCTTAATAGCAAAGTTGGTTACCGGCGGACCTATCTTCACTAAAAAGTTAATATTAATTATCCTGAATAACCAGTAAGCCCGGTTAAGATCTGTATTAGAGGAATGACGGAAAGCGATTTCTGTATTTTCGAAAGAGAGCTTAGCGTGTTTGGAGATATTGTTTGTTTCGTTAGAAAGCATCTGCAAAATTATAAAATGATTATCTCATTATTCCATGAATAGTTTATTTTTGCCCATCCATGACAGAATTTAAGTTAACAGGCGACTACATACAGATGATACAACTACTAAAAGCTACTAACCTGGTATCAACGGGTGGTGAGGCACAAATAGTTGTAAGCGAGGGCGAAGTTACCTATAATGGCCAAATAGACTATCGTAAACGCCTTAAGGTTAAGCGGGGTGATGTGGTTGAATTCCGTGGCGAAAAAATCATCATAATATAATTATGGATACTATTCAAAGCGACAATTACCCTATTTATTTTAATAACAGTATAGATGAACTGGCTGACTTTATTAAAAAGGGCAATTATTCGCGTTTTTTTATTTTAACCGACGAAAATACCGGCGTGCATTGTTTACCCCTTGTAAAAAGCAAAATTGAAGGGTTGGGCGATTACGATCTTATTGAAATAAACGCCGGAGAAGAAAGCAAGGATATTGATTTTTGCATTGGTGTTTGGAAAATGCTTATTGATTTTGGTGCTGATCGTAAAAGTCTAATGATAAACCTGGGTGGCGGCGTTGTAACAGACCTGGGCGGTTTTGCTGCGTCAACCTTTAAAAGGGGTATCGATTTTGTACATGTACCTACTACGCTATTATCGCAGGTTGATGCCTCTGTAGGTGGTAAAACAGGTATTGATATTGATAGCATAAAAAACATAGTTGGTACTTTTACACAGCCTAAAGCAGTGTTTATTGAATACGTTTTTTTAAAGACCCTACCGCCAAGACAAATTCTTTCTGGTTTGGCAGAAATGCTTAAACATGGGCTTATTGCCGATGCCAATTATTGGAACCAGCTTAAAACAAGCGATCTTACCAATCCATCTGCCCAACTGATACACCGTTCTGTAGAAATAAAAAACGTAATAACCATTGAGGACCCTACGGAAAAAGGCATCAGAAAAGCTCTAAATTTTGGGCACACCATTGGCCATGCTATTGAAACATATTCACTAATAAATGATCACGATCCGTTGTCACATGGTGAAGCCATTGCCATTGGCATGATCTGCGAATCATATCTTGCCCATAGAAAAACCGGGCTTAGTGCCGAAGATCTGAATGAGATCACCCAAGTATTCAGCGATCTTTATCCCCGATATACAATAGCCAAATCAAGCTTTGAAGCTTTATTTGCTATTATGCAAAAGGATAAAAAGAATCAGGATGGCAAAATAAATTGCACCCTGTTGACCAGTATAGGGCAAAGTACTATTGATAATATCTGCACAGAAGCCGAACTTAGTGAAAGTTTAATGTATTACATTAATTTGTAAGATGCTTAATTTAGATCCCAGGGATAAGGCAGCTCTTGTACTTATGGGCATGCTAGTAGTATTAACCCTTGTCGAAATGGGCTTAAGCTACCGTGAAAACCGTAAATACTACGAAACACGCGACACGCTAACCAATATTTATTTAACATCACTTGCGGTTGTAACCAACCTTATAGTTAAGGCAAGCACTTTTTTTATACTTGATTTTACTTATAAATATCACTTTTTCCAGATACAGAATGTTTACCTATATTGGTTTGTACTGGTTATAGTACAGGATTTTTTATACTGGGTTTTACACTATACCGGCCATTACTGCAGGCTTTTTTGGGCCATGCACGTAACCCATCATTCATCTGAGCTGTTTAATTTTACTACCGGTTTCCGCTCAACGGTGCTGGAGCCATTTTACCGGGTGTTTTTTTACCTGCCATTGGCCTTAATGGGTTTTACAGCCTTAGATATTTTGTACGCTTACTTAGTTACCCAGCTTTACGGAAATTTGGTACATACACAGTATAAAATACCCCTGCCAAAATGGTACGGACTCATATTTGTTACCCCATCTCATCACCGGGTACATCACGCGTCAAACATTCCCTATCTGGATAAAAACATGGGGATGGTGCTTATTATATGGGACAGGTTATTCGGAACTTTCAGAGACGAAGATCTGAAAGAGCCAGTAAAATATGGCCTCACCAAACAACCCGATGATATGGGCCCGGTAAATGTTCTTTTTCACGAATGGAAAGCATTATTGCACGATGTTAGGCAAGCTCCGGGCTTCAGAGCTAAAATGGGATATATATTTAACCCTCCGGGATGGAGCCATGACGGCAGCACTCAAACAGCCCGTGTTATGCAGCGGGAGTACAAAAAGAAGCTTTAGCCAAATAAAATTTTGTTCGTTCTATTTATTTTACAAAAAATAAAATTTCCTATTGACAAATCCATTTTTAGCCGTACATTTACAACGTAATAAAAAACAAATGAAATTTACAAGCGCATATTACTTCGGTTACTACTTTTACTTTAACAGTATGAGCCGGGACTAATATGTACTTAACACACATAAAGAACTTAAAAAGTCCCGGCCCAAAATGCCGGGATTTTTTGCTTTAATACGGTTTATGAAGATAGAAAAACCAAGAGTTGCAATACAGGGAATACGTGCTTCCTTTCACGAAGAGGCTGCCTTAAGATATTTTGGCGAAAATGCACAAACCATTGAGTGTAACTCTTTTAAACAAACATTTGAGGCTTTAAAAAACAAAGAAGCCGACTATGTGGTAATGGCAATTGAAAACAGTATTGCCGGCAGCATATTGCCCAACTACACGTTGTTGCTCGATTATGGTTTTCCTGTGGTGGGTGAAATTTACTTACCTATTCAATTACACTTAATGGCTTTACCGGGTGTAAAATTTGAAGATATAAAGTACGTAACATCTCACCCTATTGCTTTAAGACAGTGTGTTGATTTTTTTGATGAATATCCTAACCTGAAAATTGTAGAAAGTGTTGATACTGCTGCCTGCGCCAAGCGTATTCGCGACGAACAATTAACTGATACCGTTGCCATAGCAAATGCCCTGGCAGCAAAACTTTACGGACTTGATGTATTGGAGCGCAGGATAGAATCGAACAAAAAGAATTTTACCCGTTTCCTGATCCTTACCCATCATGATAACGTTGAAAAAAAGAACGCCAATAAAGCTTCCCTTTGCTTCCAGGTAAGCAATAAGGTTGGATCATTGGCTAAGGTATTGAATATTTTTGCCGAAGAGGGCGTAAATATGAGTAAGATACAATCAATGCCAATTTTGGGTAAACGCAATGAATACAATTTTTATGTTGATATTGAATGGGACGAGCAAAAACAATATGACGCCTCCATACGGCAGATACTTAAATACACGCACAACTTTAACATACTTGGTGAATATGAGAGACATGATGATGAATTGACGCCCAGACCGCAAAGAAACGAACGGGTAAGAAAATATATCAATATCCGGAGAAATATATAGCCTTAATTAATTTAAAGATTTAAAAACACAACATTAAAAACACAACGGTAATTTAACTACCGATAAAATCGCAAAACAATGAAACTAAATTTAAACATACAGCCGCTGAATACCTGGATAAAAACGGGTAAAGAACCTTTGGTAATAGCAGGCCCATGCAGTGCTGAAACTGAAGATCAGCTGGTAGCTACAGCTCATCTGTTAGCTCAAACGGGTCGTATATCTGCGTTACGTGCAGGTATCTGGAAACCCCGTACCCGCCCGGGTGAATTTGAAGGTATTGGCAGCATTGGCCTGGAATGGCTTAAACGTGCTAAAGAAGAGACCGGTTTGCCAACTGCTGTGGAAGTAGCCACGGCTAAACACGTAGAAGAAGCTTTAAAAGCCGGTGTTGATATACTATGGGTAGGTGCCCGCTCAACAGCTAATCCTTTTACCGTACAGGAAATTGCTGATGCATTGCAAGGTACTGATGTACCGGTAATGGTTAAAAATCCGGTAAACCCTGATCTTTCATTGTGGATTGGCGCTTTGGAACGTATTAATAATGCGGGTATCACTAAACTGGCCGCTATACACCGTGGCTTTTCATCTTACGAAAAATCAGCTTTCCGTAACGAGCCAATGTGGGATATCGCTATCAGTTTAAAAACACTGGCTCCGGAACTGCCTATTATTAACGATCCGAGCCATATTACCGGTAACCGTGATTTGATTGGTTACATCTCTCAAAAAGCATTAGATCTGGATATGCAGGGATTAATGATTGAGTCGCATATTGACCCAAGCGTAGCCTGGACAGATGCTAAACAACAAGTTACTCCTGCTGCTTTAACTGAAATTATTGATCATTTGGCTTTACGTAAACCAGAAATCCGCAATGCCGAAGTAAATGACAAACTTGCTGAACTGCGTAACCAGATTGATAAAATTGATGACCTGGTAATCCAGAAAATGGCTGAACGTATGCAAATTGCCGAGAAAATTGGCCAATACAAAAAAGATAACAACATTACCATACTGCAGGTTAACCGTTGGGACGAAATTTTACAAAAACGTACCAACTATGCTAAGGCGCTTAAATTAAATCCGGAGTTTACCGAAAAATTACTCGAGCTGATCCACAGCGAATCTATTCGCAGACAAACCGAGATCATGAATAACAGCGAAGCCGGACAAGCAGCAGAAAAACTAACCCACGCATAATTTTATATAATGATGCAAAACATCATCCTGACAAAAGATAATAAGCAAATTAACGGTACAGTACATCTTACCGGCTCAAAAAGTGAATGTAACCGCGCGCTGATCATTGAGGCATTAAGTAACGGAAAGGTGCATGTTGAAAACATTTCCGACGCAGCCGATACGGTATTGCTGGCGGGGATATTACGGTCGGCAGTGGGCAGCGGGCAGATGGCAGTTGGAGTTGAAGCTGATTCACTACTTACTACCAATAACCCACCGCTCACAACAGTTGACATTGGCCCGGCAGGTACAGCCATGCGATTTTTAACGGCTTATTTCGCTATCCAGGATAATGAAGTAACACTAACCGGCAGCCAAAGGATGAAGGAAAGACCGATAGGCATATTGGTTGACGCGCTGAGAGAGCTGGGTGCCCATATTGATTATGAAGAAAAGGAGGGCTTCCCTCCTATAAAACTAAAAGGCAGCTTCGAGCAGCAAACTAGTAAGATCAGTATAAAAGGTAACATCAGCAGTCAGTATATTACGGCTTTGTTACTCATCGCTGCCCGGCTGCCTTTTGGTTTGGAATTACATATTGAAGGAGAGTTAACCTCACGCCCTTATGTTGAAATGACGCTTGTAATGCTGGAGACTGCAAATATAAAACACAACTGGCATGATAACGTCATTACAATATCAAATCAGGAGTTTGCAACCACTTCACTGCATATTGAACCTGATTGGAGTGCGGCATCCTACTGGTATGCTATAGCGGCGCTGGCAGACAAGGCCGAACTTTTTTTAACCGACCTGACACCGTACAGCTTACAGGGCGACAGTGTGATCACCGAGATAATGGCTAATTTTGGCATCACATCGCAATTTAAGGATGGCGGTGTACAGTTAACAAAAGAGGCCAAACCATTAAGCCGTAAGATATTCGACCTAAAAGAATGTCCGGATCTGGCTCAAACCGTTATTGTAGTTTGCGCAGCGCTTGATCATGAAGCTACCTTTACAGGTCTTGAAACTTTAAAAATAAAAGAGACAGACCGTATTTTGGCTTTACAAACCGAACTTGCAAAAATGGGTGTAAAACTTATTGAAAAAGGCCAGGTGTATAAACTGGATTGCAGCGAAAAGTTTATACCCGAAAAAATGTTTATCAATACCTACCACGATCACCGTATGGCTATGGCATTTGCACCGCTGGCGCTGATTGTTCCTCAACTGGAATTTGAGAACGGGCCGGTAGTTGATAAATCATACCCCGCATTTTGGACAGATCTGGCAAAGCAGGGCTTTAATGTACAGGAAATAGAGGCATAAAAAGCGCCCAATAAACATGTCATTGCGAGGAACGAAGCAATCTCACCTGAACAGTGCATATCATGCATTATGAGATTGCCACGCTACGCTCGCAATGACATCAATAACAAAATCAATTATTGATATTTGCTATGAGCGAAATCTCAATTCTTATATCTAATATCTTACATCTAAAATAAACATGGCAGGCAATTCATTCGGACAAATATTCAGGATAACCACCTTTGGCGAATCACATGGTGAGGCTATAGGTGTCATTATTGACGGTTGTCCGGCACAATTAACCGTCGATCTGGATTATATACAAGGCGAACTGGATAAGCGTAAACCCGGTCAGTCAAAAATCACTACACAACGTAAGGAAAGCGATACCGTGAAGATATTATCGGGCGTATTTGAGGGGAAAACCACCGGCACTCCTATTGCCATGCTAATTCCTAATGAAGACCAGCGTTCAAAAGATTACAGCCATAATGTTGATGTATTCCGTCCCTCCCATGCCGATTATACTTATCAAATCAAATATGGCATCCGAGATCACCGTGGTGGTGGCCGTTCATCGGCCCGTGAAACTGCCGCACGTGTTGCAGCAGGGGCTTTAGCCAAACTACTGCTTAAAAGCAAGGGAATTGAAATAGCCGCTCACGTGAGCAGCGTAGGTAAAATTGAGGCGCCTAACATAAGCGTTGCTGATGTGCAGGAATTTATTGACGAACGCGAAAAGAATATAGTACGCTGCGCCGACCCTGCAACCGCAGAAGAAATGATCGCTTTTATTGACAGTATACGCAAAGATGGTGACACTGTTGGCGGTAAAATAAGCTGTCATATCAAAAACTGCCCGGTTGGCCTCGGCGATCCGGTATTTGATAAGTTGCATGCCGATTTAGGTAAAGCGATGCTGAGCATTAACGCCGTTCATGGTTTTGAATTCGGATCGGGTTTTGCGGGTAGCGAAATGCGTGGATCTGAGCATAACGACATTTTTGTTAAATCGCATTTAGGTGATGTAAGTACCATCACTAACTTTTCGGGTGGTATTCAGGGCGGTATCAGCAATGGCATGCCTATTGAATTTAAGGTAGCTTTTAAACCTGTTGCCACCATCATGAAAAACCAAGCTACAATTGACAGCCAGGGTAATGCCGCCGAAATATCTGGTAAAGGCCGTCATGATCCCTGCGTAGTACCGCGCGCGGTGCCCATAGTTGAGGCCATGGCCGCACTGGTACTGGCCGATCACTGGCTCCGCAACAGAAACTCTATTTTAGGCTGAAGATTTAAGCAAAAAGCCTTTTTAATAATTTGATACCAAGCCCAAAGCAAAAAAAGCTTTGGGCTTTTAGCTTTAAGCCTTCTGCTTATAATTATCTTTGTTAAGCCATGCTAACCTCTATTATCCAATTATACCAAAAAGCCTATAGCGGACTATCTAAAAACAGCTGGTACCTGAGCATCGTAATGTTCATTAATCGCAGTGGTACCATGGTAGTTCCATTCATGAGCATTTATACTGTTCAGCAACTGCATTTTACCATCGTACAATCGGGTTGGGTAATGGCGTTTTTTGGCATTGGGGCAATATCAGGTGCATTTATAAGTGGTAAACTAACCGATAAAATTGGGTTTTACGATATACAAGTTGGGGCCTTATTGATTGGCGGCATACTGTTCCTGGTTTTAGGTTATCAGCATACCTTTTTAAGTGTTAGCATCGGTACGCTCATACTAAGCATTTGTAACGAATCGTTCCGACCGGCCAACTCCACCGCCATAGCGCATTATAGTACCGAGGAAACTAAAACACGTTCTTATTCTCTTAACCGGCTGGCCACCAACCTCGGCTGGGCATTTGGCGGGGGCTTAGGCGGATTGCTGGCCTCATTCAATTATCACCTGCTTTTTTGGGTTGATGGCTGCACCAACATCTTAGCCGCGCTTTTGCTGTTAAAATTAATGCCGCGTGCGAAGATCAAAAAAACTGTTAAAGCGGCAACCAATATTATAGCATCAGCCTCTGCTTACCGGGACGGGCTTTATTTGATATTTATTTTATTAAGTACGCTTTTCGCCACATGTTTTTTCCAGTTCTTCATTATGCAGCCGGTTTTTTATAAAATACAATGGCATTTTAACGAACGGTTTATCGGTTTTTTGCTGGCATTAAACGGCATAATAATAGTACTGGTTGAAATGATACTGATACATAAATTAGAGGGCAAAAGAAATCCGCTTACCTATATCGGCACGGGAATTATTGTAGCGGGCAGTAGTTTTGTTCTGTTAAACCTGCTGCCGCACACTGCGTGGGTTGCCTTGCTTGTTGTAGCGCTGATTACTTTAGGCGAAATTTTGAGTATGCCTTTCATGAACGCCTTTTGGATAAACCGTGCCTCCAGTAATAACCGGGGCGAGTACGCGGCATTGTATAGCATGTCATGGTCGGCCGCCCAGATCATTGCCCCGGCAGTAGGCAGTCAGATCATTGCACACGGCGGATTTAATTTACTGTGGTGGGTATTGGGGTCAGTATGTCTGTTCTCGTCAACAGGGTTCTTGATTCTTAAAAAATTCACGCACCCTAATAAACAGGTGGTAATCGCAACTGAAGATATTGTTTAATTATTCTCTTGTTGCTCTAAAACCTTAACAGTAACCAAAAGCTGCCCCAGATGGCGCATGGTATGTTCGGCTGCGTGTACATACAAGCCAATTACTGTTGAGGGCAGTTGTGCCCTGCCAACACCACACCATGCTGTCAACGTTGTTTCATCAATGCCCGATAATTGCATCAATGCCTTATCAACCTGAATATTAAAGCTTTCAACTAAATCCGCAGTACGCACAGTGTCAATTGATTTACCTTCTACGACTAAATAATCCAACTGTAATTGGCTAAGCCCCTCTCCTTTTGCGTAGGTAAAAAGCCGACTGAGCACACCGGTTAAATGCTGCAGATGAAACCCCGGCGACGCAAGGCCTACCACTCGGTGCCATAATAAAGTGTCAGGAAAATTTGTCATTAATTCATTCAACTCTTCTCTGGCCTGTAGTAACGCATGAGCCACCGGCTGCAATAAAGCAGGAATGTTATTTAAAGTACCGCGGAGCCAGACCTCGGGTTTATTATCTATCGTCATTTTCTTATTCCTTTTATTTCCACAAAATATGAAATCAGAACCCCATAAATGAGCTATAATCATGTACTTGTTATCTAATCGAAAACAAGTATATTTTCATCTACGCTCAATTTTAAACATCTGTTTATATTTAAACGCGCAAAAGAGCCTCTTTTCAAAAATAATTAAAAACCATCCAGCTTTATGGTATGGCTATTGCTATTCATAAGCAATATTTAACTATACTTATACCATGATAACTGACCTTATTAAAAAGGCCCCCATTACAATATTATTATGTGGCTTTTTTATTTTTACGTTTACTTTTCAAAGCTGTAAAAAAAAACATTCTGAAATAGCCGACCACCTTTTCCAGGTAACTCAAAATAAAATTTATCAGGATATTGATCCTGATACACTCGCATCAGTATTAAAAAAGGAAGTTGAAGGTAAAAAATCAAAGATAGCGAACGAACAAGTAATTGAATCTTATTTCAGGAGTAATGAGTATCAGCCTGTATTGGTAATGAACCATTTGTTTAACGGTGACCTGGACACTTTAACAGCATACTTTGATAGAATTAATGAACATGGCCTTGATAAAAAGCCATACCATATTAAAGCTATCAAAGAGCTGGTTACCAAATTGCAAAACAAAAATGGAATAACAACGGTTGACGAGGCTTACACCACCATTGCGCAGCTTGAATTGCTAACCGCAACCTCCCTGATAAAGTATTCAAACGCGCTTCAGTATGGTGTTATTAACCCCCGCAAAATATATTCCCGTTATTTTGCCGGTACCAAACGGCCTGATAGTACATCAATGAAAAATGTGCTGAAGGCAACCGACTTTAAAAGTTATCTGGACAGCATACAGCCTTCTGATCCGCAGTATAAGGCACTGCAAAAAGCTTTTATAAATGGAACAAGCCTTGATGGTTTATCTCCCGAAGAAAGCAGGCGCTATTTGCTGGTTAATCTTGAACGCTTGCGATGGAAAAATAAGCCAAAAGAGCCTAAATATGTTATCGTAAACATTCCCGATTTTAAATTGGATGTGATCGAAGATGGGAAATCCGTTTTAAACATGAAGGTATGTGTTGGCGAAGGCCGTAATATGGACGACAGATGCAGCCTGATATCATATGCCGACAGTGACAGATACGATAAGCCGTTTCCGCGTGAAACGCCCCAGCTTAGCAGTATGATACATAGTGTTGAAGTAAATCCTACCTGGAACATTCCGCGCAGTATAGCCACCAAAGAAATTATTATAGAAGCTGCCAACGATCCGTATTATTTATCAAACAAAAATATTGATGTTTACAAGGACGGGATAAAAATTGAAGATCCGGAAATAATTGACTGGTCAACCGTAACCAAAGACAATCTGGAATATGATTTTAAACAGCGACCGGGTGAAGATAATTCGTTAGGTAAAATAAAATTCCTGTTTAAAAACAGAAGCAGTGTCTACCTGCATGATACCCCTGCGAAATTGGCTTTCAGAAAGGCAATGCGTGCGGTAAGTCATGGCTGTGTTCGCCTCGGCGACCCACAGGGATTGGCTAAAAACCTTTTTGGCGAGGGTGAAGATTTTGATACCATATCCAAAGATATGAGCGAGGATAATCCTGAACCTACCAACATTGCACTGCCTAAAAAAACACCTATATACATTACTTATGTTACTTGCTGGGCAGACGAAAACGGCACATTACAGCATAGAAAAGATGTTTATGGATTAGACATTGTGCTTTATGCCCATTTAAAAATGCTAATGGGTAATATATAAAACAAAAGCCCGGGTATCAATCGGACCTTGAGGTTATAATTGGATAATGTTTAAAGTCTGGCTAAGTCAAAAGCCGTAGTATCTGTGGCAATAAAATTTAAAGGTGCCGTTTCATCAAGATATTTTGAAGTATAGGTATCGTCGTTGCCATTAATAAAGAAAACCGTTTTTCCCATGATAGTGTTAATCACCCGGTTTACAACCTTAGGTGATACGGCCGGACAGCCAAAACTGCGCCCAACATATCCTTTGCGATTAATAGCCGCCTGACTAACATAGTTAGCTCCGTGAATAACAATATCGCGCATACGGGCATTACTGTTAAAACCCGAATCCAGGCCATCCAAACGTAAAGAGCGGCCATGTTTACCCATGTAAACATTATCGGTGAGATAAAAGCCCAAACTGCTCTGATGTGAATCATTCTGATCTGAAAAATGTGTAGCCATTTCATCGCCGCTTCCCTGGCCGTGAGCAACCCATGTATTTAGCAATAAATGTTTATTGAAAATATCTATTATCCACATCCGTTTTTCACGGCTCGATTTAGTAAAATCAACAACGGTAAGCACGGTGCTATTTTCAGGAAGTTGATGAGCTAATTTTAAATTTGTATAACCAGTAACTGCTTTCTCAAATACATCAAAAGCTAAACCTGATTCTTGTAAACCGGCTGTCTGATATAAACTATTTACGTACTGATTAAATAATTCTTTTGCATTTAGTGTAGAATTTACCTTTCCATCTGATTTGTTCGCACCTGCAGATCTCCAACCAACAATCGTTCCCGACAATAATAAAACCACAAATGTGACCCACCAAAAATGCTTCCTCATACTTGTATTGAGTTTAATTTTAAAACAATAATTTAAATTTCGTAACAGGCTAAGTTATGGCAATTGGCCGAAATTAGGTGAACGACCAATTACAAATGTATAGTTTTTTACTTAATCGAAGATCATTTTAGTATATTTTTCCACTAAAATGAAAATAAATTTAAAATAAAGAAACTAAACCAACTTATACGTAAGGAAACGATAAAAGGTTAGCTTTAAGCTATTTAACCCATTTAACCTTTTTTTCGAGAGGAATATTTCTTTTGCCTTCAGCAGTCTGGTCGGCATAACCCAGATATAACACCCCCATTACATTATCTTCTTCACGTAATTGTAGAAACGCTTTCATGGCAGGTTTTAGTATAGCGCCGCCTGTGCTCCAAAATGACGCCATATTTAACGCGGTGGCACCCAGCAAAATGTTTTGAATGGCGCTTGAAACTGCCGCTATCTCTTCAAATGGAGGAATTTTAGGCAAATCACCACGCTGCATAATGGTAATTATTACATGAGATACTTTGTCGCCCTGGTGTTGAAGATTGTTGTAAGTAGCCTCATTAAAATCTTCTGGTTTAACCCCTTCTTTATATAGTTCGGCGTGTTGATGGCAAAACTCGTTGGGATTTTCATAAACCACAAAACGCCATGGCTCGGTATATCCATGAGTTGGAGCCCAGTCGGCAAGCTCTAATAAAGCAGCTATGTGGCCATTTGGTATTTTATGACCATTCATCATTGCAGGTTTAACAGAACGACGTGTTTTAATGATATTTGATATAGTAGAAAAAGTTACAGAATCCATGTTAATAAGCTAATGAAAGAGCGCAAACTTAAATAAATAAGCAAAAAATTGAGTATCAGAGATAGGATATGACCGATTAAAGACTAAAGAATCTGAAAATCAAAATATTCTGTAATTAAAAAATTGCAGGATATTTTGATGGATTAGCTTCGTTCATCATAGCATATACAGCTTCAATGACGTCATCAACAGACGGTTTGCTAAAATAATCACCATCAGAACCATAAGGGGGGCGGTGCTCCTTAGCTGTTAATGTACGGGGTTGTGCATCAAGGGAATAATATCCGTTTTCTGTTTCAACGATTTTTTGAGTGATATATGCAGATGCTGCTCCCGGAACATCTTCATCAATAACCAACAACTTGCTGGTTTTCTTTAACGAATTACCACAAACATTTTCTGTATCAAATGGATATAAAGTTTGGGGGTCGATAATCTCTATATGAATGTCCATTTTCTCGAGCTCTTCGGCGGCCTCGATTACTAT
The DNA here is from genome assembly GCF_034262375.1 of Mucilaginibacter sabulilitoris. NCBI lineage: Bacteria > Pseudomonadati > Bacteroidota > Sphingobacteriia > Sphingobacteriales > Sphingobacteriaceae > Mucilaginibacter > Mucilaginibacter sabulilitoris. Next base: position 4,868,194 of record NZ_CP139558.1, read on the forward strand.
ACGTAAAGTAGAGCCATAAGAAACAACCGTAATATCGTTACCTTCCTTCAATATCTCGGCTTTACCCAAGGGAACGGTGAACTCACCTATGTTGGCAGGCAGTTTTTCCTTTAAACGATATCCGTTCAAACTCTCGATCACTAATGCAGGTTCATCACCTCTTAGCAATGTATTATACATGCCGGCAGCCTGGGTCATATTACGTGGCACACATATATGGAAACCACGCATTGAATTTACAATCATCCCCATCGGCGACCCGGAATGCCAGATACCCTCCAGCCTATGGCCACGGGTACGGATAATAAGTGGTGCATTTTGCCCACCACGGGTACGATAGCTCAAGCTCGCTATATCATCGCACAAAACGGTCATGGCGTATATGAGGTAATCAAGGTATTGTATCTCGGCTATTGGTTTTAAACCACGCATAGCCAGGCCCATTCCCTGCCCTATAATAGTAGTTTCGCGTATGCCGGTATCGGTAATACGCAGATCTCCGTATTTGCCTTGCAAGCCGGCAAAACCCTGGTTCACATCACCTATAGCTCCAACATCCTCGCCAAAGGCCACAATACTTTTGTCGCGCCCAAAATTGGCATCAAAACAGGCATTCAATACTTCACGGCCATCCAGAACCCGTGTATTTTCTGTATAAATAGCAGGTATAACTGGCACATTTAAAGGAGATTGTGGAGTTTCGGCAAAAAGCTTCGAGTTGAAACGTTCATTATTTTTCTCCGTTTCGGTTTTAAGCCAGCTTACTAATGATTGTCTTTCGGCAACGTTTTGGTGTACCGTGATCCTTAAGGCTTTACGTATAGCGCCTACGGTATCCTTACGCCCGGCATCATAACTCGCACGCAATGCAGCTACAATATCCAGCAATTCATCCTTTGCAGTAACATTGTATGCCAGCTCTTCTATCAGTTTTGCCGCTTCATCAAGTTCTGTATTTATTATATTAACCAACTCAGCAGCTGCTTCACGCTGGCATTCACGAACAAACTTTTTGGCTTCGGCTTCCAGCTCATCCAACTCAGCTTCAGTTGATATGGCCGAAGCAATCATCCACTCACGCATTTTAAGCAAACAGTCATGATCATCTTCCCAGGCTAAACGTTCTTTTGTTTTATAACGCTCATGTGACCCTGAGGTAGAATGGCCCTGTGGCTGTGTCATTTCAATTACGTGTATCAATACAGGCACATGCTGTTCACGGCAAAGGGTAATAGCACGCTCATAAGTTTCGCAAAGCGCAATATAATCCCAGCCCCTTACCTTAAATATTTCATAGCCATTGGTGTTTTTCTCGCGCTGAAAACCCTTTAGTATTTCAGAGATATCTTCTTTAGTAGTTTGCAGCTTTGCGGGCACAGATATGGCGTAAGCGTCGTCCCAAACAGAAATGGCCATTGGTACCTGCAATACACCTGCAGCATTAAAAGTCTCAAAAAACAAACCTTCAGATGTTGAACCATTACCTATGGTACCAAAGGCAACCTCATTACCATTAACCGAAAATTGATTAAGGTACTCCAGTTCTTTATTTTGGCGATATAGCTTTGATGCATAAGCTAAGCCGAGCAAACGGGGCATGTGACCGCCGGTAGTTGAAATATCAGACGAGCAATTCATGGTTTCGGCCTGGTTTACCCAACTGCCATCGGCATTAACAAACCTGGTAGCATAATGACAATTCATTTGGCGACCAGCCGAAGCCGGGTCCTTTTCAATATCAGGATTAGCATAAAGTTGGGCAAAAAACTCCTTTAGGTTGCTCATACCGGTAGCAAACATGAAAGTTTGGTCGCGATAATATCCCGCGCGCCAATCGCCCGCGCGAAATGCCTTGGCCATGGCCAACTGAGCTACCTCCTTGCCATCACCAAATATTCCGAACTTTGCCTTGCCCGTTAAAACCTCTCTTCTGCCTATTATACTGGCCTGTCTGCTCTCATAGCCAATACGATAATCATTTATTACTATTTTTTTGAAATCATCAAAACTTAGCTCGGCAGTATTAAATTTACTGGTTGCACGTATCGTAGTTTCGGGCATATATAATTTCGTTTAGACGGTAAAATTATAAAATTCTATTCTGTATTTGGCAAACTAACAATAAAACATAGAGTTTTGTGAATAGTTTTTAAATTACATTAAACCTTATATATTTGTGTTAATCAAATAAACGTATGAAAAAGATATTAATGATTTGCGCAGTAATTTTAGGTTTTGCCTTTACTGCAACTGCACAGGATAGCCAAAAAGCCGAGTTTAAATTTAACGAAGAAAAACACGATTTTGGCAAAATACCTCAGGGTACTCCTGTTACTACCGTTTTTGAATTTACAAACGTTGGTAAAGAGCCACTTATATTAACAGAAGTAAGACCAACCTGTGGCTGCACAATTGCCGATTACACTAAAACTCCTGTAAAAAGTGGCGATAAAGGCACTATTAAAATCACTTATAATGCTGCTGCTGCTGCACCATTTAACAAAACAATTGTTGTTAAATCAAATGCGGTAACACCAGAGAAGTATTTGAACATTATTGGTGAGGTTATAGCGAAACCCGCGTCGAGCAAATAAAACAAGGCAAGCCTGATTTTAAAAACATCTCTTGCCAGGCAAGGGACGAAAATTAATATAAAGACCCTAAAAAGGGTCTTTTTTCGTTTATGGGGATACATAAAATAACATACTTTCTTTTTTACTAATTTTGCACATGCCAAAAATATCTCAAAAAGGGCAGCGAATGCCCGCTTCACCTATTCGTAAACTAACACCTTATGCTGATAAAGCTAAGCTGGATGGCAAAAAAGTTTACCATTTAAATATTGGTCAGCCCGATATCGAGACTCCTGAAGGCATGTTAAATGCCATAAAAAATATTGATTTTAAGGTTTGGGCATATACCCCTTCGGAAGGCACTTTAAGCTATCGTAAAAAGCTTACTGAATATTATAACAAACTGAACTACAACATCAATCCTGAAAATATTATTGTAACTACTGGTGGCTCAGAGGCCATTAACATAGCTATGATGGCTTGTTTGGACTCTGGTGATGAAGTGATTATACCCGAACCTTTTTATGCCAATTACAACGGATTTGCCAGTCAGAGTGACATTGTGGTTAAGCCTATTCTTTCGTTTATTGAAAACGGATTTGCACTCCCCCCTATAAGTGAATTTGAGAAGCTGATAACAGATAAAACGAAGGCTATTCTAATTTGCAGTCCCAATAATCCAACTGGTTATCTGTATTCGAAAGAAGAGATGCAAGCTTTAAAAGAACTGGTTCTGAAGTACGATCTTTATCTGTTTGCAGACGAGGCATATCGGGAGTTTTGTTATGATGGCCGTACGTTTATATCACCTATGCACCTTGGTGGTATTGATGATAATGTAATTGTAGTGGATACAGTGAGTAAGCGATACAGTGCTTGTGGAGCACGTCTTGGCTGTCTCATTACTAAAAACAAGGCTGTTATAGATGCAGGATTGAAGTTTGCCCAAGCCAGATTGAGTGCCGGCATGGTTGAACAAATTGCCGGAACTGCAGCCGTTGACACACCAGATTCGTACTTTGAAACGGTAAATAAGGAGTATACAAGCCGCAGAAATACACTTGTCAGCAAACTAAACAAAATGGATGGCGTTTATTGCCCTAACCCGGGAGGCGCTTTTTATGTGGTAGCCCAATTACCCATTGACAATGCCGACAAGTTTTGCCAATGGATATTGGAAAGTTTCAGTTACAATAACCAAACGGTAATGATGGCGCCTGCCACCGGATTTTACAGTACGCCAGGCGCCGGACATAACGAAGTACGCATGGCCTATGTATTAAAAAATGAAGACTTGCATCAAGCCATGGTTTGTTTGGAGGAAGCATTAAAAGTTTATCCCGGGCGCATTGAGGCCCAAAGCAAAAAGCTCAAGGCTGAAAGTATTTAATATTTGGCTTAACCGCCCAAAAGCTGTATTTTTGTAGGCTTTCAGCCTTAACCTTTTGGCTTTATAATAAAAAATGGGGTCGACCGGAATTGACAGGATGGAGATAAGTAGGTAAGCATGCAGCGCGTTGGGTGAATTAGCGCTTAAATCTGAACGCTCAAACTTACAAATGGCGAAAATAACTACGCCTTAGCTGCTTAATTTAGAATTAAATAGCTTTTGTCCCGCTGGTTTTCTGTTCTGTTGAACCAGCACCAGGGGCACCGAAAAACGGAACTGGCCTGCTTAAGGTGTGCATAGCAGGCGAGATAAAGCACCTAAGGAAGACGGTACAGGTAAGCAACTGACCTTCCCCTTCCCTACAATTAAACAGAAGCTAAGCATGTAGAAAGCTTACCTTATACCATGTTTGGACGAGGGTTCGAATCCCTCCGGCTCCACTGGTTGTAAAACCCCAAAACCCACTATTTAATAATAGTGGGTTTTTTACGTTTAAATCGATACTTTTATAGAAATTTAGTTAAACCTGGTTAAACAGAATTTAAGTGTTTGTTTACACCAGATTACACCAGCCTAAAATAAATGTTTACACCATGAAGCAAATAAGCCTGAAAGTATTATTGTATACCCAGAAAACTTATTCGGATGGTACGCATCCTATAATATTACAGTACATATTAAACCGGAAAGTGAAGCGGAAGGTTATTGCCAGGTGTCATCCCCACCAGTGGGATTCAAAAAAGAATCAAGTAAAAGGTAAGGGAGCGAACACCGCTAGAATAAACCACTTTATAAATAGTGAATACGTTAAGGCAGAGCATGACTTGTATGATATTAAAAGCGGAGATAAGACGGTATCAAGCATATTCAAGGATAAGACAGGTTTAACACTTCAAGACTCATTCGACGCTGAGCTATTGAGATTGGAGAGTGAATTTAAGTCTGGGTATTACGATAAGATGCTGGCTATTCAAAAGCAAATACCAGATAAGTCCATATTGGTTTCTGACATTGATGAGCGCTGGTTTGAAAAAATGATTGCCAGCATGACCAAACTGGGTAATAATGGGGCAACTATTAAAAAGAAAATAAAGCTCATCAGGGGGATGATCGGCCGATATTCTGCTATAGGTATTACCAAGGAAATTAAAGCAGTTACCGTTCCTACTCAAAAACCCTTAAAGCAAAAACTATCATCTGAAGAGTTCGGTAGATTGTCTGAATTAAAACTACCAGAAAATGACCTTTTAACTGCTACACGGGATCTATTTGTTTTACAGGTATACTTGCGAGGCATTAGGGTTGGCGACCTTTTACAAGCTTATTCAGACGATTTTAAAGATGATAAATTTACGTATAAGGCAAACAAGACTGACAAGCCAATGGCTATAAAGTTAATAACACCCGCCATATCAATCATCGATATATACCGTGGTAAACATAGCAGGCTATTCCCTTTCTTTACATGGGTATATGATAAAAAGAAATCTAAGTTTGAAAATGAACGCGCCAGGCTAAAGCACAAAGAGGCCTGCACGACTATAGTTAACAGATATCTTAAAGTACTGGCTGTGATGGCAGATATAAAGAAACCGTTATCTTCCCACATTGCCCGTCATACATTCGCACGTATGGCAATCGACAAGATTAATAATCCCATGATTACCATGGATCTGTTAAACCATTCATCACTTAAAGATCACCAACAATACCTTAATGACATTAGAAAAGAAGATGAATTGAATAAGGCTGCAGATGATATATTTGGATAAACAAAACATTAACTTAGTTGTACTTCTTTAAAGCACCATGGCAAACGACATATTAATAGAAATAGATTCAAAAAACGGCAAACATTGGGTTATTGTTGCTGAACCTGAACAGATTCAGCCTGATGAAGGAGGCAGCCAACATAATGGAGTTTGGAAACTTTATGTTGAAGGTGATGATCATTTGTATATAGGTGATATTGCCTTTAACCAGGACAACAGTAATTGGGTTTACACTGGCGCTTATCTTGATGACGATGAACAGGAGCAGGTTGCTGAGTATATACAATCAAATATGAATGGTGAAAGTGAACCCACATTTTATGTAGAGACTTACTACAAAGGTGGGATGGCTAACTTTGAGATAGTTCCTAACGAAGGGCATTTTGCAGTAGCTTACGATGGTGAGATCATTGCCGAAATACAGCATAATGAGGATTGGGAGCAAACTAGTGGTGAGGAATTAGATGAAGACGTATTTGATACTATAGTTCAGAAAATAGAAAGTCATTACGAATAATATGTGTGCACGTTATACTTTAAAAACACCGTCCAATCAAATAGCCGAGGAATACAATGTAACGGTTACCGAAGATTACCGGTTGAGTTGGAATATTGCGCCTACAAATAATTGCGCGGTTATAACGGCAGATGAGCCGAGAATATTGAACCAATATCATTTTGGCTTAGTCCCTCATTGGGCGAAAGATAAAAAGGTCGGTTATTCTATGCTGAATGCACGCACTGAAACCTTAATGGAAAAAACCTCTTTCAAACCATTAATGGAAAAGAATAAGCGCTGCCTGGTGTTGGCTGATGGTTTTTATGAGTGGGAAACTGTTGGTAAGGATAAGCTGCCATATAGATTTGTACTGCCAAACCAGCCTGTATTCGCTTTCGCGGGCTTATATTCCTGGTGGAAGGATCCTGGCACCCAGGAATGGTACAAATCATTTACAATCTTAACTACGGCCTCAAATGACATGGTCGGGAAACTTCACGATCGAATGCCGGTGATACTCACAAAGTCTGAAGAAAAGATATGGCTAACTGATGGCGTTCCAATTGGTAATCTTTTGCAGCTTTGCGACCCATTCCCAGAAGTTGAAATGGATTTGTATAGAGTTAGTAAGGATGTTAACAGTGTCAGGAATAACCACTGTGATTTGATTTTGCCGGAGAACAGTAAATGACTTATTCAGATTCTTCAGCCCACTGCTTAAGTATTTCGTCAAACAAGCTTTCATGTACCAAGTAAAAACCGTGAGGGGTCATTTCTGGTATTCGCTTATCATGCATCCACATCATCTTGGAATTGTCCATCTTCAACATTTGTTGTTGAACACAAACAGTTTTGCAATATTCTTCCCGCCTAAAACAATGTATTGCCTCGTATGGTTGGGCAAACACTTTGTTATCTTCACATATAAAATACACTTTCCTAAATTTATACTTCTTACCCATGACCTCACAACCTCCCGATTCTTAGAAAGGCAATTTATCATCATCTATTTCACCGGTGTATCCCAACAATTTCAGTGTTTCCGGAGTCAGTGTTTCCGGCGATAGATCTGAGCCAAGATCAGATTCTTTCATAAATTTACCATATGTGCCAGCCGGCACAGGTTCATCGTAAAATGAAGAAAATTCAGGGATGGTAATTCGGTAATTAGGTGATCCAACTACGGAACCAAAGAAAAATACAATGGCATCAAAAAAATGTGAACGGTCGGTAGCAGACGGTCCTGTGTTTTCGTCTATGCTAACACCTTCAAAAACATAATTGGCGACAGTTTCAAACTGGTATTTGTCCTTGTATTGAATAACATCTATCAAAGCTCCATAATCTTCCGGATCAAGTTCTTTGTTTTTGTGAATGGCAATTTTAAGCCCTACAGATGGCAGGCTGATCATGATCTGCCCACTTTCATTACTCAATTTGAACTTTTCCATTTGAATTTGATTTGAAATACAAAGTTATGCTAATTATTTTAGCATTTGCAAATACAAATCAAAATTTATTTACATTGAGAATGCGTGCTAACTATGTTATCTGCTGGTGAGACTAATGAATCTATGTAGTCGTTTTAAAAAAGGGGCTGCCACCTTGCTATCAATGCCGTAGTTCTTAATTACCGACATGTGGCCTTTTATAAATTGCTTCACATCTGTTATAGTGGTACCTCGATCAATAGTAAGGGTGTCCGGTAATTCAGCCGTTTTAAAATACGCTTCAAGTTCATCAATACTCATGAGGCAAAGGTAAATAATTTACACCTTCTTTCTGAAATACCAAATGACTCCTGCAATTATCGCCAAGACGCCCAATACAACTGCAATCAACCAAACGCCCATTTTAGCCGGTTCTTTTTCTTTGTGCTTTATCTTTTCATCCAGCGCAACATCATGGCTTTGTGTTGCCTCAACTTTCTTATTACCTGCTTCTGCGATATCTGTATAAGTGGTTTTAGATTTATCGATAAATACCGGGATGTCCTGAGGTTTAACAGTAACAGATGTCTTTAATGTTTTACTTAACGTATCATACTGCAAATGTACCTGAACCAGCCCGCTATCTATTGCCATCAGCCCATTAATCAAATCATCGTTCGCTATATGTTTTGTTGATGAAACTTTTATCCCCTTTGATTTTACGATCGTATCAGCTCTCTCATGTTCAACAGTGACTGTTTTATCCGCCCTGTTATATGAGCTATCAACTACCTGTGATGATTTCGATTTATCAGCCAAATGAGTTTTGGATATGTCAACTGTCGTCTTTTTAAATAATCCGCAACCGCTGCAGATAACTGACATCAACAATAGCACCCCCAGCCGCCTCATTTCAATGATTGTTTAAGAACAGTTAAACTGCTATCAAGCGCATGGACTTGGGTAATGAGTTCCTGCTCGGGTTGGCGGGGACGTCCCTGCCGCCCTGTTGGTATTGCGGCTCTATCTCCTGCACTAAATGAGCAGATGACTAATAAGGCCGCAACAAATACAAAAGTGTTTTTCATGGTTAATGATTTTTTCTTATTTCATTAATTGTCTTTTTAACTGTTTCTAAAACCGGCTTAATTGATGATGTCGTACTATCGATCTTTACCTTATTGCTGTCCTGGGCATTTTTCATATCCCGCAATACAGGATCATACTGTTTCCTTACCTCTGTTATGATCTCCCGGTACATTTGATCTTTATCATCGATCCGGGCCTGAACTAACTTTTGATTTTGGATGAACAGATAAATTATTGCCAACAGCATGCCTACGGTGGCCGCGGCTCTTGGCTTAGTATCGAATAGGCCTACCAGGTCGCCAAATAGTTTAACGAGCTTGGAAGGGTTATTTGTAGGTTCAGGCATTGTGTTACGCTTCGTTAGTAGATAGTTCGCCAGTTTCAGAAAGTACAATCTTCCTGACATTTGCAGGCTCGCCAATTTTATAAAGTGGGTATCTAACGCCTATGCATCTGCCTTTGTCAATCCATGCAAATCCAACAGCGTTTGATTGATTGCCTCCGTAGACCAGGTATGCATGATCATTTTCTCCCACATAAAATCCAACGTGCCCGCCACCGTCTCGTTGAAATACCAATATGTCCCAAAGTTTAGCTTTGCCAATGCTTCGGTCCGCCCCCCATTTAACCCATTCTTTAGCAGCCAGTAATTGATTTGCGTTAAAGCCGTATCCTACTCGTTTCATTACTACGCCAACAAAAAGGCCGCACCAGGGAATATCATCGTCGGTATACCAGCCCGAAACTCCCACCTCTTTCGCCCACGCTGCTATATCAGGGTTACTACCTTTGCCTGGATGCTCTAAAACCCCATAATGCATTAATGCTTCTACCAACTGCCGGGGAGCGCCCTCGTTGTTTAACCAAGCGTATTTATCAGGTAATTTCATGTTAATCAGTCATATTATATATACATCAAAAATACGGCTATACATCCCCCAATAGTGGGCGGGCCACTTACTCCATACCATGCAGTAAGTTGTCAATCATTTTCAATGGTTAAATATTGTATGCCTGTATCTGCATCTGTATATGCCCTGATCTTGCCAGTATAAGTTGCGCCTCCTATGGCTCTATCGGGTAGGCTTGTAAAATGAATATCACCGGCCACTATTTCAAGAGCTATATTTGTGTCAGCATTGGATGCCTCTAACACCATCGCAGAATTGACACCATCGCCAGACGATACATTTGGAACAACATTTCTAAAAATACCTGTGGCTTTTAGGTTGGGAAACACACCGCTTATAACATTATCCCCAATAAGTACCTGATTGATATTGCCGCCGCCATGATCCAGGTTCATAGCCATCTGGTTTTGAAGGATACTAAACCCGCCTTCAATAACATGGGTACTGGGGTTTTCAACACCACCAATAGTGCCAGACTTGGCGGTTATATCTCCTGATATTTCAGCATCTGTAGCATACATCTTTCCATTATCCAGCACTTTAAACTCGTCTCCGGGGCCTGATGCAAACCGTATGGAATCGGCTCCGGCATCAGTTACACCAGATATTCTCGCGTTAACAACCCCATCAGACCCTACCTGTATAACTTTACTTGCAATCCCTCCGCGTATGGTTAAAAATCCCGGGTTCGTCACATCCCAATCAATGCCACTATCAGCATCACCCATATTAAACTGCCCTGTGGTGAGGTTGATGTAATTTTGTCCGGTAATATCCTGTATTAGGCCCGATGTAATTTGATCGCCTACGATAGTGGTTACGCCTTTGGTTGATTGAAAAGTTCGGTAACCATCGGTGTTTACCTCGTAAAGGATACCTAAATTGAACGCGAAGTAACCCGGGATGTCATTCACACCCACCCCAGTTTCGGATATCTCCCATGTGCCGGTAATCGCAACCTTACTACATTTGGCATACACATAATAGTATTTGGCAGGATCAAGACCGGTCCAACTGTTAAGGCCCAGCGTCCAGATATATCCTAACCCCTCAATCTTATATATGTAATGTATGAGTTGCCCCCCTGATATTTTAAAATCATTTGGGTTACCCAATAAGTTAGGCGAGATAACCACATCATTCAGATTCATATTTTGAGAATCATACCCAAACGTGGCCATCCCTGCAACCAGGCTATCAGTGCCTGTGAATAATGAACCATCAGGATTAAAGATGCGTGTTTGCAGTTTCTTCAGGTTAAGAGCATTCAGCCGGGCCCGCTCAATGTTAGTACGATTAACGACTTTTATTTCGTGCTGGTTGTCGATGGTATCAGATACAACACGCTCGGTAGTAGTATAGGGGATGAAATTGGCAATTGTAGCTGTGATCTTTGTATTAGGCGTAATGATATCAGGGAAATTAACCGGATATGAGACACTGGTAACCCGGATCATGGCATCAATGCCCAGAGCGTCATCCACTACCCTGATCTGATCGCCAGGCTCCAACATGATCCCGTTAAATTTGGCATACAACGGATCCAGCTCGAGGTTATACAATACCCTCGGCACGCTATTTTCATCCAGCCAGGTTTGCGTAGCTGCCTGCAGTTTGTCTTCAGCCGCTTGTACAGCTTCATCTGGTAGGTACATATCAAATAAAGTGTACGTATCCCCCACAACGGCCTGTATCTCGGCACTGGGCAGGTTATTCCCGGCCGCATCGGTTGCTACCTTTAACTTTATTACCTTACTGGTATTATCATAAGTGACAATCTCAAACTCCTGCCCCTGTAACTGTCCTGAGGTAAAGGATACCTTAGGAGTGTCAGGGGAAAAGTATGTGTTGAGATTGAATGTTAGTCCACTATCAGTTATGGTAAAAGTCGCAGCATCCGGATCAAAGGCACTTACAGCGGATACATTTCCGGCAATAGTTGGATATATGTCCTCATTAACATAGTCGCCTTCTTTAACACGGTACAGGTCGGTGTTTTTATCCAGGTAATACCCATCAAACATTAATTCAGTGGCTCCATCCCTGTAGTTTTTAGGCAGGTTGCGAGAACTACCATACCCAAAAGCCCGGGTCACTATATTTTCATCGTTCTGATATTGGTAGCCCAATGAGTAAAGCCCTTTACCCCGGCCATACTGAAAGACCAGTGTTGTGACGTTACCTGCCTGCTTAACGAAATTGATTTCCTTGCCTGTCCCACTGAGATACCATTCACATGAAAATGCCTCAGCTATGGCATCCAAAGCGGTCCTGCAATCATGCTTATCAAACTCAACTGTTTTTAACCCCAGATCATCGCATATACCTACCGACCATCCCGAATCAATTTCGTTGATATTGGATACGACAAGTAAGCACAATTCTGATAAATCTCCGTAGAATGAAAAGGTTTTATTATTTAAATGTTTGAATTTCTTATCGTATAACCTGTATAGATCTGATTCAAAAGTTATGTTATAAGTGTATTTCAGGCCCGAAACATCGCCCGTCACTTGTGGGCTGGGAATGGTATTAACAGTGTACTTTCTACCCCGGTATAAAATGTATGCTCCGATTGGGCAATAAAGTGTGCCAGGCAATTCAATCTGTGATGGTATCTCATCCTCTGCCATCAGAGCACGATTGACCAACAGATCATCATACACCGGTAGTTGGGAAATTACCTCATCGTTGAAATATATGGGGGTGTACATTATTTTAACCTCGTTGCGTAAAGTTTAGCCATCTTAGTAGCGCCTGCGGGCGTTGTCGGGTGGATGCCGTCTACCGTATTGGTTGTGTTATTTAAAGGGTGAAAACCTAAATCAGAAATTTGATCGATACACTCTATCGAATAATGTTGAAATATCGACTTGATCAAGTCGTTACGGTTTTTAAACTCGGTATAAATAGATGAGGTATAATCAGATGTCCCGGTATAATAAGGCGTTATCCCTATTATTTTTGTTGTTGGGTTTGCAGTAATTAATTGTTTCAACAAGCCCTTATATGCGGAAGCGAAAGTAGGTAGCGATGGGTCTGTTGACGCCAATTCGCCTCCGGTGTATTCTGGGTCATCAATAGTTCCTAAACCTGTTCTGCCGTCATTTTGACCACCCATTATCAATATAACATCCGGATTATAGTAATGAGCATCCAATGACCGGACATAAATGCTCATGCCTGGCCCTTGACCGGTAACATAACCACCAGCGCCATCGCTCACAACTTTTGGTACTATAGTAGAGCCGCCTAAGCCCATACGGGCATGCCCGCCGGTTCCTGCCTGCGTTTCAGTAATGCTCCATACCATACCGGTTAATCCAACCAAAATAGGCTGATATACAGAATTGTTGGTTATGCTATCGCCAATCGTTACCAGCTTCATGCCATAATACTTCATGAAGCCCTGCACATAGGTTTTCAATGCGTAGTTAACTAAATCAGCATCGGTAACAGCTTTTACCTTAGCATCATTTACAGACACCAAGTTTTTATTAATCGTTGGTGCGACATACGCAACCCACGGTTTGGCGGTGGTACCATAATTGACCATTAGATTAGCGCCTGCATCGGTCGGCGTGTCGGTATCAATTGTAGGATGGCGATAGAGGCAATAAAACCAATAGGCGGTTGCTGGGATGGCAATTGCAGATGCTGATTCAGTATTTATATTACCAAACGTTAATAATGTGTTACTTACATCGTAAAACGCCCATCGGTAAGCCGCTGTACCTAAATGTTGAAATCCGGTTAGCTTTATATTCCCTTTTATTGGGTCAACATGAAGTTTCATGGTTCTCGCATTTAAAGAAGTTGATGCGGCGGGGTAAACGGCAATTGCGCCAGTAGATGAAACAGAAGTGTCGTGTAAATAATCTGCCAAATTAAAAAGCTGATCGTTTGCATAAACAGTATCAGTCGTATATACAACCTTGTCAGTCCCTAAATACGCAACAAGCCTTTCACTCCATTTAGTAGAGGTACCGGGCACATCGGTTGAAATGGCTGCGGAATTTGCTACCCAATCTTTTCCAAGATAGTTTACCTGCTCCCCTAAACTGTATGTGCCTGCAACCCAAGGCACTATTTTATTATTATTGACCGGGAGTGTTATTTCCTGATATGAAGGGATCCAATAAGTGCCATTCCAAGTCCCTTTTGCATTAATGATCACGTTACCCAATGAGGGCGAAGGAATTACTATCCCAGTACCGGATACTCCATGAAGATTTGTATAAGTACCGCTAGGTGAGCTGCCCACTCCGGTACCTATTAATTCAACGCTCTGATTAAGCAAAGGACCTATAGGCGCTGTATCTGTAGTCTTGAACGAACCTATGCTGTTACGGACAATATTATCCAATGGAAACTGGGCATCCTCCCCCCCCGCTGTCAAGCCCACTATTTTTGCACCTGTTAAGTTTGTAATAGGAGGTAAATCATCAAACTTCTGTGTTTTGGCCATTATTTTATATAATTTTTATTGTCTTGTGTTAAAAAATACTTACCGTTATACCCTATGTAATAAGTCAAACCACCGCCACCACCATCATCCTTATAAGGAGCATCTTGTAATACTTCATCGAACTCCATTGATACCTGTGTTACAATCTGCCGATCGTCCAATGAGGTTAAACGGGTCCATTTAATAGTTCCAGGCTTCAGTCTTGCATTCACCTTGATATCCTGTTCGGTATCTTCAAAGGTTACGTAGTTCTGGTATATGATATCCTGTAGCGCCGACTTGCTGGCTTGGTAGTCCGATAGGTTATCAACCACCATCCATCCAGACATTGAAAATACGCGAGGTGCCAGCGTTGGGGTAGCATCAAGATCATATTCAATAATTCCATCCTCCCAAACATGTGAGAAAACAGGATTGACATCATTAGGTGCCTCAAAGCTGCTGGTAGTTGATCTATCCCCGTTTAGTACGATAGCAACTCCTAAATACAGGTCATATCCGTTTATTCTATCTATCATACCAGCGCTGTGAGCAAATTTACCGTTACCTTAAATGTGGATAGCCAACCCTATCTTACCTTTAACGATTGGAAAGTAAATAATAAAGGGGCTCCATATTTCTATGTGCCCCTTTCCTTGCCTCGCCATATCTGGCCTTGCCATGCCAAACCATGCCCCACCTCACCGTGCCCGACCTGACCACACCAGACCATACCCAGCCTTGCCTCTGTCCCTGCCCTGTCTTGCCCAGCCGTACCTCACCAAGCCTCGCCAAACCCCGACATGCCACACCGAGCCTTGCCTCTCCCCTGGCCTTGAATTTATTATTTTCTTCTTACACTATTAAACATTTGCCTCATTCCGCTTAATTTGACAGAAAGGTCGGATCCTCTGCGTTTAACTTCAGGAGTTAACTCATCCTGTCGAACAAATGTCATTATATTGGTTCCTAATTCTAAAGCTGCCCTTATTTGTTTTTTAGCCAAATCGAAAGCGTATTCCTGTTGCTGCCACGGGTGAAGGAAGTGATACCCTAACCCGCGAACGTTTGCCATGTAAAGTAGATCATTTGTTAAAAGATCTTCACGCAAAGTATCGACCATCCCCATATAATGAAATTGAACCTCCTGATGTGCTTTTAAAAATTCATCCGGGCCGCTGTAATCTGAGAAATCAACAGATTTTATCTTTAACAACGACCTTAATATTTCGTGAGTTATAAGTTGTCCAGGTTGGTAATTTTCAATTAACCACTCCTTGATTCTAGCCCATTCAGGGCTATCTGTTTTTATTTTATCACTCATATCTTTTCTACGCTAAACCTTCCATAACGTGGCCTGTAATCACAAAGACCAACATATAATCCCGCATTATTAACAATCTGATCAACTTCTGATTCGTTTAGCTTTGCCTCATCAAGCATGACCTCAACTTCGATTTCCCATTCTTTGAAAATAGGCCTGGTTCGAATTGTCTTTGATGTACCAATCTTTACCGTACGCATATCTGAATATAACCCAGATTTGTAAAGATCAGAAGGAGACATCTTATGATGTTTAAAAACAAATTTGGCATCATTAGGTATAAGTGCCGCCTGCTTCCATAAAGTGCCCATTTTAAACATTTTTGCGCTTGCCAAGAATGACGCATCCAGGTTTGCCGATGGGATGTAATACCCAATCTCAGAGTCGTGGTACAAACTGGCTTCAAATTCAATCTCACTCATCAGAGCGTGATCATCATCTGTTTTGCTTCTCTTTTTAGTAACCTCTTTCAGCTTCTTAGTAAATGGGTTCAACGGATTTGCAGTTGCATCACTATGCATTAATAATGCAGACGTGCCTGTAATTTTGTAGTTTAAAAGTTTCATTGTGTTTTTTGTTAAACTAAAAAAGCCTTTAGCATTTCCCGGGTGCAATCGGTACTCTGCTAAAAGCTTTAAATTTCGTTATTGAATGCTAATCAAATTGCACCTCGTTAGCAGTTCGATAAAGGTAAAACAATTATTCTATATATTCTCATATTAGAACAAATTATTTTTAATTTATTTTTTGGGGTGATTTTATCCCAATCCTGCCCCTCTCATAGAGGTTCCTTTGGTGTTGTTTTCGATATTCTTGAGAGTGGTTGCTATACCATCGGTATTGTCGGCCCCACGTTTGGTATTTGCAGCTATCTGAACCAACTGAGTTAGCTGATCCCGCCCCTGTAGAAAACAATTGGCATAACTTGCGGCCAGCGCCTTTATCTCATCCCTCACCTGCAATACACCCACTTGGGTGCCGGCTAATACTCCGTAAACCCTGGTTGCTGTATCTTCAGTCAATGCAGCAGCCACCTGTCCCCTGGCAGTTGATGTATCATCGCCGGGTTTGGTGGAAGGGAAATACTGAGAGCTAGCAGCCAAACCTGCGTTATAAGCTGCCGCATCCTGATCAAACTTAGCTTTCCACGTAGAAAAATCAAACTTTTCGATGCTATTACCATTGGCCTTAGCGAATGCTGTCAACTCATCTGTGAACTCCTTAACATCTTTATCGAATATGGCCAGCTTTAAGGAGTTCTTTATAGCGTTACCTATGAATTCATCGAATGACTTATCCATCGCAGCAATTCCATCCTCTCCCGCTTGGAAAGCGCTTGTTAAAGCGTCAGACAAACTGTTGGAAAGGTCTCTGAATGTGCCTTGTATTAAGTTAGCTGAAATAGCCTGGTTAATATCTGCAATTTGATTTGGGATATCAGCTATCTGGTTATTATAATCATCAATCTTACTCTGATCCTTTTTCTTTTTACTGGCCTCAGCATCGCGCATTTGGGTAAGCTTAGCCTGTTGAGCTTGTAAATTCTCAATCTGTGCTTCCTGGTCTGCATAAATGTCATTCCCAGCCGCGTTAGCCACATCCCTATCCAGCTGCTTATAAGCTTGCCCTAATGCATTTAACTCGCGCTGATAGCCGTCAATTTTCTTTTGAAGATCTTTGTCCTTGTGGCTGAATAGAGATATGGCGGAGGTTAAAATATTCACTGCACCAGTAACAATTGAAACCGGATCTTTATCTTTAAGCCCTTTTGCCAGTTCGCCAGCACCTGAAAGTACGCCAGAAATACCTTTTAATGCGTCCTGTAATCCTTGGCCGCCAATCGATAGCTGATCGAAAATGTCACCCAACCCTGATAAACCTCTTGAAGCTGCTTCCGCTCCTGACGCTATTTTATTGTAAACTTCCGCCCTCGCTTTTTCTACCGCAACAGACGCAGCTCCATTCTTGCTTTTATCAGTAGCTTTATCAAACGCGTCCTTAGCTTGTTTGTATCGTTGGATAGATCTTGAAATTCCATTAAATACATTATCTCCTGATATTTGATCCTCCTTTGCGTTAATTTCGGCAATTCTATCAGAATAGAATTGAGCGGTTATTAATTTAGCTTTATATTGTTTCGTATAAATTGCCTTAGCTTCCTCTAAAGAATCGATTGCTTTACCTCTGGTCATAGCATCGATGTTTTCAAGGAGTTTGTCATATCCTGCCTTTTCATCAGCGTTTTGAGCATTTAAATTACGCCTCCGCTCATCACGCTGCAGTTTCAAATTATCAATCTGCTCTTTAGTAGCATCCTTACCCAGCGCGGCAACCTTCCGCTGATAATCAGCCTCAATGCCTAATAATGCCTGTGAAGTGGTTAAAGCTGATTGATAAGCATCGGCATACAGTTCGTCATTCTTTTTCTGAACCAACACTTTTTCATCCGCAATCTCTTTTTCAACCAGTTTTAATTGTAGTTGTGTAGCTCCAGTATCCACATCAGCGCCGCCTTTAGCCTTATCATCTCCGTTGATCAACGCGTTACGCTTGGCCTCCAATGATTGCAAGTATGTCTTATCGGTATCTATAAGGCCTGCATAACGTTTCTTAGCTTCATCCTCGCCTACCTTAGTTTTATAGGCCTCAAAGTCATCATACAGCTTTTTCTGTTCATCCAGGGTAACCTTCAACTTAGCTGTGTCTTGTTTATCAGCAACAGCACGCAATTCGTTGTCCTGGGCCCTAACCAAACCACCGGCATCGACCCGCAACCCCTTCTTTTTATTGACAGGATCATTATTGAAGGCAATGGCCGCCTCCTTCATTTTAGCATATTTATCCTTCACTGATTCAACTTCCTGCTCATCTGCTGACAATTGTTTGTCGGTGCCACGTTTGGTAAGGGCATCGATATCTTTTTGCAGGTCATTACGTGATTTTAAAGCAGCTTTATATTGATTTTCGGCAGTAATTGCTTCTGTATCTTTACCGCCATTTGCAAGCTTTAATTCTTTCTTGAACGCCTTCAGCTGATCCAGATAGGTTTTATACTGAGCACTTGCAACATCAAGCGGCTTCATCAGTTCAGTAACACGTTTAATATCCGCCTTGATGCTATCAACCGTACGGGCAGTATCGGTATTATCAGTATCCTCCGTACCATCGCCTACGATAGTTGCTTGCTGCTTAGTCCCTGGTTTCGGTTTATTTACAGCTTCATAGTAATCCAATACGGCCTTTTGAGCTTTGGTTAACTCTCCTCCTAATGCGCGTATTGCCTTTGCAGCCGCGTAAGCTTGTCCAGATAACTGAGTAACTCTATCCTTTGCTTTTTGCTTAGCCTCCGCATCGCTATCGCCTCCTGAAAAAGAATCAAAAAACCTATCAATTGCATTTTGTTGTAATTTTGCAGCTCTTTCGGCGGCGGCCTTTACTTGGGGTAAATATTTCTGTGCCTGATCAAATTGCTCGTTAGCTCCTTTTAAGGCAGACCGGTTCTGTAACTCCAACAAATCTCTTTGGGCCTTAGTTAATTCCTGAACTTTACCTCGGTTGATATCTATTGCGTTACCGTAATTATCGAATTTATTTACAATGCCAGGCAAAAGGTCGCCTAACTGAGCTGTTACATCCCGAAGTTCGGCCTGCTCATCTTTATTCAACACCGTAAATCTTTTCAATTGATCATACCGGCTCAGTAGAGGCTTCAGCGAGTTATTTAGATCATCAAATTTCTGTTTACTTATGCCGTATGCATCGGATAAATGATCAGCAGCGGTTTTATTCTCAAGCAGATTGCTTAAAATATCTGCCAGTGCACGGGATGCTCCTGAATTAGCAAAGGCATTAGCAAACTTGTTCCCGATTTTGTCAATTACAGCTCCAAGACTATTATTGGCCAATTCAAAGTTGTGGGCTACGCTCGTACCATCTTCATAACCTTTGTTGGCAATGGCTGTTTTTTCAGCTAATTGTTCCTGAGCCTCAGAAAGGGATATAACAGTTGACTTTACACGGCCGGCAGTAAGGTGAAGTGTTTGCAAACGATCAGCTGTCTCTGTTTGAGTTGGATTACCAGCTTTTAGACCTTTAAAAAACGCCTCCAATGCAGAATTGGTGTCCGTATTGATAAGCTTAGTAAACTTTTCCAAAGTAAGGGTGCTGTCTGCAAGTTGGGCGATAGCAAAGTACTTATCCCTTTTTGTTGAAAGGTCAGATATCAACCTGGTTACACCTGTTGCCGCAGTTGAGGCCTGAACCCCTGCTTTTGATAAAACAGCACCATATCCCAATATAGTAGGAAGAGAAATTTTTGCAATCTGTGCTATACTCGCTGTCTTTAATGAAAACTCCTGCAAATATTGAACTGTGGCACCCCCATTGTGAGATACTTCCAATATTGAACTACCAACCTTTTTCAACGCCTCCTGCATCGATAATCCTTCTTTCTGTGTGATTTTATACACAGATATGATTTTACCCAAAGCAGTTACTACGGCATCAGCGCCACCAGGGAACTCTTTTTTGAGCACCACGGATAATTCGTCAACTTCCTGAATAAAGCCTAATAAATCATCCTTAGCTACTCCAAGCCGCCCGCCAATAAATCCGATATCCAAAAGGCCCTCTAGGCCGGTACGGGTATTTAGTTTCTTTAACTTTTCTCCTAAGCTGTCAACTTGATCGGCAGATAGCTTCGCGGTACGCTGAACGTCAACAAAGTCGTCAGATAATTCAACATTATGGCTTATAGCTGCTTTTGCTGCTGAAATAGCTGCGGTGAGAAGTGCGATCGGACCTAATCCGCTCAGAATACTATCTTTAACAGATGTGAAGAAAGCCACAGCTGCATTGGCATAGTTACCTACATTACGTCCGAATCTGTTAGTTTTTGCTTCAAGCTCACCAACTTGTACACTTAGCGACTTAACTGTGTTACCGAGCCTTATACCAAATGATGTTTCCCTCTCAGCCTTGGATAGCCTATCGTACTCCGTTGTTAATCGAATCAATGCCGCCCGCCTTTGCTCTAATGAACCTTTGGCATTTAGCATTTCCCTGGCATTATTCTTTAACTCGGCAGTTGATTGTTGCTGCCTGTATTTTTCTTCTGCCAAAGCCTGAGCCAACTGTTTTTTTGTTAGCACATTTGCATTTGTAGCAGATGTTTGATTTTTGGTAGCGTTTACATACGAACTTCCCGCAAGTGATAAACTATTGGTTGAAATGGCCGCTTTAGCGTTCTCAGCGTTTAACTGAGCCCTGGCAACCCTCTCTGCATTGATGGCAGAAGTATAAAGTAGACTGCCTTTTTGCCCCTTTGCATAGGCATCAATCTCAGCTTGGGAGTTAGATATATCAGTAACACGTTTAACCGGATTCTGGGCTGCCTGCTGGGCGGCTAACCTACCGGCAGCTATTTGAGTATTGATTTGTTCGCGTGCCAGTCTTTCATCCCGTAAAGCCTGCATCCTATCGAGCGCGGCGGCCTTATCTGCACGATCGGAGTCTTGTTTGGCTTTAGCCAGGTCAACAACTTGTTGTTTTATTTCAAGTTGTTTTTTCTGATACTCAGTTAATGGTTTTAAAGCAGCGTCATCTCCTTTTGACACTCCATTAGCAGTAACCGTAAGCTGACTAATAAGCTTTTTTAATTCCTCTGCCTTTCTCTTAGCTTCATCAATATTTAATGTAGCTGTGAAATTTAATCCACCTCCCTGTCCGATACTCATTAGTATGATGATTTATTTTTGTGAACTACTTTAATTATTGCATTGTCTGATGCCTTCTGTGTGATCTGGGCGTACTTGTACACATTTACCACAACTTTGCTATTGCCATACGCGGTGACATTCACCACTGCATTATCGAAACAATCGATCATTACGAAAGCGTTATCGTACGCGAATACATTGGCTACTGAGGAGTGTTTAACAAATAATTGTGCAGCAGAGAATGAGCCGTATTGTAACTTTGCTTTACAGGTGCCCAGCAAGACAGTGAAGTCCGCGCCTATTCCGGAAACCTCTTTATCCACGTGTATCCCATACTTCTCCAACACCTTCCCACCCAGCCTCATCAGGTCGGCGTTGGAAGGAAAGTTCTTCTCTAAGCAAAAGTCTATCCCCTTCACGTAAAGCTTCAATAACTCACCCACGCTGTCAGTAGTGCCCACAAGGTCGGCCCATGGCTCACAAATTCCAGCAATACGAGCTTTTTTTAATATGTAGTTTCCTAAGTTTTTCATGTTATGACCAATCTTCAATGTTCATTGATTTTAGTTCTGGTTCTTTATTGTCGTCTGAATCAAAATCAGGTATTGATTTCATGAATAGGGTGAAATTGTCCCAGGTCATGGTGTTTATAAAATCAGGTGGCCATCTGAAATACTTCATTGCGCTACCGATTATACTGTGTGGGAGGCTATCTACTCTCTCCCGTCGTCCGGACTTGTCTTTATTTTTAGAATTTTTGCTACTCCGTTCATTAAGACAATAGAAGTCATAAAAGACTGCATGTTCACGGCTTGTAGGGAAGCGGCCAAAATGTCTTCGATATCATAATTATCAAGGTTTCTTTCAAAGAACTTGATCAATTCAGGGTCCGGTTCCAGATAATTATTTTGAACTGCAGATGCAATGATGTATATCATGGTAGGCAAATGTTCAGGGATATAAGCCATCATTTTAGTGGCATCCTCGAATAGATCAGTGGGCAGTGTAACCGCGGCACCAGCAATACGATACTGGTTAACAACTACTGCCGGCCATATCTCAAATGATCGTTCAGTTTCAGGTTCAGGGATTGGCTCTGGCTTAACGCCTCGTAACTTTTCCCACCTGGTTAGCTTAGGAGGTGCTGCCACAGGCTCAACATATCTTACCGGTATAGTGAATCTGTATAGCTCCTTAGCAGTTAGGACATCAACAGCCTTTGATATAATAGTATTTTTCGTCATTATTGATTTATGGTTATTAAAAAGCCCCGCCTGTTAAGCGAGGCTTTTATTGCTTAATGTAGGTGAAGATTATCCTTCAGGGATAGCAACTGTAAGTTGTACCGAATCTGATGTTTCAACACCTGCGCTATCAAGTACTATTATTTTAAATACATACACGCCATCAACAAGGCCTCCAACGGTGTTAGATAAGGATGTAGGAGCCGTCATGGTAGCAATAGTAGGTCCTGAAACCTGAGTCCAGTATTGAGTTATTATGGTTTTGCCACTTGCTGCTGTAGCAGTCGCGGTAAGTGCTTTTGTAGAAGTAGTTACCGATGCATCTGACCCAGCCGAAACAGTAGCAGGTGTGCTATCTATAGGAGTACCATCCTCATTAACCCATTGCTGCGTGTAAATAGCATCTTGTCCTAAGTACAGGAATGGTTTAATGGTGCCAGTGATAGCGAGGGCCTCATTTACCGCCTTTGCAATATTGTTTGAGTACCCGGTTAAAGCATCGATATAGTAATAGGTAATAATAGACCTACGACCATTAACAGGGCGGCTTGTTAACCTGATGGCCAGGTTTGCAATTTTTTCTTTTGCCAACACTACCAATGTTGATGTTGCAGCATCCCAAATAGTGTTGAATAGCCTTTGCATTGAATCTGGTTTTTGCTCTGCCAAACCAATGGTAATAGTGCCTGGCGTATCGGCTGGGGTATAAACTGTGAACAAAGGAGCATCTTTATCCTCAGGAATAAATCCTGCTAAAGTGCCATTGTTTTTTGTTCTTGTTATTGAATCTGGCTGAAGGTTTTCTACCTGTGTCCAGTCAGATACAATTCCGTACTGATTACCGGTTCCCCACTCGGCTTTCTCAACGCCTTTCATTACGAATGTTTCCATGTTGTTTATTTTTGTTTTATGCCCGTGGGCGGTTTTTAAAAGTTATTGTAATACTTATTGTAGGATTCGTATCCTAGTTGCATACTCACAAACCAATTACCATCAGCATCCTTTAATAAGGTCCCCGGATCGGTTATCTGGGTATTGAATGTTTCTCGGTATTGAGCTTCGACCAATGGGATGATAGCCTTAGTGATAACATTCAGCTTAACGTAATTCGGCAAATATTGCACGCTCCCGTCCGGCTGTGTTGTTTTAACATTTGGCGCATAAACATTGATGTTTGGTGTGCCTTTCTGAAATGGAAGGTTGTTAATACCCAAAGCATTTACCACTATGTCAATTTTACCTGCTCGACCCGTTGGCCTGGCATCCGGATAAATGTTACCCCCTTCGAGTAGCGTTGTTACAGCGGCCACATTTATCAGACTGCGAACATCAGTTACCATATCAAAGCTGTTTTTCATTTCAGTATTGATCTTAATTCTGCTTCAATATTGTCACCAACTACGTGAGTAATTACGTCTTTCCTTTCCTGCCCTTCAATGCCTTGCCGTTCCACTAATACAGCATATTCCATACCTGCTACGATGACCAGTTGTACACCTTCATGAATGTCAATCAGTGTTGCTATCTCGCGGGCGTACTTTTCACCAGTATCAGAACCTTCAGCTCCTGTTTCCAGTGTTGGAAAGTAGGTTTCAACCACCTGGCCGTTATAGATGATCAGATAACCGATCGATGAGCGTAGGTTCCAGGTTATATTGCCGAAGCCTCCACCGAGCTTTGTTTTAGCGCGGGCTTTCTCAACAAGATCACGACCGGTTATGCGGAATGGCTCAATCAAGCTACGGAACCACTTCTCAGTTTCCTGTTGGATGTAGTCAGCCACATCTCCTGTTGTAAAATCAGCCTTTATACTAAACATCGATCCTATAACTTAATTGGCCCCGGTAAACGTCCATGACTTTACCTGAAAATTGTCCCGGCACGGTTATCTCTGCACCTACTTCTGGTAACTCAACTCCGGCGTCCAAGCGGATACGGCCGATCTGATTTACCTCGGTGTTATCCTGATTTTTGAACACCTTCACACCTCCTAAATGAAACCTGCAGGGCAATGATCTGGACTCACCAGGTTGACCCTCAATTGGATACCCTGTATTCTCATCTATCCCTCCCGGCGTACCGGCAGTTACCCAATTCATGATATGTGGCCTGAAATTCATACTACCATAATCTTACTTGTTTAACTGTTGGTGTTGGCACTGCGAATTCATCAGGGATTCCCCATTTTCTGCACAGTGAACTATACGCCCGAAGTAACACATCCCTTTGTGGTAACTTAATCCACACATCATCCTCAGTTACATCAGCACTGGTGATCAGAGTAAAAAGAAGCCCGGCCATGCAAACACCCACTGCCTTTGCATCACTCTTAGCGTATGTTTCCGACCCGTTCAGGTCATTATCAATTAACGCTTTCTCGATCGCGGTATCCGGCAAAGGAAAGTTTACGGTGCTGGTTAGGGCTTCTTTTATGGTCATGAGTATCGTGCTGTACGGTTATTTGGGTTCGATCAGTTTACGGCCCACCAGGTCGACTTTACGTGCCTCATCGAAATGAGATACGTCCTCGCCCACTTTATAAACCTTGGCAAAGTTGTTTTTATCCCGGAATTCGGTCACAACAACATGCCCTTTAGCTTTTTTTGCTTTAGTCGCAACTGGTTCTTTCACCTCAGGTTCTTCTTCCGGGTTCTTTTCGCCTTCATCTTTCGACCCCTCACGACCTTCAGAACTTTCATCAGGTGAATCGGTGCCGTAGTCGCCAGGCAAAGCAGCCAATATTTCATCGATACCATCAGCATCAAATGCTTTCTCGTCTTTGCCGATCTCAGCCCTCAATGCCACCTCGGACATTGTTGGTTTCAGGGGGCCATATTTCTTTACGGCACTCCCTAATGTTGCGTGGTGTAATCCCATTATCCTTGTATTTGGGTTGTATCTTGTAAATAAATTTCTTCAACACTATCGATAACCGGCACAACACGTGCTTGCATCTTTGTGTATTCAGAAACTGCGGGATCATTTTTACGGTACTTAGAAATAAGGTAAATTCCATCTACCAATTCGTAAGTGACGCCTGAAACCGGGTGGTTTTGCTCAGCTAACTTCGCGTAAACCAATGACCCAACCTGACCAGATGTAGTGTACACAATAGATCCGGCCTTCCATGGTTTATAAGAAGTCCTATCTCCATTTTTCTCTCTACGTATCGAGCGATCTACTGGCACAAAGATGAAACCGCCTCTTTTTTTGGCCAAAGTATTAAGTTGATCCAAATCCGGAACTGGGATATTTGTGCCTACAAAGTTTTGACCGAATGCATAAAGCTCTTTTGTCTGGTTTAAAGCGGCTATATCGTTTATTGTATCACTATCAGTATATGCTACTTGGATAGGATTGCCATCAGCTATAGCTTTTTCTTTAATGACTTTCACATCATCCCAATACTTGTAAGTAGGATCGCTTATAGCAGTGGTGACGCCAAATTTATGATCATCCAGATATCCATATTGTAAATAAATACCTGCACCAACATTGTCGGCATCTGTTACCAGAACTTCACCGGTGCTGAATCCTTCCAAAAAGCTACCTTCGTTTAGTTCATATGCTCCACCCAATACCTTTTTGGTATCCTTAAATAACACTGCAACTATTTGAGCTTCTGTAGCGCCATTAGCAATCAAAGAATCCAAGGCGGTTAGCTGCTTCTCATTAAGCCACAACTCCATTTGCATTTTTGCGATATCGCCGCTGGCTTTACCAAGTGAATCACGTTTTTTCAATGGCGAATCGCTATCCATTGCTACGTAGTCTGCCGAAACAAGTACGTTTTCTTGTATTAACGTTTCCCATTTGCCATCCACTGAAAACACAGGTTTTAACAGGGTCTTGTGTAGGTA
Source organism: Mucilaginibacter sabulilitoris (assembly GCF_034262375.1). NCBI lineage: Bacteria > Pseudomonadati > Bacteroidota > Sphingobacteriia > Sphingobacteriales > Sphingobacteriaceae > Mucilaginibacter > Mucilaginibacter sabulilitoris. The sequence continues at coordinate 4,894,450 of NZ_CP139558.1, forward strand.
AGGCAACGGGTTGGTTGTGTCGTTAAGATTTTTGGTGATCCTAAGAGTTACACCGGGTAAAAACTTTTGAACCCATTTAATAAATGCTGATTGTTCCATATTAGTCTGCTCTTTGATCGATTAATGGTACTGCCGTTTTAAATTCCGATGCTATTGTAGCAAAGTCATATGGGCAAGCAACCGGGTTAATAACTCCTATTGTCATGATAGCAGCAAATGCTTTTTTAGTTTCAATGCTTGCTATAAGAGATCCCTGATAGATATGGCCAGCAGGTAGTGATGCATAAACTGTAGCAGTGTTATCAACAGCTGTTAAAGCAAACTGAAACCCCGAACCGTTGGTGCCGATTGTTGAAGCTGCTGCTGATAAAATATCGCCAGCCCTGTACCCCGTACCGGCCGTGGTGATAGTTACACCTGTAACTGAGTTTCCAGCAACAACAACAGTCCCTTTCGCTCCTGTACCAGAACCACCAGTTAAACTAACATTGGTATATGTCCCGTTATTGGTATAGCCAGTTCCTCCTGTTATGCCACCAATTGAGGTTACGCCGCCTGATGTAACTACAGGCATAGGCTTATAATCACCAGAGGATGTCTCTTTGATTATTGGATGCCCTCCGCCTATTACGTCCGGGGCGAATCCAGTAACGTTAAGGGCTCTGCCCCCTCTAACCGTGGCAATAATTTTTACGATAGCGATGTTGTCGTTACCTGTGATTATTTGCGACGGGTCGTTGTTTAAATTGACTTGTGCCATCTTTTTTATAAATTATCCATTACCGCATCCAACTCCGTGTCAGATGCTAATTGTATTTTTTTAGCGTCGCCGCTTTTGCCTCCCGATGGCCTGTCCCCACCTAAACCACCGTTAGCTTCTTCCTGAATAGCACCGGCATGATCATCTTTTGTATCATCCATGAAACTTGTGAAGTCGGCATCATCCTTAAAGGTGATACGGTCAAATCGCCTAAGTTCACGTGCCTGATATTCGTCAGAGGTGCCGGCCATTGATTTAATGAACTGCTCCCTGCGGGTGGTTGTCACTTTTTCTTTGCCGAATGAGGCAATTTGCTCCTGTAAAGCTTTTGTTTGCTCGGCTTGTTGTTTCATGTAAACCTTCATCCATTCTGGGGTGTCGGTTGGCAATTCAACTTCCTCACCTTTAGCTGCCTTCTCAGCAGCTTCCTTATCGGCCTTTTCTTTATCAGTCTTAGCCTTTGCCTCTTTTGCCCTTTCGTGATCATCCAACGCGGCTATCTCTTTGAATGGAGTTAGTTCGTTGATGGTATCAAGGTTGGCATCGATAGCGGCATCGTCTGATTCTTCGGTTAAGCCCTTTTCAGCCCTGGTTACAATAGCATCGATTCTTTTTTGAGATAGGTTCACGCCTGCTGCTTTCACTTTCAGTCGTGCTGCGATCTTAATTTTAAGTGACATGTTTAAATGTTTTTTGATGTGGGTTACCCCGGTTTGCTTGTCGCTAAGTTGAATCCGTTAATTACGCGTCTACACCTTGCGGATATGTCACGAATTTACCTGTATGGGGTGGGGTGGTAAAGCAACTCGACTTTCGATTGATAGTTAGTAAGTGATCAATACCCAGTCTTCAAATTGTGAAGGTATTTAGTATCTTGCATAACTAAGCCAGATCAATATGCCAGATTATAAAAGAAGCTTCTTTGCTTTAAGAGTATCATTGCAATTAGCGCTTGCTATCATAACCTATTTAGCTATTGGCACGATTATGACACAAGTGTTTTTAAATGATAAAGTTGATACTATTACGATTTCTAATGTTGGATTCGCGGTTTTATTGACATTGTCAAATTCTTGTTTTGCTTGGGCAAGAACACTTGATGACAAAAAATATAAGCAATTGGGGTCTAGAATAAATGACAAGGCTATAACTGGAATGATAGCGGCAATCTGTTTTATCTTGGCATCCATATTAAAATATTTGGCAACTCATATTGAAAATGGCACAATTAAGCCTTTGGATAATCTTTCGATTCCATTCCTATTTTACAAGTTTGCCTCGTTAGCATTATTTGAAATAGCATTTATACAAACAGTAATTTTTTTATCTTATATAATAATTTATATAAACATTTACAAGCATAGAAGGAATAGCCTTGATCCTTATTTATAACCCTTTAAATAACTCACAATATATTGTATAAAACCAAACAATCGGTGCTGATGTTATACTATCATGGATGATAAGAATAAAGTTGGTTCACCAGACAAGGATCTGATCAACACACATGAAAATTACGAAGTAGAATATTGGGCAAAGAAATTTGGGGTAACACCTGAGGAGTTGAAAAGTGCTGTAAAAGTAGTTGGCAACTCTGCAAAGGCAGTTCAGAAACACCTTGGCAAGTGAATGCGATGAATATACCACCGGAAAACGTAATTAACGCCACTCTACATGGCGCGGCGTCATTGATACGACCGGTGGTATTTAAAGAAGGTGATTTTTATTGTTGTTTCTTTGGAGATGACCCGATAACTGGTGTAATTGGCTTCGGCGATACTCCTGATGAGGCGATTAATGACTGGAATATTAATTTCAAAGATCATCTTTCTGAAAATGGCGATGAAGATAGCATTGTGCAGCATGTTAAGGAATTAATTGCATCAGCCCCTCCCGCAAAACATGTTCAGGAGTTTTATGATCAGTTTAGGCCGGTGAAGCGGTCGTGACTTCCTCTACCTTCACCCCATTCTCCTTTATCCAGGGCTTCAACTTTACAAGATCATTGCCCTTCATCCAATTATGCTCACATGGGCATTCAGTTACCACATCGCAGAAGGATACGATATGAAAGGATCCGGTGGCTGTAATTAGGTTGAAGCGGCGGCGGGTTTTGCTCATGATAAATTTTGTTTTTTAATATTTATGCTTTATTTTAGAATACAAACCTTAACCCGATGGCACCACGTAAACCTTACAATCCAAACACTCAATACGGTAGAAAAAAGATAAGAGACGAAAACCAAGCTTGGCTGAACTCTCTACCTCCTGAAGAAATAGCAAAAATCAATGTTAACAATACCCTTTGGTATGTGATTTTACTTATCATTGTTGGAATTATAATTTATGCAGTTTCGGGGCCGTCTGGGCTATTGCATTGGGCCAGTCATTAAGTTATCGTATGCATGGCTATCATGGCTTAATTAGCTTTAATAAATGACGTGTTTGAGCGATTCTTACAGTTAATTCATAATAGAATTGGGTACCATTTTCTGATCTTTCAAGGCATTTAGACAACTCCACCATTTCTTTTTCAATTTCGGCCACGGCTTTAATGGTTTGTTGGGTGGATTGCCAACCTTCACATTCTTTCCAACCAGCTTTAAATATTGTACTTACCACCTCACTATCAAGATCGTCAAATTCTGGTATTGATGTTGAAAGCCCATAATCTCCGTATTTGAAATTCCAAAAATCTTCCTCTGCTTGCTCAGCACTTTCCCCTGCCAAGTTTTCATTTACAACCTCCTTTGAGTGGACTTTAATAATTGCAGATATTTGCATTTGATGCTTTCTACCATCTGAATCTTTAACAACGCATTCATGCTCGTTTATCCACTGTATAGTACCATTGCCTGTTACAACATCTGATTCGGTGTAATATTCGAAATGAACTGTATCACCTTCTTTTATTTCATTTACAGTAGGTTCTCTTTCCTTCTCAAGTTTATTAGTCCACAGCATGGAATAAAATGAAGCAACGTCATCCAATAGGGCAACCTTAATAGCATCCTTTTCATATTCCATCAATTCAAGGCAATCAATTTGATACCAGTCAGCATACCCATGTTTAAACGCAACTAAATCTTTAGCCTTAGATAACAGGTCTTTATCTTCATTTACAGTTGGTTTGAATTGATTGGCGTAGGCTTCCATAGCTTTCAGAATTTCTTCTTCATCCAATGGCATTATTCTTATAACGCCTTTATGATCAGGTAACCTTAATCTATTGGCATCAAGGATTTGCGCCGCCGTTTTTATACCGGCATTTTGGGTTGGTTTTAAACGATTACAGTTATTTAAAAACTCACAAACCTTTAGCGCTAAATCTTTATCATAGATTCTGCCTATTTCGGTTTCGCCGTTTACGGTTAGTATAACAGTGCCTAATTTTCTACCTACTCTGTATAGGTCGGCATTTTGGGTTGGTTGATCTTTCATGGTTAATTACTCTACAAGTTTTAATATTAAATCCAATTGGCTAACCTCTGTAATCACGCCGTTATAAACGGTTCGTGTATCTGCATCTTCACGTATGCAGCAGAATACTAAATTATCTTGCGGCACATAGGTACAATTGAAGTAAATAAACCTTTTACCATCACCTAAAAGCTGTGCAAAAGTCCTTCCGGCCCTATGCATTGCTTTTAATTTCCACGAAGATTGATATTTTAAATATCCGTTTTCATCTGAAATTAATTCATAACCTAAAGTTGCCAAGTGAGCAGGTTCAACCCAAAATGGTCGATATAACTTATCTGTCTTAATTGCTTCCCTTTCGTCAAGGGGGTTGTAGTGCATGAATTGGCGTAAATAATAACCACACCTTTTAGCTAATTCAATATCGCAATCGGGTGTATATTTCCATTCTTGGTTTGGCGTTTCCCTTGACTGCCAAACAGGTTCATCAAACAAACTGGCATCATAAATACCGTTCGGGGCATAGGTGGCTGGGTGGTTGGCGGGATTATTACGCCAAAGTTCCATATCTTCAAAATGAAAATTGAATCCGGTTTCGTAGGTGTTAAGGTGTTTTATATCTTCATACGGATTTTTCGCCACCATAACCCCTGCGGTTACTACCCAGGTTTTAACGTCTTGAATTTTCATAATAATTGACTAAAATTTTTTACCGTTTTCTTTTAATCTATTCTCTGGCTTATGATCATCCCGATGTTTGTTATATTCCATTTTCTCAGCCATAGCACCGGTTATATCATAACCCCACCTGCCAGCATAATCGAAAATTCTAATAACTGCATCTGCGAGCTCAACTTCTGCCATTGGCCTGTGTGGTAACTTATCGTCCATAAGGCTTTTTCGTTCTCCCTCCATGGCCTCGCTGATTTCTGAATGAATAAGGCAAAGCATTTCAGCCTTGTTTCTATCGAGAAGATCACCAGTTACAGGATCTGTGTGCCATCCTGCATTAAATGAATTTTGATAGCACAGTTGCACTACTTCAACTATAGGTGTATTTGAGTTCATAATAATTGACTTATGTTGATGTAAAAAATGATCATAACGATTATAAAAGCCATAAACCCACATATAAACATGCGTTTGGTATAAAACAGGGCATCATCAAACTGACCGAGTAATATCATTTGCCTTTCTTGCCTGTAATAGGATATAGCCTGGCAAAACGATAGAGTTAGTAAGAGGATAAGGAATAAATTTATCATGGTGAATATGGTTAATTGCAGTAAACTACAAGCTGCTGTTTTATCTCTTGAATGGTATCATCTGGTAAAATGAAAGTGCCGGACAACAATTCGCCTCGGCGCCGTTCCTCTGCCAGTTCGAGATCAAAAAGCAGATCGATGATAGGATAACGGCCTTGAAGTTTAGGATTTAGTGATGGTACCATGCCTATTCCTCCCCGATTATCTTTTCCTTCAAATCTTCCAGTACTCCCATAGCATAGGCATGCATCAATGATGATCCTTTACGGTTCTCATTATCAGCCTGGGCTTTTTCATCAGACTGAAAGTTGTATTCCTCGTTTATGAGGGTTAAAATTTGTTCTTTGTTCATTTCATCTTGTTTTTAATGTCCCGTAAATGATCTGCTATTACCCATAGTGGAATAGCAAGCAAACAAATGGATACGGATATCATGGCTCAACTATTGAATCGTGATCGTTATTACTTTCTGAAGGTGAAGGAGCATTGAACTCCTTGTATAATCGCCAAAACATGTATAGGAATACCCCAATGATGGCTATAAAGGTTATTAGTGCGATTGTTTTCATGATTATTTATCATTTAATAGTTCAGGATTTTGGTATATGTTACCGATGACTTCAAGCCACGAGGCATCACCATCATTAAATCCGTGATTTTGTACTGCCAAAGGCATACCTGATTCTGTGTTCTTACCGCCATACCAACAGCCGTTTTTGAAATAAACCAGGTATGGCCTTCCCTGTGCTGGCTCTGTTGTATATATATCCCCCTCATAAATATCAACCCCATGTATGTCTGTAAGGCCTGTACAGATGATCGGTATACAGTCGTGATATTTATAAGTTCCATCTTCAAAATTTTCCTTTATAGATATGCTTAACTTTGCGTTAACATCAAAACCTATAATAAGCTGAAATGGATGATTCATGATTGCACCAGACGATAGGTCAACCATACATTTGGCATCAGGCTGCCAAGCTTTAAGTTTTATATTCATGATTAATTGGTTTATTTATTAATTATTGTTCACCAGGGAGACGCTCATACGAGTATTCTATTGGATTGAAGTGGCCGCCTGTCATGGTTGCTAAATGAGAATTAATCTTTTCTCCGTTGTAAAGCCCTACCTCCTTCTCGCAATCTTTCAGCAATTGCACTGTCGCCTCTCGCTCCTGATCTATTCCGGCAACCGCTTTCAGTGCCGCCGTGACGCTGATAACCCCGTTAACAGCTGTGTTTTTTAGTATTTGTTGTATGGTTGTCATTGTTATAAATCTTCGTTAATGATTCTTTCAGCCTTTGAGTAAGTTATGCAGGGCTGAAACTGCATATTCGTCCAAAAGCAGAATAAGTATCTCTTTTGTGGCATGTAACCCCTGATTAATCCATTTTTATAAATGGTTTCAATGCGATACCGGTTCACGCTGATTTCCTCCTTTTAACCTTAGCATTATGTGAATACCTCAACCTGTTTGATCGTTTAGTACCACCACTGCCGTAACGCATGCCGTATTCTTTAGGAGTTAGGCCGAAGTCACGTACAGGCATTGACATATCAAGCCCACCAGTAACATCATTTACAGTAATATTTTGCTTAGCTTCTTTACGACGTGTTGTAGCTTTATATTCAACCGTACTGCTGTTCGTGACAGCTAATGATTTGTTAGCCTGAGCGATCTGTCCAGTGATTGCAAGGCCAGATATAGCTGCGGCTCCCATAATCAGGCCTTTTGTGAAATTTCTACGCATAAAATGAATGGTTTTATACCAACAAAAGCCGGTGTTACCCAGCTCATTTGTTATCCCGAATAGTTAGTCACGGGAATATGGATCATGCAACTTTAAAGCCTTTCCACGGTTCTTATTTATACACCTCACGTAGATTTTGGTGTTAGACTTTAATCGAGGGCCAGCCTTTACACCGGCCCAATTGTTTTGTCACTACCGATCGTGTAGCCGCGCAATCATCATATTGGTAATGCTTCCTTGATGTTGTTGCGGGAATCAGATTCGAACTGATGACCTTTAGGTTATGAGCCTAACGAGCTGACCAACTGCTCTACCCCACAATGTTGCCGGTCTTTCCCGGCTGTCATTACTCGATTTTCATTTCGGGTGTAACTCCCTGCACATGTATTCCACCCATGGGATGGTAGCTTTGCTGCCCTTTAGGGTTTTACGTTTCCATTGGCTACTAATGGCCTTGCCTTTCCAAGGTGTCATCGGTTACTCCTTTTTAGCCACCGAAAACTTGCTAAGTTGCTGGAGCTGCATCCCTATGATATCCGTCATCTCATAAGGCGTGATTGTTTCTCTTCAACCCCAAACCCAATAACTCGTAAAGGGTAATCCGTATCAGCTTCTACGGCGGAAACCAGCTTCTTTCAAACCGACTTACAAGGATTGCCCTACGCGGTTGTTATTGTTTAACACCTTCACGTCCATTACTCCACATGATGTAATCCGAAACGTGATCTTTTAATATATCAATAGCTGAAACATCAGATGAAAAGGTTTTAGTTTTCCAACCACCTCCCCAAGGTGTTCCTGGTTCATCACTCGAATAAAATATATTACAGTGAGTTAATTTATCCTCAATTATAAATTCCAATCGTTCAATTGTAGTGTGTGCTGTTGCCATATATATGATATTGTTGTTGTCAAATTAAGGTAGCCGGATGGTGTATCGCATGCTACCTTTCCATGTAAAAAATTAGTTTTAACTAAGTAAGATCAGTGCCCCTAAACACTGATCTTTACCAATTCCCTATTCACTAAATCAATTACAATACGAATATAAAACAAATATTCTTATTATTCTAATTTTAGAACAAAATAATTGAAATTAATTTTTCCCCACGTTTTCTTACTTAGTGAACTGATTGTTTTCAATTCCCATTTTAAGATTAAGATCTGGGCTCGGTGAAATTTCAATAGAATAATGATCGCTGCCGGATGCTGCCTGTGAAAGTTCATAAAGTATTCCAGTTGGCCTAATGGTAATAGCAACAACCATCCGCTGTAACTGATCAGGATCAGTTTTAAGGTAAACTATGTCACCCAGGTTATATTCTGTAAAGTGGTTATGCATTGCCTCCTCCTTTCGTCACTGGCACCGGCGCCAACTTAGCAGCCTCCGCAGCTTCTGCCTTGATGCGATCATACTCGGCCACCGGATCTGACGTGAACGCCAGCATGTTCACAGCCGTCTCCTTACTCATTAACCCTGCCCCCACCAGGCTAACGATATTTGCATACTCCTCGGTTAAGTTACGCGGGAGTTCTATTTTAAATTTAGGTTTAACAGGCATACTGACGGATGATTTTACACCTACATTAATCACTGCCATAGCGGCTTTCAATAAGTTTAAATGCCGCTGCCATTCCATGCCCAAATCGCCATCCTGATTAGATTTTGCTTTATTGGTTGCTGGCAGGAACATCAATTCAATTGCAACACCTGGTATATTTGAGCTCCCCTCAAGTTGCTCCATAGAAATTTGAGGCGTGGAAGTTTCGTCGTAAATATCTCTTCTTAGATTTTTCCGTTCATCGGTAGCAGATTGCTGGGCCCCTTTGGCCTCCACATACTTCAAGTCGCCGCCATCAGCCATCTCAAATACTTTGCGAGTATTCTGCTTGTCGCCGCCTGATTTTGCAGTAATTTGACCTGTTGCGGCCAATATTGGGAAGGAACTAATCTGATTTTCGTCAGCCGTATCACTATCGCCCTCTTCAACGCGTTCTATCTTTGGCAACACATCGGCATACTCTGGCCTTTTTTGACCATGGTAAATATAATTAGCCTTACCGTATGGGATTAGGGTTTCTTTCTCAACTTCCCAACCTGATGTGCCAGTAACGTAGGTGATATATTTATCGGATAAGAACAGATCCATCTTGTTGATGTCCTTTTCATCAATACGAACAGTATACTGCCTCGCGCAACTGATCATTTCCTTATACTGGTTGTAAATGGGGATGATAATATCACCATCCTCAGGAGAAAACACCGAGCATCTCATTTTAAACTTGCTGGTCGATGGCGCTATACCCTCCCAGAATCCATCTTCTGCCGGTACTGAATACCACACCACTAAACACTGAGTGTAGTTTTTCTTCAAACGATCGATCTTTTGGGCGGTATAGTTAAGTTTATTGTCCTCCCAGGTGCGCTTCAACATCGCTACCATTGTTTCATCGGTTGCTTTAAATCCTTCGCGAATAGTGGCATCAATCTCAATACCGCCACTCAGGTTCATTCTAACTGCCCAGTCAAGGATCTGCTTTTGGGTAGATGATGGTATCCGGTGAACATCCCTGTGCTCTGTTCTGTAAGTTGGCTTCCCCTCATTGTCGAGTACCCCAGTGGCAATGTCAATTTCTTTCCACGGCCTGTATGCCAGATCTTTCACGACCTTGTGATCTTCCGGCTCGATATCGTAAGCGTATTCAGGTATGACAGGTGCCAACGCCTGGATAGTAGATACAAGTTTTACAGGTTCAGATAAAAGTGAGGTGATTTCGGATAATTCCATTAAACAAAAATACCCTACGGTGTGCAGGGTATTTTTGGGATGGGCTTTCTATGTGGAATTGGTAAGTTGCAGCCTATATGCGTGGTACGTGTCAGTAAGCTGCCAACCTATCAAATAGAAATCCCAACTCTCGTAATAGCTTGATCTGTTGCCGTACATCCCCGTGGGTATCCTGGCTATCAAGCAATGTGTTTTCAATCTGGTAAACTAAATCTCTGGATTTTTCTGGTGCATAAAGAGAGATAACATTATCAATCTCTTCAAATGGTATGTGTATCAAAGCAGGGTAATTTAAAATAAAAGTAATGACGTGACATTTAATCTAAGCAGCTCCGAGGGGTACGAAACCCTGATGCCACGCAAAGACATAGCCACGCCATAGCTGGCGTACTTGTATTGCGTTGCGTGGCATCTTAATTTTCGTACTTTCGGAAAGCAGCAACGTGTTAAGTACAATATTTTAACTGTACAAAGTTATGGGTTTATCCTGATCTATTCATATCGTGTTATTTAAATTAATTGGTAGTTATTACTACGATATATAATTTAAGATGTTACGATAAAAATTAAATCATTTGTAAGTATTTGTTTAACAAATAATTAATTTTATGCCTTGGGATTACTTGGAAGGATTGGAGATATAAGAAAAGCCAGGCTATTGAAGCTGGCTTTCTGGGTGTTGATGTAGGGGTATATTAATGTTATATCATCGGCCACGGAATGATGTTAGACACTCGTTCGCCATTCCTTCGGATGTAGGTGCCAATTCCGGATTGGGTGAAAACATCGTATCCCGCCTTTGCAAACTTTGCCTTCGTAGGCTTGCCTTTGATAATACCATTTGAAATTGCATCGTCGTACACAATTTTAAATTGAGCCTCTAAGGCTTCATTAAATTGGCGTAATATTACCTCAGATTCCTCATACATCGATTCCATGAGCATTTTTACTTTTGCATCCAGTTCCGGATTTGGCTTAAGCATTTCATCTATTTGCTTCAACTCTTCATCGGTAAGTCGCTTCATTCTTGGTATATCTCCGAATTTTGTCATGGTTTGATTTATTTTGATATCTTCCAACAATCATAGAAGTGTAGCCCTGATTCCCAAAGGTCATTGAATCGCTTCATCCTGGATTTGTTGAATATTGGCCAGATGATGGTAAGGAACAGGGTATGTTTGATTCGGCATTGGATGAACATGTGATCATGCCTGCTTATCTCGTATAACACCTTGCGTCTCTCTTCTATCGTTTTCATAAGTCATAACCATTAAGAATATCCGATACCTTTTCATAAAGTAACACAGAATAATCATTTGGATTGTTTTCCTTTATTTCGCCAATATTGTTTACATGCCCGTCTCCCCACTCGCCTTCAATACGGCATGCAGCATCATTGATGTACTCTAATATTTCTTTCAATAATTCTTCTGAAATCTGTTTCATGCTATTAAAGTTAATTCTTCACCAGTCAAGGCAAAGTAAAGGTTTTGAAGTTGGTGGACGTATTCCAAGCCAATGCCATATGCTATATGCTGAATATTGTCATACTTTCTGACGGGGTAATACTTACCATCTTGAAAAGATAGGCTTAAGCGCCCAAATTTAATGCAATTTACGGGGCCCATATCAGCATACCTTTCGGGTAGTGAGTCGTCTTCAAAACCAAACTTAATTAACCAATCATCTGTTAATTCAATTGGTTGAATACCTTTACCCATGGTCCAAGTGCACCCAATAGCAGATCCTGATGATTGATATAGCCCTCTAATATCTTCATTAGATATTTCGATTATCTTAGCATACTCAGTAGTTATACCTTTAACATAATTTCCAATCCTTAATTCCCTTGCTTCCATCATTCAAATATAAAAATACATCACCCAAAAATAACTTCCAAAGTAATATTAAAAATAGCAGACCAGATGATGACCAATATGGTGAGTGCAATGAACTGGCGAGGTGACATATCATCCTCAATAACTGATTTAGTATGCTGTTTGATCTGTGTGCTGATCTTTCGTAATAGTGTTGCCATGGTTAGTTTATTATTGCTTTGTTAATTGCGTTACGTGCTTGTATTACTTCTTTTTCTTCTTCTGGATCCCAGTTGCCACAGTCACCAGAGTTGACTAATTCGGTGTATCTTGTGAGTAAGTCTTGCAGTACTGTTAATAATTCAGGGGCGGCGGCTATTAGTCTGGCGTTGGCTGCTGTCTGTGATATTGATACACCCAAAACTTTATTTGGTATGATTGTTCCAAATCTTTGGGCCATTCCACCGGTGTTTACTACCAACTCGAATGATTCCGGATATCCAGGTCCACATGATTGCACTTTCCACGGGCCCGGAGTTCCTTTGAATTGTTTCATGGTTATTTATTGGTTAATAATTCAGGTTGTTCGTAGATGTTGCCTATTACTTCAAATGATTTATCTGAGTGAAAAGAGAGATAGAAGTAACGCTTAGAAATGTCTTTTGCATTTTCATAGCCTTTTTTTAAACATTTAATGCTGAATGCACCTCTGTCAGTATATTCAACGTTACCTAAATCGGTGTATGTTTTCTCCCAAGAATATCCCTCGGTATGAACACACTTGACTATATCCCCCTCATAAATATCAACACCATTTCTGTCTTTTAATCCTGTGAACTGCATGATTTCAATTTGCTCGTCGGTTATGCAGTAATGTTCCGGACCTCCATCATCAACACCAATTTCATTTCGGTCATCAATCAATTCACCATAACCAAAATTAAAATTAACATCAAGCACAAGTATACTTGGTTGATATGGTACTATTTCGTCAAGCATGACATTGAACCTTTTATCAAAGGCTCTGAATTTGATTTCTCTCATATAATTGCTTTTTACCACCAAATCCCCGACTTTATCTCAGGCCGGGGTGATTTTTCTTAATAATCTTGCTAATACAACATGCTTAACACCGTCTTCAAACTCAACTAACATGGTTGATAATGGCGATCGCCTACACTTGCCATCAGGGCGCCGTACTGCTTTGCATGGCTGCCTTGTCAATAACGGGCAGGTTAGTTTATCGCCGAGGTAGATGTAATCCATAATCATATCCCGACAGACGCATCCCACGATATCAATAGCTCAGTTTTGCCATTAAATTGAGTTCTATCAGCATCAACTTCATTAACTGTTTTTATCTCAACACGGACACCATCGAGCAATATGCTTACGAACGACTCTCCGTTACCGGTATAATGATGTGTTCTTGTTTTCAGACCAGCTTCATTAAGAGCATTCAATAATGGCACTGCAGCTTTATTGGCCACAAATTCGCCATCACCGAAGTTCACTACTTCGTAATCAGGTGTCAGCTCATGGTGGTGATTGCAATATTTGTAGGTATCCACAACAGGCAGGGCTACACTCGCTAACCTTGCCGCCTTATCACTGGCAATATTTTTATCAACATGGTCAATAAACAACATAGGCCGCTTTATCATTTTACGCATATCTCTATGGCCTAATTTGTAGCTGTATTGGTAGATGAAAGTTTCTAAACTGTTGCCTATGCCTCCTATACTTATCGAATGGTGCATAATGTAACGCTGTACAGCTTTTTTAATACCAGCATTAGTCAAGAATCTTGAATGAACCTGCTCATCTTGTATAGCCTGCGTAGCCTTCCATTTTGAAACAGGGAATTGAAAGTAATCGGTACCATCAGGGCGTAATACCTGGTATTCGCCACGTGATACTTTTATAATTTTGTAGTCTGACATTTTATTTACAACAAACCCTCAACTATCCTTTCACGCCTTCGAACTCGCTACTCAGATAATTAAGGGTGTAAATGTTTTTGATATTAGGCTATAATTCGAAGGCTGCCTAAAGTGAATTAAAGGTAAGTATAATATTCTATTTATTCTAATTTTAGAATAAAATAATTTTACACTGCGGGGCGGGCATCCTACACCCCACTCAACGCCCTCACCCCCAGCCCCTTTTTCTTGTTGATGAAGGCTAGGTATTCCGTAGCAAAGTTGTGCGTGATCAGGTACCTTTTCGTGTCGCTCGCATGGCCAAACTCCTGGTAAGGTATTTTAGTTACCGGATGCTTAACCACCTTTTTAAAGATCGTACCATCTGAAGCCTCCTGGGTATACTGGTAATCGTAAATTGACTTCTTACATATATCCGAGATTCCAATGGTGATACCACTGGCCCCGGTCCGGGCATATATCTCATTGATAAAATTCCCAGATTGTACAACACTCGGGTTAACAGATTGGATGCGCAACACAGGGCGGTATTCCTTCAAGTTACTCATGATATCGGTAAAGTAATTCTCACCTTTTTCCTTTTTAGTATCCTCTTTAATCGACGTCCGGTCACCACCAACAAATAAACCGGCAACCTGATCGGCTGGGTATCGCTTCTTAAACTCAGCTGCAGCATGAATAACCCGGTTCTTAGGGTCCTCTAAAAATATTTCATCGATCTGCTGCGCATGTTTTTCTTTTAACTGCCATACAGTCCAGGGGATATATGGATTAACGTTTTCGTCACATGATAACCATATCGGCAATGATTTATCCCACCCGATTTTATTGACGTGCTCAGCAGCTTTAAATTGCTTCCAGAACTCTCCACCGGTACGAAGCTTACCCCAATCACCTAAACCATAAATCCGGTAATATTCATAATCGGAAAGTTTATCCTTTTCAAAATCATCAATGGTGTGCTGGTCTACGAACCCTCCAATCTGAACCAGCTCACCGGCCTCATTTACTCCCCACTTACCTACAATGAAAATATTGTCCAGGTAATTGGTTTTCATGATCACCAGGTTACCTTTTTCGTTAACCCACATACCGGCGATATCTGTTTCAACCTCGGTTAATATCTCCTGATCGAAAACTTTTGTTTTAATCCAATGCTCTTCTGATACCGGGTTAAATATGCCTATGATCTGTTGCCCGGCTCTACCACGCAAACGTTTTCTGATCTGCTTTAAATCGGTTTCATCAAACTGGCTGATCTCTTCCAATACTACCCTTTTAAAGTTGGCAAGTCCCTTGATCTTTTCGCTATCATCCAACCCACGGAATCGAACGTATGAGCCGGTAATTTTGCACTGGATGTAGTTTTGTTGGCAGATGAAATAATCATCCAATCCCCATGATTTAATTATGCCGGTAAAATCGCTGTAAATGGAGTCTTTGATGTCAACTGCATACTTACGCAGCACCATCGTGTTTTCATCAGTAGCCTCCAACATCCGAATGATGATCAGCTGAACAACACTGTAGGTTTTGCTTGCAGATGATCCGCCGTAAATCCAAATAAACCTGATGGCCAGGTTAAGAAAGGCAGCCTTCAGGTGCCAAAAGACATTATTGAAAATGTCGGGATTGAAATCGAATTTAAGCTCCCTGGTTGTTTTCGCCATATCCCACTTTGATCACAGTGTTTACGTTTGCGGTGACATCAACCTCTGTATTGTCTTTAATACCATTTATTCTTGCAACCAAGTTGGGATTAAAAGCTCCTACCATAGCCCCCTCAATTTGCTGAGTTAAAATAATTTCTTCCGCCCGCGTTATGACATCCGAAAAATCATCACTGCAAGTCTTTTTAAAATCATTAAAGTAATGCTTATTGCATCCTAAATACAAGCAGAGACCTGTCATTGTGTATGGCTTTGCTGTAGGTATTGAAATTATTTGCCCGGCAAATTCGCCGCCCTTAATAGCCTCTTTATTCATCCAGGGGCTATCATCACAATAAGCAAGATATTCCTCTACGGCCTGCATGAGTAACTCAGGAGAGGCAAACAACTTATCTCTCCCATGCTTACTTCTTTTCTTCCAGAATTGATTACCAGACGGTGCTGCCATTTTATAATTTATTTATTTCAAGATAGCCAGAGGCATATCCATTATATTTTTTTGTGTAAGTTTTTAGACTGCTACAGTTTCCATAGCCTGAGCAAATAATTTTCCCTTTTTTGTAAGCTATCCAATGGGCTGCAACTGATCTACGTAAACCACTGTCAATTGGCGGCCCATACCATCCAACTGCTATTAAACATAAATCTGGCAGTTTAGTATCGGCCGTAATCAACTGCATTCTTTGATCCGAGTGATACCCTAACTTTTTTAAAGCAGCTGCCACATCCTTTGTGCCTGTACCTGTCTTACGTTTGTTACCCCCCGGCTTTCCAAAAGCTATGATACTTTCCTCTGGTGAAATGCCTAATAGGTTTGCTATAGCGTACTGGCCGCATAATCCGGTATTTTCAGGTTGAATATGAACGGTGCGCCCGGGCATGGTCAGAATAATTCTATCTGTTGACTTTTAATGGAAAACTTCTCAAACCCCAGCAACACAGCGCTTATTTTTTCCTGATAACTTTTACCCTTTGAGTATGCCCTGGCTGCGTCTTGATAAAAATTACAAACTGTTTCGTTATTCCATCCCATTATCTGACACATAACCTTACGAATTCCGTTAGGGGCCCTATCCACGCCTTGCCCCAACAAAGTGGCGGGTGCGTACGCTTTGTAGGCAACAGCCATGAATAAAATTGATTCATCCGTACGATCTATATCTGGATAAATATCTTTTATGGCTTTATGGATTTCAGGTAGGAACTTACTGGGATTGTTAAGCATCGGCTCACAAACCTTAACCGCATTCCGATAAGCCTCCGGATCGTTCTTGGCAATTACTTTTGCCAGGGTTGAATATTTCATTGCCATACGCTGCTGATTGATATTTGGTTTTTAACAATTATTTCCATGGCTGCAATTTTTTTATTTCTGTGTAATCGTTATTAAATTCAAGTTGACCATTTGACAGCTCTGTGTGCTGCTCTATATACTCCCTTGCCGCCCAGATCAGATGTAACGGATATCTTGCCTTCCAAACATCTATGACCTCCCCTGCCTTCATTTTGTCGAAGTATTGGGTGTGGGTTGGGGTTAGGAATGTATAAACCGGTTCCATTTTAGGCGGCCCTCTTCTGCAACCTTTTAATTTTTAAAGCCTCCAACTCCTTACGGTACATCTCTACATTTTCAGCTATTGAGTAAGGCGATATAAATCGTTTAAAGCCATCCAATGATTTACCTTGAATAATGTACCTTACAAAATATATTATCTGCTCAGATGTACGGAAAATGTAGGTATCAAGTCCGTGAACCTTATGCTGGGCATGAATAACTTTTTGTTCAGCCGATACATAACCTTCATGTTCTTTAACTTCGATTAGGTATAGTTTTCCGAACCAAATAAAGTGAAGGTCTTGAATGCCTGGTACAACGCCCTGCCCTTTAAGAATTGAAGCTGTTTTTTTATCCCGGTAACCTCCGTTAGGCACGTGATAAAAGCATCCGTAAGTTTCAGGAAACTCGTTCCTGATCTCTGTTACAGCTATCTGTTGAATTTTAGCTTCCGAAAAATTAATTTCTAAACCTGGCATTGGCTTAATTGACTATAAACCAAAGATAAGAAATATTCTTCTTATTCTCAAAATAGAATTTTTCGTTCCAGAAAAACAAAGTTCGTTCCAGAAAAAAGTGGGGTTAAATATATAAAAAGGGCATTTTTGGTTTTTTGGAACGATGGAACGACAAATTTCCCTATTGTACCTTATATAAATGTAAATGTGATTACGTAAAATAAATTTTACAAAACACTATAAATTTTATTTTATAAAATATTTCTTACACATATATAAATAGAAAAAGTTCGTTCCATCGTTCCAGATATAAAAAAACAACGTTTAAACACAGTTAAAAGGTGTTTTTAGTGGAACGAATTTGTTAAAATTGTTCGTTCCAGGTTCGTTCCGTGGTGGCAGTTTCCGTTCCAGAAAAAAGTGGATTAAAAAAAGTTTGTATTTAATGTTATGATAAAAAATCGCATTTATATACATTTTAAGAAGGTTAAGATCAATACATTAAATACAAACACTTATCAATTTTCTAACATATGTTGGATAGTATGATGTAAGGAAGTACCTTTGCAAATTTTTTTGCAATTTTTTTCGTAAAATAGATATAACAATTTGTATGTTTGCTTCGTACAACGACAAACTAACCCTTAATCAAGTATTATGAAGACATACACCCATATAGCTAGGTTATACGGATTCAAGTGTTTTTTCAATGAAAACACCGGCGAGGTTGAAGGTACAAGTTGGGTGAACAATATGCTTATCGAATTATTTGTTTGGATAGACGTCACTTTTACTTCCAATGAAAATTTTGAAATTAAAATAATTCAAAAACTTTAGCGTTCTTAATCTGTAGTTAAAAAAAAAGCGGCTCCGAGCTAGACCAAATGCTCAGAAACCGCTCATAAACTGAAAAAAACCTCCGACGAAGTTAGTTTTTAATCAGTATTTTGAAGGGCTTACCATTTGGTCTCCTGATGACTGTTCCGTTTTTAAGCGTTATTGTCATCCTGAAGATGTAGGTCCCTTCTTCTTTTGGTTTATCCGATTTTTTCACGTTAACATTTTTACATGCATCCTTTAGTACATGATACCTAGTTTTTGCTTCTCCCTACTAGGAGGGATTACTTGACTTTCTTAGTCTTAAACCGCCATTCGCTATATCAAGAAGCCAGGCAATAATTTAGCAATAGGAGTCGTAATTGTGTGTTTAGGTAAAGGAGTTAACGCTGGACGGATACCCATTATAACTATTTCAAAGATAGGATTTTGTATCTATTTCAAAAATGTTTTCACAAAATATTTCACACTTTTTTCACACATTGCTAAAATTTCTGGCAAACTTGTTTAAAAGTTAAATTATATAAAGTATATGTTTAGGTATTTTAATTAAAACGGATCCCCATTACCACCTCTGATATCATCAATATCCACATCTCCAAATAGTCTACATTTAAACTCTCCATTCACGAACCTGATCTTCTTATCATATATATAACTCACATTATGGTGTTCGCAGTAAGCCTTAATAGCCTGGTTTAGTTTAGCCGATGACGGCCAGTAAGTTTTCTGAACATGGTTTTCATTATAAAACGATTCCATGGTCTTTTTAAATTCTTCATTGGTAATAAATCCAGTTGTAGTCCAGGACTCCCAGCTATTCAAAATAAAGGATGTAGCGTGACCGTAGGTCTGCTCCCACTGTTTCATCCACCCAGTTTCAGTTAATTCGGTAGCGGTCAGCTTTCGGCCAGCCTTTAACCATTCCTGTATGCTGGTAGCAATTAATGAATCAAAGCCTGCATAGTCCATATCATCCCAGCCTTTAGGAAAATGAGCATTGAAGTAAACATCAAGACCCCCGCAGGCAGTAAAGAAGTTGGTAAACTCTAATGGGATGATACGACGCATCAAACCACCGTCCGAATTTTCATAGCTGAAGTTTGTTTGAACCATAAACTTAGGTGCATATTTATTATCAACCTCTACCTCATCTTTAAACAATTTCTTCCAGATGAATGAACCGGTGGCCGGCTCTTTAAGGAAAGCGAAGTCAAAGTTTTTAGGAACATCACTTATACCGAAAATTCGCTGACCGTTCCAACTCTGGAAAAAGCTTTTCATCAAATTTAGCCTGAGCGCCTGGCTTACTGGTGTAGGTAGTGGTAAGCTTTAGTAAATTACAAAATACGTTCTTACCGCTACCACCGCCCTGTTTAGGATCCGGACATTGCTCCGTCAAAACGATGATAAAGCCAGTTGTTTCATCCTTATACTCATGCGAAAGGTAACCCAAAACTTTTTTAGCCTGCGGAAAATCGGTAACAGCCAGTTTTAGATATTCAATATACTTGCCACCATCACCATAAGCATAATTACGCTTCTGAATGCTATGATCCCAGACGAGTTTATCCATCAACTCATATCCGTTAAAAGTGATATCATTTGCAGTGATGACAAGGTAACCATTATTATAGCACTTGTATGCGGTATGCATATCATCACAAAGTACAGTAGTATCATCAAGCTCAGGAAGCCGCTCAATAGTGAACTTCCCTGATTTCTGTATAAAGCTTTCATACGAGTTACAGATATCTTCGTAAATATCTGCTTCCTCTTCTTTAATGTAAGATTTCAGGGTGTCATAATAATAACGTTCGGTTCTATGATAGACCACATTATCAATTATTTGAACCACTTTACCGTCAAATGTTTTAAATCCAAGCCCATTGGATACCTGATAAACACCCTCTCGGCTAATTGATATCTTTTCATCATCAGAATGTTCCCAAAAAATACCATAAGGATGATCCTGCTGAATAACTGATTTTAATTCCTCAAACTGCTCTTTAGCAGCTGGGCTAAAATTAACCGGTATAGGATCACCGGATAAGGAACGCTTTTTAATGATTGCTTTTTCAATGGATGGCTTAACTATGCCATATCCATTACTAACCAAGTGCTGGTATGTTTTACGTTTATCACCGGCAAACTTTAATTCAGATAATACAGTGGCAGGATGGTATCCTTTATTAGCATCCAGTTCAGTGGATGAGGTAAATATAAAAAATACACGTTTAGATATGTTCCATGATGCTGATACACCTTTATTTTTACCCGGACGCGTGAACCAAATGAAATGAGGGTTACTCTTAAATTCTTCCCATCCAAACTCTTTTAAAAACTCAACCGGATTACAATTGACGTTAAAGTGATCCCAGGGATTTTCAGTATAGTATTCACTTTCGGTTTTAGTAGGTTTGTAAGTGGGAGCCACTTTTATTACCTCATTATATGTTTCGCAAAGGGTTATAAGGCTGCATCGTTCCTCCCAGGTAAGTACAGGGATATCAGCATCCTTTTGAATCGAATAACCTAATGAAGGAGGGGCCAATATATAACCGCCCTCTCCACGCGTTTCAATGAAGTTATAGGTTTTATTTTTTGGGCTTGATATTAATTCTTCATTGGTAGCCTCACGGCCGGCAAGTTTAATATTGCCAGGTATTTCACCATCTGCAACACGGTATAGAATATGCCATCCACCTGATGGTGTTTTGTGAATACGTAGTTTGACAAATAATTCCGGATAGATGGCTTTTATATCCTTAAAAAGGATAGCATCGATACCGGTTTTATACTTAACATCGACATCAATAGCTTCCAGATTGCCGCTAATCTTGCCGCATACTATACCCACAGCTTCGGTGTTATGAAACTCCATAAGTGCCCATAGCTCGCTCTTATCAACGCGCTGTGACTGGTATTTTTTCCATGATCCGAACGGAGTTTTAGCAAGACGGACTGATGCTTCATCGTCCTTATCACGTACGGGGATTACAGAAATTCCATCTAATATAAGTTTCTCAACTTGGCTCCAAACTGCGGATAACGTAGCACCCATGTATAACTATCTTAAAATAATATCTGAAAATTCAATTCTCTCTTGTGGGATTGGCTGATGATCAAGCCATCCACTTTTATATCCCATCGATGCGGCGAAATCAATTAAAAAACCGGGGTTAAGCTGCTCCTGAGCTTTGGCTACGCGTATGGCGAACATCTTTTTATTACGCAGGTTAGCAAAAAGGGATAGTTCTTTTGGAGTAAGTTCACTTACACGTTTACCTGCCAATGCATCAAAACGCTTAGTAACATCCTCGGCAATACCGGGTTCAACCGGCCTCGGCTTCTCTGGCATGACAAAACCGCAAAACTTACATTTCTTAGCTGATGCAGCAATCATACTTTCACAGTGAGGGCAAGTGGTCATGGCGGCAGCATCTTCTTTGGAACGATTCTTTTCCTTTTTGTTCCACATTTCTTTCCAGTCATGATCAGCGAAGTAAGCACCGTGCCTGTCAAAATTTGAACCGTAGTCAAGGCACCTGAAAAACATTCCCTCTTTTTTACGATCGCCACGGAAAAGCATTTGAAGGTATATGATCAATGATGTTGTGGCCCGGTAAAGAACAATCAAATCCACTTCCGGATAATCATAACCGGTAGTCATACCGCCAACACTGATAATGATATTTGTTTCGTGAAGCTTATCAAACTTGGCAACCTGGTAAACAGAATCATCCCGCTTACTGTGATTGATAGAGCACGAAAATCCAGCGGACACCATCACCTCAAATACTTCCTCTGCATGCTCAATACTTGCGCAAAACAGCATGCACTTATTAAATGGATATTCGCGGAGATCATTAAACAATTCCTGATAATGAGTATCAGTACCAAAGAATTTTCGTTGACTGGTGGCTGTAAAATCACCGGCTTTCTTTTCCAGTTTATCCGTGCCTTTACCTGACTTTCGCTGAATGTGCTGATAGTCGCATAGGATATTCTTGTCAATGAACCACTGCACCGGATGCGTAGTAACACAATCATTATAAAATTCCGGTAGATGCTTAGCATACCTAAAATCAGGTGTAGCGGTGAAACCGAGGCGCTTGCCGGTGGTCAATCGTCGCAACACGTTGCTATACCGGCCTGAATGACATTCATCAATAATAATGTAAAAATTGCAGGTTAGTCGATTGAATTGCTCAATGATAAGGTTTCGACGCTCTAATGTCTGGGTCATGGCCACATAAAAACCACCTTCAGCTATATGAACAAACTTAGGCGATTCATCATTGATGCCAACTGCACCGGCCTCATTCAAGTTTTGATTAAAAACGTTTTTTCGTTCGGTAAGAATCAGAGTAACACCGCCCCTATTGCAAACCTGAGTGCCGATGTAAACAAAAGTTTTAGTTTTACCGGTACCGCCAGGTGATTGACCTATAACATGGGTATGCTGCTTCGACGCCACTGCTAAATCTTTAACAAGTGCCTGTTGGTAGTCATAAAGGGTATAGCTTAAATGTCTCATAAGCTTAACGATTTATGATCACAAGACCGGCAGGAGATTTACAACGGCTTAATGCAGTATATAACTGGCCTTTGCTAAAACAATCCCGCGATAAATCTATAGTAACCTCTTCAAACGTAAGGCCCTGACTTTTATGAATGGTTAGCGCGTACGCAAGCCTAATAGGAATTTGCGTAATGCTACCGATCTCCTTTAATTCAAGAGCATCCTCGGCATCATTGAGCACATATTCCTTTTTCGATAATTGAATAGGTTCAAGTGGATACTTAACGCCTTTAACATCAATGAAGAAATTATCATCAATGACCCGGAAAATGCCGATCTTACCATTTACCAAATTGTTATTTTTTGAGTTGATTAGGTACATTACGGTAGCGCCGTCTTTGACAGTTACTTTAGGCTCAAGGTTGAAATCAGCGAGCTTTACCTTGCCAGAAATCTGGGCATCAAAAACATACTCCTTACTGTCGATTTTGTTAAGGCCATCAATATTATATTTTGTAACGGTTGCTTTATGTGGTGCCAACACAACACCTCGGCTTTCAGTACCTATGAATTTTTTGAAATAATCACTTTTACCGCCTTCCCTTATTATATTTAGGTGAGATATAAACTCCTCATCAGTTTGGCGCAGAACTTCATCCAGTTCAATACTTTCAACGCCTAACTGTTTGTATACTTTTGCATCAAAGAACTCTGAACCATCATATTTAGTAAACAACATGCTGCGCATATTATCATCAATAACTGCAGGCAATTGTTTTAGATCGCCAACGAAAATAATTTGTATAGATTTAAGGCTTTTACAGCCGTTTTTCAATAATGTCCAGTTAATGGCATCAAGTATATCAGGGCGAAGCATTGAAACCTCATCGATAAAAATAACATCTATTTTTTCCATAACCCTTCGCTTTTCAGATTTAAAATATCTGCAGGTTTCATAAGTAAGCACACCAAACGGATCAAGTCCAAACATCGAGTGAATGGTTTGTCCGCCGATGTTATTCGCAGCGATACCGGTCGGCGCCAATGCGACAACGTTTTTACGAAGTTTTTTTAACTGCTCAATAGCCTGGCTAACCACAAATGATTTACCGGTACCTGCTTTACCAGTTAAAAACACATTTTTACCCGACAATACTGCCTTCAGAAATAAATCCTGATTTTTAGATAATTTCATGGTTATGAGCGGTTAATTTTAAATATCACCACCCCCGCAGCCTTACAAGGATTAGCGGTCATTGAACCAGCATTGAGATGCATGGCGGCTTGCGGAGGGGGTGATGGAATGTCTTTTGGTTGCTAATCCTATTAATTTCTTTCGCGGTTTAAAGATAATAAATATATTCTTATTATTCTAAAATTAGAATTAAAATGTTATGTTTTTAATTGATGAGTATTCAATATACGAATCCTTTCTTTGGCAGCCTCTACTGCCCAACCTTCCCCACGAACTGATATCAGGTTGATGAGGGCGTGAATTTCGTCTGTGGTAGAGATTGGTACCGATACCACATCAGCAGCAGTCAATGAAAGCCTTCTGCATTTAACAAATGTTTCGCTTACTCCAATCTCCTCCGCTAACTTTGCCGCAGGCCTACCAGGATGGTTGAAAATGTATTTGTCTATAACTGTCATATCGAAATTGTTAATTGTAAAGCGTAACCCATTTTAGACGGTGTCACTATGTCACCCATGTCATTGCTATAATCATACTGGAAGTAGTTATTAATAAACTTTTTCATGTAGCACTCCTTATTTATTTCTACTAGTCCTGAATTACACTCCCTACAATGGGTTTCAGATTTCATGCAGTTATGGGCAACTGAATCGCAATTCGGGTCTATACAAACTTTTAGAACGGTCATGCGGCCTGTCTCCTACTCTCATTATACACCTTTCTTATCTTTGGTAAATTCTTACGCACCAGGCTAATTATCTCGTCGTGATGAGGTGTCGGTAAATTTTGGAGGCCGCGTGATTGCTTAACTTTCATTTCATCCAATGATACTTCAATTGTCTCCACCGGCTTTCCATCTATACGCGCGGATAAGATGAGTGAATCCTGTTTTTTGAAATATTCATTAGTAAAAACGCAGTGGTGAAGCTTTAACCCTTCCTCTGCAAATTCTGGTACGCTTTCGAGGACTTTCACGGTGATTTTCCCATTGGTAAATAGCATACCGAAGAAAGCCTTTTTAGCGGCTTCATATTCTACCTGATTTTCGATAGCCACTCTTCTTTTACGCTCGGATTCCCTAGTCTTTTCTACCCTCTGTTTTTTAATAACCAATTCATCATGAGCTGCCTTCAAGTCTGCCGGGAAAAGATATTTGGGGCTGTTTAAGTCTTTATTGAAGAAAGCAAGGAGTTTGAGGTAATCCAACCATGTTATTGTATCATCAGGCTTAATAATTTGGTTGTTCCTGATAGCAATCTTAATACTATTCCAGTATCTGTAAATATCATTATCCCTGCTACCGACATAGGCTTCTAATAAACCTACCTGCCGCGATTTGATTAATGTTTCAGCTTTACTATTACAAAGTATCGCTCTCATTACCTTGTATTGAGAAACTTCTTTAATAGCATAGGTGTATCCATTGCGGGCATAGGCAGGCAATACTTTTATTTTAGGATAAGTGGCGTCTGCCCACAAATCGTATTTGTTGCCGTAATACCCTGCTGTATCCCTGCATTCCAGATCACCATTGAAACTATCAATGTTAAATGATGTAGTTCGGCAGCGGGCAATAACTTGCATTTCTTTTTCCGGGTTGAAAAATTGCCGTACAACCTCCATCATGTATCTCCGCGCTGGTTTGCCTACTTCCTGAATTTTAATTAACTCGAATAATCTAACCACCTGGTATTCGCCCCTTACATCTAACATAGAAAAGTACTTTTTCCCTGGATTGTGTTGTTTTTTGCGAGTGTCAACAACTGAAAGTTTGACATTGCAGGCGGGGCATTTGACAGAGGTATCCTTTTCTTCCATCTGCCATATATGGCCACATTCTAAACACCCCGTACCCTTTGTTTTGCTTCGGTAGGCTAACCGTTGAAAACAGTGCTGGTATGCGTATGCGCTCTGTATTTTGGTAATTTCAGGGAGAGTATCGCTCACATCTACTAGCGCCCTTTGTGCTTTTGTACGTGCTTTCATAATCAGAACATTGATACTTGATTTTCGATAACTGGTTTCTTAATAGCGGACTTTTTGACGATTGGTGCGGCAGATGTAGGTTGTGAGGTAGCTTTTGCCGGCCCCTCTACATGGTGGTTGACAACCACACGAGCATTAACAGCCTTGCCAACGTCAATCACATCTTCATCATAGTAATGAACGGCCATGCCGTATATTTCGGCATCTGCAAATCCCGACTGACCGGATTTTTGAACCTGATTAAGGATATAAGTCGTGCAATCATCAATGTTTTTGGTAGGCAGGTTAAGCCGTTCAGCGAACACTTGATCATTGATAGCCAGGTTAAGCAGATGATCACTGATAATGTTTTTAAATGAATCTGAAGCTTTCATGATTTATCCTCCTATTTGTTTAACTGCTTTGTGTTTTCAATAAAATCAGAGGTAGGGCTCAGCTTACCCATAACTTTCGCATAATCTACTTCTACCTTGGCTGACTGGACAATTACGCTTCCCACCTGTGCTACGGCGTTCGCGCGCTGGATATCCATAGGCGCCTCTTCATCCAATAGGCCTTCAAGTGTTGCGAAAAGATGATTTCTGAGGTCTGTTAATTTATTTTGTGCCATGATTCTTGATTGTTTTTTTAAGTTTCGATAATATTTTAATTGTTGAAATTAGTTCCGGAGGAAAGCGTTGTATAGTATTTCTTGCCATGTTCTCCTGTCTGGTTATAAGTTCCAAATTGGAAAGATCACAGTTCATTGAATCCAGATCCCTGAACCAAAGGCAATGGCCTTCGGGCAGAGGCCCGTTTACCTGCTCCCAAGTATGAGTGTGCAGCGGCTTCCAAACGCCAAGGCTCAAACGGACGTATTTGTAAGCGCGGCCACCGTTAGCGCGATCTGGATGATCATGCCTGATGGTAATAATGCCATCCTTATCAAAAGCTGTTGCCGGGATATCTCCTTTTTTGAATCTCGTTAAGGCCGTACGCTCAATAGCTTCGGCACTCATGTAATCTATTTGCTTTTTACCTTTGTTTGGAGGCGAAGCGCCTGGCTGAATCCTACTCGCTTGCTTGCGGGCTTCAATAAGTTCACGTGGGATGGTAAGGCCCAATCGCCTTAATGCATATTGCACACCGGTATGACTTCGGTTTAAAGCTGATGCCATTGTTTTAACCGGCATAGTTAAGTAGTTAGCTTTAATGAACCTATCTTCCTTTTTTGTGAAACTGGTTTTGCCACGCTGTTTAGCTGATCGGAACTTTTGACTTACCTCAGCAGGAACTATCAATCCATTTTCTTTTAAGAAACGCCTTATAACCTGCCCTGTACATCCACAAGCTTTACCCATATCATTGCTACTGATCAATAAGTAATTTCTCCTTATATACCTTTCCTGTATGCTTAAAAATCGATGTGGTTTCATATTAATTTATTTTACTTACCCACCGGGGCAACCCTTATCACCATCCTATCCCAAATCCAACATCCTTCATCCATATGCAGCAGCCAATCATCATGACGCCGAACGGTGGCGAAGGTGAAATCCCTGCGGGTGACAGTGTAAACTTGTCCACCTGGGACATATTGGTATGATTCGCCCTCCCTTAATGTGTTGAATGCCACACGGACCGCGGTATCGGGTAATTGTGTTTCTTCTATGAGATGGTTGTGGAACATTATTTAATTGTGTGAACGGATTCCTTTTCAAGTACCGGCATGATTAGCAGGGATATATCATCTTTTGAGAATAATGAGGGTGAATCCTCTGATCGTTGGCTAATCAAGTCAATTTCGGCCAAGTCAAAAAATTGGCACAATTGATATAGCTTCTTAATGTATTTAGGCGCGAAGCTTGCCATACCTATAGTAATACATTTATCCGGATCAGGGATCATTTTGCCATCTTCATCAGGGAATGACCCTTCACCATCGGATAATGGGCACTCGAAATCCTCTCTGTATCGCTCCCCATCGTGAATGAACTCCCACTCAACCTCTCCATCACCTTTGCAGGCTTTGCACTCTTGGTCTTCCCTGATAGTGGGTACCGACTTTAAGGCAGTTAGAATGTCTTTGGCAGTGATGGTTTTGATTACTGGCCCTAGTTCTGGAATGACTTTCAAGACGTTTTCAGGTTTATAATCCTTCAAATCTTCTACCTCAGGCGCAAGTTCCGCCGGGATAATAACCAACACATGCCTATCAGTAGCATATACTTTATCAATAATACGGAATGGTGTTTTGCTCCAATCCTGCCAAGCATCCGGGTCACTCACGAATAATTGCAATAGTTCTTTTATATCTTTCATAAAACTTATTTATTTTATTCTAATACGAGAATATTATTATGCCGCCTTTACATTTTGAGCTTGTTTCAACTCTTCAAAATATGCCAGGTGCATTTCTTTTGTAGCAAGCAACTCCATCGTGTCAGACCTGCGATACATAAAGTAATCATGATCATAGATTATGTGTCTGTGAAGGAAAGCGTGATCCGCAATTGACAACTCAATGATATCTTTTGCATACTGGAAGCTATAGCACCAATGGTGGCGTTCATTGCCTTTGGCGCATGTAACGTGTTGACACAGATTTTTTGCAGCTATTTTTTCAGGGAATGATTCAGCGTACCTTTGCATTGCGGCCTTTTTATCCTCAGGTGATGGCTTATGGATATCTTTGTATCCAAGTCTGTGATATTTATCTCTATGGCGCTCTTTTTCTCTTTCTCGCCATTCAGGATCATCATTTAATCCGTATGCGCGCTCAGCTACATCTTTTTTAGCGCAATCCTTGCACTTGTTTAAATGCCCATCGCCCATCTGTTTGTGCTTGTAGTATTCCGACAACGGTTTTTCTACATTACATTTAAAACATCTTTTCATAAAACATTGATTTTTTGCACCTCAAAACCCCACATGTTTCCATGTAGGGCGAGATAAATAACACCTTTAGATAAGGTCAGAAGGGTAAATCCAAGTCGTCATCTGCATTCACCACACCAGTCGCAGCGGCACCAGCAGTATCATTCGCAGTGGCACCGCTCCAATCCTTAATATTTCCCAGAATAGGAGATAAATCCTGGGCGGATTTTTTCCCTGCTTCGTCAAGGCCTTTCCAGATTTTGCTATCAGTGGTTTTGCTGATAAATCCGTTTTGTCCGTATTGATCCTGCTCCGGTTTGAAGTTTACATTTACAGACATGTAAACGGCGCCGTCCTTTTCGGTTAACAGGTTGGCATCAATAGGGATGAATAATCCTTTGATCATACCTGACTTACCTTTTTTCTCCATGATAACATGCTGCAGCTTTGTAAGCGCGATGCTACCAGATAGCTTTCTTTCACTCATTGTAGTTTGAATTTGATTTGATTATTTGCCCATATGGGCGGGTTTATATTAATTCGATTGTTGTTACTACCACGGGCCAATCACCGGCAGTAGTTATTTCGTAGGTGGTGATTAGCGTCACTATGCGGCGGTTAGGATCAGGAATTCATCAACCCACTCTAATGTGAGTTTAGAAACTTCATTATTATCTGGCGTATCACCGCTTCTTATTCCAGTAAACCATCTTTCTGCTGGTCGATCAGCATCAGGTTTAATACCAGGTATTTGCTCATAGCTGCAATTCCTAACATTTGCCAGTGTACCGACCAAACAAGCGCATTCGCCGGTATAGGTTGAACCATCAACTTTGCCATCAATAAGCGCTTGCCTAAGGCCCTGAACTTCATTTCGTGCATAGAGTAGGATCATAAAAAAGTCGGCCTTTATTGGGTTATTAACGGCACCACTCAGGTTGGCACCACTCAGGTTGGCTATGCTCAGGTTGGCACCACTCAGGTTGGCACCACTCAGGTTGGCTATGCTCAGGTTGGCACCACTCAGGTTGGCACCACTCAGGTTGGCTATGCTCAGGTTGGCACCACTCAGGTCGGCACCACTCAGGTCGGCACCACTCAGGTTGGCACCACTCAGGTTGGCACCACTCAGGTCGGCTATGCTCAGGTTGGCACCACTCAGGTTGGCTATGCTCAGGTTGGCTATGCTCAGGTTGGCACTTCTCAGGTTGGCACTTCTCAGGTTGGCACCACTCAGGTTGGCACCACTCAGGTCGGCACTTCTCAGGTCGGCACCACTCAGGTTGGCACCACTCAGGTTGGCACCACTCAGGTCGGCACCACTCAGGTTGGCTAAGCTCAGGTTGGCACCACTCAGGTTGGCACCACTCAGGTTGGCTAAGCTCTCTTTTTCTCTCGCCTGCCTGATGCACTCAGCCACTGTTTTAGCTATGGTATTGCCTTCTGTCTCAAATTCAAACAGAACTTTGCCTGTCCACCAGTTTTTAATTTCTAATTTAATTTTCATATTGATTTACGTTGTAATTGTTTACTGATATTGGTATTGATTGCTGCAAGGTTACCCTCAATGTATCTTTTCAGATCACCATGAGCCTTACCTTCTGCGTATAGCCACTTCAAATAATCATCGGGCACATTTGCCAATGCTACCCCTTTATGTTTGCCCCAGGGCATTAGGGTGTTGTCGGTGTACATTATGCGGCAGCTAATAAGTATTTCCTGTTTTCTATTAATTGAGAAATGTATGCCCGGCACATTTGAACCCTTACCTTTAATTCCTCAATAACCGAAGGCTCACGCTTAACATTGAAGGTTTTTAAACGAAGTTCCGGGCCCAGATCAGAATAAGTCATTTCACGGTGAACCTTTTGACGTATCTCATCAGTAATAAATCCGCGCTGGCCTTCCTCCCACGATAGTGACCTCATCTCTTTTTCCATAACATTTAGGGGAGCATCCATAAGGGCGTATGTTAAAATGGCATCGTTAAACTCTATGCCATATGCCTCACTTACCAAATGCATGTAAACTTGAAGCTGGGTTTTGTAACCGTCCGTGGGAATAACCTCATCAAATAAAGGAAGGGTGAAACAATCCCAAACGTTTTTCATGTCGATAACGGTTGGTATAAATGTTTCAATCATATCATCCTCAGCATTGCTAAGTAACTCACAAATAATATCCGGAGTTCCCTCCATCCACTCATCACTAAACCACTCTTCATTTTTAGCTACATCACCCCAGCCCAATGACTCAGCCGCGAATTTTATACTTTCATCCTCGCAAGAAATACCCTTTTCCAAATACTTATTGGCGAAGTTTTTACGGCGGTCGTAAAGCTTCTCCTTTAACCATTTTTCGCAATAAGTTTTTGCACCGGTAGGTAACTCTGGATTTTCAAACTTGTAGTTGAGGGCCGCCAATTCAGCTTCCATATTAGGAGTTAAAGGTTTTACACCCTTCTCACCAGCTTCAAATGCTTTTTTTCGCTCAGAAAGCTCAGTACGTTTGGCAGTTTGTGCATCTGATAACCCTATTGTGCCGGCCAATATTTCGCTTGCGGCACTGGCCCTAATTTTGAACTTTGGTATTTCCATTTCCTTTAGGTTTAGCTACCTGCTGCTTGATTGGTGCAGCAGGCATGGTTAAGTGTTTCTTAAGTTGATATACTTCACTGGCGTAGTAATCGGCTTCCTGGAAGTCGGTAAACATTTCTTTTGATGAAAGCATTAGGCGGCAACTGGATCAGATACAGGAGGTGAAAGTTTTGCCTTTAGTTCATCTTTTAACTTCATGCATGCTTTTTGTTCTGCTACCGGTAATGATTTGTAAACATTTGCCAATTCGGTAATTGAAGTAGCTTCTTTCAATTTTTCAGAAGCAGACTTTTGAACTGCACCATCCTCGCACCAGTTTTTAATAGCCTCACCAGTTTCCTCAGTAATCAGGAAAGGATTTTGACCCTCAAATAAGTTGGTACGATCTTTTGACGGAATAGCCAGGTGAGTATCGCGATCAATGTTCAGGGAAACGGTTAATTCATATTCCCAACCTTCGCGCTGCTGGTCTTTCATACCAACCTTTTTCACTTTTTTATCATCGCCCATAACGGTCTCCATTTTTGAGCGGGTGCAGGTAATGATATGAGCAGTTGATTGCAAGACCTTATTTACAAACCTATCATGCCGCGGTGTAGTAACAGACCATGCCGACCATGTGTTACCGCGAAACTTAGCTTGTGCAAGCAGTTCGTTTTCTTCAAGGATACAGGACCATTCGTGAGAGGTGCTATCTAATATGATTACTTCAATGCCGGCCTTTTCACAAATCTCAATGGCCTCAATGTATTTCTCAGGTGTGTAAGGGGCAGTTAATCCTATGGTGTTAAAATCACCAAGATTAGAGTAAAGGCTGGCTGATTCATTCTCAGTGTCGACAACAGCTATCTTTTCCCAGCTTCCACATAACCCTTTTGCCATACGTAAAGCTGAATATGTCTTACCCGCACCGCTTGGAGCTGATATGTTTAAGCGAAGCTTAACCTTACTTCTGGTTGCTTTTTTTAATTCCATGATATAGTGTGTTATTGGTTTAAAATTTCTAATGCTGATTTATATGTTTGCTCCATGGCCAATTCGTCTTCAATCCTCTGGATCCGTCCGAAACGATCATCGAAGATGTTTTCTGCCCATGGAACGCCTTCAAGGCAATCGAACAGGTTGATCATCCGGATGTGATCTGTGGTACGTTTTAACTCCTTTCGAACATCTGATATCCATTCGGCAAGTATGTATGGCGTAACTACTCCGTTTTTATTATAGGACAGTGGGTATACGGTGCTCGAAACCCGGGCACCAGACAAACATGATCTGTTCTTAACTCTCTTAACGCGTCTAACTATGCGCCCAATAGTCAGGTAAGCAGCTTTAAACGTGCTCCTTACTGCCCTCCTGAACTCGGAGAAGTCTGGGTTAGTTGCCAGCCAGGCTTCGTATTCCTCAATGGTGGTTTCGTGAGTAATGATCATTTGTATGTCCTCCTTGGTGATTTGGTTTTGAAATAGTTGGCTTCCATGTAGGCAATCAGGTCAGATCTCTTGAATCTTACTATTTTACCTATTGATGTGTAACCTATGTCCTGCTTTATTTTGCACATCCATGCCTCTGAAACTCCGATTACCTTTGCAGCTTCCTGACTATTTAAGTACCTATCAGTTTCAGTGTTAGATTTTGCTACTGAATCCTTTAAAGACTTTATTTCTAAAATCAGGTCCTGTAATGTTTTGGTTTCTACTAGTGATATGCCTTCCATTATTTGTCCTCCAATAAGAAAAAGAATAATTGGATCGGTATTAATGCTACATAGGTTATGACAGCTGCAGCCATGAACACGGCGCCTACTGTGATGGCCAGCGCATGTTCTGCGATGAATATTAGTGCTCTCATGGCTTTATTAATAATGAGTTTTTAACTACTTCAATGGCCTGTTTTAGTTCATCCGGTGTTGCGTCATGTTTGAACCATTTGATAGGTTCGTTTATCACAACCATGCCATCATATGTCCGTCCGCTTTCACTGTAAAGCGTTCCTTCATAGCAATTCAACTCGTTGGATGTGATGATCTGGGCAAATCGAGATACCGGTAGTTTGAATAGTACACACTCTGAAAGGTCTGTCACCGGTTGTTTAATATCTTCCAGAAATAATGTCAGGAAGTTTTCGCTAAGCTCCCAGTCCGCAACGGAAATCCGATTCTTATCAAAATTTGCTGAGCAGAATAATGATAACAGGTCGATGTTAGTTTTTTGAAGTGTTAATGTGGCCATGGTGGTGATTAGTTAATGCATTTGATGATTAGATGGTCAGGGTCAGATTTGCTGTCAGTCTCGAATTTCCTATCAGGATCTTTTAGCCTCACATCCTTGCTGATTATTGGTGTGACCGTTTTCGAATACTTTTTTTTGATCACCACCTCTTCTCCTTTTTTAATAGCCAATATTTCGTTTGACCATACAAACTTTTCCTGTGGTGGATCTATTAAGCGCCTTTCTGCCATAGTTTTATTTTTAATTAATTAGTCCCTTTTTCATGCTGCAGCATACGATCTGCCTGATATCCATTAGCCTGGTCTTATTTCTGATGTTCACCATGTGTGAGTTAAGGGTATTCTCACTGATGTTTAAATCATAGGCGATCTCTTTGCCAGGAAGGATAACCCTACGCATAACTTCAATCTCTCTTTGTGTAAGAATATTCAGATCGAAGTCCGGTATCTGTATGCCATAAGAATTGATTAGATAATTCATTGTAGTAGATATTTGCTATGTGCGTGATTGTTGTTTATGTTTATCTTTGTTTTATTGTACAATACAAATGTAAATAGATTTTTCTATTAAACAATAGAATTATAGATTTTTCTTTAAATATTTATGAAATTAACTGAAAATCAGAGACTTAAAATTTTAAGGCAACATTTAAACATGACCCAAAGTCAGTTTGGAATGATAGTTAATCTTAAGCAGGGTAGCTATGCAGATGTAGAGCGAGGCAAAGTAAATGTGTCTGGCGACATAAAAAATGCACTTTTTAAAGAATTTTCTATAAACGTTAATTGGTTAGAAACTGGAGATGGAAATATGTTTTTAGAAGATGCGGTTAGGGAAAAGATAAAAATTGATGGGATTCCAATGTTTAATTTTCCTGGTTCCGCGTCTAACGTAGAAATGTACGGTGACCCTACAGATGTTAAAATAATTGGTTATTTAAATATACCAGGGGCGACAAAATCAAGCTTTGCGTTACCAGTACATGGCAACTCTATGTATCCTACTTTAGAAAATGGGTCATGGTGTGTGCTCAGGCCTATTGAAGACCGGCAAGACATACAATGGGGCGAGATATATTACATAGAATACGGTGACTACAGAGTCTTCAAACGACTTTTGGCATCAGACAACGAAGACAGTGTAATACTATGGAGCGACAATCAAAGCGAAACAATTGGATCAAGGCCGAAGTATGCCCCAAAAACAATTAAGACAGAGAGGATAAAAAAACTTTGTTTGCTGACAGATATATTAAAGAAGCCAAACTATTAATTTATAACCTAATTACGATATGAAAATCACTCTTGCTTTCTTATTACTATTAATACCCTTTATTTCGAAAAGCCAGGCATCGTTGGACAGCGCATTAAATCGATTCAAATACAACGAATCTAACAAAGTATTCTTTGAAAAAATTTTGGTAACTCAAAATTCAAAGAATGAAATGTTTAAAAACGCTCAAAAATGGATAGCTATTAATTATAGAGATTATAAAAGCGTAACCAAAATAGCGGATGAAGTGCAGGGGGTTATTATTTACAAAGGTATATCCGGTATTAAGGATGAAATATCGGTACAAAAATTCGAATATACTGTTGAATTGACATTCAAAGACAATAAGGCCAGACTCAGGCTATATGATATTGGCAATTTGTATTATGCAGGGCCTGGAACCAATACCCCCATAGAGGAAACACTGGCAATACAGAAAAACAGGAATGATAATGATAGGGATCAAGCGGCACCTAACATAAATCAGCAATATCACCTATTTAATGATTTATTAGTGGATATTTCAAAAGCTATTGTTCGTAAAGACGATTTTTAACCATGCCCAAACGACTCCCCATCCCAGAAACCGAACGCCAGGCAAAGCAAAACATATCAATTGAAGTGTGCGATGCTGCTATGCATGTTTTACATAATAGCTACTTAAATGGAAGTGACCTCTGGCCAACAGGCGGCTTCAAGCCATCTGGGCGCGGGATGGACTATAGCGAACCAGACACGATATGGTACGGAGTTAATCCTTACGGCTGGGAGTTGACCCCAATTATTGGAAGGTTTGCATTCGATATTTACAATACTCCACAGCGCATAGAAATCGCGCAAGTGGAGCATCTTAGAACTATATTCGATAACACAATTTTTAATGGTATATTTTTCGAAGATGAATTTAAAAACACAAGTCCCATAGATAGGATCTGGTTCACTTTCACCCTCACCCCAACAAATAACAACAATGCCTAAAATACAAAAAAGCACAGACGAAATTCACCCAGTAAAATTTGATTTAACACTTGCTAACAGGTTAACATTTTTTAGGGAGAAACACATAAACAAGGTACGGAATACTGCAGCCGAAATGCTAGAGTTGGCAGCCAGCAATCTACTTTATATGGAAAAAGGGAAAGCGCCGATCAAATTTGAATTTGTAGCGAAGTTGGTAAAGGAGTACAATTTGAATCAAGTGTGGTTTAACACAGGCAAGGGTAGAGAGATAAGTACTAAGCCAGAGAAGACTAATTTAATAACCGACCTTAACACCATTAATTCAGAGTTAGGCATTCTAAAAAAGTTCCTTAAGATGATGGAGGCTAACCAAAATTATCTAATGAAACAGGTAGAAAGACAGGCAAAGGAAATGGATAAATTACAGGCAGAATTAGAAAATATTAAACAAAAAAGCTAACCCTGTTTACACCAAAACGCCACAACACACACAATTAACTGATAATAAATAACTTACAAAAGATCGATTAGTCCCTCCGGCTCCACGAAAACGGTATCAAACACCACTAAAACCCTTCAAACGCTACATTTGAGGGGTTTTTTGTTCCATTTTGGTGCCATTTACTCACCAATGAACGGCCATTTTGGTGAGCATTCTGGTGAGCATCTAATCTTTGAAGCAGTGCTCACCAGCATACTTATAACCAATTGACAAACAAGGTGTTCAACGATTAAACATCTTGTGGAAATTATGCTGTAAAGGTAATTTTGTTTAACTTTTTAACAGCTTTTTATGATCAAAAATGTAGCTGTTCTCTTTTATCTAAAAAAGAGGGCAAATTCAAAAGAAGAAAAAGTCCCGGTTTATGTCCGGATCACCTGTGATGGACAGCGTGCCGAATTGGCAACCGGGAAAAAAATTCAGTCGAAGCTCTGGAATCCAAACGAAGGAAGAGCCAAAGGCAAAGCTGAGGCGGTTTATAAATTAAACTTGGCTCTTAATGATGTCGCACTAAGGATTAATGATACGATTCGCTATTTAAAGGACTGTGGAGAAGAACAGTCGAAAAAATCAAAAATCGGTTCTTGGGTAAAACTGAAAAACCAATTATGTTGGTTGACGTGTTTAAGGAACATAATCGTAAAGTTGCAGCCTTGGCAAATCAGGAGTTTGCTCCCGCTACAGTTACCCGTTATGAAACGACGTTAAAGCACACGCAAGATTTTATGCAATGGAAATACAAGATCAATGACATCCGTGTCAAGCAAATTGATCACCAGTTCATCAGTGAATTTGAATTCTATCTCCGTACAGTTCGTAAATGCAACAACAATTCAGCTTTAAAGTATATCAAGAACTTTGGGAAGATTGTTCGCATCTGCCTGGCAAGCGGCTGGATAATTGTTAATCCGTTTCTTAACTACAAAATCAAAATCAAGAAAATCGACCGGCCCTTTCTTTCCAAAGAAGAATTGGAAACGATGGCGTCAAAAACCTTTGTCAGTGCTCGTCTTGAGCAGGTCAGGGATATATTTTTATTCAGCTGTTATACAGGCCTGGCTTACATTGATGTCCAAAAGCTTAAACGCTCTGAAATTGTAAAGGGCTTCGACGGTGAGCAATGGGTTTTTACCAACCGTCAAAAAACAGATACTCCATCTCGCATTCCGCTGTTACCTTATGCACTAGGTGTAATCGAAAAATATAGAAATCACCCACAATGTGAAGTCGAGGATAAGTTACTACCAATATTAAGCAATCAAAAAATGAACAGCTATTGTGCGCCCGTAAAGGTTGCGTAATGAATGTCTCTTTGGCAAGAGACTAGACTAGGTTCTAAGTCTACTCCTAACCGACTTATCCGGAGGGGAAACCCAATGGGGAGTGTCGCATGTCGGTTGCAGCATGGCCGCTTTAATTGCCAAAGGCGAGTGCATCGCTGGGGAGAAAGACAGACACGAGGATGAAGCCTATACTGGTTGAATGATAGTTCAGTGGGGCATGTTGGACCTGTGACGAAAGGCAGTTGTATTGTCACACCGTAGCACTCTGATTTGTCAGGTAGCCTTTGAGAGCATAGAACACCGCTACGGCACAACCGCAATAAGCGGAGAAAAGAACGAAAGTCGCATCCGACAGTCTGTCGCGCTAACAGTCATTACGAAACTAAACGGGGATTTCCTAAGTCGGGATGCCCATGGAAACAAGGGCTATGTATAAAGATACTGAATACCCGATATGGAAACGGAGCTTCCGTAGTAGTCCGAGCAGGATAACACCCTGTACATGGCGAAGGGAAGCAGTTGTCAACTTAATACAAACTAAGGAAAACGTGTGAGACGTATGAGAAATCCACAGCAAGTATTAAACGCTTTATGCATGAGAAGTAAAGTTATGTTGACAATGGAGAGCCGTATACATGGAGACATGTACGTACGGTTCGGGGGCGGGTTAACGGAAACTTACCACTGCAAAGTGGCAAAGCGCTGTTGGCCTAGCCTACTGAAAGAGATTGCTGATTTGTGCGGCATAGACAAGGATTTGACCTTTCACATTGCCAGGCACACATTTGCGACTACGATAACTTTATTAAATGGTGTGCCTATTGAAAGTGTTTCGAAAATGCTCGGCCATACTAATATCAAAACAACCCAACACTACGCGAGAATCTTAGATTTAAAAGTCGGTGAAGACATGGGGGCTTTAAGAAAAAAGCTAGAATTTCACAAGTGTTCAGCGCACGACCTGGACATAAAAATCGTAGCAGATAATAATTTTGATTTCATGATTGATTGGATAATTTAAATTTCAATAACAAATGTTACCAATTTGGTAACATTTGTTATATTTGTATAAACGATGCGAGTAAT
The DNA here is from genome assembly GCF_034262375.1 of Mucilaginibacter sabulilitoris. NCBI lineage: Bacteria > Pseudomonadati > Bacteroidota > Sphingobacteriia > Sphingobacteriales > Sphingobacteriaceae > Mucilaginibacter > Mucilaginibacter sabulilitoris. The sequence continues at coordinate 4,933,206 of NZ_CP139558.1, forward strand.
AGCAGTAAAAAAGTTGGTATGAAGAAGCCTCAACGGCATCTTGGAATAATCCTAATGAATTAAAGGCGCAGTATCGGAATGCGTCCATACTTACGAACAAACGAGTCGTTTTCAATATTCACGGTAATAGCTACCGCTTAATTGTAGATATTGAATATAAACTAAAAATCGTGTTTATAGTATGGTTCGGGACACACAAACAATACGATCAAATAGATGCAAAAACGGTAAGTTATGTTAAAGCCAATTAAAACAGAGGAACAATATAGTGATGCTTTAGCTCGTGTTTATGAGCTGATGCAAACTGATATAAAGGAAGGATCAGCTACATCCGACGAATTAGAAGTGCTCAGTATTCTTATTAAAGAATATGAGTTGGTGCATCATCCAATCCCATCTCCAAATCCATTGGAGGCTATCAAATTCAGACTTGATCAAATAGGAATTTCCGAAAAAGAGTTAGGCATTATTTTGGGCTATCGCTCCCGGAAGTCGGAGATTCTGTCCGGAAAGAGGAAATTGAGTTTGGCAATGATTCGCAAGCTTAATGAAATTTTACATATTCCCGCCGAGGTATTGATTCAGGCTTATTGACATATTAAATATTTATTGTTTCAACACATACGACACCATCATGTCGTTGCGATTTTTCTCAACAAGACATCAACATTGACCGGCAGAACAAATTCGGTACGTCAAAAAATTCTAAACTATTCTGTGATTTTCTATCCGATACTTCAAAAAGCATATTCTACTGGGTAATATTTCTATATTAGATGGAGCCAAGCTTTTTATTATTTTTATTAATTTTGAGACAACTATAATACTACCTATGAGCACTACTACCGATAAACCCAATCAAATACACCACGGGCACAACCTGAAACGCTTCAGAGAAATGCTTTCTTGGAAACAAGAAGCTCTTGCGCTAGCTTTGGGAGAAGATTGGAATCAAAAGAAAGTGTCACTGCTAGAACAAAAAGAGATCATAGAAGAGGATATACTTCAGCAAGTAGCTAAAGTACTCGGTGTTCCGGTTGAAGCCATTAAAAACTTTGACGAAGAAAAGGCAATCTATAATATTCAAAACAATTATGAGGGCTCAAATTCAGGGGCTACCAACGTGGGTCCTGCCAACTATATGAACTATCAGTGTACATTTAATCCGATTGAGAAAATAGTTGAACTCTATGATGAAAAAGTTGCATTACTTGAGCGTCTTTTACAGGCTGAGAAAGAAAAAAACGAACTACTTAAAAATAGCAAATAGGGTGAAATCGCCAGCTTCAATGTTACTCCCGTTTTCTGATCTTTTTTAAGTAATACCTTATTTGCCTGACTTCACCTTTTCCAAGTTATCCTTTGCCGCTTTTTGTTCTTTATCCGCCTGCTCTGCCTCGGCTTGAGCTGCGATAATCGCGTCCTGCTTTTCCATTTCTTTTTCTGCCTGTTGGTTTAAGCTCTTTGGATCGTCCGCTAACTTTTTTTCAATGGTTTTGGATACTTCAGGATACAGCGCTTTAACCAGCCAGAAATTATAGGCGTCCTCGTTTAGCCAGTCATTTTGGTGATTCAGGTATAAAGCCGTACCAACGGATAAGGATGTAACCACAAAGCATACTACTACACCGATAATCAGGCTTTTTGACCAGGCCCCGAAATGGTGGCTGGTTTTTACCCCTATCACTTTAGGCACGGTTGCTACCAGTCTTTTTACCTCGTCAATCTGCTAAATGAGGAAACCGGCAAATTACTTTATCAATATATAGATAGCAGGATCAAAAGTTATCTGTCCATTCCTTTCGACGATCTCTTGTATGTACTCGCCACCGATCTTACTTTATTGCCATGGGATGAGGGGCCGAACGAACAGGGACTTTATGATCAAATTGCCGGACAAATGAAATTGGTAAATTTCGACATCAATCAAAACCCGAAAACTTTGTCGGAATCGGGGGCCAACAGGCTTAGCAAAGCCTGGAATTATAAAATAAAGTACCAACTGTTTACACAACAATATATTAGCGGCATTATGCATGAACTAATTGAAAAAGGCGAATTATCGATAGCGGTTATGGACACATTCTTTGAAAAGACGTGGATACGGAAAACCGTACTCAGCACTAACAGTGAAAATAGTGACGACAATGTTAACCTATATGATGCCTTGCGCCCGGCATTTATTTATTATTTCGAACAAGCTGGACGGAGCCTCCGTGGGGAAGAAGCAGACTTTATGCTCTGCATTGACACACTGGTATTGAAGTATGAAATGCTGATGCGGTATTTCCTGCAAAACTGCGGTATTTCCACTACCGTTATCGATGGTGTCAGCCGGGATCCGCGGGAGAATTATTTGCCGGAACTGCTCGAAAAGATTCCTGCGAACATGTTTGACGAAAAAGATATAGCGCTGATGCGGCGCGTTTATACCAAACCAGGCTTTGATCTGCGCAATAATGTTGCCCACGGGTTTCTTGCGCCCAAGAGTTATACATTAGAACTGGCAGATACAGTCGTTTGGTCAATTATCCGGCTTGGCCAATACTCAGCGACTGTGCTACCTAGAAATGATTCTGAAAACGAATAAGCAGGCTTTCCTTTGTATTATTTTATGCGAATTTTTCATCGGGTTAAAAAAACTTGGCTTATCAGTCGTTCTTATTTGCAACTCTTTTAGAAGAAGAGATCATGGTAGTAAGCATATATACTATGGCCACTAATACTCTCACGCCCATCAACTGCCCGAGACACAAGACTGGGCGTATACCGGTTTAGCATTTTATGCCTAGAGCCTTTAATTTTTCATTAACATCTCCGCAAAGGAACAAACCCTAATCAATTAACAGCTCAAGCGGCGGGCAATATACCTGCCACTCCCGCTGTTCATATTTATAATAAAGGACCATCACTACTCACTTACTTCATGCAACCGGGCAAGGATCGCAATTTTAGTAGCCATATAAGATTAGATTCTGTTCCAAACTTAAACCTTTGAGGAAAGTTTCCCCCGATAATTCGGCCTTATAAATAAAATCCATCTAAGTCTTAGAAAACTTTTTAATTCCTAACCCTACTATCATCCCCTCCCATCCCCAATTTAGATTTTTGACACTAATTGGCCTTTAGAGAACTCAGGATTATTCCAGGTCAAAATGACTTTTTGTCTCAAATACGAGTTTCAGCATCAGCCACCAGAAGTATTTTGAATAATGCTGCACCAAGACAGTATTCATCAGACCATGTAGGAGTTCATTCCGAAAGTTAACACTGCTGGTATCGATCAAGAAATTTTTCAATTCCCCGAGTACATCGGGTTTGGCGAGACCTTCGATTTTCTCAAGGATGCCTCCCAGCATATTTTCATGCTGATCTTTCTTTTCATAGGTAGTGGTGTTAATTCCAGCCTTAACGGCGAGGTTCCTTAAACTATTCTCCAGTTGCGGCAGCAATAAATGCGCCGCCACAATGAAATTATTATTGAAGCCCTCATAAATGCCCATGGAGAATATGTATGTTCTGTCTTCAGGGATAAATGGACTTTGGACAGTCTCGACCATACCAAAGACAAATTGCTTATCAAGGGTTTCGTAAATATCCATCTGGTTTTTCAGTAGTTGGATAAAGATGATCATACGTTCCCGGTAGAATTCCCGCGCGAGGTTGAGCGAGGCGTCTTCCACTCCTGCATGCCCGATCTGCGCACCTTTTTCATTGACTTTCACCTGGGCAGGAAAGAACCGGGCCAAAGGCCCATCCGCTTTCCGATATCCCTCCGCAGTTTTATTAATCGTATCAAGGGGAACGACCGGCAATGAAACAAAGATCCGCCAGGCCGATTCGAAGCTGTCGATCCCGAACACCGCGATTTTCTTATGGCAATCCCGAATTTCCGTTTTAGGCAATATTACAGCACCGGCAGCCCGGACCATTTTATAATCATCGCGCTGCGCCTCCCGTAACTTCATTTCCAATCTTGATTTCAATACTTTAGCCTCCTGTACGCTGGCGATTTCCTTCAACCCATCAAGGTAATTCCGGGAAATGCTCGGGTAAAAAGTATTAAGCTTCCTGTTCGCGACTATATCATCGCTTTCAGCTTCAAAACTCTCCGCTGTTTTGATATGCCATTCGTTGACGGTCAAACTTTCAATCTCCAGTAGCGCTTTCAAGCAAATCCTGACGGCATTGAACTCAGCCTTGCCCTGATAGACCTCAACCTGTTTGTGAAGAAATCCCTCAAATTCATCGCGACATTTTTGAGCCCCGTATAAAAACTTCAATTCGGCCAACAAAGGTGTTTGCCAAAACGGGTGTGGCAAGGAAAGTATGACCTCCTTAGACTCCAGGAATATCGTATCCATTCTATTCGCAAAAAACTGGCGTGCAAGTTTAATTACGGCTATGCGCCTGACCAGGAACTTGTGACTGCCAGTTTCCAAATAAACATGGTAGTAGTCATCACTGACCTTAACTAGTTTATCTCGCAACTGCTTCTTGCTGAACAGGAACGAAGCATCATACCATAACGCCAGCAACTCCCTGTTATAGGTAACGTCTTCGATAATGGTGTTGGTAAAGAGGGCTATGTCCTGCTCGCTGAATACTTTATCTTCTTTTTGTGCTTTCTCATGAATACTGCCGGGATCGATATTCAATAACTTTAGCAGCAGCGAAACTAGCTCTGCCATTTCGGGCTTTTCAAACTGCAGGTCCCATATGGTTGCATGAAGCTTATTTCCGTAGATACCATCCAGTATAAATAATTTCGGGGAGTTCATTAGTTATTAAATTTGGATAAGTCAAGGTTTAAATGGAGTACCATATTGGCTTGGTTGATAACTTCGCGATTGTCTATTTGCCTTTTCTTAACCAGTTATCAAAAAACTTCACCATTTCTTTATCAATACGATGCGGATAAACCATTAGGAAAACAGGAATAAACAGTGGATTCTTTTTCATAAAATTCGGAAGGCTGCCATCGTCGACGACCTGTGCACCTTTGCTGATGACACTCCAGCTTTGCGGCGTGGGTTGCACAGTGGACACCTCATGTCCACGGGAAGTCCGCCACTGATATCGGTCACCCGGCCTGTCATACCGAAAGGACTTGATTAATATCCGCGAATAAGGTTTCCACAATTGCTGCAGGTGCCATTTCTGGTCTTCCCTGATCAGGAGCTCTATTAAAGATTCCGCGTAATGGCTCTCGAATTTTGAATTCTCAATCTTGCGGTGCTCGCTGAAGCGGTTGATAAGGCATTCTTCAACACCTTGGTAGGGGTCGGGCAAAAAAACGGAACTATCCGCGTTCTCGTCCCTCATCGGCGCGATAGCTGTATTAAACAATATTTTTAGCGATTCCAGTGGTTTTGGCCCTTTATCATTTTTCCGGCAAAACCAGTAATAACTGAGCATGGGGGCGAACGCGGCTTCTCCATAAATATGAATGACTTGCTCAAACTGCCGAAGAAATGAGGCAAGTCCAGATACGCGTCCTTCGTTACCAGAAATCGAATAATGGGTACCAAGAAAAGCCAGGAACCCGAGGATCCAAGTCATTTTTGAACTGTAAATCAAATTTTCCGCGGGCCCAGAAGGTTGGAGCAAATGCGGATCATCGAGTACCTCATCCGTCAGATCTTCGAGTTCATTGAGGATCGTATCGAAAGCGATCTGGATTTCTTGTTCATAAAACTTCGCCGCAATATCATTTGCCTCAATAAACTCATACGTATAACTAAGAAACATCGTCCAAGCCTCGACTAATGCCAGGTGGTTTGCTTCATTGGTGTGGTTCGCTGTGATCAAAGCGATGATGATAGCGACACTGGAAATAAGTTCCCTTTTTTCTTTCGCTTTAAATTCGTCCTTATGATAAAGGGATTCCAGCAGAGTGGCAATTTTGTGCTTATTGATCATGCCGGTCCCATCCTCCAGATACAATTCCAGAAGCACGTTAAAATCCCTTAAGTCGGATGGTAAAAATTCCAGTTTGATCTTGGCAGCCTTCGCCAACATTTCGCCGCGCAGAATAGTTTCGACAACCATATGGGGCAAGCCATTCCTAACATGGCCAGCATTCGCGGTCGCAATAGCAATGCCTACCTCCTCTTCCAAATACCCATTCGTCACGAAATATGATTTGTGATATTTTCCGTCATTTTGGATTGATGGGTGGGTTACGGGAATACTGGTCAAAGTCATTAATTGGGGCAATATTTCTGAACGATATTTCTCGTAGCCAATCCGTCCTCCTGGTGCTCCCTTGAGTTGAAAAGCACATATGTTGCCATCAGGATCACGGGGTATGATGTCTTTCCCAAATTCGGTCAGGGTGTGCCTAGTCAGATGAATAATCGTATGACCTTCCTGGATCAGCATATAGCAAAAAGGAACCTGGAATGACTTCTCGGAGGCTTTATCCAACCAGTTTTCTATTACTCTCTCTAACATTCCACTGTTTGCGTTTAAGGTCTATGATTTCGGCAAATTCTTTTTTCAATTCCGGCTCGGCGGCTATGCGTTCCATGATACGATGATATGCTTCCGTCATTTGCGGACCGGAAAACATCGCGAGCTCGTGAGGTTGTCCATCATGGTAAAAGTCGAGGGTAATCCTCCGGTACAGATCAAAAACATGTTGTGATGTCAGCTCGCCTTTAAAAGAAAGGCTGTTTCCTGCGTCCTCGGCGCCGCCGCCTACTTTATCCATCAATAGTTTTTGCTGCTGTCCCCAATCTGAATAGCTAAGTCTTCCAACATCTTATAAACTTGCTGGGGATCCGGATCAACAAAGTTTTCCAGGGTCCTGGTGGCAGACGCCTCCATTTTCCTCAGTTCTACGTCGGCCTCCTTTCCGTCCTGCAAAACCGTCAATACAAATTCGCCTTCAGAGACAACTCTTTCCGGCATTTTAGGAAGCGCAGCGTAATGCCGAATTGCGCCATTCAAGTAGTCTGACACATGCTTATTCACAACCTTCAAAACTGCATTGAACCTTAAAACCATTACGCAAGATAATCATTCTGCCGATCGTAAAAAATAGTTACCAACGCTTATCAGATCGGTATTTCTTCTACTCCCAGGCAAGTAATCCAATCATTTACAGGCACAGTATTCATTTAGGATTAAGTTATGACTAATATTCGAAATCATTTATATCTTTGTTAAGTAAGCATAAGCGATTTGATTATTTAAAGGTGATCTATTAGGTGACCTCTAATTGAATAAAAATACAAAGCATTGATTTACAGCGGAAGTTAAATACATTATTGTTCCCTAACTCTCCGCTAATAGTATAAAGCCCTGTAAGTAAATTATTTACAGGGCTTTATTAATAAGTGTGAATCTCCCGAACCTAGCTTTCTAAAAATGAAAAACCCTCTAATTTCGCTAATTAGAGGGTTTTTCATTTAAGAGTTTATCGAAAAATAACAAAACTCGTATTAAATCGCAATATTCATCAGCGTCTTTATATAACTGCCGATCAAATGTTTCACTTGGCAACCCCGGTCTGGTAGATGGCTGCAGGAATCCGATAGCTATGGATAAAATGGCAGCTGCAAGAATAATAGTACTTACTAAGCGGTTGGAATTAACAGGTATAGCTCCAGACGCCATGTACATACAGCAACTGTATACCAGTCCATTACATGAAATACACTACAATAAATGACAAGAAATTGCTATTTATTAAGCTGCTGAAATAATATACTTTCATAAATATAATACGTCTTTAAAAATGGATGGTCTGGAGGAGTTTGTACTTATATCCGGATTTCCCTCAGGCCAGTTTTTTATACTAAAACTCATCGATATGCACATCACTAATTTAAAGTGTTTCCGACAGGACAACAAGCCTTTTTTCGGACTATCTCGATTAGCAACTGTTCTTTGCCTCCTGTTGCTGTTCGCGGCTTCCCCCATGATGAACCAGGCCAGGGCACAAGCCAACGACACGACGAAACTAACAAAAGCGCAACAGGAGAAATTGGCGAAAGAAGAAAAAGACAAGAAAGATAAAGCCGCGCAAGCCGCGTTAACCAGAACAGCGAACGAAGCCAAAGCGCAGCTGGATGCCGCGATCTCCAAAGGCGTACAAGCCAAAGTGGATTCCATTTTAAAAGCAGTTAGCCCCTGTGCTAATGGACAATGCACCATAACGATCGTTGCCGTCATTGTCATCGCGCTGGTCAGTTTGGGCGTAAGCGCTTTTTTGATCCTGAGTGCCATCAATGGACCAAAAGATAACCAATTTGCGCTCGGGCTACCGGACGGTTCGATCAGGGCAATCATCGCCTTGCTCGTTATTGTCTTTTATATCCTGGTTTCCGTGACACTCTCCATGTTCAGTCCATCTGCCTCGCCGATCGCGACAGATCTGACCAAAACATTAGGTACCCTCGTGGTAGCCGTATCCGCGTTCTATTTTGGGTCGAAAACCGCTGAGCAAAGCGCCAAAACAGCTACAGAAAACGTGACCAAGGCAGTCAACAGTGCCACTAATAATAATACCGACCCCACAGTTGTACCGAAAGCCATCATTAACGCTGCTATCGAGACGAATAAGACTGCCTGGCTCGCCTTATACCATGCCAATGATATCATCGCCGGAAAGAAGCAGTCTGCCGGCGTAGTCAACAATCTGGACTGCATTGTATTTATCGTAGCCGACAAAGTCGATGTTCCGGGTGGCGCTAAAGTAATCCCGCCTTTCATTGTTTACAACGATCAAGGAAAAACTTACAATATTCCAACTGATGTAAGGACATAGAAATGATGAACTATCATAATTCGAAAGGAATAGCCAGCAAATCTTTTTCTCATGAGTAATATTACAGACCTTCTCAGGATAAATCAGACCTTTAAAGATTTAAAACTGCTTGCGACAATTGCTGGTAACGACAAGATAATTAACTGGGGGATATTTTTTTCTAAAAATCGTGGGGTGGAAAGATTGTGGTTGCTCCCGGTTTCCGAAACAGCGAACACCCAGGCCGCAAAATGTGCTTCAGGAAATCAGGTGCTCCTGGATTTAACTTGTTCCGGGATCGTGATCAGGAACGATACGGGACGAAAATTCTGGTATGATGAGGAGGAGCAATGGGAAAAAGACCTGGCATTGGTTTTAGAAAAAGACACGAAACTGAGACGCCTTGACCATGGAAAATGGAATAATGTCAATTTGTCGGACGGTTCGATCTGGAACTATTGGCTCACGGAACCACCTCTTGCAACCAGTGATGCCATCTTGGTTTTTCCGGCGCCCAAATGTTACATTATCAACGAAAACGGGGCGTATGACGATTACGAAATATGGTTTGGCGTAAGAGACCGGCAAATACCATTTATCGCGATAGACAAGCAATACAATTATCAAGGAAAAGATTGCCCGATCACCTGGCTCGCTAACAATGGTATCGGGAAAAGAAATGAAGACCTGCTTGTTCATAAAACAGGCGAGGCGTTCGGCGCAGCAAACTTCATTGACGACCCGCTCGAACAATACAGGGACGGCGATAATGCCAATGGGCCGCGGTGTGCTGAATTTCTGAAAGTCTTCAAAAATTCGACCACCGATGTCAATGCGTGGATGATCATTGATGGCAAAAACGGTATAAATTTTTCAGTTTGTTATGCGCGTCAGATCTCATTTCAGAGATTCAGTAAATTATTTGCCATCATCTTTCAAAATTGTTCGGATCAACAAACACAATTATTCACCAAACTTTATCACCTCGCCTCACTTTTTGAGCAGTCTTATGAGTTACTAAAGCGTACAAAAGTCGGAATCAACAATGTCCTGGATGCAAATCCGATAGGTATAGTGCCGCAGGTAGGAATTCAACCGGATTTCGATGTTCCGGATACGATCACCTGCGTTAACGAATGGAGTATCGATAACGCTGCCAAATGCAATGTTGAAAACTCCTTTTCCCTGGTAAACTCTCTGTTTTTTAAAGGCAGGGCAATTTTGAAAGATGAAAATATCAGCCAGCCATCCGTTACGATAAACATAAGCAACGCGAGTACTTCCGGGTCTCAGATCACTATAAAAAAGGCCGGCCTCCAATCAAACATAAATAATGTAGAAGTCAATGATAACGGGACTATTTTGAGGTTCCTGCTCGCCAGCTATGAGATTGACCCGCAAAAAATTATCGATGGCGCTTTTGAATTTGATATAGGCTTTAACACCATTAAACCATCAAACCTTCCTGTCCGAAAATATGGGGAAATTAAATTTACGCTGCAGGATAAAAAAACGCAGCAGCCTTTTTTCCTTTGGCAATACCCGGGAAGGAACAAAGCGGAAAATATTGTGCTGCAATACGCGATAACGGATTTCTCATTGCCTGTCAAAAGTGTCAGCGCTGCGGGTCAGGATCTGCTGAACAGCGAACGCTATATAGCTCCGGGTAGCCTTGGCGCTATTGTAGAAGGCGCCGGTGAAAGAGAAGAAGCGCCCCTGGTTATTCCCATTCCCACGCAAGGGGATCCCAAGGAACAAAAGTACTTTCTTACCTTTTCAGAGAGTGTGAACCTGGGACAAAATTACAGGCTTGACATCAAATTGCAGGAAACAGACCCGGGATCAGGAACGGATAACAGCTCATCGATAAAAGCGATTGTCATTGATACTTTTCCTCAGTTCATCGGCTTGGTGGACGCGCGCTTTTTGCAGCAGCCTGCCTATGACGACGGTGCCTGGATTTTAGCAAGGCGCTCCCAGCTTTCACTTGAAAGCGGCGCATGGGAAATCCTGGACGATGGCGCTAATACCGAAGGTTTCCGGTTAATTCTGCCGGCGCAGGCTATCGGCGAAGCCTATACAAAAAAAGACCTTGGCGATCCGGATTCAGCGGGTGAACCTAAAGAACATGAGCCGGTCGCCTATAAATTCGGCGCACCCGGAATTTTCAAACTGGCTAATGAGCGCCTGGAAAGAAGATATGTATCCCCGCCCTGGAACCTAAGGCATATATGGGGACAAGCCGGAAATGAATTGCCCGGTGTACCTTTTCTGGAGGGTCAGTTCGAACTGCTTTATGGATTAACCGGCTATCTTAAACCAGAGGCTACATCCATCGCAGAATTAGGTTCCAGGCTTGGTGAGGTTCCCGTTCCGCCCAGTAATACTGTCTTTTGGGAACCAACACCGGTTCAGTCAGAAGTATTTGCCAGGGCCTGGCAAAATTACCTTCGGTTCTACCGAGTCTGGAAATCAAGACTGGCAATTTTAGAAACCGCTAAAGATAATCCGGCTGGCAATAACAAATTTACCGAAAACCTGAAATACACACCCAGGATCGGTTTTAAAGCTGAACCACCTGCAGTTCCAGACAATCAACCGTCAGGGATCTTTAAAAGGATCGGGGCAAGTTTAAAATATCCGGTCACCGCTCCTCCCGACGCAATTCCGGTTGACGGAAAAATCTCTGCGCAAGACATGGAGAAGCTGGAAAAGAAAATATATGCTGCGCACGATTTAAGCGGGCTTGCCGGCGGGTTCCACTACGGTTTTGAATCCCAGGCTATCTACAGCGAATTCTGGCGGGAAGCATTTAAGGAAGGTTCATCCTCCGCGGAACTTATTGCCCCCTCCTTCTCTGCTATGGGCGGCTGGGGAAAGCAAACGGCGAGATTCGCCGGCGATAAAACGGTCATAAGATCAAGCACCTCGATGGGGCGCGCGAATTTCTACGCGGTCGAACGGATCGGAAGAATTGCCGTATTGTGGCACAAAGCAAAACATGTTATTGAATACGAAAGAACCGTAGTGCCTCCTGTGTATTTCAAGGATCAGCCGCCACTGTTAGGGAGACCTATTGTAAGAAAAGTTAGAGAATACATTGAAATATTAGAACCCAATAAAAAATATCCGGATTTTGAAGGGCATAGCGATGACGCGCCGGGAAGTATCAAGGCCTGTCATTTTAAATCTATAATAATACCCGTTAGAAGTTCCTGGGGGAAAGACGTATCTTTTAACATCAATAACGACATTCAAAATTTCGGCTGGGAAATCCCGCTTTGGAATCCGGACGCGGATCCTGATTTGTTCCCCAAACCTCAGGTTGTTTTTGAACTTATTGCGCCGGCAGATGCCAACCTGGAATCCGTAGTGGTTAACCTGTCGGAACCGCAGAATTTACGGTTCTATACAGATACGAGGGAAAAAGTGGATTTGAGTGAGACCGCACCCGGCGTACCATTAACAGCGGACACCACCCAATGGCCTTCTGTAAAATATGTAGACTATACGGATCTACCACTGCCTATTGAAAACGCTTTGGCCCCGGCATTAGACCCCGGTTCAGGCGAAGGCATGCAGCAAATGATGCCTGAGATTCTGGACGTCTCGCCAGGTTTCGCACGTTTTACATTCAGGGTAGACAAAAGCGAGTTACCTTCGGGTGTTGCCAACCGGTACAATCCCAAAAGCGGCATTTCCGGCAAGCTGAAAACAGTAACGATGATGCGGAAGCCCGTTAACAGCAAGCTTTCCGATAACCAGGCATTTGCATTACTGGCAGGAAATCCCGGCTCCCTGATCAACCAGATCTATAATGGCGATTTGTTAAAAGTTAGCAGTGTAGAAACGATTTCAGAAAAAATAGCAAAAGCATTTGAACCGAACGGCCAACTGGCTGCATCGGTGAAACCATTATTAAATGCGGATATAGGCAATTTAAGGCATTTCCAAAAAGTGTATAAAGCCGATGGGACAGTTTTAATGACCCCGCTAAATTACATATGGAAAGAATCCGTCATTTCAGCTGAGGGCCTGCTCAACAGGACCATTTCAGGTTATCAGGAACAATCTCGTGTTTTCAATAAGGAAATCGACGCGCTGGTCAACCAGGGCGGAGAAGCCAAACAGACAGCCCTTGAGTCTCTGCGCAGGTTCAAGGACCGAATCGCAATGTTTCATCTTCAAGCGGATTATGGTATTGAATTTATTGCATCAATACGGGGTCTGCTCCAAAACGGCTTGCAAACAGCTGTGACCAAACTTGAAAAAGAGCAACAGAACATCACGGATTTCATAGTGCAGGAAACCGCAAATCTACAGGAATTAATAAACTCGGTCCTGACCGACCTCCAGCAATATAAAGATCAGGCCACCGGAATTCTTGACTCGATTAGCCAACAGTTGGAGACCTTAATTAAAGCGATCCAAAGTATTAAATTGCCCCGCATATACTTAACTGAACAGAAGGCAGCAATAAAATACCTGGAAGACCTGAAAGCCCAAGCAGAAACCGTAAAAAATGAAATCCAGGGTTATACCGAAATAGAGCAATTAAAGCGTGGCCTTGATGGGTTAAAAACCAACGCCGTAACTTTTATTGACGATTGCAAAACACAGCTGGTCACTTTAATTAAAGCCGCCCGGGACTTTGTCGATCAGCAATTTCAGACGATCCAAGCTACATTAGATGCTTTCAAAACGGAAGTTGCAGGCCTTGAGAAGACAATTACCAGTCAAATAGATCAGAAAATAAAGGACATTGACGATAATTGGGAAGCAGGAAAGCAAGTCCTCATATCAGATGTCGTTGAACTGACCGATGAAGTCGAAAAACTAATCGATGGGGACCCCGATTCATTTAAGTCATTCTTAGCTCGAATCTTGTATAAAGATCCGATCGCCATGGATTCGATTTTTGGGATCTTAAAAAATGTAGAGTCGTTTTTAAAGAGCCTGTTTCCGGAATTCAAAAATAGCCTGTTCGACAACATATCAGATTTCGATAACATTGATGATAACGTAAAAGAGTGGCTCAAAGGTCTGGAGGCTTACAAGGAATTGCAGGAGGTCCTTGGCAATGACCCTACGCCGGAGAAGATCGCGGAAAAGGCCATGGCCTTCACCAATGTACTCAGCGCTGAATTTGGCGGCCTTACCGAGCAGCTGGCCGAAAAAATAAAAGAGGTGGATCAGGCAGGGGCCTCTTTTAAAGATTTGCAAAACAGCGGAAAGCAGGTTTTAGATAACTACAGGAGCGTATGGAACGAATTTACGGCTCCCGGCATGGGGCTCAATCGTAAAACGATCGCCATGATTGTCAACAAAGATTGGGACGGTGATATACAAAAACGTTTATCCATTACACCATGCATTGCCCGGGTCAAACAGTTTGAAAACGATCTGGAGGGGCTGGGAATGCGGCTCCCCGTTACCAATGTGTTCGAAGGCTTGTTGCCACCGAAGCCAGAATGGGTAAAAGATGCAGGTGAATATGGCCAATCACTTCTTAATAAATTCAATTTTTCGGATGTACTTTCGGACATCGGGGCCATGCGCCTGGATAAACTCTTCCCCGATTTCAAAATGCCGGACAATTTGCGCGATAATATCAAACTGACCCAGGGCTTTGATAAGCAAAATTTATTTGCATGGGCTAACGCCGAAATTGACTTTAATCTTAACGCGCCACAATCCATCCTTGCCATTGGCCCTATCGACGTCAAGCTCAACAGCGGACGGTTTGTGGCCAAGGTGCGGATGGAAATGGATATCGAAGGCAAAACGAGAAAACAAAATACCGGCATGTTGGCCGGCAACTGGGAGATCAATATCAGCAGTGTGCCGATCATGACCTTCCGGGATGCCAAAGCGATCTTTGAAAACGAGAAACTCACCTTTGATCTGGATCCGGCCCGGATGGAAATGCCCGGTTTGTTGAAACTGTTGACAGATGCCAGCAAAAACATCCCCGTGAGTGGCACCGCCAGCCCCGAAGGGACCAGCCAGTCTCCTTTCAGTATCGGCCTGCTGGAAGTTAGCAGCGAAGAGATCAGCCCAGTGCTTGCGGGCCGGAAATTACCCATTGGTGTAAAAGCCAGCCTTGATCTGCCGCCCGTAAGCGTCGGCGGAGGCCCCACTTCCATGACAAACCTATCTTTTGGGGGACACTTCATCCTACAGTTTTGGGATATTGAAAGGAAAACTTTCGATTTCATGACCGGTTTAGGCTTTTATCTGGGTAAGCAGGAAGCCCCATTCAATTTCACAGCGTTTATCCTGGGTGGTGGCGGCTTTGTCAATTGTAATATTATTTTCAAGCCTCAGCAGGGCCTTGCGGTTTCGTTTGTGCTGAGCGTACATGCCAGCGTTGGTTTTGCATTGACCGTTGGCTGGATGAACGGCAGTATCCTGATCGCTTTAGGATTAGAGGGAGAATACTTGAAAAAGCCAGGCGCCGGAGCGAGTGTTTTTGTATCCATTTTCGTGCAAATAGTCGGTACCGTAGACATTCTCGGGTTAGTAAGCGTGTATTTAGGTCTGCGTCTCGCGGCTACTTACACAGGTACGCAATTGATTGGTAAGGGCCAGGTTGTATTGAGGATCAAGATATGCTGGTGCCTGACGATCTCTGTTGATAAGGAATACGAAAAAACTTTCGTCGGTGGAGGAAACACTGCCAATGCAAATAGGGAATCAAATGATTCAAAAGCATCAAAAATTTCAAACACCTTAAGTTAAAAGCTTATGTTACAAATACTCATAGATCCGTCCATGTTGACTGGCGTCATCCAACAATCCCCGCAGGAAACTAACGAAACTGGGGTTGAAAAACCCTGGAATTGTGAAGTTTCAATCACCATTGCAGGATGTGCCTGGTTTAATAAAGAAGACCCTACGACAATCAGGGATTTTGCAAGCGCGGAGGAGTTTCAGGATTTCTTTTATCCATGGCGCTGGGCCGGAGAAAAACCAACCCATATCCGTGTCAATTGGCTGAATAATGAAAATGATCCCTTCTTGCCCGTAACAGACCTGGAATTGATAGACAATTCATTTGATAGTTTTAATGCTGATGCTGCCACAGTTTCCAAATCTTATGAGGATTGTTTGACGACCAAAATTATACAAGGCACAGGTCAGGGTACGATAGCAGTAAGTAAAGATGATGTCATTCTGAATTATGAGGAAGTTACCCGTTTTGACCCTGGCGCCCCCAGTAAAGAGCATATCAACAGCGAGATAGTGATCACCGGGCAAGGATCCGAACTCCACCAGAGCCATATGCAAACGGGCTATTCCGGTTTCTTGTCCAGCAGGATGGCTCAGTTTGCCCAAAAAAACTGCCCAATAAATGCGGCCCTCAACTTAGTCTTCTTCGCTAAAGGGGAAAACCTCTCTAAATTGGAAACCCTGCCCACCGGCTTTATTGCCTATCCGGTGAATTTAGGTAACGTTCACAGACGCTGGAAAAACCCCTCAGCGCAAAAAATAGACGATATAAAATACAGGATCACCTATGATGCCGGCCCCAATATGCAATTGGTTTGCCCTATAACACCATTGCCGCAAAAAAGCGCCGCGGATACGCCGATCCGGCTTAGGGACGATAACGGTGATTATCTCGGTTATACGGATGTCAGCGTTTATGACGCAGAGGATTTGCTTAACAAACTGGTTTTTAAAGAAAAACTTATCAGAAAGGCGATCTCCATTTTTGATTCTCCTTCGTTATTTTACGATTATTTAAGTCATAACGCCCCGGCTGTAAGCAACATCGGTAATATCGCTGATTTACAAGTATTTTATGAAAACGTGAATAAAATATTGCTGGGTTTGATGCGTGACCGGTACAACTTGGAAAACCCGCTTAATCAGAACAATACCGGTCTGATTTTAGATGGACTTACACCCGGGCAGGCATCCGGGAATCTAAAAGATACGGACTTTTCGAAGGGCCTCATCAAGTTGTATAACGAGAAGGCCCGGGAATTAAATTTGAATCTCATCGCTCCCGGCAGCATCGATGCGGTTATGGTAAATTCAGCCGGCCTGATCAGATCTGAGGGGTGGGAAGCTATTTTGAAAGGCTATGAGGCTGTAGAAAAGGCGCCGCCCAAGTTTACCGATGGCGCAGTAGAACCAGATTCAGTTCAGAAATGGTTGAGTTGCTGGAAAACATTGGTAGTAATGCGGGATTT
The DNA here is from genome assembly GCF_034262375.1 of Mucilaginibacter sabulilitoris. Lineage (NCBI taxonomy): Bacteria > Pseudomonadati > Bacteroidota > Sphingobacteriia > Sphingobacteriales > Sphingobacteriaceae > Mucilaginibacter > Mucilaginibacter sabulilitoris. The sequence goes on from NZ_CP139558.1 coordinate 4,950,162, forward strand.
GGAAGCGAACAAGCAAACCATGACGGCGCAATTCAGGTCGCGGATTTTAAATGTTTTCAACAGCCTCTTCACAGGTGAAACTCAGCAGGCCGCCAGGAGCTTATTTGAAGGAATAACCCTTGAATTTTTCAAATATTACAGCGCCGGGAACCTGTTAATCGAATCCATATTGCTTGATAGCAATAAAAATGATGCCGAAAGCCAGTTTAACAGCGATGATACCGCCGATATCAAAAATACACTCATTAATACCTGTTTGACAGCTTACCTGTTGAACAGGAAAGACAAAAGTATTTTCTCTTCGATCAACGATGAATTACAGCTGATAGACCCATTGAATATAGTACCATGGAATGGGCTGAAGGGCTTCCTGTTTACTTACGATTTTAATAGTGCCACAAGCGCTGTCCGCTTAGACTTAGATGAATTGACCGGCAGCCTGCTCAAGCATCCAGCCGACCTTCCGCCCAATGTTTTGATCAAGGTAGATTCACTCGATACAGTTCCGTCCGGCGGTGCCATCCAGGATGACCTGAGCAATGAGATCGCGGGACATCTGCTCTTGATGCGGAGGTCAAAAAACCTTCATGTCAACGTGGATGAACTCGAGGAATGGAGAGCACTCAACTGGAGCAGGATCAATTTAAATGATATGGTCAACAAGAAAACTTTGCCACTAATCAACGACTACCTGGTACCCAGCTTTTTACCGGAGGCGGACAATCTTAAGACTACACACTTGACGCTCTCGAATGAACGGCTTTCATTAATCGCCGGACATGATACTTTTGATGAAAACGGCGCTAACGCCGACCACACGGCAAATTTTACATTTTCCTACTTATTCGAAAACAAGATCGGAAATAACGGGAGTACCCATACGGCAACTATTCCCCCGGCTTATGCCTTGTGGTACGGTTACAACTATAACTTCGCGGGTTTTGTGGCGCTTAACAGCGGAGTGATCCCCAAGGTGCTGAGGGGGCCAAATGCTGGCAACTGGGTCATGCCCTCCATCGGCAAAAACGAGGTAACCAGCTTTAAAACATACAAGCACCTGCGGAGAGTGGCGGTGACCCAGCCTTCAACCATTGTCCAGGCTGCAAATGATAACAAGCTGGCGCCCCTACCTCTGGGCCTGTTACCGCTGGCCTGTGAGTTACCGGAATGGTTTGCCGGTAACGATGATAAGGGGGCCGGGACAGAAAAAAACCTCCCGATTTACCTGCTATACGATAACAATAAAGGCGGAACACAGAGATTTCTGGAAATTAAAGTGGGCAAGCCAATGACCAACTTCTGGAACTGGTATGCCTGGAACGGCTGCAACTTGATATCTGACCAGGGGAAAACCCAATTAAAGACGGTTTTAAGCCGGGAGATCACCGTCCGCGGAAGCAACAACTTAGTAAATGAATACTTGCACGATCCTGCCCTGTCAAACGACCTGGTAATTGTTGTAGAGCAACTTTTTCCATTCAAAGCCGACAAAAAACCAGAGTATTTTAAGCTCACATTAGATCAGGGCATTCCCCCTGCGCCGCCAGGAGAAATAAATATCACACCGATACCACCTGGGCTGATCAGAATAGAAATGGTAGCCAATATTCAAGATTCAACCGCAGTAAAATTTATAACCACAGATAATATAACCGGAAATAAAAAGATCGAAATTCCTGAAGGCTACGTAGTGCGGGTAAGTATCCATGGCCTGACCAGGCGAGAATATTTCGCTGTAGATACAAGCCGCTTCCATCCCTGGATGAAAACGATAGTGAATGCCCTTTCATCGCTTGGCGATGAACTCCCCGGCGACTACCTCACCCAGCCCACTCAGCTCATCTTTGAAGCGGCGATGAAACCTTTTAAAAAGCAGGATGCGGATACAGTGCCCTTGATTGAATATGATAATATCTGGAAAGATATAATACCGGCCGAAAACCCGGATCACCAGGTTATACTGGATATGGAAAAAAAATCTATTGAGTACGCCTATTTCAGCCGCTACAAAGTAAGTCACCAGGTTTGGCACTGGAACGGGCGGCTTGCAGGGGATCTCTTAAAATATTATGCAGAAATGCCTCCGGCCATTGTAACCAGCCCTCCGAATTTACTTGCTGACCTGAACCCGGTTCATGGAGGCCAGACAAACTTCGCGATGAAATGGGAGGCCTGGGAGTTTTCCGACAGACCGGATTTTTCCGCTTTGGAAAATACCGGGAATTTAAAAGCGGCCAGGATCAACCGGCCGGCACCCTCTTACGAAAAACAAACGCTGTTTACCGACAACAGGCCGGCCGACGACAAAGCATTATATTATCGGTTTAAGTTCGAATTATTCAGCAGATATGAATTGTTGGGAGGAGATTACATCGGCTCGCTTATATCAGAAATTAAAATATCGGATCGCATTGCGAATAAGGACATCATCAGACCAAATCAATGGAAGAGATATATCAGGCCCAGCAGGAAACCTGCCGATTCAATTTTGACGAAACCCGTAATTCGTTTTGTTATCCCATTAACTGCTTCAATTGATGAGTGTTCACCTTTAAACGAAATTGGCGGCGCTCCGCTGATGATCGTCGTAAACGACCGGTGGTTTTCTGAATTGGGGCTGGCTGAAAAACTGGAGGTCGGGATCGAACTGCAAAAGTATGACGCAAAGGACCAGCCTTCCGAATATTACTTAAATGGTGGCCCGGATCCGATACTTTCCGGAAGTGGGCTCGCGCAGGTTACCTTAACTGCAAACACCTCGATAGAATATCCTATACCTCCGCAAGGTAGCGAAACAAATCCATATAGCAGGAAAAACCCGGTAGCTGTATTTCTGCCTGAAGGCCCGGCCGGGCTCACCTTTGACATGGCAACAGCCACGCCAAAGCTTCTCGGCGCTACGTTTATTCTGAAAGCCGAGCATATCAATAAATTTCTTTCCGAAAACGCGGAGGTTAAAATGGGGGCCTGGTCAATGGTACAAATATCAGCCAGGCGAAGTATCAACAAGGCTTTTTGGGACACGCCTTCCGCGGACGCCCCGGAGATCAAAAGTGAATGGACGGCGGGGGAATGGGTACAGCTACTCCCGGATACCAATTCCCTTATCCCGTCGCAGTGGAAAAAAGAGCATGCGAACTATGGTTTTGTCAAATTAAAAGCCGAAGGAAGTAATTTAAGAGCCATTCAGGATTTTATAATGCCCGTATTAAAGGCAGATGTTTTTACCGATCAAAACAAACAGGTTGTTCTGGAGTCAAAAACGGAAAAATACCTCATTATCTCCGAAAACGTAACCAACGCCGGAGGGCTTCCCACAGAAGTGTACAGGGCAACTTACCACTACAAAGGCGGCAATATTTTCATCTTGAACGACCCTCACAAAGATGGCTTCAGTCCGGATGATCTCAGCGAGTGTTTCGCCCGGATCATTGTCGTCCGTGTAACAGGTAAAACAACCGATGAAAGTAAAAGCCTTTGGGAAATGCTTTTTGGAGAAAACATAAAGCGGACTATTCCATTTGGCGAGATCCAGGAAGATCCGGCGGCAGCATTGCCTCTGATCAGCAAACGTATATCAGTAACAATAACACATTAAAACATGGGAATTACATTTAAAATCACGCGAAAAAACGGAGGAAAAGCAGAAGGCGTATTGAGCTGGCCGGAAAAAAATTTAAGTTCACCGGCTGTATCCGGACCCTATGGAGCCGGATTTATCGAATCAGGAGCTTATCGCGCAAGACGGAATGTTTTGTTGGACAAAGACGGGATCCCGGCCTATTGCGACCCGAACAGTAAATGCTGGTTTCAATTGCTGGATCCCCAATTTCAGACAGCAAGAACTGATATCGGGATCCATCCGGATGGCAATGTACCAGGAACAGAAGGCTGTATTGGAATTACAGTAAACGATACCAAACCCTGGTATGACGCGCTTTACAGTGTTGCCTCCGGTTCGTATACTACGGTAGATGTCACTGAAGAGATACTCATTGCTGACAACGGTAATGGGGACGTTTAACATACCGTGCTCAGTTTGATACGATTTAAAACCAATCCCTTTTGAAGATTTTTTTTCTGGAGTTCCAGATTGGCGCTTGAGCGACCAGTTTTCGCTCATCATAAACTGCCAAAAGCTCAGCGCCAAACTGACTGATGAACGGTACAAGCACATCTTCACATTGAAAATGCCACCACTCCGCACACAGGTATGTTTCCGGGAAACAAGCCCTGGATCCAATACCGGAAAATCCGTTTTGCCTGGCTATGTCGGTAAAGTCTATTACCTGGGCTGTTTGCTGATTAACGGAGATTGATTTTGTAGCCGGATGATAAACAACTTCATCAGCCCTCGAACTCCCCATCGGCGATACCACCTTATTCCAGACATTCCAATGTTTCGTTCCTGCTTTTTCGATAAGGTAAACCCCGGATGCAGCACCCGTCATTCCGGAGTTGGTATCAAGATCAAGTGCGATACCTGTATAATGCATAGACGTAGCTGATCTGCCCGCAGAAACCGTTGCATTTATTGGTCTCAGCGATCCCGTGGATGTCACCATGCCGCCGTTTTCATGGACCGTATGATACAATTTCTCATAGAAAGGAAGCACATCAGATCGCAGGACAAACGGAATTGTTGAGCCTTGGAAGGCATCATTAGGAATCCCGGTCGAAACCAGTTTAAGTTTTCTGTCAATCGTCCATTGTTTCTGGAGCTCCCACAAAGTTTCTTCACCGGGAATGCCATCGGGCTGCTGAATATCCATCTTATTTCGTTGGAATTCTTTGACCAAGTCGCTGATATTAGTCCGGTCGACCGGATCGGTCGGTGTAATGATGCCATTAAAAACCAGGAGTTCCTTTAGCCGCGCAAAATACTGGGTTTCTACCGGCGTAAAACTGTCCAGGGATATCCTAAGATAAGTAAGGAGTGATTGTAGTTCTTCTGACATGTCGATAATATTAAATTGTTATTTAACAAGTAAACCCGCGATCAAACCACCGGCTAAACCACCAACTAAAGCCCTCCACCACCAATTCTTCCGGCTATCACGAAGTACCTCGTTGGCTGCACCCTTTATTTTGTCGTTCGGATCTATAGTTGTCTCCAGGTAATATGGTTTAAATGGCGTAGTAAGCATAGTATTGTTTGCCTCGTGATCGTTTGAATATCCCCGATTCCGCTGTTAATACCCTTAGTAGAGTCCAGCAATTCCGCTGTTTTTTTAATGATGTCCTTCGAATTGCTATCCAATTGAAAGTACCGCTCCAGGCTCCTGATCCCTGAAACCAACAGCAGCTTGCATTGTGCCATAGGATAATAGGCGTCAGGAAATTAGAATCATCAAAGACATTAAGGGTATTGTCGGCTTTGTTGTTGATACTAAATAAAAATCGCACCTCTGGTTCAAGAAGTTCCAAGCTGTTCAAGTAGGCTTCTATTTCTGCGTTTAAATAGAAATATAAAAAAGAAGTTGGCACAGGCTTACCATGTACTAGGGGATTTACACCATACATTCTAGAGTTTCTTATCTCTTTCCGTACCTCATCCATTAGCTTAGGCAAGCTTTCGGTTTGCGATCGCAGTTTATTCCTTGAATCCGGTTTTCCCTCCCGCCTGCATTCATCGAACAATGTCTTAAAATCGGCGAGCGGCACGTCGACTTTCCGGATCGAGTTTTGGAGTGTATCACCCTCACCGGGAAAATTGGCGAGCAAACCCTCCTTTTTCCAGTCCTCAAGATCTTTATTCCGTACTTGCGCTTCACTCTGGATACTGAAGCCGGTCGCGATCAAAAGCAGAATTGACATTATTTTTTTCATAAACTTTTTAATTGGTCGCATTTTCTATATGGGAGACTTTCCGTTTGATTTCCTTTACATTGGTGTTAATAGTGTCGATCTTCGCCGCCGACAACGTATCTTTTCTTAGCATCAAAGTAGTATCATGCCGGGTGATAATGAAAATACTGGTATCGCTTTTACCATGCCCCTCATTATCCGTGCCTCCCTCCCCAGCCCCTCCCGATAAAATATTTTTAACATCGCCTGCAGTTGTCGCGGATATAAACGGGGCGCTCACATTGATCTCTGCGTCTATGACCGGTTTGAATATAGGGATCAGCAGCCAGGCGATCACCGTTAAAAAAAGCCATAACCGGTTGCTGATAAAAGCAGTCGCCTTCATTTCCGCTTCCACCGGTTTTTCAAATAATTGCTGAACTTTGCTGATCGTATTGACATACAGGTAGAGCGATAACGTAGTGAAGAATATACTCATCAACATCAGCATTCCTTTTGCCTGTACACTTCTCAGCTGGATCCCTAAAATTTTTTAGCCGATTTATCCAGTTCTTGCCTGATATTTAAAAGGCTTGCTTTAAGCATTTTCAGAAACTGAATATCTCCCCTGCTCAATTGCGTCGAATCGCTGAATCTAAGGGAAGAATGGTAACGCTTAGCATTTTGAAAGTTAGGTTGCCGGCTCAAATCCCGCTTTGATATTAAAACCGAAAGGTTATTATGAAAGCCAAACACTTCTTGTCCCCAAGCCTCTAGCAAGCAGTCATCAATAATATATGACTTTGAATCCTTAGCAGTTTGCCTGGTGAATTCCCCCGCTTTGCGCGAAAACTTCAAGAGCATGCCAGTTCCTGATGGTAGAATCGGTCTTAACCAAGCTATCTATGTAATGGATCTGGGGCGTGACGGTATCATTAATTTGCTGTAACCCGAAGCCAAACCGTCCGGCCTCAGTGCCAGCAAGCTTATTCTCTCCGTCACTGCGACGCTTTAACCAATTGGCCAGAAAAAGGTAAGCCACAACGAACAGCAAAAGACCGGCGAGCAACGAAAACACATACGATTGATAAAAACCACTTTTGGCCTTATCTAAACGCTCCTTTTTCAGACCGGAGCCTTCAATAAAACTTGACGCGAATTGATAACAAAGCCGTAGCAAGACCGTGTTAATGACAAAATATAACGCCAGGATTGTCCAAAGAATGAAATCCTCCCAATGCAGGTAAAATCCCCAGACCGTTACAGCAATCTGGCACAAAATAAAAGCTGGAAAAACCCATATAAAAACCCGGCTGCACTTTTCAAGTTTGCCAACTTCATTAAAAGGCGGCATGTATTTAATCAGCAATTTATGATGTATGAAAAACCAGGTTAAAAGCGAAACAGGCGCCAAAAGAAAATAAACAAGGGTGAAGGATCTATAAGCCGTCAGATAACCGATCCTCAGTAAATTATGAAGATAGCTCCAGATCTGCGGCGCCAGCAGCTGGAAGGACACCACACTGATAAATGCAGTCCAGACCAGGCTCTTCAAACTGCCTAAGAAATTATCGTCGGTGGTTTCTTTCATAGCTTCACATTGCACACTTATTATACAATATGAAATTATATTATGCTACGTATAAAATAAATAGCAATTTCTTGTCATTTTCCATATTAAATTATTGTAAATTGCTGATACCTAACACTAACTTACGACATGAACAACAGACCTAACCCCACCTGGCTTCATTATTTACACATCTCAAAAAACAAAACCAGCGATTTAATACTGGAAGACCCCGGTCCAATAGAGACCATGATCGGCAACCTGAGCGGCAATTCCTTTGACCTGCTTGCGCATAACGCTCCGGTTGTATACCTGAACGATTACCGCAGCAACAGTTACGTTTTCATGTCTAAAACGATCAAATCGCTTTGCGGACATGATGCCGAAGCCTTTATCAGGGGCGGCATCGGGCATGCCGTTAGTCTCTTCCACAAAGATGACCTGCGCCTGTTCAATGAGCAGATCTTCCCTGACCGCCTGAAATTTCTCAAATCCATACCCGCTTCGGAACATAAGAATTATTTATTCAGCTATAACTTCAGAATAAAAACAAAAGCGGGGCATTATATCAGTATTTTGCAGAAAAATACTTTCATACAATCTGATCTTAGGGGAAACCCGCTCATGAGCCTGGGCATGATCTATGATATTTCCGCCTATGCCGACCCTGCAAAGACCGTGCACACCATCGATAAATTCAGCACTGACGCGCCATGCAGTAAGATCCAGACCTTAGAGCAGACAAATTATTACCTGGATGACCGGTATAAACAGTTCTCCAACCGGGAAAGAGAAGTGCTCTTATGGATGGCCGACGGCCTAACTAGCAAGGAGATCGCCGACAAGCTCTCTCTCAGTGAACACACCGTGATAAACCACCGCAGGAACATGCAGGAAAAGACCAACACCCCCAACGCCATCAGCCTGGTCGCCTACTCCATCAAAAAGAACCTGATTTAATGACCGTATCTCCCCCTAACCTACTATGAAACCCATTCATGCCGAAAAACAATACCTGTCCGTCGAAGGCATCACCATCGCCTACCAAGAACGAAATCCCGACCAACTCAACACCATATTTTTTATTCACGGCAACTCCGGTTCCGGGCGCACCTGGATCAGGCAGCTCGATGACCCCTTATTCGACGCTTTCAGAATGGTCGCCTTCGATCTGCCGGGACATGGCGAATCGGCCGTACCACATCCCAGCACTGTCTATTATGCGGTCACGGGACTCGCCAGGATCTTGGCTGCGGCTATCAAAAAGCTGGCTGCGAATAAGCCCTATATTTTAGTTGGGGTATCTCTCGGGACCAATATTTCCTGCGAATGCCTGCCTGAACTTGGCGCTAAAGGGATCGTATTGATCAGCCCCTGCATCATAGGCGAGGATTACCCTGTTCATGAAATCTTTAAGCCGGATGCCGACCTGCGTACGGTTTTCACGGATGATCCGGATGAAGCTCTTATCCGACAGACGCTGGAAGCCTGTCTTTATAAGACTTCAAGAGATCTTATCGCCGACATGATATCCGATTACAAAAAAGTAAAAGGAAATTTCAGGAGCCTACTCTATCAAAGCGTCCAGGATCAGCGGTACCAGGATGAAGTCAAACTTCTGGAACAAAGCGGGCTTCGGCCTCTGGTGATCTTCGGCAGAACGGACCCCATCAGCAACATCAATTATTTGGACCACTGGCAGGAAAATGTATGGTCAAAGGAGATTCACAAATTGAACAGCGCCAGTCATTTCGCACACCTCGACCAAAACGATTCAATTAACCAGCTTTTATACCATTATGTAACGGATTCACTTACTGATCAATAACACATTTATCTCAGCATCTCCAGTCTACCAACTCCGATTCCCAATCCAGAAAAGCTTGATCGGCCTGTTGGTGACTGTATAGTCCGCTGTATTCTCTCCGAAATAATTGCCAATATAATCAATCTCCTACTCTCTCGACACACATATATATCAACATTGCGTACCCCTGCATTTTTCTTAAATGAAACCTAAACCCGCTCTCAGTTTTAGTTGAGTGAGCATTAAGTGAGCGAAGCAAAAACATACAATACCACTTTGATAATAAATTACTTAAGTAAGGATTAGACTCTTCCGGACAAATCCATTGTCACTTTCGTTCAGAACGATTATAAAAAGTGCGCTAATTCCATAATAAATTTATAAGCATAACACTCATCTTACGAGATGAGCCAATAATATTTGTCATAAGGGTACTATTTTCTAAATTCCTCTAAAATTGTCTATTGGTTCATAAAACTGTAATACAATAAGCTTAATTTTTGCCTTCCATATTAAGAATTATGAATATACTCAAACTTAATTTTGACCGGCACAGATCAAAACCAATAAAGAAGGAATATAGAATCAAATTAGTTACTATAGTTGAAATAATAATAGATTTAAATAATATCAACTTTCACGCTTTGAAAAGATTTGCCGATTTTCTACTTTTATTATCCTAAACATTATCATGGCGGGAATACTTATTTTTTTTATTCTAATCTCTCTGTTTTTTCTCCGAACAAAGAACAAGAATAAACGACCAAAAAATTCTGGGTTTAATCCTATCAGGCCGCAAATGAAGCCTATAATCAATCAACTACAAAAAAGAGATGGTATTACCGTTAGTAGATATCAGCAAAAAACACTGCCTGTAAAAATAGCCGCTGTCTTTCAGACTGAAGCAAACCAGCACTTTGGAATCGAATGGCAAAAATTCCTTGTGCGCTGGTCTTCAAAGCTCACCATTTCCAATCAGCGCATACGCGAAGAAATAGCATCGGCTTATGAAAAACTACAGTCTAAGGAACGCTGGGAGTTCTTTGATAAACTACAATCACAAGAAAACAATTACGAGGATCTGCATACAGGGGTGTATCGCCTTCTCCTGGATAAAAGATTTAACCAGGCTAACTTACTTGAGCTTTTCCGGAACCTGCCCAAACAAACAAAATCCAAACCTATGAATGCTCCTGAGATCAGTGCTACGGCAGTAATTCGGTCCATACTTGATGCCGTTAATAATACCAAAACAGCGGTACAAACCGATGACGCGTCAATAGTGGAAATAAGCGGACCAGCAATAAAGATCAACTATGAAACACCGGCGCAACTCGCCGCCCCTATAATCGAAAGCGCACAATCAATAATCAACTATAACGATAATCAACAGCCTTACATCCAGCCGCAATCCGCCGGTATTTATAATTACGATCCCGATCAGTTTAAACTCGGGAATCTCTACCGTGAAAAACTCAACCTTAGCGCACAGGAGATCCTATGGCTGAATAAGTTCTCTTATTATAGCAATACATTCACCGGAATAGAAAGCGCCGTAATTACCGTCATAAAACTATATCTCCTGTCTCTCAAAAAGATCGTGAGACGCTTTGCAAACGAAACCTATACCCTTTCGGCCATCAGCGAAGACATTGGCAATGCCTTTTTTAAATACTGTAAGAAAAATTATAACAACACTTACGGAGATTTTGAGCTTTACTATAAAGGACAGGCTGAAGCAGAGCTTTACAACACATTCTTTAAAAAGGCAGAACAAGCCGTAAGGGAAGCATGGGATCATAAAAGAAAGATCTCTACCGAATTTATGGTTAACGTTCCTGAGGCCTCAACCATCTTCAAAACGTATCTTGAACCGGTTATGGACGCGATCGTTGAAGCGCTGATTCCGACCATCAGCATGCCGGATGAAGAAACCGAAGTACAACTCAATATAGCCACCACTACGCGCTGGAAAGGAAAGTTCGAAGATATCTTCCGAACAAAAACCGGGGATGAATTAATTCATGCTCTTTACGAACTCGGCAGGCTTAATCGTAAAAACCCTGCTGTAGAAAATGTCTACTATGAAGCCTCCAAATTCTTGGCTGATATTAACAAGCCGGAATCGCTGCGCTTTTATCTTCGCTATATCCACGCCGACCTGAAATCAGCTAAAATCGACAATAAAGCACTCAATAAGACTGTACAGAAAAAGCTTTTTGCAACCGAAGCCCAACTTGAAGATTTCCAGGCGATAGTTGCCGAGCTCAGCATTACACAGAGTCTTGGTCCTGCGCTTGATCGCGTCACCAACCTATACAAACCCAAACGCAAAAAGATCGTACTGGATACCGAGCAGATTTCATCAGTACGAAGGCAGCACAGCGGTACTGTAGAGATCCTGAACACCTACTTACAAGATGACGAAGAAGAACTGGTAACTGTATTAACGGAGATCATACCGGTCACCGGAGCTCCGCAAAATACCGAAATAAACGTAGTGACGACAACTGTACAGCTCAACCAATTGCAAATAGATTGCCTGCAGCTTTTCAAAGAAAATGGCAATGCACTGGAAAGTTCCGCGCTGGAAGCTTTTTCGATCAGCAGGTCGGTATTTAAAAATCAGCTCATCGACAGCATTAACGACAGTTGCTATGAGTTGCTGGACGACATATTAATTGAAGAAGATGGCGATCAATATATAATCACTGCCATGTACCTTAACCGAATATTCATATCATGATCACCAATATTAAACCAAAAGAAGCAACCGCCATTGTCAATTCGCTGATCGGCGGCGTGGTACCCAAAATCGGCGTACAACATATCACCGTAGGCCGTTCGGCAGAGGTCGATGCTTTTATTCAGGCCCTCGAAGACGTAAAGAACGGGCATAGCATCGTTAAATTCTGGATAGGAGAATTTGGCTCCGGTAAATCCTTCATGCTTCACCTGCTGAATACGGTAGCGCTTAAACAAAAATTTGTGGTGGCCAATGCGGATTTTACACCGGATAACCGACTTTATGCTAATGACGGGAAAGGATTGGCGCTTTACGCTGCGATCATGGACAACGTCGCTATACAAACCAAACCGGAAGGCGGCGCACTACCTACCCTGTTGGATAAATGGATCGAGCAGATCATGATGGAAACCGCGCAATCCAACCAGATCAGTCTGGCGGACATACGCGACCAAAAACATGCTGACCTGATCAAGTCAAATATCATGAAGACCGTAAACGAGATCACTGAAGTTGGCGGTTTTGACTTTGGCTGGGTGATTATGAAATACTTTGAAGGATTCTCCATCGGTAACGAGCAATTAAAACGTAACGCCCTGAAATGGCTTAAAGGTGAATACCATACGAAAACAGAAGCCCGCCAGGACCTGGATGTTCGCGATATCATCAATGACCTGAACTACTACGATATGCTCAAAAACTTTACAAAGCTTTTTGTAAGTATCGGTTACAGCGGTTTTATGATCAATCTGGATGAGGCTATCAATCTGTATAAAATCTCCACTGCTGCTATGCGTGAGAAGAATTATGAGAAGATCCTGAGTATCTACAATGATTGTTTTCAAGGAAAAGTGGAGCATCTTTTCATCAATTTTGCTGGCACAAAAGAAGTTTTGGAGAACCCCAGGCGCGGATTATTCAGCTATCATGCTTTAAAATCACGTTTGGAGACCAATAAATTCGAGACTGCTGAAATCCGCGATTTTGCCCAACCGGTCATACGCCTGATGCCATTGAACCACAACGAAATATTTGTTTTGCTGCAGAAATTGCGCGAAGTGTTTGATTTCAATTACCAGATCAGCGTAAACGTCAGCGATGACGAGATACAGCAATTCATGGAAGAGTTATTTAATAAACCCGGTGCAAATGAATTCCTCACACCGCGCGAGGTGATCCGTGACTTTTTAAACATCCTGAACATCATCCGCCAAAATCCGGGCGTTGACAAACAGCGCTTATTCGGATCTATAACTATTAAAGACGAACGTCCTAACGAAAGCCTCCTGGCTGACATAGAAGAATTGTAAAGTGTTTGAACTATTAGCTGAACCCATCAGGAAATATGTGCGCGACCAGCGCTGGGAAAGTCTGCGCCCCATCCAGGAAGCAGCGATCAGGCACATTACGGAATCAGACAAACACCTGATCCTGGCATCCAGAACGGCCTCAGGTAAAACGGAAGCAGCCTTTCTACCTGTATTATCTAAAGCGAACTTCGCTGTTCCTGGTGTAAAAGTGCTTTACATATCGCCGCTTATTGCACTGATCAACGACCAGTTTGTCCGTGTGGAACAACTCTGCGATTATCTGGCTATACCGGTAACCAAATGGCATGGCGAAGCCAACCGCAGCGCCAAAGAGCGATTGGTACGCTCGCCTGAAGGAGTTGTGCTGATCACTCCGGAGTCCATTGAAGCCATGCTTGCCAATTCGCCTTATAAAGCAAAGGCACTTTTTGAAACGCTCGATTTTGTCATCATTGACGAAATTCATTCCTTCCTGGGAACAGACAGAGGCCTGCAATTAAAATCGCTTTTATCAAGACTACAGACGCTGAACAAAAGTCAATTCAGAATCGTCGGGCTATCGGCAACCATTGGCAGGGATAACTATATCTATGCAAAGCGCCTGACCGGCCAAGAAGATAAGGCCGTTGTACTTGCTGACACTACTGCAAAGAAAAGCGAAGCTTCCATACGTTATTTTAGCGGAACCGTAACCGAGCTCCCCTTAGCGTTAATGAAAGATCTTTACCTGAGTGTAAGCGATCAAAAAGTATTGATCTTTCCCAATAGCCGTGGTCGTGCCGAAGAAGTAGCTGTTAAGTTAAAAAAAATAGCGGAACGGGTCAAAGGGCATACTTATCATTTCTCTCACCATTCTTCCATCGATAAAGAGATTCGGGAATACGTTGAACATTTCGCTAAAAATAACGAGCGCAATCCATTCACTATTGCCTGTACTTCTACACTTGAGTTAGGTATTGATATTGGCAGCGTCGAGAAGGTCGTACAGATAGATGCCGCGCATTCCATTGCCTCCCTGATTCAGCGTATAGGCAGAAGTGGCAGGCGCGATGGAGAGATCAGTAAATTGCTTTTTTATGCCACGAACGAATGGAGCCTCTTGCAAACGCTTGCCTGTCTCTCACTTTACGGCGAAGGATATATTGAGCCCATCAGCGACCAGCAGGCGGTCTACGATATTTTGTTGCACCAGATCTTGTCAGTGGTTCGGCAATTTAATGAGCTTAGTGAAAAGCAACTTACGCAGCTAATGCTTGCTAACGCGGCATTTGCCGCTGTCCCAGTTCAAACTATCGGGGAAATCATCAGCCACCTGATCAGGAAAGGCATGCTCGAAGAGATCGGCGGCAAACTTATTATTGGTGTCGATGCGGAACCAGTTGTTAATAACAAAGATTTCTATAGCGTTTTTATCACAGAGCCCGCTTACAAAGTGCAATTCCAGGACAAAACGATTGGTGAAGTACCGCTGTCCGTTCAATTGGTAGAAGACCAGAACATACTACTCGCCTCAAGGATTTGGAAAATTATCCTGGTCGAACATGGCTTTAAAAAAGTAGTGGTCATCCCGGCGACAGATGGTAAAAAACCGCTATTTTTTGGTACTGGTGGTGACATACATTATAAAATCCGGGAACGTATGCTGCAATTGCTCATGGAAAATACGGCGTTTTCAGAAATGGATAAGACCGCGGTGCCGCCACTTGAAGAGCTGCGTGCTACTTTTCACCAATACCCGATTGAAAGCCTGGAAGATGACCGTCCTGTAAAGCAAAACCCAAAAGACCTGCATTGGTATACATTTCAATCCGGCAAGGTGAACCGGAGTCTCGCCTATTTATTTGACCTTGCCGGGTTAAAAACCATATCAGACGAACAGGAAAGCAAACTGATTCTTGATTGCTCCTTAGTCGATCTGGATCTATACCTTCAAAAGATCAAAAACTTAATGAGCGATCTCGATTTCCATTTAGAAAACACAATAGTTGCCGAACCTCAGGCAATGTCTTTCAGCAAATGGGCCGGCTGTTTACCGCTCAAGTATCAGGTTGAACTTTTGAAAGAGAAACGATATGACTTCAATTCAACGGTTTCATTTCTTAATCAAGTTAAATTCGTTGTACCAATGACTTAATGAAATCTAGTAAAAAGCTGTTTTTGATTTAAATAATTACCGCGTTGATACACTGCGTTCGCTGTACACAATAATTAAGTTAAATAGTTGCTTAGCACATCTAAAAATCCGATATTTATGCAGAAAACTAAGTAGCATAATAAGATCAATTAGTGACCATTGGTGAGGATGCGGTGAGCAGTGTCAAAAACCAACATAATGATATTGAAAGCGAGTTGGTTACGCGATTTTTCGCGTTCCCTCCGGCTCCACTTAAGGAGATGAACAAGTTTGTTTATCTCCTTTTTTATTATACATAATTCACTAACAATCAGAATATTACAAAGGGATTTTACCCCATCTAAAGTGGTTCGAAAAATCCTATCTGAAATAAAATGATTTTAAGTTCTCTTTTTAGAAACCGCATTTTGATATGATTTAAAGCGAATATGGGTTCGAATCCCCTTTCGTATCTAACATCCGTTCTATCTCGAAATTGTTTCGATCGATGTTATGCACCGGATTAAAAAGCAAAGCGCTCTTCGCCTTCCCTTTAAAAAACTTTAAATAAAGTTATTGATTATTGAAGTTTTGAAAAAATAGACATATGGCCGTTTTAGGGAAGCTACACCCTTTGCTTTTTAGTGTAAAAACATCTTTTGATAATATCTTTTACATCTTTAGAGGAGACTGTTTATTGGAAATCAAAGATTAAACAAAACCTTGATGAGTATAATCCTCCCCGGCAGGGAATAGGAACTGGCCATCAGCGTATTGGCCGATAGGTAAAGTGCATTATAGGTTTTTACGTTCAGGAAATTCAGAGTTCTGAGTTCGAAGTCGGTTTTCCATGGAGACACCCTGAATTTTACGGACGCGTCTGCAAAAAAATATTTCAGATCGGGATTACCCTTTTGCCAGGTGAAATAATGTTCACCTGAAAGATTAAGTTGCACTGCATCAACGGGATCATAGTTGACTGAGGCTTTCTGCACCACCTGATCGACCCGATAAACCGATGCCTCCACCCGCGAGCGGCTGACGGTTTGCATGAATAAAACATTATAGCTAAAATTTACCGCATTACTTACTTTGGTGGCAGCGCTCGCGTTAACAGTTTCGGATATGGTGCTGAACGGCAGCAGTGCATTATTCTGCAGCTGTACCGAGCGGCTGCTTTGCCAGCTTATGCCCCCGCTAAAGGTGGTGCGTAGTGCAAACGAATATTTGCTGATGGCGCCGTTGACCGTCCATGAATCGGTGCTGTTGGAATAGGGGAGCACGATTCCTTTTTGCAAATTATTGGTGATCACGCTCGATGTGATGTTATTGGCTCCGGTATGGCTATAAAACGCCCCTACGCTCCAGAAAAACAGGGTAAGGGCCTTCCGGTAGCTAAAACCGCCGCCTGCCTGCTGTATATGCTGCTCGGTGAGGTCGGCATTATTGGCATAAAGGGTGCGGTAATTGGTGAGGATGTATCCGGGGTAAACATTCTCTATCCCTCCTACCTGTTTTTGGTAACTGTAGCTAAAATTCAGGTAATTCTCCGCGCTCACCTGGTATTTTGCGCGAAATTGCGGACTAAAATACAAGTGCGTAAGGCTTTTGTTCAACGCGTAAAAATTATCGGAATAACTGATTTGCTGGAGTGCAAGGGGCAGGGAAAGGTTTGCTTTCAGTACCGTTCCGGGCAGATCGAAGTCTGCTTGGCCATACAGCTTTTTCCTGGTCCAGTTTACATGGTTCAATGCACTGTCCAACTGCACGTTAGTACTGCCATTATTTTGCACGACATTTAATCTGGATGCAAGTGTTTGTGATTGAACGCTAAAACCTGTTCTGTAGCTCTGCGTAAACAGGTTCCGCGGTATCCTGAACGCGAAATAGTTGTTGGTGTACCAGCTGGGTATATTCACCGTTTGTACTAGTCGGGCGTACGGTACATTGTTATTGAATACGGATGCATTATACCCAGGGCCGATCACCATATTCTCCGGCTCCGCAGAGTGGCTCATATATGAATATGCCTGAATGATATTATTTGACTTTAACGATCTGATCATATTGAATTCATTCGAAAAGTTGAGCATGTTATCCTTCAATGCCTGGTTAACTGTCGAACTATTGGTTTTCAATTCCGAATAATTGGCGGTATTTTTTTGATCGATCAGCAAGGCATCGCTCAGGTAATAATTAGCCCGGTTAATATTCAGCGTAAACTGGGTATGAAAGATATTGGGTATTGAACGGTTATGCTGCGTTTCGTTGTATTTTACGGTGTCTCCGGGTAAAAATATAGTGGTCTGCTGGCTGTAATCCTGTTTTTGCGTGTCGTGTACGTAATAAGCGTTCATTCTTAACTGCACATTATTTTTCAGGTTTACGAGGTTATTTATGTTGAGAATGCCCGACTGGTCGAACAAATACCTGTTTTCCGCCAGTTGCGGTGTATTTACCGTCCCCAATGAAAGCAACGCCTGAGGTGCAGCGTTTTCTGTCGGTTGGGCATGCGATACCATGTCCTGCTGTACATTGTAGCCTGTATTATTGCCTGCCAGGTAATTGATAGCCTTGTAACTATCCTTAAACATCATAGCGTTTAAATTTACGTCGTAATTGCCTGGCAATCCGGCGCCGACACTTTCCATGCCTATCAAATGCAGTTTTGCCCCCTTTTTAAAGGTCAGGTTCAGGGCTACG
Organism: Mucilaginibacter sabulilitoris; assembly: GCF_034262375.1. Lineage (NCBI taxonomy): Bacteria > Pseudomonadati > Bacteroidota > Sphingobacteriia > Sphingobacteriales > Sphingobacteriaceae > Mucilaginibacter > Mucilaginibacter sabulilitoris. The sequence goes on from NZ_CP139558.1 coordinate 4,968,198, forward strand.
TCTTCGCTCATTACCTTGTTTTGCAATACCTTTATGGGTTGGCTATTCTGAATCACCTGTACATTGTTCACGGCTCCCTGCGGAATGGTGTTAGTAGCAATGCCATATTTATCGTCGAGCAGGTTATCGCCGCCGATAAACAAAGCAGAGATAGGCTTGTTGTTATAGCTGATGGTGCCGTTAGCGGCCACCGATATGCCCGGTAGTTTTTTGAGCACATCACCTATTGTCCTGTCCTGCGGGTTAGCGAATTCGGATAGCTTATAACTCAGCGTATCGCCGTTGACACGTAATATCGGCCGGCTGTTTTTGATCACTACTTCCTGCAACCGATTTAACTGCACGGCAAGTGTAAAATCAACCGGCACATCAAAGCTTACAACGTTTTTGGCTGCGCTTTTGTAACCCAGGCAGCGCACCTCTATGCTCAGGCTGTCCGCAGCAGTACCGGCCGGTACTTGCAAGGCAAAGCTGCCCCTGCTATCGGTTATCGTATAAGCTACAATGGCATTACCGGTACTTTTCTTCAGGTTAACGGTCGCATAAGGTACCGCCCTACCGGTGGTATCTTTTACCATTCCCTTTACTTTTTGGGCATAGCCCGCGGCAACGGATAAAGTGCATAAGAGCATCAACGCCAAAACCTTTATCAAGGGCTTCATTTTTTTTCCGGTAATTCTATCGGATTATTATTATGTTGTACATGGTCGGAAATCGCTTTAATAGCATGATCGCCTCCCTGCCCACCTACGCCATCGGCCGCTACCACGCCTTGTGCAAGGGCACCGGGGTTCTTCGCCATGCCCGCTTTCAGTTTATCATATTCCTTTTGTGTGGCTTTGATCGCCCTCGCCGGCGGCACTATGATATTTGGGTTATCGTCTAAGCCCCGCAATATCGGGGGAACATCCTTTTCAGCTACGCCGGCGCCGGTTATGGGCTTTATTTCCGCAAAAACCGCTCTCTCCACACCGTCAAACTGAAATATTACTTCGTTTTTTGTATCACGGGCATCTACGATCACGCCGGGCAAGCCGTTTAATTTCCATGGGCCTGTATGCACCGGCAAATCAGGACAAAACCATACGATGTAATCCCGACCTTTAAAATAGCCTGTGGCTTTCTGGCAATGCAGACCACCGAAAGTTGTGGTGTCACTGCTTATTTTCCAGTCGATGGCAGGCATCGGGCCATCTATCAGGTACTCATCGACCATCACATAATCCTTCGTCAAAAATTTTTTCGCATTCGGGTACTGGAAATATTGAGGGCGCAAACCCGCGCCACTCCTATCCACCGTCACCCGCCCATCCGGGCCGTTGGCTGCCGCCTTGAGGTATGCTGCCCGGAACTGTGCATCGGCCACCATCCCGTCGTAGCTCTTATAAACGCTCGTGCTTTTGCCTACCAGCAACACCATGTTTTCTGTGTAGGGATGCGCCCGGTCGGTAGTATCCCTTACATGGCTGAACTTATAATGCACCAATACCCGTGCCGTATCCGTTTTTTGAGCCTTAACTGTTAAAGCCAACAGGGTGAACACTGCGGCCGAAAAGATAAATCGTTTCATAATTTTATTGTTTTTCAGGCAATAGTAGGGGCACATTTCCAACTGTTCAAATTTTTGTGATGAACGGTACGGATTGTTTATCCGGCAAAATGACAGGGCTCCTTCATCACAAAAATCGGCCGTTCATCACATTATTTACCGGTGACTTGTTATAAGGATTACCTTTGTTTTATATGATTGCTGTTAAGAAAAACGATTGGATAGAGATAGCGCTTCATATCGCTTTCTGGCCAGCTGTTTTCTATACATTACTGTTGCTAACGGTCCCGCACATCAGTATGCGGCTTGATCACAACGGCACTATTGTGGACAAGGACATCAGGCATGTCTTGTCGCCCGGTGTTTTTTTTACGCTTGGTATGCTCGTCGTATTGTTCTACGGCAATGCACTTTGGTTATTAAAAAAAACGCTTCATTATAAAAACATATTGATAAGGGTGATGCTGCCGCTTGTTTGGCTTGCTATCATCCTGCTGGCAAATAACTACCTTCATAACCAGCTTCCCTCCCACATTGAAAGGGATGACCCTGTTGTAAACATTGTGCAACAGTTGCCCAACCAAAAACAGCTCACCATCCGTGGGTTCGCACCTGATTCGGTAGCCCGTATACCGGATCGTCTGGGCCACATACAAAAAGACGGGGATGTCCGCCCTATTGTATTACCCGATGGTGGTTTCTCAAATATGGTATTGTTTATATTCATTATTATTTTCGGCCTTTCTATAGCTTATTTCTTTTTAAAAGAATGGGCCAGGGCCGAAAAACTTCGCTCGCAGCTGGAGGCTGTACAGCTGGATACAGAGATCAAATTTCTCAAGGCGCAAGTGAACCCGCATTTTCTGTTCAATACACTCAATAACCTCTTCTCTATGGCTTTAACAGAGGGAAAAGGTGAACTGGCGGGTAGGATCGCCAAATTATCGGGCATGATGCGCTATATGCTTTATGAAAGCAACACAGACCAGGTTTCTCTGGAGAAAGAGATCGGCTGTTTGCAGGACTATCTGGCCCTTCAGAGGATGCGCTATGCCACTAACGAGCTCGAAGTTAGTTTTCACTATCCGGAGTCTTCCACCGTTGCCGCGGTGCAAATTGCTCCCATGCTATTCATCCCTTTCTTAGAAAACGCCTTTAAGCATGGTGTTGCCATTGGCAGGCAATCCTATATCGAATTGGCAATCTCTGTTAGTGCGCAAAAGCTGGTTTTTACCTGCGAAAACATCGATCACAGTGCGGTGAAAAAACTACAGGAAGAAAAAGGCGGCATTGGCCTGGCAAATGTCAAACGCCGGCTGGACCTACTCTATCCCGGCAGGTATTCGCTGCAGACTGGGCCGCAAAACGAAAACTATATGGTAACCCTTCAAATTAACCTTTTATGATCACTTGTGTCGCCATAGATGATGAGCCGATGGCCCTGGAAGTGCTCGAGCTTTATTGTGCGGACTGCGATCTCGTTGAGCTGAAAGCCGTCTTTCGCGAGCCCTTAAAAGCCATGGCCTGGCTGAGCCATGAAAAAGTCGATCTGATCTTCCTGGACATCAATATGCCCGAGATCAGCGGGATGCAACTGGCACAGTCACTGTCACCCGGGCCGATGATCATCTTTACAACCGCCTACAGCCATTACGCTGTGGAAAGTTACAACCTCAATGCTGTTGATTACCTACTCAAGCCGATCATTTTCGAGCGTTTCCTCACGGCTGTGCAAAAAGCGGCAAAAGTTCGCTCCTCCGAAAACATAGACAACAGTAATGAATTGACCGTTTACTTGAAAAGCGGCCCACAAACTTACCCGGTGAAGCTATGCGACATTCTTTACCTGGAAAAAGATGGAAATTATATAACCGTTCACCTCAAAGACAGAAATATCCTTATCCGTGAGAATATGAGCGCTGTATTCGACCTGGTGCCCGTCTCTGATTTTATCCGTGTACACAAGTCTTTTGTCGTAGCTATTAAGCATGTTACGATGATCGAGACTCACCAATTGACGGTTAACGGTGAAAAAATACCTATTGGTAACACCTATCGCGAAGCAGTGCGCGATATATTGGGTCTACGCTGAGACATACCCCTACGCATTTTAGAAATAGAAAGATCTCGGTAAAGCGGGTTATTGCCGTATTGGCTAAGAATAATATTGAGGTTAACGACGATGAGGCAGCTTCAAAAAGTCTGCAATTAATAATTGCAGGCTTTCTATTTTTAGAGAAAAGGATAGATTAGAAACAACTTCTCTTAGTTTTATGATTACATTATTTACCAACTATATGAGAAAGTACAAATCACCAATCACCGGACATTTGGATATAATAGTAACTCAAAATGAAGATGAATTAGAAGGTATCAAAGAGCATTGGAATGAGGTTTTAATTCATGGTGATCCGGAAGGATTAAGATCCCTTGCCAACATTCTTCTAAAATTGGCGGACCTTGATCAAGAGAGCATTGCAGATCTTCCAATTGGCGCCGGGGAACATGAGCATCTGCAACCTAAGTTTGATCTTTCAAATAGTTCGGAGGCTGTTATTATAGGTCGCTTGGATGCCAAAGGTACAGGCGTCTTTTATGATCGTTATGTTCCAAAAGAACGTTAGGTCTTACGGATTGAACTTTAGTGTTTCATTCATGCTTATTTCTATTGATCTCACCATATATCCAAAAAACTCACTGAAGATATTCTTTTGACTTAAGGACTTTCATTTTGGGTAAATCGTCATAGACGGGTCGCTTACGCCAATAATTGGCTAAAACAGATCCGGAGATATTCATCCACGGGCTAAAAACTGCGGCCGCCAAACCAACTGTGGCCAGCTTGCCCATTGTACCTGCCAGCCCAGATGCCATACCGCCATTTTGTAAACCTACTTCAAATGCTACCGTACGGGATGAATTTTTATCTAACCCAAATACTCTGCTTAGCCAGTATCCAAAAAAATAACCGGCACTGTTATGAAACACAGAAGCCAGAAAAAGCAGTAAGCCTACATGCAATAAATTTTCGCGTCCGGCAGCTGTAGTAACGGCGGTAAAATAAATAATGCCGAACATAGATAAATAGGGTATATAACTATCTATTTTAGGTTTCATGCGATATAATTGGTGGTAGCCTGTACCTACTACAAATGCGCCGACCAAAAATCCAAATACCCCTGCCGATTGCATCCCGGCCTCCGAAAAACGGCTCTCCATGTTGTGGTATAAACCCAATGGTAACATAAGCAGGTAAATTGCGCAGCCTATAGCTATTCCATATATAATATTCTGCTGCTTACGGGATGCACGTTTCAAATAATCGTGCAACAACGCTGCCCCAATAGGTACCAGCACAATATTAATGATCTCCATCATCATGGTTATAAATTTGATCTGGATAAGCGTACCTGCTAAAAGTTTCATCAATAGCGGGGTAAGAAAAGGTGCTGCCATCGTAGCCATGGCCGTAACCGTAACAGAAAGCACCAGGTTTGCCCTGGCCAGATATACCATTACGTTTGACGCCAGCCCACTTGAACAGGAGCCAATAAGGATTACGCCCGCTGCTATTTCAGGATCAAAGTGAAACAATTTGGTAAGCAATAAGCCGGTAAGCGGCATAATGGTAAAGTGGCATGTTAAACCAATAAGTACGCCTTTACCAGTGCTGCCTAAGCCATTAAAATCCTTCAGGCTCATTTGTATGCCCATGCCAAACATCACCATTTGTACAACACCCAATATGAGCCATTTATTACGCAGGTCAAAAGTGCCCCATTTTAAAAACGCTGCCGGGTATATAAGCGCCGATACAACTGCGGTGATGATCCAGGCAGTATATTGATAGTTCTTTAAGGCCTGCACTCCTCCTATACCTACCGACCCCAGTACACAAAAACTCACGGCCGCAGCCTGCCACATGGTTATGTTTGATGTTAGCAGCCCATAGATAAGCGGTAAAACCATTATCAGGCTTAGTATCAGGCATATTTTTCTGGCAGCTCTCATCAATTGATTATGGAAGCCAGGTATTTAATAGCATTGGGCGGACTGGCCACTATAGGTACTTTTTTGTCGGCTTCATCAAGATTGTCAACTACGCGTGCCATTGAAGCCTGTGCCAGCAGTATTACATCAACATCCGCTGATAGCTCACGCAAAGCATTGGTTACTATAGCATCATGTTCGGCGGTATTGCCACTCATGAGTGCATCGAAAGCGCCTTCACATAGCTTTGATACCAGTTCTACTTGTTTCCCAGCCAGTGCCGCTCTTCGTTTAACTAGATCTGCGGTCGGGCCGAGGGTCGTTTGCAGCGTAGCAATTACGCCGATACGCGTTCCAATTTGTACTGCTTCATCGGCCATCGGTTGATCAACCCTTAAAACAGGGAGGCCGCTATGCTCTGCAGCCGCTTCAACTGCCGCGCCTATTGAGGAGCAGGTAACCAGGATATAATCAGCACCCGAATCTTCGGCAGATGATATATAGTCGGCCACACGCTTACTAATAGAGGCGGTAAGTTCGCCACGCGAAATGATATTTTTTACCAAACTATCATCTACAATATTAAATGTATTTACACCCGGCAGATACACAGCACATAACTGCTGAAATACCGGAATAAGTGTTGCCGATGTGTGTATAAGGCCTAATGTTTTTGGTTTCATAGTTCGTAGTGTTTTCCTTTTAATACAGTTAAAAAATAATTGTCGTCGCCTACTTGCCCGCCTTTAATGTTCACTTCAAGATTATGTGCCGGTTTGCCTGGCGCATGGACCTTACATAGCGGAGCTCCCGGCCATAGGGGCGCTATCATTTCAACAGCTTCTATTTCCAGCGCCCTTGCTGCAAAGCTTGATGTATCTCCGCCGGCAATCACCATTCGCCTTACCGGTGTTTTCATAAGAATGCCGTTTGCGATAAGGCCCAGTGTGTTACCGTAAAGTTGGGCTGTGTAACTAAGCATAGCCTGTTTATCTAAACCTTTTTTGGCAAGTACCTGCTGGGTATCATTAATCCGTACATCATCTGCTCCAAGGCTGGTATGGATAATTACACTTTTACCTTGTTTTATACAAGCAGATGCCTCATTTATATATTGTTCTATCAGTTCTTTAATATTATTGCATGATGCAAGTGTGGCGGTATCAATCGCAATGCTTGCAAAATCGTTATTAATAGCAGTATTTATTTGTTTGGAGGTTACGGGTGAGCAACTTCCCGAAATCACTAAAATAGATTCAACGGCATCTACATCTGGCCATTCAACTTCACCCGCTAACTTCTGTTGGTTTTTCCAGTAATTACCTAAGGCCATCTCTATACCCGACGACCCTACTGAAAACAGGGGATTATCAGAGCTGGCATAGCTGTCTATTAACTGTCCTGCCTGGGTTAAATGAGCCTCATCCATACCGTCAATCAAAACCACTTCGTTGCCGTCCTCAATTATATGTCGCAATTCGAGTTGTGCTTGTTCAAAAGACTGATTGAGCTTCAGCACATCAAGAAGCCCGGTTTTTTTATTAGTTTGTTTGGATAAATGTACCCGTAAATCACTTTCATCTGCCGGGGTAACCGGATGACGGCTCATGGATGGGTGGCGATCAAGCCTGTACACCTGCCCTTGGCTGCCGATGCCAAGTTTGGCGAACAAATTACCAAAAAGACAATAACGACCAAGAGCCGGAGCTGCTACCAATAGCGGAATAAAAGGTTTGTTAAAGACTTTCCAGCCCACATCAATAGCCTTGCCTATACTGCCTATAGTTGCCGATGAATCAAAAGTTGAACATACCTTATAGTGTACGTGCGGCGCCCCTAATGATTTTAAAATATTAAAGGCCGGTAATAATATTGCTTCCATATCACCGGGCGGCATTGAACGGGTAAACCCTGCTATGCCTATAGCTTGTAAGCCTTTATAATTGTTCAACTGTTCAGCTGTTGGCGGCTTCAGGAACAATACGGTTTTTATGCCGTAACGGTTCAGAAACTCCAGCGCGTCAGTCGATCCGGTAAAATCGTCGCCATAATAAGCCAGTAAAAGCTGATTTTTCTGCGTCATGCTTTTGAACCAAATTTTTTCACCGAATTGGCAAACTCCGAATAACGCTGAACGGCCTGATCTTGTGAAAGGCCATCAACTGCACCCTTCCAGGCCTGTTGCAAAGCAACAACACCACCTCCGGGGCCATCTGGATGGGCCATAATGCCGCCACCGGCCATGTATAATAAATCCGTTGTGTTTGTACGGCGATAAGTTTCAAAAGCCTGTCCACCCCATTGCCCCGAAGACACCACAGGCAAAGCTGTAGTGCCATTAGCCAATGGTTTCAGGCATGCTTCGATAGACCGCACTACCGAATCATCTGATTCCCAGAATTTGTTTTGTATACCGTTTACATGAATCTGGTCAACACCGGCCAATCGCCAAAGTTTTTGATAAGCCGGGAACTCAATACCAAGCAGTGGATGGCGGTTAAGCATACCCCAACCATTCCGGTGACCGTGAATAGCTAATTCCCGTTGATCACATATTTTTTTTACTCCTGCTAAACCAACACTATTGAGGCTTAACATTGCACAGGTGCCGCCAGCATTTATCACATACTCATACCGCCGAAGCATGGTATCAATTTCATCACTGATGTTAAAAGCGTACATTACCTTTTTGCCGGTTTTATCCGCATGGTTATTAATAACCTTCATTACGGCGTCAACGCGGTCGTTAAATGAAGAGTTGGCCGATTTGGAAAGAAGTTCATCATCCTTAATAAAATCGATACCGGCTTCGGCAAGCACTTGAACAAGCTGTGCCGTTTGAGCAGGCGTCATGCCTATGCTTGGTTTAATAATGGTACCAATAAGCGGTCGTTTATATACCTGCGTAAGTTGCCTGCAACCTTCAATACCAAACCGGGGCCCCCGGAAATGGTTACTGTAACTCTCGGGCAATTCAATATCCATTAATTTTAAACCAGTAAACTGGGTAAGTTCGTACAAGTTGCCTTGCAGTGTTGATATAAGCACAGGCAGGTTATAACCAAAATTTTCAACCGACCAGGAAACTTCAATATTTGCGCGGTGGTATAAATTATGTTTGGACGATGCGCCGGGAATTGCCGGACTGTTTACCGTTTCCAGATGGGTAATCGATTCAACGCGGGCTGCAAACCGCGCTTTTAACTCCTCCGTTTCGCCCGGAACAGCTATAAAGGTGCCGCTTGATTGCTCACCTGCTAAAACCTGTGCTGCGTTTTCTACATCAAATGGCGTTTCAATAAAGTATTTACCGGTAATTCTCTCCATAATATCGTCTGTATGTTACCGAGCATTTGGGCTAAGGCCATTAATGAGCTTAGTAAGTATGTTGTTTAAATTGGATTGGTGTAAGAGCAAATATATAAGCCTCGTGTGAGATGTATTTGTACGATATACGCCAGGTATTATAATATGTTAGCAATGGAATTTAGTTAGTTTTTTGTAATAATCTACCCGTTTTCCCTAATGCAGGCCCTGTTTGAAAATACCGGCATCAATGTCCCGGCCAGCAGACGTTGGGCTAAGATTGAGATAATCTTTGGGCTGACCTTTGATTGTTATTTCATTCAGAATTACTTTTCCTGATTTTCTGACCTGTTTTTCGATTGGCTTATTAAGCAGGTCCGGCACGATTTCTTCCTCATTAAAACCCATATAAGCGACGTTTCCAGAAATAAGGGAATGGCTGAATTTATAATTGCGATGAATGCCCCGATAACCTACCCAAAAATAGTTTCCGTCTGCTATAATATTATCGGTAAAAGTAAAAGGCATCAGCGAACTCTGCCCGTAACCATACCAAACAGCACCTTCATAAGCACCATAAATGATCGAATGGGTTAGTGAAAAATCCGCGAGTCCGAGGAACGCCAAAACAGCATTTTTAGCGCCCCAAAATATACAATGATCAATATGAATTCCAGCACCTTGCGCAAAAACGCCGCCTTGCATAGGTGCGCAGTTCTTTTCCCCTATAAAATAACACTGGGAAATTTCCAGGCCGGTCAAAGTGCTGTCCCTCCTTTCTACGACATAATAATATTGAGATGCAGGGTTAGGGTTACCAATAAACTTTAGTCCTTTAATCACCACCTGGTTACGCTCAATTTGAAAAGCAATGCTGGCGTGCTTTAAATTACCTTTCCTGTTGGAATCCGCTACACATTGAATAACAGGCATTTTAGATGGTGTCCAACCGGTATCATCGGGCATAACAGCTGCTTGAAAGGTATATTTTGTAGCAACAGGCCTGGCGCTTTCCTGATGGATTAGCAACGGTTCTGTAATGGTGTATAAGCCTGGCGCTATCCTGATGGTGATTGGCTCATTGCCACTGAACTTATTGGCACGGCTTACCGCTTGCTCCAGGCTGGTCAATGGTGCATAAAGTGTCCCAGGGGCATCATCACGGCCTTTGGATATATCTACATATAAGGTTTGCGCGCTTACTGGAATACTCAGTATTAATAAAATGACAAACGTTAAATATTTTACCGAATTCATAATTGAATGGACCCGTTGATTTTAAGGTAAATCTAAAAAAGGAAACCGGGTTTGGTTGTTCACAATACATTCAAATTCGTTCAAATTTTATCATATTGATAATCAATAACTTTAATTCCAAGTATCAAACTACATTTTTCTTCCCTTAATAGGCTAAACCGGCTATTTTTGATACAGACGAATTTTTAAAAAAATGAAACAAAGCGATGCCATAGCCCTCATCTCCAAAGGAATTACGAGCCATTTACCCCAGCACTGGGCAGATTTGGGCTGTGGAAATGGCACATTCACCAATGCGCTTTTTCACCTGTTGCCCGTGGGTAGTCAAATCGAAGCTATTGACCGTCAAACCCAGCGCCTGGATATTCCGGTAAATTTTGCTATAGCTAATTTTGAAACAGATGAACTAAAACTAACTGATCTTGATGGCATAATAATGGCTAATTCGTTCCACTTTGTACAAAACAAGAAAAAACTCATCGCTAAGATGAAGCCTTGTTTTTCAGGAAATCCAACATTCCTAATCGTTGAATATGATACAGATAAGGCTAATTCCTGGGTACCCTATCCCCTTTCTTTCCTAAGCCTTTGTACTTTGTTTACCTCGCTTGGCTATCATCAGGCTATTAAATTGGCTGAGCGCCCATCGGTATATAACCGGGCAAAGATATATGCCGCGCTTATTCAAAAATGATATTTGGAGCATTGTTTATTATCTGCAGGTGCGTCTGTTCCTCATAATTTATTGATTACAAAAAAAATAAGTGTTATAATCACAATAATTAAAAACTTTGTTTATCTTAGTAATCATAACCAATTTCCGAACCTTTACTACCGTTATTTTAAATATGAACACGAAGAAAATAATCCGCCCTCTTTTATGGCTTTGCTTAATCGCTTTATATTTTTCCATGCCATTGCAAGCGAGGGCGCAATCTTCATTGCAGGAATTTAAACTGCAGCAGGTTACTTTATTACCCAGTGTGTTTAAAAACGCACAACAAACAGATATGACTTATATGCTTGCCTTAGATCCCGACCGTTTGCTCGCTCCCTATCTTAGAGAAGCTGGTTTAATACCAAAGAAGAAAAGTTATGGCAACTGGGAAAATACAGGTTTGGACGGTCATATTGGAGGGCATTACCTGTCAGCATTATCCAACATGTACGCTTCTACCCATAATGCGGAGTTAAACAGACGTCTGGATTATATGCTGGCGCAACTGAAACGTTGCCAGGATAAAACGGGAAGCGGTTATTTAGGCGGCATACCGGGCGGAACAGCGATGTGGAAGGATATCGCTGCAGGCAAAATTGAAGCTGAACCTTTTGCTCTGAACAAAAAATGGGTACCGCTTTATAATATTCACAAGCTTTTTGCCGGTTTAAGAGACGCGTATCTGATTGCCGGAAAAACACAGGCAAAAGAAATACTGGTACGATTAACAGACTATATTTATGATGTTTCCACCAAATTGACCGACGAACAGATACAAACTATGCTTATTTCGGAGCATGGCGGATTGAACGAGGTATTTGCGGATGTGTCAGTGATAACCGGTCAAGATAAATACCTTACTCTGGCGCGTCGGTTTTCGCATAAAGCGATTTTAAACCCATTAATACAAGGACAAGATGAACTAAACGGGCTGCATGCCAACATGCAGATACCCAAGGCGGTTGGTTTTCAACGCATATCAGAAGTTGGAGGCGATAAAGATTATGGTAAGGCTGCTGAATTTTTTTGGGAAACCGTGGTAAATAACCGTACGGTAGTAATTGGTGGCAACAGTGTAAATGAGCATTTTAACCCAACCGGTAATTTTACTAAGATGATTACCGACGTTGCAGGCCCCGAAACCTGTAATTCGTATAATATGCTTAAGCTAACCCGCCACCTTTTTGAAAAAGAGGGCAACGTGAAGTACATGGATTTTTACGAGCGTGTTTTATATAATCATATATTATCAAGTCAGCACCCTACACATGGTGGATTCGTGTATTACACTTCTATGCGCCCACGTCATTACCGTGTTTATTCGCAACCACAGGAAGCCATGTGGTGCTGCGTTGGATCGGGCATGGAAAATCATGGTAAATATGCCGAGCTTATTTACAGCTATCACCAAAAAGATCTATACGTGAATTTGTTTATCCCCTCTCGCCTCAATTGGGCATCAAAGGGATTCGTCCTTTCGCAGCAAACCAAGTTTCCGGATCAGGAAACTACCCAGCTTTTAGTTGAAGCAGTAAAGCCTGGTGCGTTTACGATAAACATTCGTTACCCGCATTGGGTGAAACCTGGCGCGTTGCAAATAAAAATAAATGGGGCTAAAGTGGCTGTTGACACACAACCAGGCACCTATGTAAAATTAAACCGGGCATGGAAAAAGGGCGATGAAATAGAAGTGCGTTTACCAATGGGTTTAAGTACGGAAGCACTGCCCGATAGCTCAGGTTATGTGGCATTTTTGCACGGTCCTATTGTATTGGCAGCAAAGACCGGCACGTCAGACCTGGATAATTTAATTGGAGACTCGGATCAATTTGGTGGCTTTCGTGCCAGAGGGAAAATGTATCCTTTAGATTCGGCACCGGTATTAGCCGCTAATGACCCTGATCTTACCAAATACCTGAAACCAGTAAACGGAAAAGATCAAACCTTTACAGCTCCGGACTTGATCAGTCCTGCCAGTTACAAAAACCTGGAATTGATTCCTTTTTATAAGTTACATGATGCCCGGTACATGATTTACTGGCATAAAGGGCAATTGCAGGCTTCTGCAAAATAGAATTCCCTGATTCCATCGGAAAATTAAGATACAATTGATATAACAGACAAAAAAGAATTAGTACCCCACGAGAGCAAAAGCTTCTTGGGCCGAAATTAATTTAATATTAAAAGCATTATAACTCTTTTATTTGGATATGACGGTATTCCATCTGTCCGCGATCACCTTCCAATCCCATGGGGCCGGTTGAAGGCAATACCAAAGCATCCTCCAGTACTTCACCGTTGCACTCACAGTGAGCTACGTTGTCTTTCACAGTTACGATAATAGTGTTCCAGTCTTGTGGCTTATAATTTTTCAAATCCTTATAGGGACCAGCTATAAGATAATCACGGCATTGGAGCTGCTGCTTACGCAAGAATATGCCACTATCCGCATTTTTTGAAGCGCGGAATTCTATCTTCAGAATAAAGTTTTTGGGAAACTCCCGCAGCGTCCAGGACTGCTGTACTTTCCGTTCTACCCCCACCGGGTAGTTTACTGTGAGGATCCCATTCGCGGTTGAATAACGTCCATCAGACGACTTGGCTTTTCCATCAAACTTCTCGGTTACTTCACCATTTGTGCCCCGGTAACACCAGCCTGTAAGTGTTGTTCCATCAAAAAGGCTTTCGAAGCCTTCGTCAGGTTTCCAACCGTCTTTGTTAGTAATATTGCTAACTGCCGTCGCCTTTGCCTGAGCATTTACCTGTAGACTAATTGACATGAATCCAGCTGCGATCATAAAAATGGATGTAACAATCCTCAGTTTTACTTTTTTCATTTGTAGGTATTTATAATTGATCATTTTATTTCTCACAAAACAGCTTAAGTTTTTCAGCCATCCGCTGCATATTCTCTAAAAGAATACCACGCGTTTCTTCAGGTATGGGAAGTTCTGCGGCATTCATAAAACGAACAGAAAAATGGCAGGATTTTTCATCTACTTTTTTAAAAACAAATTCATAAACCAATGAAATATTCATTTCTTCTATCCGACAGCTTTCCGCATAATTGATCTCTTCATCTGACGATATCATTAGTAATGGCGATATCGTGGATTGATGATTCTCGAATAAACAATGGTGAAGGCTCCCAATACAAATATCAGGCATGTCTTGCTCAACTTTTTGCAAACCGGGCATCCACTCTGCACGGCCGGGAATATTCATTATCACCATATAAACATCAAGAAAATTAGCTGCTATTGTTGTTTGCAGATAAGGAGTGCTATCCTTCCGGTAATAACTTTGTGGTGCCTGGGGTGCCGGAACATTTTTTCGTGCTTCATTGAGTAACGCAAAATGGTACCCGACTTTCCCAATAGAAGCATATTCTTCAAATGCGTTCCCCCACACCATATCTGCCGTTTCCGTCGAATCATTAACTTGTTTCAATAGCTTCTCCGACATGAGCAGGTATTCGTGGCTATCAATACTATTTTTAAGCAACCTGTGCGCAACAATCATTTCCATGCCAGATTGCTTTACAAAGCGCCCTACTTTTAATTCTACTAACGGTCCATAATGTACTATAAATTTCAACGTGAGATTTATAATAGCTTTACAAGCTCCACAAGGACATATAGTATATTGCTGCATCCACATGCGCTGCGAATGGAAAGCATTAAAAATTTTAAGGCAAATACCTAATATTTCCTTCTTAGAAGGTGCCGGCCCTTTTTTGATCAATAAAACAGCATCACCTTCAATTTCTGAAACTTCATACTCTTCTCCAATAGCGTTTAACATAGCATCAATGAGCATATGAATGGCACGTGAAGAATGACTCAGTTCAGTAGTAGTCATGAACTCTGTAAACCCACTGATATCCGGAATCAGGATTGTTGCGTTAGTTTCGGCCATGATGCGAAGAATATATATCTAAGATAGTTAAAATTCTAACTCCTAATCGCTTATAACTTATTGAGAATAATTTTGTGTAGTTTTTTGACATAGTTGTACAATAGTAAAAGATACTAATAAGGCACAGTATTTGACATATGATAATCAAATACTTAAACTATGGGATTCGAAAAATTACTAAAAGTCACAAAAGCACAATTTGAAAAACTCCTGCGGGATATTATTGCACGAGAAAATTATAACGTTCATTACAGTTATACCAAAATGGATTACTATATCTCAGGAGACGAAGATGCCCTGGATAAATTAAAGCTTGCAAGCGAGGGATTAACAATGTCCTAATTAAACAACAAGAATGGCAGAGAAGGCATACATAATTGAAATACCGGAAGGCGAACATAATGACTTCTTTATCAGATTTGCTATAGAAACCTGCGGTATATCTCTATGTCCAATTCCTATTGCTAATCATGAATTTGTTTTCACTACAAATAGCCTGCTTGAACTTATCGATTGTCTGGATTGGAATTTTTATAGATTTTTCAATTCCGATGATTCCATAACTTCGCCAAGACTGGCAGGCCTTAATGAGCTCCTTATTTATTTGAATGATCAGCTTGCTAAAAACCTGATATCGTGATATACTACTTATATTATGCCTACCCGCACTACCGCTAATTACTCAGGTTCGTAAAATCAGTCATGCGCATTTTTGTGCAAAAAATGTGCTTGTATTTCCCACCATGCATTATCTATCTTTAAATATTAATTAACGTCTTTAATTAAAAAATAAGGACTATACACCTTTCTTTCTGATTCTAAGCTATCCTAATAAACCAATAGTTACATCTTTCTGAGTTTACTTATATTTTGTTAAGCAGGTTAAATTAAATTTTAATACCCTTTTTATGAGCTTACAAGAAATTAATGATTTTCTTTTAAAGCTGCTTGGACCGTTAAAGCAACATAAGCAAGCAGAAGGCATGCTTGAAAAACTTACAGACCTATTAAAAACAGCATTAACACAAGATAAACTTTATACAGAATGGCAGTTTAGCCTGCTTCCGGAACCTGCAGCGCCTGGGCCTGAAATAACTAAAGAACTTAATGATCTTGCCAATGATATTTTTGCAACGATTCCGCAAAGACCGGCTGATGAAAAATCATATTGGATAAGGGAGCGAGATTTCCCATTTAGTAATGGCCCTGAGGGTAATCTGGGCAATGCGTTGGAGCCTGAATATTCCATCGGACCTTTTATCATCAATGATTATACAGAGCTTTATTATGATCTTTTTCTAATCACTCGTCAGTTTGTATTTTATTCACCCGGCAGGATAAATCCGCTTATGGTGATTTCCCTGCATCAGGATATGGCTCTACCCAATCCTGTTGAGCCATTATTATTGGAAAGTTGTTCGCTATGGATAGATAGTCAGGTTTTAACAGATACAACTGCTCCTGATAAAAGCTACGTTTGTATACATGCCAAAAACTGTACAATAACGTTCCCGGCAGGTGTAGGTATTGCCGGACCCGAAAATATCAGCATTCCGTCTATACTACCCCTCACATTTGAATTTGCACCCGAATCGCCGGTTACGGGCGATGCAGCAGCTGGTAATGATGCAAGTGATATAACATGCACATTACCGGACAAGGTAAGCATAACCATTCTTAACAACAATGCTATTATTAATCATGCCGGCAGCAGTAGCATGACCGTCTTTGGAACAACCTCTGCTTTTGACGAAGCTGCAAGCGTAAAAGCAGTTTACAATAAAGATCTTAACCAGGTCAGGATCCCGCTACAAAATGCAGAAGAAAGCTGGACAGCAGGGTCATCTAAATCCAATATCATGAAAGTGGCTGGTACAGGACCTATTCAAAATTCTGGCTGGTACAATTATCCTTTGCGACCTGTGGATACGCTGGGTTTATCGCAATTAGGTAAATGTAATTCTTCAGGGCAGCTG
Organism: Mucilaginibacter sabulilitoris; assembly: GCF_034262375.1. NCBI lineage: Bacteria > Pseudomonadati > Bacteroidota > Sphingobacteriia > Sphingobacteriales > Sphingobacteriaceae > Mucilaginibacter > Mucilaginibacter sabulilitoris. Next base: position 4,984,912 of record NZ_CP139558.1, read on the forward strand.
GGTTTAGAGATAGGCGCCGGAATAAAATTGGAATGGGAAGGACTTGAAAATGGTCCCTTAATAGCTCAGTCATTTTTTTTAAGAGGAGGCAATGGTAGTTTAGGTATCATTTATACTTTTAAAGAAAGTGCCGTTTTAGAACAGCATTACCGCCTGTGGCTCAATAAAACTGACAGCACTTATTACTCTGACATCCGTTGCCGGCCGTTGACGTTATTGCCCGGATTTTTCGCCGCTGATGCGGTAGGTTATGAATATCATCGTCAATTCGCCGAGGTTAAAACAAAAATCGATCGACCGGTAACTGGTAATGGTAAAAGATTTGATTTTCAATTTCCGGGAATAACAGAATTGACTAAAACCGATAGCGGTTGCTGGTTGACTGCAATTGCCTCCAATAATACTCCTGTTAATCAAAATGAACCGCTTGATGATAAACTCAATAAAACATCGAGCATTGTATTAGAGAATGCCTTACTAACCGTTCAGACACCGCTTATTTTAACTATTAAAGCAAAAGGTGAGCAAAGCGATTTGATGACTCATGGTATTTTTATGGAGTATCTCCCCGTATTCCGGATCATCCATACCTTACCCGACCCTTATATCAGCAACCAAAAAAGCAAGGAAGACATTTTTGATGAAGCCAATCAGTTTAACACCTTCCCGCCAAGATCGGCTTTATTGGCTGTAACCATAAAATGGAACAGCGACGACGTAAAGATGGATATGCAACTTGCCGAAGAGTTTAGAACGGTGTTCAAGCAAAAAGCACTACCCGATGATGATCTTAGAAATTATTTCCCTAATAATTTCATGAATCCATGCCAAACAGCCTATAATGATGCACTTACTTCGCCACTTCAAAATCATCCAGTTATAAGGCAGTTCATGAATCCGGAAAACTCCGATTATGATGCCGGCAACCTCATAGGCGCCTTTGGTTTTTTGCAATGGATGCCCGGTGATATTTGCCTGGTAGACGTATCGGGCAGGGCATCTCAAATGGGGGTTGCTTTTTCATCGCCATGGATTAATAACGCGCTTGGAGGAGGTAACTTCCCTTTAAACACTACAGGCTATGGCGGCCGGTTCACTTACCAGATTAACAACATGGAATTGGTAAGCTCCGGGCGTTTGGTGCGTGCCTTTACGTTGCCCCATATTCAGTGGGAACCGGTTACTAATATTGAAAACCCTAATCTCACCGAGGCTGAGGTGCCATTTCCCTTATATTTCAATTCAAACGGAGCACCAACACGCATAGCGAGCAGCAATAAAGAAAATATCTCGTTATCACCTAAAAAGGTTTTGCAGTTTATTTGCGAATCTTATAATAGCCAGGATAAACATGCGGCTTCGGCATACTTTAATTTACCTTTTGGTATGTGTGCGGTTGCCTATTTCAATCCAGAAAAAAGTGCGGCCACCGCCTTGCCGGTTGCATCGTTAAACTTTAATCAGCCCGATTTCAACACCAAAAAACTGGGGCAGTTAAACGGTGCCATTCAGCTTAACGCGGCAGCTTATTATAAAGATAGAGGCGATGGTAATTCTAAAATCACACCCGATGCATATTTCCATGGGTCAACTTTACAAGTTGCCATTACTGATCGCGAAAATAAAGAGGTTAAGATCGATGCCGGGCTTTTTGATATTGAATATTCATTTGTACAAGAAAATTCAATATTGGGCATCCCTATTACAAGGCAATTTAACGCCGAGTTTTTCGGGGCATATCCTAATAATGAAACCATTATAAGAGAATACTCTGTAAACGCCAAAGTACCTCTAAAACGCATTGATTTTTCAGGATACGGCGCCAGTATTTTTAGCAACTGGTTAAATGATAAAGCCAACTTTGGCCGGGTGAGCCAAACCCAGTTTACCGTAATGATGGGCCGTACCGCTCATGAAGTGATACAAATAAAAAGTTTCATTATTGGTTTTTGTATTCCGGTGGTACGTTCTATCATCATGCAAAGGCAAAATCACGGCCTTGTAACCCGCTATGACACCGGCTGGCAACCTACGGGGCCTGGTATATTTAATTATATCCTCACTCCCGGCGAAGGCCCTCAGGAAAACCCTTATGCTTTTCATCCTGGTACCGTAAGAGGTATCTATAACGTGCGCTCCATCCGCGACACTACCATAACACTTAAACAAGGAAGCAATGAGTTTGCCGGTGTTTATTTCGATGGCGATATTTTAATGGAGAATATCGAAAAGGGGTTTATAGCAAATAAACCAAATAGTAATGAAAGTTTTGTACCATCGAAAGGCCAGTTCGGATATGTTTTACTTTGTGACCCGTCTAAAGTTACTGATAAAAATACGCTTGATCAGATTTTTCCGGATAAGGATTTTCAGGATTTCCTTAATCGCCCGGACGTAGGCTCCCTGGGTGGGCCGGTTGATTGTATGATGAATATAGCAGGCTCTAACCAGCGTATGCACGTTACCCGGGTTGATATTTCTGCCACTGCCGATATGAGCCCGTTATACCCTGTTGCAGCACAGGGCACGCTGGAGCTGCCAAAGGAAGGCTCATGGTCGGTTGTAAAATGTTTATCGTCTAAAAACGTTGTACAATTAGGTGCAGGCGAAACCGTATCGTTGATCAGGCATGGAAAGCTCTCTTTTATAAACAACAATTCAACGTTAATGCCAGTTGTTGATTATCAAAATTCGAGATATATAATTGGCAACCCTGAAGAAATTGGCAAATACATTGTTGATGAACCGGCTAATCTGAATTTACAATATGGCTTATTACAAACCACACCTACTCAAAAAATACTGTTTAACCGGCCAATGTTCGTGCCGGGGAACGGGCCGGTTGTAAATGGTGTGGCAGGCGGGGTAAATCAGTTATTCACCGACGTTCCACGCCTCGGAGATGTATTTAAACTACTAAGTACGAATAGCATTTTCCCTGAACTGGGCAATGCTTTTTCGTTACCCAGCGTAGTAAAATCATTAGATATTGGTGCCGACCTTAATGGTTATAATTTCCCTGAAGCCATTGCCGAACAGTTAACCAACTTCGAATCCCCCAATTTCGCATCGCTAAAAGTGCTTAAAATAATTAACGAGGAAGCATTTAAAATCCATATTGACTATGATAACGACCCCGCGAATCCGGGAAAAAGCCCATTCTCGCTTGATCTTAGTTCTGGCATACCAGGGCGAAAAAGCTGGGAAATGATTAATGCCAAGGTTTCCATTGTTGTAGAAGTCGGTCCCCTTGTACCATTACTTACTGTGCAGGGAAATTTCCATGCCGAATATGGTAAAACTCCTATCATAGAAGATGTCAAATTATTATGGGGACCTGACGGGGCGCTGCGGAGCATGGTTGAAATTCTGGAAGTATTAGCCAAACTGGATAATTTAGGTAAAGAAAAACCAAACGCTTTTGAAAAAGGTATCGAACTGATCCCGGCTAATTCAACTGATAGCTGGAATTACAAATGCAGCATTGAAAAATCCATCCCGGTTATACAGTTCCCAAGTACACAGGATATCACGTTAACAGGTCCGCCTCCTGTAATCATTGAAGCTGCTTTGGATGTAGGGGTATTTTTCAATCTTTCTTTAAGTCCGGATCCAAAAGAACTTGCCAAATCGGGCGCCGGAGTAACGTTCGGTTTTCAGGGTATGATCCAAATTATGCTGGTAACACTGGAATTTGCTACTGCTTACGGTGTTGGTACCGCTAAGATCAGGATTTATATAGATGTGCAGAACCCAACACCACAATTTGATTATACCTGCGGATTTGGCGCTTCAGTGGCTGTGCAGCTGCCTGTTGTTGGTGTGGTATCGGTAACGCGGTCGGTAAGTCTTACCGGCAATATTTCTGAAAAGAAATTACTCTTAATGGCCAGTACGCTTCTGCGTGGGGTGCTTTCATTAGCCGGCGGTTTACTCAGCACATCTATACAAATTGAGGGCGGCGCCGGCGTAATTAGAGAAGGTGGAGATGAGATTAAGGCCCGTATTGAGCTTACCTTTTCACTAAATGTAAGCCTTGCTTTTGTTATCAGCTATGATTTTACGGAGAAGTTTATGGATGAAATCCCTTTCAATAAAATAATTTGACCTATGATACCGGAACCAATTATTTTTGTTTTGCCCTTTCCCCAGTTTTTACAAATTGGCGAAACAGCCGTATTAAGCTGCAACGTGTTGCTTACACCCAAATTTAGCCCGCTTGAGCCTTTGGCGGTAGATGGGGGGACTACCTTTGATCCGTTTGCCTCGGCAAAGCTGCAAATGAATGCATGGCTGGTAAAAGGAGGTACAGAGGTAGTGCCTAACCTGGACAGAAATAATGGCGAATATACGCTCAAAAACAACCTTATATCATTAACTACCGACCGATCAGAACTCTTCACTAAAGTAGGAAGTTTTTTCACTATTGATGATGCAAAGAAAAGAACATTATCTATTACTCAGATTAATAAATATTTACCAGAGGCTTATCGTAATTCATTTGATTTTAATAACCCTCGCACGGCAAATGCCAAAACAGATGACAGCTATTTCTGTGCTTTAAAACAAACGAACTCTGCACCCGCCAATATAGTCCCCGATCATACGGTTAACTGGGCGCAGGTTTATGGCTTTTGCCTGCAGCAACCGTTAATGGCCGAAAAATTGGGCCTGTTACACCGGCAGATCAATCTCGACGCAATACCTGCTGATTTTTTTAAGGAAGGCGGTTGGATCTACTTTGAATTTAGTGCCCAGGATAGCACCACTTCTTATGACAAACTTAATAGCAGTCAGGTTCAGCTATATGCTGCCCGTATACCGGCCATAACCGAATCCCGCCATCTGTTTGCACCGGTATTGTTTCCGGTTGTGGCAGACCTGGCGCCTACCCAACCCTTTGACGAGGCATTCAGGGATCTGATCCGCTATGATGATGGTTACGCCAAAATTGTGCATGCCAGTCAGTCAGTTAGCATAAATAATCTGGTCGAGGCACCTGATGGCAACCCGCCTGTCACAGACCAGGGCATACGGTTAGGCTGGGATGATGAACAGATATTAATATGGTATAATAACAGCATTAATGCCAAAAGAAATCCGGCCGATCCTCCTTCCAGCATTCTTAGTTTAAGCCGCTATCGTATTGATGTGGCCAAGGCAAACGATATCGACAAAAAAGACCTGCAGGAAAATGCTTTAAACTGGGAATCGCAGGTAATTGTTCATGCTGATAACCTGCAAACAGCGGGTATTGATCTGGGTGAATTTTATGAAGAGCTGGGACTTGAAGTATCGCCGGTAAAACACAATGGTAGCCCTGATTTTTGGCTTCCGGTATTTTTTACCAATTGGAACGGAAATTCACTTTGCTTGCCCGACCCGGTAGCTGAAGAGATTTTCCTGCTGAAAGAACAATTGGATAAAAAAGCAGCAGATCTGGAAGCACTTACCGGCAAACCGGCCTTAAGGGCAGATGGTGCGGGTATTTATCACCAAAAAGAAACAGACTATACAGTTCAGTTAAAATATGGCAATACTTATGCTTTTAGGGTAAGGCTAACAGATTTGACTGGCGGTGGCCCCGCTGCATCTACATTTTCCGTTCATCCTGGCGAAAGCAAAATAGCATGGTGCCCTTTTAAAAGACATGTAGCACCACAGGTGCCTGTAATAAAGAAAGTGGATATTGAAAACATTACTGTTACCCGTCCACGCTTAAACTATCCGGCTATATTGTATACCGGCCAGGATAACTCCGTTATCATTAATGAACTAAAAGCCGATCGCATAAGATTAAGCGATTTGCATAAAAACTCCATCACCCCTGCTACTCCCGATTCGCCAGCTGTGGTCACTGACCCAGCAGCGTTGAAGGAGTCATCAAGAGAGGTAAGCTTGCCCGATCCGGACGCTGATACTATATCAATTATTATCGAGGTAAAAACATTGAATATGGATCGTGAAGGTTCATATCATGCCTTACATCAGATCGACACAAAAGAGCCTTATATATTTTTATATGAAACCACCCGCCCTTTCCCGGCTTATCAGCTGGATCATAACTCGGCAGGAGATCAGATTGACCTGAAATTCGACTTCCAGGATATTCCCGCAATTAATTTTGGTGCAGATGCTAATGACCTTGGGTTTGAGGGCGATCTCACTGTAAATAATGGCCCCCTGATACTACCTTCAGCTCGTGACGTGCGCCTTACCATACGAACTTATTGTAAAGCGGCTGCTGAAAATTACTTTGCACCCGGCGATTTTCGGTATAGTCTACCTATTACTTTAACCATTAGAAAAGATCCAGCGAAACTGGAAACAAAACCCCTACTATTAGCACCTGTAAACGGGAACGATGATATGGTTAGTATTTTCTTTCGCCCGCCTCAAAAAGATACGCCGGATTTGCGTAAAGCGGCAAGCGTATCAGGCCGGCAAAATCAAACAGATAGCGATGTTATTGAACGCTTAGCCAACGAAACAAAGCTGGTATCCAAAGCCCTTACATTAATGGGAGCCGATAACGTGCGTACACAGTTTGGCTGCAGCCGTATCATAGGGCATTCTTTATCGCCAGACTATTCGTCAATAACCTTTGCCAGCAGGGATGATCTGGCCCATAAATGGATCAACGTGCTGCAGCTTGACCTGAACCGGGACTGGACCTGGGATATACTGCAGCCAGTAGCTTTTAAAATTAAACGGCAATGGCGTTTTGAAACAGAAGCTGATATGCTGGAACTGGAGGTTGGCGAGATATCCTTGTCAAAAGGCTTAAACTGGCAACAAATGGATGAGCCGGACCGCTCGAAAACCCGTTTGGTGTTTATTGATGCGCTCGACCCCAAACCCGGCGGCGACCAGTTACCTGAACCTATAGAAGTGCACTACCAGGTTATACCACAATTTAAAGATATATTCGCTCCCGATGGAACACCTGCTTTTGAATGGAACGAGGCCGAGGTAGATATTATAGTTGATAACTACTTGCCTATTGCCACAAATCCTGTTCAGATACCCGAAATTGTTTCTGTAGGTATAGCAGTTACCCCCGAGGATGCAGAGTTACAACTTTTTGAAAATCAGTACTCCGAAACATCCTACCGGCGTAAATACCTGTGGGTTGAATTTGCCGAACCTGTAAAAGATTATAAGGATACCTATTTTGCAAGGATATTACAGTACTCAGCCGATCCGATGCTTGCAGTAATGCCAAATATTCCCCATCCTGAAATTGAAATGCCGGAGCCGGCTATAAATCTGGAACCCGAAAACATCAGAGTGATCAGAAACCATCAGCAAATCGATTTTTCAGGATTAGAAGCTATGCAGCAGATGATACCAACAACAGACGGTAATCTCAAATCGCGGCACTTTTTATTGCCACTGCCCAAAGGCTTAACTCCGGAATCAAAAGAGTTGTTCGGCTTTTTTACTTACGAATTCAGGATAGGCCATTGTTTAAAATGGAGCATGGCCCAAGCAAGGCACAGCCGTTCCATCCGCGTTACAGGCGTTCAGCACCCTGCCCCACCGATGCAACTGAGTATCAGACGCGAAAACGATGTAATACTTGTTAGCTCCGTCTATGCACAATCGTATGCTGATGGAAAAGATTGTACACCAGCTATGCCACGCACAGAAATTTATGCATTGTTATACGCACAGGTTATACAGGCCGATGGCGTACAATACCGCAATGTGCTGATTGACGAGTTGCCCTTACTTAAACCTGTTTATGAATCCGATGAAGTAAAGCGTGAGGAGCTTATTAAAATTCAAATGCAATCATACCGTACTTTTTATACTAACGCAGCGCCTTATGCCCTGGCACCGCCAGAACCGCCGGTAGGGTTTTCTTTCTGGAGGATGAATAAAATTAGAAATAAGCTCAGGCATATAGGCATTGATGTTAACGCCCCGTTAAGCGTATTAACTATAGAGCTATTTCCGCCCAACAACCATGTTGATTTTATTAATATGCGTTTCAAAGCGGTGCATTTTCAGGGTTTGCAATCTATAGATCTGGACAAGATCAGGATCCTGCGAACGTCCAGGCTATGCAAGATAACCGACACCTGTACCGTATCGTAATTTCACTTTAATTTAAAGTAAAAAGCGCAATCATAAACACGTAAAAATACTGATAATTAATATTTTACAAGTTAAATCATTGCTTAAAGGTTTTTTTTAAATTAACTTTATTATATCAAATCCTCGTAAAGCAATGGCTGCCAGTTCCGAAAAACGAATATCGCAATTGACATGGGTTATTCTTTCGGCCCTGGGGTTTGTGCTATTTGTTGCCGCTGCTATTGTGCTGATAAGTTTCAGTAACCAAACCGGCAACATAAAACCACAGGTATTTTATTTCTTACTGGTAATGATTGGTTTAATCGCCTCCGGCTTTTTGTTTGGCGCATTAAAATCACATGCTAAATACTCAGGTAAAGTATACAATGGAACACTTGAGCTTGGGGGGCCAACGGTATTATTCATTATAGTTATTTATTTAGGTATCAAATTTTCCTCAACGCCCCAAAACTTCACACTCAAATTCACGGTGTTTGGATCGGCCGGCAAAAATGAACTTGTTAACAAGGGCATGATGAAGGTACTATTCAACAAACCCGACTCCAGCCTCATTGAAAACGGAACGGCCAGTTTTACCGACGTATCAACCGATATGCAGGGAAAATCCGTCACCGTAATTCCTATTGTGGCCGGTTACTATACCTCGGGTCAGGATGTCGTAGTGCCAAACAATGGTTCTGCGATTGAAATCCATCTCACCAGAAAACCCGATTCCACGTTAGTCAGTGGCATTGTGGTCAATATGAATGGCCAGCCTGTTCCTGAAGCAGTTGTTACCATGGCCGATGGTTTGTTCAGATGTGTATCTGATGAATTTGGAAACTTCAGATTAGCCCTGCCTTATAAAGACGGGACGGAATTACCGGTAAGAGTATATCGAAAAAGTAAATTATGTTATAATAACACCCAGCTCATGTCGGCCAAAGTGCCGCTAACGTTACAGCTTCATTCGCCATGAAAACTATATTTATCCTGCTCATAGCACTGTACGCGGATATAGTTATCTGCAGGGCCCAAACCAGCTCCTTTAAAGGACAAGTTTGGAGTAGTAATAGTGCTGTAAGAAATTTCACGGTGCTTGTTGATACCAAATCAGCTACAACAAACGACGCCGGTGTTTTCAATACTCCTATAAATACCAGTACTACGCAAGTAACTGTTCAGTTATCAAGCAAAAACTACATTATCGTATACCCTATTGGTGGCAAGGTGTTAATTCCCAAAGACCCTGCTTTAGTTACCCAAATTGTTATTGAGCCATTTCAGTCAAACAAATACATCCAAAAATATATGGCTGAATTTAAACAGCTTAAAGAATCTGCCGGTAAAAGCAGCACCGAAGTAAAGGCGATACAAACCCAATTAGATTCTATCACCCAAATACTTTACAAGTTTAACTACACCGCAACAGATCTTAAAAATGCGCAGGAACGACAAGATGGAATGGACCTGTTTTATCCTGAGATCACATCAACCCTGCAAAATTATATTATCCAGGCCCGAACCGTAAATGCAGCCTTTAAATTTACTGCTGAATACGCCTTTGAAAAGCCCACTGCATTGGAGAAGCTTGTTCAGGCAATCAATAATTATAACCCTGCCTATAATAAACTCGCGATGAACTACCCTACCTATTCCAGAAAAATACAAGACTATTGGCAAGATGAAAGCTTAAAAACGGCTTTTGATGGCATAGTCGATACCCTTATCAACACTATTCATAAAAAAACGATCTTTCCTTTAAATGAACTAAAGACCCGTATAAACGAATATTTTATAGGAAGTACTAATCAAGATAAAGCAAAAGCTAAAAAAGATATACAGGATCAGATAGCGACCATAGTACCGGTATTAACTGAACAGATAAATGGTATGGAGCTAAGGATCCTTCAATTTCAAAACCAATTAAAAAATTATTAACCTTATTTAAATCCCCTGTAAAATGAAAACAATTTTTAGAAGTACGATGGCCGGTGCAGCTTTGATTGTATTGGTCCTAGTTTGGTCATGCGGTAAGGATGGCGGCGGTATAGTAGATATTTTTATTCCAGATATTGAAGGAAACTGGTTCAATAATGCCAATGACAAGGATAAATTTTCATTTTTTGATGTTCCGCCCAAAGGTTCGGCAACAGGTACTTTTTCCGGAAATGAATTTGATGACGATATTCAAATCGGATCCCTTACAGGTTCATTTGATCATTCGAAAATTAATTTTACGGTGACTTTTAATGATGTAAACATCAAACCGATTACCTACACCGGAACCATTGCCGGATCACCAACAAGGACAATGACACTTGCTGCGCCCGGAAAAAAACTTAACCTGACCAAGCAATAAAACAAACACATAATAATAAAAGCTCCGTGAAATATAAATTTCACGGAGCTTTTATTATTTAAGAGCAATCATCGGGACGATGTAAACGCTGTCATTATTTTGCTTTGATGAGCGCGAGTAATTTGTTAAAAATATCTGTATTAGGATAAACACCTTTAAAATCGCCGGAGTGAGGTCCGTAAGCAAAAACCGGTACCGGGGTACCTGTATGGTCATTGGTGCTAAAATTGCCCCAAACATAACCGTTAGCTATACTACCATCAAGCAGTGTTAAGCCGCCAGTTTCATGATCGGCAGTAACAATAACCAGTGTTTCACCGTCTTCATCGGCAAAGCGCAAGGCATCACCTACCATGCGATCAAAATCTGCATTTTCGGTAACCACCTGCTTCAGGTTGTTGTTATGGCCGCCATTATCTATCTGCGAACCTTCAATCATCATAAAAAAGCCCTGTGGATTGCTTTTAAAAGTAGTTGTTACCTTTTTTAAAGCCTTTGCTAAATAGTCTCCCCTGCCTTCCATTTTTGGCCGGGTTACGCTATCGTCAACCAATGCAACGATCTTTTGAGCCGGCGAATTTAAAAATTCATCAAAATTGCGAATAATGGTATATCCCTTTTGTTTCAACTTATCTAATGGTGTTTCGCCATTGACTTTTTGAGTGAAATATTGAGAACCAGAACCTAACAAAATATCAATCGGGGTTGACACCATATCGTTAGCAATTGCTGTCATATTGCTACGTTCTGATTGATGTGCATAAAAAACAGCCGGTGTAGCGTCAGTTAATTCACAAGCAGCAATGTCTGCAGTTTTTTTTCCTGCCTCAGCACTGTAAACTGCCAACGATTTTAACGGTTTGCCTGATGCATCAACTCCTACTGCCCGATCGTTTGTTTTTTGGCCGGTGGCAAAGGCTGTACCCCCTGCGGCCGAATCTGTAATATAAGCATCAGCAGCGTTGGTTACAGAGAAACCTATATTCTGCATCTGGAATATATTCAACTGTCCGCGGTTAGCCGTATAGGTTGAATAGATCTGCGATAATCCCATACCGTCGCCAATACATAAAATGACATTTTTAACCTTTTTGGCCGCCCCATCTGAGTTGTAGGTTGGATGGTAAACCGGGTAAGGCGCAGCTGCATGATATTCATCTTTTTGTTTGTTGTTCAGGAAATCACCAAGCTCTTCAATCTTATCGGTACCTATCACATCAACACCCAACCTGATCAAAGCCAGCCAGCTGCTTTTTGTATCGGGCGTTTCCCAGAAACGGACTTTTTTGCCTGTGTTGTGTACACTGTCAATACCGGCTTTTATCTTGCTGATCTCTTCATGATTTAATACCCCTTTACCATTCCATTTCATGTATTTACCAAACGGGAAGCTCACCAAACCTATTCTTTTCCACTGTTCAGGATTAAAACCATCCAGGTGATCAACATCAAACGAAATCCAATCGGGATAGTTGCTAAATTCAGCCGGCGGAGGCACCGCGCCCGTCATCACAATAGATAACCGGCCAGGGTGGCCAGGATATGAAAAATACTGTTCCAGTGGTTTCAATTCTTTTATAACCAGGGGCAATATGGCTTTATGATCTTCTTTTATCTCAATAAGCAAACGCAGCTGCCTTTGGGTATCACGCTTAAACTTTTCAATTAAAGGATTGATATATAAGTTTTTTAATGATCTGCTGGCGGTTATATCCTTTTTATCATGAGCTACCATAAGTTGTCCGTTAACCGCAAACACGTCGGCCTCAATTGAGCCAAACCCTTTTTCGTAGGCTCTTAAAAAGGGGATACTGTTTTTATAATCGTTATGAGAGTGCGCGTCGGCAACGGTATATGATTGTTTTTGTGCATATGAGGTTATGCTAATACCTAACAATAGCCCCAATACGGTAGTTCCTTTTATAAGTTTATTCATTTTGATTTTCTAATGTAAAACGGTTACGCAATATAGCCCGGTTTTAATTTGCGCCAAAGAAACCGTTATGTTATTAATACAAATTAAAGTAAATATTAACGTGATCCTTTTTTTGACGGCACCAGTTCATTCTTTTGAATAATTTACCATAGTTTGTTTAATGTTATTTATTATATTTAAATTATCATTAACCCCTAAAAATCAACACTATGCCTAATCACCTTTCCATTCTTGGAATTATTCACACTATTATCAGTGTACTTGCCATCATGGTGGCCGTTGTAGCATTATTTCGCTATGGTAAAATAAGTCCGGGAAACGTGCCTGGCAAATCTTATATCATACTCACAATCATCACATGTTTAACAGGTTTCCCAATCATGCGAACAGGGCAACCAACAGCAGGGCACGCACTCGGAATAATTATACTTGTAATACTCCCTATCGCAGTTTATGCCCGGTCGATCCGCTTTTTTGGAAAAAGCGCCGATTATGTACAGATCATCCTGATGTCGTTAACCCTTTTCTTCTCCATGATCCCCGCCACGGTAGAGTCATTGACACGCCTCCCGATTGCGAAGCCATTAGCAGGCGGTCCTGATGATCCTCTTGTAAAAATGTGGCTCGGCATTTGGTTCGCAGTGTATTTAGCGGGCACAACATATCAGATTATCAAATTAAGAAACCAAAGAAAAGCGGTGGGCCCATCTGACGGTACCGTTAATCTTGGTTAAGCCGTCATATTATGAATTTGCTGTTACAGCACATTCATCAGCATTCCAAACTTACAGCTGATGAAGACACTCTTGTGCTTTCAAATTTTAAAACAAAAAAACTTAAAAAGAACGAATACTTATTAAGGGCGAATGAGGTTTGCAGGTATGAGAGCTTTATTATCAAAGGATGCTTAAAGGCTTATACGCTTGATGAACAAGGCGCGGAACATATAGCCCTTTTTGGCGTGGAAAACTGGTATGTCGGTGATCTGTATAGTTTTTTAACGGCCCAACCCTCTACACTTTATATAGCAGCACTGGAAGACACCGAGATTTTACAAATAGATAAAAGCACCCTCGACAAATTACTAACAGATGTGCCCACAATGGAGCGGTACTTCCGGATACTTTTCCAAAACGCATTTGTTGCCACGCAGGCGCGCGCTATAGAAGCCATTAGCCTAACAGCCGAGCAGCGTTATGAAATTTTCCTGAAACGTTACCCCAACATTAACCAGCGCATCCCGCAATATCTCATAGCTTCATACCTGGGTATAACACCGCAGTTTTTAAGTAAAATACGCAAGAAAAAAACATGATATTTTCATTAATTTATTAATGTAGTTTCATAAACGGCACCTTCGGCTTCCCGAATTTTGTTTCATTAAAACAAATATCATGAGCAAAATTTTTGAAACATCGGGCAGTTGGTCTGCAGCGATTACACGTTTAACTATCTCACTTATATTACTACCTCATGGGGCGCAAAAACTACTTGGTATTTTTGGCGGCATGGGCTTTACCAACACCATGCAATACTTTACCCAGGTAGTTCATTTACCATGGCTTATTGGCTTTATAGTTATCATAACTGAGTTTGCCGGTTCTATTATGCTTTTATTGGGTTTGGCTACCCGAATAATTGCAGGGCTTGTAATTATATTGTTTATAGGCATCATTATTACCCATCACTGGCAGGCCGGTTTTTTTATGGATTGGTTTGGTGCCAACCCTAAAGGTTTTGAAGGAATTGAATTTGATTTACTGATGATTGGTTTAGCAATATCCCTTGTAATAAGCGGTGGAGGTAAACTTTCCGTAGATCAGACTTTCATATAAAATTACCCAATGCTTAAGTATTTGTACTTTAAGCATTGGGCATTTATCACCTTATTTTGAATGAGGCTTTGGATAAACATTATTTTCCGCAGCCCACTGATGCCACATAAATGCCATTTGTTTTACCCTATCGGGATATTTGGCAGAAACTTCTTTAGTCTCTGTTTCATCGTCTGCAATGTGGAACAGATTCCATGTGGTATCTTTGGCCAGTGAAACCAGTTTCCAGTCCTGATACCGAACGTAACGGGCGCCAAAGTGCTCGTTAAACAGCGGTTCGTCAGTAGTAATATGGCCTTTGAATGAACCGGCAAGGCTTTGCCCCTGAGTAGGTATAACTGCAAGCCCTTTATATTGGGTGGGATACTTTGCTTTTGCAACAGCTACAAACGTTGCCATAAAATCTTTAACATGGCCAAGCTGGTTTGACAAACTTCCACCTTTAACAGTTATGCCTTCGGGCCAAAACGCTATCATAGGCGTATGTATCCCTCCCTCAAATGATTCTGCTTTCCAGTACCGATAAGGCGTGTTGGCTACGTTGGCCCACCTTTGACCTATAGAGGCGTAAGAGGTTTCCTTACCGGAGATAACTTGTTTTTTCAGATCATAAACAATCTTCTCCCCTGTCCGTGTTTGATCCGGTCGGTCAAAGCCTGGGCCGTAAGCTGTACAGTTTTCATTACTGGCGCCGTTATCACTTAAAAAAACAATCAATGTATTATCAAGCCGGCCGGTTTCTTTTAATGCTTTTATGATGCGTCCTATCCCCTGATCCATCCGGTCAATCATCGCAGCATGCACAGCCATGGCAGCTGCGTCCCAGTCTTTATCAGGGTTATCTTCCCATCTCAAATTATCTCCCCATCGTGGTGAAAGCGGGGTTTTAATCGGATCGATCAATCCTGCTTTTACCTGTTTATTGTAACGACGTGCGCGGATGCTATCCCATCCAACTTTATAGGTGTCTTTATATTTGGCTATGTCCTCGGGTAATGCCATCAACGGCCAGTGAGGCGCGTTTTCTGCCACATACAAAAAGAAGGGTTTATCTTCTTTGCTAAACTGCTTTATATAAGCAGCAGCAGTATCATTTATAGCATCGGTATGATAATAGTTTTTAGGAACATTTCTTATGGGCGTTGTTCCGCTTACCAAACTAAACGGGTCAAAATAATCAATTACGCCCCATATGGTTCCGAAGAACTTTTCAAATCCGCGACTGGTTGGATATTGAGCCAGCGGTGAAAAGGTGTCATAATAAGCCTGATGATTAAGCCATTTCAATTGCTCTTTGGCATCCTTCTGGCCAATAGTATTTGAGACATGCCATTTTCCGGACATGGCAGTATGATAACCCGCGCTTTTTAAAACTTCTGCTATGGTAACGGAATTTTCGGATAAATGACCAAGATAACCCGGCTCATCTTCCTGATCGGTCATATTGCCTATTCCGGCCCGCTGGTTATATAAACCCGTTAGCAGCGAGGCCCGTGTTGGGCAGCAACGAGAAGTATTATAGAAACGTGTGTATCGCAAACCATGAGCTGCCAGATAATCAATATTGGGCGTGTGTATTTCAGAACCGTAACAACCAATATCAGAAAAGCCAAGGTCATCGGCCATAATTATCACAATACTAGGCCTGCTGTCTTTAGGGTTATTATTAACCGGCTTTTTAAAGAACATAAACAGGCATCCGATCAATAATGCCACGGCATATAAGCTGATCCTTTTTATCATATTTCTCAGATAGGTGCGGCATAAAAATAAAAACAATATGCATTAAAGTAAAATATGCGAGTTGTTACACAATAAACTTTATGAGGTTGGCTTTAAATTCTACTTTTAATATCCATATTAGGCTATGAAAAAATATTACATATTAATTTTTCTATTCATTGTCGGTCTAATTATATCCGGAATAAATCCTCATGATTATTTTACCTGGATATTGGAAGTCTTTCCGGCTATTTTAGGTTTTATGGTTCTGATAATTACGTTTAAGCGTTTCCGCTTCAGTTATTTTACCTACGTGATGATATTATTTCATTGCTATGTATTGTTTGTTGGCGGGCATTATACTTATGCCGAAGTCCCTTTATTTAACTGGATAAAGGAGGCGTTTAACCAAGGCCGAAATAATTATGATAAACTTGGTCATTTTACCCAGGGTTTTGTACCGGCAATGATTGTACGGGAGCTATTTATCCGCTTGCATGTTATACAGAAAAAGACCTGGATATCGTTTTTAACTGTATGCGTTTGCTTAAGCATTAGCGCATGTTATGAGTTTTTAGAATGGCTCGTAGTCATCGTATCCGGACAATCTGGCGATGCATTTTTAGGGACCCAGGGGTATATATGGGATACCCAGTCGGACATGTTTTACGCCATGATAGGCGCCATTTGCATGGTGGTATTTGTACCTAAATTTCAGGATAAAGCTATCGCTAATCTCTAAGTTAGTGTAATTTATACACCATTAATCATCTCATTGTAAATACTTAACCTCAGCCTTCTATTGGGAGTTCCAAAACATTGATAAATACCAGAATATAGGTATATTTGTGTACAAAGTACACTATCAAATACTTTACAAAATGAGCACTCCTAAAACTATACCGACAGCTACTGGCAATGTCCAAAATGCTGTTAAAAAAATTGTTATTGTTGGAGGTGGATTTGCAGGGATTAACCTTGCCGAACAAGTAGCCAAAAACAAAAACTACCAGGTTATTTTGCTTGATAAAAACAACTATAATTACTTCCCTCCTCTGCTTTACCAGGTGGCTACCAGCTTTCTTGATGCATCAGATATCAGCTATCCGTTCCGCAAATTATTCCGGAATAAAAGGATCAGCTATCGCATGGCCGAAGTAGTAAAGATAGACCCAGCGTCACAGACAGTACATTTAACAGACGAAGAGCTTAAATATGATTACCTGGTATTTGCATCAGGTGCCCGCATAAACTTTTTTGGGATGGAAAATGTTCAGCGCAACGCCATCCCTATGAAAACCATTGACGATGCCCTGCATATGCGTAATACGCTGCTTCAAACTATGGAAGAAGCTGCTATGACGCAAGACCGCGAAGAACGGAAAAAACTCCTTACCATTGTTGTTGCCGGCGGCGGCCCAACAGGTGTGGAAATAGCAGGTATGCTGGCCGAAATGAAGAAAAACATCTTCCTGAAAGATTATCCGGAACTGAAGGGTACTCCGGGTGGAATTTATATTGTTGATGGCGGTAAAAACCTGTTAGGCCCCATGAGCGAAAAAACGCATCAGGAAGCTTACAAGGTTTTAACCGAACTGGGTGTAAAAGTAAAATTAAATACCCAGGTAAAGGATTTCGATCAACACAAAGTTACCCTGTCAACCGGCGAAACTATTGAAGCAAAAACGTTGATATGGGCTGCAGGCATTACCGCCAATACTTTTGATGGCATCCCGGAAACCAGTCTGGGCATTGGCCGCAGAATGATAACCGACGAATTTAATAAGGTTACAGGCCTGGACAACGTTTATGCCATTGGCGATGCCAGCGTGCAGATAACCGATGAACGCTATCCTAAAGGACACCCGCAATTAGCACAGGTGGCTATACAGCAGGGCCGGAACCTGGCGAAAAACTTTATTGCCATGATTAAATATAAACCGCTAAGCCCTTTTCATTATTTCGACAAAGGCGATATGGCTATTATCGGCCGTAATAAAGCGGTAGTCGACTTGTTTAAAAACAAGTTGCATATTGGCGGTATCATGGCTTTGTTCATGTGGTTGTTTATCCACTTAATTTCGCTGGTAAATTACCGCAATAAGCTAAAAACCCTTTATAACTGGGCAACGGCCTACCTGTCAAAAGACCAGTCGTTGCGAATGATATTCAGATCATAAAGCCTGTTTTGCCCCGTTATTTGTTTGTTGAAGCGGATGCCCAAATGTTGCGGATGGTATCTTCATCACCGTGACCTTCGGGCACCGCAGCGCTGGCGTTGTTCGCATAATACCAGCGCTTGTTGTCAAGTGGTGATGTAGTTTGCCGGCCGCCGGGCATTTCCAGGTGCCCGTTCGGGTCGGTTTTCTTTATCCAGTCATAGGCATAACGTAGCCATTGCGTGCGGTATGGTTTATCCTGATGTGCAAACCAGCTTATCTCATCATAACCCCAAACCCAAAAGGGTATATCGCCGGCATTTTCCTGTCCGGGCCTTTTACTCACACCATAATTATCAAATTCAACCAGGTAAGGCAGATGCTCACAGCTCCAGCCGCTTGGTGTTATTCCGCCTTTGCTGCGTAAATAAAGGGCATCGGTATGGCCAACCTGCAGAGTTGCGTCTTCAGGTTTCCCCGGCGTTTCCACGATCCGGAGTGGAAAGGCATGAACATCCATCAATAATTTCCCGTTGCGTACAAAACCACCGCCGGGTACATGCGAATCGCAAATGACCATATGCCTGCGGGCATGTTTGGCTGCGTAAGTTCTTATCAGGGTTAATATCTGCGCGTAATGATCCAGATTAGGATCGTTTTTATTCATGAGTTCCACCTGTCCAAAATGAATACCCTCTATACCAGCATCGATATAGGATTTTGCCAGGTAATAGAAAAATAATTTAGTTTCAGGTCTGCTTACATCCGGCACCGAACCCCTGCCCCACTGGCCCTTGAATTTCCCATCGGCATACAGCATATCGTCATAACTAAAATTGCGTTTTTGTATGGGCATATCTAATGCTGCAAAAGCCCAGTTGGGTACGGGAAGCTGCTCTACCTCTTTGGTTACTATTTCAAATATGCATGCTTGTAATATAATATCGGGATCGCTGGCATGTGCCTTAGCGGCGAGTTCCTTTTCCTGTTGCAGATTTCCGGGGATAGCTGCTTCTTCTCCCCATTGACACACAGCACGACCGATAAACTTGGCTCCTATATTTTTGATCATCCTCAGGTTATCATCAAAGTTACCCTTGCCAATAAGCAGGCTTTGCATTGTGATTGATCTATCCAGATAGTTTTCCAATACTTCACGGGATATGTTCTTATCAAATCGGTAATCTCCTGGGGGTGCAAATTTGATGTTTCGGCTAAAGCCTGAAAAGCCAGGCACGAGGAAAAGGATAGCAGCGCTTAAAGCAATCCGTTCCAAAAATTTCAGTGCAGATAAACTCATTATACAGGTTTTATTAATTGGATGTACTCAAAAATATCAACCCGTATAAATATTTTATTAATATATCATTAATAAGTATAAAATCAATGCAAAACCCCACCTTGTTCGCGCATTTCGCATTGATTAGCCATATAAATTATTCACTCCAGGGCGAATGCAGGATACAATCGCAAAAGTTTTTACGATGAAAGTTCGGGATCATAAAAGCGCACACATCGGCTTTAATATTACCAAAAGTAGTTTCGGTTTTATGCTCAAATCCGCTAAAGAAAGTGGGGATAATGTTTTTCTTAAAATCGTTACGCGGAAATGCATATATAATTTCCTCCCGATGCTCTGCGTTCAAATTTTCGTAACCTTCACCCATTACGTCCAGCCCAACACCCGAGTACATGAGCGCAACTTCCGGCTCCTTATGCTCGGCAATACCAATAGTGGTATGCAGCGCTATAGTATCCCACACCAGTTGTAATGACTCTTTTGGCAAGCCGTGGCTTTTCAGGAAATCACGGGCGGCATTGGCACCATCTACTTCAAAACGCAGATCGGGGCTGCTGTAATGTTTAGTTAAACCCAGGTCATGAAATACCGAGCTCACATAAAGCAGTTCAGGATCATATTGTAAGTTATCTCGTTTTCCGTTTAGTGAAGCAAAAAGGAATACGCGCAAAGAGTGGTTATAAATAAACTCTGTGCCGTGCTCCAGCAAAAGTTCTGTGGCCTGGCTGGCAATGGCGCTATCGGGAATGCTGATCCCAGCTAATGATTTTACTTTGTTTACTGACATATTTGTTGATTTTATATCAACAAAATTAGTGGCAGTATAGCACCTGTGGAATGTTAAAAACCGTCAATCACATGCCAATATTTACAAAATGGCCGCGGTAATCATTGGGCGATACCTGAGTATTTTTCTTGAAAAAATGACTGAACTG
This sequence comes from Mucilaginibacter sabulilitoris, assembly GCF_034262375.1. Taxonomy (NCBI): domain Bacteria; kingdom Pseudomonadati; phylum Bacteroidota; class Sphingobacteriia; order Sphingobacteriales; family Sphingobacteriaceae; genus Mucilaginibacter; species Mucilaginibacter sabulilitoris. The sequence goes on from NZ_CP139558.1 coordinate 5,005,243, forward strand.
ATCGGGTGTAGAAAAATTGAGATGAAAGGCTATCTCTTTTACCGGCTTGGACGAGAATTGCAATGAGCGCTTGGCCTCAGCAATTACCTGTCCGTTAATTATATCCTTAGCTCCTTTACCACTACAGCGCCGGCACAGATCAGACAATTTACGAGCCGAAACACCTAATTGCAGGGCGAAATCGGCCACCTCATGAGTAGTTTGATATTGCTGACTAACCAACTCCACAAACCTGCGATAAAGCTGATTTTCGTAACTATCATACCCATTTACCAGAGATGCATTAACATTGGCTATCTTGATCATTATAATCTTTAGGTAAGCAGCCAGCGCATCCAGCTTATTAGAGTAATCATCTTTTATAAATTCCAGATGTAACAGCTTAAATAAACCATTTACTTCAGTGTAATCAGTATCACTTAACGGTAATTGCTGATTGGCAGCTGCGTTATTAAACAATACTGCTTTGCAGTTACTGGCGCTGCCGGGAGCTTTTTCCCAAAAGCAATCCCCAAAAGAAAGCTCGTAGCCTGTTATCTCTGTACCCGGGCCAAAGGCATATAACTGTGCTTTAGCCACTAAAAACAACTCGCTACCATTAACCTTGTAAATAACATCATCAACCTGAAGTGTGCCGTTACCCGTCTCCAATATAAAAACACGGTTATAATTGGCGCGGCAAACAAGCAGGTTATCAAAATACTGTTTTGACAAGTGAGTTATGGAGAAGGAATCTTTTAACTCCCTATCCATACGTGTTTGCAAAAAATCGTGCTTTTCCATACCGTTAACAAAGCTATAAATCATGAACCACTGAAGCGTCATACTCATTTAAATAAATTATAATTCATTTAGCCCTTCGTTCACCGAGAATTTAAGGCACTTCGCCGAAATTCATTAACTGCGTTTGCCGGCTATGGCCATCTTTGATTTATTATTTGATAACCTATGGCAAACGACAACATAAATAACCGGAATATTTTAATATCGGGAGCAAGCATAGCCGGACCGGCATTAGCTTATTGGTTAAATCAATACGGATTTAATGTTACCATTGTTGAAAAGTCGCCCGAGCTCCGAAAAGGAGGATACAGGATCGATATTCGGGGAGCGGCTACTGAAGTGGCAAGTCGTATGGGCATTTTAAATAAAGTAAAAGAATTAAATACCGCAATGCGTGGTTCGTCATTTATACATGCAAATGGCAAGCGCTATGCAAACCTGAAAGATCCCAACTTATTTGGTATGCGGCAGAGTACCGACATAGAGATTATGCGCGGTGAATTATCGGGCATCTTGTATGCCGAAACTAACGATCAAACCGAATATATTTTCGATGATTCCATTACAGATATTACCCAAACTGATGAACTGGTAACTGTCACTTTTAAGAACGGAGGGCAGCGCGATTTTGATTTGGTAGTAGCAGCTGATGGCTTACGGTCAAATGTGCGGACGCTGGCGTTTGACAAGGAAAATATTAACGTTGATCATTTAGGATATTATGTGTCTATTTTCACTACTCCCAACTTTTTTGATCTCGATCACTGGGAATTGAGTTATCCGGGCCTTGATAAAACTGTAAATGTATACAGCACAGGCAACAATCAGGAGGCCAAGGCTTTTTTCATGTTTGCTGCCCCCGAAGCCAATTATGATCATCGTGACATAGCGCAACAAAAACAAATGGTAATTGACCAGTTTAAAAATGAAGGTTCAGCCATTTCGCGAATATTAAATGCTATTCATGATACGCCCGATTTTTATTTTGATTCGATAAGTCAGGTAAAAACGGATAGTTTATCAAATGGCAGGGTTGTTTTGCTTGGCGACGCGGGCTATTGCCCCTCGCCTGCTTCTGGCCAGGGCAGCAGTCTCGCGTTAGTTGGCGCTTATGTTTTGGCCGGTGAACTCGCCGCCGCCGGGGATTATCAAATAGCCTTTAAAACTTACGAAAGCCAGATGAGGTGGTTTGTTAAAGCTAACCAAAAGCTTGGTGCCACCGTTTTAAAAGAAATGGTAGCCAAATCAAAAACACAACTCTGGTTACAAACTACTATGATGAGCATTTTACTTAAACTGCCCGGGAAAGAGCGCATATTGCGCGGTTTTATGAAAGAAATGCAGCTTGCCGTTGATGAAGCTGCAAATGCCATTGAGTTACGGGACTATGCCCGTTATCATTTGCAGGCAATAAAAAGTGATCATTTTTAATAAATGTGGTTTCATTAGTTAATTTTGATAATCAAAATTAAAAAGATGCAAACCACATTAGACAGCAAACTCATTGATACTCTGCGTGACCTGCCCGATATGATACCGGTTATGCGTGAGTTTTATGAAAGCTGGACTATTAAGGTGTTTAACCGCGAACAGCATGAATGCCGTAATTACCTGTCGCCCAACAGACGAGAGTTTTATAAAGTTTTAATGATAACTAAAGGCGCTGGAGTATTTACTATGGGCCTTAATACCTACTATATTGAAGAGCCAACCCTCTTGTTTATTCATCCCAATGATATTATTTCCTGGAAAAACCTTTCAGACCAGTCAGGCGGATATTACGTACTTTTCAAAAAATCATTTATCAGCGAACACCCGCAGCTAAAAGCCACAATTGATAAATTCGGCTTATTTACCGAAAAGCATAAAAGTGTGATCCGCCTGGCAGAACATGAAATTCCTGTGCTTAATCAACTGTTCATCAGCATGAAAAATGAAGAACTGTCTGACAGTGAATTTAAGGAAGATGCCATGCAGGCCTATTTACAGCTATTGATGGTAGAAAGTATGAAAGTAGCCCGCTACCCGAAACCCGATGCGGTGAATGAAGAGTATAACCACATACACCAGTTTTTTAACCTGCTCGAAAAGGAAACATCAGGCATTAACTATGAAAACCCGATACGTTTAAAAACTGCCAAAGAATTTGCGTCCGATTTAGCGGTACATCCCAATCATTTAAACGCGTTATTAAAAAAACATACCGGGCAAAATGTAAGTACCCATATCCGCAACCGGCTGCTTGAAGAAGCCAAGGTGCTCCTGTTACAAACCGACTGGACCTTGCAAAATATAAGCTACAGTATAGGCTTTGCCGAACAGCCCAGCTTCAACCTGTTCTTTAAAAAAAACACCGGAGTTACCCCAACCGAGTTCAGGAAAGCGTATCAATCCTGATCTAAGACCTATATTTTATCTGATTACAACAAATCTTTGAAATTCATAATAAACGCTTTGTTATTGTTATAAGCTACCCTCGGTTTTGTCAGCAACTTTGGTATATCAAAAAACAATAAAAAATTAAAGCAATGAAAACTCAAAAAACATGGTTCATTACCGGCGCCTCAAGAGGTTTCGGCCTTAACATTACTAAAGCAGTATTAGCATCTGGCGATAAAGTGGTAGCAACCGTTCGCAGTAAAGCCGAAGAACTGGTAGCACAATTCAATAATAACGAAAACCTGTTTGTTGTAACCCTTGATATTACCAATGAAGATCAAGCCAAACAAGCAGCAGCACAAGCCGCCGATCATTTTGGCCGTATTGATGTATTAGTAAACAATGCCGGTTATGGCTTGCTGGCCGCTGTTGAAGAAGCAACCGCCCGCGAAGTAAAGCAAAACTACGAGGTGAATGTATTTGGTACGCTGAATGTGATCCGCGCCATATTGCCATACATGCGTAAACAACGCGCTGGTCATGTGATTAATATATCATCTGTCGGCGGCTTAAGCAGTTACTATGGCTGGGGAGTATATGGATCAACCAAATTTGCCATGGAAGGTATTACTGAAGGTTTGGCGTTGGAACTTGCCCCATTAGGTATACACGCTACCGTAGTTGCTCCCGGTTTTTTCCGTACCAATTTCTTAGACGAATCATCACTAAGCAATACAACAAATATTATTGATGACTATGATGAAACTGTTGGAACAATGCGCAAATTTGCAATTGAAGCTAACAACAAACAGCCCGGCGATCCTGAAAAGCTGGCTCAGGCCTTTGTTAAACTTGCCGCATCAGAAAATCCTCCGGTGCACTTACCGTTGGGCAATGACACCCTTACCAGATTCAGAGAAAAAACTGCTGCTTTTGAAAAAGATATAGCCGATTGGTATGAAGTAGTTACCGGTACCGACCATGATGATGTAGTTGCAAAAGCTTAAACAAATTTGTTAAAAACTAAAAAAGCTGTACAAAATGATATCATTTGTGCAGCTTTTTTAGTTAAAAATGAATATTATTTGATGTGTAACAATCCTCGCCGTAATTTGCCTTACTTTATAACAAATATGAAAGGCTTAAGAACAATTCTATTTTTAACTATCTCCAATACATTTATGACGTTTGCCTGGTATGGGCACCTAAAATTCAAAGAATTCTCCTGGGGCAAAAACCTGGGCATCTTCTCTATCATTGTGATTAGTTGGGGGCTTGCGTTTTTTGAATATCTTTTTCAGGTACCGGCCAATGAGGGTGGCTTTAAGGCAAACGGAGGCCCTTTTTCTTTGGTTCAGCTTAAAACTATACAGGAAGCCATAACCCTTATTGTTTTTATGCTGTTCACCTTAACATTTTTTAAAGATGAAAAACTGGGCTGGAACCATTTGCTTGGTTTTGCGCTTATTGTGCTGGCGGTATTTGTAATATTTAAGAAATGGTGATTTACATACCGCGTTAAACAAGATTCTTTAACTGTCTGTCTATAAGTTCAATAAGCTCAATCATATCAAAAGGTTTGCTTAAATATGCATCAGCGCCGCATCCATCGGCAATATCAGCCAAACCATCGCATCCTGATATCATTATAACAGGTACATTCATGGTTAAGGGATGTTGTTTTATGGCCTTACAAAGCTCGCTTCCCAAACCATCCTTTAACCTGTTGTCAACGAGCACCAGATCAGGCATGTGCAGAATTACTCCCTTTATCGAATTTTTATCAGCATACGCAGTGGTGTAATAACCCTCGGCTTTTAAAAACAACTGTATCGCTTCAGACAAGTCATTGTCGTCTTCAACAATAAATATTTTCTTATTCATAGGTTTTGATGTGTGTAGACAAGCAAATTTACTTAGTAAATAATTAACAATCAATTTCTAATTAAATTACTTACACATAAAGAAACTATTTTAAACATTCTATAGCTTGTAGCAAAAAAAATGAAAAAATGATAAATGTTCAATAACACCAAACAATTCCCCTCAATTTCGATTTGAAAATAGGTAACAAAACATAAACAACTACCTGATCACTTATGAAAATAGTAACATATCCGGGCAAATCGTTTCCCCTTGGCGCTACCTGGGATGGTAATGGAGTAAACTTCACGCTTTATGCCGAAAATGCAACCGGTGTTGATCTTTGTCTGTTCAATACCATACATGATGAGGTTGAATCATCAAAAATTCAGATCACCGAGTTTTCCGATCTGATATGGCACGTATATATTCCGGGCCTAAAACCCGGACAGTTATACGGTTACCGGGTACACGGGCCATATGAACCCGAGAACGGGAACCGGTTTAACCCGAACAAACTATTGCTTGACCCTTACGCAAAAGCTATTGCCGGAACAATTAACTGGGACGATTCCCTGTTTGGTTATGAAGTGGGTAATCCTGAAGAAGATTTGAGTTTCAGCAAAACCGATAGCGCTCCGTTTATACCAAAGTCGGTTGTTATTGACCATAATTTTGACTGGGAAAATGATGAGGGCCCTAACGTAGCCTACTATAACTCTATAATTTATGAAGCACATGTAAAGGGTTTCACAAAACTTCATCCCGAAATACCGGAAGAGATAAGAGGCACTTACGCGGGGATAGCGCACCCGGTAACTATCAAGTATTTAAAAAATCTGGGGATAACCGCTATTGAACTTATGCCGGTTCATCATTTCCTTGCCGACAGGCACCTGGTGGATAAAGGACTTACTAACTACTGGGGGTATAATACAATTGGCTTCTTCGCCCCCGATTCGCGTTACGCGTCGTGTAACGTGCTTGGAGAGCAGGTTGTTGAGTTTAAGAACATGGTTAAGGAACTGCATAAGGCAGGTATAGAGGTAATTCTGGACGTGGTTTATAACCATACCGGCGAAGGTAGCCAGCTAGGTCCTACCCTATCGTTCAGGGGTATTGACAACTCATCCTATTACCGCCTGGTTGATGATAACAAAAGGTTCTATATGGACTATACCGGTACCGGCAACACGCTAAATGCTAATTTACCCAATGTATTACGCCTGATGATGGATAGCCTGCGTTATTGGATAATTGATATGCATATTGATGGGTTTCGTTTCGATCTTGCCGCTACACTGGCCCGTGAGCTGCATGAAGTGAATCGACTGAGCGCCTTTTTTGATATCATTCACCAGGACCCTATCATATCGCAGGTAAAACTCATTGCCGAGCCATGGGATTTGGGCGAAGGAGGCTACCAGGTGGGTAAGTTCCCATCAGGCTGGGCCGAGTGGAACGGCAAATACCGCGATAGTATACGTGACTACTGGAGTGGTACCGAAAGCATGCTGGCCGAATTTGCCGACCGTATAACAGGCAGCTCCGATCTGTTTAAATCATATCGCCGCCCTACAGCCAGCATTAATTTTGTTACCGCTCATGATGGTTTTACGCTGAATGACCTGGTAACTTATAACGAAAAACATAACGAAGCCAATGGCGAAGATAATAATGACGGTGAAAGCCACAACCGCTCATGGAACTGCGGCGTAGAAGGACCAACTGATGATGAAACCATTAATCTGCTTCGTTGTAAACAAAAAAGGAATTTTTTAACCACACTTTTTCTTTCGCAGGGTGTACCTATGATGATTGCCGGCGACGAAATGGGTCGCACACAGCAAGGTAATAATAACTCCTATTGTCAGGACAATGAAATTTCATGGATAAACTGGGAAACCATGGATAAAAACTTACAGGCTTTTACCAGCATGTTAATTAAACTGAGAAAAGAGCATGCTGCATTTTCACGCAACAATTGGTTTAAAGGAGAAGCTGTAAAAGAAGAGGGCCCTGCAGATATAGCCTGGTTTTTACCCAATGGAAATGAAATGAATGATGACAACTGGAGCCATGATTTTGCCAAATCGGTAGCGGTATTTTTAAACGGGCTTGGCTTACACAGCGTTAACGCCGAGGGTAATAAAGTGGTAGATGATAGCTTTTACATTATTTTCAATGCGCATGACGAAGCCCTAAGCTATAAATTGCCAAAAGCTGTTTACGCTAAAGACTGGGATTTGTTAATTGATACCAGTAAAGAACAAATGGAAAATGCTACCGGCAAATTTAACGCGGAAGATACCATACAAGTAGCTGGGCGCTCCGTTGTATTACTTCAACATCAATTAGTACACAATGGAGGCACCAAGCATCAATAAACGTAACATAGGCATTAACTTTAACGGTTTAGGTCTTGCCGAAATCTTGCTTTGGGCGCCCTATGCCAATAAAGTTTCCATTAAGCTTGACATGAAAACGCTTTCTTTAATTAAACAAGAACGTGGTTATTGGACATTAAGCACTGATGAAGTTAAACCAGGCGATACCTATTGGTTTGATGTTGACGGCAAACAACTGTCAGATCCGGCATCCCTTTTCCAATCCGAAGGTGTACACGGCCCATCACTTGCCTTTGATTTGAATGCCTATAAGTGGACAGATGCCCCATGGCAAAACCCGCCGCTGGAAGACTATATATTCTACGAACTGCACACAGGTACTTTTACATCCATAGGCACTTTTAAAGGCATTGAAGACCGGCTTGATTACCTGGTTAGCCTTGGTATCACCGCCATTGAAATTATGCCCGTGGCCCAATTTCCGGGCGAAAGGAACTGGGGTTATGACGGAGTATTCCCATTCGCAGTACAAAACAGCTATGGAGGGCCACAAAGTTTACAGCATTTAATTGATACCTGCCACAATAAGGGCCTGGCAGTAGTTTTGGATGTAGTGTATAACCATATAGGCCCTGAGGGAAATTACCTTCATGAATTTGGACCGTACTTTACCGACAAATACCATACACCCTGGGGCAGCGCCATTAACTTTGATGATGCCGGTTGCGATGAGGTACGGCAGTATTTCATAGATAACGCATTGATGTGGTTCCATGATTTTCATGTAGATGCCCTGCGCATGGATGCCGTGCACGCCATTAAAGATTTTAGTCCCAAACACATTTTGCAGGAAATTAGTGAACAAGTAGTTCAACTGACGCAAACAACAGGTAGAACATATTATCTCATTGCAGAGTGCGACCTGAATGATACCCGTTTTATTAACCCGGTAAACAAAGGTGGCTTCGGCCTGGATGCTCAATGGATCGACGAATTTCATCATGCCCTGCGCGTAGCAGCAGGCGGTGAAAGAAATGGTTATTACACCGATTTTAATGGAATTGAGGATCTCGCCCTCGCTTATCAAAACGCCTATGTATACCATGGACAGTATTCCGAACAAAGGCAAAAAACATTCGGCACAAATACCGCCGGTATAAACGGCAGGCAATTCGTAGCGTTTTCACAAAATCATGACCAGGTGGGTAACCGCATGCTTGGCGAACGTTCAGGTCAGCTATTTGGTTTTGAAATGCAAAAGTTAATGGCGGCCGCGGTTATGATTAGCCCGTTTTTGCCGCTCTTATTTATGGGTGAGGAAAGAAGTGAGCCCAACCCCTTCCTGTTTTTTGTAAGCCATACAGATAAAAGGCTGATTGAGGCTGTAAGAAAAGGCCGTAAAACCGAATTTGCTGATTTTCATGCACGTGGCGAAGCACCTGATCCTCAAGCTTTAGAAACTTTTGAGCGCTCTAAACTAAGCTGGGATATACTGGAGCAACAGCCCTACCAAACCATGCTGCATTATTACAAAACCCTCATTGGGTTGCGTAAGCACCAACCCGCATTAAAAACCCTCAACCGCGACAACATGACCGTTGAAACAAATGCGGCGAATAATACATTGATGATACAAAGATGGACGACTGATCAACAGCTTATCTGCCTGCTCAACTTTTCAGGTAAGGATCAGCCAGTGGCTATACCCGAGGGTATCAACCAATGGCAAAAACTATTTGATTCGGCTCATCCAAAATGGAACGGCCCGGTATCATCACCCGAAATACTTAATACAGGTTTAATAGCAATACCTCCGGCAACCATCCTGATATATACACAATATCATGCATAACCCCGTTGCTACCTACCGGATACAGTTTAACAAAGACTTTACTTTTAAAGACTTAAAAAACATTATTCCTTACCTGCATCAGTTAGGCGTAGGTACTATATATGCTTCTCCGATATTCGAAGCCACACCCGGCAGCACCCATGGTTACGATGTAGTTAACCCTTTGCGTATCAACCCGGAGATAGGGACTTTAAAAGAACTGGAAACTATCAGTAAAACTCTTAAGAAGCTCAATATCGGCTGGCTGCAGGATATTGTGCCCAATCACATGGCATTCCATAAAAATAACACATGGTTAATGGATGTGCTGGAGAAAGGCCGGCGATCTGAATTTGCCGATTTTTTTGATATTATCTGGTCAGTCCCGGTATATAATAGTCGGCTGATGGTTCCTTTTTTAGGCTTACCTTTTGAAGATGCGTTAAAAGAAAAACAGATTAAAATTGATTTCAGAGATAACCGCTTTGTGTTCACCTATGCAGATCAGCGTTATCCTTTAAACCTACATGCTTACATAACTATCCTCCAGGCGCCTAAAACAAACATTCCAATAACAGTCAGCCAATTAATTGATGAAGCGAAAGAATTACACCAAAGCGATAATAACAAAGCATACGGTATCCGATTTGAAGAATTAAAGTTACAACTGGCCGCCCTGTTCAAGCAACCTACAATTAAGAAATATATAAGGGCTTGTATTGGTCTAATAAACAATCAAACCCATTTACTGAGGCAAATATCTGATAGTCAATATTATCAATTATGTTACTGGCAGGAAACAGAAAAGCAGATTAACTATCGTCGTTTTTTTACAGTTAATGGGCTCATCTGTCTCAATATGCAAATATCCAAGGTATTTGACAGGTGTCATGAACTGCTTAAAACGCTTTTAGATAAGAATATTATTCAGGGTATCCGTTTAGATCATATTGATGGATTGTATGACCCAACTGCTTACCTTGAACGTTTACGCAAGCTTACCGGCCCGGAAACTTATATTATAGTTGAAAAAATTCTGGAGGATGGTGAGGATTTCCCCGAAAACTGGCCCATACAAGGTAATACCGGGTATGACTTTCTGGCCACGGGCAATAACTTATTTACACAAACCGAAAGCAAAAAGCTGTTTGCCGATTTTTATAAAACCATTAATACTGATAAACTGTCTGTATCTCAGGCTATATTAAAAAATAAATCGCTCATATTATATGAGCACATGGCCGGAGAATTAGAAAACCTCTACCAACTCTTCGTTGATCTGGAACTGGCTGACAACGCAGCTATAAAAACCACTGATATTAAAACAGTGATCGCTGAATTTCTGATTCGGTGTCCCGTTTACCGCTATTATAGCAACAAGTTTCCTTTGCCCGATGTTGAACAAAAAGCTGTAAAAAACATATTAAACAATATTAGTGAAGCAAAACCCGATTTGAAAGAGGCTGTTGCCCTGTTCGAAAACGTTCTGGTTGACGGTCAATCCGATATTGATTCATCCCGGATATTACGCTTCTATCTGCGTTGTATGCAATTCACAGGCCCATTGATGGCTAAGGGTGTAGAAGACACCCTGATGTATACCTACGACCGTTTTATAGGCCATAATGAGGTTGGAGATACACCAAAAACTTTTGGAATCGTGCCAAATGAGTTTCACAATTATATGATGGCCCGTCAGCAACGTTGGCCTTTATCTCTTAACGCTACCGCCACTCATGATACCAAACGCGGGGAAGGCGTTCGGGCTCGGCTTAATGTGTTAACTGATTTTGCCTCTGATTGGATAGCGGTGGTTAAACGCTGGCAAGAAGATAACAGCAAGTATAAAACAAATGGAATACCAGATGCAAACGACGAATACCTGATTTACCAAAGTATAGCAGGCAGTTATCCCATGCCCGGTGAGGATGATGATTTTAATAAACGGCTGGAAGAATACCTGATAAAAGGTTTACGTGAAGCCAAATTACATACGCAATGGGCCGAACCAAATAACAAATATGAAGAAAGCTGCTTGAAATTTGTACAAGCCATCCTAAAACCTGAAAGTGATTTTATGCAAAGCTTTCAGAAGCTGCGAATTAAAATTACAGACTTTGGAATTATTAATTCCCTTTCGCAAACAATGTTAAAATTTACATGTCCCGGTATTCCTGACGTTTACCAGGGATGCGAGTTTTGGGACCTGAGCATGGTTGATCCGGATAATAGGCGCCCGGTTGATTTCCCAATAAGGGCTCACAAATTAGAGTCTCTAATAGCTAATACTAATTCAATTGGTGAACTATGGACAGATCGTAACAATGCAAACATTAAACTTTGGCTTACGCAATTGCTGTTCAATGAGCGAAAAAATAGTAGTATAACCTTTGAAAAAGGCACGTACGTCCCGCTGGAGATAAAAGGAAAATACAGGGACAATGTTTTAGCATATGCCCGTCGACATCAGGATAATTGGTATATCGTTGCCATTCCGCTGCATTTAGGGCAGTTAGGTTGGGATTATGGTAATCCCGATAAAATGAATTGGAAAAATACCCGCATCGTATTGCCAGCTGAAGCACCAGTGACCTGGAACAATGTATTGAGTAGTAAACCAATTGCCCATATAAAGCATTTAACTATTGATGATATTTTTAAGGAGTTTCCTATGGCAGTGCTTAAATCAGTTCTTAAATAAAAAAGCAGAATGGAGTATATCCATTCTGCTAAATCACTCTAAAACAATCACCTCTTATTAAATAGGAAGTTTCTTTAATAATAAAGATCGATACTAAGAAGTACCGAATTTTATTGAAGAAACAAAGATATTTAATATAATACTCTTTCGGGATTCACTAACTATATTTTGACCAATAACTGACAGTAAATCAGGCTTCAATATCTCGAATTAACAATACATCAACCCCTTAATAAATATATCTGTCAGCAAAAGTTTTTTAGTCCGTATTTCTTCAAGATGCTCTTTGCGAGGGAAACTCGATTTCTTTTGTGATACAGCGCCAACCCTGATACCATGCAATGCGTCAAGCAAAAGATCTACAATTTCTTCAGGTTTATCTATTGGTTTAATAGCACCACGCTCAATTTCTGTTTTAATGGCATTACTCAGCAAATTGAGCTCTGATAAATGAACCTGGCCAACAATTTCCCATATCGTATCAGGAAGGTTTTGTTCGTTAAGCCTGAAAAAATCAAAGAAATTATAATTGCTTACAATAAAATCGTGATGTATGTTGATCTGGAAAACAAAGGCTTCCTTAAGGTTTGTAAATGTATTTATATGATCCTCTAAAACTTTTAAGTAGTCGTTAGCCAGCTTACGCATTACAGCTATATATAGCTGGCTTTTATCCGGAAAATAATAATACAATAAAGCTTTGGACATAGATAAATCGCCGGCAATTTCGTTCATGGTGGTTTTTGAATAACCATAATGTAAAAACCGTTGATGAGAGGCTTCTAAAATTTTCTCTCTTTTTATATCCTGATGGTCATTCCCTGCAGCCATTGCTAATAATTATATAAAATGTATAAGTCAAAACTAAATTCCTGACTTTTTTAACAAAATTATCAAAAATTCTATAAATATATGTAACAACGCCAATCCATTCACAATTGGCAAAACAATTTTACATTCCTACTATTTAAAGATTAGATTTATATAACATATCAGTATTATAATATGGAAAATAGGTTACCTCCTGATCTTCTTGAATTTTCTCAACGTGTCCCGTCCTTTGCCTGGAACCTTATAATTGGCGCAATTGCTATTTTGGTTGGGCTTATTATTAAATTTATAGTTACCCGGTTGTTTAAACTTTATGCTAAAAAAGAAACATCCTACTCATTTTTCAGGTCGATAATTGTTAACCTGGGAAGGGCCATTACCTATTTTATACCCTTATTTTTGCTTAACCTTTTTATACCGTTTATGCGATTGAGTAAAGCATATGTAGGCCCGATTGATAAGGCTGTCGAGATTTTACTAACCATTTCATTTGCCAGTATCCTTGTGCGGTCCATCAGAATACTGGAAGACTATGTTTGCCATGCCTACGATCTTAACAAAATAGATAACCTGAAGGAGCGGAAAATACGCACACAACTGCAGTTTATGCGAAAGCTTTTAGTGGTCATCATTGTTTTTGTAACCATTGCCATTATCCTGCTAAGTTTTGAAAGCATGCGTAAAATTGGAACCGGCCTGCTAACCGGAGTTGGTATAGGTGGTATAATTGTTGGCTTCGCCGCTCAAAATTCACTTGGTAATTTGCTTGCCGGTTTCCAGATAGCATTTACACAACCTATACGTATCGACGACGTTTTGGTAGTTGAGGGCGAATGGGGCCGGGTTGAGGAAATCACCTTAACCTATGTAGTTTTAAAGATATGGGACGAGCGCAGACTTATATTACCTATCAATTATTTTATACAGAAACCTTTCCAGAACTGGACCCGCACATCAGCCGATATATTGGGCACTGTATTTTTATACATGGATCATACTATACCGGTTGATGAGATCAGGAATGAATTTGAAAAGCTGATCATAAAATCGCCTTTATGGGATAAGCGTGTAAAGGTTGTCCAGGTAACCGATGTAAAAGAACATACCATTGAAATCAGAGTGCTCATGAGCGCGAGTACCTCTTCAAAAGCATTCGATCTGCGCTGTTACATTCGTGAAAACTTAATCACTTACATACAGCAAAATTACCCAGGCAGTTTACCAAGAACAAGAAATGAGGTTAGCAACCTTGAAAAATATTTGCAGCCCAAAACCGATGGTTAAGCCAGACGCGCCAGGCCTACACTGCCACCAATCACCAGGGCATCTTCAATAGCTCCAATAATTGGGTCTACTATATGACTGCTTTTAACTACGCTTTTACGCAGATGAAAAGTACCAAAGGTTGACGCAAATGCTGCTGTACCACCCAGCAAGGCTCCCACAATAAGATTGTTGCCCGTTGCTTTGTAAATAACTGCCCCGGCAAGTGCGCCGGATAATACGCGTGCTCCAATTGCAGCTGGTTTAGTACGGTTTGGTGCCGATGGCAACTTATCGCCTACAATTTCGCCCAAGGCCAATACTTTTAATGTAGCAGCCACTGTTTTTGACTGCATAAATTTCAAAGGTGAATGCTCCAGATTTTTTGATTGATGATGACTTAATATATGACTGGTAATAACAGGTGCCGATGTTGACCGCATACCGGCTAATGTTCCCAAACTAAGTACCTGCCAAAATGGTTTTGATATTTTTACTAACATGGATTGGTATGAACTAATGTAGTTAATAATCAAATAACCACAGGTGACATGATTATGTTCTAATAAAAAATTATAAATCAATAACTAAACTGCTTTGTTACCAATAGTACATCAAAACCCAAAACTATGAAACTACACGAAAACAATGCCTTGGGCGAGCTGGCAGGCGCAATTGGCAAAGGATTACTCGCGGGCCTGGCGGCAACGGCTGCCATAACCGTGTCGCAAATGATAGAGATGCGGATCACGAAACGTGAGCCAAGCGAAGCACCGCTTAAAGTGGCAGAACGGGCAGCTGGATTAAAACCTGCGAGCAAGGATGATAAACAAAGGCTTTCACAAGAAATACATTGGTCGTACGGAACCATATGGGGCATAACGCGTGGTTTAATTTCCTTGACCGGATTAAAAGGCGTACCTGCTACCCTTATTCATTTTGGTGCAATATGGGGAACCGCGATGGTTATGCTACCCAAATTTAAAGCCGCTCCTCCTGTTTATAAAGAAGATGCTAAAGCCATAGTAATCGATGGTTTTCACCATGCCGTTTATGCCGTCACCGCAGGAATTGTATATGATACCCTCGACGGAGCCGGCAAACACGATAGAAGATTAAACCGGCTGATTGATAAACTCCACCTAAAAGGATTGATCAGTAAGCTTAAGTTTTAAACAGGTATCATCACAAAAAAGCCATATTCCTTTTGGAATATGGCTTTTTTGTGTATCTTATTTTATTAATTACACGGCTTCTGCCTCTAAAACATGTTTGTGCTCCACCGCTTTTTTACCAAACAGCTTTGCTTTTATGTTGTAACGGATGATATACATACAAGGTACCAGTATCAATGTAATAATGGTGGCAAAACCTAAACCAAAGATCATTGTCCATGCCAAGGGGCCCCAGAATGCAACGTTATCGCCGCCAAAGTGTATGTGTGGCTCAAAGTGGGTAAACAAACCAACAAAGTCGATATTAAAACCTACAGCTAACGGAATTAAGCCTAATATAGCCGCCGTAGCTGTTAATAATACCGGCGTCATACGGGTATGGCCGGCTTCCACCACTGCATCATGCAGGTTAGCCCCCTGTTCAATCAGCATATCGGTAAACTCAACCAGTAATATACCATTACGTACCACCACACCTGCAAGGGCTATGATACCTACCCCCGTCATTACGATAGACATCGTCATACCGAAGATACTTACCCCAAGCAATACGCCAATGATACTGAAGAAGATCTCGCTGATGATGATGAACGTTTTACCTATGGAGTTAAATTGTATCATCAGGATAATTAATATTAAACCAAACGATGTAGCTAATGCACCTAACAGAAAGTTCATGGCTTCCATCTGGTCTTCCTGACCGCCACCTTGACGGATGATTACATTATCAGGCTTTTTAAAGTTGTTTATGGCCTGCAAAATATTAGCATTTACTTCATTTGCATTAAATGGCTTAATAACGTTTGAACCTAAAGTTAATACCCTGCGCTGCTGTTTACGTTTAATATTGCTGTAGGTGTTGGTATAACGAACATCGGTGAAGGCGGAAATTGGCACCTGGCGTATAGCCCCACCTGTAGCAAGGTCACGATAAGTAATTTTGATGTTTTTCAGCTCATCAAGATTACTGCGCTGACTTTCCAATGCACGTACTTTAATCTGGTAATCATCTTCTTTGGTGTTCCTAAAATCTCCGGCTTTAGCACCAAATACAGCAGTTCCCAAAGCCTGACTTATCTGAAAAGTATTGATTCCCTCCCTATTAGCTCTTTCACGGTTGATGTCAAAAACTATTTCAGGTTTATCGCTTTGGACGTCTGCTATAAGACCTTCAATGCCCGCAATATTTTGTTTGGCTATATAATTCTTTAAACGATTACCAGTTGCTACCAGTGTATCAATGTTATCGCCTATAATCTCAATACTGATATCTTTTTGCACCGGAGGCCCGCTGTTTTCCTGTGCTACGGCAATTTTAGCACCGGGTATACCTTGTACGGCTTTTCGGATATTAGCCAAAACAGCTTTGGTATCCTTTCCATTACGCTTACCAAACTCTACAAATGCTACAGTCACTTTACCTTTGTTTTCATAGTCACCCTGGTCTTCATCGGTTGGGTCAGTTACGCCTTTAGTTACGTTTGATATTACGGATGATACAATATCTTTATCTGGCTCTACCACCTCTGCAACACGCTTTTCAACCCTTTTTGTAATTTCATTGGTATAAGCCTGGTCGGTACCTATAGGCATGGTTAAATACACGTATACAAAGTTTGGATCGCCCGATGGAAAGAACTCCACCTTGGGCGACCTGGCAATCATAAACATTATAGTTAAGATAAACAGGACAATAGTACCCAATAATATCGTTACGGGCCTGCGTACTGCTTTTTCAAGTAGCCCTGCATACCATCTTTGAAAACGTGGCCATGCATTTTTTTGGAACCTGTCTATCACTCTCAGTAAAAAGAAGTGATTGAGTAGGTAAAGGAACGTCAGGAATACAAATAAGTTACCAACACCTACATTTATTAAATAGCCAATAACCGTTGCGATAGCCAAAAATAACAATCCCTTTTTGGTCGACCGGTCGAACCTCGGATTGTCATGCTCACCGTCATGATGCGGCCTCATAAAATCGACTGCGAAAACAGGGTTGATAATGTAAGCAACCACTAATGAAGCCAACAAAGTAATGATGAGTGTTATAGGCAGAAAGAACATGAAGTGTCCTATCAAACTATTCCAAAATGCCAGCGGAACAAACGGTGCTAAAGTAGTCATTGTACCCGAAAATACCGGAAGAAACACCTCACCAGCCGCTATTTTAGCCGCTTCTTTAATAGGCACTTTACCATTGGCAAAAATACGGTGCGTGTTTTCAATAACCACAATGGCATCATCTACCACAATACCCAGCGCCAGCAGGAACGAGAACAGTACGATCATGTTGAGTGTAAACCCAATAGCCGGCATCACTAAAAACGCTATAAAACATGACAGTGGTACAGACAAAGCCACAAATATGGCATTGGTTGTACCCATAAAAAACATCAGGATAACGGTTACCAATATAAAGCCGATAACAATAGTATTAATGAGGTCATTCAGCGTTGTACGGGTTTTATCAGACTGATCGCCAGTTACAACAATGTCAAGCCCTTTCGGGAACACTGTTTTCTGTTTCAGTTTTATTAGTTCATTGATTTTGTCCGACGCTTCAATAAGGTTCTCTCCCGCTCTCTTACTTACGTTAAGCGTAATTACGTTTTTAAAATTGGGGTTATCGTTCGTTTTTAAACGGGCATAACTTTCCTGTTCTAAAAATGAGTCTTTAATCTCAGCAATATCCCTTAGATACACAGCTTGTCCTTTGGGGTTTCGGACAGCCATTGCAGCTACTTCATCAGCATTTTTAAAATCCTTTTTTATGTCTATACTTCTGCGTACTCCGTCGGTTTTCACCGTGCCGGCCGAGGTAAGGATGTTTTCATTCCCAATAGCCTGAATTATATCGTTAAAGCTAACTTGTGTTGCCGCCATTTTGTTCAGATCTACATTTACTTGTATTTCTGGAGTTAAAGCACCTACCTCATCAACTTTTGATATCTCCTTATAACTTTCAATCTCATCCTTTAAAATATCTGCATATTCTTTCAGTTTCTTTAGGTCATAATTACCCGATATATTGATATAAAGAATAGGTAGATCCGCAACATTAATATCAGATATTACAGACTCCTTTAAGTTATCGTCGTTCTGGGGTAAATCTTGTTTTGCCTTATCAACCGCATCTTTTACATCAATCTTAGCATCTTTAATATCAATATTTGCATTAAATTCTGCCGTGATTATCGATACGTTTTGCACTGAGTTGGATGTAACTTTTTTAAGTCCTTTCAATGACTTCAGCTGTTTCTCTATTTGCCTGGTAACCAGATTTTCTATATTCTGCGGAGACTGGCCGGCAAAGGTTGTAGTAACAAACACCTTTGACTGTGCTATATCCGGGAAATTTTCCTTTGGCAGATTATTGTAACTAATTAGTCCCAATACGGTCACCAGAAATATGAGAACATAAACGGCGGTTTTATTATCAATGGCCCAACTTGAGGGCCCAAATTCTTTTTTAAGATCTTTCATAATCAACAGATCAAACGTTTATAATTAATTGGCAGACTGTAATACTTTTATCTTGTCGCCGTCCTCTATCTCGGTAGCCCCTTCCGTTACCAACTCATCGCCATTTTTTAACCCTGATAATATTTCAGTATTACCACTATAGGTAGTTCCTGCTTTCACATTTACTTTTTTAGCGGTTCCGTTTTGATTAAGATACACATAATCACCGGTTTCTGATTTTAAAATTGCTTTTACTGGTACAACAAACGTATTTGCCTTTGTATAATTAGCTATTTGAATAATAGCGGTCATGTTAGGTCGCAGGGTTTTACGTTCGGGTAATTTTACCTCTACTCCAAAACTGCGCGATGTTGGGTCAATAACCTTGGCGGCAAAAGTTACTTTGGTAATCAATGAATCATTAGCATCTGGCACCAGTATTTTTACCTGGTTACCGGTATTTACACTGCCCGCGTATGATTCAGGTACATCTGCTTTAACTTTCAAAACATCGGCGTTAACAACCCGTATACCTGTTTGCCCAGGCATAGCAACCTGACCCAGTTTAAGGTCCATTTGGTCAACTGTACCACTAATTGGTGATACAATGCGGTACAGGTCTGCCTGTTGCTTTAAAGAGGCCAAAGCTTTTTTACTGGCCTGCAAATTGGTTTGAGCCTGTAAAAATTGAACCTCGGTACCTATTTTTTGATCCCAAAGGTTTTTCTGACGCTGAAACAACTGATCGTTTAAATTAACCTGGGCCTCACTTTGTGCTATATTTTGCAGTAATACTTTATTGTCTAACTGGGCAAGTGTTTGTCCTTTGCTTACATGCTGACCTACTTTAGCGTAAAGACTAGTAATGGTGGCCTGTGCCTGCGGATAAGCAACTACGTTATCCTGTGCATCAATTTTGCCTTGTATCTGCACATAATTGGTAAACTGCGCTGGTTTTATGGCAACAGTACTTACATCCGTAGTTTTAGATGAATCGTTTGAACCAATTTCGGCCTGCAGTTTAGTGATCTTTGAATTTAAATCAGCCTGTTGTTTCTTTAGTTGAGCAAGTTGGGCGGCTTTATCCTTAGGTTGCTTACTTGAACACGCAGCTAAAAAAATGAAAGCCGGTATGTATAATATTTTTTTCATGTCTTTTTTTAATATAGTGGGTTTAGTAAATGTTTATTTAATGCGGCCATATGCCTTATCCAGGTCAACCTTGCTCACCAAAGCATCATACAGACCTTGTATATATTTATTGTCAGCATCTTCCAGTGATGTTTGAGCTTGTGTTACCTCAATACTTGAGCCAACGCCTTGCTGATATTTAACTTTGGCTACGCGTAGAACCTCCTGTGCCAAAATTTGATTACGCTTTTGATTTTCAAGTGATTGTAAGCCATTAATATAAGATACCGCTGCCGTTTTTGCATCCAGATTTAGCGAATTTTTTAAATTGATCAAGTTATTCTGTGATTGCATAACGGAGATCTTAGCTTCCTTTACCTGGTTGCTTCTTTGACCACTGCTAAAAATCGGAACGTTTAAGGATAGGCCGATATAGCTTGAAGGAAAGGAGTTTTTATATAAATTTCCAAAACTATTATCCTGATATGATGCAGCATAATTACCATTAAAGTTCAAAGTGGGTAAATACGCGGCCTTCTTATTTTGAAGAAGAAGTTCATTAACTTTTTTGTCCGTCTCTTGCAGAGCATACTCTATTCTATTATGATAAAAAGTAGTATCCGAACTTAATTCGGCAACGTTATTTTCAAGCTTCACATCTACCAATTTATCTTTTAGCGTCAAATTATATTCAATAGGCATTCCCATCTGAAACTTTAACATCTGATAATTTAATGCGAGGGACCTTACTACGTTTTCACGATCCGTTATCAGGTTGTTGTATTGAACAGTAATGCGATCCACATCAATCTTTTCAACAAAACCTTGTTTATTTTGAGCTGTGGTTTGATCTACTTGCTGTTTTAACTGGGCAATATTGGCATCCAATAATTTTATTTGCTCATCGCTCACCAAAACCTGATAATAGGCCTTTGTTACATTGATGTTTGCATCAATCTTAGTTCGTGTGTAGCTACGCTGGGATAATTCTTTATAAGTTTTTGAAGCCTTTAAACCAACAAAATAACTACCATCAAATATCTTTTGTGTTAAATTAAGTCCCAGATTTGAATTATACTTTACACCAAATTTTATCGGAATAAAAGTACCAGGAGCATTAAAAAACTCCCCTGGCAGCAAAGTTGTCGGAATCTTTAAATAATCGGTAAATGATGCTGTACCACTTATCTGAGGCAAGCCGGTACCTGTTGTTTCTTTAACTTTATATTCAGCAGATTTAACGTCTAAACCAGCATTCAACACTGTGTTTTGATGTTCATAGGCATAATCGACACAATCCTGTACACTAAAGTTATACGTTTGATTATTAGGTGGCGCTTCCTGCGCATAGCTTTTAAATGCTATGGCGCAAAATACAGTTGCCATAAAAAGTAGATGTTTCATTTTATATATTATAGTTGAGTTATTTCTTGTTGCCGATATAAAGTTCAATCTTGTAAATGACAGCCTTATGTCAGCAGTATGTGTTAATCTTCGTGTATATTTTTATATTGATTTAAAAGCTTATATCCTTTAAGCGTACATATTCCATAATTAAAATGGTCTAAAAACTGAACCTGCACCTTCCAGGTATTAAATTCCGATACCGGGAAAATTTCGGTATTAAAGCCAAGCTCCACCTGGTTTACCCGCATGCGTGCAATTATCTTTACGTCAATATCTTTCCGAATGTAACCCTGCTTCATGCCTTTTGTTAAAAGTTCTTCAAGCGTGCTGATCAATATCTCAGCCTTAAACTTCTGAAACTCGGCCCAGGCCTCCGGATGGTACCTTTGCATATCATGAACCACTATTGGGTTTATTCTTGAAAATATATCTTCCGAGCATTTCATCATATTAATCATCTCTTCTATTACATTTTCCGATTTACTAATGATATCGGCCATCTGGTCTTCATCTTCCTTCAGTTTTCTCCTAACTACCGCTGTTACCAAATCATTCTTATCTTTAAAAAACTGGTAGATTGTTTTTTTCGACATACCCAGATGCCTGGCTATATCGTCCATGGTAATGCTCTTAATACCTGCTCTTAAAAACAGGTCTTCGCTGCCGTGTATAATTCTTTCTAACTGACTCATTGACTTTCCGGGTCAAAACTAAGGAAACATTTTTCGATTTCAAAGTTTCCTTTAGAAATTACTTTTACAAGACAAAAGATTCAGAGATATAATTATTGCTTCACAAGTGAGTGGTACTTAATTGTGTTTTGTATATAACAATTAATAATCCTGAAATAGGACATCAATCACTCTGCTTGCTTGAAATATGTGCATCTGCACGTCTAAATCATTACCTTTGCCAAAATTTATAAGAACATGACGCTTACTCCTCTTTCAGCAATTTCACCAATTGATGGACGCTATCGTAATACAACTGCCGACCTTGCTAACTATTTTTCTGAATATGCACTTATTAAATACCGTGTATTTGTAGAAATTGAATATTTCATTGCCTTAGTAGAATATCCTTTGCCACAATTACAGCATTTTGATAAAAATCTGTCAGAAAAGTTACGGGACATTTACAAAAACTTTACCGAAGCTGATGCCGAAAGCATAAAAGAGATTGAGAAAACAACTAATCATGATGTTAAAGCAGTTGAATATTTTATAAAAAAGGAGTTTGATAAATTAGGTCTTGAACCATATAAAGAGTTTATCCATTTCGGGCTTACCTCACAGGATATCAACAACACAGCTATACCATACACTTTTAAGCTGGCTATCAACAATACCTACTATCCGGCCATTGAGGAACTGATTGGTGCATTAAAAAACTACGCCCGTGATTGGGATCAGGTACCCATGCTGGCACATACACACGGACAGCCTGCCTCACCTACGCGTTTGGGAAAAGAGATACAGGTTTACATAGAACGACTGGAAGGTCAGTTGCAATTGTTAAAATCGGTTGCTTACTCTGCAAAATTTGGCGGCGCTACCGGTAATTTCAACGCGCATCACATCGCTTATCCTGGTAAGGATTGGAAAGCTTTTGGGAACCACTTTGTGAATGACATATTAGGCCTGAGCCGTTCGCAGTTTACTACACAGATTGAACATTACGACAACTTTGCCGCACAGTGCGATGCACTGAAAAGGATCAATAATATATTGATTGACCTTGACCGTGATATGTGGACTTACATATCCATGAATTACTTTAAACAAAAGATAAAAGCCGGCGAAGTAGGTTCATCGGCCATGCCGCATAAGGTTAACCCTATTGATTTCGAAAACTCAGAAGGTAACCTTGGGATAGCGAATGCACTGTTTGAACACCTGGCCGCTAAACTTCCTGTATCACGTTTACAGCGCGATTTGACCGACTCTACCGTTTTAAGGAATATTGGTGTGCCAGTAGCTCATACGCTGATTGCTATCAAATCGACGATAAAAGGTTTGAATAAGCTATTATTAAACCAGGATGCTATTAATGCTGATCTGGAAGCTAACTGGCCCGTTGTGGCCGAGGCCATCCAAACCATATTAAGACGTGAGGGTTATCCTAATCCATATGAGGCCCTTAAAGACCTTACGCGCACCAATCAGCAGATTAACGGGCAAACAATAGCAGCCTTTGTTGATACGTTAAATGTAAGCGACACTACAAAACAAGAATTGAAACAAATAACGCCATTAAATTATACGGGGATTTAATTTTTATGCGTAAATTGTTATTCTATCATTTCCCCGTCATAACATTTTAACTATGACTTTTAAATCAAAAAGGTGATTAAATTTGTTTAATTAATCTAAATAGAATTTCCGATGAATATCAACGTATATACAGAATTAACGCCCAACCCGGCAACTATGAAGTTCATAGTGAACAAGTTGCTGATTAATGGCAGTGCGGACTATCCTACAAAGGAAAGCGCCGAAAAATCGCCATTTGCAAAGGAATTATACAAGTTTTCTTTTGTTAACGGTGTTTTCTTTGCCAGCAATTTTGTAACCATCACCAAAACAGAGGGCAGCGAATGGGCAGATGTTGAGCCTATTATGAAAGAGTTTGTAAAAGGCGCGGTTGAATCTGAACTTAAAATACAGCTGGAAGAAGAAGCCACAGAAGCAAACTTTGAAGGTTCGGAAACTGAAGTAAAAATACAGCAGATACTGCATGATTATGTTCGCCCTGCTGTTGAGCAGGATGGCGGTGCTATTTCTTATCGTTCATTTAATGAGGGTGTAGTTACCGTTGAACTACGCGGTTCATGCAGCGGTTGCCCGTCATCAACCGTTACCTTAAAAGCTGGTATAGAAAACCTGCTTAAACGTATGGTGCCGGAAGTTACCGAAGTGGTATCAGAAGCCCTATAAAATATTGACACGAATGCCACGAATCTATTCGAATGGCACGAATGTGAGCTCATAAAAAAGGCCTTAATTTATTCAATATGAATAAATTAAGGCCTTTTTAAACTAGTGCCATTCGAATAAATTCGTGGCATTAGTGCCTACCTGAAATATTTCTGTATAGTAGTAAGTAGTTCCTCAGTTATACTACCGTTAGTTGCCAACAGTTCTCTTGTTTCCAACACTTCATCTCCGCCTTTAAAATTAACTACCTGCCCGCCTGCTTGTTTTACAATAACAATTCCTGCGGCTACATCCCAGGCATTTAAGTTATACTCATAAAAAGCGTCGAACCTGCCGCATGCTGTATAAACCAGGTCAACAGCGGCAGAACCTAAACGCCTGAGACCGTGGCAACTTTTCATCAAATCGGCAAATAGTTCAATATAGACTGCCTGCTTGCCAAAATCATAGTAAGGAAAACCCGTAGCCAGCAAACTGTCGGCCACCTTCTGATTTTTGCTTACCCTGATTTCACGGCCATTTAAATATGCGGGCGTGTCTTTCGAGGCATAAAAGCACTCATCGAGATTTATTTCATAAACCACGCCAGATACCAGCTCGTTATATTCTTTAAGCGCTATACTTACAGAAAATGAAGGTACGCCATGTATAAAATTAGTAGTACCATCCAGCGGGTCAATAATCCAGTTGTACCTTTCACCTACCGTTGTGGTTGTTTTTTCTTCGGTAATAAAGCCCGCTTCCGGCAGTATTTTACGGAGTCCTTCAACAATTCTTTTTTCGGCTGTTTTATCTACGTAAGATACCAGGTCGTTCAGTCCTTTGTATTCTATTTTATCAGGATCAAAAGTTTTCCGTTCCTGCCTGATAAAGTCGCCTGTTTGTTTTGCGACCTCAGTTACCTGACTCGTTATTTTTATGAGTTCCATAGCTTCGTAATGCTAACTTAAATGAAAACACCTTATGTATAAAATAGCTTGCGAAAAACAAACTTAATATAGCCCCTATCCGAGCTACAGGAGGATATATACCAAAATATTGTATAAGTATTTTAATTATAGCCAGATTTGCAAAAAAACCAACTATCGCCACTGAAGTAAAACGCAGAAATTGTTTATAGGGTGACAGGGTTGATTCGGTGAAAACAATATACCGGGTCATCAGAAAATTAACCACCACCCCCATACTAAAGGAAAGAGCTAACGATGCGGTAGAGTTACGCATTGTTAAAGAAAATATCTGATAGGTTGGCTTTGTTAAAAGATTATGATAAAAAAGATAATAAGCAGATACATCAACTAAAAAACCAGCTCCGGCAGATATCAGGAACCTAACCATGTGGTTATTTAACAGTTTATTGTTTTGTACTTTTTTATTAACCATGCTGTAAGCTTGCTGTTTTTTTGTTCCTGTTAAGTCCGTTCACAATTAAAACAGTTCCGCCAACAACCATTAATAACGAAATAAACTCGGCCTGGGTAAAGCTAATGCCAGCAACATGGTATTTTGTATTTACGCGTATCAATTCAATAAAGAAACGTTCAACACCGGCTAATATCATGTAAACACCAAACATTATACCGGCTCCTTTAATACGGTCACGGATACTCCATAATAACCAGAACAACAGCAAACAAACCACAAGCTCATAAAAAGAAGTAGGAAAAACCGGGTATTGCAATTCATGGCAAAATTTACCAACGCAGTTTGGTATAGCGACACCTTCGTCATTTACATTATGAGGAAATTTAAAGGCCCACATCCAATCAGGCGCCCAGCTTAACCATCCCGGTTTTGGAGCGGTATTGGTTATTCCCCAATCTCCGTCGCCCGACATTTGGCAGCCAATACGACCAAGTGCATAAGCCAGCATCATACCAGGGCCGCCAATATCAAGCATATCAAGCGGTTTAATGCCATGCTTATTGGCTATATAAAGTACAGCCCCGCCGCCACAAATTAAACCACCATAAAAAGTTAGTCCGCTAAAGCCTATCAGCATCCCCACCGGATCTTTCATAAACTCGCCCCAGTTCTCCAATGCATTAAATAATTTAGCACCGGCGAAACCAAATACGGCTGCCCATAGCAAAATATTACCCATCAGTTCGTGCGGGTGCACAGTTACTTCTTTAGTGACTGGTTTGGCTTGTTTTTGTTTTTCGCCCTCATGATAAGCCCAGTAGGCTATAGCTATGGCACCTATAATGCCGCCTATCCAGTTGCCGCGCAGGGATAACAAAAAATCCTGTGGACTATCTAAAAGCGCATGATAATTCAGTGCGCAATCAACAAGTTTATAGCCCAAAACAAAGCCGAAAATACCATTGCCAACCAGCTCATTTACTGAAGCTGGATTACCAACAGTTACCGTTTTTTTAAAGGGATGTATTATACCTAACTTCTCTTTCCGCTTAAACTCCTGCGCAAACGCCCAATAGGCCCCCATAAAGGCTATTGCCACAAAAAAACCGAATGTTTGTATAGGTAAAGGGATATTTATACCAAAAAGATATTGCAGAAGCGATGTTATAGTTGGAAACATAGGTTATAGTTTGAAGCGAATATAATGTTTTAATGAACTAATATTTCTTCGCTTTCTGTTATTTCGACGTCACCATCAGGTGAAATATTTGTTAAGTGCACCGTTTTTAGCTCGTTGATCAAAACCGGGTCATACTTGGTTCTTACTTTCACATAATTACGTGTAAACCCATGCATAAAGCCATCTTTAATATCCCCTTCAAATAACACCACTTCGGCTTTATTTAACTGGCCTTCATAAAATGCCCTGCGTTTCTTATCAGACAGGATATGCAGCATTTTGCTCCTCTCGCCGCGGGCCGAACCCGGAACCGCGCCGGTCATCTGGCTGGCCAGTGTATTTTCCCTTTCCGAGTAGGTAAATACGTGCAGGTATGAAACGTTCAGGTCGTTTAAGAAATTATAGGTTTCTATAAAATCTTCTCTTGTTTCACCGGGGAAGCCTACTATAACATCAACACCGATACAGCAATCGGGCATGAGCTCTTTTATCTTGGCCACACGGTTAACGTACAAATCGCGTTTATAACGACGGCGCATTAAACCTAATATTTTATCGGAACCTGACTGTAGCGGAATATGAAAATGCGGCACAAAACGTTTAGAACCAGCCACAAACGCAATAATTTCGTCGGTAAGCAGGTTGGGTTCTATTGATGATATCCTGAAACGATCAATGCCTTCCACTTCGTCAAGAGCTTTAACCAGGTCAAAGAATTTATCTTCACGCTTGCCATTCCTGATGCCAAAATCGCCCAGATTAACACCTGTTAATACAATTTCTTTTACTCCTGAGGCTGCAATTTGCTTAGCCTGTTCCAGTACATTTTCAATGGTATCGCTGCGGCTGCTGCCACGTGCCAGGGGTATGGTACAAAACGTACAGGAATAATCGCAACCATCCTGAACTTTTAAAAAGGTGCGGGTGCGATCGCCAAAGGAATAGGCCGGAACAAACTCATTTGCCTCAGAAACAGGCTGATTATAAACTACGGCCTTCGGTTTTTTAGCAAGATCGGTAATATGATCAATGATCTGGAACTTTTCGGCAGCTCCTAAAACCATGTCAACACCCGGAATCTCGGCTATCTCCTGTGGTTTTAGTTGTGCATAACAACCTACTATGGTAACGTAGGCATTCGGCGATATTTTAAGCGCCTCTTTTACAATCTTTTTGCACTTTTTATCCGCGTTTTCGGTAACTGAACAGGTATTGATCACAAAAACATCGGGGGTATTGGTAAACTCCACCGTATCATAACCCGCCTGGTTAAACAGGCGACCAATAGATGAGGTCTCCGAATAATTAAGCTTACAGCCCAGCGTATAAAAAGCGACTTTCTTATTCATCTTTAAGGGCGCAAAGATAACAATTTTAGATTTATGGATTTAATGGGTTATTGAATTGTGACAATCTCTTCATTTTAACTATAAGCAAGAACTTCCCGCCGAAACTTTTTAAAGTTTTATTTTAACAAAAAACAGACTTTATTGCACTCAAAACCGGTACAAATCGAGCACAAAAATTAAAAAACCGATCAAAAAATTTTCATTTTAACACTTTTAAAAAGCTTTTTCCGAACTTAAAAAAGTATAAACAAAAAAGA
The DNA here is from genome assembly GCF_034262375.1 of Mucilaginibacter sabulilitoris. Lineage (NCBI taxonomy): Bacteria > Pseudomonadati > Bacteroidota > Sphingobacteriia > Sphingobacteriales > Sphingobacteriaceae > Mucilaginibacter > Mucilaginibacter sabulilitoris. Next base: position 5,033,507 of record NZ_CP139558.1, read on the forward strand.
CGCGAAATGCGTCTCTAATCTATATTTTACTCTTCGTTCCAGCGGTAGCTTTCATGCTCCAACCCTATCAGGTCAATCACACGGTTCACTACGGTCATGGCCAGTTCTTCTATGGTTTTGGGTTTGCTATAGTATGATGGTATAGCCGGACAAATAATACCTCCGGCCGCGGTCACGGTTTCCATGTTGCGGATGTGGATCAGATTGAGCGGCGTGTCTCGCGCTACCAGTATCAGTTTACGGCGTTCTTTTAGTATAACGTCGGCGGCGCGGATTATCAGGTCGTCAGATATGCCGCCGGCTATGCGGCCCAGGGTACCCATGGAGCAAGGTACGATCACCATAGTATCAAACCTGGCTGAGCCGGACGCAAAAGGCGCCATGAAATCATTTTTGGCGTAGAATTTATAATCGTAATTATTAAAATCTTCATTATCAAGCTCAAACCGCCAAACATCTTTGGCATTGTCTGACATTACAACGGCCACTTCGGCTATCTGATCTTGTAACCGGTTTAGTGTTTTTAATAACAGATTGGCATAAATAGCACCGCTGGCACCCGTAATTGCAACTACAATTTTCTTCTTCATGATTACTTCTCCAACAACCCAAACAGGCAAAAGTTACGGGCACAAAAAAGGGTCGAATAACTTGTACCCGACCCTACATCTACCTATGAAAAACATGCCCTTGAGAGGGCAATACAAATGTAATAACAGTTTTTCAATTATTAAACAAATTTGTAAAAATAATTTTACGTTATATTATTGTGAATTTTTCTCTATTAATGTTTGAATAATACCGTCTACCATACCTACACGGGGCACATATATGTATTTAATACCTGCATTTTTCATAACTGTAAGATATATTTCGCATGCGGGGATGATTACGTCGGCACGGTCCTGGTTTAAACCCAGCACATTTATACGGTCTTTCAATGAAAATGAGGTAAGGTAGGTGTATAATGACCGTAATTTGGCAAATGCCAGCGGAGCATCGTTCTCCTCTTCAGACAGTTTGTATAATTTGTTGATATTTCCACCGGTACCTATCCCGGCCAGTTGTTTAAACCCGCGGGTATGCTCGCGTATAAAGTCTTTCATTTCGTTCCAGGTTTCTTCCGTATCCTGGTTGTCGAGTATCCTGATGGTGCCTACGTTGAAAGATTTAGAAGCCATCAACTCGCCGGCTAAAAAAAGAGAAAGCTCTGTGCTGCCGCCGCCTACATCAATATAGAGGTAATTTTTGCTTTTATCAATGTTTTGATCTACATGGCTCGCGTAAATAACTTTTGCCTCCTTTGAGCCATGAATGATTTCCAGGTCAATCCCGGCTTCTTCCTTTATCAGTTTAACTACCTC